>CANGJJ010000001.1 GCA_947454485.1 Beijerinckiaceae bacterium
AAATTATAAAAGTAATATTTTGATAATTATATATACAATCATTTTTAAATTAATTATTGATAATTGAATGGAAAATTCACAAAAATAGAAAGACGAATCGTAAGAAAATTAAGAGCTCACTAACCAAGAATATTAACGATATTCAAGGTAGCTTATAATGACTCAAATTGGAGTATAAGGGTAAACTTTATTAAAAAATGCAAAAGTTTTGATAATAGGAGCGGGGGGCTTAGGATCTCCAGCATCTCTATATCTTTCTGGAGCAGGTGTAGGTCTCATTGGTCTAGTTGATGCTGATATTGTTGATGAATCAAATCTTCATAGATAGATAATTCATACAGAATAGCGTGTTGGAATGAATAAAACTTTAAGTGCAAAAGATTAAATAAATTAGTTCAACAAAAATACGTAAGTCATTACTTTTTAAGAAAGATTGAATAATGAAAACTGTGAAAGAATTATTGGATCAATCGATTACAAGTGGGATATAGTTATGGATGGATCTGATAATCCAGCAACGAGATATTTAATAAATGATGCTTGTGTTAATTATAAAATACCATTGGTTTCTGGCAGTGCATTATAATGGGAAGGATAAATTACAGTATTAAACTATTTGGATGGACCATGCTACAGATGCCTTTATCCTAAACCTCCACCTGCCTCTGCTGTAGCTAATTGCTCTGATGGAGGAGTTCTAGGGATGGTTCCAGGAATTATAGGTTAGCTGCAAGCACTTGAAATAGTAAAAATCTTGATCAAACAGCCTAAAGAGAATATATTATGGAAAAGAATGATATTTTTAGATGCACTTTAAATGAAATTTAGAAATGTTCAGTTAAGAGGATAAAACTAAAATTGTGTCGCTTGTGGTTAAAACTGTCCATAAAATGAAAGAGTAGATTTTAAGACTTTTGACTATTAAGAATTTTGTCAAACAAAATGCAACAGATTTTAATTAATAAAATTGAATGAAGAAAACACTATTTCTTGTCAGAAATTCAAAGAAATGCTAGATTAAATAAATAGTTAATAGAGTAACATTAGCTTAATAGATGTGAGACCAGATACATAGTTTAACATCACAAATACAAACAGATCAGATATTATTTCAAAGAAACTAAATGCTATTAACATTAAAGTTAAAGACCTTGAGAAGAATTGGGACGAAATTTAAAATATTGAAAGTCTGGTCAATGCATTTAAAGGCAAAAATTAAGTGTTTGTGATGTGTAGAAGAGGAAATGCAAGTAAAGAAGCAACTTAGTTCATTCTAAAATTACTTTAACAGCAAAAAGAAAAAGAAAGTGGTATTTTTAAAGACGTAGAGAGTGTATTAAATATCGAAGGAGGGTATGAAATGATTTCAAAATGTATTGATAATACACTTCCAATTTATTGACATTAATTATCCATTTTATAGGCTTATATATATTAATATTGTTTTAAATATAAGGGGTTTTGGGGTTTTGGGGTTTTGGGGTTTTGGGGTTGCGATTGATATTCGTGAATAGGCGGCGTGTTCTCCGATTTCCTTCGGCGGTTTCGAAGTGAGAGACTACAATTACGGCAATGTCGTCCGCTCCTAGTTCGGGCTTTTGACGCACTGCGTCTTTAATAGCCTTTAATCGATGCTGACCATCGAGCGCGAAATAAGATTGGCTGCCGTCAAAAGTTAGGACACCAAATTGCCTATCAAGGCCACTAAGCATTCCATCGGGGTCTTCCATTGAAACTGGAATATAGTTAGGGTTTCCGCCGTAAACGGCTACTATTATAGCTCCGAGAAAGCGGTGCTCTGATTTCAGCAGATACTCTTTTATCGCAGCAGCCCGGTCACTTAAGCCTCGCTGTACAATGGTGCTGTAATCCTCGTTTGCTTTAATTTCGTGAGCAAAGTGTACGTTATTGGCAACCTCCGCATACTTCATGATACAGATGAAGTATTCCCAATCGCCAACTTTTGCTTCGAATGCAGGGATGAGTGTTTTTGTCATTTCAATAGGTCCTGAATGCGGGTCGTGAGGCTTGCGGTCTAAGGGCGAGTCCCTGATGATTTCCTGGAGGGTTAAGCAATTTTATTAATCGGCTTTCAAGATTGTTAATCTTTGTTTGATCGTCGATCTGAACATACCAATATTCAATTGGTTCTAAGCTTAGGACTTTTTGAAGACGATTTTTTCGACTTGTACTTTTATCAGTAGACCAAAAAATTTCGGGGTCTTTTGCCTCAAGATATTTTCTGTATTCCTGCTTATATCGAGAGCGGAGCGTATTATTTGAATCTGCGCCAGCCTGCCCCACGTAGAGGCACCAATTGAAGAAAAAATCTGAATTATTCGAAACGTTGCCAAGCAGACGGTGCCTGACCCATATAAACATGTAGAGGCCAGGACTAGCCGGTAACATTTCTCCAAGATCAGTGGTCGCTTTTCGGCGTTCCCAATGCCCGCCGAGCCGCTGTAAATCTTCGTGAAGCGTTCGACAATACTCATCGTCTTGCAGGTATCTGACTGATGGGTTGAAGCTAATTGGCGTTGGGTTTTCGTCTGCGTGCCGAGAAATTGTTTCTCTCCAGCTACTCACGTCCACGCTCCCGATTTCGCCGTTGATTTTAGATGGCCAGCGGCCCACGTATTCAGAGATCAATATAAACGGAACGTCTCGAGCGTTGCAATTTTTTTCAATTCATGTGGCGAGATGTGCGGTGTATGATGCGCCGGGGAAACCCTTTTCACTAGGTTCAGCCTGCGCCAATTGGGTGCCAGTTTCTGTCATGGTTGACGCGTGGTTTTTGCATCCTCGGATATTAGTTTTTTGATTTTATGACCCTTGACTTACTACAATTTGTTGTCTATTAAGGCAACATGCATCATTTTGAGGACGAGGCCAGCTCCATCGGTGATCACCTTCGCAAGCTGCGGGAGAAGCGGGCGGCCCAGGACCGTTCGTTTTCGCTTCGACAGGTTGCTGCTCGCTGCGAGGTGACCGCCGCATATCTGTCCAGGGTTGAACGCAACGAGGTGGCCCCGCCGGGCGAGGAGACGCTTGTCAAACTCGCAGGTGAGCTCGGGGAGGACCCGGACGTCCTGCTCGCAATGGCGGGCAAGATCTCAGCCGATCTGAGGGCGATCATCCTCGCGCGGCCACAGCTTTTTGCGGATCTCATCCGCTCGATCAAATCCATGCCTGACCATGCTGTTTTGCGCATCGTCCGGGATGTCAAAGACGGTGAATGGTAAAAGGAGGTTTCTAATGCCTACCCTTGAACACGATAGCCTCGTATTTCGCTTTCCGCAGATTGAGAAGCAGGCGAAATTTTCGATCCAATTTCAGAGAACGCTTAGGATCCCTGACAGCGACAAGACTTACTCATTGCCGCCTGGCCTCGGTCTATTTCCCGTGCGGCACGCTGAGGATTACGTGAGCAAACTTCCTCAAGCCACAAACGATCGTGGCGGTGTCATCCTGCCAATGTGGCAGTCTGAGGCTATGTGGATCAATTTCGAGAACGAGGGGCCAGATTGGGACCTTGAATTTCCAGTCGCAATCAAAATTGCCGCGGGCAAGATCAATGCGGTTACCGGCGAGCCTTGGAAAAACGGCTTACAAGGGGCCCCCCAAGATTATGTGGTGTCACCCAATCAACCTTGGCTTGACGGGTTCGCGGTTGAAAAAGGGGTCATTCGTCAATTCGTAGCGATGCCCCTTGGCGAGGGTTACTCGGTCGAAGAACAGCTGACGGGTGAAGCAGAGTGGGGTGGCCTGCAGATATCAGTAGCTCCATTGAAAGCCTCTGTCTGGAACAAAAAACTTGAAGCTTGGAAGCAGGCTCAAGAGGAACGAAAAAAATATTTTGCTAATGAAAGTCATCTCGTAGCCTATTCCTACTCAATGTGTGAGAGCCGCCCCATGGGACTAGCTGCTGGTGGAAAAATGCGTCAGGAAATCTACCCTGATCCGTATAATCTAGAAGACTGGGATTTCTCAGCCGCTGAGAGGGTTTTTGTAACTCTTGTTCATGCAAAAGACTGGCTTGGAATTACGGGTGAGGCCGCGCTGGACGTGCCGCCAACTGCGAGCGAATACACAAAGGCTGACCTTCCATGGTTTGAGTATTACGGGAAAGATCAGATAGCGTTGCCTGGAGGTGAAAAATTCGGGAACATCAAATCTGTGTCGAGCATTTTCAAAAAGACGACGGGCGCGAACTTGCCAGGCTCAGGAGATATAGCGATCGGAAAACCAATAGCAGTCGGGCCAGGTGTGAAGTGCGATCGACCAATTCAATCGAGTAAGTCTTGGGAATGACACCTTTCAAAAAGTTTCGGACAATGATCAATTTCTTGCTGGACTTCGCCTGAAAGTCGAGCATGTGTGTGCTTGTCACCTCGCGTTTTAGCAGATGGTGATCTCTTAGCCCCTGAACCGGGGCTTGTCTCAGTGAGGTGCTTGGATTGCGCCTTGCTGAAACAAAGGAGATCGCCATGAACATCAAATTTACGACCACGCAGCGCAACATGCTTTGTGTTGCTGCGCAACGTGTAGATCGCTGCCTTGGGCCTTCTGTAGATCTGAAGGGAAGTGCTGCTCGCGTATTCGCAACCAAGCTGATTGATGCTGGATTGGCGCGAGAGATTAGAGCCAAAGATGAGTTTCCTGTTTGGAGAATGGATAAAACCGCGCGGCAAAATTATAGCCTCAAGCTAACAGCTTCAGGCATTAAAGCAGCAGCAGAAAAGCAAAAAGTTGATGGACCCATTTCTGAAGCGGGATCAACTCACTCGCATCCATTGCCAAAAGAAGCATCTAAGCTTTCCAAAGTTATCCTGATGCTCTCGCAAGATGAGAGCATCACTGTCCAAGAGATTTCAAAGGCAATGGGATGGCTGCCGCATACCACGCGCGCTGCTTTGACCGGATTGCGTAAGCGCGGCGTGAAGATCGTGAAAAATAAAATTGACGGAAAGGGAAGTTCCTCTTATCGGATTGAACACTCCTCCGAGGTCAACCTCGCGGCGTGATGCCATGTCATCTTTGTCGTCGATGCCTGTCGATAAGAAACTTGGACGGATGACTTTATCCGTCCCATCTTTCAGCCAGAGTGATTTGAAGCAGGAGGGCGGCTCAATTGATGATCGCCTTGAATGGCTTCGATCACTTGATCCAATCGCCCTGCGCGAAGAGTGGCGCAAGCTAAAAGCGTCTGACCCGCCTAGGCTCAGTCGGGATCTGATGCTGCGATCCCTCGCCTATGCCCTACAGGCAGAAGCCTTTGGGGGATTATCTCCCGCTGCAATCAGAAAGCTCGAAACCTCAACTGAGGGAGTGAGCGGAGCTTCCCAAAATGCTGAACAGCAAAAGTCCAATCTTTCTGCCGGAGCCCGTTTAGTGCGTGAATGGCATGGACGGACCTATAGCATTGAGGTCGTCCAAGAAGGCTTCCTCTTTGGGGGCAAGACTTATCGCTCCCTCTCTGAAATCGCCCGCAAGATCACAGGCTCGCACTGGTCGGGTCCCCGGTTCTTCGGGCTCGTGAAAAAAGGAAGGTGAGGACACTCATGTCACAGTCTGTCACCCGGCAAAAGATCCGCTGCGCGATCTACACCCGAAAGTCCTCCGAAGAGGGGCTCGACCAAGAGTTCAATTCTCTAGATGCGCAACGCGAAGCCTGTGAGGCCTATATCAAGAGCCAGCGGCATGAGGGCTGGGTCATCATTCCAACCCTTTATGATGATCCTGCCTATTCTGGCGGCAATATGGATCGCCCTGCCCTGAAACGGCTCCTTGCCGATATCGAAGGTGGGTTTATTGATACGGTCGTCGTCTACAAAGTCGATCGCCTGACCCGTGCCTTGGCGGACTTTGCCAAGATCGTGGAGGCTTTTGATGCCAAGGGCGTTTCTTTCGTCTCGGTGACCCAGGCCTTCAATACGACCACCAGCATGGGGCGACTGACGCTCAATGTTCTTTTGTCATTCGCCCAGTTTGAGCGGGAAGTTACAGGCGAGCGCATTCGGGACAAGATTGCAGCATCCAAGAAGAAGGGCATGTGGATGGGTGGATTGCCGCCACTCGGCTTCGATATCCAAGACCGCAAGCTCATCGTGAATGAGGCGGAAACTGAAACCCTCCGGCATATTTTTAGGCGTTACTGTGCGTTAGGCTCTGTCCGCGAACTCCAGAGAGAGCTGGAAGTGAGCAAGATCTTCAGTAAGGCAAGGATAAGCTCGTCAGGCCAGCACTATGGGGGAAAGCCATTTTCGAGGGGCGCCCTGTACCAACTGCTCCAAAACAAAATCTATATTGGCCTCACAACGCATAGAGGTGAATCCTATACCGGAGAACATGCAGCTATAGTTGATCAGGACCTTTGGGAGGCAACACAAAACATTCTAATTAAAAACCGTGTCAGTCGGCGCGCGATAGAAGAACACAGCTCGAAGAAACTAACGGGCATTGTCTTCGATGCGTCAGGGGAAGCCATGACCCCTTCACATGCCAGCAAAAATGGGGTTCGCTATCGCTATTACATTTCGAGGTCGCTGACCAAAAACTGCAAAACCGAGCATCCTGATGCGCAGCGCGTTCCTGCAACTCTGCTTGAAGAGCTTGTAATCACTCGTCTCAAACACTTTCTAAACGACCCAAAGCAAGTTTTGGATGCATTGCCTAAACCTTTCCAAGTAGCCACGTTCCAATTGAACCTGAACAAAGGCCTAAAGGGTCTACTGAGTAAGATCGAACAAAACCCATCCACCTGCTGGGAAGCTTTGATCCTAGCTTTTCTAAAACGAGTTCAGATACATCGCGATCGGGTTGACATCGAACTCGACGGCTTTGAACTCGTCCATAAAATCTTTGGTGAACATGCAGCATCGGTTGCAGACGAAGATGATCCAAGCGGCGCGACGATCAAGTTATCTATTCCTGCCACCCTGAAGCGTACGGGCAAGGAGCTGAAGTTCATTGTTCCAAGTGCGACGGCTAATGCAACGGCAGATCAATCGCTTATCAAACTCCTAGTGCGCGCTCGCGCGCTGCAGACTGCAATCGAAGGTTCGGGAAGCGTCTCCATTGAGGAAATTGCATCCTCCCAAAATCTAACGCCCTCGTATGTGGCGCGTTTGATGCGCCTTAATTTCCTGGCTCCTGACATTGTCGAAGCCATTGTTGCAGGTCGGCAGCCCCCAGAACTCTCAGCAAACAAGCTGATGAAAGACACTCGGTTTCCGCTCAATTGGCACGAGCAGCGCCACGCCCTTGGGTTTACGCAGGCCTAATTCTTCACACTCAATCGCAATCTCAATCTGCATTAGCGTTCCGTACTGGGACGTCCAAAAAGCGCCGAAGTGCGCGACCGCCTAGCGGGCAGGCAGAGACTTCCGCACTGCTCAAAAGCGCTTCCGAGAAAAATGAAGGCTACTGGCTCGAAAGAGACCCTGAAAGCGTCTCCGTTCAAACGCTAAAAACTGGCGCGCGAACAAGCCACTGAAATCACGCGCACATTCCGCGCGTAAAAACGCAAAAGCCGGAGTAGGTAAGGGAGACTAAAGAGTGGCGGAGGGAGCGGGATTCGAACCCGCGATACGGTTTCCCGTATACACACTTTCCAGGCGTGCGCCTTCAACCACTCGGCCACCCCTCCGCAGCGTGCTTGAGGCGCACGCAAAACCTTTATCTTGAGGGACGGTCGCCGAAGGCGACCTGTGCGCCTTCGACCATTCGGCCACCCCTCCGCTGCGTGCTTGAGGCGCACGCAAAACCTTTTGCCTCGACGCATCAGGCAAGCTGTCTGCGCGGATCGCGCCCAGTCCTGAATGCCTGTGGTTGAGGCGGGCCGGGGCGAGCGCTTCGCATAAACCATCCGACCGCCCGCGCCAAGATCAAAACGCTCGTGGCGGCGTCTCTGGCGCTTTTCGGCCCCCTGAGGAGGGGGAACTACCCCTCAGGCCCCACGTTTTCAGGTGCTCCCCGCATTTGGAAAACCCTCATGCTTTTTGGGCCTGTCCGACCTGGCTCCTGCCTGGCTGGTTTTGGGCCGGGGCGAGCGGGGTGGTGGTCGTGGTCTTTCGGCGCACGACCGCGACGGGCGCGGCACCTATGGCCTGCGCGGTGGCATAGGGGCTGCTGGCATGGGCAATAGGGCCGCCATGCAGGATCAGATGCAGGATCAGATGCAAGAGCTTATGCAGGAACTCATGAACGAAGCCTTTGGCGGCGCACATCTTCGTCTGCATCGCGGCGACGAGGGCATCGACATTCGCTGTCCCAGCGACGTTCCTTTCCATGAATGTACTAAGGCGGCCCTGAAGATGCTCGACCGGCTGAGTGGTGCGACCTCAACCGCGCCGGGAACGACAACGCGTTAACGAGCAAGCAAAGAGAGGCTCGCCTGCAGTCAAAGAAGCAGATAAGGTCGCCTCAGAGGCAAGGGGCAACCATGTTTCGCTTTTTATTCCGAGCGACGGGCCTTCTTTTTCTGGCAGCTGCATTTGCAGCGCTGGTGGTTGATGCCACGCGCTCAATCGCTGGCGGCATGCTGATGGTCACACCGCTCAGCGAGGCTTTTGCTGCCAAGCTCGTCGCGCTTCAAATAAGCTTGGAGCGCATACATCCGGTCTTATGGAATCCTCTCGGTCTGTGGGCGCTGCGTCTCCCGATCTGGTTTGTGTTTCTCATCTGCGCACTCATTTTGCTGCGTTTGGCGCGGCCTCCTGCACCCACCGTGGGTTACTCGAGCAGACCTTAGGGCTTTTCTTCCGCGCGCTGAGGCTTAGATAGAGGCACAGATGTCACAGGAGAGATGCTGATGTTCGGCTTTCGCAAGCGCTTGACGCTGCCCACCCCAAGCGAGGCTTTGCCCGGTCGCGCCGAGCCCATCCGCACCAGCGCGCGGCACTTCGTGAATGGCCACTCGCTTCACGCACCTTGGCCTGCGGGCATGGAGAGCGCCATTTTTGGTCTTGGCTGTTTCTGGGGTGCCGAGCGCAAATTCTGGCAACTGGGTGAGGGTGTCTATTCCACGGCTGTTGGTTATGCAGCCGGTGTCACCCCCAATCCGACTTATGAAGAAGTCTGTTCAGGCATGACCGGGCATAATGAAGTTGTGCTGGTCGTCTTTGATCCGACCAAAATCTCTTATGAGCAATTGCTGCAATGTTTCTTTGAAAGCCATGATCCGACGCAGGGTATGCGTCAGGGCAATGACATTGGCACGCAATATCGCTCTGGCATCTATGCGACATCACAAGCCCAACTTGAAGCCGCGCAGACGATGGCGCGCGCCTATGGCGAGGCTCTGGCCAAGAAAGGCTATGGCGCAGTCACCACCGAGATCATCCAAGCGCCTGAATTTTATTATGCCGAAGACTATCATCAGCAATATTTGGCGAAGAATCCGGGCGGCTATTGCGGCCTTGGGGGCACTGGCGTTGCCTGTCAAATCGGCACAGGTGTCAGCGTCTAGCCATTCATTGTCGCCTTTGTGAGGAAACTCCGAAGCCTGCATCTCCCGGCGACACATTGAAAGACGTGCAGCGCTAAATCCCGCCGCGCAAAGATGCATCAAGACCGCGCAGCAGCGGCAGCACAATGTCGAGCACGGGCGTTGCGACCTTGTGCTCGCGCGCAAAGGCCTGCACTTGTCCCATAATGGCCTCGACCTCCATGGGGCGTCCTGCTTCCACATCTTGCAGCATGGAGGGTTTGGTGATTGGCCCCCCGCTTTGCAGTGACATTTGCGGATTGACGTTGCCGCGCAAATCATACCCCGTCTTGGCTGCGACTTCGAGCGTTTCTGCAATCAGCTGGTTGCCGACATTGGACAGGCCTGCAGCGCTCAGCGAGGGCAGGCGCGTGAGCGCGGCGAGCGGATTATTGCTGACATTGGTGCAGAGCTTTTGCCAGATCGCGCGGCGCAGATCAGGGCTCACTTCAGCATTGAGGCCAGCATTGGAGAGTAGATCAACAACAGCGCGCGCGCGTTCTGAGGGGCGATTGTCGGGCTCGCCAATCACCCAGCGATTATGGCCATTGTGAATGATGATGCCGGGCGCATCGACCTCATTGGGACAGTTGACGACGATGCCCAAAACACGTTGCGGCCCGACGTGATTCCACAAAGCCCCATCTGGATCGAGCAGCGGCAAGGCAGCATTGCGCGGCAGTCCATAGTTCCACCACCACGGAATGCCGTTGAGCACGAAGATCGCCACACCGCGCGGCGCAAGCAGGCGGCCAATCGCACGCGCAGCCAAGGGTGCGGAATGGGCTTTGAGCGTGACGAAGACGAGATCTTGCGGTGGTAACTCGGCGGGGTCATCGGTGACTTGTAGCGGTTGGCCCCAAATACGTTCGCCGTTGGCGATCAATGTCACGCCATGATGCCGGATTGCGTCGAGCTGCGCGCCGCGCGCCACCACGCTGACAAGCCCGCTTGATGCGTTGATCAAACGTGCAGCCAGATGACCGCCGACGGCCCCTGCGCCAAAGATACAGATTCGCATAGAACAGCCTCCGCTCCTCTCAGGGAAGCGCATTTGCGCGCGTGGCGCAATCTTGGGGTCTGGCTTGCCTTCACGCGGCGAAAGAGGTCATATCCAGCCCAAGCGAAAAAACGTGTCGGGGAGGCCTGTTGTGAAGAATTATCGAGACGGTGGTGAGGCGATTGTCGAGGCCTTCCGAAATCTTGGCGTTGACTACATTCTCTCCTCGCCCGGCTCAGAATGGAGCCCCGTCTGGGAAGCCATGGCCCGCCAGAAGGTCGAGAATGCCAAAGGCCCCATCTTCATTGATTGCTGGCACGAGACTCTCGCGGTCGACATGGCCATGGGCTACACGGCTGTGACGGGCCGCCCGCAAGCCGTGCTCATTCATGCAGGCGTTGGCCTGATGCATGGCTCCATGGCGATCCTCAGCGCGACGCAGGCCGAAGTGCCACTAGTTGTCATGTCTGGCGAGTCAACGACGTTTGGTGATGATCCTGATCAGGTCATGGAGCCGCAATGGTATGGTGGCGTGAGTGTCGGCGGCGCGCATCGCCTTGTTGAGCCCTTGGTGAAATGGGCGGGCCAAGTCACGCATGCATCCAATATTTATCAGACAGTGGTGCGCGCGGGTGAGATGGCCCAGCGTGTGCCGCAAGGCCCCGTCTATGTGAATATGTCGCTTGAAGCGATGATGCAGCCTTGGACCAAGCCCAATGATCTGCGTCCCGTGGCAGCCGCACCGCGCAATCAGGCACTGCCTGAAGATATCGAGCGCGTCGCAGCTCTCATTCGCAAAGCCAAGCGCCCCGTGATTGTGACGGAGAGCGCGGGCCGCGATGTTGAGGCCTATCATGCGCTCGAACGCTTGGCGCAGGCCATTGGTGCGCCCGTCATCGGAGGCCGCGCCAGCACTTTCACCAATATGGCGCAGTCCAATCCGCTGTGGCTTGGTGTCCAGAATTTCGAACATCTCGAAGAGGCTGATCTCATCTTGCTCGTGGATGGCAAGGCGCCGTGGTATCCCGCACGCAAGCGTCCCGGTAAGGGCGAGATCGTTGTGATTGGCGATTATCCGATCAAGCATCATTTGGCCTATCAAAATCTACATGCCGATATTTATATCGAGGCAACGACAGCACGCGCGCTTGCGCAGCTCGCCGATCAAGCCAAATGCGATCAGAAGATCGTGGACGAGCGTCTTGCCCATTGGGGCAAGGTGCGCGCAGCCTATGATGCAGCCAATGCAGCAGCGCGCGAAAAGGCGCTTGCGGCGAGCGTGATTGATGCTGTGGGCCTTGCGGCTGTGGCAGCGGAGCTTTTGCCGGCCGATACGATCTATGTCGATGAGACGATCACCCATATGCCGGTGATGCGTCCGCATCTGCCGCTCAACCGTCCGCAGAGTTTCTTCCGTGTGACGGGTGGTGCTTTGGGTCAGGGCATTGGTGCAGCACTTGGCACCAAGCTTGCCGCGAAAGATCATCCCGTCGTGCTCTTCGTGGGAGATGGATCTTTCTTGTACAATCCGATCATTCAGGCCTTGGGCGCGTCAAAAGCCTATGACCTGCCGATCATGATCGTCGTGTGCAACAACAAGCTCTATGAGGCCATGCGCAAGGGCCATGTGCTCTATTATCCTGAAGGCGCAGCCGAGACGGCCAAGCTGCATTATGGCGTGAATATCGAAGGCCCAGCCTATGAGGATCTGGGCTCGCATTTCGGTTTCTTCGGCGCAAAAGCTGCAACGCTCGAGGAGTTGCGCACAGCCTTCCGTGATGGTTTGGCGGCAATGAAAGAGGGCCGCACCGCAATCCTCAATGTGTCGCTCATCAAGTAAGATCATGCGGCAGGTGCATCAGCGCCTGCCGCTTTTGGCTCTTAGTCAAGACCGGGAATTTCAACACCGGCCGCCAACACCAGCAGCAAGATATTCAAGCCGCAGACCACCAAAGCTGCCGCAGAAGCGAGCACGGTCGTGGTGCGGCTGTTGGTGAAAGCACCCATAATATTGCGCTTGGATGTGAGAATGATCAGCGCGATCATTGGGACTGGCAGAACAAGGCTCAGCACCACCTGACTCATCACCAGCGCTTCTGTTGCGGTGACGCCCATGGCCACAACAACAAAGGCGGGCGCCATCGTGATCAGGCGGCGCAACCACAATGGAATACGGAACTTCACAAAGTCCTGCATGATGCTCTGGCCTGCCATCGTGCCAACGACCGAGCTTGAGAAGCCAGAGGCCAGCAGCGACAAAATGAAGATGAATGCTGCCGCGCCGCCCAAAAGTGGGATCAAGGTTTGATAGGCGGTTTCAATCTCTGCGACATCACCACGGCCATTGAGATAAAAGACCGTCGCAGCCATGGACACCATGGCCATATTAACCAGCCCTGCAAACCCCAATGCAATCATGACTTCGCGATTGGACCAGCGCAGAACTTTGCGCGTCTCGCCGTCATTGTTGCAGGGCATGCGCCCTTGCGTGAGGGTTGAGTGCAGATAAATCGCATGGGGCATGACGGTGGCGCCAATAATGCCCACCGCGAGAGTGACGGCGCGTGCATCGGGCAGATGCGGCGTGAAGAGGCCTGAGATCACGGCGCTCCATTGCGGCGGCGCAATGATCACTTCAACGATATAGCAGCCGCCGATCAGAAGAACGAAGATTCCGATCAGCACTTCCATCGGACGGAAGCCCAAGCCCTGTACCATCAACAATGCGTAAGTGATGACGCCGGTGATGACGAGACAGGTCATCAAAGGCCAGCCGGTCAGCAAAGCCAACCCCAAGGCTGCACCTAAAAATTCGGCGAGATCTGTCGCCATGGCGGCGATCTCGCTCATGATCCACATCGCATAGACAGCGGGTTTGGGCAGGCGCTCACCGCAATGTTGCGCAAGGCTCTTGCCGGTCACGATGCCAAGTTTTGCTGACAGAGACTGGAACAACATGGCGGTGAGATTGGCGAGCAGCACGACCCACAAGAGCTGATAGCCAAATTTCGCACCCGCCTCGATATTCGTCGCGAAATTGCCGGGGTCCATATAGGCGATGGAGGCAATGACGGCAGGCCCTGCAAAGGGAAGAAAGGCCTTCATACCTGAGCGACGCCCCTCGATGGCCTCGCGTCCTGCAAGAACGGTGCGTTCCGTCCAGCTCCCTTTGCGCTGAGTCCAGTCGCTCATGCCTTTGCCTTTGGTGCTTCTGCCTGAATGTGTAGCCTTGGTTACATATTGGGGCCTCTGCTCAAGCTGTCAATGGCCGAATGGCGGGCCTGTCTGGCGGAATAGGAAGGCCCCTGCCGGGTTCCCTCTGGCGGTCGCAACGGGTGGTCGCGAAGCTTTGCATTGCGTGCGAAGGGGTCCCCATGTCACTCCTGTCTCAAGACTGGTTCGCGAGGCTGGACCCCATGAACAGCGCCTTTTTGTCGGATCTGCTGGCGAGTATTGCCGAGCGCGGTCGTGCGCTGCTCCAGCGTGACCCGCAGGCGCGCTTGGCCGAGCTTCCAGCGGCCTTGGCCGATACCTGCGCCACACTGCTCTCGGGGCGTGGAGAGGCCTCTGGGGTGGCTCTGGCGGCCTATGGGCTCGATCTCTATCGCCAGCTTGATCCTGCTGGCCGCCTCGCCTTTTTCGAGACCCTTTCCCGTGGCTTTGGCCCTGATGAGGAGCGGCTGGCGAATGCGCTGGCCGGTTGGGCCAAGGATCAGGATGCGGCAGCGGCCAGTGAGCTTCATTTTGCCGCCGAGCCGCGCCGCCAGGAGCTGCTGCGCCGTCTCAACCGAGCCCCCGGCGGCACGCAGGCTCTCGTTCATATGCGTCAGGATCTTTTAGACTTTCTGCCGGGCCGCAAAGACCTGCAAATGGTCGATCGGGATTTTGCCCATCTGATGGGGGCTTGGTTCAATCGTGGCTTCCTCGTTCTGCGCCGTATCGACTGGTCGACCCCGGCACTGATCCTGGAAAAGATCATCCGCTATGAGGCCGTTCATGCGATCCATGATTGGGATGATCTGCGCCGCCGCATCGATCCGGTGGATCGCCGCTGCTATGGCTTCTTCCATCCCGCCATGGCGGATGATCCGCTGATTTTCGTCGAAGTGGCGCTCACCCGCGAGATCCCGGGTGCCGTTGCGCCCCTGCTCGCTGAAAGCCGCGATATGTGCCCGCCCCAACAGGCGCGCACGGCTGTGTTCTATTCAATCTCGAGCTGCCAGCGCGGGCTCGATGGCATTTCCTTCGGCAATTTCCTGATCAAGCAAGTGGTGGAGGAGCTGCAGCGCGAGCTTCCGCGTCTGGAGAATTTCGTCACCCTCTCCCCCGTCCCGACCTTCATGAAATGGCTCACTGAGACCAAGCCAGATCTGGCCCCCGGTGAGCAGGATCTTGTGCAGGCCCTGAGCGATCCCAGCTGGGTGGAAGACCCCGCTCGCATTGAGGCGATGCGCAAAGGTGTTGAGGCACTGGCGGCTGAATATTTCTTGGTCGCCAAGGGCAACAATGGCCGCCCGCGCGATCCGGTGGCGCGCTTCCATTTGGGCAATGGGGCCAGACTTGAGCGCATCAACTTCATGGGTGATCTGTCGCAAAAAGCGCTGCGTGATGGCGGTGGCTTGATGGTCAATTATCTCTATGACCTCGACGAGATCGAGGCTAATCACGAGGCCTATGCTAATGACAAGCAGGTGGCCGCCTCCAGTGCGGTCCGCCGCCTGTTGACGCCTGCCGCGCGAAGCCGCTTGCAAGTTGGGGCGACCTCGTCCAACTAAGGCGCAAAGATGCCTCAGGGACTGCGCGCCATGACTGCTTATCTCTATGACTTGTTTGCCCGCAACATGCCCGCAGCGGGCAAGGCCTTCATCGAAAATCATGATGGCCGCATCATCAACTTTGGCGATGTTGAGACAGGCTCTGCCCGCCTCGCCAATGTGCTCGTCTCTCTGGGCGTTGTGCCGGGTGATCGCGTTGCGGTGCAAGTTGAGAAGTCGCCCGAAGCGATCTTGCTCTATCTCGCCTGTTTGCGCGCGGGCGCAGTCTTCCTGCCGCTGAACACGGCCTATACGCCGGTTGAGATTGCTTATTTTCTGGGTGATGCAGAGCCGCGTGTGTTCGTCTGCGATCCCGCGACCAAAGACAAGCTGACGTCTGTTGCCCAGCAAGCTGGCGTCAGTGCGATTGAGACGTTGGGTGTTGCAGCCGATGGTACGCTCTATGAGCGCATGCAGGCGGCATCCACGACTTTTGAAGATGCCAATTGCAGCGTCGATGATCTGGCTGCCATTCTCTACACATCAGGCACGACGGGCCGCTCTAAAGGCGCGATGCTCAGTCATGGTAATCTTGCGTCCAATGCGCAGACGCTCATCAAGGCTTGGGGCTTTAGCGACAAGGATGTGCTCATCCATGCGCTGCCGATCTATCACACCCATGGTCTGTTCGTTGCGACCAATGTCTTGCTCATGGCGGGCGGCACCATGCTCTTCCTGCCCAAGCTCGATCCTGATGCGATCATGCGTTTGATGCCGCGTGCCACGACCATGATGGGCGTGCCAACTTTCTACACCCGTTTGCTGCAGCGCTCTGACCTGACGCCTGAGGCTACCAAACATATGCGCCTGTTTATTTCAGGCTCTGCGCCTTTGCTCGCCGAGACGCATCGCGAATGGCGCGCCAAAACCAATCACGCCATTCTCGAGCGCTATGGCATGACCGAAACCAATATGAATATCTCCAATCCTTATGATGGAGATCGCATTGCGGGCACGGTCGGTATGCCACTTCCCGGCGTTGAAGCGCGCGTCACCGATCCTGACGCTGGTACACCGCTGCCAGATGGCGAGATCGGCATGATCGAAATTCGCGGGCCCAATGTGTTCAAGGGCTATTGGCGCATGCCGGAGAAGACGGCGGCTGAATTCCGCGCCGATGGTTTCTTCATTACGGGTGATTTGGGCAAGCGCGATGAGCGCGGCTATTACCACATCGTGGGTCGCGGCAAGGATCTCGTCATCACCGGCGGCTTCAATGTCTATCCCAAGGAAGTGGAAGACGAAATTGACGCTATGCCCGGCGTGATCGAAAGCGCGGTCATTGGTGTGGCCCATGCCGACTTTGGCGAAGGCGTTACGGCGGTGGTGGTGAAAGACAAGGCCTCGTCGCTCGATGAAAAGACGGTGCTGGCCAATCTCAACGACCGCTTGGCGAAGTTCAAACAGCCCAAGCGCGTGATCTTCGTCGACGATCTGCCGCGCAATACGATGGGCAAAGTGCAGAAGAATGTCCTGAGGGATACCTATCAGGATTTGTACAAGGCGTAATTGCACTTTGCTCACGCTCGACGCAGTATGACGAAAACCATTGGGGAGGTTTCGTCATGCTGGGTCGTCTGTCTGCATTGCTGTTAAGCGTCGCTCTTTCACTCTCAGCCCAAGCGCAGGAAAAGATCACCATCGCTTCTGGGGCGCAGGGCAATTGGGAGACGGCGGCGGCTGAGCTTGGGCGCAGCTCCGGCATTTTCAAAAAACATGGTCTCGATGTTCAGCTGCTCTGGACGCAGGGCGGTGGTGAGACGCAGCAGGCTGTGACCTCGGGCAGTGCCGATATCGGCATCGGTCTTGGTCTGGCCGCTGTCATGTCGGCCTATACAAAGGGCGCGCCGGTGAGGCCCGTTGCCAATGCGATGACGGGGCCTGATGTCTATTGGTATGTGCAGGCCAATTCGCCGATCAAATCGCTGAAAGATGCTGCTGGCAAGAGCATGTCTTATTCGACGGTGGGCTCTTCGACCTATATCGCCGTGCTCGGTTTGCAAAAACTATATGGCGTTGATCTGAAGCCCGTTGGCACGGGCAGTCCCTCTGCCACTTATACGCAGGTCATGTCGGGTCAGGTGGATATTGGCTGGGCAGGCCCGCCCTTTGGCATGGATCAATTGCGCAAGGGGCTCATTCGCGTTGTTGTGCGTGAAGCAGAACTGCCGGAGTTTCAGAACCAGACTGTGCGCGTGATGATCAGCAATCTGAACTTCATCCAGTCGCGCCCCAAAGCGCTTGAAGCGTTCCGCACAGCCTATATGGAAGTACTCGACTGGATGTATTCTGATCCTGCCGCCGTGAAGGCCTATTCGGCCTTCTCTGGAATCTCTGAAGAGATCGCACTGCAAGTGCGCGAAGACTATTTCCCCCGCAAAGCGGTGGATCTCAACCGTCTGGGCGGTGTTGATTTTGCCATGAAAGATGCGGTTGATATGAAATTCATCAAAGAGCCGCTGACGCGGCAACAGCAAGATGAATTTTTTGCCCATTACGCCAAGTAAAAGAAAAGGCCCCGCAAGGGGCCTTTGTTTTAGCTGTCCATCTTGAGGGCGGCGATGAAGGCTTCTTGTGGGATTTCCACTTTGCCGAATTGGCGCATGCGCTTCTTGCCCTCTTTTTGCTTGTCGAGCAGTTTGCGTTTGCGCGAGGCGTCGCCGCCATAGCATTTGGCCGTCACATCTTTGCGCAAAGCGCGCACGGTTTCGCGCGCGATGATCTTGCCACCAATCGCCGCCTGAATCGGGATTTGGAACATATGCGGCGGGATGAGGTCTTTCAGCTTCTCCACCATGGCGCGGCCGCGCATATCAGCGCGCGTGCGATGCACCAGCATGGAGAGCGCGTCGACAGCCTCAGCATTCACAAGGATCGACATTTTGACGAGATCGCCATCACGATAATCGGTGATCTGATAGTCAAAGCTCGCATAGCCTTTCGAGATCGACTTCAAGCGATCATAAAAATCGAAGACGACTTCGTTGAGCGGCAGATCATAGACCGCCATGGCGCGCTTGCCGACATAAGACAGATCAATCTGCAGGCCGCGACGCTCTTGGCACAGCTTGAGGACTGAGCCCAGATATTCATCTGGCGTCATGATCGTGGCGCGGATCCACGGCTCGGCGATCTGCTCGATCTTCACGACATCGGGCATATCGGCTGGATTGTGCAGCTCGATCTCTTCGCCATTCGTCATCGTGATTTTGTAGACGACGCTGGGCGCGGTGGCGATGAGGTCGAGATTGAATTCGCGCTGCAAACGCTCCTGAATGATCTCGAGATGCAGCAGGCCAAGGAAGCCGCAGCGGAAGCCAAAGCCAAGCGCTGCAGATGTTTCCATCTCATAAGAGAAGCTGGCGTCATTGAGGCGCAGCTTGCCCATCGCCGCGCGCAGATCTTCAAAGTCTGCCGCATCGACCGGGAAGAGACCGCAGAAGACGACAGGCTGCGCGGGTTTGAAGCCGGGCAGGGCTTTCTCGCAGCCGCGCTTCTCATCGGTGATCGTATCGCCCACGCGCGTATCAGCAACCTGCTTGATCTGCGCGGTGATGAACCCAACCTCGCCGGGGCCAAGCTGCGTCACATCTTGCATCTTGGGGCGGAAGACGCCGATCTTTTCGATCTCGTAATGAGCATCCGTACCCATCATCTTGATGCGCTGACCCTTCTTCATCGTGCCATCGAGAATGCGCACGATGACGACGACGCCCAGATAGGCATCATAATAGCTGTCGACCAGCATGGCCTTCAGCGGCGCGGTCTCATCGCCCTTGGGCGGGGGTAGGCGCTTGACGATGGCTTCGAGCACAAGATCGATACCAATGCCGGTCTTGGCCGAAATCGGCACAGCATCAGACGCATCAAGGCCGATCACATCTTCGATCTGCTGCTTGATACGGTCGGGCTCTGCGGCGGGCAGATCAATCTTGTTGAGCACGGGCACGATGTCATGGCCCGCATCGAGCGCCTGATAAACATTGGCGAGTGTCTGCGCCTCAACGCCTTGCGAGGCATCGACGACGAGGAGCGAGCCTTCGCAGGCTGCCAGCGAGCGCGAGACTTCATAGGCAAAGTCCACATGGCCGGGCGTGTCCATGAGGTTCAGGATATAGGTCTTGCCATCCTGCGCCTTATATTCGAGACGCACCGTCTGGGCTTTGATGGTGATGCCGCGTTCGCGCTCAATATCCATTGAGTCGAGCACTTGCTCCACCATGTCGCGCGCCGCCACTGTGCCCGTCTGTTGGATCAGACGGTCAGCGAGGGTCGATTTGCCGTGGTCGATATGGGCCACGATGGAGAAGTTGCGAATATTGTCGATCGAATGCGTGGTCATAGGTTGGCAGATAGCACCCCCCGCAGAGCGTGCAAAGGCACAAAGCGGGGATTCCGTTGCCCACCCCAGCTGAGCATGGTCTTATGGCCGCATAAGGCCGCCCCCTCAGAGGGGTGCTCGAGGGAGGAAGACCAGTGACCTTCAAGGACATTTTTGCGCTGGATGGGCGCGTCGCCGTCGTCACGGGGGCTGGCAATGGGCTGGGCCGGGCCTTCGCGCGGGGGCTGGCGGATTTTGGGGCCTATGTCATCTGCGCCGACCGGGATCTGGCCGGTGCCGAGGAGACCGTGGCCCAAATTGAGGCTGAAGGGGGCTCTGGAGCCGCCATTGCCTGCGATGTCTCCCAGACCCAGTCGGTCGATGGCCTGTTCGGCGAGGTCCTGCGGCTGAAGGGCGGGGTGGATATCCTGATCAATAATGCTGGTATTTCGACCGGTCCCCGGCGCCTGCATGAGCTGCCGGTGGAGGATTGGGATCGGCTGATGGGGATCAATTTGCGTGGTGTCTTCTTATGCACCAAGGCGGTGGTCCCCATGATGATGGAGGCCGGTCGGGGCTCCATCATCAATATTTCTTCAATTGCGGGCCTGGGGGGCTTTTATCCGGGCCTGTCCCGGCTTTGCGCCAATTATTCGGCTGCCAAGGCGGGGGTCATCGGCCTCACCAAGCAGGCGGCGATGGAATATGCCCGCGATGGGCTGCGTATTAATGCCATTGCGCCGGGCTGGCATGGCGGCACCAATCTGGGCAATGCGCGCCGCGCCGCCATGACGCCCGAAGACACACGGCGCATGGAGGAGGCGGTCAATAGCCGCATTCCCATGGGGCGGCGGGGCAAGCCGGAAGATCTCGTCGGCCTCGTGGTTTATCTCGCCAGCGATGCCAGCTCTTATGTCACGGGTCAGGTGATCGCCCATGACGGTGGGTGGAGTGCGGATTGAGCAGTTTGCATCTCTTTTGATTTTGCCGTGCGATCCATGTCATGCTTTAACTAAGAAACTTAGCAATCGCATGGAGTCGACGTGGCCAACACACTCACCTTCCTCTGCCATCAAGGGTCCGCCCAGCGCACGCTCAGCCTGGACCTGAAAGCCTATGTCATTGCCGGCTGGACGGGCCGCGACCGGGCCGCCGTCGAAAAGCACATCAAGGAGCTGGAGGAGTTGGGCGTGAAGCGCCCCGCGACCACGCCGGTCTTCTATCGCGCCGCCGCGAGCCTTGTGACCACTGACACGGCCATCGAAGTCCCGGGCGGTGATTCGAGCGGCGAAGTTGAGTTCATGCTGCTGCAGGCCGAAGGCAAATTGTGGGTGGGCCTTGGCTCTGACCATACCGACCGTCAGGTCGAGACCTATAATGTCACCGTTTCCAAGCAGATGTGCGCCAAGCCAGTCTCTGGCGAGCTGTGGGCCTTTGATGATGTGAAAGATCATTGGGACGAGCTGAAGTTGCGCTCCTCCATTCAGGAAGGTGGCGCCAGTGTGCCCTATCAAGAGGGCAGCGTCACTGCGATGATTGATCCGCGCGAACTCATCCAGCTCTATACGGGCGGCGGTGCATTGGCCGAGGGCACAATGATGTTCTGCGGCACGCTGGCGGCCAAAGGCGGCATTCGCCCCGCGCCGTCCTTTTCTTACGAGCTGGAAGATCCGGTGTTGAAGCGCAAGCTCACCCATTCTTACACGATCGCAACCCTGCCGGTTCTCGGCTAACGAACGAGCATATGTCCGATGAGTGATGATCGACGCGTTCTGATTTCTGGTGCAGGCCCTGTGGGTCTGTTCTGTGCACTGCTGCTTGGCCGCGCGGGCGTATCCGTGCGTGTGTTTGATGCCAATCCCTGCCTGCAAGAAGATCCGCGTGCCGCCACAACACATCCCGCCACGCTTGAGCTTCTGGGCAAGGCTGGTCTTGCTGATGAGATGGCGCGTGTGGGTCTGGTTGCGCCGATCTTCCAGTTTTGGGATCGTCCCGCCAAGCGCCTTGTCGCTGAGTTTGACCATGCGCTGCTGAAGGATGACACAGAATATCCTTACGTCATTCAATGCGAGCAGTTCAAAACCTCGCAGATCTTGCTGGCGCGTATCGAAGCTGAATTGAAGAATGTCGATGTGATCTTCAATGCGCAGGTGAGCGGCTTCACGCAGAGTGACGCGGGCATTGATCTTGACGTGACTATTGATGGCAAAGCGCAGCGCCATCACGGTGGTTGGTTGATTGGCGCTGACGGTGGTCGCAGCACCGTGCGCAAGGCCGCTGACATCGCCTTCGAAGGCTTTACATGGGCTGAGCGCTTCCTCGTTCTCACCACGCCGTTCGATTTTGAAAAGAATCTCGGCTATTCCTACCGCTCTTATTTTGCTGATCCCGATGAGTGGTGCAATTGCTTCAAGGTCTCGGCCAATGGCCCACCCGGCCTGTGGCGCACCGTCTTCCCCACGGATAATTCTGTCTCAGAAGAGTCTTTGATGAATGACGAGGCTGTGCAGGCGCGCTTGCAGAAATTCTTCCCCTCGTCCAAGCCCTATGACGTCGTGCATCGCAATCTCTACACAACGCATCAGCGCGTCGCGAGCACCTTCCGCAAGGGGCGTGTGTTGCTGGCGGGTGATTCCGCCCATGTGAACAATTCCATTGGCGGCATGGGCCTCAATGGTGGTTTGCAGGATGCTGACAATCTCGCGCGCAAATTGGCAGAGGTCATCATGAATGATGCGCCCGAGTCCCTGCTCGATCTTTATTCGTTGCAGCGTCGCACTGTGACGATTGAATTTGTGCAGCAGCAGTCCATCGCCAACAAGAAGCGTCTTGAGGCGCGTGAGCCTGAGGCTCGCAAAGAAAATCTCGACGAACTGACCCGCATCGCCGAAGATCCCGTCAAGGCGCGCGACTTCATGATGCGCGCCGCGATGATTACGATGCAGCGTCGCGCTGACTCCATCACTCTTGAAAACGCCTGAAGGCAAGGGAGGATCTATGCCAGTCAATAAGGCCCATGACGAGTTCTACACGCTCGATCTGAACAGCGGTTGGGAAGTGCCCGCCGGCTATCCCTCAGGCATTCAGCAAAAGATCATCTCCGGTGGTCTTGATGAGACCGGCAAGCGCGGCTCGCGTACGCGACTGCTGCGCTTTGACCCGGGTGTCTATACGACCGAGCCCTTCGTCCATGAATATTGGGAAGAAGTGTTCCTCGTTCAGGGCGATCTGACGGTTGGCAATGACAAGGATGGCAAGGGCGGCACGCCGTTCCCGCCCTTTACTTATGCTTGCCGCCCGCCTGGCGCCTATCATGGCCCGTTCCGCTCTGACGGTGGCTGCATCCTGCTTGAGATGCATTACTTCGATCCGGTCTAAGGGGCAGCAGACCCCACACAGCGCACCGCGCTTCACCTGCGCGGTGCGCTGTGGCAGACTAGCCGGATAGGGAGAGAGAACGAGATGCAGTTCGGAATTTTTGACCACCTCGATAATGAGGCGATGCCGTTCCATCAATATTACGAGGAGCGGTTGAAGGTCATCGAACTGTACGACCGTCTGGGCTTCCACTCCTATCATCTGGCCGAACATCACGCGACGACATTGGGCATGGCACCTTCACCCAATGTCTTTTTGTCTGCCGTGGCTCAGCGCACCAAACAATTGCGCTTCGGTCCCATGGTCTATGCTCTGCCGCTCTATCATCCGCTGCGCCTGGCAGAAGAGATCGCCATGGTGGATCAGATGAGCAATGGCCGTCTCGACATCGGTTTTGGACGTGGCTCTTCGCCCGTCGAGATCGCTTATTTCGGTGTTGATCCGCAAGAGACCGAAGGCATCTTCCAGCGCAACCAGCCGCGCATTCTCGAAGCACTCGAGACTGGGGTGATGCATGTGGACGAGCAGGAACATCCCTATCGCGATGTGGTGCTCAAGATCATTCCCAAGCAAAAGCCGCATCCACGCGTGTGGTATGGCGTGCATACGGTTGAGAGCGCGCATCGCGCGGCTGTGCGTGGTTGGCAAACGATCAATCTCGATATGGCGCATGAAGCGCGCGAATGTAACATCGCCTTCAAAGAGAAATGGTCGCAGGTGCAGGGCGACGCGCCGCTGCCTTTGATGGGGCTTGGCCGTTTCATTGTCGTTGCAGAGACTGATGAGAAGGCGCGCGAGATTGCAGGTCGCGCCTATCCCCATTGGCATCGCGGCTTCACCCATCTTTTCCGCAGCCTTGGCCGTATGCAGCGCCATCCGCGCCCTGAAACATTTGAGCAGTTGCATCAGCAAGGCAAAGGCATTGCAGGAAGTCCTGCAACGGTTGCGGCCTTTTTGCGTGAGCAACTGACAGTTTCGCAATGCAATTACTGCGTGGGGCAGTTCGCTTTTGGCGATTTGACACTCAGCGAACTTGAGACATCCATCTCGCTCTTTGCGCGTGATGTGATGCCCGCATTGCGCGACCTTGATGTGCAGGCGAAAGCCGCCTGACGTTTCGCTCCATCTCAACTGAAAGAGAGCAGGCCACGCTGAGTCGAGCAGTGCGATGCGTCAGCTTTGCTATGCCATGAATGGCTATGTTCGCGTCGCTGTGTCAGTATCGTCACAGAATAAGTAAGTTATGTAACGTATATTGTATTCATTCCTCAACTGGGACAGTTTGGCGTGGCTGGGCTGTGGGTGCTTGAGGAGAACATAAATGAAGACTTCCCTGACATTGTCGGCGGCGGCGCTGGCGCTTTCCGCTGTCGCGGCCTCTGCGGCGGATCTTCCTGCCCGCGCACCTGCGGCGGCTCCCGTCGTTCCTTATGCGGCGCCTATTTTCACTTGGACTGGCTTCTATGTCGGTTTGAACGCAGGCGCGGGTTGGAGCGGCAACAACAACTGCCCCAGCATGCATGCCTATAGCGGCGGTGTCGTGAATGGTGTTGTGACAAACCCTGCCTATGCTGCGCCTTGCGATGACAATAGCAGCGCAGCATTCACGGGTGGTGCACAGGCAGGCTTCAACTGGCAGACGGGCGCCTTCGTGTTTGGTGTCGAGGGTGACATCAACTATCTCGGCGACACAGGCTCGAATGGTTACAGTAACTATCTGTACCAGACGGTCAGTCGCACGGACTATTACTACAACTGGAATGGCAACCGGAACGGCAACATGCTGGGCAGCTTGCGCGCCCGCGCTGGTGTCGCCTTCGATCGCGCTCTGATCTATGTCACCGGTGGTCTCGCCTTCCGCAATGCCAATCATGACGATGTGATCTATGCTGCCAACTCCGTGGGCGGCGCAGCGACGGCGACCTATTACGGCAACAACAACTCAGACAATATGGGTTGGGCATTGGGTGGCGGCCTCGAATGGGCGCTGACCAACAATATGTCATTCAAGGTCGAATATCTGCATTCGCACTTCAACAATGACGCGACGATCTACACCACCACGAGCTCCACATCGCCCTATAACACAGTGGCCTTCGTGGGTGATCGCAACGACAAGGTTGATGTGGTGCGCGTTGGTATCAACTGGCGCTTTGGTGGTCCCGCGACCTCCGCTGCTCCGGTTCTCGCCCGTTACTGATTACGCGAGACTTCCACATGAGAACGCCGCCCAAAAGGGCGGCGTTTTTCAGTGTGTAGATGTAAGGGGACGAGCTCAGCTGGCTTCGTCGTCCTTTGTTTTGCGTGTGCGGCGCAGTTTAGGCACATCCGTATGCGAGCGACGCAGATCGGTCATGATCTCATCAATCTCGCGCTGCACGGTCGACTTCATATTGTCCATGACGACGACATTCTCGGGCTCGCGATTGGCAGGGGCAGCGCCGCTGCCAGTCCCATTCCCGTTCCCATTGCTGGTGCCCTTGAGGTCAACGATGGTCTGCTGCAGCTGCGCGCGGTCGCGGCGGGCCACTTCCAAAGCGCCCTCGACGAAGCTGCGCTCGATCTGCTCTTTGCTGAGCGCTTCGGTGAGCTGATTGACGCGCGCCTGCAGTGCATTGTAGCGCGTCTCGGATTCCTTCTCGAAGCGATGCATCGACTTCTGCAGGCTCTCGATACGCGAGGCCGCCTGCTTGTTGAGCTCTTCTGCGCTTTGCAGCTTGGAGAAGAGGGCACCATTCTTTTCGCTGAGTGAGCTGACCATGCGCTCGGCATCTTCCGAGCGGCGGGTGACGCGCGAAATCTCTTCGCTGGCCTCGGCCAATTTGCCCTGCAAGCCTTCGAGCTCGCGGATGCGGGCGAGTGAGCCGAGCTGCTCTTCCGACAGGCGGCGAATTTCTTCGCGGCTCTGCGATAGCAACTGATCCGACACGCGGATGCGCGAATTGAGCGCCTCGATCTTGATCTCGAAAGAGGTGCGCGTCTGTTCGGTGCGGGCCTCGGCGCCTGCAACAGCGCTGCGCAGACTCTCGTTCTCGGCCAGCACATTGACCTGCTCGGTTTCCACAACGCGCAGACGCGAGCGGGCCTTGTCGGCGGCGGCGGAGGCTTCCAACACCTGCTTCTTGAGTGCGGTCGCCTGCTGCGACAGCTCCTCCATGGCCTTGGTGATCTGGGCAAGCTCTTCGCTCTTTTGTGCAAAGCGATCGTTGAGGCCGCGGCGCTCGTCCTGCAGCTCGGCCACATTGCGGGTGGCTTCACGCAGCTTCTCGGACTGGCGGTTGACCTCTTCGGTCAGAACTTCGTTTTCATTCTTGAGATTCTCGATCTCGAATTCACGCGAGCGCAGATGGGCGCTCTTCTCACCCAGCTGATCGCGGGTGATACGGAACTGTTCTTCCAGCACTGAGTAATTCTGCGAGCCAGCAAGATTATCTGTCAGCAGGCGCTCATTGTCCTGCTGCACATCTTCCAGCTTGCTATAGAGCGACTGGATCTCAATGCCCTGCGCATCAGAGAACTGGCGCTGGGCTTCATAATTGGACTTCAGCTCTTCCAGCTGGCCGGCGGTGCTATGCAGCTCCTGCACAACCTTTTGGAAGTCCTCAAAGACCGAGCTCAACTCATTGGTGAGAGGCTGAATGACACGGGTCAGGCCGATCACATGTTCGCAGCGATTGCGCAGCGCTTCATTCTTGCTGCCCAGAACGCGAATAAAGGAGGCGGCGCTGCGTTCGATCTCGGTGATCGGCTCCGCATCAACGGCGTAATCTTGTTTGGTTGCGGCAGCCGAAGGGTTGCGGGCCAGCAATGCCGAAAGGCTCAAGGGCATGCGCATCGATTAATCCCTCGACGATGAAGCTGAGTCGAAGGTTTAGTAACACCCTCACCTGAGACGTCGCAAGGACATGAGGCCCGTTTTCCTGCGGTTGCGCAGGGCTTTGCTGATAAAATCAGCAGCTGCGACAAAGCTGCAATACTCTGTGGCTCGAAACCATACAGCGGCTGTTACTTTGCTTAAGCTATCACGACACAGCGCGCTGTTTGATTCGCTGTGAATGCGAGTGATTCGCAGCCAATGCACCAGCAGTGTCAGCAGCTTGCGTCGCCAAATCTGGATCGCCGCCTGCTTGACGCTGGCCAGCACCACCCACATGATCCGCGCCACTTGCTGCCGGGCTGCGGCAGGCCAATCCAACAGGGGGAATTATGACGCTTTCGATTCGTCGCGTGGTCACGGACCATGACGCGCAAGGCCAATCCGTCGTGAGCTATGACGAGATCACCAGCAATATCGTCTCGCGCCGTCCCGGCCATTCAAGTTCGGTGATTTGGTCCCATGCGCAAACCCCTGTCGACAATCAGGAAGCGGGCGATGCGGGCCTGCGCAATGTCGCCGATTGCGCTGCTGATGGGGCAATTTTTCGTGTTGTGGAATATGGGCCGGGCGTTTCGCCCCGCATGCACCGCACCCAGACGGTCGACTACGCCGTTGTGATGGCAGGCGAAATTTATATGGTCCTCGATGGCGGGCGCGAAGTGCATCTCAAAGCTGGCGATGTGCTCGTCCAGCGCGGCACCGTCCATGACTGGATCAACCGGGGCACGGTGCCCTGTGTTATCGCCTTTGTTCTGATTGCGGCCAAGCCTCCGGTCATCAATGGCAAGGAATTGGGGCCGATCGGATGAGGCACATTTTCCTGTCTGCCGCGCTGGTTGCTGCCCTGACTGTGCCCGCCTGCGCGCAGGCCGATTATCCCAATCGCGTCGTCAAGATTGTTGTCGCCTCTGCCCCGGGCGGGGGAACTGATACGGTCGCCCGCGTGCTCGCCAATGAGCTGTCCAAAACCATGGGCCAGAGCTTCATTGTTGAGAACAAGCCCGGTGCGGGCAATGTGCGCGGCAGCGATGTCGTCGCCAAATCCCCCAATGATGGCTACACGCTATTGATGTCAGCGAGCACGCTCGCAATCAATCACGTCATGCATAAGCAGCTCCCCTATGATGTGGCGCGCGATTTTGCCCCGATCACGCAAATGGTGGTCATCCCCAATGTATTGGTCGTGGGGGCCAAAGAGCCCTTCCGTACCACGCAGGAGTTTCTGGCTGCCGCGCGAGCCAATCCCGGCGGCTTGACCTATGGGTCGGCGGGGCCGGGGACGGCACCTCATATGGCCATGGAACTGTTGCGCCTGCAGGCCAATATCGACCTGCTGCATGTGCCCTATACGGGCGTGGCGCCAGCCATCAATGATGTGATGGGTGGTCGGGTGAACAGTATGTTGGTCAACTTCCTCTCCGCCAAGCCGCAAATTGACGGTGGCACTTTGCGGGCTCTGGCCATGTCGAGCCCCAAGCGCTCGCCCTTCATGCCGGATTTGCCGACCATCTCGGAATCGGGTGTTCCGGGCTATGAGGCCATCCAGTGGTTTGGATTGCTGGCCCCGGTGGGGACGCCCAAAGCCATTGTCGAGCGCTTGCAGGCCGAGACAGCTCGTATTCTGCAGACCCCGGTGATGAAAGAGCGCCTCGCTCTGGAGGGTGCTGAGCCGGTTGGCAGCGATCCTGAAGCCTTCGGCGCGCTGATCAAAGCCGAAATGGCCAAATGGTCCGAGGTGGCCAAAGCCGCTGGCATCAAGCCGGAATGATCAAAGGGGGGCTTCGGCCCCTTTCGCCTCTAGTCCTGCCGCTGATAGGCGATTTCAGACCCGTCCTTGCCTTTGAAGCGCAGGCCTGCCCAAGCGGCGCGCTCGTCATACCAGGTCTCAAGTTTGGGCGGCCCCTCGATCAGAAAGCGCCGCACATTGATCTTGCGGCCTGAGGCGGTCTCCACATCGCCGGTTCCCAGCGCACTCACCACAGGCTGGGTCAGTTCGCCCGTCTGCATATTGATGAAGGGCACTTCGATCATGCGGCGATTCCAATGCGTTGCAGGCAGTGCCTGCGCAGGGGCCTCATAAGTACCGCTCTGGGTGGACGTGACCGCGACCGAGCGCCCGGTGCGATTGGCCTGCACTTTCAGCGCCTTGCCATCGTCATTCGTCTCCGCCGAGATCGAGGTGAAGAGGCCCGCGGTCCAAATCTCTTCCGCCCTGTGCCGATAGCGATAGAAGGTCACTGGCCCGAAAGTGACAGCCAGATCAATTGCCGTCTCGATGGTCCAGACATCGCCATTGCGGGTGAAGGCCACGCGATGCGTGCCGATGTCCTTGCCTTCACGGATCACTTTGAAAGAGAGGCGATTGCCGGGCGGCGCAGGAATAGAGGCCAGCGCAGAGCCTGTCGTGAGACAGGCAGCGGAGCCGCATAGAAGATGGCGACGCGTGAGAGCGGTGTGAGACAGGCGCATAGGCTTTGTACGAAACGCATGGGCGCTGGATCTTCACAGCCACGTGAGGCCAAAAAAAGGCCCGTCCGAAGACGGGCCTTAATGTCTCAGTCTTCCTTGAAGCCGTAAGCGGGGATGCCCTCTTCATTGCCGTAATATTTATAGGGCAAGAATTTGCCGCTCATGATGATCTTGACGCGGTCGCCCTTCTCATTGGGCAGGCGCTCCATCACCATGTCGAAGTCAATCGCCGACATAATGCCATCGCCAAATTCTTCCTCGATCAGCGCCTTCCACGCTGGGCTATTCACCATCACCATTTCAAAGAAGCGATAGATCAACGGATCGGTCGGCGGCATCTGCGTGCCGCGATAGGGCACTTCATTGAGCATGCGCTTTTCGTTCTCGCTGAGACCAAAGAGCTTGGCAGCCTTGTCGGCCAGCGGCTTGACGAGTTTCATCTGGCCCATCAAAGCGCCGACGACCAGAACAGGCGACATGCCGCCAATTTCTTCGCAGATATATTTCCACGTCCAACCCTTCTCGCGCTTGATGTCGAGAATCTTTTCGGTCAGGTCAGCTCTCTTCATGGTTCTCTCCTAACTGTGTTGATTAAGCGCTGGCGAGCTGCTCGCGCGGGAAGGGGATGACGGATGTGGGTGCGCCGGGCACGACCACAGGCGGACGCTTGCGATCAAAATTGGCCGGAACATCATTTTTGAATGTGCCGCTGCGCGTCACCAGAAAATCGATGAGGTGATTGCGCAACGGATAGAAGGCATCATGGCGATGCACATCTTCACGCTTGCGGTCGACGGGCAGCGGATTTTGGACAATCTCTGCAATCATCGCCTGCGGACCATTGGTCATCAGCACGATCTTGTCGGCAAGATACATGGCTTCATCGACATCATGCGTGATCATGAAGACGGTTTGGCCAGTGCTGCGACAAATGCGGCGCACCTCATCCTGCAATGTGCCGCGTGTCAGCGCATCAAGCGCCGAGAAAGGCTCATCCATGAGCAGAATTTTGGGATCAATCGACAGTGCGCGTGCAATACCCACCCGCTGCTTCATGCCGCCTGACAATTCTGCGGGCTTGCGATCTGCCGCATGGCCAAGGCCGACGAGCTGAATGGCCCGCATGGCGCGCTCATTGACTTCGCTGCGCGACAGATCAGGCCAGCGCGACGACACTGCATAAGCAACATTGCCGAGCGCTGTCTTCCACGGCAGCAAAGCATGGCTCTGGAAGATGACAGCGCGATCAAGGCCGGGGCCGGTGATCTCTTTCTCATCAATCAGAACGACACCTTCATCAGGCTTGTCGAGACCTGAGAGCACATTGAGCACGGTGGATTTGCCGCAACCGGAATGACCGATCACGCAGACAAATTCGCCGCGCCCAACGGTCAGCCACAGATCTTCGAAGATCGTTACGCCCTTGCCCTGCGCAGAGGGAAAACGTCGGGCGATGCCTTCAATGGAGATAAAGCGGTTTGACACTGGATTACTCCGGGAAGGTCACAGCACGCGCAGCGCGTGCGAGAAGCTGGTCGAGCAACATGCCCACAACACCAATGGTCAAAATCGCGATGATGACATTGGTGATGGAGAGATTGTTCCACTCGTTCCAGACGAAATAGCCAATGCCTGTGCCGCCAACCAGCATTTCGGCAGCAACGATCACAAGCCATGCGATACCAATAGAGATGCGCATGCCAGTGAAGATGGTCGGCGCTGCTGCTGGCAGAATGACGGTCCAGGCCCGCCTCCATGCCCCCACTTCAAGCGTCTTGGCGACATTCAGCCATTCTTTACGCACACTCATCACGCCGAAAGCTGTATTCACCAGCATGGGCCAGAGCGAACAAATGAAGATGACGAAAATAGCCGAGAGGCTTGAGTCTTTGATCGTGTAGAGCGCCAGCGGCATCCAGGCGAGCGGAGACACGGGCTTCATCACCTGAATGAACGGATCAAGCGCGCGGCTCATCAAAGGCGACATGCCGATGAGAAAGCCGAGCGGAATGGCAAAGAGCACCGCTAGTCCATAGCCCGCAGCAACACGGGCCATGGAGAAAGCGAGCTGAATGCCAAGCCCTTTGTCATTGGGCCCGCGATCATAGAAAGGATGGGCGAGATGTTCGATGAGCTTCGCGCCGACATCGAGCGGGCCCGGCATCGCAGACTTGCCCTGCGTTGCCGTTGTGCCCATCAACTTGGCATATTCAGGATCCATCGCAATGCCGGTGCCTGCACCGCGCGTTGCCATGTGCCAGACAAGCACAAAGACCACGAAGATGAAGGCTGAGACAACGAAGGCTCGCAAGGAGAGAGATGCTTGCGGCATTCTCAGCTCCTCTTCATTGCGAAGCTGTTGAGATAGTCAGCAGGCTTGGCGGGATCGAATGGCTTGCCCATGACGACAAAGCTCTTGGTCGAGCTTGCAGGCGCTTCAAAACCCGCCTCCTTCATGATCTTTGCTGTGTCGGTGGCAAGGAACACTTGTTTGGCGATGCCCTGATAATCGATCTCGCCCTTGATCTGACCCCAGCGCTTCATCTGCGTGAGCATCCACACAGCAAAGCTCTCATAGGGGAATGGGTCAAAGCTGATACGCGCAGGATCGCGCTTCACACCGCCAAGGCCATCCGCATAAGTGCCGGTCAAGACCTGCTCAATGACCGTGAGGGGTGCATTGAGATAATTGGCCGGTGCGATGGCTTCAGCGATCTGCTTGCGGTTCTCGGCCTTCGACGCATAAGCGGTTGCATCAAGAATGGCACGCAGCAAAGCCGCATAGCTATTGGGATTCTCATTGATGAAGGCCTTGCTCGCCGAGAACGAGCAGCAGGGATGGCCATCCCAGATCTCTTTCGAAAGCAGGTGAATAAAGCCAACACCATCGAAGACCGCGCGTTGCACAACATTATCAGGCGCAAGGAAACCGTCGATATTATCTGCGCGCAGATTGGCGACCATTTCTGGCGGCGGCACAGAGCGGATCTGCACATCAGTGTCAGGATCAATGCCGTGTTCTGCGAGATAATAGCGCAGCAGATAATTATGCATGGAATAGTCGAAGGGCACGGCGAGCTTGAAGCCCTTCCACTGTTTCGGATCGCGCTTGTCCTTATGCTTCATCGCGAGCGTGATGGCCTGACCATTCACATTCTCAATAGCAGGCGTCACGAAAGGTTGCGGCGTTGCACCTAGACCGAGCGAAATGGCAATCGGCATGGCAGCCAGCATATGGGCTGCGTCATATTCCTTGTTGATCGCCTTGTCGCGAATGACGGCCCAGCCGGCCGTCTTCACCACTTCGACATTCAGGCCCTGTTTTTTATAAAAGCCCATCGGCTCGCCCATGATGATGGGCGTTGCGCAAGTGATCGGAATGAAGCCGACCTTCAGATCGGTCTTTTCGAGCTTGCCAGTTTGCGCGAAAGCTTCCGTCGCCGCGCCAATGGGAAAGATAGAGGCAATAGCGGCCGCCAGAGTTGAGGCGCCGACATTTTGGAGAAGCGCGCGGCGATGCAGTGCATTGGGCACAATGGCCTTGAGCACAGCCTGCTCGACCGTGCGACCATAGAGCTTCATATCATCGGCTGCCGTATCCGCGATGGCGGTGCAAGCACGATCATGCTCGGCCTGCGAGCCATGCGAGCCGCAAGAACAGCCGGACATCTGGTAGGGACCTGACTTCATCATGCTTGTCTCCTGTTATTCACGCCGCCTTGCGCGCGGTGAGTTCTTCTTCGACAAAATCCAGTCGGTCCTGACCAAAGAACATGGCAGAACCGACAAAGATGGTGGGTGAGCCAATCACGCCCGCATCAATCGCGTTTTGGGTGTTGGTCTCATAAGCGGCGGTGACTTCTGCGCTCGCTGCAGCCTGCAGCAGGATTTGCGGATCAAATCCATTCGATGCGGCGATGACGGAAAGAACGCGCTCGCTGGCGATATCTTCATTGCGCGCCCAGACGGCGGACAAGAGCGATGCGATGAGGCCAGCAACAGGTTGTCCGGTCATTTGTGCAGCCACAATGCAGCGTGAGGCGAGGGATGTATCAACCGGCCAGAATTTCGGTGCGACATTCAGCATCAAGCCGCGTCGACGCGCCCAACGCGTCATATCGAGTTGGCGCCAACCCAATCGCGCGGGCGATTGCTTGGCTGGCGCCGTTGTTTCAACAGCATTGAAGAGGCGCGCAATATCCACCGGCCGATGATCAATCGCCACGCCGTGGCGCGCTGCGAGCCGCACAAGCTCGCAGAAGCCCAGATAGGCATAGCCAGACATCGGAGAGAAATAATGGACGATGCGCACCTTGGCCTCACGCTGCCTTGGAGAAAGGCGTGCCGCTTTCAATTGGCAGGCCCGCATCGCGCGACCATTCGTTCCACGATCCGAAATACATGCGGACATCTTTGATGCCGGCATTTTTCAGCGCCAGGAATGTGTTGGAAGCGCGCGCCCCTTTGAAGCAATACAGATAGACCGGCGTGTCGGGCGTTACGCCGACCGTCGCGCATTCTGCGAGGATCTCGTCCTTTGATTTGAAGCGCGGACCTTCAGCAGTCGGCTTCATCATGCGATACCATTCAAGCCAACGCGCACCGGGGATACGCCCCTTGCGCGGGCAGAAGTCCTTGCCATAGGGCGACGAACTATCGGCGATCCATTCATCAACATCGCGCACATCGACAATCGCGATGGAGCTGTCACCCAAGGCAGACAGCATCATCTTGGCATCGATGAGAATGCCAGCACCTGCAGGATCAATCGGGAATGTCTTGGCAACAGGCTTGGAGACTTCACTGCTCAGCGGCAGGCCAGCTGCTGCCCAAGCATCAAGGCCGCCATGCAGCACTTTGATATTGGGATAACCGAGTAGGCTGAGGATGTAATAGCCACGGCAGGACTGGCCAAAGCCACTGTTCATCGACTGCTCATAAAGAACAGCCATCTCTGCGCCAGACAAGCCAGCATCACCAAAGGCCTTGGCAAATTTGCTCTTGAGTTCGGCAATGCCTTCGGGAGTTGATGTCGCCAGATAGGTGAAAATTTCGTGGATATTCACAGCGCCGGGAATATGGCCGGCGGCATAAGCGTCAGGATTGCGCGTGTCGATAAAAACGACAGCTTCGCTTTGGGAGAGGGCGTCGAGATCTTTAGCGCTAATCAGAATGTCACTCATTCTTTCGCTCCTAAGAAACAAGGGGGGACCACCTCATTCATGCAGGCATTTCTGCCAGCATCTTGCGCAGCTGCTTCGTGGCGGGCGTGACGATGCCTACGAAATAGGCCTCGCGCATGCGTCGCTGGGCGCGATGGCTCATCATGTAGCCGCGCGCACCGGTGTGCAGCATGGTTGCGTGAGCTGCCGCCATGGTCGCATCGCCCGCTTCAAGACGAACAGTGACCACGCGGCGCCAATAGGATTGCGACTCCTCGTAAGGTGTGGCCGCAAGGGTCCGCACCTCTGTGTCGAGTGTGTCGAGGATCGCGGCAAAATCCTCCGGCTGCTGGGCCGTGAGGTAGGAATTGACGTGACCGAGTTGGCTCTTCGTACGCTGCATGAGATTGATGCAATCACGAATGATGCCAGTTGCCATGCCGGCCTGTAAAAGAATGAAGCCGGCGCGAATTTTTTTCACAAAGGGCGCGGCGTCATGCGCCAAAACCAGCGCATCGGGGATGAAGACATCCTTGAATTGCAGGCCATAGGTGCCCGTGCCGTCCATGGCGAGAAAAGCGTCACAGTCCAGCAGTTTCAGGGCAGGATCGGCGCAATTGGCGACAAACATCATGGTCTGTCCGCCGTCCAGATCGCAGATCGTGCCGAAATAATGATCAGGCCCGAGGTTCGAAACCCAAGGCAAACTGCCGTTGACGACATATCCGCCCTCAACACGCTTGCCCTTGAGCTTCATCTTCTCGATGCCGAAGAAGCTTTTCATCGGATTCGACAGGCCGGTGCCGCCGAGAATTTGCGCAGATGCCGTTTTTGCGAGCAGTTTGCTTTTCAGTACATCATTGTCGGTATTGGCGATGTACCAAACGAGTGCAGCCTGACACCAGGCCATGAAGCCGCTGGCACCGCAGACCTCCGACACTTCAGCCATTGCATCGATGGAGCGATTGAGATCGGGCTTGCTGATATCGGCATGGCCGTTGAAGGCGCCCTGTGCACCAAGGCCGCGCATGAAGTCGGCAGGATAGATCTGTCCCTTATCAATCGCGTCGACGAGGGGCGGCAGCTCTGACTGCACATAAGTGCGGATGGAGGAGAGAGCATCAATCTGAGGACGTTCGGCGAGCGCGAGAGACACGAAAGCACTCCATGAAGAGAGGTCAGCCCAAGGGAAAAGGCAGCCCGGTTTGCCCGGGCTGCCAGTTGGTCAGAGCGAAACGTCGAGATTGACGGGGCGCGTGAATGTGTTTGCGACGGGCGACCACTTCTTGACGTGAGTGATGAGCGCCTGAACCTCGGCGGCGGGAATGCCGTCGCATTCCATATCGACCTTCACGCGCACATCGGTGAAGCCGACCGGCTTTTCGCTGACATCGCCCGTACCCCACACAGCGGTGATGTTGAGATCGCCTTCGAGCTGCAATTCCAGCTTGCGCACAGTCCAGCCGCGATGAACGGCATTGGCATGAAGGCCAACGGCGAGGCACGAGCCAAGCGCCGCCAGCGAGGCCTCGGAGGGATTGGGGGCTGTGTCATCGCCCAAGAGGCCCGGGGGCTCGTCCACAATATAGGGCTCAAGATTGCGGATGTAGTTGAGGTGGCGGAAGCGACCCTCAGCGACCGTCTTGCACTTGAGGGTCTTGATGACCTGCGGATTGGCCTTGCCAGCTTCGATCAGCTTCTCAAGACCGCCCTTGTCGATCGGGGTGAGGCAGCCGGTAAGGGCACCAGCTTCAGGGGCGAGGCAGCCAGTCAGGACGACAGTCGAAGTACTCATGGGTGGAAACCTCCGTTGGCAGATTGCGAGATGCCATTGCAGCAGACAGAACGGTCTGTATTATGCATGGGGTGTGCCAGAGCTATCCGGCGCAAAAGACAGCGCTTTTGCGAAGGGTGGGTCGGCCCTGCTGCCTTGAATCAAGGCAGTCTGGGCAGAGTCTGGGCTGACGAAGCGAAGGGGGCCTCGCGATGGATGATGCAAAAGCGGTCGCGGCCGCAGGGGGAGAGGCGAGTGCGCGTGAGCGTTTGGTCGCCGCTGCCAGTCACTTGTTCTGTCGCTATGGGATCAATGCGGTGGGCGTGGACGCGGTCGTGAGCGCGGCAGGCACAGCCAAGGCCACGCTCTATAAAACCTTTGGCTCCAAGGAGCGTTTGGTGGAGGCCGTCCTCGAGCAAGAGGGCCGCCAATGGCGTGACTGGTTTCTGGCTGGGCTCGATGAGGGCGAGGCAGATGCCCGCGCGCGTTTGCAGCGCATCTTCCCGCTGCTGGAGAGCTGGTTCGCGCAGGATCGCTTCTACGGCTGCCCCTTCATCAATGCGATTGGCGAGCACGATAAATCAGAGGACCGCTTGCGCGCTTTGACGCTCGATCACAAACGCGCTGTTCTGGCGCGGATCGAAGAGCTCGCCGCAGAGGCAGGCGCGCCCGATCCGTCGCGTCTTGCGCATCAATTGGGCCTCATCATGGATGGCGCGATTGTGGTGGCCATGATCAGCCGGGATCCAGGCGCTGCGCGTCTGGCTGCAGGGGCCGCCGACAGATTGTTGAGCGAGGTCTGAGGATGGCGACGCGCGAAGACCATTGGCAAGATGTCTACCGCACCAAGGGCGAAGCCGATGTCAGCTGGTTTCAGCAACATCCCGATCTCTCGCTGCAGCTCATCACATCTTATGCGCCAGCACCTGCCAGCGTGATCGATATGGGCGGTGGTGCCTCGCGTCTCGTCGATGAGCTTCTGGCGCGCGGCTATCAAGATGTGAGCGTGCTTGATCTGTCCGATGAGGCGCTGAAGAAATCGCAGCAGCGATTGGGGCCTGCTGCAACGAAGGTGCATTGGATTGTGGCTGATGCGACGCAACGGCAGGCTGAGCGTAGCTATGATCTATGGCATGACCGCGCAGCTTTTCACTTCCTGACACAAGATGAGCAGCGCAGCGCCTATCGCGAGCGCTTGTTGCATGGGCTCAAAATTGGCGGATATGCGATCATCGCGACTTTCGCGCCCGATGGTCCTGAGCGCTGCAGCGGCCTTCCGATCATGCGCTACAGTCCGCAGGACTTGGCGCAGGTGCTGGGCCCCAAACTGGCGCTTGTGGCCTCAAAGACTGAGAGCCATGTTACGCCCTGGGGCGCAGAGCAGCGCTTTCAATATAGTGTCTTTGAGCGCCTGCCGGACTGACTTCTTGTGAGCGGGCTCACAATTTCGTAGCGTGCCGACCATGGCAGACAAAGACAATCAGCGGCGCGGGATTCAATCAGTCGAGATCGGCATGAGCGTGCTTGATGCGCTGATGCGTCTGGGCAAGCCAAGCTCATTGTCAGAGATCGCCAAAGTCACCGGCCTGTCGGTGTCGCAAACCCATCGCTATCTCGCCTCGCTGGTGAATACGAATTTCCTGCGCCAAGATCCCATTTCGCTCGAATATGATTTGCACACGGGTGCGCTGCGTCTTGGCCTTGCTGCCATGTCGCGGCTTGATCTGTTTGAAGCAGCAGGGCGGGTTGCCCAGCAACTTGTCACGCAGACGGGCCGCACGGTTCTGCTCGCCGTCTGGGCCGAGCAGGGACCAACAGTTGTGCGCTGGTATCCCGGCAATCCGCCGATTTACACGACATTGGCGATTGGCTCGCGGCTGACTGTGACACGTTCGGCGACAGGCCATGTCTTTGCGAGCTTTCACCGCGAGAGTTTCACGCGCGATGTGCTGGCCCATGAATTGGGGCTCGATAGCGCGGGCTCACATGTGGATATGCCCGCCATCCAGCAGCGCGTAGGCGCGGATTATTTTGCCGAAGTCGATAGCACACTCATTCCGGGCCTTCGTGCCAGCGCGGCCCCCGTCTTTGATTTGCAGGGCGAGCTGGCCCTCGTCATCTCCATGATCGCCTCACCAAGCTTCCCGGTGTCGGGCGATACTGAGGCCCGCAGCGCCCTTTTGGGGGCGGCCCGCGACCTCACAGGCCAGCTCGGCGGCCGCTGGCCTAGGCCTAAATAATTGGATTTTCGATATAAAACTTGTGATCGCCTTGTGGCTTTCTGGCCTTTGCATATTAGACGATTATTCGTATATTAGGCGAAGAGGGGCGCGTAGCCCCCGCAACATCGGGAGGTCGCCATGGAATTTGGTTATTTTACCCTCAGCGATAACAATTATTCTGACATCAAGCGCTCGCCTGAATCCTTCGTCATGAATATCCGGGATGAGGCGCTGCATGCTGAGCGCGTCGGCATGCATTCGGCCTGGATTGGCGAACATCATTTTGCGACTTTGGGCGTCAACTCTTGCCCGCATCTTCTTCTCGCCAATGTGGCGGCCACGACCAAGCGCATTCGCCTTGCGCCAGCGGTCGCCGTCACGCCGCTCCATCATCCTTTGCGTGTCGCTGAAGAATGGGCGACGCTTGATCTTCTCTCGGGCGGGCGTGTCGATTTCGCCGTGGGCCGTGGCTATGACCGGCGCGAATATGTGCCCTTTGGCGCAGACTATATGCATTCGCTCGAACTGATGGATGAAGGGCTCGAGATCATCGACCGCGCCTGGAACTCCAAAGGCCCGTGGTCTTTCAAGGGCCAGTTCTACGACATTCCCGAAATGTCGATGACGCCGCAGCCCGTGCAAAAGCCGGTGCCAATTTACATGGCCTGTTTCTCACGCGCGAGTATGGAAATCGCCGCGCGGCGAGGGCTTAATATCATCTTCGCGCCTTTTGCAGCCGCGATGACCTTTGGTGATCTTGCCTCTGCTGTGCGTGAATATCGCGACATGTGCGCGAAATTTGGCACCAAGCCGGGCAGGGCCATGTGCAGCTATTTCATTCACCTTGGCGACACAGAGGCCGAAGTGAATTACGGTGCTGAGCGACAGATGGCTTATTTCAAGCAATGCGCTCTGCCGGCCTTCCAGCAAGAGCCCGGCAAGACGCCGCCAACCATGCTCTACTTCCAGAAAATCGTCTCGATTCTTGAAGGGATGACGAAAGAAGATCTGAGCGACAAGTCGATTCTGCTCGGCACGCCCGACAAAATTACGCAGACATTAAAGAAGGTCGAGGCAGCAGGCATTGAGGAGGTCATTCTCTATTTCAATGTCGGTGGTAAGCCGCACACAATGGTGCTCGACCAAATGTCCCGCTTCATGGAACAGGTCGCGCCGCATTTTGATGGCAAGCACCACGCCTATCGCGAGGCCGCCGAATAGTTTGACCCGCCGCGGCTGTGGCCTATCTCCACAGCCGCCCTTTTTGCTGCGCCGCAACGTGGCCCCACTCTCGACAGCGCTGCAGACTTATGCTCTGACTGCGTCTGACAGTTGCAAATACAAATATCAGGTTGGGAACCATGCTGCTTGAGCGCATGATCGACGGTACGCTCCGTGCCCTTGAATGGTTGCTGGGATTGCTCCTCGTGGCCATGGTCTTATTCAACTTCGCCAATGTGGTCGGCCGCTATGTTTTCGGCGCGACGATGCTCGGCGCAGAAGAGGTACAGGTTTTCGCCATGGTCTGGCTGACCTTCCTTGGCGCTGTCATTGTCACCTGGCGCAGCGCCCATCTGCGCATGGATGCGATTGCTGTTCACTTTCCCCCTGTTGTGCGCACCCTGCTGCGCTGGGCCGAGGCGGCAGTCGCTTTAGGCACGCTGGGCTATGTGCTGCAATATTCCTGGCTCTTCGTGTCACGCATCAAGCGCATCGATCAATTGAGTGATGCGGCTCATGTGCCGATGTGGATTCCCCATGCGGCCGTTCTGGTCGGCTTTGGTCTCATTATCGTGATGCTGGTGCTGCGAGCCATTCGCCCGGCCAAAGACGTGAAGCAGGACTACTGAGATGACCTTTACGCTCCTCGTCATTCCGCTCGCCCTGCTATTGCTTGGCTTCCCGATCTTCCTCGTTCTGCTGACGACTGCGACAGTGGCTTTCGGCACTTTGATGAATGTGCCCGCCGTGGCGCTGCATCAAAATCTCTTCGGCTCGATCAACGCCTTTCCGCTGCTCGCCGTGCCCTTCTTCATCTATGCGGGTGAATTGATGGGCCGTGGCAGCGTCGCGCAGCGCCTCGTTGATTTCGTGCAAGGTGGCGCACGTCCCTTGCGTGGCAATCTCGGCGTCACCACGGTGGGTGTTGCGACGATCTTCGGCGCAATCTCAGGTGTCAGCGCTGCCGCTGTCGCAACCGTCGGCAAGGTCATGTATCCGGCCATGCGGCGCGCAGGCTATCCTGAGCCCTTCGCAGCTGGTTTGATCACCGCTGTTGGTGCGATCGACATTATCATCCCGCCCTCGATCCCGATGATTGTTTATGGTGCGGCTGCAGAAGCCTCTGTGCCGCGTCTTTACGCAGCGGGCATCGTGCCTGGTCTGCTGATCGCCGCCATGATCGGCGCCTTTGTGATTTGGCGCGCCAAGGTCGGTGGTTTTGGCAAGGGCGAGCCCTTCGATCTGAAAGACTTTCTGCAATCCACCAAGCGTAGCGTTTGGGCGCTGGGCGCACCCGCGATCATTCTGGGCGGCATCTATGGCGGCGTCTTCTCACCGACTGAAGCTGCGGCGGTGGCCTGCGTCTATGCAGCCTTTGTGACGCGCTTTGTGTTCCGCGAATTGACGTGGCGTGACATTCTCGAAGCAGCTGGTGCAACGGCTGTCTTCACCGCGCAGATCCTCATCATCGTGGCTTGTGCGGGCGTCTTCTCTTGGGTGCTGACGGTCAATCAGATCCCGGCAACGCTGGCGACCATGCTGCAAGAATGGAGTGTCACGCCGTGGATGTTCCTGCTCGCGATCAATGTGCTGTTGCTGCTTGTGGGCTGCTTCCTTGATCCGCTGTCAGCCATTTTGTTGCTGACGCCTTTGCTGATCCCGATGGTGAAGGCCGTTGGCATCGACGTTGTGCATTTTGGCATCATCGTCACGGTGAATCTGGCCATTGGGCTGTTTCATCCGCCCTTCGGTATCAATATTTTCGTGGCGCAGTCGGTTCTGGGCATTCCGCTGCAGACACTCTATCGCGGCATCATCCCCTTCTTGCTGATCTATCTCTTCGCACTCGCATTGATCACTTACGTGCCGGCGGTTTCGATGATCGGCGTGAAGCTGATTTACGGCTAGGGGTTTTATCCGGGATCGAACGGCCTGCCTGTGTGGCTAGCCGTTCGAAGACGGCCTTCAAGACACGTTTGGAGGCGGCAAGATCTTTGGCAGACAGGCCGCTTGTTAGACTCTGTTCGTAGCGTACAGCCATCGGCACAGGCTTGGTGCTGATTTTGCGCCCCTCTGCGGTGAGCGAGATCACAACCTCGCGGCGATTGTCTGGAGCCACGCCACGCGTCACAAAGCCCCGGCGCACCATGCTGCCAATTGTGCGTGAAAGGGTCGACACATCAATCGACGTAAGCACAGCCAGATCGACAAGGCGCTGCGGCCCGCGTTCACCCAGCACAGCCAGAATACGCCACATGGGAACGGTTAGCCCCCATTGCGCGAGATCGCGCGAAAAGAGCTGAATGACGAGATTGCCTGCCCTGTTCAGCAAATAGGGCAGGTGATCATCCAATGTGAGTTTCTTTGTCATCATCTCCCCGCACGAGACCTTCTGCGAGCCCCGATTTCTGTCACATAGACGCGAAGGCGCATGGCTGCAACAGTTGCGTTTGCAAGTGAATGATGCGATTGTCATCCTGCATCTTCTGGGGAGGAGATCATATGGCATTCCTGTGGAACGCTTGGTATGTCGCAGGCTGGCCCAATGAATTTGGCGAGGGCTTCACCTCGCGCATGATTTTGGGCAAGCCGATAGTCTTCTTCCGCAGAGCCAATGGCACAGTCGCAGCATTGCAAGATCGCTGCGCCCATCGTCACATTCCTCTGTCTCACGGTCAGCGCAAAGGCGATGTGATTGAATGCGCCTATCATGGCCTGCAGTTCGACCATACGGGTCGCTGCATCCATATTCCTGCACAAAACGAGATCCCTGAGCGCGCACGCGTGGCCGCTTATCCGGTCGTTGAAAAACACGGCTGGGTCTGGGTGTGGATGGGTGATCCAGCGGCAGCTGATGAGAGCAAAGTGCCGGACTTCCACTGGCTCGGTGATCCAGCTTATTCAGCCACCGGCGAGACCAAACATGTCGCCGCCCATTACGAGCTGTTGCATGACAATCTGCTCGATCTGTCTCATGTCGGCTATGTTCATGCCACGACTATCGGCAACAATGAGATGGGCTCAAAGGGCCAGATCCGCGTCGAGAAGCTCGACAATGGCGTGCGCGTGACGCGCTGGGTGATCGATTGTGCGCCTCCGCCGACCTATTGCAAGACGGGCATCTTCCAGCCGACAGACCGTATCGATCGCTGGCAGATCATCGAATATGAAGCGCCCAGTTCCATTCGTATCTATGTCGGCGGCGCGCCCACGGGCACAGGTGCGCCTGAGGGCAACCGCGTGGGCGGTCTTGGCATGTGGGTCATGCATGCGATGACGCCGGAGAATGACGTCTCAACCCATTATCATTGGGCCATCGGTCGTGATTTCCATATCGGCAATGACGAGGTCACCAAGATTCTGCATCGGGAGATTTCGACAGCCTTCGAACAGGATCGCGAGATCCTCAAGATCCAGCAAGATTCGCTCATCCGCACGGGCTTTCCCAAGGGTGTCGATATTACCGCCGACAGTGGCGGCATTCAGGCACGGCGCATTCTCGCGCAATTGATCGCCAATCAAGAGAAAGCCGCTTCGCCCTAGAAAGAAAGTGTTGAACCCAACCGCGCGCTCAGCGCATAATTCAAACAATCCAACATTCCTGATTGGATGGGAGGCAGACGATGAAGAAGATGCTTTTTGGCGCGGTCTGCGCCTTGGCTTTGGGCCTTGCAGCCACAGCTGCCAATGCTCAGCAACAGTTTGTGATGAAGCTTTCCTCGCCCACTGTGAACGATATCGCGCATGAGTGGATGAAGGCCTTCAAGAGCGGCGTCGAGCAGCGCTCAAACAACCGCATCAAGGTTGAGATCTATCCTGCCAACCAGCTCGGCCAGATCCCTGCGACGGTCGAAGGCGTGGCGATGGGTACGATTGAATTTGCAGTTCCCGCCGTTGGCTTCTTCGTTGGCCTTGAGCCGCGCTTCCAAGTCTTCGACATCATGGGTCTCTATGACGACATGGGCCATGCTGCCCGCGTCTTCGCAGATCCTGAAGTGCGCAAGATGCTCGCAACCTTCGGTCAGTCGAAGGGCATTGAGCCGCTCTATGTGCTCCCCCATGGCCCGCTTGGCGTTGTGTCGCACAAGGCGATCCGCGCGGTCGCTGACTTCAAGGGCCAGAAGCTGCGTATGCCCGGCGGCGCGCCGGTGCAGGTTGAGCCCTTCCGCAAGCTCGGTGTCTCGCCGCTCTCGATCCCGCTCGGCGAAGTTCTCCCTGCGATGCAGAACAAGACGATTGATGGCGCGATCATCTCCATCGCCGTCTTCGCAGGTCAGAAATATTACGATGTCGCCAAGCCGATGACGATGCTGCCCGGCAGCTTTCTCACTGTGGGCGGTGTTGTGAACCGCGACTTCATGAAGTCCATCGGCCCCGATCTTGAAAAGATCGTGCGCGAAGAATCGCTGAAGGCTCAGGAAGGCGTTGTGGCTTGGGGCATCAATGATGCCAATAATGCCCGCGACGTTTGGGCCAAGAATGGCGGCGAAGTCATCAATATGACCGATGCGAAACTGTTCAGCGATGAAGTCGCCTCGGTTCTGCCCGCGATCTTCGCCAACAATGCGCAGCTGAAGAAGGACTATGAAGTCCTTGTCGAAGCTGCCAAGCGCCAGCGCAAGTAAGCGCGTCTGACAGACATGAAGAAGGCGCGGGATTTAACCCCCGCGCCTTTTTTATTAGGTTAGTTTTGATGCAGGCTCAGTACTGGCCGCGCGGCTCAAGGCCGAAGGCATGCTGGCCATACATGGCCGAGACCACATCCCAGTTCAGGCTGATATGTGAGCTCACCGCGTGAATGTCGCGCCAGAAGCGCTGCAGCGGATGATGCATGCCAAGCGCGCTACCACCAGCCGCTGTGAACAAAGCATCGACCGCCTGCGTCAACAGTTTCACGGCGAAGGAATGTGTGAGGCGATTGCGCATACGCATCTCAACATCCACAGAGCCGCCCGCCTTCACGACATCAGCCGTCTCTTTGAGATCGCGGTGGATCATCAAAGTCGCCGCATCAATGGCCGCGGTTGCTTCAGCCACGCGCATCTGCACCGTGGTGAATTCGGCCATGCGATTATTGCCGCCCGCCACTGCGCCGCGCGTTTTGCGGCCCGAGACCTGCTCGATGAAGCAATCAAGCGCACCGCGCGCGATCCCGAGCGCAGGCGAGACAAGACATTGCGGCACAACTGCCAGCATGGGCTGGCGATAGATGGGGTTCGTATTGACGCTGGTGCCGGGACCATTGCCGGTGAGCAGATCAGAGAAAGCGACCGCGCGATAAGAAGGCACGAAGGTGCTCTCGATCACGACCGTTTTGCTGCCAGTGCCGGCGAGGCCCATCGGATTCCAGTCATCGTCGATTGTGTAATCAGCGCGCGGCACGAGGAAGAAGCCTGGCTTCACGCCGCCCTCATGCGGGATGAAACCGCCAAGGATCGCCCACTGCGCATTGTCGATGCCGCTGGCAAAGCTCCAGCGACCAGAGATGCGATAGCCGCCGTCCACGACGTCTGACTTGCCAGTGGGTGCATAGCTCACAGCTGAGATGGCGTTGCTGTCCTTGCCCCAGACCTCCTGCTGCGCTTCTTTGGGGAAGACGCCGATCAGCCATTGATGCACAGCGCCAAGGCTGAAGACCCAGCCGGTCGAGCCATCGCCAGCGGCAATGGCCGCGACAGCTTCAACAAAAACCTCGTAGCCATATTCATAGCCGCCATAGGCCTTGGGCTGCATGATGCGGAAGAGATCGGCCTCACGCATGGTTTGGACGAGGTCGCTGGAAACCCGGCGGTTGCGCTCGGTCTCTTGCGCGCGCTCGCGCGCCATACGGCCGATCTCTCGGGCGCGGTCGATAAGCACGCTGACCTCGGGAATCGGCGCGCCAGACAGGCGGGGATGGGACAAGACAGCAACCGACATGAATGCCTCCCTTTATGATCGGCCAAATCTAGCAGGGCTTTTTCAGGGGCACAAGAAATTATTATCATTTGCAAATAACTTGCCCGTGAGCCTTCAAGGTTGAAAAGCCGCCCAAATCAGCAAATAGTCGCGCTCTGTCCAGTGATTGAGAGCCAATGTCACGCAAGCTCGTTCTTCAGGAATTTCTGCCCTATCTGCTCAACCGCGCAGGTGTGCAGATGGGGATTATGTTTTCACGTGATGTTGAACCTATGGGCATCACTCTGCCCATGTGGCGCGTGATGATCGAGCTGTGGCATCGGGGCGAATTTCGCTTGGGTGAACTTGCCGAGCGCACCGCGATTGATCTGTCGACCCTTTCGCGTCTGCTTGTGGCCATGCAGAAAAAAGGACTCATCACCCGCCGCCGCTCCGGCCTCGACAAGCGCGCTTTGAGCCTCACTCTGACCCCAGAAGGTCTGGCGATGAGCGAGCGGGTTGTGCCACATGCTCTCCATTATGAAGCGCTGGGCATGAAAGATATGAGCGAAGATGAAGTCAAAATGCTGAAGCGGCTTTTGCAAAAGGTCTTCGACAATCTTGATCAGGCTGAGCATCCGCCCAAAGAAAAAGGGACGCCCGAAGGCGCCCCTGCAAAGCCTGCCAAAAACCGAAAGATCAGGGCTTCAGCTTAAACAGATTGACCGAATTGGTACGGCCGATTTTGATGCGATCGGCCTCGCTGATGCTTGTCACATCAAACCAGTCAGAGGCATGGTCGATATTCTCGAAAGGCCAATCGGTCGAGAAGAGAATACGGTCCGCACCGATCTCCAGCATCGCATCAATGAGTGTCTGCGTGCGGAAATTGCCTGAGGTGGTGAGGTAGAAATTCTCGCGAAAATAATCGGCGATCTTGCGCTTGGCAGGATATTTTGGCGCAGCTTTCACCCAAGCATTGCGATTGTCGATACGCCACATGCTGTAGGGCAGGCCCTCTCCCATATGGCCGAGAATGATCTGCAATTTGGGATGTGCATCAAACAGGCCCGAGCCCATCAGGCGCAGCGCATGAACTGCAGTCTCTTGACCAAAGGCCCATGTGGGGCCCAGCAACCAGGAGTGACCTTCGTAGATCTGCGCCATGCTTGGAATGGGATTGCGCGGATGCAGATAGAAGGGAACGTCGAGCTTCTCACATTCAGCCCAGAAGCCCCAATATTGCTTGAGGTCATAATAGACAGCCGACTCGGGGGTATTGATCTGCGAGAAGCCGTTGACGAGTGCGCCTTTGAAGCCAAGGTCACGCACGCAGCGCTGTAGCTCCTTCGTGGCCAAGTCGGGATCTTGCATGGCAAGCGCAGCAAAGCCCTGAAAACGGTCAGGGCGCTTGGCGATTTGTTCGGCCAGAAAATCATTCGCGCGGCGCGCGATCTCGTCAGCCTTTTTCACATCGTGGATCGCCTGCACAGCCGGTGCATTGAGCGAGAGCAGCATCATTTCGATGCCATGCTTGTCCATGAGCTTGAGGCGCGTGTCGTGGAAATCAAGCAAGCGATGCTTCAGCTCATCCCAGCAATTGTCGGGCACAAAGCCCGCTGAATCCTGCAATGTGTCAGGAATGGCGAAATGTTCTTCGAGCGCGATTTTCCCCTGCATCCATGCCTCCCTGAAAAGCGATGCGGCTAGTCTTGCGTCAGACTAGCCGCGCTTATTCTCATTTGCAAATAAATTCATAGCGCGCCAGACTTAATAGTCGCAAGGCGCTCGCGCTTGCGCAACACGCTGTTCAAAGCCTGCGCCTGCTCACAGGGTTGAACAGCTTTTTTGATCGGCTGGAGCTTTCCGCTGGCCGCATGGGCCGCTATATGCAGCACAGGTGGAGGTAAACATGTCTCAGTTCAAAAAGCTCTGGCTCGCGCTCGGCGCGCTCATCGTCTTGTGCCTTCCGGCTGCACAGGCACAAAGCCCCGCAGAATTCTACAAAGGCAAGACAGTGCGCTTTGTCGTTGGCGTTGGTGTGGGTGGCGGTTTTGACGCCTATGCGCGCATGATCGCCCCTTATCTGTCGAAGGCTTTGGACGCGACGGTCGTTGTTGAAAATCAGCTTGGCGCTGGCGGCCTCGTTGCATTGAACAAAGTGGCGACTGCGCAGCCCGATGGCCTGCAGATTATGATCGTCAATGGCACACCGGCGGCTTTGGGCCAACTGCTTGACCAGCAGAATGTGCGCTATGATCTTACCAAATTCGAGCATCTGGGCATCATTTCAGCCTATCCCTGGATTTGGCTTGTAGCCAAAGACTCGCCACTGAAGACTGTGGCTGATGCGATTCAGTCACCGCAGATTCGCTGGGGCGGCGTTGGTCCGACCGATGGTCCCGCTGATGGCGCCAATATCACCTGTCACGCATTGCATCTGAAGTGCCGCGTCATCATCGGCTATAAGGGCAGCGCGGATGTTGCACTCGCTTTAGAGCGCGGTGAAATGGATGCGCTCTATGTCTCCGACAGTTCTGCCGCACAATATGTGAAGGCTGGCAATGCCAAGCCGCTTGCGGCTATGGGCTCGCAGCGCTCGAAGCTCTTGCCTGAGACGCCCACGCTCGCGGAACAGGTCACATTTGATGACGAGCAGAAATGGTGGTTCGATTTCCGCGAGAGCATCAATGACCTTGGTCGCATTCTTGTCACCACGCCGGGCGTGCCCGCTGATCGGCTCGCCTTCTTGCGTGCAGCAGTCAAGCAGGCCCTCACTGATCCTGCGCTGATCGAGGAGGGCGCCAAGACGCAGCGCTTTGTCGAATTTCAGGAGCCAGAAGTTGCTCGCAAGCTTGCGGTGAAATCGCTCGGCAATGTGACCCCCGAACTTCGAGAAAAAGTTCGTCGCGTCGTTTTGAAGGACTAATCAGAGGGGCGCTTCGGCGCCCCTTTTCGTTTCGCGCAAAAATATAGCCCGAGTGGATCTTCTCTTGTTTTAAAACCGAATGGTTAAGCAGCGCAGCTGATGCTGCGCGCAAGTAGAAATACAAAGCCTTGATATTCTCACGTTTGTTCTTTCATGAGGTCGCAAAACTGAACAATGCTGCGATAGGGTGGGCCGAACCATCGCAGATTAAAAAGGCGCAGTCTGTTTTAGCTCGGCGTATGGACCTTGATATAATCCAGTACGGGATTGGCTGGCATAGGGCGTGCAAATAAATATCCCTGCAAGAAGTCACAACCGTGCTTGCGTAGCAGGCTTGCCTGATGTTCGTTCTCGACTCCTTCGGCTGTGACCTCCATGTCAAGGTCGCGTGCTAACTGAAGCACGGCACTTACGATGGCGGAGGCCTCACGATTGATCATCATTTCGGAGATGAAAGTATGGTCAATTTTGATTTTGTCGAAGGGAAAAGCGCGCAGATAATTCAGGCTTGAAAAACCCGTGCCAAAGTCATCAATGGCGATGCGCATACCAAGTGCCTTGAGGAGTTGTAGTGTCTCTAACGAGCGTTCATCTGACAAGAAGACGCTTTCGGTGATTTCAAGTTCAAGGCGATGAGGTGGAAACTCTTCATCGCTCAGAACCTGCCGTACCATCTCAACCAGCTGTGGGTCGTCGAACAGAAGCGCAGATAGATTGACGCTGACAAATAAATGCGCTGGCCATTGCTTGGCCTCTGCGCAGACGCGGGCCAAGACCCATTTTGTCATCGCGCTAATGAGGCCTGCTTTTTCTGCAACAGGAATGAAAATATCAGGCGCGACCAGACCTCGCAAAGGATGGTGCCAGCGTAGCAAAGCTTCAGCGCCTACCATCGCGCCCTCTTTGCTTGTAACGATTGGTTGATAAAAAACTTCGAATTCATTGCGCTCCAAAGCATGGCGCAAATCAATCTCAATCTTGCGGTGCTGCTCGACGCGCCTGGCCACTTCCGGCCCAAAGAATGTCACTGCGCCAGGGCCGCGATGATGTGCATCAGCCAGTGCCATGTAAGCACGCTCAACAAGATCTTCGACCGCTTCGCGCGCCGATTCGACAGCTGCCGCGCCAGCACAGACCGTGACGCTAATATGATGGTCCTCTGTCGAGATTGGTTTGCTGAGATTAGCGATAAAGAGCTCAGCGAGTGCTTCAGTGCGCGAGATTGACAGATGATTGGTGAGAATGACCGCAAAACGATCCTCTGCGACATGTCCCAGCAAGACACCTTCGGGCGCAGTCTCCACCAAGCATTGTCCGAGCGCAGTGAGGACAGAATCGCGTATTTGATGACCAAAAGTCGCGCTGATGGAATCAAACCGCTCAACTCGCAACAAGATGAGCGAGCTGCGCAGCCATAGATCATCATCTAGCGATAATTCTTCGAGCGCTGCAAAAGTAGCGGCGCGGTCGAGAAGGTCGGTGCGTGGCTCACGACTTGAACGACGCTTGCTGATGAGGAGCAGGCGCCCTTCAGAAATCTGTCGTTCATCGACATCATAGAGTTGGCCACGCCAATTCAGGCGGTCATGAGTGATCCGTCCGAGCAAAGCGTTCAGATCTTGCGTGTGGAGCATTTCCGCAAAAGCTCTATTGGCGAAAACAATTCGCCCCTGCGCATCAAGGAGCGCAATAGCGCCAGGCAGGGCATCGAGAATAAAGCGGTGCGGATCAGCCATTCGGCAGCTCCCTGTGACTTGCGCAGACCACACGACCGCGCCCTTCGCATTTGGCCACATACATGGCTTGGTCAGCAGCGGCTACCAGTTCGTCGAAGCTTGAGCCATCCTCTGGGAATTGTGCAAGGCCGATGGAGGCGCCAATGCATACGGTACCAATATCGGGGATCACGATGGATTGACGGATCGTTTGCAGCAATTCATGAGCGATCTTTAAAGCAACGATTATGTCGATGCGGGTTAGTAATATGGTCAATTCATCGCCGCCGCGACGACCAACCAGGTCGGTCTTGCGCAGATGGCTTCTGATGCGCGTGGCAACAGTTTTCAGGACCTCGTCGCCCGCGGCATGCCCATGTCTATCATTGACCTGTTTGAACTGATCAAGATCAATGAACAGCAAGATTGCGCCACCCAGTCCTTTGCACTCGGCAATGGCATGCTGCGCTTGTTCATCAAAATGGCCGCGCGACATAATCCCCATGAGAGGATCATAATCTGCAGCTTGCTGCAATTTGCGCTCGAGAGTACGCCGTTCGAGGAAGGTCATTTCAAGTGCGCGCGCAAGCTGGTTCACTTCCTCAACATCCGAAGACGGCAGCTGGCCAATGCGACCACGTCGAAAAAGATCTGCCGCGCTTGTCAATTGCAGCAGTGGGCGCGAAATATTGCGGGCAAAGCTGCGTGCAAATAGAATGGAGCTCGACAAAATGAGGACCAGCAAGCCGCCGCCAATTTGTGTTGCATAGCGCAGATTCTCGCGGAACCAGAGCGAATTGGCTTCAACTTCAATTGTTGCTGCAAAAGCCTCAGTATCCGTCTCCACCATGATGAACCACGCGGGGTCAACCTCTCCTTTTTTGAAGATGTGGAGATTCGCAGATACATCGAAAAACCGCGATGGCAAAACCTGCGCTTCACTCAGAAATTCTTCAATCGAAGACCGGGCGACCAGATAGCCGATAATGACATTGTCATAAGCGCTGCGCACAGGGCTTTCGATGAGTAGGCCATCTCCATCGAGCTGAAAGCGGATCGTCTCAAGGCTGGTCAATTCAGGATTGGGCCTCGGTTGAGGCGAGAGTGGATCGCCGCTCAGAAGCGGGCGACCACGATAGTCATAGATAATGAAGGCCGCGCCCGACGCGCTCGTGCGTTCTTCCAAATAAGGTTGCAAATATTTGTCGCGGCCATTGGTATCCAGCAGGCCGGTTGTGACCACTGTCGAGGTTGCAACTTGTCGTACTTCGGCGATCTTTTTCTGCACCCGTTCGGTCATGCGACTGCGCGCGATTTGCGTTACGCTGCTGCGCAGCTCATTGGCCGCGTCGTCGATGAAATAAGTGCCAAGCCAGAGACTGCCGGCCGCAGTGAGGAAAATTGCAGGAATCACTGTAATCAGGAGCGCACGCTGAATGCCTCTCTGGATCGTATGTTTATTTGGTGAGGTTGCCATGCCTGTCAGACCGGAACCAGACCCTTGTCGCGAACAAAACGTGCGAACAAAATATCATGTTCGCCGAGCGCGTCGTGACGCTGGACCGTGAAGGGCGGATCATAGACGCGCACTGCGCCCTCAAATTGCGGCAATCGCTCCATCTCAGCGCGGATTTTAGCGCGTTCAACACCGCCAGCTTGTTTGAGCGCAAGTGCAGTCAGCCAAGCCAGATCATGGCCGTGGGCGATGCCCACAGCGCTGTCCAGATCACTGATTGATTTTGCTCCCTTTAGCGACATGGCGCTGGTAGCGAGTTGCTCAGCTTTGGCTGTGCGGGGTTTGTAGAACGAGAAAGTTTGGATGACGCTCCAGTCGAGATCATAGATTGCGTCGGCTGCCATTGACGTGAAGCTGCCCCCGGTGATCCCCCAGTGACACAGAACGGGACGACGCAATTGTGGAGCAAGCCGAGCAATTTCTCGCGCCAGGACAGCGCCTTCCATTTCATTGGCGACGAATAAAACAGCTTGCGCCCCATTGTTCACCACGGCCGTGTAGCGTTGAAGAAAGCTGCGTTCGCCCAAATTATACCAATTCTCTTCAACAATGCGAACAGTGGCTTTGGCCGTTTTGCGCGTTAGCGCTGCGGACATGCTGCGCCCCCAAGCTGTATTAGGCAGAATGACGCCGATATTTGAAAATCTACGTCGCGCGCTTTCATTAATGAAGGCTGAGGCGGCGTCATCGTCTTTCAATGAGACACGGAAGGTCCAGCTGGGTTGAATGCCATGATCAGTGATTTCATCTGCAGAACCCCAAGGATTGAGCAGCATCAATCCGAGTTTGTGTGCATGCGGGACAATTTCTAATTGAACCGGGCTAAATTTGCCCCCCATCACTGCAACTACTTTTGGGTCACGTGCTGCTTCAATGAAATTGTCGACAGCGATGGCTGGAACGCCACGATTGTCACTTTTGCGGTAGGTGAGGCGGGTTGTGCCAAGAATGCCGGAACGTGCAATGTCACCGAGCGCAACACGAACACCAAGTTCGATCGCCTGTGCTGATGTGCTGGTGGCCTGACCAAACTCTGCATCAATGAGGATGACTGCATCTTCAGTCGCTGCCAATGCAGGAGATGCGATCGCGCATGAACCGAATGCGCCTATCATCTGTCGGCGACTGAATTCCATTCTCGTCCTCGTTCGCAGGAACATTACAATTGTGGAAGATGAATCCAATTGCAAGAAAAAGGTGAGCAGGTGATCATGAGTTACAAACTGTTGCGTTCGAAACTGTCATATTTTGTCACGCTCAAAATGACTTCATCCATTCGACAGAGTTAGATCTATATTTTTACGCAGCTTCAACTGCGCTGGAAGAGGAACGTCGTCTATATGTGGTATGGCCCCTGACATGCGATGTATGAGGTGGTGCCGATGGCTCGGCAGCCCCAGCAGAGGCCTTTCCCAGCCTCTGCTGACGATCATGCAAGCGTCGCCCTCGCCGCATCAGCCTGTAAATATAATTTACCGTTAAATATCAATGCTTTAAATCTATAAAACCCATACAGGTGCCGATCTTGATCTGAACGGTTATACTCGTGTGCTCGAATAAAGCGGGGCTTTGATGATCACCTTGATCAAGAACCGCGTGCATGGCGATGCGCGCGGATGGTTTACTGAGAGCTATAGTGCAGCTCGGCTGAAGGCTCTCGGCCTTGCGCTGGATTTTGTGCAAGACAATCACTCCTTCTCCGCGCGCAAAGGCACATTGCGTGGCTTGCATTTTCAATCACCGCCTTTCGCGCAAGACAAACTCGTGCGCTGTTTGCGCGGACGTTTGCTCGATGTTGTGGTTGATCTGCGTCGCGGCTCACCCAGCTATGGTCATTGGCTGAGTGTTGAACTGGATGCGCGCAATCATCAGTTGCTACTCGTTCCCAAAGGATTTGGGCACGGTTTCATGACGCTCGAAGATGATACAGAAATCTTCTACAAAGTGACGGCCCCTTATGCGCCCGCCCATGATCATGGTGTGCGATTTGACGATCCGCAGATCGGTATCACTTGGCCCCTGCCACCTGATCCTGCGTCCATCTCGCCCAAGGATGCATCTTTGCCGCTCCTGAAAGATTTGCAGAGCCCTTTTGAATATGACGGTACGGCCTTTGAGTTGCGGAGCGTAGAATGAGCGAGCCCAAGCGCATTTTGGTTACGGGCGGAGCTGGTTTCATTGGCTCTGCGTTGGTGCGCCATCTTATCAATCACACGCCTCATCAGGTGCTCGTCTTCGACAAGCTGACTTATGCAGGCCATTTGTCGTCACTTGAAACTGTCGCCAAGAGCGAGCGCTACCAATTTGTGAAAGCCGATATTTGTGATGCTTCTGCTGTGGCAGATGCTATCGCCCGTTTTAGTCCCGATGTGATCGCCCATTTGGCGGCTGAATCCCATGTCGATCGCTCGATTGACGGGCCGCAGGCTTTTATCGAGACAAATATTGTTGGCACAGCGACCTTGCTGCAAGCAGCGCGGCATCATCATGAGCGCCTACCGCAGGCACGGCGAGATAGCTTTCGGTTCCATCATGTCTCGACCGATGAAGTCTTTGGTGCTTTGGGCAGCGAAGGTTATTTCACTGAGGAGACAGCCTATGATCCGCGCTCTCCTTATTCGGCCTCCAAAGCTGGCTCAGATCATTTGGTGCGCGCTTGGTGGCACACCTATGGCCTGCCCGTCACATTGACCAATTGCTCGAATAATTACGGCCCCTATCACTATCCTGAAAAGCTCATCCCTTTGATGATCGTGAAAGCTCTGGCGGGTGAATCCCTGCCGGTCTATGGGCGCGGCGAGAATGTGCGCGATTGGCTTTATGTGGATGACCACGCGCGGGCCATCGAGCTTGTTTTTTCGCAGGGCAAGCCGGGCTCCACATATAATGTTGGTGGCCGCGCCGAGCAGCGCAATCTTGATGTCGTTGAAACACTCTGTCGCTTGCTTGATCAGTTGCGCCCGCGCGCTGATGGTAAATCTTATGCGACGCAGATCAGCTTTGTGACGGACCGGCCGGGGCATGATTTCCGTTATGCAATCGACTGTAGTTTGATCGAGCGCGAACTTGGATGGCGCTCGCAAGAGAGCTTTGACAGCGGGCTTGAAAAGACCGTGTCCTGGTTCTTGCACAATGAAGCTTGGTGGCGTCCGATCTTGGCGCTGAGTGATGCAGGCCGCCGTTTGGGATTAACGCGCGCATGAAGCCTTGTCTCATCACCGGCGGCGAGGGGCAGTTGGGTCTCGCCTTGCAAAAAGTAGCGCATGAGACAGGCTTGTCTTATGTCGCTCCCAAGCGCGACGAGCTCGATCTTGCAAGTGATGCCTCGATCCTACAGCAGGTCGATGCGCAAGACTGGTCCTGCATCATCAATGCTGCAGCTTATACCGCGGTTGATAAAGCAGAGAGCGAAGCCGCACTCGCCCATCGTATCAATGGTGAAGCGGTTGGAACTTTGGCGCGTGCAGCGGCGGTACGTGATATCCCGCTGATTCACATCTCCACTGATTATGTTTTCTCTGGCGATACGGATCGCCCCTATCGCGTGGATGATGTCACAGGCCCGATCAATGTCTATGGCGCCTCGAAACTCGCGGGTGAAGAGGCTGCGCGTGCCGCTGGCGGCCGCTGTGTCATCTTGCGCACGTCATGGGTGGTCAGTCCGTGGCGACAAAATTTCGTCAAGACCATGCTGCGATTGGCTGCTGAGCGCCCGCATCTGCGCATCGTGGGTGATCAGTACGGCTCTATGACCTCAGCAGAAGATCTCGCCCGCGCGGTCTGGTTGATCGCCATGCGTCTTGCCGATGGCCATGCGCAAAGCGGGACATTTCACTTCGCCAATCAGGGTGAACTCAGCTGGGCAGAGCTTGCGAGTGAGGTTTTTCGTTTGAGCGCTGCGCGTGGCGGGCCTTCAGCCAGTGTTGAGCCTATCGCCACTAGCGATTATCCCACACCGGCTCGCCGCCCACACAATTCGCGGCTCGATCTATCGGCGCTGAAGCCTGCTTTTGATCTTACTCCGCGCCCTTGGCGCGCCGCGCTCAGTGACATCATCGCGCAGCTCATTCCATAAATATAAACGCGCGCCACAGGGGCGCGCGTTGGTGTGCTCTATGTGGTCTAGTGCTTAGTCAGCCAGTTTCATATTTGCTGTCTTGGCGAGATCTTTCCACAATTGCACTTCGCGTTCGACGGCAGTGCCCAGAATATCTGAAGGGCCAACAAAGGCTGTCATGCCTTGCAGGGCGAGCTTGTCTTTGATCTCTTTCTCGCCGAGCACGTCATTCACCATCTCATTCAGCTTTCTCAGAATGGGTGCAGGTGTTTTGGCGGGTGCAAAAATACCGACCCACTGAATGGCCTCCACATCAGGATAGCCCGCTTCGACGACGGTCTGCGTATTGGGCGTGCGTGGGTCACGCTGACCACCTCCCAGCGCCACAGCGCGAATGGCGCCAGCTTCAATCTGCGGCAAAGTCACCTGACCTGACAGGACAGAGAAATCGACATCGCCTTGCACGAGCGCCTGTAAAGCAGGCGAGCCACCCCGGAAGGGGACGTGGGTGATCTTGACGCCAGCTTTCAGATTGAACAATTCGGCAATGAACTGGGTCTGGCTGCCAAAGCCGGGCGAGGAATAGTTGAGGCCGCCGGGCTTGCTCTTGGCCAAGGCGACGAGCTCGGGCAGTGTTTTGGCTGCGACCTTGCTATTGACGACAAAGAGCATCGGGTCGCGCGCGATCATGGCGATAGGCGCGAAGTCTTTCACAGTATCATAGGACAGATTGGGATTGACCGCAGGTGCGACGGCATGTGAGGAGGCCACTACCATCAATGTGTGGCCATCTGCATCGGCGCGCGCGACGGCCTGCGTCCCCACAGCTCCGCCTGCACCGCTGCGATTGTCGATGACGATGGATTTGCCCAAGCGCTTTTCGAGTTCGGGCTGCAGCAAGCGTGCAGCCGCATCAACAATGCCACCGGGCGGAAAAGGCACAATGATCTGCACCTGCTTGGTGGGATAGTCCTGCGCCATTGCTGCGCTGCCAAGGCAGATAAGCCCTGCAAGCGCGCGAACCACGGTCGCCTTCATTCTTCTCCTCCTGAACCCCTGCGCTGCCCGAGCAGCTTTGCTTCCCTTGCCTTTACCGCAAGTTTGACCAGACGCGAACAGTCCATGTGCTCTTCACATGAAAATGAGCGGCGTTGTGGGCAAGTCTGCGCAAGATGGGCTAGTCTGTAGATCAGAATTCAAATGGGGAGCGGTGAATGATGACCATGTTGCGATGGGCAGCTGTGGCACTTGCGGCGGGCTTGATGACAGCGCCAGCGAGCGCCCAAACTTGGCCCCAGCGTCAGATCAAATTGCTCATTCCGCTCGCCCCCGGCAGCGCCGTCGATACGGTCGCCCGCCTTGTGGCCGAAAAGATGAGCGATGATTTGGGCCAGCCCATTGTGGTTGAGAACCAGCCCGGTGCGGCCGGCCTTCTGGGCATGCGCGCGGGTGCCCGCGCTGAGCCTGACGGCTACACAATTCTGGCAGTCAACGACAGCATCACCACCATGCTGCCCAATCTAAAGCCGGACGCTGGCTATGATCCGCTCACCGACTTCGTACCCATCACACAAATGGCGGCCATTAATTTCGGATTTGTCGCGCATCCAACATTTGGCCCATCGAATATTCGCGAGCTGATCGCTCTGGCTAAAGCCAAGCCCAATGAAGTGGACTTTGCCTCAGGCGGTTTAGGCTCGCCCCAGCATGTCGCGATGGAACTCTTCATGTGGAAGACGGGCACGCGCATGAATCACACGCCCTATCGCGGCGTCACCTTTGCCTTCAATGATGTGCTGGCGGGCCATGTTCCCACGATGATCGTTGGCTTTCCTGCGCCCAATCAACATGTGCCATCTGGCAAGATGAAACTGCTGGCCGTGACCTCGGCGCAGCGCTCCAAAGTCTTTCCTGATGTACCGACCGTTGCAGAACAGGGCGTGGAGGGTTTTGAATTCTCGACCTGGGCCGGTCTGGTTGCGCCCGCGCGCACGCCCTCAGCCATTGTCGATCGCTTGAATGAGGCGGCTGTCAAAGCGCTGCGTGATCCAGCTCTGAACCGCAAGCTTACCGATCTTGGTTATGATGTCAGAGGCACCAAGCCAGCCGAATTTTCAGAGGCGATCCGTAGCGGTTTGCAAAAATATAACGAGCTGATCAAAGCGGTGAAGATCAAAATCGACTAATAAAAAGGGGCGCTCAAGGCGCCCCTTTTCATTTCTTAATCGGTGCCAGCGCCAGCAGCTTTCACAACCGCTTTCATGGATTCAAAATTATCCGTGAGAAGCTGGTTGAACTGCGCAGGCGTCATATGTTTGGGCTCGATGCCCTGTGCATCAATCTTTTCAGCAATAGATGGATTGGCGAGGATTTTGCCAACCGCTGCATTGATGCGCGCTGTCACATCAGCCGGCATATTGGCGGGACCGAGCAGACCGAACCAGGATGTGAACTCAAAGCCCGGCAAGCCGCTCTCATCAACAGTGGGCACATTCGGCAAAGATGCGATGCGTTGCTTGGAGACGACCGCCAGAAGACGAATGGCAGGATTGGCCACAAAGGCCTGCGAGCCAAGCGTTGGCACGATCAGGATCTGCGTCTCGCCACCCATCAAACTATTCAGCGCTTCTGCCGTGCTCTTGAAAGGCACATGCACAACCTCAATCCCCGCACGCGCTGCGAAATAGGCCATGGCGAGATGGGTGGCGCTGCCAACGCCCGCCGAGGAATAATTGAGCTTGCCGGGATTGGCCTTCGCATAGGCGATCAATTCGGCCACCGATTTGGCCGGCAAGGCCGCATTGACGAGGGCGATATAAGCACCCGTGCCGACATGGGCGACGGCGGTGAAATCATTCACCGGATGATAGGCGATCTTGCGGTCAAGCGCGGCGCTGATCGTATGGCTGGAAGCGCCCATCAGCAAAGTCTGGCCATCAGCTTTGGAGCGCATCACCGCCACAGCGCCAACTGAGCCGCCACCACCTGCTCTGTTCTCGATGATGATGGTTTCGCCCAGAATGGTTGAGAGTTCAGGCGCGATGACGCGTGCCAGCACATCCTGACCGCCGCCCGCTGCAAAAGGTACGATGATGCGCGAGTTTTGTGCTTGCGCAGCGGATGCAAAGCTCAGCGCCATGATCGCGCAAGCCAGACCGGCCAATAATTTTTTCATTCCATGTCCTCCCTGAAAAGAGCCACCTCGTTGGGCAGCCCTTCTTGTATGTTTATGCAAGTGACGGATAGAGATGCTCTGCGGTCTTGTGGAAGATCCACTCAAGCTCGTCTTGAGACAAGAAAGCCATCGCCTTCAGGCTCTCGTCAGTGATCAGTTTCAGCGACACATCAGATGTCGGGAAATTCGAGCCCCATGCAATGCGCGATGCGCCGAACACATCCACCACTTTGCGGAAATAGGGTTCAAAGTCGCCGCCACCTTCCGCGATCATGCGCACATTGCGGATCGTCACCTTGAGATAGACATTCTTGTTGCTGGCCAAATCGAACAGGGGCTGCGCTTTGGCATAGGGCGCACCATCACGCGCATCAGGCGAGGCCAGATGATCAAGGATGATGGTGACGCGCGGGAAGCGCTCCAGCAGCACGCGCAATTGCGGTATCGCTTGCATATGCATCTGCACGATGACGGGAATGCCAAGCTCCTGCGCACAGTCCCAAGCCGGGAAGGAGCGCGGATCATCGAGCCATTTGGCCTGTTCTGGCATTGTGCTGCCCGTGGTGAACAAGCGCAGGCAGCACAGACCAAGATCCACCCATTTGCGGATCATGGCAGGCGCATCAGGCTGCAGCACATCGACGGAAAAGACACCGGCAAAACGCTTCGGGAAAGCACGCACTGCATCCACAACAAGACTGTTGTCATAGCCGTAGCAGGTCGAGGCATGAACCAAAGCTGACTTGGCAATGCCCGCCTCATCCATCGCTTTGACCATCTGATCAGGCGTGATCGGACGTTCGCGCGCCCAATCAGACAAAATGCCGCCGAGCGGTGAGCGCGGATAGCGCCCTTCATCGGGCGAAATCACATGGGGATGGATGTCGATGATTTTGGACGGGGCGGCGGTCGTCATTGGGGGCGTAAACTCCGGTCTCAGCGCGACTGTAGCGCGACTTTCCTCCCTCCATGTCACGACATGATGGCGCCCCGCAAGCGCCAAGCCGGAGGTGTGGGCCGAGGTATAATGTATATTAAATCTTTAGCTCGGCTGTTTGCGCGCGAAAAATACAACCTAATACTTGCGATAACTTGACAATTAAGCACAGAAAAGCGCCTCAGCCATGACAATATACATGCTCAAAACTGTCACCTTTGCACCACTGCAAGGCCAAAATTAACCATCCTGCGAAAAGGAAACAGGAGCAAAATTCAAATTAAATAACTGAAATAATTGGAAATTTTGCATGATCTTGTCGTGCTGAAGGTGTTAAATCTCAACACAATTGTAACGACTTACGTTGCACAACTTATACCTGAGCGGTACAAGAAGAAGCTGCTTCAGCGACCCCACCAACCGGTTGTGGTCAAGCTTAAGGGAGTATTCTTCATGATGATCTCAAAGTATCTCGGCGCGACAGCCATCATGGCCGCCTTGGCCATGCCGGCCTATGCCCAAACGGTCATAATTCAAGACAACCCCGCGTCTACCCAGTTCTCGGGCAACGGTCTGGTCATCGCGCTGCCCGGTACGGTGGTGAATGCGATTGGCGGCCAAGAGGCGGTCAATATCACGACCGGGGTCGGCACAATGGGCGCCTTTGGTGTCGCGCCTTCTTACACAATTGAACAGATGACGGGCGCACAGTCGACTGGCGCATTGTTCAACCCTCTCGTTGAAATGTCTGCGTTCAACACGATCGCAGCCATTGGAACAGGCCCCGCCTTGTCCAATGTTGTGGCGGGCGGCAATCAGCTCGCCTCCAACAGCGTCAATGTCGCCAATATTGCACCACAGCCTGCAGGCACTCTTGATGTCGGCGCGATTGGCCAGTCCGTCGCCAACGCAGGTTTGCTGGCGATCAATACGATGGCCGCAACCGTGCAGAACGGTACTGCCAGTGTCATCGGCTCCGATGGTCTTGGCGGCGCAGGCTTCCAGGATGCCTATGGTTCGTTGAACACGGCTGGTGTGCTGGTCTCACGCGTGACCAATCTGAAAGTCGAGCAAGTGCTCGGTGATGCGAATGTGGTTGTCGCAACCAACAGCGCGATTGCCAATTCCATTGCCTCCGGCATGACCATGATTGATCCGAGCGTGGCTTCGCTCAATCAGTCCTCTATCGTTGGTGTGAACCAGCTCGCCTTTGCTTCGGCAGGCTATACGCCGACCTCGCCTACATCAGCGACCGTCAATCTGAGCGGTGCGCAGAATGGTACGACACCGCAGGATGGATTCTTCCCCGATCGCCTGCAGGTCACGATCGGTAACTCCGCTGCCGCTTACACGGGTCCAAACTCGCCTGACTACAACATCGGATCGAATGCGCCAGGCAACGGTATCGCCTCCGTAAGTGGTGTGACGCAGAACGCTGGCTTTGGTCTCAACAATGTCAGTGGTGGCGCTGGTGTGTCTTTGGTGCTCAGCGCAGGTGCTATGCCTGTGGTGGATCCAGGAATGCCAACCTACGGTTTCGCATTCACGCCGGCAGATGGCTTCACGCAGAGCATTGATGGCACCTTTATCGGCCATTCGCCGATCAACGGTCCCACGCAGCTTGTTTATACGCCTGACGCCAATGTGCTCCCCGGCGTGGTCAACGGCATTGCCGCGCGTACCGATGTGGGGACGGCCTCTGTGACGGGTTCGGCGACAACATTGACGCAGGGCTTTGGCCTGCAGCTGAACTCGCTCAGCACTGGCGGGTCTTTGTCTGGTGTTGCCACTCAGGCAGCTGCGAATATCAATGAAGGCACGGTCTATAGCGGCGGCAATGGTGTGCAGTCTGTGTTGGGCATGGCCAACGTGACTGTGGCCAATGCCAATACTGGCACTGCGACCATCACCAATGTGTCGCAGCGCATGGACCAGAGCGTCAATACAGCTGGCGCAGGAACGGGTGCAACAAGCCTGACACTGACGCAGCTTGGTGGCAACATTCAGCTCGGCAGCAACAACGTTCAAGTTGCAGCAGCCTCCACCGGTGCCACCATCGCCGGTGCACAGCAGGTCGCCAATACTGGTTTGAACGTCGCATCGCTTGGTGCGGCTTCGGGCATGATTACGCAGGCTACAACTGGTCCTGTGAATCTGGGTTCGACCAACCAGCTTGTCAGCCTGTCTGGCTTCAATGCTTCGACGAGCGGCTTCCAGTCGTCGAGCACCTCGATCAACGTGATCAAGTAACGACTTTGGCGGCGGGCTTCAATGTCCGCCGCCTTCTCTCTTTGCATGGTTGCGTTTGGCTCGGGCGAGGAAGGTCCAATGATCTCAATTCTCAATTGCCGTCACTTCATCGCCATCGCAGGACTGTTGATGATGGCGCAAGGCGCGGACGCACAAGGCTGGGGTGAGCAAGCCCCGATGCAATTCAAATATTCCAATCAGGGCATGACGAATGAAGTCTATCGCCTGCAACTGGGTGCATCTGCTGTTGCAGCGGCCGCTGCTGCGAGCGCAGCCGGTGGTGGGGGTGGTGCAGGCGGGCTTGGTCAAGCCTCCAGCAATCTCAACAATGCGGTCCAGATCAACAATAACGCCACTTACAATGTGACCGTTTCTGGCGACAGCAATTATCTAAATTTCGGCGACACGGTGAATGCGCAGCAGTCCTCATCGGGCACGACGCAATCAAGTTCCAATCAAAGCACGTCTTCTGGCTCGTCCAGCATCCTGAACAAGTGAATGAGGTTGCGACGATGGCAGTTGCGTTGAAGAAGCTCGTTCTTGGTCTGGCCCTTTTGGTGGGTGGCTGCTCGAGCATTGTGCCGGTAAGCGAAGATGTTGCGCCCCTCACAGGGCCAGCGCCACGGCTCAACACGACACCCATGGCAGAGGCGCTAGCCTGCATTGCCAGCAAAGGCCGTAGCGATCTTCGCCTTGGCGTTGCAGATTTTGTCGACGGCACGGGCGTGATGGAAGGTGGCACGCAAAATTCGCGAGCACTCAGTCAGCGCCCCGACATGATGATGACGGTCGCTTTGGCGACGGCTGGTGCGCATCTTGTCAATCGCTCATCCGTGAATGTCGCGGAATGGGAAATGAATAAAGCAATGGAGAAGAAGCTCGGTGACGGGCGCTCCTCTTTGATCCAAAGCCAGAAGGTGGATTTCCGCCCGATCAAGGCCGGCATTTTGTTGGGATCAACCCACTATGTCACCGGCGCCATCACGGAGCTGAACTGGAACCTCAGTTCTAATGTCGCGGAGGCTGGTGCTTATAGCGCGGCTCTGGGACGTCGCACTTATCGCATCAGCATTGCGGTTGATGTTGTCGTCACCAATACGCAGACAACCGAGATCGTCCACGCACGCTCCTACAAGAAGCAATTGGTCGGCTTTGAGATGAATGCGAACTATTTCCGCTTCGTCAATCAAGACACTGCCACGCGCATTCTGGCGTCAAGCAATGCCGCAGCTTCAGCTGTGACGTCGGCGCTCGAACTCTTCAACGCCAATCTTGGCGAAAAACAGAATGAGCCGACCCAAACAGCGCTGCGCTGGGTCATCGAGCTGGCTGCCTATGACATTATGCGCAATCTCAAAAATATGGGCTCGTCTTGCGACCAGCTTTTGCTGCCAGCCTCAGAGGCAGCTCCCGCTGTGGTGGAGCGCGATGTTGTGAGCGAGCCGCCACTGCGCCGCAAGGCAGAAGTCGAAACCACACCTGCAGCTGTGCAAGTTGCAAGCGTTGACCCCGCCGAAAATGTCACCAATGGCGAGGTGCCATCGCCGCCGCAATCAGCTCCGGTGAGTGAAGCAGCACAAAAGGCAAATGAGCCAGCGCCAAAGAAGCGTGACGTGAAGAGCAAGGTTGCAAGTGATGCGTCGCGCACGGTCAAACCTGCCCACAAGCAGGCTGCACACGGCCAGTCCAAGCGCCGTATCGCCCGGCTCGAAAATGCAGAGATCGAAGCTTTGATCGCCGCAGATCGCAAGCGCGCTGAGGTCACGCAGCAATCAGCCTCTGTAACGCCCGCTCCCGCACCCAAGCCTGCGATCGCCTCCACCCAGCAAGGCTGGATGAGTGGCAGCGTGCCTGCGCGTGGTCTGGGCCTTTCACCTGACATCTGGCCGGGAGACAAACAGTGAGACATCTGCTGTCGACGATCGCGCTTTCAACCGCGCTTGGTCTTAGTGTGAGTGCTGGGGCGCAGGAGTTTTTGTCCCCCAAGCCGCTTGTGCCCAACAAGCCAGTGACTGCAACCAAGCCCGCACCAAAACCTGCGCAAAAGCCCCAAGCTGGAGCGCCCGTGCAACAGGCCGCTGTCGCTCCCACGACAAAGCCCGACATTTCTGAATCGGTCGGCGATTGGTTGCTGCAATGTATGCCCGGACCAGCGCGCAGCTGCCAAATCTCTCAACGCAGGGTCAATCCCGCAAATCAGTCTTTGCTGATCTGGATGGAGTTGGCGCGACTGACAGCACCGCGTGAGGTGACGCAAGTGACCCTCATGTTGCCGCTTGGGTTGCGCATCAATTCAACGCTCGGACTGAAGGCTGATGACCAGGCTTTCAAATCCGCGCCCATCGTCACCTGCGTTGCAGCAGGCTGTGTGCATGCCGTGGAGCTGGCAGCGAGCGATGTCGATGCTTTGTTGAAAGCGCAAGCGCTCACAACCGAGGTCATGGATCTTCGCGGCCAACGCTACGCACTGACAATTTCAATGCGCGGGTTTCATGACGCTTATCTGAAGACTGCTCTCTATCTGCGACAGAAATAATTGGCGCGAGCCCAAGGAGGACACTGACGATGAATAAACTGCTTCTGACTTTGGCTGCGAGCGTTCTGGCTGGTGCAGCCTCTCATGCCGCTGACCTGCCAGTGCGCAAAGGGCCGCCCGTTGTGCCAGTCGTTGTTGTGCCCGCTCCGATCTGGACAGGGGCTTTCATTGGTGGGTCGATTGGTGGCGCCTTTGGCGGCAATCCTGGTAATGAGATTTCGGGAAAGAATCTCTATTGCATCGACACATTCTGTACCTCTCCCACCACACCTGTCTCAGTTGTGTCGGGAGCATCGTCGCAGAGCAATTCCTTCGTGGGTGGTCCGCAGATTGGTTATAATTACCAAATGAGCCCCGACTTTGTGATGGGCGGTGTGCTCGACTTTATGTGGCTCAATCGTTCTGGCTCATCGTCTTATAGCGACAGCTCAACGGGGCGCAGCTGGACTGAGACCCGCAGCTTCACCGATTCTTTCAAGCAGAGCTGGCTCGCTACAGCGCGCCTGCGCGTGGGTCCGACCTTTGATCAGTTTTGGCTCTATGCCACGGGCGGTGTCGCTTTGGGCGATCTGAAGTCTTCGTCGTCCTCAACAACAATCTGGACGTCGAACGGTGGCCCGCTCGTGGCAGCCTCAGGTTTTGGCTCAACCTCTGGGGCTGCTTGGGGTTGGACGATTGGCGCGGGCGGTGAATATAAATTCTCCCCCAATCTCTCGCTCTTTGCCGAATATCTCTATTACAGCCTCGACAAATCCTATGACGTGACGGTCGCAACAAATCCGGCGGTAACTGGCACGACGACTTCGGCAACCTATCGCGTCAAAGCGCAGGGCGATGGCCATCTCATCAAGCTTGGTCTGAACTATGCGTTCTGGACTTATTGAGAATGCACTGCACGCTTGATCTGTTTGGATGTGCTGTCTCAGGCAGCGCATCCAAACGACGCTTGAAGCGTTGGTATGGCTGATTCTGGCTGTGGAGAAACAACTGTGTTCCTGCGCGCGCAGCACTGGCGCAACTCCATTCTGACCATGGCTGTGATGGGTCTTGCCGCTATGTCTGTGCCTGCAGCAGGTGATGAGCTAATCTTGCGCAAGGGGGGCGAGCGCTCTGCACCTTTAGGGCCGCAGATGCCGGGTGCAGACATGACGCAACCGCGTGCACTTACCATTCGGCGGCCAGTGGGGACTTATCTGTGTCCCGATCCGCGCGATATCACGAAGCACTGTGCGCAACTGCGCCCGTCTTACAACACGGTGCGATTGGGGCCGGGGGCGCCTGTGGCCCCACTTGGTAGCGGTTGGCTCAGCCCCGTGCGTGTGCCCGATATTGATTATAATCAGCCACCCTCACCGGGTCTTTACTATATTCCCTCTGCGCTGAATCGCTCACAATTGCCGCTTCCGCCATTGCATGATGTGCCGGTGATCTTGATGCATGCGCACTCTGCCAGCGCGCCTTTGCCCTTCCAGATACTGCCTTCGCTGCATCGCTGATCAATAAGTGACAGTGGCCGAGACCGTGTCTGAAAATGTTCCCGGCAGGACGGACTGACCGGAATAAACGCGCCCATAGACATTGAGCGTTTGCGCATTTGCTGTGCCTATACCCGCAACAGTGTTGATCGATGTAGTATTGCCCCAAGGCTGTGTGCGCGCAGCATCGCGAAACAATCCATAAGTCAGGAGATCATTGCTGCTTGATTTCATCTTGCGTTGTGTCGGGTCGGTGGCATTGGTCAAACCGCCCGACAGGCTGACCGTATAGGGAAGGGTCGCGCTGCAGGTGATGTTCACCGCACTGCTCGCATCCACATTCGTCAGAAAGGAGTTGATGGTCCCAAAATTCAAATTACTCGCGCTGATGCTGCAATTTTGATCGACTGTCGCCGAAGCAGTGAAGGATAGTGTCTTTGACTTCACTGCCCCCGTCGTCGTGTCACATGTCGGGATCGTCTGCTGATTGATGTTTTGGAAATAATCGAGGCTCGACGACGTATCGGCAAAGACATTTGTATAAGTGCCAGCCGGCACGCTTTGCTGGGCGGATAAAATAACGCCATAAAGGGTGAAGCTCGTCCCGCCCGAACCATTGCTGAGAGGGATCTGCAATGTGAGGCCCGTTGTGCCAGCAGTATAGGGGGTCACTTGCGCTGGCCATGCTCCCATAATGGTTGTCAGGGCTGCATCTTTGTAAATCTCAAAACGCAGTTTGTTGGTGCCGTTGATCATTTCGCGTGGAGGCCATTGCGTCGATTGCCCAGACCCCAAACTCACACAGACCGTAGCAGAGGTCGCATTTGGGCTGGCGCCAGAGCAAGACACGCTGATACTTGCAGGTTGAACAGATGATGCTGTTCCAGTCAGAACATTGAAAATACCAAATTGCATCGTGCCGCTCGCTGAGCAGGCAATCCCGGCATTGGCTTTGGTTGCAAATAAGATGGAGACTGCCAACAGGGCGCAGAGGCTGATCAACCGCATGTGAGTGACACCTCCTGATTGAGTTTGAAGCTGGTCTGTATCTCCGCTTTGGTTCGGCAGGTCGCGCCACCCAAATCAATTTCAATATGTGCCGCCCCATCAATGACGACATATGCGCGGCCATCATGGCCCACGAGGAATGTTTCGCCGCTCTCCAGCACACGGCCCTTACTGCCCGGCTCAATCTCGCGGCCCTCTGGGCCTTTGATAACAAGCACAACAGGTGCCGCACCTCCGGGCCGAGCAAAGTCGAGCGCAACACCACTGCGAAAAGCTGGTGCAATGATCTCCTGCGTGCGGCTTGTCACCACATCGGGTGGAAGGCTCATCGGATCGATGTCGATTTTGTTCGCTTCATAGGCGCGCAAAGTCGGAAGCAAGAGGGTGCCAAATCGATTGGTGCGACCCACCACGGTGTTTTCGTGACGCACAATGACATCGGGGGCGCCCGCATTCACAATGGCAAAAGCGTCTTGCACGCGCGGACCCATGCCGAACTGTCCGCCCACCAGGGCAATGGCTCCTTCAAATTGCGCCGTACCACTTGCATAATTGCCTTGTTGGAAGCCGGTGACACGAGCCGTGCCAACAGAACTGCGATAAGAGGCCGATCCGCTTGCAATCTGCGTCTCGCTGCGTGTGAGATTTGCGCTCCAGCCAAAACTGCCAATCTCTGATGTCACGGGTTTGTTGGCATAAAGATTGGCCCCGGCACTGCTCGTATGAGAGACAGGGTCCGTCAGCCCTTGCACGCCGCCCCCGACTTGGATGTCATAGCCAATGGGGAAAGAGACGCCCGCAAAAAATCCACGATCACGCCGTCCGGCAATATTGCCAAAGCCGGATGCAAAAAAAGTCCCGCCATAAGGAATATTGCGAGAATAAGAGGCGCTGATCGTGCGCGCGATGCTCTGCGTGCCGGGTGAATAGGTAAAATCGCGCGGGTCAGTTGTAATCTGCGCAAAAGCGAGTGAGGCATGACCCTCAAGATAAGGAACCTTGCTGCCGATCGTCACGCGATGAATTGCTTTGGGGGGATGCGTATAGACAAGATTGCTCGGTATGAGCCCGTTAGGATTGGCCTGTATCTCCAAACGCCGCGCCTCTTGTGCCCAACGCACGGCTGTTGCTGAGGCAAGATCATTGTAATTTGACATTGTGCGCTGCGTACTCGCGGCAAAGTTCACGCCGATAGAGGTCATGAGCATATAAGATAGATAGGCTTGTCCACCTGTCGCACCGCCGAAACGCGATCCTGAGACAGCAGCATTCAGCGTACCAAACCGGCCCGCCTGTGTGATGACACCTATCCCGAGATTGCCACCGCCCGCGCCCGCCTCGACATGTCCTTGCAGCGTCGCATAATCATTGAAGCCATAGCGTGCGCTCCCAAAGGCGAGGGGCGTGTCGTCATAATCATTCGAGCGCAGGGCATAAAATTTGCGCGCAAAGCCCGTTTCCAATGTGTAATCGAAGACGCCAGGCGCAAGCATGCGTTCGCTTGAAAAAAGATTAAGAGTGCTGCGCGTCTCGCGGCCTGTCGCATCGCGCACCACCATTTGCACATCGCCATTGACTGATGAGACAGGCAGATTTGTTAGACGGAACGGGCCTTCTGGAACTTGCTGCGTCATGACCCTGACACCGTTGACGAGCACATCAACTGAAGATGGCACGGCCGCGCTACCGCTGGCTGAGGGCAGGGCCGCGGTGACAAGATCAGGTCGAAGACCAAAGTTGCGCTGGACTTGCGCGCCGCCCATGCGGATTGGTCGCGTCCATTCAAGCGAACCGGTGATGAAGTCGCCCGCTCGATAAATGCGCTGTGTGTCTGGATCAGCGAATGTATAGGTGCTCTCCAGACGCAGCGCGCCAACCTGTCCTTCGCGCCACAAATCATAAGTTGGCATATTACCGATAATACCCGTTTGCGTCACAAGCCCATAAGGACTGAACAAGCGCAGATCAGACGCCAGATTGGCGACAGCGGGTGCCAGTTGCCAGTCTTTCAGCGATGTCGAAGAGCTGGCGAAGGCGACATAGTTGAATAAAGCGCCCCAATCATTCGTTGCTTGCATGGCAGCGCGCGCGCCTCGTGCGTCGATATTTTTGGGCAGGCGTTGCTGATCTTGCAGCATAAAGGTGATCTGTTGGCGCGCTTCGTCATAACGATAAGCGATGCCATTTTGGTCGAGATTGATGAGATCACTTGGTCGGCCTTGGATTGGCGTGGTGATCCCGATCTCATTGAGCTCACCGCGCGCAATACTGATGCTACCTTGCTGGTCGCGAAAGGCGGGGATCAAAAGACCAGAGGGCGTTCCATTCACGATCGCTTCGAGATGAAGCGGAATGAGATTTGGTTGTTCAGCCAAAGCGCGCACATGGCTATGGCAGAGCCAGATAACCGACAGGATCAAGGCCATACTGAGTGGCTTGGCGCGCATTATTTTTCACGCACGGTCGCGGTATCATTGATGGCGCCGAGGTCTGATTGTGCGCTCACACGTCGCGCGCTGGGGTCGATCTTGGAATCGATCTTCCATCTGCGCTGCGAATGGCCCAGGACATAGCCTGCCAGGCCGCCAGCCACTATTTTGTTGCCCAGCATCAGTTCTGCGATACGGGCGCGGCGGTCTCCGTCATTTTGGGCAACGAGATAGCGTGTGCCATTTTCCCGCATGATGAACCAGCTGATGCGGGGTTGTGCGCGCGCGGGCTCAAAGAAGAATGCTGGAATGACATAGCGCAGGGCAACGGCAACAACGCCATTGCGGCGCTCATCTGCATCAGGCAATTCGTCAATGACGACGCGGTAGCTTTCTTCGCCCACAACAGGTGTCTGAGAAAGCCGAATGACCCTGATCGCGTGATCGGTGCCGGGGCGAATGGAGACGATGGGTGGCGAGGCCACGACTTGCGTGGCCGGCTCCAACACATCTTCGCCGCCGCTCTGTCGCCATGCAAAAATTCTCACCTGTCCGTTGATCGGCTTGCTGCCCCTGTTCTGCAGAGTGACGATTGTCCCTTGTTGGGGTGCGGCCGCCTCCAGCAGAACAGGGGTGATCATCAAAGATGCGGCAGACGCCAAGCCGCAAGTCATCACGACGCCGACGCAGAGCGCGGCGAAGCCATATGAAAAACGGGACATGGTGGGAAATCCTTCCCGACGCTATGCGAGCTGCACAGTTTGCGGCGATCAGAAATAAACTGTCGCCGTGACCGTGTCGGAATAGGTGGCAGGATCGACAAAGCGGATGTCTTCGGTCGGCACTGTGTCGAGCACAGCCGATGCTGTCAGTGTGACAGATTGTGCGCCACCACCACCCGTGCCCCCAATGCGATTGCTGGATTGGCTACCAACTTGCGTGGGCTTGTCGGAGACATTGCTGTCGGCGGATGTCGCGGCCACAGTGTAGCGAACATATTTGTTGCCGGTCGATTTCATACGGAAGGCCTGATCGGCGGCGTTGTTCACGCCTGCCAAGCCCACGGTCCAGGGCGTGCCATTGGTGCAAGAGACGCTCAGGGTTGTTGTGGCGCTCTGTGTCGCAGCATTAAGGCCGGTGATGTTCGTGGGCACATTCACGGTGCAATGTGCAGCAACCACGGCGGTCACTGTAAATGTGGTTGTGTTGCTCCCTGCGCCTGCCTCTTGTGCGAAACCCGCGGTGAGTGCCAAGGCCGCCACTGCGACCTTCCCCGAAATCAGCTTCATTTTTACGTCCCCATCATTGTCGTGCTCGAGCCAGCCTTGACTGTCAGTGGGGCTGAATGTGCGAGCACTGTTGTTCTGAACCGAACGTATGCTTGGCAAAGGTATTTGTCAATTGATTTATTACATTTGTTAGCTAAAAAGAAAGTATAGTCAAGTCGTAGCAAGTTTAAATTGCCACGTCTCAGGGTTAGCGATGGGTCGCCTCGCGCAGATCTGTCAGGGGATGTGAGAGCTGAGGCAGCGGATCGCTTGTCACGCTGGAGAGCGTGTTGATGGCCTCACCGCGCTGCGCAATGGGCCAATCCGTCGGACCTGTGGTCCTGCACTTGCTGACCGCATGTAGGATCTGGCTGCCTGAGGCAGCCAGATGCCAACGAGGTCGCTTTAGCCTTTGATCAAGCCGGTGAGGCGCAGCAATTCGCGCATCTTCGCGCTTTCTGCATCAAGAGCCTTTTGATGCGTGGCGGCATCTGACCCCACAGATTCAACGCCGATTACTTCGAGCCTTTTGATTGTGTCGGGCTCTTTGGCAATCTCGGCCAAAACATCATTCAGCACTTTGATGACTTGGGGCGGCGTATCGGCGCGGCCATACAGGCCCTGACGCGGCGCATAGTCATAGCCGGGGATCAATTCAGCCAGTGAAGGCAGTTGCGGCGCAAAGCCAGAACGTGTGCCGCTATTGGCCGCAATGAGCTTGATCTGCTTGGCTTCGGCAGCGCCGCTCAATGCAGGATAGGCCGAGAACAATGCATCAATATGGCCGCCCAGCAATGCGGGGACCGCTTCACCCGTGCCTTTGAAGGGCACATGGGTCATGTCGAGTTTCAAACCAGCGGCGAGCGCAACAGCCGACAGATGATGCATGCTGCCAACGCCCGCTGACCCATAGTTGAGCACGCCGGGCTTGGCGCGCACATAGTCGAGAAATTCTTGCAGATTATTCGCCGGCACTTTGGGATGCAGCGCGAGGAACATGGGCGCTGTGGCCAGAATCGAAATCGGCTTCAGATCTTTCTGTTGATAGGGATTGTCTGGATACAAAAGCGGATTGACCGAATAGATCGCGCCATCTGTCACAACAAAAGCATAGCCATTGGCGGGCGAGTTCAGCATCGCCGTCACGGCAATCGCGCCATTCGCGCCAGCGCGATTTTCAATGATGACAGGCTGACCGAGCTTTTCCTCGATGCGACGGCCAAAGATGCGCGCCACCGTGTCAGGCAAACCACCAGCAGGATTGGTGATGATGAGGCGGATGGGCTGGCTGGGATAGGTCTGGGCGCCAGCGGGCGCTTGCAGGAGAAGGCCAAGGCCAAAAGCGGCACTCAGCAGGTTTCGCAAGATGCGCATCGAAAACTCCCTATGATTCCAAGAGCGCGAACCTAACTATTTGCTAGGGCATCGCAAGCCGAAATCGCCCCGGTCCCTATCGCATTGACCTGATGCCTTCGCTGGTTAAGATCACGACGCTCTCAAGATCAGAAAATGCTTCAAGGGGCAGGAGGGTGAGTTGGGAACGGGCGCGAGACAGGCCTCGAAGGCGACACGTCTCATTGGTCGCAATGATGCAAGCTCCGATTCCATGGCTGGCATTGAATGGTCCGAACTGCTGAAGGACGCAACACCCGTCCATGAGGCTGTTTTGGCCGAGATCATTACGCAGACAGTTTTGCCTGCGTTATTTTTGCAAAATAGCGAGCTCATCACCTCCGAAGATGGCAGCGTCCATCCCGCTGAGGTCAATATTCACAAATTGGGCGGGCTCATTCTGGGGCCCGACAATGCCGATGCGGTGGACTATATCAACTCACTGCGTGATCGCGGCGTCTCGCTCGACAATATCCATCTCGAACTGATCGAACCCACGGCGCGACATCTTGGCGAATTGTGGGATCGCGATCAGATCGACTTCATCGCCGTGACTTTGGGCGTCAGCCGTCTGCAGCGCATCGTCCACCACTTTGCTGACCTCGACAGTATCGAGGCCTATGATGAAAAGCGCCGGGCCTTGGTCATGGTCGCGCCGGGCGACGACCATAGTTTTGGCAATCAGATCGTGCAGAAATTCATGCGCGCGGCTGGTTGGACTGTCTTGACCGTGACGGGTTTTGAAACCGAGCAGGCAATAGAGCTTGTCTCACGCGATTGGGTGGCTGTTGTTGGTGTCTCGATCAATGGCCATGGCCAGATTGAGACTTTGAGGCGATTGATAGGGTCCATCCGTGCGCATTCCTTGAATCCGCATATCGGTGTGATGATTGGTGGCCCTATGCTCGTCACGCGTCCTGAACTTGTCGAAGAACTGGGCGCCGATGGCACAGCAGTCAATGCGGCGAGTGCTGTGGTTCTAGCCAAAAAGATTTTGGCGCAGGGGCTGATCGCGCAGAATAAGGCGATCAGTCGTCAGGCGTGAGGCAAGGTTGCGCATCCGCCATGGCGGATGCCTTGGGCCTGCGGGTGATCAGCGATGGATCAGCGGTTCGCGAAAGCTGCGAGAATATAAAGGCAGGTCCACAGGCTTGCATAAGCGCCGAGCAGCAGGCCTTTGCCTGAACGGATGACCTCAGCCAGATTGCCGCGCGTCAGCCACCGCAGGGCGAGCACAAGGACGGCCAGAGGCCAAAAGCCGCTCAGCAAGAAGACGATGTTGAGCGATGCGGTGAGATCAAAGCTCGGATAGCCGATCAAGCTGAAGGCGGGCAGAGCCGACAAGAAGGGCCATACCGCCAAAAAGGGCAGCACCACCAACCAAGCAGTGACGCGGATCATATTGGATTTGAGATTCGGCTCGGCAATCGACATGTTTCTTCCTCGCTGGTCCACATGAGCAGCGAAAGAAGTTCGACGCATCTGTTGGAGATTATGGAGAGATCTTAGTTGGCTAAGGGCTGCAAGCCAAGTCGCGCGAGATCTGAGCCCAAGACGGGCGCACAGACAACGGCGAATAATCAGGAAGTAATGGCGCGCCCGAAAGGATTCGAACCTCTGACCCCCAGATTCGTAGTCTGGTGCTCTATCCAGCTGAGCTACGGGCGCCGAACCGGAGGGACAAGCCTCACCGGCGGGGCTTCGTGTAGCGGCTTATGGGGGTCTTTGCAATAGGGCTTTGCGATTTGATTGTGCAGCTCTCTCAAGCTGCCTCTTCAGGCAGATCCAGAACCTGTGTTTTCGCGCGGCGGCGGGGCAGGGTGATACGGAAGGTCGCGCCCCCAAGGCCGCGCTCGCCCTCCCCTGTCACCAGTTTGATCGTGCCGCCATGGCCATGCACGATATCAGCGACAATCGACAGGCCAAGGCCCGTGCTGCCGGGGCGTGAGGAGCCGCTGAAGGGCTGGAACAGATTGGCGCGCGCGGGCGGTGGCACGCCGGGGCCATTGTCACAGACTTCGATCACGCTGTTGGTGCCATCCTTGCGGGCGCGCAAACGCACCAGCGGCTGTGTGCCGGGCTGCGGGCCTGCATTGGTCAAAGCATCCACTGCATTGCGCATCAGATTGAGCAAGACGCGAAAGAGCTGCTCTTGGTCGGCATAGATAAAAAAGTCGTGTGCCACTGCATTGTCGATCACAACACCGGGTGTGAAAGGCGACAGAGTTTCGGCGACATCATCGACCAGAGAATGGAGCGACAATTTCTGCCGCTTGGGCTGGCGCTCCACCGCGCGTCCATAGACGAGAGTTGATTGGCAAAAGGAGATAGCGCGATCAAGCGTGGCAACGAGTTTGGGCGCGATGCGCTGACCGATGGGATCGGAGGTCTCCACCAAACGGTCAGAGAGCAATTGCGCAGAAGACAGCATGTTACGCATGTCATGATTGATTTTGGCGACCGCAAGACCCAGGGCGGCCAAGCGTTTCTTGCGGTTGAGCTCGCGCAACAAATCGCGCTGCATCACGGCCAGCGCATCTTCTGCCACGCCGATTTCATGGCTGCGACCTGAGGGCTCGATCACCCATTCAGAGGCTTCAGGATTGCGACCAAACTGCGTGATGCTGGTGGTGAGATGGCGCACGGGACGCAGCACCATGATGTTGATGGCAACCACCGCCAGAAAGGCCACGATGCAGGAGATGGTCAGCGACAGCAAAAGCACGTTCAGTGAATAGCTCCACATCGCATCGCGCATCGGCGCCTCGTCGATCAGGATCTCAAGATATTCGCCGCCCAAAGGCGCATGGCCGACGACGGCGATACTGCGCGCCTGCCGAGCCATCAAAGTGTCGAAGGCCGCTGCGATCTGTTCGAAGAGGGTGGGGTTGCGCGTGTCGTAATGCACATCCGGCGGTTGGGGCGAGCCTGCGGCCGCCAGAACCAGACGGGCGTCGTGATTCTTGATGGCGATGCTGCGGGCTCCGACACTGTCCAGAATCGCGCTGTTGAGCTCGGCGGGGACGGCGCTGGGGGTGGCCTCAAAGACGAGGGCTGCGGTGAAGGCCGCACTGAGCCGGTCCTGAAGCCAGTTATTCCGGAAATTGGCGATGGAGGGAATATAGACCGCAATTTCGGTCAGCATGACGAAAAGGACCACCAAAGCCAGCAGACGGCTGGCAAGGCCGAAACGAACCTTGCGGCCGGGGGCTTGCCCCAACCGTGACAAAGGCCCGGAAAGTTCGGCTGCCTCTTCTTTGTTCATGGCGCTCTTGGTTCCCGTCGTCTGCTCCCGGCTCTCTACGCGGCAGACAGGCTCACGGACCTTTTATATGGCTTTGCGCTCAAAATCACGCGGCTGATAGAGACGGGGCCGCTGGCTCATTGACTCCGGGCTTGGCTTCCTCCTATAAGGCCGCACTCGATTTCGGCCTTGCTGAAGTCGCCCGTTCGCATAGCCGCTCCCTTGGGAGCCCGGCACTTTGCGGGCGGTTTAGCGCCATTCCAGATAACTGGGACAGAATGCGGTTCGCTGAACAGCGCTCGCCTGTCCCTTGAAGAACCGGAGCACGCCCGTGAAAAGGACCTATCAGCCCAGCAAGCTCGTGCGCAAGCGTCGCCATGGCTTCCGCTCGCGCATGGCAACGGTCGGCGGCCGCAGGGTCATTGCCGCCCGTCGCGCGCGCGGCCGCAAGAAGCTGTCGGCCTGAGCCATCTGTCCAAGCTGTCCAGCGGGGGGCCAGTGGCCATGACCGGTCCCAATCTGACGGGAGCCGATCGGCCCCTGAAAGGCCCCCGTCGTCTGGCCAAGCGGGCAGATTTTCTAAGAGCGGCCAAAGGCGCGCGCGTGTTTGCGCGCGCTTTCGCGTTGCAGGGCTGCCCGCGCGAGGGTGATGAGCAGGAGCCGCGTGTCGGCTTCACCGTCACCAAAAAGACCGGCGGTTCTGTGGAGCGCAATCGTATTCGCCGCCGTCTGCGCGAAGTCCTGCGCGTGACCCCGGATCTGCCCCTGCGCCAAGGCCATGATTATGTTTTGGTCGCCCGCCGGGACGCTTTGAGTGAACCCTTTAGCGCCTTGCAGCGCGATGTGGCAGGAGCCCTTCTCCGGCTGCATGACCCCAAAAGGGGCTCTCGCCCCGCCCGTCCTTCCTGAGAACCCCGTTCGGCACCCCCGACCCAACCACCACGGCTGATCGACCATGCGTCAAGACCAGAAGAACCTCTTCATCGCGATGGGCCTGTCCCTGCTGGTCATCCTTGGGTGGCAACATTTCTATGCCGGGCCGAAGATGGAGCAGGCCAAGCAGCAAGCGGCCCTGAGCGCCCCTGTGGCGGCCCCCAGCGCCCCGAATGCCGCAGCCCCCGCCTCGCCGACTGCAGGGGCTCAGAGCCCTGCCACAGGCCCGGCCGTGGCCGCTCCGCTTGAGACCGCCGCCACCCGCGCTGCTGCTCTGGCCGCTGGCCCGCGCGTGCGTATCGAAACCCCCTCGCTGCTCGGCTCTGTTGCCCTGCGCGGTGGTTTTGTCGACGACATCCAGCTGAAGACCTATCGCGAGACGGTCGATCCCAAGAGCCCGCTCATCACTCTGCTCTCGCCCGCCAATGCGCCGGTGCCTTTCTATGCTGAGACCGGCTTTGTGGGTCAGGGCATCGTCGCTCCCAAGGCCGATACAGTGTGGACCGCCAAGGGCGATGTGCTCTCGACCGACAAGCCGCTTGTTCTGACCTGGGACAATGGTCAGGGCCTGCTCTTCACCCGCACGATCTCGGTCGATGACAAATATATGTTCACGATCCGCGATGCGGTTGAGAACAAGGGCGCCTCGGCAGCCTCGCTCGTGCCTTATGGTTTTGTCACCCGTCGCGGCAAGCCGCATACGGATGGGTATGCCGTTCTGCATGAAGGCTTTGTCGGCATCATCGGTGACTCGCGCGTCAAGGAATATACCTATGACGCGATCGAGAAAGAGGCGAAGGCCACTTACTCGGCCGAAGGCACAGGTGGCTGGCTCGGCTTCACCGATAAATATTGGGCGACGGTGGTCATTCCCGACCAGTCGAAAAAATTCACCGGCAGTTTTCTGTCGCGCGGCGATGGCACCAAGACCTATCGCAGCGAATTTGTTCTCGACGCTGTCAGCCTTGCGCCCGGTGCCAAGCTTGATGTGGAGACACGCGTCTTCACCGGTGCGAAAGAAACCCGCATCATTGACGATTATCAGAACAAGCTGACGATCAAGAACTTCGACCTGATCATTGATTGGGGCTGGTTCTATTTCATCACCAAGCCGCTGTTCTGGCTCATCGACTTCATCTTCCACTTCGTCGGCAATTTCGGTGTTGCGATCCTCATCGTCACCGTCATCCTGAAGCTCGTCTTCTTCCCCCTCGCCAACAAGAGCTATCTCTCCATGGCGAAGATGAAGGCGGCACAGCCGCAGATGGAAGAGATCAAGAAGCGCTATGCTGACGACAAGGCCAAGCAGCAGCAAGAGTTCATGGAGCTCTATAAGCGCGAAGGCATCAATCCTGTCGCAGGCTGTTTGCCCATCGCCATCCAGATTCCGGTGTTCTTTGCGCTCTATAAGGTGATCTTCATCACCATCGAAATGCGCCAGGCTCCCTTCTTTGGCTGGATTCGCGATCTGTCGGCACCCGATCCGACCAATCTGTTCAATCTGTTTGGGCTCATTCCTTTTGATCCCACGCAGCTCCCGCTGATCGGTCAGTTCCTCGCGCTTGGCATTTGGCCGATTGCCATGGGCATCTCGATGTTCATCCAGATGAAGATGAATCCCGAGCCGACCGATCCCGTGCAAAAGCAGATGTTTGCCTGGATGCCGGTGATCTTCACCTTCATGCTCGGTGCCTTCCCCGCAGGCCTTGTCATCTACTGGACCTGGAACAACCTGCTCTCCGTCTCGCAGCAATATTTCATCATGCGCAAGGCGGGCGTGAAGGTGGAGCTGTGGGACAATCTCAGCAAGCTCGTGAACAAGTCGAAGTAAGGCGATGAGCGACGAGGCTTTCCCGGGGCGTGATTTTGTCGAAGAAGGGCGCAAGCTTTTCGCCGGCTATTGCGACTTCATGTGGGCCGCCTCCAAGATCGACGGGCTGCCCCCGATGGGGCCGCCCGAGATCGCCTTTGCGGGCCGCTCGAATGTCGGCAAATCCTCGCTGCTGAATGCTCTGACCAATCGCAAGGCGCTGGCGCGCACATCCCATACGCCGGGCCGTACGCAAGAGCTGAATTTCTTCGCCCTTGCCCAAGAGCCGCCGCATGAGCGCATGCGCATGATCGACATGCCGGGCTATGGTTATGCGGCAGCCTCCAAGACAAAGATCGAGGCGTGGAACACGCTGATGCGCGGCTATCTGCGCGGGCGTGCCTCGTTGAAGCGCGTCTTTGTGCTGGTCGATGGCCGCCACGGCGTGAAAGACGTGGATCGGGAGATGTTCAAGACGCTCGATTCCTGCGCGGTCTCCTATCAGATCATTCTCACCAAGCTTGACGAGGTGAAGAAGGGCGAGCGCGAGGCGCGTGTGCAGCAGGTGCTGGCTGATCTGGCCAAACATCCCGCCGCCTTCCCCGAAGTGATCTTTACCTCCTCTGAGACCGGCGAGGGCATTGCCGAGCTGCGCGAAGGGATCGCGCGGATGCTGGCCCAAATGGGTCTGTGAGGGCCCCTGTCGCCCCTCCCGACCCCGTCATTGAGCTTTCACGGCGGACCCGTTAGAACCGCTTGAGTTTCTGCCGGGATGGTGACGATGACCGATACATCCAAGAGCAGCCCGCAACATCAGGCTGAGATCCTGATGCAGGCGCTGCCCCATATGCTGCGCTATGACGAGACCATCGTTGTGGTGAAATACGGCGGCCATGCGATGGGCGACGAAGAGGTCGCCCGCAGCTTCGCCCGCGATATGGTTTTGCTGGAACAGTCTGGCGTCAATCCAGTGGTCGTCCATGGTGGCGGGCCGCAGATCGGCGCCATGCTGAAAAAGCTCGGCATCAAATCTGAATTTGCGGCAGGCTTGCGCATCACCGACAAGGCGACCGTCGAGATCGTCGAAATGGTGCTGGCAGGTTCGATCAACAAGCAGATCGTCGGCTTCATCAATTCAGCTGGTGGTCGTGCCATTGGCCTGTGCGGCAAAGACGGCAATATGGTCACTGCGGCCAAGGTGACGCGCGTTCATGATCCGGCCCTCAACCAAGATGTCGATCTTGATCTTGGGTTTGTGGGCGAGCCTGCACATGTCGACATGACAGTGCTGCAGCAGGTGCTCGGGCGCGAGCTGATCCCTGTTCTGGCACCAGTGTGCCAAGGCAGTGATGGCGAAACCTATAATGTGAATGCCGACACATTCGCTGGCGCGATTGCGGGTTCGCTGAAAGCCAAGCGCCTGTTGTTCTTGACCGATGTGCCTGGCGTTCTCGACAAGAACAAGCAGCTCATCAAGGAGCTGTCGGTGGCGCAGATTCGCGCGCTGATCGCCGATGGTACGATCACGGGCGGCATGATCCCCAAAGTCGAAACCTGCATCTATGCGATTGAGCAGGGCGTCGAGGGTGTCGTGATTCTCGATGGCAAGACACCTCATGCGGTTTTGGTCGAGCTTCTCACCGATGGTGGTGCGGGCACATTGATCACCCGCTGATTTTTTCGGCCGGGGGTGGACAGTCTGGGTCTTAAGACCCAGCAATGTCCTCCCGGCTGAGCAGGAGTTCATTTGACGCGTCCTTTGCCCACCGACACAGACGACAAAATCGCAGCGCTCGCCCCCGATGAGCGCACAGCAGCCAAGCTGCGCGATGCTGTGCCGGATATTCATCTGAGCGAGCGCTTCGCCCATGTCGACACTTGGGTGTTTGATCTCGACAATACGCTCTATCCTGCCGACAGCGATCTGTGGCCCAAGATTGATATGCGCATCACGCTATTTTTGTGTGAGCTCTTTGGCCTTGATGCCATATCTGCCCGCGCCTTGCAGAAATATTACTATCGCCAACACGGCACGACGCTGAATGGCTTGATGGAAGAATATAATATTGCCCCTGAGCGCTTCTTGAACTTCGTGCATGATATCGACCGTTCAAGCTTGTTGCCCAATCCCGGATTGGCGCGCGCCATTACGGCTCTGCCGGGGCGCAAGCTCATCCTGACCAATGGGTCGCGCGAACATGCCCTGCGCACAGCCGAGCAGCTCGGTCTTGGCGGGATCTTTGAAGATATTTTCGACATCATGGCGGCTGACCTTCTGCCCAAGCCTGCGCAGGAGACCTATGAGCGCTTCTTCGACAAACATGAGGTTGAGCCCGCGCGCGCTGCCATGTTCGAAGATATTGTCCATAATCTGCTGGTACCTCATGCGCGCGGCATGGTCACATCTTTGATCGTGCCGAAACAGGGCCAGCATGATCACCGCGAGACTTGGGAGCAGCCCAGTATCATTCCCGACCATGTCGATTTCGTCACAGATGATCTGGAAGATTTTCTGCTGCGGATCACGCGATCGAAACTTGCTTGAGAGCTTGTCTGTCCCTATAGGCCCCTCACACGCGACCTCAGGAGGAACGATGTTCGGACGCAAACTGGCGCTTGTGGGCGCGGTCCTGACGGCATGGGCAATCCCGGCACAGGCTCAAGATTACTATGCTGGCAAGAAGGTCGATTTCATCATCGGCAGCGATGCGGGTGGTGGCTATGACATTTATGCGCGCACCATCTCCAAACATCTGCCGCGCTTCCTGCCCGGCGCGCCCGTTATCATTCCGCGCAATATGCCTGGTGCTGGCAGTGGTACGGCAGCGGCCAATCTATTTCGTCTTGCGCCCAAAGACGGCACCGCGATTGGGGCTATTTTCCCCGGCGTGATCATGGCGCCTTTGTTTGAAGATCGTGCCACCAATCTCTTCGAGCCGACCAAGTTCAATTATCTCGCCACCGCTGATAGTGGCACGCGAGTGTGCATCACCGGCCCGCGCTCCAAGGTGAAAACCATGGAAGATGCGCGGTCGCAAAAAGTGCTGATGGGCGCCAGTGCCGCGGGCGGCTCAACGCGCGACTATGCGGCCTTCAACAAGAATGCGCTCGGCGCGCAGTTTGAAATCATCAATGGCTATAAAGGTACGACCGATATCATGCTCGCGATGGAGCGCGGTGAGGTGGATGGCCTGTGTGGTCTGGATTGGACCAGTTTGAAATCGCAAAAGCCGCAATGGCTGCGCGACAAGACGGTCAATATCCTTGTGCAAAATGGCCTTGAGCCTGAACATGAACTCGACGCGCTGGGCGTGCCGATGATGTGGAAATATCTGCTGCGCGAGAGCGATCGCAAGCCGCTCGAACTCATTGTCAGCCAGCAAGTCTTTGGCCGTCCCTATGTGGCCCCGCCCGGTCTGCCGGAGGCGCAGTTGAAATTGCTGCGCGCGGCTTTCATGGGTGTACTCACCGACAAGGCTTTCTTGGACGACGCCAAACTCGTCAGCCTTGATATTGCCCCGCTTCCCGGTGAAAAGGTGCAAGAGACGGTCGCTGCCATTTATGCGGCCCCCAAAGAGGTGGCGCAGCGTGCACGGGAATTGATTGTTCCGTAAGGCACTGCGTTTGAAGGAGTTTTCTCGATGGATTCTGCAGCTCTGCGCGCCATGCAGGCGCCCTATAAAGACAAATACAAGTCCGACCCCAATGCCGCTGTGATCACCCTCAAAGCGCATGGCACGCTGGATGAGTCGAAAATTGCCTGCAAGGTCGAGACGGGCCGCGCTTTGGCGGTGGCGGGTCTTCATCCGGCCACGGGTGGTTCGGGGGCTGAATTGTGCTCGGGCGATATGTTGCTTGAGGCGCTGGTCGCTTGCGCGGGTGTCACGCTGAAAGCCGTTGCGACGGCGCTGGAGATCCCGTTGAAGGCTGGCACGGTGCGCGCTGAAGGCGACCTCGACTTCCGGGGAACTTTGGGCGTCGACAAGGAGGCCCCCGTGGGCTTCCGCGAGATCCGCCTGACTTTCGATCTGGAGACCGATGCACCGCAGGACAAGATCGACTCGCTGATCAAGCTGACCGAGCGCTATTGCGTCATCTTCCAGACGCTCAACAAGCCGCCCAAGCTTGGCCTGACCGTCAATAAGGTCTGAGGCTTTCGCCGGCTCCGCCTTTTAAGGCCCGCCCTCTCGGGGGCGGGTTTTTTATTTGCCGGACGAGTGTGTATAAATACACACCAGCTTTGAGGTAAGCCGTGAAGTCCTATGTTGCCCTTGTTCATTGGGAGCCCGGTTCTGATTTCGGTGTCTCCTTTCCCGACTTTCCCGGCTGCGTCACCGCTGGGGCGAGCCTCGATGAGGCTGTTGAGATGGGGCAGGAGGCTCTGGGCCTGCATATCAGAGGCATGATGGAGGATGGGGAGCCAGTGTCCCCTCCCTCCTCTCTGGAGGCCGTTATGGCCCATAAAGAGCATCGTGACGCCCTCGCGGTGGTGATGCTTGCCCCCGTGATGCCTGCCAAAGTGGTGCGGGTGAATATTTCCCTGCCGGAGGATGTCTTGGGCGAGATTGATCGCTATGCTGAGCAGCAGGGCCTCACCCGGTCCGCTTTTCTGGCGCGCGCGGCGCGTCAGGCCATCGCGCAAGAGCGAAGCTGAGGCCGGGGATTCGGTTGCGCCAAAAAAATGCCGCTCCTATATAGCCCTCACAGGTCGTGGAACCCTTGCAGTCAGCGCCGCGAATACCAATCTCAGCGGCATCGGGGACCGGAGAGTGGACGGTTCGAACCGTCTGCTTGACCAAGACCGGATCGCTTCGGGGTCCGGGGTTCTGCGAATGAAAGGGATGAGTATCATGGCTAAAGTAATCGGTATCGACCTCGGCACGACAAACTCCTGCGTGGCCGTTATGGAAGGGTCGTCGCCCAAGGTGATCGAAAATGCCGAAGGCGCCCGCACCACCCCCTCGATTGTGGCCTTCACCGACGATGGCGAGCGCCTCGTGGGCCAGCCGGCCAAGCGCCAGGCTGTTACCAATCCAGAGCGCACCTTCTTCGCCATCAAGCGCCTGATCGGCCGCACCTTCGCCGACCCCATGACCCAGAAGGACATGGAGCTGGTGCCCTATCAGATCGTCAAGGGTGGCAATGGCGACGCTTGGGTCAATGCTGACGGCAAGCAATATTCCCCCTCCCAGATCTCCGCCTTCACATTGCAGAAGATGAAGGAGACCGCAGAGGCCTATCTGGGCCAGCAGGTGACGCAGGCCGTCATTACTGTGCCCGCTTACTTCAACGACGCACAGCGTCAGGCCACCAAGGACGCGGGCAAGATCGCGGGCCTTGAAGTGTTGCGCATCATCAACGAGCCGACCGCTGCAGCGCTGGCCTATGGCCTCGACAAGCAGGGTTCGGGCACGATCGCGGTCTATGACCTTGGTGGCGGCACCTTCGACGTGTCGATCCTCGAGATCGGCGATGGCGTGTTTGAAGTGAAATCCACCAATGGTGATACCTTCCTTGGTGGTGAAGATTTCGACATGCGCCTCGTCGAATATTTGGCCGACGAGTTCAAGAAAGAGCAGGGCATTGACCTGAAGAAGGACAAGCTCGCTCTGCAGCGTCTCAAGGAGGCCGCTGAAAAGGCGAAGATCGAACTCTCTTCTGCAACCCAGACCGAGATCAATCTGCCTTACATCACCGCTGATGCGAGTGGCCCCAAGCATCTGGCCATGAAGCTCACCCGCGCGAAATTCGAAGCGCTGGTCGATGACCTCATCCAGAAGACGATTGAGCCCTGCCGCAAGGCTTTGAAGGATGCTGGCCTCACCGCTGGCGAGATCAATGAAGTGGTGCTCGTCGGCGGCATGACCCGCATGCCGAAGGTGCAGGAGATCGTAAAGCAGTTCTTCGGCAAGGAGCCCCATAAGGGCGTCAATCCTGACGAAGTGGTTGCTATCGGCGCGGCAGTTCAGGCTGGCGTGTTGCAGGGCGATGTGAAGGATGTGTTGCTGCTCGACGTGACCCCGCTGTCACTGGGCATCGAGACTTTGGGCGGCGTCTTCACCCGCTTGATTGATCGCAACACGACGATCCCCACCAAGAAGAGCCAGTCCTTCTCAACGGCTGAAGACAATCAGACGGCTGTGACCATCCGCGTGTTCCAGGGCGAGCGCGAAATGGCAGCAGACAACAAGCTGCTCGGCCAGTTCGATCTTGTGGGCATTCCCCCCGCACCGCGCGGCGTGCCGCAGGTGGAAGTGACCTTTGATATCGACGCTAATGGCATTGTGAATGTCACGGCGAAGGACAAGGCCACCAACAAGGAACAGCAGATCCGCATTCAGGCCTCGGGCGGCCTCAGCGATGCGGATATCGACAAGATGGTCAAGGACGCGGAGATCCACGCGGCTGAAGACAAGGCTCGCCGCGAACTCGTCGATGCCAAGAACCATGGCGAAGCCTCGATCCATTCGGCCGAGAAGTCGCTCAAGGATTTTGGTGACAAGGTCTCGGACGCTGACAAGAGCGCTATCGAAGCGGCGATCACCGCCCTGCGTACAGCCCTTGAGGGTGAAGATGCAGAGGCGATCAAGACCCGCACCGATGAGCTGTTGCAGGCCAGCATGAAGTTGGGCGAAGCCATGTATAAGGCGCAGCAGGACGGCGCTGCGCCCGGTACTGAGGGCGAACATCATGCCCATGACGATGTGATCGACGCCGACTTCAAGGAAGTGGGCGACGACAAGAAAAAGGGCGCGTAAGTCGCGCCAGCAGCGAGCGGGGCAACCCGCTCGCTTTTGTTTGGCGCAGTGCGCCCTGGCGGCTCAGGGGCTTGCGCCATGTTTTTGCGTGATCGGCACAATTGCTGAAGCGATAGCGGGCACCACATGGCCAAAACGGATTATTATGAGCTTCTGGGCGTCAGTCGCGAATGCTCAGATGCAGATCTGAAGTCAGCCTTCCGCAAGGCGGCAATGCAGCATCATCCCGATCGCAATCCGGGCAATACGGAAGCCGAAATCAAGTTCAAAGAGATCAACGAGGCCTATCAATGCCTGTCCGACAAGGACAAGCGCGCCGCCTATGATCGCTTTGGCCATGCAGCCTTTGACCAAGGCGGTGGTGGCGGCGGTGGCTTTGGCGGCGATGGTTTTGCCTCCTCCATGGCCGATATTTTCGACGATCTCTTCGGCGGTTTTTCAGGCGGTGGTGGCCGTTCGCGTGGCAATGGCCGCGAGCGTGGATCGGACCTGCGCTACAATATGGAGATCACGCTCGAAGAGTCCTTCCGGGGCAAGACAGCGAGCATCAAAGTTCCAACCTCGATCACTTGCGAAGCCTGTACGGGGAGCGGCGCCAAGTCCGGCTCCAAGCCCAAGACTTGCGCGACCTGTCAGGGCTATGGCCGCGTGCGTGCGCAACAGGGCTTCTTTGCCATTGAGCGCACCTGCCCCACTTGCGCGGGGCGCGGCGAGGTCATCGACAATCCTTGCGCCTCTTGCGCGGGCGCTGGCCGTGTGACGCGCGAGCGCACGCTCTCTGTGAATATTCCTGCAGGCGTTGAAGATGGCACGCGCATTCGTCTGGCCGGTGAAGGCGAGGCCGGTGTGCGCGGCGGCCCCTCGGGCGATCTTTATATTTTCCTGTCGCTGAAGCCTCATGCGATCTTCCAGCGCGATGGCGCAGATCTGTTCTGCGAAGTGCCTGTCTCCATGGTGCAGGCGACTTTGGGCAGTGAGATTCAAGTCCCCACACTCGATGGATCTGAAGCCCATGTGAAGATCCCCGAAGGCACGCAATCGGGCCGCCAGTTCAAGCTGCGTGGCAAGGGCATGCCGGTATTGCGCTCGCGCGAAGTGGGTGATCTGCATATTCAGGTGCGCGTTGAAACGCCCCAAAGCCTGACCAAGCGCCAGCGCGAATTGCTGGCTGAATTTGAGGCCGAAAGCTCGACAAAGACCCATCCTGAATCGGCGGGTTTCTTTGCGAAGATGAAAGATTTTTTTGACAATATTGCGGGTACCTGACGCATACGGTGCCTGTAACGCTGCCGATGGCATTTCTTGACGCCGCCGGAAATTGAGGCAACTTACTTTCCGTCGCGCGGCTCGCTGAGAGGACCTGTTTTTGCACCAGCAGATGAAGCGTCCGGCGAGCCGAGACGGCAAGGCCTCTTTCGAGGAGCGCTTTGCTGATGAGGCACGCTTCTTCAAGGCTTGGGTTGAAAATCCCAAAGCCACGGGGGCGGTGTCGCCCTCGGGACGCTTTCTGGCGCGCATGATGGCCCGCTATGTCGATCTGCACTCCCATGGCCCCATCATTGAATTGGGACCGGGCACTGGCCCTGTCACCGTTGCCCTGCTGCAAAAGGGCATTGCGCCCGAGCGCCTGATCCTTGTCGAATTTGATCCTGATTTTTGTCAGCTTCTGGCGCGCCGCTTCCCGCGCTGCCGCATTGTGCAGGGCGATGCCTATAATCTGCAGAAGACGCTTGCGGATGTGCTGCAGGAGCCTGCCTCTGCGGTGGTCTCCAGCCTGCCGCTCCTGACCCGTCCAGACCAGGAGCGCATTGAGCTTTTGCGCCAATGTTTTGAGCTGATGCAGCCGCAGGGCCGCTTCGTGCAATTCACTTATGGCATGGTCTCGCCCATTCCCCGGCGGCTGCATCCTGAAAAGGGCTTTGCCTTTGATGCGGAGGCGTCCCCGCCCGTTTTGCTCAATCTGCCGCCCGCGCGTGTGTGGATCTATCGCCAGCCGGGCTCGCCCATGGTGGTGCGCGGGCCGCAGCCGCTGATCATGAAACTGAAGCAGCGCACCGGCAAAGTCCGCAAAGACATTCTGGAGACGGCGGACCGGTTCGAGGATCGTATTCGCCGCAGCACATTGCAGGCGCGCCAGACGATTGAGGTCCAGCGCCTGCGCATGACCAATGAGCCCGCCTTCCGCCCCGCGCTCAATCTGTTGCGCAAATTCGGCGAGAAGAAGCCGCGCGGCTGAACGGCCCTTCACTGTGTGAAATCATGGATTTTGGCTTGCCTCGCGGGCGGGATTCGTCATCTTCAGCGCCAACCAGGATGGCTGCTATGACCGTGACCCCTCGCGACCGCCTTATCGTCGCGCTCGATCTTCCCAATACTGCTGCCGCAGAGGCTATGGTCGCCAAGCTCGGCGATGAGGTGAGCTTCTACAAAATCGGCATGGAACTGACTTATGGCGGTGGTCTGGGCCTCGCGCGTGAGCTGGTTCAGGCCGGCAAGAAGGTCTTCCTCGACCTCAAGCTGCATGACATTCCCAATACGGTTGCCAGAGCCACAGCGCAGGTCGCTGACATGGGGGCGACCTTCCTGACCATCCATGCCTACCCCCAGACGATGAGGGCGGCTGTGGGGGCTCTGGGCGGCTCGCCCATGCAGCTCCTCGCGGTCACGGTCATGACCTCTTATGACGACAGCGACCTCAAGGAAGCTGGCTATGGCTATGGCGTGAAGGATCTCGTCAAGCGCCGCGCCTTGCAGGCCAAAGAGGCCAAGGTCCATGGCCTCATTCTGTCGGCAGAAGAAGCGGCAGAGCTGCGTCAGGTCGTTGGACCGCAGATGCTGCTCGTGACGCCCGGCATCCGTCCTGCTGATGCAGAGATCGGCGACCAGAAGCGTGTGATGACGCCCGCACGCGCGATTGCGGCGGGCGCTGATCATTTGGTTGTCGGGCGGCCGGTGACGCAGGCCCCCGATCCTGCAGCCGCTGCCAAAGCCATTGTGGCTGAGATTGCAGCTGCGGTTCGCTGAGCGCGCCGATTAGCGATGGCTGTGGTGATGGCGCTCGCGATCGCCATGACCATGTTGGCCACGTCCCATATGTATCAAACGCGGCAGGCGTTGCTTTTGCTCATCGCTGAGTGAGGCATAGAGCGGCTGGGCTGCATCTGCGAGCTTGCGCATGCTGTCAGCCTGCGTCGTCATGATTTGTGCGCGCCGCCGCAATTGCTCAATCGGATCGCTGGAGGCTTGCGGGCCTCGCTCGGCCTGTCGCGCGGGGTGCTGCGCCAGAGCCTCACGCAGGGCGCTTTCAACGGCGGGCCAGAGCTTGTCTTGATCGGCAGTCAGTTTCAGTCCGGCTTTGACGCCCGCCAAGCGCGCATCCAGAAAAGCCGCGCGATCAGCCTCCGAGATTTTCGCCATCTGCCGCATCATGCGCTCGCCTTGGCCAGCCATATCGCCGCGTCGATGATGCTCGCCCGGATTCCAAGGCTGCGCATGTGTGATCGCAACACCGCCAGCCAGAAGCGCGACAGCCGAGAGTGTGAGAAGCGTCTTTTTCATGAGAACCTCCAAAAGGAACCAGATGAGAAAATGGGAGGCAATTGTGGCGCGCTAAAGAGCCAGCTGGCCACAATGTCTCTGGCTTATGGGGGAGAGTTCACAAACTCGAAGAGAAGGCTTGCGTCATCAGATGGCAAGGGTTTGAGCCAGATGGGGTTTTGCCCGTGCACCAGCTGAGCTGCAAAGCCTTCTGGCGCGGCCTCGATCAAGCGCTTGGTGGACAGGTCTTTGTGGCAGACAAACAAATAGCGAATATTAGCAGCCATGAGGGGCCCTTGCGCATCCTCGCTTGAGCCTAAAAACACATCATACATCAGGCGATTGCCTTGATTGTTGCGATGATAGGGCGCGGCAACAACGCTATGCGGCGTGAGGGCCAGAAGATGCGCGCCCAGATCAATTGGCGCCAGAATAAGACCGCGCGGTAAAGCGCCGAGCTGTTGCAGGCTCTCATTGCGGCATTGCGCACCGGCTTGTCGGTAGAGCGCATCAGGATTGGGCTGGGTCTCAGGTCCGATGAGAATCCACATCAAGGCCATGAAGGGCAGTGTCGCGCAGATACCTGCACAGAGCCGCGTCAAATCGGTTTGATCGCGTAAGATCCGGCACAAGCGATAGGCGGCCCATACACCGCCGAGCAACGCGAGCGGCATGAGATTGTTGAGCGAGCGGATCATATACAACAGGCTGAAGCAGCCCGCGATGCACAGCGCCAAGACAATCATCAAACGAAAACGCGCCAGCCCCTCTTCGCGCGTAACACCGAAGCAAAGCGCCATCATGCCCAAAGCCCAGGGCATGACAGCAAAGCCCCATGCGCCGCTCTCTGTGGTGAGATAGGACAGAAGCGGGCGCGCCTCCGTCACATTGTTGAGCCATTGCGAGCGCACCACAGGGTCAAGCCCGTTGAACGGATCAATGAGGCAAGGCGCGTGCATCACCAAGGGCGAAAGCGCGATCAGGCCCGCGATACTGACGGCAATCAGCCGGTGGTGATATGTGGGCGCGCGCCATTGTGCGAAGATCTGCAGATCAAACAGATAAAGAGCAAGCACTGCGAGTGCACTCGAACAGGCAGCCTCAATATGTATCCGCGAGAGCGCATCGCAAGCCAGAACGCCCCAGCGCTCTTGCGGCTGAAAGAGAAGAAAGCTGATGATGAGCGAAGTGCTGAAGCTCAGCGCAAAGCCAATCATCGCGGCGCGTATCTGCGAGCCCAGCACAATATAAGCGCATGGAAAGATCGCGCAGGCGATAAGAATGAAGGGCAGATTCTCCATCGCAATGGTGAGGCTGAGCGCTGCGCATAGACCCGCGCACCAAGACAAAGTGGGGCGCTGTGGATCGCAGGAGATCAGCAATCCCCATGTCATGAAGACCAGGCAGACGATCTGCGGTGCGTGATGGTCAATATTGCCGGGCGAGAATTGCCCATACATGAAGCCTGACCCAAGCCCCAGCAGCAGTGCAGCGCCTGCGCCAAAATACCCCGCAATGGCTTGCCCGCAGAGGGCAAGGCCGGTGAGCAGCAAAAATTGCATCAAGAGCGGATAGGCGATCCGCATCAAGCGCTCGGCGCTCTCTACATCAAAGGCGAGGGAGAAGAGTTTGAAGAAGCCAGCGAGCGGCAGATCGATCAAGCGCGACCAATGCATCCACACATCTTGTGAGGGGCCAAGCCGATGCGCGCGCAGATCATACCAGCTCTGACCCGCCAGCCAGTCGCGCAGCTCCACCATGCGCATGGCATGATCGGTGTCGACATAGATGCCGCTCGACCAGACACTGAAAGCACCCGGCCAGCTCATCGCAAACGAGATGAGAATGGCGACCCCGATCAACGGGGCCAGCCGCTGCGCCGACGCCGGCGCTAAAAAGGACTTCGAAAAAGAATTCATGAAAATCTCCAAGCGGAGATTAGCACGAAACTTTCATCAGGATAGTGCGTGAGGGCTTAGCCCTCGACGCTCTTCAAATCCTCAGGGCGGGGCATGGAGATGATATTATAGCCCGCATCCACAAAATGCACTTCCCCAGTCACGCCCGACGACAGGTCGGAGAGGAAATAGAGCGCAGAGCCGCCCACATCCTCAATTGTCACCGCGCGGCGGAGCGGCGCATGTTCACGCTGGAAGGCGAACATCGCGCGCGCATCACCGATGCCAGCACCCGCAAGTGTGCGGATCGGGCCAGCGGAGATCGCATTGACGCGGATATTCTGGGGGCCCAGATCGCTGGCGATATAGCGCACGCTGGCCTCAAGAGCCGCCTTGGCAACGCCCATGACATTGTAGTTGGGCATGACGCGCGTGGCGCCACCAAAGGTCAGCGTCAACAAGGAGCCACCCTTGGTCATCAATTTAGCGGCGCGCTGCGCCACTTCAGTGAAGGAGTAGCAAGAGATGACCATGGTGCGCGAAAAATTCTCGCGTGTGGTCTGCTCGATATAACGGCCCTTCAGCTCGTTCTTGTCCGAGAAGCCGACAGCATGAACGACGAAGTCGAGGCTGCCCCAGCGCGCTTCCAAATCATTGAAGACCGCATCCACGCTGGCAATGTCTTCCACATCGCAAGGCAGGACGATATCCGATCCGATGGATTCTGCGAGCGGCTTGACGCGCTTGCCCAAGGCCTCACCCTGATAGGTGAAGGCCAGTTGCGCGCCCTGATCGGCAGCGGCTTTCGCGATACCCCAAGCAATGGAGTGGTCATTCGCCACGCCCATGATGAGGCCGCGTTTTCCCTTCATCAACACGATGATTATCCCCTCGCGCAAAGTAACCGTGGCAGCAAAATCGTCGACATTGCGCCACGGATAAAGTCACAAATCATTTCAGATCGTGACAGTCTCAGGCTGCTGTACGCGGCAGCAGCCTGCCAGATCAAAGGTCGATATGCTTCATGACCAGTGTGGCATTGGTGCCGCCAAAGCCGAATGAATTCGACAAAACGGTGCCAAGTTTCACATTGTCCTGACGCTTGCGAATGATGGGCATATCCGCGAAAGCAGGGTCAAGTTCCTGAATATTCGCGCTTTCGCAAATGAATCCGCCCTGCAACATGATCAGCGAATAGATCGCCTCCTGCACGCCAGCCGCGCCGAGCGAATGGCCCGTCAGCGATTTGGTGGCAGAAATGGGGGGCACCTTGTCGCCGAACACCGCACGGATAGCCTCGATTTCCTTGAGGTCACCAATGGGCGTCGAGGTTGCATGCGGATTGATATAATCAATCGGCGTCTTCACCGTGGAGAGGGCCTGACGCATGCAGCGCATTGCGCCCTCGCCCGAGGGCGCAACCATGTCATAGCCGTCAGACGTCGCGCCATAGCCGGTGATTTCGGCATAGATCTTCGCGCCGCGCGCTTTGGCATGTTCATATTCTTCGAGAACCAGAACACCCGCGCCGCCTGCGATCACGAAACCATCGCGGGTCTTGTCATAAGCGCGCGAGGCCGTGCCGGGCGTGTCGTTATAGCTCGATGACATGGCACCCATCGCATCGAAGAGCACCGACAAAGTCCAGTCGAGTTCTTCGCAGCCGCCAGCAAACATCACATCCTGCTTGCCCCACTGGATCATCTCTGCCGCATTGCCGATGCAATGGGCTGAGGTCGAGCAGGCTGAAGAGATCGAATAATTCACGCCGCGAATCTTGAACCAGGTCGCCAGCGTCGCAGACGCCGTTGAGGACATGGCTTTGGGGACCGCGAAGGGACCGACGCGCTTGGGGCCTTTGGTGCGGGTGATGTCAGCCGCCTCAACGAGCGTGCGCGCGGAAGGACCACCAGAGCCCATGATGATGCCGGTGCGGTCATTGGAGATGTCTTTCTCCTCAAGACCGGAATCGGCAATCGCCTGTTCCATGGCAACGTGATTCCACGCTGTGCCACCGCCATGAAAGCGCATGGCTCTGCGGTCCACGACCTCTTCGGCATTGAGCGTTGGCTCGCCATGCACCTGACAGCGGAATCCCAGTTCCGCATATTTGTCGGCGCGCACGATGCCGGGCTTGGCGGCACGCAGCGAGGCTTCCACTTCCTGAACATTGTTACCGATGGAGGATACGATCCCCATGCCGGTGACGACGACGCGCCTCATTCTACTCTCCCGCTTGCCCTGCTGTGCAGACTGTTATGCGTTCGGCTTTCGCCTCAGCCCGGTGTTGAGCCGGGCTGAAACAAACCAACGCGCAGATCCTTGGCTTCATAAATGCGCGTGCCATCGGCCTCAACGAAGCCATCAGCAATGCCCAGCACCAGCTTGGTGCGGAACACGCGCTTGAAGTCGATTCCGTAAACGACTTTCTTGACCTCAGGCAGCACCTGACCGGTGAACTTCACTTCACCAACGCCCAAGGCGCGACCGCGACCGGGCGAGCCCAGCCAGCCAAGATAAAAGCCACAGAGCTGCCACAGCGCATCAAGGCCAAGGCAGCCCGGCATGACGGGGTCGCCCTGAAAATGGCAGCCGAAAAACCAGAGGTCCGGCTTGATGTCGAATTCCGCGCGAATGATGCCTTTGTTATTGGCACCGCCCGTCTCCGAAATTTCGGTGATGCGATCGAACATCAACATTGGAGGCAAGGGCAACTGTGCGTTGCCAGGTCCAAAGAGTTCGCCGCGACCGCAGGCGAGCAAATCTTCATATCCAAAGCTCGAGCGCCGTTCGCTCATCACGATCCTTCGCTTTCCAAGTGTGCGCCCCAATTGGGCCGCCTGCCATTCCTCGCGCCTTCTAACATAGGCGCGGGGGCACTCAAAGCGCCTGTAAGGCCTGTTTTGAGGGATGCGCCGAAAGGCGAAGATGCCCCGCCCTAGAGGGGCTCTTCGGGATAAACGCCCCACATGTCGCCTTGGGGCAGAAAACCATCAAAACCATCGCCATGAACCCGGCACCAGCCAGCAGCGCAGCTCTTGATATTGACCAGAACGCCCGCCTGCAGCTTGGCCACGATCTCCGTTGAGCCAGCCTTGGCAAAGAGGGGCAGAACCTCATTGCGCCGCCAGGGGGCGATGAGGGCGGTGCGGCGGCCCGAAAGCAACGAGGCCAGCACCCAGCCTTCGCCGCCTTCGGAGTCGCGAATGCGGCGCCAAGTATCTGATTCTGCAACGATTTCTACGGGAAGGCCGGCCCGTTGGAAGATCCAGGCCGTCTCATGGAGCTTGGTCGGCCCCATGCGGACATTGGTCTTGTCATAACGCAAGCTGGCAAAACGGGGCAGTTTCAGCCCTGTGACGGGGCCGATTTGCTCCCCGGCGGCGCGGGCGGGCGCCACTAGCGGAAAGGCCAAAAGCCACAGGACGAGCGCCACAAGGCCACTGATGAGCACTCGCTGGCGCGCGCGCTGTTCCGAGACGATTCGTTGCCCTCGGCCCATACGCATCAACAGGAAACTCCAACTGGCATCACGCCGACCATCGTCGCCTTTCTGCGGAAGAGGCCTTCTGTTAGGAAGGGGGACGAGCGGCGCGGCTGCGTCTTCTTGTGGCCCGATGCGGGTTAACGAGGGGTGAACAGATGCGCTGATCGCGACGCGGTCTCTTACACAAGGTTTTGAGATGGTGAGGAAAAGGCCTCTGGTGGTCGTGACGCGCAAACTCCCCGAGGTCGTTGAGACCCGGATGTGCGAACTATTCGACACGCGTCTCAATGAGACGGATGCACCCATGAGCGGTGTCGATTTGGCTGAAGCCATGTCGAGCGCGGATGTTCTGGTGCCAACCGTCACCGACCGCATTGATCGCAAATTGATCGAAGGCGCGGGCGAGCGGCTGAAGCTGATCGCCAATTTCGGCAATGGCGTCGACAATATTGATGTGGCCGCTGCCATTGAGCGCGGCATCACCGTCACCAATACGCCCGGCGTTCTGACCGAAGACACAGCTGACATGACCATGGCGCTGATTCTCTCGGTTGCGCGCCGTATCGTTGAGGGCGCCTCAGTGATTCCCTCGGGCGAATGGGGTGGCTGGTCGCCCACCTGGATGCTGGGCAGTCGCATCACGGGCAAGCGCCTTGGCATTATCGGCATGGGCCGCATTGGTCAGGCTGTGGCGCGCCGTGCCAAAGCCTTCGGCCTGTCGATCCATTATCACAATCGCCGCCGCGTGGCCGCCTCCATCGAAGAGCAATTGGAGGCCACTTATTGGGAGAGCCTCGATCAGATGCTCGCGCGGATGGATATTGTGTCGGTCAATTGCCCGCATACGCCGGGCACCTATCACCTCTTGTCAGCGCGCCGCCTGAAGCTGATGCGCCCGACCACAATCCTTGTGAATACGGCGCGTGGTGAAATTATCGACACGGCTGCTTTGGTTCAGATGCTGGAGCGCAACGAGCTCGCAGGCGCAGGTCTTGATGTGTTCGAACATGAACCGGCTGTGCCGACCAAGCTCGTGCGATTGGCCAAGGCTGGCAAAGTGACTTTGCTGCCGCATATGGGCTCTGCCACACAGGAAGGGCGCATCGACATGGGCGAGAAAGTCATCGTCAATGTGAAGGCCTTCCTCGACGGGCATCGTCCGCCCGATCGTGTTCTGCCCAGCATGCTCTAAGGCGCGTTCAGCACCGCGCGACATTCCTTCGGCAGAGCCGCCAGCGTCATGGGCGCAGGCGGCTTTGTCACAGGCTTCGGCTTGGGGTGCAAAACTTCGTCGCTAAACCACCACGCCAAGCTCGCATCACATCCATCGCCCTGAGGCACCGCATCTTGCCGTGTGCAGCTTGCTTCGCCCGCCGGACAATTCAGGCGGATGTGGAAATGATAATCATGCCCATACATGGGGCGAATTTTTGAGAGCCAGTCACGATCCCCGCGCGCATCGCGGCAGATGGCTTTTTTGATCGCAGGATTGACGAAGATGCGCTGCACCTGCGGTTTTTCAGCCACCGCCTGCAGCATGGTCAAATGACGCGGCGTCCAGCTTGTCTCATCAATATCGAGCCTGTCCTGACGCACGACCAAGAGCGAGGGCATTTCCTCGCGCTCTTGCAAGGAGAGGCGGCGCTCGGGCATGGGGCGCAGCCAAATATCTGCATCAAGTCCGCTTTGATGCGAGGCATGGCCCGTGCGCATTGGTCCACCGCGCGGCTGCGCCATATCGCCTACCAAAAGCCCCGGCCAGATATTCTGCGCCCGCAATTCGCGCGCTGTGGACGCGAGGAAATCAACCAGAACGGGATGGCCCCAATTGCGATTGCGCGATAGGCGCATCACCTGCCAGGCATTGCCATCAATGGGCAGTTGCTGCGCGCCAGACACGCAGCCCTTGGCATAAAAGCCGATGACTTGCGCAGGCCCTTGTGAGGGGGCCCTTTTGCGGCCGAACAATTCTTTGGCAGGCGTTGCAGGATCATCAGGATTGGCCAGCGGCGGCAAAGTCGCAGGCGTTACTGTGCCGCGATCTTGCGCCTGCGCCGCCAAAGCGAGCCAGGGGAGCAGTGCCAGTGACAAAAAAGCGCGAGATCGGCTCATAGGTCCAGCAGTGCGATGGGGGTTTCGTCTCTAGTCAGCAAAGACGATGGTGCGCTTGCCGTTGAGCATCACGCGATCATCAAGATGATGGCGCAGCGCGCGCGCCAAAACGCGGCGCTCAATGTCGCGACCCTTGCGCACCAGATCGTCAGGCGTATCGCGATGGGTGATGCGCTCGACATCCTGCTCGATGATCGGGCCTTCATCGAGATCGGCCGTCACATAATGCGCGGTTGCGCCAATCAGCTTCACACCGCGACGATGTGCCTGCGTATAGGGATTGGCACCTTTGAAGCCGGGCAGGAAGGAGTGATGGATATTGATGCAGCGTCCCGCAAGTTTGGCGCTCAACCCATCTGACAGGATTTGCATATAGCGCGCCAGCACCACGACATCTGTCTTGGTTGAGCGAATGAGATCCCACAGCTGGTTCTCTTGCTCGAATTTGGTGTCTTTGGTGACGGGCAGATAATGGAAAGGCGCACCATCAAAGTCGTGATGCGCATAGGTCTCACGCGCATGATTGCCGACGATGGCCGCAATATCCATATTCAATTCGCCTGTGCGCCAGCGGTAGAGCAAATCGGCGAGGCAATGGTCAAAGCGCGAGACAAGGATCATGACGCGCTTCTTGTCTGCGCGCGCCCGCATGCTCCAGGTCATCGAGAAGCGCTTGGCCAGCGGCTCATAGCCTGCGAGCACCTTGTCATAGTCAGGCACGCGGTCAAAGACGATGCGGCAGAAAAAGGTGGTCGTGTCGGTGTCGTCATATTGCTGCGCATCAAGAATGTTGCAGCCATGCTCGAACAGATAGGTCGAGACAGCCGCGACAATGCCCGGTTGGTTCGGGCAGGAGAAGGCAAGCACATATTGAGCAGGCACGCCGGACATCACATTTTCCTTAAATCAACCCGCGCGGTTTTGGCACGCAGGGGCAAGATCGGCAAGGGTCGCGTCAATCCTAACAGGCTGAACGCTTGCCCACTGAAGGCCTGCAAATATGGTTAAAAGCCGCATGAATGGGCGAGCGCCCCAAAGTCAGTCTCATGGCGGCGCAGGGCAATGACCGGAATGGGCTGACAAAAGGCGGCGGTCTCGCGCTGCGCATCACCCAGTGCCACGCTTGAGCCCTCTGTCTCATTCATCGCAATGGCGGCGACGCGAATGCCCTTGGCGCGCAGTGCTTCCAGCGCTGTCAGAGTATGGCTGATGGACCCCAGATAGGAGCCCGCTACCAGCAGAACATCAGCCTTGAGGGCCGCCACAAGATCAAGACAGGTCGCGCCCTCTGCGATGGGCGACATGATGCCGCCTGCGCCTTCAATCAGCACAAGCCCCTCTTGCGCCTGCTGTGCTTGGCAGGCGGCAATCAGATCTGCGAGTTCGAGGCGGCGGCCCTCAAGCCGCGCAGCCATGCTGGGTGCGAGCGGCGCGCGGAACTGAAAAGGCGACATGTTATCCAGCCGCGCGCGCGTCACCTCTTCGCCCATGGCCTCGATGAGAAGGGCAGGGTCGCTCCCCGCCGGCGCATCAGGATCAAAACCGCTGACAACGGGTTTGAAGCCGCGCGCTTTGAGATGATGCGCGCGCCAATGACGCAGCAGGCCTGCACTGATGAAGGTCTTGCCCGCATCAGTGCCGGTGGCCGTGACGAAGATCACGCTCATGCCTGCGCCTCCAAAGCGCGGCGCAGTGCGCTCGCCAAGCTGCGAATATCCTCATCCTCATGTGCAGCAGAAAAAGTGATGCGCAGACGCGATGTGCCAAGCGGGACGGTCGGGGGGCGAATGGCCCCCACCAGAAAACCCTCATCCGCAAGCGCGCGTGACAAAGCAACAGCACGCGTCGCATCGCCCACAATCACCGGCACAATCGAGCTTGTGGCCTGAGGTAAATCCATCAGCTGCGTGAAGAGCTGGGCCTTGCGCAAAGGCTCTGCGACGCGCTGAGGTTCATGTTCGACAATCTCAAGCGCTGCAAGGGCAGCGGCAACACTCGCAGGCGGCAGGCCTGTTGAATAGACAAGCGTGCGCGCACGGGTTTTGAGATAATCAACCACAGGCTTGCTGGCGCAGACATAGCCGCCATAACTGCCGAGCGCTTTGGAGAGTGTGCCCATCTGCAAAGGCACATCATGGCCATGGGCCGCACCGCGCCCCTCATTGATGACGCCGATGCCATGGGCATCATCGACCAAGAGCCATGAGTCATGCGCGCTGCAGGTGGCGAGCAAATCACCGACGGGGGCAAGATCACCATCCATCGAGAAGACACCATCGGTCGCCACGATACAGTGGGGATGTTCATGCCGATGCGCTTGCAGCAAAGCGCGCAGATGGTCGACATCATTATGCGCAAAGGTGAGCACGCGCGCGCCCGACAGTTTCGCACCGCTCCACAGGCTCGAATGAACAAGCTCATCGAGCAGCACAAGATCATTGGCCCCTGCGAAAGTCGCCAGAATGCCCATATTGGCAAGATAGCCCGAGCCGAAGATGCAGCAGGCCTGCGCGCCTTTGAAGGCCGCGAGCCGCGCCTCCAATTCGCCCAGCAAAGGATGATCGCCCGTGACGAGCCTTGAGGCTGCGGCCCCCGCGCCATGGGCCCTCAGCGCCTCTTGCGCGGCCTGAACCAGGCGGGGGTCATGGGCGAGGCCCAGATAGTCGTTGCAGGAGAAGCTGACGAGGCGGCGGCCCTCGCGCCACAGATGCACGCCATCCTCGCGCCGCGTCGGCACGAGGACGCGCCGCAGGTTGCGCCCCTCGAGGGCGGCGAGCTTGCGCTCTGCATAGGCGTCGAGGCTGTCCATCTCTCGTCCAAAGGTCGGAGGCAGGGGCTTTAGGGCCGCCTGCGCTTGCCCGGGGGACCCTAAAGAGGCATATAGGGCCGCGCAACCCGAGGAGTGATCATGAACGCCGTGGACGCATCCCTGCATCGCAATTCGACTGCAGCCGACATCCGCCACGACTGGACGCGCGAGGAGATTCGCGCCCTCTTCGATCTGCCCTTTCCTGAGTTGATCTTCCGCGCCCAGAGCGTGCATCGCCTGCGCTTTGATCCTTCCAAAGTGCAGCTTTCGACGCTCATGTCGATCAAGACCGGTGGTTGCCCGGAGGATTGCGCCTATTGCCCGCAGAGCGCGCATAACGACACAGGGCTCAAAGCCTCCAAGCTGGTGGATGTCAGCGAAGTCATGACCGCCGCGCAGGCTGCCAAAGATCAAGGCTCGACACGTTTTTGCATGGGCGCTGCCTGGCGCTCGCCCAAAGATCGCGACATGGATGATCTGTGCGAGATCGTTGAAGGCGTGAAGGCCATGGGTATGGAAACCTGCATGACCCTTGGCATGCTCACGCGCGATCAAGCGGGCCGCCTGAAAGAGGCGGGGCTCGATTATTACAATCACAATCTTGACACATCGCCTGAATTCTATCCGCAGATCATTTCGACCCGCACCTGGCAGGATCGCCTCGATACGCTGGAAGCTGTGCGCGATGTTGGCATGAGCGTGTGCTGCGGCGGCATCGTTGGCATGGGTGAGGCGGTGGATGATCGCGTGGGCATGGTCCATGCGCTCGCAACCCTGCCAAGCCATCCTGAAAGTGTGCCGATCAATCTGCTCGTTCAGGTCGAAGGCACACCGCTGACCGGCACGGGCCGCGTTCATCCGCTCGATTTCGTGCGCACGATTGCTGTGGCGCGCATCACCATGCCCACCTCCATGGTGCGCCTGTCGGCGGGCCGTGAAGATATGAGCGATGAATTGCAGGCTCTGTGCTTTGTCGCAGGTGCCAATTCGATCTTCTCGGGAGAACGTCTGCTCACGACACCCAATCCGGGTGAAGATCGTGACGGGGCGCTCTTCGCGCGTCTGGGCATGAGCACCGATGGCGCAGCCGGACAGCGCTGAACCACACTGGCTCTCTGACGGCTTCGAGCATATCTGGCTGCCCTATGCGCAGATGAAAACCGCGCAGCGCCCGCTGCCGGTTGTCGCCAGCTCTGGCTCGCGCCTGACCTTGGCGGATGGCCGCGTCCTGATTGATGGCATTGCGAGCTGGTGGACGGCCTGCCACGGCTATAACCATCCCCATATTGCGGAGGCTGTGCGCGCGCAGTTGGCGCAGATGCCGCATGTCATGTTCGGTGGTCTGGCTCATGAGCAGGCCTATCGTCTGGCCGCGCGTTTGAGCGCTTTGTTGCCCGGTGATCTGGAGCGCGTCTTCTTCACTGAGTCAGGTTCAGTCGCGGTGGAAGTCGCGATGAAAATGGCGCTACAATATTGGATGAACCAAGGTGTCTGTGGCCGCACCAAAATGCTGAGCTTTCGCGGCGGCTATCACGGCGACACGCTCGCCACTATGGCCGTCTGCGATCCTGAAGAAGGCATGCATACGAAATTTGCCGGTATTCTCGCGCAGCATGTGATCGCCGATCTGCCCATCGACGATGCCTCGCTTGCGGCTTTGCGCGCAGTGCTTGAGCAACATCACAGATCGCTTGCGGCCATTCTGGTTGAGCCGCGTGTGCAAGGCGCAGGCGGCATGGTCTTTCATCATGATGCGGTGCTGCGCCAGCTACGCGCGCTTGCCGATGAATTTGGCCTGCTGCTGATCTTCGACGAAATCTTCACCGGCTTTGGCCGTACGGGCGATTTGTTCGCCTGTACGGGTGCAGGTGTCCTGCCTGATATTGTGACCCTGTCGAAAGCGCTGACGGGTGGCACTTTGCCGCTGGCGGCCACCATCGCGCGCCGCCATGTCTTCGAGGCCTTCTGGTCTGATGATGGTGATGCGGCTTTGATGCATGGCCCGACCTTTATGGGCAATGCGCTCGCCTGCGCAGCCGCCAATGCCTCGCTCGATCTGTTTGAGCGTGAGCCACGCCTCGCCCAAGTTGCCGCGATTGAAACAGCGCTGATGCAAGGCCTCGCGCCCTGCCGCCATCTGCCGCATGTGCGCGATCTGCGCGTCAAAGGGGCAATTGGTGTTGTCGAGCTGGATGAGGGGGCGGATCTGCGCGCTATACAGCAGGCTTTGCTGGCGCGCGGCGTCTGGGTGCGGCCCTTCCGCACTATTGTCTATCTGACGCCTGCCTTCACCATTGCGCAGGACGAGCTCGCCACGCTCACCGCTGCGGTTGTAGGCGCGCTGAAAGCCTGAGCCTGCTTGACGCTGGGCGCTGGGCGCGCCTAATCAGGTCCATCCAATCAAGACCCATGCTGGGAGAGAGCCATGACCGAAGTGTTTCTGTGTGCAGGCGTCCGCACGCCCGTCGGCCGCTATGGTGGTGCGCTCTCCTCGGTGCGTCCCGATGATCTCTTGGCGATTGCTTTGCGCGAATTGACCGCGCGCGTGCCCTCGCTTCCCGTCTCTGCCATTGATGAAGTCTATGCGGGCTGCGCCAATCAGGCGGGCGAAGACAATCGCAATGTCGCGCGCATGGGTCTCTTGCTCGCAGGCTTCCCGATTGAAATTCCCGGCACGACGATCAACCGTCTCTGCGGCTCGGGCCTTGATGCTTTGGGCCAAGCCGCGCGCGCCATTCGCGCCGGTGAGATCGACATCGCCATTGCAGGCGGTGTTGAGAGCATGTCGCGCGCGCCTTTCGTCATGGGCAAGACGACAGAAGCTTTTGCACGCAGCGCGCAGCTGGAAGACACAACGATCGGTTGGCGCTTCGTCAATCCGAAGATGAAAACACAATTCGGCGTCGATGCGATGGGCGAGACGGCGGAGAATGTCGCGCAAGAGCGCGGCATTTCGCGTGAGGATCAGGATGCTTTCGCCTTCCGCAGCCAGAGCCGCGCAGCGCGCGCGATTTCCAGCGGCCGCTTGGCGCGTGAGATCGTTGCGGTCGAGATTGCTGATCGCAAGGGCAATATCACCCGCGTTGATCGCGACGAACATCCGCGTGAAACGACATTGGAGAAGCTCTCTGCGCTCAAGCCGATTTTCCGCAAGGATGGATCTGTAACGGCGGGCAACGCATCGGGCGTCAATGATGGTGCGGTGGCTTTGCTGGTCGCCTCACGCGCTGCAGCCGAGCGCTATGGTCTCACCCCCATTGCGCGTATTGCAGGCATGGCGACAGCCGGTGTGGCCCCGCGCGTCATGGGGATTGGCCCCATTCCCGCGACGCAGAAATTGATGGAGCGCCGTGGCCTCAAGATCTCTGACTTTGATGTGGTGGAGTTGAACGAGGCCTTTGCCTCGCAAGCGCTCGCCTGTTTGCGCGGCTTGGGCCTGCCCGATGATGCAGACCATGTGAATCCCAATGGCGGCGCGATTGCCATTGGCCATCCGCTGGGCATGTCAGGTGCGCGCCTTGCGCTCACCGCCGCCATCGAGATGAATGACCGCAAAGCCAAGCGCGCTTTGGCGACGATGTGTATTGGTGTGGGCCAAGGCATTGCGCTCAGCCTTGAGGCGGTGAACTGACTGGCGCATCAGCGCCATTCATGCTTTGCTGGGTTAACTGAAGTAAGACGGATCACCCTCATGAAATTCGCTCTCATCCAGATGAATTCCGGCATGGACAAGGCCGCCAACATCGCCTCTGCCAAGGAGCTGATGGAGAAGGCCATTGCTGAGGAGAAGCCGGACTGGATCTGCCTGCCAGAAGTCTTCGACTTCATGGGTGGTTCATTCGAAGAAAAGCGCGCGGCCTCCGAGATCCTTCCGGGTGGTCCCGCTTATTCGATGATGCAAGAGATCGCCCGCAAGCATGGCGTCTATGTGCATGGTGGCTCAATCCTTGAGCGTCTGTCTGATGAGCCGCGCGTTGGCAACACGACTGTTGTGTTCAATCGCAAGGGCGAAGAGATCGCGCGTTACAGCAAGATCCATATGTTCGACATCACGGCTCCTGATGGCAAACAATATAATGAGAGCGCCGCCATGCGTCCCGGCGATGCTGTCGTGACTTATGATTGCGATGGCGTGACGGTGGGCTGCGCGATTTGTTATGACATCCGCTTCCCCGCTTTGTTTCAGGCGCTCGCAGACAAGGGTGCGCAGGTCATCGCTTTGCCCGCAGCTTTCACGCTGCAAACGGGTAAGGACCACTGGGAAGTTCTGTGCCGCGCCCGCGCGATTGAGACCGAGACTTATTTCGTCGCCACCGGCCAGACCGGTTCGCATATACAGGGCAATGAGACGCGCTTCACCTGGGGCCACTCACTTGTCGTTGACCCATGGGGCCATGTGATTTCGCGCGCCTCAGATGGTGTTGGCTATACGGTCGCGCGCATCGAGCCTGATCGCGTTCAGCGCGTGCGCACCATGATCCCCGTCGCTCAGCACAAGATTGATATGAGCAAGCTCGCCAAGTAGCGAGCTTGCGACCTTAGTGCAGGCTCACCGTTTGCAGCTGGTTTTCCCATGCATTGGCGACAGCCGCATCGCGCGAGTCTGTCAGGATGATGGGTGTGCCATCCGCATTCAGCAAAGCAAAGAGCTGCAGGCCTGAGGGAATGCCCTCAACGTCGGGGAAGAGCTTGCGGGCCTCTTCGGAGGCCATCGGCTTCACATAGGCAATGTGACCGCCGCCCAGATGGGCGAGTTGCTCGACGGTCACTGGGGCAGGGCCCTTCATCGCATCGATCATTGTCATCTCCTGTGCGGTCTCTTATGAGCCCCGCTGTTGGCGCGTATCTTAATCCCGCGCTGTGATGTCGATCTTGCGGATGACCCGTTCAGGTTCGGGCCGTGCGAGATCGACAGAAAGCAGTCCATTCTTCAAGTCAGCGCCCAGAACCTGCATGCCTTCGGCGAGCAGGAATGTGCGCTGGAACTGACGGGCTGCAATGCCACGATGCAAATACTGCCGGTCTTTGTCCTCAACCTGTCGGCCACGGATGAGCAGCTGATTTTCTTCCACCGTGATGTCGAGTTGGTCGCGGGTGAAGCCTGCTACGGCGAGCGTGATGCGTAACCGTTCAGGGTCTGCCTCGCTGCGTTGCAAGCGCTCGATATTATAGGGCGGATAGCCATCGGATGTTGTACGGCTGACCCGGTCCAAGGCGCGCTCGATATCGTCGAAGCCCAACAGAAAGGGGGAGTTCAGATTTGGCAGTCGTGTCATGTCGAAGCCCTTCAGGCACTTCGTTCAAACGCGGGCCCGTGAGGCACCCGGCGGATCTCTCCGCCCCCCAAATATGGTTGGGCAAAAGGTTACGTTCAAGACCCCCGGCACGACGCCCGGAGTTCGAGAAAAATTTGGATTTGAATGGTCATGGTCAAGCTTGGGTGGACTGCAACGGCGCCAAGCCAGAGCCTTTCATCAGGCCAGACACGCCTTGGCGAGCAGCTGAAACGCGCGCGCGCGATGCGAGAGTGCGAGCGACCCGTCGGCCGGCAGGCCGTGCTTTTCCTCAGATGTCATTTCGCCGAATGTGCGCTCATGGCCTTCAGGCAAGAAGATAGGATCATAGCCAAAGCCAGCTGTGCCGCGTGGCGGATTGACGAGAGTGCCATCAATGCGGCCTTCGAAACATTCTTCATGTCCATCAGGCCACACAATGGCGAGGGCCGAGATGAACCAGCCCTTGCGTTGATGCGGCTCAGTGCAGCCTTTCGCAGAGATTTCAGATTCAATCCGCGCCATGGCAGCGGTGAAATCTTTGCTCTCACCTGCCCAGCGCGCCGAATAGATTCCCGGCGCGCCATCGAGTGCGTCCACGCAAAGGCCAGAATCATCCGCCAATGCGGGCAAATGGGCGCGTGAGGCAGCCGAATGCGCTTTGATGAGCGCATTGGCCATAAAGGTCGTACCCGTCTCTTCGGGCTCGGGCAGGCCAAGCTCACCTGCAGAGATGCAGGTGATGCCATAAGGCGCCATGAGTTCATTCATCTCGCGCAATTTACCAGCATTATGCGTGGCAATGACGAGCTTTCCCGTGAGACGGCGCGGCGCACTCATCCTGCAATCGCTGCCTTCTGCAAAGCAACCAGATCAGCAACGCCCTTGCGCGCCAGACCCAGCATGGAGTCGAGCTGCTCTTGCGTGAAGATCGCGCCTTCCGCCGTTGCCTGCACTTCAACAAGACCGCCTGTGCCGGTCATGACGAAATTGGCATCGGTCTCGGCAACCGAGTCCTCATCATAATCAAGATCAAGCACAGGCACGCCCTTGCTCACGCCGCAGGAGATAGCGGCCACATGATCCTTGATCGGGATCTCTTTGATGATGGAGCGCTGGCGCATCCAGCGCAGGCAATCATAAAGCGCAACCCAGCCGCCCGTGATGGAGGCGGTGCGTGTGCCACCATCGGCCTGCAATACATCGCAGTCGATGACGATCTGGCGCTCGCCCAGAGCCTGCAGATCCACCACAGCGCGCAAGCTGCGGCCGACCAGACGCTGGATCTCTTGCGTGCGGCCCGACTGCTTGCCGGAGGTTGATTCGCGGCGCGTGCGCGTATGGGTCGCGCGCGGCAGCATGGAATATTCAGCTGTCACCCAGCCGCGACCCTGTCCACGCAGCCATTGCGGCGGCTTGTCTTCGAGCGAGGCGGTGCACAGCACATGGGTCTGGCCGAATTTGACGAGGCACGAGCCTTCCGCATAGCGGGCGACATTGCGTTCGAAGGTGACGGCGCGCAATTCGTCGGGGGCGCGTTTGGAAGGCCGCATGGGAAACCCTTGTGTGATCTCAGACGGGGCTTCCTAGGCTCTTCCCTTGAGCGAGGCAACATTCCGGGCCGCCTCCGTCGTGCTTAAACAATTTTCCCATTTTTTGGGAAATCTGTTGACACTCCTCAGGCCGCATGGTCTGGTCTGCCATCCGAAATGGTGGAGGCGCTGGCGTGGACTTCGACGTTGCAGTTTTGGGCGCGGGCCCCACGGGTCTGTCTCTCGCCAATTTGCTCGGCACGATGGGCATTCGCACCATTCTGATCGAGCGTAATGCTTCGACGGTGGATGCGCCGCGCGCGGTTTCCATTGATGATGAATGTCTGCGCACGATGCAGGCCGCGGGTGTCATTGACGCAGTCGTCAAAGACATCGCGCTTGATTATGGCGCGCATTATTTCACGCCAACGGGTGAATGTTTCGCCAAGGTCGAGCCCAAAGATCGCGAATATGGCTATCCGCGCCGCAGCGCCTTCAGTCAGGTGAAATTTGAAGCGACGTTGCGCGAGGAGCTTAAGCGCTTCCCCCATGTCACGACTTTGTTCAGCACCAATTGTTCGGGCTTTGTCGAAGATGAGGACGGTGTCACGCTGAGTCTTGGAGACGAGGATGGCCCGCAGCGGCAGATCCGCGTGCGGTATCTCGCCGCCTGCGATGGTGGTCGCAGTGCAGCGCGCCGTGCCATTGGTGCAGAGCTGAAAGGCTCCACCTATCGCGAGCGTTGGCTCATTGTGGATATGGCCGACACCAAAGAGCGCATGCGACAGACGCGCGTGGGCTGCGACCCTGATCTGCCCTTCATCTGCTTGCCCGGACCCAATGGCACACGCCGCTATGAATTCATGCTCACCGAAGGTGAAGATGAAAAGATGGCGGAGGATCCCGACCATGTGCGTGATCTTCTTTCGCGTTCAGGCCCTGATGAAGATGCCACGATCATTCGCCGTCAGGTCTATACATTCCATGCGCGCATGGTCGACAAATGGAATACGCGCCGCGTCTTTCTCGCAGGCGATGCAGCCCATCTCACCCCGCCTTTCGCAGGCCAAGGCATGAACAGCGGCGTGCGCGATGCACATAATCTGTCATGGAAGCTGGCGGCTGTGATCCGTAACGAGCTTGGCCCCGCCTTGCTCGACACCTATCAAAAAGAGCGCGCACCCCATGCCTGGTCGCTGATTGAATTGGCGATCAATATCGGTCGCGTGATGATGCCGACCTCGCGCCTGCAAGCCAAGATCGTGCATACGCTCTTTCGCTTAGCGCGTTTCATCCCGCCGGTGCATAGCTATTTCGCGATGATGAAATATAAGCCAAAGCCCTTCTATCGCGATGGCTTCCTGCTGCCCGACAATGGGCTCAATGTCACGGGTCGCATGTTGCCGCAGCCCAATGTCGAAGATCTCAATCGCAAGACCTGCAAGCTCGATGACTGTCTGGGCAGTGATTTTGCGCTGGTGGCCTATGGCGAAAATGCGCAGAAGGTTCTGGCGCTCACACAGGGCGAAGACTTCGGCCTTGCCTCGCTGCGCCGTCTGGCCGTCATTCCCATGCGCATCAATATCGACCGCAGTGCTGATCTGACGATCCCGGCCGTGCGCGATATTGACGACACAATGGCCAAGCTTGGTGTGCAGGGGCGCGATCTATTGATGCTCGTGCGCCCCGATCGTTATGTCGCGGCCGCTGTGGATGCGACACAGGCGCAGGCCCATGGGGCCAATCTTGCATATTTTTCTGCCAGCTTGCGCGAACTTGTCGCGCGCACGCGCCCCCTGTGAGGTCGGAGACCGTCATGAGCCATGTGCCCCTTCGCGCCCATCTCTATTATATCGAGCTTGGGTCGCCCGATCCGGATAAATTGGCGCAATTCTATCGCGACGCTTTTTCAGCAGAGGTCGAGGACTATGGCGCCTCGCGCATTTGCTGGGGCCCCGAGCGCTGCGTGATCATCTCGCCCGGCGAGGCCAAGACGCTGCAATCAGCAGGTTATGAAGTTTATGACGCTGCCTGCCTTGATGGTTTGGCTGAGCGTTTGGCCAAAGCTGGCGCAACCCATAAGCGCGGGGCAACGCCCGTCTTTGCTGATGCGGTTGGCTTCATTGATCCCAGTGGCAATCATATTTTCTACGGCGTGCCGCGCGATCATCTGAAGAACAACAAGGGCCTGTCGGGCCGTATTCAGCATGTGGTTGTCGCCAGCCGCAATTGCGAAGCCATGATCAATTTCTACAGCGATGTGGTGGGCCTGACCGAATCAGATCGCGTGCTGGATGAAGAGGGAGGTATCCGCACCTCCTTCTTGCGCTCCGATCATGAGCATCATTGTTTTGCTGTATTCCAAGCCTCTGAAGATCGCTTCGATCATCATTGTTATGAAGCCGCCGACTGGAATGCGATCCGCGATTGGGGTGATCATTTTGCTGATCTGCGCGTGCCGGTGAAATGGGGTCCGGGCCGTCATGGTCCCGGCAACAATCTCTTCCTCTTCGTGCATGACCCCGATGGCAATTGGGTTGAACTCTCAGCCGAGATCGAAGTGGTGACGCCTGATCGTGTGCGTGGCACCTGGCCGCATGAAGAGCGCACGCTCAATTCATGGGGAACGGCCTATCTGCGCAGCTAACCGCCGAACAAGCGGTCCATCATGGTTTTTTGCGACGCGGGTGCCTGAGGCGCCCGCGTTTGCGTTTGGGGAATGCCAGCAGGCGGCAAGAGATCATTGGGCGTCGTTCGCTCACTCGAGCGCGCAGAAGATGACGGCGCCGTTGTCACTGCGGGGGCAGAAGGAATGCGCCCCGGTGGCATAGGCGCTGCACTTGAGTCCATTGAAGCTGCCGGCTGTGCAACAGCGCTTTGTCCATCGCGCCACAGACCTGCTGGCAGAGGCACGGGCGTGACGCCCGTCAGCGCCTCTCGCATAAACCGGCTCCAGATATCGACGGGCAGATTGGCACCCGATGCGCGGCGCGTGGGGGAATTGTCATCATTGCCAAGCCACACACCCGCAACAAGCGTGCCGGTGTAACCCACAAACCATGCGTCGCGATAATCCTGGCTGGTGCCGGTCTTGCCCGCTGCTTGCCAGCCCGGCAGTTCAGCGCGTTTGGCTGTGCCGGTGGTCAATGTTTCTTGCATCATCGTATTCATCATCGCGATGGCTTGCTGATCAACGATACGCCCGAAGCTTGCGCCCTTGCGTTGATAGAGCAATTTTCCATTCGCGGTTTTCACGCGCAAAATAATATGCGGCTGCACGCCAATGCCACCATTGGCAAAGGGCGTATAGGCGCTCACCAATTCCAAAGGCGTGACTTCTGATGTGCCAAGGGCAATCGACGCATCGGGCCGCAATTCAGAGCCAATGCCCATGCGATGGGCTGTCTCGATCACGCGTTTGGGGCCAACCTCCAGCGCCAGTCGCACCGAGACCGTATTGAGCGACAAAGAGAGCGCGCGCGTCAAAGTGACGGGGCCTTGATATTCGCGTGTGGAATTTTCCGGCGTCCAGCCACGAATATTGATCGGTCCGTCTTCGCGGATTGTGTTGGGTGTCAGACCTTTTTCAATCGCGCTCAGATAGACGAAAGGTTTGAACGAGGAGCCGGGCTGGCGCTTGGCCGCGACCGCGCGATTGAACTGGCTCTCAGCATAGCTGCGCCCGCCCACCAGTGCCTTGATCTGCCCATTGGGGTCGAGTGCAACCAGCGCGCCTTGCGAGACACCAAAGCGCGGGCCTTTGACATTCAATTCATCGCTCAAGGCAAATTCAGCGCTGCGCTGCATATTACTATTGAGGCTCGTCGTCACGACGAGGTCTTCGTCAATCGCGCCAATCGTGTCGTCGAGAACATCCATCACATAATCGGCAGCATAATTCAGCGCACCATTGCGATCCTGCGATGCGCGCGCGGGCGCTTCTTGTGCAAGCCTTGCCATTTCGGTCGTGATGAAGCCTTCGCGCGCCATGGCGGCGATCACTTGTGCCGCGCGCTCGCTGGCGCCTGTGGGGTTGCGATTGGGGGCCAGTTTGGTTGGCGCTTTCATCAAGCCTGCCAGCATGGCGGCTTCTTGCAAGCTCACTTCGCGCGCGCCATGTCCAAAATAGCGCCGTGCAGCTGCTTCAATCCCATAAGCGCCAGAGCCGAAATAAACGCGGTTGAGATAAAGTTCGAGGATCTGGTCTTTGGTGAAACGATTTTCCAACCAGATCGCGAGAATGGCCTCCTGAATTTTACGCGAGATCGTGCGCTCTTGCGTCAGGAAGAGATTTTTCGCCAATTGCTGGGTGAGTGTTGAGCCACCTTCCATGCCTCCGCGTCGCATCACATTGCGCATGACAGCGCGGCCAATGCCGAAAGGATCAATGCCGTAATGGGCGTAAAAACGCCGATCCTCAATCGCGATGAAGGCATTGGGCACATAAGCGGGCAGATCGCGCAGATTGATAGCAGGCCCACCTGTGTCACCGCGATTGGTCAGCAAAGTGCCATCATCCGCATGAATGGCGATATTGGGCGGGCGCTTGGGCACAGCCAATTTGTCGATGGGCGGCAGTTGCACCGCATGCCAGACAATCAGCGCACTCAGGCCGATGAAGGCCCAGACAGCTGCGACAGCGCCATAATAAAACAGAAAGCCAAAGAAAGAGCGCCGCCGCCGCTTTTTGCGTTGCGGTTTTTCTTTTTGCGTCTTTTTGTTGCGGCGCGGACGATGGGCGGCAGCCTCCTCCTCATCAAGACGCAGGCGCTCGTTCTCGTGACGCTCGTCAAAGAATGGCTCGACGCGCTCGCCCTTTCGGCGCTTGGCAGGGCCGGGGCGATCGCGCGGATCGGCGCGCAACTCATCGTCACGCGCGCGGCGTGGCGCGTCGAGTTTCGGCTCGCGTCGATTGAACCAGCCCTCGCCCATTGGCGCGTCTTCGTCCTTGTTCACTCAAGCGTGAGGCCACAAGCTAAAGACGGCGAATTAAGGGCCGGTTAAGAATTGCCTCATTCTGCGGCGGCGGCGCGCCCGGTCAAGCTGTCGAGATGCTGCACCACCTCATTCACATGCATCACATCGGCATATTTGTGATGCAGGTCGAACAAATTGACCTTGTGGCTCAGCATCGAGCGATCATAGGTGCATTCTTCGACCACGACATTGTGGAAGCCGTAAGAATAAGCATCCACCGTTGTCGCGCGCACGCAGCCAGACGTGCTCTCCCCGCAGATGATCAGGCTCTCGACGCCCAAGCGGCGCAGATGGGCAATCAGCGGTGTGCCAAAAAAGACCGAGGCGCGTTCTTTGTAGATGACCAGATCGCCGGGCTCTGGCGCCAGCTCATCCTGAATCGCATAAAGATCTTCGCTCTCGCGGCCCATGCGGCGATTGGTGGAATGAACCCCGGCCGTATCGGCATGGCGGGTGGAATAGATGACGGGGATCTGGGCGCGGCGCGCGGCAGCAAACAGGCGCTGGGTTGGCTCAATGGCGGCCCAGGCATTCTCCCCGCAACTGCCCGAGAAGCTGCGATTGACCTCGACCACGGGGCGATTGCCGCCCTGATAGGCCTTTTTATAAAGGTCGATGGCGATGATGGCCGGGCGGGGGCCGACGTAAATGTCGCGGCGATAGGCGCCATAGATTTCGAGAACCTCGTCGCTGACGATGTCCTTCCAGCAATAATCCTCGAATTTATCCACCATGGCCTCACTCCCCTGTTGGCGCCATTAAAGAGTACGGCTCGCCCAGCGTCAAAGAAGGGCCAAAATTGCCAAGAACAAGTGAAGAATACGGCCCGCCCGTTGCCGAAAGCTACGCCGCTCTATAGAGGCAAGGCAGGAGCCAGAGGAGATTGTCATGAGCCAGATGCGCATTGTTGTGGCCGGAGCCGCAGGCCGCATGGGGCGGATGCTCATCCAGACCATTCACCAGACAGAGGGCGCAAGCCTTTCGGGCGCGATTGAGCGTGTGGGCTCGCCCGCGCTTGGGCAAGATGCCGGCCTGCTCGCAGGGGTTGGTGCCAATGGCGTCCTCATCACCGACAAACCACTCGAAGCCATCGTCCATGCCGATGCGGTGATTGATTTCACAACGCCCGCCACAACGGTTGAGCTGGCAGCGCTCGCAGCCCAAGCGCGCATCACTCATGTGATTGGCACAACCGGCCTTGCGGCGAGCGATCTTGAAAAGATCGATGCAGCCGCCCGTCATGCCGTCGTGGTGCGCTCTGGCAATATGAGCCTTGGCGTCAATCTGCTCGCCGGTCTTGTGAAGCGCGTGGCGGCAACTTTGGGCGAAGATTTCGATATTGAAGTGCTCGAAATGCATCATCGCATGAAAGTGGATGCACCTTCAGGTACGGCGTTGTTGCTCGGCGAAGCAGCGGCACAGGGTCGCAAGATCAATCTTGATGATCGCTCTCAGCGCGTGCGCGATGGCCATACAGGCGCGCGCACGCCCGGTGATATCGGTTTTGCAACTTTGCGCGGTGGCACAGTGGTCGGCGATCATACTGTGATCTTTGCAGGCCCCAGTGAGCGTCTGGAATTGTCGCATAAGGCTGAGGATCGCGGCATTTTCGCGCGTGGTGCTGTGCGTGCAGCGCTCTGGGGCAAGGGACGCAAGCCGGGCCATTATGCAATGGCCGATGTGCTGGGGCTCAACGATTGATGGAGCTGGCACCGGGTCTCATCTGGCATCCGGCCTATTTCTCGCGCGACGAGCAAGAAGCGCTTGTCGCGCAATTGCGCGACTGTGTGCGCCAAGCGCCTCTCTTTACGCCGCGCATGCCGCGCACGGGCAAAGCCTTCTCCGTGCAGATGACCAATTGCGGACCGCTGGGCTGGGTCAGTGATCAAGCGCGCGGCTATCGCTATCAAGCGGATCATCCCGAGACGGGCGCGCCTTGGCCGAAGATTCCTGATCTGGCCCTGCGCGCTTGGGAGCTTGCAGGCTATCAAGCGCCACCAGAAGCCTGTCTCGTGAATTTTTATAATGCGCAGGCAAAGATGGGCCTGCATCAAGACCGCGATGAAGCCGCGCTTGATGCGCCTGTTGTGTCGATCTCGCTCGGCGACACATGCCTCTTTCGCTTTGGCGGCGAAGAGCGCAACAGCCCGACGAAATCCATCAAACTGGCATCGGGCGATGTTGTGTTGATTGGGGGTGCCTCGCGCCTGTGCTTCCACGGCGTGGATCGGCTCTATGCAGGCACATCCACTTTGCTGAGCGACGCAGGGCGGATCAATCTCACCCTGCGCCGTGTCACTCAGCCTTCAGTCTTGGGCGCATCCTGAACCGGCTTGGGGCCGCCGCGCGCAACACCGACTTTGGCAGGGCGCAAGCAGCGCTCGCCGATGGAATAGCCCGTCTCGACAACCTGCACGACCGTGCCATTGGGCACAGAGGGGTCAGGCACTTCGAACAAAGCCTCATGCATATTGGGATCAAAGCGCTGGCCCTGCGGCTCCAGCTGCTTCACGCCCTGACGGCTGAGGCTGGCGAGGAAGGCGCGCTCGGTCAGCTCCATGCCTTCCACAAAGCTCTTGAGGGCAGGGTCGACAGATTCGATTTGTTCGGGCTTCAAAGTTTCCAGCGCGCGGCGCAGATTGTCGGCCAGCGTCAGCATCTCTCGCGCAAAAGAGGTCACGCCATAGATCTTGGCATCGGCCACTTCGCGCTCGGTGCGGCGGCGCAGATTTTCCATCTCCGCCAAAGTGCGTAGCACCTTTTCCTTGAGGCTCGTATTCTCCGCATGGAGATTTTCGAGCTCGGTAAAAGGCTCCGGCTCGGTGATGTCCGATTGCGGCGCGTCGCTGGCAAAAGCGCTCTCTTGCGCAGCCTCAGCGGCGGGCTTGTCGGAGGGAGTAGCAGAAGCGTCCTTGGGATCTTGCATGGGTCGTTCAGTTCCAATGGCCTTGCCGGGATATCAGGTGCCCGGCGGGAAAAATCAAGCGTCCAACCGAAGCCAAAGCTCAGCTGGCGCCAGTTTCTGTCTTGCGCTTGGGCGCGGGCTTGGTCTCGCCATTCGTGAAAACATCGAGCAAACGGCGGCGCACAGCGCTTTGGCGCGAAGGATTGGTGATCTTCGCACCGGTGAGATCGGTGACATAGAAAACGTCCACGGCCTTTTCGCCGAAGGTCGCAATATGGGCCGAGCCGATATTGAGATTGAGATCTGAGATCGCAGCGGTCAGCTCATAGAGCAGGCCCGGGCGGTCAAGGCCCGAGACCTCCACCACCGTGTAGCGATTGGACAGATTATTATCCATCATCATGTCGGGCGCGACGGTGAAGGCTTTGCTCGGCCCCTTGGATTGCTCACCGCGCGCGGCCACAGCATCGCGCAGGCGCAGCTCACCTCGCAGCGCCTTTTCGATGGATTGCGCGACGCGGCCAGCGCGGCGCAGCTCATCTTCATCTTGATCAAAGGCGCGGCTGACACAGATCGTGTCGAGCGCCAAACCATCGGTGGTGGTGAAGATCTGCGCATCGACAATATTGGCGCCAGCAGCCGCGCAAGCGCCCGCGATGATCGACAACAAGCGGGGATGGTCAGGCGCAACGACAGTCAGTTCCGTGACGCCGTGGAAAGCGTCAGTGGAATATTCCGTCATCAGCGACTTCATTTCCACATCCACAAGGCGCAGCAATTTGGCATGGGCGATCTTGTGTTGCAGATCTGCCTTCAACCAATAGGCTTGATAGTGGCGCGCGGCATAGGCATCAAAATCAGAGTCCGGCCAAGTGGAGAGCGCTTTGCGCAACTCAGCCTGTGCCATGGCCACACGCTGCGCGCGATCAATGGCTGAATGGCCACCCGCGAGCACAACTTCGGTCTCCCAATAGAGTGTGCGCAGCAGCTGGCCCTTCCAACCATTCCACACGCCCGGGCCAACCGCGCGAATGTCGCAGACAGTGAGCACCAACAACATGCGCAAACGCTCAAGCGTCTGCACGGTCGAGGCGAAGGTCTCAATCGTCAGGCGGTCGGACAGATCGCGGCTCTGGGCGGTGTTGGACATCGCCAGATGTTCTTCAATCAACCACGCGACCGTCTCGGTTTCAGCCTCAGACAGACCGAAGCGCGGGCATAATTCACGAGCCACACGCGCGCCCGCAATCGAGTGATCCTCTTTGCGGCCCTTGGCAATGTCATGCAGGAACAAAGCGACATAGAGCGCGGTGCGATTGCTGATCGATGGCAGGATCGCATGGCAGACGGGATGGTCTTCGGTCAGGCGCCCCGTTTCGATATTGCTCAAAATACCGATGCTGCGCAGCAAATGCTCATCGACCGTATAGTGATGATACATATTGAACTGCATCATCGCGACGATGCGGCCAAAGTCGGGAATGAAAGCGCCCAGCACGCCCGCTTCATTCATCTGACGCAGAATGGTTTCGGGTGCATCACGCGATGTCAAAATCTCAAGGAAGAGGCGATTGGCCTCTTTGTCTTCGCGGATTGTCTTGTCGAGCCGCTTCAGCGACAAAGTGACAAGACGCGTCGCATCAGGATGGATCGGCAAGCGGTGCTTGTTGGCAATCCAATAGAGGCGAATGAGATTGACCGGATCGCTCTCAAACACATCGGGGCGCGCAACCGTCACGCGGTCAACCTCGATGGCAAAGTCACTGCCGGGCAATTCTTGATTCTTGCGGCGCAGGCGATTGACAAAGCGGTCGAGCACGGGACGCGACTTGGCCTGTTTTTCTTCGAGCGCCGCGCAGACGATGGCGGTCAGATCGCCGACATCTTTCGCAACGAGGAAGTAGTGCTTCATGAAGCGCTCGACATCCGAAAGGCCCGCATGGGTCGTATAGCCCAAACGCCCCGCGATGGTGCGCTGATAGTCGAAGGACAAGCGGTCTTCGGGTCTGTTGGTGACAAAATGCAAATGGCAACGCACGCGCCACAGAAATTCTTCGCAGCGATTGAAGAGCTGCAATTCGCGTTCGCTGAACAGGCCCGCGCGCACCAGCTCTTGGACCTCGCGCACGCGATAGACATATTTTGAAATCCAGAAGAGCGTGTTGATATCGCGCAACCCGCCCTTGCTCTCTTTGACATTGGGCTCGACGAGATAACGTGAATTACCCGCCTTGTTGAGGCGCGCATCGCGCTCTGCAAGTTTGGCTGACACAAATTCACGCGCGGTGTCGCGCACGATCTCTGTATCAAAGCGGCTGCGCATATTCTCAAACAGTGCCTCATCACCCAGAATGAAGCGGGCTTCCAAAAGTGCGGTGCGCACGGTCATGTCTTCGCGCGCCTGGCGCAGGCATTCATCAACTGAGCGTGTGGAATGGCCGACCTTCTGGCGCAGATCCCACAGAATATAAAGGATGGCCTCAACGACACTCTCGCCCCAAGCGGTTTGCTTGTAGGGCAGCAAAAAGAGCAGATCTATGTCAGAGCCAGGCGCCAAAGTGCCACGGCCATAGCCACCCACAGCTGCGATGGCGAGCCGCTCACCTGCTGAGCGATTTTCGGCGGGATAGAGATGTTCGATCACAAATTTATGGATGGAGCGGATCAGCTCATCTTCCAGATGCGAGATCGCACGGGCGCAGGCCATGCCGCTGCCATTGCCGCCTTCTTCGAGCAAGGCGCGCGCGCGCGCATGGCCCGTATCAAGCGCTTTGCGATAAAGCTCGACTGCAGTTTTGCGCAGTTCGGAGGCGGGGCCTTTGTGATTGCGCGCAAGCTCGCCCAGCTCAGTCTCGAGCGCGGCGCGGTCGATGACATCATCTGGCTTGGTGGTGACGCGCGCGCGGCGGCGGCTGCGCGGGGCGTCGTCAGCAGGCGCGCTCATGCTCATGGCTCACACCTTTGCTTCAATGGCATTCCAGATGGTCGCAGCAATATCAGGTCCACCCAGACGCTTGATCGCGCGAAGCCCCGTTGGGGATGTGACATTGATCTCGGTGAGATTGCCGTCGATGACATCAATACCCACGAACAAAAGCCCCATGCGCTTCAGCTCCGGCCCGATGGTCTCGCAAATCTCCATCTCGCGCTCGCTGAGATCTGTGGGGGCTGCCGCGCCGCCGCGCACCATATTGGAGCGAATGTCATTGGCAGCTGGCACCCGATTGACCGCACCAGCGGCGACGCCATCAACCAGAATGATGCGCTTGTCGCCTTGCGTCACTTTGGGCAGGAAGCGCTGGATGACCCAAGGCTCGCGGAAGGTGACGCTGAACAAATCAAACAGCGAACCGAAATTGGGATCTTCGCGCGAGACTTTGAAGACAGCTGCGCCGCCATTGCCATAGAGCGGCTTCATGACAACATCGCCATGTTCCGCACGGAAGGCTTCGATCTCTTGCTTGTCGCGCGAGATGAGCGTTGCGGTCATGAGATGGGGATAGTTCATGACGAAGAGTTTTTCAGGCGCATTGCGCACACTGGCGGGATTGTTCACCACCAGAGTTTCAGGATGGATGCGCTCGAGAAGATGGGTTGTGGTGATATAGCCAAGATCGAAGGGCGGATCTTGCCGCAGCAACACAACATCGACATTGGCAAGATCAACGACCTCGCTGGCGCCAAAGCTGACATGGTTGCCGGGCTCGTCGCGCACTGTGACTTGCTGCACCTGTGCCACAACGCGTGTGCCGCGCAGCGTCAGGCGCTCGGGCGTGTAATAGAGCAGCTCGTGGCCGCGCCGTTGCGCCTCCAGCATCAGCGCAAAAGTCGAGTCGCCTGCGATATTGATGCGCTCGATAGGGTCCATCTGGACCGCGACTTTCAGGCTCATGCTCGTCCTCACCAGTTACTGGGCGCGTCCATCAGCTCCAGCTCGAAGGCTCCGGTTAGATGCCGGGGCCAGCGGCGTGGCGCGATGAAGATCGCATCACCGCGCAGAGTATAGCCTGTCGACCAGCGGTTGCGAGTGATCCATACACGCACGGCCCTGATGATGCGAAGACGTTTCTGCGATGTGATGGCGATGCGGGCTTCATCCAGGCTGGCGCGCGCCTTCACCTCAACGAAACAAATGGTGCTGCCGCGCACCGCGATCAGGTCAATTTCACCGCCCGGCGCCAGAAAATTGCGCCCAATGACACGGTATCCGCGCAAAACCAGCCAAAAAAGCGCGATTGTCTCTGCCCGAAGGCCAAATCGGCGCGCTTTTTTGCGGTCGCGCTGGGGCCTCACCGATCCTTGCCCGCCGAGAGTTCGATGGCGCGGGCATAGACTTGGCGGCGGGGCTGGCCACTTTCGCCCGCCACAATGGCCGCAGCGTCTTTAACCGAGTGGCTCTCCAGCGCTTTGAGCAACCGCGCGTCGAGGTCTTCGGCGCTCAGGGCCTGCGCCCCCTGTTGGGGCGGACCTACGAGCAGAACGATCTCGCCCTTGGGCGGGTCTTCGCTCGCAAGCTGAGCGGCCAGCGTCCCCAAAGTGCCGCGCCGCACGGTCTCATAATGTTTGGTGAGTTCGCGGGCCATGGCCCCTTCGCGCTCGCCCAGAACCGCATGGAGATCGGCCAAAGTCTCGGCGACCCGGCGGGGCGATTCGAAAAAGACCAAAGTGCCGGGAATGGCGGCCAGTTCAGCGATGCGCTGGCGGCGGGCAGCACTGCGAGGCGGCAAAAAGCCTTCAAAGAAGAAGCGGTCGGTTGGCAGGCCCGCGACCACAAGCCCCGCCAGAACGGCAGAGGGGCCGGGCACGGCCACCACATTGGCGCCTGCGGCAGCCGCATCGGCGACCAGTTTGAAGCCGGGGTCCGAGACCAGCGGCGTGCCAGCATCCGAGACCAGTGCCAGAGCGGCGCCAGCCTCCAGACGGGCCAGAATATGGGGGCGCATGACGGCCGCATTGTGCTCGTGATAGGCGACGAGCGGCGTCGAAATGCCGTAATGGGCCAGCAAGACCTTGGTCACGCGGGTGTCCTCGGCCAGAACGGCATCAGCCGCCGCCAGAGTCCCCAGCGCGCGCAGGGAAATATCCTTCAGATTGCCGATGGGTGTGGCCACCACATGCAGCCCCGGCCGAATGGGATCAGCCTCCATGTTCAGGCCGAAGACGGCGAAACTGGGCAGCTTGCCCGTATCTGGCTTGTCCTGTTCCATGATCTGTTCTTTATAAAGTTCAGAGGTTCTTTTTATAGAACGTTACAAACTTGGGCGCAACCGCCGCAATTTGCGCGCAATGAGCCCTGAGTTTAGGTAGCTTGCACGCCCGCCCGGAGCGGGGTGGAGGGGTTTTCGTGCTCACCAGTCTTTTCATCCGATCCTTTGTTCCGCGCCGCGCCCATCTGTTGGCGGCGGCGATGACCTTGTCGCTGGCCGGTTGCGGCCCGACCGGCATGCCCGGCTTTGGCCGCAGCGATGCTGAGGCACCTTTGTTGCCTCCGCCTGCGGCCAATTCGGCCATCGAGACCTCCGATCTGTCTTCCACGCCCAATGAGATTGGCGGCGGGGGCATCAAAGTCGCGCTCATTGTGCCGCTCAGCTCCGCCAGCGGTCCCAGCAGTGTGGGGCAATCGCTGCGCAATGCAGCTGAGCTGGCCTTGAGCGAATTTGGCAGCAAGGATGTCTCCATCATCGTGAAGGATGATCAGTCGACGCAGGCTGGTGCGCGCGCGGCAGCTCAAGCCGCGATCAGTGAAGGTGCAGATATTATCCTAGGCCCGCTCTTTGCTGGCAATGTGCGCGAAGTGGGCGCTGTGGCGCGCGCCGCTGGCAAGCCGGTGATTGCTTTCTCCACCGATGCCAATGTCGCCGCGCGCGGCACTTATCTTTTGTCCTTCTTGCCTGAGACCTATATCGAGCGCGTTCTTGATTATGCCGCCCAGCGCGGCAAGCGCAGTATGGCAGCACTCATACCCAGCAGTGAGTTTGGCCGCGTTGCCGAAGCGCAATTCATGGCGATTGCCGCGCGCAAAAATATCAATGTCATGGCTGTTGAAACCTATGCGCCGGGCGGGGCCGCTGCAGCGGCGCAAAAGATTGCAGCTTTGGGTCAGCGCATCGACGCACTCTTCATTCCCGAACAGGCTGATGTGATGCCCAGCGTTGCGCAGGCCATCACCACAGCGGGTATTGATGTGAAGCGCGTGCAAATTCTGGGCACGGGCCTGTGGAATGATGCGCGCGTGTTGCAGAGCCCAGCTTTGCAAGGCGCTTGGTTCTCAACGCCCGACAATGCTGGCTTCACCAGTTTCGTCACGCGCTATAGCCGCAAATATGGCAATGAGCCGAGCCGCGTTGCGACCCTCGCTTATGATGGGGCCTCGCTGGTGGCCGCATTGTCGCGTCAGCAGGGCGCAGACCGTTTCAGCGAAACTGTGCTGCAAAATGCCTCAGGCTTTAGCGGTGTTGATGGTGTTTTCCGCTTCCGCGCAGATGGCACCAATGAGCGCGGTCTGGCTGTCGTGATGATCAGCAATAATGCAACGCAGGTCGTCAGCCCCGCGCCCAAGAGCTTCAGCGCTTCGGCCATGTGATCACGCCAATTCGGCGATGATCGCATCGAGCAAGGGGAAGCCTTTGGCGGTGACGCTGAGGCGACCATCGGGCCTTGTGGTGATGAGCGCTTCGTCGCGCAACATGTCGAGACGTGCGGGATTGAGCTTTTTGCCGCTGAGGTGTTCATAGCGTGCAGGGTCGATCCCTTCGCGCAGGCGCAGACCCATCAGCAAAAATTCATCGCCTTGCGCTTCAGCGCTCAAGACTTCTTCTTCGCTCAAACCATGGCTCTTGGTCTCGACCTGCGTCAGCCAGGTTTCAGGATGTTTGACCGTTGAATGGCCAAGGCGGCCTTGTGTGCCAATCAAGCGGCCATGTGCACCCGGACCAATGCCCGCATATTCGCCATAGCGCCAATAGACGAGATTGTGTCGGCTCTCGCCGCCGGGGCGCGCGTGATTGGAGATCTCATAGGCCGGCATGCCAGCCTCTTCCATCATCTCCTGCGTCACATCCCACAAGGCACGGCCGACCTCTTCATCAGGCGGCGTGATCTTGCCCGCCGCAACGAGGCGCTCGAAGATCGTGTCAGGTTCGATGGTGAGTTGATAGAGCGAGAGATGTTCGGGCGCGCGTGACAAAGCCTCGCGCAATTCAGCCCGCCATTGCTGCGGTGTTTGATGCGGGCGCGCATAGATGAGATCGAATGAGGCGCGCTCGAATGTGCTGGTGGCAATCTCCACCGCGCTCATAGCTTCTTGCGCACTGTGCAAACGGCCGAGCATTTTCAAATCTGCATCATTCATGGCTTGCACGCCCAGCGAGACGCGATTGACGCCCGCTGCGCGATAGCCACGAAAACGCTCTGCCTCAACGCTGGTGGGATTGGCCTCGAGCGTGACTTCGGCGTTAGCGCGCACCGACCAATGGCTCGCAATCGCCTCCATGATCGCGCCGACCGTTTGCGGCTGCATCAAAGAGGGTGTGCCACCACCAAAGAAGATGGAGGTCACTTCGCGGCCCGGTGCGATGGCTGCGCGATGCGCCAGTTCCGCGCGAAAGGCCGCCACATAGCGCGCTTCATCTATGCCTTGCGAACGCACATGGCTGTTGAAGTCGCAATAGGGGCATTTCGACAGGCAGAAAGGCCAGTGCACATAAACGCCGAAGCCCGGCTCGGCTGTGGGGGGAGACAATGCCATGCGCCCTTATGGCACGGCGAGGCCCCAAATCTCAATGATGTTGGGGCTCAATGATCCTTGGAGGGCTCACTGCCATGGCCAGTGATTTTGTCGGACCAAGCCAGCACAAGGCCGGAGACCACAAAGACCACATGAATGACGACAAGCCACATCAGGTCGCGATCACTCGTCTTGCCGACATCCATAAAGGCGCGCAGCAGCTGGATCGCAGAAATGGCGACGATGGAGGAGAGCAGCTTGAGCTTCAGCCCGGTGAAATCAATCTTGGCCATCCATTCGGGCCAATCGGGGTGATCGCTGGAATCGATGCGCGAGACGAAGTTCTCATAGCCAGAGAAGATCACGATAATGATGAGGCTTGCGGTCAGACTGAGATCAATGAGGCTGAGAATATCCAGAACAAGATCAGATTCGCTCGCGCTCAAAATGGTCGGCACAATATGCACGACATGCTGGATCGACTTCACCACCATGGCGATCAGCCCGACCACAAGGCCAAGATAGATCGGGGCCAGCAGCCAGCGGCTGTTGAACAGAGTCTTTTCCAGCAAACGTTCCAGCATGGTCGCCCCCGTAGTCGCAGACGCTGCGACCTTTACTTACCTTGCATGATACGGGCGATCACCTTGGCTGTGTAGTCCACCATCGGCACAATTCGCGCATAATTGAGGCGCGTCGGCCCAATCACGCCCAGAACGCCGACGATGCGCTGCGCAGGATCGCAGAAAGGCGCGGCAATCATGGACGAGCCTGAGAGTGAGAAGAGCTTGTTCTCCGAGCCGATGAAGATGCGCACACCCTCGCCTTGTTCAGCGCGCGAGAGCAGATCCATCACATCTTTCTTGGTCTCAAGATCTGCAAAGAGCAGGCGGATGCGTTCCAGATCTTCCACCGCGCGCAGATCTTCCAGCAGATTGGCCTGACCGCGCACGATGAGCTGCGAGCTGTCGCCCATGCCAGCCCAGCTCGCAAGCCCCGCGTCAACAAGGCGCGCAGTGAGTTCATCAAGCTCAGCTTGTGCGCTGTTGCGCGCATGTTCAATCTCGCCGCGCACTTCGCTCAAAGTGCGGCCTCTGATACGCGCATTGAGATAATTGCCAGCCTCGACCAAGGCCGAAGAGGGCAGGCCGCGCGGAATAGCGACGATGCGGTTCTCGACTGAGCCGTCTTCAGAGACGAGGACGGCCAAAGCGCGCTCAGGCTCGAGCTGCACAAATTCAACATGTTTCAGCCGCGCATTGTCTTTGGTGGTGACGACAACGCCTGCGCCCCTCGATAGGCCCGACAACATGGTCGAGGCCTCCGTCAGCACGCCTTCGAGTGTTTGATGGCGAGAGGCGGCTTTGACTTGCGCCTCGATCCGCGTGCGCTCGGCCAGCGGCAGATCGCCGATCTCCAGCATGGCATCGACGAAAAAGCGCAGGCCCAGTTCCGTGGGCATACGGCCCGCGCTGGTATGGGGCGCATAGATGAGGCCCAGCTCTTCAAGATCCTGCATGACATTGCGCACGGAGGCCGGCGACAGGGTCATGGGCAGGACGCGCGACAAATGGCGGGAACCCACGGGGTCGCCGGTCGTCAAATAGCTGTCGACCACATGGCGAAAGATCTCGCGCGAGCGCTCGTTCAGTCTGGCAAGAGCGCTATGGTCCAGCGACAGCCGTTCCGGGAAGGTGGGGTCATGTGCGGGCATCACCATAAGATGACGGTGTCGCCCCTCCCATGCAAGCCCCCAAAGCGCTCAGCTGCGGCGTCCGGGCGCTTGAACCGGCGCACCAGCGGGGCCATAAGGGACCAGCAGAATTTCGGAGACCCTCATGTCCGCTTCCAAGAAGGCCGCTTTCCAGTGGGATGATCCCTTCCTCATTGAGAGCCAGCTCACTGAAGATGAGCGTATGATCCGCGATGCCGCCCGCGACTATGCGCAGGACAAGCTGCTGCCGCGTGCGATTTCGGCCTATGCCAAGGAAGAGACCGACCCCAGCATCTTTGCTGAAATGGGCAGCCTTGGTCTGCTTGGCGTCACTCTGCCCGAACAATATGGCTGCGCAGGCGCCAATTACGTTTCTTATGGCCTGGTCGCACGTGAGGTTGAGCGCGTCGATTCTGGCTATCGCTCCATGATGAGCGTGCAGTCCTCGCTCGTCATGCATCCGATCTATGCTTTTGGCAGCGAAGAGCAGCGCAAGACCTATCTGCCCAAGCTCGCCAGTGGCGAATGGATCGGCTGTTTTGGTCTTACCGAGCCTGATGCAGGCTCTGACCCGGCTGGCATGAAGACGCGCGCGGAAAAGGTCGCTGATGGCTATCGCCTCACCGGCACGAAAATGTGGATCTCCAATTCGCCGATGGCTGATGTCTTTGTCGTTTGGGCCAAGTCAGCCGCGCATGACAATGCCATTCGCGGCTTCGTGCTCGACAAGGGCATGAAGGGTCTCAGCGCGCCGAAGATTCACGGCAAGCTGTCTCTGCGCGCCTCGATCACCGGCGAAGTGGTGATGGATGGTGTGGTTGTGCCTGAAAGCGCCATGCTGCCGAATGTGTCGGGCCTCAAAGGTCCGTTCGAATGCTTGAACCGTGCGCGCTATGGCATTGCTTGGGGTGTGATCGGGGCTGCCGAAGATTGCTGGTATCGCTCGCGTCAATACACGCTCGACCGCAAGCAGTTTGATCGCCCGCTCGCCGCTACCCAGCTTGTGCAAAAGAAGCTCGCTGATATGCAGACCGAGATCACGCTTGGCCTGCAAGCGGCGCTGCGCGTGGGCCGCATGTTCGATGATGGATCCTGGTCGCCTGAGGTGATCTCGCTCATCAAGCGCAACAATTGCGGCAAGGCGCTCGACATTGCACGGCTTGCCCGCGACATGCATGGCGGCAACGGCATTCATGAAGAATATCATGTGATGCGCCACGCCCAGAATCTCGAAACCGTGAATACTTATGAGGGAACGCATGATGTGCATGCCCTCATTCTGGGTCGCGCGCAGACCGGGATTCAGGCTTTCTTCTGAGCGGATTTTGTGGCTCAATCAAACAGGCACTCACTGCCTGTTTGATGGGGAGATGACATGATCCGTTCTGTTCTGAGCGCTGCCTTTGCGCTGTGCTGCCTTTTGCCCGCGCAGGCGCAGACCATCGTCGATGATTGGGCCAGCGTTAAAGCCCCGCCTGCTGTCGAGCTGAAGAAGGTGACGGTTGATCCTGCCACCACGGCCTTTCTCGTACTCGATCTCGTCAAGGCCACCTGCAACGCCGAGCGTCGCCCGCGCTGTCTCGACTCTTTGCCGAAGGTCGCAGCTTTCTTGACGGAGGCGCGCAATCGCAAAATGACCGTGGTGCATAGCATCACAGGTGCAACAACGGTCAATGACATTGATCCGCGCGCAGCCCCCTTGGCGGGTGAGCCTGTCGTGCAGGCGGTCGCGAATAAATTCATCCGCAGCGATCTCGACAAGATTTTGAAGGAGCGCGGCATCAAGACGGTGATCGTTGTGGGGACGGCGGCACAAGGCGCGGTTCTGTTCACCGCTGCTGAAGCTGCCTTCCTTGGTTATAAGGTGATCGTGCCGGTTGAGGGCTCAACATCTGAATCGCTCTATGCCGAGCAGGCGGTGAGTTGGTTGCTCGCCAATGCGCCGGGTGTCGGTGCCAATACGACACTGACGCGCTTTGATATGATCGGTTTCTAAGCCGTGTGATCTGTGCGTGCGGAGGCGCGCACGCACAGATACATCAGCACGATGCCGGCTGCGGCGGGCAGGGTGACAAGCGAGACATGCTCGGTGAGCAGCGCAACACCAGCCCCCGCCAGACAGCCCAAAGCCGCGCCCGCATCCCAGCCACCTTCCGCTGCAAAATGAAACCGAAAGGCTGCGCCTGAATTTTTCGCGCGGTCGTAAATCATCGTCATCAGTACGGTCGTATAGACCGCCATGACGGCTGCGCCGCTGGCATGAGCCAGAAAAGCCGCCAGAGGCGACCAGCTCGCACTTGCGCGAAAGGCAAAGCTCGCCGCAAGACAGAGCGAGACGACAATCAATGCGCGTTCGCGATTGCCCCGGTCGATCACATGGCCAACGACGAGGCTCGCCAAAGCGCCCGCCAAACCAGCTGCGGCATTGGCGATGCCAAAACTCTCATAGCCCGAGCCCAGAATGATGAAGAGCGCCATAGGCCATGCGAAGGCGAGCCCCGCGCACATGAAGCCATCAGCGGCAAAAGCCAGAACACCGCGCCGGTCAATCTCGCGAAAAGACAGGCGCGGTGTCGAAATCTCTCCCGCATCAATCTTGGGCATAAAGAAGAGCGGCGCTGCCGAGAGCAGGGTGGTGACAGCGGCCAGCGCAAAATTGACCTGCGCCCCAAATCGCTCGAGCAAGACGCCGCCAATCAAGGGCCCCACCACATAGACAAAGGCCGCGACCGCATGTCGCCAGCCCAGTTCGCGGCCGCGTGAAGCCCCGCCACCCGTCATCGCCGCCATGGCGTGATAGGAGGGCCAATAGAGCGATTCGCCCAGGGCAAAGGTCGCAAGCCAGATGAGGAGCCACAGCGGCTCGCTGGCGCGGGCGAGGGGGAAGAATTGCGCGGCCACAACGAGCGCGCCCAAAATGGTCGCCCCTTTGATGCCCACAAGCCGCACCAAAGGCACCGACAGGCTGCGCGCCACAAAGCGCACGGCGAGCAGGCCCGCAAAAGCGGCCAAAGTCTGCGCCAGTGAAAAGCCCATGCGCAGCAGATAGGCGCCCGCAAAAGCGCCCGCCATGGCGGTCGAGAATTGATACAGGCCGTAATGGGTCGTGAGCAGCCGGAACTGGCGCAGATCTGTCAAAATGGCCTCGCAACAAGAGTGGCGCCCTTATAGTCTCTCCGTGTGGCGCGACCAAGCGCGACCGCGCGCGGGGCCTTGCAGATGAAGGCGCGCGAGGTTAGGCGTGATGCAAAGCTGAGTGGGGAGAGGCAGATGGAGAATGCGCGCACAGGTGGTCAGATTCTGGTTGACCAGCTGGTCATACAGGGCACGCGCCATGTCTTTTGTGTCCCCGGCGAATCTTATCTTGCCGTGCTCGATGCGTTTCACGATGCGCAGATCGACGTGACCGTTTGCCGCCAAGAGGGCGGCGCGACCATGATGGCGGATGCGAGCGCGCGCCTCACCGGCCGTCCCGGCATTTGTTTTGTCACCCGCGCCCCCGGTGCGACCAATGCCTCGCCCGGCATTCACATTGCTGAGCATGATTCCGTGCCGCTGATTTTATTCGTCGGACAAGTGCAGCGCTCCGCACAAGGGCGCGGCGCTTTTCAAGAGATGGATTATCGCGCCGTCTTTGGCTCTTTCGTCAAATGGGTGGTGGAGATCGACGATCCTGCGCGTATTCCCGAGATCGTATCGCGCGCCTTTCATGTCGCCATGCAGGGCCGCCCCGGCCCTGTGGTGATTGCACTGCCCGAAGATATGCTTGTTGAGCGCGCCAGCACAGCCGATGCGATGCGTGTCGAGCCCGTGCAGACTTGGCCGGGCCAAACACAAATGGCTGAGCTGCAAAAACTGCTCTGGTCTGCCAAAGCACCCATTGCCATTCTGGGCGGTAGCGGCTGGAGCGAGAAGGCGGTGGAGAGCACGGTGCGCTTTGCCGAACGTTTTGATCTGCCGGTTGTGACATCATCACGCCGCGCCATGTTGTTTCCCGGCGATCATCCCAATTATGCGGGCGAGCTGGCCATTGGCCCCAATCCGAAACTACGCGCGCGGATTGAGAAAGCTGATCTTGTTGTGTTGATCGGCGGTCGTATGGCTGAGATCCCCTCGCAGAATTACAAACTCTTCGACGTGCCGCTGCCGCGCCAAGCGCTGGTTCATGTGCATGGCGATGCGGAAGAGATCGGCCGCGTCTATCACCCCCGTCTTGGCATCAATGCAACGCCGCAGGCTTTTGCCGCTGCGCTTGAGAGCTTGCAGCCGCCCAATGTTATTGCATGGGCGCAAGAGACGCGTCAGGCCAATGCAGATTTTCATGGCTGGACAGATGTGGCCCAGCCCATTCCCGGCGATGTGCAACTGGGTGAAATGGCGCTGTGGCTGCGTGACCGCTTGCCGCAAGATGCGATCATCTGTAATGGCGCAGGCAATTATGCGATCTGGGTTGGTCGCTTCATGCGCTTTCGCAAATATGCCACGCAGCTCGCCCCTGTCTCAGGCTCTATGGGTTATGGCTTGCCTGCGGCTGTGGGCGCCAAGCGTGTCTATCCCGAGCGCATGGTCGTGTGCTTTGCAGGCGATGGCTGCTTCTTGATGAATGGTCAGGAATTTGCGACCGCCGTGCAATATAATCTGCCCATCATCGTCATCATCATCGACAATGGCATGTATGGCACGATCCGCATGCATCAGGAGCGCCGCTATCCCGGCCGCGTCTCAGCGACCTCGCTGCGCAATCCTGACTTTGCAGCCTATGCGCGGGCCTTTGGTGGTCACGGCGAGACAGTGCTGACGACGGCTGATTTCGCGCCTGCTTATGAGCGCGCCGTTGCCTCGGGCCAGCCTGCGATCATTCATGTGAAGATTGATGCGGAGGCGATCACGCCGGCCACAACGATCAGCGCGCTGCGCACAGCCTCCACCAAAAAGTGATTGCAGCCCTTCTGCAATCATGCGAACGGGTCAGCATAAAATGGAGATGGCGAGGCCGTGTGGTCCCGTCAACGGGAGAGAAGCATGAGCCAAGCAACGGCTGAAGATGTGAGCGCGCGCCAAGCCGCCTCCGTCATTCCTGCGGCCCTGCGCGATGCGCCCACGCCAGCCCAGCTGGCTTGGGTCTCACGCCGCCGCGCTTTCATGAGTGTCATCGGCGGCCTGATCCTGTGGGAGATCGTGGGTCGCTATATCGTCACCAATCCCATTCTCTTTTCGCCCCTCTCCAAAGTTTTGGAGATCGGCTGGAAAATGACTCTCAGTGGCGAATTGGCGCGTCACTTTGGCGTCAGCGCATTGGAATTTGCGCTCGGCTTTTTGCTCTCTGCAGTTGTTGGTATCGCGCTTGGTTTTGCCATGGCGACGAGCCGTCGTACGCAAGACATTCTCGATCCATGGGTCTCGTTTTTTTATTCGAGCCCGCTGGTCGCCTTGATGCCCTTTTTCTTGCTGATCTTCGGTGTGGGCCTTGCCTCCAAAGTCGCGATTGTTTTCGTGATCGCGGTCTTTCCGATCTTGCTGAATGCCTTTGTGGGCATTCGCTCGGCTGATCCGCATTTGCTCGAAGTCGCCAAAGCCTTCAACTGCACGCGCCAGCAAGTCTTTGTAAAAATCCTGCTGCCAGCGGCTTTGCCCTTCGTCATCGTGGGCCTGCGCCTTGGCATTGGCCGCGCTTTGACAGGCGTTGTGGTGGGTGAATTATTCGCCTCGCGCGCGGGTGTTGGCTATCTCATCACCGCAGCCGGTCAGAGTTTTGACACGGCGACCGTGTTTTTGGGTGTTCTTATTTTCTCCATCATGGGCGTTGTCTTGATGGAGATGCTGAAGTGGCTGGAGAACTATCTCGCGCCTTGGCGTAAAAATGTGACGGAGATGCGCTGATGGTCGCGAAGCTTCAGGTTCAGAACCTCTCGAAATATTTCCTCACACGCGATGGCGAGCCCCGCAAAGTGCTCGACAAGATCTCGCTCGACATTGAGGAAAACGAATTCGTCTGCATCGTGGGCGCGAGCGGCTGCGGCAAGACGACGTTCATTCGCTCCATCGGCGGCTTGATCCCCGCTGAAGAGGGTGATGTGCGCATTGATGGCAAGCGCGTTGAAGGTCCGGGCGGTGATCGCGGCTTTGTCTTTCAGCATGATTCTTTGCTGCCCTGGCGCACCGTGCTCGACAATGTGATCTTTGGTTTGGAAGTGCGCGGCATGCGGCCCTCCCAATCTCATCCACTCGGCATGAGCCTGCTGAAGCTCGTTGGCCTCAGCAGTTTTGAAAATCATTATCCCAGCGAATTGTCTGGCGGCATGCGCCAGCGCGTTAATCTGGCGCGCGCGCTGGCTATTGATCCTGATGTCTTGTTGATGGACGAGCCCTTCGCCGCACTTGATGCGCAGACGCGCGAAATCATGCAGCGCGAATTGCTGAAGATCTGGGCCGAGAAGCGCAAGACTGTGCTGTTCATCACGCACCAAATCGACGAGGCGGTTTATCTCGCCGACCGCGTTCTGGTCTTCTCATCGCGTCCCGGCCGTGTGGCGGCGGATATTCGCATTCCATTCGCGCGTCCGCGTGAATTGTCGCTCAAGCGCACGCCCGAATTTTTGAAGATCGTGGACGATATCTGGAGCCTGATCGAGCAAGAGGTCGTGGCCTCCATGGCGGCCTAAGCCTGCGGCTTGGGCTTGTTCAGATCTTTGATCCGCGTTGAGAGGCGCACCGCACGGCGCGCCCTCGAATCTTCTTCGATCTGCAGCATTTTGCGGAATTCATCGCGCTTCTCATGAACTGAGGCGATGACATAGCCCATCGGCACGCCAATATCGACGAGAACGGCCTCGGCCAATTGCAGGCTTGCTTCCAATGTCTCGGGGATCGCATCTGTCACGCCCAAAGTGTAGAGATGCGAGGCGTGATGCGCATCGCGGGCACGCGCGACAATGGTCAAATCAGGCCGCGCCTTTCGTGTCAGCTCCACGATCTTCTCTGACTGCTCATGTGCATTGATGGTGATGACCAGCGCACTGGCACTGTCGAGACCGCAGGCGCGGAGCAGATCAATTTTTGTCGCATCGCCCCAATAGAGATTGGGTGAATTGGCGCGCTCTTTGGTGACGAGCCTTGTGCTGCCATCCAGCGCAATGAAGTCACGATTGTGCCGCTTCAACATATCACCGACGAGCTGACCGACACGGCCATAGCCCACCACAATCACATGGCCCTTTTTGGCGACCTCATCGGGGCGCGCGGCCAGTTGCGGGGGCAGGGTCGCAGGATCGCGCTTGCGCTCGCGCCCGCCAATGATCGCGAGCAGAGGGATCAGCATCATCGACAAAGTGACGCTGAGCGTCAGCAAAGACGCCGTCTCGCTGGGGATGATTTTCTGCAGCACAGCGGCACTCAACATGACAAAGGCAAACTCACCGCCCGGCGCAATCACATAAGCGCTTTCACGCGCCGCCGCGAAAGGCAGGCCCGCCATGCGCGCCAAACCAAAAGTCAGAATGAGCTTGATGAGGACGAGCCCAAACGTGATGCCAAGAACGAGGGCCGGTGATGTGAACAGCAAAGCCAGATCAAGGCTCGCTCCGACCGAGACGAAGAAGAGGCCAAGCAATAGGCCCTTGAAGGGTTCGAGCGTTGTCTCCACTTCGCGGCGATATTCGGTCTCACCCAGCAACATGCCCGCGATAAAAGCACCCAGCGCCATGGAGAGCCCGCCCGCATGACTGATCACGCCCGTGCCAATGACGATGAACAAACAGGCTGCCATAAAAAGTTCGGTCGAGCGCGCTTGCGCGACCAAGCGGAAGAAGGGCCGCAGCAGCAAACGTCCGCAAAGTACCAGCAAGGCGACAACGGCCAGAGCGGGCAGGGCCGTCTCAGCAAGCCGAAGGCCCCAACTATGTCCCGCACCATCACTCGCCATCGAGATGGCAAAGAGCAAAGGCGCAACCATGAGATCTTGAAAGAGCAGAACGGCAAAGGAGGTTCGCCCGGCGGTTGTCGACAAACGACGCCGGTCGATCAGCACAGGAATGACGACTGCCGTCGAGGAGAGGGCGAGCGCCGCGCCCACAAGCAAGGCACTGCCTGTACTCAGACCCAGTAAAAAATGCGCACAGACAGCAAGCGCCGCGCTACAGGCCAGCACCTGCGCAGCGCCAAGGCCAAAGACGAGACGGCGCAAACGCACAAGGCGCTCATAGGAGAGCTCGAGCCCGATCATGAAGAGCAAAAAAACGACGCCAAATTCTGCGATCTGTGAGATGCGATCTGTGTCGTCGAGTGTGAGGGCGGCCAGCCAAGGCAGATGCGAGAGCTGACCTAGGCCTTGCGGCCCAAGCAAAATGCCCGCACCCAGAAAACCGATGACGGGAGAGACCTTCAGCCGACGAAAGAGAGGCACAACAATGCCAGCCGTTCCCAAGAACAGCAGGACTTCTTTGTAGTCTTCGACGGCAAGAGCAGCGGCCACGATGATTCCTTGTTGGGAAAATGCAGAATAGAGCCCGAAAGAGCTTGGATGAGCTTGATGATAATGGGTGTAAACTTGCCAAATAGAAAACGCCGGGCGTACATCCGGCCCGGCGTCCAGTCGAAAGCGGGGGTAAAACCCAGCGTCTCTCGATTGGGCATAGAATGACAGCCAATTGTGAAGCTAGAATGACAGCATTCTGGCGAAAAGGAGACGCTCATGGCGAAGGGCTATTGGATCGCACATAACGATGTTCACGATCCCGAGACCTACAAGAATTATCTCACCGGCAGCGGCGTAGCCTTTGAGCGCTTCGGCGCCAAGTTTCTGGTGCGCGGCGGTCAGTTCACTCTGCTGGAAGGCAATACGCGTCCTCGCCAGATTGTGATCGAATTCCCCAGCTATCAGGCCGCGCTCGATTGCTACAATTCGCCCGAATATCAGGCCTCCTGCGTCTATCGCAAACAGGCCTCGGTCGGCGATATTATCATCATGGAAGGCGTAGCTTGAGTTCACCTCAAGGCTGAACGCATCAAAAAGCCGGCGCATCGTGATGATGGCGCCGGCTTCTTTTTAAAGTGCAAGAAACTTACTTGCCGCCGCGCATCACACGGCGAGCGAGATAATCGAAATTGACGATGAACTGCTCAGGGCGGCTGATATTGTGCTGCAGCACTTTGACATCTTCGGGCGAGAATTCGCCAGCCGGGTCGCCCGCTGCTTCCACGATCATCTGAATCTTGCAGGCCTCTTCCAGCATGATGACGCTGATGATCGTCTCTTCAATCGAAGCGCCGACAACAACCGCGCCATGGTTCTTCAGCATGGTGGCGCGATGGGGCCCAAGTGATTTGGCAACGCCCCGACCCATGTCGTGATCGCGAATGAGATTGATCGTGTCGGTATAGGTGCCCAGATCATTCTTGAACATCGCACCGCCCTGGCTATAGGCGCGAATGGGGCGGCCCGTTGCCGAGAAGGCTGTCGAATAAGTTGGGTGAGTGTGCAAAACGCAATGCACATCCGGGCGCACTTTGAAGATCTCGGAATGGATATAGACTTCGCTGTGGCGCTTGGCATTGCCGGCCACAACATTGCCCTCAAGATCGATGGTGAGGATGTTCTCCATCGTGATCTCATCGAGGCCGATACTATGGGCCTTCATGAAGAACAGGCCCGGATTGTCAGGCAGGCGGAAGGAAATATGGCCACGGGTAAAATCATCCTGGCCTTCGGCCACGAGGATCTTGCCGGCAATGATCATCTTCTGCTTGATCTCGTCATGCGTGCTCATAGTGCCTCCCGGAAAAGAACTGCAGGCTGGCGCCCGTCTGTCAGGTTAAATCTGTAAGTGCTTGCTGGCCGGTCCGCAAGTCGGGCGCGCCAGGCTGCCAAAAATCTTCGCAGCCATGACAGGATCTGCGCGACCCTGTGTTTCAATGGACCCGTTCCGCGTCAGCATTCTTGCAACGGAGATTTTCGATGGATCTTTATTCAAAAACTGTTTTGACCGTCATTGCCGCCGCTCTGGTCACTTTGTGCCTGCAGCAGGCGCTCAGTCCCGCCATTGCGCAGGGGTCGAGTTGTGGCCATTCGCGCTATTCGCCCTGCTATGTCGAGCTGGTGCGATAAAAAAGGGCCGGTCGCAGGACCGGCCCTTCTTCAAGCTTCGTGCAAGCTTCAGATTGCCGCGATGACGGCGATCTCGACCGTGTAATCGGGCGTTGCGAGCTTGGCTTCGACCGTGGCGCGCGCAGGTGTTTCACCTGGCACAACCCAGGTGTCCCACACAGAGTTCATCTGCGGGAAGGTCGCGATGTCGGAGAGATAGATTGTCGCTGAGAGGATCTTCGTCTTGTCGGTACCAGCCTCTTTCAACAGGTCGTCGATGATGCCGACGATCTCCTTGGTCTGGTCAGCCACGCTGCCACCCTTGGATTTGTCAGCCACCTGACCCGCCAGATAGACCGTATTGCCATGGACAACGGCCTTGCTCATGCGAGGGCCTGCTCCGATACGACGAATGCTCATGCGATCACACTCTCTTTCGTTGGTAAAAGTCAGGAGACTTTCAGGCTGGGCACAGCGCCCAGGAAGTCCCACTTGCCGACCTCGATACCACGCGCCCGCATGATGTTGTAGGCCGTGGTCAGGTGGAAATAGAAATTCGGTGTGGCGAAGTGCAGCATGTAATCAGCACCGCGCATCGTTGCCTTCTTCGGACCAACGGGGAAGGTGATCTCCTTCTCGGCATTGGCATCGACCTTGGCCGCCGATACGGCCTGCACAACGGCAATCGCCTTGCTGATGCGATCCTTCAGCTGCTCGAGCGAAGTCTCTTCACGCGGCGGCGGGGCAGGCTCATCGCCATTCAGGCGCGCAGCCGAGTTCCATGCATGGTCGGCCACATATTGGAACTGGCGCACGAGGGGGAACATGTCGGGGAAGATGCGCTCATTGAGCAAAACAGACTGGTCCCACTTCTTGGCGGCGCAATGGGCGATGGCCTTGTCCAGAAGGGTCAGCGTTGCATTCAGATGCTGCAAATAAGCGGGGATCGAGGCGGTGTAGAGCGACATATTCCCTCCCAAGGGTTTGTTGAGGCCAAAGTGATAGACCAGCGGGAGAGAGGGTTCAACTTCAAGCTTGAGGCAGGGGGGCGGGCGATGGCCATGCCACATCCCGCAGGGCATCGGCATGGGCAAGGAGTGACCCATGCGGCGGGCGCGCAGGTGCTGGCATCTTGACCAGCACGACCTCCATGCCAGCACGCCGCGCCAGCTTCATCGCGGGGATCATATCGGTGTCGCCAGAGACGAGCACGATACGATCGGCAATGCGCTCATGCGCCATAGTCGCAATATCGAGCCCGATGCGCATATCGACGCCCTTTTGCTCGAAGACCGGGCGGAAGTCGGCGTCGGTGAGGGGATGGGAATTGGGCGGCATTTGTTTCGGCCACCATCCACGAAAGGCAAGCTTGCCCCGACGGACTGCAAATCGTTCGCACTGCGCCAGCTCATCGAGCCATTTGTCACTCGCGTCGAAAGAAAACTGTGTTCCGCTGACCGGTAATGGAACAACTCCCCGATATTGTGGAGAATCATAATAAAGTACACGCAACAAATATTCGTCTGCGGCTTGGCATTGTTTGCGGAAGGCAATGATGAGCGAATTGTCGAAATGGATTTTGGCCAGCCGCGTCGATGCGCGCAAAAAGCCACCATCAATTAAAATGACGACTTTCATAAAATCTGCCTTTTTAAAAATGAACCCCCGCCAAAGCCGAAGCTCGGGCGGGGGGCAGGATGATCTCCACGACAAAAAAGCCGAGGAGGCAGGATGGGGTTTTCATACCCGAGGAGCGTCACTTTGTCAAGGAAAACCGGGCTTTTTTAATCCATGTTGCCATTCAACGGATTAGCCGGATCCCATCCATAGCTCATGGTTTCAAAGCGCATGGCACGCGTGTCGATGAGCAAAATCCTGCCGACCAATGTCTCTCCAAAGCCGGTGATTTCGCGCACCACTTCGAGTGCCATCATCGAACCAATCACACCAGTCAATGCGCCCAGCACGCCCGCTTCGGCGCAAGCGGGCACAGAGCCTGCAGGTGGTTGCTCGGGGAAGAGGCAGCGATAGGTGGGGTTGGGTTTGCCATCTGGCCCCATCTCGAAGGGACGCAAAGTTGTCAGCGATCCATCATAAGCGCCTACAGCGGCAGTGACGAGCGGACGCTTTTCATGAAAGCAGGCATCAGAGACGCCATAGCGCGTTTCAAAATTATCTGACCCATCGGCGACAAGATCATATTGGCGCACCAATGCGCGCGCAGTGTCGGGCGTCAGCCGCATCGCATGGAGTTCCATTTGCACATGCGGATTGAGCCGCGCCACAGCATCGCGCGCGCTCTCGACTTTGAGGCGGCCGACATCGCTCGTCCCATGCAGAATCTGTCGCTGCAAATTGGACAGGGAGACTGTGTCATCATCCACGACGCCAATCGTGCCCACGCCAGCGGCCGCCAGATATTGGATGAGCGGCGAGCCAAGCCCGCCCGCCCCAATGACGAGAATGCGCGCTGCTTTCAGCTTTTGCTGGCCCGGCCCGCCGACCCCATGCAGGACGATATGGCGGGCATAGCGTTCGATTTCTTCGCTCGACAGTGACATGGCCGAAGTCTAACAGCCCCGCTCGCTGCTGACGAGGCGGGCGCTTCCCCCCTGCGGCCACCTCGGCTAAACCCATGGCGTGTTGATCCGACCCATTCCCCTCCTTCTGGTGCTCTGCGCCGCGACCGGCCTGATCTTTGGCCTGTGGCCCGAGCTCGACCTCTGGCTCTCGGGCGCGATCCGGGGTGAGGGGGGCTTTCACTTTGATTCTGGGCCGCTGAAGGCTGTGCGGGCGGTGCTCTATTATCTGCCCGCCACCGCCATGGGGCTGGTGACGCTGGGCTGGCTGGCGGCCCGTTTTGGCCTGCCCTTGTCCAAAGCCCTGCGCCCCTCGGGCCGTTCGGTCCTTTTTCTGGCCTTCGGGCTTGCCCTTGGCCCCGGCCTTTTGGTCAATGTCGGGCTGAAAGACCATTGGCACCGGCCCCGGCCGGTTCAGGTGAGTGAATTTGGCGGTTCTGCCGAATTCCGACCCTGGTACCGGCTTGATGGCGCCTGCCAGAAGAATTGCTCCTTCGTCTCAGGCGAGGTTGCGGCCTCCGCCTGGCTCGTCGCCCCGGCCAGTCTCGTCCCGGCACCTTGGCGGGTGCAGGCGGTGGCGGCGGCTCTGGCGGTGACTGCGGCCACCGCTGTGCTGCGGGTTGCCTTTGGCGGCCATTTCTCCTCCGATGTGATCTTTGCCGCTCTCTTCACCCTGCTGCTGGTGGCGGGCCTGCGCTCCCTCCTGCTTCGCCCGAAGGAGGGAGAGGCTGAGGGCAGTGGCGAAGGGTTGCGCCCGCGCGATCCCCATCTATAGTCCGCCCGCGATTGGGGGCCCCTCCCGCGGCCCCGCCCGACCCGAGTTTGAGACCCATGGCCAAGCAAGACATCAAGCGCGTCGTCCTCGCCTATTCCGGCGGCCTCGATACATCCATCATCCTGAAGTGGCTGCAGACGACCTATAGCTGCGAAGTGGTGACCTTCACCGCTGATCTGGGCCAGGGCGAAGAGCTGGAGCCCGCGCGCAAAAAGGCCGAATTGCTCGGCATCAAGCCCGAACATATTTTCATCGAAGATCTGCGCGAAGAATTCGTGCGCGACTATGTCTTCCCGATGTTCCGCGCCAATGCGCAATATGAGGGCCTCTATCTTCTGGGAACCTCCATCGCGCGACCGCTCATCGCCAAGAAGCAGATCGAAATCGCCCGTAAGGTCGGCGCTGATGCGGTCTCTCATGGTGCAACGGGCAAGGGCAATGATCAGGTGCGCTTCGAGCTGGGTTATTACGCGCTCGAGCCCGGCATCCATGTGATTGCGCCTTGGCGCGAATGGGACTTCAAGAGCCGCGAAGCTTTGATCGCTTTTGCTGAAGCTCACCAGATTCCGATTGCCAAAGACAAGCGCGGCGATGCGCCTTTCTCGGTCGATGCCAATTTGCTGCACTCCTCGTCGGAAGGCAAAGTGCTCGAAGATCCGTGGGTCGAGCCGCCCGAATATGTGCATATGCGCACCATCTCGCCTGAAGAGGCACCCGATGTTGTCACCGAAATCACCATTGATTTCGAAAAGGGCGATGCGGTTGCCATTGATGGGCAGAAGATGTCGCCTGCGACTTTGCTCACCAAGCTGAATGAACTTGGCAAGGCCAATGGTATCGGCCGTCTTGATCTCGTCGAGAACCGTTTCGTCGGTATGAAGTCGCGCGGTGTTTATGAAACACCCGGCGGTACAATTCTGTTGGCTGCCCATCGCGGCATTGAATCCATCACCCTTGATCGTGGCGCAGGCCATCTCAAGGATGAGCTGATGCCCAAATATGCCGAGCTTGTTTATAACGGTTTCTGGTTCTCGCCTGAGCGCGAAATGCTGCAGGCCCTGATCGACAAGAGCCAGGAACATGTCACCGGAACGGTGCGGCTCAAGCTCTACAAGGGCACCGCGCGCGTTGTGGGCCGCAAGTCGCCCTATTCCCTCTATGACCAAGATCTCGTCACCTTCGAAGAGGGCGCGGTCGCCTATGACCATCGCGATGCTGCGGGCTTCATCAAGCTGAATGCGCTGCGCTTGCGTACTTTGGGCAAGCGCGACAGCAAGTTCCGCTAAGTCTCGCCTCCCCGCTCAAAAGCCGCTAGGATCGCCCCAGTCCCCCTGTGGGCGATCCTGCGAGGCTGAATGAGCCGATTTCTGCTAGCTGTTGTTGCTGCCTGTCTTGGGCTGGTCGCCATTGTGGCGCTCAGCGCTTGGTATTTAGAGCGCGCCAATCTGGTGCGTGTGGCCGTGGCGCGCGACAGCGATGATCATCAACTCATGATGGCAGCCGCCAGTGTCATGGCGCGCGAACATGAAGGCGTGCGCTTTCGTCTCGTTTTGACCGATGGCTCTGCCAAGGCCGCTGCCGCTCTTGAAAATGGCTCCGCTGATATGGCGGTGGTCCGTACCGATATTGACATGCCCCGTCAGGGCCAGACCGTTGCTATTTTGCAAAAGAGTGCGGTGGTCATTTTGGCACCTGCAGGTGCGGGCCTCACGCATATGTCGGATCTGCGCGGACGGCGCATCGGGATTGTAGTCACGCATCCCGGCGGCATGGCCAATGCGCGTTTGCTCGATATTTTGCTCAATCATTATGACGCGAGCGATGGTGTCGAGAAAATTTCGCTCACCATGAATGAGGTGGCTGCGGCCCTCACTGAGCGCCGTGTTGATGCGCTGGTGGTTGTTGGCGTGCCCTCATCCGGCCCACTGAATGATCTTGTGGCAGGTGTCGGCAATGCGGGAACTGGCGGGGCGGTTTTCATCCCCGTGCTTGAAGCGCGAGCTTTGGCAAGGCTCTTTCCGACCTTCGAGCCTATCGAAATTCCACGTGGCGCTTTTGGTGGTGCGATGCCGCGCCCCGCCAATGATGTCCCCACGATTGGCGTCAGCACCCGTTTGGTTGCCCATACCAAGCTGGCCGAGTCCACCGTTGCTGATGTGGCGCGTGTGCTCTTCACCAAGCGCCCGCTGATTGCGGCCATGACACCGCTCGCCAATCGTATGGAGGCGCCCGCGACCGACAAGGGTTCGCCCCTGCCGGTTCATCCGGGTGCCGCTGCTTATTTGGATGGCGAGGAGGAGACCTTCCTCGAGAAATATTCCGACTTCATCTATATCGGCGCCATGTTGCTCTCAATTTTGGCCTCGGCGGCTGCGGCTTTGGCCAGCCGTCTGAGCGCGACCAAACATGCCCGCTCCGAAGAACTCATGAAATTGCTGCTGGAACATCTGGCCGTGGCCCGCACGGCCAGCTCAGCTGAGCATCTGGATGAGCTGGAACATGAGGCGGATGTGATTTTGGGTCAGGCGCTGGAGGCAGGTACCCTGCGCCATCTTGATACCCACCGGGTGACGGCGCTGGGCCTTGCCATCGACCAGCTGCGCCTTGCCATCCGCGACCGCCGCGCCCAGCTGGAGCGCTCCGAGGGGTCAAGGCCGGTTCCGCGATATCTGGCCGGCTAAGGCTGATCACCCATTCCCAAACCCGGGTTTTTCCTGTATTGCACCGCGACATGGCGGGCGAAGGCCCGGTTTGTTCCCTTTTTATTGCGTCTGTCGCGCATCCGTCATGAGGGCGGGGCAGGACATCGCATTGCTGCCCCTCATCTGACGGGCTGCGCAGCCAAGAGACCCCGAGATCCCCATGCAGCTCCGTAATATCGCGATCATCGCGCACGTCGACCACGGCAAAACGACCCTCGTCGACCAACTTCTGCGCCAGTCTGGCGCCTTCCGTGACAATCAGCGCGTGGCAGAGCGCGTCATGGATTCGAACGATCTCGAAAAAGAGCGTGGCATCACCATTCTCGCCAAGGCGACTTCGGTCGTGTGGAAAGATGTGCGCGTCAACATCGTCGACACGCCCGGCCACGCCGATTTCGGCGGCGAAGTGGAGCGCATCTTGTCGATGGTCGATAGCGCCATCGTTCTCGTGGATGCTGCTGAAGGCCCGATGCCGCAGACCAAATTCGTCGTTGGCAAGGCGCTCAAGATTGGCCTGAAGCCGATCGTCTGCATCAACAAGGTTGATAAGCCTGACGCGCGCGTGACCGAAGTCGTCAACGAAGTCTTCGATCTCTTCGCTGCGCTCGATGCCACCGATGAGCAGCTCGACTTCCCGATCATCTATGGCTCTGCCAAGCAGGGTTGGATGGCGGATGCGCCTGAAGGTCCGCAAGATCAGGGCATGGCGCCTTTGTTCGATCTCGTTCTGAAGCATGTGTCGCCGCCTCCGATCGAAGAAGGCTCGTTCCGTCTTCTGGGCACGTTGCTTGAAGCCAATCCCTATCTTGGCCGCATCGTTACGGGCCGCGTCTTTGCAGGTTCTGTGAAGCCCAACCAGCCCGTGAAGGTTCTTGACCGCAACGGCAATATTGTTGAGCAGGGCCGCATCTCCAAGATCCTCGCCTTCCGTGGCATTGAGCGCCAGCCGATTGATGAGGCAGAGGCAGGCGACATTGTCGCTATCGCGGGTCTTGAGAAGTTCAACGTCGCCGACACGCTCTGCGCGCTCGATGTGACCGTGCCTTTGCAGGCTCAGCCGATTGATCCGCCGACCCTGTCGATGACCTTCATGGTCAATGACTCGCCGCTCGCCGGCACTGAAGGCGACAAGGTGACGAGCCGCATGATCCGTGCGCGCTTGATGAAAGAAGCTGAAGGCAATGTCGCCCTGCGTGTTGAAGATTCACCCGGTGGTGAAAGCTTCATCGTGTCAGGTCGCGGTGAATTGCAGCTTGGCATTTTGATCGAGACCATGCGCCGCGAAGGTTTCGAATTGTCGATCTCGCGTCCGCGCGTCGTCTTCAAGAAGGACGAAGATGGCAATCTGCTCGAGCCCATCGAAGAAGTCGTCATCGACGTGGATGAGGAACATTCGGGCGCCGTTGTTCAAAAGATGGCTGAGCGCAAGGCCGACATGCTTGAGATGCGTCCTTCAGGTGGCAATCGCCTGCGTCTCGTCTTCCACGCTCCCACACGCGGTCTCATCGGCTATCAGGGTGAGCTTTTGACCGATACGCGCGGCACCGCGATCATGAACCGCCTGTTCCATGAATATGCGCCTCATAAGGGCGAGATTCAGGGCCGTCGCAATGGCGTGCTGATCTCCAATGATCAGGGCGAAGCGGTCGCCTATGCGATGTGGAAGCTCGAAGATCGCGGCCCGATGATGATTGAGCCGGGCTGGAAGATCTATCGCGGCATGATCGTGGGCGAGCATACGCGCGACAATGATCTGGAAGTGAATGTGATGAAGGGCAAGCAGCTCACCAACATTCGCACCCAGAGCAAGGACGAAGCGGTGCGCTTGACGCCCCCGATTCGCATGACGCTCGAAAAGGCGCTGGCCTATATTGAAGACGATGAGCGCGTGGAAGTGACGCCCAAATCGATCCGCCTGCGCAAAGCCTTCCTTGATCCCAATGATCGCAAGCGCGCTGAACGCGCGAAGGAATCGGTCTAGCCAATCTCGCAGCGCTCCCCTAATCTCAGCCGCAATAAACTGCGCCTGAGTGGGAGGAGCGCTGCAATGACCAAACCTGAAGTCCTGATATTTGCCCCGCGTGATGAGCCGCAAGAGCTGCTGCAACCGCTCGAAGATGCGGGCATCGCGCTGACACGTGGCAACAAGGACTGGCAGTGGATCAAACGTCCCGAAAATGAAGACGAGATGCTCACGGCGGCCCGCGAAGCGGTTGGCATGATGGGCACGATGGTGCGGTGCTCGCCTGTTTCGCGCCGCGTCATGGAGAGCGCACAGCGCCTGCGCATCGTCGCCAAATATACGGTCGGCGTTGATGATGTGGATATTGATGCGGCCACCGACCTTGGCATTCTCGTTTGCCATGCGCCGACCGAGGCCAATTGTTATGGCGTGGCTGAAACGACCATGACCTTCATTCTTGCCATGCTGAAAAAAGTGCAAGAGCGCGATGCAGCCGTGCGCGAAGGTCGCTGGCGCGAGCCCGTTCTGGCGACGACTTATCTGGGCGCACGTATTTCAGAAGGCACGCCCGCGATCACCATCGGCCTTGTGGGTCTGGGCCGCATTGCGCTGCGCGTGGCGCAATTGCTGGCACCTTGGCGCGTGCGCATCATTGCCTATGATCCTTATGCGCATCCTTCAGCCTTTCAGCTCGCCAATGCCGAGCGCGTCGATTACGCGACCCTTCTGCGCGAGTCAGATGTCGTCTCGTTCCATGTCGTACTCACCAAAGAGACGATGTGGATGATGGATGAGGCAGAGCTTGCCCAATGCAAGAAGGGCGCGACGATCATCAATACGGCGCGCGGCAAGGTCATTCGTGAAAGCGCGCTCGCCCGCGCGATTGCCAGCGGCCATATCAAAGGCGCGGCGCTCGATGTCTTTGAGGATGAGCCCCTGCCGATGGACTCGCCCCTGCGCCAGCTCGGCGACAAGGTCCTGCTCTCGCCCCATTCGGCCTCGTATAATATCGGCGGCGAGCTGCGCCCCGGTATGGCCTGGGCAGTGCAGTCCATGCTGACGGCCTTGCGCGGTCAGGTCCCGGACAATGTCTATAACAAAGAGGTCATCCCCCGCTGGCTGGAGAGGTTTGGCGGGGCGAGTGTGCTTGGCTGAGGAGATAATCGCGGGGCCCGGTTGACGCTGCCCGGTCCCGCGCCTTAGAACCCCTGTGCCGGAGGGGTGGCCGAGTGGTTTAAGGCAGCGGTCTTGAAAACCGCCGTAGGTGAAAGCCTACCGTGAGTTCGAATCTCACCTCCTCCGCCATTTTGCTCACACCCCTTCATCCCAATAAGGCTTCGGTCCAAATCGCTGCACCAGAAAATCAACAAAGGCGCGGACCTTTGGGGAGAGGTGGCGGGCGTGGGGATAGACGGCGCTGAGGGTGAGACTTTTGGGCTTGGCGTCGAGTGTGATCGGCACCAGAGCGCCACTGCGCAAATCATCACCGATGAGAAATGTCGGCAGATAGACAAGGCCCGCGCCTTTGAGGGCGGCGACGCGCAACGCATCGCCATTATTGGCGGTGAGCCGTCCGTGAATGGGGACGGTGATGGCTTTGCCATTGCGGTCCACAAAGGGCCATTCGGTTTGATGACCGAGATAGCCCAGACATTGATGCTGTTTCAGCTCGGCGAGCGTGGTGGGCATTCCATATTTGGAAAGATAGTCAGGGCTCGCGCAGACGATCAGATGAACGGGCGCGAGTTTGCGCGCAACAAGGCTTGAGTCCTCCATCGCGCCGATGCGCACAGCGACATCAAAACCTTCATCCACCAGATCCACGAAGCGATCATTCATCATCAGATCGACCGTGACTTCTTCATGCTGAGCCAAGAAGTCAGGCAGTGCTTGCGCCAGATGAAGGAAACCAAAGCTCATCGGCGCGTTGATCCGCAATCGTCCGCGCGGCGCGGATTGCAATTGCGTCACCGCCAGATTGGCCTCTTCCAGATCAGCCAAGATGCGGCTCGCGCGCTCAAGGTAACCGCTGCCAACTTCGGTGAGGGTGAGCGAGCGTGTGGTGCGGTGAAACAGGCGCGCGCCCAGCTCAGCCTCCAGCGCGCTGACCTGACGGCTGATCGCTGATTTGGCCATATTGAGTTTTTCGGCCGCCCGAGAGAAGGAGCCAGCCTCGGCGACGGTCACAAAGGCTTCGATAGCGGCCAAGCGATCCATAGATTGTTCCTCTTATTAGAACAGTATCTTCCTTTTATCGCGAATTGTTCTTGATATGGCAAACCCCTATTTCATCACCAAGGCCGTTCCGACCAATTTCTGCGTGAGGCCAACAGTGAATTCCTCCTCTTCGATCTTCCCTGATCAAGAGCCACCAACCAAAGGAGCCTACAATGGCAAAAGTGCTTGTTCTGTATTACTCGACCTATGGCCATATCGAGACCATGGCAGAAGCCGTTGCTGAAGGCGCGCGCAAGGCAGGTGCCAGCGTGGATGTGAAGCGCGTGCCTGAAACTGTGCCGGAAGAAATCGCACGCAAGAGCCATTTCAAGCTGGATCAAAAGGCACCCGTCGCGGTCATTGCTGATCTCGAACATTATGATGCAATCATCGTTGGCACTGGCACGCGCTTTGGTCGCATCTCTTCACAGATGGCAGCTTTTCTGGATCAGGCTGGCGGTCTGTGGGCGCGCGGTGCTTTGAATGGCAAAGTTGGCGCAGCTTTCTCCTCCTCTGCGACGCAGCATGGTGGTCAGGAAACAACGCTCTTCTCGATCATCACCAATCTTCTGCACTTTGGTATGACGATTGTGGGTCTGCCTTACAGCCATCAAGGTCAGATGCGTGTCGATGAAGTTGTCGGCGGCGCACCTTATGGTGCAACAACCATTGCTGCGGGCGATGGCTCGCGCCAACCTAGCGCCACAGAGCTTGAAGGCGCGCGCCATCAAGGTGAATTGGTGGCCAAGCTGGCGACGAAAATCTTCGGCTAAGTCAAAGCTGAGGCGGAGCGATTTTTGCTCCGCCTCTTGACCTTCGCAGCTGTGAAGCGGACGCTGCAGAAGCATTGGAGGAGGAACGCATGACTGATACGCCTTACAAGGTCGAGACAAAATCGGCGATAGATTGGCTTTATCTGGCCGATCCCATTGCGCAGAGCAGTCGTGACATCACATTGCTCGTCGCGCGTTTTGGCATCGGCATCATCTTCTTGATGAGTGGCTGGCGTAAACTTTTCGACATGGCCTCTGTGGCTGCGAGTTTTCCTGCGCGCGGTATTCCAGCAGAGCTTGGTTATATCGCGCCCATCGTCGAATTCGGCGGCGGCTTGTTTTTGATTCTGGGTCTGGCGACACGTTACTCAGCCATCGTGATGCTCATCTTCACGATTGTTGCCACCTTCACCTCACATCGCTACTGGACCTTTACAGATCCTGCGGTCATTGCCGCGCAGGCTTCCAGCTTCTGGAAGAATATTGCGATCAAGGGCGGCATCATCGCGCTTTTTGTGGCTGGCCCCGGCCGCATCAGTCTGGATGGCTTGCTAGGGCGCGCTCGAAGCTGAGCGATCTTGCGTCCAATATCAGGCCACCACTCGAAAGAGCGGTGGTCTTTTTGTCAGGGATAATCGACCCGCATGAGATAGAGCCCATCAGGCGGGGCCACCATGCCGCAGTGTGCGCGGTCGCGCGCTGCGAGTGCAGCTGCCAGATCAGCCTTGGTCCATTTGCCTGAGCCAACATATTCCAACGAGCCGACAATGGAGCGCACTTGCCGATGCAGGAAAGAGAGCGCCGACACTTCGACATGAATCTCATCGTCAACTTTGGTGACGGCGATATGGTCGAGGGTGCGTATGGGTGAATTGGCTTGGCACTGTGTGTCACGAAATGTCGTGAAGTCATGTTTGCCGATGAGACATTGCGCGGCCTCATGCATGGCTGCAGCATTGAGCTTGCGCTTCACCAGCCAGACCTGTCCACGCTCAAGTGTGAGGGGAGGGCGGCGGTTGAGAATGCGGTAGAGATAATGCCGCTTGATGGCGCTGAAGCGCGCGTCAAAATCATCACTGACCTCATCCACGGCCAGAACCGCGACACCCTCGTCTATCAAATGCGCATTCACGGCTTCGCGGATCTTGTTGGGGGTGCGCGCTTGCGTCAGATCCACATGCGCCACTTGGCCGCGCGCATGAACGCCAGAATCGGTGCGTCCCGCCGCACTCACGACCGGCGTCTCGCCGCAAAAGCGCGCAAAAGCGTCTTCCAGCGCCTGCTGCACCGTGTAGGCATTGGCCTGACGCTGCCAGCCCGCATAGGCGCGGCCGTCATATTCAATGGTGAGCTTGTAGCGAGGCACGTCAGATCCGTCCGGCTTGGGTCACAGCCTGTTACACCGACCGCGAGGCAGGGCCAAGAGCGGGGAAGGAAGGAAGGTGGCTCCCAAGCAAATTGACCTGCTGGCGCCGGACGCTTATCTGAAGCCCGTCAACTGAAGCGAGATTGTCATGGCCCTGCGCCCCATCATCTGCCTGCCCGACCCCAGGCTGCGCCTTCCCTCCGAAACCGTTGAGGTGGTGGATGCCTCCATCCATGCCCTGATGGATGACATGTTGGAGACGATGTATGAGGCGCCCGGCATCGGTCTGGCCGCGATCCAGATTGCTGTCCCCAAGCGCGTCATCGTGCTGGATGTGGCGAAGAATGATGATCCGCCTGCGCCCATGTGCATGGTCAATCCTGAAGTGATTTGGTCCTCGCCCGAAAAGAGCACTTATGAAGAGGGCTGCCTGTCGATCCCCGATTATCATGAAGAGGTCGCGCGCCCCTCGCGTGTGAAGGTCGCTTATCTGGATCGCAATGGCGTGCGGCAAGAGATCGAGGCCGATGGTCTGCTGGCGACCTGTTTGCAGCATGAGATCGACCACACCAATGGCGTGCTCTTTGTCGATTATCTCTCGCGCTTGAAGCGTGAGCGGGTGATGAAGAAGTTTCAGAAAGCCGCGCGTCTGCGCGAACTCGGGGGCGAGCCCGAAGAGGAGTAGTCATGCGCGTCGTCTTTATGGGGACGCCGGATTTTTCCGTCCCGGTGCTCACGGAAATTGTTGGTCAAGGCCACGAGGTCGTCGCGGTCTATTCGCGCGCACCCAAGCCCGCCGGTCGCGGCATGGAGCTGAAGCGCTCACCCGTTCATGCGCTGGCCGATCAGCTTGGCATTCCCGTTCACACGCCAAAATCACTGCGGAGCGAGGAAGTCGCCGCGCTCTTTGCCTCGCATGAGGCTGACGTCGCTGTGGTGGTGGCCTATGGTTTGATTCTGCCGCCTGCTATCTTGGACGCGCCCGCAGAGGGCTGTCTCAATCTTCATGCCTCCTTGCTGCCGCGTTGGCGCGGTGCTGCCCCCATCCAGCGCGCCATCATGGCGGGCGATGGGGAAACAGGCGTCATGGTGATGAAGATGGACGAGGGGCTCGACACTGGCCCCATCGCCATGGTGGAGCGCCAACCCATCACGCCGCAAATGACAGCGGGTGAATTGCATGACCGTTTGTCGCATCTGGCAGCTGACTTGATCGTGCGCGCTCTATCCGCTTTGTCGCGCGGCTCTCTCGTTTTTCAGCCGCAAGCGGCCGAAGGTGTGACTTATGCGCATAAGATCGAGAAAGCCGAGGCGCGCATTGATTGGTCGAAATCTGCGCGCGATGTGCACAATCACATTCGCGGCCTGTCGCCTTTCCCCGGTGCTTTCTTTGAGGGCGATTTTGGTAAAGGTGTTGAGCGTATCAAAGTGTTACGCGCTGAGATGGTGGATGGTGCAGGCGCCGCGGGTAGTGTGTTGAAAGGCGAGCTGACCATTGCTTGCAGCACGGGCGCTATGCGCTTGATCGAGATTCAGCGCGCAGGCAAAGCGCCGATGTCGGCAGCAGAGTTTTTGCGCGGTGTTCGCGCCCTGCCCTCTATGCTCACTCTTTAAAAGCAAGGCCGAGGCAAAGCGTTTCGAATTTGTGCAGGGCGCTATGCGCCTGGCCTGACAGATCAAAGCGCCGCGCGACCATGCGGCGCGCTCAAGTCAAGCTTGGGGCCAAGTGGCACAATACCGCTTGGATTGAGGCGATGGTGGCTTTGATAATAGTGATGTTTGATATGCATCAGATTGACGGTCTCAGCGATGCCGGGCTGCTGATAAAGATCGCGCAGATAGGCTGACAGATTTCGGTAATCTGCAATGCGTTTGAGATTACATTTGAAGTGGCCGACATAGACTGCATCAAAGCGAATGAGTGTTGTAAATAGTCGCCAATCAGCCTCTGTCTGTTGAGCGCCGCAGAGATAGCGGCGTGAGGCCAGTCGCTCATCCAGCCAATCGAGTGTTTCAAAGAGTGGCGCGACAGCTTCTTCATAGGCGCTTTGCGAAGCCGCAAAACCGCTTTTGTAAACGCCGTTATTCACTGTGTCATAGATACGCGCATTGAGCGCATCAATCTCAGGCCGCAACGCAGCTGGATAATAATCACCCGTTGCAGCGCCGATACAATCAAAGGCGCTGTTGAACATGCGGATGATTTCAGAAGATTCATTATTCACGATGCGCTGTGTCTTCTTGTCAAAGAGCACAGGCACAGTGACGCGTCCGGTGAACTGCGGATCGCTCGCGGCATAGATCTCATACATGGCGCGCGCGCCAAATACAGGATCAGCAATGACGTCGGGGCCCGGGTCAAAGGTCCAGCCTTGCTCGCCCATATACCAGTGAACGCAAGAGATGCTGATCATCTCTTCGAGCGCTTTGAGCTTGCGAAAAATCAAAGTGCGATGCGCCCAAGGGCAGGCGAGGGCGACATATAGATGATAACGCCCAGCCTCTGCTGCAAAGCCGCCTGCGCCAGAAGGGCCGGCTGATCCATCTGCTGTGACCCAATGGCGCAGCGTACTCTCTTTGCGTTCAAAGCGCCCGCTTGCGCTGGCCTTGCCCGCCTCGTCCTGCACCCAGTGTCCATCAACTAAAAGGCCCATGGCCAGCTCCGTGGCGTGTCAGATCAACGCCGTCAATGTGAGGAAAACAGCATAGACGAAGCTCGCGCTGAGGGCCGCCCCAATCGCGCCGAGTGCGATCGAACAGAGCACAAACAGGCCATCGCGCTCAATCAAGCCGAGGCCGAGCAGGCAGACAGCAAGCCCCCAAGGAATTTGCCCGATGATGGGGGCTGCGGTTAAAAGGCCGATGGCGAGCGCTAACAGCAGAATGCCCATTATCTGCATGGCCCGCGCATGGCCGAGCCACAACAGGCGCGGCTGGCTGACACGCTCGAGTTTCAGCAAAACAGGAATGGCCTTGGCCGCGGCCGCTTGCACATCTTTGCGCGCCACAGAATGGTCTCGCAGAAAAGCTGGCACCCAAGGCGCGCGATAGCCAAGCGCGATTTGCACAGCAATGCCCATGAGCAGACATGCGCAGATCAGCGGAATGGGGGGCGGCATGGGAATGCAATTGGGCAGGCCCAGCAAGACGATCACAATGGCAAAGGAGCGATCCTGCAAGCGCGACAGAATGGTGCCGATGGACAGTCGCTCAGGCGCATCGCCCGCCAGTCCTGCCAAAACGTCCGATGTCCTCATGAACCTGCAACGCTGAGAGAAGAAGCCTGTATCTAAACAATCATGCGGCTAACGCCAAGGGAGTACGCGCCAGCTTGGCGCAAAAGGATCGACTTAGCGCTCAAACCGTCGTGAGCGCACAGGCTGCCGACCGGCCATCTCAGCACCAGCATTTTCTGACAAATTGATGAAGCTGAGGAAAGACAGCGAGGAGATCACGCCCACCACAACAAAAGCGGTCGCAAAAGCGTGAACAGGCGTGTTCAAGCCGTCACCGCCGCCCGCATAAAACAAAATGAAGGCCGAAAAGGCGACACCGCAACTCAGGGACAGACGCTGCGCCATTTGCGAGAAGCTGGTCGCTTGGCTCATATCGCTATGCTCAACCTCAGCAAAGGCGACCGCATTGAGCGCTGTGAATTGCAGGGAGCGAAACAGGCCGCCCAGAAAAATAATCACCATCATGACACTGCGCGCACTGTCCTGTGTGAAGGTGCCACAAAGCGCCATGAAGAAGCCCGAGATCAGCGCATTCCACAACAGGACTTTGCGGAAGCCGAAGCGACGCAGAACGCGATTGGCAAGCGTGCGCATGCCGAATGATCCTGCTGCCGAGACAAAGGTGATGAGGCCCGATTCGAAGGGCGTATAGCCAAAGCCCTGCTGCATCATCAGCGGCAGCAAAAAGGGCACCGCACCAACGCCGACACGAAACAGGGAGCCACCTGTGACACTGACGCGGAAGGTCGCGAGCTTCATCAAAGCCAGATCAAGGATCGGGTTATCAACCTTGCGCGCATGAAGGAGATACAGAACCAGCGAGATCGCCCCGACGATGAGCGCCGTGATCGCGATGGGATCGGCGCTGTGATGCGTGCTGAGCATATCGAGACCGAACAAAGTGCCGCACAGGCCAAGGCTGGAGAGAACAAAGCCGCGTGCGTCAAAGCGTTTCACATCGCTCTCGCGCACATCCTCGATAAAGACCGTGACAAGCACCATGCCCAGAATGCCGATAGGTACATTGATCCAGAAAATCCAGCGCCAATCAGCTACCGCGATCAAAATGCCTGCGAGCAAGGGCCCGATGATGGGGCCCACGAGTGCGGGCATGCCCATCAGCGCCATGGCGGCGATGAGTTCAGATTTAGCAACTGAGCGCAGCAGAATGAGTCGGCCGACCGGCACCATCAAAGCGCCGCCCGCGCCTTGCACCACACGCGCCAGCAGTAGCATTTCAAAATTGGAGGTCAGGCCGCAGGCGATACTGGCGAGCGTGAAAATGGCAATGGCTGCGCGAAAGACAGTGCGCGCGCCGAATTTATCAGCCACCCATCCCGACAGCGGCAAAAAGGCTGCCAGCGAGAGCATGAAAGAGGTGATGGTCAGATGTAGCCGTAGTGGTGTTTCGTGCAAGTCGGCGGCGATGGCAGGCAGCGCTGTGGCCAGCGCCGTCTGGTCGAGATTCTGCATGAAGAGGGCGCAAGCCACGATCAGGGGAACGATGACTCGGCGCTCGAGGGCCAATGCAGTTGCTCCAGATGGACGGATAGCTCTGCTTATCCCCCTGCAGCGCGAAAATCCAGCATAGCCTCAACTAGCGTTTAAACTCGCCAAGCCCCGGCTTGAAGACCTTGTCGTCGAGGAACTGTTTCATGGCCTTCTCGCGACCCTTTTCAGGATCCATGAATTTCAACGCATCATTTTTCGCATCAAGATAATCGAGCGCTTGTTCTTGGGTCATATGGCGTACGGAGCGCAGCGCCTCTTTGGTATAGCGCACGGCAGCGGGGCTTTTGGCTTCGAGCTTGCGCGCCAATTCCATCACAGCGTCGCGCAATTGGTCGCTCGGCACGGACTTGTTGACGAATTTCATCGCCGCCGCTTCTTTGCCGCTGAAGCGATCACCTGTGACGGAGTAATAGATGGCATCGCGATAGGACATGGCCTGCGTGACTGCCCAAGCGACGAGCCCGCCTGGAATGATCCCCCAATTGACCTCAGACAGGCCGAATGTCGCGTCATCTGCTGCGATGGCAAAATCGCAGGCGATGACGGGGGTGAAGCCACCGCCAAAGCAATAGCCCGGCACCATGGCGATGGTGGCTTTGCGAAAGCGTGACAGCTTGTCCCAGCGCCAGGCATGGGAGGCGCGGCGAGCGCGCGCCATTTTGCGCGGATCATCTTCATTGCCGCGGAAATAGAGTTTCAGATCTTGCCCCGCGCAGAAATTGCCGCCTGCACCGGTGATGACAACCACTCTGGTCTGTTCATCCTCCTCGGCCCAGTCCAGCGCCTCGCACATATCCATGTGTAGCTGCGGGCTCATGGCATTGCGCTTGTCGGGACGGTTGAGAATGATGAAGGTCGTGCCTTCATCGCGCTCGATTTTCACCGTCTCCAATGAGATCACATCTGCGGACATATTCGCTCCTTGGCGTCAGCGACCAAACCAGTTGGGTGAGAGGATGAGTGGTTCTTGCTTATTGGCAGGATCATCGCCTTGCATCACCTCGCCTTGAATATCGATGCGGCGGAAGCGGTCGCCATCACCCGCCTGCGCGCCAATGCGCAGCATGACGAGGGGCTCTTCACTGGTCACATGAAACCAATAGAAAGTGCCATGCGGCAGCAAGACGCCTTCGCCAGCTTTGGCGATGCGCTCTTCCTTGTTGGGTCCATAAAATTTCGCCGCGCCCTGCAGAATGACGAAAGTATGATCTTCATTGGGATGGGCATGGAGCTCATTCTCGCCACCCGATGCATAGGTTTTCAGCACCACCCACATGCTCTGTGATGAGGCGAGGGGAATATTGGTGCGCCCTTGCGAGGGGAGCTGGGCTTCAAGTTTGAAAAAAGTGGGCATGCCGTGGCGAATTTGCGCATCGACCGTGTCGTGCAAATTTTGCGATGACGTCGCAATGGCTGCAGTCTGCGCCATGGGCTCCTCCCCGATTTTGTTGCCCAATTTATGGGGCATGGGACGCGCAGGGGTCAAGCAAGGCTGGCTTGCTTTCGCGCCAACGCCTCGCCATAGTGCCGGCGGTATGGGCGCGCGGACGACAGCGGGCCTGAGCAAATAATCCGCAAAGCGCCCACAGATGGCGCTGCGGCCGAGCGGGAGACGACGAATGGAATTCGAAAAGCCTGAAGGCACGCCCGATCCGACAGTGGGCTGGGGCAGTGATGTGGCCGCGCAGATGCTGCGGCGCTTTGGCTATCCCTATATCAGCCTCAATCCGGGTGCGAGCTATCGCGGCCTTCATGATTCGATCGTCAACCATCTCGGCAATGAAAAGCCCGGCATGGTGCTGTGCCAGCACGAAGACCATTCGGTCGCTATTGCGCATGGCTATGCCAAGGCGACGGGCGAGCCCATGGCTTGCGTGCTCCATTCCAATGTTGGCCTGATGCATGGCATGATGTCGCTCTACAATGCTTTCTGCGACCGCGTGCCGATGTTCGTGTTCGGCGCAACCGGACCGATGGATTCCTCGCAGCGTCGCCCGTGGATCGACTGGATTCACACCACAGCCGATCAAGGCAGCATGGTGCGCGACATCGTCAAATGGGACAATCAGCCCGCCTCACCGCAGGCTTTGATCGAGGCCATGTGCCGTGCGGATATGATGACCCGCGCTGATCCGCCAGCCCCCGTCTTCATCACACTTGATGCAGGCCTGCAGGAGGCTTCGCTCGACGAGCCGATTGAATTCCCCGATCTCGCGCGTTTCCAGCCGCCTGCCTCTCCGCGCCCCGCGCGTGAGAGCATTGCCAAGGCTGTTGAGCTGCTGAAGGGCGCCAAGCGTCCGATGGTGCTCATGGGCCGTTGCGGACATTCGGATGAGGCTTGGAACAAGCGCGTGGAGCTGGTGGAGCGTCTTGGCGCCATCGTCATGACCGATCTGAAGCTGCGTTCTTGCTTCCCCACCGAACATGCGGCCCATGTGGTCGATCCCTTCAACCAGTTCAATCCGGCAACGCGCGGCATTGTGGCTGAGGCTGATGTGATCTTGTCGCTTGATTGGGTGGATCTGGGTGGCGCGGTTTGCGCGATGAAGGGCCAGTCGGCTGCGCCTGCGCGCATCATCGCCAACAGCCTTGATCAGATGCTGCACAATGGCGCCCATGCCAATCACATGGCCCTGCCGCATATGGATGTCTTCATGGCTGCCACGACTGATGCCGTGGTGGATGATCTGCTGGAGGCTCTGCCTGCGGGCAAGAAGGCCCCTTGGCGCGGCAAGCAGGAGAAGAAGGCCAAGCCCGCCTCTGATCCCCAGCGCGTGACGATGGAGCGTGTGGCGAGCACCTTGCGCGCCGCTTTTGCTGATCCCGACAAAGTGTCTTTGGCGAGCCTGTCGCGCGGCTGGCCTTGCGATCTGTGGCCCTTCCGCGGTCCGCTCAGCTATATGGGCAAGGATGGGGGTGGCGGCATCGGCTCTGGCCCCGGCATTTCGGTGGGTGTGGCGCTGGCCATGCATACGCGCGGTCGCCAGACCGTAACGGTGCTGGGCGATGGCGACTTCCTCATGGGTGCCAGCGCCGTGTGGAGCGCTGTCCATGCCAAGATCCCGATGCTGATCGTGATCAACAACAACCGCTCCTATTTCAACGACGAGTTGCATCAGGAAACGGTGGCCCGCCGCCGCAATCGCCCGGTCGGCAATCGCTGGATCGGCCAGCGTCTGTCGGAGCCGGAAGTGGATATTGCTGGCCTGTGCAACAGCTATGGCGGCGTTGGCATCGGCCCCGTGCGCAGCGTGAGCGAGCTGGAGACGGCCATCAAGAAGGGCGTCGAGGCGCTCAATGCCGGCAAGGTTTGCGTCATCGATTGCCATGTGAATCCCGGCGAAGAGCGTAGCGCGCGCTCCACGATTGAGGATCGCAAGACCGATTGATCGGGCCAAAGCCTCTCGTTTCAAGGGCGCGGCTCAGGCTGCGCCCTTTTTTGTGCGCGGGAGCCCGTGGTGGTTCTCGCTGGCCTTGCAGGCTGTTAGACTGGGGCATCAACCAAGGGGTCGCCCGTGCAACGCTTGACCATCAGCCTCGATGACGCCATGGCCGACGAGATCGACGCCTTCATGGCGAAGAATGGCTATTCCAATCGCTCAGAGGCCATGCGTGATCTGGTGCGCGATGCGCTGGTGCGCTCGTCCTCTTCGGGCGTCACAACGCAGAACTGCGTGGCCGCTGTGTCTTATGTCTTCGACTATGATGGGCGCGATCTGGCATTGCGGCTCGAACATGCTCAGCATGAACAGCATGACATCACCATCAGCTCGATGCGCACAAGGCTCGATCATCACCATTGTATGGAGGTGACTTTGCTGCGCGGCAATACAGCGCGCGTTCAGCAATTGGGTGAAAAGATCATGGCTGAAAAAGGTGTGCGCTTTGGCCAGATGAATATGGTGCCAATCAAGAGCGACGGACATCACCACAGCCATGGCGATGATGGCCATCATCATCATCACGACACGCCCGCGCTTTAAGCCTTTTCAAGCCTCCCCACACTGTTATGCTCCCTGATGAGCTGGCAATAGACCAGCCATAAGGGAGGGTTCCATGAGGGCTCGCATCATTGCGGCCGCTTTGGCGGCTACCTGTTTCGCTTCGCCCGTGTCGGCGCAAAGCGTTGAAGACTTCTACAAGGGAAAATCCATCCGCTTTCTTGTCGGCTATGGGCCAGGCACGGGCTATGATGTCTATATGCGCGTTCTGCAGCGCCATATTGGCAAACATATTCCCGGCCGCCCCACAGTGGTGCCGGAGAATATGCCCGGTGCCGGCGGCCTTGTGATGGCCAATTATCTCTACAATGTCGCCCCGCGCGATGGCACGGCGATTGGTCTGCCCTCGCGCAATCTTCTGACCGATCCTTTGCATGGCAATGAAGCCGCCAAATTCGATGCGCTGAAATTCAATTGGCTCGGCTCGATCTCGAGTGATGTTTCAACCTGTTTTACCTGGCGCGCCTCAGGAAAGACGACGTTGAAAGATGCAATGACGCAAGAGGTGAAGATTGGTGGCCATGGTCCGCAGGCAGATTCTGCTGTCATGCCGCGTGTCTTGAATGCTCTCATCGGCACCAAGTTCAAAACCTTCAATGGCTATACCGATAGCGGGGCTGTGGGCGTTGCAATGGAGCAGGGTGAGCTTGATGGCTATTGTAGCTTTACGCTTGGCTCCATTCGCTCTTCGCGCCCGGTCTGGCTTGAGAAAAATCAGATCGCAATCATCGCGCAATTGGGTCCAGAAAATCATCCTGATCTGAAAGATGTCCCCAATCCACTCGATATGCTGAAAGATGACGCCGCGCGGCAGGCCTATTTGCTCGTCTTTGGTGCGGGCAAAATGGGACGCCCTGTTGCAACACCACCCGGTGTGCCAGCTGATCGCGTAGAAGCCTTGCGTCGCGCTTTTGATGCCACGCTTAAAGATCCAGAGTTCCTCGATGATATCAAACGTTCGCGCATTGATATGGACGGGCCCAGCGATGGGGCCGCCGTTGAGAGGCTTATTCGCAGTCTTTATGCAACGCCCAAAGCGGTGGTGGATCGTGTGACGGAGCTGCGCAACCGCATTGATTGAGCCAAAGCGCGCTCACTCCACAAAGGGGCGGGCGCGTTTTTTCACGGCTTCAGGCATGGCCATCAAATCAGCTGCGATTTTTTGCATCTGCTCGCCATTGATCGGGTCTACTTCGAAATTGCCTGCAGCGGCTTCTTTCAAAAAGTCTGGATCTTTCATCGTCGCCATAAAAGCCGCGCGCAATGCGGCCAGACGATCAGCGGGAATGCCGGGAGGCGCAGTGAGCGGCCGGCCGAACAAAGTGCCTGCAGTGATGAGGCGGATGGTGGCTTTGTCCTCTTCGCTCGTCACCAATTCTTGCACGGAGGGAATATTTGTGAATTCTGGCGGCCGTGGCCCTTCATAAGCGAGGATCGAAATTTTTTTCTCATCGAGCCATGGCTTTTTCGTCACCTTCCAGCTCGACCAAGTGTTGTTACGCCCTGCGACTTCGCCGCGTTCCATGGCCAGATTGACATCATTGCCGCCGGGATAGCCCACCACCATCTTGAATTTCGTGCCGACAAATTCATTGATCATGCGCGGGAATGTGTCGGTGATGCCGCCACGCCCCACAGCGCCGATGATGACTTCTTTCTCGCGCGCTTCCTGCACGGTTTTGACGCCGGATGTATGCCACAAGGCGAGTGTTTCGACAGTCTGCGCGATACATCCCAGCCATTGGAATTTGGTGATGTCGAATTGCGGCCCCTGCAGGCCCACAGCTTGAATGATCGGAAGCCCGTTTTGGATCATGCCAATATAGGTGCCGTCTTTGGGTCCGATATTGTAGAGCCAGTTGGCCTCCGTCAGCCCGCCTGCGCCCACCATATTTTGCGCGACGACAGTGGGATTGCCGGGAATATGTTTGCCGATATGACGGGTGATGAGGCGCGCTTGCAGGTCATATTCACCCCCCGCACTGACGCCGATCAAGACGGTGACTGTGCGCCCACGGAAGAAATCTGCCACCGGGTCAGCAACTGCGGGGGAGGCGGCGGCAGCAAGCCCCATGGCCAGAACCGTGCGTCGGTCAAACCTCATGTCTTTCCCCCCGGCTTTTGTTGCGCTCTTTGCGCTTGCAGGCAGCCTACGCGGCTGGGTGGGGAACGCAACACCCTGGCTGGGCCTGCCCCTGCCTTGGCACTGACATCTTGGTGATGACGAGACCCTTGCCATTCTTGGCGCTGCCGCTAAGTCTCTGCGCAACGTGGGAGGAATGATGATGCGCGCAGGATGGTTTGAGAAGACAGGCCCGGCACAGGACGTGATTGTGGTGGGCGAGATGAATCGCCCCGAGCCCGCAGCTGGCGAAGTGCTGGTGCGGCTCCATGCATCGGGCATCAACCCCTCTGATTACAAGCGCCGCGCCAATATCAAGATGAAGCCCGAATTTCCGCGTGTGGTGCCTCATTCAGATGGTGCGGGCGTGGTCGCGGCCCTGGGCGCAGGCGTCACGGCTTACAAAGTGGGCGACCGCGTTTGGGTGCATAGCGCGCAATGGGCGCGCCCAATGGGGACAGCGGCTGAATATGTCAGCCTGCCGCAGGCGCAAGTGCGCCGCCTGCCTGACAATGTGAGTTTTGAAGAGGGGGCCTGTTTGGGCATCCCCGCCATGACCGCCTATCATGCCGTGCATATTGCGGGCTCTTTGAAGGGCAAGACCGTCTATGTCCCCGGCGCGACAGGCCGTGTGGGCGCTTATGCGGTGCAATTTGCCAAATGGCGCGGGGCGCGTGTCATTGCCTCAACGGGCGGCGGCGAGGCGAGCGCCAAGATCATTCGGGATTTGGGTGCTGATCTGGTTCTTGATCGCAAAAGCGCTGATCTCGCGCAGCAGATTCTGCAGGCGACCGATCAGCGCGGTGTTGACCATATTGTTGAGGTCGATCTGCCGGGCTCCATGGGCTTTGATGAAAGCATTCTGGCTGAGCGCGGCGCGATTGTGTCTTTTGGTGCTGCCAGTGCGCCCACAGTGGCTGTCAGTCAGACGGGTCGCCGCGCACGCAATATGAGCCTGCATTTCATCTTCGTTTATATGCTCGATGAGCTGACTTTCGATGCGACCTGCAATGGCGTCATTGCGGCGGCACAAGAGGGCGCTTTGAAGCATCGCATTGGTGGCGTCTTCCCGCTTGAGAAGCTGGCTGATGCGCATCACCATGCCGAGACGACCAGCGGCACGGGCCATATTGTCGTGACGATGTAATCAGCGCTGGCAGCTGCCACAAAAGAAAGTGGAGCGGCCAGACTGAACGACACGTGAGACCTTGCCCGCGCATCCCTCGCGCGAGCAGGGCTCGCCCTCGCGGTCATAGACGGCGAATGTGTGCTGGAAATAGCCCAGCGACCCATCTGCCTGCCGGTGGTCGCGCAGGCTCGATCCGCCCGCCTTTACCGCCTCTTCCAGCACATCACGGATCACCTGCGCGAGGAGATGGGCGCGCGGCGTCGGGCTGCCATCTTTGCGGGCCAGGGTGCCGGCTGCCCGCCGGGGCGAGAGCCCGGCCCGGTGCAGGGCCTCGCAGACATAGATATTGCCCAGACCCGCGATGAGGCTCTGATCGAGCAGGGCAGCCTTGAGGGGCGCGGCCTTGCCCGCAAAGAGCCGGGCAATCAGCCCGCCATCAAGCTCATTGCCGAGCGGCTCGACCCCGATATCCTTGAAGAATTTATGGCCTGCGAGCGCGGCGCGAGGCTCCAGCAGCATGAAGCCGAAGCGGCGGGGGTCGTTATAGGTGACGGTCGCCCCATTGGAGAGGGTGAAGACCACATGGTCATGGGCAGGGTCTTTGGACCGGTCGTGGTGGAACAGGCCCGGCCGGTCCCCGCCGATACGGAAGGAGCCGCTCATGCCCAGATGCATGACCAAAACATCCCCGCCATCGGTATCGAGCATGAGATATTTGGCCCGCCGGCCAACACTGAGAACCTGCTGGCCTATCAGGCGGGCCGCAAAGCCCTCTGGGAAGGGAAAGCGCAGATCGCGGCGGCGCAGCTCCACCCCTGTAAAGCGCGCCCCCGCCATGGCGGGCTCAAGCCCCCGGCGTACAGTCTCAACTTCGGGCAGTTCCGGCATGGCCGCGTTTACCTCGTTGGCAGGCCCGATGTCGCTCAAGGGCCTGATCTGGCCTACATAGCCACAGGCGCTCGCCCGCGCTATGGTCCGGCGCCTCTGGAGACTGACATGTCTAATTCTGCCAACAGCCAAGAGACCCATTTCGGCTTCCGCAATGTCTCGCTCGACGAGAAGCAGGGGCTGGTGGACGACGTCTTTTTGAAGGTGGCTGACCGCTACGACCTCATGAACGACCTGATGTCTGCGGGCCTGCACCGGGTCTGGAAGGATATTCTGGTTGGTATGGTGCGCCCGTCCAAGACGCGCCCCCATCATCATTTGGATGTCGCAGGCGGTACGGGCGATGTGGCGTTCAAGGTCATTGAGGCGGGGGGGCCGCTAACCGATGTCACCGTGCTCGACATCAATCCCAATATGCTCGGCGTTGGCCGTGAGCGCGCAGAAAAGATGAGCGTGCCCGGCTGCACCTTTGTGGAAGGCAATGCCGAAGAGCTGCCTTTGCCTGACAATAGTTTTGACGCCTATACGATTGCCTTTGGCATTCGCAATGTGCCGCGCATCGACAAGGCTCTGCGCGAGGCGCATCGTGTGCTCAAACGCGGCGGGCGTTTTTTGTGCCTCGAATTCTCGGCGGTGGATATTCCGCTGCTCGACCGCATCTATGATGCTTATTCCTTCACCGCTATTCCTGCGATTGGCAAAGTGGTGACGGGTGATGGTCATCCCTATCGCTATCTCGTCGAATCCATCCGCAAATTCCCCGATGCGCCGACCTTCCGCGATATGATTGAGGATGCGGGTTTTGACCGCGCCTCCTTCACGCGTCTGACGGGCGGTGTCGTCGCCATCCATTCTGGATGGAAGTTGTAAGGCCTCTCGTGATCTCCTCGCTCATCCATATCCTGCGTCTCGCGCGCGCTGGTTTCGTGCTGGCCCGTGAAGGTGTCTTTGCCAAAGTCGACCCCAGCATGGTGCCGGCGTCCATGCGTGTGCCGCTCATGCTGTCGCGCCTTCTGGCGCGTCGTGAAGCAAAAAGCGGCAATCGTCTGGCTATTGCGATGGAGCGGCTGGGCCCTTCATATGTGAAGCTCGGCCAGTTTTTGGCAACACGCCCCGACGTTGTGGGCCCGCAGGTCGTGCGCGATCTTGAGATGTTGCAAGATCGCATGGCGCCCTTTGGTCGCGAAGTGGCGGTCAAGACGATTGAAGCCAGCTTTGATCGCAAGCTTGATGAGATTTTCATTGAGCTGGGCGAGCCGGTCGCTGCCGCCTCCATTGCGCAGGTTCACAAAGCCCGTGTGCGCGACCGCAATGGCGAGCGCGATGTGGCGGTGAAGATCCTGCGCCCCGGTGTTGAGCGCCGCTTCACGCGCGATCTCTCCGATATGTTCTTCGCCGCAGCTTTCGCTGAGCGCCATTTCGCCGAAGCGCGCCGCTTGCGCATGGTGGAAGTGGTGGAGACGCTCGCGCGTTCTGTGCGTATGGAAATGGACTTTCGCCTTGAGGCCGCTGCGGCCTCTGAATTTGGCGAGAACTGCAATGACGACGCTGATTTCTGCGTTCCTGTGATTGATTGGGATCGCACCTCGCGCGATGTGCTCACCCTGCAATGGATGGATGGCATCGCGCTGTCTGATCTGCCTGCGCTCGAAAAGTCTGGCCTTGATCTGCCCGCCTTGGGTCGCACCGTCATTCAGTCCTTCTTGCGCCATGCGGTGCGCGATGGCCTGTTCCATGCCGATATGCATCCCGGCAATCTCTTTGTTGATCATCAGGGCCGTCTTTGCGCCGTTGATTTCGGCATTATGGGACGGCTCGGCCTCAAAGAGCGTCGTTTCTTGGCGGAAATTCTCTATGGCTTCATCACGCGCGATTATCGCCGTGTGGCCGAAGTGCATTTTGAAGCTGGCTATGTGCCTTCCCATCACCGTGTGGAAGATTTTGCGCAGGCTGTGCGCGCGATTGGCGAGCCAATCCATTCGCGCCCCGCTGATCAGATCTCTATGGCAAAGCTGTTGACCTTGCTGTTTGAGATCACCGCTTTGTTTGACATGCGCACACGCACTGAATTGGTGATGCTGCAAAAGACCATGGTCGTGGTGGAGGGCGTCGCCCGCAAGCTCGATCCTCATCTTGATATGTGGTCTACCGCTGATCCGGTGGTGCGTGGCTGGATCGAGAAAAATCTCGGCCCCGTCGGCAAGCTCTCTGATGCAGGGCGTGTTGTTTCCAGCTTTGGACGTGCAGCTCTGGCTCTGCCGGAAATGCTGCAACGTGCCGAGCGTCTCACCGAGCGGCTCGAAGAAGCAACGCAGCAAGGCTTTGCGCTGTCGCCAGCCTCGGTCGAGGCCATTGGCCGGGCTGAAGCACGCCGCGCGCGCTGGGGTAATGCAGCTTTATGGGTGATCGCAGGCTTGCTAGCATGGCTCGTCTTCGACATCACGTTCTGATGGGATCGACCTGATGGATGGCAAGCGCGTCCTTTTGATCGTGGGCGGCGGTATCGCTGCCTATAAAGTGCTCGACCTCGTGCGTCGCTTGCGTGAGCGCGGTGTGAGTGTGCGCACTGTTTTGACGCAAGCTGGCGCGCAATTTGTCACGCCTCTGTCACTCGCCAGTCTGAGCGGCAATCCCGTTCACACCGACCTCTTCTCGCTCACCGACGAAGCGCAGATGGGTCACATCGAATTGTCGCGCTCGGCTGATCTGGTCGTGGTGGCACCTGCCACCGCCGATCTTCTGGCCAAAGCGGCCAATGGTCTGGCCAATGATTTGGCCTCGACCCTGTTGCTGGCGACTGACAAGCGCGTGCTCATGGTGCCTGCGATGAATGTGCGCATGTGGCAGCATCCCGCCACGCAGCGCAATGTCGCGCAATTGCAGCGTGACGGCATTCTCTTCGTTGGTCCTGATGATGGGGCCATGGCCTGCGGCGAATTTGGTCCGGGCCGTATGAGTGAAGTGCTCGATATTGTGGTGGCGATTGATGCAGCCTTTCGGATGCAGGCGCGCGCACAACAGCAACAAGCGCCCGGCATTCTGGCAGGCAAGCGCGTCATCATCACATCTGGCCCGACCTATGAGCCGATTGATCCTGTGCGCTACATCGCCAATCGCTCCTCTGGCAAACAGGGCCATGCGATTGCTGAAGCTGCTGCGCGTGCGGGCGCGGATGTTTTGCTGGTCTGCGGCCCGGTTGCGATCCCCGATCCTGTGGGCGTCACTTGCGTCCATGTCGAGAGCGCGCGCGAAATGCTTGGCGCTGTCGAGGCAGGTCTGCCTGCCGATATTTATATTGGCGCGGCAGCGGTGGCTGATTGGCGTGTTGGCACCGCGGTGGTTGAGAAATTGAAGAAGGGTGCTTCTGGCCCCCCTTCACTCGGCCTTGTCGAAAATCCCGATATTCTGGCGACTATTTCAACGCATCAAAAGCGCCCGGTGCTTGTTGTTGGCTTTGCGGCCGAGACGCAAACAGTCGTTGAACATGCGCAAGCCAAACTCAAGAAGAAGAAATGCGATCTCATCATCGCCAATGATGTGAGTGCACAGAGCGGCGTGATGGGTGGGGATGAGAACACAGTTCATCTCGTCTCCAAATCTGGCGTCGATCATTGGCCGCGCATGGCCAAAACTGCTGTTGCGCAGCGCTTGGTGGAACATCTGGCCAAGCTCTTGAAGGAGGGCGCATGAGCACGGCGCAAGTTTTGGTGAGGCGTTTGCCCCATAGTGAGGGGCTCGCATTGCCGGCCTATCAAAGCGCGGGCGCTGCGGGCGTTGATCTGATGGCCGCGATCCCTGCCCATGTCACACTCGTCATCGAGCCAGGTGCGCGTGAGTTGATTCCCACTGGCCTGTGTCTTGAATTGCCGCAGGGCTATGAAGCGCAGGTGCGTCCGCGCTCTGGTCTTGCATTGAAGTCCGGCATCACCGTTTTGAACTCGCCCGGGACAATCGATAGCGATTATCGCGGCGAAGTCTGCATCATTCTCATCAATCTTGGCTCTGTTCCTTTTGAAGTGACGCGCGGTGCGCGCATCGCGCAAATGGTGATCGCGCCTGTGGTGCAAATGCCCTTCGTCGAAGTGAGTGAGATGAGCGAGACCGCGCGCGGTGCGGGCGGCTTTGGCTCCACCGGTATTGTTGGGAGCGCACAATGATCCTGCTGCCGCGTCGCGCTTTGCTTGCAGTTTGTGCGGTGGTGGATGTCGCGATTCATGCGCGCATTGCGCCCGTGGCTGCGAAAGCTTTGGCCACACGTCACAGCCTGCCGCCGCGCCATCTTGAGACTTTGCTGCAGGCACTGGTCCACGCCAATATTTTGAAAGGCGTACGCGGTCCGCGCGGTGGCTACGAACTCGCGCGCGAGCGTCGCCGCATCACCATGGCCGAGATCGTGCGCGCAGCCCTCAATGAGGGCGATGAGGATAGTTTTGGCGCGCCCTCGCGTTTGCTCAATGAGATCGTCGCCCCTCTGGCGCGCGATGCTGGCCAGCAATTCCTCGCTTCGCTCGAGGCGGTGAGCGTGGATGATCTGTGCCGCAAGGCAGAAGCTGGGGAAGTCTTCGGCCAGATGACCTCCGCTGCTGATTTCACTATTTAAATTTGTAATTAAAAACAATTATCGACAGGTGAGCGTAAATAGGCTAGCTTGGCGATCAGACAGTGGAGGGCCAGCATGACTGAAGCGCGTAAACCCGGCCGTGGCCGCATTTATGGGTCGATCACCGAGACGATTGGCGACACGCCGCTCGTGCGCCTTGACCGTCTGGCCAAAGACAGGGGCATCAAGGCCCATCTTCTGGCCAAGCTCGAATTCTTCAATCCGATCAGCAGCGTGAAAGACCGTATCGGCGTTGCCATGGTCGATGCGCTGGAAGCGGCGGGCAAGATCTCGCCCGGCAAGACCGTTCTTGTTGAGCCGACATCCGGCAATACCGGTATTGCGCTTGCCTTTGTGGCGGCTGCGCGTGGCTACAAGCTCAAGCTCGTCATGCCCGAGTCCATGTCGATTGAGCGCCGCAAGATGCTGGCGCTGCTTGGCGCTGAGCTGGTTTTGACCCCCGCTGCCCAAGGCATGAAGGGCGCGATTGCCAAGGCCAATGAGATCGTCGCTGAGACCCCCGGCGCGATCATTCCCCAGCAGTTCGAAAATCCCGCCAATCCTGAGATTCATCGCCGCACCACGGCGCAGGAGATCTGGAACGACACGCAGGGCAGCGTTGATGTCCTCGTCTCTGGTGTTGGCACAGGCGGCACGATCACCGGTGTGGGTCAGGCTTTGAAGGCCTTGAAGCCTTCGCTCAAAGTCGTGGCGGTTGAGCCTGAAGATTCCCCCGTTCTGGCCGGTGGCCAGCCCGGTCCGCACAAGATTCAAGGCATCGGTGCGGGCTTTGTCCCCGCTGTACTCGACCGCGCGGTGATTGATGAGATCGTCAGCGTTGGCAATCAGACGGCTTTTGACACAGCGCGGCTTCTCGCCCGCAGCGAGGGCATTCCGGTCGGCATCTCCTCAGGTGCAGCCGTCGCTGCAGCTCTGGAGCTTGGCGCTCGTCCTGAAATGGCGGGCAAGAATATCGTCATCATCATCCCGTCATTCGCCGAGCGCTATTTGTCGACGGCGCTCTTCGACGGTCTGTAAGCTTTTCTGCTCTCATCCTCCCGTGACTTGCCCCGGCCTTGAGCCGGGGCTTTTCATTTGCGCGCGCATTCGCTAGGCGAGAAGGGACAGCGGAGGCCGCAACATGAGCACAGTCATCGTCGAACGCCACGAGAAGGTTGTTTTGGTCCGCCTGAACCGGCCCGAAGCCCTCAATGCCATCAATGAGCAACTGGCCGATGATCTCAATCTCGCGCTGGAGGCCTATGCGGCCGACGAGACTTTGGGTTGCATGGTCCTCACCGGATCAGAGAAGGCCTTTGCTGCTGGCGCTGACATCAAAGAGATGCAGGCCAAGACCTATGCTGAGGTCTATCTCGAAGACTTCATCTGCAAATGGGATCCGCTGGCGCGTACGCGCAAGCCCATCATCGCTGCTGTATCTGGCTTTGCGCTGGGTGGGGGATGTGAGTTTGCGATGATGTGCGACTTCATCATCGCCGCCGACACTGCCAAATTCGGTCAGCCTGAAATTCGCTTGGGCGTTATTCCCGGCGGTGGCGGTACGCAGCGCCTTGCGCGCTTTATCGGCAAGGCAAAAGCTATGGATCTGTGCCTGACCGGCCGCATGATGGATGCAGCTGAGGCCGAGCGCTGTGGCCTCGTCTCGCGCGTTGTGCCAGTGGCCGATCTTTTGCCCGAAGCCCTCAAAGCGGCCAAGACCATTGCTGATATGTCGCTGCCGAGCGCCATGATGCTGAAAGAGGCGGTCAATCGTTCGTTCGAGACCACGCTCACCGAAGGCATTCGCTTCGAGCGCCGCGTCTTCCATTCTCTTTTCGCCACGCAGGACCAGAAGGAGGGCATGTCGGCCTTTCTGGAAAAGCGCCCCGCCAAATTCACCAACCGCTAAAGGCTTCCCCCATGTCCGGCACTCTGCGCGGCGTCATCGCCGCCATCGCGACCCCCATCACCCCTGAGCGCAAGCCTGATGCGGAGCGTTTCTTGACGCTGGGGCGCTTCTTGCTTGACCATGGCTGTGATGCCCTCAATGTGCTGGGCACCACAGGCGAGGCCACTTCTTTCGCGCTGGAGGACCGTCTGGAGCTCATGGGCAAGGCGGCGGCCAGCCTTGAGCGTTCGCGCATGATGGTGGGCACAGGCGCTGCAGCGCTGGGGGATGCCATTCGCCTGACCCGCCACGCGGGCGAGCTTGGCTTTGCCGGCGCGCTCGTCCTTCCGCCCTTCTATTACAAAGGGGTCAGCGAGGATGGCGTCTTTGCTTACGTGAGCGACATCGTGGCCGCCACGGCTGCTACCAAAGTCCCACTCTATCTCTATCATTACCCCGCTCTGTCGGGCGTGCCCTATACGCCCGAACTGGTTGGCCGCTTGATTGCCGCCTTCCCCGGCCGCGTTGTGGGCCTGAAGGATTCTTCGGGGGATCTTGCCTATGAGCGCCTGCTCGCCGAGCGTCACCCCGGCTTCAGCGTCTTCCCGGCCAATGAGGCGACCCTTTTGGAGGGGCGCAGCGGCATTTTCGCAGGCTGTATCTCGGCGACGTGCAATCTCAATGCTGATCTCTGCGCCAAGGCCTGGCAGCAGGGCGATGCGGGGGCCCTTGAGACAGCGGTCTCCATCCGCAAGCTCTTCGACGGCAAGCCACTGGTGGCGGGGGTGAAGGCCGGGCTCGCCCAAATCCATGGCGATGGGGCTCTGGCAGCCCCCATGCCGCCCCTGACGCCCTGGAGCGAGGCCGATGCCAGCGCGCTGGGTGCAGCCATCAACAAGCTGCGTCATTGAAAAGTCACGAGACTCGATAAATCGGGCACTTTTTGATGTGTGGACCACCGGCGAGCGTTGACGGGAAGAGGCAAAGCCGTCTATAAGCTCGCCACTCGTCCGGTCCTATCAGGCCGGACAACGATGTTTTTAGGCTCCCTTGCAGGCAGCCTCCCCCGTCGAGGACACAATGGCTAATACCACTTCGGCCAAAAAGGCCGTCCGCAAGATCGAGCGCCGCACTGCCGTCAATCGCTCGCGCCGCACCCAGATGCGCACCTATGTCCGCAAGGTCGAAGAGGCTTTGGCTTCGGGCGACGCGTCGGCCGCTGCCGCAGCCCTCAATGCTGCTGAGCCTTTGGTGATGCGCGCTGCCCAGAAGGGCATCCTGCATAAGAACACCGCGTCCCGGAAGATCTCGCGCCTCACCGTGCGCGTGAAGGCTCTTGCGAAGTAAGAGCCCTTTCAATCTTCTAGACAGTTCTGCGGAGCTGTAACGTTACAACCCGGCTTCGGCCGGGTTTTTTATTGTCCTGATTTTTATCATCGTCTCCGACGAAAGTTGCGTTACACGGGCAGATGTTGCGTAACGGCAACATCGAAAAAAGAGTTTTTAGGCCGCTGCACGCGCGCAAAAATTAACGTGTTTTTTCATAGCCTTATTGGCAAAGCTGAAAAGGCTTAACGCAGTCCCGCCCTTGACTCGATTTTGTGCTGATCGGCATGCCCGTTTGAACATGCAACAAATGTCATGCATCTGTCGCATGAAGCCCCTTCAAACATCCAGAATTTCGGGCTTTGGTCACGTCAATAGGGCGTTACAAAAAACTTTTTTCGCTTTCGCAGGCGCTGCATTTTGATGTCCGATGTCGTGACGGTTGCGCGTGTGAAAGGCTGTGTTAATCATCAGCGCGTGGTTGCAATGGAGATCAACTCCGCAGCCCCTTCGTGAGTGTGCTGAGTCATTTGCTTGTTCTCGCTATCGGCATGGTTGAACGGCAAATATGCATGCGAAGGGTTGCTGGTCTGGAGCTTGGTTTCGTTCGCTACGCTGCTGCCTTCGGGCACTTCTTGTATGGCTGGTGTGGTTGGATTGCGGGGTCATTCCCGCAAAAGGGGGAACTATGTCTTGCTGGGATGTGATGTCGGAAATGGCAAGCATTTCGAGCAGCCAGAAGCTGCTGGTCTTACATATTTCTTTGAAGCGTTCTTTGACGAGTAAGCGCACACGTCCCCTTTAAGGACGGACCAAAACTGCTTTTTGCGTTTGTCCGCCGCGTTCGCTGCGCCCCCGAGAGGGACGCAACTCTCGTCTACAGAAAAGAAGACTGACATGCTCAATTCCCGCACCTCCGCGTCGCGTCTTGCTGAAGCGTCGCCTGATCGTGCTGACTTTGCTGAAGCCTGGACGCGCACTTGCCGCCGTCTGCGGGCGGAGCTGGGTGAAGACATCTACAATTCGTGGTTTGGCCGTCTTGAGCTCGACGGTGTGCGCGAGGGCGTTGCGCATCTGTCTGTGCCCACGCGCTTTCTGAAAAGCTGGATTCAGTCGCATTATACCGACAAGATTCTGGCGACTTTGAGTGCTGAGGCTGACTCCATCCGCGCGATCACTGTGGATGTGCGCTCCTCCATGCGCCCCAATGCTGCGCGCACAGTTGTGCAGGATGCTTCCGCCTCGGTGACGATTGAACGCGCCTCTTCTTATGCAGAAGATGTCAGCCGTCCTGTCGCTGAAGTCGCGCGCCCACTGCGCCCCGCCCCGCAAAATGATGCGGATGGCTTGTCGAGCTCGCCGCTCGATCGACGCATGACCTTTGCAAGCTTCCTTGTTGGCAGCTCCAACCAGCTCGCTCATGCCGCTGGCCAGCGCGTTGCGACAGCGCCTGCCGGTGAGCCGCTCATTTATAATCCGCTCTATATCCACTCGGCTGTGGGTTTGGGTAAGACCCATTTGCTGCAGGCCATTGCCCATGCTGCAGGCGAGGCCGGCCGCCGCGTGATTTATCTCACAGCGGAAAAGTTCATGTATCGCTTCGTCTGCGCCCTCAAGGCCCAGACCTCGCTCGCCTTCAAAGAGAAGATGCGCGGCATCGACGTTCTGGTGATCGACGATGTGCAATTCTTGCAGGGCAAGTCGATCCAGAATGAGTTCTGCCACACGCTGAACGCTCTGATCGATGCTGGCCGTCAGGTCATCATCGCGGCTGATCGTCCCCCCTCCGAGCTGGAAAGCCTCGAGGAGCGCGTGCGCTCGCGTCTGGCTGGCGGTCTGTGCGTGGAAATGGGCGCTTTGGACGAGCCCCTGCGCCTCAAGATCCTCGAGTCCCGGATTGCGGCCGCCAAAGTGGCTCAGCCCGGCTTCGACGTCCCGGCCCCCGTGGCGGCCTATGTGGCCCGCGCCATCGAGACCAATGGCCGCGACCTTGATGGGGCCGTGAGCCGTTTGCTGGCCCGCGCAACCCTCACAGGCGCCGTCCTGACGGTGGAGATGGCTGAAGACGCCATCCGCGACCTCGTGCGCACCCGTGAGCCCAAGCGCGTCAAGATCGAAGATATTCAGAAGCTCGTTGCCACCCATTACAATGTCAGCCGCGCTGATATTCTCTCCTCGCGCCGTACCGCCACAGTGGTGCGCCCCCGCCAGATCGCCATGTATCTGGCCAAGGTGCTGACCCTGCGCTCGCTGCCCGAGATTGGCCGCCGCTTTGGTGGCCGCGATCACACGACGGTTTTGCATGCCGTGCGCAAGATCGAGGGTCTGGCGGGCAAGGATGGTACTTTGTCCGAGGAAATCGAGCTCTTGAAGCGCATGCTCGTCGACTAAGGCGCGCTTGAGCCAAGTCAGGCACAAAGCCGGTCCCTTGGGGCCGGCTTTTGTCATTTTGCAAAACGTCAGGCCACGCCACCGCTGCTGACGAAAAGCGCTGGCCCGGCGCAGCCAATGCCTCTAAATTTCCTCACAGCATCATCCAAACAAGGAGACACACCCTGATGGGAGAGACCATTCACCTGACCGCCGAAGATGGCGTCAAAATCTCCGCCTATGTCGCCAAGCCCGCAGGCGCGCCACGCGGCGGCATTGTCGTGCTGCAAGAAATCTTCGGTGTGAACCACCATATCCGCGCAGTGGCCGACCGTTATGCAGCCGAAGGCTATCTTGCCGTTGCCCCCGCGCTCTATGATCGCGTTCAGCCCGGCTATGAAAGCGGCTATGAGCAGCCCGATATGCAGGCCGGTGTGGCCACACGCGCCAAGACAGATCCCGCCAAGGTTCTGCTCGATGTGAAAGCAGCGGTGGTTGAAGCCTCCAAGGCTGGCAAGGTCGGCGTTGTTGGCTATTGCTGGGGTGGCACGCTCGCCTTTTCAGCAGCGGTGAATATTCCCGGCGTGGCAGCAGCCTCCGGCTATTATGGCGCAGGCATTGCCGCCATGTGCGATCACGCGCCCAAGGCGCCGACGATTTTGCATTTTGGTGAAACCGATCATTCGATCCCGCTCGCAGATGTCGAGAAGATCAAGGCTGCGCGGTCTGATGTGCAGGTCTTTGTCTATGGCGCAGGCCATGGCTTCAATTGCGATGAGCGCGGCGCTTATCACAAAGACAGTGCCGATCTTGCTCGCGAGCGCACCTACGAATTTTTTGCCAAACATGTCGGCTAAAAGAAAATCGCACCGGTCCATGTGGCCGGTGCGGCTATTTGGGGGAAGAGAATGATCGTCGAGAATGAAAAGCAGCTGACGGAATTTGCGCTCTCTGTCATGCAGCGTACGCCAGATGCACGGATGCGCGAAATCATGACCTCTCTCGTCAAACATCTGCACGGTTTCGTGCGCGATGTGCGCCTGACCGAGCGAGAGTTTCAGGACGCTTGCGCCATCATCGCCGAGATGGGTCATCTCACCACCGATACGCATAATGAAGTCGTGCTGATGGCGGGCTCGCTCGGTGTTTCATCGCTCGTCTGCCTGTTAAACAATGGCGATCAGGGCGCGACTGAAACCAATCAAAATCTCCTCGGTCCTTTCTGGCGGCTCAATCATCCACGGTCCAACAATGGCGATTCCATTTTGCGCTCGGATACGGTGGGCGAACCGCTCTTTGTGCGCTCACGCTTCACCACAGTGGATGGTACGCCCATCCAAGGCGCAGAGGTCGATATTTGGCAGTCGAATAGCGAAGGCTTCTACGAAAATCAGGATCCCGAACAGGCGCCTTTCAATCTGCGTGGTAAATTCACGAGCGATGCGAATGGCGAAATCTGGTTCCGCAGCATCAAGCCCTCCGGCTATCCGATCCCGACTGAGGGCCCAGTGGGCCGCTTGCTGAAATTGCAAGAGCGTCATCCCTTCCGCCCTGCGCATTTGCATTTCATGGCGGTGAAGGATGGCTTCAAAACCCTTATTTCGCAGGTCTATTTCGATGATGACCCGCGTATTGAAACCGACGCGCAATTTGGTGTGACGCGCGCTCTGCTGGCTCACGCCGAGCGTCATGAAGGCAAGGCGCCTGCGGCCGATGTGAGCGGCGTGTGGCACTCGCTCAACTACGACTTCAAGCTTGAAAAAGGCGAGTCTCGTCTGCCACGCCCGCCGATCAAATAGGCATGACCCTCAGCCTCTATGTTCTCGACCAATCGCCCGCCGTTGAAGGCTCGCCGCAAGATGTGGCGATCCGTCAGTCGGTGGAGATGGCGCGTCATTGCGAGGCTTTGGGCTATGAGCGCTATTGGGTGAGTGAGCATCATGGCTCGGAGTCGATCGTTGGCTCCGCGCCTGAGATTCTGGTTGCTGCCATTGCTGTGCAGACCACACGCATTCGTGTGGGGTCAGCTGGCATCATGTTGCCTCATTATGCACCGTTGAAAGTTGCTGAGCAGTTTCGCGTGCTGGAAGCATTGGCACCGGGGCGCATTGATCTTGGCCTTGGTCGCGCGCCCGGTGGTGATGGTTTCACAGCCTATGCACTCAATCCGCAATCAGACGAGGCGGTGCAGCATTTTCCTGCTCATATGCGCGACATCATCGCCTGGACGAGCGGTAAACCCTTGGTGGAGGGTCATGGCCTTGCGCGTATTGTGGTGACGCCGCAGACGCCGAGCGCGCCGGAAGTCTTCGTGCTGGGGTCGTCAACCTATGGCGCGCAGGTCGGCGCTTATCTTGGCATTCCTTATTCCTATGCAGCTTTCTTTGCTGATCAGCCGCCTGATCAGCCGCTCGAAATCTATCGCCGTTATTATCAGCCCAGCGAGCGTCATCCCGCTCCGCAGCCTTCTGTTTGTCTCTTCGTCATCGCAGCAGACACAACACAAGAGGCGCATCTGCAATTTGCAACGCGGGCTCTCTCGCGGTTCAATCGCGATCAGGGCATACGCAAACCCATGGTCGAGCCGAAAGCTGCTTTGGATGAGATTGCCGCGCGCGGCCTTACCGCGCGTTATGAAAAAATGGCGCAAGATGCCATCATCGGCACGGGTGATGAGGTGCGCGCCAAGCTTGAAGATTATGCGCGCCGCTACGATCTTGGCCAGATCGCGCTCACAACCCACACATTCGATCTGACCGCGCGCAAGCGCTCTTTTGAGCTGATCGCGCAGGCCTTCGGCCTGAAGGCCGCTGCCTGATCATTTGGGCCGAAAGATCTCATCAAAAAGCTTTTGCCGTCCGCGCAATTCTTCGGCGCTGTGCTGAACGAAGACGATTTTGCGCTGGGCCATTCGCTCGCGCACATCTTTGGGGTTGCTCTCCACGTCAAGCCGTGTTGGCACACGTCCGCCATTTTGGGAGGCGATGGTTTGTGCCTCAACGCTCAACAAAAAATTCGTAGCGAGTTTGGCTGCATTGGGGTGGGGCGCATTTTTATTGATCCCCACTTGGCCAAACCACAGATGAACAGGATCAAGCGGGAAGAAATCTGTCGGCGCGCCGCTTTGCTTCATATTGGTAATGAGCATGGAATAATTCATCAGCGCGATGGGATATTCGCCCGCAGCAATCTGTCGTGCAATGGCCAGATGCCCATCGAGCACAACCGGCTTCAAAGTTGCGGCAATGTCTTTGAGCAGTTTGAGGCCCTTCTCGCGCCCATAGACTTGCAGAATGGCCTCCATCCAATCGCGATCAGTTCCTTCGATCACGACTTTGCCGACCCACTGCTTCTTGGTCAGAAAATCCTCATAGCTTTTGGGCAGCTCATCGGCTTTGACGAGATTGGTATTATATTGCGGCACGTCATAGCCCGCATAAACACCATACCAACGCTTCTTGGGATCGCGCGCTTCAGCCATGATATGACGCGCATTGGGCGGCTCCCAGGCAAGGCTCAGCTGTTCGGGAATGATATTCACTGAAGCTGCATTCATTACATCCCATGAATGCTGGCCTGTGCGCGCCTCAACCGACACGCGACCATGAAGCGGGCCTTCGGCGCCACGGATATAATTGACCTTGATGCCGGTCGCCTCCTCAAAGACTTTCCACATGGGCAGAGCTTCTTGCTCATTGGTCGAGGAATAGACGGTGACTTGTCCTTCGGCTTTGGCCGCGGCGAGAATATCGGGAATGATCCAATCAGCTTGTTGAGCTTGGGCAGGCGCTGTGAGCGCGGCACAGATCAAGGCTGCGCCAATGAGCATCGGCTTCATGTCATCCTCCCCCGGCTGCGGCTTGGTCTTGCCGCTTGGTCATCATCTTCGGGAAGGCCAGCTCCCCTGTCAAACGGTGGATCTGTCGCGCTCTCTACCCTGATCTGGCTACCAAGGCAGCCGAGCGGCTCAAGGCGCAGGGCGATGGCACTTTGGGCCGGCCGCCCGGAGCGCCCTTCAATGCCATTGTGTTGACCGCTGGCGGGCGTTTCGTACCCGAACCTCTCAAGCATCAGCTGGTCATCCCCATAGGGCCAGAGCGCGGGCCGCGACGCCTGTTGCCGATTACGCGCACTGGTGCACAAAGCTGGCAGGAAGAAGAGCTGCTGCAAGTCTATTTCGTGCCGCTAAGGGGCGCGTATGGATTTGCGCTCACCTGACGCGCTCTCGCCCCTTCCCAAGGTCGAGCCAAAGGCCTAAAAACCCGGCATCTAAATGTGATCCGGGATTGACCCATGGCCTATCAGCACGCGCCCCTGTTTCCCCTCGGCAAGGATGAGACGCCTTACCGCAAACTCACGTCTGAGGGCGTGAAGGTCGAGAAGATTGGCGACCGCGAAGTGCTGAGCGTCAGCCGCGAAGCCATTCGCTTGCTCGCCGAACATGCGATGGCTGATATCAACCATCTGCTGCGTCCCGGTCATCTCGCGCAATTGCGCAAAATTCTGGATGATCCCGAAGCGACCTCCAATGATCGTTTCGTCGCTTATGATCTTTTGAAGAATGCTAATATCGCAGCTGGCGGCGTCTTGCCCATGTGTCAGGACACCGGCACGGCGATTGTCATGGGCAAGAAGGGCCGTTTGGTATGGACCGATGGCGAGGATGAGAGCGCCATCGCCGAAGGCATCAAGGATGCCTATGAGCGCAAGAATCTGCGCTATTCGCAGCTCGCAGCTCTCTCCATGTTTGAAGAGAAGAATACCAAGAACAATCTGCCCGCGCAGATCGACATTTTCGTCGAGGGTGAGGATGCCTATAAGTTCTTGTTCATGGCCAAGGGCGGCGGCTCTGCCAACAAGACTTTTCTATTCCAGCAGACGCCCTCCGTTCTGACGCATGATCGCATGATCGCCTTCTTGAAAGAGAAGATCTTGACGCTCGGCACATCAGCCTGCCCGCCCTATCATCTGGCGATTGTTATTGGCGGCACATCGGCTGAGCAAAATCTCAAGACCGTGAAGCTTGCCTCCGCGCGCTATCTTGATGCTTTGCCCACGAGTGGCAGCGAGAATGGTCACGCCTTCCGCGATCTTGCGATGGAAGACGAGATCCACAAGCTCACGCAGCAATTGGGCGTGGGCGCGCAATTCGGCGGCAAATATTTCTGCCATGATGTGCGCGTCATTCGCCTGCCTCGTCACGGCGCCTCGCTGCCCATCGGCATGGGCGTGTCCTGCTCGGCAGATCGTCAGGCTGTTGGCAAGATCACGCGCGATGGTGTCTTCCTCGAGCAGCTCGAGACAGATCCGGCGAAATATTTGCCGCATGTTGACGAGGGCGCATTGGGCGGCGATGTCGTTCAGATTGATCTCACCAAGCCGATGAAAGAGATCCTCGCCACGCTGACCAAATATCCGATCAAGACGCGCCTTTCGCTGACGGGTCCGATGATTGTTGCGCGCGATCTGGCCCATGCCAAATTGCGCGAGCGTCTGGAAAAGGGCGAAGGCCTGCCCGATTATTTCAAGAACCATCCGGTCTATTATGCTGGCCCTGCCAAGACACCCACAGGAATGGCCTCGGGCTCTTTTGGTCCCACCACGGCAGGGCGTATGGATAGTTTCGTCGAAACATTCCAGGCGGCCGGCGGCTCCATGGTCATGCTGGCCAAGGGCAATCGCTCGAAAGATGTGCGCGACGCCTGCCACAAACATGGTGGATTCTATCTTGGCTCCATCGGCGGTCCTGCTGCACGTCTTGCACAAGACTGCATCAAGAAAGTCGAAGTGCTGGAATATGCAGAGCTTGGCATGGAAGCGATCTGGAAGATCGAAGTCGAAAACTTCCCCGCCTTCATTGTCGTTGACGACAAGGGCAACGACTTCTTCAAAGAGCTGAATCTGGGCTGAGCCTGAGGGCTGGGCCTCTCAATGAGAGAGGCTCCCGCTCCTCCCAGTGGGAGGAGCTGTCAGCGGATGCTGACTGAGGAGGGGATCGAGTTTTTCAGAAGAGATCCGTTCCCCTCATCCGCCCGCGCTGCGGACACCTTCTCCCACTGGGAGAAAGGAAAACTTTTACTTCAACAAAAGCGGCAGCAGCAGCGGCGCCAAGATCGGCGTGAGAATGGCATTGAGCCCCATGCCAATGCCCGAGAATGTACCCGCCAAAGCGCTCACCTGAAACGCGCGCGCTGTGCCGATACCGTGTGCGGCAACGCCAGCGGCAAAACCCCGTGCGCGCATATCTGTGACGCCGGTGAGATTGAACAGCGGGGTGACAATGATCGCGCCAATAATGCCCGTTGAGATGACGAGGACAGCTGTGAGGGCAGGATCACCGCCCATGCTTTCAGCCACAGCCATACCCACAGCACCTGTCACTGATTTGGGCGCGAGTGAAATCAGCACATCTTTGGGAACGCCGAGTGCTTGTGCGATCAAGACAGCAGAGACCAGAGCCACCGTGCCACCCACAAGCAGCGCGCCGAGCATGGGCGGGATGGCGCGCATGACAATCGCGCGATTGGCATAGAGCGGCACGGCAAGGGCAACTGTCGCAGGCCCAAGCATGAAATGCACGAATTGTGCGCCTTCAAAATAAGTGCGGTAGGGCGTTTGCGTGAGGCTCAGCACAAGGCCCAAGATCCAGACCGAATGAAGAACCGGATTGGCGAGCGGATGGCGCTGCAGATAAAGCGAGGCGCGGTCTGCGATGAGATAGGCGCAGATCGTGACCGTGAGCCACAAAAGCGGCGTGTGACTGAGATAGACCCAGAGCGCAAAATCTTGGCTCATTCGCGCCCCTCCGCTTTGTCGCCGGTGAGGCGCGCGATGAGCCTGAAGGTTGCCAGCCCTGCGAGCAAAGCCAATATGGTTGAGAGCAGAAGCGCCACGACCAAAGCCGCGCCATGGGTGATGAAGAGATCAAGCCGCTGCACCACGCCCACACCAGCAGGCACGAACAGCAATGACAGATGGGCGAGAATGGACTGGCTTGTTGTCTCAAGCGTTCCATCGCGCAATTCTTGCGGTGTGATGGCCGCGACTTTATCGCGCAAGAGAAGAAGGCAGAGCATCAGCATCATGCCGATGATCGGGCCGGGCAAGGGAAGTGACAGCGCACGCGCCAGCACTTCGCCGAGCAATTGGCACAGAAGGAGAAGACCTAGACTGACGATCATGGACCTCTCCCTCGTGATTATCCGCGCAATGTTGCGCCCGTCTTTTTCGTGACCTCTGCCACGACCTTGGTGGCCACAGCTTCGATCTCGATATCAGTGAGTGTTTTGTCACGCGGCTGCAAAGTCAGCGAGACGCCGACAGACTTCTTGCCCTCAGGAATGCCGGTGCCCTCATAAATATCGAAGACATTGGCCCCGCTGATGAGGGCTTTATCGGCACCTTGCGCGGCGCGCAGAATATCACCCGCCTTCACGCTGCGATCGACGATGAAGGCAAAGTCGCGCTCGAGCGGTTGGAAGTCCGACATCTCCAGCTTGCCCTTGGTCTTGGTGGGCTTGGCTTTGGGTGCGGGAATTTCATCGAGCATGATTTCAAAGGCAACGACTGGCCCCTGCACATCGAGATCTTCGAGCACACGCGGATGCAGCTCGCCGAAATAGCCGATGATATTTTTGGGACCAAATTGCAGTGTGCCACTGCGCCCTGGATGCAGATAAGACGGCCCGCCCGCGACAAGCTGCAAGCCGCCGGTGGCTACGCCCAAACTGTTGAGCAGCGACAGAACATCGGCCTTGGCATCAAAGACATCGACAGATGCTTCGCGGCCCGTCCAATGGCGACCAGTGCCTGCAGGCTTGGCGGTACCACGACGCACAGCAGCGGCCGACATACGTTGGTCATTTTCGCCATCGCCCTTGAAGATCTGGCCCACTTCAAACAGAGCCACATCACCAAGACCGCGATCTGCATTGCGCTGAACAGCGCCGATCAATCCGGGCAACAAAGAGGGACGCATATCGGAGAGATCAGCGGCAATCGGATTGGCAAGGGCCAGTGAGGGCTGGCCACCGCCAAACAATGTCGCCCGCTCTTTCGACACGAAAGACCAAGTCACAGCCTCGATGAGACCGCGCGCGGCCAGAGCACGGCGCGCAGCGCGCGTGCGCTTTTGCAGCAAGGTGAGGATCGGCTTTGCGATCGTGGCTTCATCGCGCAGCAAAGGCGTTGAGGTGACGCGATCAAGACCCGCGATACGTGTGATCTCTTCGACAAGATCAGCCTTGCCATCGACATCAGGCCGCCAGCTGGGGATCTGCACAAAGATGCGATCTGCATTGCCAGCCTGACGCATCACACCAAAGCCGAGCGTCTCCAGAATGGCCGCCATGTCATTGGTGGGCAGATCAAGACCGGTGAGGCGTTTCACTTCGCTCCACGGAAATTCGATATTGGCTTTGCCCGCTGGTTGTTCGCCCACGGATGTGATCTGCGAGGCTTCACCACCGCAGATGTCGAGGACGAGATGGGTGGCGAGTTCGAGGCCCGGCAGAACGGAGGCCGGATCAATGCCGCGCTCAAAGCGATAGCGCGCATCTGACACGATCCCAAGGCCGCGACCTGCGCGCGCAATGGTCAGCGGATCCCACAGAGCGCTTTCGATCAGCACATCGGTCGTGGTCTCGTCGCAGCCCGAAGCCTCGCCGCCCATAATGCCAGCGATGGATTCAACGCCTTTGTCGTCGCAGATGACGATATGGCTCGCATCAAGCGCATAGGTCTTGCCGTCGAGCGCGAGGATCTCTTCGCCGCTCTTGGCGCGGCGCACGACCAGATTTCCAGCGACCTTCTTTGCATCGAACACATGCAGCGGGCGCGCGCGGTCGAAGGTCATATAGTTGGTAATATCGACCAGCGCATTGATCGGGCGAAGGCCAATTTCCTTCAGACGCTTTTGCATCCAGTCCGGCGAGGGGCCATTCTTCACACCGCGCACGAGGCGCAGCGCAAATTGCGGCGCGAGATGTTTGTCTTCAGATGCAAAGTCGAGCATCACGGAGACAGGGCAGGGGAAGCTGGCTGCGAGCGGCTTGATCTCGCGTTCTTTCAAACGGCCAAGACCAGCAGCGGCCAGATCGCGCGCGATTCCATGCACGCCCGTCGCATCAGGACGATTGGGCGTGAGGTTGATTTCAATCACCGGCTCATTGAGGCCCGCATAGTCCGCATAGCGCTGACCTACGGTTGCGTCCTCGGGCAATTCGATGATGCCATCATGATCTTCGGAGAGTTCAAGCTCAAAGGCCGAGCACAACATGCCATTGGATTCGACACCGCGAATGACGCCCTTGCCGAGCGTGATGTTCTTGGCAGGGATATAAGCGCCGGGCAGTGCGAAGACGCTCTTGATGCCGGTGCGCGCATTGGGTGCGCCGCAGACAACTTGGACAGGTGCTTCAAGACCGGCATCGACCATGCAGACGCGCAGGCGGTCGGCATTGGGATGCTGCTTGGCGTCGATCACATAAGCGACGACGAAGTCTTTCAACTTCTCAGCCGGATTGTCGACATGCTCGACCTCAAGGCCGATCCGCGTCAGCGTCTCGATAATGTCATTGGCTGTGGCGCTCGTCTCAAGATGATCCTTGAGCCAGGAGAGTGTGAATTTCATGTCGCTCTCCTTACGCGCTCAGGCCGCCAGCGAGGGTCGGGAAGTCGAGGGGGCGGAAGCCGTAATGCGACAGCCAGCGCACATCCGCTTCAAAGAAGGGACGCAGATCCGGCATGCCATATTTCAGCATGGCAATGCGGTCGATGCCCATGCCCCAGGCGAAGCCCTGATATTCATCAGGATCAACGCCGCAATTGCGCAGCACATTGGGATGCACCATGCCGCAGCCCAAAATCTCGAGCCAATCATCCCCTTCGCCAAAGCGGATCTCGCCGCCTTTGCGTGAACATTGAATATCGACTTCCATCGAGGGTTCAGTGAAGGGGAAGAAAGACGGACGAAAGCGCATCTTCACATGGGGCACTTCGAAAAAGGCTTTGCAGCTCTCCTCCAAAATCCATTTCAGATGACCAAGATTGGCCTGCTTGTCGATGACAAGGCCCTCGACCTGATGGAACATAGGCGTATGGGTTTGGTCGCTGTCACAGCGATAGGTGCGGCCGGGGCAGATCACGCGGATCGGCGGCTTTTGCGACAACATCGTGCGCACCTGGACGGGGCTCGTATGGGTGCGCAGCAATTTGCGTTCACCAGCCTCATTCGGATTGAAGAAGAAAGTGTCGTGCATTTCGCGCGCAGGATGACCAACTGGGAAGTTGAGGCGCGTGAAGTTGTAATCATCGCTCTCGACATCCGGCCCTTCGGCAATCGAGAAGCCAAGATCTGCGAAGATCGCGGTCAGTTCATCCATGACCTGCGAGATGGGGTGAATACGCCCGCTCTCAATGCCGCTGTCGCGCACGGGCAAAGTCACATCCACTGTCTCGGAGGCGAGGCGCATCTGTAGCGCGGCATCTTTCAGCAGGCTGCGGCGCTGCGTGAGTGCGTCGCTGACTTTATCCTTGAGTGCATTGATCTGCGCGCCAGCGCTCTTGCGCTCATCAGGCGACATTTTGCCCAAAGTTGCGAGCAGGGCCGAGATGGAGCCCTTCTTGCCCAGCGAGGCCACACGCACAGTCTCGAGCGCGGCTTCATCCTGTGCAGCCGCAATGGCGGTCAGGGTTTCGGCTTCAAGAGCGGAAAGATCGGACATGGGGCGAAATCTCGCGGGTTTTGATGATGGCGGCTTTTGCCATGCGGGGGCGGGCTTGTCGAGTTTGGGGACCTTGAATCAAAAAGGCCCGCTCGGATGAACGGGCCTTTTCGAAGATAGGGTCGCTTTGGCTCAGGCCGCTGCGGGAAGGGCAGCCTTGGCCTTCTCGACGATGGCCTTGAAAGCTGCCGGCTCATGGATCGACAGCTCCGAGAGAACCTTGCGGTCGATCTCGATGCCTGCATTGCTCAGACCGCAGATGAAGCGGCTGTAGGTCAGGCCGAATTCACGCACAGCGGCGTTCAGGCGCTGGATCCAAAGCGCGCGGAAGGTGCGCTTCTTGTTCTTGCGGTCGCGATAGGCGTACTGCATCGACTTGTCGACGGCAGCCTTTGCGGCGCGAATAGTATTCTTGCGACGGCCGTAGAAACCTTTGGCCTGATCGAGGGTCTTCTTGTGCTTGGCATGGGCGGTTACACCGCGCTTGACACGTGCCATGGCTGATCTCCTGAGACTTTAGAAAGCAAAAACCGGGAAGGAACTTCAGCCGTTGGGCAGGAAGAACTTGATGACGTTGTCACCATCCGTCTTGAACATGACGTTGGTGCCACGCAGATTCCGGATCTGCTTCTTCGTCCGCTTGATCATGCCGTGGCGCTTGCCCGCCTGAGCATACATCACCTTGCCTGTGCCGGTGATCTTGAAGCGCTTTTTAGCGCCCGACTTCGTCTTCAACTTGGGCATTTTGCTCTCCTTGGGGCCCGGTGGCCTTGAGGGTTGTCCAGCTTTCGCCGGTTCGCATCGGGAATGAGCGAAACAGAACCGCCACGGCAGCCCTAACGGCCGGGCGGTTCAGAGGGCGCTGTATAGCGGGGGGGAGGGGCCAATGCAAGCAGCCCCAGCCCCTCCCGGCCCTTTTGGTTACTTCATCCGGCAGTCCTGCACATAGGCATCGCCCCGGTCTTCGAAGATCTTTTCGCGCAGGGCCGTGGTGATCTTGCCGCTGGGCTCTTTCACCACTTCGGCCGCATACCAATCTTGAATTGGGAAGTTATTGGTATTAAAGCGGAATTTGCCGCGCACGGAATCAAATTTGGCAGCTTTGAGGGCGGGTGACAGAACGGCGGGGTCGGTTTTGCCACCGGTCGCCTTCAAAGCGGCATCCAGAAGGGCTGCCGTATCATAGGCCTGCGCGGCATAGGGGCTGGGCTCGCGCTTATAATCGGCCTCGAAGTCGGCCACGAAGCGCTTGTTGGCCGCATTGTCCATGGACTTGTTCCAGAAGACCGAGGTACGGCCCCCGATGGCCGCCTCGCCAATGGCGGGCAGGACGGTCTGGTCGAGGACCGACATTTCGCCAAAGAGCTTCATCTGGGAGGGCAGGCCCGCCTGATTGAACTGCTTGACGAAATTGATCCCCATCCCGCCCGGATAGAAGACGAAGACGCCTTCGGGCTTGGCGGCGCGCAGTTGCGAGATCTCGGCGGCATAATCGAGCTGGCCGAATTGGGTATAGACCTCGCCCACGATCTCGCCCTTGAAGAAGCGCTTGAAGCCCGCGAGCTTGTCTTTGCCAGCCGGATAATTGGGAGCCATCAGATAGACGCGCTTGATGCCCTGTTTCTCGACCCATTGGCCCATGGCTTCGGGTGAATTGTCATTCTGCCAGGTGGCGGAGAAGAAATTGGGATGGCACATCTTGCCTGCCAGCTCCGAAGGACCGGCATTGGAGGAGACCAGCACAAGCCCAGCATCAAGGACAGGCTTGGAGATGCCCAGCAGCACATTGGAGAAAATCGGCCCGGTGATGATGCGCACCTTGTCGCTCTCGATCATTCGGTCGGCGAGTTGGCGGCCAATATCGGGTTTGGTCTGGTCATCGCCGATCACAAGCTCAACCTTCATGCCGCCCAGCATGCCGCCGCGATGTTTGAGAGCGAGCTGAAAAGCGTCTCGCGTCTCAGCGCCTAAAACGCCTTCGGGGCCTGACAAAGTGGTGATGAGACCGATCTTCAATGTCTGTTGAGCATGGGTGCTCGTGCTCATCAGCGCGAGCGCAGCAACGGCTGCCAAAGCTTTCCCAAAGCGGGCCATCGGATCCTCCCTGTTTTGCGAGTTTGTCTCGCTTGGGATCTATCCGACCATTGCCGCTGGCGCCCGTCAAGGCAGGTTTGAGAAGCTGCTTATCTCACGAAGGCGCGAGTTTCGCCGCGCAGCACATGTGAGCGCCACATGATGTAGATCACGCCGAGCAGCAAAGCGAAGTCGAGCGCAATGCCCCAGCGCAGCCAGCGCAAACGGCCCCACAAAAATTCCAGCAAGCCGCAATCGCGAATGCCAAGGCGCAGACCGCAGTGGCCTTGGTAAAGCTCTGCCTGTGACATCAAGAAGAAGGCCCAAGGGGCCACCCAGATGAGCAAGGCGAGTGCGTAATTGATCCAGGCTGATGGGCCCTGCAGGCCGCGATCACGCGCGATCCAGAACCACAACAGCACAATGGAATTGCCCAGAATGATCTTCAGCCAGACCAGGATGACGTAGAATACGATCAGCATGACTGGCTCCCTGTCAAAGGGACTGGCGCCTTACTTGGGCGCCAGCACCATGATCATTTGGCGACCTTCCATCGAAGGCTCAGCCTCAACCTTCGCATAGGGCGAGGTCTCGTCGCGAACGCGGCGTAGCAAAGCATAGCCAAGATCTTGATGGGCGAGTTCGCGACCACGGAAGCGCAAGGTGACCTTGACCTTGTCGCCTTCTTCGAAGAAGCGGCGCACGGCCTTCATCTTGGTTTCATAGTCATGATCGTCGATGCCGGGACGCAGCTTGATTTCCTTGATCTCGACGACCTTCTGGCGCTTGCGCGCTTCAGCGGCTTTCTTCTGCTCGGTGAAGCGGAATTTGCCGTAGTCGAGAATCTTACAAACCGGCGGTTCGGCATTCGGCACGATCTCGACGAGATCGAGCCCGACCTCCTCCGCCAATTGCAAGGCCACTCCAAGTTCCGTGACGCCTTTGTTCTGTCCGTCCTGATCAATCAGCATGACATCACGGGCGCGGATTTCACGGTTCGTCTTGGGTCCCGTCTTCGTTGGGGCGGGCGGTGCTTTCATAGGGCGGCGAATGGTCGATCTCCTTCAAATCCATGGAACGGACCCGGTAGCAGAAAGCGCTTACGCCCCCGCTGCAAAGCCGCGAGGACCGGACCCGCTGAGAGCTTTAGGCGATTGCGGGGTGATGTCAATTACCCCCGCGAGGGGCCGGTTGGCCCATCCTCCAGCAGTGCGGCATAAACATTGAGTGTTTGTACGCACATATGCTCCAGCGAAAAATTGGCCTCGACATGCGCCCGGGCCCGCCCGGCCAGCGCATCGCGGCTGCTCTGGGTGAGGGAAAGCGCATGGGCCAGCGCATCGGCCAGTGCTTGGGGATCATCGGGAGGCACGCGCCAGCCCGTGCGGGCGCTGGGATCCACCTGCGGAGGGGCGAGAACCGTTTCCGGCACAGCGCCAAGGTCGCTGACCACCACCGGGGCGCCCATGGCCTGCGCCTCCACCGCCGAGCGTCCGAACGCCTCTGGCTGGGTTGAGGGGACTGTGACGACAGCCGAGGCCATGAAGGCGGCGGGCATATCGGTGCAATGTCCGGGAATGCGCACAATGTCGCTGAGCCCAGCCTCCTCGATCTTTTTGCGCAGAGTGCGCACATAGCCATCGCGGCCCTGATCATCCCCCGCCAGCACAAAGGTCGTGCCGGTCATGCCCGCTTCTTTGAGACGGCGCGCGGCCTCAATGAGCACCATCTGCCCCTTCCAGCTCGTCAAGCGTGCGGCGAGCAGGACGATCTGCTCATCGGGATTGACGCCCCAGTCCTTGCGCAATTTCTGGATCCGCTCGGGGGCGACATCGCGCGGCGAAAAGCTGCGCAGATCCGTGCCGCGATGGATGACGCACAAATGCTCATGCGCAAAGGGATGCAAATCCACAATGCGCCGCGCCGTATAATGCGAATTGGCAATCACCACATCGCCGCGCGCCATGACCGAATTGTAGAAGGTCTTGAGAATGGACTGCGAGGCATAGCTGCCGTGATAGGTCGTCACAAAGGGCGTGTTGGTGCCGCGCGCCGCCCCCAGCGCCACCCAAGCAGGCGCGCGCGAACGGGCATGGATGAGATCGACGCCTTCATCGCGCATCACACGCTTCAAGCGACGCACATTGAGCGCCATGGCGAGCGGATTTTTGGTTTTGGCGGGGAAGGGAATCCACACGCCGCCCTTGGCCTGCAATTCGCTGATGAGCCGTCCGCCGCGCGTCGCCACCAAAGCGCGCGCACCAGCCTGCGCCAAAGCGGCGGCAATATCGATCGTGGTGCGCTCGGCACCGCCCGCATTCAATTCGGGGATGATTTGCAAAACGGTCCGGCCAGCCAAAGCAGCAATGGCAGCGGAGGAGAGACGCGATCCATCGGTCAGCATCCGGTCATCCGCACCTGTTGCGAGAATTGAGCGCGCCGCATAAGCCTCTTCCAATCATCAGTCGTGAGGCCAGCTAGCATGAGTGCCATCGAGCCGCATCCAGAACCGACCTTCCTTGAAGTCGGCGGCGAGCGCAACCGCCGCCGCATCGCCTTCCGCAGGAGATTTCCGACGGAGGCAGGCAAAAACCGTCCGGGATTGGTGTGGCTTGGCGGTTTCAAATCCGACATGGAGTCCACCAAAGCGCAGCGCCTCGACCAATGGGCCGCCGAACAGGGCCGCGCCATGCTGCGCTTTGATTATTCGGGCCATGGCGTCTCGGGCGGGCGTTTCGAAGATGGCACGATCGGCCAATGGCTCGAAGAAAGCCTCGCGATGATTCGCAAAGAGACGCAGGGGCCGCAAATTCTCATTGGCTCCTCCATGGGCGGCTGGATCTCGATGCTGATCGCCAAAGCTATGGGCACGGCAGGCGACACAAGCGCGCTCGCCGGTCTCGTTCTCATTGCCCCCGCGCTTGATTTCACCGAGGCGCTGATCTGGTCGAAACTTCCCCAAGAGGTGCAAGACGAGATCATCCGCACCGGGCGGTGGTTGCGCCCCACGCCCTATTCGCCAGAGCCCATGGCGATCACGCAGAGGCTGATTGAAGAGGGGCGCCAGCATCTGCTGTTTGGCTCACCTCTGCGCTCTTATTGTCCCGTCCATATTTTGCAAGGCACGGATGATCCTGATGTGCCGCCCAATCATGCGATGAAATTGGTGCATCATCTGGCGAGCGATCCTGTCTCGCTCACGCTCATCAAAGGCGGCGATCATCGCTTGTCACGCGAGGAAGACATCGCGCGGTTGCTCAGTGCGGTGGAGAAGATCGCTTAAGCGCGCAGATGGCGCGTGGCGCGAAAGAGCACGAAAGAGCCGGTACCCGAAATCGCCATCACCACCGCCACCGGCAGAGCATTGGTGGATAAAAAGAGCGACATCGCCCAAGCAATGGGTGCGGCTGAACTCATCTGCACAAAGCCCATGAGAGATGAGGCTGCGCCCGCCCGTTCAGGAAAGGGCGACATGGCAGCGGCAATCACATTGGGCATAACGAAAGACAGGCCGAAGAAGAATACCATTTCGGGGATAATGAAGGCGAGCGGTTCGCGCGGGAAAGCGATGACGGCGAGCAATTGTGAGATGCCGCCGATCATCATGAAAATCACGCCGCGCTTGATCATGCCATCAAGCCCACGCCGCGCCACCATCCGCGCGCCCACATAAGCCCCGCTCACATAACAGCATGAGCAGCAGGCAAACATCAGGCCGAAGCTGATCGAGTCAAAACCATAAACGCGCTGCAGCACATAAGACGAGCCGGAGAGAAAGACGAAGAGCCCGTTATAGCCAATCGCCTGCAGCACTGCATAAGAGCGGAAGGCGCGGTTCTTCAGAACTTCGCGGAAGCTCGCGATGACACTGCCAAGAGACAGCGGGCCAATCTGTTTGGCCTTGTTGGTTTCAGGCAGCAGCAGCAAGACGGTGAAGGCGAGAATGCCGGCCACCAGCAGCATTGCCAGAAAGCTCGCATGCCAATCAAAGAGCGATTGCAAAACGCCGCCCAGAACCGGCGCGCCAATGGGCGCAAAGCCGACGATGGCGCTCATGATCGCGAGCTGTCGGCCTGCCTGCGCACCTTCATAAAGATCGCGCACAATGGCTCTCGCCAGGATGATGGGGCCGGCCGCACCCAGAGATTGGATGATGCGTGCGGTGATCAGCGTCTCGATATTGGTCGAAAGAACGCAGGCCAGAGTGGCGAAGAGATAAAGACCAAAGCCGACGAGCAGGACGGGCCTTCGGCCCAATTTGTCCGAGAGCGGTCCATAGATGATCTGGCCGAAGGCAAAGCCGATCACATAGGCCGACATGGTCAGCTGCACGGCGCCTGCAGAGGCCGAGAGCGCGGCCCCAATAAAGGGCATGGAGGCGAGATAGATGTCAGTCGACAGCGGCCCGAGCCCCGTCATCATGGCGAGCAGGATCGTCATGCCGCGTGAGCCGGGGGTCAGTCGCATCAGCCTCTCGGGGTGCCAGAAGAAGGGCTCTGCTTAAGGGCAGTGGGAGGGCCTGTCCAGCGAGGCAGCGCAGCCCTGCCATGCGCCTGCGGGGGCCGGATTTCCCTTGCTTCCAGCCCCAAAAAGGTCTATCAAGACGACAACATCGTTCTCATAACGGTCATCCTCGATGATCGCATGTTGAGAGTGGGGCCCTCCCGGGACCCGCTCTTTTTTATTGCCCGGATGACCGGGAGTGGAGCCAAATGACCGAGGATCAGCCCTCGACCCCTGCCGAAATTGATTCGGCTTTGCTCGACGAGCCCCGTCTCACCCAAGAGACGGGCGTCGCCGCGCGCGTGGCCACCATTGCTGTGCCCGTGTTACGCGATCTGGGGATGCGCCTTGTGCGCGTGAAGGTTTCGGGCCTGAATGGCATGACCGTGCAGATCATGGTCGAGCGCCCTGATGGGTCTGTGAATGTTCAGGACTGCGAAGAGGCCAGCATGGCCCTGTCGCCCGTTCTTGATATCGAAGAGCCCATTACCGCCGCTTATCATCTGGAATTGTCCTCGCCCGGCATCGACCGCCCCTTGGTGCGCGTGTCCGATTTTGCCCGCGCCATTGGCCATGAAGTGCGTCTTGAGACGGTGGTTCTGGTGGGCGACCGCAAGCGCTTTCGCGGCTGGATCGAGGCGGTTGAGGGCGAGGGCCGTGAGGCCCAGCTCAAGCTGCGCCGGATGGATGCGGCTGCCGACGAGGAGGCTGATGTCACCATTCCCTTGCGGGATGTGGCTGAAGCGCGCCTTGTGCTCACCGAAGCGCTCATTCGCGAATCCCTCAAGGCTGGCAAGCAGGCCGAAAGCGAGCCTGAGAGCCAAGAGGATGGTGAAGACGGCGGTCCCCGCAAGGGCCCCGGCCGTTTTCGTCGCAACAAGCCGCAATCCGTGCACCCCGCTGGGGGCGCGCGCAAATCATCGCCCGGCAAGCCGGGACCGCGCGGGGGCTCCCGCAGTTAAAAGTTTCGATCCCCGCGAGATCTTCGCGACAAGGAGGTAGGCCATGGCCGTCAGTGCCAACAGACTTGAACTCTTGCAGATTGCTGATGCGGTTGCCCGCGAGAAGTCGATTCCGCGCGAAGTCGTGCTTGAGTCGATGGAAGATGCTCTGCAGAGGGCAGCGCGTTCGCGTTACGGTCAGGAGACCGAAGTGCGCGCTGAGATCAATCCGAAGACCGGCGAGATCCGCTTCTCGCGTCTGCTTCTGGTGGTCGATCAGGTTGAGAACAATGCGACCCAGATCGCTATGGAAGATGCGCGCAAGAAGAACCCTGCCGCTCAGGTTGGCGACTGGATTGCTGAAACCCTGCCGCCCTTCGAATATGGCCGCATTCCCGCGCAGGCTGCCAAGCAGGTCATCGTGCAGAAAGTGCGCGAAGCCGAGCGTGATCGCCAGTACGAAGAATATAAGGACCGCATCGGCGAGGTCATCAATGGTCTCGTCAAGCGTGTCGAATATGGCAATGTGATCGTCGATCTTGGTCGCAGCGAAGCTATCATCCGCCGCGATGAATTGATCCCGCGCGAAATGTTCCGCCCCGGTGATCGCGTTCGCGCTTATGTCTATGACGTGCGCCGCGAACAGCGTGGTCCGCAGATCTTCTTGTCGCGCACCCATCCGCAATTCATGGCCAAGCTCTTCGCGCAGGAAGTGCCGGAGATTTACGACGGCATCATCGAGGTCAAGTCGGTGGCCCGTGATCCGGGCTCACGCGCCAAGATCGCGGTTGTCTCGCGTGACAGCTCGATTGATCCGGTCGGTGCTTGCGTGGGTATGCGTGGTTCGCGCGTTCAGGCGGTCGTCAACGAATTGCAGGGCGAAAAGATCGACATCATTCCCTGGTCGGTTGATGCTGCGACCTTCATCGTCAATGCGCTGCAGCCTGCTGAAGTGGTCAAGGTCGTTCTCGACGAAGACAGTGCGCGTATTGAAGTTGTGGTCCCTGATGACCAACTCTCTCTTGCGATTGGCCGTCGTGGCCAGAATGTTCGTTTGGCCTCGCAGCTGACGGGCTGGGATATCGACATTCTCACCGAGGCTGAAGAGTCCGAGCGTCGTCAGAAAGAGTTCCAGGAGCGCACCACTGCCTTCATGCAGGCATTGGATGTTGACGAGGTCGTGGGCCAGTTGCTCGCCTCCGAAGGCTTCCGCTCGGTGGAAGAACTCGCTTATGTCGAAACGGCTGAGCTTGCGAATATCGAAGGCTTTGACGAAGAGACCGCCGAAGAAATTCAAAACCGTGCCCGCGATCATCTTGCGCGCATTGAAGGCGAACTCGATGCCCGCCGCCTTGAACTTGGCGTGGCCGACGAGCTGAAGGAAATCCCCGGCATGACCTTGCCGATCATGGTCAAGCTTGGCGAGAACGATGTGAAGAACATCGAAGATCTCGCTGGTTGTGCCACCGATGATCTGTCGGGCTGGACCGAGCGCAAGGATGGCGACACGGTGAAGCATTCTGGCTTCCTCGATGGCATTGAGATCTCGCGCGATGAAGCCGAGGCGCTTATCATGGCCTCGCGCGTCAAGGCGGGTTGGATCGAAGCGCCCGTGGAACCGGAGCAGGCGCCGGAGGCTTGAGGGCAGGAATGGTCGAGCTGAGCGAAGCGGATCTCGACGAAAGTGGGCCCGAGCGGACCTGCATCGTCACGCGGCGCAAAGCCTCGCCCGATGATATGATCCGCTTCGTGGCCGCCCCTGACGGGACGGTCACACCGGACCTCAGGCGCAAGCTGCCGGGCCGGGGCGTTTGGGTCAGCGCATCAGCCGATGCGGTGACAGAGGCAGGTAAGAAGGGGATCTTTGCCCGTGGTTTGAAGGGCAAGGTCCAGGTATCGCCCCAGCTCGCTCAAGAGGTGGCGGCGCTGCTGGAGCGTGATGCGCTGCAATCTCTCTCCCTCGCCAATAAGGCGGGGTTGGTCGTGACGGGCTTCTCCAAAGTGGAGAAAGTCTTGGCTGAAGAGGGGAAAGTGGCCGGTCTCGTCCACGCATCTGATGCGGGGGAGGATGGGATCCGCAAGGTGGGGCAGGCTCTGACGCGTGGCTTTGGCGACGCGGCCGGGCAGGTCCCGGTGATTGGGGTCTTTGCCTCGAGCCAATTGGATTTGGCATTGGGGCGGTCAAATGTGATACACGCAGCGCTCAAGACGGGCCCTGCGGCCAGCGCGTTCCTGTCACGCGCCCTCAAATATGCCCATTACAGGGGTGTTGGGGTCGTGGCAGAAGACTGACTGGCGGATGAAGCGCCTTCCCTTCCGGAAGGCTTGGGTTGCGAGCGGGCTTGGCCCGGGGAAAGCGAATGAACGATACGAAGAACACTGGCGACAAGACACTGACGGCCCCCAAGACGCTTTCGCTGAAGCGTCCGGTGGAGGCTGGTGTTGTGCGTCAGAGCTTCTCCCATGGCCGCACCAAGGCGGTAGTGGTCGAGAAGGTGAAGCGCCGTACCATCGGTCCCGGAGAGGTCGCCCCGGCTGCCCCTGCAGCCCCTGTCACGGCCAAAGCTCCGGCGGCAGCGCCCGCAGCTCCTGCAGCCCCTGCTGCTGCCCCTGTGGCGGCGCCCGTGGCTGCTGCAGCCGCGCCTGCTGCTGCTCCTGCACCTGCGCCTGCACCGCGTGGTCCGACATCGCGCGCGGCCAAGCCGACTGCGCCTGCGGGCGGCATGGTTTTGCGCACCCTCACCGAGGCAGAACGTGAGGCGCGTGAGCGCGCCCTGGCCGATGCCCGTGGCCGCGAAGAAGAAGATCGTCGTCGCGCTGAGATCGAAGCCAAGGCCCGCGCCGAGCGCGAAGCCCGCGAGAAGATCGAGCGTGATGCTGCAGAGGCCCGCAAGCGCGAGGAAGAAGCTCGCCGTGTGCAAGAGGCCGATGCCAAGAAGCGCTCTGAGCAAACCGCCCATGACCGCTTGGTCGAGGGCAAAGGCCCGCCGCCGCCGCCCGCTCCTGGTTCTGCGCCGCGCAAGCCCACTCCCGCGCCCGGTTCTGTGCCGACGCCTTCGGCTGCACCTGTCGCCGCAGCTCCTGCCTCTGCAGAGCCGCGTCGCCCCAGCCTCGAGCCCGCCCGTATTCCCGGCAAGATCATGTTGCCGACGCCCAAGCCCACGCGTGGCGCAGAGCCCAAGCGTGGTGGTGGCCGCCTGACGGTGACCAGCGTCACATCGGGTGAGGATGAAGAGCGGACCCGTTCGGTTGCCGCCTTCCGTCGCCGTCAGCAGCGCCTGACCGGTCGCGGCATGCAGCAGCAGAAAGAAAAGCTCGTTCGCGAAGTCATTCTGCCTGAGACGATCACGATTCAAGAACTCGCCAACCGCATGTCGGAACGCGCGGTCGATGTGATCAAGCTGCTCATGAAGCAAGGCCAGATGCACAAGATCACCGATGTGATTGATGCAGATACGGCGGAGCTGATTGCAGCTGAGCTCGGCCATACTGTGAAGCGCGTGGCAGAGTCGGACGTTGAAGAAGGTCTGTTCGATACGCCCCATGCTGATGAGCATTTGGTGCCGCGTCCTCCGGTCGTGACCATCATGGGCCATGTCGATCACGGCAAGACCTCGCTGCTCGATGCAATCCGTCAGGCCAATGTGGTCTCTGGCGAAGCGGGCGGCATTACGCAGCATATCGGCGCCTATCAAGTGACCGCGCCCAACGGCCTGCCCGTGACCTTCATTGATACGCCCGGCCACGCCGCCTTTACGGCGATGCGCGCGCGCGGCGCGAAGGTCACTGACATCGTCGTGTTGGTGGTGGCCGCTGATGACGGCGTCATGCCGCAGACGATCGAGGCGATCAATCACGCCAAGGCCGCGAATGTTCCGATGATCGTGGCGATCAACAAAATCGACAAGCCCGATGCTAAGCCCGAGCGCGTGCGCAGCGAATTGCTGCAGTATGAAGTGCAGGTCGAAAGCATGGGCGGCGATGTGCTCGAAGTCGAAGTCTCTGCGCTCAAGCGCATGAATCTCGACAAGCTGCTTGAAGGCATCGCTCTGCAGACCGAATTGCTCGATCTGCGCGCCAATCCTGATCGTCCTGCTGAAGGAACGGTCATTGAAGCGCGTCTTGATCGTGGTCGCGGTCCTGTGGCCACTGTGCTGGTGCAGCGTGGCACGCTCACTGTTGGCAATATTATCGTGGCTGGTTCGCAGTGGGGCCGCGTGCGCGCGCTCCTCGACGACAAGGGCCGCAACATCACTGCCGCTCCGCCCTCCATGCCGGTCGAAGTGCTCGGCTTCTCGGGTGCACCTGATGCGGGCGACCGCGTTGCGGTGGTGGATAGCGAAGCGCGTGCGCGTGAGATCACCGAATATCGTGAGCGCCAGAAGCGCGACAAGGCTGCCGCTCGCGGCGGTTCTGCGCGCGGTTCGCTCGCCGATATGATGACCCAGTTGAAGACCGCTGGTCGCAAAGAGTTCCCGCTCGTCATCAAGGGCGATGTGCAGGGCTCGGTCGAAGCGATCATCGCTGCGCTCGACAAGATGGGTACGGACGAAGTCTGTGCGCGTGTTGTTCATGCGGGCGTGGGCGGTATCAGCGAGTCGGATATTTCGCTGGCCGAGGCCTCCAATGCCGCCGTCATCGGCTTCAATGTGCGCGCCTATAAGGAAGCGGCAGAAGCAGCTGAGCGTGGCGGTATCGAAATTCGCTACTACAACATCATCTACAATCTCGTGGATGACGTGAAGGCAGCGATGTCGGGCCTGCTCTCGCCGACCCTGCGCGAAGATATGCTGGGCAATGCCGAGATTCTCGAAGTGTTCAACATCACCAAGGTCGGCAAGGTCGCGGGTTGCCGCGTCACCGATGGCCGCGTGGAGCGTGGTGCCAGTGTGCGCCTCATCCGCGACAAGGTGGTTGTGCACGAGGGCAAGCTCTCGACGCTCAAGCGCTTCAAAGACGAGGTCAAGGAAGTCGTCGTTGGTCAGGAATGCGGTATGGCCTTCGAAGGCTATCAGGATATGCGCGCTGGCGACGTCATCGAATGCTATCGCGTTGTAGAGGTGAAGCGCAGCCTCTAAGCGCTTCTGACTTATGGTCCGGACAGTGCGGCCAAACCCGGCTGTCCGGCTTTGCCAAGAAGAACCAAACTGACGAGTCGTGCCGCGCCCTGCAGGGTGCGGCCATCTTTGGAGTCGGCTATGTCGAGAGCCCATCACACACCGACGGGTGAACCCTCCCAGCGCATGTTGCGCGTGGGCGAATTGATCCGTCATGCCATGTCTGAATTGCTGTCGCGCGGCGAGATCAATGATCCCGTGCTCGAGACCCATGTGGTGACAGTGCCGGGTGTGCGCATGAGCCCTGATCTCAAGCTTGCCACTATTTTCGTCATGCCGCTGGGCGGCGAAGATGTGAAGCCGGTGATCGCCGCGCTCGAGCGCCACAAGAAATTTTTGCGCGGTGAAATTTCCCGCCGCATCAATCTCAAATTTGCACCCGATATTCGCTTCCGCATGGATGAGACTTTCGATCTGTCCGCGAAAATTGATGCGTTGCTGAATTCGGACAAGGTGCGCGCGGATCTGTCGGCCACCGACAAGACGGAAGAAGATTGATTGCCATGAACCAGCGTCGTTCCACGCGCGTCGAAATCAATGGCTGGCTTATTCTCGACAAGCCGGTGGGGATGACCTCGACCCATGCCGTCTCGCGCTTGAAGCGCATCTACAATGCCAAGAAGGCTGGCCATGCTGGCACGCTCGATCCTCTGGCCTCGGGCATTTTGCCGGTGGCTTTTGGCGAAGCGACCAAGACCGTGCCTTTCGTGCAAGATGGTGAGAAGGCCTATCGCTTCACTGTGCGCTTTGGCGCGGAGACCGACAGCGATGATTCTGATGGCACGGTGACGCGCACCAGTGAGGCGCGCCCCTCGCCCGATCAGGTTGCCCAGGCTCTGCCCTTTTTCATCGGCACGATCATGCAGGTGCCGCCCGCTTATTCCGCCATCAAGGTGAATGGCGAGCGCGCTTATGATCTGGCCCGCGATGGCGAGATTGTCGAACTCGCCGCGCGCCCCGTGACCATCAATGCGCTCGATCTGGTCAGCTGTTCGGATGATGAGGCGGTGATCGAGGCCCAGTGCAGCAAGGGCACCTATGTGCGCGCCATCGCGCGGGATCTTGGCCGCCATCTGGGTTGCCTTGGCCATGTGACCGCACTTCGGCGCACAAGGGTCGGCCCCTTCACCGAAGAAGATTGCGTCGATCTGGCCGAGCTTGAAGAGGCTGCCGCCAGCGCCGACCAATTCCTGCTCAGCGTTGAGGCAGGCCTCTCGCAGGTCCAGTGCATTGTCGTGGACCGGGATGGGGCGGCGCGCCTGCGCCGTGGCCAGTCCCTGATCCTGCGCGGCCGTGATGCCCCCATCGGCGGGTCGGCCTATGCGGCCTGTGGCGGCGTGCCGGTTGCCTTTGGCGAGGTCGAGGGTGGCGAATTGGTCCCCTCGCGCGTCTTCAATCTTCCCTTCTGAAGGGGAGGGAGCTGCCAGCCCATAGTATGACAGGATATGTCATGGCGATGGGTTAGGCTCTCTTCTGGCCAAGGCAGGTCAGGGGGGAGAGGCCGGGGCGGGCTGGCTTTCCGGGCTAGATCGTGTATAAGGCCCACAGCGCGGGGCTTGCCTCCGCGCTTATTGTGTTTGGACGTGGCTGGACGACATCCCGGCCGCGCCCGCGAGTGACCATGGTCCGATCTTCGGGCCTCATCAGAAAGGACTGACCGATGTCGATTACTGCAGAGCGCAAGCAGGCGCTTATCAACGACTATGCCACCAAGAAGGGCGACACGGGTTCGCCGGAAGTGCAGGTTGCGATCCTCACCGAGCGCATTGCCAACCTTACCGAGCACTTCAAGACCCACGCGAAGGACAACCATTCCCGTCGCGGTCTGCTCAAGCTTGTTTCGCAGCGTCGCCAGCTTCTCGACTATGTGAAGCGCCATGACGAGGCCCGCTATAAGGGTCTTATCGAGCGCCTCGGCATCCGTCGCTAAGGCGAGCCATCACTGGCACTGCACGGCCAAAGGCGAGGGCGCCTGCGGCCTTTCTGGAGCGCAAGCTCCAGTGGGAACGGCGACATGGGGTTGTCGTTCCAAAAAGGGAAAGACCTTTGCGCCATGGCAGGATCGCCGGACGCTGTCACGCCTCGTAATGATGCGATTACGACAGCCTCTTGCCGTCTTGCTCATGGCGTTTTGTTTTCCCGCGTCATGAAAGAAGATCAATATGTTTGAAATCCATCGTGAAGAACTCGATTGGGCCGGCCGCAAGCTCGTGCTCGAAACCGGCCGCGTTGCACGCCAGGCTGATGGCGCCGTCTGGGCGACCTATGGCGAAACGACTGTGCTGGCGACCGTTGTCTCCGCCAAGGCTCCCAAGCCCGGCGTCGACTTCTTCCCCCTCACTGTGAACTATCAGGAAAAGGCTTTCGCAGCCGGTCGCATTCCCGGCGGCTATTTCAAGCGCGAAGGTCGTCCTTCTGAGCGTGAGACGTTGATCTCGCGCCTGATCGACCGTCCGATCCGCCCGCTCTTTCCTGAGGGCTATCGTCATGACACGCAGGTTGTCGTGACCGTGCTCAGCCATGATCTGGAAACTGATCCTGACATGCTGGCGATGGTGGCTGCTTCTGCCGCTCTGACCATCTCGGGCATTCCCTTCATGGGCCCGGTTGGCGCTGCGCGCGTTGGTCACATCAACGGCCAGTTGAAGGTCAATCCGACCATCGAAGAGATGAAGGAGTCGATCCTCGATCTCGTCGTCGCCGGCACTGCCGATGCCGTGTTGATGGTTGAATCGGAAGCCAAGGAGCTTTCCGAAGAAGTGATGCTCGAAGCCGTCATGGCTGGTCATCGCGGGTTCCAGCCTGTCATCGACGCGATTATTCGCCTCGCTGAAAAGGCTGCCAAGGAGCCGCGCGATCTCGTCACCATCGACAAGAGCGAAGTTGAGAAGGCCGTCTCCGCGATTGCCGAAGCCGAGCTGCGTGAAGCCTATAAGAAGACCGTCAAGCAGGAGCGTTACGCTGCTGTTGATGCCGTCAAGGCGAAGGTGACTGCAGCGCTTCTGGCGCCCGGCGCAGAGAAGTTCGACAAGCAGCTCGTGAACGAAGTGTTCCATGATCTGCAGGCGAAGGTTGTGCGTTGGAACATTCTCGACACCGGCATCCGCATCGATGGTCGTGACGTGCGCACTGTGCGCCCGATCCTCGCGCAGGTTGGCGTGCTTCCGCGCACCCATGGTTCGGCACTGTTCACCCGTGGTGAAACACAGGGCCTCGTGGTTGCCACACTCGGCACGGGTGAAGACGAGCAATATATCGACTCGCTGGAAGGCACCTATAAGGAGCGCTTCCTGCTTCACTACAACTTCCCTCCCTATTCAGTCGGTGAAACCGGCCGTATGGGTTCGCCCGGCCGCCGCGAAATCGGCCATGGCAAGCTCGCATGGCGCGCCATTCGTCCGATGTTGCCCACGCAAGCCGAGTTCCCCTACACGATCCGCGTCGTGTCGGAGATCACGGAGTCGAATGGCTCATCCTCGATGGCAACCGTCTGCGGCGCCTCACTGTCCTTGATGGATGCTGGCGTTCCGCTGAAGCGCCCCACCGCTGGTATCGCCATGGGTCTCATCTTGGAAGGTGAGCGCTTTGCAGTGCTCTCCGACATTCTGGGTGACGAAGATCATCTCGGCGATATGGACTTCAAGGTTGCTGGTACCGATCAGGGCGTCACATCCTTGCAGATGGACATCAAGATTGCCGGCATCACCGAAGAGATCATGCGCGTTGCGCTGGGTCAGGCCAAAGACGGTCGCCTGCATATCCTGGGCGAAATGAGCAAGGCCCTCACCGGTGCACGTTCTGAACTCGGCGAGTTCGCACCGCGCATCGAGACGATGAAGATCCCCACCGACAAGATCCGCGAAGTGATCGGCACCGGCGGTAAGGTCATCCGCGAGATCGTGGAAAAGACCGGCGCCAAGATCAATATCGAGGATGACGGCACGGTGAAGATTGCCTCGTCCGACGGTAACTCGATCAAGGCAGCGATCAACTGGATCAAGTCGATTGCGTCCGATCCGGAAGTCGGCCTCGTCTATGAAGGCACGGTTGTGAAGACAACGGACTTCGGCGCATTCGTGAACTTCTTTGGTTCACGCGATGGCCTCGTCCATATCTCGCAGCTCGCCACGCAGCGCGTCGCCAAGACCACCGATGTCGTCAAGGAAGGCGACAAGGTGAAGGTGAAGCTGATGGGCTTTGATGATCGCGGCAAAGTGCGCCTGTCCATGAAGGTTGTGGATCAGGCGACCGGCGAAGATCTCGAAGCCAAGCAAAAGGCCGAGAGCGCCGAGCAGCAGCCTGAATAATTTTTCAGGCAAGCACAGATTGAAAGCGCCCCTTCGGGGGCGCTTTTTTTTAGCGCACCAATGAGCTCAGCGAATTGCCGACCGCATTCATTCCGTCTGCAATATTGGACAGTATGGGAATGCGCTTGTCTGGCGCTGGCTGTGGCAGGGCTGCGGGCTCGGGCGTGATGCTGGGGGCTGCGGGCAATTCCGTCACTTTCGCGCGCACGGGCGCTCTCAAAGCTGTTTGCACTTTGGGCTTCTGGCTTGCGCTGCGGGTCACTGACCCGTCGGGCTTGGCTTGTTGACGCTGCGATTGCTTGGCCGCGCGTGCGGGCTCTTGTTTGGTGGCTGCTTTGGCTTGCGGCGCCTTCGCGACAGCCTTTGGTGCCGCGACAGGTTGAGCTGCTTCTGCCACAACAGGTTCGGGTGTGGCTTCACGCGCTGGCCCAGCAACGCTCGGTGCAGTCTCCAGCAAGGCTTGCGCTTGTGGTGCGCTGACATTCAGTTCGCGCGCATCTTGCGGTGCAGGTGGCGGCGTCGGCAGGGCTTTGTTGGCGGGCGCATCACTCGCTGCGAGCGGGGCTGCGATTGCGGCGGTCAGAGAGGCTGGCGGTGGCGGCAGCGTCCAGCGCACATCTTCAACAAGGTCATCTGATGAGCCACGCGCGAGATGATGCGCGTAAAAAGCGCCAGCGCCGGAGATGCTCAAGAGGGCGAGCGCAGCCGCGCCAAGGCGATGCAGGTGACGTCGCTTTGTTGGAATTGCCACAAGCGCCATAATCCACTCCCGTTGTAAGACGGGCACATTGAACAGGCGCTTGTGGTCCTCAGTTAGGCTGCGAGACGGCGAAGCTGTGGCGAATGGTCAAGCTTGCGCATTTAGGAGAGCAGTCGCTTCGACACCATCTCGCGCAACGTCTGCAGGTCTTTGGCAAAGAGGCGAATGCCTTCTGCAAGCTTTTCTGTCGCCATTGCATCTTCATTCAGCATGAAGCGGAAGGCTTTTTCATCAAGGCTCATACGCGCAGGCGTTTCAGCAAAACGCGCATCAGGGTCAAGCTTGCGCTGCAAAGGCTCTTGGCTTTTCGCAAGCTCATCGAGCAGCTGCGGCGAAATGGTGAGACGATCGCAACCAGCCAAAGCTTCGATCTCGCCGAGATTGCGGAAGCTCGCGCCCATCACAACCGTCTTGATGCCGTGAGCTTTGTAATAGGCATAGATGCTGCGCACCGACAAAACACCCGGATCCGTTTCAGCGGTATAGGTCTGGCCCGTGCTCTTCATATGCCAATCAAGAATGCGCCCGACGAAAGGCGAGATCAAAAAGGCCTTCGCATCGGCGCAAGCAGCTGCCTGCGCGAGCGAGAAGATCAGCGTCATATTGCAGTCGATGCCTTCGGTCTGCAGAACCTCCGCAGCCCGAATGCCCTCCCATGTGGAGGCGAGCTTGATGAGGATGCGGTCGCGCGAAATGCCGCGCGATTCATAATCAGCAATCAGCGCGCGCGCCTTGGTCAGCGAGCCCTGCGTATCGAAGGAGAGATCCGCATCGACTTCGGTTGAGACGCGGCCGGGGACGATGCGCGTCAGTTCCGCACCGAAATTGACGGCGAGGCGATCTGTCACCTGGCTCGTCACCGCGCGATGGCTCTTGCCCCATTCAATCGCTTCATCGACGAGATGGCTATAGGCGGGCATCTGTGCCGCTTTGAGAATGAGGGTGGGGTTGGTCGTGCAATCAGTCGGCTTGAAAGCGCGAATGGCCTCCATGTCGCCAGTGTCGGCAACAACCGTGGTCATGGCTCTCAGCTGCTCAAGTTTCGATGTCATGCGAGGCTCCTTCGCTCAGCCCCAACTATAGGGTCGAGAGGCGCTCTCGCAAACCTCGCAGGGGCTTGGATGACAGCCCAGGCACAACAATCCACGGCGAAATGCCCCGCTGCCTGCTTGGGCGGCAGCGGGGCCTATCAACGAGGCTTGGGCGCGCCTTCAGGCGCGCGCTGTTTCCTTGTAGACGATAACAGTGAGAGTCAGAGCCGAGATCGCAACAATCACCTCGCCGACAGGGGCCAGCACGATGAATTGCGGATTGCCGAAATAGAGCAGCGCGACGGCAGTGTTCAAAATGATTGAACCAACAGTCCAGATAACCACCTGCCAGAAGGCAAGCTTGCTGCGATTGAGCCCATCGCGCCGCTCATAGAAAAGCCCGATCATGAAGAGTGAGACAAAGCCGATGAGATTGATATGGGCATGGGCCGGGGCTGGCGCATGATTCTGGCTGGCACCCATATACATGCCCAGAGCGATGCCGATGAGAATGAAGATGAGACTGGCGCGAAAAGCCAAGTTTGATGCAGTCATGAAATCCGTCCTTGATCGATTCATAAAAGAAAAAAGCAGCACTCAAGAGCGGGCTCTCAACAGAGCCGCGCTGACAGAATGTCAGAGCTCATCCCATCAATCAAGATGGGCGGAAGGATAGAGCATTAATCCAGCCCGCCCTTGGACTCGATGAACTGAATGATCGCCTCGACGCCTTCGCCCGTCTTCATATTGGCAAAGACAAAGGGGCGCTCCTTGCGCATCAATTTGGCATCCCGGCCCATCACCTCCAGCGAGGCGCCCACATAAGGGGCCAGATCGATCTTGTTGATGACAAGAAGATCAGAGCGCGTAATGCCGGGGCCACCCTTGCGCGGAATTTTCTCGCCGCCCGACACATCGATGACATAGACCGTCAGATCAGCCAGCTCAGGCGAGAAGGTCGCAGCCAGATTATCGCCGCCAGATTCCACCAAGATAAGATCGAGCTTGGGGAAGCGCTTGTTCATATCCGCAATGGCCGCAAGATTGATCGAAGCATCTTCGCGAATGGCGGTATGCGGGCAGCCGCCCGTTTCAACACCCATGATGCGCTCAGCCTCAAGCGCGCCCGTCTCTGTGAGAATACGCGCATCCTCCTTGGTGTAGATGTCATTGGTGATGGCAGCGAGGTCGTAACGCGCACGCAGGCTCTTGCACAATTGCTCCATCAAAGCCGTCTTGCCCGAGCCAACAGGCCCGCCAATACCAACGCGCAATGGGCCGTGAGATGATCTGGTCATGAGCGAAACAGCCTCGAATATTGGGTTTCATGTTGCATCGCGGCGATGTCAGAGCGTAGCGCAACCGCGCCAAGATCATCAAGGCTCGCGCTTTGTGCAGCGTGAGCTATGTCACGCAAACGCGCCAACACAGCAGCTGTGATTTTCTGCCCATCGGTCTGGCCAACAGGCCCAAGCCGCACCGCAGCCGAGATGAGATTGCCGACAAAGGCGAGCACATAGGCTTCGACAAGTGCAGGCAGTGGAATTTTGTGACCTGCAGCGCTGGCACCCACAGCGATGGGGTAAGCGATCGGCATATCCCAGCTGGCAAGTTCTGAAGCCGGCGCGCAGGCCCAAGCAGCTGTAATGGCGGTGATGAAAGCCGTGCCTTGCGCGCTTGTCTCCAAATAACGCTCACGCGAATTTGCCAACGCCAAAGCCAGATCATTCAGCTCTTGCAGTGCCGCTTTATCCTGAGCAACTCGCCAGGCCTGAGCGGTCAATATGGCATCGGTGCGGATCGAGCCATGGTCGATGAGATCCATCAGCCAAGCCTGCAAGCTTGGTGCATCATGAATGTCGCCAGACTCAACGGCAGCTTCCAGCCCATGGCTATAGGCAAAGGCACCCACGGGAAAAGCAGGTGACAGCCAGACAAGCAGGGGAAGAAAAGCGCCGCGTTCGCTCATTCACTCAGTCGTGCTTATGCGCATGACCGTGGTCATGATGGTCATGGCCGCAGCCGCAGTCATGATCGTGTTCATGCTTGGCGTGATCATGGCCGTGATGGTCATGCCCATGATGATCGTGCCCGTGGTGGTCGTGTCCATGATGCGCGTGACCATGTGCGGCCTCAGGCTCTTGCGCATAAGCGCCGCCCTCTGGCTCGAAGGGGCCTTCGATCTGCGCGACCTTGCCGCCAAGTTGGCGCGCCATATCCTCAATCACCTCATCGCGACGAATGCGAATACGGTTTGCCAAAATCTGCACGGGCAAATGACGATTGCCCAGATGCCAGGCCATGCGCGCCAGATCACGCGGCTCTGCGATGCGGATTTCGGCGAGTGGCTCGGGCGCCGCCACCACTTCCACTAAACGCCCATCTTCGAGCACAAGTGCATCGCCATGACGCAGCACGATGGCCTCGGGCAGATCGAGCAAGAAGGTGAGGCCCTTCACGCCGGTCATAGTGACCCTGCGGCGATGACGCTCTTCAAAATCGAGCACAACCGTATCGGCGGGCGTTGCCTGCCATGCGCCACGGGCGCTGATGAAATTCGCGCGGATCATATCTGCCTCTTCAGCTCAGCATTTCAATCTTGGCGGGTGTGATGGCTTCGATGCGCGGCATATCCGCGACACATTGGGCCATGGCGCGCAGAAAGGCCTGCGCATGGTCGCTTTGCAAATGGGCGCGGCTGTCGCCATGCGATTTCCAGCGCTCCATCAGCACAAAATAGTTTGGCTCCGTCAGGCTCTCACAAATGTCATAGCCCATATTGCCCGCCTCCAAACGCGTGGGGGCCAGAACGGCCTCAATAGCGCTCAAGAAGATCTCACGCTGCTCAGCGCGAATACGGGCACGGGTGATGACAAGGATCATGGAGCCTCCACTCTGGAGGTCCCTTTTAGAACATGAAATAGCGCTGCGCCATGGGCAGCACATCGGCAGGCTGGCAGGTTAGCAATACGCCGTCCGCGGTGACGGCATAGGTCTCAGGGTCCACATGGATCTTCGGCGTCGCATGATTATGCACCATGCTCTTCTTGGAGATCTGACCGCGCACATTCTCCACCGCCACCATGGGCTTTGACACGCGCAGCTTGGCGGCTAGGCCTTTATTGATGGCGCTGGCGCTGACAAAGGTCAGGCAGGTGGAGGCAATCGCGCCACCATAAGCGCCAAACATCGGGCGATAGTGAACAGGTTGCGGTGTGGGGATCGAGGCATTGGGATCGCCCATCGGGGCTGCTGCAATCGCGCCGCCCTTGATGATGAGATCAGGCTTCACACCAAAGAAGGCAGGCGTCCACAAGACAAGATCAGCCAGTTTGCCCGGTTCAATCGAGCCGATATGCCTCGACACGCCATGCGCAATGGCAGGATTGATCGTATATTTGGCGACATAGCGTTTGACGCGCGCATTGTCATTGTCGCCCGTCTCTTCAGCGAGTGGGCCGCGTTGCCGCTTCATTTTATCGGCTGTCTGCCATGTGCGGATGATGACTTCGCCCACGCGGCCCATGGCCTGCGAATCCGAACTCATCATCGACAGTGCGCCCAGATCATGCAGGATATCTTCAGCGGCAATCGTCTCCTTGCGGATGCGGCTTTCAGCGAAGGCAAGATCTTCGGGGATGGAACTGTCGAGATGGTGACAGACCATCAACATGTCGAGATGTTCATCCAGCGTATTCTTGGTGAAGGGACGCGTGGGATTGGTGGAGGAGGGCAGAACATTCTCCAACCCCGCCACGCTGATAATATCAGGCGCATGACCACCACCCGCGCCTTCTGTGTGAAAGGCATGAATGGTGCGGCCTTTGAAAGCCTTGATCGTGTCTTCGACAAAGCCTGATTCATTCAGCGTGTCTGAATGGATCATCACCTGCACGTCATAATCATCGGCAACCGACAGGCAGCAATCAATCGCTGCTGGCGTCGTGCCCCAATCCTCATGCAGCTTCATCGCGCAAGCACCAGCCTCAATCTGTTCGATCAAGCCCGCGGGGGTTGCTGCATTGCCTTTGCCTGCAAAGCCAAGATTCATCGGAAAGGAATCGGCAGCCTCAATCATACGCGCCAGATGCCAGGGGCCGGGCGTGCAGGTTGTTGCAAAAGTGCCTGTCGCAGGGCCGGTTCCGCCACCCAGCATGGAGGTGACGCCCGACATCAAAGCCTCTTCGATCTGCTGCGGGCAGATGAAATGAATATGCGTATCAAAGCCGCCAGCGGTGAGGATCTTGCCTTCGCCGGCGATAATTTCCGTGCCGGGGCCGATCAGAATATCAACGCCGGGTTGGATTTCTGGATTGCCTGCTTTGCCGATCTTGGCGATACGCCCATCGCGCAAGCCCACATCAGCTTTCACGATGCCCCAATGGTCGAGAACGACGACATTGGTGATTACCGTATCCATCGCGCCATCTGCGCGCGTGGCTTGTGACTGGCCCATACCGTCGCGAATGACCTTGCCGCCACCAAACTTCACCTCTTCACCATAGATGGTGAAGTCTTTCTCGATCTCGATTTGCAGCGCCGTGTCAGCCAGACGCACCTTGTCGCCTGTGGTTGGGCCAAACATGTCGGCATAGGCCGCGCGGGAGAGTTTGCTCACCATGATGATTTCTCCCGCTCAGAGTTTGCCCATGACGTCCTGCCGGAAGCCATAGACTTCGCGGCGGCCGCTGAGTGGAATGAGTGTGACTTGACGCGTCTGGCCGGGTTCAAAACGCACAGCTGTGCCAGCTGCAATATCAAGCCGCATCCCGCGCGTCTTCTCGCGCTCGAATGTGAGCGCAGGATTGGTCTCGTAGAAATGATAATGCGAGCCCACCTGAATGGGACGATCACCGCTATTGGCGACGCTGAGCGTCAGCGTCTCGCGCCCTTCATTCATGGTGATGTCACCCGGCGGCGTTGTCACAGCGCCCGGCACATCCTGCGCAGTCGAGCCGCGAATGGGATGATGCACGGTGACAAGCTTGGTGCCATCAGGAAAGGTTGCTTCGATCTGGATGTCATGAATCATCTCGGCGATGCCCTCCATGACTTGATCGGCGGTGACGACATGCGCGCCAGCTTGCATCAGATCAGCCACGCTGCGTCCATCGCGCGCGCCCTCGACAACGAAGTCGGTGATGAGCGCCACGGCTTCGGGATGATTGAGCTTCACGCCGCGCGCGAGGCGCGCCCGCGCAACCATCGCGGCCATGGCGATCAGCAATTTGTCTTTTTCACGCGGGGTGAGATTCATAGCGGGCCTTCGTCATTGCCATACGCGCGGCGCATCACGACCGCGAAAGTTTTGCAGGAGCGCAACAATAGCAGCTCGCACCTTTTCAGGCGAGGGCGACAAGAGTCGAACCAAAGCCATTCCATTAAAGGCAGAGGCCCCCCATTGGCAGGGCGCATCGCTCAGGCTGGCGCGAATGGCCTCAATCCGCGCCTCAGCATCAGGCGCAATATGAACAAACAGGGCGCTGGCACGCGCGCCTTGCCCAAGGGCAGGCCGATCAAGCAGGCCTGTGAGATCGCCATCAAGGCGCATCTCTTCGGCAAACAGCAAGCGCCGTCCGCGCCGGATGCGCCAACGATCACGCAGCGAGCCCTCCAGATGCGTTTCGCCCATAGCAATGCGTCCATAGATCACAGTTTCGAGCATGGTCAGACGGCTTGTGTCTTCCATATCGACATCAAGACGGCGTTGCAGTCGTGCGCCATCAAAGAGGATCGTTTCTTGCGGCAACCATTCCACATCCGCACCATCGCCCGCGCGCAAGGTCACATCGACCTGAGCGGGATTGGACTCGGCGCGATAGATTTTTTCCGCCGATTGGGTGGTGAGGGTCACTTGCGCGCCCGCGCCAATTTCAAAATCATAACTGGCGTGGTCGCCGCCTGCGATACCGCCGCCTGTATTGATGATGACCCCTTCGCAGCCGCGCGCCACATGGGGGCAACGCAGGCGCAAGCCCCCCGTTTCGAAAATACTCATCGCCTGCGTGCGTGACCCTGCGAGCTGAAAGTCAGCGCGCAATTGCCCGGCAGCACGAATATAGGCAGGCATCTGTTGCAAGTTCACACCGACATATAACCGCGAACATCAGCCTCGACCATCGAGGCCTTGTCGCCAGCCAGAACGACTGCGCCGCGATCCATGACGATGAAATCATCAGCCAGATCGCGCGCAAAGTCGAAATATTGTTCGACCAGAACAATCGCCATATCGCCCTTGCCACGCAGATAGTCAATGGCGCGGCCAATGTCCTTGATGATGGAGGGTTGGATACCTTCGGTTGGCTCATCCAGCACCAAAAGACGCGGGCGTGTGACGAGCGCACGGCCAATCGCGAGTTGCTGCTGCTGACCACCCGACAGATCACCGCCGCGCCGCCACAACATATCTTTCAAGACGGGGAAGAGATCGAAAATCTCATCGGGAACGAATTGCTCCTTGCGCGGCAGGGGCGCAAAGCCTGTTTCAAGATTTTCCTGCACCGATAGAAGCGGAAAGATCTCACGGCCTTGCGGCACATAGGCAATGGCCTTGCGCGCCCGTTGATGCGGGCTGAGCCGCGCAATGTCGGCACCCTCCCAGATGATCTTGCCAGAACTGATCGGCTGATGGCCCATGATGGCGCGCATGAGCGAGCTCTTGCCCACGCCATTGCGGCCGAGCACACAAGTGACGCGTCCAGGCTTGGCCTCAAGGCTCACTTGCCGCAAGGCCTGCGCAGCGCCATAGAACAAATCGACAGATTGAACAGACAGCATCTCAGCGCCCCAGATAAACTTCAATCACACGCGGATCAGCGCTGACCACATCAAGCGGGCCTTCCGCCAAGACAGCGCCTTCATGCAGAACCGTGACCTTGACGCCAAGATCGCGCACGAAGGTCATGTCATGCTCGACCACCACAACAGAATGGTCCTTGGCGATCTCGCGCAAGAGTTCCGCTGTTTGCGCCGTTTCAGCATCGGTCATGCCTGCAACGGGTTCGTCCACCAGCAAGAGCTTGGGATCTTGCGCGAGCAACATGCCAATCTCCAGCCACTGCTTTTGCCCATGGGAGAGATCGCCGGCCAGTCGTTGGCGATGCTCGCTGAGGCGTGTCGTGGCGAGAATGGAGTCGATCTTGTCATTTTGATCAGCAGCCGCTTTGCCAAACAGAGTTGCAAAAGCATGACGCGGCGCTTTGAGTGCCAGCAAAATATTGTCCTCAACCGTATGGCTTTCGAAGACCGTGGGCTTTTGGAATTTGCGGCCAATGCCCAATTCAGCAATCTCGGCCTCGTCCATTTTGGTGAGATCTTGTACGCCGCCAAAATAGACATCGCCTTCATCAGGGCGTGTCTTGCCGGTGATAATATCCATCATGGTCGTTTTGCCAGCACCATTGGGGCCGATGATGGCGCGCATTTCTCCCGGTGCCAGAACGAGGGAGAGGCCACGAAGAGCTTTGTAACCATCAAAGCTCACGCAGACGCCATCGAGATAGAGCAGCGATGAGGTGAGAGCGGGATTGTCTGTTGCAAGGGCCATGGAGCTTACTCCGCTGCCGGAAGAGGTTTGGTCTGTGCTTTTGCTCTGCGCAATCGTGCAAGCGCATCAGCGCCAGCTCCCAGCAGGCCTTTGGGCAGATAGAGCGTGACGAGAATGAAGAGCAGGCCAAGCGCAAAGAGCCACAGTTCAGGCAAGACGCCGGTGAACCATGTCTTGGCAAAATTGACGAGCACAGCACCAAGGGCTGCGCCCACCAAAGTGCCGCGGCCACCAACAGCAACCCAGATCACCGCCTCAATCGAATTGGTTGGCGAGAATTCACCCGGATTGATGATTCCCACTTGTGGCACATAGAGCGCACCCGCCACACCCGCCATCATGGCCGAGATGGTGAAGACCGCGAGCTTATAGGTCTCGACACGATAGCCAATAAAGCGCGTGCGCGATTCTGCATCGCGAATGGCGATGAGCACTTTGCCGAATTTCGAAACAACGATGGCGCGCGAAATGAGATAGCCAAGGCCAAGGGCCAGCGCGGAGATGGAGAACAAAGCTGCGCGCGTTCCGTCTGACTGAACGGGGAAGCCTAGAATATCTTTGAAATCGGTCAGGCCATTGTTGCCGCCAAAGCCCATATCATTGCGGAAGAAGGCGAGCAGAAGGGCATAAGTTAGGGCCTGCGTGATGATGGAGAGATAAACCCCCGTGACACGCGAGCGAAAGGCAAACCAGCCGAAGACAAAGGCCAGAATCCCAGGTACCAGAAGAACCATCAGCATTGCATAAGAGATATGGTTGAAGCCCCACCAGGTGACGGGCAGTTCCTTCCAGTTCAAAAAGACCATGAAATCGGGCAGATTCGCATTGGCATAGACGCCGCGCGTGCCAATCTGGCGCATCAGATACATGCCCATCGCATAGCCGCCGAGCGCAAAGAAGGCGCCGTGCCCCAGCGAGAGAATGCCGCAATAGCCCCATACCAGATCCAGCGCGATGGCGAGCAGCGCATAGCACAAATATTTGCCGATCAGTGCGACAAGATAAGCGGGGACATGGAGCGCGCCATTGGCAGGCGTTGCGAGGAACAAGACCGGCACGAGAATGGCAGCTGCAGCGAGGAGCAGCAAAAACACAATGCCTTTAGTGTCGAGGAGAGGCGTCTTTTGCATGGTTCAGGCCTCCACCGCACGGCCTTTGAGCGCGAAGAGTCCGCGCGGGCGCTTTTGAATGAATAGAATGATGAAGACGAGGAGCAGGATCTTGCCGAGCACAGCGCCAGCGAAAGGCTCGAGGAACTTGTTGGCGATGCCGAGCGACAAGGCCGCCACCAGAGTGCCCCACAAATTCCCGACGCCCCCGAACACAACCACCATGAAGCTGTCGATTATGTAGCTCTGGCCAAGATTGGGGGAGACATTGTCGATCTGCGACAAAGCCACACCCGCAATGCCCGCTATGCCAGAGCCAAGACCAAAGGCCAGCGCATCAATCCGGTTGGTGTCGATGCCCATGGCAGAGGCCATACGGCGGTTCTGTGTGACGGCGCGCATGCGCAGACCAAAAGAGGTCATGCGCAGCACAGCGAGCAGCGAGGCAAAGACTGCAAGCGAGAAGACGATGATCCACATGCGACCAGATGTGATGGCAAGACCGCCCAGATCAAAAGAGCCCGACATGAAGCTAGGTGCGCCGACCTCCCGATTATTCGCGCCGAACAGGCTACGCACCGCTTGCTGGAGAATGAGCGAGAGACCGAATGTCGCGAGCAAAGTCTCAAGTGGGCGACCATAGAGATGACGAATGATGACGCGCTCAATCAGAATGCCGATGACGCCCGTGATGATGAAAGCCAGCGGGATTGCAATGAAGAGAGAATAATCAAAGAGCGCGGGACTATGGGCGCGGATCCACTCTTGCACGACAAAGGTCGTATAAGCGCCCAGCATGACCATTTCGCCATGCGCCATATTGATGATGCCCATGACGCCAAAGGTGATGGCAAGGCCGATGGCCGCGAGCAAAAGCACAGAGCCGAGTGACAAGCCGTACCAGATATTCTGCACATTGCCCCAAAGTGCGAGGCGTGCCTGAATGGATTTGGCAGCCTCTTCGGCAGCGAGCTTCACGCGGCCTTCGCTGGCGCCTGCGATCGTGGCCAGCAATGATACGGCATCTTGATCGCCGCGTGCTTTGATAATGTCGATAGCACCAAGGCGCTTGATGTCGTCTTGCGCTTTGTCGGTGAGAAGAATGGCCGCGCGCGCTTGCTCAAAAGCCATGCGGATGCGGGGTTCTTTTTCAGCTGCAAGCGCCAATTCGACATTGGGCAAAGCGGTCAGGTCGCGCGATTTGAAGACAGCCTCTGCCCCTGACAGACGCTTGGCAGGATCTGGCGAGAGCAGGGTCAAGGCGCCCTGTGCAGCTTGCAAGACACTGCGCACACCATTGTTGAGACGAACACGCTTTAATTGGCTCTCACTGATGCCAGAGGCAGGCGCGCCCGTCTTGGCCTCAACAAGGCCGCTGGCTGCGGTGAGATAGAGCATCTTGGTGGCAGGATCGAAAGAGAGCTTGCTTGCAGCGAGTGCGTCCAGAATGGCCCCAGCGCGCGGTGTGGCTGTGGCTGCGAGCTCTTGAATAGCTGCCTGCGTATCGGGGAAGCGGTCCGTTGAAAATTTGGCGAGGGCATCATCAAGCGCGTCGGCGTGTGCATCTTGCACGCTCACACAGCAGAGCGTTATGGCGACCAGGCACAGTGCCATGCCACTGGTCATAGCTGCAGCGAGGCGGCGCAGCGCCGCGCCCATCAAGCGCGTCTTCCTCATGATCTTGATCCTTGCCCGATGGGCCTATGGCTGTGTTTTAGAATTGCAAAAACATATTGGCCGCGAACCAGCATCCAGTGGCTAGTGCCAGACCGGTGAGTGTAGCGAGCGCTTCGAGACGACTGTGGGGCACCGCAGTTGCGCTTGTCTTTGTTGTGCTTGTCTTGGCTACGCGTGGCGAGATGTGGAGTGAAGCAGAGCGTTGCATGATCATCTCCTGGAGTGAGGGGAGGCGCGCGCAGCGCCTCCCGCCGGTATCAGATTACGACTTGCCGCCGCATTTGCCGGTCTTCACATTGAAGTTGCCGCAGTTGAGGGGCTTGCGCCAATCAGAGATGAGATCCTTCGAACCATCGAGATGGGGCGACCATTCTTCAGCCACCACAGTGCCGGGCGTCTGCCACACAGTGTTGAACTGACCATCAGCCTGCACTTCGCCAATCAGCACGGGCTTGGTGATGTGGTGATTGGGCATCATGGTTGAATAGCCACCGGTCAGATTGGGAACACTGACGCCGATGAGCGCATCAATTACAGCATTGGTGTCGGTCGTGCCGGCCTTCTCAATCGCTTTGATCCACATGCTGAAACCAATCACATGGGCTTCCATCGGATCATTGGTCACGCGCTTGGGATTCTTGGTGAAGGCCTTCCATTTGGCGATGAAGTCCTTGTTAGCTGCATCATCGACTGACTGGAAATAGTTCCAGGCTGCCAGATGGCCAACAAGCGGCTTGGTATCAATACCAGCCAGCTCTTCTTCACCCACAGAGAAGGCGACAACCGGAATATCGGTGGCCTTCAGACCCTGATTGCCGAGTTCCTTATAGAAGGGGACATTCGCATCACCATTGATGGTGGACACGACGGCGGTCTTCTTGCCAGCCGATCCAAACTTCTTGATGTCGGCCACAATGGTCTGCCAATCGGAATGACCGAAGGGCGTATAGTTGATCATAATGTCCTCGGCCTTGACGCCCTTGGACTTCAGATAGGCTTCGAGAATCTTGTTGGTCGTGCGCGGATAGACATAGTCCGTGCCGGCCAGCACCCAGCGCTTCACTTCGCCGCCATCTTTCGACATCAGATAGTCGACAGCGGGAATGGCTTGCTGGTTCGGTGCTGCGCCTGTGTAGAACACATTGCGCTGCGACTCTTCGCCCTCATATTGCACAGGATAGAAGAGAATGGAGTTCAGCTCTTCAAAGACGGGCAGAACGGATTTGCGCGACACAGAAGTCCAGCATCCAAAGACCGCAGCAACCTTATCTTTGGCGACAAGCTCGCGAGCCTTTTCAGCAAAGAGCGGCCAGTTGGACGCAGGGTCAACGACGACCGCTTCGAGCTTCTTGCCCAATACGCCGCCCTTCTTGTTCTGCTCTTCAATGAGCATCAGCATCACATCTTTCAGCGTCGTTTCGCTGATGGCCATGGTGCCGGACAGAGAGTGGAGAATACCAACCTTGATCGTATCAGCCGCCTGAGCGCCGACAGAAGCCAGCGCCATAGCGCCGCCGATCATCGCGCTGGTGGCGCGCAACATGGATCGCCGAGAGAAGAGCATAAGCATCCCCATTTGTTGGCCGCGCCTCGAGCGGCGGCAGAACGTCCCCAAATCGGGACCAACAGATGAGTGCAACGGATGTGCCAGAGCCCGCTTACGCGCAAAGACGAGGCGCGCCTTATGGAAACGCTGCCCAATTTCGAGTCTGCTCATCAATTGAGCCGCAGGCGCGGGCAGGAGTTGGCCGAAACAACTGCATTTCGCTTAAAAATTGTGCAACGCGCTAGATTGGCGCGGTGATGACCATTAGCCTGAGTGATGAAGCCTCAGGCAGTCACGAGCGCAGCTCGGCTGGTCGTCTGACCGGCCTGCCTGAAAACCAAGCTGAAGCTGATGGCGAGCCAAATGAGGTGGCGCTAGTTCTTAGCCTCGCTGGATGCTTCAACAAGATATTCGGCGGGCATCTCCATGCGCCAGTGCACGCCCTGCGGTGTAAACTCAAGCTGCGCATGGCCCTCGAGTGCTTGCGCGGCGAGGCGCTCGAGCACGGCTTGACCAAAGCCGCGATGGGTGGGGGCAACCCCATTTGGCCCACCACTCTCACGCCAGCTCACGGTGAAATTCCCTTCAGCCGTTTTCTCCCATGAGATGAAGATGCGCCCTGAGGGCTGGCTGAGCGCGCCATATTTCGACGCATTGGTGGCAAGCTCATGCAAGGCAAGGCCGAGATTTTGCGCGGCTTTGGGGTCCACAATCACATCCGATCCATTGAGGATCACCCGGCTCGTGTCGCCACCTATGAAAGGTTCGAGATGAGAATTGATCAGGGCGCGCAGCGGTGCGCCGCGCCAATTTTCTTGAATGAGCAGATCATGAGAATGGGCGAGACCGAGCAGTCGCTGTGTGAAGCGCGTGGTAAAGTCAGTGATATTTGCTGAATGGCGCGCTGTTTGTGTCGCCATAGAAATAATGATTGCGAGTAAATTTTTGGAGCGATGCGCAAGTTCGCGCATCACAAGACGTAATTGCTTTTCATGTTGGCGCTGTATGGCAATGTCACGATGGATTGAACAGATGCCTACAATCAGGCCTTGGTTGTCGCGCAACGGCGCTCCGCTGATCGATACATCCACAAGGCTGCCATCACGGCGTTGGCGCAGAGTTTCAAAAACGACCATTTCGCCCCGGATGACTTTGAGAAACATGCTGCGCGACTCCTCACGCCTGCTCTCTGGCACGATCATGCTCAAGGGCCGGCCAATCGCCTCATCGCGCGCATATCCATAGAGTTTCTCACAGGCGGGGTTCCAGGTCGAAATCAACCCTTCTGAAGTGATGCTTAAAATCGGATCGTAGGATTGCTGCACAACTGAGGCGAGCAACGCACTCTTGGTATCGGACACGTGATGCCGATGCAGATCACGCACGAGGAAGGAGAGGGCGGCCATCTCGCTGCGCTTGATACGCGAGCGTGATCGTTGGGATGCTCCAGCCTGTGATGTGATGGGGTTGTACATCCGGTGCGCAATGCCTGCATGGGGGTGCATATATGGCGTCACCGCAAGATGGAGCGTCCGTACAATACAGCGACGGTCCAAAGAAAAGGCCGCGCCTGCAAGATTGCAAGCGCGGCCTTTGCCGTGTCGTTTAAAAATTTTTTGTCGCGTTACGCTTCAGATTATTTCGCAGCCGCGCGTGCAAGCTCTGACGCATCCTTAAGTGTCTCGAGCTTCCAGCACAGTTCACGCAAGGCATCAGCCTGCGCAACCGGCAATGTCTCGCGCGCCAGATCATCGAATTTGGCAACGAGCTGCGCTTCGCTCATCGGGCGCTCAAGGCTACCGATTGCATGTTCAACATGCTTCTTGAGGACACGGCCATCATTCAATGTGACTGTGAGATAGGCCTCGTCTTCGCGGATATCGTCCTTGGCCACAGCCTCGACCTTGTCGCGAAGGGTGATGATGCGTTGATCGCGCACAACAGCGTCCGCATATTCCTTCTCGCCCGCTGCGCCATAGATGATGGCCGCTGCGCAAGAATGATAGACGCTGAACTTGCCTTCAAGGCCGGTCTGCGGTGTCTTCTTGCCGGTGAGTTCGAGCACCAGAGGATCGACCACAAGATCGATCTTCGCGATGTCTTCGGCTTTCAGATTGTGCTCATTGCGCAGCTGGATGCAGCCATCAATGGACGGATGGATAACGATGCCGCAAGCAAAGGGCTTGTAGGAGTTGAGCGCGGTCTCCCACACTTTGCCAAGCTCACCAGTGATCTCGTTGAAGTCGCGCTTGACCGACATGACATGGGCAAAACCACGCGGTGCTTCGAGCACGCGGTTCGAGCTGGTAAAGTTCTGCTTGGCGAGCATGGCAGAGGCGATGCCATTTTGTGCCGCACGGCCCGGATGGAAGCTCTTGCACATCGTGCCGAACATTTCGCGGAAGCCAGAGGACTGTGTGCCAGCAATGCCGAGCGCCCAGACCATCTGCTGCTCATCAAGGCCGAGCAGCTTGCCAGCGGCGGCCGCTGCACCAAAGACACCAGCCGTCCCGGTGATGTGCCAGCCGATGTCGTAATGTGCAGGATAGACGGCATTGCCGATGCGGCATTCAACTTCAATGCCCAGAATGAACGCATGCAGCAGTTCTGCGCCGGTCACAGGCATGAATTCACTGAGCGCGAGAACGGCTGACGCAATCGGGCCAGCAGGATGAATGATGGTCTTGAGATGCGTGTCGTCGAAATCAAAAACATGGCTGGAGATGCCATTGAGCAATGCCGCATGCAGCACGTCAAAGCGTTCGTTGCGACCCAGAATGGTGGCCTGACCCGGGCCAGAGAAGGGTGCGAGCGCTGCGATGGCGCGATCCAGCGTCTCATGCTGCGAGCCGCCCACTGCGCAGCCCATCCAGTTCAGGAAAGAGCAGACGCCCGAATGGCGAACATTGGCGGGAATGTCAGCGAGTTTGGAGCCAACGACCCAGCGGGCCAGCGTGCGGGTGACTTCGGTGGTCATGGTGCTTCCTTCTCTGCAGTAAGGGGGCTTCTGGCGTGGGGCCCTTGCGGGGCACTGCCAACCAGCTTCGCGGCGGGCATAGCATAATGAGCCGCAGGAGCAAGAGCAGGAGCGTTGCAACGGCAGCTGGCATCTCTATGCTGGGGCAAATTCAATCCGCAGACGAGGACACCCCATGGATAGCGCGCAGCCGCCCGTTTCGCTTGCAGCGCTCTGGAGCCTGTTTTTCCGCATCGGCCTCTTCAGTTTCGGCGGTCAGGTGACTAGCTGGATCCACCGCGAAGTTGTGCTCATGCGCGGCTGGATGAGCCATGAGGAGTTTCTCTCCGGTCTTGCCCTCGCGCAGATCCTGCCGGGGGTCAATTCCACCAATGCGGCCGTCTTTGTGGGCCAGCGCTTGCGTGGTGTGCCCGGAGCAACGGTGTGTATTGTGGGCATGCTCACTGGCCCATTGGCGGCGATCATTGTCGCGTGGATCTTTTACACCAAGCTGGTCGATTTGCCGGGCTTCTCTTCCATTATCGAAGGTGTGGCGGCGGTGGCTTTGGGCCTGCTCGCGCGCATGGGCATGACGGCGGGGCGCAGCGCTGCAACGGGCATTTTGCCAGCGCTGACCATGGCAGCGACCTTTGTCGCGGTGGGTATTCTCAAATGGCCGATGCTGGCCGTTGTCGCGGTCATTGCGCCCATCAGCGTTGCTGCTTGCTACTGGCAGGGGAAACGCGATGCGTGATGAGGAGAATATCTATCTCGCGCTGATCACCATTCTCGCGCCTTTGTCGATTGCCGCTATTGGCGGGGCCACCGGCATCTATGCGCCGCTGCAATATGAAACAGTGGTGCTGCGCAATTGGGTCACTCCGCGCGAATTCATTGATCTGTTCGCGGTTGCGCGTTTGTCGCCGGGGCCAGGCTCCATGCTCGCGCCTGTCATTGCGTGGAAAGTGGCAGGTGTGAGTGGGGCCATTGTCGCCACGATTGCGCTTTATCTGCCCTCATCCATTCTGTGCTATTTCGCCGCCGGCGTGTGGAACCGCCATCGCGGCAAGCCATGGCATAAAGCGATTGAAGCTGGCCTCACGCCTGTGGCGGCGGGGCTGATCTTCGCGGGTATTCTTGCGCTCTTGCAAATGGAGCAGAGCGGATGGCTCAGCTGGATTACCGTCGCGTTGGTCGCCGCGCTTTTGTTTTGGAAGCCGAAGCTCCACCCCTTGTCGCTGATCGGCTGCGGGGGGCTGGTATTCTTTGTTTTGCACTGGTTCGGCTTTTAACGCCAAGATCAGCAGCGGAGAGATAGAAGACTTCGCCCTCACTCTCGGCTGTGTCGAGCCACAAGAATGGCAGATCGGGGAAATCGCTTTCGAGAATCTCGCGATCCTCGCCGATCTCGCAAATGATGCCGCCTTTGGGATTGAGATGGTCAGGTGCGGTCAGCAAAATGCGGCGCACCAGATCAAGCCCATCGCCACCACCATCAAGCGCCATCGCAGGCTCAGCCGCAAATTCGGGTGGTAGTTCGCTCATCACCTCATCGCCCACATAGGGCGGATTGGTGATGATGAGATCATAGCGGCGCTTTTCCAGCGGCTTGAACAAATCACCCTGATGCAGGCTGATGCGCTCAGACATGCCATGCATGTCAAGATTGATTGTGGCGACTTCGAGCGCGGCAGGTGACAGATCAACCGCGTCAATCTCTGCAAAAGGAAAATGCCCGGCCGCCAAAATCGCAAGGCAACCAGAGCCGGTGCACAGATCAAGCGCACTGCGCACCTGCATGGGATCAACCAATGCCCCTTCGCCGCCTTGGAAGAGTTCGCTGCGCAGCAATTCGCCGATGAAAGAGCGCGGCACGATCACGCGCTCATCAACGAAGAAAGGCACGCCGCCAACATAGGCTTTGTTGAGCAGATAGGGCGCGGGCTTGCGTGTCGTCACGCGCGCTTCAACAAGTTCAGACAGGCGCTGGCGCTCTTCTTCGAGCAAGCGCGCATCAAGAAAGGGCTCCAGCTGATCGATGGGCAAATGCAGCCCTTCAAGGATCAAGAAGGCCGCCTCATCCAACGCAGTCGTTGTGCCATGGCCATAGACGAGCTCAGCCTGCGTGAAGCGGCTGATCGCATAGCGCAGCCAATCACGCAGAGTGATGAGATCGCGGGCGGGTGCAGATGACAGGCGAGCCATGATGATCCTCAAACAGAGGCGCTCTTCTTGCCGACTTGCAGCTGTGCTGTCAAAGGCGGTGGAACCTCACGGTAGCGATGCGCGACCCATCGCCTCCAGTCAGCAGGCATAGCCTGTGAGGCAGGTTTGATGGGTTTTGGTTTTGCTTGCGTGATCGGTCTGTCTGGGTGCCAACGGGTTTGGATCGAGCGCCCTGACGCCTTGGCCGCAGCTGTTCTTGGTGGGACTGGCAGAAGCGAGACAGTATAGCTCAAGTGAAACGCCAGACGTAACATTCGCATTGAGTCATTTTTAACGCGAATCGCGGACTTTGCCCTCCGGTTCGTTGCAGTCTCGCGTAGGACCGAAAGTAAAAACCCCGGCCGCAGCTGCGACCGGGGTTTTTCTATTGCGGAGTTCTTTTGATCAGGCGGCCGAAGACATTTCAGCCGGGGCCAGACGGATGAGATGGTCAAAGGCTGACAAAGCCGCTTTTGACCCCTCGCCCATGGCGATGATGATCTGCTTATAGGGCACGGTGGTGGCATCGCCCGCTGCAAAGACGCCCGGCAGCGAGGTCTCGCCGCGCGCATTCACCTCGATCTCACCACGCGGGCTGAGCGCCACAGTGCCCTTCAGCCATTCGGTATTGGGCACGAGGCCGATCTGCACGAAGATGCCTTCGAGTTCGAGCGTCTTCAGCTCACCCGTCGCGCGATCCTTATAGACAAGGCCATTCACCTTATTGCCATCGCCCTTCACCTCAGTGGTCTGGGCATTGGTCAGAATGGTGACATTCTTCAGCGAGCGCAGCTTGGTCTGCAACACCGCATCAGCACGCAAAGCCGTGTCGAATTCGATCAAGGTCACATGCGCGACAATGCCCGCCAGATCGATGGCCGCTTCAACGCCTGAATTGCCGCCGCCGATCACCGACACGCGCTTGCCCTTGAAGAGCGGGCCATCGCAATGTGGGCAATAGGCAACGCCCTTGTTGCGATATTCGTCTTCGCCCGGAACATTCATCTGCCGCCAGCGTGCGCCGGTGGACAGAATGACAGTCTTGGACTTCAGCGATGCGCCATTGGCGAGTTTGATTTCGATAAGGCCATTGGCATGGCTCGCCGGCACCAGACCCACAGCGGTCTGCAGATTCATGATGTCGACTTCGTAGTCTTTCACATGCTGCTCAAGCGCGGCGACAAGCTTGGGCCCTTCGGTGTGAGAGACCGAGATGAAATTCTCAATGCCCATTGTGTCGAGCACCTGACCGCCAAAGCGCTCAGCGGCCACACCTGTGCGAATGCCTTTGCGCGCCGCATAGACGGCAGCAGCGGCACCAGCGGGGCCACCGCCGATGACCAGCACATCAAAAGCCTCTTTGGTCTTGATGGCTTCAGCGGCGCGCGCCTCTGCATTGGTGTCGAGCTTGGCGAGGATCTGCTGGAGATCCATACGGCCCTGCGCAAAGGGTGCACCATTGAGATAGATGCTTGGCACGGCCATGACCTTGCGGGTCTCGACCTCTTGCTGGAACAAAGCACCATCAATGGCGACATGTTTGATGCGCGGATTGAGGACGCTCATCAGGTTGAGAGCCTGCACGACATCCGGGCAGTTCTGGCAGGAGAGCGAGAAATAGGTCTCGAAGGTGAAGTCGCCCTGCAGCGCCTGAATGGCCGCGATGGTCTCAGCGCTCTCTTTGGAGGGGTGGCCACCCACTTGCAGCAGCGCAAGAACGAGCGAGGTGAATTCATGGCCCATGGGCAGGCCAGCAAAGCGCACGCTGATATTGGTGCCAGTGCGCGTGATGGCGAAAGAGGGCTTGCGCGCATCATCATCCGCGCGGCGAGCACTGACTTTGTCGCTCAATGTGGCGATGTCTTCCAGCAAGGCCCAAAGCTCTTGCGATTTTGCGCTGTCATCGAGTGAAGCAACGAGTTCAACGGGCTGCGTCAGGCGCTCAAGATAGCCCTTGAGTTGCGTCTTCAGATTGGCATCCAACATGACAAAGCTCCGAAAATCTCTGGGGCGCAGGGCGCGCCCCAGAGGATAGATAGGAGGAGAGACTTAGATCTTGCCGACGAGGTCGAGCGAAGGCGCGAGGGTCTTCTCGCCTTCTTCCCACTTGGCCGGGCAGACTTCGCCGGGGTGAGATGCGACATACTGAGCAGCCTTCACCTTGCGCAGCAGCTCGGCGGCGCTACGGCCAACGCCGCCAGCGGTGATCTCGATGATCTGGATCTTGCCATCGGGATCGACGACGAAAGTGCCACGGTCAGCAAGGCCGACAGCTTCGATCATGACTTCGAAATTGCGGGTGATCTGGCCGGTCGGGTCGCCAACCATGGGATAGTTGATCTTGCCGATGGCGGGCGAGGTGTCGTGCCAGGCCTTGTGGCAGAAATGGGTATCGGTCGAGACGCTGTAGATCTCCACGCCGAGCTTCTGGAAGTCGCCATAATGGTCGGCAAGGTCTTCCAGCTCAGTGGGGCAAACGAAGGTGAAGTCGGCCGGGTAGAAGAACACCACAGACCACTTGCCCTTCAGGTCGGCATCGGTGACGTCGAAGAACTTGCCTGCCTTATAGGCGGTGGCTTTGAAGGGCTTGATCTGGGAATTAATGAGCGACATGAGCAGTTTCTCCGCGATGGACAGGCAATCTGTGCGCTCCGAAACGCTGCGTTCCGAATGACAGGCTGTCCTGTGTGTTGGGCTTGGCCCCCCCCGAACTTCGGAGTGGACCCCCTCTCAATAGGACAAATTATCCATAGGCGGAAACTGGTAGATTCGATGGAGGTCATAGTTTTTACCTATGACAAAGGACAGAGGCCCCCATCCTTCGAGGCCCCCGATCTGGCGCCAGCTTAGCTGATGCGCACTTCACCCAGCAGCCCAGCATCAAAGGCGCCATAGAACATGCGCCCGCTGGAATGGGTCATGATGCAACGCGGACCACTTTTCGCTGTGGGAAGATCGCGCACAGCGACGGTCTCACCTTGGGTTGTCATGGCGCCAATCTGATTGCTGAAATTGGCGGTGAACCACAGCAAGCCATCTGGCCCGACAGTGACGCCGCGCAAAGACGCATTGTCGATCGGCACACGATGTTCAACCATGCGACCATCGGCAAAGACGCAGCCCAATGCATTGGCGCTCGTCTCCACGAACCACAAAGTCCCATCAGGATGGATTGTGATCGCGCGTGGCTGCGCGCCCTCGCTGGGAATTTTGAAATCCGTGATGCGCCCTTGCATGTCAATGCGCCCGATACGGCTGCCACCAGCTTGCGAGAACCACAAAGCGCCATCGCGCTCAATCATTGCGAGCGGACGCGCGCCCGGGCGCAGCCCCTCGCTATATTCGCTGATCTGTCCATCCTGCGTGATGCGTCCGACTTTGTCGGCATCTGTCTCAGCAAACCAGATCGCACCATCTGGCCCCAGCGCAATGGCATCCGGCCCTGCATTCGCGGTGGGGACATGGAATTCGCGCATCTGCCCATCAAGGCTGATGTGGCCAATGCGATTGGCCTTCTTTTGTGTGAACCACAAAGAGCCATCGCGCGCAGCAATGATGCCAATGGGCGAGGCATCGGGCGTACTCAGCGGATATTCGGTGAATGTCCCACGATGCGGGTCAAAGCGAGCGATTTTCGAGGCGCCACTTTCGCAGAACCATAAAGCGCCATCGCCACCTTCGCAGATAATGTAAGGGCCGCTGCCAGCTGTGGGGATGCGATGTTCGATGATCTCGATATTTTGCGGCGCGCCCATATTTCTGATCCCATGCTTCAGCTCTGCTTGAACATTAAATCGGTTCAGCTAGTCTCACAAGCAGCGCCGCAACAGGCGCGGGGGGAAACATAATGATCGACCATCCGGTAGTTGGCGTTTGGACGCTTGTGGCGCAAGTCTATGAAGACGCGCAAAGCGGCGAGCGTGTGCCGATCTTTGGTGATCATCCACGCGGTCGTCAGATTGCAACGCGCGATGGTCGCTGGATTGCCATCGCAACAGCAGGCGAGCGCATCATTCCCAAAAGCGATGAAGATCATGTGCGCGCGATGCGCAGCATGATTGCTTATACGGGCCGCTTCCGTGTCGAGGGCGACAAGGTCACGACCAAGGTTGAGGCGGCGTGGAATGAAGGCTGGGTCGGTGGTGAACAGACCCGCTTCTTGCGCTTCGAGACCAATGATCTTTTGCATATTGTGAGCGCACCGATGCCGCATCCCAATGTGCCTGACAAACAAGTGCGTGTCGTTGTGACATGGCAGCGCGAAGAATAATCACACCACATAACAAACAGGGATGAACGCCATGAAGACTTGGACCATTGCAGCCTTGATGCTCGCTGGGTTGACCACATCAGCCACCGCACAAAATTGGCCGACGCAGCCCATCAAAATGATTGTGCCGATCGCGCCGGGCTCTGTCACTGATGTTGCCGCGCGCTTCCTTGCGCAAGAATTGGCGCCGCGTTTGGGTCAGCCCGTCGTCGTCGTCAATCGCCCCGGCGCGAATATGGTTCTGGGCGCTCAAGAATGTGCGCGCTCTGATCCTGATGGCCATACGATCTGCGTCACCAGCGCAGATGCCATGTCTTACAATCCCTTCACCCTGACACAGATGACCTATGATCCGGACAAAGACTTCCGGCCCGTAGTGAATATGTATTTTGTTATGGAGGGTTTGCTCGCGAGCCAGAACACCACTGTGACGAGTGTCGCGCAATTGCGTGAGATGGCGGTCGCTTCGCCCGGCAAGCTCAATTTCGGCACACTCGGGCCGGGCTCCACCATCGACACATTCCGCAAATGGCTGAGCGATGATTGGAAGACGCAGTTCACCGCCGTGCCCTACAAAGGCGGCAGTGAGATTGTGAATGCCATCGTCAACAAAGAGATTGATGTCGTGCGCATCGGCCTTGGCAATGTTGCGGGCCATCTTGAAAATCCGGCGGTGAAGATTCTCGCCGTGCGCAGCACCAAGCGCCTCGCCGCGCTTCCGCAGGTCCCCACGATGGATGAAGCGGGGATTGGCGCTTATCCGGGTCGTCCGTGGTGGGGCGTTGTCGTTCCGGCCAAGACGCCGGATGCTTTGGTGGATCGGCTCAATCGCGAGATCAATGAGGTCATGAATAGCGAGAAGAGCCGCGACTTTATGGCCAAGCAGTTCCTTGAGCCCGCCAATGGCACTCGACAGGAGTTCGCAGATTTCTTGCAGCGTGACCGCAAGAATGCAGGCGAGATGATTACCCGCTACGGCAATCGCTAAAACAAAACGGCGAGGGCCACAGCCCTCGCCGCATCAGTCCTGTGCGCGCTGATTACCAGCGGCGGTAATAAGGATAGGGCTCGTAATAGGGCCGAGGATAGACATAGACGGGGCGCGGAGCAGGGCGCTCATACACGACGATGGTCTCGCGCGGGGCTTGGGGTGCGAGAACCTGATGGCCGCGCTGGCCCATGCACTGCGCATAGACACGGTCATAACGCGCCTGAACACTGCCGCCAGCATCAGCGGCGCGGCTTGCACCCACAGCGCTACCGGCCAACAGACCTGTGCCGGCGCCAATCGCAGCACCCGCACCAGCCTTGCCCGAAGCCGAGCCGATGGCAGCACCCGCCAGAGCGCCCAGAGCCGTACCCACGACGGCGCTCGACACGCCCGCATCATTGGCGGCCTGTCCGGGGGACTCATAGCCAGTGGCGCGCTGCGCTGCGCTTTCGCACAAATCTGAGTCGCGGTCGAAGGCGACCTGCGATTTGCCCTGTCCGGGCAGGACCGTCAGCGAGGGGCTGGCAGGGCGGGTGGAGGCGCAGCCCGCCAAAGCCAGAGCGAGAGCACCAACAGAAACAAAGGAGAACGATTTTTTCAGCATGGAGCACCTGTGATTCGATCTCGGAAAGCTAAGCTTCATTTCTGGCTTTTCTTCGGCAGGGTCAATCATCGCCATCAATTTGGGCACCAGCTTGGCCTTATGGGTTGCCGCCCGGCAAGGCGACAGGCACAGTGCGCGACCATTGATTGAGGAACTGAATCGCCATGGAGACAGATGCAAAGGTCGCCCCCCGCGCCGCCCTCACACTGACAGAGGGCATAGCCCTTGTGGTGGGCATCGTGATTGGCATTGGCATCTTCAAAACGCCCTCCATCGTCGCCTCCAATGTTGGCAGCGAGGCTGCCTTTGTCGGCGTCTGGGCGCTGGGCGGTCTCGTCACGCTGATCGGCGCGCTTTGCTATGCGGAGCTGGCGGCGGCCTATCCCCATAGCGGGGGCGAATATCACTTTCTCTCGCGCGCTTGGGGCCGGCCCATCGCCATTCTGTTTGGCTGGGCGCGTGGCACAGTCATTCAACCGGGCGCGATTGCTGCCATTGGTTTTGTGCTGGGCGATTATGCCCAGCAGCTCGTCTCTCTGGGTGAGCGCGGTCCGGCCATTTATGCGCTTCTCTCAGTATTGCTCTTCACGGGCCTCAATGTGGTGGGCACCAGTGAGGGGCGCATCACGCAGCTCATTCTCACGGCGCTGACACTGGCGGCTATCTTCGCCGTCATCCTCACGCCACTGGCAGTCGGGCCAATGGCGCAGGCGAGCGTGCAGCCCGTGCAGGGCAGTCTTGGCCTTGCGATGATCCTTGTGCTTCTAACCTATGGCGGCTGGAACGAGGCGGCTTACATCTCGGCCGAGATGCGCGATGCGCGCGACACGGCGCGCACATTGATCATTGGCACGATCATTCTCACCGCTCTTTATGTTCTGGTGAATTTTGCCTTCGTCAGCTCCTTTGGTCTTGAGGGTCTGCGCCAATCGCAAGCCCCGGGCGCTGATCTGATGCGCCATGCATTCGGCGGCTATGGCGCACTTGTGTTGAGTGCGATTGTGGTGGCGACTGCCAGTTCCACGCTCAATGGAACCGTGTTCACAGGCGGGCGTATCTATTTTGCATTGGGGCAGGATCTGCCGATCTTGCGCAAGCTCGGCCGCTGGGATGAGCATGGACAAAATCCGCGCAATGGTATTTTGCTGCAGGGCTGTTTCGCGCTCATTCTGGTGCTCATTGGCAGTGTCACGCGCGACGGCTTTCAGGCGATGGTGGATTATACTGCGCCCGTCTTCTGGGGCTTCTTGCTCATGGTGGGTATCGGTCTCTTCGTGCTGCGCGCCAAGAATCCTGACCGCCATCTGCCCTTTCGTGTGCCGCTCTATCCTGTGACGCCTCTGCTGTTCTGCGCCACCTGTCTCTATATGCTCTATTCGAGCGTTGCTTATACGGGCTATGGCGCGTTGATGGGCATGGGCGTTGTGGTTCTGGGTGTGCCGCTTATTCTATTCCGTTCCAAAAGTGCTGATCATCAAGACGAGGAGAATGCGCAATGAAGAAGAAGCTCAGTGGGTTTCTCTGCGCGAGCGCCGTGGCGCTTGCTTTGTCTGCGACCCCCGCTCTGGCACAGACGACAGAGTTCACGCCTTCCGTCGGCCAGATGGGCAAGGATGTGATCTGGGTGCCTACAGCGCAGGGCCTTGTTGATCGCATGCTGGATATGGCAAAGGTGACGCCGAATGATTTTCTGATTGATCTGGGCTCGGGTGATGGACGCACCGTCATCACCGCTGCCAAGCGTGGCGTCAAAGCGCTCGGTGTCGAATTCAATCCCGACATGGTCGCTCTGTCGCGCAAAAATGCGCAGGCCGAAGGCGCGGCTTTGGCGGAATTCGTGCAGGGCGATATTTTCGAATATGATTTTTCAAAAGCAACCGTGCTCACGCTGTTCCTGCTGCCGCAGATCAATCTGCGTTTGCGCCCGACCATTCTCAATATGAAGCCCGGGACACGCATCGTGTCCAACAGTTTTGATATGGGCGATTGGATGGCCGATGAGACAGCTGAAGCCAAGACCGAATGCACCGCCTATTGCCGTGCCATGCTCTGGATCGTTCCAGCCAAAGTGCAGGGTGAATGGAGCGTTCCAGGCGGGCGTATGAGCCTCAATCAAGCCTATCAGAATGTCTCAGGCTCGATGAATGTGAATGGCACACAAACCCCGATCAACAATGGCAAGCTTGTGGGCGATACTTTCACTTTCGAATTTGGCGGCAAGACCTTTAGCGGCAAAGTTACCAGCGCGGGTCTTGAAGGCAAGCTTGGTGCAGAGCCTTTCAACGCCAAGCGCGCCAACTAACAGTCAAAGGGGTGGGCCTCTGGCCCGCCCCTATTGCGACGAGCGCATCAGCTCCACAAGGCGCTCGTGATATTCCGCAACATATTTGCGGAACCAGACCGTATAGGCATCCGGTCGTGCCGCCATATCTTTCGTCAGATCATCAAGGCTGATCCAGCGCACAGCATCAACTTCGCTCGGCTCAGGCTTGGGCTCGCCGTCAAAATGGCCGCCAAAGACATGCACAACCTCATCTTCAATCAAGTCGCCCACGGGCGCGCGATAATGCGCGACAAAGAGCGGGCGCAGAGCGGTGGTAAAGCCCATCTCTTCCTGCAGGCGGCGCACAGCTGACTCTTGCGTCGGCTCGCCTGCGCGCGGATGGCTGCAGCATGTATTGGTCCACAGTCCACCTGAATGATATTTTCCCGCGTGGCGTTGTTGCAGCAGCATCTCGCCATGGTGGTTGAAAATGATGACCGAGATGGCACGGTGGCGCAGCCCATCGAGATGGGCTTGGAGTTTGGGGGCAAAACCAAGCTCGCGATCATTCTCATCAACGAGAATGACCTGTTCGGCGCGGTCGTCCATCACTGAGCTCATTGTGTCATCACTCGGCTAGCAGCTTGCGGTATTTCTCAACTTCACGCGGCACAAGAGCACTGACATAGGCAGGGTCAAACTCTTGGCCACTCGCCACGACAGCAGACAGATCTGTGAGGCGCTGACGATAGGTGGGGTTTTCTGAGGCTTGACGCAAGGCGGCATTCAGCTTTGCGATAATCGGTGCGGGCGTATCCTTGGGCGCGAAGATGGCATTCCAACCCTCGCCCTGAAAGTCAGGAATGCCGCCCTCGACCGAGGTCTGAACCCCCGGCAATGTTGGCAGGCGGCTCGCAGAGGCGACAACCAGACCCTTCACGCTCTTGGCTTCAATCGAGCCCGAGAGGGAGGTGGCCGTATCGCAGACACCATCAATATGGCCGCCCAGAAGATCATTGAGCGCAGGGCCTGCACCACGATAGCTCACCAAGGTGATGTCGAGCTTGGTGGCTGCGAGGAACTGTTTGCAGATAATGTAATTGGAGGAGCCCACACCCGCATGGCCAAAGGAGACCTTGCCGGGATTGGCCTTGGCATAGGCCAGAAACTCTTGCGGGGTGGAGCCGGGGAAGTCTTTCTTGATCGCAATGGCGGGCATGGTCTTGGCCACAAGCCCGATCGGCGCGAATGAGTCAGGGCGATATTGCAGATCAGGATAGATCGAATAGGCCGCCGCATTGGTGCCGACATTGCCGATGGCGAGCACATAGCCATCCGGCCGCGCGCGCGCTGCACGCACAAGGCCGATGGAGCCGCCAGCACCCGCGACATTCTCCACCACGATGCGTTGGCCCAAAGCATCGCCCATGCGCTCGGCAATCAATCGGGCGATAACATCAGATGTGCCACCTGCTGCGAAAGGCGCGATGAGGGTGATGGGCTGATTAGGATAGTCCTGCGCCATAGTGCCGCTGAGGGCTGCAAAAAATACAAGGCTGGCAAGTTTGATGCGCATGAGCCCCTCCGTTCGACAGATAATGTCGTCGTCACTGCAGCGTCTCAGCTGACCTGACAGGTCATAGCATGGCTGCTGCAGCTTTGTGCAGCGGGTCCATAAAAACTTTTTATGAGGGCGCAAAGCGCCTGCTATTGCGCCCTTTGCAGAAGGGCGCGTTCTTGCCCGCGCGCGCAAAATGCGTGCGCAAGAGGCACTGCGCCTCTCTGGGGTGGTTACTTTGAAGGCATTTGCTGCGCTGTTCTCTCTCTGGCCCGCGTAAAGACGCTGGCATGGAGTCTGCTTTGACCTTCCTGCCGGTCTTGCATGCGCAAGTCGGTTTGATGGAGGTGATGATGAGTGGACCCATGTCCAAGCTTCTCCTGGACGATCTCTCCATGGTGTTCAATACGGGCGGCACGGAGTTTGTCGCTCTGGCACCCGCTACGCTCTCAGTCCCGGCAGGGCGTTTTGTTTCCCTCATTGGGCCGTCAGGTTGCGGCAAGAGCACTTTGTTCAACATCATCGCTGGATTGGAAGCGCCAACCACTGGCCGCGTTCTGATCGATGGCGAAGACTATACCGGCTATATTGGTCAGGTTGGCTATATGCTGCAGAAAGATCTTCTGTTGCCATGGCGCACAGTGCTCGACAATGTTGCCCTTGGCATGGAGATCGCGGGGACGCCGATCAAAGAAGCGCGCGCTCGCGCTCTGCCGCTCATCAAGCGCTATGGCTTGTCAGGCTTTGAGAACCAATATCCATCCTCTCTGTCTGGCGGCATGCGCCAGCGCGCGGCTTTGTTGCGCACATTGCTGGTCGAGCGCGATATCGTTTTGCTCGATGAACCTTTTGGTGCGCTTGATGCGCAAACCAAAGCGCAAATGCAGGAATGGTTGCTGCAGATTTTCGCGGATTTCGGCCGCACGGTGATTTTTGTCACCCATGATGTTGAAGAGGCAGTCTATCTCTCTGACGAGATCCATGTGATGGCGACGCGCCCCGGCCGCATCATCGAAACTCTGCCTGTCGATCTTCCGCGTCCGCGTGATCGCTCCATCGTATCCACGCCGCGCTTTGTCGCGATGAAAAAATATTGCCTCGATCTGCTGCATCTGGGTGAGCAAGGCGCTTTAGCGGCTTGAGACGGAGACTGTTATGAACAGCAAGACCTCATCTTTGCCAGCCTCCATGAGCGTCGCAGAGCCTGCGCCGCAGAGCAAAACCAAACTCAAGCGCTTCGCGCGGCGCTTGCCCAAACGCAAGATCTGGCCAACCTGGGCATTGGCCAGTGTGCAGGGCGTTATCCTCGCGGGCTTTGTGGCCCTGTGGGAAGTCGCGGCCTCGTCGGGCTGGATTGATGCTTTCTTTTGGTCGCAGCCCTCGGCCATCGCTCACACGCTCGGCATCTTCTTTGCCGAAGGCAATGCCTATGTCGACATCGCCTATACATTCCGCTCCACCATCTTTGGGTTCATTCTGGGCACATCACTGGGTGCGGTGCTTGGCATGTCGTTCTGGTGGTCGCGCAATTATGCGCTCATCATGCAGCCCTATATCATCTGCCTTGAATCAATCCCCAAACTTGCGCTTGCCCCGCTCATCATTCTTGTCTTCGGCATGGGGCTCGCCTCCAAAGTGGCGATTGCAACAGCGCTCACGCTGGTTGTTTCCACGCTCACAGCCTATTCGGGTGTGCAGGCGGTGGATCGCGACCAGGAGAAGCTTTTTTATTCGCTGGGTGCGAGCCGCTGGCAGGTCTTCACCAAATTGGTTGCGCCCTCTTGCGTGCCATGGGTGATCTCGATCCTGCGCGTCAATATCGGTCTTGCACTGACCGGCTCGATCGTTGGCGAATTCGTCGCTTCCCAACATGGTCTTGGCCGCACCATTTTGTATGCCGGCCAGACTTATGAGATCGCACTTGTTTGGGTTGCGGTGCTCGTTCTCTCCGCTCTCTCCATCCTCATGTATATCGGCGTGTCTTGGCTCGAGCGCATTTTGCGCAAGGGTGTCGTGCGCTGAGTGGACTTGTCAAAAGGAGAATGCCATGTCTCGCCTTGCTTCACGTCTTCTGCTGTCAGCCGCCCTTGCTTTGTCTCTCACCAGCTTTGCCAAAGCGCAGGAAAAAAAGACACTCATCATCGCTGAGCCCGTCCATAGCACTGGCTATCTGCCGCTCTATGTCGCCATCGCCAAAGGCTACTTCACCGATCTTGGTCTTGATGTGAAAGTCATGACGGTGGAGAGCGGGTCTGGTCATACCAATGCAGTGCTGACGGGCCAGGCCTTCGCCTTCATCGGCGGGCCTGAGCATAATGCTTTTGCAAAGCTCAAGGGCGCAGAATTGCGCGGTGTGGTGAATGTTGTTGATCGCGGCAATATCTATCTCACCGCACTCAAGGGCAAAGAGCCTGCGCCCGGTCAGGACATGAGCGCCTATTTCAAGGGCAAGACCATTGCCACGGGGCTTTTCGGCGGCACGCCCAATTCCATCACGCGCTATTTGATCAAGAAGATGGGACTGGATGCCAAGGCCGATGTGACCTTGCAGGAAGTGCCGAACTCTGCTGTTCTGCCTGCACTGAAAACCAACGCGGCGCAGATCGGCGTGACAACAGAACCATTCCTGACTCAAGGGATCAAGCAGAGCGTCTGGGGAGAGCCCTTCATGAATATCCCCAAAGAGCTCGGCCCCTATGCTTATTCGACGCTGAATATTCGTCAGGAGTCGATCCTGAAAGATCCCGACACGGTTCGCAAATTTGTTGAAGGTGTCATGAAGGGTCTGAAGTTCACCTATGCGCAGCGCGACGAGGCGGTGTTGATCGCCAAAAAAGAGTTCCCCACCATGTCGCCAGATGATTTGATGGCCACATTGGAGCGCTCATTCAAGGATGAGGTCTGGAGCAAGGATGGCGTGATCTCGACCCAGTCATGGGACACGGGCTCGTCAGTGGTGCTGGCCGCTGGTATCTTGAAGCAGCCTGTGCCTTATGAGCAGATCATCGACATGCAATTTGTCAAAGCCGCTGCGGGCACCAACTAAAACAAAGCGAGGAGAACACTATGTCTGAGCCCATCTGGAACAAATTTCTCACCGAACGCGACAAGGCTGTTTTCGAAGCCTCTGGCTATGGCGCGCGCGGCGGTTTCGGTAAGCGTCCCGCTTTGCTGGTCATCGATGTGAACTATGCGTTCTGCAGCGACAAGCCCGAGCCGATCCTCGAGTCGATCAAGCGTTGGCGCAATAGCTGTGGCGAAGATGCCTGGCCTGCGATTGCCTCGATCAAGACGCTGATCAGCAAGTGCCACCAAAAGGGCCTGCCAGTTATCTATACGACCGGCGTGCGCCGTGAAGACAATTGGGATGCGGGCTCTTGGAGCTGGAAGAATGCGCGCGGCGATGAAGCGCCTCGCACTGTGGCCACCAATCTCGACGGCAATGACATTGTCGCGGAGATCGCGCCCTCGCCGCAAGACATCGTCATCTACAAGCAAAAGCCCTCTGGTTTCTTCGGTACCAATATGGCGTCCTATCTGACGCTGCTGGGTGCTGACAGTGTGATCGTCACCGGCACGACAACTTCAGGCTGCGTGCGCGCCACAGTGCTTGATGCTTTCAGCCTCAATTACCGCGTCGCTTTGGCTGAAGAAGGCTGCTTTGATCGCTCTCAAGCCAGCCATGCAATCAATCTGTGCGACATGAATGCCAAATATGCTGATGTGGTGAAGACGGCGGAGGTTCTCTCCTTCATCGACACTTTGCCCAATGGTCTGTTCGATCTGCCCAAGGGCGCTGCCCCGCAGATGGCCAAGGCCTCCTGATAAAGTGTTGCGAGCAATCCATGCGATCTGCTCGCAAACTATGCATCTGCACCGATAGGTGCTGAATTGCTGAGCGCACAGGCTGGCCGTCATGGCCTGTGCGCCCCAGTTCTGAGCGAGGTCTCACGGCATAAGTTTTGCTGATTGTATCAAGCGGGCGCTGTGCTCGCGATACAGTGGCCTCTTGACTATGCTCGATCTGCGCGGCCTCGAAATCTTCCTGGCAGTTTGTGATGAAGGCGGTCTGACCTCTGCCGCCCGCAAGCTTGATTTGACGCAAGCCGCCGTCTCTCAGCAATTGGCTAAAATTGAGCGAGATCTGGGTGTGCAGCTCGTCGATCGCTCAGTGCGCCCTCAACAGGTGACGCCAGCGGGTTATTATCTACGCCAGCGCGCGCGCAAATTATTTGGCGAGTTTGACGATATTCGCGCCGGCGTTGCCCGTTATCGCGAGCGCGACATCCCCGAATTACATATTGGCCTGATTGAATCTGTCGCGGTGGCGCTGCTGCCCCATCTTGTCTCACGGCTCAAAGGCAAAGTGGGTTCACTCTCCATCACCAGCGGCACCACCCATCCGCTGATGCCTGAACTTGCGGCGGGTAGTTTTGATCTCATCGTCACAACGGAACAGCCAGACGGGATTGATGGCGCGCAGGCCATGCCGCTGCTAACAGAGCCTTTGCTCATGGTTCTGCCCAAACATGAGCCCGCGCCGCGCCATTGGGATGATATTGCTGATCTTGCTGCGCGGATGGAATTGGTGCGCTTTGGAGAAAAGCGCCGCCTGTCGCGCATCATTCAACGCCATTTAAATAAATTTGGTGTTGAGCCACATGGCACGCTTGAATTTGATTCATCCTTCGCCATCATTGATGGTGTACGCAAAGGTTTGGGCTGGGCTGTCTCAACACCCCTCTGCTTGTTTGCAGCGGGTGTGAATGCGCAAGATGTCACGCTCGCGCCCTTCCCAACGAGTGCGCCGGTGCGCGGTGTTCAGCTTGTCTGGATGGGGGAGCGTGGCAGTGGGCCGGCGCGTCTGGTTGGCAAAGCCTGTCAGGATATTTTCGCTGAACATATTATCCCCGAGCTGCGCCTATTGGCGCCGCAGCTCGAGGATCGCGTTTTGCTCGCTGCGTGATTATTCGCGCACGGCTTTGGCGGCCGCCTGCACCAGATCGGGTGAGGCTGAATACATGCGTTCAATCGTATCTTGAACCTTCACACCACTGGCGGGCGTAATATCCGCATTCATCTTCGCCGCATCTGCGAGCAATTCAGGATCGGTGAAGGCCTTATCGAAGGCTGCGCGCAAAATATCGCCGCGTTCTTTCGGCACGCTCGGCGGTAGCATGAAGGGGCGACCGAAGAGCTGCTGGGAGACGATCAATTGCACAATGGCTGTGTTGCGCTCGCCCTTCGTATATTTCCAGATTTCGGGTACGCCCATGGCGGTGAGCTCAGGGAAGGGCTCAAGCCCCGCTTGCACGAGCACATTGATCTTCTTATCGCGGATGAAATTGGGTCTCTGCGCTTTCACACTCGCCCAATCAAAGCCGCAGATCGTGTCCACCTCGCCGCGCTCAAGCGCGAGATAGAGATCGGCCATGCCGACATAACCGCCCACAAGCGTAAAATTCGCGCCCGATGTGTTCTTGTGCAAGAAGGCATAGTCACGCGAGGAAGAGCCTGTGCCAGCTGTGCCAGCGATCACTTTCTCGCGTTGCGCATCATCGAAAGTCTTGATGCGCGAATTTGCCATGGTGATGCAGACGCGGTTGCTGGAATCTGCGCTACCCAAGTAGAAAAATTTGGTCGCGTCGTAATTGGGATCGGGCTTGCCTTCAATCAGCGGGCCGACCAAGGCGCCGGGCTGTACAATGCCCATCACTGTGCCGTCTTTGGCCGCAACACGCGATAGATGGCCAGCAGCGCGCGCACTGCCTGCGCCCGGCATATTCTGCACGACGACAGTTGGCTTGCCGGGAATGAGGCGCGGGAGGTGACGCGCGAAAAGTCGAGCATAAGTGTCATAGCCCCCGCCTGCATCACTGCCCACAATGATGGTGATGGTTTTGCCTGCGTAGAAATCTTGTGCCTGTGCTGGTGCAGGGGCTGCCATGGTGAGCGCCGCAGCGACACTCAGGCCCATCATCGCTTTCATCAGATCCTCCCCATTTTTTTGAGAGGATGGCATAGGCGCGCGCTGGGCTCAATGGCTTAGGGCGCCCAGCGCACCTGTCCTGCTGCGCTCACATCAAGCCCGCCCAGCTCAGCTGCCCGCGTTGCAAAGGCGGTGCTGTGCAGCAGTGATAAAAAGGTTTGCATAGGCGCGCGGTAGCTGTCGCGCTGTCGTATCAGAAGATCGAAATGCTCTGTGACCAAAGGCACGAATCCCAGGTCCGCCGCTTGGGCGACAGATTGCGTGGCTATGCCAATATCAGCCACGCCCGCGCGAATGGCTTGGCCGACATCAGGGCCCGTCGGTGCGGTGATTGTGGAGGGCCATTGCCGCGCGCTCAGCCCCTGTGCCTTCATCAAAGCATCGAGAAGTTGCTGCGCCCCAGCCCCTTTGGGGCGCGTGACGAGGCGCAGGCCTTTATCAGCCGCGTCCCGCACACTGCTAATTCCCGCTGGGTTTCCCTTGGCCACCACCAATCCTTGTTGGCGTGCTGCAAAATTAATCAGAACGGAATCATAGAGCGCTGGCTCGCGGGCACAGATCGCGACATTGGCATCTGCAGTTGGTTCATCGAGATTGTGAAAATGAATCGCGGCGGCGATCAGTTCGCCTTTGAGGAAGCGTTGATAGCCAGTCTCACTTCCCTCCGGCAGCATGGCGAGGCCCGCGCGGCTCTCGGCCAGCGCCCATTGCAGCAGCGGATCATGAGAGCCGCCGACAATCGGGGGCGGTGAAGCGGGAACAAAGCCGGGCGGCTGGGCAAGACCAGCCAACAGCCAGCGATCAAGATGGGCGCGGGGGAAGAGCCATTTGCCCGAGACCTTGGTGCAGGGAATGCCGCCCGCTGAGACCAGCTCATAAAGCTTGCGCTCGCCCATCCGCAGATATTCAGCCGCCTCCGCTGTGGTTAGCAGATCCATCCCCGCATTCGTCTGCATATCCATGCATTAATTCCATCTATTGACCTTTGAAGAGGAGATACAAATATCTGCACCTCGTCAATGGCGGAGCTGATGGACGCAACCAGTGCCTTTTCCCTGATTTTGGAACGCGATCCGGCCCTGTTTGCCATCGTGGGCCTGTCGCTATGGGTCAGTCTGAGTGCCACTTTGCTGGCAGGCGCACTGGGCGCGGGGCTTGGCTCTGCGGTGGCCCTGACCCGTTTTCCGGGCCGTCAGGGCGTGGTCGTGGTGCTCAATGCCCTTATGGGCCTGCCCCCTGTTGTCGTGGGCTTGCTGGTCTATCTGGCACTGTCGCGCTCGGGGCCTCTGGGCCAGTTCGGCATTCTCTTCACCCCCACCGCCATGATTATCGCGCAGACGATCCTCATCGTGCCGATCATCGCCGCCCTGACGCGTCAGGTGATGGAAGATTTGTGGGGTGAATATGCTGACGAGTTGAATGCCATGGGCGTCACGCCGTGGCGGCGCATGCGCGTTTTGTTGTGGGATGCCCGCTTTTCGCTCGTCACCATTTTGCTCGCTGGCTTTGGCCGCGCCGCTGCAGAAGTCGGCGCAGTGATGATTGTGGGCGGCAATATTGATGGCTTCACGCGCGTCATGACGACGACGATTGCTCTGGAGACCTCCAAAGGCAATCTCCCGCTCGCCATGGGGCTTGGCGTGATTTTGTTGACCATCGTTGTGGCGGTGAACAGTCTGGCTTGGGCTGTGCGTGCATGGGCGGAACGTCATGCAGGCTGAACCCGTTATCACTCTGTCGAAAGCGCGCCTCGTGATGGGCCAGCGCATGATCTTGCGCGATGTGACCGCCGTGATTGAGCGGGGCGGCCCAACTGTGTTGCTTGGCCCCAATGGATGCGGCAAGACCTCTTTGCTGAAAGCGATGATGGGGCTTGTATCGCTCACCTCTGGCACTGTTGATCGCCATGTCGGGCGCGCATCTTTCGTGCTGCAAAAGCCTGTGATGCTGCGTCGCTCTGTCTATGACAATCTTGCTTTTGCGCGGCAGACCGCAGGCTTGCCTCACAGTGAATCTGTGATGACAGATTTGCTCAATGACTTTAGCCTCACCCATCTGGCCCATGCGCCAGCGCGCCGTCTGTCGGGTGGCGAGCAACAACGTTTGGCCATTGCGCGCGCCTTGGCACGCGAGCCAGCCTTGCTCTTTCTGGATGAGCCAACGGCCAGTCTTGATGTCGCCCAAACCCGTTTGGTGGAAGATCTGATCGCGCGCATCAGTGCGCGGGGTGTGAAGATCATTCTCTCCACTCATGATCTTGGCCAGGCCAAACGTATCGCCGATGACGTCCTGTTTCTGGTTGAGGGGCAACTTGCAGAACAAGCACCGATGGCCAGTTTTTTTCACGCAGCCCGCAGCTCGCAAGCACGAGCATTTCTTGCTGGTGAGCTTGTTTCAATCGACGGAGAAAAGCCATGAAACTCGGGAAAGCTCTTCTTGTGTCCGCCTTTCTGACAGCGGTCGTTTTGCCTGCTTCAGCGCAGGATAACTTCATCACCGTGGCCTCGACAACATCGACGCAGGACTCGGGCCTCTTCGGCCATATTCTGCCGCTCTTCAAAGCGCGCACCGGCATTGATGTGAAAGTGATTGCGCAGGGCACGGGTCAAGCCCTCGACACAGCGCGTCGTGGTGATGCAGATGTGGTCTTTGTTCACGCGCGCGCCGCCGAAGAGAAATTCCTCGCAGAAGGCTTTGGCGTGAAGCGCTTCGATGTCATGTATAATGATTTCGTTCTCATTGGACCCAAGAACGATCCCGCGCAGCTCGCGGGCGGTCAGGATGTCGTTGCAGCTTTGCGTCGCCTTTATGAAAAGACGCAGCCCTTCGTCTCGCGTGGCGATAAATCAGGCACGCATCAGGCAGAACTTGATTTGTGGAAGGTCGCAGGTCTTGATCCTGCCGCGACCAAACCCTCTTGGTATCGCGAAATAGGTCAAGGCATGGGGGCGGCCTTGAACACGGCGAGTGCAATGGGCGCTTATGTTTTGGCAGATCGTGGCACATGGCTCGGCTTCAAAAACAAAGAGGCGCTGAAGATTGTCGTTGAAGGTGATCGCCGCATGTTCAACCAATATGGGATCATGCTGGTCAATCCGGCCAAACATTCCCATGTGAAGGCGCAGCTTGGACAAACTTTCGTGAACTGGATTGTGTCCCAAGAGGGCCAAGACGCTATTCGCTCTTACAAGATCATGGGCGAGCAGCTTTTCTTCCCCAACGCCACCGCCACGACGCTCTGAGGCGCTTGCCTTTCACAAGGTCAAGCGGCACATAAGGCACATGGTAGATCATGTCGCCCAAGGTCCGCAGCAGATCGGCACATTGACCGCGCTGGATACAGCGCGGGATTGGCTGTTGTCTGGGCTCAAGCTGCCACAGGCGCGGCTCTGTTCGCTGAGCGAGGCGCAAGGCATGGTCACTGCAGCGCGCAGTCTCGCGCCCCATGTGCTTCCTGTAACAGATATCGCGCTGCGTGATGGATGGGCCCTTTCGTCTATGTCCATTGCGGGTGCCTCTACTTATTCGCCCGTCGCATTGATACGTGCGCCTGTCGCGGTCTGCATTGGCGAGCCGATCCCTTTAGAGTGTGACTGCGTCGTTGAGCCCTCCAGCATCGAATGGATTGGATCCATAGCGCAGGCTGTCGCCGAAGCGCTTCCCGGTGAAGGTCTGCGGCGCAAGGGCGAGGATGCAAAAAGCGGCGATCTGTTGATCGAGCAAGGGCAGATGATTGGGCCTTTGCAGCAATTGGTCTTGCAGGCGGCGGGTCTGTTGGAGATCAATATCCGGCAACCGCGCATCCTTCTGTTGAATTCTGGTGCTGCCGATACAACAACGCAGATGCTCGCGCGCTTAATCAAAGAGCGCGGCGGCTTGCCCTTGATGGATGATTTTAGGGGTGAGCTTGCGCGGCTCATTACCAAACATGCAGCAGATCTTGTCCTGTTGATTGGTGGCACTGGGTCTGGGAAGAGCGATCACAGCGTGGATTGGCTGCGCGCACAGGGCGATGTCTTTTGTCATGGGCTGGCGTTGGAGCCGGGGCGCACCGCCGCTCTTGCTCGCATGTCCTCATGTCCTGTTGTTGCTGTTCCGGGCCTGCCTGCCCAGGCTTTGGGGCTGTGGTTTGGGCTGCTGGCCTGTGTTCATGATCATCTGACAGGTTTCAAAGCGCCGCGCACGACGGGGGCTTTGGCCGCGAAGATTGCCTCGCGCGTCGGCGTGACTGAAGTTGCTCTGCTTGAGCAACAAGGCACGCAATTTGTTCCTCTTGCCATTGGTGATATGCCGCTGCGACATCTGTCGCGCGCCACGCATCTGTTGCTCATTGAGGCGCGTAGTGAAGGCTATGGCGCGGGCCAGACAATTGAGCCTGTCGCCTTGAGGCATTTTGCAGATGAATGATGCTCTGACCCAAGGCCAGTTTCTCTTGATCCTCTCGCGTGAAGAGGCGATGGCGCGTTTTGACGCGGCTTTGTTTCCGCGCGCAGTTGCACAAGAGACCGTGTCCTTGGCCCAATCGCTGGGTCGCACCCTCGCGCAAAATCTACTCGCCCCGATTGATGTGCCCCCCTTTGATCGCTCGAATGTAGATGGGTTTGCCATTCGTGCAGCTGATGTTGCCAATGCGAGCGAAGCCAATCCCGTTCGCCTCTCCCTCAATGGCGAAGAGATTCATTGCGGCACAGCCCCTCAGCTGACAGTGGCGTCAGGCAGCGCAACCCCCATTGCAACAGGCGGCCCTCTGCCGCGCGGTGCTGATGCTGTAGTGATGATTGAACATACGCAGCCCCAAGAGGGCGCGATCCTCGTGCGCCGTGCGGCCAATGCCGGTCAGTTCATCGCCAATGCGGGCTCTGATATGGCGCGTGGTGAATTGGTGTTGCGGGCCGGCGTGCTCATGGGCGCGCGTGAGATTGGCATGCTGGCGGCTTGCGGCATCGCCTCAGTGACGGTGATGCGCACACCGCGTGTCGCCATTTTGTCGACGGGCAATGAGTTGGTGCAAGCGGGTGGCACATTGGCGCCCGCGCAAATCTTTGATGCCAACGGACCGATTATTGCCGCCGCTGTCAGTGAGAATGGCGGTGCACCTGACTTTCTGGGTGCCATTGTGGACGATGAAGAAGCGCTGGAAGCTGCGATGCGCGACGCGCTGGCGCAAAGCGATATGTTGATCCTGTCTGGCGGCACATCCAAAGGCGCGGGCGACCTCACCCATCGCATTCTCGCCCGTTTGGGCAAGCCCGGCATTATCGCCCATGGTGTCGCACTGAAGCCCGGCAAGCCGCTATGTCTGGCCGTATGTGACGGCAAGCCTGTCGTCATCCTGCCGGGTTTTCCCACATCAGCCATGTTCACTTTTCATGACATGATTGTGCCGGTACTGCGTCGCATGGCAGGGCTCGCGCCACGTAGCGATGCGATTTTGCAAGCGCGTTTACCGGTTCGCGTCGCCTCTGAATTGGGCCGCACGGAATTTGTCATGGTCGCTTTGGTGCAAGGCGATGAGGGCCTGCTTGCCTATCCAACTGGCAAAGGCTCAGGCGCGATCACCTCTTTCACACAGGCCGACGGTTTCGTGCGGATCGAGGCTTTGGCTGATCATGCGGCAGCTGGCAGTACTGTCGATGTGACTTTGTTCACGCCGCATCTGCGTGTGCCAGATCTCACCATCATCGGTAGTCACTGCACAGGACTTGATATTGTGACCGCGGAAATATCGCGCGCCAATATCAGCGCGCGCACCATTGCGGTTGGTAGTCTGGGTGGTCTGGCTGCCGCCAAGCGCGGCGAATGTGATTTTGCGCCTATTCATCTGTTTGATGAAGCCAGCGAAACTTATAATCGCGCTGTCCTCAGCGATGAGATGGAGTTGGTGGAAGGTTGGCGGCGTATGCAGGGCATCGTCTATCGCAAAGACGATCAGCGTTTCGCGGGTCTTGATGCCAAAGCCGCTGTCGCCAAAGCGCTCAGCGATCCGCTGTGCCTCATGGTCAATCGCAATCAAGGCGCGGGCACGCGTATTTTGCTCGAGCGTTTACTCAACGGCGCGCGGCCTGATGGCTATTGGAATCAACCTAAATCACATAATGCTGTTGCAGCGGCGGTTGCGCAGAGGCGGGCCGATTGGGGCATGACGATTGCCCCTGTTGCGCAGGCCTATGATCTGGGCTTCTTGCCTTTTGCCGAAGAGCATTATGACTTTGCTCTGGTGCGTGCGCGCAAAGTAAGGCCCGCTGTGCAAGCTTTCTTGCAGGCTTTGGCCTCAGAGCCTGTCCGCACGGCTCTCACGCGCGCAGGCTTTCGTCCCGCTTAAGGGTGGAGCGCAGCTAAGCGCTCGGCTTCAGCCAAATCATCGGGCGTGTTGGCATTGAAGAAGGGGTCGACGGGCTTAAGCGGCCACTCAACCGAGGTCAGATTGTAGCGCGCTGTCCAGCGATCGATCTTGTGCAGATTTTCTTCACTCAAAGCGTGGCGCAGATCTTCGCGCAAAGCGACTTTCCAAAGACCAATGACGGGATGAGCTTGGCCCCCCGATGTTGCCACGACAAGATCAGCTGATTGGGCCAAGCGCGCATCATCAAAGCGCGCCACAAGATCGCGCGGCAGAAAAGGGCAATCGCCCGGAACGCTCACGACCCATTCGATATTATGCTGCGCAGCCCAATCCAGTCCTGCCAATATGCCAGCCAGCGGGCCTGCAAAATCAGGGATACTGTCAGCGACGACGGGCAGATGAAAGTCTGCAAAGCGTCCTGCATCACCATTGGCATTGATGATGAGTGCATCACATTGCGGGGTCAGGCGATCAATCACATGGGTGAGGATCGGCTTGCCCGCGATACTGCGCATGGTCTTGTCACCCCCGCCCATACGGCGGGCAAGGCCACCTGCCAGAATGGTGCAGAGCGCGCGCATCAATTTTCCACCGGATCAGTGCCGCCTGCATCACGCGCGCGCAGATAATCTTCCGTTGTCATGACAGGCGGGCGTGTCTTGGCTTCATAAGGATCAAAGCCCTCATTCATCACGGCCTCAACGCGGCAATCTTCGCACATACGCACCACATCAATGCGCTTGGCATTGGTGCCGGTGAACATCCAATGTTTGTCAGACAATTTGCCAACAATTTTATTGATCATGCTCGTTGTGGCGAAGGGCTTGGCGCAGTTGATGCAGTGGAAAGGCTCCTCCTCTTTCAACGTGCGGATCGGTGCATTCCATGCGCGGAAGTCGATCTGCGGCTTCAGCGTAATGACTTTCTCCGGGCAAGTCGCAGCACATAGGCCGCATTGCACACAGGCGCTCTCTGTAAAGCGCAGCATCGGATATTCAGGATTGTCGCTCATCGCGCCGGTGGGGCAGGCGGTCACACAAGAATGGCAGAGTGTGCAGCCATCCGTCTTGACCTCAACCGTGCCAAAAGGCGCGCCAGCTGCCAAAGGCACCACATCAACCGGTGTCGGTGCGGCATGATGCAATTCGCGGAAGGTGATCTCCAGCACCGAGCGCTTGGGACCGCGCGGCTCGAACTTTGCGGGCGCAGGCGAGGGCGTGCCTGGCACGAAGCTGTCCAAGGCATCGCGCAAAGCATCAGGATCATCTGTCTCGACGCGTTGCACGAGATTGCTGCCAAAGCCCAGAGCGCTCACAACCTCATTGGTGAGGGCGCTGATATTGTGCAGGCCTGAAATGTCGTGCTTGGGCTTGGCGCGCAGCAAAAGCACAAAGCCTGTCGCACCGAATGCAAAAGCACCGGCGAGAACTTCGGGGCCAATCTGTGTAACTTCATTGACGCGCAGTGGCAGCACATGAGCGGGCAGGCCCTTGCCAAAACGGGCCAGCGCATCGAGCAGCGGCGTGCCATGTTCGCCATCATGCAGCAGGACGACAGGCTTTTGTCCGCCAGCGGCCAGATAAGTGCTCAGCAGCGTTTGCAGGCGGCGCATCACAGCGTCAGCAGGCGGCAATGCATAGCTCGCAGCACCGGTGGGGCAGACAGAGGCGCAGGCACCGCAGCCCGCGCAGACCTCTGCATTGATCGCAACATGGTCGCCATTGGGCGTTATCGCGCCGGTGGGGCATAGATCGAGGCAACGCGTGCAGCCGGTGATCTTTGAGCGCGAATGGGCGCAGAGGGATTCGGTGAAGGTCACATAGCGCGGCTTGTCGAATGTGCCGACAAGTTGCGCCGCATCGGCCAAAGCGCGTTCAAAGCCCGCGCGGTCACGCGGATCAGCGCGCAGATAGCCCGGCCTCAGCTCATGCGCGGGGAACAAAGGCTGCCCGCCGGTCAGATCCAGAATAATATCGCAGTGAGACACAGCGCCATTGCTGGCGGCACCAAAGACCAATGTGTCGCGCGACGAAGGAGCGGCGAGTGCTGTCTCATCAATGGTGAGTTCGAAAGCGCCCAGATGGCCTTTGGCATTGCGCGCATGGCCTTTGATGATGGGGAATTCGCGCACGGCTGGCGGCGTGACATCGCCGGGACGCGATAGCATCACCGTCACATCGAGCCTGTCGGCCAAGAGGCGGCCAGCTTCAAGCGCGCTCTCATCGCGCCCATAGATCATGATGACGCCTTCGCTCTCCAGACTGACAACCGAGAGGGGGGGCATCTCCTGACGGGCGGCGGCAATGAGCGCCGCGCTCTTGGGGCCAGATTGCGCGGCCTGATCGGACCAGCCCGACAATTCGCGGATATTGGCAAATGTGACCGACTCGGTGACGCCGAGATCTTCGGCAACTTCAGCGAAGAGCGCGCTCTCTTGCGTACACGCGATTGTGATCGGCCCGCCAGCGTTCAGCGCCTCTTTGACGAGGTCGAGTTCGGTACCACAAAGCTGATCGGCCCGCGTGATCCGCCCACCGCAGCCCTTGGCGAGCGCGGCCTCGTCGAGCGGCATGGTCTTCTCGCAGGAACAAACAAGCAGCCGGGGCTCGCGCATAGGTCTTCTCCGTGGGCATCTGGCCCAGAACAACTATATAGTGTCGCAGGCGATAGGTAGTCTCACTTGGGATCCTGCCGCGTAATTTTGATTTTCGTAAGGTGCCTCCCCATGTGAGGAGCCTGTGACGAGCGGAGTGCCATCTGCCCATGCCTTCTACGGCCGATACAACTGTGCTGGATTTGCCGCCGGGCTTTACGCTGGTGCAGTTGCGCGAGCTTGGCGACGCCTTTGCCCATGCCTGCGAGATTGCGCAGGAGCAGGGGGGCGGGACGCTCGTCTGGGTCCGGCGCTATGATCTGGTTGAATTTGCGGTTGTGCTCGAGCCCGATGAGGCTTTGGCCTCGGCGCGGCGGGCACATTTTGCCGGCATGAATGCGATAGGCGATGCGATTGCCGCCCATTGTCCGCCTGAACGTGAAGTCGCGTTCCGCTGGCCCGATACGATTCTGTTTGAGGGTGGGCTGATTGGCGGTCTTCGTCTTGGCTGGCCGCAAGATTGTGCGGAAGGTCAGGTGCCCGACTGGCTTGTTCTGGGCGTGATGCTGCGTACGGCCGATCTCAGCCATGTCGAGACTGGCCTTGCGCCTGAGAGCACGGCCCTCTTTGCTGAAGGCTTCGAACTTGTTGACGCCAATGCGCTCATCGAGAGTTTCGCGCGCCATCTCATGACGACGTTCGATCGTTGGAAAGAGCGAGGCTTTCAGGCTGTGGCGCAGGATTTCTTTGAGCGTCTGCCCAAGGGCAAGGCGGGCGAGCGCCGCGCCATTGATGCCAATGGCGATCTCCTCGTCCATGCCCCGCTCGACAAAGGCCCGGCCATGCGCACTGAACTTGTGGCACAGCTTCACAAAGCGCAGTGGTATGACCCTGCCTTTGGCGCACCAAAGCTGGTGTGACGATGACCAAATTGCCCCGCACCTTTCGCCTCGACCCATCCGACAGCTTCGTATTTGAGCGTGCTGCAGAGCCCGGCGAATGGGCTGTTTCTGGTGCTTTCATGTTCATGGATCAGCCTGTTGAGCAGCTGACGCACAAGCAGCGCACGGCTTTTCGTGCGGGGCTTTTGGGGCTGGCGAGCGGTGGCTGGTCAACGCTCTGTGTGGTGAGTGAGGCGAGTGAGGATGAGCGCGCGCAGGCTGTCGAACAGCTTGCTGATTTGTTGATGCGGGATCTGGGTGCACCCTCGCGGGATGTCGCTGTTGCGGCTGCCCAAGAAGAGGTGGCGTTCGCAGAATCTCTGTGTCACCACCCGGTGCAGACGATCCTCGCCGTGCAGCGCGATATGGAAGAGGGTGAGATTCGCGAGCGCTTTCGCACCCTCCATGCGCGCGAGCCCGACCCCCATGCTGATCCGTTGCACAGTCATGCGCGTGCATTCACTATGGTTGAAAGCACTGAGCCAGAGATCGAAGAGACCGTCGATCTCATGGGGCTGATGAAGGACCGCAAATGAGAGAGTTTTGGGTATCCTCCGGCCACCACCTCACCCGCCGTGGAGACCATGGCGGTCTTGTCGCGACGCCTGAATTGGTGATGGCCTATCTGGCGCGGCCAGAACTGATGCCGCCAGAGGAGGCCTGTGATGCCGAGCGCGCGCTTCACGCAGCGCTCATGGCTGACCCCTTTCGACCCGTGAGCGATGCAGAGCTTGGCGCCTTGGCCGATCCTGATGCACGCGAAAATTGGGCCTTTATGGTGCATTTCCGCGATCTGTTGCGCGATGCGCCCTCACTGGAGGCGGCCTATCTGGCCCTTGCGCGCGGAGGCGCCAGGGGCCTGCCGCCCATCATGCTCAACCAGCTCTGTCACCTTGTGCTGCGCAATGCGCTCGAGGGCTGCGAAGACCCCTATATGCTGCGCGCGGGTGAGCTGTTTTATCGTCCACAAAAGGCAACCTTCCACGATGGCACATTGCTCTTGGGTGATGCTGAAGTGGTTGAGGTGCAGCAAGCCCAAGCTCAATCTTCACACCAGACGCCACTGACCGCGCTCATCGATGATGTGCCGCAATTTGGCAATCTGGAAGTGATGAATGATGACAATGGATGGACCTATTGGTCGCGCTCTGATGCGCATACGATGGTCATGAATATTGGAGCCAATGCCAAAGCGCGTGAAGGTTTGGCGCGCGTCATTGAGCGCTGGATCGGTCATTTGTTGGGGCTCACCGTTAAAGTCGAGCCTTTGGCCAAAGTGGAAGATAGTGATTGGCGCTGGTTTGTTGGTCTCGACAGTGAAGGAACCAAGATTGGCAATGCGCTGTGGAGCGGAAAATCCCCTGAGCGCAGTGACTCTATTGTCACTTTGATGCGCATGACATTTGCTGATGAGACAGCGGTAAAGCCCGACCTGCGCGGCAAACCCATCTATCTTATAGGCGCGATGGATCGCGACCAAATCTGGCGCCTGAAGCCGCAGAATTTAGTTGCAGGATTACCGCTGATCGAACAGGTGGCGTCATGAACGAGCCTATGCATCAGAATGCGGTTGTGGGTGTGGTGCTGATGCGCCGTGCGGTTGATCATCCTTGGGTGGACCATGTCTGGTCGCCGCATCAGATTTTGTGGCCTGCGCCACAAACTCCCGATGGCACAGTGCTATCGGATGAAGATGGGTCGCGTCTGGTCTATCTGGGCGCGGCGATTGTGGAGCTTTTTCCCGGCGAGACAGCCAATTACAAAGACAATCTGACCTCCGGCGAGGCGCGCTTGTGGGTGGCTGCGCGTAGCGATTCTGAGGGTGGCCTGCCCCAGTCCCTGCGCGTGACAGCCGATCCCACTGAAGGCGAAGCTTTGTTTGAAGCGGGCTCCGACATCGTTGGTTCGCTGCCCATGCCCGCTGATCTCATCGAATGGATCTCGGCCTTCGTGGAAACTTTTCATGTCGAGCGCGAGTTCTTGAAGCGCAAACGCGATCGCAAAGACCGACCCTTCGAGCGCGGTGCTGCTGGAGCACGCCATCGTGAGCAATGACGATCATTTTCTTGCCCGCTGGTCACAGCGCAAACGAGAGGCCGCCAAGCTTCCCGAGCAGGAGGTTGCGCCTGAAGGTGAGGGGCCAGCCGCGCTGCCAGCTGTCGTCGATGAGGAAGAGCCCTTTGATCTTGAGTTGCTGCCCAAGCTCGAAGAGCTGACGCCGCAGACCGACATCACGCCCTTCATGCACAAGGCTGTGCCAGAGGCCTTGCGCAATGCTGCCTTGAAGAAGATGTGGGCTTTGGACCCCGCTATTCGCGACTATGTCGGAGAGGCGCTGGATTATGCCTGGGACTGGAACGCCCCCGGCGGCGTGCCCGGATCCGGGGGCAGCTTGAGCCAGACGGCCTTGGATTTCACCCGATCACTCTTTTCTGATCCCCCGGCACAAGAAAAAGTGAACACGCGCGCACCAGAGCACAATAGCGTTACAGCTGCCCCAAATCAGCCTTCACTTCAATGTGAAGAGACCTCAGCTGGCGACGATGAGGCCGTGCCACCCGTTGAAAATGCTGCACAAATAAGCACCTCACGGCAAGCGCAGGCAGAGCAAGAACCCGCTCATCCTGTGCCCCCACAGCGCCGTCACGGGGGTGCATTGCCGCGCTTGTGATTGTGACGAATGAGTGACTCGTTTAGAGTTTTTCGATAGTAAAGCTCGTAAGCGGCGCGATGAGTCTTGCGGCTGTGAGGAGTGTGGTTTGGGACAGGCGGAGGAATCTCCGGCACGGAATATCGACGAGATCGATGTCCTGCGCGGTGCAGAATATTCTCTACTGTCGGTATTACTTGGCGCTGCCCCCAGCGCTGAGCTGCTCGCGCGCGTAGCTGAGCTGCGTGGTGATGCGACCCCTCTTGGCATGGCCCATCTTGAATTGGCGGAGGCGGCCAGTCGCACCAATGAGGCCGCTGTCTCTCGCGAATTCTTCAATCTTTTTATCGGTGTGGGGCGTGGCGAGTTGCTGCCCTATGGTTCTTGGTACCAGACGGGCTTCCTGCATGAGCGCCCGCTTGCGCGCATTCGCGAGGATATGGCGCAGCTCGGCATTGAGCGCGAGGGCCCTTCCAAGGAGCCGGAAGACCATATCGCGATCCTCTGCGAAATCATGGCGGGCATGGCGCAGGGTCAGTTTGAGGCCGATGTGGATCAGCAGGCCCGTTTCTTCGACCGGCATGTGGCGCCTTGGGCTGCGAAGTTTTTCGCGGATCTCGAGATCAATCAGGCCGCGACTTTCTTCAAATCGGTCGGCCGCGTTGGCCGTACCTTCATCGAACTCGAACAAGAGGCATTCAAGCTGCCGCATTGAGGCAGCTGGGATGGCTCAGGCTTAACGGAGGCTCGTGTCATGACGACAACGAACGAGAAAAGCGACAAGAGTGGGGTGGATCGCCGCACATTCTTCCGCGCTGGCAGCGGCGCGGCGATGGTGGCTGCTGCAACCGTGGTGGGCGCTGAGCCCGCAGCCGCATCAGAGACTCAAGAGGAGCGCCTGAAAGCGCGCTACCGCGAGAGCGACCATGTGAAAGCCTTTTATCGCGTCAATCGGTACTGAGGGAGCTGTCCATGCTGACGAAACGACGGGACTCTGTCTCCTCGCGTGCCCGGATGTCTGGCCTGGCCGCAGGCCTTGCCTCGGGTGTGCTTGATCGCCGTTCATTCCTGCGTCGCTCCGGCTTGACGGCAGGTGCTGTTGCCGCTGTTGGCAGCTTCTCGCTGGGCAGCGTGCGCAAGGCGCAGGCCGGCCCCGTGGCTGCAGGCGTCAAGATCGAAACCAAGAAGAACATCTGCACGCATTGCTCGGTGGGCTGTTCGGTCATCGCCGAAGTGCAGAATGGTGTTTGGGTGGGTCAGGAGCCCGCATGGGATAGCCCGATCAATCGCGGGTCCCATTGCGCCAAGGGCGCATCGGTGCGCGAACTCGTTCATGGAGATCGCCGCCTGAAATATCCTATGAAGCTGGTTGACGGTCAGTGGATCCGTATCAGCTGGGATCAGGCCCTCGACGAAGTCACCGCGAAGATGACCGAGATCCGCAACCGCTCGGGTGCAGACTCAGTCTATTTCCTCGGCTCAGCGAAATTCTCGAACGAAGGGGCTTACCTCTTCCGTAAGCTCGCTGCCTTCTGGGGCACCAACTCTGTCGACCATCAGGCGCGTATCTGCCACTCCACGACGGTGGCGGGCGTTGCCAATACTTGGGGTTATGGCGCGCAGACCAATAGCTATAACGATATTCGCAACTCCAAGACGATTGTCTTCATGGGTTCGAATGCGGCTGAAGCTCATCCTGTCTCGCTGCAGCATGTGCTGATCGGCAAAGAGCAGAACCGCGCGAATATGATCGTGCTCGATCCGCGCTTCACGCGCACGGCCGCTCATGCGACCGAATATGTGCGCTTCCGGTCTGGCACCGATATCGCGGTGATCTGGGGCATGCTCTATCACATCTTCCAAAATGGTTGGGAGGATAAGAGCTTCATCCAGCAGCGCGTCTATGGCATGGATCAGGTGCGCGCTGAATGTATGAAATGGACGCCTGAAGAGGTTGAGCGCGTGACCGGCATTCCCGGCGCGCAGCTCAAGAAGGTCGCAGAGACCTTCGCCAAAGAGCGTCCCTCGACCTTCATTTGGTGCATGGGCGGCACGCAGCACACGGTCGGTACGGCCAATGTGCGCGCTTATTGCAACCTGCTGCTGGCCACCGGCAATGTCGGTGTCTTTGGTGGCGGCGCCAACATCTTCCGTGGCCATTGCAACGTGCAGGGCGCAACCGACTTTGGTTTGGATATCGGCAATCTGCCGCTCTATTACGGCCTCGTCGAAGGCGCTTGGCGTCATTGGGCGCGTGTGTGGGATGTTCCTTACGACTATTTCCAGTCGCGCTTCGACGAAGTGCCGGCCAAGGCGGGCCGTCCTGCGCGCACGCGCAAGGAGAGCATGGAACTGCCGGGCATTCCCTCGACCCGTTGGTTCGATGCCACGACCTTCAATCCCGATGATGTCGATCAGCGTGATGCGCTGAAGGCGATGATCATCTTCGGTCACGGTGGCAACACGGTGCCGCGTATGCCCGACATGGTGAAGGCGCTGGAGAAGCTTGAGCTGCTGCTCGTGGCTGATCCCCATCCCACCACTTTTGCAGCCATCTCTGGCCGCAAGAATGGCACTTATCTCTTGCCCATGTGCACACAGTTCGAAACCTCGGGTTCGCGCACAGCCTCCAATCGTTCGGTGCAGTGGGGCGAGAAGGTCGTCAATCCGATCTTTGAGTCGAAGGACGACTATGAGGTCATCTTCCGCATGGCCGAGAAGCTTGGTTTCGCCGATCAGATGTTCAAGAACATCAAGGTCGAGGACAAGCGTCCGTTGCCTGAAGATGTGTTGCGTGAAATCAATCGCGGTGGTTGGTCGACCGGCTATTCGGGTCAAAGCCCGGAACGCCTGAAGGCGCATATGAAGAACCAGGACAAGTTTGATCTGGTGACTTTGCGCGCCAAGGCCGATGTGCCGGAGGTGGGCGGTGACTATTACGGCCTGCCTTGGCCGTGCTGGGGTACGCCTGAGATCAAACATCCCGGCACACATACGCTCTACAACACCAATCTTCATGTGAAGGATGGTGGCGGCACATTCCGTGCGCGCTTCGGTGTCGTCTATCAGGAGAAGCAGGCCGACGGTTCTGTGAAGGACGTCAATCTGCTGGCGGAAGGCTCTTACAGTCTCGGCTCTGACATTAAGGACGGCTATCCCGAATTCACGCTCGGCGTGTTGAAGAAGCTGGGTTGGGACAGCGAGCTGACTGAGAGCGAGTTGGCCACGATCAACCGCATCGGCGGCGCCAATCCTGACACTGTCGGTTGGGCGATTGATCTGTCGGGCGGCATCATTCGCGTCTGTCTGGATCATGGCGTTCTGCCTTACGGCAATGCCAAGGCGCGTGCGGTTGCCTGGAACCTGCCCGATCCTGTGCCGGTCCATCGCGAGCCGATCTATACGCCGCGCGCAGATCTGGTCGCGAAATATCCGACCCGGCCGGATGGCCGCCAGTTCCGCATGCCCAATGTTGGCCTCGCCATTCAAAAGGCTGCGGTGGAGAAGGGTGTTGCGAAGCAATTCCCCATCATCCTCACCTCTGGCCGTCTTGTTGAATATGAAGGTGGTGGTGAAGAGACCCGCTCGAACAAATGGCTCGCGGAATTGCAGCAAGACATGTTCGTTGAGGTTAATCCTGCTGATGCGGCTGAGCGCGGCATCAAGGATGGTGGTTGGGTGTGGGTCTCTGGCCCCGAGAACAACGCCAAGACCCGCGTCAAGGCCTTGGTCACTGATCGCGTTGGCAAGGGCGTTGCCTTCATGCCGTTCCACTTCGGTGGTTGGTATCAAGGCGTCGACCAGCGCGCCAACTATCCCAAGGGCACCGATCCAATCGTGCTCGGTGAAAGCGTGAACACTGTCACGACCTATGGCTATGACCCTGTGACGGGCATGCACGAAGGTAAAGTGACGCTTTGTCAGATCGCGGCTGCGTGAGGGAGACACACATGGCTCGCATGAAATTCCTTTGTGACGCTGATCGCTGCATTGAATGCAACGCTTGCGTCACCGCCTGTAAGAACGAACATGAAGTGCCGTGGGGCATCAATCGCCGCCGCGTCGTGACCATCAATGACGGCAAGCCGGGTGAGCGTTCAGTCTCCATGGCCTGCATGCATTGCACGGATGCGCCTTGCGCCGCCGTTTGCCCTGTCTCGTGTTTCTACACGACGGTCGACAAGGTCGTGCTGCACTCCAAGGATCTGTGCATCGGCTGCGGCTATTGCTTCTATGCGTGCCCCTTCGGCGCGCCGCAATATCCAAAGGTCGGTAATTTTGGTTCGCGCGGCAAGATGGATAAGTGCACCTATTGCGCAGGCGGTCCCGAAGCAGACTTCTCGACCGTTGAATATGAGAAATATGGCCGCAACCGTTTGGCTGAGGGCAAGCTGCCACTCTGCGCAGAAATGTGCTCCACCAAGTCGCTTCTGGCAGGTGACGGCGATATCATTGCCTCCATCTACAAAGAGCGCGTGATGAAGCGCGGCTATGGGTCGGGTGCTTGGGGCTGGAAGACAGCCTACAAAGAAACCGTCAACGTCTAACGCAGCAACTTTGAAAGGTCGTGCGATGAACGCATGGGTCAAATCCTTGGTTGCTGCTGCAGCTTTTGCTGTCGTCGCATCCATGCCTGCGCAAGCGCAGAACTACAATAACTTCAACCCGACCAAAGAGTCGGTGAAGGAAGAGCAACTGCTCAACGCCCTCAAGGGCGATGCGCATGTGGCTGGCCGCATCTCGATCCCCGATCAGAAGGCCGCCAATCTCATTCAGCCGCAGGGTCAGCAGTGGCGTGCCTTCCACGAGCAGCGCTTGCCGCTGATCGGCGGCGCTGCCATTCTGGGCATGCTCGTTGCGCTTATCTTGTTCTATCTGGTACGCGGGCGTATCCGCATCGAAAATGGCTTCTCGGGCATCACCATCACGCGCTTTGCGACGCTGGATCGCTTTGCGCATTGGTTGACGGCGGGCTGCTTCATCGTGCTGGCTTTGTCGGGTCTCAACCTTTCCTTCGGGCGCATGTTGATCCTGCCTTACTTTGGGCCGGAGAGCTTTGCGACGCTCACCGCCTGGGGCAAGCTGGCGCATAATTATCTCGCCTTCCCCTTCATGCTGGGCTTGGCTTTGATGTTCGTTTTGTGGGTGAAGGACAATATCCCGAACCATATCGACCTTGAGTGGATGAAGCAGGGCGGTGGTCTCTTCTCCAAGGGCCATCATCCCCCGGCCAAGCGCTTCAACGCGGGCCAGAAGGTCGTGTTCTGGATCGTCATGTGCGGTGGCATTGTGATGTCACTCTCGGGCTGGTTCCTGCTCTTCCCCTATCTCGCGGGTATCGCAGATTTGCAGCTCTACACGACCATCCATGCTGTTTTGGCTGTGGCCTTTGTCGCCGCCATGCTCGCCCATGCCTATATTGGTTCGGTGGGTATGGAGGGCGCTTTTGACGCCATGGGCAATGGTGAGGTCGACATCAACTGGGCGCGTGAGCATCACTCGCTCTGGGTCGAAGAGGAGCAGGCCAAGGCGCGCGCCTCTGCTGGCTCGAAGGCTGTGCCGGCTGAGTAAGCAATACCGCTTTTGCAATGATGAGGACTGTCTGGCACAACCAGGCAGTCCTTTGCGTTTCGTGACGAGGGTTGGATGAAGGTCATTGGCATTGCGGGCTGGAGCGGAGCGGGCAAGACGACCTTGCTGACGCGCCTCATTCCGCAGCTGACGGGTCAGGGCCTCAAGGTCTCGACCATCAAGCACGCGCACCACGCTTTTGATGTGGATGTGCCGGGCAAGGATTCCTGGCGCCATCGCGAGGCAGGGGCTAGCGAAGTGCTGGTCTCGTCGCGCAATCGCTTTGCCTTGATGCATGAATTGCGCGGCGATGCGGAGCCCACTTTGCTTGAGCTTTTGGGCAAGCTTTCGTCGGTCGATCTCGTCATCATCGAGGGCTTCAAATTCGATGCCCATCCCAAGATCGAAGTGCATCGGCTGGCCAATGAGAAGCCTCTGCTCCATCCGCAAGATCCCCATATCGTCGCTATCGCCAGCGATGCTGTGACCCAGGCGCCGATCCCTTGCGTTCATCTGGATGACGTGGCCGCCATTAGCGCTATGATCCTCGCCAAGGCAGCGCCGCTTGCGGCTCTGCGCGCTACTCTCAGCGGAGCCTGATCCATGGTGCAGCTCTCCAACGACTGCTTTGCCTTTGGTGGAAAGCTCATGTCGGTCGATGAGGGCGTGGCATTGATCTCGGCGCGCCTGTCGGCGGTCGAGGGTGTTGAGCACTTGCCTTTGTCGAACTGCGACAACCGCATTCTTGCAGATAATCTCTTCGCCCCCGTTCCGTTGCCGCTCTTCGCCAATTCGGCTGTCGATGGCTATGCGCTGCGTGGTGCTGATCTGCCCGTGGATGCGCCCAAATCTGTCATCGTCTCCGCGCGTGTTCAGGCAGGTTCGGTGGCTGAGCCTATCGTGCCCAATACAGCCGTGCGCATTTTCACCGGCGCGCCCATGCCGCCGGGCGCTGACACGGTCTTCATGCAAGAAGATGTCGAGCTTGATGGTGAGCGCGTCATTCTGCCCGCAGGATTGAAGCCCGGCGCGAATATGCGGCCTGCGGGCGAAGATGTGGCCAAGGGCGCGCTGGCTCTTGCTGGCGGCACGCGCCTTCGTCCGCAACATATCGCATTGGCCGCAGCCCTCGGGCAGACGCATCTGAGCGTGCGGCGTCCCATTCGTGTGGCGATCTTCTCAACCGGCAATGAGCTTGTCGCCCCAGGTGAGGCGCATCACGCGGCGCAGCTCTTCGACTCCAATCGCTTCATGCTGGCGGCCATGTTGAAGCGGCTGAATTGCGAGGTCATTGATCTTGGTATTCTGCGTGATGCGCGCGCGCCTCTGGCCGATGCTTTGCAGAGTGCGGCGCGCGACCATGATCTCGTCCTCACCTCGGGCGGTGTCTCGGCGGGCGAAGAAGATCATGTGCGCGCGGGGGTGGAGAGTGTCGGCTCGTTGGTGCTTTGGTCGATGGCGATCAAGCCGGGGCGACCTGTGGCCATGGGCGTGATCGAGGGCACGCCCTTTATCGGGCTTCCGGGCAATCCGGTGGCGAGTTTCGTCACCTTTGCCTATGTCGTGCGCCCGGCCATTTTGGCGCTGGCTGGCGCTCACCAAGAGCCCTTCTTCGCGCTGCCTGTGACCGCAAATTTTGCTTATCGCAAAAAGAAAGGCCGACGCGAATATGTCCGCGTCAGCCTGTCACATCTGGCAGATGGTCAGGTCGAGGCCACAAAATTTCCGCGCGAAGGTGCGGGGCTTTTGTCGTCTCTGGCCTCAACCGATGGGCTCGTTGAACTCAGTGAAGAGGTGGAGCAGGTCACGCCCGGCGACCGCGTGAATGTCCTGCCTTATGCGAGCCTGCTCTAATTACATGCGCACCAGATTGTGGCCGGGATCACCCACGCGCGCGCCCGTTGTGGCGAATGCGTCAGCGGCAGTCTGCTGCTGCGTGTTGAGCACATAGGACGCGCCGACCGCCAGAATGATGGCGACCACGACGGCTGAGATAAAGGCCTTCATCTTGCTCTCCTGCGCAACTGAACTCCCTTTTCTATGGCGATGCTGGCTCGGCAAATCAAGGCTTCTTATCGCGCTTGGGTCGCCCGCTCAATGAAATCAACGAGAGCTTCTCTGTCTTGCGGCGAGACCAGCTTCTGCTCGGGCATTTTTGTCCCCGGTGTAAAGACCGAGGGACCAAGTTCAAACAATCGGGCGATGGTTTCCTTGGTCCAGACTATATCGTGGCTGGCGAAGTCAGGGCTGTAAACATAACCGGGCGCGCGCCCGATGCGCCGTCCCAACACACCATAGAGGCTGGGGCCGGCACGGTTGCCGCCTTGTTCGGTGAGGCTATGGCAGGCGGCGCAGGCTTTGAACACTTGCGCACCCTGCGAGCCATCTGATTCAGGCCCCACCTGCGCAGCGCTCTGCGGCACCAGCGGACCCATGTGATCGCCGCTGCGCGCATCCCAGCGCCGAATGATTGCATCGCCGCCACCTGTCAGCAATTGACGACCATCGGGCGTAAAGGCGAGCGACCAGACGGGCAGGCCGGGGCCATTGAGCGTGACAAGCCGTTTGCCGCTGGCCACATCAAACAGGCTTACCGAACCACGCGGACTGGCAGCTGCGATAGTGGTGCCATCGGCTGCAAAAGCGAGTGCAAGAACAGGCGCTTCGGCCGCCTCGATCTGGTGTCGTGGCGTGCCATCAGGCGCAAAGAGGAAGAGCGATCCATCTGCTCCGCCAGCTGCCAGATCGCCCAAGGGTGATATTGCGAGCGCATTGAGCGGTGTGTGGAGCGTAATGGTGCGTGTCTGCCCGCTGGCAAGTTCCGTGATGCGCAAGGTTGCATCATAGCCAATCGAAATGAGGCTCTTGTCATCGCGGGAAAAAGCAACGCCATTCACATTGCCCTGATGAAGATTGAAGCGCTGAATGGTGCTGTCGATGAGGCGCGTCACTGCGAAGCTGGAATCCCATGAGGCAGAGGCAATCAAGCTGCCATTTTGAGACACGGCCAGAGCCGCAATCGGCCCCTCATGCACTTTGATCTTGATCTGCGGCTTGGAAAAATCAGGAGCCTGCCACACAGCGATCTGCCCATCTTCTCCACCTGTGGCAAAGCCAGACTGCGGCAAGGCCAGCACTGCATTGACGGCACTATCATGCGCCCGCAGCACATGGAGGGTTGAGCCGCGCGGCAAAGACCAGATGATGGCCGATGTATCAAAGCTGCCGCTGATAGCCTGTTGCGCATCGCCGTTCACCGCAAGCGCGCGCACAGGACCGCCATGACCGCGCAGCTCGCCCTGTGCCAAGACGGGGGCGGTGAGCAGGCTTGCACAAACCAGCAGAGGGGTAAGACCGAAGCGCATGATCCACTCCTGTTGGCAGCTATCTAAGCGCGCTTTTGCGCTTTGACCACTCACAGCTGGTTGACGTGGCGCTGAAGGCTCGGCATGTGAGGGCTATGGCACGTATCCATCTCAACCTCTCAGGGCTCAAATGCCCCTTGCCTGTGCTCAAAGCGCGCAAAGCGCTGCGGGCATTGACGGCAGGTGACGAGCTTGAGGTGATCGCCACGGATCCGATGTCGGCGATTGATATTCCCAATATGGTGCGCGAAGAGGGCGATGAGCTTGTGGAGCGCATACAGAACGAACGTCAGCTAACTTTCGTTATCATCAAACGCTAATCAGCGTTTGCGCAAGATGCGCGCGCTTGCCCAGCCCTGTCCGTCAGGCTTGATGAAAAATACCCACACAGCGCTTTCACCCGGACCAAAGCGGTAGATCGGCAAGGCATCCACAGCGGATTTTTGGATATTGTCGAGATAATCAACAAGGATCTCGTCATCCATCGCTTTGCCTTGAATCGTCGCCAGTCGCGCCTGAATACCAAAATCGCGCAGCTCCGACGAACCCCAGCTCGCCATCATCACCAGATTATTTCCAAGGCGCTGCGTGGTGATGCGTGCATCGCTCTCAAAGCGCTTCGAGTAAGACTCGATAGTGTCACGCGCTGATTTTTCCGTCAGCGGTATCGTCTCAAATTTTTTCGACATGAAGACGAGGCGTGCGCGCGTATCCAGCATGATTGCGGTTGTCGCCGTCACAGATTTCCATGTCTTGTGTTTGCGGCATTCGCGCTGCGCTTCTCGCCAGCGACTGTCGCGACATTCAAAGCCCTCAAGATCCTCAGCCGTGATTTCAGCCCCAAGCGTATAGCCTTCAAGGCTGAAGGTGTTTTCTTGTGCATGGACAAGGGGCGCGCCGAGGCTTGCAAGAAGCGCTGCCGCGAAGAGGAGGCGTGGAGGCCGCAGAAGCATCGAAAAAAGCCTTTTATTCCATTAACTTAAGACTATCACTGGGCTGTGCGGCTGGCAATCGCGCCGGCGAGCGCGCAAGTTGCGGGCGCGCCGCTTTTGGCTAAGCTCTAACAAAAGCCTGTCAGGGAGCGAAACATTGATCCGACATGGGATCGCGGGGGCTGTGGCCCTTTTGGTGTCTACACTGGGCGTCTGCGCGCAGGGCGTGGGAGATTTTTACAAAGGCAAGACGCTCACCATCACGGTAGGCATCGAGCAAGGCACGGGCTTTGACCTGTATGGCCGCGCGCTCGCGCGCCATATTGGTCGCCATATTCCCGGCAACCCAACTGTCATCGTCAGCAATATGCCGGGGGCCAGTGGGCTCATTGCCTTTAACTGGCTCGCCAATGTAGCCCCGCGCGATGGGACCGTCTTTGCAACAGCCTCATTCTCGGTGCCGTTTGAGCCAATGTTTGGCAATCAGGGGGCGCGTTTTCAAGCCCCGCAGCTGGGCTGGATTGGCAATATGGACTCAGGTGTCAGTGCCTGTCTGGTGCGCACTGACTCGGGCGTGAAAACCTGGTCGGATATTTTCAACCATCAAGTGACGATGGGCGCAGCAGGCCGTGCCGGACCCATCAGTCAGGCGCCGCGCGCGCTGATTGAATTGGGTGGTGCCAAGATCAATCTCGTCGAAGGCTATGTCGGCACAGCTAGTATCAAGCTGGCTATGGAGCGTAATGAAGTGCAGGGCATCTGCGGCATCTCGCTATCGACCGTGCGCTCTCAATGGCAAGATCTGGTCGAAAGCGGCATTGCAAAAATGGTGCTGCAATTGGGACCCAAAGCCGATCCTGAGTTAAAGGGCGTGCCGCATATTTTCGAATTTGCGCGCGATGAAGATGAGCGCAAACTCTACAATCTGATTTTTGGTCCGCAAGGATTGGGGCGCTCCTTTGCAACACCCCAAGGTGTACCAGAAGAGCGCGTGCAGGTTTTGCGTGCCGCATTCACCGCGACCATGTCTGACCCGCGCTTCCTTGAAGATGCGCGCAATGCAAAGCTCGACATCGCACCGCAAACAGGTGCCGAGGTTCAAGCCTTTATCGAACAGCTCTATAGTTCGCCGCCTGCCTTGGTGGAGCGCGCGAAAAAAGTTCTGGGACGCTAGGCTTTGATGAATGAATGTTCCTGCTCTATGGATGAGTTGCAGGACCAAGACAGCAAGATGAGGATTGAGAATGATTGAGAGACTGTTCCAACTGCAGGCGCATGGCACGACAATGCGCCGCGAAGTTGTCGCGGGTCTGACGACCTTTTTGACGATGGCCTATATCATCTTCGTCAATCCCTCGATCTTGCAATTGGCAGGTATGGATTTTGGTGCTGTCTTCATGGCGACCTGTCTGGCGGCCGCCTTTGGTAGCGCCTTCATGGGGCTCTACGCCAATTACCCCATCGCGCTTGCACCCGGCATGGGGCTGAATGCCTATTTCACCTTCGGTGTTGTGAAGGGCATGGGCTTTACCTGGGAGGTCGCGCTGGGCGCGGTCTTTATCTCGGGTCTTATTTTCTTGGTGATCTCTCTCGTCAAACTTCGCGAGATGATCATCAATGCGATTCCCATGTCCATGAAGCTGGGGATCGCTGCTGGTATTGGTCTCTTCCTCGGGATCATCGCCCTGAAGAATGCCAATGTCGTTGTGGCTCATCCTGCGACCTTCGTGACTTTGGGCGATATGAAGAGCCTGCCCGTTTTGCTTTCAGGTCTGGGCTTCGCCTTGATTGCAGCTTTGAGTGCAAGGCGTGTCCCCGGCGCCATCATCATCTCTATTCTGGTGGTGACACTGGTGGCCATTCCCCTTGGGCTCACTGAGTTCAAGGGCATCACCTCCGCACCTCCTTCCATGGCACCCACTTTCATGAAGATGGATATTGCAGGTGCGCTGAATATCGGCCTCTGGTCGATCATTTTTGTCTTCCTCTTTGTCGATCTCTTCGACAATACGGGTACGCTGATTGGCGTTGCGCATCGTGCAGGGCTTCTCGATAAAGAGGGCAAGCTGCCGCGCATTGGCCGCGCTCTCGTTGTTGACTCAACCTCGGCCTCTGTCGGCGCCATGCTGGGCACATCGACTACGACCAGTTATGTGGAAAGCGCTGCGGGCGTTGATGCAGGTGGGCGCACAGGCCTCACCGCTGTCGTCGTGGCGCTCTGCTTCCTTGCAGCGATTTTCTTCGCACCGCTCGCTGGCACGGTTCCAGCCTTTGCGACAGCGCCCGCGCTGCTCTATGTCGCTTGCTTGATGACCATGGGCTTCAAGGATCTTGATTGGGACGATGTGACGGAATTCGTCCCCGCCGTTGTCACAGCCATCGCCATGCCGCTCACCTTCTCCATTGCTCACGGCATTGGCATTGGCTTTATCTGCTATGCGGCTATTAAAATCCTCGCCGGTCGTGCAGGCGAGATGAAAATCGCCGTCCCGATGATTGCGGCGCTCTTTGTCGTTAAAATGATTGTGGGGTAAGAGCTGTGCCAATCAAGGCAGCAATTCGCCTTCACTTTTAGCACAAAGCTGCCAAGTTGCAGTCAAACAAGGCGCTGCCGCCGGTCCCAATCTTGCTTTGGTCCGGGGCAGTGCGCTCTCAGATGAGCACGGAATCAAGAGGAGCTTTCTTATGTTGCGACCCGCTCGGCAGATTTTAATGGCAGCGGCCCTGTGCATGGGCCTGGGCGCTCTGCCAGCGCAAGCCGACGAGGATTTCTATAAAGGCAAGCAGGTCACAATTCTGGTTGGCTTTACCACGGGCAATGGTGCTGATTCTTATGCACGCCTCATCGCACGCTGGATCTCCAAATATATCCCCGGCAATCCGACGGTCCTTGTGCAGAATATGCCGGGATCTGGCAGCCTGACGATGGCCAATTTTCTCTACAATGTGGCGCCCAAAGACGGCACGACATTCGGCATTTTCAATCGCAATGTGCCGCTGGAGCCTTTGATGGGTAATGCAGCGGCCCGTTTCGAGCCACGCAAATTCACATGGATTGGCAGCACCAATGCTGAGCCGAGCTTGTGCGTCTCGTGGAATGAATCTGGCATCTTGTCGCTCGATGATATGAAGAAGCGCGAATTTGCAGTTGCAGCGACTGGCATCAATGCCAATAGCGGCCTTGTACCAACAGTGCTCAATCGCGTGCTTGGCACGAAGATCAAGATCATCATGGGCTATCCCGGCGGCAATGAAATGAATCTTGCGATGGAGCGCCGCGAGGTCGATGGGCGTTGCGGCTGGTCGCGCAGTTCGCTCATGGCCTCAAAACCGACATGGGTCTCTGACAAGAAAGTCTCGCTGCTTGTACAGGCTGGTTTGCAAAAAAGCCCGCTCATGCCTGATGTGCCTTTGGCGATGGATGGCGTTGCCAATGACAAAGATCGCCAGCTCCTGAAGCTTGCTGTGGCTTGGGACGAAATGGCTTGGCCCTTTGCTTTGCCTCCTGATGTGCCTGCAGATCGCGTGCGCATCCTTCGCAAGGCCTTCGTGGATGTGCTGCAAGATCCTGAGCTGAAGCTACAGGCACAAAAAGAAGGCCTTGATATCGGCCCCGTTCTGCATGAACAGATCGATCAGATTTTGGCTGATATCTATGCGACTTCGCCCGATGTGATTGCGACTATGAAGGGCATCATGGGCTCCAAGTAACATCGGAGCGGTCCACAAAAAGCCACGAATATTGCTATTTCTGAGGCCCAACTGTAGGTTCGCGGCGCGCGACCGGCGGCTGAGCTGAGGTGCCTTGGATGTCAGATGAGACAAAGCGCGAGACAGTGATCATCTCCATGCTGGAGCAGGTGAGCAAGGCCTTGGGCCTGCGCTTCGGCTTCCTCTTGTGGGATGGTCACGAAATCGCGCCAAGTCTCGGTGACGCTACTTTGCGTGTCGCTATATCTGACCCCGGCGCTATCGCGAGCCTTGTGCGCCGTCCCAATATCGACACCTTCATTCGCCTGCATACAGAAGGTCGCATTGATTGGCGCGATGGAACGCTCTTTGATCTGGCAGCGCTTCGGCCGCGTGTTAAATTGCGCGCGCTCGTCAAAGAGATCGGATCTTGGCGCTTGCTGAAGGTTGCTTTGCGCCTTGCGCTGATGCCCGGCGACCCATCACTCGCGCGAGGTCATGGTGATGCAAAATCGCTCCGCAAAGGCGATGCGCAGACCAATAAAAAGAACATCGCGCATCATTACGATGTGTCGAATGACTTTTATAAGCTCTTTCTTGATCCGCAGATGGTTTACACCTGCGCCTATTTCGCGCCCGACTTTCATGATGATCTGGCCAAGGCGCAATATGACAAACTCGATATGATCTGCCGTAAATTGCGGATGAAAGCTGGCGGGCGGCATTTGGACATTGGTTGCGGCTGGGGCGCGCTGATTTGCCATGCTGCCAAATATTACGGCGTCGAGGCTGTGGGCGTCACTTTGTCTGAAGAGCAGGCCCGTCTGGCCACGCAAAAAGTGGCGGCGATGGGCTTGTCCGATTGCGTCAGCATACGCCTCATCGACTATCATGATCTCGAAGAAGGTTCCTTTGATACGATCTCCTCCATCGGCATGTTTGAAGCCGTAGGGATTGACCATCATCCGAAATATTTTCGCACAGTGCATCGCCTGTTAAAGCCTGGTGGTCTTTATCTGCACCATGCGATTGCACGACCAGCTAAGGGCTCGGACAAAGATTTCCGCAAAATGCGGGCTGAATATCGCGCGTTGGTGCGTTATATCTTTCCCGGCGGTGAGCTTGATCATATCGGCATGTCGCTCGCCAATCTTGAGCGCGCGCGTTTTGAGATCCATGATGTGGAGGGCTGGCGCATGCATTATGCGCGCACCACGCGTCTGTGGCATGATCGCCTGATCGCGCGGCGCGCCGAGGCAGAGGCTGAGATCGGCGCGGAGAAAACCCGTATGTGGATTCTCTATCTCGCGGGCTGTTCGCTGGCTTTTGAGCGCGGCGCTGTGGGGATTTTCCAGACTCTCGCATCGCGCAAAAATCATGGTATCTTGCCGATACCAGCCTCACGCGCAGATTTATATCACTGAAGGGAATGGAATGATGAGTGCTGACCAGCAGGCCCAAATTCAGGCCTTCATCGTCAGTTGGACCGGGCAGAGTGACAATGCGCGACTGATCGCATCACAGCTCGCACCCAGCTTTCCAGATATCTGCACGATCTATTCCAACAAGGAAGATGCAACCGAGACGGGGCCGGGGGTCTGGGTGAAAGTTCCAGACGACTATTTCTTTGGCCGCAAATTCCGCGAAATCGCCAAGCGGTTCACAGGCACCCATTGCTTCATCATCACAGCGGATGTCAGTTGCCAGGATTGGCTGACAGCGACCGCCTCATTGCGCGCCGCCATTACTCAATTTGGGGATGATATGGGCGTATGGAGCCCGAAGATTGATCATTCGGGCATGTCGATTGCCAAGAATGAACTCACAAAGGTTGCTGGGACGCATTACAGGGTCATGACCTATTCAGACTCCATCGTCTGGTGCCTCTCCAAAGATCTGATGGAGACGATGATAGCGCTCGACTATGAGTGCAACAATCTTGGTTGGGGCGTCGACCGCGCTGCAAGCCTCATCACCCATTCGCAGAACAAGCTGGTGGTCTTTGATGACAGTGTCGAGATCAATCATCCACCCTCACGCGGCTATAGCAATGATGCTGCCAAGCGACAGTTGAGTGTCTTCTTCCGCCAGATTCCTTGGTCAGTGAAAGTGCACGGTCTTTATCTGACGCGCGCACTGCGCCGCTTCCCTGTGGTTCGCAGCAAGCTTTATGCTTTGGTCAAGCCCGCACGGCTTGTGCAGAAATATCTGCAGGCGGGTTAGCGCCTGTCAGTTGCATTATGAGGCAGATGGTAAAGACCAGCCGCGACTGATGGCCACCAGTCGCAGCGTTGTGCCCGCCAAGATTGAGCCCAGCAAGGCGAATTCGCGCTCAATGCCGATAGCGGCGAGCAAAACATAGAGGCCAGCCCCCACAGCGGCCGCTGTAATATAGATTTCGGATGAGAGAACCGCGGGGCTCTCATTGCCGAGCACATCGCGCATGATGCCGCCAAAGCTGGCCGTCACAACACCCATGGTGACGCAGACAAATGGCCCTGCGCCCATCAGCATTGCTTTTTCCGCGCCAGTGACGGCAAAGAGCGCAAGGCCAATCGCATCAAGAAGCAAGAGCAGGCGATATTCGCCCAAGGGCAGTTTGCGCAGCACGAAGGCGAGGCAGGAGACCGCGATACAGGCCTGAAGATAGAGCGGCTCGCGCACCCAAAAGACTGGCACAGACCCCAGCAACACATCACGCAATGTGCCGCCACCGATTCCAGTGACCGTCCCTAAAATGACAAAGCCGACGACATCCATCTTCTTGCGGCTGGCGACGACCGTTCCTGAAATGGCAAAGGTGATGATGCCCAGCCAATCCAGCACGGCCGCCATTGTCCCGACGGAAATCATAGATACCCCATTTCACGAATCTTTAGCCGATTTGCGCTGCCTATAGCATAGCGATCCTCGTGCTGCACCTTGGTCACTTCCCATCATGCAAAATACGATGCAGCAGGCGCAAAAATTCATCCACCGCTTTGGGCAGGCGTCGATCTTGTTGCACGCATAGATCGACGCTTGCTTTTTTCATCTCGCGATCCGACAGAGGCACAGCCGTGACTTGACCAAGCTCTGCTTCGCGCTGAACTGTGATGGCAGGCAGAAAAGTGATGCCATCGCCTGTGCGCGCAAATCCGCGCATCGCTTCGATGGAATTGGTCACTAAGGCTGGTTTCAGGGCGAGTTTGCTGATGCGTGCCTGCGCATCGATCAATGCACGAATGCCGAAGTTCTTTTCAGGGATCGCATAGGGAAACTGCAGCGCCTCCGCCAAACCAAGCTTTGATTTGCTCGCCAGCGGATGGTCCGGGCGCATGATCGCACAGAGTGGGTGATGCAGGCGCGCTTCATAGCGCACCCAAGGATCAGGATCGGAGGTGAAGGCGATGCCTATATCTGTGTCGCCATCGCGCACGGCGCGCATAATATCTTCAGTACCCGTCACGGTGAGGCGCAGCGTAACGCCGCTGAATTTTTCTTTGAATTGCGCAAGCGCAATAGCAACGGGCGATGCCACGACGCCCTCAACTGAATGAATGCGAATATGGCCGCGACGAAGCCCGCGCAGGTCGTCGATCTCAGCATTCACGCGTCCTTGATCCAGAAGAGCGCTGCGCACATAGCGCGCATAGATCTCGCCTGCAGGCGTCAGGGCGACGCCGCGCGCATGGCGCTCAAACAAAGGTGCGCCAAGCTCGTCTTCGAGATTTTTGATCTGACGGCTGACAGCCGAGGGCGCTATATGCAGTTTCTCGGCTGCAATCCGAATGGAGCCAGCCCGGACAACCTCGTCAAAGTAGCGCAGATGCGTCAGCGGCATGACGGGACCATTCTTTTTTTCAGAACGCTTCGTTTCATTCTTTCGACTTGAAAGAACACTCGGCTATATATTCCATCTTCGTCAGGCAATGAAGGGACCTTAATGTGAAGGCGCCGCGTTTTGACTATCGCCTCGCGCGAACAAGCCAGGAGGCATTCGAGTTGCTGGCGCAGCCGGGCAAGGATGTCCGCGTTCTGGCGGGTGGTCAGAGCCTCATCGCCGCCCTCAATCTGCGCCTGTCTCAGCCAGATCTCTTGGTCGATATCAGCCGCGTCGTGGATTGGAAGGGGATTGGTCAGACGTCTGCGGGTCTCACCATCGGCGCGCTAACGACCCATGCGCAGATCGCCTGCTCGGCACATGTGAGGGGCCATGTGCCTTTGCTTGCCTTGGCCGCGCCTTTCATCGCCCATCCTGCGATCAGAAACAGTGGCACGCTGGGAGGCAGTGTCTGCCTCGCCGATCCTGCAGCCGAATGGCCTGCTTGTTTGATCGCGCTCGGCGCGACGATGAGACTTGAGCGCAGCGATGGGATGCGCAAGATTCCAGCCCTCAACTTTTTTCGTGGTCTCTATGAGACGGCGCTTGAGCCCGGCGAGATTCTCACAGGCGTAGAACTGCCCGCGCGTGAACCGGATGAAATTCATCTCTTTGATGAATTTGCGCGGCGCCCAGGCGATTTTGCCATCGCGGGTCTTGCGATGTCTGTGCGTTTTGAGAAAGCGCGTATCGCAAAGCTCAATCTGGGGTTTCTGGGTGTGGGGTCTACCCCGCTCAGCGCACCGCGCTTGGCGCAAGCCTGCATGGGCCTTTCCGCTGCAGAGGCCGGATTGCTCGCCAAGCAGACATTGGCTGAGGAGATTGAGCCGTCCAGCGATCATCATGCCAGTGCTGATTACCGTGTGCATTTGGCGCAGGTACTGATGGGTCGTTTGCTCACACGTGCTGCCCAACAAATGGAACAAGCCTCATGACCCATGCACGTGTTTCAATGACACTCAATGGCGTCCGCATTGAGGGATCTGCTGAGCCGCGCATGCATCTGGCCGATTTTCTGCGGTTGCGCGGTGATCTGCCGAGCATCCGCGTCAGTTGCGAATATGGTGTTTGTGGTTGCTGTTCGCTCATGGTGGATGGGTTGGTGGTTCGTGGCTGTTTGTTGTTGGCGGTCCAGGCTGACGGGCGTGATGTGCGCACGTTGGAGGGAATGGCGGAACAAACGCAGGACCTGCGCGCAGCTTTTGTTGAGCACAATGCCTTGCAATGCGGCTATTGCACACCCGCCATGCTGCTGACGGCGCATGAACTGATCACAGTCGCGCCGGATGCTGATCGTGACGCCATTCGCGATGGCCTGTCGGGCAACTATTGCCGTTGTACTGGCTATCACGCCATCGTCGATGCTGTGGAGGCGACAGCACAGGCCCGCCGCACACATAAGGGAGATGATCACGATGGCCGGTGACGACATCTCCGCTTTTGCTCAGTTGCAGATGACGCATATCGGCAAGCCCCTGCCGCGTCCCAATGCAGAGCGCCTGTCGCGCGGCGCCGCGCGCTATACGCCCGATATTGATCTGCCGGGCCTCCTCCATGTGGCCTTTCTGCGTAGCCCCTATGCGCATGCGCGGATTATCTCCATTGATGGCTCATCTGCGCTCGCCTGCGAGGGTGTGATTGCTGTGTTGACGGGCGCTGATCTGGCGACCATCGCGCGTCCCTTTGAAGCCAAGCTCGACCATCTGCCGAAGTTGAAAGCTGCCAAGCAATATCCCATGGCAGTTGATGTTGCGCGTCATCAAGGTGAGGCTGTGGCGGCGATTGTTGCAGCCACACGCGCGCTTGCAGAAGATGCGCTGGACGCTCTGCGCGTCGAATGGGAAGAGCTGCCAGCTGTTACAGACCCTGTGCGAGCGCTGGAGGCAGACGCGCCGCTTATTCATGCACAGATGCCTGACAATCTGGCTTTCATCGCAGAAATCAAGCAAGGCGACCATGCGGCTGTTGAGGCTGCTACCCAGCTTTCAGTGCAGCGTGACTTTACCTTTGCGCGCCATACGGGTGTGCCACTTGAGCCGCGCGCCATCATCGCAACCTTTGACGCGATTGAAGATCGTTTGACAGTTTACCAATCCACGCAAACGCCCTTCCAAACGCAGGCAGCTTTGTCTGCCATGTATGGAATGCGCGAGTCAGATATCCGTGTCGTCGCGCCAGATGTGGGTGGCTCCTTTGGTGTGAAACTGCACACTTATGCCGATGAAATGGCCCTGTGTGGCATCGCTCTTTTGTTGAAGCGACCGGTGAAATTTGTCAGCGATAGGCTGGAGAGTTTCGTCTCTGACATTCACGCGCGCGGTCAGTCAGTCACAGCCCGTATGGATCTGACGGCAGATGGCACATTGCTCGCGATGAATGTGGACGCTTTGAGCGGTATCGGCCCTTGGTCAGTTTATCCGCGCACCTCTGTGCTGGAGGGCTCGCAAGTTCTCACTATGAGCGGCTGCCCTTATCAGTTGCGGGCCTATGAGGGCCGGCTGCGCCTTGCGTTTCAAAACAAAGCGCCGATGGGCGCCTATCGCGCTGTTGGTCATCCCATCGCCATGGCCCTGGGCGAGTTGCTGATTGAATCGGCTGCACGTCAAGTGAAGATGGATCCGGTCGCGATTCGTCGACGCAATCTTGTGCCGGATGACTCTTATCCCTTCCGCACATTGACGGGGCTGCGCTTTGAGGCCTTGTCGCATCATCGCTGCCTTGATCGTCTTGTGGAGCTGATGGATTACGAGCGTCTGCGCCGTGAGCAGAAAGAGCTGCGGCAGAAGGGCGTCTATCGTGGCATCGGTTTGGCGGCTGTTGTCGAGCTTACTAATCCTGGGCCCGCTCTTTACAGCGTCGGCAATGTGCGCGTCTCTGCGCAGGATGGCTGCCAGATCAGATTAGAGCCTGATGGACGGGTCACTTGCGCGATTTCGATCACCGATCAAGGCCAAGGCAGTTTTGCTGCCATTGGTCAGGTCATTGCCGATGTCGCCGGGCTCAACCAAGCCGACATTCGTATCATCATGGGCGACACGGCCCATGTGCCCTATGGCGGTGGCACTTATGGCTCGCGCGGTGCTGGCGTGGGTGGTGAGGCAGCTTTGCGCGCTGCAGCAGCCTTCCGCCAAAATATGCTGAGCATTGCAGGCGCGCTGCTTCAAACAGGGCCTGACGAACTGGAGATGCGCGAAGGCGCGGTGATGTCGAAGGGCTCTGGTCAGCGCCAGCTTGATTTGCGGGCCATTGCGGATGTCGCTTATTTCAAGCCTGACCAGTTGCCCAAAGATTTGCAGCCGCTGCTGAGTTCAAGCGGGCATTTCACGCAGCTCACCGACACATTCGTTTTCACCAATGGTTTTCAAGCCAGCCATCTCGAGCTCGATATTGAAACCGGCTTTGTGCGCTTGCTGGAACATTGGGCGGTCGAAGACTGTGGCCGCATCATCAATCCGCTGCTCGTCGGCGAGCAAATGCGCGGCGGCATTGCGCAGGGCATTGGCGGCGCCCTGCTCGAAGAATGCGTCTATGACGAGAGCGGCCAATTGGTGAATGGCAGTCTGGTTGATTATCTGACGCCATCTTCCGCGATCATGCCCGATATTCGCATTGCCCATATCGAGACCCCGACCAAGACCTCGATTTTGGGGGCCAAAGGGGCGGGCGAGGCTGGGACGGCGGGGGCGCCGGCGGCAGTGCTCAATGCGATCAACGATGCTATGGCGCCTTTTGGGGCTGAGATCTTCCAAATGCCTGCGACGCCGGAGCGAATTTTGAGGGCCATGGGGCGGTTGGGCTAGTGTTGCCCAAATAGCAACGCTCGGTCAGAAAAATAGCTCTTGCTGGTTGCCTGACCCCCACATAGCTTTTCCAGATAACTTCAAGTGGAGGGGTCGATGAACGGATCAGCAAAGATTTCGCGGCGTCTGGTCGCTGCTCTGGGCGGCGTGGCAGCTATTAGCCTCGCAACCAGTGGTGCAGCGCTCGCGCAAGATGTCATCAAGATCGGCGCGCCTCTCCCTCTCACAGGGCCGCTCTCGCCCGAAGGTGTGAAGCAGCAGCAGGGTTATGATCTGTGGGCCGAAACGGCGAATGCCAAGGGCGGCATCAAGGTCGGGGCCAAGACCTATAAAGTGCAATTGGTCTATGCTGACTATGCGTCCAACACGCCGCGCGCTGTGCAGACGGCTGAGCGCCTCATCACCGAAGACAAGGTGAGCTTCTTGTTCTCGCCCTTCGGCTCGGGTGCTGCCAAGGCTGCGAGCACCGTGTCGGAAAAATATTCGATCCCCACAGTCGCAGCGACCGCGTCATCTGAGCAGGTCTATGATCAGGGCTATAAATATCTCTTCGGCACTTTCACGCCGAACGATACGCTCACCGAGCCGCTGGCCGATCTCGTCACGGGCAAGAACAAGAGCATCAAGCGGGTGGCCATTCTCGCGCGTAATGATCTCTTCCCGCTTTCCATCGGCCAAGAGATGGAAAAGGCCGCCAAGAAGCGCAATCTCGACGTCGTCATGTCAGAGAAATATGCCATCGGCACGATGGATCATGCCTCTGCCATCACACAGATGCGTGCTGCCAAGCCTGATTGGATTTTCGCGACCGGTTACATCAATGACCTCATTCTCATCCGCAAGCAGATGAAGGATCTGGGTGTGAAGGCACCAGTCGTCACCATGATTGCGGGCCCTGCTTATCAGGAGTTCATCGACGCATCGGCGGATCTGGCTGAGAATATTTCCAGCGCCTCATGGTGGCATCCAGCCGTGCGTTACAAGGGCGAAGATGTCTTTGGCTCGACCGAAGCGTTCAACAAGGCTTGGGCTGCTAAATACAAGTCAGAGCCTGACTATGCTCAGGCCTCCGCCGCTGCTGCAGGCGCTGTGTTGCAGATCGCCATCGAAAAGGCTGGCTCGATTGAACCGACCAAAGTTCGCGACGCTTTGGCAGCCATGGACACTGTGACCTTTTATGGCCGCATCAAATTTGGCCCCACGGGTCAGGTGACATCACTGCAGCCGCCCGTCTTCCAGATTCAGGGCGGCAAGCCGATGGTCATCGTGCCGGATGAGATCAAACAGGCCGAATTCAAATTCGGCGTGAACTAATCCTCTGAGGCGGAGGGCTCTTGCGAGCCCTCCTGGCCCTTCAATTGGAACAGCAATGATCTATTTCCAGGTTCTGGCGAACGGGCTGGTCCTTGGTGGCCTCTACGCTTGTATTGCCGCCGGCTTTTCGCTCGTCTGGGGCGTGCTGAATGTCATCAACATTCTGCATGGTACCTTCATCGTCCTGGGCTCTTATATCGCGCTCTTCTCTTATAATTTTCTCGGCATCCACCCCTTTATCTCGGTGATCACAGCTGGCGCACTGCTCTATCTGATCGGTCATCTGGTTCAATCAAGTCTGATCAATCGCGTCATTGCTGCGCCCGTTTTGATGACGCTTACTTTGACCTTTGGTCTTGACCTTCTTCTCAACAATCTGATGCTCGTCGCATTCAAGGCCGATTATCGCAAGCTCGTTCTCGACAATCCGCTCGGGCGGCTTGAGCTTGGTCCCATCTTCATGCCGCTGGACCGCATCGCGGCCATGGGGCTTGCCCTTCTGCTGACTTTCTTGCTGCATCGTTTGCTGCGCGATAGCCGTATTGGGCGCGCCATCATCGCCGTGCGTATGGATCGCGAGGCAGCCTCGCTGATGGGTGTGAATGTTTCGCGTATCAATGCCATCACCTTCGGCCTTGGCGCGATGATGGCGGGGGCTGCTGGCAGTCTGCTCAGCATTGTCTATCCCATCTCGCCGCTCAACTCAGGCATGTTCTTGGGCAAGGCCTTTGTGATTTGCGTTCTGGGTGGCTTGGGCAGCGTGCCGGGTGCAATTGTGGGCGGTTTGGCTTTAGGCGTGATCGAAAGTTTTGGCGCGATCTGGTTTGGCCCAGAGCATGCGGTGACGATCTCCTTCACGCTGCTCATTTTGATCCTGATCTTTCGACCGGCGGGCCTTATGGGCAAGAGGGGATTCGAATGAAGCACTGGCTCTGGCTAGCTGCGTTTGTCGCCGCTTGTGCGCTCGTTCCTCTTTTTGGCAACAACTACGCGCTGCGCTTGGCAACGATCATGTGCCTTTACGCAGGGCTTGCCTTGTCGTGGAACTTCATTGGCGGCATGGCGGGCTATCCCTCTTTCGCGACAGCCGCCTTCTTCGGTCTGGGCGCTTATGTCTCGGCCGTCTTGCAAGCTAAGGGCGTTCCCTTTGTTGCAGCCTGGGCCGCAGCGGGTTTTGCTGCAACCATCTTCGCTGCGTTGATCGGCATGGCCATCTTGCATCTCAAGGGCCATTATTTTGCCATTGCAAGTCTGGCAGTCGTTGAAGTGTTGCGAGAAGTGGTAAACACAGCCGAAGGCCTCACAGGCGGCGGCATGGGCATCAATATTCCGCTGCAAGGCATGAGTGCTGATGTGCAAGCGCGCCTGTTCTTCTTCGTCATGTTGACCATGACCGTTGTGCTGCTCGCCGCCACGATCATCGTCAGCACGAGCAAACTGGGCTTTGGTCTGCGCTGTATCAGCCAGAATGAAGATGCTGCCGATATTCTTGGCATCAACACGACCTTTTATAAGGTCGCCGCCTTCAGCCTGTCGGCCTTCGGTGTCGCCATCATCGGCGCGATCTATGCCTCTTGGGTGCAATATATCGAGCCGCCAGATGTGTTCGATATTCTTTATTCCGTGAAGCCTCTGGTCATGGTTCTGCTCGGCGGTCTGGGAACGATCTTTGGCCCCGTCATTGGTGCTGTGCTCTATCTTGCGCTTGAAGAACTCGTCTGGCGCAATTTCCTCACCGTTCATGCCGCCGTGCTTGGTGCGCTCATTGTGGCGCTGGTTCTCTTCTTGCCCAATGGTGTGGGCGCGATGTTCCGTCAATGGCGTAAACGCCCCGCGGTGCAGTCATGACCGCTTTGCTCGAACTCAAAAATGTCTCGCGTCGCTTTGGCGGTCTTGTCGCCGTCAAGGATGTGTCGGTCAGTATCAAGCAGGGCGAGATCGTGGGTTTGCTGGGGCCGAATGGCGCGGGCAAAACGACCTTGGTGAATGTTGTCACCGGCGTTCATCCTGCGACCGGTGGCAGCGTGCTGTTTGAAGGGCGCGACATCACCCATATGCCAGCATTCCGCATCGCGCGGTCAGGCCTCGCGCGCACTTTCCAGATCGTGCAGCCCTTCCCCAAGATGACGGTGGTGGAGAATGTAGCCGCGGCAGCGCTCTTTGCGGGTGGTGCGGGCGGCATGCAGGAGGCTTTTGAACTCGCCCGCCGACAGCTCGAATTTGCAGGCCTTGCTGATGCAGCTGATCAGATCGCCTCGACGCTGACCTTGGCCAAGCGCAAGCGCCTTGAATTCGCCAAGGGGCTGGCGATGAATCCCAAGCTGCTGATGCTCGATGAAGTCAATGCAGGTCTCAATTCTGCTGAGGTCGAAGACGCTATGCGTCTCATTCGCCGCATCGCTGACTCTGGTGTCACCATTCTCATCATCGAACATATTATGAAGGTCGTTCTGTCGGTCAGCGATCGCCTTTTGGTTTTGCATCATGGCGAATTGATCGCTGATGGATTGCCTGCAGAGGTGACGAATGACCGGCGTGTGATTGAGGCCTATCTCGGCAAGCGCTATGCGGAGAAGACTGAGCGATGAGCACCAGCGCTGCAAAACTCCATGCGCAGAATCTGCAAGCCGCTTATGGCGATGTTCAGGTTTTGTGGGATGTGTCACTCACCGTCAATCGCGGTGAGATGGTCTGTATTGTTGGGTCCAATGGTGCAGGCAAGAGCACGTTCCTGCGCTGCGCCTCTGGTCTGCTGGGCATTACGGGCGGCCAGCTCTTGGTGGATGGTGAGGATATGGCTGGCGCATTGCCAGACGCATTCCTGCGCCGCAAGATTGCACATGTGCCCGAAGGTCGGCGACTGTTTCGCGCCATGAGCGTGCGCGACAATTTGCTGATGGGGGCTTATCTGCGCCATGACAAAGCACAGATCCGCCAAGATCTCGAACATGTCTATGAGATCTTCCCAATTCTCGCGGAGCGGCGCGATCAATATGGCGGCACTTTGTCGGGTGGCGAACAGCAGATGTGCGCCATCGGACGAGGCATTATGAGCCGCCCCGAACTTCTGATGATCGATGAATTGTCGCTGGGCCTTGCGCCGCGCGCGGTCGAATTGTTGATCATCGCACTACAGACAATCCGCAAGTCCGGCACAGCCATTTTGCTCATCGAGCAGGATGTGATGACCGCGCTTGAACTGACCGAACGTGCTTATGTGCTCGATCGTGGGCGTGTGGTGAAGGCTGGTGTGTCAGCTGTCATGGCTGATGATCCTGCCATTCGCGATGCCTATATGGGCCAGCTCTAATTCAACCTGAGTTCGAAGAGATGGAGAAGTGACCATGGCAGAAGTTTTGACCTTCCCTGAGGGCGGCTTCCGCTTCGTGAAGGGCGTCTTTCAATATTCGGCTGGCGTTGCAGCAGAGCCGGGCTTTGAGATCCATCGTGCACGCTTCACCAATCCTGTGCCATTGGCAGAAGGTTTCGCGCGGATCAAAGCACATCTGGAAAGTATCGGCCGCCCGCTGACAGCTTTCTGTGCCTGCGAGCTGCGCTCACCTGCGCCTTTCGATGATGCTGGCTTTGAGGCTTTCAATCGCGGCTATATCAAGCCACTCGAAGCTTGGGGCATCTTTCGCGATGGGCTCAATCCGATTGCGCGCAGCAATGTCTGCCCTGAACTCGACAAGCCCGCCGAGCCGTCGTTCTTTGCTTTTTCCTACACTGTGCCCTCAACCAATGCACCCGACACATTCGTTGTTGCGGGCAGCGGTGAGTCCCCCGAAGGCAATGCGAGCTACAAAGACTTTGCCGTGCGTCCCGGCGATCGCTCGCCTGACGGTCTTGCTGAGAAAGCACGTTTCGTTTTGGGCGAAATGGAGCGCCGCATGGGCGCGCTCGGCTTTGGTTGGACAGATGCAACCTCAGCGCAGCTCTACACCGTTTATGACATCCACCATATCATCGGCTCAGAAATCGTTCGTCGTGGCGCGATGCGCGGTGGCCTCAACTGGCACTTCTGTCGCCCGCCGCTCGACATCCTTGACTATGAGATGGATGCGCGCGGCGTGAGGACGGAGATTGTGCTGCGGTAAGTGGGCCGCAGGCCGTTGTGTAGTATGGCCTGATTAAGAACTCAGGCCATCTAGCAGATAGCCGAACTTCTCACGCGCCTTGCGCGCAACTTCGGGGCTTGGCGTATTGGAAGCGGGAAACTCCGCACGCCAATGCCACGGACGGCATGCGTTGATAATGGCGACCGAATGGCTCATATCGCCATCCTTGCGTTTCTGCGGGGACAAGCGCGGATCGGCTGGGGAATCCCATGCGCCATCGAGAATCTGGATTGATTCTTTGGGATCGCTGCGCGTCAGCATCGCCCAAATCAGCGCTTCAAGATTGGTCACATCGACATCTTCATCGGTCACGACAATATATTTCGATGCATAGGCAGAGCCGCCGCATTGCGCCGCGATCGTGCCAGCTTGAACCGCGTGACCGGGATAGCGCTGTTTGATAGAAACGCCATGGAACATGCGCGCCCCACCAACTTCGTGGCACCAGACCTGCTGCACATCAGGGACGCCAGCATTTGTCATATTTTGCTTGATCGTTGCTGATCGCATGACCGCGCGATAGCGCGCCATTTCGTCTGGCCCGGCCCCCATGGGCGGGACGCCCAAAAGAATGGGGTCATTGCGATGATAGATCGCTTTCACGTCAATGACGGTGCAGGGTTTTGCGCCGCCTGCATAGTGCCCCGTCCATTCGCCAAAAGGACCTTCAACAATCTTGCGGTCGGGATGCACATAGCCTTCCAGTACGATTTCAGCATTGGCCGGAATGGGAAGACCAGTGATCTTGCCCTTCACCATTTTTTCTGCGCGTCCGCGCATTCCACCAATCAGGTCAAACTCAAATGTGCCATAGGGGGCTTCAAGGCCGCCTAGCAAGAAGGCGAGTGGGTCTCCGCCGACCACCATCACGACGGGCATGGGCTCGCCCTTTTTGAAATATTTGTCGCAATGGATCGCACCATGATGGCCCGCTGCCATCAAAATTCCCACTGTCTTCTCGTCAAAGACCTGCCCGCGATAAGCGCCGGCATTGTGCCAGCCTTCATCAGGATCTCGCGTGATTGAATAGGTGCCTGTGCCGATATAGCGGCCGCCATCTTTCTCATGCCAAATAGGCGAGGGAAATTTGGTCACATCAACATCATCACCCATGAGGATGTTTTCGAATATCGGGCCTGTTTCCACAATTTCGTGAGGAATATGTTTTTGGGTGGTCAAAAAGGCATCGCGATAGCCATCGCTTAACTCCGACTTTGTCAATTCGGTCGGAAATCCAAGCGTCATATTGCGGCGGCGCCCTGCGAACATATTGAGGAGTAGACGAAAGCCCTTGGGGCAACCTTCCACATCATCAAATACGACGCAGGGACCGTTTTCGGCACGCAGAATCGCTTCAGCTACAAGGCCGATATCTTCGTGCCAATTTGCATGGCTGACAGTACGCACTTCGCCAAGACGTTCGGCTTCCGCGAGCCATTCGCGCAGATCATTATAAGCGATTACCGGTTTTGAATTTCCACTCATCACTTACCCCTGATTAGGCTTTGACCTGCGTAGCTCTTGAACTCGCCGCTTGCGTAAGGCAATTGCTGCTGCTCACTCTCAAGCGCGCTCTTTTTCTATCAATTGCTTGAGCATTCTGCGAGCTCGCAACTGTGCCGCGTCGGCCGTCAAGTCAACGAGATTGCTGATATCACCAGCGCTGAGATTTTTTTGTTCAGCCTCGAGCATCACAGCGTCTTCGAGGAAAGTCGCTTTGGAGCCCTCATAGAGCAACTTCGATGTTTCGCTGCTTTCAAGGTCAAAGTTGCGCGCGAAGCAGAACATATAATGTGACGACTCTTCGGTCTCAGGCGTGATCAAGTGATTGGACCAGATCGTAATGCCCTTCGAACGATCACCTTCAGGGGCGCCCGTGCCAGTCGTTGCACAACCAACGTCCAAATAGACAGTGGCTGGTGCCTTCCATGTCACCCATTGCCAGCGGTCCACATTAGTCTCGAAATTTCCTACTTTCTTGAAGAGTGGCGGAGGGATGAAGTCGATCATCCAACGGCCCACGCGTACGCCATCTGGAAGGGGCTCAACGCGTGTGGGCGTCGTGGCTTCGCGCGGATCACCCGCAATGGTCTTGCGATGGACATAGCTGACATGCGTCAGGTCCAATAGATTGTCGACCAGCAATTGGTAGTTTGCTTTGAGATAGATGTAACCGGGAGTGGCGGTCCATTCGGGAGATTCGAGCCAGGTGAGACTTGGAATCAATGTCTCGTCGCATTTCTCAGGATCTCCCATCCAGATCCAGATCACCGTCCACCGCTCAACGATGGGATAAGAGCGAACGCGCGCTTTGGGAGGAACCGTGTCTTGGCCAGGTGCAAGGACGCAGGCGCCTGAATGATCAAAGCGCAGGCCATGATAGCCACATGCGATTGTTTCGCCGACGACTTCGCCTAAAGACAGGGGGGCGGCGCGATGACAGCATTTGTCTTCTAAAGCGTAAGGTTTGCCTTCATCCGTTCTGAACAGGACAACCTTTTCGCCAAGAAAAGTGCGCGCAAGCGTTTTGTTTTTTTCGAGCTCGTATCCCCAAGCCGCTGCGTACCACGCGTTTCTCAGAAACATATTCCCCCTCCAATTGCTTGTTCAAGCATCATAGGCTGTGTTGGCTGGCTTTCTGCGCATGCGGAAAGCCGTGTGGTTTACTTCGTCATTGTGGCCTTCAGAGCAGATGTCCACATGCTGACTTCTCGCTGCATGAATTGCGTAAAGTCTGCGGACGACATGGGGTCTGCCTTAATGCCATCACGTGCAAAAAAAGCTTTTACGTCGGGCTCTTCAAAGGCGCTGATAACCTCTTTGTTCAAACGCGCCACAATATCATCCGGTATGCCGCGCGGCCCCGAGATTGAAAACCAGGTGACGGTCACAAGGTCTGGATGACCCAGCTCCTTTAACGTCGGGGTGTTGGGAATATCCGCCAATCGCTCAGCAGAGGTAATGGCAATCGGTCGCAGGCTACCAGCCAATACATGCTCTCGTGTCGTCGACCAGGTCATGCTGCCAACCTTCACATGGCCTGAGATGAGATCGACAATTGCCTGCCCGCCGCCCTTGTAGGGAATGAGGGACATTTGGATGCCTTCCTTATGCCCAAGATATTCGGCGACCACATTGCCGGTCGTTCCCAAGCCAGGAGACACATAGTGGACGCCAGCTTTTTCGGCGCGCCCCATCGCCAGAAAGTCTGCGTAAGTTTGGATCTCACTCGATGAGTGAACGCACAGCAGATTGGGTGGGCCGCCCAGATAGGCGATATGAGTGAAATCGTGAATGGGATCGAATTTCGCATTCTCATTCATGAGCGGCGTCAGAACATGAGATGGCAGTCCTGAAATCATTAGCGTGTAGCCATCAGGCGCAGCGCGCATGACGGTTTGGATGCCGGTCAGTCCGCCACCGCTTGCTTGGTTCTCGACATAGATCTGCTGGCCCAACTTCTTACTGATATGGTCGGCAAACAATCGTCCCATGACGTCGCCAGCTCCGCCAGCCGCCCATGGGACGATCAGTCGAATTGGTTTGGCAGGCCATTGCTGCGCCTCCACCGCTGCAGACAACAGAAAGAAGGAGGTGCCAACCAAAAATGCTCTCAGGAATTTTCTCACGGACAATCCCCCCGTTCTTTTATTATTTATTTTTGGAGGTTTACATAAAGCGAGCAAAATGACCAGAGCTCAGCAAGTAGTCTCGTTTGATCTTTCGCTGCAATTTTATGCAGCAGCAAACCTGTTGCAGCTATTCAAATGTTGACTGTGATCGCGCATGCCAACGAGGCGCGGTCCTGGCTCCTCAAGTGCAGGTCATGTGTGCGAGAAGGGGTGTTCGGCAGAGCGGAATTATCCGTCAAGATCGATGCCGCGATGGCATTCAAGACATGGCGTCAACCCTGTCGGGCTTAGGCGCAATATCCCTGCTTATTCGGCAGGGTGGGTTTGTCTGATGCGCTCGGGATTATTGGCGCACCCGACACGATTCGAACGTGTGACCTTTGCCTTCGGAGGGCAATTCCTAGCCTACGTTTTGATTTGCTGCGGTTTGGTCCCATCCAAAAATTATCGAAAAAACAATGATTTTTGGACGATTTTGTTTGATCGCGTTTGACCAGAGTTGAAAAAAGCTGGTAGCTATTTGGTAGCTTGGCTGAAAAAACGCTGACGGTGCATGCATGCAAGGCAAACGCATTGGGCTGAAGGAAATTCGTGCTCTTGGGGCTGGAGAGACGATTTGGGATGCTGCCGTCCCGTCCTTTGGGGCGCGTCGCCAGAAAGGCCCCGTAGTCTCCTACATCCTGAAATATAGAACTGCTGAGGGCAGGCAGCGTTGGCTTACGATTGGTCGTCACGGAGCGCCATGGACACCCGATACGGCTCGGGAAGAGGCGCGTAGGCTGCTGGGCATAGTCGTAACCGGCGGTGACCCGTCGGGCGACAAGGCCGCGCGCCGAACCGCACCTACGGTCGCAGAGCTTTGCGAGGACTACCTCCAGGACGCTGAGGCGGGCCGGCTGCTCACGCGGCGTAAGACTGCGAAGAAAGATAGCACCCTTATTACAGATCGAGGTCGTATTAGGAGGCACATCATTCCGCTGCTCGGTCGCTTGCAAGTCAGGGCGGTCGCGCGGCAGGATGTTGAGGCTTTTATGCACGCGGTGGCTGAAGGGAAAACTGCCGCGCGTACGAAGACCAAGAAAAAGCGGGGCCTCGCCAATGTTCGGGGTGGCAAGGGCACTGCAAGCCGTACTGTGGGCCTGCTTGGCGCAATTTTTACTTACAGCGTTCGCAAAGGTCTCCGTGCAGACAACCCAGTGCATGGAGTGACCCGCTTCGCCGATGGCAGGCGTGAGCGACGTTTGAGTGAGAAGGAATATGCTTTCTTCGGCGATGCTCTCCGTCGCGCTGAGGAGGCCGCTGTCTGGCCGGACGCCGTCCTAGCCATTCGCTTTCTGATGCTTACTGGGTGGCGCTCTGGTGAGGCTTTGGACCTCACGTGGCATGCTGTCGATCTCGACAGGCGTTCTGCAACCCTCTTCGACAGCAAGACAGGACGGTCCTTGCGTCCCTTATCTAACGCTGCATGTGACGTGCTCCGGCGGATGTCAGGGCGAGACGGCTTGGTTTTCAGGGCATCCCGCGGAGGAGGTAAACTCACCGGCCTGCGTAAAATCTGGAACAGGGTCATGGCAATGGGCTCGGTGCCTGCAGACATCACTCCTAACGTCTTGCGTCACAGCTTCGCATCTTTAGCCTCGGACCTTGGATACTCTGAAGCAACAATTGGAACCATGATCGGGCATAAGGGGCTCACGATTACGTCTCGTTATGTCCACTCTGCCGATGTCGTCCTCCTTGCTGCAGCCGATGCAGTTGCAAACAAAACGCTTGGTTTGATCGGCGACGCAGCCGACTGCAAAGTTGTCGTTTTGCGGAAAAACGCTAAGCTTTGATTGCCCAACCTCTTCAGGGCATTGGAGGCGAGATTGTACCCAATCCCAACTCAACACGTTTTGACCCTCAGAGAGATTGCAAATCACTGGTCGAGACAGATCAATCCGAGGCGATCAAAGAAAGTTCTAGTTCGCTTTTTGGAGCGGGCGTGGTGGCGGGGCGAATTCACTTCGCAAAATCAAATTACACGCTTGGGGCTTCTGAGGAGCCTTTTTACATTGAGCGGGGATGCCATCCCCTTCTGGGTGGCCGGTGAAGAAGAGCCGAAGACCTTTTGGGACTTATCAGACGGAGGGGTCGAGATTAGACCCCTACCTCCTGTCCGTGTACCGAGTGCCAATCCCGCGAACTGGACAGATGAAGCATGTGAAGCCGCTTTCGAAGTCATTGCTGACAACTGGCGGGAGCCGAAGTGGGATGTCCCCGCATTCGGTTTGATCATGCCTGTTGTTTCCGCCGTCTGCTTATCTCAAAGCCAGTTTGCGGAGTGGATAAAGAGGTGTGGATACAACCCTCCCAGCTTCTGGGCTGCTGACGCGCCGCAGGGGCGTTCGGAGAAGCGGGAGCGAAAGGTGCCCGCGAAGAAACGGGGTCCAGCACCTATTAAGACTGATCGGGTCCGCCGCGACATGCTGAAGAAGATCAACGAGGGCAAACTTACACTCGAAGATCTAAGGACCATGAAACAGATTGCCCTTGGTGCGATGTTTGGCGTTCACAAGGATACCGCCCAGAACGCGGCTAGGGAAATTTTGCTGGAGTTTGCCGGAGATAAGAACTCCGGCTAATTCCGGCTAGCAACAAATAGCGCCACCCCAAAGCTGCATGTTTTTTCATCCTGTCTTGAGCGCGGTTCCCACCGCACATTGAGGATGAAGAAATGCTGAACTTCCCTGAACACCACGAACTTGTAACGCGTGACCGCCTTGCTGCCTTGCTGACCTCTGCAGGGTTCCCGATCAAGTCACGGACGCTGGCTACACTTGCTACGCGCGGCGGCGGGCCCCGTTACCGTCTGTTTGGTTCCCGCCCCTTGTACCCTTGGGGTGATGCTCTCCGTTGGGCACGGAGCCGCCTCAGCGTTGCCCGCTGCACCACGTCCGAGCATCGAGAGGCTGCCGCAAATCCCTCCGCGTCCGACGAGGACCTTCCCTTTTAATGACGCGAAAGCGCTTTAGGCGATCAGCAGGTGATCGCTCTGGGCGCTCTTACCTTGGATTTGTGCCATGACCGACAACAATGAGACAGAAATCACGCTTCCAACTTCAGACGATGCTGCCACGAAAGACGGTGAAGGCGGTGAAGCAGGGGGCATCCAGATCTCCAACTCCGAATTTATCTCCACAGTCTTTGGATCGCTGCTGGAGGGAGCCTATATCGCGGTGTCATCAAAGCCTGATAACCCCCTCAAGGGTGGGTGGATCGCGCGCCGCTTCGTTGCAGGCGATCCCAAACTTGAGACGCCAGCAAATCACTTTGTTGGTTGTTCTACCTTCTTTATGGGCGTGGATGGCAGCTTTAAGGCTCGCAAGACGAACTTCGCCAGCTGCAATTTTCTCATGCTCGACGATCTCGGGACAAAGGTGCCCCTAGAGCGCCTGAGCGGTTGTGAACTTTCGTGGCTGCTCGAAACAAGCCCCGGAAACTTCCAAGGCGGGCTTATCTTTAGCGAGCCGTTGACAGATGGCTTGCAGGCGGATCGTCTGTTGAACGCGATTATTGATGCTGGGCTGTGTGACAGCGGCGCTAAAGGTGCAATGAGCCGTTGGGCGCGCTTGCCTAACGGCATCAATGGGAAGCCGAAATATCTCTGTCCTGAGACCGGGCAATCCTTTAAGTGCAAGCTGCATGAATGGCGACCTACAAAGCGGTATACGCCCGATGAGGTCGTTGCAGCGTTGAATTTGCAGTTCCCTAACATCGCTGATGTTTCTCAACGGCGCGCGAAAGTTGCGGGGCGCTCCTATTCAACTCCGGTCGCGGAAGGAGATGTCTTCATTCCGAAGGCGGACGAGAACCCGGTCATTCAGGCGTTAAAGGCGCGTGGGCTTTATAAGACGCCGTTGGGATCCGGACGCCATGACGTGACTTGCCCGTGGGTGCATGAGCATACCGACGGGGTTGATACTGGAGCCGCATATTTTGAACCAGACGAGCATTACCCATTGGGCGGCTATTGCTGCCAGCATTCGCATGGCGATAAGTTTCACATCAAGCAGCTTTTGGAATATCTGGATATTTCAAAAACAAACGCCCTTCATAAGGCGGTAATTCGTGTCATTGCAGGCGATCTTCACCGTGTCGTTGATGCCGCAGAAAAAGAGCTTGCCCTTCGCGGACGTCACTATCAGGCAGGGGGGTTGATCGTCTCAGTAGCGACGGACCCCGTTACTGGCGACCCGTCTATCGTGCCAGCAACTCTTCAGGCATTGACCCGCGAGTTGTCGATTGCAGCGACGTGGGAGAAATGGGACGCTCGTGCGAAGCGTTGGGTGCCGTGTGACCCACCAGCGCGTCACGCGTCGATTTTGTTCGATGCTCAAAACTTTCGTTCTCTGCCGCCTTTGGCGGGGGTGGTGCGTCAACCTTATTTTCGTGAAAGCGATGGCGTACTTGTACGCCAGCCCGGCTACGATCCTCAGTCGCAGTTGTTTGGTGTCTTTGACGCGCGGCAGTTTGTCGTCAAAGAGCCGACCCTTGAAGCCGCAGAGCAGTCGTTGGCCATGGTGGAAGAATTGCTGGCAGAGTTTCACTTCGTCACCCCGGCTGACAAGACCGCTGCCCTTTCCGCCATCTTCACTGCAGTTGTTCGTCCAACGCTTCCTCATGCGCCTGCCTTTCATGTGCGGGCGCCAATCTTTGGGTCAGGAAAAACCTATCTGTGTGAACTGATCGGCTCATTCGCTGGGCCAGGAGGCAATCAGAAGGTCAGCTACCCAATGACTTCAGAGGAGGCCACGAAGGTTATTCTTTCGTTGCTTCTGACGAGCCCAGCAGTCGTGGAATTTGACGACATGGACACGGACTGGATCCCCCATGGGACAATCAAGCGTATGCTGACGGCTGAAAACATTACGGACCGCATTCTTGGTGTGAGCAAGACTGCAACTGTGTCCACGCGAACTCTGTTCCTTGGGTCCGGAAATAACGTTGGGCCTATTCGCGACTTGCTGCGCCGTGTCCTGACCATCCATGTTGATCCGCGTTGTCCGACGCCCGCGACCAATGTCTATGCTGGCCGTCCCGTTGAGAAGGTGCGTCGGCGGCGCGCTGACTATGTGTCCGCGGTTCTTACCATCATCGAAGCGTGGAAAGCGGCTGGCCAGCCGGTCCATGAGGCGAAGAACATTGTGACCTTCGACGGAGCATGGTCGCATTATTGCCGTTACCCGCTCATGTGGCTTGGGCATCCTGATCCAGCTACTTCACTGTTTGAGCAGATCAGCCGGGATCCCGATGGCGATATTCTCGGAGCTCTCATGCATGAATGGCATTTGGAGTTTGGGTCGACGCCTACCACCGTTCGCCGGGTTGTTGATAGGACGCACACAAGCAGTAACTTGCTTGATGCAATCCGCGAATTTCCAGTTGAGGAACGTGGCGAGATCAATCGCTCCAAACTGGGTTGGATACTAAAGAAGAACGCAAACCGCATCGTGAATGGATTTGAGTTCCAGCAGTCGGAAGCTGATGGACGCGTTGCGTGGCGCGTTATGCGTCTTTGATCCGCCTTTGCCGCCTTTACCGCCTTCGACTTAAGCGATTATTGAAAATCGCACAGTAGAAGAAAGGTTGGGCGGTGGTTGAGGCATAGGGAGTTTCGTTGGTCGGTGACGTCCAATGTGGTATGATTAAAGTAGGAGGAACGCGAATGCAGAAGACGTGCATAGCTGCTGCAGAACGTATGCGTCTTCACCGTCAGAGAAAGCGCGCCGGATATCGCTGTATCACAATCGAGTTGCGCGCAACTGAGATAGAGGCACTGGTGCAGCGACGCTTCTTGGACCGCGAACAAAGTTCCGATCTGACTGCTATTCGTAGCGCCCTCTACGCGTTTCTGGACCGAGCGATGCTTGGTCGCGTAACGGGATTTTGACTGGCAACTTGGAGGCTCAGCGTGACGATGCGGAACAAAAGTAACCTTGTGACAGGGCAGCAACTTCGGGCAGCTCGCGCTCTGGCAGGGTTGACACAGCGGCAACTCGGGCGCGCTCTAAATGTCGATGAACGGTCAGTCCGTTTTTGGGAGCGCAAAAAAGATAGGCGACCAACGTCTGCCCCTAATGATGCGCGTATCGAAGAGGTGCTTCTGTCGCACGGGGTGATCTTATTTTCGGAGCCAACTGCCGGCGTTCGTCTTGTCAGAATTGACGTATGAGCCGGCCCGAAAAGAGGAACTTATCAGACAAGTATCGCGCGCACGCGCGCGCGACCGGTTTCCGGAAGTTATTTGTGCCCACATGATGGGCATTGAGCCATGATCCTTTTGTCTTTTTTCGGCTTGCTAGGCATTTATTAGAGGTATAGAACCTGCGCCGCCCGGCCGTGGTATCGCGGTCCTTACGCGGTGTGCTCCAATGAGCGAACAGCATACAGACGTCCTTCAGCCGTCACTTCCTGCTGAAGACAAGACCTCCCCCAAACCACAAAATGAACATGGCAAAAGTGGCTTTGGGCCGCTCTTCGTGGGCTGTATCGGTGTCGTCTATGGCGACATTGGCACAAGCCCCCTCTATGCGTTTCGCGAAGCCATGATGGCTGCGGGCGCAGCGCATAATGGCGTACAGCGGGCCGATGTGATTGGCATTCTCTCCCTCATTCTTTGGTCGCTGACTATCATCGTCACGCTGAAATATGTGATCATCTTGCTGCGCGCTGACAATGACGGCGAAGGCGGCACGTTATCCCTGATGGCACTCGCGCAACGCGCTATGGGGCGGCATTCCACTTTCGTCTTTCTGCTTGGCGTAACAGGGGCTTCGCTCTTCTTCGGCGATAGCATGATCACTCCCGCCATTTCTGTTCTCTCGGCGGTTGAAGGTTTAAAACTAGTCACTCCAGCTTTCACACCTTATGTGCTCGCTATTACGATCGGCATCATCATTGGCCTGTTCGTGGTACAAAAACATGGTACGGCGGCGGTTGCGGCTTTCTTTGGCCCAATCACCATTGTCTGGTTTGTCATGTTGGCGATCGGCGGGGCGATGCATATTGCCGACGATCTGGCCATCCTTCATGCGATCAATCCAATCCATGCCGTGCGCTTTCTTGCACAAAATGGAACTCTCGGTGTGATTGCTCTGGGCTCAGTGTTCCTCGCCGTCACTGGTGCAGAAGCGCTTTATGCGGATATGGGGCATTTTGGCCGCAAACCGATCCAACTCGCTTGGATTGTGCTGGTCTTTCCCTCGCTGGCGCTGAACTATCTCGGACAAGGCGCTCTCGTTCTTTCCCATGCAGATGCGCTCGAAAATCCATTCTTCCTGCTATACCCCGAGTGGGCGCTGCTCAGCATGGTGATCCTGGCCACGATGGCGACAATCATTGCGAGCCAGGCTGTGATCACGGGTGCTTACTCGCTTGCACGACAGGCCATTCAGCTCGGGCTTTTGCCACGACTTGAAATCCGTCACACATCGGCGGAACAGGAAGGCCAAATCTATCTACCGCAGATCAATTTGATGCTGCTGATCGGTGTGCTCTTTCTCGTCGTGCTGTTTGGTTCGTCCGAAAAACTCGCCACCGCCTATGGCATTGCGGTGACGGGCACGATGGTGGTGACGGCGTGCCTCGCCTTTATCGTCGTCTGGCGCTGGTGGAAATGGCCCCTTTGGGCTGCAGGTGCGCTCATGCTGCCATTCCTTGTCATTGATGCGATTTTTCTAGGCGCCAATCTCGTGAAGATCCTTGAAGGGGGCTATGTGCCGCTTGGCATGGGCATTTTCTTTATGATCTGCATGTGGACTTGGATGCGCGGCACTAAAATCCTGCGAGAAAAAACGCGTAAGGATGACATTCCGCTAACCGAACTCATCGCTATGCTGTCGAAAAAGCCGCCACAAACAGTCAAGGGTACTGCCGTCTTTCTGACGGGTGATCCGGACACAGCGCCGCCTGCGCTCATGCATTCACTGAAACACTATAAAGTGCTGCATGAGAAAAATGTCATGCTGACCGTGATCAATTCCAATGCGCCACGCGTCTCAGAGGAGGATCGCATCCGTATGGAGCCTATCAATGACCAGTTCATGCGGGTTTTCATGACCTTCGGGTATATGGATGAGCCTAACGTGCCGAAGACACTAGCGCAGTGCCGCAAGATGGGCTGGCGTTTTGATATCATGGCGACGTCGTTTTTTGTTTCACGCCGGACATTAAGAGTGGCGCGTAATCATGCGATGCCGCTTTGGCAAGACAATCTCTACATACGTCTTGCGCATAATGCCGCAGATGCCAGTTCCTACTTCCAAATCCCGACGGGACGCGTGGTAGAGATTGGCGCTCAGGTCTCAGTCTAGCCAGTTGACGCGAAATTAATAGGTGGGGGCGGTAGTGCCCCTGCCTTAGCGGCGGGGCGAAATAGGTAGCTATATGGTAGCTTGACTGAAGCGCGCCTAAGTCGAGCGCGCGTTAAGCAATTGAAATCATTGGCGCACCCGACACGATTCGAACGTGTGACCTTTGCCTTCGGAGGGCAACGCTCTATCCAGCTGAGCTACGGGTGCGGAGCCTTGTGGGCTGGAGCTTTGTTAGCTCAAAAGCCCCGATGGGGCAATTGGGGCGAGGGCCGGGTGCCTCAGCGGATGGGGCCAGAGCGCATCCGTCCGGCCAAGGGCCGCTCTTCCATCGCCCACAGAACCAAGCCCGCCAGCGCCAGACCGATAGCACCTGCCAGAAAGACATAGCTAAATTGCGTGACAAATGCGGGGTCCGCACCCGTGCTTCCGGGCATTTTCATATCCGGTGAATGGCCGCTGCCCGCAATCACGATAGTGCCGCAGACGGCCACACCAGCGGCGGCCCCCAGATTGCGCAGGAAGGTGATGAGGGCGGTGCCTGTGCCAAGCTCATGGACGGCGACCGCATTTTGCACAGAGACCGTCGTCACCGGGAATATGGCGCCAACCCCGATCGCGACGATGGAAAGCAGAGTTTCCAGCGTCAGGATCGACAGTGATGTGGGCCACCAAAAGATCGGCAGCAATGAGATAGCGCCGATCATGAGGCCGATCAGGGGCACAAATTTATAGCGGTCGAGATGCGCCATGGCTCGGCCAGAGGCGAGCGCCCCAATCGTCGTGCACATCATCAGAGGCAAAAGCGCGAGGCCAGATTGTGTGGCTGTGAGGCCTAGAATGGTCTCGAAATAAATCGGCACATAGATCGAGAGAGCCACAAACACGCCCATTGCCAGGCCCACAGAGCCTGTCGCTGTCAGCACCACTTTGTTGGAGAATAGCGAGAGCGGAATGAGGGGCTCTTCTGCCGTGCGCAAGCGCCAGACAAAGCCAGCCCATGCGATGGCGGAGGCAGCGAGGAGCAGAAGAATCTGCGGCGAGCCCCATGAATAATGAGTGCCGCCCCAGCTGAGCGCCAGTTGCAACAAGACAGAGGCGACAACGAGCAAGACCGCACCAGCAAAATCGAGTGCATGGGGGCGCTCATGACGCGGTGCTTTTTTCAGCTTGCCATTGGTCATGAGCAAAGCAGCAAGGCAGAGCGGCAGATTGATCCAGAAGATGAGAGACCAATGCCATTGTTCAGCCAGCAAGCCGCCGAGCACAGGTCCGAGCAGGCTCGACCCTGTCCACATAACCGATGTGTAGATCTGATAGCGCGGGCGCTCGCGCGGGGGCACGATATCGCCAATGATGGTCATGGCGAGCGAGATCAAACCACCACCACCAATCGCCTGCACAGCGCGCGCCAAGGCGAGCAGAACAACACTGGGTGACAGCGCGCACAGAACAGAGCCTGCGGCAAAGATGCTGATCGCCCAGATGAGCATGATGCGGCGGCCGTGAATGTCGCTCAGCTTGCCATAGAGCGGCGTGACAGCGGTCGAGACGAGCAGATAAGAGGTGACGACCCATGGCAGATGTTCCACATCGCCCAATTCGCGACCAATGGTTGGCATGGCGGGGCCGATGATGGTCGTGTCGAGCGCACCGGGAAACATCGCAACCATCAGGCCAATCATAATGCCATTGATGTCGCGCTGGGTGAGCGGTGTTGCGGGTGTCGAAGCTTGTGCCATGAAATCCTCTGCTCCCCTGTTCATGGCGCACAGGCGCGGTGCGAGCAAGCTGTTATCGGTCGTCCTGCCGCAAGACTTCCAAAAACAGGGCCCCATAACGGGCCAATTTGGCCTCGCCCACGCCATGGACCCGCGACATTTCGTCCAGAGTGAGCGGATGTTTCTGCGCCATATCGATCAGGCTGCGGTCATGGAAAATCACATAGGGCGGTTGACGTTCTGACTTGGCCAATTCGAGGCGGCGCGCTTTGAGTGCTGCGAACAATTGCTGCTGGCGCGCAGACAAGCCCGCAGCAGGATTGTCGACTGTAATACGCTCGGGCCTTGGGCCTTGGTCACGCGGGTCGCGCAGGCTCACATCGCCCTCGCCGCTGAGCACATCTCGGCCGCGCTCGGTCACATACCAGCGCCCTTCATCATCGACATCGTGGCCGATGAGATCGGTGGCGTGTAATTGCCGAAAAATGCTGCGCCATTCCTCCGGCGTCCTGTCTTTGCCCACGCCAAAGGTCTTGAGCTTCTCATGCGCATGGCGTTTGACAGTCTCGCTGGCTTCGCCTGTCAGAATGCTGATGAGATGACGCGCCATGAAGCGGCCTGATGTGCGGATGATGGCAGACATGGCCTTTTGCGCATCAAGTTTGCCACTGACATAGCGCAGGCCACTGGTGCAGATATCGCAGTGACCACAGGCTTTGGATGTTTCGCCAAAGGCTTTCAGCAGAGACTGTCGTCGGCATAAAGGCGTTTCTGCATAGGCCAGCAAAGCTTCGAGTTTGGCAATCTCGATACGCTGGCGCTGTGAGGGCGTGTCCGTGTCATAGATTTGCCGGCGACGCAGCGCGACGTCATCTTCGCCCCACAGGGTGAGCGTTTCTGAGGGCAGGCCATCTCGACCCGCGCGGCCGATCTCTTGATAATAGGCCTCAATTGATTGGGGCAGATCAGCATGGCAGACAAAGCGTACATCGGGCTTGTCGATACCCATGCCAAAAGCAATGGTCGCGACCATGACAACGCCGTCGCTCTCGATGAATTCATCATGCCGCGCCTGACGGATCGCAGGGTCAAGCCCCGCATGATAGGCGAGTGCGCGATGGCCTTGCGCACTCAAAGCCTCGGCGAAAGTCTCAGTGCGCTTGCGTGAATTGCAATAGATGATTCCGCTCTCGCCTTTATGGCGCGCAACGAAAGCACCAATTTGCTGGGCAGCATTCTTCTTGCGCTGCATGGAGAGATAGAGGTTAGGCCGATCAAAAGAGTGAATGAAAATTTGGGGCGGTGCATCAAACAGCTTGTCGATGATCTCATTACGTGTGGGCTCATCAGCTGTTGCGGTGACCGCAATGGTTTGCACAGGGCCAAGCGCATCACGAATGTCGCGCAGCGCCAGATATTCGGGTCGAAAGTCATGCCCCCATTGTGAGATACAATGGGCCTCGTCGATGGCCAGCGTATGGGCGCCGCCGCGCTTGAACAGATCCGGCAGGCCGGGCAGCGCAAAGCGCTCTGGCGCCACATAGACGATGCGCAAGCGCCCCTCATTGATGGCCCGTTCTGTCGCCTGATTTTCACCCGGTCCATTGCCGGAGTTGAGCGCGCCAGCGGCAATCCCCAAGGCACGCAATTGGCGCACTTGATCTTGCATCAAGGCGATCAGCGGCGAGACGACAATGGTGAGGCCGGGTCGCAGGAGGGCGGGCAATTGGTAGCAGATGGATTTACCACTGCCGGTGGGCATGACGGCCAGCACATCGCGCCCTTCAAACAGGCTGGCCAGCACGTCTTCCTGGCCGGCGCGGAAGCTATCGTAGCCCCAGACGCGGCCTAATGTGGCGCGCGCCTCTTGCAGGCGGCTGGACAGATCGGGGGACGCTGGCATGAGCGGAGAAGCCCCGGTTTGGGTGGCTGGAAGGTGGGGCCAACCTAGGCAAATTCGGACCGCGCGTCCATGTGATCTCGCCAGCGGCCAAATGCGTAACTGTTTGGTTGTCGGCTCGCACGACGTGACCTATATAGCGCCGAGAGATTCAGTCCCCAGCCCGATCTCCCTGGGGGCTTTTGAACTCATAGATCCAAGCCCCTCGAAGGAGCCGTTTCGCATGACGAAGATCCCTTATTTTGCTGCTCTCGTTCTTGGTGCGTCGCTCATCGCAGCGCCCGCTTTTGCGCAAGACGCCGCCGCTGGCAAGTCCGTGTTCAACCAGTGCCGCGCCTGCCATCAGGTCGGCCCCGATGCCAAGAATGGCGTTGGCCCTGCGCTGAACGGCATTGTGGGTCGCAAGGCTGGTGAAGTGGCTGGCTATAACTATTCGGACGCCAACAAGAACTCGGGCCTGACCTGGGACGAGGCGACCTTGAAGGAATATCTGAAGAATCCGCGCGCCAAGGTTCCTGGCACCAAGATGGTGTTCCCCGGCATCCAGCGTGAGAACCAGCTCGAAAATCTCGTCGCTTATCTGGCGTTGATCAAGCCCGATGGTTCGGGCGCTGAATAAGCCACCATCAAGGCGCGCCTCGGGCGCGCCTTTTTGTTAGGGGGGCACTCATGCAGACCTATGATGACGCAGCCATTGCTCGGAAGCTGACAGGGTCTTTGCGCCACTGGCGGCACGATCACAGCGCGCTCTGCCGCATCTATCGCACCAGCAACTGGCAAGCGACCGTCATGGCCTTCAACGCGGTCGCTCATCTGTGCGAACAGGCCTGGCATCACCCCGATATGCACGCAAGCTTCAATAGACTTGAAGTGCGTTTGAATACGCATGATGCAGGTGGCATTACTGATCGCGACTTCGAACTTGCCGAGCGGATAGAGGCGCAGATTCAGTGGCGCCCTGCAGACGCGAGCGCGCTGGAGGCTGCACAGTCTGATGGGCGCGCGCCCTATATTCATATCGATGATTGACGACGGGCTGCGCCTTGCAAAAGTGTAAGGCCGGGTTCGGGAAAGCCATGCGTTGCGTGGTCGGTCGTTCAAAACAGGTCTGAACGCGCAAATAAGCTCACAGCATCTATAGGCGAACTCCAAACGGAACCGTCCGATTTCGGCGCGGTTATGTCGTCAGGGGTTTATATAGGAGCTTGTTATGCAGCAGGCAGTCAAAGCCTCGACATCCACGCGTGGATTCGCTTCGATGGATCGAGAGAAGCAGCGCGAGATCGCACGTAAAGGGGGACGTAGCGTCCCCAATGAGAAGCGTAGCTTTTCGCAAAATCATCAGCTCGCGTCTGAAGCCGGCCGCAAAGGTGGGCACTCTTCTCACGGTCGGCGTCGCGCAGCGACTGAAGGCGGTCGCTAAGTGTTGTGTGCGAAAAAGTGAGACGGGGTTGCGGTGCAGCCCCGTCTGTCATCAATCTTCCACATCGGTCTTTGCGCTGTCTTTTTTATGGGCGCCCCCATGTGAGGCATGCCCACCTTTGCGCCCCGCTTGCGAGGCGAGTTCATGGTTTTGCGAGAAGCTTCGTTTGGATGGGCTAACGCTTTGTCCGCCCTTGCGACCAGCAGCGGCCGCCAAAGCAGGGTTTTGCGAAAAGCTGCGCTTCTCGTTCGGAACGCTCTCTCCACCCTTGCGCGCGATGGCGCGTTGCTTGTCAGGATCCATTGATGCAAAGCCGCGAGTCGACGTGGGCATCACTATCCTCCTCCAACAGGTTATCGCTCAGCCATGACATAAACGCTGCCGTGGATGAATGGTTCCGCCAGACGTAATTGCTTCGCAAAAACTGCCTATCAGAGCCATGCCCGTTTCGCACTTATTGCGAGCCATCATTCCCCGCATCCATCACTTCACAACAAACAGCGAGCAACGTTGAGCTGCCATATTGCGCGATTTTGGAACTGCATGAAGAGGGGTGCGTTCACGTCTTGCATGCTGGATATTGATCCCCTCCCACTCGTCTGGCATGTGCCTTCACCCGCGATGGCTTGCCCGGCCATCGTGGGCCTTTCCTGGTGGGAAATTGTAATCACGCTGGCAGCAGTCACCTTGCATGGCCAACCCATGATTTTCTGCAGCGCAGATTGTAAAGGATCGAGCCATGATGCTTGGCCCAATGCTTCTGATCATGCTTGTTCTGTTGCTGATTGGCGTGATCCCATCATGGTCCCATAGCCGCGAATGGGGCTATGGACCGTCGGGATTTATCACTATCGCAATTGTGATCGTCGTTATCCTGCTTTTTATAGGCGGGCTATAACGCAGCTGTTTATGCCTGCGCAGCTTCGCGTCGATGGGAGCGGCGATCAAAGAACAAAGCTTGAGAAATTACGGCTTTCAAACTGTCAACGCCGAATGGCTTTGTAATCAAGAAGGCCGGTTCTGGCGGGCGTCCGGTCAAGAACCGCTCAGGATAAGCTGTAATGAAAATCACCGGCACTTCGAATTGTCCGAGGATTTGATTCACAGCTTCAAGACCTGAACTTCCATCCGCCAATTGGATATCTGCCAAGATCAAGCCCGGACGATGAGCCTCTACAGCGCGCACAGCTTCTTTGTGTGTGCGTGCAATACCAACGACACGGTGGCCAAGGTCTTCAACGAGTGTTTGTATATCAAGCGCGATGAAGGGTTCGTCCTCGATGATGAGAACATCGGTGCGTATCTGGTTCGCGATTTCTTTGCCGGCCTGATCAATGAGGCCCGTTGCGTCTTGTGTGCGTACGCCAAGGATACTGGCGACTTCGCCTGTGTCGAATCCTTCAAGCGATGCGAGAAGGAAAGCCACCCTCGGGCGCAGAGAAATAGCGTCAAGGTTACGCCGCGCACCACGTTCATCGGGCGAGGACATGTTTGGATCTACATGCTCATTGACGGGCATCGATCCCCACACCGCCAGAAAGGTTCGATAGAGCGACGTGCGCGTTTCGCCACCCGCACGAAACGTGTCCGGGTCAGCGACAATCGCTTCCAATGTGGCGAGCACATAGGCATCGCCGCCGCTCTGGCTGCCCGACAAGGCGCGCGCGAAGCGACGCAAATACGGAATATGAGCAGAGATCTCTTGGGATACGGACATGCTGTGGGGATCCCCGGAACGAATGATAACTGTCCAGCTTCTTCAAAAAACCGGCGAGCATCTGGAAAGTTCCCTCTGTGGCGGAACTGTTGCCTGACGGTCGCGTTAATCCCTCCGGTGAGATGGCGCGTGAGCGCACCAGCAGCTTGCGATTTTTCCAGCACAACAGCAAGCGCCGGCATCTGGAGGGGTAGCATGGATGAGCCTTTGAAAAAAGACCTGCCGCCACGTCTCAGGCCCGTCATCCTGCGACGCGGAGCGGAGGTTGCTTTTCTGGAAACGGCTGCGCTTGAGCCATCAAGCTTGGTGCTGACGCGTAGCGCCGAGATCATTCCGTTGGGATCACGAAAGACATCCTCGCCCACGCATCTGCGCAAAGATCACTCACGGCAGAAAATCGATGACCATATCGGACAGCAATTGCAGGCTGTCTATGACGATGTGGTGAGTCAGCCCATTCCTGATCGTTTTCTCGAATTGCTCAGCCAGCTTGGGAAAGAACCCAGCAAGGAAGAGGATGCGCGATGACTGTAAGCCCCCAGCTCAAACGCGACCTGATCTCATCCATCCCCAGCCTGCGTGCTTTTGCAGTATCGCTCTGTGGCAATCCCGACCGCGCAGATGATCTGGTGCAAGAAACTTTGATGAAGGCGTGGAGCAATCTCACGAGTTTCTCTGAGGGTACAAATTTAGCTGCGTGGCTCTTCACCATTCTTCGCAACATCTACTATTCCGAATATCGCAAACGTCGACGCGAAGTGCCCGATTCTGACGGTGCGATCGCAGCGCGGTTGGCCACAGCGCCCGCACAGTCTGGTCATATGGATTTTCTCGACTTTCGTGCAGCCTTGCAGAAGCTACCAACCGATCAACGCGAAGCGCTCATTCTGATTGGCGCGTCGGGCCTCTCCTATGAAGAGGCGGCGGGTGTCTGCAACTGTGCAATTGGAACGATGAAGAGCCGCGTCAATCGCGCGCGAAATCGTTTGGTTGAATTGCTGGCGATTGTCTCAAGCTCTGACTATGCAGCGGATATAGATTGGCAGCCGGGCATTGACTCGCTCATCATGGGCCAGAGATTTTCGCGCACTGGTAGTGATTGATGCCCGCAACACGTGTTGAAACGGACAGTCTCGGCACCATCGAGGTCGGGTCTGACCGATACTGGGGCGCACAAACCGAACGCGCTCGCCGTAACTTCCGTATCGGAACAGATCCGATCCCGCTCCCGCTCATTGAAGCTCTCGGTTTGATCAAGCGCGTCGCAGCAGAAGTAAATCGCAACCTTGGACTGCTCGATGACCAACGCGCCAGCGCCATCATCACGGCCGCGCAAGAAGTGGTGGATGGCCGCTTTGCAACGCATTTTCCCTTGATGGTGTGGCAGACAGGATCTGGCACACAGACCAATATGAATGTGAATGAGGTTATCGCCAATCGCGCCAATGAAATTTTGGGCGAACCTTTGGGTTCGCGCGCGCCTGTGCATCCCAATGACCATGTCAATCTGGGGCAATCCTCCAATGATTGCTTCCCAACGGCCATTCATCTGGCCTGCGCGCAGCTCATTCATGCTGAACTTTTGCCTTCGCTCGATTCCTTGGCCCGCGCTTTTGAATGGAAGTCACGCGAATATGCTGATGTGGTCAAAATCGGCCGTACCCATTTGCAAGATGCAACGCCTATGACCTTGGGGCAGGAATTATCCGGCTATGGCACACAGATACGTCTTGGCTGCGAGCGTATTCGACGCGCACTGCCTGATCTGTTTTCGCTTGCTCAAGGTGGTACGGCTGTTGGCACGGGTCTCAATACGCATCCACAATTTGCAAGCGCTTTTGCAGGGCGTATTGCGGAACTAACTGGTCTGCCCTTTGTCAGCGCTGCGAATAAATTCGAAGCGCTTGCCTGTCATGATGCGATTGTTTTCATGCATGGTGCGTTGGATGCTTGTGCGGCGGGACTGTTCAAAATCGGCAATGATATTCGCTTATTGGCAAGTGGCCCGCGCAGTGGATTTGGAGAATTGCGGCTGCCAGAGAATGAGCCTGGCTCATCCATTATGCCGGGCAAGGTCAATCCCACTCAGGCTGAGGCCCTGACCATGGTCTGCGCCAAGGTCATGGGTAATCATACGACGGTTGTCTTTGCCGGCTCGCAAGGCCATCTCGAACTCAATGTGTTCAAACCAGTCATCGGCGCCTGCACATTGCAATCCATCCGTTTGCTGAGTGATGCAGCTACCAGCTTCCGTTCCAATTGCATCGAGGGTCTGCAGCCCGACCGCGCGCGCATGAATGAGTTGGTCGAACGGTCCTTGATGTTGGTGACGGCCCTTGCGCCGCGCATTGGCTATGATAGCGCAGCCGCCATAGCCAAGGCCGCCCATGCCAATGGCACGACTTTGCGCGAAGAGGCTGTGGCGAGCGGTTTGGTGAGCGAGCAGGATTTCGACACGATGGTCGATCCGCGCCGTATGTTAGGCCCGGGTCGTTAGGGCTCGCGCCGCAAACATTGGCGGGTGAATTTATCAATCTGGCTTTGATCGGTCGGTGACAGCTGGTTCTGCACCAAGCGCTGCCAGATGGGCGGCTGTTTGCGGATTTCACTTGCGATGCAATTGCACACAATCTGACATTGCATTTCACTGCCGCCTGAGACGCTGCATTGACGGGTGCAACTTGTCACAAAGGGTGCGTCATCGCTGCCAGGCAAGCCTGCGGCTGGTGAGCCCATCAACTGTGTGGCTATAAAGACAAGAGCGATGAAGACAGGTTGATGCAGCAGATAGATGCTGAGTGAGTGGCGCCCGCCCCAGACCATAGCGCGCAGACTATTGGAGCGCGGGCTCCACTGCGTGAGCTTGTGCGGCAGGCCGATGGTGAGCCAGAGCTTCATCGCGCCAAAGCCAAACAGTACAAAGCCCGCCCAGGGAAAGACAGGGCGCCAATCAAGACTTGGCGGATCGCGCGTGCCAAGCCCTACCCACCACCATATTGGCTTATCAAAGAGTGGTTGTGCGACCGTGAAGGGAGCGACCATCACCGCCAGCGCTATGGCAAGGGTGAACCACCATGGCATGCGCATGAACAAGAGGGTGAGCAGGCTTGAAAGCGCGATGCAATGGAGGATGCCAAAAAAGATGAGCCCTTCGGGCGCCCACCATGCTGTAAGCGCGGTGATGGCTGAGGCTGCCAGAACGATTTGCAGCAAGCGTGGTGTGAAAGAGGCTAGCTGAAAACCGTTGCGCAGCGCGAGCGCCAATGACACGCCAACCAGCAGCAAGAATGAGGCGGCCACCACATGGCCCAAAGCCATCATGCCGAAGTTATAGGGCAGTTCTGGCGACACGAGTCTGAAATATCCAAGATCCCAGACGAGATGATAGGCGAACATGCCCACCAGCGCCGCACCGCGCAGCAGATCAAAAGCTGCAAAGCGCGTGCTGGGGGGCTTAGGTGCGCTCACTGTCACGGAGCAGGCTTGTCCGAGAAGTGGCTGAAGCTCATGTCAGGCGCGGAGAGATTATGAATGGAGGGTACGCTGCGTCCCGCCCACACTTCCGTTGCCTTGGCAGATTTGAACGGCATGATGGCGCTCTCGCCCCAGCCTTCTGCGCCCTTGCCACGCCATGCGATTTTGGCGACATCCGAATTGGTCTCGGTAATATACATCGAGCGCATGGCCGCAAAAGGCGCGCCACCGGGCATCGGGCCAGAGGTCGTTCCATCCAGCACGATGCGTTCCTGATCGATCATCGAGAGCTTGAGTGTCGCTGATCCGCCGCGTGCGAATTGCAACGTGAAAGTCTTGGTGGCGGGATCGAAGGCGACCTCCTTCAGGGCGACGATCGGGCGATCTTGAATCTCGACAGGACCGACAAGGAAGGACGAGCCATAGGCAGTCCAGCGCATTTCGCCAAAGGGCAGGGGGCGCGCGCGCCAATAGCCATCGGGCGGATAGAAGACGAGCACTTCTTCGGCGCGCTCACGATGGCGCATCCACAATTGCACAAGATGCAGCCCCTGTTCGACGCGCTCACCCACGCGCACAGGTACAGTGGCGGGGCGCCAGAAGCTGGGGAATGTATAGCCCACCAACCAGAAGTCCGGTGTCTCCCAGAAGGTCACACGGCGCGAATTGTCGGATTTGAAATTGGGATCCTGCGTCATGTCGCATGAGGTGAAGTCAGGCGCGAAGCGATCCACCGCAATCGTGTTGATATAGGAGGGATGTGCGGCTTGAATGCGAAAGCGTCGCACTGTGGACGACACAAAATCAAGATGCACATTGTCCTTCTCAGCGCAAAGCACTGGCGTGCTTTTGTTCACCACATCAACCGCCAGTTCATGGGGGTCGATGCCATGGGCTGGTACGAAGGGCTGTTCCATATTGGTGAGGGTCGAGGTCTGCGGGGGCTTGGTTTGCGCTTGCGCAGGCAGGACGGCGATCACAAGGAACAGGCTCGCAACGAGGCTGTGTTTCATGGGTCTGTGGCTCACGACTTGGAGGAAAGTTCGGTATCGAGTGCCTGCAAAATAGCAGGCTTTTGGATCTCTTCAGGTATGGCACATAATTTCATGCGCATGAGAATGTGCCCCAGTCTTGGCGAGGCGCTCGCCATGGCAAAGGGTACGGCCAAGATATAGCCCAAAGTGAGGGGCAAAGACCACAAGATCAAACCGGGCGCCATCAGGCCTGCGGCTGCAAAGATCACGACACCAAACAGGGTCTGCGGCCACAGGCCCGCAAAGGCGGTGGCAAGAGACAGGGCATGCGCATCACGCGCCTGACCATTCCATGTCACAGAGCGCCCCAGAACAAGACCGATCATGAAGAGGCTGGTGCGCAAAGTCGTCGCGGCGCCGAGCATGAAAGAGAAGGTGAGTTCGACGAGACAGCCGAGCGTGAAGCGCAGCGCCCCACCATAGCGCTTCAACTCACCGGGCGTCAGCGCAATATCAATGAAGCCTGCGAGCTTGGGCGCAAGATACATCAGCAAGAAAGTGCCATAGAGCAGCAGTGCTGAGGTGGCGGGAAATTGGGCCAGATCTTCACCATCAAGCGGCTTCAGCGCGCTCAGCAAAATGATCAAGGTCCAGGCAGGTACGCCGATGAACATCATGATTGCCCAGATGAGCTGAAAACGGCTCATCGGCTGCAGACCTCTGAGGCCGAGCAATTTCACATATTGCAGATTGCCCTGACACCAGCGCAGATCGCGGCGTGTGAATTCGATGAGCGTTGGTGGATTGTCTTCATAGCTGCCGCATTCTTCAGGCAAGACGCGCACTTCATAGCCAGCGCGCCGCATCAACACAGCCTCCACCTGATCATGGCTGAGAATGGGACCGCCCAAAGGCGGGCGTCCGGGCAGATCAGGCAAATCACAGTGCAAGAGAAAGGGCGAGATGCGCACCAAAGCATTATGGCCCCAGAAGGGGCCGCAATCGCCCGCCCACCAAGCACTGCCCATTGTGTAGGGGCGCATGCCATGACGCATGCCAAATTGGAAGATACGTGCAAAGGCAGCTTGCGCCGGTGCGCCCACAACGAGGCTTTGCAGAATGCCAAGTTTGGGATGGGCCTGACCAATGCGTACCAAACGCAAAATCGTTTCGCCTGACATCAAACTATCCGCATCAAGCGGGATCATGAATTCATAGTCGCTGCCCCAACGCAGGCAGAAGTCGCGCACATTGCCCGCCTTATAGCCTTCGTTGCTGGTACGGCGGCGATAGACCATGCGTGATGCATCTTCGGCATTCTGCGCTTGCCATGCCGCGAAGGCCGCCTCTTCAGCGCGCGCAACCTCAGCATCATTTGTGTCGCTGAGAATGAACCACCCAAATTGCGCACCTTCACCCGTTGCATCCACATCGGCCTTGACCGTGCGCATGCGTGCAAAAGCGCGTTGAGGATCTTCATTGCGCAAGGTCATCAAGATCGCGGTCTTGGTGTGGATCGGTGTTGCTTCGTGACCCGCGCCTGCAAAAGGGGCAACCCGTTGCAGCGCGTCCGAACGTTGCAGCAGCCACAGGCCCAGCAGCGCATTCCAAACCCCGATCACGCTCCAGGGCGCGGCAATGGCAAAGCATAAGAAGATTAGACGATCGATCAGGCTCCAGCCGCTCGTGCCCAAAATGGACGCCAGCCAGGCGAGCAGGCCGATATAGGCGCTCACTGTGACAGCCGCAGCAAAGGCGCGGCGGCGGGTGAGAACGCGGCTTGATTGCAGACCGGTGGGGGTCATGGGCTCAAGGGCCGGGGCAGTCAGATCAGTCATGGGCGGTCTGGGGCTCTGGTCTTGAGGCTGAACATGTCGTAGCGATGCGGACCATAGTGGCAGAGCTGGACAGGGTCGAGATGGCTAACCCGACAGATGACAAGCGCCGCGAGGCCCGCGCCCTCTGGTACGCAGAGCCGGGCCGGGTGGAGCTGCGACGCGCAGAGCTTTTTCGCAAAGAGGGCGATGTGACTTTGCGCATGCTCTGGTCAGGCGTCAGTCGTGGCACGGAGCGGCTCGTCTGTCAGGGGCAGGTGCCAGCCTCAGAATATGAGCGCATGGCTGCGCCGCTTCAGGAAGGCGCCTTCCCTTTCCCCGTCAAATACGGCTATTGCGCGGTTGCCCGCGTTGAGGCCGCCGACGAGGCGGATCTGATTGGCCGTAGCGTTTTTTGCCTGCATCCGCACCAAACTCTTTTCGCGGCGCCGCGCGCCATGGTGAGCCCTCTGCCAGCAGGGCTGCCGCCGCGCCGCGCCACTCTGACCGCCAATATGGAGACCGCGCTCAATGCTGTGTGGGATTCTGGCGCGGGGCCGGGAGATCGCATCTATGTCATCGGCGCGGGCGTGCTGGGCCTCTTGGTCGCTTATCTTGCCGCGCGCTTGCCCGGGGCTGAGGTCTGCGTCGTGGATCTGCAAGACAGCCGCCGCGCTCTTGTTGAATCCTTCGGTGCGCGTTTTGCTCATCCTGCTCAGTTGGGCGCGCCGGGCGATGGTGATGTGGTCATTCATGCCAGCGCCTCTTCTGCAGGGCTCGGAGTTGCGCTGGGCGCGGCTGGACTTGAGGCGCGCGTGATAGAACTGAGTTGGTACGGCACAGCTGATGTTCTGGCCCCTTTGGGCGGCGCCTTCCACAGCCAACGCCTGCAGCTGATCTCATCGCAAGTGGGTCAAGTCTCGCCGGGCCGTCGCCCGCGCTGGTCCTATGCGCGCAGGCTCGCCAAAGCGCTGGAGCTTTTGTGCGATGATCGGCTCGATGGGCTGATCACCGATGAGATCGCCTTTGAGGATGCCCCTACGCAATTGCCTGACTTGCTGGGCAAACAGGCGCAGGGGCTCGCCACCGTGTTGCGCTATGCTGATCCGTCTGCCTGACCAGACGTAAGCAAGAGACCTGACCTTGGGAGTTGTCCATGTTTGCTGTTGAAGTGCGTGACCACATCATGATCGCGCATAGTTTCAAGGGGGAGCTTTTTGGCCCCGCGCAGAAGCTTCATGGCGCGACCTTTGTTGTCGATGTCGCTTTCTTTCGCGAGACGATCACCAATGATGGAGTCGTCGTTGATATCGGCCGCGCACATGATGCGCTCAAAGCAACTCTGGGTCCGCTCAATTATCAGAACCTCGACGAGCTGCCGCAATTTGCGGGCAAGCAGACGACGACAGAATATTTGTCGAAATATATTTTCGACGCCATGGCTGAGGCAGCGCGTAGCGGACAGCTGGGCCCCGGCGGCGAAGGCATCAGCAAAATCCGCGTTAGCCTGCATGAATCTCATGTGGCCCGCGCTTGGTTCGAAGGGCCTGTGGCTGCGTGAGCCAAGCGGTCTTTGCGATCCCCGGTGACTTGCAGACGCTGACCGGCGGCTATGGCTATGACCGCGCTCTTCTTAGTTTTTTGCCCTCCTGCGGTGTGGATGTAAAATATCTGCCGCTGCCGGAGGGTTTTCCCTTTCCTGATGCAGCGCTCTGTGCGCAGGCGCTGACCAAACTCAAAAGCGTGCCGCCCGATCACATATTGCTGGTCGATGGTTTGGCGCTTGGTGCTTTACCTGCGCAAAGCCTGTCAGATCTGCGCGCGCCTGTGGTGGCGCTGGTGCATCATCCTTTGGGGCTTGAGTCTGGCCTTGCGCCCGATGTGGCGCGCAAACTCATCGAGAATGAGCGAGACGTCTTGGCGCAGACATGCGCGGTGATCGTGACAAGCGCGACAACGCGCGACACTTTGATCAGCGATTTTGCAGTGCCTGCTGATCGGATCACCATCGCGGAGCCCGGAACAGATCCTGCTGAGCGTGCGAGCGGGTCAGGCCGCGACGAGATCGAACTTTTGAGTGTGGGAACAATCACGCCGCGTAAAGGCCATGTGGTGCTGGTTGAGGCTTTGTCGCACTTGACCCATCTGCCTTGGCATTTGACGCTTGTGGGCAGCGAGATGCGTGACCCCTCATGTGCGCAAGCTCTGCATGGGGCCATTGCGAAGCATGGCCTGCAAGAGCGTATCGCTTTTACAGGCGAATGCGAGGCAGATGCCTTGGCGCAAGTCTATGCGGGCAGCGATCTGTTTATCTTGCCCTCGCTCTATGAAGGCTATGGCATGGTCCTGGCAGAAGCTATGGCGCGGGGCCTACCCATCATCACCACAACGGGTGGTGCGGCCGCTGCAACCGTTCCTGATACAGCCGCGCTCAAAGTGTCGCCCGGCGATGTCGAGGCTTTGCGTGCAGCTTTGATGCGCGCGTTGGGTGATGCAAAATTGCGCGCCTCTTTGAGTGAGGCGTCGTGGCAGGCAGCTGCCAAATTGCCAAGCTGGCAAGATACGGCAAGTGCTGTGGCGCAATGTTTAAAGCGCGTGAGAGAGGAAGCGATATGAGCGGCTTTTCGGCAGATTGGCTCGCGCTGCGCGAACCTGTGGATCATCGCTCTCGCAATGCGCAAGTCTGCGCTGCGATGCTGGCGCATCTTGGTGCGCTTGCGCAGCCGCGCCTGATTGATCTTGGTTGCGGCTCTGGGTCCAATCTGCGCGCATTGGCGCCGCTTTTGCCACAGCGCCAAAGCTGGCGGCTTGTGGATGCTGATCCGCTCTTGCTCGCAGCCGCACATGAGGCTCTGCAAGACTGGGCGCAATCATCGCGCAATGAAGGTGACGTGCTGCATCTGACTTATGCGGATAAAGAGATCGAGGTGCGCTTTGATCAGGTCGATCTGTCGCGTGATCTTGAGCGCGTCCTCGACCAAGGTGCAGATCTCATCACAGCAGCTGCGTTTTTCGACCTCGTCGCGCCAGACTGGCTGAATAGATTTTGTGCAGCCCTCATTGCGCGCAAACTGCCCTTCTACACCGTGCTCACTTATGATGGTGTCGAGCAATGGTCCCCGCCCCATAGCGCTGATGCGCAAGTGCTGGCTGCATTCCACGCTCATCAAGCCAGTGACAAAGGCTTTGGTCCCGCAGCAGGTCCGCGCGCCACCGCATTGATGGAGGCGCAATTCAAATCAGCAGGCTGGCATGTCATGACCGGCGACAGCGCCTGGAAGATGACCGCTGCACAAGATGCAAAACTCATCAGCGCACTTGCGCAAGGGGCTGCGCAGGCTGTGGCTGAAACAGGCCGCGTGGCCTTGGCTGATCTTCAGTCGTGGTTGCAAGCGCGCACACAGGCTGAGCGCGCCAGCATTGGCCATCTTGATCTCTTCGCGCGGCCTTAAGGTTTCGACCAGAGCAACATGCGCTGCAGAACGCCATCGCGGCGCACATAGTGATGCATCAAGCCAGCGCCTGCATGGATGATGATGATGGCTGCCATCAACATGCCGCCTGCCCCATGGATTTCCGCAAGAACATCATAGACCGCGCGATTTTCCGGCAAGATATTGGGCAGAATGAAGAGGCCAAACACGCTGACTTCAGCCCGATAGGTCGACATCATCATCCAGCCGAGCAGCGGCATGACAAACAAGAGCGCCAGCAACGTATGATGTGCGGCGGTTGAGGCGATGCGCTCAAAGCGCGTCAGGCCTTCATAGGGTGCGGGCACACCGTATAAGCGGCGCACCAGAACGCGGCACAGAGCCAAAAAGAAAACCGCCACGCCGAAAGAACGATGCAGATCGAAGAGCAAATTCTGCAGCGGCCCTTCATCCAATTCGCTCATGGCGATGCCACCGGGTATGATGCCAATCACGATAATGGCGGTCAGCCAGTGGATGATTTTGCTCAGGGTCGAATAAGCGAGGGGTCGTGCGGTCTCAGCCATGGTCGTGTCCCTTCAGGCCTTGCGTGGATCGCTTAAAGCACAGTCGAATAGAACATCTCCATCGCTCAATGGATAGGTGTGAACCACCGGGCGGCGGGCGCGGGATAAATCTCCTTGCGGGATGAGGTCGAGCCCCATTTTGCCAGACCCGATCAACACAGGCGCCAGCAAGATATGCAGCCGGTCGACGCAATTGGCCTCGATGAAACCAGAGATGGTGCGCGCACCCCCTTCAATGAGCAGTCGCCGCATTCCAAGCTTGAACAGCGCGTCGATGATCCGCGCAGGTGCCAGTGTGCCATTGTCCATCGGCAGGGGAATATGTGTGGCCGCCGTGATTTTGGTGTTGCCGCCGCTGATGACATAGCAAGGTGCCTCATCGGCACTTTCCCAGCGAAGGCCGGGCTCAAGCCGGCCTGATGGGTCGATGACGACGCGGGCAGGGCTCTTGCCGGGCGCGCGGCGTACCGTCAGCAAAGGGTCATCGGCGATGATCGTGCCTACCCCCACCACCACAGCGTCCACGCAGGCGCGCAGCGCATGCAGATGGGTCAAAGCGCCCGGACCATTGATATAGCGGGACTCGCCCGTGACCGTGGCGATGCGCCCATCGAGCGATTGGCCCAGCTGAGCCACGACAAATGGCCGCTCTGGCGAGGCCTCCCGCACCCGGCGGAGAGCCTCGTCAGCCGAATTTTCTGGCGGGGCGGTTCTTAACCCAGTCACAGAGCTCTCCTATTTATTGGCTCTGATGTGGTCTACAAAGGCCATCCAGAGACAAGCTCGAACCGTAATTGGCCAGAGTGGCTCTAGTCAGTCGAGGGTAGCGTGGGCGAAATCAAGACGATTCTTGATGTTGATGGTGGGATTGGGCAGGTCGCGGTCGAGCGGGCGCTCGCCGAAGTGCGCGCGGGCCGTCCCCTGATTATTAAAGCGGGCCGGTCCCATTTGCTCATGATCTGCGTCGAGGCGCTCGATGAGCGCCATATCGCCAAGCTTGAAGCCTTGGCCAAGCGCCGCGCCCGTTTGTTGTTGCCCGCACCTCGCCTGCGCCGTATGGGCCTTGAGCGCACGCGCCCCGGCGCGATTGCCCTGCCCAGCATTGATTTGAAGCGCGTCGAAACGCTTGCCCTTGATGTCAGCGCCCGGATCGACGCCCCCGTCGCCAGTCTTGGGCGACTTGATCTTGCCGCGCTTGAGCTTGCCAGCCTTGCGTTGGTCCTGCCCGCTGTCATCGCCCTTCCGGTCTCGGTGCGCGATGTTGAGGGCGAGGGCCTTGTGCGCGTGGAGGCGGCTGCCATTGAGGGCTATCGCCGTCTGCGCCTGCATGATCTGCATATCGTGGGTCGCGCGCCCGTGCCGCTTGAGGGCGCACCGGAGACGGAATTTGTGATTTTCCGCGGTGGTGAGGGTCTGCGCGATCAGGTCGCGATCATGGTCGGCAAGCCCGATTTGTCGCAGCCGGTGACGGTGCGGCTCCATTCTGCCTGCCTGACGGGCGATCTCTTCGGCAGCCTGAAATGCGATTGTGGCGACCAATTGCGCCATACAGCGCAGCATATGGCGCAGAATGGCGGCGGCATTTTGCTCTATCTGGATCAGGAAGGGCGCGGCAACGGCCTCTCCAACAAGATGCGCGCCTATAAGCTGCAGTCGCAGGGTTTCGACACCTATGACGCAGATGAGGTTTTGGGCTTTGGCCATGACCAGCGCGGCTTCGACTTTGCCGCTGAAATGTTGAAGCAATTGGGTGTGACCAAAGTGCAGGTCATGACCAACAATCCGGTGAAGATCGGCGCTCTGAGCGAGGCTGGACTTGAAGTCGTGTCTGATCGCCGTATTCTGGGGCGTACGACCGATCAAAATGTGCGTTACCTCGCGTCCAAGCGCGACCGCGCCGGCCACTTCATCGAGATGGATGATTTGACCGTGCAAGGCGGCAAGGACGAGCGCTAGCGCGACCGGAATGGACCCATGTCGCCAACCAACGAGCCGTCGGTCTATACCGGCAGGCTCTATTTGTACTTCTTCGCCTCGCTGATTTTCGTCGCGGGTGCGACGGTCATCTTCTGGCCTTGGCTGTCGGGCGCTGTCACCATTCCGTGGGACGCGAAAGCGCAGGCCTATTCGCAGTTAGGGTTCCTCGCGCGCACACTGGCCGCTGGTGACAGTCCCTTCTGGACGCCGAATGTCTTCACCGGTCATCCGCAGATTGCTGACCCCCAATCGCTGATTTTCTCGCCGCCCTTTTTGCTGCTGGCTTTGTTCAATCCAGCTCCCTCGTTTCGCGCGGCCGATGCTGTGCCTTTTGTGATGCTGGTGCTCGGCGGCTTGTCGATCATCGGTTTCTTTCGTGATCGACGCTGGCATCCTGCGGGGGCTCTGGTCGCGGCCTTTGCCTTTTCCTTTGGTGGTTCGAATGCCTGGCGCTTGCAGCATGTGGGCGAAGTGCTCTCGCTGTGCTGGTTCGCGCTGACTTTGTTTGCTCTCGCGCGCGGTCTTGATCGCGGCTCCATTCTCGCAGGCTTTTTGGCGGGCGTTCTGGCGGGCTTTATGGCGCTGGGGCGGGACCAGATCGCGATGCTCTGCATCTTCATTCTGGCAGCCTATGCCGTGACCTTTGTGCTGGGGGATCTCAGCGGCAGGCTCAAGCGCTCGCTGCCTGTGCTCAGTGCTGGTTTCATCGGCGGTGTGCTGACCATTGGCATTCCCATCGCGCTCACACTGGCTTTGGCTGATGAGTCTAATCGCCCCGAGATTGATTATGCGGGCGCGATTGGTGGCTCGCTGCCGCCTTTCTCATTGCTGTCAGCGGTGGTTGCCAATCTGTTTGGCGTCGATGGTCCGATGAAAGACTTTTGGGGTCCGCCCGCTGAACTCATTTGGGGTCCGAGCCATCTGGCTTTGGCGCGCAATATGGGCGCGATTTATTTTGGGGCCATTCCGCTAGCAGCGCTCGCCTGCGGCTTTGCATCTTTGCGCGAAACGCGCATTCGCATTTTCGCCGTGCTCGCCATCATCATGCTGCTCTATGCGGTGGGAAGTTACACGCCCTTCTTTGGCTGGGTGTTTGAAATTCCCGGCGTCGCGCTCTACCGCCGTCCCGCAGATGCCACATTCCCGCTCTGCGCTTTGCTGGCGATTTGTGCAGGCTATGGCGTGCATATTTTGGCACTGCGCGGTGGTGGGATGCGCCTTGTGTGGGGCGCAGTGATTGTGGCGGCTCTCTATGCCTTGTGTGTTGGGGTCGCCATTGACAAGGATCGTTTTGCGCAGTCCATGCCCGCACTCATCACAGGGGCCGTTGCGCTCAGCTGTGCCATGCTGGTTTTGTTATTGGCGCCTGTGCTCGCGCGCCGCGCGCCAGTTGCGCTGATCTTGCTCATTGGCTTTGGCATGACGGTGGATCTTTCTATCAACAACAAGCCGAATGAATCCACAGCTGCCTCGCCGCTTGATTATGAGATCCTGCGCTTTGGATCGCGTGATGAGACTTTGGTGCGCATGCGCGCCTTGCTCGCAGAGCAGCGTGGCCCCGACAGGCGTGATCGTGTTGAGCTTGCGGCGATTGATTACAACTGGCCCAATGCTGGCCTTGTCCATAATTTCGATCACGACCTTGGCTTCAATCCCGTGCGTTTGAAGCTCTTTGTTGATGTGACCCATGCGCAAGATCAAATCGCCATTCCCGATCAGCGCACATTCTCGCCGCTCTATGCGGGCTTCAAATCGCCTCTAGCTGATTTGATGGGCGTGCGTCTTGTCTTGTCGCGCTATCCATTGGGCCAGCTTGATCCGACCTTCCGCGAGAGCGACTTCATCTCGCATGGACAGATCAACAGTATCTACATTTGGGAGAATCCGCGCGCTTTGCCGCGCGTCATGATGGTGGGCTCCGCGCAGGCGGTGAATTTTGAATCGCTCACCGGTTCGGGCAATTGGCCGAAGGTGGACTTCACGCAGACAGTGTTGCTTGAGAGCGATGATATTTTGGAGCCGCGCTCAAGGCCCAAGGGTGAGGCGCGCATCCTGCGTTATCGTAATACGCAAATCGACATCGAGGTGAATTCGCCCGAAGGGGGCTGGCTCGTCTTGAATGATATTTGGCATCCGTGGTGGCAGGCTAAGGTTGATGGCGCTGAAGCGTCAATCCTGCAGGCCAATGTGATGTTCCGCGCTGTGGCTGTGCCTGCAGGCCAACACCGCGTGCAATTTACCTTCCATCCCCTGTCGGGTCTGTGGAACCAGCTGCGCGAGCGCTGAGCATTAATTGCGACTGTCACATAAGCGTGAACCATAAGCCGCTAGAATGATTGCCTGATAAGCTCTGGCTCTTATAAGGGCTTGGTTGACCATAGCTCCGTGGATGACGAATGGCATTGAACCAAGAGGAGGGACCGCGCGAGGCCTTGGCACAGGAGGCAGCCACGGCGTTTGTCGATCCCCTACAGGAAATCAGGACTGAGCGTCGTCGTCAGTTGTGGCGTCTTCTGGGTGCAACGCTCAGCATCGGTCTCATCATCGTCTCAGGCGTGGTTCTGACGAATATTCTGCGCCATGTGAATTGGGCAGAGCTACGCGGCGCATTTCGCGCAACAGGCTGGGACCAGATCTCGCTCGCGGCTCTCTTCACCGCGCTCTCTTATCTTGCCTTGACCGGCTATGACGCGCTGGCGCTGCGTCAGTTGGCTCTGCGTGTGCCCTATCGCACCACGGCGCTTGGATCTTTCACCAGCTATTCCATCTCCTTCACGCTTGGCTTTCCGCTGATCACCGCCGGCACGGTGCGCTACTGGATCTATTCGCAAAAGGGTGTGTCGGCGGCAAAAGTCGCCAGCATGACCATCATTGCGGGCATTACCTTTTGGCTGGGCATGGCGATTGTCATCAGCGCATCTTTGTTGCTCGATCCTGCGGCTGTCGCTGAGGTCAATCATCTCAAAGTCTGGGTGAATGTGCTCATCGGCCTTGCGATTGCAGGCGGCGTCATTGCCTGGCTTGTGTGGGTGTCTTTGGGTGCGCGCCGTTTGCAGGTGCAGGGCCTGACTTTGGAGCTGCCGGGCTTTTGGGTGACTTTGGGTCAGATGGTGCTCGGCGTCATTGATTTATGCGCGGCCGCCATGGCGCTCTATGTGCTTCTGCCGCAGGGCCATACGACCGATTTCATCAGCTTCTCTGCAAGCTATGTGTTCGGCTGTATCGTGGGCATCGTCTCGCATACGCCGGGTGGTCTTGGCACATTTGAAGCTACGATGTTGAAGGCTGTCTCTGCGCCCTCGCAGGAGGGCGTTATCGCCTCGCTGCTGATGTTCCGCGCCGTCTATTATCTTGTGCCATTCATTTTCGCGCTGGCCCTTTTGGGTGCGCATGAATGTCTGCGCCGCTGGCGCTCGCTGCGCGAAGCCATGAGCAAGCGCGAAGATCTCTGAGATATAAAAAGGCCGGGTTGCCCCGGCCTTGGATCATGCAATGCGCGCTTGCATTTTGCTCTTGTCGCGGCGGCGATCTTGCGCCGGCTGATAGGCGACCCCGGCGTGATGGGTGCAATAGGGCGTGCCCACCGGCGACTTGGCCCCGCAGTAGCGGAACTCAGCGGTGGAGGGATCCCCCAGCGGCCAGCGGCACATGGCCTCTTTCAGTTCCATGATCGTGACCCGCTCGGACATGGGGATGACCACATCTTCCATCGGGCGCAGCACAGGCTCAGCTTCCATGCGCGGGGCATAGGCCAAGGCCGTGTTTCCACGGCTCATCGGAGCCGAGGGGCGCGGGGCGCTATCGCGGCGCGGTGCCTGCACGCTGGGCTTGGCAGCAGGGCGCGGCCGGGGGGCTGCAGCCTGACCAGGGCTCTTGACCCGGCCCGACAAGCCCAGACGGTGCACTTTGCCGATCACAGCGTTGCGCGTAATGCCATTGGCCAGTTCAGCCGCAATCTGGCTGGCGCTTTTGCCATCGAGCCACAGTTTGCGAAGCTGCTCGACGCGCTCATCAGTCCAGGACATGCGTCCTCCATCCCATTCAAATCGGCGGTCATCGGAGTGTGCAAAAACGTCCGCTGCGACAGGCTTTCCCCGTCGTCGTGGTACACGCGTTACGCTCTTCGATGAACCGTCGCACGAAATCTCGTAGTGACAAGGCGGACGCTACACTAGCCATTGAATCAGGCGCAAGGATCGCCCCTGCAGTCCGCTGGGGAAAACGCAGTGCGAACGCAATCAAGTCGTGGAAAACCATCTTTGCCGATCAATGGCCCCGCTCATTTGACCGTGGGGCGCTCCTTTCTTACAATAAGGCACTCACAACCAAAGTGCCGCCCGCCGGGCGGCATTTGATTTTCAGCCTGCTCAGAGGCTCAAGACCATGGCCGATCCGACCGCAAGTGCCGCCCCGACTGCTTCTGCCGTGCTGCCCACCTATGCGCGCGCCGATGTCGCTTTCGAGCGCGGTGATGGCTGCTGGCTCGAGGCGACCAATGGGCAGCGCTATCTCGACTTTGGCGCGGGCATCGCGGTCTGCTGCCTTGGTCATAACCATCCCCATCTGGTGGATGCCTTGATCGAGCAGGGCCGCAAGCTGTGGCATGTCTCGAACCTCTTCCGCATTCCGCAAGCTGAGCGTCTCGCCACACGGTTGGTTGAGGCGAGCTTTGCCGATTTCGTCTTCTTCACCAATTCAGGTGCTGAGGCGCTCGAAGGTGCGATCAAGACGGCCCGCAAATATCATGCAGCCGCCGGCCATCCCGAGCGCTTCCACCTCATTACCTTTGAGGGCGCGTTCCACGGTCGCACGCTGGCGACCATCGCGGCGGGCGGCAATCCCAAATATATAGAAGGCTTCGGCCCCAAGGCGGCGGGCTTTGATCAGGTGCCCTTCGACGATATCGAGGCTGTGAAGGCGGCGATCACGTCGGAAACCGCTGGCATTCTGGTGGAGCCTATTCAGGGCGAGGGCGGCATTCGCGTGCCAAGCCCGACCTTCTTGCGCCAGTTGCGCGCGCTCTGCGACGAGCATGGCATTTTGCTGGTGCTCGACGAAGTGCAGTCGGGCATGGGCCGCACAGGCAAACTTTTCGCGCATGAACTTGTGGGCGTGACGCCAGATATTGTGGCAACGGCCAAAGGTATTGGCGGGGGTTTTCCGCTGGGCGCTTTCTTGACGACGCGCAAGGCTGGCAGCGGCATGGGCATCGGCACACATGGCACGACCTATGGCGGCAATCCGCTTGCCATGGCTTGCGGCAATGCGGTGATGGATGTGTTGATGGCGCCGGGCTTTCTGGAGGGCGTCGCGCGCAAGGGCCTTGTGCTGAAGCAGCGTCTGGCAGCGCTGGCCGATGCGCACCCCAAGATCATCGCCGATGTGCGCGGTGAGGGCATGATGCTGGGTCTGCGCACTCATGTGCCCAATACAGATTTTGCAGTCGCTGCGCGCGCCGAGCAGATGCTCGTCATTCCCGCTGGCGACAATGTTGTGCGTCTCTTGCCGCCATTGGTGGCCGATGAGGCAGAGTTCAGCGAAGCGATTTCGCGTTTGGAGAAGGCTTGCCAAAAGCTTGAAGCCGATCTGGCAGCCAAGGGATGAGTACCATGACGAGTGGCGTCCAGCATTTTCTCGACCTGACCGAGGTCTCCGCGCCCGAATTGCGGCGCATTCTGAATGCCTGCGCGCTGATCAAGAGCCGCCGCCGCAAGGGCGAATTTGCCAAAGAGCGTCCGCTCGAAGGCAAAGTGCTGGCGATGATTTTCGACAAGCCCTCCACACGCACGCGCGTCTCTTTTGATGTGGGCATGCGCGAATTGGGCGGCGAGACCATCATGCTGACGGGCGCAGAAATGCAGCTCGGCCGGGGTGAGACCATTGCCGATACGGCGCGTGTTTTGTCGCGTTATGTTGATGCGATCATGATCCGCATTCTGGATCATGATGATCTGGCGGAGCTGGCAGCCCATGCCAGCGTTCCTGTCATCAACGGTCTGACCAAGCGCTCGCATCCCTGTCAGGTCATGGCCGATGTGCTGACATTCGAAGAGCATCGTGGCCCGATCAAGGGCCGCACGATCGCCTGGACGGGCGATGCCAACAATGTGCTCGCCAGCTGGGTTCATGCCGCTCAGCGCTTCGATTTTACGATGCGCATTGCAACCCCTGCCGAACTGGCGCCCCCACCAGCCTTGCTTGATTGGGCCGCCAAGAATGGCGCGAAGATCGAAACCACCAGCGATCCTTTCGCTGCTGTCGATGGCGCTCATGCGGTCGTGTCTGATTGCTGGGTCTCGATGGGCGATGAAGATGAAGCGCGCCGTCGCCATAATCTGCTCTCGCCCTATCAGGTCAATGCACGTTTGATGGGCGCTGCGGCCAAAGACGCCGTCTTCATGCATTGCCTGCCCGCGCATCGCGGTGAAGAAGTCACCGATGAGGTGATGGATGGTCCCCAGTCGGTGGTCTTTGATGAGGCCGAGAACCGCTTGCATGCCCAAAAGGGCATCATTGCGTGGTGCCTTGGAGTTTTGCCCGCATGACACAGGCCTCGCGTCCTGTTTCTGACTCTGGCCGAGATGATGTGGTCCTGCCTTTCGCGGTTGAGCCGCTGGATGTGCGCGGCCGTGTTGTGCGTCTGGGGGCCACGGTTGATGCCATGTTGGCGCGCCATGCCTATCCTGCCCCCATCGCGCGGTTGCTGGGGGAGGCGGCCACGCTGACCGTTTTGCTGGGCTCCGCCCTCAAGCTCGAAGGTCGCTTCCAGTTGCAAACCCGCACCGATGGTGTGGTGGATATGCTGGTGGTGGATTTTGATGCGCCTGATCGTCTGCGCGCTTTTGCCCGTTTTGATGCTGATGCCTGGCAACAGGCGCAGGCCGCGCAAGCAACCTCTCCTGCGGCTTTGCTCGGCAAGGGCCATCTTGCCTTCACCATTGAGCAGGGCGGTGATCTGTCGCGCTATCAAGGCGTCGTCGCGCTCAATGGGCAGGGGCTTGAAGATGCGGCGCATGAATATTTCCGCCAGTCTGAGCAGATCCCGACCCTCGTGCGTCTGGCTGTGGCGCAAGACATCAGTGCAAGCGGCGAGCGTTGGCGCTCAGGCGGCCTGATGATCCAGTTCCTGCCGGATAATTCCGCGCGCATGCGCATGGCGGATATGGATCCGGGCGATGCGCCAGATGGCACCCCCAGCCATGCCGTCCCTGAGGATGATGCCTGGTCGGAGGCCAAAGCATTGGCTGCGACCGTGGAGGATCACGAACTCGTCGATCCAGCGCTCTCCAGCGAACGTCTGCTCTATCGCCTGTTCCATGAACGCGGTGTCACCGTCTATGAGGCGGGCGCTGTGCGCGATATGTGCCGTTGTTCGGATGGCCGTATCCGCGACATGCTGCGCCGTTTTACGCGGCAAGAGCGTCTCGATATGATTGGCGAGAATGGCAGTATCGGCGTCACTTGCGAATTCTGCTCGACGCATCGCTCCTATGACCCGGCCGAGTTTGAGGCGGGCCCTGACATCACGCCTGCGTGAAGAGCGCGGCCCACTGTGGGCCATTGCGCGCAGTGCCCATGAACAGGGCTTTTGCACATGGTGAAGCGGCCAGAAACGCATTGACGCTTGTGGCCTTTCTCGTTACCTCTCGACCTAGATCGAAAGGTGCAGGCCAGCCCAACGGTGCGCACTTTTGGATGTTGGAAGGCCTGTCCGGCCGGCTGGAGAAACCCGCTGACCGCGACAAACAAGAACAGCGCGTGCCGGGAACAGGACACGCTGCGCGACGGGAGCGAAGGGCGTTGGCGGCTTTGCCGTCTGTGCTGTTGCAATGGTCGTCAGCTGACTTCGGTGCGAGTGATGTCGGGTTCAGACCCGCAGCAGCAGGGTAGTCTTCATGTCCACGTCCACACTGACTTCGGCGCAGGATGCCTCAGATGCGAATGTGAAAATTCGCATCCGTGACCTGACCAAAGTGTTTCAGACGAAATCCGGCCCCTTCGTGGCGCTGGATACGATCAATCTCGATATTCCCACAGGTTGCTTCTTCATGATCGTCGGCCCCTCGGGCTGCGGCAAGACAACCCTGCTTCGCATTCTGGCGGGTTTGGAAGACCATTCCACAGGCTCGCTCGAAATCACCGCGCCCGCCGCTGGCCGTCCCAGCAATTCCATGGTGTTTCAGGGCGATTCTTTGTTCCCCTGGATGACTGTGTGGGAGAATGCAGCTTACGGCCTGACCATGCGCGGTCGCCCGAAATCTGAGATCAAAGAGGTTGTGGGCCATTATCTCGCGCGCACGGGCCTCTCGCGTTTCCATGATTCTTATCCCCATCAGCTCTCGGGCGGCATGCGCCAGCGCGTCTCCATCGCGCGCGCCTTTGCCAATGACCCTGACATTTTGCTGATGGACGAGCCCTTCTCGGCGCTCGACGAGCAAAACAAAGTGCTGCTGCAAGAAGAGCTGCTGCGCATTTGGGAAGAGACGCGCAAGACCGTCATGTTCATCACCCATTCGGTCGATGAAGCTGTGACTTTGGGCGACCGCATCATGATCATGACCGCCCATCCGGGCCGGGCCAAGGTGATGGTGGATGTGCCCTTCGAGCGTCCGCGCCGCGTTCTTGAGCTGCGCGCCCAGCCCGAATATGGCGAGCTCGTTTACAATATCTGGGGTCATCTGCGCGACGAAGTGCAGCGCGCCCGCGCTCAGGACGAAGGGAGGGCTTCGTGACCAACGCTGTCGAGAATCCCGTCAAGACGCAGGCCTTCATCAAGCGCCGTCGCGGCCTCAGCCGTGACTCGGTTGAGCGGTTGATGAATATCGTCTCGCCTGTCGGCCTGCTTCTGATCTGGGAGGTTTGCGCCCGCACCGGCATCATCGATGTGCGCTTCTTCCCTGCGCCCTCCAAAGTCTTTCAGGTCATGTATAGCCTGATCGAGAATGGTCAGTTGGTGAAGCACAGCTGGTCGAGCTTGCAGCGCTTGTGGTGGGGCATTTTGTTCGGCGGCATCCCGGCTTTGATTCTGGGTGTGGCCATGGGCATGTATCGCGGCCTGCGCGTTGTCGTTGAGCCGGTGATTGCCGCGACTTATCCGATCCCCAAGAGCGCCATTCTGCCCCTGATCCTGCTGATCTTCGGTTTGGGTGAAGCCTCCAAGATCGTCATGGTTGCGACGGGCGTCTTCTATCCCATCCTCATCAATGCGATGGCGGGCGTGCTCGAGATCAACAAGATCTATTTCGACGTCAGCCGCAACTTCGGCGCCAGCCGTTGGCAGGTGTTCCGTACTGTGGCGCTGCCGGGCGCTCTGCCTCTCATCATGACGGGCGTGAAGCTGGGTGTGGGCCTTGGCCTCGTGCTGATCTCGATTGCAGAAATGGTCGGCGCCAAAAGCGGCCTTGGCTATATGATCTGGAATGCGTGGGAAATTCTCTCCGTCGAGACGATGTATGTCGGCCTCATCACCATTGCTGTGCTGGGCTTGCTCTTCACGCTGGCGCTCAATGAGATCGAACGATTGATCGTGCCGTGGAAGTCGTCACGCTGATCGACTACAAAGGGGCGGGCTTCCGCCCCTTTTTCTTTGGAGGATGTTTTGAGCGGCGGTGAGGTTCAGGCCAGCAACAGCGGTTATGCCGCCTTTACACATCGCGACTTTCGCCTCCATTGCGCAGCGCGCTTGTTGTTCGGCATCGCTTTGTCGATGCAGACGGTGGCGATTGGCTGGTATGTCTATTCCGTCACCAAAAGCCCCCTGGCGCTTGGTCTGTCGGGCCTCTCATCTTTCTTGCCCGCCGCCTTGCTCGCTCTCTATACCGGCCATGTGGCCGATAGCTACAATCGCCGCACCATTATTGCGCTCTCCTTTGCAGGCTGTGCGGCAGGCTCGTCGGGTCTGGTTGGCCTTGTGTGGATGGGCTCTGACAATCTCATCGCCATCTATGCCTGTATTCTGCTTAGCGGTGCCTCGCGCGCTTTTGCCAATCCTGCGGCACAGGCCTTCACACCCAATCTCGTGCCGCGCGAACATTTCGCCAATGCGGTGACATGGTATTCCTCAGTCTGGCAGGGCTCGCGCATTGTGGGGCCGACTTTGGGCGGCGTGCTTTATATTTTCGGCCCCTCTTTGCCTTTCATGATTGTTGCTTTGAGCTTTGCCAGCGGCGCGCTGCTCATTGCCAGTATCAAGACAGATGGCAAACCGCAGGGCGGGCGCGGTCCAATCAATTGGGAAACTTTGAGCGCGGGTCTGCGCTTCATCTGGTCACGTCAGGTGATCTTTGGCGCGATCTCGCTGGATCTGGTCGCCGTTCTCTTTGCAGGCGCGACCGCGCTAATGCCGGTGGTGGCGCAAGATATTCTGCATGTCGGCCCCTGGGGCCTTGGCCTCTTGCGCGCGGCTCCCGCTCTTGGCGCGGTCGCCATGGGCGCGTGGGTTGCTTATGTGCCGATCAGCGGTAAGGCTGGCAAGAAGATGCTCTGGGCGGTCGGCATTTATGGCCTTGCGACCATTGGCTTTGGCCTTAGCGATCATTTGCTGCTTTCGATGCTGGCGCTCTTTGTCGTCGGTGCGGCGGATCAGATCAGCGTCGTCGTGCGTCACACAATGGTGCAGGCAGAAACGCCCGATGAGATGCGCGGCCGCGTGGCAGCGGTTAATTCCATTTTCATCAGCGGCTCATCTGATTTGGGTGAATTTGAAAGTGGTTTGACAGCTGCATGGTGGGGCACGGTACCCGCCATCATTGTCGGCGGCATGGCGACTATCGGCTTTGCGGGTTTATGGTCTGTGATCTTCCCGCAATTGCGCGATCGCGATCAGCTTTTGGGTAAATAGATCACGCAGTTGCAAAGTGATCCGTGGCAGCAACCAGCTGTCGCAAAATGCCAGCTTCATGTGTTGCGTGACCTGCATCAGGCACGATCTCCAGACGCGATCCCGCCCAAGCCTTATGCAGGGCATAAGCGGTGGTGGGCGGTGTGACGACATCATAGCGCCCTTGAATGAGAATGCCGGGCAGGCCCTCCAATTCGCGCGCGCGATGCAGAATCTCGCTTTCAGCGATGAAACAGCCATGCACGAAATAATGTGTTTCAATCTGCGCCAAGGCGATCACATGGCGGTCCGAGGACGAATAATGTCCGCGCGGCATCAAAGTCAGCAATGAGCCTTCCCAGCGACACCAGCTGCGCGCAGCCGCTATTTGCAGGTCCTCATCTGCGCCAGTCAGTCGTTGATGATAGGCGCGCACGGGGTCTTGGCGCTCAGCCTCGCTCAAGGGGCCTATGAAGGCCTCCCATTCTTGCGGGAAGAGCTGCGAGGCGCCGAAACGATAGAGCCAATCAATCTCACTCTGGCGGCCACTGAAAATACCGCGCAGCACAAGCGCGCAGACTCGCAAGCGATGGGTGAGCGCATAGATGAGGGCCAAAGTCGCGCCCCATGAACCACCCAGCACAACATCCCATTGCGGCGCATGGATCATCTCGCGCAAAGCTTCGATGTCAGCGATAAGATGTTGCGTTGTGTTCTCACGAAGGCGCTCGTCATAGCGCGAACGTCCGCAGCCGCGCTGGTCGAAGAGCACAATGCAATAGTGCGAAGGATCAAACAGGCGGCGATGATCGGCATAGCAGCCACCGCCCGGCCCGCCATGAACAAACAGGGCAGGTTTGCCCGCGCGGTTGCCACAGATCTCGTAATAGATCTCATGGCCGCCGCCCACGGGCAGATAACCTGTCTCAAAAGGCTCAATGGCGGGATAGAACATCAGATCCGCGCCGCCTCGACTTTGCCCAGCGCCGAGGTCGTGGGGAAGACGAGCGACTTGATGACAACGGGGACAGCGCCGGATGTTTCCAGCATCGCGCCAATGTCGATGAAGTCGAACTCCTTCAGCGTAATCCCGTCGATGGAGACAATCGGATTGCTGAGCTTGGCCTCTTCGAGAGCATGAATGCCCACAAGCCCGCCAATATCGCCATCGCCCACAAGGATCAGCGGATGGCCATTTCCAAGATGTGTGCTCAGGCCCTGCGCGACGCCTTTGCAAAAATCATCGAGCCTGCGGAAAGTCGCTGAGCCGCCCCAGCGATAGCACATGGCGACCGGCTGTTCGCCCTCATGCAGATCAAGACGGCGCAAAGCCGCGCGCACGCCTTGCGCAATCGCAGCCACATCAAGCTCATCAGCTTCAAGATCAAGATCGGGCGTGATGACGGGAATGTTGCGCAAAGGCAAAGTGTCGAGCGGCTCGACGAAGATCGTGCTGCCGCTGACCTGGATTGTATATTGCGATGCGCCGACAACCGTGGCTCTGATGCCTTCATCGGGCCGCGCGATGCGCACGCCCCAGCCATCCACACGGCGCTTGATGGCGCGCGCGAGCAGGGGGCCAAGATCACCAAAGGTCGTCTCTTCGCGATTATAGATATATTCCGACACGCCGCCCGAGAAGGTTACGACAGCAGGCTTGGCGTCATTGCGCAGCGCATCAAGACGCAGCAGCGAGGCTGTCTCTGCGCTGAGCTTTTGCGCGCTGATGGCTTCGAACAAACGATCAGCCATGCGCTCAACAAGGCGCTCCAGCTCGTCCTTGGAGGGCGTCCCGCCAATCTCAATGGTAAGGCCCGCATCTTGCGCAAAGCGGCGGCCAGCTTCTTCCAAACGCGTCACGCGGCCTTGTGCGTCGAAGGCGAGAATACGCGCGCCAACATCCACGGCGGTCATGTCGATGACTTCGCCAGCTTCGCAGACAGCGATCTTGGATGTGCCGCCGCCGATATCAATATTCATCACGCGCAGATTCTCGCGAATGGAGCGCGCAGCTGCACCAGAGCCAAAGGCGGCCAGCGTTGTCTCAAGGCCATCGCCCGCCGAGACCGAGACGAATTTGCCGGCTTGGGCGGCAAACAAATCACCAATGGCGCGCGAATTGGAGCGGCGCACCGCAACGCCAGTCAGAATGAGCGCGCCGGTATCGATGGCCGCAGGATCAAGCCCCGCCATGTCATATTGTTTGTTGATGAACTTGCCGAGTGCTGCCGCATCAATGGTCATGTCATCGGCATAGGGGGTGAGCAGCACATCAGACTCATGCACGATCTCGCGCTCGGAGACGATGTAGCGATTGTCGAGCCGCTCAAGGACAAGGCGCGAGAAGACAAGATGCGATGTCGAGGAGCCGATATCGACGCCCACACTCACCAGACGGATCTCATCCTCTTCCTCAAGACTGCGGCGCACATTGGAAAAAAAGACACGCCCGCCAGCGGGTTCTTCAGTCATTTGGCCTCTCCCTGCTGGGGCTGTTTTGCGACCTCATCGACGCTTGTGCAAGTGCCAAGATAATGGCCTGCAAATGTCGCGGCCCATCTCACAAAAAAAGGCCCCCGAACCGGGGGCCTTTCATCATCTCACACCACCGTCTTCTTCGTATCGGCGTCGTCGGGTTTTTCGTACCATTTGGGGTCCATGCGGCAGGTGACGCCATTTTCCTTGAGCGTTGCCTCATATTCCTGACGCAGGAACGGATCTTCCATCCAATAGGGAATGGCTGTGCCGCCCTGGTTCACATCGATGGCGGTATAGTCCGTGTGCTTCTGGCCCGGTGCGCCCGGATCGCGGCCGGGGTTGTGCGGGCCGAACCATGCGGTGAGACGGAAGTCTTCTTTGGAGACGCTGAAATGTTGGTGATACCAGCGCGCGCCACCCGGGGCCGCGCTCACCAGACCAACAGGCTCATAATCGAGGCGATTGACGCGGTCGGCATGGCCGTCTTTCCACGGATTGACGCCGCATTCTTCCGGCCAGGAATAAGTATAGCCCTTGCCCTTCAGACAGATCAGCACAGCCGCTGATGTATGGGCATGGCCCTTGGAATAGCGGCCATTCTCATGCTGGCCGATCCAGTAATAGAATGTGTTGTTGGTCATGAAGGGCTCGACGCGGCGATAGCCAACCGAGCGGCGGTTATCGAGCGGCAATTCGCAATTCACGACATCGGGGATGAGATTGGTGCGGCGCATGGCAAGGCCGCGCACCGGATCGGGCTCGATATCGTCCTTGGGCTTGAAGAAGTCATCGGCGCCCGAGAAGCGATCCTTGAAGACGAAGGGATTGTTGAAGACAGCTTCAGGGTTCTGAAGCGCATTCAGCACGATCGGGGCTGTGGTACCCGCCAGCAGCAGCGCGCCGCCCGAGGTCGCATTGACGATGCGATGCATCGTGTTCATCGGGATCGAGAACATCGAGCCCTTCTGCCATTCGAAGACATGCTTCTTGGCCTGACCCTCGATCCACACTTCGGTCGAGCCGCGACCCTCCACGACGAGATAGATCTCCTCATACATGTGCTTTTCAGGGTTCAGCGCGCCACCGGGCGGCACTTCGACGACATAGCAGCCCCATTTGGTCTCAGTGCCATAGAGCTGGATGAAATGGCCTTTGCCACCCGTGCGCTTCCACGGCATCAGGGGCAGATTCTGCACCTTGGAAATGCCAATGCCACGGAAGACGGGGATGCCTTCAGATTCCATCCATGCGTCATAGGGGGTCGGCTGTTTCTTGAACTCGCCAAAACCTGCCTTTTTCGTGCCAGCCGGTTCGTGCCAGTGAACGCCGTCGGTCCCGTCATGGGGCATGGAATCCTCCTTTGTGGATGGGCGCGGTTCGGCCCGCGCGGGTCTCTTCCATGGCTAAATCTGCCAAAGCCTGAGCCCTGTCAATCTGCCCCCCGGTCAGGGAAACCGACTTTCGTCGCAGGGAGCCGTTGACTCCAATCCCGCCATGCGCGACCAAGCAGCACAACCCAAGTCGCGGAGGATAAGCGGTCGTGGCCAGCGAGGACGACAAGAAGGATCCCGGACATTCCATGGCCGAGCACGCCAAGGGTCTCAGCTGGGCTCATATCCATGAGGGCGATGCCGACCACGACCATGATGAATTCGAGGCCGATGTGCCGCTGGAGCAAAATCCGCTCTGGCAGGCCGATAATGTCACCCTGACCAGCGTTGGGATCGATATTGGCTCTTCGGGTACGCAGGTTATCTTCTCCAAGATCCATCTGCGCCGCCTCGCTGAGGATCTGACCAGCCGCTATTATGTGGTCTCGCGCGATACGCTCTTTCTGTCGCCGGTCTCGCTCACTCCCTATGCCAGCGAGACCCGCATCGACGATCAAGCCCTGCGCAAGCTCGTCGAAGAGGCCTATGAGGCCGCAGGCGTCGCCCCCCAAGAGGTGGATGCGGGCGCGGTGATTCTCACCGGCGAGGCTTTGCGGCGCGAAAATGCGCAGGCCATCTCTGCGATGCTGTCAGAGGCGGGTGGTGACTTTGTCTGCGCCACCGCCGGCCATCATATGGAATCCATGCTCGCTGCTTATGGATCGGGTGCAGCGCAGGCCTCGCTCGAACTTGGCCGCCGCGTGCTCAATATCGACATTGGCGGTGGCACGACCAAGCTCGGCCTTGTCGACAAGGGCCAATGCATCATGACAGCCGCCTTCCATGTGGGTGGCCGCTTGCAGGTGGTGGATGAGGCTTTGCGCATCACGCGTCTTGATCCGGCGGGCAAGCACCACGCCAAGCGCGCGGGCTTTGACTGGAGCCTTGGCGATCAAGTGACTTCGGCGCAGCTCGACCAGGTTGCCGATATGATGGCAGAGACTTTGGTTGTCGCGCTCACCCAGCGTCCCATGCCGCATGATGTCGAACATCTTTATCTCACCGATCCGATCATGGATTTTGGTGATGTCGCGGGCATGATGTTTTCGGGCGGCGTGGCTGAATATGTCTATGCACGCGAGCCGCGCGACTTTGGCGATATGGGCAAGCGCCTTGGCTCTGCCATTGCGCGCAAGGTCGAGCAGGGGCGCTTCCCTTGGGCCTTGCTGCCTGCGCGCGAATGTATCCGCGCCACGGCGTTGGGTGCGTCTGAATATTCAGTCCAGTTGTCGGGCAATACGAGCTATATCTCCAACCCCGCCACTTTGCTGCCGCGCCGCAATCTGCAAGTCATCCAGCCGCCTTTTGAGTTTGAGGATGAGGTGGATGCACAGGCGCTTGGCCGCGCCATTATCGGCCATCGCAAAGCCTTCGAGGTCGAGGATTCCAATATCGACATTGCGCTCGCCTTCCATTGGAAGGGCATGCCGGCCTTTGATCGTATCTTTGCGGCCGCGCAAGGTATTGCAATCGGCATGCGCGATCATGTCGAGGCGAAGAAGCCGCTCTATATCATGCTCGATGGTGACATCGCCCAGACGCTTGGTGCGGTGCTGCGCGAAGATTGCGGCGTCGAAAGCGAGATCCTCGTCATCGACGGCGTGATGCTGATGGATTTCGATTATATTGATCTGGGCAAGGTGCGCATTCCCTCTTACACCGTGCCGGTCACGATCAAATCCCTCGTCTTCAGTGAAGATCCACGCGGTCCGCGCGCCAAAGAGCGCATTCACCACCGCGAAGCTGACCACGACCATGAGCACCAGCACGGCCATGGACATCATCATCATCACGGCCATAGTCATGGTCATTCGCATGACCATTCTCATGATCATTCCCATGGTCACAGCCATAGTCACAAGAAGGACTAGGGGTGGCGATGCGTGAGCCTCATGCTATGGTTGTGCGAGGAAAGATGGCACCACCGGCTGCAGACGCTAAAGCGCGCGCCGGTCGGGTTTAGGGGGAGGGCGAAGTGCTCAGCGTTCGGTCTTTGAACACGGAATATAAGACCCAAAAGGGCCCGCCGGTGAAAGCCGCGCAGGATGTCAGCTTTGAAGTGCCCAAGGGCATGTTCTTCACGCTGCTCGGCCCCTCTGGCTGCGGCAAGACAACGACCTTGCGCTCCATCGCAGGCCTCGAGCGTCCCGTCTCGGGCGAGATCGAAGTCAATCAGCGCGTGGTCTATTCCTCGCCGCGCGGCATTTTCGTGCCGCCCAACAAGCGCAATTTCGGCATGGTGTTTCAGTCCTATGCGATCTGGCCACATATGACCGTCTTCGCCAATGCAGCCTTTCCGCTGGAAGTGGGGCGCGCCTCACTCTCGAGCCAGCAGATCCGCGCCAAGGTGATGAAGGTTCTGGAGGCTGTGGCGCTTGATCATCTGGCTGAGCGTGATGCCACCAAGCTCTCGGGTGGCCAGCAGCAGCGTCTGGCTCTGGCCCGCGCGCTCGTCATGGAGCCCGAACTCTTGCTCCTCGATGAGCCGCTCTCCAATCTCGATGCCAAATTGCGCGACCGTATGCGCTTTGAGTTGAAGCGCATTCAGCGTGAGCTTGGTCTCACCACGATCTATGTGACGCATGACCAGGGCGAGGCTCTCGCGCTCAGTCATGAGATCGCTGTCATGAATGAGGGTCGCATCGTGCAGATCGGCGCGCCGCGCGCCATCTATGAGCGCCCGCACAACCGCTTTGTCGCGGACTTCATCGGCTCAGCCAATTTCGTTGATGCCACGGTGCTCGGCCGCGACAGTGCCACCGGCCTGTGGCGTGTGCGGGCTGCCTTTGGCGATCTGCTGGCAACGGCTGAGGCTGAATTGGTGCCGGGCGCGCGCGTGACCTTGTCGGTGCGTCCCGAAGATGTCGAATTGTCTGAAGAGGCAGCCCCTGAAGGCCGCTTGCTCAACACCTGCACAGCCACGGTTGATGCCAAGGTTTTCTTAGGCGATGTCGTGGACTTTCAGGTGAAAGTGGGAGACTACATGCTCATGTCGCGCGCGCATCCCAGTCTGCGCACGCCGGTGGGTGGAACAATCAATGTCCGCATGGATCCGCATCGCTGCGTGGCCCTGCCGGACGAGCTGAGTGCAGCCAAAGCTGCCTGAGGCAAAGCCATTCGAGAGGAGAAGACTATGGCCAAGAACGCGATTGTGTCTGACGATCTTGCAAAGAAATTTGCGACCGAAAAAGACACGCCCTATCTGCGTTGGGTCCGCGATGAAGGTCTCGACATCATCAGCGCCCATTACATCCGCAATCTGCGCACGGTTGAGCTGAAGCCTTGGGCGCGTCGTGGCGGCAAGGGCATCTATATCAATCACGAAGCCTCGCGCACCTCGAATGATTGCTATGTCTGCGAAATTGCACCGGGCAGCAAGCTCGCCCCGCAGCGTCAGCTCTTCGAAGAAATGGTGCTCGTGCTCGATGGTCGCGGCTCTACGACCGTGTGGAATGATGCTGGCAAGCGCATCACTTTCGAATGGAAAGCCGGCGCGCTTTTTGCCATTCCGCTGAACTGCTGGCATCAGCATTTCAACGGGTCGGGCCGCGAGCCTGCACGTTTCGTATCGGTGACCAATGCGCCCCCGATCATCAATCTGTATGAAGATATCGAATTCGTCTTCAACACGGCGCATGACTTCAAAGAGCGCTTTGCAGGCGAGCCCGATTACTTCTCCAACAAGGGCGAGCAGAAGGGCTTTTTGCTCACCACCAATTTCGTCCCCGATGCGCCGAATATTCCGCTCATCACCGCCAAAGAGCGCGGCGCGGGCGGTGGCCATATTCGCTTCAATATGGCGAAGGGCTCGATGAACAGCCATATTTCGCAGTTCCCCATTGGCACCTATAAGAAGGGCCATGCCCATGGTCCCGGCGCCCATGTGATCATTCTGGGTGGTCAGGGCTATTCACTGATGTGGCCGGAGGGTGATGAGCCCAAGCGCTATGATTGGGAAATCGGCACCATGATTGTGCCGCCCAATATGTGGTACCATCAGCACTTCAACACGGGCACCACACCCTCGCGCTATCTCGCGTTCAAACATGAGGTCGTGTCGATCCGCAATGCGCAGGGTGTGCCCAAGGCCTGGATCTCCAAGCGCATCGGCGGCGACCAGATCGACTATGCTGATGAGAGCCCAGTCATCCGCCAGATGTTCAGCGATGAGCTGGCCAAGAACGGCCTCGAGCCGCGCATGGACGAGGCTTACAAGACCGAACTCGAAACATTGCCGCCGAAGGTGGCGTAATGAACGCGCTGGCAGGCGCTCCGCGATGAGCTGCCAGCGAAGATGACAGTGAGGGCGATGCTGTAAGAGGTCGCCCTCACATCGCCCTTCTAGGGGTCTTTTTTTCAGAATAGAGAACGCTCGCTCCTTCCAGTGGGAGGAGCTGTCGGCGGATGCCGACTGAGGCGGGGATCGCGCCTCTCACAACAAGACCCGATCCCCTCATTCGCCGCCATCCGGCGGCACCTTCTCCCACTGGGAGAAGGGCGCGGCGTGGCTTGTGCTTCAGGCTCATCGTTTACAAAAGGCCCGTTTGCGTTTGGACTTTTAGCCGCCATTCATCGCATGATACTGATCACGTCATTGAACGAAGAGGAGATGACAATTGGCTGAACATGAGCAAGGGGGCGCAGGTCCCGGCCACAATAGCGCGAGCCAGCGCGAAGAAGTCGTCTGGGAGCGCTGGACCAAGAAGCGCACTTTCGTACGCGCGCTTGAAGGCACCTATGGTGAATTGGTGCGCGAACTCTTCAATCAGCCGCGTGTTTATCCTGCGAGCGATCATAAGTGGAAGGGCGGGCCCGGCCATTATGGCAAGAAGATCATCAATCCGCAGGCGGTGAAGGTCGCGCAGTCGATCGAGACTCACATCGAAGTCTTTTCACCCGGCGGCTATGGTCAGAAACATGGCCATATGAACAGCGCGGTCTTCTTCGTGCTGAAGGGCAAGGGCCATGATGTGCATGATGGCCGTCGCTATGATTGGGAAGCGGGCGATGCGCTCATTGTTGAAAATGCCTGCGTGCATCAGCATTTTTCGGACGAGCCGGATGATGAATGCATCACGCTTGTCATGAAGGCCAAGCCCCTTTTCCTCTTCATGCATCTTCTTTTCCAGAAGGTCGCAGAATTTCCCCCCAAGGACGGTACGGCAAAGCAGCTTGCCTATACGCCCCCGACCGATCTGTGAGGTGACTCATGTCCGCTTTTGATCCGCGTGAACGCGAGCGCGCTTATGACCGCTCTCACTCTGCCAATTTCTATGATGCCGCGCTTGAGGCCTCCAAGACCTTCCGCAAAGGCTATGACGAGCAGCTCAATATTGTGAAATGGGGGCAGATGCCCTTCGAGCGCTCGCGTCATGGCCTCATCAAGCACATCATCAATGAGAAGATGAATACGAAGGAATACTGCCTCGATATTTATATGCAGTTCCTTCCCGGTGGTCTGGCCTCTGGCAAACATCGCCATCTGTCCGAAGAAGTCTTCTATGTCGTCGAGGGGCGGGGCTATGACCTGCACTGGGATGTCAAATTCGACTGTAAGGATGTGATGGAATTCGAATGGGAAGCTGAGCCTCAGAAGTTCGAATGGAAGCAGGGCGATTTTGTTTACATCCCGCCCTATTGCACACATCAGCACTTCAATGCCGATCCCAACAATGAAGCGCGCATCATTGTGGTCAATAGCCGCATCGTGAAAGCTATGGGCTTTGATTGGTTCGAGCAGATCGAAGACGCCAAGGGATATTGAGCCTGCCATGTGCGGAGAACTGGAAGACGAAGGTCCGGTCGCTTTGGAGGAGCATCTTTATGGTGCATTCCTCGCCCATGCGCGCGCTTTGCTGATCGAGCAAGGCAAGCGCAAGGGGCAGGATGTCCAGAGCGCGGCAGCTTATGCTGATGAGCTTTTTGCGGCGGCGCTGACCCGCTGCCGCAATGATTGCGAAGCCAAGGATGAAGAAGAGCGCTATGGCACACTCGCCATGCAGGCGCTGGTCTTTGCAAGGCTCGCAGGCTTCCTCGCTTCTCATCTCGCCTTGCAGGAAGATCCGCTGCGCAAAGTCATGGAGGCCATGATGCATGGCTATTCCGAGGCCGATCATCTGGAACATGACCATGGTCATGAGCATGATGAGAGCACGGGGCATTTCGGGCATCGACACTGAGAGCTGCAGTCGTTGCAGCCATTAAAAAAAACCGCCGGGCATTTCACCCGGCGGTTTTTCTGTTCGGACAGCTGTGTGCTGTTAGATCTTGAACGACTCATGCGTCTCTGTGGCAAACAGGTCTTCGGGCTTGAGCAAGCGCTTCGAAAGGCCACAGTCATAGTGATATTTCAGGAAGGTGTTGAGCACCTTCATGTTGTCCTCAAGACCATAGGGCCAATAATTTGTGCCCATCATCTTGATTGTCTGGTCCACTTCCCAGTTGAGGAAGGGCAGCATGGCCTTCAGCACGGCGGTTTCGCGCAGATCGTGATAGGTCTTTTCCTGTGCGGCAACGAAAGCCTTGTAGAGGGCTTGCGCCATCCAGCGATTTTGTTCGTAGAGTTCGCGGCGGATGACGATCGTATGCATGATCGGGAAAATATTGGTCGACTTGAAATAGTCGCGCTCCACATCGCCGTAATTTTCAAACAGGCGCACGACATTTTTGCCGTCATAGGATGAGGGCGCGCGCGCAGTGTGCAGTGCGTCGATCTCACCATCGCGCAACATCTGCGAGAGTGTTTGTGTGGGGCCAATCGCCTGCACCTTGATGCGGGGCGGCAGATCAAGCGCGAGTTTCTCGGGACGGCCGGGCTCTTCTTCACCGCCGGTGTAATAAGTCACGCTATCAACCGGCACGCCGTAATGTTCATCCAGAATGCCGCGAATCCACACAGGCGCTGTCATCTGGAATTCCGGCACGCCCACTTTCTTGCCGATCAAATCCTTCGGCGTGCGAATACCCGACTTGGCATTCACATAGATGCAGGAGTGACGGAAGAAGCGCGAGGGGAAGATCGGAATCGCGATGAAGGGCTTGGGATCGCGGAAGAGCGAAACGGTGTAAGAGGAGAGCGACATTTCGGCGATGTCGAATTCGCGATGACGCAACATGCGGAAGAAGGTCTCTTCCACCGGAAGGTCATGATAATTGATCGTCATGCCGTCGGGCTGAACCGTGCCGTCCTGAATGGCGCGGGTGCGGTCATAGTTCCAGCACGCGAGTGAGAGGTTGAGTTTCGACATGAGATCCCTTCCCTATGGTTGTTAGCTTTAGTAATGCGCTGCCGCTTTATAACCGAGCCGTAGCGAAATGGCATTGGCTGTATTGACCACCAGCGGTGCATATTTCGTGAGTGTCTCATCTGACAGGCGCTGCAGTGGCCCGGCCATACCCACCGCGCCGATGACTTGCCCCGTTGAATCGCGCACGGGCGCAGCAATCGAGCGCATGCCCAATTCGCTTTGCTCATCTTCGCGCGCATAGCCTTGCTGGCGCACCTGAGAGAGGCGTTGGCGCAGAACGGCGGGGTCTGTATCGGTCTTGGGCGTGCGCGGGCGAAAGCCTTCAGCAATCACGCTGTCGACAAAATCAGGCGACTGGAAAGCAAGAATGGCAAGGCCCTCAGCTGTGCACAGCGAGGGTTTGCGCGCGCCCAGATTAGCGCTCATGCGGATCGCCTGCGTGCTCTCAAGATCATAGACATAAATGATCTCGGCCTTGTCGAGCACGGCCAGATGCACCGTCTCGTTGGTCGCATCGCGCAGATCGAAAATATAGGGGCGCGCTTCGTTAGACAGATTCATGCGCTGGCGCACCAGCGCGCCAAGGCCAAAGAGGGCAATGCCCAAACGATAGCGCTCGGTCTCGGGATTTTGCTCGAGCATGCCTTCAGCCACCAAAGTGGAGGCGAGGCGATAGACCGTGCTTTTGGCAACGCCCAAGCGGCGCGCGAGTGAGGTGACGCCAATCTCGGCCTCATCCTCGGTGAACATTTTCAACAGGCGCACAGCCGTGGTGACAGAGGACAGGCGTTGCACTGCGCGCGGCGCAGCTTTGGCTTGCAGGGGCTTGGCCCCCGCACTCACCTTGCCTGTCTTGTCGAGCTGCACGGTCATGGCTTGTCCCGCAGACGGCTTAGACTTCGATGCAGACCGAGTCGCCATCCATCACGACCTTGTAGGTCTTGATCGGAATCATGCAGGGCGGATCGACGACTTCACCGGTCTTGATGTTGAACGAGCCATTGTGGAAGTCGCATTCCACAACATCGCCATTGATCGGGCCTTCTGACAAAGAGCCAGGGCCATGAGTGCACAGATCGTCGGTCACATAAAAAGCGCCGTTGAGATTAAAGACGGCCAGTTCCAGCCCTTCGGTCTCAACCTTGATGGCCGAACCTTCCATGACATCCGACGCGTTGCACAATACGATCTTTTGACCCTGCGACATGGGACCCCTCGTTGACGTTTCGCGGGCAGGGGTGGTAAATCCCCTCCCAAGCTGTTGCGGAACGGTGTTCCGCATACAGGAACCAGTTTTCAATAACAAGGCCGCACGGGGTGGTCAACGCCCCAAAAGCCCCAGCTGGGGACAACGGCCCGGACCTGCCAGGAGAATGTCATGCTCAAGAAAGAACAGAGTGATCTGCTCACCCAGACCGGGCCGGGCACACCGATGGGTGAAATGTTCCGCGCTTATTGGATGCCGGCGCTTCTGTCCGAAGAACTGCCTGAGCCTGACTGCCCGCCCGTGCGCATCAAGCTGCTCTCCGAGCGCCTGCTCGCCTTCCGCGACAGTGAGGGCAAGCTGGGCCTGATCGACGAATTCTGCGCCCATCGCGGCGTGTCGCTGTGGTTCGGCCGCAATGAAGAATGCGGCCTGCGCTGCCCCTATCATGGCTGGAAATTCGATGTGACCGGCCAGTGCGTGGAAGTGCCCTCTGAGCCTGTTGAGTCGGGCTATGCCAAGAAGATCAAGCTGAAGTCCTATCCGCTGATCGAAAAGGGCGGCGTTTTGTGGACCTATATGGGCCCGCCCGAAAAGCAGCCGCCTGAGCCCGAATATGAATTCTGTTCGGTGCCGCTGAACCAGACCTTCACGACCAAGCGCATTCAGGAATCCAACTGGCTGCAGGCGATGGAAGGTGGCATCGATTCCTCGCATGTCTCCTGGCTGCATCGTGGCGATCTGTCGAGCGATCCGCTCTTCAAGGGCTCGGTCTCCAATCAGTACAATATGAAAGATCTCGCGCCTGTCTTCGAAGTGGTCGACAGCGAAGGTGGCTTGCTCATCGGCGCGCGCCGCAATGCTGAGGACGATCAATATTACTGGCGCATCACCCCTTGGGTCATGCCCTGCTATACGGGCGTTCCCCCGCGCGGCGATCATCCGATGCATGGCCACTTCTGGGTGCCGATCGATGATCACAATTGCTGGGCTTGGAGCTATGACTATCACCCCACCCGTCCGCTGACGGATGGCGAAGTCACGGCCATGAAGAATGGCAAGGGCATTCATGTGAAATATGTGCCGGGCACCTATATTCCGCTCGCCAACAAGACCAATGATTATCTGATCAACCGCGAAGCGCAGAAAGCCGGTCGTACCTTCAGCGGTGTCGAAGGCATCGGCATGCAGGATGCGTCCTTGCAAGAGAGCATGGGCCCCATCGTTGACCGCACCAAGGAGAACCTCGTTGGTTGCGACAATGGCATCATCATGGCGCGTCATCGCTTGATGAAGGCTGCCAAGGCGCTTGTTGAAAAGGGCATCACGCCGCCCGGCGTAGATCCGGCCCATCACAAGGTCCGTCAGGCGGCTTTGCTCCTGAAGCGCGACGTGCCCTTCAAGGATGGCGCGAAGGAAGCGCTGAAGGCCAAGAAGGGCGTACGCCAGACTTCGGTCTAACCAACAGGCCGCCGGCACCACCGGCGGCCATCCATTTGGATGGGAACTGCAACCATGCTCAGTGAATCCACCCGCATGTCGAGCGCGCAAGAAGCCGCTTACCGCATCCAATATCCAAATTCGAAAAAGCGCGCGGTGAAAGTCATCGCGCTCGACAAGATGAGCGCCCGCATCGTGGACGAAGTTTCACGCATGGAGTGGAACGGCGCGACCTTCTTCACCTCGCTGTCCTTCGCCGCCAAGAGCAAGCCGGGCGACACGAGCGAAGGCATGCAAGCCTGGCTCGAAGATCTCGCGGGCAAGACGCAAGATCTCGTCACCGAAGTTGAGAACGCCGATTTCGTGGTTGTGATCACAGCTGCGGGCGAAGATGCGCGCGCTGTGTCGGTGATCGCCGATGCGTGTGCTTTGCACAACAAGACGCTGGTAGGATTGGTGGTGCCGCAGTCGCAGACAAGCGATGAGCAAGTCACCCATTCCCTCAACCATCTGCGCCCCTTCACCCGCATGCTCGTTGTGGCCAGCGGGATCGACTATGTGGAAGCCATGCTGCACGCCTTGCGGGCGTGAGTTTTTAGCGTTTCAGAAAGAGGCTCTCGCTCCTCCCAGTGGGAGGAGCTGTCGGCGGATGCCGACTGAGGAGGGGATCGCACGCTTCAAGAAGAAGCACCTGCCTTGCGCCTCTCTAGACCAATACCCGATCCCCTCATCCGCCCGCATCCGCGGGCACCTTCTCCCACTGGGAGAAGGACAACACAGGCTTCGGTCTTTCAAAAGAGGCCCTCGCTCCTCCCACTGGGAGAAAGTGGCCCCCAACAAAAAACCCTCTCTGTTTCCAGAGAGGGTTCTCATCACTTCAACGAAGCGAAACTTACGCAGCGCCGCCCTTGATGCGCTCGGGCGTGAAGGGGCCTTGGCGCAGACGGATGCCGGTGGCGTCATAGATGGCATTGGCGACAGCGGCCACGATGGGACGCATGGAGCCTTCGCCCGCGCCATTGGGCGGGATGTTCTGACGATTGATCAGCACAACATCGATTTGCATGGGGCGCTCGGTGAAGTCGAGAATGGGATAGGTCTCCCAATCCACGCTCGTCACATTCTTGGTGTCGAACTTCACCTCTTCATGGATCGCGCGGCTGAGCGCCTGCGAGACATTGCCCTCAATCGTCTGCGTGAGCAGTTGGGGATTGATGACGATGCCGCAGTCATGCGCGACGGTGAATTTCTTGCCGCGCACTTTGCCCGTCTTGGTGTCGACCTCGACTTCGGCGATCACCGCCACGCGCGTTCCATTGCGCGTGGAATAAGCGATGCCCTGACCCGTTGCGATATCGCCATCGCGCTGCTTGCGGGCAGCGGTGCGCGGTTGCCAACCAGCTTTCTTGGCGGCTGCATCAATCACATCTTTGTCGCGCTGATCGCTGACATAGTTGAGACGGAAGGCAACAGGATCGCTATTGGTGGCGAAAGCCACTTCATCCACGAAGCTTTCGTGAGCAAAGTGAATCTCCGGCCCCAGCGGATCGCGCAGATGCGAGGAGCGCAGCGGCGAGGCTGATTCAAGCATCGGCGGCACAACATCCCAGCTCAGATGGCGCACATCGAATTTGTAGGAGTTCGAGGGTGAACCATAAGTGAGCTGCGCTTTGGGCTTCACGCCAATCATCTGACCATGCAGCGTGTCGCTCGGATCGCTCTCATTCGAGCTGACATTGAGGCGGTCGAAGGCCTTGGAGTGGAAATGCCACGCCACGACCTTGCCATCCTTGTCGAGACCCGCGCGCACTGTGTGCACAGAAGCGGGTGACTTTGGTCCCCAGCCCGTGGCTTCATTGCGCATCGCCTGGAAGCGCACCGGCTTGCCCACCGCCTTGGAGAAGATGGCGGCAGCGGCTGCTGCGTCACCTGCATCATTGCGGCCATAGCTACCGGGGCCTGGCACCCAGATGCCACGCACTTGCTCGGGCTTGAGATCCAGCAAAGCGGCCACACCATCACCTGCGAAATGCGGCTTCTGCGAGCCGGTCCACAAAGTGGTGATGCCATTTGGCTTGTAGTCCACGACCGCGCAGGCAGGGCCCATGCTGGCATGTGACTGGAAGGGCCATTCGTAAGTGGCCTCGATCACCCGCTCGGCAGATTTGAAAGCCTCGTCGACCTTCGCAGGCTCCTTCATGAAGGGGCCTTCGCCACCGCTCTTGATGCTCTTGGCACCGCGAATATGGTCATAGAGATTCTTCTGCTCAACGAAGGGCGCTTTGGTCTCCGACCATGTCACCTTCAACATGCGCGAAGCTTTCACAGCATCCCATTCTTTGGGCGCGACAACGCCCAAGAATGCTTTCTGCCAGATGACCTTCACGCCGGGGATGGACTTGATCGAGGATTCATCCACGCTCACAGGTTCAGCACCTGCGACCGGCGGCATCACCATACGCGCATGCAACATGCCCGGAAGGCGAATGTCGGTGACGAATTTGCCGGTGCCCAAAATCTTCGGGGCCACATCGCGGCGCGGCGGCGAAGTGCCATAGACTTTGTAGTCTTTCGGATCTTTCAGTTTCGCGGGCGACTTCACGGCAAGGTCATTGCCGATTTTGCCGTTCCACTCGACCTCTGAGTCAAACCAGCGCCCGCCAATCAGCTCACCATAAGTGACCTTCTTGGTGGGTGTGGTTTTGGACGAGATCACACCATCTGTGACGGTGAGATCATCAGCGGCCACATTGAGGCGCTGGGCGGCCATATTGACGAGCTGACGACGCGCTTCGGCAGCAGCATTGCGCAAAGTCGCACCACCATGCGAGACGCCGGTCGAGCCAGAGGCGCCGCCCTGATTGACGCTGGAGGCGCTGTCACCCATTTCGACGAAGACACGCGAGACGGGCAAATCGAGCTCTTCAGCCACCATCTGGGCAACGCCCATATCGGTGCCTTGGCCCATATCCATCTTGCCGAAATAGGCGGTCGCTGTGCCATTGGCATTGATGGTGATGTAGGAGGCGAGCTTCTTGGGATCGAGCGGCGGGCGCTTTGCAAGCCCGGCGGTCGGAGCGGCAGCTGCAATACCCGGCATCATCACGCTGACGGTGAGGGCGCCAGTGGCGGAGAGGAAGTTGCGACGATTGATCTGCTGGTTCATGACCATCTCCCTCACGCTTGCGCCGCGCGCTTGACGGCGCGCATGATGGACACATGGGTTGCGCAGCGGCATTTGAGGCCGGTCAGTGCATCCTCGATCTGCTTGTCGGTCGGCTTGGGGGTCTTCTCCAACAGGGCGACGGTCGTCATCACCCAGCCATTCATGCAATAGCCGCATTGCGGCACTTGCTCGGCGATGAAGGCTGCCTGCACTTTATGCGGCACGCCATTCTTCTGAATGCCAGCCAGTGTTGTGACCTTGCCCTTGCCAACGGAGTCGACGGGGGTGACGCAAGAGCGCACGGCCTGTCCATCGATGATGACCGTGCAGGCGCCGCATTGCGCGAGGCCGCACCCAAATTTCGGATTGTCGAGACCCAGATCATCGCGCAGGGCATAGAGCAGCGGCATATCTGGATCGGCATTGATTGTGTGCGACTTGCCGTCGACATTGAGTGCGATTTTGGCCACGAGCCATCCTCCTCTGATTCTTCTCTTGGAAGGGTCACATACCCCTTGGGCGCTATATTGCCAGAGCCGACGGGCGCGTCCAGTCATTTGGTGGTGGCATTTTGTGCGGTTGCAATATTGGCAAGGCCCGCGCCGCGCCCTAAGCTCCCCTCAGGGAGAAACGCACCATGCAATTGGGCATCTGGACACCTGCGCCGCTATCCATGCGGCCGGATGTCAAATCCAAGCCATTTCTTGACGCTCTGACCCAGCCGGGCGGCGGGGTGGATGGCAATTATCTCTATGCGTTGGAGACCTTGCAGCGCGCCGAAGAGCTAGGATTTTCCATCACCCTCATCGCGCAGCGCTTTTTGGGGCCCGATCTTGATTCGTGGATCTTTGCCTCAGCCTTGGCCGCGCAAACACGCCGCATCGAGATCATGGCGGCGGTGCATCCGGGCATTATGGATCCGCGGATTGCTGCCAAAATGGGCGCCTCGATCGACCGCATCAGTGGCGGGCGCTTTTGCGTCAATATCGTCAATGGTGGCCGCCCGCAGGAATTCGCGGTCTTCGGCAAATGGCTCGAACAGTCTGAAGCCCGTTATACCCGCATGCAGGAGTTCATCCAGGTTTTGCGGGGCATGTGGACGCAGGGTGATTTCAACTTCCACGGCCATTTTTATGAGGTCGAGCATGGCACAGTGCCGACCAAATCCGTACGCGCGCCCCATCCCCCGATCTTTGCGGCGAGCCGCGTCGAAGAAGGCATGCATGTGATCGCGCAGGAATGCGACACATGGTTCGTGAACTACAACAAAGACTACAATCTGTATGACGAGAGCCTGCAGCGCATCGCCCGCGAAGTCACCGTGATGGAACGGGAGACCAAAGCGCGCGGGCGAAAGATGTCCTACGGCATCAATGCCTGCATGTTGATCGGGCGCACCGATGAAGAGGCGCAGGCCATCGCGCAAGGCTATGTGGATCAACTCAAGGTTGATCCTTCCATTGGGTCGGCCTCGGGTGGTTTGGGGGCCAATCTCATTGGGTCGCCCAAAACCATTTTGGAGCGCATGCGGCGCTATGAAGAACTGGGCGTCAGCTTGTTCATGCTGCAGTTCTGGCCCTTCCGCGAAGGGCTTGAGATTTTTGCGCAGGAGATCCTGCCGCATTTGAAACTGGACCGGGGCGAGAGCGCACGCGCATTCCTCGATCAACGCCCGGCCTGAGGGGGATCTATGCGCTTTCGTTTTTGGATCATGGCGATCCTGATCTGTCTTGGCCTGCAACCTGTGGCGCTGCGCGCCCAGCCGGCGGTGGAAGAGTTCTACCGGGGCAAAACGGTGGATCTTCTCATCGGTTACAGCGTGGGCGGTGGTTATGATGTCTATGCGCGTTTGTTGGCGCGCCATTTGGGCAAACATATTCCCGGCAATCCCACAGTGGTGGCGCGCAATATGGACGGGGCGGGCTCGCTGCGCCTTGCCAATTGGCTGTTCAATGTCGCGCCCAAAGATGGCACGGCGATTGGTGCGGTCTCGCGCGGGGCGGCATTCGATCCTTTGTTTGGCTCTCCGGGCGCGCAATTTGATGCGTCGAAATTCAACTGGATTGGCAGCGCCAATGATGAGGTGAGCGTTTGCGCGACTTGGGAGACCTCCTCTGCCAAAAGCGTGCAAGATTTGTTGCGCCTGCCTGTGGCGATGGGCGGTTCTGGCGGGGCGGCCGATACGGATCAATTTGTTCATGTGCTGAACGGTGTGTTCGGCGGCAAGATGAGATTGATCGCGGGCTATCCTGGCGGCAACGAAATCAACATGGCGATGGAGCGCGGCGAAGTGGAGGGGCGCTGTGGTTGGTCATGGTCGACCCTGTCGGCCACCAATGGCGCTTGGCTGCGTGACAAAAAAATCAATGTGCTGTTGCAGCTCTCCTTGGGCAAACATCCCGATTTGCCCCATGTGCCTTTGGTGCTGGATCTGGCGCGCAATGATGAGGAGCGCAAAATCCTCAGCCTCGTCTTTGCCCGCAATGTGATGGGCCGCCCCTTTGTCGCGCCCCCGCAAGTGCCGCCCGAGCGGGTGGCAGCTTTGCGCAAGGCCTTTATCGAGGCCTTCAATGATCCGGCTTTGAAGGCGGAGGCGCAGAAGGCGGTGCTCGAAATCAATCCCGTGGCAGGCGACCAGATCCAGAAGATTGTGCTAGAGGCCTATGCGACGCCGCCGGAGATCGTGAAGAAGACCGGCGATTTCCTGAAGGGCATCTATTGAGGTTCAGCCAGCTGGCCGGCTTTGGGCACTATGCCCCAGCCCGCGCCGTCCCCAATGCGCAGATCGAGGCCCGGCTGGCTCTGGAGTCGGGCTGGATCGAGCGGCGCACCGGCATTACCAGCCGCCGCATGGCCGCGCCGGGCGAGGCTTTGTGCGATTTGGCCGGGGCCGCTGCCAAAGACCTCATTGCCGGGGCTCCAGTGGCCCGTGAGGCGGGTCTTTTGATTTTGGCTACCTCCACACCGGACAATCTTCTACCCCCCTCAGCGCCGCTCTTAAGCCATCGGCTGGGCATGGCCTCTTGCGGGGCTGTGGATCTGGCGGGTGCCTGCGGGGGCTTCGTCTATGCGCTCGTTCTGGCCGATGGCTTTGTGCGCACCCAGGGTCGCCCCGCCCTCGTCGTGGCCGCCAATATCCTCTCTCGCCGCCTCGACCCGGACGACAGGGCCAGTGCCGTCCTGTTTGCCGATGCCGCCGGGGCCGTGCTGCTCACCCCCTCCGATGAGCCCGGCGCCGGGCTTTTGGGGGTCGATCTGACCAGCGATGGTGCGGGCTATCACCTCGTCCATATCGAGGCGGGCGGCAGCGCCAAGCCTTTTGCGCAGGTTCAGGACCCGCGCGAGACCCTGATGCGGATCGCCGATGGTCAGGCCCTGTTCCATCAGGCGGTGACGATGATGAGCGCCAGTGCGCGCCGGGCCTTGGACAAGGCGGGGCTGAGCGCTGCCGACATCACCCATTTCTGCCCGCATCAGGCCAATGGGCGGATGATCTCCATGGTCGCCCATCAATTGGGCATTCCGCAGGAGCGCGTCCTCTCCAGCATCGCCGATTATGGCAACTCCTCAGCGGCGACCATTCCGCTCACTTTGTCGCTCGCCCATCGCCAGCGCCCCTTCCAGCGCGGCGACCGTTTGCTCATATGCGCAGCAGGCGCAGGACTGACCGGCGGGGCCGCTGTGATCGGCTTTTGATTTTTTTGGGCAGGGGTCGCCATCGCCAGTGTCTGTCGATATGGTCCGCGCCGACAAGATGCGGCGTCAGCCGCGCAGGGAGTGAGATCCAATGACTGCCAAGAAGCCCGCCACCGTCGGCGAAGCCTATCTGTCCGCGCTGCATCAGTGCGGCATCAAATATGTGTTCGCCAATGGCGGCACCGATTTCGCCCCCATCATCGAAGGCCTTGTGCAGATGCAGGCGCGCGGTGAGCCCGCCCCGCAATTCCTCACCGTGCCGCATGAGAATGTCGCCATGGCGATGGCGCAGGGCTATTCGAAAGTCTCCGGCGAAGCCTCTTGCGTGATGGTTCATGTGAATGTCGGCACCGCCAATACGATTTGCGGTCTGATGAATGCTGCGCGCGACAATGTGCCAGTTCTGCTCGCCGCTGGGCGCACACCGCTCACCGAATCTGGCCATGCCGGTTCGCGCGATATTTCGATCCATTGGGCACAGGAGCAATTCGACCAAGGCTCCATCGTGCGCGAAAATGTGAAATGGGATTATGAGCTGCGCCACGGTCAGGCCGTGGAGACGCTCGTCTCGCGCGCCCTTGATGTGGCGATGAGCGAACCGCGCGGCCCCGTCTATCTCTCGCTGCCGCGCGAAACGCTGGGCGATCCCGTCATCGCCAGCGCGCCGATCACGCGCAAGCCCACAGGCTCAACCCCTGCTGCCCCCTCGCTGGAAACATTGGAACAGGCTGCCGATATGATCGCAGCGGCAAAAATGCCGCTCATCATCACCGGTCGTTCGGGCATGTCGGCGGGGGCCTTCGATGGTCTGGGTGCTTTGGCGCTCGACTATGCGCTGCCTGTCGTCTCTGGCCCGCAGCCCAATATTGCCTCGGCCAATCCGATGAATCTGGGCGCGCTCACCAAGCCCATTCTCGACATGGCCGATCTCATCATCGTGCTTGAATGTCCGGTGCCCTGGTTGCCGCGCAATGTCGAGCCGCGCGCTGATGTGAAGATCGTGCACATCGCTCATGATCCGATGTTCCATACCTATCCGCTGCGCGGCTTCCGTATGGATCTGGCAATCTCCGGTGCGCCCAATGAAGCCATCGCCATGCTGCATCAGATGCTCAAGAGCAAGATGCGCGAAAAGGCAGCGGCTATGGATGCACGTCGCGCCAAGGTTTTGGAGCTGCGCGCGCAGATCGATGGTATGCGCAAAGATCTCATCGAAAAGATGAGCACCATGACGCCGATCAGCCCAGTCTATGTCGCTCATGCGCTCAATCAGGTGAAGAACAAGGATGCCATCGTCGTGGAAGAATTGGGCGTGCCCTATTTCTTCCTCGATGCGCCGCGCCCCGACAGTCTCATCACCACCACTTCGGGCGCATTGGGCATGGGTCTGGGTCAGGCTTTGGGCGCCAAGCTCGCAGCGCCCGATCGTCAGGTCATCTGCACTTTGGGTGATGGCTCTTACATGTTCAGCGTGCCGCTGGCGGCCAATTTCGTCGCCCGCGCCGAGAAGCTGCCGACCCTCACCATGGTGTTCAACAATTCGCAATGGTTCGCGGTGCGCCGCGCCACCATGGCGATGTATCCAGATGGGGATGCGGCCAAGCAGAACAGCCTGCCGGTTGTTGATCTGGCACCCTCGCCCGACTTTGAAAAGATGGCCGAGACCTGCGGTGGTTATGGCGAGCGCGTGGAAGATCCCGCCAAGCTCACGGGTGCGATCGAGCGCGCGCTGCAGCGCGTGGAAGACGGCCAGCATGTGACGCTGAATGTCATCACCGGCATGCGCCAATATTGATGGGATGAGGGCTGGCCGATGCGCCAGCCCTCTTTCATTCTCCGGCCAGTGAATAGGCCATTTGCTGTTGCTCGATCTGGCGCAGCCGCTCTTCACGTTCAGCAATATAGTCGCGCGTCATCGGTACAATGCCGACACGTTTGGTGAGCTGGAATTGAAAATTGACATTCTGCCCGAGCCTGAAACAGGCCTCAGAACTTGTCAGATAAAATTCCCACATGCGGCAGAAGCGTTCATCATAAAGCGCCTTGGCCTTGTCGCGATTTTGCAGAAAGCGCTCACGCCACTGGCGCAAGGTCAGCGCATAATGAAGCTGCAGCACTTCAACATCTGTGACCATCAATCCCGCCCGTTCGATGGCGGGCAGCACTTCTGACATGGCCGGAATATAGCCGCCGGGGAAGATATATTTATCAATCCACGGATTGGTGGCATCTGGCTTGCCGCTGCGCCCAATCGTGTGAATGAGTGCCACGCCATCATCGCTCAAAAGATCAGCGATCTTTTGAAAATAAGCATCGTAATAGCCAATACCCACATGTTCGAACATGCCCACTGACACGATGCGCTGATAGGTCTCACGCACATCGCGATAATCTTGCAAGCGAAGGTCAATGCGGTTGCTGAGGCCTTGCGCATGGACGCGCGATTGACCAAGGCTGAGTTGCTCTTTTGACAAAGTGACGCCGGTCACTTGCGCGCTGCAGATCGAGGCGAGATAAAGCGACAGGCCGCTCCAGCCGCATCCAATGTCAAGAATGCGCTGGTCAGGCTCGATCAATAATTTTGCCGCCAAATGGCGCTTTTTGGAGAGTTGCGCGCCCTCGAGTGTCGCATCATCCCGCTCAAAATAGGCGCAGGAATATTGCCGGTCGGGATCGAGAAAGAGATCATAGACCCGCGCATCAATGTCATAGTGATGGGCGACATTGCGCCTTGCGCGCGCAAGCGTGTTGTCTTGCTGCAGCCGTTTGAAGGTCTGGCGGGCGCGGTTCAAAATCCGCATCCAGCGCGGGCCATCAAGGGTTACAATATTGCGCAGGCCCAGCTCCAAAATATCGAGCAGCGTGCCGCGCGTGACTTCGATCTCATGGTCCATATAAAGCTCACCAAAGGTCAGCTCGGGATCTTGCAAAAAGCGTCGCTCGGCACTTTTGGACATGAAGCGCAGACCCAGGTCCGGCCCACTGCCATCGCCCACCTCAAAGGGTGCCCCTGAGGCGGGTGTGACCTTGAGCGACCCATATCGGATGAGACGGGTGAGAAAAGTTTCGAGCAGTCCACTCATGCCGGTCCCCTCATCCTTGGCCGGCCGCTCCCTTATCGGGCGAGGTCCCCGGCCATATTGACGCGCCCGATGCCGCAGGGCGCGAGTGCTCACTTCCAACGGCCAAGGTGATTTTTGGTTTCATAGCGCCTTGCTCTGGCTGAGCGGGGCCGGGGGCTGGCCCGCTCAGGGGGGCCTTAATGTCGCAGGGGCGCCACAGGGGCGGTCTGGCGGGCACGGATTTGCGTAATTTGCCGGTCAGGACCACCATTGCCATTCCGAAAACGGATTTCTTGGGATATGTGATCCAGCGCAAAGACTGCCGCCGGGCGGGACTTCAGGATGAGACTATAGGTCGCTTCCCTGTTGGCTACGGGGTGGTTTAGGGTCGCTCCTGTGGTCGTTGGGCTGCGTGTGCATCACCTGCGGGTGAATGAGGATCGAGAGTATGGATTACGAGGCCATTTTCCATCAGTCGGTTGAACGGCTGAAGATGGAGCGTCGCTACCGGGTCTTTGCTGACCTTGAGCGCGATGCGGCCCGATTCCCCTATGCGATGTGGCGTCCTGAAGGTCAGGACAAGACGCCGCGTGAAGTCGTGATTTGGTGTTCGAATGATTATCTCGCCATGGGCGGCCATCCCGATGTCGTGAAGGCTGTGACAAAGGCCACCCAGCGCCATGGCGCGGGGGCGGGCGGCACGCGCAATATTTCGGGCACCCATCACCCCATCGTTGATCTTGAGCATGAGCTTGCCGATCTGCATGGCAAAGAGGCCTCGCTCGTTTTCACCTCGGGTTGGATTTCCAATCTCGCTGGCATTTCGACCATTGCGAGTCTTCTGCCCGATTGCCTCATTCTGTCGGATGAGCTGAACCACAATTCCATGATCGAGGGTGTGCGTCGTTCGGGCTGCGAAAAGCAGGTGTGGCGCCACAATGATGTCGCGCATCTGGAAGAGCTGCTGCAGCAGGCGGGCCAAGAGCGCGCCAAGCTGATCGTCTTCGAGAGCCTCTATTCGATGGATGGCGATATTGCCCCCGTCGCGGCGATTGCCGATCTCGCTGCAAAATACAATGCCATGACCTATATCGACGAGGTCCATGCGGTGGGCATGTATGGTGCGCGCGGCGCTGGCATTTGCGAGCGCGATGGCGTGATGGATCGTATCGACGTCATCGAGGGCACTCTGGCCAAGGGTTTTGGCAATATGGGTGGCTATATTGCCGCCAGTGCTTCGATTGTGGATGCTGTGCGCAGCTATGCGCCCTCATTCATCTTCACGACCGCTCTGCCGCCGAGCGTGGCAGCAGGTGCCGCTGCAGCCGTGCGTCATCTCAAGACGTCGCAGGGCGAGCGCGACCAGCATCAAAAGATGGCGCGCATGACCAAGCACGCTTTGAGCGCAGCTGGCCTGCCGGTGATGGACAACCCCTCTCACATCGTGCCGCTGATGGTGGGCGATGCGGAGAAGTGCAAACAGGCGAGCGATCTTTTGCTCGAGCGCCACGGCATCTATATCCAGCCGATCAACTATCCCACAGTTGCCATTGGTACGGAGCGTTTGCGCATCACGCCGACCCCGCGCCACACACAGGCCCATGTGGCTGAGCTTGTCGAAGCGGTGGTGGATGTGTGGACGACTTTGGGTCTGCCCTTCACGCAGGCCTCCATCATTCCGCTGCGCCGCGATGAGCCCGCAGCTGTGGCACAATGCACCTATCCTGAATTGAAGCGCGCGGCTGAGTGACGCTCATCCCTTCTTCGTCAGCACCAGCCGCAGAATGAGCGGCATGCCGAAGGTCAGCAGGAAGAACCGCGCCAGATGATGCGCGGCGACATAGAACGGATCAAATCCCAGCGCCAAAGCCAGCACTGCCATGGCTTCGAACCCGCCCGGTGAAAAGGCCAAAAAGGTCGCGCCAAAGGGCAGGCCCAATCCCCAAGATACAAGCCCCGCAAAGCCCGCGGCCACAACAACTGTCGCGCTGATGGAGCCGACCATGGCGGGGGATTGGCGAAAGAATAGCGCCCAATCAAAACCCGCAAAGCGCGATCCCGACCATGCACCGATCAGGATCTGGCCCGCGATGAGCGCAGCCATGGGTGTGCGGCCATGCGCAAGGTCAAAGCCATGTGCGATGGCCGAGACGGTCATGGCCGCCAGCAACATCGCGCCCGCGATCCGCAATTTGCCGAGCAGAAAACCAGCGACAATGCTGATGCCGCATTCGATGAGAAAGAAGCTCCAGCTATCGTCGGGGCGGATCTGCGCATTGGAAATATGCATGCCCGATTCTGCCACCAGCACCGGCACAATTGCCATCAAGAAGAGCACGCGGATCATCTGCACCGAGACAACGCGCGGCGTATTGGCACTGGTGGTGGAGATGACGCTCAGAATATAGGCGAGCGCGCCCGGCACTGAGGCGAGCAAAGCGGTGGCGCGATCCCATTTGGCAAAGCGCATGCAGATGAACATGGACAGCGCCGTCATGATGACGACGCAAATCATCATCGCCGTGACACTGGCCGGATAGGTCGCCACATTCTGCATGGTTTGCGGCGTCACCGCCGCGCCAATCGACACGCCCGAGGTCAGCATGGCCACAAGGCGCAATTTCTTGCCCAGAGGTGCGATGGAGAGCGGAAAGAGCGAGCTGACCAAAGCTGTGGCGGCAATCGAGCCCGACATGGCGCCGGCCGGAATACCCAGCCAATAAAACAGCAAGCCACCCAGCGCGCCGACCCCGATGGTGGCAAGCTGCTTGTGCAGGGGCTGTTCGACGAGGAAGACTTTGCTTTTGGTGACGGTTGTCATGAGGGCAAGCTGGCGAAGCAGCAGGCTTTCGTTGGCAAGAGGAGCCGCCTTAAACCATGCAGGGCCAGCGCCAGCAAGCGCGACGGATGCGCGCAAGCCTCTCTTGTGTCTTGAGCTTTCTGCCTATGCCGTGGCCCGCCATTTGATGCTAGTCTGAAGCAAAGGAGACGAAGTTTCATGGTCCCAGGCTGGGTCGCCCTGCTGACAGCGCTCATCTATCTCAGCGCCCTTTTCGCCGTCGCGCATTTCGGCGAGAATCGGGGCCGCAGTCTGCTGTCTGGTGCCGCGCGCCCGCTCATCTATTCCATGGCGCTGGGTGTCTATTGCACCTCCTGGACCTTCTTCGGCTCGGTGGGTCTGGCCTCTTCCAATGGCTTTGACTTCCTGCCGATCTATATCGGCCCCATTCTCGTTTTCGCTCTGGGCTATCCTTTCATTCTGCGTATCGTGCGTTTGGCCAAAGCGCAGAACATCACCTCCATCGCTGACTTTGTTGCTGCGCGCTATGGCAAGTCTGAGCAAGTGGCAGCCTTGGTCGCCATCATCGCGATGATCGGCGCTGTGCCCTATATCGCGCTGCAGCTCAAAGCGATCTCGCATTCTATCGCCACGATTTTGGATTCGCTCGAGACAGGACGCTCCACCGTCAATGCAGCCTCAGCCAATAATGTCGCGATTGGCGTTGCCATTGTGCTCGCTGGGTTTGCTATGGCCTTTGGGACGCGCAAGGTTGATGCGACCGAACATAATGATGGTTTGATGCTCGCTGTCTCAGCCGAGAGCATCGTCAAGCTCATCGCCTTTGTTCTGGTGGGTGGCTATGTCACCTGGTTCATGTTTGGCGGCATTGGCGATCTGGCCCATCAAGTCATGGCCAATGAGCAAGCGCTGCGTGTCTTTGAGACCAAGCCTGAGCCCGCCGGCTGGATCACCAATGCTTTGCTCGCGGCCTGTTGTATCTTGCTGCTGCCGCGCCAGTTCCATGTGACAGTGGTCGAGAATAGACAAGAGCGCGATGTGCGCACAGCCGCATGGATGTTTCCGCTCTATCTCGTCGCCATCAATATTTTCGTCATGCCTTTGGCTATGGCGGGCAAGCTGATTTTTCTTGATGGCGAAATCGACCGTGACATGACGGTGCTGGCTTTGCCGCTCGATGACAATGCGCCCATCATGGCGCTGATTGCGATGCTGGGCGGCCTGTCGGCAGCAACAGCCATGGTGATTGTGGATTGCGTGGCGCTCTCCATCATGGTGTCGAATGATTTGGCGATGCCTTTGCTGCTGCGCGGGCCTGCGCAAAAGCTCATGCAAAAGCGCGACACAGGCTCCATCGTTCTGTTCATTCGTCGCGCGGCCATCGTGCTCATGTTGGCGCTGGGCTATGTTTATTTCCGCAGCAGTTCGGATGCTGCTTTGTCGAGCATTGGCCTGTTATCTTTCGCGGCCATTGCGCAGATTGCGCCCGCCTTTTTGCTGGGCCTGTTCTGGGGGCGCGGCAATGCGCGCGGTGCCAAGGCGGGTCTCATCGCCGGTATTCTGGTTTGGGCCTATACGCTTTTGCTGCCCTCGCTCGCCTCTGCCTCAAGCCTCATTGGATCGGTAGTGGACTCTGGCCCCTTCGGCATCACATGGTTGCGACCTTCGGCTATGTTTGGCTTGCAACTGCCGGTTCTTGTGCATGGTGTCTTGCTGAGCATCTCGGCCAATGTTCTGGCTTTGGTGGCGTTCAGTTTCACGCGCGCCACAACATCCATTGAAAGCCTGCAAGCTGAAGTCTTCGTGGGTCAGGGCGCAGGCGTGAGCGGCGAGACCTTTCGCCTGTGGCGCTCCAGCGTGACAGTGGGCGAGCTTGAGGCAACGATCGCGCGCTATCTTGGCAATGAGCCCGCCAAACGCGCCTTCGAGGCCTTCCATCTCACGCGCGGTGACAAGCCGCCTGTCACGGCGGAGGCTGATGTTCATCTCTTCCGCTTTGCCGAGCAGCAACTCGCCTCGGCGATTGGTGCGGCCTCGTCGCGTCTTGTTCTGTCGCTCTTGCTCAGCCGACGAACAGTGTCGAGACAAGCAGCGCTGCGCCTCATTGATGATGCTTCCGCAGCGCTGCAATATAATCGAGACCTCTTGCAATATGCGCTCGATTTTGCGCGTCAGGGCATCACGGTCTTTGATAAAAATCTGCGGCTCATTTGCTGGAACCGCGAATTCCGTGAGCTTTTCGATTTGCCGGCTGAACGTGTTTTGGTCGGCATGACTTTGGAAGATTTGCTACGTTTCAATGCCCAGCGCGGCATCTATGGGCCAGGGTCTGAGGATGCGCATGTGTCGACGCGCACCGACTCGCTCTTTCACGATAGCGAGCCTGTGCGTCTTCGCCTTTATCCGCGCGATAATGTCATCGAGATCCGCTCAGCTCTCATGCCCGATGGTGGCTTGGTGACAACCTATACAGATGTGACCGAAGCAGTGGAGGCCGAAGATGCTCTTGCTGCCACCAATGAAACTTTGGAACAGCGCGTGCGCGAGCGTACCGAAGAATTGGTGCGTTTGAATGCGGAATTGGAGCGCGCCAAGGGCGAGGCCGAAGACGCCAATATCTCCAAGACGCGCTTTCTGGCTGCCGCCAGTCATGACCTGCTGCAACCATTGAATGCCGCGCGTCTGTACACAACGACTTTGGTCGAGCGGCTGCATCCCCAAAAGGGCGAGCAGAATTCTGATCTAGCTCATAATCTGGATGCCTCCTTGGAGGCTGTGGAAGAAATTCTCACCGCCTTGCTTGATATTTCGCGTCTCGATGCGGGTGCGATGAAGGCTGAATATAGCGACTTCCGCATTGATGATGTGCTGCAACAATTGCGCATTGAATTGGGACCGATGGCGGCTGAGAAGGGTTTGAAGATCGACTTTGTTCCTTGCAGTCTCACCGTGCGCTCTGATCGGCGTCTGCTGCGCCGCCTGCTGCAAAATCTTACTTCCAATGCGATCAAATATACGCCCAAGGGCCGTGTCTTGGTGGGTTGCCGTCGCCGCTCTGGTGCGCTTGAAGTGCAAGTGCTCGATACGGGGCTTGGTATTCCGCAAGCCAAGCAGCAGGAGGTCTTCCGCGAATTTGAACGCCTCGCACCAGCAGCGCGCACAGCGCCCGGTCTTGGCCTCGGCCTGTCGATTGTGGAGCGTATCAGTCGCGTGCTCGACCATCGCATCAGGCTTGTCTCTGCGGTTGGCCAGGGTTCGCTCTTCAGCGTGCGTGTACCAGTGACTGCGAATGTCGCGCCCGTTCAACACATGACACAGCCAGTGCCCGTCTCTCAAATGCCGCTCGCGGGTCTTTGTGTTCTGGCCATCGACAACGAGCCGCGCATTCTGATCGGCATGGATCATTTGCTGTCCGGCTGGGGCTGCAATGTTCTATGCGCGGGTGATCTGGCTGAGGCGCGTAACAAAGTGGCCGAAGCGCAAATAGGCCCCGATGTCATCATTGCTGATTATCATCTTGATGAGGGCAGCGATGGACTTGCCGCCATTGCGGCTCTGCGCAGTGATGCAGGCCTCGACATTCACGCCATTCTGATTACGGCCGACCGTACGCTTGAGATTCGCGAAGCGGCAACAGCCCAAGGCGTCATCGTGCTGAACAAGCCTGTCAAACCTGCCGCCTTGCGCGCTTTGCTGACGCAGTGGCGTGTACAGCGTGCGGCCGAATGACAAAGCCAGCCAAGCGCGGCGCAGCGGCCCAGAGTGCTTTGCCCGCGCAGTTTCAAAACTGGTTTGCAGCGCGTGGCTGGTCGCCGCGCGCCCATCAGCTTGCCCTGCTCGATCTTGCCCAAAAGAGTCAGAGCGCTTTGCTGATCGCACCCACGGGTGCTGGCAAAACGCTGGCTGGCTTTTTGCCGAGCCTTGTTGAGATTTCCCAGCGCAAGGGCAAATCGCAAGGGCTACACACGCTCTATATTTCGCCGCTCAAAGCGCTGGCGGTCGATGTCGCGCGCAATCTTGATGTGCCTGCCGCAGAAATGTCTCTATCCGTGCGCATTGAAACGCGCACGGGCGACACATCTACAGCCAAGCGCCAGCGTCAGCGCCGTGATCCGCCCGACATTCTGCTCACCACACCCGAGCAACTCTCTTTGCTGTTGGGCAGTGCGGATGCGCAGGCGCTTTTTGGTTCGCTCAAGCGCATCATCTTTGATGAGCTGCATGCCATTGTCGCCAGCAAGCGCGGCGATTTGCTCGCGCTTGATTATGCGCATCTGCGCCATATCGCACCGGGCCTCACCGCGATCGGCCTCTCAGCCACCGTGCGTGCCCCAGATGCGTTACGCGAATGGCTCGGCACACGAGCCCAGCCCGCAGCTCTGGTGACAGCTCCTGCAGGCGCTTTGCCACAAGTGACCATGCTGGATACGCGCGAGCGTTTGCCATGGTCTGGCCATGGCGCGGCCTATGCGATCGGCGAAGTTTACGACATGATCAAAAGCGCCAAAATGGCGTTGGTCTTTGTCAATACGCGCGCGCAGGCCGAAGCTGTGTTTCAGCAGCTCTGGCATGTGAATGAAGATGGGCTGCCCATCGCGCTTCATCATGGCTCGCTTGATGCCAGCCAGCGCCGCCGCGTGGAAGAGGCGATGGCCGCAAGCAAACTCAAAGCGGTGGTGTGCACCTCGACATTGGATTTGGGTATCGACTGGGGCGATGTCGATCTTGTCATCACGGTGGGTGCGCCCAAAGGCTCGAGCCGTTTGCTGCAACGTATTGGTCGTTCCAATCACCGTTTGGATGAGCCTTCACGCGCCTGCCTCGTTCCCTCCAATCGTTTTGAAGTGCTCGAATGCCATGCGGCCATTGAGGCTGTGGCAGAGGGCGCGCAAGATACGCCCGCTGTTCATGGTGGCGCGCTGGATGTTTTGTGTCAGCATATTCTGGGCATGGCTTGCGCGGGGCCTTTTCTGGCGGATGATCTTTATGCGCAAATTTGCAACGCTGCGCCTTATGCGGGGCTGACGCGTGAGACATTCGATGCGGCGTTGATGTTTGTTGCCAATGGCGGCTATGCGCTCAAGAGCTATGACCGCTTCGCGAAGATCAGACTCATGCCCGATGGGCGTTGGCGCGTCGCCAATGGCAAAGTGGTGCAAAGCTGGCGCATGAATGTCGGTACGATTGTCGAATCTGACATGTTGAAAGTGCGTTTGGTGCGCGGTGGCGGCAAGGCAGCACTTGCTGGTGCAGGCCGCCCGCGCGGTACGCTCTATGCGCCCGCCAAGATTGCTGGTGCATCCACCGCCGCTTACACAGGGGCCCTCACGCGCGGCGGGCGCGTTCTGGGGCAGATCGAAGAATATTTTCTGGAGATGCTCGCCCCCGGCGACACATTTTTGTTTGGTGGCGAAATTCTCTCTTTGGTCGGCATTGTCGAGAATGAGGCGCATGTGGCGCGGGCTCAGTCTGATGCGCCCAAAGTGCCCTCTTATGCGGGCGGCAAATTTCCGCTCTCGACCTATTTGGCGGCGCGTGTGCGCCGCTTGCTGGCCTCGCCCAAATTATGGAAGGCGCTGCCACCGCAAGTTGTCGAATGGCTGAAGCTGCAGCAGCAAAAATCCATCCTGCCGCCGGCGAGCAAATTGCTCATCGAGACTTTTGCGCGCGGTGGTCGTCATTATCTTGTCGCCTATCCCTTCGAGGGGCGCTTGGCGCATCAAACGCTCGGCATGTTGCTGACGCGTCGTCTCGAGCGTTGGGGCCTCAAGCCGCTTGGCTTTGTGGCCAATGAATATGCACTCGCTATTTGGTCACTGGAGGATGTCGGGGCTGCGGCCACCTCTGGCGCATTGTCGATGAGCAAGCTCTTCGCGCAAGATATGCTCGGCGATGATCTGGAAGAATGGCTGCAGGAATCGGCTTTGATGAAGCGCACCTTCCGCTCCTGCGCGGTCATTTCCGGCCTCATTGAGCGGCGCTTTCCCGGCAAGAGCAAGAGTGGTCGTCAGGTCACCATCTCGACCGATCTTGTCTATGACGTTTTGCGTCGTCACGAGCCAGATCATATTCTGCTACGTGCTGCGCGTGATGATGCCATGACGGGCCTGCTCGATCTTGGTCGCTTGGCAGATATGCTCGGGCGGATCGAGGGACGGCTCATTCACAAGCATTTGGCCCGGATTTCGCCCCTCGCGGTCCCTATCATGCTGGAAATTGGCCGCGAACCCGTCTATGGCGAAGCACAGGATGAGATCTTAGCTGATGCTGCGCAAACACTCCTCGACGAGGCCCGCTCTTCGTGACCGGCTGGTGGCTGGCGCGACATTGCGCGCGCCGCCCGCTGCGCCCATCACTGTGGCGCAAGAGATATTCATTGCCGATGTCAGCGGTGCTTTGTGGCATGAGGGGACACGCACACTGGTCGTGTCTGATCTGCATCTGGAAAAAGCTTCGTCCTTTGCAAAGCGCGGCATCTTCTTGCCGCCCTATGATACGGCCATGACTTTGGCGCGGCTTGCGCAGGTCGCCTTGCGCTTCCAGCCCGCACGTATCATTGCACTGGGCGATTCATTTCATGATCGCGAGGGTGCGGGCCGTCTGTCACCTGAAGATCGCGCCAGTCTGCACCAATTGCAGAAGGGTCGCGAATGGATCTGGGTTGCGGGCAATCATGATCCAGATGCGCCGCAAGATGTCGGCGGTCTTTATTGCGATTTTTATGAGTTGGGCGGCGTGATCTTGCGCCATGAACCAACCGGTGCGCCAGCTGAACTGGCCGGCCATCTGCATCCCGTTGCACGGGTGACGGCGCCTGCGGGCAGTGTGCGTCGGCGTTGTTTCATCAGTGATGACCAGCGCTGCATTCTGCCTGCTTTCGGCGCGCTTGCAGGCGGGCTCAATATTCTCGATGCCGCCTATGACGGGCTCTTGCAAGCGCCCGTCCTTCACGTGCTCGGGCGTAACCGGGTCTATAGCGTCCCGGTTACGCGCTGCGTGCCAGATTAAAGCTGCGAGACTTTCGCACGCGGCGATGTGGGGGCAGGCTTGCCCTGCACGGCCATTTCGCCATTGCTATCCCAGCCACCTGCAGGGACTGCCACATCATTGGCGGCGACATCGGGTGTGCGCATCTTCAAACCATCAGCCTGCGCTTTGGCGCTGGCGATTTGTGAGGCTGTCATGCGGCTAGCAACATCATCGCGCTTGCGTCCTGCATCAGCATCGCCTTGCGCAGCGGCTGCATTGAACCAGACCCAGGCTTGCGCGAGATTTTGTTCAACACCCATGCCGCGTGCATAGAGAATGGCGAGATTGAACTGGCTGTCGCGCACATTGTATTCGGCAGCTTTGCGGAACCAGCTTGCAGCTGCCGCATAATCGGGCTTGCCATCCACCGTCTCAGCGCTCAGCACGCCCAGATTATGCATGGAGCGCACATGACCAGCATTGGCGGCTTTGAGATAGAGCTCACGAGCGCGCTTCAAATCTTTCTGTGTGCCAAGTCCGCGCTCATACATTGTGGCAGCGCGATAGGTTGCGGGCGCCAGATTTTGCTGGGCCGCTTTAGTGAACCATTGCAGCGCAGCTTGGCTGTCAGGCGTTGTGCCTTGTCCATCAGCAAGCCGGATGCCCATCTCATATTGCGCAGCCGCATCGCCCGCATTGGCAGCCTCTGTCAATTTTGCGCGCGGTGCCGCCGCAGGCAAACGTGTGGGGGCGGGCGTGGTGTCGATCGTCGTCTTTGCGCCACCCACTGCTGATGCATTCACCATATCCGCGAGGCTCGACATCGGCTGGCCGGTGAGCATGGATGTGTCACGCGCAGCGGTAGCTGCTGGCGTCGCAGGCTTGGCCTCCACGGACGGGACAGCAGCGCTCAGCGCAAGGGGAGCAGGCGTTGCGACAGGTGTCGCTTGAGCGATTTTTTGGTCGGCCTGGCCACCCAGACGCACGGCGCGAATGGCCTGCAGTGATCCCATGATGACCACAAGGCCAGCTAAAGCTGCAAGCAGAGGACGACGGCGCGCGCTCAGTACCTTGCCGAGTTTGCCAAAGGCGCCATCACGCGCCGCGCGGGTGGAATGGCCCTGCTCGGTCTCTTTCATCTCTTGTGCCGAGCGCGCAGCTCTGCGGGCGGCAGCAATGAAGCTTGCCTGTGTTGCAGCTGCAGCTTGAGGCGGCACGGATGCGGGCGGCGCTTCGACGATGGGCGCTGGTTGCATATCATGCGGACGGCCACTGCCGGGGGTCAGCAAATCATCTGGCGTAATGTCGAGGCGCGCTACTTCTGGCCCCAGAACAATGGTGCGATGATCTGATGAGGCGATGGGCGCAGGGCGCTCATCGGGGGCGTCATCGCTTTCCAAAGTCGCGAGGCGATCAACGACAGTTTCCATCGTCTTTTGAATCGCGACCAGAGTTTCGGCAGTGCGTCGATCATTGACCTCTTGCTGCGAGCGCAAGTCACTCAGCTGGCGCGTGACATTGGCCACTGCAATATCTTCAAGAACGGTCTGGCTGTTGGAGCGCTGCAGGGCTTCATGTGCAATACGCTCTGCCATTGTGCGGGCGCCCTCAAGCGCACTCTGTCGTAGATCCTGAATTTGTTGATAGAGCTGGCCGATAGCCTGTTCGAGCCCGCTGACGCGCTCGCTGTCTTTCTTGTTGGTCGCATGGGTCGCCAGATGTTCAAGGTGACGCTGCACCTGTTCGAGCATCTCCATCGCCGGGCCGACATTCTCAGGCGGATTGGCATCCATGCGGCGGGAGAGATGCGTGATTTGGCGACGCAACTCCTCCACCATTTGATTGTCATGGGTCTGCGCGAAAATCACATCCATCTTCTGCGCCAGTTTGGCGATCTGCTCTTCCAGCCCATGGGTGCTCAGACCCGAATGCTGCACCAGATCGAGCCGCTCAGAGAGAGTGGCCAGACGGCTGTTGAGCTGGCGGATCGCGGCAGTATCCTGCGTATTGTCGCTCATAGCTTCGAGACGGATCGTCAAATTCGCCATGTCACGACGCAGCATCGCAGCCACTTCATCAGGACGATTGGCGCTCTCGCCGATGCGATGGGCAAGTTTGCGTACTTCGCCTTCAAGGCTGGCAATTTGTTCGGCGATAGCCTCTGTGCGGCCGGGACGCTCCAGCTTGACGATGACATCTTGCATCATCCGTTCCAGCTGGCTCGTATCCACAGCGCCCAAAGCGGTCGTGGTGGTCTCTAATTTGCGATTCACATTTTCGATACGGCGCGCGAGATCATCAAGACGTGGCGCGGAATCATTGCGCGCCAGAGCACTCGACAGACGCGTGGCGAGATCTTCAATCCGCCGCTCCAGCGATTCAAACAAAGCAGGATTGGTGCTGCGCGTCACAAGGGTGCGAATTTCTGCAAGGCCTGCTGCAAGCTCTTTGACCTGCGCAGCATTGGAGGCTGAATGGGTGAGCGTTTCAATCCGCGCGCCCAAGCTGTCCAGATGACGCTCAATCTTGCCTGCAGAACTCGGGCGATTGGCAACGGTCACGACAAGGTCGCGGATCTCATCTGTCTTGGCCTGCAAATCGCGCAGGGCCTCGACACGGTGCAGTGCATTTTCAACATGACGGTCGATGGGTGCAGGCTCGCTGCGCGTATCGACTTTCTGCGTCAGCACACGCAATTGCGCGCGCAAATCTTCGCGGCTGGTGGCGGCAGGTTTGGGAGTCTCACCGGCACGGTCGGCAAGATTCGCCAGCAATTGATCAAGCGCGCTTGGGCCACCGCGGTGTGCGGGCGCGGCCACAGGCTTTGGTTCGGGCTCAACACTGCGCGGGGCAGGGCGCTGCGCAGGGCGTTGCTCTTGCAGCTTGTTGAAAATGGCGAGGGCCTTTTGCTCTTCGCTCAAATCCTGGGGGCTGACATGTTGCGCGGCTGCGTGGTCCTCAAGAGTGCGGGCGTACCAATCGGTCAGGCTCATGCCAGCGCGATACGCGGCCTCTTCGACCTGTTCCAAAGTGGTTGCGGTGGCGGCCCGCTGCGAGGGAATGGCTCTGCTCATGTCTGAAAAATCCATTCAAGGCCCGTTGCCCATGCCGGGGCTGGGGCTGCGTCAATGAGCGGATCATTCGATGAACAAGGTAAACGCTGGGTTAAGGCTGCTCAGATTTGGCACAGCCTGCATCTAGTTTGATTGTATTATTTCGCAGATACACTTTTAAGTTGCATAAGTTAATCTCCTCCTGTCTAATTGTAAGGCTGCAGGTGCGGTGCTCTGGCCCGCCCAAGCTCGGATGGTCTGGCAGAAAGGCGCCTCAGATGGACGAGAAAGCGACGAAAACAGAAGCCCTTGTGCCTGCGGACGCTGTCTTGACCATTGGTGAGGTGGCCAAGCTCTATGGCCTCACCTTGCGGGCTCTGCGCTTTTATGAGGACCGTGGGTTGTTACAACCTATTCGGGAGGGGTCGACCCGGCTTTATGATGCGAGCGCCCGCCAGCGGCTCGCCCTCATTCTCAAGGGCAAGCAGCTCGGATTCACCCTCACCGAGATTCGCGACCTTGTTCAGCGCGAAGGTGATTCGGGTCAGGTTCCCGATCTGCCTCTGGCTGAAGAACAGATCATTGCCCAGCTCGATCTCCTCCAGCGCCAGCGTGATGATCTGGAGCGGGCGATTGATGAGCTGCAAGCACGGCGCAACAGGCTACCCTCGGTCAGCAACAGCAGCGCCAGTCCAGCTTGAGGCTATGAAAAACCAGCTGAGCCCCTATGTGTGGGGTTATGGCTGCCAGCGACCTCCTCACCCTGACGCCTGCGGGTCTCTATTGCCCGTCCGGCGACTTCCATATTGACCCGCTCCGGCCTGTGCCGCGCGCGTTGATCACGCATGGTCACTCTGACCATGCGCGTGCGGGTCATGGGCAGGTGCTGGCCACCGCCCAGACGCTCGGCATTATGGCGCTGCGCTATGGGCCAGACTTTGCGGGCGCGATGCAGGCCATTGCCTATGGTGAGCGCGTGAAGATGGGTGATGTGGGTGTGAGCTTTCATCCCGCTGGCCATGTGCTTGGCTCGGCGCAGATCTTGATCGAAGCGCAGCGCTGCCGTCTCGTCATTTCGGGTGATTACAAACGCGCGGCTGATCCCACCTGCGCAGCTTTTGAAGTTGTCCCCTGCGATGTCTTTATTACGGAGGCGACATTCGGCCTTCCGGTCTTTCGTCACCCACCTCTTGCTCAAGAAGTGGAAAAGCTGATCCGCTCGTGTCAGCTCTTCCCTGATCGTGCGCATCTTGTTGGCGCTTACTCTTTGGGTAAAGCACAACGCGTCATGGCGCTGTTGCGGCAATGTGGCTGGGACAGACCTATCTATATCCATGGCGCAATGGAGAAGATCACCCGCTTTTATCAAGAGCAGGGAATTGATCTGGGAGATGTGCGCAAAGTCGCCGCCGCTGATCGCCCCAATCTGGCTGGTGAGATCATCATTTGCCCGCCCTCGGCCACACAAGATATTTGGGCACGCAAATTCCCCGATCCTGTTGTGGCTTTTGCATCGGGTTGGATGCGTATTCGCGCGCGTGCACGCCAAGGCGGTGTGCAATTGCCTTTGGTCATCTCCGATCATGCCGATTGGGATGATCTATGCACCACAGTCGAAGAGTCAGGCTGTACTGAGGTGTGGGTGACGCATGGCGCTGAAGATGCGCTGGTCCATTGGGCTACACAGAAGGGTCTGCGCGCGCGCCCCCTGCATATGATGGGCTATGGCGATGAGGGTGAGGATGAGCCTGTGAGTGAGGGCGCAGCATGAACCGCTTTGCTGCGCTGCTTGATCGCCTTGCCTATGAGCCTTCGCGCAACAATAAACGCCGCTTGCTCGTCGATTATTTTCGCACGACCGATGATCCTGATCGCGGCTATGCGCTGGCGGCCATGACGGGCTCGCTCAAATTCGCCCATGCCAAGCCCGCCCTCATTCGTAGCCTCATTGCTGAGCGGATCGATCCCGTGCTCTTTGCCATGAGCTATGATTATGTAGGCGATCTGTCGGAGACGGTGGCCTTGCTTTGGCCTGCGCCCGATTTAGCGCATCGCCCCAACACAGCGCCGCAGCTCTCTACCATTGTCGAAACTTTGCATGAGACGCCCAAAAGCGGTTTGCTGCAGCAAATAGCGCTCTGGCTTGACGCATTGGATGAGACGGGACGATGGGCGCTGCTCAAACTCATCACCGGTGCCTTGCGCATTGGTGTGTCCGCGCGACTTGCCAAAACAACACTTGCCTCATTGGGCAATATTGATCCGCAAGAGGTCGAAGAAGTCTGGCATGGTTTGCGCCCGCCTTATCTGGATCTCTTTGCTTGGGTGGAGGGGCGTGAGCCGCGACCGATCAGTGATGATCCTGCGCCCTTTCGCGCGCCCATGCTGGCCCATGCTTTGGAGACCGCGCAATTCGAGACTTTGCAGGCCGGTGATTTCACCGCCGAATGGAAATGGGACGGTATCCGCGTTCAGGCTGTGAGCGGGACTGGCAGAGATGGCGCTCATGTGACGCGTCTCTATTCGCGCACGGGGGAGGATATGTCGCACTCCTTCCCCGATATGATCGAAGCGCTGCAGGCTTTCGATGATGTCACGATTGACGGCGAGTTGCTGGTTGTGCGCGACGGGCGTGTGCAGCCCTTTAGCGTGTTGCAGCAAAGATTGAATCGCAAAACTGTCAGCGCCAAACTCATCCAAGACTTTCCGCTTCATATCCGCGCCTATGATCTTTTGGCCGATCAGGGCGAGGATCTGCGTCCGCTGCCTTTTGTGGAGCGTCGCGCGCGGCTCGAGGCTTTGTTTGCGCGCATCAAGCCGCGACAATTTGATCTGTCGCCCATCATCTCCTTTGGGACATGGGATGAGCTGACACAAGCGCGCGCTGATCCGGCCTTGGCGGGTGCGGGGCCTGATGCGGATGCGATTGAAGGGGTGATGCTCAAGCGCAAGGATTCCATCTATGTGCCCGGTCGCCCGACTGGCCCATGGTGGAAATGGAAGCGCGATCCTTTCAATGTCGATGCTGTGCTGATGTATGCGCAGCGCGGTCATGGCAGGCGCTCGTCTTTTTATTCAGACTTCACCTTCGGCGTGTGGCGCGCGACCGCGCAAGGCGATGAGCTTGTGCCGGTGGGCAAAGCCTATTTCGGCTTCACGGATGAAGAGCTAGCCCAACTTGATCGCTGGGTGCGCAACCACACGCTCAATCGCTTTGGCCCCGTGCGCGAAGTCACGGCCAATGCGGGCGAAGGCCTTGTGCTGGAGATTGCCTTTGAAGGGCTGAACCGTTCGGCGAGGCATAAATCTGGTGTCGCCATGCGCTTTCCGCGCATTGCGCGCATTCGCTGGGACAAGCCTGCCCGTGATGCAGACCGGATCGAAAATCTGGAAGCCTTGCTGCGCGGCTGATCAGGCGCCGCGATCATTCTGCATGGCATCATCACTGCCATGCAAAATCTGCGACAGAAAATTACTGCCAGTGCTCGTTGGGTCTGCCCTGTGGCGCAAGCTCAAGAGCGTGCCGATGACAAAAGCGAGTGCGCCAGCAGCTGCCCCGCTTTGCACAAGCTGCGTGAATGTGACGCTCGGCCATTCGCCAAAGAGCATCACCGCCACAGCGAGCCCACCCATGCAGAATGAGATAAGGGCGTCATAGTGTGTGGCGCGTGGGATGAGGGTGAGCAAAATCAGCGGCAAGACAAGGCTGGTGCTGAGCGCAAGGGCAAGACCCAACAGAAGGCCGCGCGGTAGATGGAGATGATCATGTGTGACGGCGAGCGCGATGATGCTGAGCAGCAAGACAAGCCGTGTCAAAGCGAGCCGGCGACTGGTGAGAGGCTTTTTCGCGCGCGACAGATGAATGAGATCGTGACTGAGCGATGTGGCAAAGGCGAGTACGGCTGAGGCTGTGAGTGCGAGCGCAAGACACAAGAGGCCTGCGCGCGACAAAGCCGTGAAGGCCGCGCCATAGCCGCGCAGCTCACCCATCGCGGTTAAAAGATAGAGCGGCGTCGCAGCCAGATCGCCGCTGCGCAATATGCCGTCATAGCCGGGCCATTGCGCACAAGCCTCGCGTATCTGCGCGACGCTGGCAGGATGCGCGCCGCAGATGCTCGCAAATCCGCGACGGCTGGCCTCGAGGAGAAAGTCCGGAAGATCAGTTGGGCGCAGACCTGCTGCGCCCTGCAAGGCCAGATGCGCCATCAGTGCTCCGCAGAGCGCCAGCACCAGCAGCAGCGCCAGCCATGCGATGGAGGAGAGCCCCGCCTCGCGCGCGTCCCCCGTGCGTGTGGCTGCGATGGAGGGCATCAAGAGGGGACCAAGCACCATCACGCCTGCGCCAAGGCAGAGGATCATCAGTGGATGAAGATCCAGAAGGCCGCTTTGCGTCAGGCCCTGCGCGAAGGCAGTGCTATCGCCGATGATGGGCAGGGGCAGGCTGGCGCCACGCGCAGCCATGAGGGTGATGGGCACCACCATCGCCGCCAGACACATGCCGAAAGCCGCAACACCTGCCCATACCGCGCCCGCCAGACCCGCAGGCAGCAGCAAGAGGGAGAGGCTGAGCCCCAGCAACAGATGGCGTGTGAGGGGGCTGGCCTGCGTCGCGATCTGCATTAGTTCATCGCCGGCGGCAAATATCTCTACCGACAGGGCAGCGCTGGCGAGGGCGAGCGTGAGCGACAGGCCAAGCCGCAGGGGCGCAGTGGCAAAGCGATAATGGACCAGCTCTGCCAGAGAAAAAGCACCCGTTCGCCGCAAAAGCGGTCCGGTAATCACCGCCGCGCAGAGGAGACCGAGCACCACCCCGCCCACGGCAGAGCCCGCGCTCAAGCTTGGACTTAAGAGCTTCTGCATCATCAAGAAAAGCGCAGCCGCCATGCTCGTCATCGCCAGAGCGGCATAGGCGCTGGGCACGTGCCGTCCAGCCGCATGGTATTCTGATATGCGCGATGAGCGCAGGGCAAAGCCGATCAAAACAAGCCCCATGAGGCCGATGGCCGGAGCCAGCCACGCCAGAAAAGGCTCCGGCAGGCCGAGCCGGTCGAGCAGGGTCAGAAAAGCAATGCCCATGCAAAAAAAACAGGCAGCGAATGCCACGCGGCCATCTATGGCAACGCGTTGCAAAACCTCATCTGCTGGCAATCTTGTCTGCACGGTTGCGCATCCTGTGGGCAGGGTGAAGAATAGGGCAATTGACAGGAATGCAAGAGTGTTCGCCAATAGGCACACTATTGCAAGATTCATCGGGGGGACTTCGAGTGACTGTTTCAACCCGGATTATTATCGCGGATGATCATCCCCTCGTGCGTGGCGCGCTTCGCCAAGCGGTATCTGGTGCTGTTCCCGGTGCGGCCATTGTCGAATGTGGCGATCTCGAAGAACTGACCAAAGAGCTCGATCAAAATTCTGATGCCGACCTTGTCTTGCTCGATCTGGCGATGCCGGGCGTGCGCGGTTTCTCGGGTCTCATGTATTTGCGCGCCCAGCATCCCGGCGTCCCGGTGATTGTCGTGTCGGGCAATGAAGACCGTTCGGTCATGCGTCGCTGCGTTGATTTTGGCGCCTCGGGTTTCATCCCCAAGACAACCGATATGGATGTCATGCGCACGGCGATCCGCAATGTGCTCGATGGTGGCGCATGGACCCCGCCCGATGTTGATCTCACCACACCCGCTGATCGTGACACGGCTGACATTGTGCGCCGGCTTTCATCGCTCACGCCGCAGCAAGTGCGCGTTCTGATGATGCTGTCGGAAGGTCTGCTCAACAAGCAGATCGCTTACGAACTGACTGTCTCTGAAGCCACCGTTAAAGCCCATGTCTCTGCCATTCTGCAAAAGCTGGGTGTTGAGAGCCGCACACAGGCTGTCATTGCCGCCTCCAAAATCGAGGCTGGTCAGTGGAGCGGTGAGGCCGCGTCCTAGCTGCCTTCCTTTTGCCGCTGATGCACCGTAACGCTGGGCGCTTGGAGAGGGTCTGGCCATGTTGCGTGTATTTGCTCTTGCACTGTTTGTTGCGCTCAGTGGCTTTGCTCTGGCAGGGCCTGAGACAGCGCAAGAAGCGACGCACCGCTATAGTATGACGCCGGTTGAAGGCGGCTTCTTGCGGCTTGATACGCATACCGGTGCCGTTTCGCTTTGCACGGTGAAAGAGGGCGCCGCGCAATGCCGATTGGCGGCTGATGAGCGCGCTGCCTTGCTCGATGAGATCGACCGTTTGCGCAAATCTGACTCCCGCACCGTCTTGCCGAGCCGCGAAGAGCTCTCGCGTGTCTGGGACGTGATGGAAGACTTTATGCGCCGCATGATGCGCGTGATGCGCGAGGAGACAGCGCGCTGAGCTTGTTCCCGGCACACAGATTTCCTGTTATAGCTCTGCGCGTTAGGAAAAGGGTTCGCAACTATGTCCGATTCTGCCGTCTCGCGCTTTTTAGGCGGATCACCGCTGGCTGTTTTGTTTCGGCTGTTTCTTGTGTCGGTGATTGTCGGCGCCTTCCTGATGCTGCTCGACATTCGACCGGCCGCGATGCTGGCAACCTTGCAACGCCTCGTGCGGCGGCTCTTCTCGCTCGGGTTCGAGGCTGTGATGGAGCTCGGCGAATATTTTCTCGCCGGGGCTCTTCTCGTTCTGCCGATCTGGCTTGTGCTGCGCCTGTTGAACTGGCGCCGCTACGGCTGATCAGGCGAAATCGCCAGCCAGCTCGCGCGCACGGCGGCCTACAATATCGCTGATGCTGGAGAGCTTGTGCGCATCGCATTGCGCAATGAGCCCGCGCAGAATATCGCCCGGCAGCGTCACGCCTTTGAACACCAAAGATGAATAAAGCTGAATGAGGCTCGCGCCAGCTTCCATCTTGGTGAAGGCCGTGTCTGGACCATCAATACCGCCCGCGCCCACAATCGGGAATTGACCTTCCACGCGCAGCCAGGCGGCTGCGAGCATTTGTGTCGACAGATCAAACAAGGGCCGACCCGAAAGGCCACCAGCTTCGCGCGCTGTCTGTTGTTCGTGCAAGCTCGCAGGGCGCGTGATGGTCGTATTGCCAAGGATCAGCGCATCAATGCGGCGCTCACGCGCCACGCGCACAATGTCATCAAGGTCGCCGGGTGTGAGATCGGGCGCGATCTTCAAAAAGACAGGCTTGTAGCCATAGGCGCTGATCGCAGCATCGCGCGCATCCAGAACGCGTTTCAGCAAATCATCAAGCGCGGCGGCTTGCTGCAAATCGCGCAGGCCCGGCGTATTGGGCGAGGAGATGTTGCAGGTGAAATAGCTCGCGACATCTGCGAAGGCCTGAATGCCTTTCACATAATCACCCGCGCGATCGCTGGACTCTTTATTGGCACCAACATTCACGCCCACAAGGCCCGCGCGTTTGCCGCGCGCGACCAAGCGGCGATGGGGTGCATCATGTCCTTCGCTGTTAAAGCCAAGGCGATTGATGACGCCTTCATCAGCTGGCAGACGGAACAAGCGCGGCTTGGGATTGCCGGGCTGGGGCAGCGGCGTGATCGTGCCAACTTCCACAAAGCCAAACCCCAGACGCAGCAAAGCATCCGGCACATCTGCGCCTTTGTCATAGCCAGCCGCCATGCCGAGCGGATTGGGGAAGGTGAGGCCGCAGGCTGATACTTCCAAACGCGGATCAGTGACCGCGAAAGACAAAGGTGGCATCAGCTTCAGAGCGAGTATCGACGCACCATGGGCCTGTTCTGGATCCATCGCCAGAAAAAGCGGCTGAATGAGTTTGGCGGCAAGAGAAATCACGAGAGCAACTCCGACAGATCATGCGTGCCATTGGCAGCCATGGGCATGGGCTTCACCCAAAGCGCAGTGGCGCAGGGCAGGGGCGCATAAAGATGGGGAAAGAGCTGGCCGCCGCGCGAGGCCTCATAGCGCAGCGCAGGCCCAAGGGCCGCATCATCAAAAGCCACCAGCAAGAGATCATCCTGTCCGTGGAAATGTTTGTCGGCCGTCTCCTGCACCGTCTCCAGCGTGGAGAAATGGATATAGCCATCGGCGAGATCGACGGGCGCGCCGGCAAAGCTGCCGTTGGCCGCTGCCATCGTCCAGAGCGAGCGGGGAACAATCTTGTAAATCAGGGTCAAAATGCGATTCCTCGGCGATTCCGTGGCACAAGTTGGCCGCACAGTATCGACGGCCCCCAGTTGAAACAACCACAGCGCGGCCACTTCCCTTGCGTCAGGGGCATGGGGAGACTTTCCCTTTCTCCCCATTGCCGTCCCCTCAACAAGAAGATATATCTCCTAACCTAGGAACAACATCCGGCCCCCCAGTAGATCCGAGGCTGCCATGCTGACACATTCTCAGGTCTGGGCGGCCATTGACGCCCTTGCGCTCGCCCATGGGACCACGGCCTCCGGCCTTGCCCGCCGCGCGGGGCTGGATTCCACCACATTCAACAAGTCGAAGCGCTCGTCGGGCAATGGCCGTTTGCGCTGGCCCTCGACCGAAAGCATTTCGAAAATCTTGGATGCGACCGGCACCAGCCTTGAAGAGTTTCTCGGGCTCGTGCGGCAGGGTGCGTCCTCCTCCATCCGCACCATTCCCCTCATCGGCCTCGCGCAGGCTGGCACGGGTGGCTTTTTCGACGACGGTGGTTTCCCTGTGGGTGCGGGCTGGGATGAAGTCGTCTTTCCTGAGGCGGCAAGTTCACATGCCTATGCGCTCGAAATTGCGGGCGACTCGATGGTGCCTGTCTATCGTGATGGCGATGTCGTTGTGGTCGATCCCGAAGCCCCCATCCGGCGCGGCGACCGCGTCGTGGTGAAGACCATTGAGGGCGAGGTCCTCGCCAAAGAATTGCGCCGCCAGACGGCCAAGACGATTGAGTTGAAATCACTCAATGCCGAACATGGCGACCGCAATTTCAATATGGAGCAAGTCGCCTGGGTCGCGCGCATCATTTGGGCGAGTCAGTAGCGCTTTATCCTTCTCCCAGTGGGAGAAGGTGCCCGCAGATGCGGGCGGATGAGGGGATCGGGAGCTAGACGAGAAAAGCGCACCCTGTGTTGTGCCTTTCTGTGAGGGGCGCGATCCCCGCCTCAGTCGGCATCCGCCGACAGCTCCTCCCACTGGGAGGAGCAGCGCCCCTTCTTGGTTGGCGAGAGCGGGTCCTAGTTTCCCCGCTTCGCCAAAAAGGCCTCATGCTCTGCGGCAAGCTCACCGTTGAGAGCCTTGGCAATCAGAGCGCGCGTTTCCTTCACGCCATAGAGCGCAACGAAAGAGCCAAAGCGCGGTCCGCGTTGTTCGCCCAGTAGAACCCGGTAGAGCATGTTGAACCAATCATTCGACACGCCGGGACGCTCAGGCGTTGCACCTTTGGCTTTCAAATCTTGATAGCGCGGAATAGGACGCGCGACATCATAGAGCGCGGTCTGGATGTCTTCTGCGCTCGCGCCTTCTGGCAAAGCGGCCAGCATCGCATCCAGCTTGGCGAGTGCATCGCGCTCAACATCATCGGCGACATGATAGGTCTTCTGCGGGCGCACGAAGTCGCGGAAATAAGCCACCGCATAGCCCACCATCGCATCAAGTGTGGGATGGGTCGCGGCCGAGACGCCGGGTGCATAGCGGCGCAAAAAGGCCCACAGAACCTGCGGATCTTCACTATTGGCGACAGCTGCCAGATTGAGCAGCATGGCAAAGGAGATCTGCGTCCCAGCTCCTTCTTCGCCAGCGTGATGCAGCACTTCGGGCTCAGGTGGCTCACCATTGTGAATATGCCATGCGGGATTGCTCAGGCGACCGCGCCAATCCTGACGCTGATAGCCGCCGAGGAATTGCAGATATTCATCCACCGCGCGCGGGATCACATCAAAATGCAGGCGCTTGGCCTCGCGCGGCTTTTGGAACATGAAGAGTGCGAGACTCTGCGGGCTCGCATAGGTCAGCCATTCATCAATCGTCAGGCCATTGCCCTTCGACTTTGAAATCTTCTGTCCCTTCTCATCGAGGAACAATTCATAGTTGAAGCCTTCGGGCGGGGTGCCATCGAGGGCGCGCACGATATTGCTCGACAGTTTCACCGAGTCGATGAGATCCTTGCCGGCCATTTCGTAATCGACATTCAGCGCATACCAGCGCATCGCCCAATCAGGCTTCCACTGCAATTTGCAATGACCGCCGGTGACGAGGGTCTCAAAGGCTTCGTTGGTGTCAGGATCGCGCCAGACAATCGTGCCAGCCTTCGCATCCATCTTCTCAATTGGCACCTGCATCACAACGCCAGTCTTGGGATGAATGGGCAGGAAGGGCGAGTAGGTTGAGGCGCGCTCAGCCCGCAGCGATGGCAGCATGATTGCCTGCACATCTTCAAACCGTGCGAGCATATGCAGCAGGGCCGCATCAAACCGACCCGATGTGTAATAATCGGTCGAAGAGGCGAATTCATATTTGAAGCCGAACTGATCAAGAAAGGCGCGCAGCATGGCATTGTTGTGATGCGCGAAGCTCTCGAATTTGTTGAACGGATCGGGAATGCGCGTCAGCGGCTTGCCCAGATGCTGCGTGAGCATCTCTTTATTGGGTACATTGTCCGGCACTTTGCGCAGGCCATCCATGTCATCGGAGAAGGCGAGCAAGCGCGTGGGGATTTTGCCGCCGGTCAGCACTTCAAAAGCATGACGCACCATGCTGGTGCGCGCGACTTCGCCGAAGGTGCCGATATGGGGCAGACCCGATGGGCCATAGCCTGTCTCGAACAGCACTTGCTTTTGTCCTGTCCGCTCGACGCGGGCCACGAGCTTGCGCGCTTCTTCGAAGGGCCAGGCAGCCGATGTGAGGGCGGCGTCGTGAAGCGTCTGCGGGGCAGCCGCTGGGGTCGAGGCGGACATCGTCAATCCTTGCGAGGAGGCAGTGCCAAAGACGGCGGAAAGCGGCGGCACACTAGGCAGCAGGGTCGGTCAGGTCAACCGAGCCTTGCTTGCCGCGCAGGGAATGCACCGCCAATCCATGATCGGTTTTATCCCAGTAATGCGGGCGGCGGATATAGTCCACGATGCCCAGCAGTGCCGCATAGCTTAGCAGCGTATAATAGGCAGGCAGGAGCGGCAGCCAGATGAGCAGATGCTGCAAGCCCCGCTTGCGCGCCCCTAGCCACAAAGGGATGACGGCCACCAAAGCACCTGCTGCCGCAATGAGGCACCATAGAAGTGAGGCGGCAGTATCGAGCGCAGTGACAGGCTGCAGCAGTGAGCCGAGCAGCGCATCAAAGATAAAGAGCCCCATGAGCCAAATGCCAACCAGCGGACCCAAGACGCCGCCGAGCAGCAGAATGACAATCGACAGCGCGCGCACCAAGCCCAGCTCCCCTATGAGGCGTCCGGGATGGCGCAGCAAGACGATCAAAGTCTGCAGCCAGCCTTTCATCCAACGCTTGCGTTGGCTGATCCATGCATCACGCACTGCCGGGGCTTCTTCATCAGTGGGGCAGGCCAAAGTGCCAACTGCAAAACCGCTGCGTGCCAGCCGCACACCCATATCGGCATCTTCGGTGACATTCCACGCATCCCATCCGCATAACTGACGCAGCACCGTGGTGCGGAAGTGGTTGGATGTGCCACCCAATGGAACCGGCAAACCCAGATCAGCAAGGCCAGGATCCAGAAGATCAAAGAGCGCAGCATATTCGAGCGCGAAGATGGCCGCGATCCAGCTGTCATCGGCATTGTCGATATGCAGCGGACATTGCACGCATGCGAGATTTTGCGGCGCGCGTGCAAAGAAAGCCGCGACCTGCCGCAATTGCTGTGGGTCTGGGTTATCTTCTGCATCATAGATGGTGGTGAGATCGCCGCGCGCCAGCCCCAGACCAATATTAAGCGCGCGCGGCTTTGTTTGTGGTTCGCCTTTGGGCGCGATGACAAGCGTGACATGGGCGCCAAGCGCCAAGCTGTGAAGCGCTATGCGAGTCTCTTGATCTTCCTCTTCGAGCAGCAACAAAATTTGCAAGCGCTCGCGTGGATAAGACAGGCGCTCAAGCGCCTCCATGAGGCGTGGCACGATGGCAGCTTCGTGAAACAAAGGCACCAGAAGCGTGTAAGAGGGCAGATCTTCCTCTGCCAGGCTCGGGGCAAAATTCTCGCGCAGTGCGAGCCCTGCTTTGAGTGCGAGCAAACGCAAAGCCAAAGCGCCGCCCATCGGCACAGCGAGCGCAAGGCCTGCACAAAGTGCGTAAAAGCCACCCAAGCTGCGCAACAGGCAAAAGCTGAGCAGCAGGCTGATCAGACAGAGTGCAAGAGAAAGGCGCGGTAGAACACGCGCACTGAGTTCAGGCTCAGCATGCCACAGAGCCTCACTCGCTGCCTGAGCTGCTGCAACCTCCATGATCGTGGTTGCAGCTCGCGCGCCAGTCAGGGCAAGATCGGGCGGCGGGAACTTTCTTTCTTGGGACATGGTGGATGGATAGCGGGCAAATAGTAAAGCTCAAGTTGATGAGGGCCGCTGCGCTGGCGCTCAGCCTCTTGGGCTTGTCCATACCCGCTGGAGCTAACGAGACCTTCGTCCCCAATCACTGGGATCCGCAGCTGCGGCTTGAGCGTCCTGATCTGGGTGGCCTTCGTCTCATTCGCTTCATCACCGAGGATGATTATCCCCCCTTCGAATTTGCTCTGCCTGATGGAACATTGAGCGGCTTTAATGTGGAGCTTGCGCGCGCGCTGTGTGAAGAGCTGCGGGTGCAATGCACGGTGCAGCCGCGCCGTTGGGACACGATTTTGGAGTCTGTGCAGCAAGGTCGCGGCGATGCAGCCATTGCTTCCATCGCTATGACGCCTGCCAATCGTGCGCGCGTTGCTTTCACTGCGCCTTATTACAAAACGCCTGCCCGTTTTGTTGCGCGTCAATCAACCGAACTGAATGCGGCAACACCTGAAGCGCTGCGCGCGCGCAATGTTGGTGTTGTGGGCCGCACTGCGCATGAGGCTTTTCTGCGCGCTTTCTTCCCGCAGGTCTCCCTGCGCAGCTATGAGACAACAAGCGCCCTGCGCTCAGCTCTCAAGCGCGGCGAAGTGGATTTTGCTTTTGGCGATGGCGTGTCATTCGCCGTCTGGCTCAACAGCACCGATGCCTCGGGCTGCTGCGCCTTTCGCGGCGGGCCTTTCACAGAGTCGCGTTATTTTGGCGAAGGCGTGGGCATAGCGGTGCGCAAGGATAATGTGGCACTGCGCCGCGCGCTCGACCATGGCTTGAAGCGGCTGGCCGAACGCGGCATCTATGGCGAGCTTTATTTGAAATATTTCCCGATCAGCTTTTACTGATCACATCCATTTGCGCAGCTCTTTAAGCGCCACATCATCGTCGCCAATATTCAGTGGGCCAACAAAGCGCATCTGCTTGTCCATCAGATAGACAATAGCGCTATGGTCCATTGTATAGGGGCCACCATCTGCGCCGGGGACTTTGCGCGCGAAGACGCGATAGGCTTTGAGCATGGGCTCCAGCTGCGCTTGCGTGCCCGTGAGGCCGCGAATGCGCGGATCAAAGCTCGACAGATAATCGCGCAGCAATTCGGCTGTATCGCGCTCTGGATCGACCGTGACGAAGGCGCCATTGATTTTGGCGTTATCGCCCAATTTCTTGAAGAGCTGCGTCACTTCAAACAAAGTCGTGGGGCAAACATCCGGGCAATGTGTGTAGCCAAAGAAGATGACAGTGGGTGCGCCCTTCAAATCATCTTGCGTGATGCTGCGTCCATTTTGATCTGTGAGCTGGAAGGGGCCGCCGATAGACGAGGGCGGCGGTGCGCCCGGGCCAGAAAAGGTCAGCCAAGCTGCAGCCAGCACGAGAACCATGCCGAAGGCAATCACAAGGCTTGGCAGCAACAGGCGTTTGTCGAAGCTCATGCAGACCTCAGAAGAAACAGCTCTGGGCGAAGGTCAGCATGTCCATAAAGATGATTGAGCCGAAACGCCACCACAGAAGCCCCGCTGCCACGGTCATAAGGCCGCAGGCGATCAGCGCAGCCTTCACAAGAGGGCGCGGATCAAAGGCCGGAGCGTCATCGGACGGCAGGTCGGGCGTTGTCATAGGCGCATTATAGATCAGTAGCATTGGGCCGCAAAGGACAGCCTCACGGCAAGCTGTGTCTGAGTTAAGTTCAGTTGATCAAAAGGGTTTTGCTTATTTGAAGTGTTTGGAGAGCTTCAGGCCTTGCGCCTGATAATTCGAGCCAAGCCCGCTGCCATAAAGTTGGCGCGGCAGTTCGGCCATGCGTTCATAAACGAGGCGACCGACGATCTGTTCGTGCTCAAGAATGAAGGGCACATCATGCGAGCGCACTTCCAGCACAGCGCGCGCACCAGAACCGCCCGCCTCAGCTGCACCAAAGCCCGGATCAAAGAAGCCTGCATAGTGAACGCGGAACTCACCGACGAGCGGATCAAAAGGCGTCATCTCAGCGGCATGATCGGGGGGAACGCGCACTGCTTCCTTAGAGGCGAGAATATAGAATTCGCCGGGATCAAGAACGAGTGCGGGCGTACCATCCGCGCGCGCATCACTATAGATCGGCTCCCAATAAGCGCGCTGATCGCAAGCTGCGACCTTATCAACATCAATGAGACCCGTGTGGCGCTTGGCGCGATAGCCAACGATCTTGTCAGTGCCAAAGCCCGCCAGATCAATCGAGACCGCCACGCCATTGTGGAAAGAGGGATTGCTCGATGTGACGATGGGCTCGCGTTCATGCAAAGCGCGGTGGCCCTCATTGTCGAGCGGCGCGCCGCCATTGCGGAAGCGGATCTGCGACAGGCGCGAGCCTTGGCGCGCCAGAATGGGGAATGTCTTGGGCGAGATCTCCGCAAAGAGGGGACCTTTGTAGCCCGGTGCAATCGTATCAAAAGCGCGCGTGCCATCGGCAATGACGCGGGTGAAGACGTCGATGCGGCCGGTCGAGCTTTTGGGATTGGCAGCGGCGCTGAGCTGCGGCGGCAGATCCAGCGATTCCATCAGTTCGGCGACATAGACACAGTTGGTCTCGAGCACCGCGCCATTGGTCAGATCAATCTCATGCAGGCGCAGATCTTCGACGCGCTGCATTACGGTGGCGCCTGTGCCGGGCAGGAAGCTGGCGCGCATACGCCAGGCGCGCGCGCCAAGGCGCAGGTCGAGCGAGGCAGGCTGGATCTGGCCGGTGGCAAAAGGGGCCGCCTTGCGGATGAGCCCAGCCTCGGCCATGGCCGCGATCTGGTGTTCTGCAAGAATGCCGCAGCCTGACAGCCAAGGAGAAGTCGCGGTGTTCAAGGCCTGATCCTTCCGGGTGAACCTGAAGGTTGGTAGCCCAAGGGCGGGGGCAGGCCAAGCACGGCTCGCTCAAACGCCAGATCGCCCCAAGGTCCCTTGGGGAAAAGTCGCTCAGCGGAGGTTTTTCACGAGGGCGAGCTCGGTTTCGGCGAAAGCGTCGCCCTCCTCCTCCTCCAGCTGATAGCCCCGGCCGAGGAAGAACTCGCGGGCGGTTTCGGTGCTGGTCAGGCTCATCCGCTCCACTATGCCGCCCCGGCAGGTCTCTTCCATCTGCTTCAAAAGTGCATGGGTGACGCCTTGAAAGCGCAGGGCGGGCTCGACATAAGCGAGCAGAATCTCCCCATAATCACTGACCGCGCCCACCCCTGCCATGACCCCATCGCGCTCAGCAATGAACACATGGGTGCCGGGATTGGTGATCCAGAAGGCCATATTCTCTGGGGTCTTGTTGCAGAGCCAGCCCTCTAGCGTCAGGGCATCGCCCCCATGATCCTGCTTGCACAGGTCAAGGATGGAGCGGCGGATCAGGTCGCAGGCGGCCTGCGCATCTCCTTCTTCAGCCTTGCGAATACTCACCGCCACGAAAGCCTCCTGCCTTTGCTTCTGCGGTCTCAGATAGGGGGCAGGGGCGGGCGCGCGCAAGGGCTCGACGCGGAGGCTCACCTCCGGCACAATATGGGCATGTACAAAGCCACGACCCAAAATATCGAGATCACCGTCGAGCCGGACTTTATCGAGGATCGCTCCGATCCCGCGCAGGGCCGTTTCTTCTGGTCCTATACGATCGAGATCGCCAATCGCAGCGAACGCACCGTGCAGCTCGTCTCGCGCCACTGGCGCATCATGGATGCACAGGGCCGCCTTGAAGAAGTCAAAGGCGCTGGCGTTGTCGGCGAACAGCCGATTTTGCGTGAAGGCGAGAGCTTTTCTTACACCTCAGGCTGCCCGCTCACCACGCCGTCGGGCTTCATGGTTGGCAGCTATCAGATGGTGGATGAGGCGGGTGATTCTTTTGAGGTCGAGATCCCGGCCTTTTCTCTCGACAGTCCCCATATGCCCCGCGTCCTCAACTGAGGCTTGCCTGTGAGCGCCACGCAGCTTGAGGCTGTCATCTCCGTGCTCGATCATCTCGTGTCGTTCGACACGGAGAGTACGAAGTCCAATCTCGCGCTTGTCGATTGGGTGGAAGATTATTTGCGCGCGCGTAATGTCGCTTTTGTGCGCGTACCCAATGCGCAAGGCGACAAGGCCGCGCTTTTTGCCACGATTGGCCCGATGGTCGATGGCGGTGTTGTGCTCTCGGGCCATACCGATGTCGTGCCTGTGGCAGGACAAAACTGGACCAGTGATCCTTTCACCTTGCGCCGCGCCAATGGGCGTCTTTATGGGCGCGGTGCATGCGACATGAAGGGTTTTGATGCGCTGGCACTGGCCATGATCGATCATTATGCGCGGTTGCCGCTCAAGCGGCCCGTACATATTTTGCTGAGCTATGATGAAGAGACGACCTGCCTTGGCCCGCTCGATACGATCAAGCGCTTTGGTGTGGATCTGCCGCGCCCCGGCGCTGTGATTGTCGGCGAGCCCACTTTGATGGAGGTTGCTGATGCGCATAAATCTGTCGCGACCTATGTCACGCAGGTGCGCGGACGCGAGGCCCATTCCTCCAATCCAGCTTTAGGTGCGAATGCGATTGAAGCGGCCTGCACTTTGGTGAGCGCGCTTTATCGCTTCATGGATGAGGCGATGAAACTGGGCGACCCATCGGGCCGTTTCATTCCCGGTGCTTCAACGATCAGCGTTGGAACAATTCAAGGTGGTACGGCGCGCAATATTCTGGCGCGCGATTGCAGCTTCCACTGGGAGTTTCGTGGCCTGCCGGGCGTGCCGCAGGATGCAGCGCTCAACTTCCTGAACGAAGTCGTGGCGACAGAGGTTCTGCCACGTCTGCGCCGCTATGCGCCCGATGCTGATGTGATCACGCGCAGCGAGATCGAAGTGCCGGGCCTTGCCCCGCAGCCGGGCTCTGTGGCTGAGCAACTTGCCTTCAAGGCAGGACGGCGCAATGCGACCATCGCAGTGTCTTACGCAACAGAGGCGGGGCGTTTCCAACAGGCGGGTATTCCCACCGTCGTTTGCGGCCCGGGCAGTATTGAACAAGCCCATCAGCCTGATGAATTTATTGACGAGAGCCAGCTTGAGGCGGGCCTTGCCTTTTTGCGCCAGCTCGGGTCCGAGCTGAGCTGACCGATCTGCTCTTGCCCAACCGCAGCCTTCGCGGCTATATCAAAAGGCGCGCGGGCGTAGTTCAATGGTAGAACGGAAGCTTCCCAAGCTTCATACGAGGGTTCGATTCCCTTCGCCCGCTCCATTTTCCTTCATTCATAACGCCCCATTGTGTAGCTTGGCACAAAAACGCCCCGCGCTTTTGGCACGGGGCGGCTTGTTGCACATCGCTGATGAGAGCTTACTTCACATCATCGAGCGTGTTGACATAGGTCAGGCCCGCTTTGGCGAGCGGCTCGCGCATATTATACATGTCGAGACCCAGAATGCCCGAGGCGAGCTTGGCGCGCTTGTCGCCTTCATTGGCTTCGCGTGCTTCACCAGCCTTAGCGACCTGTTCGGCGATCTTGCGCGGCACAACGACAACGCCGTCATCATCCGCCACGACAACATCACCCGGAGTGACCAATTCACCGGCGCAAACGACCGGAATATTGACGCTGCCGAGGGTTGCTTTGACCGTGCCCTTGGCCGAGATCGCGCGCGACCAAACGGGGAAGCCGAGCTGCTTGAGGGGGCGAATATCGCGGCAGCCTGCATCAATGATGAGGCCGACCACACCGCGCGCCTTCAGCGAAGTCGCGAGCAATTCACCGAAATAGCCATCAGTGGAATCGCAGGTGACGCCCACGACGAGAATGTCGCCCTTGCGGCACTGTTCGACCGCCACATGCAGCATCCAATTGTCGCCGGGCTGTGCGAGCACGGTGACAGCGGTGCCAGCCACGCAAGCATCCGGATAGATCGGGCGCATATAGGGTTTCATATAGCCATAGCGGCCCATGGCTTCATGGGTGGTGGAGACGCCCAGCTTGGCGAGGCGATCCACAACGCTTTGGTCGGCGCGCTCGATATTTTGAACAACAACGGGCTTGATCATTCCTCGCTCCTTTAGAATTTGTAGAGACGGGCAGGATTGTCGACGAGCACTTTATGCTGCGCGACAGGGTCCTCAGCAAAGAGCGGGATCAGATCGACCAGCTCGCCATCATTGGGCATGACAGTGACATTGGGATGCGGCCAATCGGTACCCCAAAGCACACGGTCAGGGATCGCCTCCACCAGCTTGCGCGCGAAAGGCACAGCATCGTGGAAGGGCTTGCCCGTTGCAGAGGCGCGCTCAAAGCCACAGCACTTCACCCAGCACTTTTCATCATTGCGCGCCAGATCAAGAAGCGCATTGAAGTTGGGCTGGTTGAGACCCTTGGCCGCTTTCACCGTGCCCATATGGTCGATGACATAAGACACTGGCAGCTTGGTCAGGATCGGCGTGAAGTCGGCGACTGTCTCAGGATCGAGATAGATCACGACATGCCAGCCAAAGCCCTTGATCTTGTCGACGACGCGATAGAAGGCGCTCATATCAGGCGTGCGGCCCAGACGCTTCAAGAAGGTGAAGCGGCAACCCATGATGCCACCACGGTTCAGCTCGTCGATCTGCGCTTCAGTGAAGCTGTCGTCGATATTCGCAATGCCCTTATATTTGCCATTGCTGACCGCGATGGCGTCGGTGACAACGCGGTTGTCGAGGCCATGGCAGCTCGCATTCACAATCACCGCGCGCTCGATGCCGATGGCGTCGTGCAATTTGCGGAAATCATCAAGGCCTGCATCGGGGGGAATATAGCTGCCATCATCCGAATAAGGATATTGCGCGTCAGGCCCAAAGATATGGGTATGGGCATCGCAGCTCAGCGGTGGCGCTTTGAAGGCGGGTGTCTTGGGATTGGGATCGGGAGCTTGAATGGTCGGCGTGCGAGCCATGGGTCACCTGTTGCTGGGTTGAAATTAAGTACCGGCCTTGCCGGCGCCGCGATCCTGCGCATCAGCGACAGCGCGCGAGAGCGAGCCATCCATGCCAAGGTCATCGAGCATCATGGCAGCCTCGCGCATTTCTGCGGCGCGGCGCACACCATGCTCATTGACGCGCTGGGCCATATATTTCGCAAGATCAGCGAAATCGGTGCCGGGGAAGCTGGCATTGAGCGAGGCAAAGACTTCGTCCTGCACACCCCATTTGTCGGAGGCCGCAGCGCAATCAACGATCAAGGCTTCAATGCCTTTGATCATGATGCTGCGGCAGAGTTTCATCGCAGAGGCGCGGCCAGGTTCCGTTGTGACCGGCTTCACATTCATGCCAAGCTCATTGAGCAGGACGCTGGCGGCCTCTGCTTCTGGCCCACCCGCGAGGATAGGCACTTTGAGATCAGGGCCGGGGACAGGTGCCATGACAGCGCCTTCCACATAGCGCGCGCCACATGCGCTAACTGCTTTGGCAGCTTTGGTCTTGGTGCCGGGCGAGGCGGAGTTGATGTCGAAGAAAATCTGGCCGGGCTTGAGATAGGTCGCCGCTTGTTCCGCAACGCTCAAAGCCGAGGAGGCTGTCACAGCGGAGATGACGATATCGGCATTGGCGGCAGCCTCAACCGGATTGGCAGCCGGCGTCACGCCAGCAGCGCGGGCCTTTTCCTTCAGGGCCTCGCCATCAGGGCCGTCGAATTTCAGATCATAGGCGCTCACGCGTGTATCGCCGCGCGCCAGAAAATCACGGGCAAAGATGCGACCGACTTCGCCATAACCGATGAGGGTGAGATTGACGGTATTCTTCACGGACGGGCTCCTTGGGCACCTGGCTTCAGGCGCGCCTTCTGTGACGCCGCCGTGGCGGCAAGTCAACTGAAGGTCACGACCCGCGACGGCTCTTCCAGATACTGCCTGCCGATGAACTGAGGGTGAGCGCGAGAATGAGGAAAACGCCCGCGGCCCCGGCCGCTGTGGCCACAACACCCGCCACCATAGGGATCACAACCATGCCCACGCGATTGCCCGTCAGGCGCAGCGACATGGCCGTGGCTCTGGCATGGGTCGGGGCAATATCCACAATCCCTGAGAGGGTGAGCGTGGCGGCAACCCCAAGGCCCAGCCCCGCCACAGCCATAGCCGGAAAGAGTAGCCAGAGCGGCATGGGCAGACCAACCAGCACAAAGGCGAGGGCAGGTGAGAGCATAGAGACATAAGTGAGGCCCATACGGCCCATCAGATCCATCAGCGGCACATAGAGCAGGCGCGCAAACATGGAGGAGATAGCGCGCACCGACATCAGCCAGCCAACGGTGGCCACATCCATATGTCGCTCGGCGCCAAGAAGCGGCAGATAGATTGTCACCAGATCAAGCGCGGTGATGGTGGTGATGCTGGCCAGAATATAAGCGGGCAGGCCGCGCATGCGCAGCAATTCACCCAGCGACATTTTGGGCGCATCGCCGTCTTTGGCCTCCGTACGCTCAGCTGCGGGCAATAAGAAAGAGCTGGCAAGCGCGACGCAGCTGACGCCCAAAGTGATGTGAAAGATCAGATCAACGGGCGGTACGCGCGCATCGCCCGCAATCCAGGCAATGACCAGCGGCGCGCAGGCCTGACCCAGCGCCAGAGCCACCATCTGATAGCCAAAGACCGCGTCGCGCCCGCGCCGTGTTTTGCCCGCGCGAATGGCGATCATCTGATGGCCGGCCATGCAGCCGATCTGGCCAATGCCCAAAAGGGCCGTGCCGATCATGAGCGAGACGGGGCCGGTGGGTGCAAAGGCATAAACGCAGCCCGCCGCAAAGAGCGCGACACAGCCAAGGCGCACAGCTAAAGCATCATAGCCCTTGTCGATAAAGCGCCCCAAAGGCACGGCGAGGAAAATGGGCAGAATGGAAAAGCAACAGGAGATGATGCCGACCCAGATGAAGGAGAGGTCGAGTTCAACAGCTGCATAAGAGGTCGTCACGCGGCCCAGAACGATGACGACATAAATGATGGCCGTGTGCAGCACGAGGCTTGCAAACAGTCGCAGATGAATATCGCCCAAGAGCGAGCCGCGTTTGTCGTCTATCTCGCTCATGTGATGAGGATCGCGCGAAAGTCATTCACATTGGTGCGTGTGGGACCAGTGATGATCTGGTCATTGAGCGCTGCAAAGAAAGAATGCGCATCATTGCGGGCAAGCGCATGGCGCGCATCCAGCGCAAGGGCCCGTGCGCGGCTCAAAGTCTCTGGCGTCACGAAAGCGCCTGCCACTTGTTGCGAGCCATCCACACCGTCTGTGTCAGCTGCGAGCGCATAAATATTGCGCGCTTCGTGCAAAGACAGGGCGAGCGAGAGCAGAAATTCCACATTGCGCCCGCCCTTGCCATCGCCGCGCAAAGTCACGGTGGTTTCGCCGCCGCTGATGAAGACGCAAGGGCGCGGGGCCATAGGCTCATGCGCCGCATGAAGCGCCATGCCCGCCATGACTTTGGCAACCTCGCGCGCCTCGCCTTCGATGCGATCTCCCAGAACCAGTGGCGCAACGCCTGCCTTGGCCGCGACAGAAGCTGCGGCCTGCAAGGCGCGCAAGGGTGTGGCGACCAGATCAGCCTCATTGCCCTGCAGACGCGGATCATCGGGCTTGATGCTCTCGCCCGCGCCGCTGTCCAGCAAGTGGCGCGCAGCCGCAGGCAATGAAATGCGATAGCGATTGATAATGGCAAGCGCATCAGCGCAGGTCGTGGGATCGCCCACAGTTGGGCCAGAGGCAATGTCGGGCAGGAAATCGCCCGGCACATCAGAAATGGCGAGCGTGATGACACGCGCGGGGAAGGCGGCGGCCGCGAGCCGTCCGCCCTTGATGCGCGAGAGATGACGGCGCACCACATTCATCTCGTCGATTGGCGCGCCGCTCGACAAAAGCGCCTCATTGAGGCTGCGCTTGTCGGTGAGGGAGAGGCCCTCAGCCGGCAGGCACAACAGCGAAGAGCCACCACCCGAGATCAGGCACAGAACCAGATCATCTTGGGTGAGGCCGCGCACACAGGCGAGCAGCTTTTCAGCCGCGGCCAGACTGTTCTCATCCGGCACGGGGTGAGCGGCCTGCATCACTTCAATATGTTTGCAGCTGACCGCATGGCCATAGGGCGTCACCACAAGGCCGCTCAGCGCGCAGTCATAGTGATCCTCCACCGTCTGCGCCATGGCGGCTGCGCCTTTGCCAGCGCCAATGACGATCAAACGTCCGCGCGGTGGGGGCGGTAGATGGAAGGGAAGGCAGCGGTCGGGCTGTGCTGCCGCCACGGCTGCATCAAACATGGCGCGCAGCAGCGCACGGGCATCGGCAGATTGCATGTCAGTCCTGTGTCTGTGTGCGCCACGCGCTGATGATCTCGTCGCCGGTCGCAAACCAGACCTTGTCATGACCGGCTATATAGGCGAGCGCCTCATCAAGATAGCGGATCCTGTGCGCGGCTCCAATCAGGAATGGATGGAGCGCAAGGCCCAACACCCGGGCATTGGTCGCGCCTTCCGCATAGAGCACATCAAAAGCATCGCAGATGCGGCGCTTGAAGTCCGTGATGCTGATACTGGGCGCATTGAACAGCGGCATGTCGTTCAGCTCTAGCGAATAGGGAATGCTGAAGAGCCCATTGTTGAAGCGATAGGGCAGATCATCATTCACCCAATCAGCGACATATTCGACGCCGGCCTCCTTCAAGAGATCGGGCGTGTTGAATGTCTGCGTCAGGCCTGGCCCCAGCCAGCCTTTCATCTTGCGACCATGCGCCTCGATGATCTTTTTGGTCTCAAGAATGATGTGGCGCTCTTGCTCGCGTTCAAGGCCTGCGAGTGTGCGCGAATTGGTGAGCCCATGGCCCATGAATTCCCATTCAAGCTCCATCATCGCCTGCATGATGCGCGGATAATAGGTGCCGACTTCGCCATTCAGTGCGACCGTGCCTTTGATCTTATGTTTGGCGAGCACTTCCATGATGCGCCAGATGCCAACGCGGTTGCCGTAATCGCGGCGGCCATGGTTGCGCACATCTGGTGCGTTGGCGCCCATTTCATAATGGAAATGCTCGACATTGGGGATCACCCAGACCGCGACGCGCGCGCCATTGGGCCAGCTGATGCGCGGTGCATCCACAATGGCGCGATAGGGAAAAAGCGCGAAAGGGTCGTGGGCTTTTGTCATTGCGCAGCCACGGCCAATTGCATGCGCTGCAACATGGCCTGCGCCTCCTCAAGCGAGACAACCGCTGCATATTTGGCGTTCATGTCGAAGAGATTGGCGGCATGGGCAAAGGCTGAGCGATCAAAGCAGCATTCATCCACCACGAAGGTTTGATAGCCATTCGAGAAACCATCAACGACGGAGGCGCGCACACAGCCTGAGGTCGAGACGCCGCAGAAGACCAGAGTGTCGATGCCTTGTTTGACGAGATAGGCATTGAGCGGCGTCTGGAAGAAGGTCGAGGCTTTGGTTTTCGGCAATACATAATCGCTCGGGCGCGGCGCGATCTCTTGCGGAAAGTCGTTAAAGCGCGGCGGCGTCTCCTTGCGCGTGCCTTTGGTGGCTTTGCCTGTGAAGGGAACGGCATTGAGGTCGCTCAGCGAATAGATGATCGGCAGATCAAGGCTGCGGAAGAGGTCGATCAGGCTCGCGACCTTTGGCATGGCCTCCCAGCTGGCCGGCCCGCAGGCGGTGGAGAATTCCTGCACGGCTTGATCCAGACTGAGGCCTTTGGAGCCGCAAAACCCCAAAGTTACGTCGACGACAATCAGGGCGGCACGGCGACCCGGTTGCAGGGCGCCCGCAAAGCCGGCCTTCTGGTACAAGCGCAGCTCCGCCTCGGGGATCATTTTCATCCACTCACGCATGGGCTTACCTCCGCTCACTGTTTCATTTGCCCCAGCATTGCGTGAGCGGGCGCGCTTAGCAAGTGTCGTTCTCAAACGTCTTCCGAGGGCGCAAAAATTATGCGATAAATCCTGTATTGATTCTTCCATTTTCAGGAGGTCCTCGTGGCCGCCGCCCAAGATTTTTCTGATCCTCTTTCTAAAGAGCAGCGCGAGCTTGCGCTGTGGTCCTTCCCTCTCGTTGCCGATTTTGTGCAGGCGCATTATGCAGCGCAGCCCAAGTTATCCGCGCAAAATGTAAGATTCGCTGTATTCAATCACAGCCATTTGTGGCGCGCACTGCTCCTGCGGGACCACAACAATGCGCAGAAATTTCGCGCCGCGCTGGACCGTATTTTGATGGCATCCGGTACGCCGCCCAGTTTTGCCTTGCAGCTCGACGAGGCTTTGCTGGATGAGCTTTTGATTGTCGTGAGCGAGCGGTTTCAGCGCTCCCCACGCCGCGCGCTTGAGTTGAACCATATTCTCCTCCGTCTGGCCCGTGAGCTCACGGCCCTGCGCTTGACGCGCCAGTTAAGTGCCTGAGTCTTCGTTGCGCCTGCGGCAAGCTTGTGCGAACAAGGGATGCCGGTTGGCACAGCAACAAGGGTAACGCGAGCAATGGCCTGGTCGGCCCAGCAAGACAAAGCGCTGAGCGAAGTTTCCGCATGGCTGAAGCGGGGGCGCCCGCAGGTCTTCCGTCTGTTTGGCTATGCAGGCACGGGCAAGACGACCCTCGCGCGCCATCTGGCCGAAGATATCGATGGGGAGGTTTGTTTCGGCGCCTTCACCGGCAAAGCGGCTTTGGTCATGCGCTCCAAAGGCTGCAAAGATGCGCGCACTATTCACAGCCTCATCTATCGCCCGCGCGAGGTCGATTCTGAGGAGCCAAGCTTCGTCCTGAATGATGAGAGCCCGGCCATGAGCGCCAGCCTCATCGTCATTGATGAATGCTCCATGGTGGATGAAGAGCTGGGGCGCGATCTGCTCTCTTTCGGCAAGCCCGTTTTGGTGTTGGGGGATCCTGCCCAATTGCCACCCGTCAAAGGCGGCGGCTTTTTCACCGAGGCTGAGCCCGATGTCATGCTGACCGAGGTGCATCGTCAGGCAGAGGATAATCCCATCGTTCGCATGTCGATGTTGGTGCGCGAAGGCGGCACGCTCGACTTTGGCGATTTTGGTGCAGCGCGCGTCATCTCCAAGCGCGATATTGATTCTCTGGCCGTCACCAAAGCTGATCAGGTTCTGGTGGGGCTCAATCGCACACGCCGTAACTACAATCGGCGTATGCGCGAATTATTTGGCTTCACACAACCGCTGCCCGAGGCAGGTGACAAGCTTGTGTGCCTGCGCAACGACCGCACAAAAGGCCTGTTAAACGGCAGTTTGTGGAAGGTGAAGACCACGACGGCCATGCGCCGCAACAAATTGCGGATGACGCTTGTGCCTGAAGATGATCTTAACCGCAAAGCGGTGCGCGTTGGCATCATCCCCGCCTTCTTTGAAAGCGAAGAGGAGATTCCTTTTTCGCTGCGCAAGGATTCAGATGAATTCGATTATGGCTATGCGCTGACGGTGCATAAGTCGCAGGGCTCGCAATGGGACGAGGTCGTGCTCTTTGATGAGAGCTTCGCCTTTCGCGAGCATCGCAATCGCTGGCTCTATACGGGCATCACCCGCGCCGCCGAGCGCCTGACCATTGTGCGGTAGATGATGGAGACGCTCGTCACCCATATTCTTGATTTTGTGCGCCTGCATGGTGAATGGGCTGCGCCCATCGTCTTCGTCCTCGCCTTTTGTGAGTCGCTGGCCTTTATTTCGCTTCTGGTCCCCGCCACCGTTTTGCTCTGGGGCATTGGCGCTTTGATCGGGGCGAGCGGGCTCGATTTTTGGCCTATCTGGCTGGCAGCGGCGCTGGGCGCGGGCTTTGGCGACTGGCTGTCTTATTGGCTGGGCTATCACTTCCACCGCCAGATCGCGCAGAGCTGGCCCTTGTCGCGCCACCCGACCCTGATTCCCCGCGCCCATGCGCTGTTTGAAAAATGGGGCGCCCCGGGCGTCTTCATCGGCCGGTTTTTCGGGCCCTTGCGCGCTGTCGTGCCGCTGGTGGCCGGGGCCTCTCGCATGTCGCCCCTGCCGTTCCAGCTCGCCAATTGGCTTTCGGCTGTGGTCTGGGCCACGACCACCCTTGCGCCCGGCGCTTTTGGTGTGAGCTGGCTGAAGGACTGGTGGCACTAGCCTCTTGCCCATGCGCATCAGCCATGATGAAAAAGGCATAGAGATTTTTTGGGAGCAAACACGCATGAGCGGCAAGTTTCACGGGCGTCGGGAAGATCTGCGTCTTGTCACCGGCAGGGGTCGCTATACCTCGGACTGGAACCTTCCTGATCAGGTCTATGGCTTCTTCTTGCGGTCCGACCGCGGCCATGCGGAAGTGCGCGGTGTTGATGCCAGCGAGGCTCTCGCCATGGAGGGCGTGCTCGCCGTTCTGACGGGCGAAGACACCAAGGCCGCCGGTTTTGGCGCTGCTCCCATCCTCGTGCGCTATCCTGGCAAGGGCGGCATGAAGTTCCGCGAAGTGCATCGCGAAGTGCTGGCCGAGACGCGCGTGCGCTTTGTGGGGCAAGAGGTCGCGCTGGTCGTGGCGACCACAGCTGCCATCGCGCAAGAGGCGGCCGAGCGCATTACGGTTGATTATGTCGATCTGCCGGTCGTGGTGGATGCGGAAGAGGCCTTGTTGCCCAGCGCCCCCAAGCTCTATCCCGATATGGAGAGCAACCTCGTTTTCGATTTCGAATATGGCGCAAAAGATCCGACCGATGCAGCCTTTGCGTCGGCAGCCCATATCACCAAGCTCGTCGTCGATGCACCGCGCATCATCGGCAATCCAATGGAGCCCAAGGCCGCCATTGGCTGCTATGATCCGGTGAAGGATGTCTATGATCTTTATGCGCCTTCGCAGGGCCTGACCATGATGCGTCACGGTCTGGCTGATGGTATGGGCGTGCCGGAAGACAAGCTGCGCGTTCATGCGCATGATGTGGGCGGCGGCTTTGGCATTCGCGGCGAAGCCTATTCAGAATATTGCTCGCTTCTGCTCGCCTCCAAGAAAGTCGGTCGCCCGGTCAAATGGGTTTCGACACGGTCCGAGACCTTCCTGTCCGACCATCACGGCCGCGCTGCCAAAATGTATGGCGAACTCGCGCTCGACAAGAACGGCAAATTCTTGGGTATTCGCGTTGAGTGGATTGTGAACACCGGCGGCTATCTGTCGAATCCCGGCCCTTTCATCAATACGCTGCCGCCTTCCATGCATATCGTGAATGTTTACACGATCCCTCATGTCTATGGTGTGCATCGCATCGTGCTGACCAATACGACGCCCACGACCGCCTATCGCGGCGCGGCCCGTCCCAATGTCAGCTATCTGGTTGAACGTTTGGTGGATGAAGCTGCGCGCGAAATGGGTCTCGACAGGATCGACATTCGTCGTCGCAATGCGATCCCCAAAGAGGCCTTCCCCTATAAGACCCCCACGGGCTCTGAATATGACAGTGGCGATCCCATCGGCTTGCTCGATGATGTCGTGAAATATTCTGATTGGGCCGGCTTTGAAAAGCGTCGTGCGGACTCCAAAGCGCGCGGCAAATTGCGCGGCATTGCTTGCAGCCTCTTCATCGAACCTGCGGGCGGCGGCGGCAGTCCGGTGGAGGAAGTCGCGATCAAATTCGGCGATAGCGGCAATCCGGTTCTCTACACAGTCTCTGGTCCCTCTGGTCAGGGCCATGAGACGACCTATCCCGAGATCGTCGCGGATGTGTTCGGCGTTGAAGCTGAAAAGATCTCGCTGCGCTTTTCTGATCCTGATGGTCCAGCCTTGCGCGGCGATGGCACGATTGGCTCGCGCTCGCTGATGTCGCATGGCGGGGCTTTGTTCTTGGCCGCTCAGGAAGTGGTGAAGAAGGGCCGCGAACTCGCTGCCCGTCATCTGGAAGTTGGCGCGCAGGATATTGCCTTCAAGGATGGCGAATATTCTGTTCCCGGCACCGATCTCAAAGTGAGCTTGCTGCAACTCTCCAAGACCTATGCCAAGAATGGCGAGAGCGAGCTTGATACGCAATTTGCGGGCCCGCCCTGTCGCTCTTTCCCCACCGGCGCGCATGTCGCTGAGGTGGAGGTTGATGCGCAGACGGGCGAAGTCGAGCTGATGAGCTATGTCGGTGTTGATGACTGCGGCAATATCATCAACCACACTTTGGCCGAAGCGCAGGTGCATGGCGGCATCATGCAAGGTCTGGGTCAGGTCTTTGACGAGGTCTGCATCTATGACGCATCCGGCCAGATGCTCACCGGCAGCTTTATGGATTACTGCATGCCGCGCGCCGCAGAGCTGAAGAATCTGACGCTCTATGATCGCCCCATTCCCGCTCCCGGCAATGCGCTGGGTGTGAAGGGTGTTGGCGAGGCTGGCACGACGGGCTCTGTACCCACGCTCGCCAATGCGGTGATGGATGCTGTGCGCTCCATGGGCGTTCATCATATCGATGTGCCGCTCTCGCCCTCGCGCGTGTGGAATGCCCTCGCCAAGGGCGGCAAGGCTGCCTGAAGACAGACGGGGCCATCGCTTAAAAGCGCTTGGCCCCATCTGCCGCCCCGGCGATAATGATAAGAAAGCGGGGAGGAATGAATGGGCGGATCACCGTTTCTGCAAAACCAATGGTATGTCTGCGCGCGCTCAGCTGATGTGACGCGCGCGCCTTTGCAGCGCTGGATTTGCGGCGAGCCCATCGTTTTTTACCGCCGCGAAAATGGCGCGCCTGTTGCGCTGGAAGATCGCTGTCCCCATCGCAAATATCCGCTCTCCCAAGGTCGCCTCATCGGTGATGAGATCGAATGCGCTTATCATGGTCTGCGCTTTGGTGCTTCGGGTGCCTGCACATTAATCCCAGCGCAGAGTGAGATCCCCAAAGGATTTGGCACGCGCGCCTATCCCATCACCGAGCGCAACAATCTCGTCTATGTGTGGATTGGCGCGGCTGAGAAAGCTGACGACAAGCTGATCCCCGACTTCTTCGAAAATAGCGATCCTGCTTGGGCCGCTGAATGCGATTACACGCATCTGGAAGCCAATTGGCAGCTCATTGTCGATAATCTGCTCGATCTCACTCATCTCACTTTCGTGCATAAGACGACCTTGGCCTCTAGTGGCATTCAGGAGAATCCGCTTATCGTGACGCAAGAGGGCGATGTGGTGCGCGCGCGTCGTGAGATGCCCAATGTTGAGCCAGCGCCCATCTTCCGCACAATGCGAAACTTTGCGGGCAATATCGACCGCTTCCAGAATATCTCTTATCTGCCACCCAATCACATTCACATCCGCATTGAGGCTTGCCCGACTGGTAAGCGCGAGGATCCAGATCTCGTCCATCATGTGGTGCTCAATCATCTGACGCCCGAGACAGAGCGCACGACGCATTATTTCTGGTCGATCTGCCGGCGTATGCGGACCCAAGATGCGGAGATTGGCGCTTTGCTGCGCCGCTTGAACAAGACGGCCTTTGATGAGGACGCCGTCATTTTGCGCGACCAGCAAAAAATGATCGACACGGATCCTGATGGCGGCGTGCTCGTCAATTTGGATGCGGATAAAGCTGTGAGTGCGGTTCGCCGCATCATCCGACGCAAGATGCAAGAACAGGCGGAGCCTTCCGCCAAGGGGTAAGACGATGACAATGCGGGCCGCAGTTCTGCGCGACTACAAACTCTCCATGCCGATTGAATGTGTGGCGATTGAAGAGCCGCGCGCGGATGAAGTGTTGGTGCGCATGGTCGCAACCGGCATCTGTCATACCGATATCAAAGTTGCCACGGTGCAGGGCCTCTCCCCGCGCCCCATTGTGCTGGGCCATGAAGGTGCAGGTATTGTTGAGAGAGTGGGCGCCAATGTGCGCAAAGTGCAGCCCGGCGATCATGTCGTTTTGACTTTTGATTCCTGCGGGCGCTGCCCGACCTGCCTCGAGGGTAAGCCAGCCTATTGCTACGAAGTGCGCGATGTGTGTTTTGGTGGCAAAAGGCTCGATGGCTCGACAACGATCAGCTGCGATCATGGCCTGATCCATGGCAATTTCTTCGGCCAATCCTCTTTCGCCTCACATGCGCTCGCCAATGAGCGCAATGCGATCAAAGTGCGCAAAGATGCGCCGCTGGAACTGCTCGGACCTTTAGGTTGCGGTTTGCAGACCGGCGCGGGCGCTGTTTTGAATTCGCTGAATCTTCGCCCCGGTCAGACCATCGCCGTCTTTGGTACGGGCGCTGTGGGGCTGGCGGCTGTTATGGCGGCGCGGATTGCGGGTGCCTCGAAAATCTTCGCCGTTGATATTTCGGTTGAGCGTCTGGAACTCGCGCGCGAATTGGGCGCGACCCATATCATCAATTCGCAGAGTGAATATCCGCTCGCCAAAATTCTGGCCGAGACAGGGCGCGGCGTGGATTACAGTCTTGATACGACGGCGGTGGATGCTGTGGCGGTGCAGGCGATTGATTGCGTCGGCCCGCTGGGCACCTGTGGTCTCATCGCCAATAAGAGTCCGCAACAGAGCGTGCCGGTGAATATTTTGAGCGCCATGATGAAGGGCCGTTCCGTGCGCGGTATTGTGCAGGGCGACAGCGTGCCCGATCTCTTCATCCCGCGCTTGGTGGATTTCTTCATGAAGGGCATGTTCCCCTTCGACAAGCTCGTAAAGTTTTATGACTTTGAGGCGATCAATCAGGCTTTGGATGATGCTGAACACGGGCGCACCATCAAGCCGATCCTGCGCATCTCGTCAGTGAGCGCGTAAGATCACAACCTGCGTCTCGCCATAGTCGCGGCGCTCAAGCAACTCATAGCCTTCGGGCAGCGCCAGTTTGGTGTCGCTGCTTTCTTCCACCACGCACAGGGCTTCTTTGGCGAGCCAGCCGCCATCGCGCAGCTCAACAAGCGCGGGCTCGACGAGGCTGCGCCCATAGGGTGGATCAAGGAAGGCGAGGGTGAAGCGGTCTTGCGGCGGCATCTGGCCAAGCTTGGTCGCATCACGGCGGAAGATTTTGGTCGTCCCGCCCAGCCCCAATGTCTCAACATTGGCGCGGATCAGGGCGCGGCCTTCGGTACTGTCATCAACAAAGAGCGCGAATTGCGCGCCGCGCGACATGGCCTCAATGCCAAGTGCGCCGGTGCCCGCGAATAAATCAATCACGCGCGCGCCAGAACAGGCGTCCTCGTAGGCGTGAGCGAGCACGTTGAAGATGGCCTCGCGCAGACGATCAGAGGTTGGCCGAACATCAGATGTGTTCGGCCCCTTTAATGCGCGCCCGCGCCATGTGCCACCAACAATGCGCATCTTGGCTTAGCGATCCCGGCGAGGTCCGCGCGGACCATCAGGGCGCTTGCCACCACCAAAGGGTCGGCCCCCCTTCGGCCGATCACCACCTGAGGGGCGATCACCAAAAGGACGGCCACTTTGCGGGCGACCACCTTCGCGGCGCGGTCCACGCGGTCCTTCAGAGCGCGGGCCCTCAGAACGCGGGCCAGCACTGCGCGGCTTGCCTTTGAAGCTGTCGCGATTGCCAAACGCACCCGGCTCGCGCGGCTTGCGCGCAGGCCGTTCGCCACCAGCAAAGTCGCCCGTGCCGCTCCGCGGTGCACGGTCGTCGCGATGGGTGCGCGGTGCGCGATCATCACGGCTGCGGGCAGGGCGATCACCCTCCTCACGCGGCTTGCGGAATGTGCGCTCGCCACCGCGATCATCACGGCTGCGCGGCGCACGATCATCCCGGCTTGTGCGTGGAGCACGATCTTCGCGCGGCGTGAAGCTGCGCTCGCGGCTCTCGCCTTCACTGCGCGGATTGCGCTCTGTGGCAAAGCGGCGGGCATTGCGTGTGCCACCCGGCTCGCTGGTTTTGCCAGCTGCCACGACACGCTCCACTTTCACAGCGCGGCCACGACGGTCGGATGTCTCTTGGCGCTCGATCCGCTTGCGCGGCCCGCTCTTGTCGCCATCGCGCTTTTGCTCGCGCAGGGTCGAGATATGTTTGCGTGCGCCGGGCAGAGGCTTGGTGCGCGGCTTGTCATCCTCGCCCTCGTCGGAGGGGCGTCGCTCTTCGCGCTGCGGGCGACGATAGGTCTCTTCATCCCGGTCGCGTTCAAACACAGGCGCATCGAAATCCGCATTGGCTTCACGCGCCAAAGTCTCGCCGAGCTGATCTTTGAGAATGCGTGTCTTGATTTCTTCGACGCCGCCTTCTGCAAGTTCTGCCAGCTGGAAGGGACCAAAGGAGATGCGGATGAGACGGTTCACGTCAAGGCCGAGGCTTTCCAGAACGCGCTTCACTTCGCGGTTCTTGCCTTCGCGCAGGCCCAAAGTCAGCCAGCTATTGGCACCTTGCACACGGTCGAGCGTGGCTTCGATACCTTGATATTCGATACCTTCAACCGTGACGCCATTGCGCAAGGAATCAAGCTGCGCCTGATTGGTCTCGCCATGGGCGCGCACGCGGTAGCGGCGCAGCCAAGCGGTGGTGGGCAATTCGAGCACACGCGCCAAGCCACCATCATTGGTGAGCAGCAACAGGCCTTCGGTATTGATGTCGAGGCGACCAATCGTGACGACGCGCGGTAAATCGGCGGGCAGGATGTCAAAGATTGTCGGACGACCTTCAGGATCATAAGCGGTCGTCACATAGCCGCGCGGCTTATAGAACAGCCACAGGCGTGTGCGCTCGCGCTGACCAAGGGCAGCCCCATCGACGGTGACTTTGTCTTGCGGACCAACATTGAGCGCGGGCGAGTCAATCACCACGCCATTGACGGCGACGCGGCCCTGCGCAATCCAGGCCTCTGCATCGCGGCGCGAGCACAGGCCAACGCGGGCCATGACTTTTGCAATACGCTCTTCGCCTTCGCTGCGCTCAACCGTGCGAACGGTCGGCTGCACTTTGGGCGGCAAGCGACGGCGGATCGGGCGATTGCCATCGCCAGCGCGCGCGCGGAAATTACGCTCACCATCTTCGCGTGGCTTGAAGCTACGCTCACCGCGATCTTCACGCGGCTTGAAAGTGCGAGCCCCTTCTTCGCGTGGCTTGAAGCTACGCTCGCCACGATCTTCACGCGGCTTGAAAGTACGAGCACCTTCCTCGCGTGGCTTGAAGCTGCGCTCTCCGCGCTCTTCGCGTGGCTTGAAAGTGCGTGTACCTTCGCCCCGAGGCTTGAAGCTGCGCTCGCCACGGTCCTCGCGCGGCTTGAAGGTGCGGGCACCTTCTTCGCGGGGTTTGAAGCTGCGGCCTGCGCCCTCGGCGCGCGGCTTGCGCGGGCCTGAGCCGGTGGGTGGGCCGTCCTTGCGGAAGCTACGGCCTGATTTGGCACCCGGCTTGCGCGGGCGCCCCTTGTCGTTGTCGCGTTTGTCAGTCATGCGTCCTGATAGCAGTTCAGCCCCGAAAGGGGGAGCGGGAAATAGGCCCATGGCGAGGAAACATGCCGAGGAATGATGGACCGGTGAGCGAGACAGACGACCCTTTGAGCCGGGCCTTTGATGCCGCCCGCCAAGCGGCGGCGCGCGGGGAGGTGCCCGTGGGGGCCGTTATTATGCGCGAGGGGCAGGTGCTGGCGGTGGCGGGCAACCGCACGCTGGAGGACAAAGACCCCACTGCCCATGCCGAGCTTCTGGCCATCCGGCAGGCCTGCCAGAAGCTGGGATCCGAGCGGCTGATCGGCTGCGATCTTTATGTGACGCTGGAGCCCTGCGCCATGTGCGCGGGGGCGATCTCCTTCGCTAGGCTGCGGCGGGTCTATTATGCGGCGCCCGACCCCAAGGGCGGGGCGGTGGACCATGGGCCGCATTTCTTCGCCCAACCGACCTGCCACCATGCACCCGAAGTCTATGGAGGCCTGCGCGAGAGCGAGGCCGCCGATTTGCTGCGCAGCTTCTTTGAGGCGCGCCGTTAAAGCGCGCGCCAGCCGATATCGCGGCGGCAAAAGCCACCTGGCCAGTCAATCACATCAATGGCGGCATAGGCGCGCTTTTGCGCCTCGGCCACGCTGGCGCCGCGCGCAGTGATATTCAAGACACGCCCGCCATTGGCGATGAGCTTGTCGCCGTCGAGCTTGGTGCCAGCGTGATAAACGGTGATGGACTCCATCGCCGCAGCGCGCTCAACGCCTTTGATCTCACTGCCCCGCTCAGGCGCATCTGGATAGCCCTTGGCCGCGAAGACAACGGTCAAAGCTGTCTCAGGCGACAGTGACACGGGCTTTTGCGGCAATGCGCCTGTGGCGGCGCCATGGAGCAGAGCCAGCACATCATCTTGCACGCGCGGCAACATGACCTGTGTTTCAGGATCGCCAAAACGCACATTGAATTCGATGAGCTTGGGGCCTTGGGGGCCAATCATCAAACCCGCAAATAGCAAGCCTTTAAAAGGGATACCGCGCTGGCGCATGCCGCGCAGCGTGGGATTGATAATCTCCTCCATCACGCGCGCTGTCATGGCAGGGGTCATGATGGGCGCGGGTGAATAAGCGCCCATGCCACCTGTATTGGGGCCTGTGTCGCCATCGCCCACGCGCTTGTGGTCTTGGGCTGAGGCAAAGGCGAGGGCATGGTCGCCATCACACAGGGCGAAGAAGGAGGCTTCTTCCCCCTCCAGAAAATCTTCCACCACGACTTCAGCGCCCGCCGCACCAAAAGCGCCGCCAAAGATCATGTCGATGGCCGCATCGGCTTCGGCCACACTCATCGCGACGATGACGCCCTTGCCGGCGGCCAGACCATCAGCCTTGACCACGATCGGCGCACCCTTGCGCGCGACATAGGCTTTGGCCGGGCCCGCGGAGGTGAAGCGCTCATAATCGGCGGTGGGAATGGAGAACTCGCGGCACAGATCCTTGGTAAAGCCCTTCGAGCCCTCAAGCTGGGCAGCGGCTTTGGAGGGGCCAAAGGCGGCAATCCCCGCGCGCTCCAGATCATCCACCAAGCCCGCGACCAGCGGCGCCTCGGGGCCCACGACCACGAAACTGACCTGCATGGTGCGGCAAAAATCGATCACCGCCTGATGGTTCGCCACATCCAGGGCGACAGTCTGCGCAAGGCCCCTTGTGCCCGGATTGCCCGGCGCGACAAACAATGTCTGCAGTTTGGGGCTCTTGGAGAGCGCCAAAGCCAAGGCATGTTCACGCCCGCCTGAACCAATGAGAAGCACATTCATAGGGTCTGTCCGTCTGGAGATGGGCGCTGGTGTAGCGGGGCGGGGGATGGGGGGCAAGGTGGATGTTCTTCCCCCCATGGGCCAAATCCCCCATATTCCCCCCATGTCCGATTCTTCCGTCTCGACTACCAATGCGCCCGAGCTTTCGGTGTCTGATCTGTCGGGTGCGTTGAAGCGCACCATTGAGGATCGGTTTGGCTATGTGCGGGTGCGCGGTGAAGTCTCGGGCTGGCGCGGGCCGCATTCGTCGGGTCACTGCTATTTTTCGTTGAAGGATGAGGGCGCCCGGATCGATGCGGTGATCTGGAAGGGCAATTTTGCGCGTATGCGTGTGCGCCCTGAAGAGGGGATGGAGGTCATTGCCACGGGCAAGATCACCACTTTCCCCGGCAAGTCTTCTTATCAAATTGTCATCGAGACGATTGAGCCTGCCGGTGTGGGCGCTTTGATGGCACTGCTGGAAGAGCGCCGCCGCAAGCTGAGTGCCGAAGGCCTCTTCGATGATGCGCGCAAGCAGCTCTTGCCCTATCTGCCGCGCGTGATTGGTGTTGTCACTTCGCCCACGGGCGCTGTCATTCGCGACATTCTGCATCGCATCAATGATCGCTTTCCCCGCCATGTGATTGTCTGGCCTGTGCGTGTTCAAGGCGAGTCCAGTGCAGCAGAGGTTGCGCAGGCTATTCACGGATTGAATGCTCTGCCAGAGGATGGGCCCATCGCGCGTCCTGATGTGATCATCGTCGCGCGCGGCGGTGGTTCTCTCGAAGATCTGTGGGGCTTTAACGACGAAGCGGTCGTGCGTGCGGCTGCTGACAGCATGATTCCGCTGATCTCGGCGGTGGGTCATGAAACCGACTGGACCTTGATTGACCATGCCGCGGATCTGCGCGCGCCAACACCCACAGGCGCAGCGGAAATGTGCGTACCGGTGCGCTCTGAATTGATGGCGCAGGTGAGCGATCTGGCGCGTCGTCATGCAGGTGCACAGCAGCGTTTGTTTGAGCGCAGGCGTTCTGATCTGCGCGGGCTCGTGCGTGTTCTGCCCTCGGGTGAAGATGTCATCGCCATTCCGCGTCAGCGCATCGACCGCGCAGGCGAGCGTTTGCGCGAACGCGTCGAGGCCATGCTGCGTCAGAACCATTTGCGTCTGAACAAGGCAGCAGGTTTGCTCGCGCGTCACTCGCCACAGGCTGAGTTTGCGCGTATGAGCGAGCGCTGCGCAAATTTGTCATCGCGCTTGGCGCGCGTTGCGCCCACTCTTGTGCCGCAGCGCAGGCTCGCATTTGTTGGCCTGTCCCAGCGTTTTGATGCTGCGCGCAGGGCCAATCTGTCCCTGCAGCGCCAAGCCATGCAGGGCCAGCGCGAGCGTTTGCTGCACTATCATGAGCGTATGGCGCGTGCGGTGGTCATGCTGCAGGCGCGCCGTGCAGAAAAGCTCGCCAATGTCGCCCAGCTCTTTGCCACGCTGAACTACAAAAGCGTTCTGGCGCGTGGCTATGCTTTGGTGAGCGATGCGCAGGGCAAGCCTATTGGCTTGGCAGCAGGTCTTGCGTCGGGTGCGTCCATTTCGATTGAATTTGCTGACGGCAAAGTGGCTGCGCAGATTGGTGATGAGCCACCGCGCAGCGCCAAGCCTGCGGCCAAGAAAGCGACCGCCAAGCCGGGTCAGGGAACGCTCTTTTGAAATCAGCTTTCGTGCTTATCTCAGCATCAGAAAATCAGGTGAGGTGACTCATGTCTATCTTCGGCCGTGGCGCGTCAGAGCGCAGCGAAAAGGTTTTTCCCGTGCAGAAAACGGAGGAGGAGTGGCGGCGCATTCTCACGCCCGAGCAATATCGCGTGTTGCGCGAACATGGCACTGAGCGCGCCTGCACCAGCCCGCTCGATCATGAGAAGCGCAATGGCACCTTTTATTGCGCGGGCTGCGGCAATCCTCTGTTTGGCGCCAAGACCAAGTTCAACAGCGGTACAGGCTGGCCGAGCTTCTGCGATCCCATTCCCGGCTCGATTGAGACAACGGAAGATCACAGCCATTTCATGGTGCGCACCGAAGTCCATTGCAGCCAGTGCGGTGGACATCTGGGCCATGTCTTTGAGGATGGCCCCCCGCCCACGGGCCTGCGCTATTGCATGAATGGCCTGTCGATGCGCTTCGAGCCAGAGGCGTGATCTTGGTATAATTTCCTAAAACGGAGGGCCTGCCGCTTGGCGGGCCTTTCGCGTTCACCACATCTCGACCTTGGCATTGGTGTGCATCCGTCTTTGTGCCAGATCACAGACTGGCCCAAACCGAGTAGAAGGGGCTCCTGAGGGAGCGATCATTCCATCATGCGCATTGCGTTTATGTCAGACATCCACGGCAACAGAGAAGCGCTCGACGCTTGTCTGGCTCATGCTGCGCGCCAGAAGGTTGATCGCATCGTCTTTCTGGGGGATCTGGTTGGTTATGGTGCCGACCCTGCCTATGTGGCCGATCGTGTGCGTGAACAGATCGACAAAGGCGCACTCGCCATTTTGGGCAATCATGATGAAGCGGCCGCGCGAGCTGAAACATCCGGCATGAATGACTATGCGCGCCAAGCTATTGAGTGGACGCATGACGCGCTTGATGAAGAGACACGTCAGTTTCTGATCAATCTGCCGATGCAGATCAGTGACGAAGATCGGCTCTATGTCCACTCCGAAGCGTCCAGCCCGCGCAGCTGGGCCTATATCACGGACATAGGCTCAGCTGAACGCAGTTTGCGCTCAACGGGCCATCGCGTGACTTTTTGTGGCCATGTTCACAAGCCTCAGCTTTATCATATGCAGGCGATGAAGCCGCCGGTTCTATTTGTGCCGCAGACCGCCACGGGCATTCCGTTGATGGGCAACCGCCAGTGGCTTGCGGTGCAAGGTGCTGTGGGCCAGCCGCGCGATCAAAATCCGCTGGCGGCCTATTCCGTGCTCGACACGACAAAGAATGAGCTGACCTATCACCGTGTGCCTTACGATATCGAAACAGCGGCACAGAAGATTCATGCCGCGCGGCTGCCGCAAATTTTGGCAGCACGCCTTTTCATTGGCAGGTGACCCATGGCGCGTGAACTGCTGGAATCAGGCTCGATCATCGATGGCTTTCGCATTGGTGAAAAAATCCATTCCGGCGGCATGGCAACCCTGTGGCGTGTCACGCGCGATGATATTGCCCAGCCTATCGTCATGAAGGTGCCGACCATTCTCGACGGCGATGATGCAACCATCATCGTTGGCTTTGAGATGGAGATGATGATTTTGCCACGCCTGACCGGCGTTCATGTGCCCAAATGTTTCGCCATTGGTGATTTCGCACGCCAGCCCTTTTTGGTGATGGAATATATCCAAGGCCATTCGGTTTTTGCGCTCATCGAACGTGCGCCGCTCAGCGTTGAAGAGGTGGCCGATCTTGGTTTTCGCATCGCCACAGCCTTGGTCGATTTGCACCGGCAGAATGTGCTCCATCTCGACATCAAGCCCTCGAATGTGATGATCCGAGAAAGTGGCGAGGCCGCCTTCATCGACTTTGGCCTGTCGCGTCATCTCTTTCTGCCCGATCTTCTGGAAGAAGAGTTTCGTGTGCCTATGGGTACGGGGCCTTATATTGCGCCCGAACAAGTGCTGAAGAACCGCACCGATCCGCGCTCTGACATCTATTCGCTCGGCGTTCTGCTCTATTACCTTGCGACCAATGTCCGCCCCTTTGGTATTCCTCAAGCGCAAAGCTCGCTCAAGAATCGCCTGTGGCGTGATCCTGTACCGCCCCGCAAAATCGTGCCCACCATTAGCCCGCAATTGCAGGAGGTGATCCTGCGCTGCCTTGAGGTTGATCTTGATCGCCGTTACGCAACCGCTGCGCAGCTCGCCTTCGATCTTAAGAACCTCTCCGAAGTCAAACTGACCGAGCGCGCACATCGCACCGATCGCAATAGCTTCTTTGATGCGACCAAACGCTGGTTCTCCTCCATCGGTATAGAGAGTGGTGCGCTGCAGCCCTCCGCCACGCAGAATAATCTCGCACCCATCATTATGGTGGCGGTGGATTTATCCGAAGGCATGGAAGCCTTGATGGAAGAGCTGCGTATTCATGTGAAGCGCGTTCTTGCCACAATGCCGGGTGTGCGCATTGCTTGCGTGAATGTGCTCAAGCTCAATCGCCTCACCATCAATTATACGCTTGATGATGAGGGTCGGAATATTCATGTGCAAAAATTGGTGGAGCTGCGCGAATGGGGCCGTCCCTTTGGCCTGTCGCAAGAGCGCATCACCTTCCATGTGATCGAACATATGGATCCGGCAGTCGCGCTGATTGAGTTTGCCAAGAATAATCATGTCGATCAGGTTTTGATTGGCGCGCGCGCCAGCTCAACCTTGCGTCGGTTTCTGGGCAGTGTCTCTTCGCAAGTCGTTGCCGAAGCCTCATGCACTGTGACGGTGGTGCGCGCGCCCCAAGCCCAGCAGGAGCTGGAAGAGGCAGGGCTTGAAATGCCTAGCCAGAGTGCGGAGTGAGCTGTTCTTCGCTGGCGATTTTGCCATCGACCACATGAACCCGCCGATCTGTGCGCGCCGCCAATTCCAGATCATGCGTGACGATGATGACCGCGCGGCTTGCCTTGCTGGTTTGAGACACAAGACCACGCAAAATCGCAATAACCTGTTCGCTTGATTTGGTGTCGAGATTACCTGTCGGCTCATCCGCCAGAATGACGGCAGGATCATTGGCGAGCGCGCGGGCAATCGCGACCCGCTGGCGCTGCCCGCCTGACATTTGATCGGGTCGTTTGGTCATCTGGTCGGCAAGACCAAGCGAGGTCAGCAGTTCTTCGGCCCGCGCTTGCATCTGCCGCTCGTTCAGTTTGCCCAAAGCGCGCATGGGAAGTTTGACATTCTCCAGCGCTGAAAATTCGGGTAGCAGAAAGTGAAACTGAAAGACAAAGCCCAGTGTGCTGAGGCGCAATTGTGCCCGTGCATTTTCATCAAGCTTGCTAGTCGCCTTGCCTTCAACAAAAACTTCGCCATTGGTGGGAATGTCGAGCAAACCAAGCAAATAGAGCAAAGATGATTTGCCCGAACCCGATGGTCCGGTGATGGCGACGAATTCACCGGGATGAACGACAAGATCAATGCCGCCGACCAGAGTGGTGGGAATTTCGCCATCAATGATGCGCACCGCCTGCTGCGTTTCGATCAAGGCGCTCATGAGGCGCCCCGGATGATGTCAACGGGCTGGACAGAGGCAGCTTTGCGCGCCGGGAACCAGCCAGCCACAAGGGAGGCTGCCAGCGCGACAGACCCTGCAACAATGTAATGCCGCCACGAATAAAGAAGTGGCAGACGATTGGCGTCAATGAAGGGCGATTTGAATTCAACCTGCCCCATGATGAGTGTCAGCCCATACCCAAGCGCCCAGCCGACAAACAGGCCGATGACGCCAATGATGGCGCCTTCCAGCACGAAGATGCGACGCACCGTGTCTTGGCGCAGGCCGAGCGATTTCAAAATTGCAATATCGCGCGTCTTCTCATGGGTGATGGTGGAGATGATATTGTAGGTGCCAAATGAGGCGACCAAAAGAATGGCACCAACGACCATATACATGATGATATTGCGCAGCTCGAAAGCCGACAGAAGATCTTCATGCGCCTCTTGCCAGGAGACAGATTTATAACCCGTCTCACTTTCAATACGCCGCGCCAGATCACGCGAGGCCATGACATCTTGCGCCTTGATGCGGATCTCATTCACAAGGCCCGTCTGGCCTGCGAGGATCTGCCCCGTCTTCAGCAGCATATAGGCCTGCGTTTGATCTGCCTGACTGACGCCTGAATGGTAAAGGCCGACAACGGTGCAGTGAATGGAATTGCCATTGCCTCCGACGACCGTGACAGTATTGCCAACGCGTGCGCCAATTTTCTTGGCGAGCTGATCTCCCAGAATGATGGCGTTGGAGGCTTTGTAGAGATTCTCAATTGAGCCTTGGCGGATCTGTGTCGCGAGTTTGGAGACAGCACCTTCCCGGCGCGGATCAACACCGACCAAGCTGGCCGCTGTGTCGCGGCTTGCATAGCGCACAACGCCTTTGGCCTGCACAGAGGGGGCGACTGCCCCCGGCAGCCAGCTTTCAATCGCCGCCATAGTGGCGAAAGGATTTTTGATTCCCGGTCGGATGGAAGCTGTCGACAGGCCGTGAATTTCTGCGGCATCATAGGCAAGAGTGGCAGGCTGCGGGGGTGGGTCGCGCCGCTCATCGGTGACGGAAATATGTGGCAAGCTGTCGACGAGTTGCGTGACAAAATCATTTTGCGAGCCCTCCATCAGGGCTGCCATCATGATCGAAAAACCAACACCCACCGCCACGCCAAAAACGCCGACAATCGTCTGGCGAATGCGAAATCTCACATGGGTGAGCGCTATGGTGAGAACGAGATTCATGGATGGATCACATGTACCTTTTGTCCATCGCGCCATTCTGACTTGGCGGGGGAGGCCAACAATGCACCAGCCTCAAGCCCTTCGGCTGCTTCAACCATGCGCGTACCACGAATGCCTGTCCTGATCGTGATGCGCCTCAGGCGTTCCCCATCAATACGAAACACCGCACCGCTCATCACAGCCTCGCCCGGAACCAAGACGACATCGGTTTTTTCGCGCACAATAATATTGGCCTCAACGCTCATGCCGATCCGCAGCGGTGTATCATCGGGCAAGGCCAGATAAACCCGAAATGTCTTGCTGGAGGGATCGCCCTTGGGCGTCACATCGGCGACTGTGGCATCGAGAGTCTGTCCGCTGAAGCCTTCGCTGCGCAGCAAGACTTTCTGATTGATGCGCACGCGCGGTATATCGTCTTCAACCACATCGGCGACGACGCGCAAGGGCCGGCGCTCGCCAATCCAGAACAACACATCATTGGCGCCAACCCCGGCAATCTCACCCACTTGCCCATCTTTGCGTAACACGACGCCATCCATGGGTGCGCGCAAGACAAGCTCGCCGATGCGGTCATTCTGTGCATCAATACGCGCTTGATATTCTTGCAGCTGCGTCAAGCTCTGCTCATAACTTGTTTGGGTTGCGGCTGATTTGTCGACAAGACTCTTGATACGTTGTGTGTCGAGCAACAGGCGATTGGCGCGCGCTTGCAGCTCGGCCAGCGCTGCGCGTTCGGGCGCATCATCAAGTCGCGCCAATACATCGCCGCGCTTCACGGTCTCGCCTTCGCAGTCGCAGATCTCGACGATACGCTTGCGCTGCATCGAAATAACCTTGGCCCAGCGGCGCGGCTCGACGGTCCCCGTTGCATAGACAACTTCTGCCGCGGTGCCGCGTGCAATCGTCACAGCCCGCACATCGGGTACAGCCTCGCGCCACCAAAACAGGGCGATCGCGCCGAGAACCAGAACAAGGACAAGATATTGTACCCAGCGTCGCATTGTGCTCCCCGTGCCGGTCTGGCGGGCTGGCCGCAGCATGGCCGGATCTGCTATAGACTGGCCGTCCAGATGGGAGCCTAACATGTCCTCACCCAGCATTCCCAATGACCTTTCGGCCTATTGGATGCCCTTCACGGCCAACCGCGCTTTCAAGCGTGAGCCGCGCATGTTGTCCGGCGCCAAGGGCATGTATTACACGACGCCCGATGGTCGCAGGATTCTCGATGGCATGTCGGGTCTGTGGTGTGTGAACACGGGCCATGGCCGCGAGGAGATTGTGGCCGCGATTGCACAGCAGGCGCAGGAGATGGACTTTGCGCCGCCCTTCCAGATGGGTCATCCCAAGGCCTTCGAACTCGCTTCGCGTATTGCTGACCTAGCGCCGGGCGATCTCGATCATGTCTTCTTCGCCAACTCAGGCTCTGAAGCTGTCGACACCGCACTGAAGATCGCGCTTGGCTTTTTCAATGTGAGCGGGCAGGGCGCGCGTACCCGCCTTGTTGGACGTGTGCGTGGCTATAATGGTGTCGGCTTTGGTGGCATCTCGGTTGGCGGCATGGTTGCCAATCGCAAAACCTTTGGTCCGATGCTGACGGGCGTTGATCACCTGCCGACAACCTATAATCGCGCGCAGCAGGCCTTCACCAAAGGTGAGCCGGAATGGGGCGCGCATCTGGCAGATGAGTTGGAGAATATCGTCGCACTGCATGATGCCTCCACCATCGCAGCTGTCATTGTCGAGCCCATGGCTGGCTCAACCGGCGCGCTGCCCGCGCCCAAGGGCTATCTGCAGCGTCTGCGCCAGATCTGCGACAAATACGGCATTCTGTTGATCTTCGACGAGGTCATCACTGGCTTTGGTCGCTTGGGCTATGCCTTTGCAGCTGAGCGTTATGGTGTTGTGCCTGACATGATCACTTTCGCCAAAGGCGTCACGGCAGGCACTGTGCCGATGGGCGGCGTCTTGGTGCGCAAACATATCTATGATGCCTTTATGAAGGGGCCTGACTACGCGGTGGAATTATTCCACGGCTATACTTATTCAGGCCATCCGCTCGCCTGTGCGGCCGGTCTTGCGACTCTCGATATTTACGCACGCGACAATCTGTTCCAGCGCGCGCGCGATCTCGAAGATCTGTGGGGCGATACATTCCAGGCGCTGCGCGGTCTGCCCCATGTTGCAGACATTCGCACCATCGGTCTTGTGGCAGCGATTGATCTTGACCCAAGCCCCGTAGGTGCGGGCAAGCGCGGCTATGACGCTATCGTTGAGGCCTATCACAAACATGACATTTTGCTGCGCAATGCGGGCGACACGATTGTGCTCGCCCCACCGCTCATCATTTCCCATGATGAGATTGCAGAAGCTGCCGATAAAGTGTCGAAGGTGATCCGCGCCGTCGCCTGATTGATCAGCATCATGGCCGAATGATCGGGACATGCGCATAGGGGCTGAGGCAATTCGTTTGGGCTTTGGGGTGATCAGCTGTGACGACACATCATCTCAAATATCTGTTCAGGCCGAGTTCTCTTGCTCTTGCGGGCGCGAGCGGGCGGCCTGAGAGCCTTGGCCGCGCAGTCCTCAACAATATCCGCCGTATGGATTTTGTTGGTCCCGTCATGCTCATCAATCCGCGTTATGAGCGCATTGATGATCAGCCTTGCTATCGCAGTATCTCAGTTTTACCGACGCGGCCTGATCTGCTGATTGTTGCAGCCCCGCGCGAGGCGGTCTGTGATCTGGTTGAAGAAGCTGCGGCACAAGGCGTGCCGGCCTGTATTGTGATCACGGCTGATCCTGATCATGGTCCGCAATCTTTGAGCGCGCGTTTGCGCGATATTGCCAAGCGCACCTCCATCCGCATCATCGGCCCCAATTGTTTGGGCCTGCTCGCGCCGCGCGCCAAACTCGATGCAAGTTTTTCAGCCTATCCCGCGCGCGCAGGTGATCTGGCAGTCGTGTCGCAATCAGGCGCGATTGCAGCCTCTCTGACCGCTTTTGCAGATCGTCGTCGCATTGGCTTTTCCGGTCTTGTCTCTGTCGGTGATATGGCCGATGTGGATTTTGCCGATTTGCTCGATTGGTTTGCGCTTGATCCAGCCACACGGGCCATCTTGCTCTATGTGGAGGCGATTGGTGATGCCAAGCGATTCATGTCGGCCGCGCGTGCAGCCGCGCGCGTCAAACCCGTCATCGTGATCAAGTCGGGCCGCCATCCGCGCGCAGCCAAAGCCGCGGCCACTCATACGGGCGCGCTGGCTGGCTCTGATTCTGTCTATGATGCAGCCTTCCGGCGTGCCGGCATTTTGCGTGTGCGCGATATTGATGAATTGTTTGATGCAGCCGAAGCGCTGGGGCGTGTGCGCCCCTTCCCCGGCAATCGTCTGGCCATTTTGACCAATGGCGGCGGCATTGGTGTTTTGGCGGTCGATGATCTGATCGACCTTGGTGGCAAACTCGCAGAACTATCTGCCCCCACGCGCGATGCGCTTGACGCTGTGCTGCCAGCCACTTGGTCTCATGCCAATCCGGTCGATATTGTGGGTGATGCCGATCCTCAGCGCTTTACCGCAGCGCTTGCGCCTTTGCTGGAAGACCCGGTCAATGATGCCGTCATGGTCATGCATTGTCCCACGGCTTTGTCGGATGGGGAGAAGGTCGCGCAAGCGATCGCCGATTGCGTGAAAGAGAGCGGCACGCGCAAACCTGTCTTTGCGGTCTGGCTTGGGGCTACGGCCAAGAGCGACCGTATTTTTGAAGAGGCGCGCATTCCCCATTACGACACCGAAGCCATGCGCGGCTTCATGCATCTTGTCACATGGCAGCAAAATCGCGAAGCCTTGATGGCGACGCCGCCCAATCTGCCGGAAGGTTTTAGCCCCGATCTCAACAAGGCGCGCACAGCGGTCCAATCGGCTTTGGCGCGCGGTGATCGATGGCTTGATCCCCTCGAGGTCACAGCGCTTCTCAGCGCCTATGCGATCAATTGTGTACCAGCAATTCTGGCGCGCGACGCAGATGAAGCTGTCACCATTGCCGGGCCGCTCATCGCTGAACATGGTAGCTGTGTCGTCAAGATCTTCTCGCGCGATATTCAGCACAAATCTGATGTCGAAGGCGTTGTGCTTGATCTGGCGAGCACAACAGCGGTGCGTGAGGCTGTCGTGAATATGCTCGCGCGCGTGGCGCAGCGCATGCCCGGCGCACGGATTGAAGGCGTGACAGTCCATCCGATGATCAAGCGGCCCCATGGGCGCGAGTTGATCGCAGGCATCGCAGAAGATGCGACCTTCGGGCCCGTTATCTTGTTTGGGGGTGGCGGCAAAGCGGTCGAAGTGATGAATGATCGCGCGCTGGCTCTGCCGCCGCTTGATCTTGGCCTCGCGCTTGATCTCATCGAGCGCACGCGCGTGGTGCGCATCTTGCGCAGCTATCGCGATGTTCCGGGCGCTGACCTTGATGAGGTTGCGCTCACACTCGTCAAACTGGCGCAGCTCTCGGCTGATCTGCCTGAGATCATGGAGCTGGATATTAATCCCCTGCTCGCCGATGCGCAGGGCGTTTTAGCTATGGATGCGCGCGTGCGTGTGATGGCGAGTGATGGCAAGCGCAGTCTCGTCAATCCGCGCTTTGCCGTTGCGCCTTATCCCAAGCAATGGGAGCGTTGGCTGACGGGGCGCGATGGTCGTCGCGTCTTTGTGCGTCCTGTGCGCCCTGAAGATGAGAATATGTATCGTCGTTTCTTCGAACAGGTCTCGCCGGAGGATTTGCGTCTGCGCTTCTTCGCGCCTGTCAAAGAGTTCAGCCATGCTTTCATCGCGCGCCTGACGCAGATTGATTATGCGCGCTCCTTCGTTCTGTGCGCCGTGCTGGAGACGGGCGAGATGCTGGGGGCGGTGCGCTTGATGCTCGATGCGGATCGCGAAAGCGGCGAATATGCGATCCTCTTGCGCTCAGACCAGCAGGGCCGAGGTCTTGGTCGTGCGCTGATGGAATTGATGATCACCTATGCCAAGGGCGAGGGCGTGCGTCACATCCATGGTCAGGTGCTGGCGGATAATGGCGTCATGCTGGCCATGTGCGAACAGCTGGGCTTCGTGGCGCATGATGAGCTTGATGATCCGGGTGTGAAATATGTCAGCCTTGATCTGGCCAAAGCCGCTCCGCCGATCCTGACCTGACCCTGAAAAGAAAGGAGGCCGCCTGCGTCGCCGCTGCGGCCCCAAGTTCAGGGAGGAAACGCCCAAAAGGGCTAAGACAATTCTGCATTTTGCACCGCACAAAACAAACGCAGATGCAGCATGACAGGCATGCAAATTTCGCGGGGATAGGGGAATTGGTGAGGCGGCGCTGATGGCGCAAAACCTGCCCTGAAAAAGAAAGGAGGCCGCTGTGTCGCCACGGCGGCCCCAAGTCGATAGGGAGGAAACGCCCAAAAGGGCTGAGATGTTGATACCCAAATGCCGGATGCGGAGCAATGTCGGTCTGCTCAAGGCAGCTATGCGCTAAGCGCATGGCAAGGCTTTTACGCCTTACGCAATTGCAGCATTCAAGTTTTCTTTTTTTGATCCGCGGCTTCGTCGGCCTGTATCCGGGCGGAATCTTCGGGAGTCTTCTTGCCCTTGGGAGCGCCTGCGTGAGAGCGCGGCTGCGTCGTTGAGGGCGGATCGCTGGCGGGGAAACTGTCCTCCAGCTCTTCTTCCAGCTGATCATCTTGCGCTTGCTTGGCCGTTTGGGGCTGTGGCTTGGGGTGTTTCTGGGTCATCTTGGTCTCCCGCTCAGGCAAGACAACGCCCCTTCGGGTCAGCTGTTCCCCTCTCAATCCGTGACCAGCACAATATGCAGGCGGCGCGGCCCATGGGCGCCGAGCAATAGCTGTTGCTCAATATCGGCGGATCGCGACGGGCCCGAGATGAGATTGACCGTGCGCGGCAGCTGACCTTTGCCATAGAGCTGACGCAAGCGCGACCACGCGCTTTCCAGATCGCCCACAAGATCGCTCTGATTGAGCACCACGATGTGATTGTCGGGCAGGAAGTTCAGCGTCGTGGGATTGGCAGCGCCTGACAGCAGGCACACAGTCCCAGTCTCTGCGATGCCCGCAAAGGCATGACTGATTCCGTTGAGGTCATCTCCATTCGAGCGCCCTTGCGTGATCTCCAGTTGCGCTGCGCTCCAGTCAAGCGCGCTCAAACGCGGGTCACTGCCCATGCGCGCGGTGAGGGGTAAATTCTGCGACCGCAGATAACGGGCGATCTCAGCGGGAATATCTTGCGCGGTTGCCACTTGCGTGACGCTGGCTTGTACGCGCTGGGCTTCATCCACAAAGGTTGCGACTTGCTGGCCTCTGTCGCCTTGGCCACGCGCTGGCACAATGCCGCGCGGCGTGTTGCGCAAGCGCGCCTCCACAGCAGCGCGGCGCGTGGCATCATCACCCTGATGCAGGGCTTGGCGAATGGTGGCGAGAATCTCGTCACGCGCGCTCATGAGCAGCGCCCTCCCTTTGCGCGCCATTGTTCCTGAAAGGTCTTGCCTTGCGGTGCGGGCATATCGCGATATTGCGTCCATCCACCTGCCAAAGGCAGATGCGAGAAGCGCCCGCTCTTGCGCCCAAGCCAAGCCAGAATCGGCATCGCAATGGCTGTGAGCAAACGATAGACCAGTTCATGCCGAGCGATGAAAGCCCACAGGCGAAGACCATAGCGCTGCAATGCTGGATTGAGATGGCGCTCAAATTCGCGCTCGCGCCAATGGCGCATCAGTTTCGGCAAGGGAATATGCACCGGGCACACGCTTTCGCAGCGCCCGCAGAAGGTCGAAGCATTGGGTAGCTGCCCGCCCTCTTCAACGCCGATGAGAGAGGGTGTCAGCACAGCGCCCATCGGGCCGGGATAGACCCAGCCATAAGCATGGCCGCCCACCGCGTGATAGACTGGGCAATGGTTCATGCACGCGCCGCAGCGAATGCAGCGCAGCATCTCTTCAAACTCGCTGCCGATCATGCGGCTGCGACCATTATCGACAAGCACGACATGATAATGCTCAGGCCCATCGACATCGCCAGGCCGGCGCGGGCCGGTGGAGATGGTGGAATAAACAGTCATGTCCTGACCCGTCGCTGAACGCGCCAACACGCGCATGATCTGCGCGGCATCATCGAGCGTGGGGACAATCTTTTCCAGCGATGCGACGACGATATGAACGCGCGGCAAAATCTGGGTGAGATCGCCATTGCCTTCATTGGTCACGATGATGGAGCTGCCCGTTTCAGCCACCAGAAAATTGGCACCCGTAATGCCAATATCAGCGCCCAGAAATTTCGCACGCAAAATGCCGCGTGCTTCACTCAACAAAGTCTCTGGCTGGGTGAGATCGCGGTCAATGGGCAGATGTGTGTGTACGCGGCGGAAGTCCTCCTCCACCTGTTCTTTGTTCAGATGGACCGCAGGTGCGATAATATGAGATGGCGTTTCACCACGCAGCTGGATGATATATTCGCCAAGGTCGGTCTCAACCGCCTCCATGCCAGCTGCTTCAATCGCAGCATTCAGGCCGATCTCTTCTGAGACCATCGACTTGCCCTTGGTGACGCTCTTGGCCCCATGGGCTTTGCAAATCGCCACGATCTCGTCGCAGGCCTCTTGCGCGCTACGCGCAAAATGTACTTTGCCACCTTGCGCGACAACCTGCGCCTCATAGCGCTCGAGATACAGATCAAGATGGGCGAGCACATGATCTTTGATGGCGCGAGCGCTGTCACGCAGCGCGTCAAATTCTGGCAAGCGCGCAGCAGCACTCGCGCGGCGCTCGACAAAATTGTTGCGTACATTGCCCAGAGCTTTTTGCAATTGGGCATCATGCAAAGCGTGATGCGCATTGTCTTTGAATTGCGGTGTTGTTGAGTGCAGGCTCATCGCGCGCGCTCCGGCGCTGCGGCAATGGCGGGTGCCTGCGTCATGCCTGCGAGCACTTCAGCAATATGGCGCACCTCCATGGCGCTGCCTTGGCGCGCGAGTTTGCCCGCCATATTCATCAAACAGCCAAGATCGCCGGCGAGCAAAACCTCGGCTTGCGCTTGGCTGGCTTGGGCTACTTTATGCGTCACGATGGCGTCAGAGATCTCGCCATATTTGACCGCGAAAGTTCCGCCAAATCCGCAGCACACATCGGCCTGTGCCAGCTCGACCAAAGTCAGACCTTGAACGCTGTTGAGCAATTGGCGCGGCTGCGCCTCGATGCCAAGTTCGCGCAGGCCCGAACAACTGTCATGATAGGTGACTGTATGGGGATAGTGCGCATCAACACGCGTGATCTTCATGACATCGGTGAGGAAGCTGACAAGCTCGTGGCATTTTGCACCAAAGGCGATGGCTGTTGCGTGCAGGTCCGGCTCATCCGCGAAGAGGTCGGGATAATGTTTGGCGAGCATGCCCCCGCAAGAGCCAGAGGGAGCGACGACATAATCGCAGCTCGCGAAACTCTGCATGACCTGCAGTGCGAGGCTTTTGGCATCTGCGCGATCACCTGAATTATAGGCGGGCTGCCCGCAGCAGGTTTGCGCAGGCACAATAACTTCGCAGCCAGCCTCCTCCAGCAAGTGCACAGCGGCAAAGCCGATGCTGGGGCGGAAGAGATCGACAAGGCAAGTGACGAGAAGGCCCACGCGCGGCTTTGAGGCAGGCAAGGCATAACCCCCAGTGAAACAAGGCCCAGATTGCCCCGCCTGCGCCAGCCACGCAATGGCACAAAAAACCGGCCGGGTTTCAGGGCCCGGCCGGTTCGCCGCTTCGTCGGGGGGAGGAACGAAGGAGGGCGGTGTCTCGGTCATGACCGAGCCATGGGAAAAATTTAACGCGCGAACAGGCGATTGATCCAATCGTATGTTCCTCTCATCTTGATAGGCTGCCCCAATGTAACCCCGCCTTAACCCGGGCAAGGCAAAATGCCGTCATTGCAATGTTCCAGCGCTTGGCGCTGTTTATTGATTGGTGCTTTTCATGATTTTGCATCGAGCCTTTTTGGCATCGCTTGCAGTGTGTGCGCTTGGCGCGCCCGCTCAGGCCCAAAACCGAATCCTTGGCGGTGGCTTTTTGGAAATGGTCGCGACATTTCGTGATCCAACGCCGCGCGTTTATGTCGAGCGCCCGCGCTACCAAAATGCTGCTGCGCCCCAATCTGCACCCGTGCCGCCTTTGCCCGTGCCGGTGACACCGCCAGTTCAGGCCCAAAGGCCGCAGCTACCGGCACCAGTGTCCATCACCCCGCCGGGGGCAGAGCCAGCGGGCGCGCAGCAGGCCGCTCTCACGCAAGATTACAAGACGGCTGCGATCCCGGAGGAGTTTCACCGTCGCCGCGTTTCTTATGAAGGATCGCATAAGCCCGGTACGATCATTGTTGATACGCCGCGTCGCTTTTTGTTTTTGGTGCAGGAAAATGGCACCGCTATTCGCTACGGCATCGGCGTGGGAAGGCCAGGCTTTGAATGGGCGGGCATGAAAATGGTGACGCGCAAGGCCGAATGGCCGGGCTGGACGCCGCCCCCTGATATGCGCAAACGCTTGCCTGATCTGCCAGTCTTCATGCGCGGCGGGCCGGGCAATCCGCTCGGCGCGCGCGCGCTTTATTTGGGCTCAACGCTCTATCGCATTCACGGCACCAATGAGCCTTGGACGATTGGGCGCAATGTCTCGTCAGGCTGCATCCGCATGATGGATGAGGATGTGATCGATCTTTACAACCGCACCAAAGTTGGCACGCCTGTCATCGTGATCTGATCACACATCGCTCGGGTCATCATTATAGCCGCCGCCGCTGTCATAGCTGTCGCTAGAGTCATGCGAGGCGGGGAAGATGTCGCTCATGTCGGGTGTGGTGCCAGCACCCGGCAGAGCGCCCGAGTCGCGTCCGCTGTCACCAAAGCCAGCGGATTGCGAATTGCCGATGCCCAGATGATTGTTGCCATGATTGCCGTCAAACAAACCGCGCAGCGAATTGGCGAGCAACATGCCGCCAGCGACACCGGCGGCCGCACCCAGAGCACCTTGCAAAAATCCGCCACCGCTCGCAGGTGCTTGCGCAGGTGCTGCCATGGGTTGAGGCTGAGGTTGGGGCGCTTGCGGCCATTGGGGCGCGGCGCTTTGGCCAGCCATTGCTTCTTGCGCATTGCGGCCCCAAGGCGAGGCGGGCGCGCCCGTGGTTGGCACGCTGGTGGGAGTGCTCGTGGCCGGGCTTGAGCCAAAGATCGTCTTGTCGCTGAGGAAGGAGCTGGATGAAGCGCCTTCCAGAGCCTTCACGCGGGCCCGCAACTCCTCAATCTGGGCGGCTGCCGCCTTCAGACCTTGTTCTTGCACGAGCACGGTCTGGGCGAGGAGATAAGGCGCAAAGGGCATTTGGCTGACAGCGTCGTCGATCAGAGCCTGTGCTTCGCCATCGCGTGGCTGGTCGCCAGCTTTGTCGATGCGCTGAAACATCTCAATGAGAAGCTGGCGTTCCTGAGGGGTCATGACTGTCTCCCGTGATGGCCTGTGGCCCGTGCACATATGGTCGGGAGAATTGCGGCAGCCAAGTGGCGCAGCGCCAGCGGAACAAAAAAAGCCCCCGCCGAAGCGGGGGCTTTGAAGTTTAAGTCGAGCCGAAGCTTACTTGATGTCCTTGCCCTGCAGAGCGAAGGAGATCGTGCCGACAACGGCCGTGCCGCAATATTTGGACTGGGCAGCGCCGCTGAGCAGGGTCGAGCCAGTGATATAGCTGCACTCAGTCTTGCTCAGGTCGGTTGCATGATAGCGCAGGTCGAGCGTGGCGAGCTTGTAGGCATAAGAGACGCCAGCGTTCCAGTAGTTGTAGTCAGGCATCGAAATCGAACGGCTGCCGGTGCAAGTTGCAGTGACATGGGTTGCATCGCAATTGCCGAGCCACTGACGGCCAAACTCACCCGACAGAGCGAAGTCGCCCATCGTATATTTGGCGGTGCCCGAGAGATACTTACCCTGCGAGCCGAAGTCGAGATAGCTGGGGGTGAAGAAGGCATTCACGCCGAGCGTGAAGGCATCGTTCACAGCATAGCTGACCTTCGTATAGGCTTCGTACCAGCTGGGGTTTGTGATCCAGAACTTGCCGGTAGCGGTGTTGCTGTTCAGGTTGCCAGCTTCGTTCACATCATACTGATAGATGTAGTAGATGCCGCCGACATCGACCGTGAAGTTGCCGAAGGTAGCGCGCACACCGCCGATGGCGTCGAGCTCAACCGAGGGGCTCGAAGCCTGGTTGGTGAGCTTGATCGAGGAAGCTGCAGAACCGACATAAAGCTGCCAAGTCGGGTTGATCGTGTAACGCAGCTCGGCATTCACATTGCCCGAGATGCCATTGTTCGACTGGCTGATGCCACGGAAGATGTAGTTCGAGGTCAGGCCACCACCCACAGTGTAATCCCAGGGGGACACAACGACGGGGGCCGCAGGGGCCTTCTTGTTCAGCAGGTCAGCCGCGAAAGCGGAGCTGGCCGACAGGGCAACAGCAGCAAGAGCAAAAGCAGTCTTCTTCATGGGTCATTCTCCAACCAGAAACTGATGGAGAGACCGTGCAGCGCAGCATGGATGATGGCAAGAACAAGGGCTGTGCAATTGCCCAAACATTATGCACCTTAACCATAAGGTGCCGGTTTTATGGGGCCTGAGCCTCAATCTCTGCAGTGATGTTGCGAAATTGTGACACCCAGAATGGGTGGATTCACAGGAGTTCGGCCGGCTTGGGGCCGCCAGAGGCCCAATCCAGCAACTCAATCGTGTGAAGGATGGGAAGATTCGTCCCCTGCGCGATCTGGGTCATGCAGCCAATATTGCCCGCCGCGATGATCTGCGGCTTGGTCCGCTCGATATGTGCGACCTTGCGGGCGCCAAGGCGCTGGGCAAAGTCGGGTTGCAGGATGTTGTAGACGCCAGCTGAGCCGCAGCAGATATGGGCTTCAGGCACATCGCGCAGCTGAAAACCCGCCGCCTTGAGGAGGCGCTTGGGTGCATCCGTCACCTTCTGGCCATGTTGGAGGGAGCAGGCGGCGTGATAGGCGACGATCTGACCCGTCTCATGCACATTGGGCAGGGGCGGCAGGCTGGCGACATATTCGCTGATATCGCGCGTGGCCTGAGAGACCCGTTCGGCCTTTTGCGCATAGGCAGGATCTTCACGCAGCATGAAGCCATAGTCTTTGACGGTGGTGCCGCAGCCCGACGTTGTGACCAAAATCGCCTCGAGCCCGCGATCCAATTCGCTGATCCAGGTATCGACATTGGCGCGCGCGAAATTGAGCGCATCGGCCTCGCGCCCCATATGATGCACCAAGGCCCCGCAGCAGCCTTCACTCGCCACGCTCACAACTTCGATTCCATGGCGCGCCAACAAGCGCCGCGCAGCCGCATTGATGGAGGGGCGCAGAACGGGCTGCGCGCAGCCCTCCAAAATCACCACACGCTTGCCGCTTGGTTGCGTGAGGATAGGTGCAGGCTCTGGAATGGGTTTGGATGGAAATTGCGCGGGCGCAAGGCTCAACATGCTGCGCAGCGATGCCCCGATATAAGGCAAAGTACCAAAAGCCGCGCGCAAGGGCCGCACGAGAAAGGCGGCGGCCAGAGCGACACGAAATCGCTCGCGATAGGGCAAGATCTGCGCGAGCAGAGCGCGCATCAGGCGCTGATGCCAGGGGCGAGTGTAAGTGCTCTCAATATGCGCGCGCGCATGGTCGACCAGATGCATATAATGCACGCCCGAAGGGCAGGTCGTCATGCAAGACAGGCAAGACAGACAGCGGTCGATATGTTTGACGACTTCCGCCGTTGCAGGCTTGCCGCCTTCGAGCATGTCTTTGATGAGATAGATGCGACCGCGTGGCGAGTCGAGTTCATCACCTTCCAGCAGATAGGTCGGGCAGGTTGCTGTGCAAAAGCCGCAGTGAACGCAGCTGCGCAGAATCTTCTCCGAGCTGCGCAGTTGCGCATCGTCGAGCTGGGCGGGTGAGAAAAGCGTTTTCATAGATCACGTCCCGCAGGCTCACAGGCCCGCATACATCCGTCCAGGATTGAAAAGGCGATGCGGGTCAAAACTGTCTTTAATGCCGCGCGTGAGCTGCATCAAAGGCGCGGCAGGCGGGGCGAAGACCGGTACATCTTCGCGCACCGATTGGGGTGCTCGGATGAGGGTTGCATGGCCCGATTGGACGGCCGCGCGCACAATCGCCGCGCCGCAATCGCCCCCCGCTGTGGTGGCAAACCAGATGAGCCCGCCACCCCAATCATAAAACCACTGGCCCTTCAGCCCCGCCGAAATCGCGGCCATGACCAGCGGTGCGCGGGTGGGGGCGGTTGAAATGCGCCAGACAGATTGATCGCTGGGCTTGGCGAGCGGTGTCACATCCCCAATCTCGCGCCATATCTTCAAAGAGGCATCATGATCGAGCCGATGCATCGGCCCATAGGAGGCGAGCAATTTTTCAAGCTCGCGCATCCGGTAGTCAACGGATTCGGGGAAATGTTCGATGCGCAGCAAAGTCTGCGGCACGGGCGAGAGGCAAGCTGGCAGATGGGCTGCACCACTCACTTCATAGGGCGAGCCCAAAGCGGCCGACAGACAGGCGATGGCTTGCGCATCCTCGAGCCCTTCGATGACGAGGGTCGCGGTGCGACGCGGGCGCGGCAGAACTTTGAACGTGACTTCGGTGAGAATGCCGAGCGTGCCGAAAGAGCCGCACATGACTTTGACCAGATCGAGCCCGGTGACATTTTTCATGACGCGGCCGCCAGATTTCACCGCCTCACCGCGCCCATTCACCAAACGCAGCCCCAAGAGATGGTCGCGCGCGGCCCCGCCCTGAATGCGGCGTGGGCCAGACAAATTGCAGGCCGCCACAGCGCCAATGCTGGGCTCTCCTGTGGCACCATAAATAGCGCGGTGGTCCATCGGCTCGAATGGCAGCATCTGGCCTTTCTCAGCCAGCACAGATTCAATCTCAGCCAGAGGCGTTCCCGCGCGCGCGCTGATGACCATTTCGCCTGGCTCATAAAGCGTGATGCCGGTGAGGGCGGCGGTTGAGAGTTTGCGCGGGGCGCGCACTGGTCGCCCCAGACCTGCGCGTGTCGCGCCGCCTTCAATCGCAAGGGGCGTGCGCGCGCGTCGCGCTTCATTCACAATATCGATGACCTCAGCCTCGCTGGTGGGGCGGTCGAGTGTGAGGGTCTGGTTCATGCAGAGCCCCGCGCATCCAGCGGAAATACTTTGGATGGATTGAGCAGCCATTGGGGATCAAACACGGCGCGTACCCGCATTTGTTGATCAAGATCGGTTTGTGAAAACTGAAACAGCATGAGATCGCGCTTTTCGATACCAACGCCATGTTCACCAGTGAGACAACCGCCGACCTCAACGCAGAGTTTCAAAATATCATTCCCTGCCGCTTCCGCCTTGGCTTGCTCCGCCGGATCATTGACATTGTACATAATGAGCGGATGCATATTACCATCGCCTGCGTGAAACACATTGGCCACACGCAGGCCATAATGCTTCACAATCTCGTCAGTGCGCTTGAGCACATAAGACAGCTGGCCGGTCGGCACGGTACCATCCATGCAAATGTAATCAGCCACGCGGCCCGTTGCGCCGAAGGCTGATTTGCGCCCCTTCCAGATCAGCGCTGCCTCCAGCGCGGATTGGGACTCGCGCACCGTGCGTACGCCATGTTTCTTGGCGATCTCGATGATGCGCGAGAGTTGCGCCTCCATCTCCGTGGGCGAGCCCTCAACTTCGATGATCAACATGGCCTCGACATCGAGCGGATAGCCCGCATGGGCGAAGGCTTCGGTGATCTCGATGGCAGGCTTGTCCATAAACTCCATCGCCACAGGCACAATGCCATTGCCAATCACATCGGCAACGCAGGCCCCCGCCTCTTCACTGGAGTCAAAGCCAAACAGAACAGGCCGCGCACCTTCTGCTGCGCGCAAGATGCGCACGGTTGCTTCGGTCACAACGCCCAGTTGGCCTTCAGCCCCCACGATCAGGCCCAGAAGATCATAGCCATCAGCATCCAGATGATCGCCGCCCAGTTCCACGACGGTGCCGTCCATCATCACAAGCGTAACGCCCATGATGTGATTGGTGGTGACACCATGTTTGAGACAATGGGCGCCGCCCGAATTCATCCCGATATTGCCGCCAATCGTACAGGCCAATTGCGAGGAGGGATCGGGCGCATAGAAAAAACCATCTGCCATGATGGCATCAGTAATGCCAAGATTGGTCACGCCAGCTTGAACGCGGGCCGTGCGATTGGCATAGCTCACATCCAAAATGCGGTTGAGCTTGGACAGACCCACAACGACTGCGTCCTCTTGCGGGATCGCACCGCCCGACAAAGAGGTTCCAGCGCCGCGCGCGACGACTTTCACGCCTTCGTGATTAAGGAAGGCCAGCACATCCGACACTTCTTGCGTGCTGGTGGGCAAGACGACGGCCAGTGGCATGCGGCGATAGGCGGTGAGCGCATCGGTCTCGAACGCGCGTCGCTCATCTTCGCTGGTGATGAGGCTGGAGGCTGGCACAAGCTTGGCGAGCCCGGCGATGATCGCATCGCGGCGCGCAAGAATGTTGGCGTCAGGAACTGGAAAAGCAATCTCGCTCACGACAACACCTTTTGTTGGAGCCTGCAAACCAAGCGCGCGTCAGACGCGCACAGCTTTGTGGGTTTGCGGCGGGAAAATCTCTTCAGGCTTCATCAGGCGATGGCACACGCCTTGTTCATGCGCGAATTTCAAAAAGGCTTCGAGCGTGGGGCGATTGGCCTCGATGCCATAGGGCCAGAAATCTTTGCCCATGACCTCTTGTGTCTTGCGCACCCAGTCGGCAATCCACGGCACAGGCACATGTGTTGCGCCGGGGAAGGCCATGCGCTCCAAGCTGCGATGGCGCGCCTCGTCAAAGGCAGCAAAGAGATTGCCCGCCACCCAAGGATGCGCATCCAGAACGGTCTTCTTCACCACGACACCATGCATGATGGGGAAGATTTTCGTGCGGCGCGCATAATCCATCTCAGCTTCGAGTGGATTGTCGAAGAAGCGCACGACATCGGGATTGGTGTGGAAGCAATCGGGCGGGGTCGCGGCGACAACGCCATCAAGATTGCCCGTGTCGAGCATATCGGTGAGGGAGCGATCAGAGATGGGTGTGACCGAAAGACCCTCTGGTAATTTCAGGGGCATTTTTTCCGCTCGGCCTGCTTCGCCAAGTCCCGCTTGCACCCAGTTGATGCTGCGCAGATCAACACCAAGCTCATGCGCGAGCACGCCGCGTCCATAGACGGCGGCTGTCTGCGCCCATTCGGGAACACCGATGCGCTTGCCAGCAAAATCAGCGGCGCTTTTGATGCGGTCGCGGCGCACATAAATGGCCGAGTGGCGCGCCACGCGAGAGAAGAAGACGGGCAATGCGATCAGCCGATCATCACCTTGCGAGCGCATGGACACATATTTGGCCATGGACATTTCGGCGACGTCGAAATCTGCAAAGCCGACCGTGCGCTGGAAGATGTCATGCAGATGCAATTCCATGATGTTGAGATCAATCCCCTCAGCCTGCACACGGCCGAGCAGAATATCCATCACATGGTCATAATGGCTGACCGCCATGGTCAGTTGCAGCTTGGTCATCACATCCTCCGCTTTGCCCAACTCTAGGCGCGTCTGCTCCTTGCAGGCAAGCGCGGGCTTAGATCGGCTTGGTGCGGGCGATGATGATGGCGCGCCGCAACCCGCCGACATCCCACAGCGCGATCAATCCGCCATAGACCAAGAGGCCGCAGAGAATTTGGACGGCAAGGGTCGAGAGGCCAGGTTTCATCTCCATCAAAGGCACAAGCAGCAGGCCCATGATCGCGGTGGCGAGCGTGATGGCGAGGAGATCGCGCAGCGCGGGCCAGTGGATATTGAGCCACAGGGCATGAATCAGCAGCCAGATGAGCCCAGCTGCAAAGCCTCCCGACAGCGCAAGGCTGAGCGACTGTGGGGAGGCGGGCAAAAGCGCGATGAGGGTGAGATTGGTCCCGCAGGCCACAAGGGCCGCGACGATGAGCGGCGTCGTGCGCCGCGCCAATTGATAAAAAGGCGCAATGGCGTTGGTGATGAGGCCAAAGCACAACAGGCCGGGCAAGGTGAAGACGAAATGCTGCGCAAAGGCACCGCGAAATTCTGCCGGGGCGAGAACCGCCTCAAGGCTCGGCAGAACCAGCCAAAGCCCCAGACTGGCTGGCATCAGAACGGCAAGAATGGCGAGGCAATTGCGGCTGGCTTGTTGGCGCGCAGCATCGGGCCCTAGTTGCTCATGGGCGCGCACTGCCATTTGGAACAACAGCACATCCAGCATTGTGCCAAGGCTTTGCAAGATGCGCTGGCTCATATCGAAGGCGAGTGAAAAATGGCCCGTCTGCGCATAGCCAAAGCGCTCGGCCATCAGCAGGCGGTTGAAATAGGCCATGCCATAATAGAGCAAAGTGGCGGCCACGACCGGCTTGGCATAGAGCAGGAACTGGTTGGTGAGCGCCCATTGGGGCGGCGTCTGTCTGGCCTTGGCATCAGCAAAACGCCCCCAGCTCGTCAGGATTGAGCCGCCCATGGCAAGGCACAGACCCGCCACCGCGAAAATGGCCGACCCCGTCCACCAGGCCGCGCTCAGCGTGATGATGAGTGCCAAGAGATTCTTGGTGAGCACCATGCGGGCAAAAAGCCGGTCCTCGAACCGTGCGCGCGCAAGGGCTTGCAGATAATCAAACAGAGCGTTGATCGTTCCGGCGACGATCGCGAGGGCCAGCAGCTCCTCCGACATGGCCAGCGACAGCCCGCCCAACAGGGCGAGGGCACCGATGGTCAAAAGAGCGATGGCGCAGGCGACGAAACAGGCGTCCAGTGTTGCGCGGATCTCGGGCTTTTCCAACGCGCTGCGGGTCGAGTGAAAGCGGGCGGCGGCCAAGCGAAGCCACTCAAAGCCGGCCAATTGCAGCAGGCCCCCGGCGGCCAAAGTCAGGGCAAAGCGGCCAAACTCCTCGGGGCTGAGGAGATGGGCGACCAAAAGGCCGATCAGGAAATTAACGAGCGCATTGGCCGCCAATGCCAGAACCACGCTCATGGGCGGGCGCCGGTGGGGGCGGACAGGTGGGCGCTGCGTCCAAAAAGGGGCTGTGTCTTGACCATGAGAGGAAGTGTGAGGGCTGAGAGTGAAGAAGAGGTTGCCGCCGGGTGAATCTTTGCAACCATTTGAACATAAAAGACTTTTTTCAGGCTCAGGGGATGCGGCATTTTTTTAAAATGGCCGAGCCTTGACAGGGTCAGGGGGCCTTCTTATCTCCCCTATGTTAGCACTCCTCGAAAGTGAGTGCTAAATCTCACCTTTGATTGGGTCAGCCCTCCGGCTTCGGAGGCCGGATCGGCAACACAGGAACGCTCACAATGAAGTTTCGTCCCCTGCACGACCGCGTCGTCGTCAAGCGCCTCGAGAGCGAGGAAAAGACCAAGGGCGGGATCATTATCCCTGACTCCGCTAAGGAAAAGCCCCAAGAGGGCGAGATCGTCGCCGTTGGCCCCGGTGGCCGCGACGAAGCCGGCAAGCTTGTGCCGCTCGACGTGAAGGCTGGCGACCGCATCCTCTTCGGCAAGTGGTCCGGCACGGAAGTCAAGATCGACGGTCAGGACCTCCTGATCATGAAAGAAAGCGACATCATGGGCGTGATCGGCTGATCGCCGAACGTCTTTCTCACGTCGAGAATTCAGGAGTTACATAAATGGCTGCCAAGGACGTACGTTTTTCCTCGGATGCCCGCGACCGCATGCTGCGCGGCGTGGACATTCTCGCTAACGCCGTCAAGGTGACGCTCGGCCCCAAGGGTCGCAATGTCGTCATCGACAAGAGCTTCGGCGCGCCCCGCATCACCAAGGACGGTGTGTCGGTCGCCAAGGAAATCGAGCTTGAGGACAAGTTCGAGAACATGGGCGCCCAGATGGTGCGCGAAGTGGCCTCGAAGACCAATGACACCGCTGGTGACGGCACCACGACCGCCACGGTTCTCGCCCAGGCGATCGTCAAGGAAGGCGCAAAGTATGTCGCCGCCGGCATGAATCCGATGGATTTGAAGCGCGGCGTTGACATGGCCGCTGCTGAAGCTGTCAAGGACATCAAGGCTCGCTCGAAGAAGATTAAGTCTTCGGACGAAGTCGCGCAGGTTGGCACCATCTCGGCCAATGGCGATGCTTCGATCGGCAAGATGATTGCCGAAGCGATGCAGAAGGTTGGCAACGAAGGCGTCATCACGGTGGAAGAGGCCAAGAGCCTTGAGACCGAACTCGACGTCGTCGAGGGCATGCAGTTCGACCGTGGTTATCTGTCTCCCTATTTCATCACCAATGCGGAGAAGATGATCGTCGAGCTGGAAGATCCCTACATCCTGATCTTCGAAAAGAAGCTCTCCTCGCTGCAGGCCATGCTGCCCGTGCTCGAGTCGGTTGTGCAGACCGGCAAGCCGCTGCTCATCATCGCTGAAGACGTCGAAGGCGAAGCTCTCGCGACCCTCGTCGTCAACAAGCTGCGTGGCGGCCTGAAGGTTGCAGCCGTCAAGGCTCCTGGCTTCGGTGATCGTCGCAAGGCCATGCTGGAAGACATCGCCATCCTGACCAATGGTCAGATGATTGCGGAAGACCTCGGCATCAAGCTTGAAAACGTTGCTCTCCCCATGCTCGGCCGCGCCAAGAAGGTGCGTATCGACAAGGAGAACACCACGATCGTTGACGGCGCCGGTTCCAAGAAGGAAATCGAAGGCCGCGTTGCGCAGATCAAGGCGCAGATCGAAGAGACCACCTCTGAATACGACCGTGAGAAGCTCCAGGAGCGTCTCGCCAAGCTCGCTGGCGGCGTCGCGGTGATCCGCGTCGGCGGCGCGACTGAGGTCGAAGTGAAGGAAAAGAAGGATCGCGTGGACGACGCGCTCAACGCCACTCGCGCTGCGGTGGAAGAGGGCATTGTTCCCGGCGGTGGCACAGCTCTGCTGCGCGCCAAGGGTGCAGTCGCCAAGCTCAAGGACGCTAACCCGGACATCCAGGCCGGTATCAACATCGTGCTCAAGGCTCTTGAGGCTCCCATCCGTCAGATCGTTGAAAACGCTGGCGTGGAAGGCTCGATTGTCGTCGGCAAGATCGGCGAGAACTCCTCTGAGACCTTCGGCTTCAACGCTCAGACTGAAGAATATGTCGACATGATCAAGGCGGGCATTGTTGACCCGGCCAAGGTTGTGCGCACCGCTCTTCAGGATGCGGCCTCTGTGGCTGGCCTCCTCATCACGACGGAAGCCATGATCGCTGAGAGCCCCCGCGACAAGCCTGCCATGCCCGCAATGCCGGGCGGCGGCATGGGCGGTATGGACTTCTAAGAAGTCCTCTGCTCGAAAGATTGAGGCCGCCCTTCGGGGCGGCCTTTTTCGTTGCAGAAAGAGGCACCCGCTTCTCCCACTGGGAGAAGCTGTCAGCGCAGGTTCGCTGCCATCTCAAAAGAATAGGCGCCTGCTTCTCCCAGTGGGAGAAGCTGTCAGCGCAGCTGACTGATGAGGGGATCGAGATTTTCAGAATGAAGAACGCCCCACCTTCCCCTTAAGAGGGACGGAATGGGTGAGGGCGGGGTCGATCCAAACCAGTCCTTGAGCGTAGAATAGACATCAGCGACGGCCCGGCGGTCGTCTGCGCGGGATCGTCACATGCGCCACATCATCGCTTATGTCGCTACAGCCGTCGTATTTCTGGTGGCCGATATGGTCTGGCTTGGCATCATCGCCAAGAATTTTTATCGCGACCACTTGGACCATCTCTTGTTGGAACAGCCTTCCATTCCGGTCGCGGCGGCCTTTTATGCGCTCTATGTCGTGGGCGTGATCGTCTTTGCGGTTAGCCCTGCGCTGCGAGAGGGCAGCTGGGCGACAGCGGCCATCTATGGCGCGCTCTTTGGCTTCTTCGCTTATGCCACTTACGATCTCACCAATCTCGCCACGCTCAAGAACTGGCCCGCGATCGTGAGTGTGGTGGATCTGGCTTGGGGCACGGTCGTGACCTCTGTGGCTGCCACAGGCGGCTATGCGATCACGCAGCACGTCTCTTAATTTTTGGCGGCTTGGCTCAAAGCCGCTTTGCCATATTCCATCGCCGCTGTGTCCCATGTCACGGAATAATGTGCGGCTGCACCATAGCAGTCGCGGAACTGGCGCTGCAGTGCATTGTCTGTATAGAGCGCCGTGCCACCTGCTTGGTTGAAGAGCTTTTGCACCGCGCCTGTCGCGAGCTGGCAGGCATAGGCAGCATTGCGCTTGCCCTGCGCGCCCATCATGGCTGAGGGCGTCTGGCCGCGCTCCAACATCTGCATCGTCTCGCGCACGGCACCCAGATAAAGTCGTGAGGCCGCCTCGATCTGCGCAGAGGCCTCACCAATTCCCATCTGCAAGCCTGGCTTGTCGATGACCGAGGCACCGCGTGATTTACGCGTGGCGGTGAAGTCGAGATAATTGTTCAAAAAGCCCTCTGCCACACCCACACAAACAGATGTGTAAGTCACGGCGGAGACGCCGCCGCGCGGCAATTTGGTGACGGGGGCTGTGTAATAGAGCGTGCCGGGCGATGTGCCTGCATCATAATCGCGCTTCGACAGGGTGCGATGCTCGGGCACAAAGACATCTTTCACGCGGAAGCTTTTGGAGCCTGTGCCAGCAAGGCCAACAGTGTGCCAGTCATCGAGGATCTCGACCTCATGCGTGGGGATGACACTGAAACAGCCCTCCACCACTTTCCCATCTTCGATGATATTACCGCCGCAGATAACCCAGTCGGCATGGTCAATCCCGCTGGAAAAGGGATGCAACCCATTCCAAACAAGGCCGCCCGGCACGCGCTTGGCCTTGCCATTGGCCGCGATGGCCACGCAGATGCGCGCCGTTGAATCTTGGCCCCAGATCTCATCTTGCGCATCAAGACTGAAAGCGGCGAGCTTCAGCGGATTGTCGGCGAGCACCATATGGACCCAAGCCTGCGAGCCGCAACCGCGCGCGAGGGTTTGAATGACTTCGCACAAAACATCATAGCCAAGTTCATAGCCGCCATAGCGCGCAGGCTGGCAGATGCGCAGCAGACCTTGCTGGACATAATCATCGATGGTTTCACGCGGGGCTATGCCAGCAGCTTCACAGGCCGCAGAGCGCGCGGCCAGCTGCGGGATCAGGCTCTCAGCGCGCGCGATCAGCTCCTCGCGCGTCAGGGCGGGTGCAGATGCAGTCTTGAGTGATTGCAGCATCATGTCCTTCGCATATCCTCGCGGCCGGTTGCTCCGGCACCATCTGTGGCGGGCTGACCCGCCCAATCAGTTTACGCGGGCTTGGCGGCCCTGCAAGAGGCGGGCTCGTGTTTGATCAATGAGCCGAGCCTTTGAGGCAGAGCCAGCGGCCCCAGTGTCTCGCCCAAGCGCTTGGCGCAGGCCCAGATCGTGGCCTGATTGGAATTGACGACCGGCTTGCCAAGCTCGGCCTCAAGCAAGGGGATCGTGTCAATCTGCGTCGTATTGGTGCAGGAGAGAAAATAGCCATCCGCCTCATCGCGCAGATTGGCGCGCACGATCTCAATCCAGCGGGCAGGGGGCACGGTGAGAAATTCATTCGGCGTGACGCCCAAAGCCACATCATGCAAAATCTTGAAGCCAAGTTCTTCGAGATAATGTTTCTCGTGATCATTCGCTGCTTGCTGATAGGGCGAGACGAGAACCATCCGTGTCATCTGCTGCGCACGAAAAGCTTCAACAACGGCCTGCGCCGTTGAGAGCGCGATGGCTCCTGAATGAGCGCGCACGGTTTCCAGAATGCGCTGCTCACCCTCCGGGCCATGTTCCATCGAATTGGCGGTGCAGTGAAAGACAATCACATCGCAGCGCGCATCACCCAAGGCCGAGGCCGCGCGCGCAACCTCGTCGAGAAGCTGCGACAAAGTCTTGTGGTGCTTGCCCGTCATTTGCAGGCGCGTCACATGCACCGCGACATCGGGCGGCAGGAAGTGACGGAATTGGGGTTCGGTGAGGCGATTGCTGGAGGGAATGATGAGGCCGATGCGCGCGCGCGCAAAGCCGGTCGATCCTTCAAGCGACAGATCAGCGCGCTCTGCGGCTGGTATCATGACATCCTCCCCTTTTGCCCGAGCCTAGCCAATGAGGGGCGGGCTCACAAGCGGGGCACTGTCAGGCCTCAGCCTTCCGCAAATTTCATGAGGGCAATGCCGCTGACGATGATGGTGGCCGCGATGATGCGCAGCGGCGTCACGCTTTCGCCAAACAAAAAGATGCCGAGCACGAAAGCGCCCACAGCACCAATGCCGGTCCACACCATATAGGCCGTGCCGATGGGCAATTCTTTGAGCGACCATGTCAGCAAGACCATGCTGACCACCATGCAGATCAACATCAGCACGGTGGGCAGGGGACGCGAAAAGCCATCCGAGGCTTTCATCGCGATGGCCCATCCCGTTTCGAACAGGCCAGCGATGAAGAGTGCGATCCAAGCCATCTCAAACGTCGAGATTGGCGACGTTCAGCGCATTGTCCTGAATGAATTCGCGGCGCGGCTCAACGGCGTCGCCCATCAGCTTGACGAAGATGTCATCGGCCGAGTCAGCCTCGCGCACCTTCACCTGCAAGAGCGAACGCGCATTGCGGTCGAGCGTTGTCTCCCACAACTGTTCGGGATTCATCTCGCCCAGACCTTTATAGCGCTGCATCTGGCTGATGCCCTTTTGGCCAGCGGCCATGACGCGCTCGATGAGATCGGTGGGGCCAGACACCATCGTGTCATCACCCTTGCGCACAAAGCGCGCGGGATTGGCATAGACATCATGCAGCGAGCGCTCATAGTCGGCGAGGCGGCGCGCTTCAGCTGAGCTCAGCAGGCCCGCATCCAGTATGCAGGCCTGACGCACGCCGCGCACATCACGCGCAAAGACATAGCCGCCATTTTCCACGGCGCCCGTCCAGCCGCGCTCCGTCTCATCAGACAAAGCATCCAGACGTCGTGCGACTTCGGTGGCAAGTTCGGCCGCGCGTTCGTCGCCAATGTCAGAGATCGGCTTCAAGGCGCCCGCAATCGTGGCCTGCTCAACAGCGACGCGATCATAGCGGCTGTGCAAGGAGGTCAAAACCTGACGCACGATGCGCGCTTCATCCACAACGCCGCGCAGATCAGCAGCGCCGCGCTCTTCACCGCTCGGCAGACGCAAGATCGCGCCATCAAGGCCGTTGTCGATGAGATAGTCTTCGCGTGCGCGCTCGTCTTTCAGATATTGCTCAGACTGACCGCGCTTGACTTTATAGAGCGGGGGCTGGGCGATGTAGATATGGCCGCGCTCGATCAAGGGGCGCATCTGACGGAAGAAGAAGGTCAGCAGCAGCGTTCGAATATGCGCGCCGTCGACATCCGCATCCGTCATGATGATGATCTTGTGATAGCGCAGCTTGTCGGGGTTGAAATCCTGACTGCCAATGCCCGTCCCCAGCGCGGTGATCAGCGTGCCGATTTCCTGCGAGGTGAGCATTTTGTCGAAGCGCGCGCGCTCCACATTCAAGATCTTGCCGCGCAGCGGAAGCACGGCCTGATATTCGCGGTTGCGGCCCTGCTTGGCTGAGCCACCGGCCGAGTCACCCTCGACGAGGAAGAGTTCGGACTTGGCCGGATCGCGCTCCTGACAGTCAGCGAGCTTGCCGGGCAGATTGGCGACATCGAGCACGCCTTTGCGGCGGGTGAGTTCGCGCGCTTTACGGGCCGCTTCACGCGCAAGGGCCGCATCCACCACTTTGCCAACGACCTTCTTGGCCTCGGCAGGATTTTCTTCGAACCAGCGGCTCATCGCATCATTGACGAGTGCTTCCACAACCGGGCGCACTTCAGAGGAGACGAGCTTGTCTTTCGTCTGCGAGGAGAATTTCGGATCAGGCACTTTCACCGACAAGACGCAGGTCAGACCTTCGCGGCAATCATCGCCCGACAGATCGACCTTCTCTTTTTTCGTGAGGCCAGAGCTTTCGGCATAGGATGTGACCTGACGTGTCAGGCCGCCACGGAAGCCCGCCAAATGCGTGCCGCCATCGCGCTGGGGAATGTTGTTGGTGAAGGCCAGAACATTCTCGTGATAGCTGTCATTCCACCACAAAGCGACATCGACGCTGATGCCATCGCGCTCGCCCTTCATGATGATGGGCTTGTCGAGCTGCGGGGCCTTGGTGCGATCAAGATAACGCACGAAAGCTTCCAAACCGCCTTCGTAGTAAAGATCCTCGACCTTCTTCTCCGCATGACGCGCGTCGGTCAAAATCACATGTACGCCGGAGTTCAGGAAGGCAAGCTCGCGCAAGCGATGTTCGATCGTGTTGTAATCGAAATCGGTCATGGTGAAAGTTTCGGGCGAGGGCAGGAAGGTCACTTCCGTGCCGCGCTTGGGCTTGCCATCAATCATCGGTGCGGGGCCGACATTGACGAGCGGCGCCACCGCATCGCCATGGCGGAACTCGATCAAAGATTCCTGACCATCGCGGAAGATGCGCAGCTTCAACCAGATCGACAAGGCATTGACGACCGAGACGCCCACGCCGTGCAGACCGCCGGAAACTTTATAGCTGTTCTGATCGAACTTACCGCCCGCATGTAGCTGGGTCATGATGACTTCGGCCGCTGACACGCCCTCTTCGGGGTGAATGTCGGTGGGAATGCCGCGACCATTGTCGGTCACTGTGCAAGAGCCATCGGGATTGAGCGTGACGGTTACGAGATTGGCATAACCTGCGAGTGACTCGTCGATCGCATTGTCGACGACTTCGTAGATCATGTGATGGAGACCAGAGCCGTCATCCGTGTCGCCGATATACATGCCGGGGCGCTTGCGCACCGCGTCGAGGCCACGCAAAACCTTGATCGAGTCAGCGCCGTAAGATGAATTATCGGTGGCTGCTTGGGCTGGGTTCTGTTCGGAATCAGACATGGGTCAATGTGCTTTCAGCCGGGCTTTTGAGGAGCCCGAGAGAGGACGGGAATCAGGCTTTGATTCGTACGCCCCAATCTAGCCCAAAAGGCGGCGCTCAGGCACAGTTTCTTGGGCAGTGGCAGGCCTGACAAACAGCTGATTTTCAGGCCTTCTCAGGCGGTTTCGATGTGGCCTGAGGCGACCTTCAAAAGCTGTGCATTGGGCCCCATTTCGGCAAAGGCCGCCTCATCAGCTCCGGTCATGAAAACCTGACCGCCAAGCTCCCCCAATTCAGCATAAAGGGCGGCGCGGCGGCGCGGATCGAAATGCGCGGCGATTTCATCGAGCAGAACGAGCGGGGCGAGCCCCGTCATACTGGCCACCAGACGGGCATGGGCGAGCACCAGCCCCACCAAGAGGGCCTTTTGCTCACCAGTGGAACAGCGCGCCGCTTCAGCCTGTTTGGGGCCGTGGCGCACCGCCAGATCGCTTGCTTGCGGGCCGATCAATGTGCGCCCGGCAGCCGCATCGCGCCCCCGATTGGCGCGCAGCAGGCCGCGATAATGATCTTCAATCTCAAGCGCAGGGCGCTGGCCGATCAGAGCTTCGATCTCGCCGATCAGCGCGACCTCCGCCCAAGGGAAGGGCGAGGCCTCGTCTTTGCGCGCTGTGATGAGGGCGGCGAGGCGGGTCACAGTCTCATGGCGCGCGGCAGAGACGGCGACCGCCAGCTCCGCCAATTCGCGCTCGGCAGCCTCCAGCCAGCTGCCATCGCGCATTCCGTCATCGAGCAGCTTGTTGCGATTGCGCAGCGCGCGCTCCAGCGCATTGACCCTTGTGCCATGTTCAGAATCGACCGCCAGAACCAGCCGGTCGAGAAAGCGCCGCCGGTCGCCCGCAGGCCCAGCAAACAGACCATCCATGGCCGGCGTCAGCCAGACAAGGCGCAGATGTTCGGCAAAGGCCTTGGCAGAGCCCACAGGGGCGCGCTCAATGCGGCAGCGGCGCAACAATGTGCCATCCTGCGCCTCAACGCCAGTGCCCAGCTGCAAGCTGTGGCCCTCGCTCTCAAGCTCGATGGAAACCGCCCAGGTACCCGCCCCGCCGATGTGGGCAAGCTCGCCCAGATCCGCCCGGCGCAGGCCGCGCCCCGGCGTGAACATGGACAGAGCTTCCAGCACATTGGTTTTGCCAGCACCATTCTCGCCGCTCAGCGCAATGAGCGGCGCATGCAGGCCAAGGTCCAGCGTCTCATAGGAGCGGAAGTCAGCCAGCCGCAGGCGCGTGACCATGGGTCGGCGCAGATGGGCAGGGAAAAGTGTGTCGGCGCTCATCCCAGCTGATCTGGCACTTGTGGGGTGGGTGGGAAGGCGCGCTGCGCCCTCACACGCGCATCGGCATCAGGACATAGAGCGCAGCTGCGCCATCACGGTCCTGAATGACGGTCGGCGAGCCGGGATCGGCCAGCTTGAAGAGAGCGGTGTCGCTGTCGAGCTGATTGGTGATGTCGAGCAGATAGCGCGCATTGAAACCGATCTCGATCGGTGCGGCATCATAATCAACTTCCAGCTCTTCAGTCGCCGAACCTGAATCAGGATTGGTGACAGTGAGCGTCAAACGACCATCGCCCAGCGCCATTTTCACCGCACGGCCACGTTCCGAAGAAATGGTCGAGACGCGATCCACAGCAGCCGCGAAAGGCGCGCAATCCACCGTCAGGCGCTTGTCATTGCCGGTCGGGATGACGCGCGCATAATCGGGGAAGGTGCCGTCGATGAGCTTGGAGGTCAGCACCACGGGACCGAAGGTAAAGCGGGCCTTGGTGGTGGACATTTCGATCATGACTTCAGCGCCAAGATCCTCGACAAGCTTTTGCACTTCGGCCACAGCCTTGCGCGGCACGATCACGCCGGGCATGCCCGCCGAGCCCTGCGGCGCAGGCAGTTCGACGCGCGCCAGGCGATGGCCATCGGTCGCCACAGCGCGCAGCATCACATGACCATCGACCTCGGTCGTGTGCATATAAATGCCGTTGAGATAATAGCGTGTCTCTTCGGTCGAGATCGCGAACTGCGTCTTGTCGATGAGCTTTTTCAGATCAGCCGCTGCCAGAGCGAAGCGATGCGTCAGATCACCAGCATTGAGATCGGGGAAGTCGCTTTCGGGCAGGGACTGCAGCGTGAAGCGCGAGCGGCCCGAGCGCAGCAAGAGCTGGCCCGTGTCGCCGGTCGACTCCAGCGAGACCTGCGCGCCATCAGGCAATTTGCGCACGATGTCATAGAGCGTATGGGCGGGCAGAGTGGTGGCGCCAGCCTGTCCCACATCCGCGGCGACGCTCTCGGTGATTTCCAGATCAAGGTCGGTCGCTTTGAGCGACAGCGCGCCATCCTTGGCCTGCAGCAAAACATTCGACAGGATCGGGATCGTGTTGCGGCGCTCCACGACACGGTGGACGTGGCTCAGCGACTTCAGCAAGGCGCCGCGTTCGAGCGTGACTTTCATGGTCCTCGATCCATTCCGAAATAGGCCAAAAAACGCCCGGCGTTCCGGGGCCGCAACCTTAGTCGTGCGGGGCGCAAAGACGCAAGCGCAGCATGGCTACCTTCAGCCGTAAGGTATGAGTTTTCCCAAGATTCCGGGGCTCAGGCGGCTTTCAGTGTGCCCCAGTTGCCCTGCTCAGGCGAAATAAGCACCCAGCACCCGCTCATAGATCGCGGTCAGGCCCTCAAGATCGCTCACCGCGATGCGCTCATCAATGCCATGCATGGTCTGGCCGATGAGGCCAAATTCGACCACGGGGCAGACATTCTTGATGAAGCGCGCATCCGATGTGCCCCCTGTCGTCGACAGGATAGGTGTGCGTCCCGTCTGTGCCTCAACCGCGCTGGCCACCATCTCCACGAAGGGGCCGGGCTTGGTCAGAAAGGCATGGGCATTGGTGGGCTCGAAGGTGAGCGTAAAGCGCGCATCACCAGCGACAGATTCAAGGCGGCGGCGGATCTCGGCCTGCAAAGTCTCTGGCGTCCAAAGATCATTGAAGCGAATGTTGAAAGCCGCGCGCGCTTGCGCGGGAATGACATTCACCGCCGGATTGCCCGTATCAATCGAGGTGATCTCGAGATTGGAGGGGTCGAAATGTTCGGTGCCGGTGTCGAGCACGCTGGCGCGCAGCGCCGCGCACAGACGCAGCAGATGATGGACGGGATTATCGGCCAGATGGGGATAGCCAACATGGCCCTGCTTGCCCTGCACATTCAAGCGACCAGACAATGAGCCGCGACGACCAATCTTGATCATCTCGCCCAAAGTGTCGGGATTGGTCGGCTCGCCCAAAATGCAATGGTCGAAGCGCTCACCGCGCGCCTTGGCCCAGTCGAGCAGCTTCACTGTGCCATTCACAGCAGGGCCTTCTTCATCGCCGGTGATGAGAAAAGCAATCGAGCCGCGCGGTGTGCCATGGCTCTTGAGATAAGACAGTGCCGCAGCGATGGAGGCTGCAAGGCCGCCCTTCATATCGGTCGCGCCGCGCCCCCAGATCATGCCCTCGGCGACTTCTGCGGAGAAAGGATCAAAGCGCCATGCGCTCAGATCTCCCGGTGGCACGACATCAGTATGGCCTGCGAACATCAAGCAGGGCGCGCCTGTGCCGATCCGTGCATAGAGATTGGGAATATCGGGATAGCCCGGCTCAGAGAACACAATGCGATGCGTCTCAAAACCGGCTGCCTTCAGCACACGTTCAATCAGGCCGAGCGCGCCTGCGTCATCGGGTGTCACCGATGGGCAGGCAATGAGCGCGCGGCACAGATCAAGCGCGGAGCTGGGCAGATCGCTCATTCACCAGCCTCCGCAATGCCAAGCTTGTAGATGCTCCACAGAGCGACAGCGCCGAAGAGCACGTCGAGCGTGCCAACGCTCCACATCGGCATAACATCAGCCATGCGCGGCTGCAGCCAATGGGCCGCACCTGCCACCAGCGCGGAGAGTGGCAAGAGCCCTGCCAGAGCGGGCGGCATGTTCAATGCGCGCAGGCGCTTGGCCGAGAGATTGTAATGGCTGACGCAGATGACGATGATCATGATGCCGTAAAATGTCAGATAGGCATAAGTGGCAAAGATCATCGGATCGAAAAGGGCGCGATCAGCCAGAGCGGTCTTGCTGTTGTGCCGGTTGAATGCGTCCCACACAAAGCTCAGCAAGACGAGTGCGGCGACAAGTGCCAATGTGCCGCGCCACCACACATCCGCGCTGATGACGCCCTGATCCGTGCGGAACAGGAAGTTGAAGACGGATCTCCAGCTCGGGCGCTCGCTGGGTGTGGTGTCTTGCGCCTCGTTCACGCTCAATCCCTCAGCAGTTCATTGATGCCCGTCTTGGAGCGCGTCTGCGCATCCACCGTCTTGACGATGACAGCGCAATAGAGCGAGGGGCCGGGGGTGCCATCTGGCAGCGGCTTGCCGGGCAGAGAGCCGGGAACCACGACAGAATAGGGCGGCACATAGCCCACATGCACCTTGCCGGTGTTGCGGTCGATGATGCGGGTCGAGGCGGAGATGAAAACGCCCATGGACAGGACCGAGCCTTCACCCACGATCACGCCTTCGACCACTTCCGAGCGCGCGCCGATAAAGCAATTGTCTTCGATGATGGTGGGATTGGCCTGCAAAGGCTCCAGAACGCCGCCGATGCCAACGCCGCCCGACAGATGCACATTCTTGCCGATCTGTGCGCAGCTGCCCACAGTCGCCCATGTGTCCACCATCGTGCCTTCATCGACATAGGCGCCGAGATTCACGAAAGAGGGCATCAGCACGACATTCTTGCCGATAAAGGCCGACTTGCGCACGATGCAATTGGGAACGGAGCGGAAGCCAGCAGCCCCATGTTCTGCTGCGGTCCAGCCGTCAAATTTCGAGGGTACCTTGTCCCACCAGGTCGCCCCACCGGGGCCGCCCGAGATCTCCGCCATATCATTGAGGCGGAAGGACAGAAGCACGGCCTTCTTCAGCCATTGATTGACCACCCAAGCCTCGGGGCCGCTCTTGCCAGCGACCTTCTGGGCGACGCGCGCCTGACCGCTGTCGAGCAGGTTCAGCGCCTCATTGACCGCATTGCGCACGCTGCCGGTGGTGGCGGGGGTCACATTGGCGCGGTCTTCAAAGGCGGCTTCGATAGTCTTTTCAAGATCAGCAAGCGACATGGGCAACCCCTTGGGCGATTTCGGGCAAAAATACAGATGGCGCGAGGTTTGGTCGCCCCTTCGGCCTGTGTCAAGGCACTGTGTCTGGGGCCTGGTGGAGGCCCGCGGGCGCGCCCCAAGCACGAGCAGGGCGGGAGACCCCAAAGACAGGGGCAGGCAAGCTTTTTCAAGGGCTTGGCAGGCGCTTCCCCTCTCTTGAGGTCGCCCATATGCAGCCGGGACGGTGAGGCTCCGGCCATCCCCCGAAAGATTGTCTTGGACTCTTCGTGAAACTGGCAATTAGATTACGACCCATCAGGGGCGAAGACCCCGATGAGTCTCAACGGGAGGGGCACCGCTCATGGCCGAGCAGTTCGTGGGAAAGGCTTCCGAGTTCAAAGATGGCGATCGTCAGATCGTGCGTATCGGCGAACAGGAAATCGGCATCTTCAAACATGAGGGCGAATTCTACGCCTATAGCAATTTCTGCCTGCATCAGGGCGGGCCAGCCTGCGAGGGCTTGACCATTGCGCGCGTTGAAGAGCGCCTGCGCGATGACAAGACCTCCATGGGCCTGCACTTCACCAATGACATGAATTTTGTCTGTCCTTGGCATGGCTATGAATATGACATGAAGACGGGCGAGCATGTCTCGAACCGCAAAATCAAGCTGCGCAAATATAACATCGTGCAGAAGGGAAATGACGTTTATGTCATCGCCTAAAGCGCGTGCACCCAAACAAACTGCCAAAAGCGCTACACCCAAGAGCGCCGCGAAGACGGCTGCAAAAGCACCAGCGAAAAAGACCGCGGTGAAGAAAGCGGCTGCCAAGAAGGTTGCTGCCAAGAAAGTTGCTGCTAAGCGCCGGTCCAATGAGCCAGTGGCTTTGTCGGGCGAAGACAAGGTGCATTTCGTCAAGGCGATTTGGGAAGGCGTGTCGAAGGGCGGCAAGGATTCGGGCAAGGCTTCGGCCAAGTCTGCGAAGACTGCAAAAGCCAAAGCTCCGCAAGTTGAAATCCTGCGACGCATTCCAGCGGCCGCGCCCCAAAACAAAAAGCAGAATGCGCTCTCGCAAAAGGGTCTCGCCTTTGCCGCTGAACTCGAAGCTGCCTTTGCAAAGGGCGAGCTTGAGGCTTTGAGCCCTGAGGCGACGCAGGCTTTGATGGGCGCGATTTGCAAGATCTATGGTGCCAATCAGGAGAGCGGCAACAAATATCCGATCCTCTCCGGGCGCATGGCAGTGACAGGAACAGATGTGATGATCACCTGCGGTGGTTTGCTCAAAGCAGCCGATCTGCAGGTGTTTGAACTCGGTATGTGGCAGAGCTGGACGGGGATCTGACGCGCCACAAGAACTCTGGGAGGGAATGCAATGGACCTCATTTCGGATCGCGGCCGCCGCGTACAGGTTGAAGAGCTGAATACGACAAAGCTCCTTGCCCATGCGGCCAAACAATCGCGCGACAATAAATTCGACGAAGTTCTCATCGTCGATGTTGATGCGCATCATTATGAGAACGAAAACTTTGGCGAGATTCTCCCCTTCATGGAGAATGAAGTCATGAAGCAGCTCGTCATGGCGGCCCGTTCCAAGGGTGGCCGTGGCTCTGTGCTGCCCTCGACACCGGGCTTTCAGGATATGGGCGGGCGCGTGACGCGCTATCCGCTGCGCGCCTCTGAGAAGACCAATCCTGATCGCCTGCGCGATGCGCAATTGGGCGAGCGCTGGATGGATGCGATGGGGGTGGATTATTCCTGCCTCTTCCCAACTGGCATGCTCAATGTCGGCTTGCATCCCCAGAAGGAGATGGAGTTCGAACTGTGCTGGGCCTATAATCGCTGGGTCACGGAAGTGGCTCTGCCACAGACCAATGGGCGCATGTTCACGCAGCTCTGTCTGCCTTTCAGCGATCCTGAAGGCTCTTTGCGTTGCGTCGAAACTTTCGGCCATCGCCCCGGTGTTGGCGGCTGGATGGTGACGACCGTTCGTCCCAAAATGCCCGTCTATGACAATGCCTATATGAAGGTCTATCGCGCCATTGAAGAGCGCGGCCAGACTTTGGCCTTCCACTCTGGTCCCTCATGGGGCGATCATACATTCCAGAGCTGCAACCGCTTCATCTCGGCCCATGCTCTGGGCTTCTCTTGGTACAACATTCTCCACTGCACCAATTGGGTGGTGAATGGCATGAATGAGCGCTTCCCCAAACTGCCCGTGATCTGGATCGAGGCGGGGCTGGCGTGGATTCCCTTCGTCATGCAGCGCATTGATCATGAATTCATGCTGCGCCCGTCAGAATGCCCGCTACTGAAGCGCAAGCCTTCTGAATATATGCGTGAGATGTATTATTCCTCGCAGCCCATGGAAATTCAGGACATGGATGCGCTGGAATGCACCTTCCGCATGATCGATGCTGAGAATACGCTGCTTTATGCGTCCGATTATCCCCATTGGGATTTCGATCTGCCCTCGACCATTTGGGATCTGCCCTTCCTCACCGATCGCGCACGTCACAATATTCTGGGTGGCACGGCGCATAAGCTCTTCAAGCTGCCGCCGCGCAATGAAGCGCAGAAGCAGAACCTCATCAAATACGGCAATTACATCGGCAACTGAGCGCAAGTTGCGTCACGTTTGGGGGGCGGTCCTGCGGGGCCGCCCTTTTCATGTGAGGCTGGCGAGAATCTCATTCGTATGTTCGCCAATCATCGGCGGCGCGCGCATCTCGGCCAAAGGCCGCGCCCCATCGGCCAGAACAGGGCAGGCGATGGAGGTTACTTTGCCCATTTGCGGATGGAGCATCTCCACAGCTGTGCCCAGAGCCTCGACCTGCGGATCCTCAAGGGCCTCTTTGACATTGTGAATGGGCGAGAAGGGCACATCGCTTTTATCGAGCAGCGCCATCCAGTCTGCGCGCGCACGCGTCAGGAAGCGAGCAGCCAAGAGATCTTTGATGAGATGATAATGGGGCACGCGCTTTTGATGCGTGGCAAAGCGCTCATCGCTCAATAGTTCAGGCGCATTGAGCGCTGTGACCAGCTCCTGCCAAAATTTTTCGGTGGTTGAGAGATGAATGCCAATGAGTTTGTCATCTGCGCAGCGGAAGGCAAAACATTGCGAGCGCACGATGCGCGAATATTTCGTCCCCACAATCCCGGCCATTGTGTAATTCGTATAGGCATCCTGAATGAAGGCCATGGCGCTTTCGAGCATATTGACCTCGATCTGCTTGCCTTGGCCGGTGGTGCTGCGCTCAATCAAAGCGCCCATGATTCCATAAGCCGCATACATGCCGGTGGCATTGTCAGCCACAGTTGGCCCGAAACTTTCGGGCGCTTGCGGATCAATCAAAAAGCTCGCCACACCGCTCAAGGCTTGGCCCACTGTGTCGAAAGCAGGCCTGTCGCGATAGGGGCCTTTGGCACCAAAGCCGGTGATGGAACATTGAATGAGGCGGGGATTGCGCGCGCGCAAAGCCGCATGCGCCAGACCAATCTTTTCGTTTACGCCGGGACGAAAATTGTCGATCAGCACATCGGCCGTGTCGATCAATTTGAGCAAAGTCGCACGCCCCTCAGGCTTGGTCGTATCGAGGACCACGCTTTTCTTGTTGCGATTATAGGCCGCGAAAGCTGGCCCATAGGTCGTGCCATGACCACGGCGAAACGGATCGCCCTCTGGTCGCTCAACCTTGATGACCTCTGCGCCCAAATCTGCGAGCAACATGGAGGCGAGCGGGCCGGTGATGAAATTGCCCAATTCGATGACGCGAATGCCCTCTAGCATCTGATCCTCAGCTGATTGTCTGGCCGCCATCGACCACAATCGTGGCCCCATGCACATAAGAAGCAGCGTCCGAGAGAAGGAAGGCCGCGACATCGCCAATCTCATCGCAAGTGGCGAGGCGATGCAGCATGACTTGCGATTCCACGCGCGCGCGATTGGATTGCCCAGATTCCATATAGCCAGCAACGCGCGGTGAGAGTGTCGGGCCGGGACAGATGGAATTCACGCGCAAACCGCGCTCGCCATAATCAATCGCCATCTGCCGCGACAGATTGACCAAAGCGCCTTTGGTGGCGCTATAGACCGGCATTTGCGGGGAGCCGATGACGCCAAAGATCGAGGCGACATTCAAGATGGATGGGTTTTTGCACTCCAGCAGCAGCGGAATGAAAGCCCTGCACATATAGAAAACAGAGTTGAGATTGACCGCGACAATCTCATCCCATTTTTGCGTGGACAGATCGGCCACTGTGGAGCGGTAATTGTTGCCCGCATTGTTGACGAGCGCCTTGAGCCTTGAGTGGCGCGCCTTCACCTTTTGCGCGAGGGTCAGAACATCTGCCTCGCGCGACACATCGCAAATATGGGTCTCGCCCGTTGCGCCGAGCTCTGTGACTTTGGCGAGGGTCTCATCCAGCTTGGATTGTGTTCGGCCCACCAGAATCACATGGGCACCCAATTCCGCGAGCGCCAGCGCCGTGGCCTGACCGATTCCCGCCCCTGCGCCTGTGATGAGCGCAGCTTCCCCCTCGAAGCGCAATTTTGCGAGCATGTTTCCCCCATGGCCTGCCCGATTCCCTTTCTAGGGACTTGAGGGGCGATGCGCCTGCCCTTAACGTAAGACGCAGGGCGCGCACTTAACAAGCGCCAATTCGAGGAAACGCTAAGGGGATCGTCTCATGGAGTTCAAGGCCGAAACCGTCACGCTGGGCGGGGCAACCATTGCCCTGAAACGCGGTGGCACGGGGGAGCCCGTTATCTTTTTGCATGGCGCTGATGGCCTGACCGAATGGCCCGCCCTGCTGGATGAACTTGCCAAGACCTATGAGGTCATCGTGCCTGATCTTCCCGGCTTTGGTCATTCCAATGCGCCTGAGACTGTGGATGATATTTCAGATGTCGCTTATCTGTTCATGGATATGCTGGAGGCGATGAAGCTCACCAATGTGCGCATCATCGGCCATTCGCTCGGCGCATGGGCCGCGCTTGAAATGGCGGTGCGCTCTTGCGCGCGCATTCACTCGCTCTCTTTGCTGGCACCCGCTGGCATTCATGTGAAGGGCCATCCCAAGGCTGATATTTACATGATCGACCCTGATGAGCAGGCCCGCCTTGCCTATGCTGATGAGGCGCTCGGCAAGGCAGCCTCCGATCGTGCGCTTGTCAGCAAGCATCAAGAGCAGGCCATTCTCAACCGCATCGCCAGTGCGCGTCTGGGTTGGAATCCGCGTCTCTACAATCCGCGCCTCGAGCGCTGGCTTCATCGCGTCACATGTCCCGTTCAGATCATCTGGGGCGATACGGATCGCATCATCCCGACGCCCTATGCGGATGCATTTGCAGCGCTGATGCCCAAGGCCAAAGTGGTGAAGCTGGCCCATTGCGGCCATCTGCCCCATGTGGAGAAACAGGCCGAGGTCATGGGCCTGCTGACGCCTTTCCTGAAGGCTTGATCGCTTTTTCTTTCGCGCGGAGGTCCTATGAAGATCACCAGCTTCAACCTGATGTCTTATGCGGATATCGATCTCAGCGTGAAAGAGAAGTTTCGCAGCGCATGGGTCTTGCTGCCCAATAGCTATTTTGATCCGCAAAAAGGTCATGCGCTCTACAATCGCTATCTCGATGAACTCGAACTGGCCGACGAGCTTGGCTTTGATGGTGTGGCGGTGAATGAGCATCATCAAACCGCTTATGGTTTGATGCCCTCTCCCGTCGTCACAGCTTCAGCTCTGGCGCGGCGCACCAAGAACTGCCGCATTGCCATTCTGGGCAATGCCTTTTGCCTGCGCGACAATCCACTCACGCTGGCCGAAGAACATGCGATGATTGATTGCATCACCGGCGGGCGTTTGGTGACAGGCTTTGTGCGCGGTGTGGGGACGGAATATTTTTCTTTCGGCTCCAATCCTGTTCATTCGCTCGAGCGCCACAAAGAGGCCGCTGAACTTGTTGTGCGCGCCTGGACGGAGACGGGCCCCTTTGCATTCGAGGGCAAGCATTTTCACCTTGAATATGTGAATTTGTGGCCGCGCCCCTTCCAGCAGCCTCATCCCCCGATCTGGTGTCCCTCGCAGGGCAGTCTGGAGACGATTGAATGGGCAGCGCATCCTGATCGCAAATATGTCTATCTGCAAAATTACAGCCCGCGTGAATCCGTCGGCCGTTATCTCGATCTCTATCGCGAGATCGCGCAGAACTATGGCTATGAAGCGACCTCCGATCGCATCGGTTGGGGCGCTCCTGTTTATGTCGGCGAGACAGATGAGAAGGCGATTGAAGAGGCGCGGCCGCATATTGAAATGTTGTTCAATGTGCTTTTGCCCAAAGCCTCAGAGCTGATGTTCTTCCCGCCCGGCTATATGAGCCCGCAATCTTTGCAGCACATTCTCAAACACAAGAAAGCCAATAGCGGCGGTGTGACGATTGAGAGCCTGATGGAGCGCGGCATCATCATCGTCGGCTCGCCCGATACGGTGCGCAAGAAGATCACTGATTATCACTATCACATGGGCTTTCAGGAGCTCGTGACCATGCTCACCTTCGGCACCATGCCTGCTGAAATGTCGGAGAGGAACATTCGCCTCTTTGCCAGCGAAGTCATGCCCGCCCTCAAAGCACTCACCGACCGCGAATATAAAGGCTTTGAGCGCAAGACCCCGGTTATGGCCGCGCAATGAAAGGCTGGCCTTGCGCGATGAGCCGCGCTAAACAGGCCCCAATTGATCAGGATTGTTCAGGAAGGGATCACTATGAGTTCTCGTAAGCCTTTTATCGTTGGCATTGGCGGCACGACGCGTGATGGCTCCTCCTCAGAACAAGCGCTGGCAGCAGCGCTGCGCATGGCTGAGGCGCGCGGCGCGCAGACGCAGATCTTCGCGGGCCGCGATTTGCAGCTGCCGATGTATGATCCAGATCCGGGCACACTCACCGCTGAAGGCAAGAAGCTCGTGGAGGCTCTGCGCAAGGCTGATGGCGTGATCTTCGCTTCGCCCTGCTATCATGGCGGCGTGTCGGGCCTTATCAAGAATGCGATTGATTATATCGAAGAGATGCGCGCCGATGGCCGCGTCTATCTCGATGGTCGCGCGGTTGGCGCCATTGGCTGCGGCTATGGTTTCCAGGGCCCCGGCATGGTGCTCGCCCAATTGCGTCAGATGACGCATGCGCTGCGCGGCTGGCCCGTGCCTTTGGGCGTGGCGATCAATTCAGCGGTCGTGAAGTTCAAGGACGGCGAATGTTCTGAGCCTGCGATCTCCAAGCAGATCGAGATCATGGCTGGTCAAGTCGTGGACTTCGCCAAGATGCAGATCGCGGCGCAGGGGTGAGGCGCAAGTTCCTCAGAACGAGGCACCCGCTCCTCCCGGTGGGAGGAGCTGTCAGCGGATGCTGACTGAGGAGTGGATCGCGCCTTTCAGAATAGAGAACCCTCCCCCTCAAGGGGAGGGTGGACGGTGCCTCTCTCCGCAATCACCCGATCCCCTCATCCGCCCGCGCTGCGGGCACCTTCTCCCACTGGGAGAAGGGTGACGCGCCTATCACCCCAACAAAAAAGGCACCCCGTAGGGCGCCTTGAATGTCACGACCGGTTAAACAGATCCGGCCATTTCGCCATCACCTTTTCGCGCAGCTCAGTGCTGGCTTCAGCGGTGATGGGGAAGTTGTCTTTCATCGCCCAAGGTTTGCAGGCATCGACAACGGCGCGGTTGTTTTCCCACGGCGGCTTTGACAGCATCGGGTCGAGCGGTGTCGACCAATGGCGGCGGATATAGTCGATATCATTGGGCGGATCGCAGCGCGTCGACATGGCCCAGACCACATCGTGAATATTGGATGGATCAATATCCTCATCCACCACCACGACCCAGCGCCCCGCATAAGCGCCCGATTGGCAATTGGCAGCGAGCATGCCCGCTTGCTTGGCGTGACCGGGATATTGCTGCTTGATCGAGATGACATTGAACAGACGGCCAGCGCCAGCTTCATGGCACCACACGCCTTGAATGCCCGCCAGTCCTGCCTTTTCGCATTCATCCCAGATCATGGATGACTTCACCGCTGCACGTGCGACCGTGAAATTGGACGGCGGGCGCGAAGGGATCGCCATCGTGATGATGGGATTGTTGCGGTAGTAGATGCGCTTGATACGAATGACCGGCTGCTGGCTCGCTTCACTCGCATAATAGCCCATGAATTCGCCGAAAGGCCCTTCAAGCTGCGTCTCGCCTGGCACCATCTCGCCTTCAAGCACCAGCTCGGATGAGGCGGGGATCGGCAGGCCATAGACCTCGCTCTTCACCACATCATAGGGGCGACCGCGCTGGCCGCCAGCATAGTCAAACTCGCTGACGCCTTCGGCCATTTCAGCATTGGCGCACAAAAACAGGATCGGATCCTGACCGCAGCTGATGATGACGGGGCAGGGCTGATTGCGCGCGAAATATTTCTCGCGAATGAGGCGGCCATGTTTGCCCGGCGACATCCACACGCCAACGGTATTCTTGGAATGAACCGCGATGCGATAGGTGCCCACATTCACCCAGCCCGTATCAGGATCGCGCATGACAACGATATCTTCGGTGCCGATATAGCGGCCACCATCGAGCTCATGCACGAAAGGCGCGGGGAACTTCGTCAGATCCACCTCATCATCGCGCATAATATTGTCGAAGATCGGACCCGTCGGCACTTCGCGCGGCGGCGTCATTTCAAACTTTTCTTTCATGCGGGCCTTATAGGCGCGCACAATGTCGATGCGCCCCTTGGGCTCGGGCAGGCCGAGCACATGGGCAAGACGCTTGTAGGAATTGGACGCGCCCGACAACACGCGGAATCCCTTCGGATAGCCGGGAATGTTGTCGAACAGGATCGCAGGCTCTTCGCCCGGATAGCGCATGGTCACTTGTTCGGCGAGTGCGCTCATTTCCAGATGTGCATCAGCCCCGTCGATTTTGACGAGTTCGCCCATCTTCTCGAAGTCGTCGAGCAGATCGCGCACACCCTCATGGCTGGGGCGTGCATTGATGCGGGAGCGTGCGTTGTCGTCCATATCCTGTCCCTCTGGGGCGCGGCTCAGGCCGCACCCTTCTTGGTCGCGAGTTCGGCCCCGCGTCGCATGGATTGGATGACCTCGTCAACTGTCTGGACGTCGCCGAAGTTCTGATAGAAGGCATTCAGCGAATTGCTGTGCATCTCGTCAGATTCAGTGGCGCAGGCATCGTCAATCATCAGCGTCTTGAAGTTGAGCATGCAAGCATCGCGCGCAGTCGCCTCACAGCAGACCTGCGTTGCCGTACCCGCCACCAGAACTGTGTCGATGCCGCGCGCATGGAGCAGGCGCTCCAGTTCCGACGAGCCACGGATAAAGGCGCTGTAGCGGCCCTTGTTCATCTTGGTGTCGCCCGGCTTCACATCCAGCAGATGCCACAAAGCATGGCCGTCCGCGCCATCTTCCATGCTCGCATAGCGCTTGGCCATGCGCTCGGGGGTCAGAAGATATTCGTGATAATTCGACCAGCTTTCGCGCGTGCCGGTTGTGACATTTTGAATCCACACAACATGGCCGCCCATCTGGCGCACGGTTTCCGCAAGTCGGTTGACATTAGGTGTGATGTCGCGCGCCACAGGAGTCTCAGCCATGAAGCCGGGGGCGACGAAGTGGTTTTGCATGTCGATCACAACCAGCGCCGTCTTGGCAGGGTCGATCACATCGAAAGGGTGAGGGCGACCGCAACGCTTGGTGATTTTGTCGATTGTGTTTTGTGAGATGACAGTCTTGTGCATCGGAAAACTCCCTTGATCTTTTATCAGTGCATCACATTGCCGCCATCCACAACGAGCGTTTGGCCCGTCATGAAGTCGCTGTCAGATGAGGACAGAAACACAACAGTGCCGAGCAAATCACCCGGCACCTGACGGCGCTTGAGGGCGCGGCTGTTCTTGTTGGCCTCGATATAATCCTGCGTCCAATCGCTTTGACCCAGCACACCATCACTCATGGTCAGGCCGGGCGCGATCGCATTCACATTGACATTGCTCGCCCCAAATTCGCGCGCAAGGCAGCGCGTCATGGCAACGACCGCGCCTTTCGAGCTGACATAGTGCAGCAGATTCGGCACGCCCTTGAAGACAGTGCCCGAGGAGATATTGATGATCTTGCCAGCGCCTTTGGCGCGCATGATGGGCGAGACCGCGCGCGCACATTCAAACGGGCCGCGCACATTCACCGCCATGACTTTGTCGAACTCTTCGCTCGAAATGTCTTCGAACTTTTTATTGCCAAGCGAGGCGAAGATGGCGGCATTGTTGACGAGAATATCAACCGTGCCGAATTGCTTCACCGTGGCCTCGACCATGGCCCCGACAGAGGCGGCAGAGGCGACATCTGTCTTGATGTAAAGAGCTGAGCCTTGAGCGCTGGTAATGGCGGCGGCGGTGGCAGAGCCATCGAGCACATCGGCGATCACGACTTTGGCGCCCTCGGCGGCAAGGCCGCGCGCCAGAGTGGATCCGATTCCCTGTGCCGCACCCGTCACAATCGCGACTTTTCCTGCCAGCCTCATCTTCGCTTTCCCCCGTTGGTCATCGGCGCTTGGCGCTTTGGTCCAATCTAACAGTCGGGGGAGGTGTGGCAATGCGCGCCATCCACAATGAAGGCTCCCATATTGATTTGGCTCAATGAGCCCCGGCCTAAAGCTTGGTTGTCTGCACCTGTTTCCAGAAACGGAACACCGTTCTTCTATGCGGAACAGCGCTCCCAAGGGCGCGACCGCCAAAGGGCTTCAGGAGCGCTCCCATGCTTTCGAAAGAACAGAATGATCTTGTCACGCAGACCGGGCCGGGGACGGCGATGGGCGACCTCTTTCGCTGTTACTGGCTGCCGGTTCTGTTGGCCGAGGAGCTGCCAGAGAATGATTGCCCGCCTGTGCGCGTAAAAATTCTCTCCGAGCGCCTCGTCGCCTTTCGCGACACGCTTGGCCGTTATGGTCTCATCGACGAGTTCTGTGCTCATCGCGGCCCCTCGCTCTGGTTCGGCCGTAACGAAGACTGTGGTCTGCGCTGCCCCTATCACGGCTGGAAATTCGACGTGAATGGCCAATGCGTCGATGTGCCCTCAGAGCCTGCTGAATCGGGCTATGCGAAAAAGATCAAGCTGAAGTCTTATCCGGTCATCGAGCGCGGCGGCATTTTGTGGACCTATATGGGACCGCCCGAGCGCCAGCCTGATTTGCCCGAATTTGAATTTGCCGTCGTCCCGCGCGCACAGAGCTTCATCTCCAAGCGGCTGCAAGAATGCAATTGGCTGCAGGCGATGGAGGGCGGTATCGATTCCTCGCATGTCTCTTGGCTGCATCGCGGCAATGTCAGCTCCGATCCTTTGTTCAAGGGAGCTGGCGGCAACAAATATAATTTCGGCGATCTTGCGCCCGTCTTCGAAGTCACTGAAGCACCGGGCGGCCTGTTCATCGGCGCGCGTCGCAATGCAGAGGATGAGCAATATTACTGGCGCATCACGCCTTGGGTCATGCCCTCTTACACAGCTGTTCCCCCGCGCGGGGACCATCCGATGCATGGTCACTTCTGGATCCCGATTGATGACGAGACCTGCTGGGCCTGGAGCTATGATTATCACCCAACGCGTGCTCTGACCGAGGCTGAACGTACAGCGATGAAGTCAGGCTATGGCGTCCATTGCGCCTATGTACCGGGCACATTCACCCCGCTCGCCAACAAGACCAATGATTATCTGATGGACCGCGAAGCCCAGCGCAGCGGCAGCGAATATAGCGGCATTCGCGGCATCGCCATTCAAGATGCCTCTTTGCAAGAAAGCATGGGGCCGATTGTGGACCGCACCAAAGAAAATCTCGTTGGCTGCGACAATGGCATCATCATGGCGCGCCATCGTTTGATGAAAGCTGCCAAAGCGCTGCGCGAGAAAGGCATCGTGCCGCCTGGTGTGGATGTTGAGCATCAGAAGGTGCGCTCTTGCGCCACGCTTTTGCCACGCGATCAGCATTTCAAAGAAGGTGCGCGCGAAGGGCTCAAGGCCAAGCGCGGCGTAGCGCAGACCACTGTCTAAAGAAATAAGACGGCGCGCTTTGCAGGGCGCGCCGTTTTCTTTAGCGCGCGACTGTGCCGGGCACTTCAATCAGCTTGGCCAGACGGTCGCGGACATTTTGCGGCGAGCTGAGAATATCGGTGACGATCTGCTGCAGCTTTTCGCCAGAGACAGGATCAATATCGAGACCTTCGCGTTTAGCCGCCTCAAGGAAGGCGGGGTCTTTCACCGTCTTGTCGAAAGCCTCGCGCAAAGCTTTCAAACGATCAGCAGGAATCGAGGGCGGTGCAAAAACGGGGCGACCAATGGCAGGCGGGGCCGAGAGCAAGCGAAGTGCTGCGCGGTCCTCATCCGTCTTGGCCAGATCCATCAGCAAAGGCACATCTGGCAAATCAGCCGAGCGCTCAAGGCCGATCTGCACCAGCACATTCATCTTCTTGTCTCTGATCCAGTCAGGCTTGGTGGCTTTGTAGGAGGCCCATGAATTGGAGCCGCGCCCCGCCACTTCGCCATTCTCCATCGCCAGATTGACTTCATTGGCGCCGGGATAGCCCAGAATGATTTTGAATTTGGTGCCCGCCACCATATTCAGCGCTTGAGGATATTGAGAGGATGTATTCAGCCCCGTTGCGCCGATGGCATATTCTTTCTTGGTTGCGTCTTCGATGCTCTTGATACCGCTGGTATGCCAGGTCACAACCACATTGTTGTCGACAACCGGATTGCCGATGAAGCTGAATTTGGCCGTATCAAATTTGATCGTTGTATCGCCCACAGCCTGTTGCACGGGGGTTGCCTGATCAACGGTCGCAATGGCCGTGCCGTCTTTGGGCGCGACTGAATACATAAAGGCTGCAGCGGTACGGCTGCCAGCACCCGCCATATTCTTGGGGATGATGGTCGGCTTGCCGGGAATATGTTCACCCATGAAGCGGGCCAGCAAACGCGCGTAAGAATCATAGCCACCACCCGGCGAGAAGCCGATATAAAAATCGATCGTCTTGCCTTTGTAGAAGGTCTCCACCGATTGCTGCGCATGAGCGGGCGCGCTCATGAACCACAGGGCGATAGAGCAGGTGAGGGTGGAGGCCAGCTTTCCAGTCATCTTTGTCACTCGTATGTCACTTGTTGCCCGCAGGCACTGTGATGATTTCATTCAGGCGCTCTGCAATCGCAGCCGGTGTGTCGACAATATCGCTGACGATCTTTTGCAGCTCTTCGCCACTCACCGGATTGATGTCGAGGCCGAGTCGTTTCGCCTCATCTAAAAAGGTCGCATCCTTCACCATAGTGTCAAAGGCAGTGCGCAGGGCCGCCACACGCTCAGCTGGCACACCCGGTGTTGTGAAATAGGGGCGCCCGACAGCCGAGGGCGCTGAGAGCAAGCGCAGAGCTGCGCGGTCGCGCTCATTATTCGCAAGATCGGTGAGCAGAGGCACATCTGGCAGATCAGGCGCGCGGGCAAGCCCCACTTGCGCGATGACATGGATCTTTTTCTGCGCAATCCAGTCGGGCTTGGTAGCCTTCCATGTGGACCATGGATTGGAGCCGCGCGCACCGGTCTCGCCATTCTCCATCGACATATTCATTTCATTGCCACCGGGATAGCCGGTGACGATTTTGAACTTGGTCCCCAAAGTCGCATTCATTGCATAAGGAATTTGCGAGGATGTATTGGGACCAGTGGAGGCGACGATGATGGGCTGCTGGCGCGCTTGCTCCATCGTGGTCACGCCCGTTGTATGCCAGGTGACAACCGTATTGTTGTCGGCAGCTGGATTGCCGATCCAGATGAGCGCTTTGGCATCAAAGTGAATCGTGGGATCGCGCATGGCTTGCGCAAGTGGCAGGGATTGGTCTGCGGTGGCAAGAACCGATCCGTCCTTGGGCGCAATATTCATCATATGGCCCATCAGCACACGGCCACCACCACCTGGCATATTGCGCACGATGATTGTGGGCTTGCCCGGAAGGTAAGCGCCCAAGTGACGCGCGACGAGGCGGCCATAAGTGTCATAGCCACCGCCCGTCGTATAGCCGATCAGCAATTCAACTGTGCGGCCGCGATAAAAATCCGCAACATTTTGCGCAGCTGCGGGCAGTGCCACCAGCAAGGCCAAAACCATTGCAATGGCGCGTCTCATCACCGCGTGCCTGTATTTTGCTCGATACTGCCGATGATCGTCTGCAAGCGTTCAACGATGGGCTTGGGCGTTGCGATAATATCGCGCACGACCTGCTGCACATCTTCACCACTTGAAGGATTGATGTCGAAACCCTCGCGCTTGGCGGTTTCGATGAAGATCGGGTCTCTCACCATTGTGTCGAAGGCATCGCGCAAGGCCTTCACGCGTTCAGCTGGAACGCCCGGTGCTACAAAGAGCGGGCGACCGACATTGACTGAGGCTGACAGAAGTTTCAGCACCGCGCGGTCGTCTTCGTTCTTCGCCAGATCCATCATCAAAGGCACATCGGGCAGGTCGGGGGCTTTGGTCAGGCCAATCTGCACGAGAATATTGATCTTCTGGTCGCGCAACCAATCGGCGCGTGTTGCCTTCCATGAGCCCCATGCATTGGAGCCACGCACAGCAACCTCGCCCTTTTCCAAAGCCAGATTGACTTCATTGCCGCCGGGATAGCCGGTGATGATTTTAAAGCGCGTGCCCAAAAGCGCATTCATGGCTTTGGGATATTGCGATGAGGTGCTGCCACCTGTGGCGCCCGTTGGCACATCGCGCAGCTTGGCATCATCAATCGTCTTAATGCCGCTCGTATGCCAAGCTGCGGTCGTGTTGTTATCGACCGCCGGATTGCCGATATATTGGAAACGGCTGACATCAATCATGATGCCTTTGTCGCCCATGGCTTGTTCGACAGCGAGCGACTGATCGCCAGTGCCGATCACGGTGCCGTCTTTGGGTCCGATATTGTAAATCCATCCCGCGGCAGCACGACTGCCAGCTCCGGGCATATTGCGCGGCACGACGCGCGGCTTGCCGGGAATGTAATCGCCAAGGAAGCGACCCACGAGGCGCGCGTAAATGTCATAGGTGCCACCGGGGGAATAGCCGATGATGAGATCAATGGTCTTGCCACGGTAAAACTGCTCGACAGACTGAGCTTTGGCCGGGCTCGTGACGAGCCCCAAGCTGAAACCAAGAGCCAGCAGCGCGGATGAGCGCCTTCTCCCCATTGCGTCCTCCTGAGCCAGCATCCAATTCAGGCTGACCATCGTATAGGTTCGGTTCTTGCAGCGTCTGTCAGGCCCGTCAAGGCGGTGGATAAGGGAGTTTTTGCACCGTTTGCGGCCGTGGTCTGGCTCATGCTCTTGACCCACAACAGTCATTCACTACAAGGTCCGGGCACAGAAAAGTGCCTCCCCGTCCGCTCCAACGCGCCGCCGGCGGACGCCGGTGCAGGAAAGTCACGATGTCCCAGTCTCAGAACCGCGTCCTCTCCACCATTGAAGAGATCATCGAGGATGCCCGTCAGGGGCGTATGTTCATCCTGGTCGATGATGAAGACCGCGAGAATGAAGGCGACCTCGTCATCCCCGCCCAAATGGCGACGGCCGATGTTGTGAATTTCATGGCCAAATATGGCCGCGGCCTGATCTGCCTGTCGCTGACGCGCGACCGTGTCGAAGAGCTTGGCCTGCAGATGATGACGCAGCGCAATCTGGCGCAGCATTCCACTGCCTTCACCGTCTCCATCGAAGCGCGCGAAGGCGTGACAACCGGCATTTCGGCTGCCGACCGTGCGCATACGATTCAGGTGGCCATCAACCCCGCCTGTGGGCGCGATGATGTTGTCTCTCCCGGCCATATCTTCCCGCTCGCGGCGCAAGATGGTGGTGTGCTGGTGCGCGCGGGCCATACGGAAGCAGCTGTGGATGTGGCACGCCTTGCCGGCCTCAATCCTTCGGGCGTGATCTGCGAGATCATGAATGATGATGGCAGCATGGCGCGCATGCCTGACCTCATCACCTTCGCCAAGGAACATGGGCTGAAGATTGGCACGATTGCCGAGCTCATCGCCTATCGTCGCCGCAAGGAGAAGCTCGTCGAATGCGTCGCCTCTTCGAAGATCGAGAGCCGCTTTGGTGGTGAATTCGATGTGCGCGTTTATGCCACCAAGATCGGCTATTCCGAGCATCTGGCAATTGTCTGCGGCGATGTGAGCGGTGAAGAGCCCGTCTATGTGCGCGTTCACCAGCACAATATTCTCGCCGACAGCTTGGGCGATGCGACTGCCAGCGTCTTCTTCCGGGGTGAAGCGCGCTCGCGTGCGGGCGAACTTGAATCCGCCATGCGCCTCATTGCTGAAAAGGGTCGCGGCGTTATTATTCTCATCCGTGAGCCCACCCCCACAACGATCAGCCGCTTCTTCAAGGAGCGCGCAGGTCATGAGCTGAGCAAGCCCGTGGCAGAACTGCGCCAATATGGCATTGGCGCGCAGATGCTGCAGGATCTGGGCGTGCGCAATATGATCTTGCTGACCAATTCCTCGCACAAGATCGTCGGCATTGAAGGCTACGGCATTCACATGGTCGGTCAGGCGCCGCTGCCGGAAGTTAAATAAAGGCAGCGCGCAGCGTTTCTGACGGGCTTTCGTGGAAATGCGCTTTGTAGTCGCGTGAGAACTGGCTCTTGTTGTCATAACCAACAAGCTTGGCGATCTCGGCTATTTTATGCCCACTGATGCGCGCTTCAATAATGGCATGGCGCGCTTGCATGAGACGGATGGCGCGCAAGCGCTCCGCTGGCGAGTGATCACGAAATTTCGCAAAGCCATAATGCAGCGTGCGGGTTGAGACACCGCAGGTTTTGGCCAATTCACCCATGCTGATCTTGCGCGCATAATTGTCGCGCAAATATTCTTCCGCGCGGCGCACATAATAAGGCGCAATCGTCACGGATTCGCGCTGTTGGGGCACAACGGGCGAGCCGCGCAAAGCTTCCGCCAATAGGGTCAGCAACAAGCGCTCCGTATGGGGCATAGCATCCGGGCTTGAGAGCGAGGGATGCTCGCGCCCCAAATCCTGCACCATCATTTCGATCATGCGCGCGAGCGTTGCATGCCGCGCAAGGTCGAGGCTCACGAGCGGCAGGCTGAGCAGGCCGCTGGCATCGGCCAGATGGGAAAACACACTCACCGCCAGCTTGCGCGAAATGACAACGTTGAGCAGATCGCAGGGGCCTTCCCAGCGCCGCCGCACGACACCGGGCGAGGAGACGACGAGCATTTCTCCCGGGGCGACCGTGACGCTCTGGCTACCCTGCAGGGCTTCGAAGGAACCTTGGAGCGGGATATGCAGATTGATCTGATGGCCGGGGCTGCGATCAACCGAGGTCTCGCATTTGCCAAAACAGTTCCAGCTGAAGAATTTGACCGCCAGTTCGCCCGCATAGGCATGGGCCTCGCGAAACTGAAGAAAAGGGCCTGATTCGCTAACGCTGAAGCGGCAACGGCCCTGGCTAACCTCCAGGATTCGCTGAGCGGCGGCGGGCACATCGGCCGCCACGAAATGGGCATGGGGCGTTTGCTGAATCGCTGCATGGGCGATCCAATTGTCGAGGCCAAGCTTTTCCCGGGTGAAGGGAATGGTCATCTGCGGTCCTTGCCCTGTGGGCGCGCTGGCCCCCGGAGGGGGTGTTTGCGCTTTATTGCAGCATAGCGCAGTCCATTGCGCAAATTGAACACTCCGTGATTGGCACCGCCTGAGCAGGCCTTGACCGGGGTGGGGGGTCTCATAGGACAATCGGTGGAGTGTGAGGTGCGGATCCAGCCGCGCTCGCGAGCCGACAGGGCAAGTCAACGGGGATGGAGACCATGGCCGAATTCGTGACAGTTCAGGGGATGCAGATTGAAGTTGAGCGGCGCGGTGCGGGCTCACCTTTGCTGGTTCTGCTGAGCGAAGAGGCGGCCTATGAAGGCAGCTCGCCCTTTTTGGCAGAGCTGGCCAAAGCTCACGAGCTGATCATTCCCCAAGCGCCCGGCTTTGGCCGTTCGCAGCGCCCCGACTGGGTCAGCAACCCCGACGACATCGCCTATATTTATCTCGATCTTCTCGACAAGCTCGGCCTGAAAAACATTCCCGTCCTCGGCATGTCGCTGGGTGGCTGGATTGCGGTTGAAATGGCGGTGAAGGATCCGAGCGTCTTCTCGAAGATGGCGCTTGTCAGTCCCTTCGGCGTGAAGATCGGCGGTCCTTTCGATCGCGACATTCAGGACATCTGGACCCTGCATCCCAACAAGGTTGCGGAGCTGAAGTGGTACGACACAGACTTTAACAAGCGCGATTATTCCAGCACGCCCGAAGACGAGGTTGCCATTGTGGCGCGTGATCTGGAGAGCTTCGCGCGCTTCTGCTGGGAGCCCTATATGCACAATCCCAAGCTGAAGATCCGCTTGCCGCGCATCAAGGTGCCGGTGCTCTTTGTGTGGGGCGATAACGATGGTGTGACCACCACCACTTATGGGCGCGCCTATAGTGAGCAAGTGAAGGGTGCGAAATTTGTGAGCGTGCCCAAGGCAGGCCACTATCCGCATATCGAACAGCCCGCAGCTGTGCTGCAGCATGTCAACGCTTTTATCGGCTAACGCCACCTGAACTGAAGACCTTAAGAGGAGCGCCATATGGACGCCTGGTATTTCACCGAGATGCCTTATCCGCATCTGCCCCCGCTCGATGAGATCACGACCATGCGCGTGTCTCTGCCGAGCAAGCTGTATGATCCCAAGATCGGTGCAGATCTCTACAACCGCTATCTCGACGAATATATGGTGGCGGATGATGAAGGCCTGAACATGATGGTGAATGAGCACCATCAAACGGCCACCTGCCTCGATGTGGCGGCCCCTCTGTCGCTCGCCATTCTCGCGCGTCAGACCTCCAAGGGCCGCATCTGCATTCTGGGCAATCCCGTTGCCAATCGCGGCGACCCGCTGCGCATCGCCGAAGAAATGGCGATGATCGATTGCATCTCGCGCGGCCGCGTCAATGCGGGCTTCGTGCGCGGTGTGCCTTATGAGATCTTTGCGGCCAATACCAATCCCACCCAGACCGTTGAGCGTCTGTGGGAAGGTATCGACCTCATCCAGAAGGCTTGGACGACGCATGACGAGCCCTTCAACTTTGAAGGTCGCTTCACCCAGCGTCGCGCGATCAATCTGTGGCCGCGCCCCTATCAGGATCCCCATCCCCCGATCTGGTTGACCGGTTCGAGCGATCTTGAAGGTATTTCGCGCGCGGCTGCGCGTGGCTTTGTCTTCGCGACCTTCTTGCAGCCTCATGCGAAGGTGAAAGAGCTCTTCACCGCCTATCGCGCCTCCTATCGTCTCAATGGTCAGCCTGGCGGTGGTGGCACAGCCTTCATGCCGCTCGTTTATGTGGCTGATACCGAGGCTGAGGCCGAGGCCGGCATGAAGGAGTTGCTGTGGTACATGGTCGCCAAGACCGAGCCGCAATATCGCAACCCTCCGGGCTATGTGCCGGTGGACTTCAATGTGAAGGCGCTGCAGGGCGCTTACTCAGGCCGCACCGATGCGATGCGCTCGCAGACGCTGGAATTCCAGCGCGAGCAGGGCGTCGTCATGTATGGCACGCCTGATCAAGTGATCGCGCAGATCAAGCGCTTCTATGATCTGGTGGGCGGCTTCGATCATTTGTTGATGATGATGCAGGCCGGCTTCCTCGATCACAAGCGCACCTGCTCGAACATCAAGATGTTCGCGCGCGATGTCTATCCGGCGATCCGTGATCTGGCGCGCACCAAGCCGCTCGATCTGCCCGCCGCGGCTGAATAACAAAATACCGGGAGGACTCATGCAAGGTCGTACAGTTTCCGTCGATGGTGTGGTGACGCACTATTTCGAAGCGGGTTTGGAGCACAAAGGCAAACGCCCCTCCGTGCTCCTGCTGCACTCAGCGGAATTTGGCGGCTGCGCAGAGACCTCTTGGGAACATAATATGCCGGTTCTGGCGCAGCACTATCATGTGCTTGCGCCAGACCATCTGGGCTTTGGCCTGACCGACAAGATTTTCGACTTCAACGGTCAGTTCAACAAGCGCATCACCCATATCCGCCGCTTTCTCGAAGTCATGAATGTGCCGCGCGTCCATATCATGGGCAGCTCCATGTCGGGCGGCCTGTGCTTGACGGTAGCCGCGCGTGAAAAGCCCGATTGGCCGATCGTGAGTGTCGTGTGCTGCTCAGGCGGCGGCGATGCGCCAGACAATGAAGCGCGCCAGATTCTCAACAGCTATGATGGCTCCAAAGACCATATGCGCCGCATCGTCGAAGTGATGTTCGTTGATCCCAAATGGGCAGCGGATGATCATTATATCGAGCGCCGCTGGAATTGGAGCCGCGTGCCGGGCGCTTGGGAAGCAACAGCTGTGGCGCGTTTCAAAGCGCCATTCCCCAAGGCTGATGGCAAGAGCGAACGCGACGCGATCAATTATGCCAATATCAAAGTGCCAACGCTCGTCTATGCAGGCAAGCACGATACATTGCGCGCGCCCGGCTATACGGACGGCTTCGTGCCGAAGATTGCAGGTGCCAAGCTGCATGTCTTCGACAAGGCTGGCCATATGGGCAATATCGAATGCGCGGATGAGTTCAACCGCATCACGCTCGATTTTTTGAAGAGCGTCGACGGCTAAAGGCAGCAAAGTCCATGCAATAAAAAAACCCGCTCAACCGAGCGGGTTTTTCTTTTGCGGCCTGCGCTTATTCAGCGTCAGGCTGATTGGCGGGCAGTGCCTTTTTGAAAGCCTCGAGTTCAAGACAGGCTTTGTGAATGCGGCTGATGGTCGGATAGGGGCTCATATCCACATTGAAGCGGGTATTGTTGATGACCTGCGGCACAAGGCAGATGTCCGCCAAGGTCGGCGTCTCGCCATGGCAGAATGTTCCCGTTTGCGGCTCGCTCGCAAGGCGTGTTTCCAGCGCGGCGAAAGTTGTGTCCACCCAGTGGCGGAACCAGCCGGCTTGGGCTTCATCATCAGCACCAAAGCGCTTTCCCAGTTCCTGCAGAACGCGCAGATTGTTGATTGGGTGAATCTCGAGAGCCAGAGCCTGCGCCAATGAGCGCACACGCGCGCGCTCAGCCGGTGTCTTGGGCAGCAGTGCAGGATTGGGGCGCGTCTCTTCCAGATAGTCGATGATGGCGAGCGACTGCGTCAGCGTCTGCCCATCAATCTGCAGCGTCGGCACGAGGCCCTGCGGATTGAGCTTCATATAGTCAGGCGAGCGCTGCTCACCCTTGCGCAAATGGCGGAAGGTCTGGTCATAGGCGACGCCTTTGAGATTGAGCGCAATGCGCACACGAAAGGCGGTGGAGGAGCGGAAGTAGCCATAAAGCAGGGCATCAGCCATTGGGTTTTCCTCTTCATGAATGCAAATGCCAAGGCAGGGCCGGGCGCGCGAGATCTGAGGCTCTTCGATGGCCTGAATCTGCCTGCCAGACAAGCCCTTTCAACGGTGAGACTGCGCAGAGCTTCGAGCATCTTTTGGCGAAGATCAAGACCGGCCCTGCTCTTGTGAAAGAGCTCTTTTGCCGCCATAAAGTGCGTGAGTGAGGCGCGGCTCGAAGAATGCCGCCTCAAGGGAGGATAAGATGATTCAGGTCAAGCGTCTTGGCCATGCGACGTTCACAACACCCGATCTGGAACAGCAGATCGCCTATTGGACCGAGGTCATCGGCTTGGTCGTTGTGGCGCGCGATAAGGACAGTGCGATTCTTGCAACGCGGTTGGGCCAAGAATCCATTGCCCTTGTGCGCGCGCCCGAAAAGGGCGAGCTACGCAGTCTCGCCTTTCAGGTGAAGCCCGGCTCTGATCTGGGCGAGCTGGCCCATCGCCTGCAAAAAGAGGGTATCGCCAGCGAGCGCCGCTCAGGCATTTCCCCCGGCGTGCGCGATGCGATTGTCTTTCGCGATCCCAAGGGCACTCTGATCGAAGTCTATGCCGATTACGACTTCCAGGCCGATGATGGCAAAGAGCAGGGCATCGGCCCGCTGAAATTTGGCCATGTCGCTTATCGCGTCAATGATGTGCAGAAGATCACCGACTTTTATTGCAATGTGCTCGGCTTCAAAGTCTCGGACTGGATGGGCGATCACTTCTCCTTCTTGCGTTGCGGTGTTGATCATCACACGATCAATTTCACCCGCTTCGAAACAGAACGCCTGCATCACATCGCATTCGAATTGCGCGATTGGGGCGAGATCCACAATGCTTGCGATTATCTGACCAAGAAGAAGATCCAGCTTGTGTGGGGGCCTTTGCGCCATGTGGTGGGCCACAATATCGCTGCCTATCATCGCAATCCCGATGAGATCCGCGTCGAGCTTTATGCCGAAATGGATTTGATGAAAGATGAGGAGCTTGGCTATTGGGAGCCGCGCCCCTGGCATGAAGAGCGCCCGCTGCGTCCCAAAGTGTGGCCCAAAGATACATTGCGCAGCCAATGGGGTTTTGGCTCCTTTGGCACCTTCCCCGGCTATCCGTAATCAGGAGAGATTCATGGCTTCGATCTTCAAGGGGCTGCTGGCAGCCGGTGCGCTCTGTGTCAGTCTTGCTACTGCGCAAGCGGGTGAAGTGCGTCTGCTGGCTTTTGGCGGCGCCACCAATGTGCCGATCTGGATCGCGCAGGAAAAAGGTCTGCTTGAGAAAGAGGGCGTGAAGCTCGTCTTCGATCTCACCAACGGATCAGTGCCGCAGTTCCGCGATTTCTATGCGGGCAAATATGATGTCATCAGCACCGCACTCGACAATATTGTCGCCTATGGCGAAGGCCAGAGCGATGTGCCGCTGCCCGGCACTTATGACATGTTCGCATTTGCGGGTGTTCATGGTGGCATGAACAGTTTGATGGTGCGGCCCGAGATCAAGTCCTATGCGGATGTGAAGGGCAAGGTCGTCGCGGTTGATGCGCTGAAGTCTGGCTATGGCATCGTGCTCTACCAAATCCTGAAGGATAAAGGCGGGCTCGAGCTTGATCGCGATTACAAGGCGATTTCGGTAGGCAATACCGACAAGCGCGTCGAAGCTATGAAGGACAATAAAGCGGTCGCCGCCATCATCGGTTCACCCAATGATATGGCGGTGGAGCGCGAAGGCTTCCGCTTGATGGCCGATGCTGCGCAGGAGCTGGGCGCCTATCAGGGCAGTGTCTTGGTGACGCGTCGCGGCTTTGCGCAAACCAATGAGGCTGATCTTGTCGCGCTCACCCGCGCCATGATCGCCGCCCAAGAGATGATCTTCACCGACAAGGCGCTGACGCTCTCTGTCATGAAGAAAAACCTCAAGGGCCTCACCGATGCGGATGCTGAGAAGCTCTATATGCGCATGACATCGCCCGGTGGTTTCACGCGCCGCGCCGAGATGGATATGAAGGGTGTGGCCACTGTGCTGCGCATTCGCGAGACCTATGGCGAGCCCATCAAAAAGATGGGGCCCGTGTCGCGCTATGTCGATCTGTCGATCTACGACAAAGCTCTCGGCAAGAAGTAAGATGTGGGAGCCGGTTTAAACCGGCTCCAGCCCCACGCTCAGCATGATGTCGCGCGCAACATCGCCCGTGAGAAAATCCAGCAAGGCTGCGACCTCTTGTGAGAGAGGTTCGCGCGCTAAAACCTGCATCGCATATTCGGTTTGCAGCTCAGGCGGCAGTTTGCCGATATAGCGTATGCCTTCAATCGGGCTGATCTCACTGGCCAGTGTGATAACGGCTTGCGCAACGCCTTTGGCAACCTCGCCCGACACGACTGATCCCGGCCCTTGAATGAAGATCACCTTGGCCCGCAGATCGAGCCCGGCGGCATCGGCGCAGGCCAAAACTTCATTGGCCAGATTGGTCCCCGCCTTGGGATCCGACAAAGCGATTGATTCCAGCTCCTCCAAGGCCGCGCGCAATTGGGGCAGGGTGGCGACGCTCAAAACAGGCCCGCCTTCTGGAACGCCCATGCCGATGGGGCTCAAGGCTAGTTTGAAAGTCTTTTGTGGAATGGCAAAACCCTGCTCGCCAGCGGCCTGAACCACGGTGCCCACGACCACGCCCAGATCGAAGGCAAAACCGGCCTCCAAATATTCGCGGGTCTTGGCGGGGGTGGCGAAAGTCAAATTAAGCCCCATTCCATGGGCTTTTTCGAAGGCGGGGGCGATGTGCTCCATCGCCGCGCGGAAGCCGCCCGCACATAGAATGTTCAAATTCGCCATCTCTTTGCCCTCCGCTCAGGCCCTCTCCTTTGCCACGAGCCGGGGCGTGATGGCCAGCAGCTTTGGTTGATTGAGCTGGCGTTCCCCCCTAGGTTCCGCGCAAGGGCTGCAAGGCCCCAAGGCTGGAGTTTTTCCCATGGCGCAGATTTCCGTTTCAGGTCTTGGCATCGATCAAGAGCTTTATGACTTCGTCAACACCGAGGCACTGCCGGGAACCGGCATTGCCGCCGATGCCTTCTGGTCGGGTCTGGCCAAGATTCTGGGCGATCTCGCGCCCCGCACGGCCGCCTTGCTCGCCAAGCGCGATGAGCTGCAAGCCAAGATTGATGCCTGGCATGTGGCCCATAAGGGCAAGGCGCATGATCAGGCGGCCTATGAAGCCTTCTTGAAAGAGATTGGCTATTTGCTGCCCGAGCCCGCGCCTTTCTCCATCCGCACACAGAATGTCGATGATGCGATTGGCCGCCTTGCTGGCCCGCAGCTCGTCGTGCCGGTGTCCAATGCGCGTTATGCGCTCAATGCGGCCAATGCACGTTGGGGCAGCCTCTATGATGCGCTCTATGGCACGGATGCGATCCCCGATGAGGGCGAGGCTGCGCGTGGCAAGGGCTATAATCCGGCCCGCGGCGCCAAGGTGATCGCCAAGGCGCGCGAAGTGCTCGACACGATTGCACCGCTCGCGTCTGGCTCACATGCACAGTCGACCGGCTATACGGTTGAGAATGGCGCGCTGGTCATCACCACATCGGCCGGCAAGACCGGCCTGAAAGATCCCGCGCGCTTTGCCGGCTTTGTGGGCGATGGCGCAGCACCCAAGCTGATCTTGCTCGTCAACAATGGCATTCATGCCGAAGTGCAGTTTGATCGCAGCCATGCCATCGGCAAGACCGATCCTGCAGGCATCTGCGATGTCGTGATGGAATCGGCTCTCACCACCATCATGGATATGGAAGATTCTGTTGCCGCTGTGGATGCGCAGGACAAGGTCATTGTCTATCGCAACTGGCTCGGCCTGATGCGCGGCACTCTGAGTGCCTCATTCGAAAAGGCGGGCGGCACGGTGGAGCGCAAGCTCAATCCTGATCGCTCTTACACCAAGCCTGATGGCAAGACGCTGTGGCTGTCTGGCCGCAGCCTCATGCTGGCGCGCAATGTCGGCCATCACATGTATACCGACATGGTGCAGATGAATGGCAAGGATGTGCCCGAAGGCATCGTCGATGCTGCCATCACCGCGCTCATCGCGCTGCATGACCTCAAGGGTTCGCAGCAGGTGAAGAATTCGCGTGCAGGCTCGCTCTATATCGTGAAGCCAAAAATGCATGGGCCTGAAGAAGTGGCGCTCGCCAATGATCTCTTCGCGCAGGTGGAAGATCTCGTCGGCATGGCGCGCTTCACCATGAAGATGGGCATTATGGATGAAGAGCGCCGCACCACGATCAATCTGGCTGCCTGTATTCACGCAGCTGCTGATCGCGTTGTGTTCATCAACACCGGCTTCTTGGATCGCACGGGTGATGAGATCCACACCTCGATGGAGGCTGGTCCTGTTGTTCGCAAGAATGACATCAAGAATCTGCCGTGGATCAGCGCTTACGAAGATTCCAATGTCGATATTGGTCTGGCCTGCGGTCTTCCTGGCAAGGCGCAGATCGGTAAGGGCATGTGGGCCGCGCCCGATCGTATGGCTGATATGATTGCGCAGAAGATTGGTCATCCCAAGGCGGGTGCCAATACGGCTTGGGTGCCCTCACCCACCGCCGCGACTTTGCATGCGCTGCATTATCATCTGGTGAGTGTGGCTGATCGCCAGAAGGAGCTGGCCAAGCGTCCGCGCGCCAGCCTGTCCGACATTCTCACCCCGCCGCTCGCCCAGTCGAATTTTGCCCCTGATGCTGTGCAGCAGGAGTTGGACAACAATTGTCAGGGCATTCTGGGCTATGTCGTGCGCTGGATTGATCAGGGCGTTGGCTGTTCCAAAGTGCCGGACATTCATGATGTCGGCCTGATGGAAGATCGCGCGACCTTGCGCATCTCCAGCCAGCATATTGCCAACTGGCTGCATCACGGCGTGATCAATGAGGCGCAGGTGATGGAAGCGCTGAAGCGTATGGCTGCTGTGGTGGATCGTCAGAATGCAGGCGATGCGCTCTACAAGCCCATGGCACCTGCCTGCAATGGCGTGGCCTTCAAGGCGGCGTGTGATCTCGTTTTGAAGGGCCGCACACAGCCCAACGGCTATACCGAGTTCATTCTCCACGCCCGTCGCCGCGAAGCGAAGGCCGCTGGCTAATCACTCAGAGGAGCGGGCGGTACAGCTGCCGCCCGCAGCCTCAATCTTCGAGCACAGGCTCTGTGCCTGATCTTCGTTCAGACCCTTGGTGCGCACCTGCCAGACATCATCCTTGACGCGTGAATAAGTGAGTTTGCCGCTCAAGACGCCGGGATGTTTTTGAATGAGCTTGCGTAGCTCCGCATCGGCCGCTTGCCGACTTCCCACTGTCGCCAGAACCAGTGTGTAGCTCTCCCCGTCGCGCTCAATGCTGGCGCTCTCGGGCTCAGCAGCTGCGGCAGGCTCGACTTTGGCAGGCTCGACTTTGGCAGGCTTGGGCTCACGCGCGGGCTTGTCTTTGGCCGGGGCTAGCGCAGCTGCAGGGGCAGGGGCCGCAGGCGCAGGCTGGCGCATCGGGGCCAGCGCCATCACGCGCGGGGCAGGGGTTGCTTGGGCCAGCGCAACGGCAGGGTCAGGCTGCAGGCCCATAGGGCGGGGCGTCGACGCAAGGGTCGAGCTGTCGGGCGGGGCCAGAATGGTCGAGGGCAGGGCCGGCGCGGGCGTCGGCGCTGTGGCCACGGGAGGGATCGGATCTGGCGCTTGGGCCGGGCGGCTAGGCTGGGCGGCCAGGCGGGCGCTGGCGCTCACAGGCTCAGCAGGGCGCACCGGGGGCGCGGCGGCCGCTTGTTCGAGGGCGGTGCTGACGGGGGCCGGAGTATCGCTGATGAGGGCCCGGACGGTCAGGGAGCCGCCCAGAATGGCCAGAACGCAGCCCGGCAGGATCAGCGCCTTGCGGTGGTCACGCCAGCGCAAGGGGGATCGTTTACGCAACCTGGGTTGCGTATTGGCCGTTTCTGCGGGGTCATCGGACCCTGTTCGCCAGCCGGTGTTCAAAGCCTGGGCCTCCTGAAGGACAGCTTAGCATGACTATAAACAGTCCTGCCGCCAAGTTATGGCGATGATGGGGCAGGTGGCCCCGATTTGGGCCTTTGTCCACCGCGCTTGTGCCAACTCGCTCTAGCCCCTAAAGGAAGGGCCTGTCGGGAGTGACCCATGGCACGCAAGCCTTCCAGCCGATCCGAATTCGTTCTCTTTGACGTTCTGTATGAGGACGGCAGCCAGCGGTCCAATCGTCGCGTGCCTGCCGAGATCTTGGGTGGGCTGGATGGCGATGAGCCTGCCCGCGCAGTGATCGAAGAGCAGGACCGCGACATCGCTGAAAAGTCTGGCCAGCCGCCGCTGCGCATCAAGACCTTGAAGCGCGCCGGAAAAAAGTAACCGCGTCGGTCTCAACGCTCACCTTCTGTAAGTTCTGCCACGCTCTGGCTCCACCAGCCAGGGCGTTTTGCTGCGCGCCTGACGCGCTCTTTACCCAAAATTCACCATAAGACGCGCAGTGTGAAGGCCACGCTTTTTGCAGCGGTTGGTTTGTTTTTGCGCGTCGCAGCGTTTTCGCGATTTTGATCAGCAGTTTGGTTCATTCATTTCAACGCGGGATGCTTTCCCATGAGCGCATTTTTTGCTCGCGCGCGATTCGGCGTCGTGTTTTTGATCGCAGCTCTTGCCATGACGGTTGTGTCCGTTCCACAGGCTCAAGCGGCTGATCTGTCTGCGCAAGTGCTGATCGCCTCGAAAACCGTGACCTATAATTCTAGGATCGCTGTATTCAAGCCGGTGACTGGGATCGGTGGCGAGGCACCCTATAGTTACGCTGTGTCTCCAACGCTGCCCTTTGGGCTTGAGTTGGATTCTGCAGCGGGCACGATTTCTGGTTTGCCAGCACAGCCCATGAGTGCAGCGACCTATGAGATCACGGTCACAGATAATCTGGGTGCGACGGCGAGCGCTTCCTTTTCTCTCACCGTGGCGAAGGCCGCTGTGAAGATCGATGTCTCAGCTACGCCCAGCACGGTGACGGCGGGTGAGTCAGTCACCTTTTCTGCGACCGTCACCCCCGCTGTGATCGCCATGGGGATAGATGCAACGGTACCGACTGGTAAAGTCACCTTTCAATTATCCGCCAATTCGTCGCAGACCGTCGATCTCGTCAATGGCACCGCGACACTCACCACATCCGCTCTGACCTATGGTGCGACAACCTCTGTGGTTGCGCGTTATGAGGGCGATGAATTTTACGCAGCCAAATCTGTCTCAACACAAGTCACGGTTAAAACCAAGGCCACGACCCTGTCGCTCAGTGCGGACAAGTCGAGCGCGCAAGCGGGGCAATCTGTCACATTCACTGCGACGATCTCACCCTCCACGGCGACAGGTTCCATCACCTTTATGGATGGGACCACGACACTGGGGTCATCGGCGATCAGCGATGGTATTGCGACCTTCACGACGAGCACTTTGTCCGTTGGGACACATTCTGTGATGGCGCGTTATGCATTGACCGATGTTTGGTCTGCTGCCGATTCTTCAACAGTCAGTATTGAGATCAAAGCAGCAAGCCTTCAGGCCACGACAACTGAGTTGAAGGCGGATCGTACCAGCATCGCCCCCGGTGATAGTGTCACACTCACGGCAACGGTGAGTCCCAAGACGACTGGCACATCGCAGGCTTCCCCGACGGGCAAGGTCACGCTTCAAGTTGATGGGGCGACATATGCAACCGGTCAGCTCTCGAATGGGGTTGCGACCTTCACCGTCAAAATGCCCACGGCGGGATCTTTCGTCTATGAGGCGCTCTATGAGGGCGACAGCACCTATTCGTCCAGTCGAAGCGGCACAACCACGATCACAGTGACAGCAAATGTGAAATCAAAATCCAAACTCACATTGGGTACCAGCAAGAGCACTTATAGTCAGGGTGAGAATGTCACCATCAATGTCAGCATAGATCCGGCGACGGCATCAGGATCGATCTCATTTTACTACAATACAAATTCGCTGGTGGGTGTGCGCACGTTGATGAATGGCTTGGCAAGCTTCTCGACATCCAGCTTGCCAAGCGGCACGATCACTCTGACGGCCACTTATGGCGGCGACAATAATGTCGAGGCTGGAACCAGCAACACAGTTACCATCACCATAGGTTCAGGCGGCAGTAAATCAGCAACCAATCTCAGTCTCTCGGCCTCGACGACCACGCCAGCATTGGGAGCTGCGGTTGTCTTTACCATCAACGTGTCGCCCTCTGCAGCCACAGGTGTTGTGACCTTGCACGAAGGCACATCGACCATCGGCAGTGCATCTTTGGCGAGCGGGCGGGCAACCATCACGATCAGCACATTGTCGAGCGGCCCTCACTCCATCACCGCCTCTTATGCTGGTGATACGAACTATCTGTCGAGCGTCAGTTCTGCGGTCGCCATTGATGTTGGCAAGGCAACAGCGACTTTGAAGCTCAGCGCAACCCCCACGTCAGCGGCCATCGGCCAAACCATAGCTTTCACGGCACGCATCCAGCCAAGCACGGCCACAGGCTCCATCAGTTTCAAAGAAGGCTCGGTTGAAATCGGCACAGCGACTTTGTCGGGCGGTGTTGCAGTCTTGCGCATCGCGACACTCGCAGAGGGCAGCCATTCCATCCGCGCATCCTATGTGGGCAATAGCGTTGTGTCCTCCGCCACCAGTGATGTGGTGACAGTGAGCGTGCAAGGTGATCGCGTCACGCCAACCGAGGACAAAAATGCCCGCGCCATTATCGGCTCGCAGCTCGCGACCATCACGCGCAGTGCCACGACCCATGTGAGTGCTTTGCATATGCGTATGGAGACGCTGCATGATGATGATGTGCCAGCCTTCGCCAATACGATCAGCTTCTCGCAGCCCGGCCAACTTCCCACAGGCGCGAGCTCTTATGAAGATGATCCATGGATCAGAGGCTCGGTCATGCCAGAGAGCCGCGCTGCGCGGCAGATCGACGGCGTATTTGGTAGGCCCGGCAGTATTCTGGGTGCGCCTTCTGTGAAGGAGGCTTTGGGTACGGGTGCCAACAAAGGCAGTGCGCCGCAATTTGCGCAGAGCTTCAATGTCTGGACCTCGGGCGCAGTTCTGTTCGGCGGCACGAGCGTCACATCTTTGGGCACAGAGACGAAGAGCAAATTTGCTTTGAATGGTTTGATGCTGGGCGTTGATACGCGGCTCACAGATCGCATGCGCGTGGGTGTTGCCTTTGGCTATTCTTCTGAGTCCAACGATCTGGGCAGTGATGGAACCAAGGCCTCATCAAGCACAGTGTCAGGCAGCCTCTATAGTTCATTCAAGATCAACCAGAATGTGTTTGTTGATGGCTCGCTCGGCTATGGCAGTATGAATTTCAAGTCGACGCGCTTTGATGCAACCGCAGCCAGCCTCTTCTCAGGCTCGCGCGCAGGTAAGATGATCTTGGGTTCGCTCTCGGTCAGTTATGATCGCACATTTGGTGCGCTCAAATTGGCGCCTTATCTGCGCGCTGAAATGGCCTCCGCCACGCTCGACAGTTATACTGAGCAGGGCGATACGGCTTTCGCTCTTGTCTATGATGGGCAGCAAGTCTCGACGCAAAACATCACGCTGGGTCTGCGCAGCCAATATGACATGGAGCGCAGTTGGGGCATTTTGTCCCCCGGTGCGCGTGTCGAATATCGCCGGACCATGGGCGGTTCGATGTTGCAGTCCATTGCTTATGCATCCGACAGCCAATCGACCTATACTTTGTCCTCTGTGGCTGTGCCCACCGATACGCTCACCGCGACCATCGGCGTGAAGCTGCGCGACAAGAAGCAGATGTCCGGATCGCTTGATTATATCGTCAGTGCCTCGCAAGGCGGCATCCAGGGGCAGGGCTTGCGAGGGGCCGTGAACAAGGGCTTTTAGCCAAGCACAAGGTTGCAGGGGCTTGAGCTTTGGTGGCATGTTGATTGCAGTGACACACCAAAATCACTGGAGTGAAACTGATGCGACCAAGGCTTGTCCTCTTCGCCCTTGTGTTGATGTGCAGCGCTGCGCAGGCCGATATTCATGAGATGACCTGCCAGAGCGGTAAAGAGGCCTATCAGGTCGTCTATGACACCCAGAGCCGCGCCTTCACCCATATCAGCGAGGCGGGCAAGTCGAACTATCTCGTCAGCCGCGTGCAGATTGATGGCAATGGCGTCTTGGTGGCGGGCCGCGTCGGCCAATATGGCCATGACTTTGTGGCGCTGTTTGCACCGAGTGGCTTTCTGCACAATCTCTATGCCAATGGCAGCAAGATTGAACATCGCTGCCGCGAGCGCTAATCCTCGACGAGCTTCTCGCGGCCGCGCATGACAGATGGCAGCACCATCACCACAATCATCACAACTGCCGCGGCGAGCAGAATGGCGCTCACCGGGCTAGTGACGAAGATGGAAGGATCACCGCGCGACATTTGCATGGCGCGGCGCAGATTCTCTTCCATCATATCGCCCAGCACAAAGCCCAGCAGCAAAGGCGCGGGTTCGCAGCCAAGCTTCAGCAACAAATAGCCGAGCACGCCAGCACCCGCCGTCATCATGACTTGCGTGGGTTCATTGTTGAGCGAATAAACGCCGATGGCACAGAGCAGCAAGATCGAGGGGAAGAGATAGCGATAGGGCACATCGAGCAAGCGCACCCAAATGCCAATGAGCGGCAGATTAATGATGACGAGCATCGCATTGCCCACCCACATGCTCACCACAACGCCCCAGAAGAGCGCAGGCTGTTTCTCCATCACCATGGGGCCTGGCATGATGCCTTGCACCATCATCGCGCCAATCATCAAAGCCATGACGGAGTTGGAGGGGATGCCCAGGGTCAGCATCGGGATGAAAGATGTCTGCGCGCCCGCATTGTTGGCGGATTCAGGGCCTGCCACGCCTTCAATCGCACCTTTGCCAAAACGGGACGGATCTTTCGCGATCTTCTTCTCCAAAGTGTAGGAGGCAAAAGAGGCGATCATCGAACTGGCACCCGGCAAAACGCCGAGCACTGAGCCAAGGCCCGTGCCGCGCAGCACGGCAGGGAAAGAGGCTTTGATATCGGCCCAGGTCGGCATCAAGCCTGTGACTTTATCAGCCAGGCGCTCTTGCCCTTTGGCTTGCCCCTTTTCGAGATTGGAAATGATCTCGGCCAAACCAAAGACGCCCATCGCGAGCGGCACGAAATCCAAACCGCCACTCAACCAGCGCTGGCCGAAGGTCAGGCGTTCTGCGCCGGTGTGAATGTCTGTGCCCACAAGGCTCAGCAACACGCCAAAGAGGATCATCGCAATGGCTTTGACGGGCGAGCCGCGCGCCAGAACGACGGTGAGCACAAGGCCCAAAATCATCAACGAGAAATATTCGGCAGGGCCGAAAGCTTTGGCGAGCGCGACCAGCGGTGCGGAGACCACCGCCACGATGATGGTGGCGACGCAGCCAGCAAAGAAAGAGCCGAGCGCTGCGATGGCAAGCGCTGGGCCCGCGCGGCCTTGGCGCGCCATCGCATGACCATCCAGACAGGTGACGATGGACGAGCCTTCGCCGGGGATGTTGACGAGAATGGCGGTTGTGGAGCCGCCATATTGCGCGCCGTAATAAATGCCCGCGAGCATGATGAGTGCGCCCGTGGGGGGCAGTGTGAAGGTGATGGGCAGCAGCATCGCGATGGTCGCAACAGGACCAACGCCGGGCAGCACGCCAATCAATGTGCCCAGCAAAGCGCCGATGAGGCAGTAGAGCAAATTGTCGAGCGAGAAGGCGACAGAAATGCCAAGCGAAAGATTGCTGATCAGATCCATGATGTCACCAAGGCCACAGGCGCATCGACAGGCCGAGCAAGCCGCCGAACAGGCCAACCGCTGCGCCTGCTATGGCAAGGCAGAAAGGAATCGTGTGACGCCATTTCACATCGGGCGCGCCGAAGCTGACGACCGCGACGAGCACAACACTGGCGAGAAACAAACCAAGGTCGCGGATGATGAGCGCGAAGAGCAAAGTGCCGCCGCAAATGAGCAGCAATTTTCCAACCGCCCATTTTTCCAGCGCGGGGCCAGCAACCATCAAAGCGCGTGCAGCAATGATGAGACCGCAAGCCACAATGCCCCATGCCACCAGTGTGGGGATATAGGCTGGCCCCATGCGCATGGCCGTGCCAAGGCGCAGATCTTTCATGCCATAGAGCGCGAAGGCGCCCACGCATAGAAAGAAGAGGCCCGCAGCAAAATCCTGCGGGTTACGGATGCGCAGCATGAGGGCTCCTGATTATTCGGCTTTGATGCCTTTAATGTCGATCACGCGCTTCCACTGCGCCAGTTCCCGCTCGATCCGCACACTCATCTCTTGCGGGCTCGAGGGCAGCGGCAGATTGCCCATTTGCGCGAGCTTTTGCTTCACATCATCAAGCTCAAGAATGGCGCGCACTTCGGTGTTGATCTTCTCGACGATGGCGGGCGGCGTATCTTTGGCCATGGCCAGACCAAGCCAGGACATCATTTCGATGGCGGGCAGGGTCTCTTTGATGGTCGGCACACCGGGGGCGAGCGCATAGGGGCCGGGGGAGGAGATGGCGAGCGGGCGCAATTGCTTTTGCTCAACCTGCGGCATGATGAAGGTCGTCGTGTCGATCATCGCATCAAGACGGCCATTGGTGACATCCATGAAAGCGGGCGGTGCACCGCGATAGGCGATGCTCTGCACATCCACCTTGCCTTCAATGCCAATCCATTCGCCCAAGAGATGATGCAAACTGCCCACGGCATTCATATTAAACTTCACACCGCCCGGTTGCTTTTTGGCGAGCGCGAGGAGATCAGCAAAATTTTGCACGGGCGAAGAGGGCGCCACCGCAACCACCAGCGGATAAGCGCAGAGCGTCGTCACCATGGAGAGATCTTTGAGCAGCTTGTAGGGCTGGTCAGGGCGCAGCAACTCCTGGCTCGGCGCACCACCCGTCAGAACAACAAGATTGTGCCCATCAGCCGGGCCGCGCACGACATTGAGTGTGCCGGTGACGCCAGCGCCCGCCGTGTTGTTTTCAACAACGACAGGTTTGCCGAGGCGCTCGGTGAGTTTGGAGGCGATGAGGCGGCCCACCGTATCGGGACTGCCGCCAGCGGCGGTGACAACGGTGATGGTGATCTGGCGCTTGGGCCAATCTTGCGCTTGTGCGGGCAGCGCCAGAGCACTCAAGCCAAGGAGCAGGGCGGCGAGAGCCGATTTCGAATGAAGCACGATTTCCTCCAGCACCCTTGGCAACAGCCGGGTACAATTCTGGCGGCGATAGTGCTGACAAGCCCTTGAGATTGTCAATTGCGCTGGGCCTTTCGCGCAGGCCATGCGCGAAAGTCACCCACCAACTTCGAGAACAATGGTACCGCCACCCCGGCTTGAACGGGGGACCTCTAGATCCACAATCTAGCGCTCTAACCAACTGAGCTATGGCGGCACGAAACGGCGCGGAACCTAGAAGCAATGTCGGGCAATTGCAAGCGGCACCGGCAAGGGCGCGCACAACATGGCTTTCAAAAGCAAACGCCGCCCCAAGGAGCGGCGTTTCTTGTCGCAAAGGGGGCGTTTAGCCCTTGATGCCGGCAGCCTTTTGCATGACGGCGCCCATTTCCTTGGCCTGATCCTGAATCGTGGTCATCTGCGCCTTCAGATATTCGGACTGAAGCTGCATGACTTCCTGCACATCCTTGGCATGGACCAGCTTTTCAGCCAGATCGAAGGCGGCGTTCACATTGCTCTCGGCAAAGGTGACGGCCTTGGACGAGACATCCTTGGCACCGGTCAGGGCCGGATTGGCAGCAGGCTCAAGCGCGGTGCTGGACTTCTGCACAGCGCCCATAAAGCCCTCAAAAGCCTTGCGGGCCTGGGCCACGCTACGCTCGGCAAATTCACGCATTTCGGCGGGGACTTCGTAAGTGTTGTTGGTCATGATGGACTCCTTTGACGGGGAAACGCTCTTGGGCTCCATTTAGCCCAAGCTATGTTGCATTGCAACATCTTTTCTCTCATCCATTGTGCGTTGCACAAAAGTTTACCCTGTTTCCGCACAAAGCCGGGGCTTGCATGGACCCAAGGGGCCAGCCCCTTTAAGATGAGGCTTGGCGGCCCCTGTCCGGCGGCCCCTTGCGTGGGATGCTCCCTTTTATGACTTCGGGCCTGTTCAGACCGACCATGGCTGATGTGACCGCCCTTCTGGCGTCGCCCGAGCTCGCGCCAAGCCTTTTAGAAAACTCAGCTTTCTTCGTGGCGGCCACCTATCCCGTGCGGCTCTCCTATGCCTCTGGCCCGCTGCAGACCCTGTTCGGCGAGACCCATTTCAATGCCTTGGAGGCTCGCCTGATGGGCGCGCAGGACGGCCGCCGCCGTCTCGACAAGCTCTGCGGCATTCTGGTCCCCGGTGGGGCGCCGCAGCTCCATCGCCTGCGGGCGGTCTTCGGCCCCCGGATGGAGACCCTGACCCTGCTTCTGCGCCGCACGCCAGCCCCCAACTCCTTCGTCGTGGGAATTGTGGCAGGTGTTCGCCTGAGCGCGCCACCGGCGGGCTTTCCCGCCCCTCTGGCAGCCCCAGAACTTGGGTCGGCCACCCCCCTAGCCGCCGAGCCCAGGACGGCCGTGGCGTCAATTGTGTCTCGCGAATCCACGGCCGCTTTTTCCGCCCTGCCGGAGCTGCCCAAAGCGCGTGAGGTTGCGGGCGATCTGGCCCAGCGCTTCCCCGATCATGCCAATATCCGCTTCGTCTGGCAGAGTGATGCGCAACATCGTTTGATTGATATCACCAGCCCCTTCTGCGCGGCTCTGGGCTATCAAAAGGCCCATCTCATCGGCCATCCCTTCGCCACTCTGGCGGCGGTCTGTGGCCCGGAGGTTGCTGATGATTTGGCGCAAGTGCTTGAGAGCCGCGACACATTCAGCGGTTTTGCGCTCGATTGGCCGGTCGCCCATTCGCGCGCCACAGCGCCTGTGACCCTTGGCGGTCTGCCAGCCTTTGATGCGGCCCGACAGTTCACCGGCTATCGCGGCTTTGGCGTCATCGATATTCGCCATATCGCCGATGCGCCTGTGGAGGCCGCCGAAGACCTCGGCCCCCCGCCTGCGCCCGAACCAGAGCCCGCGCCCGAAATCCCCGCTCAGTCCAATGTCGTGCCGCTGCGCGCGCGTCGTGAGGAGGAGCTGGTCGAGGCCCCCAAACCTGAGGCCCCAGCCGCCGCCTCAAAGCCCGCCGTGAGCGAGGCTGAGCTGGTCTCACTGTCGCCGACGGAGCGCAATGCATTCCGCGAAATCGCCCGCGCTTTGGGTGGCCGCGTTGAGCCTGATGCGCCGCAAGCCAGTGCGCCTGTTGTACCAAGCCAGAGCGCCGCGCCGCCGCTGGATGATGTTGCGCTCAATGCGCGCCGTGTTTTGGATCGCATTCCCGTTGGCGTTCTTGTCAGCCGCATGGAGATCCCGGTTTTTCTCAACCGCACTTTGCTCGATATGATCGGCTATGCGGATGCCGATGCTTTTCATGCAGCCGGTGGTCTTGATCTCATCTTCCAAGGTCCGAGCCTTGATCAGTCCGCCCCCGGCCTTGCCTCCATCCGCACGCATAAGGGCGAGAACCTCGCAGTGGAGGTTCGCATTCAGGCGATAGATTGGGATGGCGCACCCGCCACGCTCACCACATTCCGTCGCCCTGAAGCTGAATTGTCGCCGCGCTTGCGTGTGCTTGAAACAGAATTGCGCCTGCGCGAAGGCGAAGCGCGCGAGCTGCATACAATTCTCGATACTGCGACCGATGGCATTGTCATCATTGATGCGCGCGGCTCGGTCATTTCGCTCAACCGGTCTGCCGAAGCACTCTTTGGCTGCGAGCAGGATGATGTTGTGGGCCAGCCTTTCACCGTGCTCATGGCCAAAGAAAGCCATGCAACTGTGGTTGGCTATCTCGACAGTCTCAAGAGCGATGGCGTTGCCAGCGTTTTGAACGATGGCCGCGAAGTCATCGCGCAAGCCCGTCAGGGTGGCGATATTCCGCTCTTCATGACGATTGGGCGCATCACGGCTGGGCAAGATCAAAAATTCTGCGCCGTGCTGCGTGATCTCACTTCATGGAAAAAAGCTGAAGGTGAGTTGCAGGCTGCTCGTCAGGAGGCCGAGCGCTCCAGTGCGCTCAAGTCCGACTTCCTCGCCAAAGTCAGCCATGAAATTCGCACCCCGCTCAATGCGATTATCGGCTTTGCCGAAGTCATCATCGAAGAGCGCTTTGGTCCCATGGCCAATGAGCGCTATCGCGACTATCTGAAAGATATTCACGCCTCCGGCGCTTATGTGATGAGCCTTGTGAATGATCTTCTCGATTTGTCGAAGATCGAAGCGGGCAAATTGGAACTCTCTTTCACCAGTGTCGATGCCAATCGCATTGTCGCTGAATGTGTCTCGCTCATGCAGCCGCAGGCAAATCGCGAGCGCATCATTCTGCGCGTCTCGCTCGCCCCGCGCTTGCCCAATATTGTGGCCGATGAGCGCTCGCTGCGTCAGATCATTCTCAACATTCTCTCCAATGCGGTGAAGTTCAACGAGCCCGGTGGTCAGGTCATTATCTCGACTGCTTTGACCGATGCCGGCAATGCGGTGATCCGAATTCGTGACACGGGCATTGGCATGAGTGAGAGCGAGCTTGAAATGGCGCTCGAACCCTTCCGCCAATTGGCGACATCGCGCCGCACGGGTGGCACGGGCCTTGGCCTGCCGCTGACAAAAGCCTTGGTGGAGGCCAATCGCGCCTCTTTCACCATCAAAAGCGCCAAAGACGATGGGACGCTTGTTGAAGTGTCCTTTCCCTCGACGCGTGTTTTAGCCGAATAATTTTCGCGCTCCGGCGCTTTTGGATTTTGAAAGATGAATTTCGCTCGGCGGTGGTCATGGACCGCCCTCATTGTCTTATGCGCGATCCTCCTGCGCCTCATCACTTGGCCCAATGCTGATACGGCTTGGCTCCTCACAGTGGCAGAAGGGATGCAGGCGGGCGCGGTGCTCTATCGCGACCTGCTTGAGACCAATCCACCCGCCTCAGTCTGGTTGCATCTGCCTGTTGTAAAACTCGCCAGCACTTTTGGTGGCCACGCAGAACTCTGGCTCGCAGCCTCTCTCATTCTCATCAGCCTTGCTGTCAGCGCCGGTGTTGCGCGCCAATGGAGCGCGATCAAAAAACTACAGCCGCTCCTCCTCGCCAGTTTTCTTCTGATGCCCGGCTATTGTTTTGGCGAGCGCGAACATCTCGTCTTGCTTCTGGCTTGGGTGGCGATTGTTCTTGGCATTGCGCGCTTGCAACAAGAAGCGCCGCCTCTCTGGCTCATTGTGCTCGGCGGTGTCTGCGAAGGTTTGAGCGTCATCATCAAACCTCATTTTTCTCTCGCCTTTATATTCGTCGCAATCTTTGTCGCGGCCACCACAGGCAGATCGCGCGCTCTTTTCGGGGCCGAACATCTCATCGCCGCAGCGCTGGCAATGGCCTATGCCAGCACAGTCCTTGCGGTCTATCCGATCTTCTTCACCGAGCTCTGGCCGCTTCTGCGCGATCTTTATCTTGGCGCGACCGTATCCGTGCTTGAGATGATGGACGGGCTCTTGCTGCCTTTGCTGCTCGCCCATGGTCTGTTGGGGCTCTGGCTTTGGCGAGGCTCACAGAATGAGCGCTTCTCACTCCTCCTGATCCATATGGCTGCGAGCGGTTTTGCGCTTGCCGCGATCTTGCAAGGCAAGGGTTGGTTCTATCATTTTCTTCCCATGCTCGGGCTTGATGTGATGATCGTGGCGCTCGCTTTGTCGCAGCGCGGACAGATTTGGGTGAGCGCAGTGGCAGGCTCTGCGCTTTCTTTCGCGGTGTGGAGTTCCATGTCTCATGCGATGGAATTTTGGCAGCTTGCAAAAATGCTGCGTGCGCAATCCCCCGCGCCTATTGTTGCGCTCACCTCCGATCTTGCCATGGCTTTTCCTTTGGTGCGCATGGGGGAGCTGCACTTTGTTGATCGCAGCTATGCGCGCTGGGTTTCCATTCATGCGCTGGGTCTGGCTGGTGAGGCTGATGCACCAACACGCGCCAGACTGGTAGAGTATGAGCGCGCCGACCGCGCCCATTTCATCGAAGATATGCGCCATCACAGGCCCGATCTTGTGCTGGTCGAGCGCAAGCCCATCGACTTTGCGGATTGGGCGCAGCGCGATGCCACGATCGCCGCCATGCTCACCTGTTATGAAAGCCGCGCGCGCGAAGAGATCGCACAAGGCGGCATCGTTCTTGAAGTTCATGTCCGGCGGCAGGAAAAGGTCTTGCATGAGGCCTGCCTGCATGGCCAATAGGCGCCATGAAGCTGCCTCAAGAACGCTGGACCGCACCGCCTGTTTTCGACTGCGCCTTGCCGCCGCGCCAAGCCTCCGCGCGCGAAGGTCATGTCGATCTTGCAGGGACCCGGATTTTTTATTGGGACACGGGCGGGGCAGGCGAGCCCATCGTCCTCATGCATCCAGCCACCGGCAGCGCCCATATGTGGCTTTATCAGCAGCCCGTCTTTGCGAACGCAGGCTATCGCGTGATCGGCTGGTCGCGGCGCGGTCATCGGGGCTCTGATCCGGTGGACCCTGCAGCACCCGGCTCGGCGGTGCAGGATCTCGTCAGCTTGCTTGATCATCTGAAGATTGCCAGCGCGCATCTGGTGGCCAGCGCTGCAGGGGGCGCGATCTCGTTCGATGCCGCGCTCGCTTATCCTGATCGTGTGCGCTCGCTGGTAATCTCCTCCAGTGTGGGCGGCGCGCAAGACGCAGACTATCTTGCCGCCAGCGCCCGCATTCGCCCCATGGGCTTTGATGGCTGGCCCTCAGAGTTTCGCGAGCTTGGCCCCTCTTATCGTGCCGGCGACCCTGACGGGGTGGCGCGCTGGCTGGCGCTCGAACATGGCGCAGTGACGGGCCACAGGCTCGGCCAAAAGGTGCTCTGCCATGTCACCTTCGCCGCGCTCGAAGCGCTCACCATGCCGGTGCTCTTGATGACGGGCGATGCGGATCTGTGGATGCCGCCGGTCTTTACCCGCCGTTATGCCCGTCATATCCCCCAAGCCCAGCTCGTCATCATCCCCGAATGCGGCCATGCGCTTTATTGGGAGGCCCCGGCTCTGTTCAATGGCGAGGTGCTGCGGTTTTTGGGCCAAAAGCCCGGCCCCCTTGCCCCCTGAGCCCGGCCCGCTTAAACACACGCCGCACCCCCAAAACCGCCCGGACCCCTGATCGATGACCGAGACCCCCAAGCCTGCCACTGTGAAAGCCCGCCTACCGCGCGGCTTTGCCGACCGTGGTCCGGCCGAAATCGGCGCGACCAACAAGATGCTCGAGGCGATCCGCGCTTCTTACGAGCTTTATGGGTTTGAGGCCGTTGAGACGCCCTTCGTGGAATATACCGAAGCGCTCGGCAAATTCTTGCCCGACCTCGACCGTCCCAATGAGGGCGTGTTCTCGTTTCAGGATGATGACGAGCAATGGGTGTCGCTGCGCTATGATCTGACGGCACCACTGGCGCGCTATGTCGCCGAAAATTTCGACAAATTGCCCAAGCCCTATCGCAGCTATCGCATGGGCTGGGTGTTCCGCAATGAAAAGCCCGGCCCCGGTCGTTTCCGTCAGTTCATGCAATTTGATGCTGATACGGTTGGCTCTGCCTCTGTCGCAGCTGATGCTGAAATCTGCATGATGGCGGCTGATACGCTGGAGGCTCTGGGCATCGGGCGCGGCGACTTCGTCATCAAGGTCAATAATCGCAAAGTGCTCGATGGCGTCTTGGAAGCTGCTGGCCTGCAGGGCGAAGGGCGTGGTGCACAAAAGCTGATCGTGCTGCGCGCCATCGACAAGCTCGATCGTTTGGGCAGCGATGGCGTGCGTCTGTTGCTGGGCACAGGCCGCAAGGATGAATCGGGCGACTTCACGAAAGGCGCGGATCTGGCCGCCAGCGCGATTGATCGCATTCTCTCCTTCACCGCCGCGCGCGCGGGCGACAATGCCGCCACGCTCGACAATCTGGCGACGGCTGTGGGCGACTCTGTCATCGGTCAGGAAGGCGTTGCAGAGCTGCGCGAGATGGCCGCTTTGTTTGCAGCCTCCGGCTATGAAGGCCGCATCATTGTGGATCCCGCCGTTGTGCGTGGCCTCGAATATTACACCGGCCCCGTCTATGAGGCCGAACTGACCTTCGAAGTGAATGACGAGAACGGCCGCCCGATGCGCTTTGGCTCGGTGGGCGGCGGTGGCCGCTATGACGGCCTCGTTGCGCGCTTCCGGGGTGAGCCTGTGCCAGCAACTGGCTTCTCCATCGGCGTCTCGCGTCTCGTCTCAGCGCTGCGCGCCATGAAGAGCCCGCTGGTCAGCGGCTCGGATCTGCGCGGCCCGGTGGTGGTTCTGGTGCTCGACCGCGACCAGATGCCCGCTTATCAGGCCATGGTGAGCGAGCTGCGCCGGGCGGGCATCCGCGCCGAACTTTACCTCGGCAGCGCGGGTATGAATGCCCAGCTGAAATATGCCGACCGCCGCAATGCGCCCTGCGCCGTCATTCAGGGCTCCAATGAGCGCGACAAGGGCGAGGTCACGATCCGCGATCTCGTTTTGGGGGCGGAGCTTGCCGCCTCCACCAAGGACCGCGCCGATTATCTGGAATTGCGCCAGCGCGCGCAGTTTGCCGTGCCCTCGACCACGCTGGTCGAGGCGGTGCGCGAGGTCCTGTCCCGACATCACGGGTGAACGGCGGGCGCCCGTGTTCACCCTGTCCCCTGAAATGGGTCGCCCCCCAAACGCCTGCTTGCTAAAGAGGGGATGCTTTTAGAGGGGTTTGTCGTGGTGAACCGGTCCAAACAAGCTGAAGATGCCAGACTGCGCCAAGAGGGGCTTGAGGGGCTGATCGCTCATCTGGTCGGGGCTGGCTATATGCGCTCCGAACCGCAGATCCTGCAGCCGGCCGATGTCTTCCTCGATCTGGCGGGCGAAGATATTCGCGCGCGCATCTTCCTGACCACGGGGCCAGAAGGCGAAGAGCTGTGTCTGCGCCCCGAATATACGATCCCCGTCTGCCGCGCTTATCTGGCAAGTGCTGATGCTGGTCAGAAGGCTGCCTTCTCCTATCTCGGCCCCATCTTCCGTCAGCGCAGCGCTGCGCCCTGTGAATTTGCGCAAGCTGGGATCGAGAGTTTTGGCCGCACCGATATTGCCGATGCAGATGCTGAAATTCTCGCTCTGTCTTTGCAGGCAGCTCATGCAGCTGGCGCGGGTGATCTGCCTGTGCGCATCGGTGATGCAGGCCTGTTCAATTCATTGCTCTCGGCTTTGCAGCTGGCACCCGTCTGGGTGCGCCGCATTCGTCGTGGTCATATGCGCGGTGAAACCATCGCTGACATGATTGCGCCCGGCGCTGGCACGGGTGTTGATCACTCCGGCGTGCTCGCGGCTTTGGAAGGCGTCGACAAGAAAGGCGCGCGTGCACTGGTGGAAGATCTGCTCTCCATTGCTGGCATCTCCTCTGTGGGCGGTCGCAGCGCGGGCGAAATCGCCGATCGCTTCCTCGAACAGGCCTCGATGAAATCAGCCGCTGGCCTGCGCGATGATGCGCGCGCGGTGCTCGAACAGTTTCTGGCGATCAAAGGCGAGCCTGTGGCAGCACTCACCGAGCTGCGCAAACTTGCCAGCGCTGCCAAGCTTGATCTGACCGATGCGCTTGCGCTCTTTGAGGCGCGCTTGAAGGGCATCAGCGCGCGCGGCATTGATATGGGCAAGCTGACCTTTGCCGCCAGCTTTGGCCGCAATCTGGATTACTACACCGGCTTTGTTTTCGAAGCCGGGCAGGCGGGTCATCCGATTGTGGGTGGCGGTCGTTATGACGGACTTTTGCGCCGTCTTGGTGCAGCAACAGACATTCCCGCCGTGGGCGCAGCCATCTGGTGCGACCGGCTCTTTGGCGGAGATCAGGCATGAGCGCGGTGATGGACAAACTCACTCTCGCCGTTCCTTCCAAGGGACGTTTGCAAGAAAATGCCAACGCCTTTTTCAAGCGCGCGGGTCTCAGTGTTGTGCAGGGTCGCGGTGCGCGTGACTATCGCGGCACTCTGGCAGAATTGCCGGGCGTGGAAGTCGCCTTCTTGTCGGCCTCTGAAATCGTGCAGCAACTCGCCAGCGGTGCCGTCCATATGGGCGTCACGGGTGAAGATCTCGTGCGCGAACAGGTGAGCGATCCTGCGAGCAAAGTCGAGCTGCTGACGCCGCTCGGTTTTGGTCATGCCAATGTGGTGGTGGCTGTGCCGCAGGCCTGGATTGATGTGCGCAGCATGGCCGATCTGGAAGATGTTGCCGCCGCATTCCATGCGCGCCACGGCCAGCGCATGCGCGTTGCCACCAAATATGTGAATCTGACGCGCGCTTATTTCGCCCAGCAAGGCGTGAGCGATTATCGCATCGTGGAATCACTCGGTGCGACCGAGGGGGCTCCTGCTGCAGGTCAGGCTGAGCTCATTGTCGATATCACCACGACTGGTGCGACTTTGAAGGCCAATGCGCTGAAGGTTCTGGATGATGGCGTGATGCTGCGCTCGGAGGCCAATCTGGTCGCCTCGCTCCATGCTGATTGGAGCCCGGCGCATCGGGCCACAGTGCGCGCCATTCTCTCGCGCATTTCGGCGGAAGAAGATGCGCGCACCTCGCGTGAAGTGCGCGCTCTTGTGTCAAAGCCGCAAGATCTCGCCAAGACCGCGCAAGAGCGTTTTGGCGCGCGTGCACTCTTTGGTTTTGCCAAAGACGGTCCGCTGCGTCTCGTCTGTCCGGCAGGCGATGTCGCCAGTTTGGCCGAATGGCTGGTTGAGCAGGGCGCTGAACATGTCAGCGTGACCGCGCTCGATTATCTCTTCAGCGCGCGCAATCCTTTGTATGAAAAATTGGCAGCGCGGCTCTCCTGAGCCGCGCCACCATTTTATCAAGCCTCGACGCGCGCGCTCTCGGCGGGCGTGAACACGCCATCAGCGCCCTTGGTCATTTGAATGCGGCGCTGGTGGAAAGCGTTCAAAGTCGAGCGATGACCAATCGAGACAATGGTTGTACCGGGCAGATGCTCCGCCAAAGCGCGATAGAGCAGTGCTTCGCTCTCTTCATCCAGCGCTGACGTCGCTTCATCCAGAAACAGCCAATCAGGACGCGCCAGCAAAGCGCGCGCAATGGCGAGGCGCTGTTGCTCGCCACCGGACAGGCGCTGTGTCCAATTGTCTTCTTCATCGAGACGCTCGGCAAAGGGGGCGAGCAATGCCACTTCGAGTGCCTTGCGAAGGGCAGCATCATCCACGCTTGCCGGATCATTGGGATAAGTGATCGCATTGCGCAGCGAGCCAATCGGAATATAGGGCTTTTGCGGCAGCAGCATCACGCTCGCACCTGCGGGCACACTCACCTCGCCCTTGCCGAAGGGCCAGATGCCCGAGACAGCGCGCAGCAAAGTTGATTTGCCAGAGCCTGAGGGACCAACCACCAGCACGGGTTCGCGCGCAGCAAAGGTCAGGCGTGCATTGGTGACAATGGTGCGCCCATCAGGCAGGGCAAGATCGAGTCCTGCGATATGGATTCCATTCCCCGGCGCAGCTGGCTTGGTGATCGCATTGGCTTTCTCAAGGTCATGCGAGCGCGCAATGGCCTCATCAAAACTCGACAGACGATCAAGCACGGCTTTGAAGTCAGCAAGCGATGTGTAGTAGGTGACGAAGAAGTTGAGTGCGCCCTCGACACGCCCAAAGGCCCCCGCTGTCTGTGACATCACACCCAGCTGAATCTTGCCCGCAAAGTAGAAGGGCGCGGCCACGATATAGGGAATGAAGGGGCTGATCTGGCCATAGGTCGCGGTGAAAGCCATGAGCCTTTTGCGACGATCAACGATCTGCAGATAGTTCGACACGATGCGGCCAAAGCGCCCCATCGACAAACGCCGTTCTGCCTGTTCGCCTTTGAGAAGGGCGATCTGTTCGGAATATTCGCGCAGACGTGCGAGCGAAAAGCGAAAGTCAGCTTCATAGCGCTGACGGTCGAAATAAAGCCCCACCAGCGAGCGGCCGATGACATGGGTCACAAGCGTGCCAATCGCCGAATAGATCAGTGCCACCCAGAACAAGAAGCCCGGGACGGCAATGTCGGTTCCCGGAATGGTGAAGTCTGACGACAGGGTCCACAAAATCACCGCGAAAGAGACAAGCGATGACAGAGTGGAGATGAGCAGGATCGAATAAGAATAGATGCCATAGCCGACTTGGCCGCCATCAATGAAGCGGTTCACATCTTCGGCGATACGCTGGTCAGGATTGTCGGCATTCAGCCCCTTCAGCCCCATACGATAATGGGTCGCGCCATCGAGCCAGTTGCCGACATAATGTTCGGTCAACCAACGGCGCCAGCGAATGATGAGCATGCTTTGCGCGATAAATTCGATGATGGCCGAGAAGATATAGATCGCCGCCCAGAACAAAAACACCGTCAGCAGCAAGCGCCAGAATGTGTCTTGGTCTTTGTTCTGAATCGCATTGAACCAATCGCGATTGAAGAAGGACAGGCGCACGCTGATGCCGACCTGCGCTTGGTTCAGCACGACGAGAAAAGTCACCATCGCCATGGCAAGACGGCGCTCGGCGATCTGGAAGGGTGGCAGCGGCCAGATGCGCGCAGTGGTCATGCCATCGCTCTCAAAATAGCGATCCGCAATGCCGCCAATCGTGCGCACGACTTTGAGATGCGATAAGGCCCAGACCAGAATGCCGAACATGGCAACGGTCAGCGCCACGCTTTCAGGCAGGCGATAGTCCTTCAAAGCCTCCGGCCAATTGCCCGTCACAGCGAGCAGATAGACGCCGCCAAAGACCACAACTTCAATGGCGAAAATTGCCATGAAGATTTTGAGGAAGGTCGGCACGCCGCGCGAACGGAACGTCGCGGCCGCGCACAAAAGGCCGAAGACGCCAAGGAGCAGGGAGGATGTGTCTGACACGCTCGACCAGACGAGGAGCGAGACCAGCGACAATGCGGCAACGGCGAGGCTGAGAAGGGTCATGAAAAGTCCTGAACGAAGCGTCCGCGATCAGCGGGCAGCATAGCACAGGCCAGAGCGACCATTCAAAAGCGGCCAAAGTGGGGAGCCAAATGAAAAAGGCACAGCCTTGCGGGCTGTGCCTTGATCGGGAGCAGATACTGCTCAGGGCACGGGCAGCATGGGCACTGTGCCCTCATGCAACTGCATGTCGAAAGCCGCCAGAAGGGCAGCGGTGGAGGCATAATTGCCCATCAGCATCACAATATCGACGAGCATTTTATCGCCGAATGTCTCTTTGGCTTTGGCGAAAGTGGCGGGCGAGACTTTGTGGTTGCGCCACAGTTCGCGGCCAAAGGCGATCACAATCGCATCTTTGGGGTCAAGACCATCGAGCGCTTTGCGATGCTTGATCGCATCGACAACGGCGGGCGGTACGCCCTCTTTCAGGCCTTCGGGCTCATGCGCAGCCCATTCGAACTGGCTGTCGAATTCGCGCGCGGTGGTGAGAATGGCGATCTCACGAATGCGCGGCGAAATGCCCGACTGGCGACGCAGATAATTGTTGAGGCCGGAGTGATATTGCGCGCTGCCGGTGCTGTAGAGCTGAATACCAGCGGGGCCTTGCAGACCTGCAATCGTTGCACCCGGTGCCGTGCCGCGATCATAAGCGCGCTGCCCAGCTTCATCGAGCTCTTCACGCTTGGGGATCGGCAGACGGAAGCCAGACTTTTTATCAACATCAGCGGGCCAAGTGGCGCGCGCAGACGGCTGGGCGCTTTGCGCATTGGCCAGCGCCATGCCGCCCATGAGTAAGGCGCCTGCGAACAGGCCGCGTAGCAACAATGTCTTCATTCGTTCCTCCCCCTGATGGCGCAGGCTCGTGCCTGCGCTCGTTTTCAAATTATCCCAGCGCTGCCTTCACACGCGCAGGCGTGAAGGGAATGTCGCGGATGCGAACACCCGTAGCATCAAAGACAGCATTGGCAAGTGCAGCACCCGTTGGCCCCTGCGAGGCTTCGCCCGCGCCCAGGAACGGCGTGCCGGGACGGTCAATCAGCTCCACCGTGATCGGTGGCACTTCGCTGAAGGTAAGGATGGGATAGGAGATCCAATCCACGCTCTTCACGCCGCTGGCATCAAAACGCACGGCCTCTTTCAAGGTCCATGACAAAGACTGCACAATGCCGCCCTCAATCTGGTTCTTCACGCCATCGGGTGCGACCACTTCGCCGCAATCATTGGCGCAGAGCACACGCAGGATGCGGATATTGCCACTGTTGCGATCAACCGTGACTTCCATCGCCACCGCATTCCAGCTCGCCGTGCCTTTGTAGCGCGCCATGGCCAAACCAAAGCCATGACCGGGTCGCTTCTGGCGGCTCTTCCAGCCGATCATATCGGCGGCCTTCTGCAAGACAGCTCGTGCGCGCTCATCTTTGAGATGACGCAAGCGATAGTCGAGTGGATCGACTTTGGCGCGATGCGCCAATTCATCCATGAAGCTCTCGATGGAGAAGATATTCGCATAAGCGCCCAAGGCGCGCGTCGACGACGAGCGCGCGGCATAAGTGGGAATGAAATGCGTATGGACCGTATGTCCGGCAAAATCATAACCGGCAATCGCATTGCGATCGGCCGCATAATTGGGCGGGCCATTGTTGACGGCGGGCGGCATGTCAAAAGGCTTCTCGAGCGCGCGACCCGCCAGCAGATTGCCAGCCTTGCCCGAGGGGCGCGCCAGATGCGAGGTCGACCACAGATCAAGCCGCCAATCGAGAATGTCACCATTGTTATCGACGCGCGCTTTGGTCTTCACCACCATGGCCGCGCCATAGGGCTCCCATTTATGCTCGTCTTGACGCATCCATTGCACGCGCACGGGGCGTCCGGGCAGGGCCTGCGCCAGCAAAGCGGCATCAGCAGCGACATCATCCGCGCCATTATGGCCATAGCAGCCTGAGCCCTGCTCATGGCGCATATGGACTTTGCTTTTATCAGCACCGAGCAGTTCAGCGATAGCCTGACCGGTCTCGAACACAGACTGGCTATGCGTATCGACATGGGTGATGCCCTGCGCATCCAGCAAGCCAATTGCAATGGAGGGTCCGATGGAACCATGCATCTGATAGGGGCGGCGATAGGTTGCCTCGACGCTCAGTGCTTCTGCAGGCAAAGCGCTATTGGTCTGCTCTTTGATCTTCAACAGACGCTCGGGCTGGGATTGCAGCCAGTCATAGACCGTGTCTTGCGTTTCGCTCTTGGCGGGCAGATCCCATTTGGCAATCTGCTGCATGCGCGCATGAGCATGGATCGCATCATCTTCGCGCTCAGCAATCACGCCTGCAAAACTGCCATTGCGCACGACTTTCAACACGCCCGGCAATTTTTCGATTTCGCTGAGATTCAGTTCAGTGAGTTTGGCATCATAGGCAGGTTGGCGCAGAACGCGCGCATGAACCATGCCTTGCGGGCGCAGATCATGCAGGAAGATGCGCTCGCCTGTGACTTTGGCGGGGATGTCGAGGCGCGGCACATCTTTGCCAGAATAGCGGCGGCTCTCGCGCGGTTTCAGAGGCGCTTTGCCTGTGGCCTCAACTTCCAATTCGCGGCCCGACACAAGCTCCCAATAGGTTGCGCGCTTGCCATCGGCGCTGCTGATCGTACCATCTTGAATGACAAGCTTGGCTGTATCGACATTGAGTTTGGCCGCAGCGAGGCCAAGCAAAATCTGGCGCGCCTCTGCGCTCACCTGCCGCACAGCGCTCGCGCAATTGGGCATGGAGAAAGAGCCCGCCGTCGCGCCTTCGTCCGGCACAAGCTGCGTGTCGCCTGATGTAATGTCGAGACGCTTGATGTCGATGTCGAGCTCATCCGCACAGACCTGCGCGACAGCGGTCAGAATGCCTTGGCCCAGTTCCACTTTGCCGATCAGCAAGCGCACGCGGCCATTGGCCTCGATACGCAGCCAGGATGAGATCTTGGGATGCTGGCGCAAATCACCCGGCAGTGCGGGGCCTTGCTGCGCGCTGGCATCTACATCGAGTGTGAAGCCAAGCGCCAGAGCGCCTGTGCCTGCGAGGAAGTGACGGCGGCTGGTTTCAATCGTCATGGCTCAGCCCTCCTGCGCTGCGCGCAACACGGCGCGCACCATGCGGTTCTGCGCACCGCAACGACACAGATGACCGTCGAGCGCCAAGCGCACTTCGCCTTCGGTGGGTTTGGGGGTCTGGTCGAGCAATTGGCGCGCGCGCATGATGATGCCATTGACGCAATAGCCGCATTGCATCGCTTGTTCTTCCATGAAGGCGCGTTGCAGCGCATCCATTTTGCCGCCTGTCGACAGGCCTTCCAAAGTGGTGATGCTTTGTCCGGTGACGGTGCCCACCGTCGTCACGCAAGAGCGCACCGCCTGCCCATCAACCAGAACCGTGCAGGCGCCGCATTGAGCAGCACCGCAGCCATATTTCGGGCCATTGAGTTTGAGGTCATTGCGCAGCGCATAGAGCAGCGGCGTGTCGTCAGGCACACGCACATCCTGTGTGCGGCCGTTTACCTTGAGCATTGGCATCAGCCATCCTCCCCTTTGAGGCGAGGATGGGCAGCGCGCTCTTGCTTGTCAATCACTCGCACACAAACAAAAACGGCGGGGAAAACCCCGCCGTTCAAGCAGTTTCATCAGCGCTGATTATTCCTTGGCGCCGATGGTGATCTTGAGGCTGCCAGCGCCCTCGATCGTGCCTTCCAGCACATCGCCGGGCTGCACAGCGCCAACACCTGCGGGCGTGCCGGTCAAAATCACATCGCCGGGGCGCAGGTGATACATGGTCGACAGATGCGAGATGATCTCAGGCACCGACCAGATCAGATGGCCGAGCGTCGAGTCCTGCTTGGTGGTGCCGTTCTGGCGCATTTCGATGCGCTGCGCCTTGGGCGTGCCAAATTTGGCGGCAGGCACAACGGCCGAGATCGGAGCCGAGAATTCGATATCCTTGCCGATATCCCACGGCAGCTGCTTGGCGCGCTTGGCGAGCTGCAGATCGCGGCGGGTCATGTCGAGAGCGCAGGCATAACCATAGACATGGCTGAGCGCAGCCTCTTTCGACACGCGGAAAGCGGGGGTGCCGATGACCACAGCCAGCTCGAACTCATAGTGATAATTCGTGGTGGCGGGCGCATAGGGGATGGTCGAACCATCAGCCACAACGGATTCAGGCGACTTGGTGAAATAGAAAGGTTCGTCGCGCTCGACCTGCTGGCCCATCTCCTTGGCATGTTCTTCGTAGTTGCGGCCGACGCAGAAGACGCGCTGGACGGGGATACGGTCATCGCTGCCGGCGATGGCAAGGGTCGGGGCCGGAGCCGCCGGGAAGATCAGTTTCGACATGAAAACCTTCTTGGGCTGGTTCGCCGGATTGGCCCGGCAAGGGAGCGCGCAGCCTAGTCAAAGGGCACGACAAGTCAACGCCTGCAGGTGGGCGTCAGGGCAACGCTGCCCCGCCTGCTGCGTTCTGCTACAAGGAGAGGCTGCCCGGGCGCGCCGGGGCGGCGCAGGCGGGATTTTGAGGGGTGTCCCATGCGTGTCGGGGGTCAGGATTTTCGCAGCATTTGGGTCGAAGAGGATGGGGCCACAGTCGCCATCATTGACCAGACCCAGCTGCCGCACCGATTCGTGACGCGCCAGCTCACGAGCTTGCCGCAGGCGGTGAGTGCCATCGCTGATATGTGGGTGCGCGGCGCGCCACTCATTGGCGCAACAGCCGCCTATGGCGTGGCCATCGCCATGGCCGAAGATGCATCTGATGCTTATTTGCATGAGGCTTGCGAGAAGCTCATCGCCGCACGGCCAACCGCCATCAATCTGGCTTGGGCGGTGAATGAAATGCACCGACTGCTCGCGCCGCTCATTCCCTCCGAGCGTCAGGCGGCAGCCTATGCGGCAGCCGCTGCGATCTGTGATGAAGATATCGCGATGAATAGCGCCATCGGCGATCATGGGCTCGAGATCATCCGCGCGATAGCCGCCAAGAAGCCCGGCGAGCCCGTGCAGATCATGACCCATTGCAATGCAGGCTGGCTTGCGACGGTGGATTGGGGCACAGCGACCGCGCCGATCTACAAAGCCCATGAAGAGGGTATCGCGCTGCATGTCTTTGTCAGCGAAACACGCCCGCGCAATCAAGGCGCATCTCTCACAGCCTGGGAACTGTCCAATCACGGCGTGCCGCATACTTTGATCGTCGACAATAGCGCGGGTCATCTGATGTCGATGGGCGGTATTGATATGGTGATTGTTGGCACCGACCGCACAACGGCCAATGGCGATGTGTGCAACAAGATCGGCACTTATCTCAAAGCGCTCGCCGCCAAAGACAATGACGTGCCCTTCTATGTTGCCGCGCCTTCGCCCTCGATTGATTTTGAACTGGCCGATGGCAGTCATATTCCCATTGAAACGCGCAGCGCGCGCGAAGTCACCCATATGTGGGGCCGCAGCGATCAGGGCGAGCTTTTGCATGTGCGCATCGCCCCCGATGCAACGCAGGCCCTCAACCACGGCTTTGACGTCACGCCCGCAAGGCTCGTGAGCGGTCTCATCACCGAGCGCGGTATCGTGGCGGCGAACAAGGATGCCTTGGCGCAGATGTTTCCAGAGCGGGTGGTGGGGTAGGAACGCAGCCCGCTCCTGCTTCAAACTAAAAAAGAAGAGGCATCCGCTCCTCCCAGTGGGAGGAGCTGTCGGCGGATGCCGACTGAGGCGGGGATCGAGAGACGCAGGAGGAGGCGCACAACGCGGTGTGGCTTTGCAGTGTAAGACCCGATCCCCTCATCTGTCCGCTCCGCGGCCACCTTCTCCCACTGGGAGAAGGATTCGCCGGGGGTGCTGCCATCAAAGTAGAAGAGGCACTCGCTTCTCCCGGTGGGAGAAGCTGTCAGCGGAGCTGACTGATGAGGGGGTCGAGACTTTCAGGATAGAGAAGGCGCTAGCTTCTCATTGAGGGGAGAGTGGGTGACGCCTCTCTCTACGCAGACCCGATCCCCTCATCCGCCCGCGCTGCGGGCACCTTCTCCCACTGGGAGAAGGACGCGCTGAGCTACACCGCGCCCATGGGGCGTTGCTCGAAGGCTTCCAGAATGCGGTTCTCGAGGCTGTCGCGCACATTGCGATAGGCGGTGAGCATTTGCTCGCGCGAGCCTTGCACGACGGTGGGGTCAATTGTCGGCCAATAGATGACATTCACGGCAAGCGTGCGGGTGAATTCGAGCGCGCGGTGGTGCGCTTCAGGCGACAGGGTGATGATGAGATCAAAGCTCGCATCTTCGAGATCTTCGAAGGAATGGGGATTGTGTTTGCCCAGATCAATTCCAATCTCATCCATCGCCGCTGTGACAAAGCCATTGGACTCGCCGCCACTGCGCACACCTGCTGAGGCGAAATAAATCTCGCGCCCAAAAAAATGTTTGGCGATGCCCTCGGCCATGGGCGAGCGCACTTCATTCATCGTGCAGGCAAACAGCACCGATTGGGGGCGCGGTGCGCCAACAGGAAGGAGAGGGCCAGCCATGTCAGCCCTTCCAATGCAGGGCTGTGACGAGCGTGAAGATGCGGCGCGACGTATTGAAGTCTGTCACGATCTTGCCGTTCAGACGGTCGAGCAACAATTGTGCGCCATCATTGTGCAGACCGCGCCGACCCATATCAATCGCCTCGATCTGCGAGGGCGTGGCGGTGCGAATGGCCGCGTAATAACTTTCGCAGACGAGAAAATAATCGCGCAAGATGCGGCGGAAGGGCGTCAGCGACAGAAGATGCGAAATGACGGGGTCGCCAAATTCGGTGCGCACATCAAAGAGCAGTTTTTGCTCATGCATGGCGACTTTGAGCGCATAGGGGCCGCCTTCATGCCCTTCCACGCCAAAGACATTCTCTTCGACGAGATCATAGATCGCGATCTGGCGCTCATGTTCCTGATCCAGACTGCCACGGCCAATCGAAGTCTCGTCAAGGGTGACGGAGACCAGCCGATTGATGGCGTGGCTGTCCTTGGTGCTCATGGGCGCGAGGGGCTCACCGCAGGTTGAGTCTTATTGCAACCGATCGCGCATGCGCCTGCAAGCCCTCAGATTCGCCCAGCGCAATGGCCGCAGGGCCGAGCGCGCGCAGGCTTTGCGCATTGCATTTGAGGATCGAGGTGCGCTTCATGAAATCGAGCACGCCAAGGCCCGAGGAGAAACGCGCCGAGCGGGCGGTGGGCAGCACATGGTTCGAGCCCCCCACATAATCGCCAATGGCTTCGGGTGTGTGGCCGCCGAGGAAAATCGCGCCTGCATTGCGGATGCCAGCTGCCAACTCCTCAGCATCGTCCGACATGATTTCGAGATGTTCGGGCGCGAGGCGATCAACGAGCGGGATCGCATCCTTGAGCTTGTCGCACAAAATGATCGCACCAAAATCGCGCCAGCTGGCTTGCGCAATCTCGCGGCGGGGCAGGGTCGTGAGTTGGCGCTCAACCGCGCGCTCAACAGCCTCAGCCAAAGCTGCATCATTGGTGATGAGGATTGATTGGGCTGCCGTATCATGTTCGGCCTGTGCCAACAGATCAGCGGCAATCCAATCTGGATTGGCATCGCCATCTGCCAGCACCAGAACTTCTGATGGGCCTGCGATCATATCAATACCAACCGTGCCAAAGACACGGCGCTTGGCGGCGGCCACATAGGCATTGCCGGGACCAACGATCTTGGCAACAGGCGCAATGGTCGGCGTGCCAAAGGCAAGCGCTGCCACAGCCTGCGCACCGCCGATGCGATAGATCTCATCAACACCTGCAATCTCGGCTGCTGCCAGCACCAGAGGATTGATCTCACCATTGGGGGTGGGCACAACCATCACAACGCGCGGCACGCCAGCGACTTTCGCTGGCACAGCATTCATGAGCACGGACGAGGGATAGCTTGCCGTGCCGCCGGGCACATAAAGTCCAACCGCTTCAATCGCGCTCCAGCGCCACCCAAGATCAACACCCAGCGCATCGGTGAAGCGCGTGTCGGATGGCTTCTGGCGTTCGTGGAAAACAGTGATGCGCTGATGGGCCAGTGCGAGCGCATCAAGCGCGGCCTTGTCACAGGCCGCACGCGCAGCCGCGATTTCTTGCGCGCTGATGCGAATGCCAAGCGTCTTCACATCCACTTTGTCGAAGCGGGTGGAGTAATCAGCGAGCGCCTCATCGCCGCGCGCGATGACGTCAGCGATGATCGCTGCGACGGCGGCATCGACATCCTGGGACACCTCGCGCTTGGTGGCGAGCAGGGCGGTGAAGGCGGCGGCAAAATCAGCCTGCCGCATATCGAGCCTCGAGGGCATCGGGAACTCCAAAGGTCGGTGGATCAGTTGCTTTGGGGCTCTGCCACTTCGGCGTGGCCCGGTTGGCGACTGGTTTGCCACCTTGGACCCAGATCGCGCAACTGTCCTTCGAGACATTCAACCTCGAGTCTGACGGCCGCGCCCCCCGAAAAGACCAGTTCGACCACCCCGGCGGGGCTGTCGGTGGGGGTAAAAACGAGCCCCAACAGGCTCAAAGTGGCCTCTGGATGGGCCTGATCAATGCCTTTATGGCTGGCTTTGAGCACCCGCTCGAAATGAAGACCCACCTGGCAGCGCTCTTTGCGGCCCTCGGAAGCGGCCAGCCAGTCGAAGCGAAAGCCGACCAGAGCAAAAAGGCCCGATTTGGGTTGAAAGCCCATATCGCCGACGCGCACGACCGCATCCTGCATATGGGCGGAGATGACCGCGAGGTCTTCTGCATCCTGCACGAGAAGGCGCAGGGTCGGGGTGGAGTGATCCTGCATCTGACGCGACCGTCCTGTCAGGAAGCCGAACAAAATGGTTCTCCCCGCCTCTATCCCATTTCGCCTGCCAGTGGCAGCTGGCCGATGGTGATAAGAGCCAAGCCCACAGGAAAGTTGCCTGCGGGAGGAGGAGCTAACCGCCGAGTGATTGGCGCTCAACAATCGCGCCGCAAGCTGCAAGCTTCTGTTCAAGATGCTCAAAGCCACGGTCGAGGTGATAGACGCGGTTGACGATGGTCTCACCCTCCGCCGCCAGCGCAGCAACAACTAGCGAGGCCGAGGCACGCAGATCGGTTGCCATCACAGGCGCGCCTTTCAAGGTGCGCACGCCCGTCACAATCGCCATGTCATTATCAAGGCGGATCTTCGCGCCAAAGCGCGCCAGCTCCTGCACATGCATGAAGCGATTTTCGAAGATGGTTTCCCGGATGCGCGACTCGCCGCCCGCCATGGTCATGAGGCCCATGAATTGCGCCTGCAGATCGGTGGGGAAGCCGGGATAGGGCTCTGTCGTCACATCAACAGGCACAATGCCGCCGCTCTTGCGGACAACGCGAATACCCTCATCGTTGGAGATGATCTGCGCACCTGATGCGCTGATCGCATCGAGCGCAGATTGCAACAAATCAGCGCGCGCGCCTTGCAGCATCACATCGCCGCCCGTCATGGCCACGCACATCGCATAGGTGCCCGTTTCAATACGGTCCGGCAGAACCGCATGGCGCGCGCCGCCCAAACGCGAGACGCCCTCAACCTCGATCTCAGATGTGCCAGCGCCCTTGATCTTGGCGCCCATCTTGATGAGGCAATCGGCCAGATCAACAATCTCAGGCTCGCGTGCCGCATTGCGAATGAGCGTATGGCCCTTGGCCAAAGTCGCGGCCATCAGCGCCGTATGCGTGCCGCCCACAGTGACTTTGGGGAAGTCGATTTCATTGCCGCGTAAACCTTGCGGCGCGCGCGCGATCACATAGCCAGCTTCAATTTCAATCGAGGCACCCAGACGCTCAAGCGCCATCAACAACAGATCGACAGGGCGCGTGCCAATGGCGCAGCCACCGGGCAGGGACACTTTGGCTTCGCCCATCCGCGCGAGCAGTGGGGCAATGACCCAGAAGCTGGCGCGCATACGCGAGACAAGTTCATAAGGCGCGGTGGTATCGACGATGCGGCGCGCGTCGAGATGCACGGTCTGGCCGGCGGTGGGCGAGTCGCCCGGACGCTTGCCATCGATGCGATAGTCGACGCCCTGATTGCCAAGGATGCGCAGCAGCTGGTTGACGTCTGCCAGACGCGGCAGATTCTCCAGCGTCAGGGTCGCATCTGTCAGCAGCGAGGCGATCATGAGCGGCAGGGCGGCGTTTTTCGCGCCCGAGATCGGGATCACGCCCGTCAGCTGCGGCCCACCGACAATCCTGATGCGGTCCATAGAAGTCCTCGTGGGGGAAGGGCGAACCCAAGTTTGATTCGCCGAAACTCCCGCCTAATAGGCGCGGCTGGGCGGCCAAAACAAGGCACTGCCTGCGAAAATGCCCCCAAAGAAGGGGTCAGGGGCCATCCAGATGCGGCCTCAGGCTCAGTCCGTGCCATCGGCCTCGTCAGGGCCGGGGCGGCTACGGCTGCGGGCCTGTTGCTTGCGACGGCGCAAATTCTCGCGCAGAGCCGCCGCCAGCCGCTCAGCCGCGGCGGGGTCAGACTTGCGCCCACCCGGCGCCAAAGGCGGCTGGGCGGGCTTTGCGGGCCGCTGTGGGGGGCTGGAGTTGGAGGTGCTGTCGTCGCTCATGGCTTGTCCTGTTGGCGCTCACATAAGCGAGCAGGGCCGCTCAGGGAAGGCCCCCGCCCAAGTCAGCAGGCACCAACCGTGGCGCGAAGGCAGCGGCCAAGCTTTTCTAGCCTCGCTGTCTTGCCACAGCCAACCGCCTATGGCACAAGCCCCCCCGTCGATGGCGGCACGGCCCCACGATCTTGCTGCGGTAGCTCAGTGGTAGAGCACTCCATTGGTAATGGAGAGGTCGAGAGTTCAATCCTCTCTCGCAGCACCATCCCAAATCGCTTTCTCAAATCTGTTCGTTGCACCGTTGGTTGGCCTTCGGCGAGGCTCTCATCTTGCCTTGCGGCGGCAGCCTCTTCAAACTCATCTTTTGAACTGTTGGGGTGGACCATGACGCTGATTGAGTCCGTGAAAATTTGCTTTCACAAATATGCAGTCTTTAAAGGCCGCGCATCGCGGTCCGAATATTGGTGGTTTTCACTCTTCTACACAGTTGGCACCATTGTGCTGAGCCTTGTGTCTGCCTCTGGCGCCATTGGCAGTTTGATCTATTCCATCTTCGCTCTTGGAGCACTTCTGCCCATGATCGGCGTCAGCGTGCGGCGGCTGCATGATATCGACCGTTCGGGTTGGTATTTTCTAGCCTTTTTGATCCCGCTTGTTGGCACGATCTTGTGGCTTGTCTGGTTCTGCCAACGTGGCACGCAAGGTGAGAACCGGTTTGGTCCCGATCCGCTGCCGATCCATGAGACCTTGGCTATTGACGCCTGACCCTGACGCACAGCCTGCGAGCAATGGCGCGCCCAGAGGCGCAGCTTTGCCGGCCTTGTATCAAAAAGCGCAACAAACTCCGTCTTTTGAAGCGCAAACCATTCATTTGAAGCTGGTTTTGCCTGCACCTGAATAGACAAGGCTCGATCCTTGCGGTTTATCATGGGTCTTCCTGAGCTGGACGCCCGTGATGAATGTCGCTGTAACCTCCTTTGAACCCGCAGACCGGCATGTGCCGGTGGGTTTGGAGCAGGTGCTCTTCCTCTATATCAATCTCGACCGCTCGCCCGAGCGGCGTACGGATATTGAGCGTCAACTTCAGGCTCTGGGCGTGAATGCTGCGCGTGTCGCGGGTGTTGATGGTGTGGCTGTATGGCCGCAGGTCAGCGAGGAGACGAAACAACGCTTTCGCTCCTGCCATGGGCGTGAGCTGCGCCCGGGTGAAGTTGGCTGCTATGACAGCCATCTGCGTGCGATGGATATGTTCCTCGCCTCCAGCTTTTCCCATGCGATCATTCTGGAAGATGATGCGCTGATCCCTGATACGCCCGATGTTTTGCAAAAGCTCTTTGCACAGGGCGCGGCGCAGAGTTGGGATTTTCTGCGGCTGCATAGTCGACGTGACTATCTGAGCCTGCCCGTGCAAGCGCTTGATGCGACCTATGGGTTGCATGTCAATTTGACGCGCTCCACAGGCGCCACCGCCTATGCGCTCAACCGGCAAGCTGCGCAGGCTTTGCGACAGTCACTGGCACAGATTGAAGTGCCTTATGATCACGCCTTTGATCGCCCGCACCATTTCGGCCTCAAATATCGTCACCTGAAGCCAGACCTGTTTCATGTGGCAGGCCATCCTTCGACGATTGAAACCGCACCCAGCGTCAAACAGCCAGCTTTGCGCAAAGTGCCGACCTTGTTTTGGCGCATGCGCTCGGAGATGGGGCGCTTCGTATGGTCTGTGTTGAATTATTTGCGCTATCGTCAGGCCTGAGGGCTCGCGCCTATCGTCGGCATTCGTGCACGACTTTCTTCAATAGCGTGTTGATGATCTTCACTTCGGCGATCACTTTGCCGGTGGTTTCGCGCACGGTGAAATTCCCCTCTTCGATCATCGCAAAAACCGGATCTGTCATGGGCACTTTCGCCACGATCAAGCGTGAGTTGCCCACTGTTGTCACCGGTCCTGTGAAGAAGGCATTCTTGCGCTGGCTCGCCAAAGAGAATGTCCCCACGCGAGCTGTCGTGGGCGTATCAGTGGTGGTTGCGGAGAGAAACAATTCGAACTTCTCGCAGGCAATGGCAAAGGGCGCTTCTTGCGCGCGCTTGCTGCTATTTTCAAAGCTGAGCTGCTTGCCGCCCGCTGTGTCATAGAGCGTCCAGCTTGCCAGTTGCGCGAAAGAGGATGTTGCACCCGCGCCGAGCCAGAGGACTGCGGCAAGCCATGTAAGGGCCGTTCGGCTCTTCATTGTTCAGCTCCAGTCATAGGAGAGATGCACATCTGATCTTATCTTCAGGAACGGCTGTGCGCGGATATTCTTGAGCCGCCGCGTGATCTTTTGCACAACTGCCGTGCTGGGCTATCATCATCCTGCAATTGGCCGTCAATCAAGCCAAGCATGGGGATGGAAACAATGGACCGTCGCACGATCATTGTCGGGCTTGGCCTCGCGCCATTTGTATCTTCAAGCACTTACGCGCAAGAGGCTTGGCCCACGCGCACCATCACCATGGTCGTCCCCTTTCCACCGGGCGGGCAGGGTGATTTGGCGGCCCGCCCCATCGCAGAGGCTTTGCGCGAGAAGCTCGGCCAATCTGTGATTGTCGAGAACAAGGGCGGCGGTGGTGGCAAGACGGGCAATGCGGCTGTCGCGCGCGCTGAGCCTGATGGCCATACTTTATTGATGACGCTTTCGTCCCTGGCTGTGTTGCCGGAGGCGGACCGTTTGTTCGCGCGACCACCAGCCTATGAAGTGTCAGACTTTGCCCCCATCGCGCGCATTCTGGCAGACCCGACTTTGCTCGCTGTGCCGGCCGATGCGCCTTGGAAGACGCTGCGTGATTTTGTGGAGGATGCGAAGGCCAATCCCGGCAAGATCGCTTATGGCTCGTCTGGTCCCTATGGCACGTTGCATGTCGCCATGGAGATGTTTGCCACAGAGGCTGGCATCAAATTGCTGCATGTACCTTTCACAGGGGCGGGGCCCGCGCTCAATGCGATGCTGCAGGGCTCGACCAAGGCGCTCGCCTCTGCGCCGGGTGTGCTCAAGCCACAGGCCGATGCAGGCGCCATTCGCGTGCTTGCCAATTGGGGCGCACAGCGCGTGCCCTCTTTCCCCGATGTGCCGACCTTCAAAGAGCTCGGCTATCCCAATGTGGAGTTTTACATCTGGGCTGGTTTGTTCGCGCCCAAAAATACCCCGCCTGCCGTTGTTGCGCGCCTGCGCACAGAGGTGCGCGCGGCGATGGACAATCCGCAAATCAAGCAGATCTTTGCCAATGCTGGCAGCCCGCCGGCATGGCTTGATGCGCCTGATTTTCAGAGCTTCGTGACTGAAGACAGCGCTCGCCTCATCCGTGCCGTGCAAAAGATCGGCAAGGTTGAGTGAGCGCTGTCAGGTTTTCATGGATTATTCAGCAGCGGAATATCTTTGAAGGCAGGGGGTGGTTTGATCGAGCTGAGATAGGCATGAATATCGGCCATCTCAGCATCGCTCACCATATTCGCGCTAAAGGCCGGCATCTGCGTGGCGGCGGCATTACGCACAAAGGCGACGAAGCTTTCCAGCGCCAGTGGTTCAGGTGCGAGTTTGGGCCCAGTGTTGGCGCCCTGGCCCACAGTGCCGTGGCACTGATAGCAACCGACCTTCATGAAGATCTCTTTACCGCGAGCAGCATCTGCGGCTTGCGCGGCTGTTGCGCTGAGCGCTGCGAGGGCGAAGCTGATCAAAAGTTTTTTCATGTCGCTCTCCTCAGCGCGGCTGCGTCAGCACATCAACCAGAACGGGCTCGCCCGCTTTGGCAATTTGCACAGCTCGGCGCAGCGCGGGTCCAAGATCCTTAGGGTCGCCAATCGGGCCGATCCCTTCCACTCCCATCGACTTTGCCATCATCGCAAAATTGATATGCGGATTTTCAATCGTCGTGCCGATGCTTGCGCGACCCACTCCGCGATCACGCCAATTACCGACGCGCTGCACATGCATCACTTCTTGATGATAGGCGCGATTGTTATGCATGATGGTCAGCAGCGGAATATTATGATGCGCAGCCGTCCAGATACCGCCCGGCCCATACATCATATCTCCGTCGCCTTGAATATTGACGACCAAGCGTTTGTGCTCGCGATGGGCGAGGGCCGCACCCACGGCAGCGCCAAGTCCATAGCCCTGACCGGCGCCCCCTGAATCGCCAATGAACTGCCACGGCTTTTCGAATTTCCAGATACGATGCGGCCAATTGCTCAGACGCACATCGCGCGACACCAAGGCCCAATCATGCTCCTTGATGACAGCCCAAAGCTCAGCCGACAGACGTGCGCTCGAAATCGGCGAGGCATCCCAGCCATAGGTCGCATCCACACTCAGCAAGCGCTCGCGCTGTTTGATGCCCGCTGCACCAAAGGTCGTTTTGCGCTTGTCAGCTGCGGAGCGGAACTCAGGCGTGATGGCTGATTTCACCATTTCGATGAGGCCGGGCAAGCTTGCCTCTGCATCAGCCGCAATCGCCAGATCGACATCTTGGAAGCGCTGGAAGTCTTGATAATTGGCCTTCATGAAGACATCGCGTGAATTGATGCTGACGAGCTTCACGCTGTCCTTCAGGCGTCGGCCCTGTTTGGGCTCAGCCACATCCGAATAACTATTCACCACGCCCCAGAAGTCGGCGAGTTCGAGGCCCAGAATGACATCGGCAGCGCCAATCGTGCCGCGTGCGCGGTCGGTGCCATTGAGCGGATGATGGCTTGGGAAATTCTGGCGGCCCATCTGGTCAACGACCGGCGCACCGAGAAGTTCGGCGAGCTCGACGAGCAAGGGCTGGAAGCGATGTGACCGCGCGCCGCGATCAACCACAATGACCGGGTTCTGCGCACCAACAAGCATGCGCGCGACTTCCTTCAGCGCCTCGATGTCGGCAGAGGGAGGCGAGACGCGCGTCAGCTTGGGGATTTTCAAGCTCGCATCAGTAAAGCCTTCTTGCAGATGCGCATCCAGCGAAATGGCAACAGGGCCGTAGGGCGGTGTCATCGCAATCTTATGCGCGCGCATCATGGCTTCTGCGCAGGCCTGCAGCGATTGGGGTTGATCATCCCATTTGGTGAAGTCGCGAATGAGAGCAAGGGGGTCTTGAGCGGCATGGGTGGTGGGCACGCCCGGCGGGCGATGCGCAGCATCCATATGGTTGCCCGACATGACCAGCATGGGCGCCCGATCAGCCCAAGCGTTATAGAAAGCCATCGTGGCATGTTGAATGCCAACTGTACCGTGGAACAGAAGACCCATCGGGCGGTTGGAGACTTTCGCATAGCCATGGGCCATGGCAGTTGCGATCTCTTCATGCGTGGCGGTGAGAAGCTCGGGCTTCTTGTTCATCGCATAGGAGTTGATCGATTCATGCAGACCACGGCAGCTCGAGGCCGGATTGGTTGCGACATAATCAATATCGAGCGCGCGTAGCACATCGACCATAAAGTCAGAGCCAGGGCGTGCACCGGGGCCAGCGCTGGTGACAGCGGCTGGAATGAGCTGAGGCTCGCCAATCTCAGCTTCCATCTGTGCGGCACTGGGGGGCAGGGCATGGGTGGGCAGTGGCGCCGCATTGGCCTCGCTTGTGGCCTGTGGAGCCGCGACTGCAGCAGCGCTCGACGCAGCCGCAGCGGTTAGAAATTTGCGGCGATTTACGCCAGCCTCCGACTTGCCCATGGCATCCTCCCCAATGTGATGGGCGCATCCTACTGGTGGAGGGTGATTCCGCAAGGCAGAGCTGGGCTCCAGTTCCTTTGGGAGAGAAAGGCGGCCGCCAGCCAAGCTGGCAACGGCGAATTAACCATGTCGGGTCACAATGGACCTGCATGGGTCATGGGATGGGCAGATTGTCGCCACATCCGCTGCCTATGCGAAGGCTCGTTCTCAAGGCGGCGACCATGGTTTTGATGCGCGCGTATCCATTGCGCAATTGGCTGATCGGCAGTCTCATGGCTGCGACCGCACTCACCGCGCCCGCTTGGGGCAGTTCGCGCGGCGATGTGCCTGCGCCTGCCGCCCTCATTTCGGCTATGGCCTCGAAAAATATGGATCAATCCGCGCCGATCCTCGTGCGCGTCTTCAAAATGGAATCTGTGCTCGAAGTCTGGAAACAGACGCGCACAGGCCGTTATGAATTGCTGAAATCCTATCCGATCTGTCGCTGGTCGGGGCAACTCGGCCCCAAGCGCAAACAGGGTGATCGTCAGGCGCCTGAGGGTTTTTATTCGGTTGGCCCGCGCCAGATGAATCCCAACTCAGCCTATTATCTGTCCTTTGATACCGGCTTTCCCAATGCCTATGACCGCGCGCAAGGTGCGTCTGGTTCGGCTTTGATGGTGCATGGTTCCTGCTCTTCGGCCGGATGCTATGCGATGACCGATCAGCAGATCTCCGAAATATTCGCGCTCGCGCGTGACTCTCTGGCCGCTGGCCAGCGCGCTTTTCAGTTTCAGGCCTATCCCTTCCGCATGACACCCAAAAATCTTGCGCGTCATCGCGGCGACAGCAATATCGCCTTCTGGCGTCAGTTGAAGGAAGGCTATGATTTCTTCGAAGCAACACGCCTTGAGCCGCGTGTCTCGATGAGCGGCAATCGCTATGCGTTCAATCTCGACAGTCCAGCCGAAGAGCGCATCGCGCGTCAACGCCATGCCGAAGAAGAAAGCCGCATTGCCGAATTGATCACTGCAGGCACAGAGGCTGTTCGCACCGTCTATCAAGACGGCGGGCAGAATGCGATTTTCACTGCCATGCATGGCAATTCAGGTTTGGGCGACATCAGTCGCCCCGATGCTTTGGCCTATGCAGGCCGCGAGATTGTCGTCACACCGGGCAAGTCTTGGATTGCGGGTCTCTTCACCGGCAAGGATCAGCCCGCCCAGCCCATCGCAGCCAAATTGGTCAAAGCAGCGCCCGTTGCAGTTGAGCCGCGCCGCGAGCCAGTGCAAATGGCAGCTATGACGGCTGTGCCACTGCCGCCATTGCGCTCAACTGTGGATGCTGTGCTGGAGATGGCACCTGCACCACTGCCGCCCTCGCGCAGGTCCGATACGCCTTTTGATGGTGAGTTGCGGTTGCCGCCAGCGCTTGCGCCCATGTCGGGCTCTTTACCTATTTTGCCGACGAGTTTTGCGCCGCGTAAATTGGTGCTGGCGCATAAGGTCGATCTTTAGCGCCTTACCACATCACGCTGCCGCCATTGGGATGGATGATTTGCCCCGTGATGTAAGAGGCGCGCTCGCTCAATAAAAAGTCGACGACGCTTGCGACTTCTTCGGGCTGGCCAAGACGGCCCATAGGCACACGCTCGCCACGTTTGGCTTTATGATGCGCCCAGTCTGCATCGCTTTTGCCTTTGCGCAATAGCGGCGTTTCAATCGGGCCAGGACCCACAGAATTGCAGCGAATGTTAAAGGGCGCAAATTCCAGCGCGAGCGATTTGGTCAGCGCATAGATGCCAGCTTTGGCCGCTGCATAGCCCGATCCTTGCGGATGGCCCGTGATGGAATAATCAGACCCCGTGGTGACAATCGCGCCAGAGTGACGCGCGCACATTTGCGGCAAAATGGCCTGCGTGCAGAAAAACACGCCTTTGATATGGGTGTGAATAACGCTGTCCCAATCAGCCTCGCTCCACTCTTCGAAGGGCAATTTGGGGCTGATGCCTGCGTTGCAAAAGAGCGCATGAATATCGCCGACCATATCTGTGGCCTCTTTGACCATTGCAGTGACAGCGGCTTTGCTCGCCACATCAACCTCTACGGCCACGGCTTTACCGCCCTGCGCTTTGATGGCCTGTGCAGCCTCGCGCGCGCCTGCGATATTGCGATCAGCGATGACGACTTGCATGGTTGCGCTGAGACGTTTGGCTGTGGCCAATCCGATGCCGCTGGCTGCGCCCGTGATGAGAACCGTCTTCATGCGCCCTCCTAAAACAGGCCAGCGCCACCGGTGATCCGCAGATCTTGTCCGGTGATATAAGAGCTGTCATCGCTCAGCAGAAAAGTCACCGCCTGCGCCATATCTTGCGGCTGGCCGATGCGGCCGAGCGGTACTTTGGCCGCTTTCGCATAGAGTTCTTCATCGGTCGCATGGCCACGCGGTTGCGGCGTATCTGTGACGCCGGGTGAGACGACATTCACGCGAATACCATCGCGCGCCGTCTCTAGGGCCAGCGTGCGCGCAAGACCTAAAATGCCACCTTTGGTCGCAGCATAATGTGCACCCGTGGCTGAGCCCGTGCGCGCAATGGACGAGGCGAAAAGCACGATACTGCCTTTGCCCTGTGCGCGCAGGATCGGGAGCATAGCCTGACAGGCAAAGAAGGGGCCTTTGAGATTGATGTCGAGATGGCGATCGAATGTCTCTTCATCCAGCTCCAGATAAGGACGCCGCTGGATGATGCCCGCGCAGGCCACCAAACCTGTCATGATGTGGCTGCGCGCCTCACTCTCAATTGCCTCTTTCTGGCGCTGAAAATCGCGCACATCCAGTTCAACAAAAGTGCAGTCGCCGCTCAGCTCATCAAAGCGACCACGCGCGATGTCAAAACCCAGAATGCGGTAGCCCTCACTGAGCAGGCAGCGGGCGGTCTCAAAACCAATCCCGCTACCAATCCCGGTGAGAACAACAGTGCCTTTGCTCATTTGGCAACCATGATCTGGCGCACGCGCTCGATCACAGGCTTTGGTGTTGCATAGAGTTTGGTGATGAGCGCTTGCACCTCTTCACCCGTGAGCGGGCTGATTTCGAGATTCATTTTCGCAGCTTCCGCCAGCAATTCGGGATCTTGCGCGGTCTTCACAAAAGCCTCGCGCAAGATCTTCAAACGATCTGCTGGCACACCGGGTGGGGCGACATAGGGGCGGCCCATGGGCAACCAGCTCAGAGCAAAGCGCAGTTGCTCGACCTTTTGAGGATCGCTCAAAAACTCAGTGACGAGCGGCGCATCGCCTGCCAGCGGATGTTTCTCCAAAGAGACTTGCACAAGGATCTTGTGCTTACCCTGTTTCAACTCTGCGCCTTGCGAGGACAAAAGGCTCGACATGAACCAGCCCGCGCGGCCCATGATTTCGCCGCTCTCGGTGGCGATGAGCATTTGTGGATTGTCTTTATAGCCGTCGATGATTTTGAACTTGGTACCGACAAGCTCATTCATGACGCGCGGATAGACGCCATCAGATGTGGCAACACCGCTGGAGCCCACCAGCATTTCTGTCGTCATGACATCTTTGAATGTCTTGATCGGGGCCGAATGCCAGGCCACGACAACCGGGATCTCCTTGGCCGCGCTGAACAGCCAATTCATCTGGCGCGAGTCATATTTGGCATTTTCGACAGGGCCGGTGACGCCCATCAAAGGCTCAACACCGATATGGGTTTGCACCGCGCCAATGGTCAGCCCGTCGCGCGGTGCTGAATTGGCCAGTGTGTTCATCACCACAAGACTGCCAGCGGCAGGCAAATTCTGCACAATGATATTGGGATTGCCGGGAATATGTTTGGGCAGATGCCGCGCAAACAGGCGCGCATAAGTGTCATAGCCCCCGCCCGTGCCACTCCCCACCAGCAGTGTGATCTGCTTGCCGGCGTAGAAATCCGCGGCTTGAGCGCCAGTAGACAGGAGTGTTGCGCAGATGAGCGCAATGGCCCCTCGACGGCCGATGGCCGAGCGTTTCCTTGTGTCCCTCATTTTGTCACCTCTTGTGGGCGTATTGCTGTGGAGTATGCGGCATGGTTTGGCGCTGTGCAACAGCGCCCTTGCCTGCATCGCTTGGGTCTGGAATGAAGCGGGGGCAAGCCTTGGAGGACCTATGACCTATCTGATCGCAGACGATCTTGACGCGCAGCCTGCGGGCCAGCGGTTCCGCGCTTTGCTGAAAAAGGGGCAGATCCTTGCCATGCCGGGCGCGCATAATGGTCTGGCCGCCGCGCAAGCCCGTCATGCTGGGTTTGAAGCGCTCTATCTGTCGGGCGCTGCCATGTCAGCCTCCATGGGCCTGCCCGATCTTGGCATCATCACGATTGAAGATGTGTGTTTCTTCATTCGACAGGTCGCGCGCAGTTCAGGTCTGCCGGTGCTTGTGGATGGTGATACCGGTTATGGCGAAGCGCTCAATGTCATGCATATGGTGCGCAGCTTTGAAGAGGCTGGCGCGGGCGCTGTGCATCTGGAAGATCAATTGCTGCCGAAAAAATGCGGCCATCTGAACGATAAAAAATTGGCGAGCATGGAGGATATGTGCGCGAAGATTGCCGCAGCCCGCCGCGCGCGTCGCCATCTGTATATCATCGCGCGTACGGATGCGGCTGCGAGCGAAGGTATGGAGGGCGCTGTGGCTCGCGCCAAAGCCTATCTGGCCGCAGGCGCAGATGCGATCTTCCCCGAAGCCTTGACGACAGAGGCGATGTTCCGCGACTTTGCTGCGGCGATTGATGCGCCGCTGCTCGCCAATATGACCGAATTTGGCCGCACGCCTTTCTTCACGCGCGCGCAATTTCAGGACATGGGCTATCAGATGATGATCTGGCCCGTGACCTCTTTGCGCGTGAGCGCCAAGGCGCAGGAAGAGCTTTATGCGACTTTGGCGCGCGAGGGCTCTGCGCAATCGTTAGTGCCGAACATGCAGACGCGCGCTGAGCTTTACCAGACCATCGGCTATCATGATTTTGAGGCGCTGGATCAGTCCATCGCAAGATCCATCGCGCCCTAGCCTTGCGCTGATTCCTTTTGTAGGTTGGCCCCCGAAAAGCTGGGGCTAAAGGCCCAAAGCCACAAAGGGTTCAGAATGGAAACGCCGGTTTTGATCGTTGGGGGTGGCCCTGTTGGCCTTGCGCTGGCGGGTGATCTGGGGTGGCGGGGCCTGTCCTGCCTGCAGATCGAGCGCTCCGACGGCCAGGTCACGCAGCCCAAGATGGACATGGTGCATATTCGCACCATGGAATTTTGCCGCCGCTGGGGCATTGTCGATGCGGTTGAGCAGAGTGGCTACAACCGCGCCCATGCGCAGGACAATGTGTGGGTGACAGCACTCGCGGGTGGCTTTGAGCTTGGCCGCGAAGTCTTCCCCAATTGCATCGATGAGAAATGCCCGCCGCAGTCGCCGCAAAAGCGTGAACGCGCGCCGCAGAATTTCTTCGATCCTGCTTTGGCGCGTTTCGTGCGCACCTTCCCGCAGGTGCAGCAGCGCTATCACACCGAGCTTGTCGATTTCACCGAAGATGCTGATGGCGTCACAGCGCAGATCCGCAATATTCAAACGGGTGAGACGGAGACCGTGCGCGCGCAATATCTGATTGGCTGCGATGGTGCAGGCAGTCGCGTGCGCGAAAAGCTCGGCATCACCATGACGGGCAATCCGGTTCTCACTTACACAACCAATGTCGTTTTCCGCTCGCGTGATCTGGAAAAGGTGCAGGATATTCCCTTCGCCTATCGCTATATCTTTGTCGATGACGAGGGCACTTGGGCGACTTTGGTGGCGATTGATGGGCGTGATCATTTCCGCTTTTCGCTCGTTGGTAATCGCGACAAGCGTCAATTGACGGATGAGGAATTGATCGCTGCGGTTCGCCGCGCTGTGGGGACGGATTGCGAGATCGAGATTGTCTCAACCATGCCTTGGACGCGCCGCGAATTGGTGGCCGACAGCTATGGCAGCAAGCGCTGCTGGCTCGTGGGCGATTCCGCGCATCAATTGTCGCCCACCGGCGCCTTTGGCATGAACACCGGCATTCAGGAGTCGCTCGATATTTCCTGGAAGCTCGAAGCCTGTCTGCGTGGCTGGGGCGGGCCGAAATTGCTGCCAAGCTATGAGGCTGAGCGCAAACCCGTGGCCGCGCGCAATGTTGCAGAAGCTGCGCGCAATCTGGCCCGTATGCTCGAGACCCGCTCGCGCAAGCCCCCGAAAGAGATTTTCGACAAAGGGCCTGCAGGCGACGCTGCGCGTAAAGACTATGGTGATTGGTATACCGAGCGCATGAGCCATGAATGGTTCACCATCGGCGTGCAGATTGGCTATCGTTATGACGGTTCGCCTGTCTGCGTGCCTGATGACACGACCCCGCCGCCTTTTGATGTGGCGACCTATGTGCAGACCTCTCATGCAGGTGCGCGCGCGCCCCATGTCTGGTTGAAAGATGGTCGCTCGACGCTGGATCTCTTCGGCAAGGGCTTTGTGCTGCTGCAAATCGGCAGCCCTGCGGCTGATGCATCCAAACTGGTCGAGGCAGCCGCAGGCGCGAAAGTGCCCATGCAGGTCATCGCACTCGACGAGCCGGATGTTGTCGCGGTCTATGAGAAGAAGCTGGTGCTGGTGCGCCCTGATGGTCATGTGGCATGGCGCGGCAATTCTGTACCGGAAGATGCACGCGCCTTGATTGATACTGTGCGCGGTGCGTGATTATTTACGACCAAACAGCCGCTCGACATCGGAGAGCTTCAGCTCAACATAGGTCGGGCGGCCATGGTTGCATTGTCCGGAACCGGGCGTAGCTTCCATCTCGCGCAGCAGCGCATTCATCTCTTCGCCCGAAAGGCGACGGCCCGCGCGCACCGAATGGTGGCAGGCCATCGTGGCGAGCACATGATCGAGGCGACGCTCAAGCGAGGTCGCAACACCGGTCTCGGCCAAAGTATCGGCGACATCGCGCACAAGGCGCGCAATATCACCGCTCTTGAGAAGCGAGGGCACTTCGCTTACCGCGACAGCGCCGGGGCCAAAGCTCTCAATCACAAGGCCGAGGCTTGTGAGTGTTGTCGCCGCCTCCAGCAAGCGATCAACTTCGCCGCCATCAAGCTCCACAATGACAGGAATGAGCAGCATCTGACGGGCAATGCCGCTGGCCTCACGCTCGCGCTTCAGCTTCTCATAAACGAGCCGCTCATGCGCGGCATGTTGATCGACGATCACAATACCCGCACGCGTCTGCGCGACAATATAAGTGTCGTGGAGTTGCGCGCGCGCAGCACCCAAAGGGGCATCCAGAGCTTCTGTGGTTGCTTGTGCGGCATGGCTGCGCAGATCAGCAACCGGCGGCAAGGTTGCAAAAGCGCTTTGGGCCGCTTCGCCAAAACCTGAGGGCGCAGCAGGTGAGGAGCGCCAATCCCAATTTTGCGCGGGTGCGGCATGTTGCGCGAATGAGGGCTGGAACATGCTGCGGCGTGCGAGCACATCAATGGTGCGATCCCCGCCCGTTGTCGTGGCGCGGTGCAAAGCATCAGCCAAAGTCTGTTTCAAGGCACCAATGATCAGGCCGCGAATATGGCCGGGATCACGAAAGCGCACTTCGGCTTTGGCAGGATGCACATTCACATCCACAAAGCGCGGCTCGCAGGTGATGAAGAGCGCCAGAACCGGATGCCGATCTGAGGGCAAATAATCCATATAGGCCGCTCTGATCGCGCCTTGCAGCAAGCGATCCCGCACGGGTCGGCCATTCACATAGAGATATTGCGCGAGCGCATTGGCACGGTGAAAGGTCGGCAGACCTGCAAAGCCCGAGAGCCGCGCGCCATCGCGCTCAGCATCCACCGCCAAAGCATTGTCACGAAAATCGCGGCCGAGCACCTGCGAGATGCGCGTCAGCAAACCATCTTCGCTCGCGGGGCAAGCGGCAAATTCAAGGCCGGTGAGATGGTCGCCCGTGAGCGAGAAGCGCACAGTGGGATGGGCCATAGCGAGGCGCTTGATCACATCGGCCACGGCCTGCGCTTCCGCGCGATCTGTTTTGAGAAACTTCAACCGTGCGGGTGTGGAGGCGAACAGATCGCGCACCTCGATCCGTGTGCCAGCCGAATGGGCGGCTGGTGCCACGGGACGTTTGCGACCATCATCAACGCGGATCATATGGCCCGTATCAGAGCTTGCGGCGCGCGTATGAATTTCGACACGCGCGACAGAGGCGATGGAGGGAAGAGCCTCGCCGCGAAAACCCAATGTCGCGATATTGGACAGATCACCATCGGGGATCTTGGATGTCGCATGGCGCTCAACGGCCAGCTCAAGATCAGCCGCTGTCATGCCCGCGCCATCATCGCTCACGCGAATGAGTTTGCGGCCACCTTCTTCAAGTGTGATCTCGATCCGTGTCGCGCCTGCATCAAGCGCATTCTCGACGAGCTCTTTCACCGCCGAGGCAGGGCGCTCCACCACTTCGCCAGCGGCGATGCGGTCAACCAGAATGGGGTCAAGGCGGCGGACGGACATGGTGATTCCTCTGCGCCGACTGTAGCAGAGCCGGGCCGCCTGCTCACATATCTGTGGGACGGCCTGCGGCGGCCACCAACAGCTTCTTGCCCTCAAACAGGCGCTTGGCCACGCGCTGCGTATCCTCCAGCGTCACAGCGGCAATATAGCCATTGCGCTGGTCAAGGAAGCTGACGGGATAACCCTCCAACTGCAGATGGGCGAGATTGCCCGCAATCTTGGTGGAGGTGTCAAAGCGCAAGGCATAAGAGCCGATGAGATATTTCTGCGCCTTGTCGAGCTCTTCAGCGCTCGGCCCTTCGCTCGCGAGTTTGGCGATCTCTTCTTCGATCACGCTCAGCGATTCTGCCGCGCGCTCATTCTTGGTGGAAGTGCCACCAGAAAAGAGCGCGGCGTTCTCGAAGGTGACAAGCTGCGAATGGACGGAATAGGCAAGGCCGCGCTTTTCACGCACTTCGCGGAAGAGACGCGCCGAGAAGACGCCGCCGCCCAGAATGTGATTGACCACAACGGCTGGCCAAAAGTCAGGATCATCGCGCGTCAGACCCGGCAGGCCAAAGCGAATGGTGGATTGCGGCACATCGACATCAACAATATGGCGCGTGCCCATGCCACCCATCTCAATGCGCGCAATGGCAGCGAGCTTGCCGCTCTTGGGCAAGGCACCGAAGATCTCATCGAGCAAAGGCGACAGTGTTGCTGCGCTGATCGCGCCCACAACCGCAATCTTCAGATGATCGCGCGTCATGATATGGGTGCGATACGCCACAAGATCCGCGCGCGTAATGGCCGGCACACTCTCAAGCGTTCCGCGTGAGGCCATGCCATAGGGATGGTTGCCAAACGCCGCTTCCCGCCAGGCTTTGCCTGCAAGCGCATCAGGATCTTTGGCTTCGCGCTTGAGCCCTGCGATCATCTGCGCGCGCACGCGTTCAATCGCATCCTCATCAAGGCGCGGTTCGCAGACCGCAAGGCGCAGCAATTTGGCGGCATCATCAAGATGGCGCGTGAGCGTCTTCATACGGCCGTGGAATGTATCGCGATCAGCGGAGAAGGAGATCTCAACGGCCTTCTCATCCATGGCGCGATGAAAGGCATCAGCATCCATCGGGCCTGCGCCCTCATCCAGCAAAGCTGACAACATGGAGACAGCGCCCGCTTTGGCCGGACTGTCTTGTGCTGTGCCGCCGTGGAAGCCGAAGTCGAAAGCGACCAGCGGAACCGCGTAATCTTCCACCAACCAGGCTTCAATACCGCCGGGCGATGTTACTTTTTGCACGCTGTCGGCGCGGCTCGTCGTGGTCGTTGTCATGGAAGATCCGATCGCTCAGGCCGCAGCCTGCGGAAGAAGAAAGCCAGTCACAGCGCGCTTGGGGTCGAGCCATTGGCGTGCAGCCTCGCGCACGGCCTCTGCATCAACCGCATCCATACGTGCAGGCCATTCGCGAATATCTGTCACGCTGGTGCCCGTCGTCAGGGCCGCGCCATACCAGCGCGCAAGGCTCGCCTGATTGTCCTGCGCATAGATCGCATCGGCAATGAGCCTTGTCTTGGCGCGCTCAAGATCAGCTGCGTCAACGCCCTTGTCCGCGACCTCTGCAATCACAGTGAGCACGGCTTCATCCAAAGCCTCGAGCGTGATCTCGGGGGCGGGCATCGCATAGACCCAAAAGCGCGTGTCATCGAGCGCGGTGCCCATATAGTAAGAGCCCGCCATGACCGCGATCTTCTGCTCCACCACAAGCTTGCGATAGAGCAGGCTTGTCTGACCGCCGCCCAGCAGATGGGCGAGAAGCTCCAAAGCCTCAGCCTCGCCGGGCTTGGCTGTTGTGTAGCTCGGCACAAGATAAACGCGCTGATGGCTCGGCTGCTCGACTTTCTCGTCAGCCAATTTGACCAGACGTTCAGCGCGCGGCTCGGGCTCACGCGGGCGCTGACGCTTGGGCGCTTCGCCTTGGCCGGCGATCTTGCCATATGTGTCTTCAGCGAGCGCGCGCACCTCGCCTTCGGTCACATCGCCCGCGACAATCAGGATCGCATTCTCTGGCGTGTAGAAGCGGTTGTAATAGGCCAGCGCATCTTCGCGGTTAAGATCCTCAATCTCATGCATCCAGCCGATGATCGGCTTGCCATAGGGATGATGAGTGAAAAGCGCAGCCTGCACGGCCTCGTTCAACTGCGCAGATGGATCGCTGTCTGTGCGCATGCGGCGCTCTTCGAGCACGACATCGCGCTCCGGGGCCACAACCTCATCGGTCAAAACGAGATTGGTCATGCGGTCGGCTTCAAAGCGCATCATGGTGGCGAGATGTTCTTTGGCCACGCGCTGATAATAGGCGGTGTAGTCATTTGAGGTGAAGGCATTCTCCTGACCGCCCAGTTCTGCGACCATTTCAGAGAACTCACCTTGTTTGTGGTTCTTGGTGCCTTTGAACATCAGATGTTCAAGAAAATGCGCAATGCCGGATTTGCCGATTGGGTCATCCGCAGAGCCATTGCGATACCACACCATATGCGTGACCACGGGGGCGCGGTGATCGGGAATGACCACGACCTCCAGGCCATTGGCGAGACGGAAATCTGAAATCTGCGGGCCGGCCTCGCCATGGGCGTCAGGCTGGGCAGCGCCGGGGGTCAGGGCGGGGGGCGTAAGGATCAACGTCATGCGGCTCGCCGGTTTGATTGTTGTGAGATGAATATAGGACGCCAGAGCCAAGCCTGTCAGTCCCTGCGCAAAACAAAACGGCCGACCCAATGGGCCGGCCGTCGCAATTGAGTGGTTGGGATCACTCCGCCCGTTTGCGGCTTTGATCCCAGTAGAATTCGCGCGGATCGATCTCGTCGGGGCGGCGCGTCACTTCGAAAGTCGCCTTCACATTCTTGGTCGGCTTCATATAGCCCTTGGGCGGCTGCGTCAGGAACTCACGCGGCGGCTCAACGCCTGCCTGAAGGCTGGGTGCCTCCTCTTTGGGCGCGTGGCTCACAGCCAGCTTGCCCCAATAAGTGCCGGGCGCGCAGGCCTTGTTGTCAGGGTCCAAGCGCTCGCAAGGATCGGCAGCGCCGGGGCCATTGACCGGATTGGGCGCATAGACATTGCGCATCTGGTCGGGACGCAGGCGCAGATTGTCGTCAGGATCCTCACCACGCACACGCGCATTGGTCTCTTGCTGCTTCTTGCGGGCGCGCACGACCTCCTGATCCTGCGGCCAGTTGGTCGCAGCTTTGGCGGCAGGGGGTCGCGGTGCAGGCAATGCACCGGTATTGGGCGGAAGGACGAGAGGCGAGCGCTCGCGATATTTGATCGCAGGATCGTCACTCTTCTCATCAAGACCGAAAAGGCTGCTCAGCGATTCCAGCGGCGTACCCGAACCATCGTCTTTCAACGCATGGGCAGGGCCTGCCAAGCTCAGGCCGAGGACGGCGCTGGCGGCAAGGATCGGCAGACGGAATTGACGGCTCATGGACATGAAACTACCCCACTCGTCCGGCTAGCTGAGCTCTCAAACTGCCGCTGCTTCACGGCAATTTGGTGGCAAGGGGCGGATCATACCGCCTCTGGTGCCTTTTGGCCCAGCAGGAGGCTTTCATACAGGAGAAGCCCCACCCCGGCAACGATCGCCACGTCAGCTAGGTTAAAGACATACCAGCTGAAGCTGCCGACGTGAAAATGGAAGAAATCGGCCACCGCCCCATAAGCAAAGCGGTCATAGGCATTGCCCAGCGCCCCGCCGATCAGAAGCCCCAAGGCCAGATTGGTCAAAATCTGACTTGAGCGCCACAACCAGATCCCCAAGGCCAGCGTCACGCCCAGCGACAGAGCGAGCAGCCCATAGCGGCCCGCATCCGTATTGGCGCTGAGCAGGGAATAAGAAATGCCGGGATTCCAAGCCATGACGAGGTCAAGAAAGGGCGTCAGGCTGACAGGCTGTTTGGCCGTGATGTCGAACACAAAGAGCATCCACAGTTTGTGACCCTGATCGAGGATCAGGGTCGCCACGGCTGTGAGGATGCCCCATAGGCGCGGGCGCATCAGGCCGGCCATTTGCCCGCGGCGGCCAGCTCTTTGAGGGCCTGCGCATCGCGCGGGCTCACATCGGGATAGGCAGGATCAGCCGTAGCAGGGTCGAAATATTTCCACGAGCGGGCGCATTTCACGCCGCCAGAGCGCTGCGGCACAACCGCAATGCCGGGCGTATCGGCCAAGCGGAAGGCGTCAGCCGGGCCATCGCCCGCCACAATCTCAATGCCAGAGGTGATGCAGACTTCGGCAAAGTCGATGCTGGCGAGAAGCGCGCGCAGCGCATCATCCGCTATATAGACCTGCGGGGCAGCCTCCAGCGAGGAGCCGATGCGCTTGGCCGCGCGCTCCAATTCAAGGGCGCCTGTGACAACCGCACGCGCACGGCGAATTTGGCGCCATGTCTCGGCCAGTTCATCATCGCGCCACATCTCAAGACCGCTCACAAAAGTGGTGAGATGGATCGAGGCCTCAGCCTTGGGGCGCATATCCACCCAAGCCTCATCCGTGGTGAAGCATAGAATGGGTGCGAGCCATTTCAGAACGGTCTCGGCAATGATGTCGATGGCGGTCAATGCGCTTTTGCGCACAAGGCTGGAGATCGGATCGCAATAGAGCGTGTCTTTGCGAATGTCGAAATAGAAGGCCGACAGATCGCTTGTCATGAAATGCGACAATAGCGCGACGACTTTCTTGTAATCGAAATTCGCATAGGCATCGCTGATCGCAGGGTCAAGCTCAGCAAGGCGATGCAGCATCAGGCGATCAAGCTCGGGCATATCTGCCTTGGCGATCTTCTGGCTTGCGTCAAAATGCGACAGAGCACCCAGCATCCAGCGCAATGTGTTGCGCAATTTGCGATAGGTCTCAACGAAGGTTTTGAGAATCTCCGGCCCGATGCGCAGATCATCCGAATAGTCAGAGGCCGCGACCCACAGGCGCAGAATATCGGCACCGGAATCTTTGATCACCGTCTGCGGAGCAACGACATTGCCCAGCGACTTCGACATTTTCTGACCCTTTTCGTCGAGGACGAAGCCATGGGTCAAAACGACATCATAGGGCGCACGGCCACGGGTGCCGCAGCTCTCCAGCAGCGAAGAATGGAACCAGCCACGATGCTGGTCCGAGCCTTCAAGATACATGACCTCATCAGGCCCGCCATCACGCACGCGGCGCGTGGCCAGATCTTCGCGCGCTTCGAGCGTGAAAGAATGGGTCGAGCCTGAATCAAACCAGACATCGAGAACATCGTCGATCTTCTCATAGTCTTCGGCTTTATACGTGCTACCAAGGAAGCGCTGCGCTGCACCCGGCGCAAACCATGCATCCGCGCTCTCAGCTTCGAAAGCAGCAGCAATACGCGCATTGACCTCGCTATCCACGAGAATGTCATGCGTGCCTTTTTTCACAAAGACGCAGATCGGCACACCCCAGGCGCGCTGACGCGACACAACCCAATCGGGGCGGTTGGCGATCATGCCGGTGATACGATTTTCACCAGCTGCCGGAACCCAGCGCGTTTCCTTGATGGCTTTGAGCGCCAGATCGCGCAGGCTTGTATCATCCGATGCGCCCGGCACATCAAAGACGCGATCCATCGCAATGAACCATTGCGGCGTATTGCGGAAGATCACTGGCTTCTTCGAGCGCCATGAATGGGGATATTGATGCTTCAGACGGCCGCGCGCGAGAATATTGCCCATGCTCGCAAGCGCCTTGATGACGGCATCATTGGCATTGCCCTTGGCGCCCTTGTCGTCGATGACGCGCTTGGCGCCGCCTTCTGACTCAGGACCAAAGCCAAAAGCATCCTTGGTGTAGAAGCCATCCGCATCGACTGTGTAGGGAATGCGTGTGTCGATGCCGAGCGAAATCAACAGCCGCTGGCTCGCCATCCAGATGTCAAAGTCTTCGCGGCCATGGCTGGGCGCTGTATGCACAAAGCCTGTGCCGGTATCATCGGTTACATGATCGCCATCGAGCAGTGCGACATGGAAGCTGTAGCCAGGATCAAAACCTGCGAGCGGATGTGCGCACAGACCAAGCTCACCGGGTTTTGCATCGCAGATACGCTTGAAGCTCTCGACCTTGGCGCTTTTGAACACATCCTCAGCCAGCTTGTCGGCGAGCACATAACGCGCGCCAGTCTTGGCCCAATTGCCCTCGGGCGCAGAACTGACTTCATAAAGACCGTAAGCGATTTTCGATGAGTACGACACGGCGCGATTGGCGGGCAGCGTCCAAGGCGTTGTTGTCCAGATGACAACTGATGCCTTGGCAAATTCGCCCTTGCCCTGTTGCAGCGGGAAAGCCACCCAGACCGTATCGCTGGTGTGATCTTCATATTCGACTTCAGCCTCTGCGAGTGCGGTCTTTTCGACAACCGACCACATCACCGGCTTGGAGCCGCGATAGAGCAGACCATTCTCCGCGAATTTCATGATCTCGCGTGCGATCTGCGCTTCCGCATCAAAGCTCATGGTCGCATAGGGATGCGCCCAATCGCCGGTGACGCCGAGGCGCTTGAACTCTTCGCGCTGCACATTGAGCCAATTCTCGGCATAGGCGCGGCATTCGCGACGAAAGGCGATCATGGCGGCGCTGTCACCAAGCTCAGGCTTGGGCTTGCCCTTGGAGCGGTAATTATCTTCCTCGATCTTCCATTCGATCGGCAGGCCGTGACAATCCCAGCCTGGAACATAGTTCGAGTCTTTGCCGAGCATTTGCTGCGAGCGGCAAACCATATCTTTGAGGATCTTGTTCAGCGCATGGCCGATATGAATATTGCCATTGGCATAGGGAGGGCCGTCATGCAGCACGAATTTCGGACGGCCGCGACCAACCTCACGCATGCGCTGGTAGAGACCCATCTCATTCCAGCGGGCAAGAATTTCCGGCTCCTTCTGCGGCAGACCGGCCCGCATGGGGAAGTCTGTTTGCGGCAGATAGAGCGACTTGGAATAGTCGGGGCCTTTGGCGCTGGTATCGGTCATCGTCCAACCTGAAAAGGGCTTCAGCGCATGAACTGCGCGGCTGGCCGGACATAGAGGATTTGGCAGCAAAGCGCCAGTTTTCGGCCCGCTGACCCGCAGAGAAGGTTAGCGCAATATGGCGCGCGCCTTGTCCTTGTCCCGGTTCATTTCGGCCACCAGCGCATCAAGGCTGGGGAATTTCTCTTCACCGCGGATCCAGCCGACGAAGGTCACTTCCACGGTCTTGCCGTAAAGATCCCCGGAAAAGTCGAAGACAAAGGTCTCCAGAAGGGGCGCGCCCGTGTCGGTGACGGTGGGGCGGCGGCCGAAATTGGCCACCCCGCCATAGGTCACACCATCCACCTTCAGGCGGACAGCATAGATGCCGTGGCGCAGGCGGCAGGAGGGGGCGAGCCGCACATTGGCGGTGGGAAAGCCAAGCTGGCGGCCCAGCTTCTCACCATGGACCACTTCGCCCACGGCAAACCACTCATGGCCCATGAGCTGCGCGGCGCGGGTCACATCGCCCTGCTCAAGTGCTTGGCGGGCCGCATTGGAATGGACAGCCTCAGGCGCCCCGCCTGCATCAGCGACCACTTTTTCAACGACAGCGACTGCAAAGCCATGCCGGGCGCCAGCCTCAGTCAAAAATTCGGGCGAGCCGCGGCGCGCTTTGCCGAAGTGAAAATCATAGCCCACCACAGCCCCGCTCACATTGAGGCGCTTGATGAGGATCTCGTCCACAAAGGCCTCAGCCTCCAGCCCAGCGAGATTTCCATCAAAGGTTATGACAACGACGCCATCAACACCCAGACGGCACAGGCAGCGGATCTTCTCTGCCTCCGGCGTCAGGCGAAAGACAGTGCCCGGACCAGCGAAGAAATCGACGGGATGGGGCTCAAAGGTCAGTACCGCGCAAGGAACGCTCCGTTCTTTGGCAAGTGCCTGCGCGCGCGCGATCACCGCCGCATGGCCGCGATGCACACCATCGAAATTGCCGATAGCGACTACAGCGCCTTCCAGCCCTTGCGGTGGTGTGAGCGGATCATGCGCGACAATCATCGGGCTCACCATGTCAGCGCCGGGATCGCAGCGCGCGGCGTCACAGGCGCGTCAGTGATGAATTGCGCAAAGGCAGCTTCATCGAGCACGCTATGGGGATGCAGCACATCGCGGTGAATGCCAGAGGTGACGAAGAGGGCATCAACGCCAAAGTCACAAGCGCCCTTCACATCGGTGCGCATGGCATCGCCAATGCCCAGAACGCGATCCTTGTTAACGCTGCGCCCCAGCAGTTTCTGCGCGATTTCATAAGCGCGCTGATAGATGGGCGCATAGGGCTTGCCCGCCTGAATGACCTTGCCGCCGATCTGTTCATAAAGCTGGGCAATCGCGCCCGAGCAATAGAGCAATTTATCGCCGACATGGACGATGAGATCGGGATTGGCAGAGATCAGATCGAGCTTGCGAGCGAGCATGAGTTTGAGGCGGTCTGTGTAATCGTCCGGCGTCTCGACATATTCGTCATTGAGGCCAGTGCAGATCACATAGTCAGCCTTTTCAATCGGCACGAGGGGTGGATTGTGTCCACTCGCCCGCAGCTCATCAAAGAGGGTGAGATCGCGCTCAGGGCCGATATGATGCACGGGCGCATCGCCATGGGCCTCGATGAAGCTCATCGTCACATCGCCAGAGGTGACGATGTCATCAAAGCAATCACGCGGCACATGAAGCCCGTCAAGCTGCAAGCGGATCGGCGCATTGGGGCGCGGTGCATTGGTGACAAGCACTACACGGCCACCGCCTTTGCGATAGTTGATTAATGCCTCGCAAGCGGCGGGATAATGTTCGCGGCCATTGTGGATCACGCCCCAGACGTCGCACAAAAGCACGTCATATTGGCTCAATAGATCGCGCGCGCCGGTCAGGATGGGGATGGAGGAGGAGGGCTTCATAGAGCCCCGCTAAAGGCCGCAGCCACCCCTGTCAACTCTATGGCTTGGCCCTCCCGCGCGGGGAGGGCCGTTTGATTGCCTTACTGTCCGAGCGTCTCGCTCAGGAAATTGCCCATCGTGGACCAGGCGCGCGCCGCCGCCAGAGGACGGAAGGCTGGGCCTTCGAGGGTGAAGCTGTGCGGGGCTCCTGAATAGGAGACGAAGGTCACGTCTGCATTCACGCCCTTCATCTCGGCCAGGAAGGTCTCGACCTCCTTGTCGGTCACGAAAGTGTCGGCAGCGCCATGCAGCACCAGCACGGGAGCTTTGATGTTCTTGGCATCATCGGGTGTGGGATTGTTCAAAACACCATGGAGCGTCACATAGCTCTTGGCAGGAACGCCCGCGCGGCCAAGTTCAAGAATGGCTGTGCCGCCGAAGCAATAGCCAATGACTGCGATACGCGAGGCATCAACCTCCGGGCGCGCGGCCAGTTGATCGAACCCTGCTTTGGAGCGCGCGCGCAGCAAGCTGCGGTCCTTCAGATATTTCGTCATCTCGGCCGCAGATTCTTTAGGTGCAGGCGGGCGCACGCCCTTGCCATAGACATCGGCCACAAAAGCGACATAGCCCTTCTTGGCGAGATCCTGCGCGACTTTGCGCTCATGATCAGAAGGTCCGGTCCATTGGTGATAAATCACAACGCCGGGACGCTTGCCGGTCTTGGCATCATCAAAGGCGATCATGCCCTCAAGCACGGTGTCGCCAAGCTTATATTCAATCACTTGCGTTTTGATGTCAGCGCGCGCTGGGGTTGCAAGAAGCGCGGCGGCGCAGACAAGCGCGAGCGGCAGATGGCGAAAACGCATAGTATCCCTCCCGGTTATTGTGAGGAGAGGTTCGGGCGCTTCGCGCGTCTCGTCAAGTCTTGGCTTGCGGAAGCTGCGTAAAATTCGCAATCACCTGCTGCAATTCAGGCTCATTGACGAGTGTTGCGGCCTCTTCAAGCGGGAACCAGCAGGTGCGCCTTTGATGCATCTCGGGCCAGGTCTTGCGTTGGCGTTCGACGAGCATGGGAAAGACCGTGACATGGCAGAGCACATCTTGGCCGCTCTTCTTGCGCTTGCGGTAGTGATAGCTGCCCACGGGCTGTGTGCTGATCTTGCCGACGACGCCCGCCTCTTCCAGTGCCTCACGTGCGGCTGTGCCATGGGGTGTGCGGCCTTTCATGGGCCAGCCTTTAGGCAGAACCCAGCGGCCTGTATCACGCGAGGAGATGAGCAAGACTTCAATGCCCTCGTGAATACGATAGGGCAGGGCAGCAAATTGCGGCCGTGGTGCGTCTTGTTCGTTGTCTAGCACCTCGGTCACACTCCGCCTTTAAGGGAACAAGCCCACGATCCAGTAGGAGAGGGCGCCGATGACCGCAGCTGCGGGCAAGGTGAGCACCCATGCGATCACAATGTCTTTGGCAACATTCCAACGCACGGCTGAAATGCGGCGCGCAGTCCCCACGCCCACAATCGCACCCGTGATCGTATGAGTGGTGGAGACAGGCACACCAAAGTGAGTCGCCAAGAAGAGAGTGATGGCGCCACCTGTCTCTGCGCAGAAACCTTGCTGTGGCGTGAGGCGCGTGATCTTCGAGCCCATCGTATGAACGATGCGCCAGCCGCCGAACAAAGTGCCAAGGCCCATCGCTGCCTGACAGGTGATGACGACCCAGAAGGGGACATGGAAGCCGCCTTCGAGCTGGCCCTGCGAATAGAGCAGCACCGCGATAATACCCATGGTCTTTTGCGCATCATTGCCGCCATGGCCGAGCGAATAGAGCGAGGCGGAGAAGAATTGCGCGATACGGAATGTATTGTCGACCGAAGAGGGTGTTGCGCGCACAAAGAGCCATGACACGATCAGCACCAACACAAGCGCCAGCAGGAAGCCGATCGTGGGCGAAACAAAAATGGCAGCGCCCGTCTTGATCAGGCCCTTCCAGACGATGGCATTAAAGCCCGCTTTGGCAACGCCCGCCCCCACAAGGCCGCCGATCAAAGCATGGGAGCTGGAAGAGGGAATACCCGCGACCCAGGTCAGCACATTCCAGATGATGGCGCCCATCAGCGCGCCAAAGATGACACGCGGGTCAACGATGTCGGGCGAGATGATGCCAGTGCCCACCGTCTGCGCGACGCTGAGGCCGAAGAACAAGAAAGCGATGAAGTTGAAGAAGGCAGCCCAAGCCACCGCATATTGCGGACGCAGCACACGCGTCGACACAATGGTCGCGATGGAATTGGCCGCATCATGCAGCCCGTTCAGGAAGTCGAAGGCAAGGGCCACCAGAATGATGACCCAGAGAAGCTCGAGGCTGATGGTCAAGATGCGCCCTTAGAGATGTTCGATAACGATGCCGTTAACGCGGTTGGCCACGTCTTCGAAGCGATCAACCACCTTTTCAAGATGGCTGTAGATTTCCGTCCCCACGATGAAGGCCATGGGATCTGACTGGCGATGCGCGAGGAAGAGCCGCTTCAAGCCATCATCATGCAGATGGTCGGCCTGATCTTCGATCAAGACAACTTCGCCGGTGAGCTTGGTCAGATTATTGGCCTCCCTGCGCATATGGCGCAGGGCATGGATGATCTGAACCGTGATTGCAGCCGCGCGAACGATCAGATCGCCCATCGCCTTCATCTGCGGTTCGAATGTGGTGACTTCATAGAGCAGAATAGCTTTCGCCGTCTGCTGCATCTGGTCAATCGCATCATCCATCGAGGCAACGAGATCTTGAATGTCGCTGCGGTCAAAAGGGGTGATGAAGGTACGGCGCACCGCCAGCATCACTTCATGGGTGATCTCGTCAGCCTTGCTCTCATGCTGAAAGACCAGCTCGCAATTGGCCGCAATATTGTCGCCGCCTTCGAGCACTTTGCGCAAAGCATCTGCGCCCGCCACCAGGACATCAGCATGCCGCTCGAAATGGTCGAAAAACTTTTCCTCACGCGGCATGAGGGCCTGAAACCAGCTGATCATAGGTCTCTCCGGAAGTCTCTACCGGTATTGCCGGTCTGGGAGTCGCGCGGAACTTAGTCCTCAGCGAGCATAAGAGGAAGCAAATCTGCGCCCTGCCTTGTGGACATCCGCGCCAGAGCGCACAGAATGGAGCAGAAACTGCGTCAGGAGCGCCCCATGGCCGAATTTCTCAATCCCCCGACCTTGTCAAAGCCCGCCTCGCGTTTCTCGCAAGGGGTCGTCATCTGCGGTCCCGGCCGCCGTTTGTTCATCTCTGGTCAGGTGGCGATGAAGGCTGATGGCACTTTGGTGGAGGGGCTGGAGGCGCAAACCCAGCAAGTCTTCGACAATATCGAGGCTTTGCTGTGCGCGGCCGGCATGGGTATCACCGATCTCGTCAAACTGGTGATCTATTGTACCGTTCCAGGTGGCTCGGGCGTGGTGCGTGACATTCGCAACCAACGTTTGGGCAGTCATGCGCCAGCCAGCACTTTCGTACAGGTGGCAGGATTGGCCAATCCGGCTTATCTGGTTGAGATAGAAGGCGAGGCCTTCGTGAACGCCTGAGGAGCGACCTATGAGCGAGCCGCACACAGTCGAGCTGATCGTCAAGGGCATGACCTGTCAGGGTTGCGTGAATTCGGTGAGCCGCATCGTCAAGCGCACCGATCCATCAGCCGATGTGACGATTGATCTGGCCTCGGGCCGGCTTGAGGCGAAGACTTCCGCTGAGGCCCATGTTTTGGCGCAGGCGATTTCCGCTGCAGGTTACGAGACACGCCCCGCCTGATTTGCTAGATAGCTCACCATGAACCGTATCGAACGACGCCCCCCCACGCCCGGCGAAGCCGAGATCGAATATCAAGATGGCGATTTTCGCATCTTGAAGCCCGGCGCTTATGTGCGCTGTGCGGCGACCAAGGTCGAAATCCCGCTCGATGAGCTGCGCTATTGGGATGTTGACAGCCAAGAGGCCTATGCGTCACCGCAGGCCAAGCTCGAACGCCTCGGCCTTACTGTGAAGCTCTGAGCTGTGCGAGGAGATGGGCAAGGCCCGTCTCGTCTTCGAGTTTTAACTCGACCGGCAAGACCAGCAATTGCTCCGCCGTTGCTGCGCCCAATCTCACCGCATCTTTCTGCGTCGTCACAAGGGCAGCCCCGCGCCGGCGCGCGCGCGACTGCAGGCCCGCGATTTCGCGCGGCGTGAATCGGTGGTGATCGGGAAAGCTCTCTTGCTCGACAATCTGCGCCCCAAGCGCGCGCAAAGTGTCGAAGAATTTCTCGGGCCGTCCAATCCCCGCAAAGGCGATCACATCGCGGTCCGCCAGACCCAAAGCCATATTGCGGTCTGGCACCAAGGCGCCGCGCAGAACTGCTTTACCATGGCGCAAAGCCTCGCTTGCGATCTCATCGCCCGGCGCGCCCTCGCCAATGATGATGACGCCATCCACATGGGGCCATTGCTGGGCGAGTGAGGCGCGCAAAGGCCCCGCTGGCAGGCTCAATCCATTGCCCACACCCACAGCCCCATCAACCACTGCAAGGCGCAGATCTTTGGTGAGGGAGGGATTTTGCAAACCATCATCCATGACGATCATATCAGCGCCCGTCGTGGCGCAGAGCTGCGCGCCTGCCACGCGCTCGCGCGCAACGACGGTGGGGGCGACTTGCGCGAGGAGCAGTGGCTCATCGCCCACTTGCGCAGCACTGTCGCGCATGGCGTCAACAATTTGCGGGGCATTGGCATGCGCGCCATAGCCGCGCGACAAAAAGACAGGCTTGCGGCCCATGGCGCTGAGCGCGCGAGCCACGGCAATTGCGCTGGGTGTTTTGCCAGCACCGCCCGCCACAAAATTGCCGATACAGATCACGGGCAGGGAAGCGCGCTCGCCTTGCTGTGCCATGCGGTGCGCTGTGATCGCGCCATAGATTGCGCCCAGCGGCGACAATAGCCGTGCCAGAGCGCTTGGGGCTGGTTGCCACCAAAAGCCCGGCGCGCGCATCAGCGGTCCTCCGCCTGCATCTGCATCATATAAGGCTCAAGCGCCTGCAAGATGCGATCGGTCGCGCCAGAAAAAGCATTCACCGCATCCATGGCCGCACGACCATTGCGGCGCAGCAGTGCAGGGTCTGACAAGAAGACCTGCAGTGCGCGCTCGAGCATATCGGCGTCATAAATTTCGGTCGCGCCATTGGCCATGGTGAGATGGCGGTAGACTTCGACGAAATTGCCAACTTCTGGCCCATGCAAAATCACGCAGCCCAGCTTGGCAGGCTCGATGGGATTTTGTCCGCCCTGCGCACCAGCCAGAGACTTGCCCATGAGGACTATGCTGGTGAGGCGATAAAAGAGCCCCATCTCGCCCATCGTATCGGCGATATAAAAACCTGTGGCGGGCGTGATGCGATCCCCTTGCGAGCGCAAGGAAGGATCAATCCCCGCGCGCAGGGCAAGCTCTGCAATCGCAGGGCCGCGCTGGGCATGGCGAGGCGCAACAATGGTCAGCAGATTGGGAAAGCGCGCCAGCAAGCGGCGATGCACATCCAGCGCAATCTCGTCCTCGCCCGGATGGGTCGAGGCTGCGAGCCAAACGGGGCGACCGCCCACGGCCGCAGAGATCTCCGCATGGGCTGTTTGTGAATAAGGCGGGGCGGGGACATCAAATTTCAGATTGCCGCAGACTTGCACGCGCGGTGCGCCAAGCTGCATCAAGCGCATCGCATCATCTTGTGTTTGCGCCAGGCACAGATCAATCCGCGCCAGAAGATCGGCGATGAAATGCGGCATTTTCTGCCAGCGCAGGAAAGAGCGCGGCGACATGCGCGCATTGACGAGCACCAGGGGAATTTGGCGCTCATCCAATTCGCAAATCATATTCGGCCAGATTTCAGATTCAGCGATCAGTACAAGATCGGGTCGCCAATGGTCGATGAAGCGGCGCATATAAAGCGGCACATCGAGCGGAACATATTGATGCTGTGCGCCCGGCGTCAGCCGGTCTGCCAGAACTTGCGCAGAGGCCACTGTGCCGCTGGTGATGAGAACGTGAAAGCCTTTGGCCACGAGGCGCTCGACCAGTGGCAAAAGCGCAATGCCTTCGCCTACACTCGCACCATGCAGCCATGCAAGGCGCCCGCGCGGGCGACCCAGCGAGGGATAGCCCATGCGCTCGCCCATGCGGCGCAAATCTTCCTTGCCGCGCTTTTGCCGCCAGTTCAGCAGAACGGGCGCGAGCGGGCGCAAAAGCCCTGTCAGAATGCGGTAGGTTGCCAGCAAACTCATGCAGCCTGCCTCCGCACAGAGCCCGGATCTATGCTGCCAATATTGGCATAGGCGCGCGCGTGAACATCATTCATCGCGGCCTCAACCTGCTGGCGCGTTGTCTCGAGCGTCGCATCATCTGCATCAGCGGCAACATAAATGGGCTCGCCCACAATGATGGAGCCGCGCGTGAAGGGCAGGGGAATGGAGGCGCTGTCCCAAGAGGCGATATCAACGCGGCGCTTGCTGACAACAGCTACAGGCACAATGGGGCGGCCCGACATTTTGGCGAGCGTCACAATGCCAAGGCCTGCAACACGCGAGACCTTGGGCACATCAGCGGTGAGTGCAATGGAAGAGCCATCGCTCAAGACGCGCAGCATTTCGCGTGTGGCCGACATGCCGCCCTTGCGGCGACTTTTCCAGCCACCACCGCCCGAGCCGCGAATGGCTTCAACGCCAAGATGTTTGAGGATCTGCGCATTGATCTCGCCATCGCCCGAGCGCGAGATGAGCGCACTCACGCGCGCCCCTTGCGGCGAGGCCATATGGATCATGAAATGCTGGCCATGCCACATGGCGACGATGAAGGGGGCGAAGCTGAGCGCGCGGGTTTTGATATCGGCAGGCTCAAAAGCATAGCGGGTCGTGGCGCCGACAAGGCGCAAATAGGCTGCTGCCAGGGCTCCGACGATCACATGAACAAAATGGCTTCGTCCGAGCCTCTTCAGCATTCCTCGATCTCCGCCTGCGTGACGAAGTCTATGCCGGGTCGAGGAAGCGATGCAGATGGACGATGAAATAGCGCATCTGCGCATTGTCCACGGTCATCTGCGCCTTGGCCTTCCACGCCGAATAGGCAGTCGCATAATTCGGGAAGATCCCGACGACATCAATCGCGGCCGTGTCTTTGAAGTCAGTGCCTTCAAGGCTCTTCAACTCGCCGCCGAACACGAGGTGCAGCAATTGTTGGGATTCACGGGTGTGGTCGGTCTGGCTCATCGTCAAAATCCAGTGCTCTCGCGGGTTGCTGATGCACCCATCTGAGACGTCACTTCCCTGTTGGTCGCACTGCGCGTCGCAAGGCGGCTGTGAACTGCGCGTGCAAATGGTCAGGTGCTGCGCCCAGAATTCCGTGGCGAACACCGGCCCGATTATAGGCTGGTGGACGCCCGTCCAGATCGCTCACCCGCCCGCCTGCTTCGAGCAGAATGATGTCGGCTGCCGCTATATCCCAATCACAGGCGTTGGTCGAGGCTAAGCCTGCGTCCAAGCTGCCCTCCGCCACGCGGGCAAAACGATAGGCGAGCGAGGGGACTTTGGGCTCAAAAACGAGGTTGAGACCGTCTTCGCTGAGGCTTTTCACCACACTGGCAGGGCCTGCGACGGTTGCACCCGTCAGATTGAGCCGCTGCGAGGCTGCGATCCTGCTGCCATTGCGGAAGGCGCCAGCGCCGGCCTCAGCGACAAAAGTCTGTGCAAGGGCGGGCATATGGATGACGCCCATGACCGGACGCCCATGGCTGACGAGGGCAATACAGACCCCCCAGCGCGGATCGCCGCCCAAAAAGGCACGGGTGCCGTCGATCGGGTCGACGATGATCACATGGTCGCGGCTGAGACGCTGGGCATCGTCCTCGGTCTCCTCCGAGAGCCAGGCGGCCCCCGGTATCAGAGGCGGCAGGAGGTCGCGCAAAAAGCCATCCACCGCATGGTCGGCCTCAGTCACGGGGGAGCCGCCCTCTTTGCTGTCGACCCTCGCGCTGGTGGGGGCGCCGGGGCGGAACCAGTCGAGCGCGATGTTGCCAGCCTGCTGGGCCGCCTCAGTCAACTGAGCCAGCAAGGGGGAGGGGGCGTGCATCGTCACGGTCAACCTGCCGGGCTTGAGAGAGCCCGATTTAATCATGCTCAAGGGGTTTGGGACAATCGCAGCTTCAGGGCTGGGCAGAGCCCGCCGCTCCAAAGCCACCATTGATGCGCAGCTGTGGCTTGGCGGGCTGATCGCTCATCGGCGCAAAGGCGCTAGGGGGGGCGACAGCTGATGCGGGGCGGCGCGCATGGGGCTCAACGCGCAGGCGCTGCTCCACTTTCACACATTGTCCGGGCGCGCGGCCAGCGACAAAGCCGGGTCCATAGCTGGCGCATAAACGGTCGGCCTGTTCACGCGGATCAACCCATGTCTCTTGCGCCGATGCACACACCATCAAGCCCGGCAACAGGACGAGCAGGGGCGACAAATAACGAGCACGCACGACGGACATGATCAACCCAATTGGTTTTGAGAGCAAAGACGAACGCGCCAAATCACGCAGGCACGTCAGGCAATCGCGTCTTCGTGGCAACAAGATGGTGAGTTTGCGCTCACGCACATAAATCGCCAATGGCTGCCTGTACCAAAGTCATAGCTGCAACTGCAGCAGTATCGGCGCGCAAAATACGCGGCCCTAACGTCATCGCGATGGTTTGCTCCATTCCCATCAAAAGCGCCCGTTCGCCAGCATCAAAACCCCCTTCAGGGCCAATCAAGACAGCGGCTTTGGCAGGGCGTTGAATCTGCGCGCGTAATTGCGCAACAGGATCGCCAGCAGGCGCATCTTCATCGCAGAAAATGAGCACACGGTCTTGTGGCCAGTTGGCAAGCAAGCGCTCCAGTGACACAGGCTCATCGACCGGCGGCAGGGTGAGAATGCCGCATTGTTCGGCGGCCTCGATCACATTGGCGCTCATGCGCTCTGTGTTGACGCGGTGCGCCTGTGTGCGGCGTGTCAGCACGGGACGCAACCGCGCAGCACCCATCTCCACCGCTTTCTGCACCATGTAATCAAGCCGCGCATGTTTCAGCGGTGCGAAGAGATAGTGGATATCGCTGGCAGGCTCCTGTGCGCGCGCTTGCGTGTCGAGAATGAGTTCGGCGGTCTTCTTGCCTGTCTGGGCGAGGCGGGCGCGCCATTCGCCATCACGGCCATTGAAGACGAGCACATCAGCGCCATCCTGCAGGCGCAGGACATTCAGCAGATAGTTGGCTTGGTCGCGCTCCAGCGGCAGATGGGTGCCAGCTGCCATAGGCGCGTCGACATAAAGGCGTTGGGCCGAAAAATCATATCGCGACACGACAAGCTCCCGCTGAGGGTTCCTGCTTCTAGCAAGGGGAGCGGGGGGCGGGGAACCCCCGCCTTTTCCCTGCCCTTTTCCTCCCCCATTCTGGCCCAGCTTGTGAGGGGAGAGGGGCCTTGCTATGAGGTTCCCCCGATAATCAGGGATCAGCATGATGACGGAAACGAGCCTTGCGGGCCAAAAGGCCCTGCGACTGGTGGGTATCCTGGTAGCTTTGGCGGCTCCCTGTGGCTTTGCCTCGGCGCAGGGTCTTCTAACCATGCCCGCCCCGGCCCAGAGATCGGCGTCTGAGCCCGCTCCGGCTCCTGCGGTCACAGAGACTGCCCCTGCCGAGCAGGCTGCCCCTGCGGCTCCTGCGCCCGCCGCAGGCTCCCTCTTTGGCGCCCCCACGGCGCCCCCCGCTGTGAGCGCTCCTGCAGCACCTTCGGGCTCGCTCTTTGGTGCACCGAGCGCGCCTTCAGCGCCTGCTCTCAGCCCCGGACCCAGCCCGATGTTTAGCGGGCCACCTGGTGGTGGGGTGGCCTCAGCGCCGCCGCCCTCGATGTGCGAAACCGAAATGCAGAAGTTCCAGACCCGCCGCATGTCTCACATTGATCAGCTCAATGCGATCGTGAAGAACAGCAAGGACGGCAAGGTCGATCCTACCGCCTCCTGCCCCAAGCTGCGCCAGCTCGCCAGTGTCGAGGGCGATATGCGCAGTTGGATGACCAAGCAGCAAAAGCCCTGCAACATCCCCGATGAGGTGATGAAGCAGATGCGCGAGGCAACGGCCAAGACCGCACAGATTGCTGATCGCGCCTGTCAGGCTGCCGCCGAAATGAAGCGCCAGCAAACGGGCGGCGGTGTCCCTGCGGCCCCGGCTGTGAAACTGCCTGCCGGACCGCTGTGAGCCAGACACCTCACGCGCCCGATCTGCCTGATTCCATCAAGAGCAGCTTGTTGGCCCATGCGCCTGCAAGCTGGCGTCCCTTCATTCAGCTTGCCCGACTTGATCGGCCCATCGGCTGGCAATTGCTCTTGCTGCCTTGCTGGTGGTCTGCGGCTTTGGCGGGCATCGCCAATGGGCGCGGGCCGGATATCAGCCATCTGATTTTGTTTCTGATCGGCGCTGTTGCGATGCGCGGTGCTGGCTCGACTTACAATGACATCGTTGATCGCGAAATTGATGCTGGCGTTGAGCGCACGCGCAATCGCCCGCTGCCCTCCAAACGTGTGACTGTGCGCGCCGCAAAAATCTTCATGCTGGCGCAAGCCTCCATCGGCGGATTGGTGCTGCTGTCCTTTAATCTCTATTCGATCATTCTGGGCCTGTGCTCGCTGATGATTGTCGCGGCCTATCCTTTCATGAAGCGCATCACCTTCTGGCCGCAGGCAGTGCTTGGTTTGGCTTTTGCTTATGGCGGCTTGATGGGCTGGGCCTGTGCGATGGGTAGCTTGAGTCTGCCAGCTGTGTTGATCTATGGCGCGGCGATTGCGTGGACCATCGCTTATGACACGATCTATGCGCTGCAAGATGCGCGCGATGATGCGATTGTGGGTGTGCGCTCCACCGCGCGCTTGTTCGCAGGGCGGGTGCGCTTGGGCGTCAGCCTGTTCTATGCGGGCGCTGTCGCTCTGGCCGCTTGGGCGGTGATGCTGGTGGGCGGTGGTATGGCCGCATGGCTGGGCGTGGCGGCTTTTGCAGCCCATCTTATCTGGCAGGTGCGGATGATTGATCCTGCCTCCCCGCCGCGCGCCTTGATGCTATTTCGCTCCAATCGCGATGCTGGCTTGATCCTCTTTGCAGGGCTTGCGCTGCAGGGCTGGATCTAGGCCATACCGCGCCGCTTTTAGAGCAAGGCTTCGGTGAAGATGGGGTCAATCTGGCCACCCCACGGCCCATTGTAACGTGCCAACCAATCTTGCGCGGCCACCGATCCCTTGGCGACGCGCTCTTCGAGCACATCCAGGAAGATGGTTTCATTGGCGCCCGCTGCATTGATGCGTGCGCGCGCCTGCAGGCCGCCACGCACAATCTTGAGCACATCACGCGACAGGTCACGCAGAGTGCGCCCGCCAATACTGGCTGCAAGGCCTTGCACGGGAACAGTATCGCGCAGGCTCTGGCGCTCGTCTGCGCTCCAGCCCTTCACCAGATCCCAAGCCGCATCGAGTGCGCTGGTGTCATAGACAAGGCCAGTGAAGAAAGCCGAGAAGGCAAGGATATGATCGCGCGAGCCCACATCACCGCCGCGCATTTCCAAAAAGCGCTTCAATCGCACTTCAGGGAAGATCGTCGACAGATGATTGGCCCAATCGGACATGGTTGCGCGCTCGCCGGGCAATTGCGGCAAGCGGCCGTCCAGCAAAGCACGGAAATCAGCGCCTGCGACGTCATGATAGGTCTCGCCGCGCTTGACGAAATACATCGGCACTTGCAGCGCATAATCGACATAGCGCTCATAGCCCATGCCCGCATCAAAGACGAAGGGCAACATGCCCGAGCGCGCTTTGTCTGTGTCGCGCCAAATCTCGGAGCGCTCTGACAAGCGCCCATTGGGCTTACCCTCGGTAAAGGGCGAATTGGCGAAGAGCGCGGTGGCGAGTGGTTGCAGCGCGATGCACACGCGCAGCTTGCGCACCATGTCGGCTTCGCTGGCAAAGTCGAGATTCACCTGCACGGTGCAGGTGCGATACATCATATCAAGACCGCGCGTGCCAACTTTGGGCATGTAATTGGTCATGATCTTGTAGCGGCTCTTGGGCATGACGGGCGTTTGCGCCAGCGTCCATTTGGGGCTCATGCCCAAACCCAGAAAGCCGATGCCATGGGGCTCAGCGACTGCCTTGACCTGCGCGAGATGCAGATCAAGTTCGGCAGCGGTTTCATGCAATGTGTCGAGCGGTGCGCCAGAGAGTTCGAACTGGCCGCCCGGTTCAAGGGAAATCGCGCCACCGCCTGCAGGATCAAACAGGCCGATCAAGGCGCCAGCGTCTTCAATCGGCTCCCAGCCGGTACGTGTGCGCATACCCTCTAGCAGAGCAAGAATGCCGCCCTGTCCTTGCGCGGGTCGGCCGTCGTAAGGAACGGGGGACAGGTCGTTGCTGTAGAAAGCAAACTTCTCGTGCTCGGTTCCCAAACGGAAGTCAGCCGCAGGCTTCTCGCCCTGTGCCAGCCAGGCCACAAGTTCGTCGCGCGACTCGATCGGTGTCAGGTCGGTGACGTCACGGGCCATGAATTTTCTTTCGTGTGAAGGCTGGTAGGGCCGGAGGCCGGCGGGACCCTTTACATAGGCGGGCGCGCGGCCGGTGGCAACATGAGGGCTCTCGCCTAAAAATAGCCCGACGTAGGGGTTCCCGCTGAGCCCTTTATCAGGCACAATGGACAAGTTGATTTATTGATTTGCACCGGTCTCAGGACGAGGCCGAGTTTATGATGCTTGGAGATAGCCATGTTCCGCTTTTCGCGACAATTCGTCCAAGACGAGTCCGGAGCGACCGTCATTGAATATGCGATGATGCTCGCACTCGTCGCGATCTTCATCATCAGCGCGGTGGCCTCAGTCGGCACAAGGCTCAGCGAAAATATGGATCTTACGGCGAATTCGCTGAAGTGACCGGCGGGCTACGCCGCGCTATGCGCCCTGCAATCCGATAAGCAGAGATGATGGCTGCTACACAAAACAATCCAGACCCTGCCACAAGGCCAAGGAAGACGCCCTCAGGCCCATAAAAATGCGCGCCCAAAGCCACAAAGGGAATCGTGCCCAAAGTGGCGCGGCCCCAGTTGAAGAGGGTCGAGAGGAAGGCATAATCGAGATTGTTGAAGGCGGCATTGGCAGCGAACAGACAGCCCAGAAAGACCCAAGCCACCGCTCCCCAGCTGCAGAAAAACAGAACGAGCTGTGCCGTCTGGCCACTGGCATTGAAGAGCAGCACAATGCCCGGCGCAGCCAGATAGAGCAAAAACCACACGGCCAGAGAATAAGTGATACCGAAGGTAAAGCTCGTGGTCAGTGTGCCGCGCACGCGTTCATAAAGTTTGGCGCCATAGTTTTGGCCGATGATCGGGCCAACAGCGCCTGACATGGCATAGACAGCCACAAAGGCAGCAGGTGTCACGCGGTCGATGATCGCGCCAGCCGCCATCGCCGCTTCGCCGAAATTCGCCAGAGCGCGCACCGAATAAGAGGTTGAGATCGGGGCGGCCAGATTGGTGAGAATGGCGGGCAGGGCGATCTGCATGACGGGTTTGAGATCATCGAACAGCGCCTCGCGGCGCGGGCGCGCGACGATGCCGTGAATATGCACCGCGCCCCAATAGCCCACAGCAATCCAGGCCATCCGCGCGACATTGGAGGCGATGGCGGCACCAAAGATGCCCATGTCGAGCCACAAGATGAGCAAAGGATCGAGAATGGCTGTGGTGATGGCACCAAACAGGGTCACATACATCGAGCGGCGCGCATCACCGACCGAGCGCAAGATGCCCGAGAAGACCATGCCGACCGCCATCAGGCCATTGGTGGGCAAGGTCCAGTTGAGATAGATGACCGCGCCTTCCATCACGCCATCGCGCGCGCCCAGCAGCGACAGAAAATCGCGTTGCCAGACAAACAGGGCGATGCCGATGACGGTGGAGAGGATGAAGGAATGAACAATGCCAGAGCCAGCCAGACGCTTGGCGCGCGGCCGGTCATGCGCGCCAATGGCGCGCGCCACCAAGGCAGAGACGGCGATGGTCAGGCCGATATTGATCGAGATGCCGAAGAAGAGCACCTGCGAGGCCATGCCCACAGCCGCGGTCAGGGCCGCATTGCCAGACCATGAAATATACAAGAGTGACAGAAGATCGACCGCGAAGATGGCGACGAGCCCGACCGATCCGGTGGCGGTCATGACCAGAACATGACGCGCGAGCGAGCCTTGCGTGAAGACGGCTGCAGCTCGGCTGGTCATGAAGCAAGGTTCCCGATGGGTGAGAGCACCCGCCCGACATAGACGCAAGGGCTGGGGGCGGCAAGCGTTAAAGGCCCCGGCCAAGCTTGCCCGGTCTTGCGCTTTGGCGTCCGATCCAGCACATCTAGGGCGAAAGGTTCGCTCGATGACTGACACACCGCTTCGCATTCTTCTGGCAGCGCCGCGCGGCTTTTGCGCCGGCGTCGTGCGGGCCATTGATGTCGTCGAGAAGGCGCTGCAAGTCTATGGTGCGCCCGTCTATGTGCGCCATGAGATCGTGCATAACAAATATGTCGTCGAGAGCTTGAAGGCCAAAGGCGCGATCTTTGTTGAAGAGCTTGATGATGTGCCCAATGGTACAGCTCCTGTCATTTTCTCCGCTCATGGTGTGCCCAAGTCTGTGCCTGCAGCTGCGCTTCAGCGCAATCTGATCGCCATTGATGCGACCTGCCCGCTGGTGACTAAAGTTCATCGCGAGGCTGCCATTCACCACAAGCGTGGTCGCACCGTGATTCTCATTGGCCATAAGGGCCACCCCGAAGTTGAAGGCACTGTGGGTCAGTTGCCTGAGGGCGCGGTGGTGCTTGTCGAGACGGTGGAGGATGTCGCAGCGCTCAAAGTTGCGGATGAAAATGCGCTGGCTTGGGCGACGCAAACGACGCTCTCTGTTGATGAGACGCGCGACATTGTTGCAGCGCTCGAACAGCGCTTCCCGCAGATCGTCGGTCCGCACAAAGATGATATTTGCTATGCCACGACCAATCGCCAAGAGGCGGTGAGTGCCATTGCGCCGAAGGTCGATGCTTTGATTGTCGTGGGCTCGCCCAACTCTTCCAATTCGCAGCGCCTGAAAGATGTTGCTGCGCGCTCAGGCTGCAAGACAGCGCGTTTGTTGCTCCGCGCCAGCGAGATTGATTGGGCCGAGTTTGATGACATTTCCACGCTCGGCATTACCGCTGGTGCGTCTGCGCCCGAGATTTTGGTGGAAGAAATCATCGACGCTTTTGCCAAGCGCCGCCCCATTGTTGTGGAGACGGTGACAACGAGCGTGGAAGATATGTTCTTTCCGCTGCCGCGCGAATTGCGCGACGCTGTCTGATCAGCCATTCAGCAGCAAAATCACACCCACAACGATCAAGGCCATGCCGCCAAGTTCAGCGCGTGACATGCGCTCTTTGAAGATACGGCGCGAGACAATCTGTGCGAATAGCACTTCCACCAAAGCCAAAGTGCGCACACGCGCGGCGCTGGTGATCGCAAAGCCCAGAAACCAGAATTGCGAGGCCAGCGCGCCCATGAAGCCCGCAAACAGAGATGGCCGCCAGTTCTTCAATAGCGCCATCAGCAGCGGGCGATCTTGCAACACGAGCCAAGCCAGAATAGCCACGCATTGAATGATGAGCCCCAGCACCATGGTGAGGGAGGCTGTCATGATGAAGGACGAGCCTGCACCAAGCTCGATGATGGCGCCGCGATAGCTTGTTGCCGACGCGCCGAAGCAAGCGCCCGAGGCAAGGCCAATCAATGCCGCGCGCATACCGCTGCGCTCACCGCTCGGGCTGGATTTGGGCCATGACATCAGCAATACGCCGGCCGTCGCGACCCCAATCGCGACCATGGTGAGGATGCTGGGCACTTCCTTGAGAAGCACAATACTCAAAAGCGCGACAATGACGGGCTCGGTCTTGGTGAAGGCGATGGTGACGACGAAGGAGCGCTCGCGCATGGCCAGCAGCATCAGTCCCGTCGCCAATGTCTGCGCCAAAGCCCCCATGGCCGCCCAGAGCAGCGTTGCAAGGCTGGGCGTGGGGACGGGCTCACTCAGCGCCAGATGGGCGATGCCAAGGAACAGCAAAGCGAAGGGCAGGCCGAAGAGAAAGCGCACATAGGTCGCTCCCTGCGTGCCAACGCGCGAGACGAGATCGCTCTGCATGGCATTGCGGGCGGTCTGCGCACCCGCTGCAATGACGGTGAAGACGGCCCAAGCCCAGGATGGCAGAACGAGCGACAACATGGGGGAGAACAGCCTCTTGAAAGCTTCAGCCGTTTGACGCGGCGAGTCCTGCTCGCTAACACGAACGGGATTGGCGCGCCAAGCGCGGCGGAGCAATGGATTCCCGATGGCCGTCTATACCGATGTCAGCGACGAGGATCTCGCAGCCTTCGTCGCCACCTACGACATAGGCGCGGTTCTGTCCTGCAAGGGCATTGCCGAGGGAGTCGAGAACTCCAACTATCTCCTGCATACGCAGCAGGGATCCTTCATCCTCACCCTTTATGAGAAGCGCGTGGAGGAGGGCGATCTGCCGTTCTTCCTTGGCCTGATGGAGCATCTGGCGCGGCGTGGTCTCACCTGTCCGCAGCCTGTGCTCAATCGCGCTGGCGTGGCACTGGGACGGCTTGCGGGTCGCCCCGCTGTCATCGTGACCTTTCTGGAGGGCATGTCGGCCCGCAAGCCCGATGCGCGCCAATGCGCCATGGTGGGCGAGGCGCTCGGCAAATTGCATCTTGCGGGGGCTGACTTTGGCATGACACGCGCCAACAGCCTGTCGATTGCGGGCTGGGCACCTTTGTTCCGCTCTATCGAAGCGCGTGCGGACGAGATCTTGCCCGGCCTTGCCGTGGCGGTGGCGCAAGAACTTGCGCAGCTTGACGCGCACTGGCCGGCAGGCCTGCCAAGCGGCATCATCCATGCCGATCTCTTCCCCGATAATGTGTTCTTCCTGTCAGGTGAATTGTCGGGCCTCATCGACTTTTATTTCGCCTGCACAGATGCCTTTGCTTATGACCTTGCCATCTGCCTCAATGCTTGGTGCTTTGAGCCTGATGCCTCGTTCAACATCACCAAGGGCATGGCGCTGATCAAGGGTTATGAGCAGATACGCAAGCTCAGTGACGCAGAGGTTGAGGCCTTGCCATGGCTCGCGCGCGGTGCGGCTCTTCGCTTCTTGCTGACGCGCAGTGTGGATTGGTTGAACCGCTCGGAAGGCGCTTTAGTGCGCCCTAAAGATCCGCTCGAATATGTGAAGAAGCTGCGCTTTCATCAGCGCGCGGATTCAGCGCGTGACTATGGGCTCATGCGATGAGCGGCAAGGTGATTGCGCATACCGATGGCGCTTGTTCTGGCAATCCCGGCCCCGGCGGTTGGGGCGCTATTCTGGAATGGGATGGCCATGTGAAAGAGTTGAGTGGGGGGGAAGAACTCACCACCAATAATCGCATGGAGCTGATGGCCGCGATCATGGCGCTGGAGAGTCTCAAGCGCCCTTGCGATGTGGAAGTTCACACAGACTCACAATATCTGCGCGATGGCGTGACGGGTTGGATTCACGGCTGGAAGCGCAATGGCTGGAAGACCGCCGCCAAAAAGCCCGTGAAGAATGCCGAATTGTGGCAGCGCCTCGATGAGGTCGCAGGTCGTCACACTGTCTCATGGCATTGGGTGAAGGGTCATGCGGGCCATGACCTCAACGAACGCGCGGATGAATTGGCGCGTCAGGGCATGGCACCGTTCAAACAAAAATAAACGGCCGACCCGAAGGCCGGCCGCAAAGTCTGATGTTGTGCTGCTTAGATCTGCGCGAGCATCGCGTCAGCGCCGGAGGCTTCTGCGCCCGGGCCTTCTTCGATGTTGAGCTTGCGCACAACGCCGTCATCCACCAGCATCGAGAAGCGCTTCATGCGCATGCCAAGACCGCGCTCGGTGAGATCCAGCGTCAGGCCAGTCGCCTTGGCGAAATTGGCGCTGCCATCGGCCAAGAAATCGATCTTGTCACCGCAATTGGTGGCATCGCGCCAAGCGCCCATGACGAAAGCGTCATTCACGGCGGTGACGGCGATCGTGTCGATGCCCTTGGCCTTCAGCTCAGCTTCCTTGTCGCGATAGCCGGGCAGATGGTTCTTGTGGCAGGTGGGGGTGAAAGCGCCGGGAAGGCCGAACAGAACGACCTTCTTGCCCTTGAAGACCTCGTCGGTGGTCTTGGGCTTGGGGCCATCGCTGGTCATGATGTTAAACGTGACATTCGGCAGATGATCGCCAACCTTGATCATAGAGCTTCCCTCCATTCATGGCATTGTCGCCAGATGGGCTAAATCTAGGGCGTTGGGGGCGACAGGTCGAGGCTTGCTTGCATGTCATAGGCGGCTTTCTCACCCACGATGGTGAATAGGACCGGGACTTGCGCAGGCCCCTGTGCTGGCCGCTCAATCAGGCGCAGCACAAAGCCGGTGCCTTGGGGGCGTGTCTCAAAATAAAAGTCTGGCGGCCCCTCGGCAAAGAGATCGAGCACCCCCTCCATCGGAACGCTTATCAGCCAGCTTTTGGCATCTTGGCGGGTCATGCTGAGCCTGCCCGTCCAAGGGACAGGCACGAGCGAGAGCCAGTGGCGCAAATGGGCCTGCGCGGGGCTTGAGGTGGGGGCAGGGCGAAGCTCCAGCGACAGCTGCGCTTGCGCGGGGATGCAGATCTCTTCGCAGGTCGCATAATCGAGCTTGAGAACGAGCGTGACGGGAGCGGCCGGGTCCAGCGGTTCAACGCGGATGGGGAAGGTCACGCTGGTGCGGTAGCCAAAGGCCTCTTCGTTTTTCAGCTGGTAGCGATTGGGTGCGGGATAAAGCACCTGCGCTGATTTGAGATTCTTCGAGCCTGTGAATTGAAAGCTCGGCGCAAGGCCAGCATCCCCCGGCATGCGCCAATAGGTCATAAAGCGCGGCTGCAAGGTGATCTCGACACCTGCGAGATAGCGGCCCTCCTCAAGCCCGCCTGCGCCAACGAGCCGCGCGCGTGATTGCAGCCCATCGGCCCAAGGGGAGACCTGCGCAAAGCTCTGCGCTGCAGGCAGGGCGCTGCTGAGTGCAAGACCTGCGATGATCTGGCGGCGCGAGGGCTGAGCTGGAAAAAGCGTCATGGAACAGTTGTACCTTGTCACCGGTTGACGCACCAGCGCAGGCATTTGCCTGTCGTGTTGACTGTCTTGCATCCCTGCCGCGAAGGCTTACCATGGCCGCTATGACACTCGATAAGATCAGGTCCAGTCGCAAGCGTCGCGGCTATCTGGAAGGGCATATGCTGATTGCGATGCCCGGCATGACCGATCCGCGTTTTGCACGGGCCGTGATTTATCTGTGTGCACATTCCAAAGATGGGGCGATGGGGCTGGTGGTCAACCAGCGCGCCCGCCGGGTCAAATTTCCCGATCTTCTCGTCCAGCTCGAAGTCATCGATGAGCATGAGGCGATCCGCTTGCCCAAACGCGCCGGTGGTATGCAAGTCTTGAAGGGCGGTCCCGTGGAGACGCAGCGCGGCTTTGTGTTGCACTCCTCCGACTATCATGCCGATGACACGACCATGCCGATTGATCGTGATGTCTCGCTCACCGCCACACTTGATATTCTGCGAGCCATTGCCAGCGACAGCGGCCCTTATCAGGCCATTCTGGCACTGGGCTATGCAGGCTGGTCCCCCGGCCAGTTGGAAGAAGAGATCCAGCAAAATGGCTGGCTGAGCTGCGAGGCCGATAACGACCTTCTGTTTGGCGAGGATCTTGAGTCAAAATATGCGCGCGCCTTGCGCAAGATCGGCATTGATCCTGCGATGCTGGTGAACAGCGCGGGTCACGCCTGATCTTTTAAGCAGCAACTTCGGTGGTGGCGCCCATCAGGCGGCGTGCTTCCAGAGCCGTCATGGTCTGACCAAAGACGAAGCCCTGCGAATATTGGCAACCAAATTGCGACAGCTCGATCACATCGCTCTCGCTCTCTGCGCCCTCTGCAATCACATCCATGCCAAAGTCACGCGCCATCGAGACGATGGAGCGCAGCATGGGCGGACGTACGCCCGATGCATTGGGATGCACAAAGGTGCGGTCGATCTTCAGCGTGTCGAAGGGGAAGCGCTGCAGATAGGCAAAGGACGAATAGCCGGTGCCAAAATCATCCAGCACCAAACCTGCCCCAAGTTCGCGCAAACGGGCCAGCATATGTGCAGAATGTTCGGGATTTTCCAGCAGCAGACTTTCAGGGATCTCAAGTTTGAGAGATCCACGACGCACGCCCGAGCGCGTAAGAACGCCCTTCACATCGGCGAGCAAATCATGACGCAGCAACTGGCCAGAGGCGATGCGCGCTGAGGCAAAGATCGGCGGGTCAACATCAAGCGCTGATTGCCATGCGGAGAGTTCGCGCGCGGTGCGCTCCAGCATGAAGAGGCCAAGATCAAGGATGAGGCCGCTTTCTTCTGCGATGGCGATGAAGTCGGGCAGAGACAGGCGGCCAAGGCGCGGATGATTCCAGCGCAACACCGATTCAAAGCCCGCAATGGTGCGATCTTCGAGGCGCACGATGGGCTGGAATTGCAGCGTGATCTCATTGCGCTCCAGCGCACGACGCAAATCAGCCTCAAGCGACAAACGGTCGGAGCGCTGGGCGCGCATGCTGGGCCGGAAGACCTCGATGCGATTACCGCCCAGACGCTTGGCGCTTGCCAAAGCAATCTCGGCATCTTTCAGCATCTCTTCGGGCTTGGGATTCTGCGCAGGATCAGCAATGCAGATGCCCACCGAAACCGTCAGCGCCACTTCGCGGTCATTGAAAGTTACCGGCATGGCGAGTGTCTTGCGGATCGTATCGGCCAGATTGATGATCGCGGCGCTGTCGCGCTCTGACAAAACAATGAGGCCAAATTGATCGCTGGAAATGCGCGCGAGCGTGTCTTGCGGTTGCAGCAAACGGCCAAGACGGCGCGCGGCGGTGAGCAGAACAGAATCGCCAGCCGCGATGCCCGAGCTATCATTCACCTGACGGAAGCGATCAAGATCAATCGCAATGACTGTCGGCTTGACTGTGTTATTGGCGCGCGCATGGCGCATGGATGTATCAAGCCGGTCGAAGAAGAGTTCGCGATGCGGCAAGCCGGTCAGATTGTCGTGAACCGCATCATGCAGCAGGCGTTCTTCAGCGGTCTTGCTCTCGGTAATGTCACTGAGCGTGCCCACAACACGCACCACTTCGCCATCAGCGCCCACGACAGGCCGCGCTTTGAGCAAGAACCACATATAATGGCCATCGCCCCCGCGCAGGCGGAAGTCGAGATTGATGCGCCCGCGACGTTGTTCCAGCACCGTATCAAGGCAAGCACTGTAGCGGTCGCGATCAAAAGGATGCAGCACATCAAACCAGCTGGAGGCAGGGCCATCGAGCGAGCCATGGCGCAGACCCAGCATCTGCTCAGCCTCATGGCTGACATGGATATGATCGGCCGGCACATCCCAATCAAAGACGATATCGCCCGAGCCTGTGAGCGCGAGCGCTTTGCGCTCCACATCGCTCACCGCGCCCTGTGCAAGACCGCCGCTGGCAAAGGCATTTTGCATGACCGTAAAGCCGATCAGCATGACGATCAGCACAAGCCCGCCGACAAGCGCGGGCGAGACAAGATCATTGGTGAGATAGCCCGTGACGGTGAAAGCTGCCGCGCAGACCCAGCACATCAGCAAGAACCAGGTCGGGATCAGCATCACCGCGCGGTCAACACCATGCACGGCAAGATAGAGCACCAGAATGAAGCCGACGATCGCCACCGTTGCGAGCGAGATACGCGCCACGCCCGCGGCTAATGCGGGATCATAAATCGCGATACCTGCGAGGATGGCCAGCAGCACCAACCAGCCAATGACGACATGGGAGGCGCGCACATGCCAACGATTGAGATTGAGATAGGCAAAGAGGAAGACAGAGAGTGTCGCGGCCAAGAAAGTCTCAGCACTGGCGCGCCAGACCTGATCACTGCTGCCTGCCCCGCCCATGATCTTCTGCCAGAAGCCAAAGTCGATGCACACATAAACGAGCACCGCCCAAGCCAGCGCGGCAGCGGCTGGGAAGATCACCGCGCCCTTCACGACAAAGACGATGGTGAGGAAGAGGGCGAGCAGGCCCGCAATGCCGATGACGATGCCCTTATAAAGGGTCATGCTCGTCACCTTCTCTTTGTAGGCGTCAGGCTCCCACAAATAGAGCTGCGGCAGATTGGCTGTGCGCAGCTCGGCGACATAAGTGACGGTGGTGCCCGGATCGAGCGTCAGGCGAAACACATCGGCATCAGGGCTCTCATCGCGCTCGGGTGCAAAGCCATGGCTCGCGGTGATGGCCGAGACGCGTGAGGCGCCAAGATCGGGCGAGATGACGCCCGAGCCGACAAGGCGGAAATGCGGGGCGACGATGAGGCGCTCGATCTGCTCTTCGGTATCATTGGTGAGGGCGAAGACAATCCAGTTGGGCTGTGTGCCAGCTTCGCGTGCGCTGACCTCAATGCGGCGCACGATGCCATCCGCGCCCGGCGCGGTGGAGACCTGCAGGCGGTCGCCTTGGGAATAGTTGCGCTCAACCGCATTGGTCAGGTCGATGGCCTGCGCATCCAGCGGCACGCGAATGGAATCCACCGCCCCGGCGGGGAGGGTGGCGCCAGCCAACGTGACGAGAGCAAGAAAGAGGCAAAGAAAGCGACGCACGGGACCCTAAACATGAGCGGGAGATCCCCGCAGCTAAAGACTGCCTTGGCCTGAACCCTGACCTTGTCAGAAGTGTGATTGGTATAGCCTGATGGGAGCCCGTTCAAGCTTCCCGGTCGATGCCCCGCTTGCCCCGGATCGGGTCGCTTTCGAGCAGGCCGAAGAGGATATGGTCCTGCCACTCCCCATTGATGCGCAAATAGCGCCGCGCATAGCCCTCCCGGGTAAAGCCAACCCCTTCCAGAAGCCGGATTGAGGCCTCATTGCTGGGCAGGCAGGCCGCATCAAGCCTGTGGAGGCGCAGGGTCGCAAAGGCAAAGCCAGCCGTCGCCCGCACGGCCTTGGCCATATAGCCCTTGCCCGCATAGGGCTTGCCCATCCAATAGCCGATAGTGGCCGACTGGGAGACACCCCGGCGCAACTGGCCAAGGGTCAGGCCGCCCAGCAGCGCATCATCCTGCTGGCGGAAGATGAAAAAGGGATAGGCCTCGTCGCGATTGATCTCGTCCGTATGGCGGCGCAAGCGGCGGCGGAAGGAGGCCCGGGTCAGGTCATCCACCGGCCAGGTCGGCTCCCATGGGGTCAGAAAGTCGCGACTGAGATTGCGCAGCCAGCTCCACTGATCATAGTCGCGCGCCTCTCCCGGCCGCAGGTAGATCCCCTCACCGCGGATGAAATTGGCATTCTCAGGAGCTGGACCAAGACGAAAGAGGGCCATGCCCTTTTTTACACGCCCGCCAGCCGGCGCGCCACATCTTGTGAGCGGGGGGCTTTTTTCACATCGCCCACAACGGCCACGGTCGGGGTGGTGCGCAAAGCGGCAAGACCAGCCGCGCGCACCTCTTCGAGCGCGAGCGCATCGATGCGCTCGACCATCTCCTCGCGGCTGACGAGGCGGCCAAAGGCCAGCATCTGTCGTGCGATCTGATCTGCGCGCGCGGCCGGTGATTCAAGAGCTGTCAGCAGCGAGACCTTGGCCTGCGCCTTAGCGCGCAGCAGCTCTTCGTTGGTGAGGCTGAGAGCGGTCTGCACCATGCAATCGAGCGCGACGCTCGTGAGTTCTGGCACATCTTTGGCTGAGGCAGCGGCATAAAAGCCAAAGAGGCCCGTGTCAGCATAGCCCCACTGGAATGAGTAGATCGTATAGGCCAGACCGCGCTTCTCGCGCACCTCTTGAAAGAGGCGCGATGACATGCCGCCCCCCACAACATTGGAGAAGACATGCGCGGCATAGGTCGTGGGATCGTTGTAAGAGGCGCTTTCAAAACCAATCACCACATGGGTCTGTTCGAGCTTGCGCTTCATCGAGACATCACCGCCGCGATAGGTTGCGGGCGGCAGAGCTGTGGAGGTTGCGGGCAGGCTATCAAAGCGCGCAGCCGTCTCATCGACGATGCGCTGATGATCTAGCGCGCCAGCAGCGGCAACGACCGCACAGCCCTTGGTGTAATTGCGCTGCAGATAATGGCGCAACGCTTGCGCATCAAAACTGCTCACCGTCTCGGGAGTGCCAAGGATCGGGCGGCCGATGGGCTGGTCAGGATAGGCCGCATCGTTGAAAATATCGAAGATCACATCATCGGGCGTATCAAGCGCCTCGCCGATCTCCTGAATGATGACGCCTTTTTCGCGCTCAAGTTCGGCAGGCTCGAATGTGCTTTGCGTCAAAATATCGGCGAGAATGTCGAGTGCAAGGCCACTGTCCTGCGCGAGCAGGCGTGCTTGATAGGATGTATATTCAACACTGGTCGCTGCGTTGAGATCACCGCCCGCTGATTCAATCTCTTCAGCTATGGCGAGGGCTGTGCGCCGCGTCGTGCCTTTGAAGGCCATATGTTCAAGCAAATGGGAAATGCCGTGCTCGGCCTTTGTTTCATTGCGCGCGCCTGCACCAATCCAGATCCCGAGCGAGACAGTCTCCATCTCGCGCATCGAATGAGTGACGATGCGCAGACCAGAGGGAAGCGTCGTGACATTGATGGTCATTTGGCCGCGCGCGCCCGCTCCTTGACGAAGCGCTCCACGGTCGCCTGATCATTGGCCAGTACGGTGAAATGTTCCTTGCGCTCCATCATGCCCTCAAGATGCGCGGGCAATGGCGCGCGCACACCCGCGGCCTTGAAGACCGCATCGCCAAATTTGGCAGGATGGGCGGTGCCCAAAGCAACCATGGGCACATGTGGCGACGTCTCAAGCACTTTGCGCGCCGCATGGGTTGCAACAGCCGTATGCGGATCGAGCAGATAGCCTGCATCTTTGTAAACGCGGCCGATCTCTTTTGCCGTGCCGGTCTCACCCGTGCGATAGGCATCAAATTCGCTTTTGATCTTGGCGAAAGGTGCAGCCTCAATCTGGAAGCTGCCGCTTTGTGCCTGCGCGGCCATCAGACGGCGCACAGCCTGAGCATCGCGGCCATAGGCGTCGAACAGCAAACGTTCGAAATTGGACGAGACCTGAATATCCATCGAGGGCGAGGAGGTGGCCTGCACGCCCTTCACCTCATAGGCGCCATCATTCATCGTGCGCGCGAGAATATCATTCTCATTGGTGGCGATGACGAGGCGCTCAATCGGCAGGCCCATGCGCTTGGCAACATAGCCCGCCAGAATGTCACCGAAATTGCCGGTCGGCACGGTGAAGGAGACGGGACGATGCGGCCCGCCCAGCACAACGGCGCTGGTGAAATAATAAACGATCTGCGCCACAACGCGCGCCCAGTTGATCGAATTCACACCCGACAGATTCAGCTGATCGCGGAAGGCGAGATTGTTGAAGCAGCCCTTCAGGATTGCTTGGCAATCATCGAAATTACCTTCGAGCGCAATCGTATGAATATTGGGCGCATCAACGGTGGTCATCTGGCGACGCTGCACATCCGACACGCGTCCATGCGGATACATGATGAAGACATCGACTTGCTCAAGACCGCGGAAGGCCTCAATCGCCGCCGCGCCCGTATCGCCCGATGTCGCGCCCACGATGGTGGCGCGCTCGCCGCGCTCTTTGAGTGCATGATCCATCATGCGGCCCAAGAGCTGCATGGCGACATCTTTGAAGGCGAGGGTGGGGCCGTGGAACAGCTCCAGCACAAACAGATTGTCGCCAATCTGCGCGAGCGGCGTCACAGCCGGATGGCGGAAGGTGGCATAGGCGGCATCCACCATTTTGCCAAAAGCCTCATCGCTGAAAGCACCGCCCGTAAAAGGCGAGATCACTTGCTGGGCGACGCGCGCATAGGGCGCACCGGCAAAGCCAGCAATGGTCTGCGCGCTCAGGCTGGGATAAGAGGCTGGCACATAGAGGCCGCCGTCCCGTGCCAGACCCGCAAGCAGGGCATCGGTGAAGAAGAGTTCAGGGGCTTGCCCGCGAGTTGAGAGATAGCGCACGCTGGATCCATGGGGCTCAAAACACTGGGCGAGGGTCTAGCACAAAATGCGCGCCTGCACAGACCTGCGCCCATGGTCAGGCCGCAACTCTTGGTCTAATCAGGCCAGAGTGGAGGATGCGATGGCCGGACGGGGCGAGGCAGCAGGGCAAATCTGGGTGCGGGCCATGCCCGGCCTCTTTGTCTTTTTGTGGTCCACCGGCTTTATCGCGGCCAAATATGGCATGGACTATGCGGGCCCCTTCACGCTGCTGGGCCTGCGCTTTCTGATCGTCGTCGTGCTGATGACCGCGCTCGCCTGGGCCATGCGCGCACCTTGGCCGCCGCGCGCCCAATGGGCGCCGATCGCCCTCACGGGCCTCTTCGTTCATGCGGGCTATCTGGGCGGCGTCTTTGGCGCGCTCAACCTTGGCGTGGAGGCCGGTATCATCGCCCTGATCGCGGGCTTGCAGCCGGTGCTGACAGGTGCGCTGGCGGGGCCTTTGCTGGGCGAGCGCGTCTCGCGGCGGCAATGGGCCGGGCTCGCCTTGGGCTTGGCGGGCGTCATTCTGGTGGTGCGCACCAAACTGGCCCTTGGCCTTGGCACCCCCATCGGCATGGTCTTCGCCATTGTCTGCATGTTGTCGATCACGACCGGTACGCTGGCACAGAAGAAATTCTGCGCGGCGATGGATCTGCGTACCGGATCGGTGATTCAGTTTGCGGCCTCTGCATTGGTGATTGTACCCATCGCGATCTGGTTGGAGGGCATGGTCATCACCCCCTCCTGGACGCTTGTCGGCTCGCTTGTGTGGCTCTGCCTTGTTCTGTCCATCGGCGCGGTGACGCTGATGTTCATTCTCATCCGCAATGGTGCTGCCGCTGAAGTGGTCAGCCTGTTCTTCCTCGTGCCGCCCACGACCGCCATTCTGGGATGGCTCACCTTTAGCGAGAAGCTCGATCTCATTTCGCTTCTCGGCATGGCGATGGTTGTTGCCGCCGTCGCTATGGTGACGTGGAAGCGCAAGTAAGATATATTGTGAAATATTCTTAAAACCGAGGTCCCCATGGCGACCGTTACCATTTCATTGCCTGAGCCGCTCAGAGAGTGGATCGAAGCTCGTGTTCGCGAGGGCGATTACGCCAGCGTCAGCGACTATCTGCGTGATCTCGTGCGCAAAGACCGCGAAAAACTCGCGCTTCCGCAATTGACCTTGGAAGATGTGCAGCGTTTGTTGGACGAAGGCCGCGCGAGCGGTGTTAGCACCAAATCATTTGATGAGATCATTTCGGAGGGCGATCGCATGTTGAAGGCGCGCGACAGAGGGCGTGAATAGGGTCGAGGTTTCGAGCCTCGCCGAGACGGATCTTCTCAATATTTATCTTTACGGTGTCGAAGCCTATGGGCGCGACGCAGCGCTGCGCTATGCAGCTTCGTTGCACGAGGCTTTTTCTCTGCTGGCGAAGTTTCCGCGCATGGGGCGTCTCGTGCGCGGCATCACGCCAGCCTGTCGCCGCCATGAACATCGCGAACACATTATCTTTTATGACGAACGCGCAGACGGTGTTGCGATCATCCGCCTTGTGCATCGCGCGCAGTTACAACGCATCCCCCTCTAACCCCGCCGCCGACGCATCACAAAGGCGGCAAAGATCACCAGCAAGGTCGCGGCCAGTCCAAACCATGTGCCTGCGTAAGACAGGTGATTGTTGGGAATATCAAAGACTGTTGCCCCGCCTGCAGGAGAGCCCGCCGATGCGGCATGGCGCTCTTCATCAATCGAGAAGGGCGCGGGCTGTGGCAGATTGAGGCTGGTGGCAATGGCGCGCGGATCACGCGTATACCACTGGCCTTTGGCGGCATCATCTGTGGGCGTGAAGAGGCTTCGCTCTTCAGGTGCGCGCAGCAGGCCTATGATCGTCACGCGCTGGCCCTTGGCGGGGTCGGGACGCGAGGCTGGATCTTTCTTGTCGAGCGGCACGAAGCCGCGATTGAGTAAAATGCTGCTGCCATCATCGAGCAACAAAGGCGTCATCACCCAGAAGCCTGGCTGTGCAGCGGCCTTGTCGTTCGTCTTGCCGACGCCGCGAAAAATCAGTGCCTCGCGCTCAGCATCAAGACGCCCTTCAACGCGCACACGCTGATAGTCGTAATCCTCCGCACGCATCTGCGCCCATTGCGATGCAGGCGGCACAGGTTGTGGCTCACCATGGATGCGCGCTTCGATCCGTGCGACCAGCGCCTCTTTCCAATGCAAACGTTCCACTTGCCAGAAGCCCAGTGACATCAGGATCGCGAAGGCTATGAAGGTGAGGAGGCTTGGCACAATAAGAGAGCGGTCAGCGCGGCTCATTTTTCAAGTCGTCCCTGTTCGGCCTTGTTCTGAAATTGCAGAGCAACGAGAACACCCTTCAGCGGGCGCAACATGCCAAGACAGACAATGAGCGTGAGCGGCAGCGAAATGACGGCATGAACCCACCATGCAGGTTCATAGACCAGCTCGACATAAAGGGCGGCGCCAACGACGATGAAGCCCGCAAACATCATGACGAAGATGGCAGGGCCATCGCCAGCATCTGCAAAAGACAGATCAAGATCGCAGACCTCGCAGCGCGGCGCGATGTCGAGAAAGTTCTTGAACATATGTCCCTCGCCGCAGCGCGGGCAGCGACCAGCAAGGCCGGTTGACCAAGCTGACAGAGGCGGAAAATCGTCGTTGCTCGCCATGGGGGCTCCGAATGAAAAAGGGCGGCCTGAGCCGCCCTTCCAGAAGATCATGTGGCGCTTAGTGGCCGTGTGCGATGGGGGCGCCCGAAGAGGCCCACACATAGATGCAGGCAAACAGGAACAGCCACACAACGTCAACGAAGTGCCAGTACCAAGCGGCAAATTCAAAGCCCAGATGTTGGGTCGGCTTGAAATGGCCAGCCATGGTGCGGATCAAGCAGACCGCGAGGAAGATCGTGCCGATCAACACATGGAAGCCGTGGAAGCCGGTCGCCATGAAGAAGGTCGCGCCATAGATCGAGCCTTTGAAGGCGAAAGGTGCATGGGCATATTCATAGACCTGCACCATGCTGAACACAGCGCCCAGCATGATCGTCAGGATGAGGCCCTTCTTGAGGCCAGAGCGATCATCATGCAGCAGGGCGTGATGGGCCCAGGTCACGGTCGTGCCCGAGGTCAACAGAATGAGGGTGTTGAGCAGCGGCAAATGCCACGGATCAAGCACTTCGATGCCCTTCGGGGGCCAATGGCCGCCGGTGAACTCAACGCGCGAGGCCTGAATGGCTTCGCCAGAGAACAGGCTGGCATCAAAGAACGCCCAGAACCAGGCGACGAAGAACATCACTTCCGAAGCGATGAACAAGATCATGCCGTAGCGATGGCTGATCTGAACGACGCGGGTGTGATCGCCGGTCTCAGCTTCGCGCACCACATCGGTCCACCAAGCGGCAGCCGTATAGAGCAAGGTCAGCATGGCTGCGCCGAAAATATAGCCGCCAGCCTTCATGCCGCCGACCGACAGGCCCTTCATCCACATGATGCCGCCCACCGCGCAGAAGAACACAGCGATGGATGCCGTCAACGGCCACGGGCTCGGATTGACGAGATGGTAGTCGTGGTTTGGTTTCGCGTGGCCGTCAGCCATAGCTTGTCCCTTTTTCCCCTTAAGAACCCTTGCAGGCCCTTTGCCTCAGTTTCACGCCGCCGGTCAAGGCGACTTGTGGTTACGCTTTTTACAGCTTTGGTTGACCCGCCTCGGCTTCTGCGCGCGTCTCCGGGCGCTTCTTCGAGGCGAAGAATGTGTAGGACAGCGTCACTCCCCCGACGCCGTTCATATTTTCCGACTTTTCCAGCGCCGGATCGAGATAGAAGACGACCGGCCATTCAGCCGTTTCGCCCGGTCCCAAGGTCTGCTCATTGAAGCAGAAGCAGGAGATCTTGTTGAAATAGATGCCAGCCTGATCGGGCGTGACATTGTAGCTGGCAATCGCCGAGATCTCATGGTCCGAGCGATTGGTGACGCGATAGAAGACGGTCGCCGTCTCGCCATTGCGCAGGGTAACTTGCGAGATCTCAGGCTCGAATTTCCACGGCAGGCCGGAGGCGACGTTGGAGTCAAAGCGCACAACCATATTGCGATCACCGCGGGTCGCTGCGCCTTGCGTTGCCACCTGCGTCGTGCCGCCATAACCAGTCATGCGGCAGAAAAGATCATAGAGCGGCACAGATGCGAAAGAGGCCGCGCCCATGAACAGCACGACACCAGCGATGGTCCAGGCAACGACGAGCTGACGTTTTTGCGCTGGCGCTGTCATGTCACATCCCCACGCGTGCGAGGATGTTGCCACCCAGCTTTACGATGGTGATCACATAAAACAACACGCATAGACCCGCGAGGATCAGGCTCAGCGCAATATTGCGCGAGCGGCGCGAGCGCTGCTGCTCAGGGCTGATACGGATCGTGCTCTTGTCGTCGCTCATAGTCTCACCCGATGAACGGCGCGATCAGCTTCTCGAGGACGAGAATGCCGAAGAGCGCGAAGAGATAGAGGATCGAGATTCCAAACAGCGACATGGACGCTTTGTGGGCGGCCTCGCCTTCCGTCACGCGCAGCACGCGCACCGAATAATAGATCATGGCCAGACCGCCGATGATCGCTGCTGCGCCATAGACCACAGAGGCAAAGCCCATCAGCCAAGGCAGCACGCCAATCGGTGCGAGCAAGATCGAATAGACAAGGATCTCGATGCGGGTGCGCGCTTCGCCCTTGGCATTGGGCATCATCGGCACGCCAGCGCGCTCATATTCAGCGGTCTTCACCAAAGCCAGCGCCCAGAAATGCGGCGGCGTCCAGATGAAGATGATGGCAAACAGCACCCAAGGCTCAATCGCCGTCGAACCCGTCGCTGCCGCATAGGCTACAACCGGGGGCAGAGCACCGGCTGCACCGCCAATGACGATATTCTGCGGCGTCGAGCGCTTCAGCCACATCGTATAGATGACGGCATAAAAGAAGATGGTAAAGGCCAGCAGGCCAGCGGCGACCCAATTGGCCGCAAGGCCGAGCACCAACACAGAGAAAGTCGACAGAATGAGGCCAAAGGAGAGGGCTTCATCTGCGCCAATGATGCCAGCGGGCACAGGGCGCGTACTGGTGCGCGTCATCAAAGCGTCGATATCCGCATCATACCACATGTTCAGCGCGCCAGATGCGCCCGCACCAATGGCAATCGCCAGGAGCGACACACAGGCGATGACCGGATGCATCTTGCCCGGTGCAATCAACAGACCCGCAAGGGCTGTGAGCACGACGAGCGTCATGACGCGCGGTTTCAGAAGTTTGAAAAAGTCACGCGGCTCCGCCACCGACAATTGGGCGGGAGTCAAAGCGTCTTTGTGATCGCCAGCGTAACTCATACTGCATCCAGGTGAGAGGAGAGCCCCCTGCAGAAGCAGCACCGCAATGCTGCTTGTGAAGAGGGCTCCGGCGGGTGAACCGCCGGAGCGCCGAAGCTTAGTGATCCGAGCCCGTGATGCGGGGCAGGGTCTCATACTGATGGAAGGGCGGGGGCGAGGGCAGGGTCCACTCGAGAGTGGTTGCACCCGGACCCCACGGATTGTCGCCAGCAACGCGCTTCTTCATGAAGGCCTCGAGGACCGTGAAGAGGAAGACGAGGAGGCTGACAGCCGTGACGCTCGCGCCGATCGAGGACAGATGGTTCCACGTTGCATAGACATCCGGATAGTCGATGTAGCGACGGGGCATACCAGCAAGGCCCAGGAAGTGCTGCGGGAAGAACACAAGGTTCACGCCCGTAAACAGCAACCAGAAGTGCAACTTGCCGAGGAACTCGCTGTACATATAGCCGGAGATCTTCGGGAACCAGTAGTAGAAGCCCGCGAAGATGCCAAACACCGCGCCAAGAGACATGGTGTAGTGGAAGTGGGCGACGACATAATAGGTCTCATGCAGGTAGCGATCGACACCGGCATTGGCCAGAACGACGCCCGTCACACCACCGACCGTGAACAGGAAGATGAAGCCAATCGCCCACACCATCGGAGTGCGGAAGCTGATCGAGCCACCCCACATCGTGGCGATCCACGAGAAGATCTTCACGCCCGTCGGCACCGCGATGACCATGGTCGCAAACACGAAGTAGCGCTGCGTGTTGAGCGACAGGCCCACCGTATACATGTGATGCGCCCACACGATGAAGCCCACGAAACCGATGGCAACCATCGCATAAGCCATGCCCAGATAACCGAACACAGGCTTGCGCGAGAAGGTCGACACGATGTGGCTGATCAGGCCGAAGGCCGGCAGGATCAGAATGTAGACTTCAGGATGGCCGAAGAACCAGAACAGATGCTGGAACAGGATCGGGTCACCACCGCCGGCAGGATCAAAGAAGGTCGTGCCGAAGTTGCGGTCCGTCAGCAGCATGGTGATGGCGCCAGCCAGAACGGGCAGCGACAGAACCAGCAAGAAGGCGGTCACAAGCACCGACCAGGCAAACAGCGGCATCTTGTGCAGCGTCATGCCCGGAGCGCGCATGTTGAAGATGGTGGTGATGAAGTTGATGGCGCCCAGGATCGATGACGCGCCAGAGATGTGGAGCGACAAGATCACGAAGTCCATCGCCGGGCCGGGATGGCCGGTGTTGGACGACAGCGGGGGATAGAACACCCAACCACCGCCAAAGCCCATCATGCCAGGAGCGCCTTCCACGAACATGGAGAGCAGCAACAGCGTGAAGGAGGCCGGCAGCAGCCAGAAGGAGATGTTGTTCATGCGCGGGAACGCCATGTCAGGCGCGCCGATCATGAGCGGCACGAACCAGTTGCCGAAGCCACCGATCAATGCGGGCATCACCATGAAGAAGATCATGATCACGCCGTGACCCGTGATGAACACATTATACATGTTCTTCGCGGCGTCGATGGAGCTGTCATTGGCAAGCCAGGACGAGATCGTCGGGAAGATCTGAATGCCAGGATTGGAGAGCTCGAGACGAATGGCATAGGACAGAAGGAAGCCGATGATACCCGCTACAATCGCGAAGATGATGTAGAGAGTGCCGATGTCCTTATGGTTCGTCGAAAAGAGGAAGCGACGCCATCCGGTCGGCGTGTGATGCTCCTCGTGAGCGTCATGTGTTGTTGCAGTTGCCATCTGGGTTTTCCTGATGAACGAGAATTACTGACGAGCCGCAGAATTGTCGGCGTAGCTGTTGGAAGCGGGAACCTCAGCGAACTTCTTCTTCGCATCGGCAATCCACGCTTGATACTGCTGTTCGCTGACCACGCGGATCGAGATCGGCATATAGGCATGGTCCTTGCCGCAGATCTTCGAGCACTGACCATAGTAGAGGCCTTCGCGCTCAGCCTTGAACCAGGTTTCGTTCAAGCGGCCGGGCACGGCGTCGATACGCACGCCGAAGGAGGGGATGGTGAAGGAGTGGATCACGTCACCCGCTGTCACCTGCAAGCGCACGATCTTGTTCACCGGCACGACAGCTTCGTTGTCGACAGTGAGCAGGCGCGGCTCGCCAGCCTTGAGATCCTTGTCGGCCTTCAAGATCTGATCAAAGCCAAAGTCGCCCTGATCCTTCGGGTAATCATAGGACCAGTACCACTGCTTGCCAGTGACCTTGATGGTCACGTCAGCAGCCGGCAGCGTGAGCTGATGGGTCAGCAGGCGGAAGGAGGGAATGGCGAGCACCACAAGGATGAGCACCGGAACAATCGTCCACGCCACTTCGAGCGAGGTCGAATGGGTGGTGCGCGAAGGATTGGGGTTCGCCTTCTCGTTGAAGCGCAGCATCACATAGATGAGCAGCGCGAGAACGAAGATCGAGATCGCGGTGATCACGATCACAAGCAGGTTGTGAAAATCGTAGATCTCTTGGGCGATCGGCGTGACGGGGGTCAGCATACCCATCTGGCCAGGCTTTGCCATCAATTCAGACTGGGCAAGCGCCAAGGGGGCGAATCCACCAAGGCCCGTCGCAACCGCGCAGGCCGCCGCCATGGCTTTGAGGGACATCCCTCTCAAAGTGCTCGTGATCATGTAGTCTTCGCTCCTGCCGCGCCGGTGCGGCTTTGTCCACTTCGGCTACCCCCGGACGACGGTAGCCTGGACCCCTTTGGACAAGAGGCTCCCCTAGGCTGGTTTCAAAACCACAATGCGCATTGAATCGCAACTGAGGGAGCTCTGCCAATTCGTGCGGCATATGGGCGCGTAACGTGGCTGTTGTCCATCCACCCTGTGGATCGCTTGACAGGTCCGGGCCATTTGCTACCCCGGAAAGCCTGAGGGCCAGACTGGCCAAGTCGCCCCGATTCGTGGCACATCCGGGTCGAGACGATGTCGAGAAGATAAAGTGGCAGGAGAGCCCATGGCGCAGCCGTCCTTCATCCGCAGGCGTTCCAATAGCCGCCTCCCCCTGCTTGCCGGGGCGCTGCTGGCTGCATTTGGCCTGTGGAGCGCTGCCAGCCCCGCCGCCGCCCAAGGGGTCGCCAGGGGCAAATTCGGCGATTGGGAGATGCGCTGCGAGACTCCGCCGGGGGCCAATCGCGAGCAATGCGCCCTGCTGCAGTCTCTGGCGGCCGAAGATCGCCCCAATGTCACGCTTGTGGTCATTGTGCTGAAAACAGCCGATGGCAAGTCCCGCCTGCTGCGCGTCATCGCCCCCTTGGGCGTCCTGCTGCCCGCCGGTCTCGGCCTCAAGGTCGACCAGACCGATATGGGCCGCGCCGGCTTTGTGCGCTGTGTGCCCTCGGGCTGCGTGGCCGAAGTCGTGATGGACGACAAGTTGCTGGATTTGCTGAATAATAGTCAGACGGCTATTTTCAGCGTGTTCAATACGCCCGAAGAGGGTGTTGGCCTTCCCCTGACCTTGAACGGGTTCAAGGACGGCTTCGCAAAACTCCCCTGAAGCCACTGGCGGCACTGTTAAAGCCGGTGTAACAAAACTGGTCGGGCGTAACCGAGGGTATTTGCTATGGTAGAAGTGCGTAAGATCAGGACCCTGGTTCTGGCGCTGGCAGCGGGCATGCCCCTGTCAGCCTGTGGCAGCCTGCCTGATACCGGCATTGGCGCCACACTGAGCACCCTCTCGCCCTTCAAGCCCAATCCAGCCGATGCCAAGCTGCCGACCCTCGATCAGGCTTTGGCTGGCGAAAAGGTCTCGGATGTCGAATGCCCCGAGGTTCAGATCGTCGAAGGTCAGGCCTCGTTCCGCACCTATGCCAGCGCGGAAAAATCCAATGCCAATGTGCGCCACCAATATTCCTTCGGCGACCTCGCCCGCGAATGCCGCGTGAAGGATAACAAGATCGAGATCACTGTGGGCGTGTCGGGCTATGTGCTCTCCGGCCCCAAGGGAACGCCGGGCAGCTTCCAGGTGCCGGTGCGCATCTCGGTGCGCCACGATACGGATGAGAAGATCATCGCCACCAAGGCCTATCGCCTGTCGACCTCCATCGCGCAGGGCGAAGCACAAGCGCCTTTCATGGTCGTGACGGATCCGTTGCCAGTGCCGCTGACGCGCCAAGAGGCGAGCCAAGACTATACGATCCTCATCGGCTTTGATTCGACGCCCGACAAGGCAGCTCCCGCAGCCGCAGGCAACAAGCGCAGCCGCTAAGGTCTGTTGCCCACTGTCCACCGCTGAATCCGCCTTGACCGGGTGGGCGTGTTGACTCGCCTTCAGTGGGCAGGCAAGGCTCGACGCATCAGACGACCCCAGCGGAAGAGTCCGGCATATCAGTGAGTTTGCCGGCGCCGAAGGCGCAACCGCCCCGGAAACGCTCAGGCCAATGGACCGCTGGGTGATGACACTCTGGAAAGTGATGCGGCGTGCAGCTGGCATCCACCGACGGGCGTAACCGCAGTATGCGGGAAATCTCTCAGGTACCCGGACAGAGGGGGCGCAACGACACTGCTAGCAATAGCGGTGAAGAACGCGCTCGAATCCGGGGTTGTCATGTCCAGTGCAGCAAATGATGCAGCCAGTCTTCGCACAGCGCTCCACGCGCTGCATGTGGACCTTGGCGCGCGCATGGCACCTTTCGCCGGTTATGACATGCCCATTCAATATACCAAGGGCATCTTGAGCGAACATTTGCATACGCGCGCGCAAGCTGGCCTTTTTGATGTCTCACATATGGGGCAGGCCTTTTTGCAAGGGCCCAATGCCATCGCCTTGCTTGAGACTCTTGTCCCCGGTGATCTGCAGGCGCTCAAAGACTATCGCATTCGCTACACGCAATTCTTGAATCCGCAGGGCGGCATTCTCGATGATTTGATGGTCACGCGTCTGCCGAATGCAGGCGCAGATGAGCGTCTGTTCCTTGTTGTCAATGCGGCCTGCAAAGAAGCTGACTTTGCGCGTCTGCGCGCGGCTCTGCCAAGTCTCAAACTTGATGTTTTGTCGGATCAGGCTTTGATTGCTTTGCAAGGACCAAAAGCCGCGCAAGTGCTCGCGCGTTTTGTGCCGGGTGTGGATACGCAAACTTTTATGTCGTGGCGCCAAGCGCAGTGGCAAGGCGTGCCGCTCATCATCACGCGCTCGGGCTATACTGGCGAAGATGGGTATGAGATCTCTCTTCCCAATGCGCAGGCCATGGCCTTTGCCAAAGAGCTGCTCGCACAAAGCGAGGTTGAGCCCATCGGGCTTGGGGCGCGCGATTCACTACGGCTTGAAGCAGGCCTGTGTCTTTATGGGCATGACATTGATGAGACGACCTCGCCCATCGAAGGCGCGCTCACTTGGTCCATCTCAAAACGCCGCCGCGCAGAAGGGGGCTTTCCCGGTGCGCAGCGTATTCAAGCGGAAGTGGCAAATGGCCCCGCGCGTGTGCGTGTGGGCATTTTGCCTGAGGGCCGCGCGCCTGCGCGTGAGGGCACGCTCATCACCACGCAGGGCGGCGTGGAAATTGGCAGCGTAACATCGGGCGGTTTTGGGCCTTCGCTCAATGGCCCACTCGCCATGGGCTATGTGCGCGCTGATCATGCTGCCATCGGCACCAAGCTGACTTTGGTTGTGCGCGGCAAGCCGCTGCCCGCCACCGTCGTCGCGCTGCCCTTCGTTCCCAATAAATTCTATCGCGGTTGAGAGGAACTCATGAGTGATATTCGCTACACCAAAGACCATGAATATATCCGCATTGACGGTGATCTTGGCACGGTCGGCATCACCGACTATGCGCAAAAAGCGCTCGGCGATGTTGTCTTTGTAGAACTCCCGCAAGTGGGCGACGCCGTTGCCAAAGGCGCGCAGGCGGCTGTTGTTGAAAGCGTGAAAGCGGCCAGCGAAGTCTATGCACCCGTGGCCGGTGATGTGACGGATGTGAACGCGACGTTGGAGCGCGAGCCCGGTGCTGTGAATGAAGACGCAGCTGGCAAGGGCTGGTTCTTTCGTATCAAGATCGCCAATGCAGGCGACCTCAATGAACTCATGGATGAGGCAGCCTATAAGGCCTTCCTCGCAACGCTGGAGTAGTCCATGCGCTATCTGCCGCTGACGGATCAAGATCGCAGTGACATGCTGGCGCGCGTTGGCGTCAGCCATATCGACGCGCTCTTTGCTGATGTGCCTGCCGACAAATTGCTCAAAGCCCGTGTTGATTTGCCTGCGCGCAAGACCGAGCTTGAAGTGTCGCGTTATCTTGGCGCTTTGGCCGCCAAGAACAAGGCCGCCTCGTCAGGCCCGTTCTTTGTGGGATGCGGCGCCTACAAACATCATGTGCCAGCCAGTGTTGATCATCTCATTCAGCGCAGCGAATTCCTCACAAGCTATACGCCCTATCAGCCAGAAGTGACGCAGGGCACGCTGCAATATCTCTTCGAGTTCCAGACGCAGGTTGCAGCCCTGACCGGCATGGATGTCGCAAATGCCTCCATGTATGATGGCTCGACCGCAACCGCTGAAGCGGTGTTGATGGCCCATCGTGTCACGCGTCGACGCAAGGCCATCGTCTCGGGCGGTGTGCATCCCCATTATGTCGATGTGGTGCGGACCATGTCGCATATGGCCAATGATGGTGTGGATGTGCTGGGCCCGGATCTTCACGCCAGCGAAGACATCATCGCGCATATTGATGCGCAGACCTCTTGTGTTGTCGTGCAGAGCCCGGATGTCTTCGGCAATCTGCGTGATCTCACACCGATTGCTGAGGCCTGCCACAAGAATGGTGCTTTGCTCATCGCGGTCTTCACCGAAGCTGTGGCACTGGGTCTTGTGACGCCGCCTGGTGATATGGGCGCTGACATTGTTGTGGGCGAGGGCCAATCTATCGGCAATGCGCTGAACTTTGGCGGCCCCTATGTCGGCCTCTTTGCCACGCGCCAGAAATATGTGCGCCAGATGCCGGGCCGTTTGTGCGGTGAGACTGTAGATGCGCAGGGCCGTCGCGGATTTGTGCTGACACTCTCCACGCGCGAGCAGCATATTCGCCGCGAGAAGGCGACCTCTAATATCTGCACCAATTCGGGCCTGTGCGCGCTCGCCTTCACCATTCACATGACGTTACTCGGTGAAGCAGGGCTGAAGAAGCTCGCGCAAATCAATCATGCCAATGCGGTGCAGCTCGCGGACCTTCTGGGCGCTGTGACATCGGTCGAGGTGATCAACACCACTTTCTTCAATGAATTCACCCTGCGCGTGAAGGGCAATGCAGCGCAGGTTGTCGAGCAATTGGCTGCGCGCGGCATTTTGGGCGGTGTGCCCGTGTCGCGTTTGCTGCCCGGCAAAGGGCTTGATGATCTGTTGATCCTCGCCTCAACCGAAGTGAATACGAGCGATGATCGCCATCAGCTTGTGCAGGCCCTCCGTGATATTTGTGGAGCCGCGTGATGATGAATAAAGAAGGCCGCCCCACGACGCCCAAGGCTGAGACCTCTGGCGAGCACCAGACTTTTACCGGCAATCGCGCTCTGCAAATGGAAGAGCCGCTGATCTTCGAGACAGGCCGTCTTGATGTGTCGGGCGTTGATTTTGAAGAGCCAGCGCCTGTTGCCTCGCGGCTGGGTTCCTTTGCGCGCAAAGGCTCGATGGGACTTCCCGGCCTCACAGAGCCCGAAGTCATGCGCCATTATGTGCGCCTGTCGCAGAAGAATTACGCGATTGATGCGGGTCTTTATCCGCTGGGCTCCTGCACGATGAAGCACAATCCGCGTCTCAATGAAGCCATGGCGCGTTTGCCGGGCTTTGCAGATGTGCATCCTTTGCAGCCCGTCTCGACCGTGCAAGGCGCGCTCGAACTCATGCAAGATTTGTCGCGCTGGTTGATGGAACTCACCGGCACCAAGGCGGTGGCTTTGTCGCCCAAGGCAGGCGCGCATGGTGAGATGTGCGGCATGATGGCTATTCGCGCTGCGATTGAAGCACGCGGCGAGGGCGCGCAGCGCACCGTCGTGATCGTGCCGGAAAGCGCGCATGGCACCAATCCCGCTACCGCTGCCCTCATCGGCTTTTCGGTGCGTGCTGTGCCTGCGCGTGAAGATGGTACGGTCAGTGTTGAAGCTGTGAAAGCCGTGCTGGGGCCCGATGTCGCAGCGATCATGCTCACCAATCCCAATACTTGCGGTCTCTTCGAGCCGGAGGTTGTGGAGATTGCTGCTGCCGTTCATGAGGCCGGCGCTTACTTCTATTGCGATGGCGCGAATTTCAACGCCATCGTTGGCAAGGTGCGGCCCGGTGATCTTGGCATTGATGCCATGCATATCAATCTGCACAAGACATTCTCCACGCCCCATGGCGGTGGTGGTCCGGGCTCTGGTCCGGTGGTGTTGTCGGAACGTTTGGCAGCTTTTGCACCTGTGCCTTTCATCCGCGCAGGCAAGACCGGCCTTGAACTGGTGGAAGGCGAAGGCACGCAGGCTTTCGGGCGCATGTGCGCTTTCCACGGCCAGATGGGCATGTTCGTGCGCGCCTTGTCTTACATGCTCTCGCATGGGGCAGAGGGCCTGCGGCAGGCGTCTGAAGATGCGGTGCTCAACGCCAATTATGTGCGCGTTGGCCTCGCTGATCTCATGTCGCAGCCCTTCGGCAACAAGCCTTGCATGCATGAGGCTCTGTTTGATGATGAATGGCTGAAGGGGACGGGTGTGACGACGCTCGATTTCGCCAAGGCGATGATCGACGAGGGCTATCATCCAATGACGATGTATTTCCCGCTCGTTGTTCATGGTGCGATGTTGATCGAGCCGACTGAATCTGAATCACGCGCTTCGCTTGATCTCTTCGTCGCGACTTTGCGTGATCTGGCGCAGGCAGCTTTGCGCGGGGACGCAGATCGCTTCACCGGCGCGCCTTATCACGCCCCACGTAATCGCCTTGATGAAACGCGCGCCGCCCGCAACCCCGTGCTGCGCTGGACACCTCCGGTTGCTGGTGTGGAAGCTCAGGCTGCGGAATAGGGCGAGTTCTCCTTCTCCCAGTGGGAGAAGGTGGCCGCGGAGCGGACGGATGAGGGGATCGGTTGTTGGTCCAGTAAGGCTCACACCGTGGACAGCCTCGTTCTGAACGTCTCGATCCCCGCCTCAGTCGGCATCCGCTGACAGCTCCTCCCACTGGGAGGAGCGGGTGCATCTTCTTTTTAGGTTGCAGCTAACCTGCGTCATCCTTCTCCCAGTGGGGGAAGGTGGCCGCGGAGCGGACGGATGAGGGGATCGGTTGTTGATCCAGTAAGGCTCACACCGTGGACGGCCTCGTTCTGAACGTCTCGATCCCCGCCTCAGTCAGCATCCGCCGACAGCTCCTCCCACTGGGAGGAGCGGGTGAGTCGTCCTGAGAGATTGAGTGCAAAAAAAGCCCCGCATCGCTGCGGGGCTTTCAAATTCATCGAACCCATTACAGATCAGTTCATCAAGCGCTTCACGTCAGCGATGCCCTGCGCAATGAAGCCGGCGCCAGCACCTTGGCTCACTTGCGCGCGGATGACGGTCTCAGCAGCTTTGACGGCAGCATCAGCCGCGGCAGCGCGCACATCGGCGGTGGCCTGTGTTTCAGCCAGGGCGATCTTCGCCTCAGCCTGTTTGCGGCGGCGCTCGACGAAGTCGGCCATACGCTCGGCAGTCTCCTTGGCAATCGCTTCAGCTTCGGCGCGGGCCTGCGTCACGATGGCTTGCGCCTCGGCCTGCGCGTCAGCAGCCTTCTTCTGATAGGAGGCGAGAACGGCCTGCGCTTCTTCGCGCAGACGTGTGGCCTCTGCCAGTTCCTTCTCAACGCCGGCGATGCGACCGTCGAGCGCGGAAGTGATGGTCTTATGCACGCCCAGATAGCCGAGCAATACGATGAAGAGAACGAAGCCGACGGCTACGAAATGGCCGGGATCAATCATGGTCCGTGCTCCCTCAGGCCTTGGCGGCGGCCACTGCGCTGGCGATAGCGCCTGCGTCAGGGGTGGTGCCGGTGAGTTGCTTCACGATGGAGGTCGCAGCATCAGCTGCGATCGCATCCACATTGGCCATAGCGCGGCTCTTCATCTGTGAGATCTGCGCTTCGGCGGCATTGAGCTTGGCATTGAGGTCGGCCTCAACAGCCTTGCGCTTGGCATCGGCCTCTGCCGCAAGTGCCACCGCATTTTCCTGAATGAGGGCCTGAGCCTTCGCCTTGGCGTCAGCAAGGGTCTTCTCATAGGCCTTGCCGGCCTCTTCGGCCTGACGCTGCATCGCGCTGGCCTTGTCGAGATCGCCCGAAATCGTGGACTGGCGGTTTTCCAGAATGCGCTCAACACGCGGCAGGGCCACGCGGGACATCAGGAAATACAGACCACCGAATGTGATCGCGAGCCAGACCAGCTGCGCGCCAAAGTGGCTTGTGTCGAAAGGCGGAAAGACGTCAGTCGCCATGATTGATGAGTCCGTCAGCAAAACGCCGCGAGAAAAAGGGAAAAGGCCCGCGCAGCGAAGAGCCGCGCGCGGGCCAGAGGATTACTTCACGAAGAGCAGGATCAGCGCGACGAGGAACGCGAAGATGCCGAGACCTTCTGCGAGCGCAGCGCCGATGAACGCGCGACCGAACTGGCCGTCAGCGGCCGACGGATTGCGCAGAGCGCCCGAGAGGAAGTTGCCGAAGATGGCGCCGACGCCGACGGCGGCAATGCCCATGCCGATAGCTGCGAGACCAGCACCGATCCATTTAGCTGCAACAGGATCCATTTTACACTCCTTTAGGTTTGTTTTGTTGGGCCAACCGGCTGTTGTTGGTTGGGTTTATCAGTGGCCCGGGTGGATTGCGTCGTTCAGATAGACGCAGGTGAGAATGGCGAAGACATAGGCCTGCAAAACTGCAACCAGCAGTTCGAAAGCCGTCAACATCACGATAGCCGCGAGCGGCAATGGGGCGAGCGCAACGGCTGCACCACCGGTCGCCAGCATCATCGACACAAAGCCGCCGAAGACCTTCAGCGTGATATGGCCGGCGAGCATATTGGCGAAGAGACGAACCGACAGCGAGATCGGGCGGGACAGGAAGGAGATGATCTCAATCATCACGATGAAGGGCAGCAGCAGAGCCGGCACACCCGAGGGAACGAAGAGATGCAGGAAGTGCATGCCGTGGCGTGCAATTCCGTAGAGCAGCACGGTGCCGATGACGAGCGCAGCAAAAGCGAAGGTCACGACGATCTGGCTGGTGACGGTGAATGTGTAAGGGATGAGGCCGATCATATTCGAGAAGACAACGAACATGAAGAGCGAGAAGACCAGCGGGAAGAAGCGCATGCCGTCATTGCCCATGGTGCCGCGCACTGTTTGCGCCACAAACTCATAGGACATTTCAGCAGCGGCCTGAATGCGGCTGGGAACCAGCGACGAACGCGACGTGCCCATGACCATCAGCGCCGTCACGGCCAAAGACACGATGACCATGAACAAAGATGCATTGGTGAAGGACACCTGGCTCATCTCATGTGAGAAGAGCGGATGCACTTCGAACTGGTGGATCGGGTCGATTGCGTTGGAAGCCGCCACAGTCAGATCCTCTTCAGCGTCCCGCGCCCTCAGGCGCGCCAAAAATTGTGCCGCGACATCTCGCAGCTCCGTGTCGCCCGTCTCAGCGCGAGGTGGTCCTCATCGCAATCCGGTAGACGTTCCAGAAACCTGCAATCGTGCCCAAGAACAGGAACACGATGAGGCCGAAAGGCTCTGTGCCCATCCAGATGTCGAGCTGCCAGCCAATCAGACTGCCAACTGCAACGCCGGACACAAATTCAGCCAGAACGCGAAAGCCTAGGCTCATCGCCTGTCCTGTCCGAACGACGTCGGAGCCTACTTTGTCCTGCGATCCTTCAGAATCGCTACGCTTGCTGTCGAGTGCACTTGAGAGTCTCTCAAGCCGCGCCTTCAGTTCGCGCTCTTCCTCGCCTTTATCTGGTTCCGTCATGGTGCTCTCCCGCATGCCCGGACCGCGAAGCGGCCCATGCGTAAAACCTTAGACGATCCCAAAAGGCTACAAAGACCCGGTTCTGGCTCGCGCCAAGCCCGGTTTTCAGGGACAAATCGGCCCTTGCGAGCCGGGCGGACCATAGGTGCGCGCCCCTTTTGTGTCAAGGACAGGCTTGGCCCATGCAACCGTCTGAAAAGATTAAAGTTTCAGTCGCCTTGGCCTTTCTGCTGAGGGCCGTGCGGTGGTTTCGCTCCGGCTTTGCCCTGCGGCATGGATTCGCAGGCCCCTCAGATCACCCAATCCGCCCGCGCTCCGGCTGCTTCGGCCGCCATATCGGCCTTGATCTCTTGGGCGAGTTCACTCAAAGCCCTGCTTGAGCGCTGCCTTGGATGGGGCGCGGTGATGGTGCGCACCGAGCGGACCTCGCCGGGCTTGCCGCCAAGGGCGACGATTCGGTCGGCCAGATAGACGGCCTCCTCAATGTCATGGGTGACGAAGAGGATGGTCTTGTGGGTCTGGGTGCGGATGCGGATGAGTTCGTCCTGCAGATTTTCGCGCGTGGCGACATCAAGTGCACTGAAGGGCTCGTCCATGAGCAAGATGGCGGGATCAACCGCAAGGGCACGGGCGAGTGAGACGCGCTGGCGTTGCCCGCCCGATAATTGATGCGGCCAGCGGTCGGCCAGATCCCCCAGCCCCACCAGCGTCAGCGCAGCCATGGCGCGCTCGATCCGCTCTGCGCGCGGCGTCTTGGTCTTTTCCAGACCGAACATCACATTCGACAGAACCCGCCGCCACGGGAGCAGGCGCGAGTCCTGAAACACCAAAGACAGGGCGGTATGCGCCTCAGGATCAGGCCGCAATGTCAGGCTGCCTGAGGTGGGCTTGGCCAGATCCATCAAGACGCGCAGCAAAGTGGATTTGCCAACGCCCGATGAGCCGACGATGGCGACAAATTCACCGCGCGCCACATCAAGGCTGAGATGTTCGAGCACTTGCGTGCGAACGCCATTTTGCTCGAAGGCGAGACCCAGATCAGTGATGGAGATGACAGGCTCGCTCATGCTTTCCACCGCAGCAAATAAGATTGGATCGCGACGAAGATCGTGTCCATGAGACCATAGAGCACTGCCATGGTGAGCATATAGACGACGACAAGATCGGTTGCGAGCAAGCTTGAGGCTTGCATCATGCGCGCGCCAAGACCGCTGACGCCAAAGAGTTCAGCTGCGACAACCGCCATCCATGCTTGGCCGAGTGCTGTGCGCAATCCAACCAGAATACCGGGCGTTGCTGCAGGCAGCAAAACTTTCCACAGTTGCTCATGGCCACGGCGAAAACCAAAGGCATTGGCAAGCTCAATCAGCTCACGGTCAATACCGCGAATAGCGCCTTGCGCTGCAAAGAAGACGATCCAGAACACACCGATGGAGATGATGAAGATCGCAGCGGCTTGATCAACACCAAACCAAATGATGGCGAAAGGCGCCCAAGCAAGATTGGGAATGGGGCGCATCAAACGCACCAACCATGCAAAGCTCCATTCAAGCTTTACATACATGCCAGTGAGGACACCAAAGATCGTGCCGAGCCCTGCGCCAAGGCCAAAGCCCATCGCATAATGATCAAGGCTCAACAGAACCATTTGTTGCCACATGCCACTGCGAAATTCGCGCAAGAAGGCAGCCGGCAAATCGCTGGGTGCAGGCACAAGTGACTGCGACACAAGGCTGAGTTTGGGGAAGATCTCCCAAACCAACAAAAAGACCAGAAGCCCGAGGGCTGAATAGACAAAAGGCTTCTGACGCATGGATGAGTTTCGCTGGGCCTTAGCGGCCCAACGCCTTCTTGACGGCGCTCACGAAAGGCGCAGGCGTTGCATAAGCATCAGCAACCACCTTCGACAGACGTTCGGGCGAGACATAGTGAATGTTGACATTGGCGGCGCGCGCATCCGCAGCGAAGCCGGGATCTTTCAGCGTCAGCTCAAAGGCCTTGCGAATAGCCGCCAAACGATCAGCTGGAATATCAGGCCCCATGATGAAGGGTCGGCCCATGAGGGTGCGTTGCAGAAAGAGCTCAAGAGCTTTCTTCTGCTCTTGCGTCTTCGCCAGATCATTGATCATCGGCACTTCGGGCATACGATCATCGCGCTCAAGCGCGGCCTGAAACAACAGCTGGGCGCGCTTCTCGCGATACATCAAATCGCGCACGACCGTGTCATAGCTCACGCAGACGCCTTGCACTTCACCGCGCTCGGTGGCGAGCAGAATATCGCGAGAGCCGGGATAGCCCTGCACGATCTTGATCTTCACACCCAGAAGATTGGTCAGCACGTCTGGATAGCTCTGGCTATCTGCGCCTGAACCTGTTGCGCCAACGATCAACTCTTTGGTGAGCAGATCGTCCATTGTCTTCACAGGTGCGTCGGTGCGCACCATGCAGACGGGCGTATCGACATCGGGGCTGCCAATATAGCTGAGCTTCTTGGGATCAAAGCGTGTGCCATTGCCACCCAGCAGCGGCTCAAAAGGCACACCGCGATTGATGAGGCCGATGACAGTGCCGTCTTTGGGCTGCGTGTTGTAGATCTGGTTGGTGAGCAGAAGACTGCCAGCGCCCGGCACATTGCTCGCGACAACAGTGGGCTCACCGGGAATATATTTGCCGATATAGCGCGCGATCAGACGCGCCCAGATATCGTCCGTCCCGCCGGGGCCATAGCCGATCATAATGCTGACGGTCTTGCCGCGGTAGAAGGCTTCAACGCTTTGAGCTTGTGCAGGCACACACAAGCCCATCAGGCTGAGCGCAGTGGCGACGCCGATCAATCGTCTTGGAAACATCTGAAGCCCTCCGGGTCTGTGGCGCGCATCAACACCGTCATAGCCCGGCTGTCAAACAGCGGGCTATGCGGTCTTGTGCGGGCCTGAGGAGGGCGAAAATCACGGCTTCGCCGTCGCATTGATATAGAAGCTGGGGTCAAACAGACCATCCAGCGGCACGTCTTTTTCAAGAGTGCCAATCGACACCTGATAGGCCTGCATCTTGGCGGTTGCTTGCATGATCACACGCGGATCAGCAGAGAATTTGGACGCCGGAGAGACCAGCGCCTTTTCGATGGTTGCCGTATCCACAATGCCCTTGCCAATGGCAGCTTCAACATAAGGCGCGACGCGCTTGGGGTCAGACTTGATCAAGGCGTCGGCCTTCACCAAAGCATCGACAAGCTTCTGTGCGCCCTCTTTATTTTTGGCAAGGAAGGCACCCGACACTGCCACGACGGTGCCCGGCTGATTGGGGAACATCTCGCCGCCTAAAGCGACGACTTTGATCGCAGGATTGCGCTGCTGAACGATTGTGTCAGTGGGCTCGCGGATGGTGGCGCCATCAACCGCGCCCGCCAGCAAAGCTTGCTGGGTCGCATCAATGCCCATGGAGACAATCTCGTAATCGCCCTTCTCTGCTTTCAGCACTTCAGAAAGCCAATGGACAAGGGTCGTATGCGGCACGGAGCCGGGGGGCTGGGTTGCCAGACGCGCGGCCTTGCCGGTGGCCGCTTTGAAATCCTTCAGCGCCTGCGCGCCGCCAACACCGGCCTTGAAATAAGGCGCGAGCTTGGGGCCAGCCGCGACCGTCATCTCTTCAACGGCGGTCGAGGTCAGAACGCGGATGTCGATGCCCTTGGAGCGCGCGACGCCGAGCGGGGCCACGCCCGCCACATAGACATCAAGCGTGCCCGAGGCGAGGGCCTGAATCATCGCGGGGCCGGATTCAAAGGTCGTGAATTTGAAGTCGAAGCCCGCCTGCTTGGCCCAACCTTCTTTATCGACCACGAAAATCGGCGCGACGCCGAGCACGGGGATCACGCCCACACGCAACTGCTGCTGGGCAAAAGCGGGGAGGGAGGGAAGGGTGAAGGCAGCAGCAACTGTCGCAACACGCAGCAAAGACAAGATCATGGGGGAGGACTCCAATCTCGATGGAACCCAGCCTAGAAGCAGATTTAGAAAATAGCAAATAAAACTGTAAATTAAATTAAATCACATTTAATTTATGTTTATAAGCCGGACGAGCCAGAGACCCGCCCGGCGAAGGGTCTATTTCAACCGGGGGAAGAGTGCCTCGGCATTGCCCCGATCAATCGCTGCTTGCTGGGCCGCATCGAAGAGGCCGCAATGGGCGCGCGCCTCGATCATGTCTTGCGTCATATCGTCGGGGCAGTAGGGCCAATCGCTGCCAAAAAGAATATTTGTGGGCTTGGCGATCTCGCTGGTTGTGGCAAGCGGCTGTCGGCCGGCAGAGAGCGCGGTCTCGTAATAGAAGCTCGCAAAAGCATCGAGCACTTGCGTGCGCGTTACTTTGAACTGATGGCGCGTCATGAAGGCAGAGGGATATTGCGTATCCCACGGCGCGCCATTCATCTGCCGCTCGCAGATCTCACCAATGCGCCAGGCCACGAAAGGCGTCGTGCCGCCCGAGTGACTCAAAATCCAGCGGATATTGGGGAAGCGATGCAGCGCATCGGTGAAAAGCAGATTGACCGCTGCCCGCGTCGTATCAAACAAAAACTCGATCATGAAATTGCCGATGCCGGGGCTGATGCCCTTCTTCACCACCTCTGTTGTGGGGTGATTGTTCGGGTGAATGAGCACAACCGCATGGCGCTTGTTGAGCACTTCGAGCAGGGGATCGAAATCAGGATGGCCCATATATTTGCCGTCATAGCTGGCGAGAACACCAATGCCATCGAGCTTCATCACATCGAGCGCATATTCAGCTTCCCGGCAGGCCGCCTCGACATTGGGAAGTGGCAGGGTTGCAAAAGCACCAAAGCGCGTCGGCCATTGCGCGATATAGGAGGCATGTTCTTCATTGACGCGGCGCGCGAGATCTTTGGCCTTGGCATCATCACCCAAATGCACGCCAGGCGTTGAGAGCGACAGCACACCAGTTTCAATTCCGTGCCGGTCCATATGACCCAGCGACAGTTCAGGCGACCAATCAGGCGTGCGGATGATACCGCCAATCGCCTGAATGGCGGCGCGATAGGCCGGCGTCATGGAATGGCTATGAACGTCAATGCGACCCTTGCTCACGATGTTTCCTCCTGTTGGTTGGGAGCGAAACTAAAGGGCGCAAAGATCATGGGCAAGACGCAAACAAAAAGCCCCTCCCAATGGGAGGGGCTTTGATGGTTCTGATGTCTCTGGCCTATTCGGCTGCAATCAAAGTCTCAGCCTGCACCAGATCCACGCTCACGAGCTGCGACACGCCGCGCTCGGCCATGGTGACGCCGAAGAGGCGGTCCATGCGCGCCATGGTGATCGGATTATGCGTAATCGTGACGAAGCGCGTGTCCGTCTTCTTGCGCATTTCCTCGAGCAGATCGCAGAAGCGCTCAACATTGTGGTCATCGAGCGGCGCGTCCACTTCGTCCAGCACGCAGATGGGCGAAGGATTGGTGAGGAACACGGCGAAGATGAGCGACATGGCGGTGAGGGCCTGTTCGCCACCCGACAGCAAAGTCATGGTCTGCGGCTTTTTGCCGGGCGGGCGCGCGATGATTTCGAGGCCAGCTTCCAGCGGATCGTCTGATTCGACGAGCTGGAGTTCGGCCGCGCCGCCGCCAAAGAGCGAGGTGAACAGCTCTTTGAAATGGCCATTGACCACATCGAAAGCGGCCACAAGGCGCTCGCGACCTTCCTTGTTGAGATTTTGGATCGCCATACGCAGCTTGCGGATTGCCTCGGTGAGGTCATCGCGCTCGGTGGTGAGTTCGATCTGCTTGCTCTCAACTTCTGCCAATTCATCATCAGCGCGCAGATTGACAGCGCCCAGACGCTCGCGGTCCTGCTTCAGACCTTCGAGCTTGCGCTCGATCTCGCTGAGCGGGGGCAAAGTGTCATTGGGCGTCACGCCAGCCAATTCAGCCAAAGCGCCCGGCTCACATTCCAGCTCCGAGGCGATGGTGCGGATGACGTCTTCCTGACGGGCGCGCAGACCCTCCAGACGCGCTTCGGTGCGGGCGCGCTCTTCACGCGCAGCACTCATCGCATCAAGGCAGTTGCGGGCGATCTTGTCCGCATCCGTCAGGCTGGTCTCAGCCTCCGCACGCTTGTCAGACGCTTCTTTGCGCGCCTGTTCTGCAGCTTCAACTTCATTCATCAAAGCGCGGCGCTTGTGCAGGAACTGTTCTGGCGCTTCAGCCAGCTTCTCCTGCTCGTCGCGCGCCTCTTCGATGCGCAGCTCGAAATCTTCGATCTGATGCGTCGCGCGACCACGACGCTCATCCCAGGACTGGCGCTCTGCAGCAATCGCCTGACGGCGCTGTTCGCGGATCTGCGCTTCACGCGCAATACCCTGCACAGCCGCGCGAGCTTCAGCCGCATCAGCGCGCGCCTGACCGGTGGCAGCGCGGGCGCGCTCCAGACGGCTGGTGAGCTGCGTGGTGGGGGCGAGATCTTCCAGCGCAAGTTCAGCCTGCGCCTTCTTCTCAGCAGCTTCATCACGCGTGACTGACAAACGCGCTGCCGCTTCGGTCAAAGCCGAGACGCGCGAGGCAATCTGCGCGTGACGACGCTCGATATTGGCGGAGCGGTCGCGGGCTTCTTCCACAGCGCGCAAGCTGGCGCGCGCGGCCTGACGGGCTTCAGCTTCTGCAGCAGCAGCCATGCGCAACGCATCTTGATGACGCTCAGCAATCGCCTTCAAACCATCAGCTTCAGCGCGGGCGCGCTCGGCTTCCAAAGTCAGTTCGCCAAGGCGATTCTTTTCAGCGAGGCGCTTGGCAGCCGGGGTCGGGGCTTCAGCGGCGGCAGTGAAACCATCCCAACGCCACAGATCGCCATCCTTGGAGACGAGACGCTGGCCGGGCTTCAGCAGCTTTTGTAACTGTGCGCCATCACCGCGCAGCACAATGCCGATCTGCGCCAGACGACGCTGCAAAGCATCAGGGGCCAGAACGAGCGAGGCGAGCGACTGCACGCCGGGCGGCAGAGCAGGGTCATTGGCAGGATCGCCCACAAGCGCCCAGTGCGCAGGGGCAGAGGGATTGGCCGATGCGTCGAGATCATCACCCAGCGCTGCGCCAAGGGCGGCTTCATAGCCCTTTTCAACCGACATCTCTTCGACGACGGGCGGCCACAAATCGCTGGCAGCGCTGGCCAGAAGATTGGTCAGCGTGCGCACTTCAGTTTCAAGGCGCTGGGCGGTGCGCTCCGCATCAACGAGCGGTGCACGTGTCTGCGCTTCGGCAGAGCTGGCCTCAGCATGGGCCTCTTCTGCAATCAGCAAGCTCTCTTCAGCCGCTTGCGCTGCCTCTTGCGCCATAGCGAGGGCTTCGGCTGATTCCATCAGCTCGGTTTCCCCGCCAGCGCTCTCCTTGAGCGAAGCAAGCTCCTGCTCGACAGCGGCAAGCTCTTGCTCGAAGCGCTGCAGGCGCTGGGCCTCTTCACGCACGCCCTGTTCCAGAGCCGCGCGGCGCGCATTCATGTCAGAGAGCGTTGTCTGCGCATCTTGCAGCTTGGCTTCTGCATCGGCGAGTTCGCCTTCTGCATCGGCGAGCTTGGCCTTGGCGTCGAATTCTGTCTCGGCCGAGGCCTCTGCCTGCGCAGCAAGCTCTTCAGCTTCAGCGTCGAGCTTGGCAAGTGTGCCAGCTGCATCTTCGATCAGCGCGGTTTCGCGCGCCAGATCGCGGGTCAGCTGGGTGATGCGGCGCTCGAGCTCAGCGGCTCGCTCTTCAGCACGCTTCTCTTCGCCCTCAAGTTGTTCACGCGCGAGGATGAGGCGCTGCAACACAGCGCCAGCCTTGGCCTCTTCATCGCGCAGCTGTGGCAGACCATAAGCGGCCATGGCCTGCAAGCGGGCAGCCTCAGCCTGCTGGCGCGTGCGCTCAGCCACTTCCAGCGTATCAGCTTCGAGCTTGCGCTCAGCAGCGCTCAGATCAGCCGAGAGTTCTTTGTGGCTGATGTAATAGAGAAGGGCTTCGCTCTTGCGGATGTCGGAGGCGAGATTCTTGTAGCGGCTGGCCTGACGTGCCTGGCGCTTCAGACTGTCGGCCTGCTGGTCGATCTGCTTGATGACATCTTCGAGGCGATTGAGATTGTCTTCCGCCGCCTTCAGGCGAAGCTCAGCTTCGTGGCGGCGTGAATGCAAGCCTGCAATACCAGCGGCCTCTTCCAGAATGCGGCGGCGCTGTTGCGGCTTGGCAGAGATCAGCTCGCCAATCTGGCCCTGACGCACAAGCGCGGGTGAGCGCGCACCGGTCGAGGCATCGGCAAAGAGCAGCTGCACATCGCGGGCGCGCACTTCCTTGCCATTGACGCGATAGGTCGAGCCAGATTCGCGCTCAATGCGGCGCGTGACTTCCAAAAGATCAGCATCATTGAAAGCAGCAGGCGCCGTGCGCGTCGAATTGTCGAGCACGAGGCCAACTTCAGCCATGTTGCGTGCTGGACGATTGCCAGACCCCGAGAAGATCACGTCATCCATGCCGGATGCGCGCATGCTCTTGTAGGAGTTCTCGCCCATCACCCAACGCAGGGCTTCAACGAGATTCGACTTGCCGCAACCGTTAGGACCGACGATGCCCGTCAGCCCCGATTCAATGATGAATTCGGTAGGCTCGCAGAAGCTCTTGAAACCGACGATGCGCAGCCGGTCAAATTTCATGGGTCGATCCCGCACGCTAAAATCTGCACGAACGGCTTCCAGCTGGAGGCCGCCATTTCAAACCCCATCTCGCGCCGTGCTGGGCAGTGGCGCAAGCTCAGGGGGAGATTTTCCTGTGCGAAACCGCAGTTTTCCCGGAGTTTCTGGGAGGTTCAGCTCTTCAGCAGCGGGGCCAGCTTCTTGTCGAGTTCCTCAGGGCTCATGGCCCCTGAGATCCGCTCGCCATTGATGAAGAAGGTGGGGGTGGCATTCACCCCATATTTCTTGGCCGCATTGTCATAGACTTGCGTGACTTTGGCATAGAGGTCGCGGTCGGCAAGGCAGGCATTGAACTTCTCTTCGCTCATCCCGGTCTGGCGCACGAGCTTGGAGAGATTCTGCACGATATTGTTATCCGCCGCCCAGTTGTTCAGCTGCGAGAAGAGCAGGCCAATCATCGCGCCGCGCTTGTCACCGGCACAACGCGCCAGCATGAAGCCCGCCACCGCAGGCGGGTTCAGCGGAAATTCGCGCAAGGTGAAACGCACCTTGCCGGTGTCGATATATTTCGATTTCAGAATTGGATAGGTCGTCTCATGGAAATGCGCGCAGTGGCCGCAGGTCATCGAGGCATATTCGATGATGGTCACGGGCGCATTGTCAGCCCCTTCCCACACATCCGGCAGGGCCTGTTCAGCGAGCAGATCTTTCAAAGAGACAGTCTGCGCGGCGGCCGGGCTGACGCTGGAGCCTGCCACACCGGCAAGGGCGGCGAGTTCGAGAAACGCGCGGCGGGTGGTCAGGCTCTTCATCATCAGGTCAGTCCTTGTCAGTCGGCCAATGGCGCAACGCCTTTGTTGCGGTGGAATGTGGCAAGAAGAGGCAGGCCCGGCAAGCGCAGCCCCATTATTTTTGCGGAGTTTGTGTCAGAACGCGCGCGCCAAGCCGTGTCAGCGCCTCGCGCAGAGCCTCATCCTCGATGCCTTGGGAGAGGCTACGTGCTTGGTCCACCACCTCTTTGGTCGGCGGGCTGATGCGCTTTTTGGGGGCGCGGCGCTCAACCGGCCCTTGGCGCAGGGCGATTCGCCCCACGCAGCGCCAGCCCAGCCGCGCATTGATGCGCTGGCACAAAAGATCCGACAGATGCTGGACCTCAATGGCGAAGGCCCCCTCAACCCGCAAAACGAGGGTCGCTGGTTCCATCGCCGCCTCAGGCGAGCGTTTGGGCCCATGATGGGGCCATTGCAGTTTAAGGGGTTGGGTGACGGCGGCGAGGCGCTCGCCGGCAATATCATCCCAGCTCATGATGATGTCGCTTTCGCCGAACCCCTGTTTGGCCAGCAAAGGGTCAATCGCCCCCCCGATCAGATCGGCGAGGGGCTTGGGCGCATTGCGGCGGGCTTTGGCGGGTGGATTGGCCATGGCTCTTTCTAGCATGCTTCCCAGCCTTACGAAGAGTGTCTAACAGGGGGCCATGGCGAAGCTGAAAAAGCCCGATCCGCAAGCCCTGCTCGACTGGTACGACCGGCACCGCCGGGCGTTGCCCTGGCGCGCGCCTAAGGGCCGGCGCTCAGACCCCTATGCGGTCTGGCTCAGCGAGATCATGCTGCAGCAAACAACCGTCCCTGCGGTGAAGCCTTATTATGAGAAGTTTCTCAGCCTGTGGCCGCGTGTGGAAAATCTCGCCGCAGCTTCAAGTGATGATGTGATGAAGGCTTGGGCGGGCCTTGGTTATTATTCGCGCGCGCGCAACCTCCATGCTTGCGCGCAGATGGTAGCGCGCGATTATGCGGGGCGCTTTCCTGATACAGAAGAAGGTCTGCGCGCTCTGCCGGGCATTGGCCCTTATACAGCCGCCGCCATTGCAGCTATCGCTTTTGGTCGTCACGCCGTTGTCGTGGATGGCAATGTGGAGCGCGTTGTGGCGCGTCTGGTGATGATCGAAGAGCCTATGCCCAAGGCAAAGCCTGCGATCAAAGAGGCGGCCGCCAAACTCTGGCCTGCGGAGCGCTCAGGCGATTTTGCGCAAGCCTTGATGGATTTGGGCGCAACGCTCTGTTCGCCGCGTCGCCCGACCTGTTCACTCTGCCCCTTCTTTGGCGCCTGTAAGGCCGCAGCTGCACAAGATGCAGAGCGCTTTCCTGTGCGCGCGCCCAAAGCCGCAAGGCCCGCGCGTCAAGGCGCCGTCTTTTTCGTTGAGCGCGCTGATGGCGCGGTGCTGGTGCGCACGCGCGCACCCAAAGGCTTGCTGGGCGGCATGACGGAAATTCCCGGTACGCCATGGCTTGATGATTTTGATATCGAAACCTGCGCATCCCATGCGCCTTTGAAGGCTGAGTTCACGCGCCTGATGGGCGATGTGGAACATGTTTTCACGCATTTTTCGTTGCGCCTTGGCGTTTTTGTCGCGCAGGTTCCCAGCCGCATGCGCGCGCCAGAGGGCATGCGCTTTGTGGCAGGCGATGAGCTTGATGGTGAGGCCCTGCCCAGTTTGATGCGCAAGGTCGTCGCCCATGCGCGGGCAGCCAAGAGCAAGCCCGCGACTAAGTCCCGCAAGCGCCGATAATCGAGGAGATGGCCATGGCAAAAGCGCCGCGCAACATTGTCTTTGATCTGGATGCGGAGGCGATCCGTGTCGGCTTTGGCGGTCATCTCGTCACCATCCCCGTCCATGAAGGCGAGGATGAGGATGGCGATCAGGTCTTGGTCGCACAGATTGATAGTCTCACAGAATGGTCTGATGGCAGTGAGATCGAGCTCAAGGACTTGCAACGCCTGTTGGAAATCGTCGAAGAAGAATGTGCCCGCCGCGACATCGAGGTTGAATTCGAGTAAAGCCAGAGGCGCAACATAAGGGCCGTGAGCCCCGGGGGATGACAGGTGCTTGGAGCTTTTCTGTCGCTGATGGCGGCCATTACTTTTGCGCTCAACAATGCGACGAGCCGCCGGGGCGTAATCAGCGGCACTGTCGTGCAGGCGCTGGCCATCACCGTGCCCATGGGCGTGCCGCTCTTTCTCATTCTGGTTCTTGGCTTCGGCCAGCTCACGGCTCTGCTCAATCTCTCCCATGAATCGATCTTCTGGCTGAGCTGCGCAGGCATCATCCATTTCGTCTGGGGCCGCTATTGCAACTATCGCGCGGCCAAAGCCATTGGCGCGAATTTGATGGGCGCGGCCTCGCAATCGGACATTCTCTTCACGCTTGCTCTTGCCGTCATGGTGCTGGGTGAAAAGATGACGCCGATGCGCGTGCTCGGCATCGTGCTTGTTCTGTGCGGCCCCTTTGTCACGATGATTGGCGATTTGAAAAAGGCCAAGGCCCATCAAGATGCGATTGCGGCCAAAGGCGGCTTCCAGCCCAAATATGTCGAGGGCTATCTCTTCGCCTTCCTCTCAGGCACAGGCTATGGCGTCAGCCCGATCTTCGTGCGTCTTGCTTTGCGTGACACGGATCCCGGTGCGGCTCTGGCTGGCGGGCTTGTGTCTTATCTGGCGGCGACAGCGGTGGTTGCGGTGTTGATGCTCTTGCCCGGTCAAATCAGCCATGTGCGCAAAGTCGATAGCAAGGCGACGCTGTGGTTCGTCATCAGCGGCGTGACCGTCATGGCCTCGCAGATGTTCCGCTATATGGCTTTGTCGATTGCCCCGGTCTCGGTGGTGCAGCCCATCCAGCGTTTGTCGCTCTTGCTGCGCTTTTTCTTCGGCTGGCTGATCAACCGCGAACATGAGGTCTTTAGCAGCAAGGTCTGGATCTCGACCATCATCGCCCTTGTGGGCGCGCTGCTGCTGACGTTCACCACTGAACAAGTGACAAATGTTCTGCCACTGCCGCAAAGCGTGGTGACATTCTTGCAGATTCAGTGGCCGTAAAAAGTAGAAGCAGCCTATTCGGCTGCTTCTTTCATGCTGGCGCGGATCGTGCTGCGCATTGCATCAATCGGCTCTAGCTTGCCGCGCTGTTCGAAGTGCCAGAAGGTCCAGCCATTGCAAGCGGGCAGGCCCTGCGCCAAGGCGCCGATTTTGTGGATCGAGCCAACGGCAGGGCCCAGTGTCAGCGCACCATCAGCGCGCACAATGGCCTTGTAGCGGCGCTTCTCGTCCATCAGCACTGTGCCAGGCTTGATGAGGCCGGTCTCGACGACGCTGGCAAAAGCAACACGCGGTTCCGCGCGCTTGCTGGGCGCAGCTGCAATAGCTTCCATCGGCAAAGGCTCGACCGCGTCGATGCGCGCACGTGCAGCCGCGGCATAGGTCGTATCCCGCTCAATCCCGATGAATTTGCGACCCAAGCGACGTGCCACAGCACCCGTCGTGCCAGAGCCAAAGAAAGGATCGAGCACGAGATCATTGGGATTGGAGGCGGACAAAAGCACGCGGGCGAGAAGCGCCTCGGGCTTTTGCGTCGGATGGGTCTTGCGACCCTTGTCGTCCTTCAGACGCTCGCCGCCCGTGCAGATCGGCATGTACCAATCAGAGCGCACCTGACAATCTTCATTGCCAGCCTTCAGCGCATCATAATTGAACGTATAGCTCTTGGCCTCAGCACTGCGCGAGGCCCAGATCATGGTCTCATGCGCATTGGTGAAACGACGGCCACGGAAATTGGGCATCGGATTGGCTTTGCGCCACACAATGTCATTCAAGATCCAGAAGCCCAGATCCTGCAGGATCGTGCCGACGCGGAAGATATTGTGATAGGAGCCGATGACGAAGATCGTCGCATCTTTCTTCATGATGCGGCGCACTTCACTCAGCCAGGCGCGGGTGAAACTGTCGTAATCAGCAAAGCTGGCGAATTTGTCCCAATCATCATCGACCGCATCGACAACGCTTTGATCAGGACGCGCGAGTGCGCCTTCCAGCTGAAGATTATAGGGCGGATCTGCAAAGACCAGATCAACGCTGGCATCGGGAAGTTTGCGCAATTCCTCGATGCAATCCCCGATGAGAATTTCATCCATGGGGATACGCGCCACGGCAGGGAGCCGGGCCGTCATCACGGTACGCGAGACTTGATTCCGGGACTTCGGGCCGGTTACCCCGGCGTGGGCGATACGCATGAAACAACACCGGTTACGCAACGAACCGGGTCACTATGCGGTTGCCGAATGAATGCGGGTTTAAGCCTGCAACTTTCCTGTGTCCCTTTTTCGGACAGAGTGTTGCCAAATTCTTTAAATCTTGCCGATGTTTACCGGTTGGAAAGAACTTCCATCAACGGCAGGTCGACGCCAAGTTGCGCCCGCACAGGCGCAAAACTGCGGCGGTGGAGGATGCAAGGCCCGTGGATTTTCAGCGCTGCCATATGGGCTGGTGTCGAATAACCCATATGATCGGCAAAGCCATAATCAGGATGGGCAAGATGCATCTGCTCCATCAACCGATCGCGCGTCACTTTGGCGATGATGGAGGCGGCGGCAATCGACAGGCTGATCGCATCACCTTTGATGATGGTCTCAGCCGGGCAGGGCAGATTGCGCGGGCTCGCATTGCCATCAATCAGCACATGCACCGGCTGTAGCGCCAGCGCATGAAGTGCGCGGGTCATGGCCAGAAAAGTCGCATTGCGAATATTGATCGCATCGATCTCCTGCGCGCTGGCTAAGCCCACGCCGATGGCGAGTGCGCGCGCGCATATGAGATCGAATAATTGATCGCGCTTGGCTGCACTCAGCTTCTTGGAATCGTCGAGGCCTTTGGGCAGTTTCTTGGGGTCGAGAATAACGGCCGCGGCTGTTACAGGACCCGCCAGCGGGCCGCGACCCGCCTCATCAATGCCGGCTACGGGCCAGCGGCCTGCAGCAGCATGGGCTCTCTCATGCCTGAAATGCGGTTTGGACATTGTGTGCGGTTCCAGCAGAGAGCGGAAATTGCACGCAAGGGCCTTGCTTTGTCAAAACCGGAGCTATTTGAGGGAGCGCAAAGAAAGATGGGGCTGGCGTTATTAGAATTGTTTCGGTCTGTGCAGTGGGAGCCAGTCTCATGGATGATCCGAGCAGTGAAGCTGACGTCAGTGACAATGTGACAGGCGTGTCTTGCGCAGATGTTGATCGCAATGACGTGTTCGAGAAGCTTGTGACGGCTGACACCGACATTGTCGGTCTCGTCGCTTATTCGATCTACAAGCAAAACAAATATGACTGGCTGCAGACCTTCAATCGCATGAAGGGGCGCGAGCCAACCGAAGGCGAAGCCGCCGCCTATATATTGGGAGAGAGCACGGCGCGCAGGCTCTCAACCTACCGCCATCTGGCTCAAGCGACCCTTGAGGGGCGCGGGCCTGATGTCTCGCTCTCAAGTGATATGCGCGGCCCCTTTGCAATGGCAGAGCAACGAAGCAGCGCTTTGCAGCGTGCCTCGGGTAATCGCGGCTCTGTGCTGGTGATGCTGGCCCTGATCGTGATCGCAGCTTTATGCGGCTATGCTTTTGCGCGGCTTGGTTGGCCGCACTAGCGGCCCGCCTATTCAGCAGCGATTTTTTGCTCACGGATCAGCTTGCCCCAAATGTCGGTCTCGCGCGCGACAAAGTCACCCAGTTCTTTGGGTGTCGAGCCAACAGATTCGGCAGCCAGTGCATCGAGTTTTGATTTCACGCCTGCATCGGCCAGTGCGATCTTGGTGTCAGCCGCCATTTTCTCGATCATGGCAGCGGGCGTCTTGGCGGGGGCAAAGAGCGCAAACCAAGAGGAGACATCAAAGCCTGGCACTGTGTCATTGACGGGCGGCAGTTCGGGCGCAAAAGGAGAGCGCTTGGCGGTGGTGATGGCGAGGCCCTTCAATGTGCCGCCGCGCACTTGCTGCAAGGACGACGTGATATTGTCGAACATAATGTCGACGCGTCCACCCATAATGTCTTGAATCGCAGGCGAGCTGCCGCGATAGGGCACATGCGTCATCTGCACGCCCGTCAGCTTCTTGAACAATTCGCCTGACAGATGGATGGATGTGCCAACGCCTGATGAGGCGAAGGTGAGCTTGCCGGGATTGGCTTTGCCATAGGCCACAAGCTCGGCGACATTATTGACCGGCAGATGTTTGCCCGCGATGAGCATATTCGGCACCATGGCGACAAGCGATACGGGTGCCAGATCATTGATCGGATCGTAATTGAGCTTGCCGTAAAGCGCCGGATTGGTTGCCATGCCAACGGAGGCGAGCAAAAAGGTCTCGCCATTGGGCTCAGCGCGCGCTGCAGCTTCTTGCCCGATATTGGCGCCTGCACCGCCGCGATTATCAACGACAATGTTGCAGCTCCACATTTGTGCCAATTTGTCAGCAACGATGCGCGCGATGATGTCGGTCGCTCCGCCGGGCGCAAAGGGAACAATGAGTTTAATATTGCGGCCCTGCGGCCAGCTAGCTTGCGCATGGGCGAGATGAGGCAGCAAGAGACCCGATGCGAGCGATGCGCTGAACAGGCGGCGGTTCATCATTGGGCAATCTCCCCCAGGCCAAGATTTACGCCAGTATCTTACTGGCATGCGCCTTCAAGCAAGGGAGAAGTTGTCATGAGATAAAGCTGGCCTAGATCACCTGTCAGATGCAGCTATCCGCGCTCATTGTTATGGGTTTGGAAATTGTGTGGTCAGGCAAGCTTGGGTAGCAACTTGGGCCCCTTGCGGTGAAAACGCCGCAAGGTGAGCCACAGTCTCTGACTGTCAGGCGATCTCAACCACCGTGCGCCCGCGCACCTTGCCTTCAACAATGAGCTTGGCTGTGTCGATTGCCTGCGTGAGCGGGATGGTTGTGGTCAGGCTTGCAAGCTTTGCTTTGTCCATGTCGCGCGCAAGGCGCTCCCAAGCGATCTTGCGACGCGCCAGCGGACACATGACGCTGTCAACGCCCAGCAGCGCAACGCCGCGCAGAATGAAGGGCGCAACACTGGCAGGCAAATCCATGCCCTGCGCCAAGCCGCAAGCTGCAATCGCGCCGCTATAGCGTGTTTGTGCAAGAAGATTGGCCAGCGTATGCGAGCCAACACTATCAATGCCTGCAGCCCAGCGCTCTTTGCCCAAGGGGCGGCCGGGGTTTGAGAGTTCGGCGCGGTCGACGATCTCTGCCGCGCCCAAAGCCTTCAGCCAATCGGCTTCTTGCGGGCGGCCCGTTGAGGCAATCACATGCCAGCCCGCCTTGGCCAGAAGCGAGACAGCGACCGAGCCCACACCACCCGCAGCGCCAGTGACAATTGCAGGACCGGAGGCAGGGGTGAGACCATATTGCTCAAGCGCCATGACGCAGAGCATGGCTGTGTAGCCAGCTGTGCCAATGGCCATCGCTTCAGCGCGGCTCATGCCTTTGGGCAAAGGCACCAGCCATTCGCCTTTGACGCGTGCCTTTTGCGCCCAAGCGCCCAGATGCGTTTCGCCAAGGCCCCAGCCATTGAGCACAACCTCATCGCCAGCTTTGAAAGACGGATTGGTCGAGCTCTCAACCACGCCGGCAAAATCAACACCCGCAATCATCGGAAAGCGGCGCACGACCGGCGACTTGCCGGTGATGGCAAGGCCGTCTTTGTAATTCACGGTGGAATGGGTGACGCGCACGGTCACATCGCCATCCATCAACTCTGCGTCATCAAAATCACTGAGAGCAGCGCTGGTGCCACTTTCAGTCTTGTCGATGCGGATGGCTTTGAACATGCCCATGGGAGTCATCCTTGAGTGTTAAGCAGCAGCGGGTGCTTCGTCCTTGCGCGGCACGGGCTTCTCGATGATCGGCAGATTGACGAGACCCGAGAAGATGCCAAAGCCGATGGAGAGCAGCCACATGGCCATATAGGAGCCCGTCGCTTCACGCAGCCAGCCCGACAGCATCAGCGCGATAAAGCCGCCGACCTGATGGGAGAAGAAGGCGAAGCCATAGAGCATCGAGAAATAGCGCGTGCCAAACATCACGCCGATGAGGGCCGAGGTCGGCGGCACAGTCGACAGCCAGAGGAAGCCTGACAGAGCACCGAACAAGAAGGTTGAGAGCACGGTCGGCGGCATCATGATGAAAGCGACGGTTACAAGAGCGCGCGAGAAATAGATGAAGGACAGTACATAGCGCTTTGGCACGCGGCCCGAATAATAGCCCGACGCGATGGAGCCCAAGATATTGAAGATGCCAACCAGCGCATAGGCCCAATAGCCAACCTCAGGCGCAATGCCAGCTTCCACGATATATTTCTGGAAATGCACCGTGATGAAGGCGAGCTGAAAGCCGCAGGTGAAGAAGCCGATCACCAACAAATTGTAAGAGCGGTGATTGAAGGCCTCTTTGAGCGCTTCGCGGAAGCTCTGCGGCTTCACACCGCCAGCGCCAACCGAATTGTCGAGCGGCGCGCTCGCCACAAATTGCGACAGCGGCACAACGCAGAACATCAGAATGCCAAAAGCGATGGTGGTGAACTGCCAGCCGAAAGACGTCACCATGCCGCCCGAGACAGGCGCAAAGAGAAACTGGCCGAAAGAGCCCGCTGCTGTGCCCAGGCCGAAGGCGAGGGTGCGCATATTCTCCGGCACCAATTTCATCAAAGCGCCGATGACGAGATTGAAGGAGCAGCCCGACAGACCCAAGCCCATCAAGACGCCCGCTGTGAGCGTGAAGGTTGCAGGCGTCGAGGACCAGGCCATCAAGATAAGGCCCGTGCCATAGAGCAGGCAGCCGCCCGTCAGAACGCGCGCTGAACCGTAGCGATCTGCCAAGGCGCCCGCGAAAGGCTGGCCCGCACCCCAGACGAGATATTGCGCGGCCATAGCGAAGGAGAAGATGTCACTGCCCCAGCCCCATTCCTGCAAAACGGGCAGCTGGAAGATGCCTACCGCCGAGCGCGGACCGAATGTGAGCACGCCGATCAGGCACCCCACCATGATGATGATTTCGGGAGGCAAGCGCTTGGCGAGCGTCTTGGCTTTGGTGGCGGTCTCTTGAACTGACATGCGGCCCTCTGGTCTGGTGCCTTGGTTCTAGCGCAGCCCGCCCATCACGCAAAGGTGAAAGGGCCCCGTTGGGGGCCCTTGTTGATTGCGTCTTTCAATGGCGAGCCACTCCCAGCTCACATATTGGGATAATTAGGCCCGCCGCCGCCTTCAGGCACCGTCCAGACGATATTTTGGGCAGGATCCTTGATGTCGCAGGTTTTGCAGTGGACGCAGTTTTGCGCATTGATGACGAAACGCGGATTGGCGTGGGTCGCCTCATCCTCATAGACCACCTCATAGACACCAGCCGGGCAATAGAGCCGTGCGGGCTCACCATAGAGCGGCAGATTCTCATTGATTGGCACATCTGCATTTTTGAGGCGCAGATGCACAGGCTGGTCTTCTTCATGATTGGTGTTGGAGATGAACACCGAGGACAATTTGTCGAAAGAGAGTTTGCCGTCTGGCTTGGGATAGGTGATCGGCTTTACCTGCGACAATGGCTTCAGGCAGGCATGGTCAGGCTTGCCATGTTTCATCGTGCCAAAGAGCGAGGCGCCGAACAGCGCATTGGTCCACATATCAAGACCGCCCAGCGCTATGCCAAGATAAGTGCCGAATTTGGACCATAGCGGCTTCACATTGCGCACGGTGAAGAGATCTTTGCCAATCGGTCCCTTGCGCCACTGGGTCTCATAGGCGCCAAGCTCGTCATGCGCGCGGCCCTTGATCAAAGCGAGCGCGGCAGCCTCTGCGGCCTCCATGCCAGACAGAATGGCGTTATGCGAACCTTTGATGCGCGGCACATTCACAAAGCCAGCCGCACAACCAATCAAGGCTCCGCCGGCAAAAGTGAGTTTGGGTACAGATTGCCAGCCGCCTTCGGTGATCGCGCGCGCGCCATAGGACAGGCGCTTGCCGCCTTCGAGTGTCGCAGCCACCAGCGGATGCGTCTTGAAGCGCTGGAACTCATCGAAAGGCGAGAGCGTGGGATTTTCGTAATTGAGATGGACGACGAAGCCGACCACAGCCTGACCATCTTCCAGATGATAGAGGAAGGAGCCGCCGCCCGTGCGCGAATCCAAAGGCCAGCCAAAGGAATGTTGCACAAGGCCGGGACGATGACGTGCGGGGTCGAGCTGCCAAAGTTCTTTCAGGCCAATGCCATATTTTTGCGGCTCGCAATCTTTGTCGAGGCGATATTTGGCAATCAGCTCTTTGGTGAGCGAACCGCGCGCGCCTTCGGCAAAGAGCGTATATTTGCCACGCAGCTCCATGCCGCGCGTGAAAGAGTCTTTGGGTTGGCCCTCGCGGCCCACACCCATATCGCCCGTGGCAATACCAACAACCTCGCCGCGCTCGCCATAGAGAATTTCTGCGGCAGCAAAGCCGGGGTAAATTTCCACACCCAGCGCTTCGGCGCGGGCGGCCAGATAGCGCGCGACATTGCCGAGCGAGCCGACAAAGTTGCCGTGATTGTTCATCAGCTTCGGCATCAGCATATTGGGCAGGCGCAGCGCACCTGAATGGCCGAGCAGATAAAACTGATCTTGCGTGACTTCGGTTTTGAGAGGGCGCGCCTCATCTGTGCGCCAGTCAGGCAGCAAGCGATCAAGGCCGACAGGATCGATCACCGCGCCCGACAAAATATGCGCGCCAACTTCAGAGCCCTTCTCGACCACCACGACCGACAGCTCTTCATTGATCTGTTTGAGACGAATGGCAGCGGCAAGCCCGGCGGGGCCTGCACCAACAATCACCACATCAAAGTCCATGCTCTCGCGTGCGGGCAGGTCGAGGGCCGCGTCAGCCATGTTCAGTGCTCCAGACGCCAGCTCATGCTGGCTTTTGCGTCCTCATAGCCTGTGAAGGCCCTGTGACCAAGGGTTGATGGGGCCTCGCGCTCAGCCTGCCCACCGTCTAGAATGGTCCCATGACCTCGACCCTTGGCCCAGAACGCGATTTCGACCCAGCGGAGCTTGCCTCCCTGCTGCGGTGGTATGCCGATATGGGCGTGGATCTCGCCATTGAGGCAGAACCCCGCAATCGCTTTGCCGATTGCGCTGTGGAGGCCCCAAGAGGCGGGGCTGGCGCTGAAAATGCAGGTTCTCGCGAGCCAAGCCGCTTGGCCCCGCGCGGCGAGCCCATGCGCGCCTCAGCCACTTTGACCCGTTTGCCTGATCCGGCAGCCCTCTCCCAGGAGGCTGCCACACAGGCCGCCCGCGAGGCGGCACAGGCCGCCACCAGTCTTGAGGCCCTGCGGGCCGCTATGGAGGCTTTCGAGGGCTGCGCCCTCAAGCACAATGCCACCAGCCTCGTCTTTGGGGAGGGCGACCCGGCGTCCCGCATCATGTTGATTGGCGATGCGCCGGGCGCTGATGAGGACCGCGAGGGTCTGCCCTTTGTCGGGCCCGCTGGCCAGCTTCTGGGGCGGATGCTCAAATCCATCGGGCTCGATCGCTCCAACGTCTATATGGCCCATGTCGTGCCATGGCGTCCGCCGGGCAATCGCCCGCTTTCGCCCAATGAAATCGCTATGTGCCAGCCCTTCATCGCCCGCCATATTGAGCTGGTGAAGCCGCAAGTCATTGTCTGTCTGGGTTCTGCTTTGCTGAATCTGAAAGATGGTATTTTGCGCCTGCGCGGCCAGTTGCGCGATTACACTTTGGCCTCGGGGGCGACCATTCCCGCCATGCCCACGTTGCCGCCGACCTATTTGCTGCGCAACCCGGCGGCCAAGCGCCATGTCTGGGCTGACCTGCGCCAGATTCGTCGCCTGCTTGACCAAGCGAACTGAGTCTCTGCCCCTACATTTCCCGCTCAGGCGTTGCTACATAGGCAGTGTCAGGAGCTTTGCCGATGAGATGGGACGATTTCCGCCAGTCGGAGAATATTGAAGACCGCCGTGGCGATGAGGGCGGTGGCGGTGGTTTTGGCCTACCCATCGGTGGTGGCGGGCTTGGCATTGGCACCATCATTGTTCTGGGCATTTTGGGCTATGCGCTGGGCATCGACCCGCGCCTGCTGATCAGCGGCGCGGAAATGGCGACCAGCGGCCGTAGCCAATATAGCGAACAGGCGCGCCCGACCCCGCGCCAGCAAACAGCGCCCACCGATCAGACCGGCAAATTCGTCGCGACTATGGTGGCGATGAATGAGGATGTGTGGAGCGAAATTCTGCCCCAGCAAAAAGGCACACGCTTCAAGCCTGCGCCGCTGGTGATGTTCTCAGGCCAGACCGGCTCTGCTTGCGGTCGCGCGCAATCGGCGATGGGGCCTTTCTATTGCCCGCTCGATAGCAAGATCTATCTCGACACCTCCTTCTTCGACGATATGCGCCGCCGCTTTGGTGGCGGGGGTGATTTTGCTTATGCCTATGTCATCTCGCATGAGATGGGCCACCATATCGAAAATCTCATCGGCGTTTTGCCGCGTGTGCAACGCGCGCAGCAACAAGCCGGGTCACAAGCGCAGGCCAATGCGCTGTCCGTGCGCGTTGAGCTGATGGCTGACTGTTTCGCAGGCGTCTGGGCGCATCACGCGGATCGCAAATGGCGCGTATTGGAACAAGGCGATGTGGAGCGCGCTATTGCAACAGCGACCGCGATTGGTGATGACCGCTTGCAGCGGGCCTCGCGCGGGCAGGTTGTGCCGGATAGTTTCACGCATGGCTCTTCCGCACAGCGCGTTCAGTGGCTGCAGCGTGGTCTCAAATCAGGGCAGATGGATTCGTGCAATACATTCGCCAATAGCAACAGCACTGCGTCTGGAAGGTGATCCATGCCCGGCATTGATGAAAATCTGACCTTCGTTCCTCTGCGCATCGCTGTGCTGACAGTGTCTGACACGCGCCAGTTTGAGGACGACAAATCAGGCTCAACCCTTGTGGACCGTCTGACTAAAGCGGGCCATCATCTGGCTGATCGTGCCATTGTGAGCGATGATGTTGAGAATATTCGCGCCAAGGTGAAGAGCTGGATCGCCAGCCCCGATGTTGATGCCATCATCACGACGGGCGGCACAGGCTTTACGGGCCGCGATGTGACGCCCGAAGCCATCGAGCCTTTGTTCGAAAAACATATGGATGGATTCTCGGCCGTCTTTCATCGCATCAGCTATGACAAGATCGGCACGTCCACCATTCAGTCGCGCGCGACCGCTGGCGTTGCGGGCGCAACTTACATCTTTGTTCTGCCGGGCTCCCCCGGTGCCTGCAAAGATGCGTGGGATGGTATTCTTGCCCAGCAACTCGACTATCGTTATCGGCCCTGCAATTTCGTTGAGATCATGCCGCGCCTTGACGAGCATTTGAAGCGCGGCAAGGCCAAGGCCTAATCGACGCGGCGCAATTGCACACGCGCAGTGATGCCCCCGCCAACACAGCGCAGCGCTTGGTCGAAGCTGGTGGCTTTGGTAAAGGCGCCGCGTTTGGCAACCAGACCGCGCACGGGTGAGAATTGCGGCAGCAAGCGCGTCAGGAATGTTTCTGGCTCACGGCGCAGCAGTAAGGCTGAAGTCATCTGCGCGGATTGAAAGCGGTCGCCAATCTCATCGACATAACCAGCATTGGGCGCAAAGCCCGCGCAGAGCAGCAGCACAAGATCACTGCGCGCGCTCTTCAGCCCCGCTGCAATGACGCCCTGCAAATCATCGGCCTGTGCCAATTCGCAACCCGCATGATCAGCGATATTGAACAATTGCCCATGGCTCTTGAGCCCCGCGAGGGTGACATCGCGGATCAGCCCTTCGATGGCAGCCGGCACAAGGGCCGCCAATGTGCGCACCAGCGCTTCGGCCGAGGGGTCCGGCGTCAGGCCACGGTCTTGGGCAATGATCACAGCGGAGATCATGGGCTCACCACTTGCTTGTTCCCCTTGGGGAAACCAAAGTTACGCACAGACTTGTCCACAGCCCAGCTGACGCTGCGTCAACTGTTCGGTCTCCGTTCCAGCTCTAGCAGAGCTTTGCTGACCCTATCGCAGAAATGCGCGGAACAGCAAAGCCTTGGCTAGCGCGGTGCGGCAGCGCGCGCGAGCCGGTCCATGATCGCCTCGCCCAAACCCTCTGAGGGGATGGGCGCAACGCGGATCTGCTGCGCGCCCACGGCGTCGAGCTGGCGCAAAGCATCGAAGAGATGCGCAGCAGCTTCACTGAGGTCGCGGCTTGGCGAAAGATCAATCCGCATCAAGCAGGGCTCAGCGGCAAGCTGGCCACCAAAATCGAGCAAGGCTGCAGAGGCCGCGCCCTGTGTAGCATTGAGCAGCACGGAGGCATTGGGTGCGTAATGGCTCTGCATCATGCCGGGCGCAATCAGCGCATCGCCGTCCGCATCCAGCAAGGTCTCGCCGAGTAGGGCCTCCACTTGCGCGCGCGTGACAGCGCCGGGGCGTAGCAGGCGCAGGCGATTATCAAGGCAGGAGATGATGGTGGATTCAACGCCGACTTCGGTCGCGCCACCCTCAATCACCGCATCTATCCGGCCCGTCAAGTCAGCCAATACATGCGCCGCCAAAGTTGGGCTGACATGGCCCGAGCGATTGGCCGATGGCGCAGCGATGGGATGTTCAAAGCTACGCAGCAGAGCCAGCGCAACGGGATGAGATGGGACACGCAAACCGATACTGTCGAGCCCCGCGCGTGCGAGCGATGACACGCTGCAGCTTGGTGCAACAGGCACAACCAAGGTGAGTGGCCCCGGCCAAAAAGCGCGCGCCAAAGTCAGGGCCTTGTCATTGAACAGACCCTCGCGCTGCGCGGCTGCAAGATCGGCCACATGTGCGATGAGGGGATTGAAGCTTGGTCGGCCTTTGGCGTCATAGATGCCCGCCACCGCCGTGCCTTGGGTTGCATCTGCGCCAAGCCCATAGACAGTCTCGGTCGGAAAGGCGACAAGCCCGCCCCTTCGCAAAAGCGCGGCGGCTTCTGCAAGATCATCGGGCGCCTGCAACAGGCGGGTGGTGCGGGACTTGGCCATGAGGTCTTGTGTCGCGCGCCTGTTGAAGCGTCAAGGGAGCCCTTTGAGATGGGCCTTTGAGCGCTTATCTTTCGGGTCATGTGTGGACGCATCGCCATCACCCTGCCGCCGGACGCGATCCGCGCTTTCTTCGCTTATGCGGAGCAGCCGAATTTCCCGCCCCGCTACAATATCGCCCCGACACAGCCCGTGCCGGTGGTGCGGCTGGAAGATTCGCATGATCCGGCCAAACGTCAGCGCCATTTCGTTCTGATGCGCTGGGGCTTTTTGCCTGCCTTTGTGAAAGACCCCAAAGACTACCCGCTCGTCATCAATGCGCGCAGCGAGACGGTGGTGGAGAAGGCGAGCTTTCGAAATGCGATGAAGCGTCGTCGCTGCATCTTCATCGCTGATGCTTTTTACGAATGGCGTCGGCGTGAGAAGAAAGCCTCCGAGCCTTTTCTGATCCGCCGCAAAGATGGGGCGCCCATGGCTTTTGCAGGTCTGTGGGAGACATGGCCCGGCCCCAATGGGGAAGAGGTGGAGACGGCTTGCGTTGTCACAACCCATGCCAATGGCACAATGGCCGCTGTGCATGATCGCATGCCCGTCATTCTCGAGCCGGAGGATTTCGACACCTGGCTTGATTGCGAGCATCACGATGTCGATGAGGCCGCCGCGCTGATGCGTCCTTGCGATGAGGATATTCTCGAACTCTGGCCCATTTCCACGCGCGTCAACAAAGTCGGCAATGATGATGCGGAGATTCAAACGCCGATTGATCCGCAGTCGCTTGATGCAGAGACAGACCCTGCACCGGCCCCGCCGCGTAAACAACGCGCGAAGAAGGCGATGGGGCAGGGCGATCTATTTGGATGAGGCTTAAGTCAGCACCATGGGCAGCGCGACGGGGCTGCGGAAATTCGACGACGAATTCCACGCGACCTTGGGTGTGCTGAGATAGAAATCAGGCACGCGCTCCAAAAAGCGCCGCATGGTTTGCTCAGTCACCAATCGTGCCATCTGGCTGCCAAGACAAAAATGCTTGCCAGCACCAAAGCCCAAATGGCCCTGCGGTTTGCGCTCAATGTCATAGACGTCGGGATTGCGGAATTTGCGCCAGTCGCGATTGCCCGAGCCATAGGCAAAGACAACTTTATCGCCAACTTTCAAATTCTGGCCGTGAATCTCGACCTCTTTGGCCACAACGCGTTTGAAACGCTGTGCGGAGGTGTTGAAGCGCAAGGATTCTTCAATCGCCCCCGTAATCAGTGAGGGATCAGCCACGATGCGGCGACGTGCATCGGGGAAGTCATGCAGATTGAGCGCGAACATGCTCATGAAGCTGGAGAGCGATTCCACACCCGCCATCACAAAAGTTGCGGAGGTCATCACCACTTCGCGCTCGCTCAACCGGTCGCCATCAATCTCGGCCTCAGCCAGAGCTGTGATGAGATCATCTTTGGGATCAGCGCGGCGCTTCGTCACTTCGCTGGTGATGAATTCGGACAGGAATTTGAACGCATCGAGCTGTTCTTGATTGCGCCCCTTCACAGCCTTGTCTGTCGAGACGGAGAGGATCACCTTGCGGCGAATTTCGCCGTGATCCATCACCGGCAGGCCCATGGCGCGGAACAGCAGACCAACCGTGATCTGGCTCGAAAAATCCTCGACGAAATCAAACTCACCGCGCGCCAAAATCTTGTCGATAGAGGCATCGGCAATCGCCAAAGCAGGCTCGGTCAGATTGGCAAGGCTTTTACGCGAAAAAGCGGCCATGGAGAGCGCGCGCAGACGGTCATGGCGCGGCGGATCGGTGGTGCCAAGGGTCGCGCCCGCGCGGCCGGGGATCTCATCAATGAGATTGCCCTGTGTGGAGGAGAAGGTCTCCCAATCCTGCGCAGCGCGGGAGATGTCGTCATAGCGCGAGAGAATCCACAGTTTGGCGCTCTCGCTCCAATAGCAGGGAAACTCTTCACGCAGACGCTCGTAATAGGGGAATGGATTTTCGTCGATCACCGGCGAATAGAGATCGAACGGTTCCATGCTGTCCCCTGAGACAAGTGGAGGCGAGGTGCTTAGAGCACCTTGCCCGGATTGAGGATATTCTTGGGGTCGAGCGCCTTTTTGATCGAGCGCATGACTTCCATCGCCACCGGATCCTTCACGCCCGGCAGAAGGTCGCGCTTGAGCACGCCAATGCCATGTTCGGCAGAGATGGAGCCGTTATATTTGTGCACGATGGCATGCACGGCCTCATTCACCTCAACCCAGCGGTCGAGGAAGGCCTGCTTGTCAGCGCCCACAGGTTGGCTGAGATTGGTGTGGATGTTGCCATCGCCCAGATGGCCGAAGGGCACGAGGCGCGAGCCGGGCACCATCTTCTCACATACAACAAAAGCCTCATCGAGGAAGTCAGCGACCTTCGACACGGGCACGCAAATGTCGTGCTTGATCGAGCCGCCCTCGAGCTTGGGCACATCGGCCAGCATTTCGCGCAGCTTCCAGAAGTAAGCGCGCTGGTCGAGCGAGGCAGCCACAGCCGCATCTTCGATCAATTCACCTTCAGCCGCGCGCTCCAACAGAGCGAGCATTGTGTCAGACAGGCCTGTGTCGAGCTGTGAGGCAAGCTCGATCAGCACATACCATTTGTGCTTGTCATTGAGCGGCTCGCGCGCGCCAGCGACATGCTTCATCACGAAGTCCATGCCAATGCGCGGCATGAGTTCGAACGTCTTCACATCGCTGCCAGCCATTTCCTGCGCCATGGTCAGGAAGGCGGTTGCCTTATGCGGATCTTGCAGGCCGACAATGGCCGTCTCGCGCGCGCGGGGCTTGGGGAACAGTTTCACCACCGCAGCGGTGATGATGCCGAGCGTGCCTTCCGATCCCATGATGAGATGCTTCAGGTCATAGCCCGTATTGTCTTTCTTGAGCTTGGAGAGGGTCGACATGATGCGGCCATCGGCCAGCACCACTTCAAGACCCGTCACAAGGTCGCGCGCATTGCCATAGGTGATGACCTGCGTGCCGCCTGCATTGGTCGCCAGATTGCCGCCCAAAGTGCAGGAGCCTTCAGAGGCGAGCGAGAGCGGGAACAAACGATCCACACCATCGGCAACTTCCTGCACGCGAATGAGCTGGAGGCCTGCTTCGATCGTGGCGGTGTTGGAGGCTGTGTCGATCTCGCGCACCTTGTCCATGCGGCCGAGCGACAGAACAACCTGCGAGCCAGTTGTGTCAGGCGTCTGACCGCCGACAAGACCAGTGTTGCCACCTTGCGGCACAACTGATGTGCCGGTCTCGTAACATAGCTTCATGATCGCCGAGACTTCCGCCGTTGAGCCGGGGCGCAACACGCAGATCGCCTTGCCGTGCCACAGATCGCGTTCCTCTTTGAGGAAGGGCGCCATGTCATCGGCATTGGTGAGCACATAGCGCTCGCCGATCAAAGCAGCGAAACGCGAGTGGAGGTCGGATGCCTTTGCAGGCGCGGGGGAGGGGGCAAGGGTCGTTGTCATGGCGCTTCTTTATCGCAGAGAGGGGCGGCAGGCGAGAGGCGGAGGCAGGCTTACCCCCGCATTTGCACGATTCAAAGCCTATACGGGGCTGCAGGCAGGTCCGATCAGCCCAGCAGGCGACCCCGGCGCTTGGGCTTTACGGCGGCCCGGCGAAACAGGCCCACCACTTCCACATGGGCGGAGTGGCGGAATTGGTCCACGGGGGTGACGGTTTCGAGCACATAGCCGCCCTCGATGAGGATTTTGGCATCGCGCGCGAAGGTCTGGGGGTTACAGGAGACGCCGATCACCACCGGCACGGTGCTGGCGGCCAGATCCCGAGCCTGCAGCTCGGCTCCTGCGCGGGGTGGGTCGAAGACAACCGCATCAAAGCTGTTGAGCTCCATGGGCAGGAGCGGGCGGCGGAAGAGATCGCGGCGCTCGGTATTGACCGTGCGCAGGCCCTGCGTGTGATGGGCAGCGCGCTCCAGCGCATTGAGGGCCGCGCCCTCCTGCTCGACGGCCAGAACCTCGGCCACCCGCGCCAGACGCAGAGTGAAAGTGCCCACGCCCGAGAAAAGATCCACCACGCGCTTGGCTTTGCCGATGCCCGCCATGACGAGCCGCGCCAGAGTCTGTTCACCAAGCTCGGTGGCCTGCAAAAAGGCACCCGCAGGCGGGGCGACTTTCGCGCCGTCCATATCAATCAAGGGGGCGCGTCGCTCAATGACGGTCTCGCCATGGTTCGACAGGCGCGCCAGACCCAGTTTCTCGGCCAGCAAAACCAGCGGCTGCTGAATTTCAAAGCCGAGCTTGCCCGTGCCGCGAAAATCAATATCGAGCCCCTCAAGGCTGGCGGTCACGACAATGTCGAGCGGCTTGCCCAATTGATTGAGCACCTGCGCAATGGCGCGGGCGGCAGGCAGGGCTTGGGCGAGTGAGGGCGCAAGAACAGGGCAATCATCCAGCGGGATAATCTCGTGACTGCGTGCGCGCATGAAGCCGAGCACAGTCTGCGTGCGGCCCAAAGCATCCCGGTCAAAGCGCGCGTGAAAGGTGACGCGGCGACGGCCCTCGCCATGCGCATCCACCAGCGGCTGAATGTCGGTCTTGATCTTGGCATGATCCAGCGCGCTTACGACGAGATCGCGCTTCCATGCTTGGTAGGCGCCGGGTGCCCAAGTTTGCACGGCGCAGCCACCGCAAATGGTGAATTGCGGGCAGAAGGCGGGGATGCGGTCGGGCGAGGCTTTGAGCACCTCCACCAAGCTCGCGCGCTCGCCATCGACTTCAGCCAGGATCTCTTCGCCGGGCAGTGCATAAGGCACAAAGAGCTGGCCCGCAGGCCCTCTTGCGACGCCTTCGCCTTTTTGGCCGATACGTTCAATGGTGAGCTTCTGGCGCAGGTTCATGATGCGCCTTTCGTGGCGTGCAGGAGAAATTCGCGATTACCATCGCCCCCTTCAATGGGCGAGGGCACGATACCATGGACGCTCCAGCCTTGCGATTGAATGAAGGCGCGGATGTCACCGCACACCTCATCATGCACCAAGGCGTCGCGCACAATGCCTTTTTTGACCCGCGCGGGGCCGGCCTCAAACTGCGGCTTGATGAGCGCGATGAGATCAGCCTTATCCGCTGCAAGTGTGAGCGCAGCGACCAGAACGAGTTTCAGCGAAATGAAACTCGCATCGCAGACAACAAGCGAGGGGGCTTGCGGAATGAGAGCGCGGGTGAGCTGGCGGGCATCGGTGGCTTCCATCCCCACAACGCGCGCATCGCCTCGCAAAGAGTGGTGCAATTGATCGCGCCCCACATCCACCGCATAGACGAGCTGCGCACCGCGCGAAAGCAGCACTTGCGTGAAGCCACCTGTGGAAGAGCCAACATCAAGGCAGATGCGCTCAGAGGGCGCAACATCGAAAGCATCGAGCCCGCCAACCAGTTTTAGTCCCGCGCGCGAGACCCAAGGATGAGCGGCCTGTGCCTCGATCTGCGCATCTGGCTGCACGCTGTCTGAGGGCTTCTTGAGAGCGATGCCATCGACTTTGACGAGCCCGGCTTCAATCGCCGCGCGCGCTTTCGCACGGCTCTCGAAAAAGCCGCGCTCGACAAGCAGAAGGTCGGCGCGTTGGGCCATCGTTCAGGCGATCTTGCCGCGCAGGCTCGCATCGCGCCCCAGCGTGTCGAGCACTTTGCGGGTGATGCCCTTGGCATCAAGTCCGGCGAGTTCATACATGCGCTCGGGCTGGTCCTGATCCTGAAAAACATCGGGCAGGGTCATGGCGCGCATTTTCAAACGGCCTGTATCGAGCAAGCCTTCTTCGCTGAGGAAGGCCATCACCGCAGCGCCAAAGCCGCCTGACGAGCCTTCTTCAATCGTGATGATCAGCTCATGGCTGAGCGCTGCCCTGCGCAGCAATTCAGTATCAAGCGGCTTGGCAAAGCGCGCATCAATCACAGTTGCATTGAGGCCATGGCTGACGAGTTCTTCAGCGGCTTTCAAAGTCTCGGCAAGGCGTGTACCCAGCGAGATCAGCGCAACGCCATGGCCCTCGCGCATGACGCGCCCCTTGCCGATTGGCAGCACTGTGCCGCGCGCTGGCATCTCAACGCCGACACCTTCGCCGCGTGGATAGCGCAGTGCGATGGGGCCATTGTTATAGGCGGCAGCGGTGGCGACCATATGCACCAGCTCTGCCTCATCAGCAGCGGCCATCACAACCATGTTCGGAAGGCAGGTGAGATAAGCGACATCGAACGAGCCTGCATGGGTCGCGCCATCTGCGCCCACAAGGCCCGCTCGGTCGATGGCAAAGCGCACCGGCAAATTCTGGATCGCAACATCATGCACGAGCTGGTCATAACCGCGCTGCAGGAAGGTCGAATAGAGCGCGCAGAAGGGCTTGTAGCCTTCGGTCGCAAGGCCTGCTGCAAAGGTCACTGCATGTTGCTCGGCAATGCCCACATCAAAGCAGCGCTCAGGGAAAGTCTTGCCAAACAGATCAAGGCCCGTGCCTGAGGGCATGGCGGCGGTGATCGCCACGATTGTGTCATCATGCTTGGCTTCGGTGATGAGGCTCTCGGCAAAGACGCGCGTATAAGAGGGCGCATTGGCCTTGGGCTTGGTCTGCGTGCCGGTGACAACATCGAATGTGTTCACACCGTGATATTTGTCGGCAGAGGCTTCGGCGGGCGCATAGCCCTTGCCCTTTTGCGTCACGACATGGATCAGCACGGGGCCTGTTTCCATATCACGCACATTCTTCAAGACGGGCAGGAGATGGTCGAGATTGTGACCATCAATCGGGCCGACATAATAAAAGCCCAGCTCCTCGAACAAAGTGCCGCCGGTCCAAAAGCCGCGCGAAAATTCTTCGGTGCGCTTGGCCTTGTCATAAAAGAATTTCGGCAGACGTTGGGCGAGCTGTTTGGCTGTCTCGCGCAAGGAGCGATAGGTCGGGCCAGAGACAAGCCGCGCCAGATAAGCCGACATCGCGCCCACCGGCGGTGCAATCGACATATCATTATCGTTGAGGATGACGATGAGGCGCGAGTGACGTGCGCCAGCATTGTTCATCGCCTCATAGGCCATGCCCGCCGACATGGCGCCATCGCCGATGATCGCCACGACATTGTTGTTGCCATGTTTGAGGTCGCGCGCGACCGCCATGCCTAGCCCCGCCGAGATCGAGGTGGAGCTATGGGCGGTGCCAAAGGGGTCATATTCGCTCTCGGAGCGCTTGGTGAAGCCTGAAAGCCCGCCCGGCTGACGCAGGGTGCGGATGCGCTCACGCCGTCCGGTGAGGATCTTGTGGGGATAGGCTTGGTGGCCAACATCCCAGATCAGCCGATCATCAGGCGTGTTGAAGACATAATGGAGGGCGACTGTCAGCTCGACCACGCCCAATCCCGCGCCCAAATGGCCGCCGGTCACGGAAACAGCGTCGATGGTTTCCTGACGCAGCTCATCCGCCAGCTGGCGCAAATCCCGCTCAGGCAGGTCACGCAGCTCTTTGGGCGTTGGAACGCGGTCAAGAAGAGGGGTCTTGCTCAAAAGCTTTGGTCCGGCGTTGGGGTGTCTTTGGCGGAGGCGCAGGCTTACACCCCCCGCGCCACTGCCGCAATTCATATGGGGCAGCTGCTGCCATATTTCACGCTCTAGCCGCTGGCTCTGCCATTGGGTCTGGACCTGAGCAATTTGCGGCCTATTTGACCTGAATATCGGCTGGGATGGTCATGCGTCTTATTGATCCCTTGCCCGATTTGCGCCATGGAGGGTGCGTCTGCGACGCTGACGGGCCCGAGGGGCGTTTCCGTGCGTCTGCTGGAAGAGGTTCCATCATGGCCAAGTGGGTTTACACCTTCGGCGACGGCAAGGCCGAGGGCGCCAGCGAGATGAAGAATTTGCTCGGCGGCAAAGGGGCCAATCTGGCCGAGATGTCGAACCTCGGTTTGCCCGTTCCCCCCGGCTTCACCATCACCACGGATCTGTGCACCTGGTTCTATGAGAATGGGCGCAAATATCCTGACGAGCTCGCAGGTCAGGTTGAGGCCGCGCTCGACCATATCGGCAAGCTCGCAGGCCATGTCTTCGGCGATGCCTCCAATCCGCTCCTTGTGTCGGTGCGCTCAGGTGCGCGAGCCTCCATGCCCGGCATGATGGATACGGTGCTCAATCTTGGTCTCAATGACCAGACGGTGCTGGCGCTCGCCCAGTCCTCGGGCGATGAGCGCTTTGCATGGGACAGCTATCGCCGCTTCATCCAGATGTATTCGAATGTGGTGCTCGATCTCGACCATCATAATTTCGAAGAGATCCTCGAAGACTATAAGGATCTGCACGGCCATATGATGGATACCGATCTTGATGCGACCGATTGGCGCGAGGTCGTGACACGCTACAAGGCCTGTGTTGAGACCAATAAGGGCAAGCCCTTCCCGCAAGATCCGCGCGAGCAATTGTGGGGCGCGATTGGCGCTGTCTTTGGTTCATGGATGAACCAGCGCGCCATCACCTATCGCAAGCTCAATGATATTCCAGAGAGCTGGGGCACGGCCGTCAATGTGCAGGCCATGGTCTTTGGCAATATGGGCGAGACCTCTGCGACGGGCGTTGCCTTCACGCGCAATCCCTCGACCGGCGAGCATGAGCTTTATGGCGAGTTCCTGATCAATGCGCAGGGTGAGGATGTGGTTGCGGGTATTCGCACGCCGCAAAATATCACCGAAGCGGCCCGCATCGCCGCCCATTCCGACAAGCCGTCGATGGAAAAGGCATTGCCCGAATGTTTCGCAGAATTCATGCGCGCGACGCAGCTGCTCGAAAAGCACTATCGCGACATGCAGGATATGGAATTCACGGTTGAGCGCGGCAAATTGTGGATGCTGCAGACCCGCAATGGCAAGCGCACCGCCAAGGCCTCCTTGCGTATCGCTGTTGATATGGCAGCCGAGGGTCTCATCACCAAGCAAGAGGCGATCACCCGTGTCGATCCTGCCTCGCTCGATCAATTGCTGCATCCCACGATTGATCCCAAGGCTGAGCGCAAGATCATCGGCTCTGGTCTGCCGGCCTCGCCGGGGGCTGCTTGCGGTGAGATCGTGTTCAACTCGGATGAGGCTGAACAGCTCAAAGCAACAGGCCGCAAGGTCATTCTGGTGCGTGTGGAAACATCGCCTGAAGATATTCACGGCATGCATGCGGCTGAAGGCATTTTGACGACGCGCGGCGGCATGACCTCTCATGCGGCGGTGGTTGCGCGCGGCATGGGCAAGCCTTGCGTGTCGGGTGCTGGCGCGATCCGCGTTGATTATGCCGCGCAGACCATGACCAGCGGTGGCAAAGTGCTGAAGAAGGGCGATATCATCACCATTGATGGTTCGACCGGACAGGTGCTCGAAGGCGCTGTTGATATGCAGCAGCCCGAATTGTCGGGCGACTTTGCCAAGATCATGGAATGGGCTGATGGCGTGCGCCGCATGAAGGTGCGCACCAATGCCGAGACGCCTGCTGATGCGCGCGTGGCCCGCAACTTCGGCGCTGATGGCATTGGCCTGTGCCGCACCGAACATATGTTCTTTGAAGGCGACCGCATCATCGCCGTGCGCGAAATGATTCTGGCCGACGATGAAGCTGGCCGCCGTCACGCGCTCGCCAAATTGCTGCCGATGCAGCGCAAGGATTTTGCCGAATTGTTCGAGATCATGTCGGGCCTGCCCGTCACGATCCGCCTGCTTGATCCCCCGCTACATGAATTCTTGCCCCATACGGATGCAGAGATTGCAGAGGTCGCGACCGCCATGGGCGTCAGCGCTGACAAGTTGAAGCGTCGCGCGGCTGAATTGCATGAGTTCAATCCGATGCTCGGCTTCCGTGGTGTGCGCATTGCCATCCGCTATCCGGAAGTTGCCGAAATGCAGGCGCGCGCGATCTTCGAAGGCGCGGTTGAGGCTGGGCGCAAAACTGGCACGCCGGTGACGGCCGAGATCATGGTGCCGCTCGTCATGACGCGCGCTGAACTCGACATCATCAAGGCGCGCATCGTTGCCATGGCTGAGGCCGTCGCGGCTGAGACGGGCGTGAAAGTTCCCTATCATATCGGCACGATGATTGAGCTGCCGCGGGCGGCCCTGCGCGCGGGTGACATTGCACAGACGGCAGAGTTCTTCTCCTTCGGGACCAATGATCTCACGCAAACCACTCTGGGCATTTCGCGCGATGATGCGGCCTCCTTCTTGGGCTCCTATACGCAAAAGGGCATCCTTGCGGCTGATCCTTTCGTGACGCTCGACCAAGAGGGTGTTGGCGAATTGGTGAAGATTGCGGCAGAGCGTGGCCGCGCGGTTCGCTCTGACATCAAGCTTGGAATTTGCGGCGAGCATGGTGGCGATCCAGCCTCCATCGCCTTCTGCGAAAAGACAGGCCTTGATTATGTCTCCTGCTCGCCCTTCCGCGTGCCGATTGCTCGCTTGGCAGCGGCGCAAGCAGCGCTTGGCAAGGCGGCTGCGAGCACGGCGTGATGCTTAGCGCACGCAACATCTATATCGCTGTCATGGTGCTGGCGGGATTGATCTTGGGGCTGGCGAGCCTTGAGCTGAGCGTCATCCATGACGGTCCCGTGCCGCCTTTGATGTATCTCATCATCGTCTCATTCCTTGTGGATATGCCGCTGATGACTCTGGCCTCCAAGGGGCGGCTTGAGCCGCTGCAGATTGAGGTGCGCTTCATCGGCGTGATCGCTGCCGCGCTCATCTATCTGGGGCTGCGCGCCGCACTGGGCGCGTGATTGTCCCGATCTGACACAGCTTGTGCACTTTGTCCGTAACGCGCCTTCAAGCATGAGGGCGCACAGTCAGGCCCGGTTTCCGCTGGCTGGCGGGGCGTAGTGGGCGTGGTGTCGTATGAGTCGGTCGCGTCTGTCTTGGGCTGCAGGAGTTGTCGCTCCCTGGTGCCTTGGCATGGGACTTATGATCTCCTTCACGGCTGATGCGGGGCAAGATGCCTCCATCGGAGCTTCACTCGCGCCTGTGATCGCACGACCACCGTCAGCGCCGCTCATTCTCATTCCAGAACTGCAGGCACATGAGCGCAAAGCCAGGACGGCGCATGTGCAAGTTGCGGGTCTTTACATCGGTGAGAAAAGTGATCTGGCCGCTATGCCTGATGAGCTTGAGCCGCGCACCGACCTCAAGCGCGCCGCCAAACTTTTCCCGCAGGTGGATGCGACCCGTAAAGCTGATCCCTTCGTGGGTCTGCGCCCGACCTTCGACACGCATTTGCGCGAGCAGGGGCCAGCAGCTTGGCGCGCCTCGCAATGGCTGTTCAACAGTTCAGACTATCTCGCCTTTGAGACGCTGCAGCCGCCCGCAGACGAGCCGCTGCGCGAGATTGTCAGCGGTGGTGCGACAGCGCCCGACGAGGCACTGAACTCGCCCGCCATCACCGGCTCGCTGGCGACACTGCGCGCCGCCCCCAAAGCGATTGATGGCGCGACACCTGCACAGCCGCGCGCGATCGCTTTGGCCTCCACCACACCAGCCCCGCTTGAGTTGCCGGTGCAAATGGCGGTGACGCCGTCCTTCTTGCAGCCGGTCTCTCTGCCAGCGGTGGTGGCCGCGCGCGCACCTGCTGAGCGCCCCAATTTCATCGCCCTGATTACGCCCCATCGCGCGCAAGAAGAGCGCTGCCTTGCCGATGCGATCTATTTTGAAGCACGCGGTGAGCCCGAGGCAGGCCAAGCTGCGGTGGCGCAAGTGGTGCTCAACCGCATGGTGAGTGGGCTCTATCCCGCCTCTATCTGCGGTGTCGTCTATCAGAACCGCCACAAGCGCAATGCCTGCCAATTCTCTTTCGCCTGCGATGGCAACGCCCTTCGGGTGAATGATGACGAGGCTTGGGAGACGGCGACCCGCATCGCCCGCGATGTGCTGGAGGGGCGCGTCTATATGGCCCATGTGGGTGGCTCAACCCATTACCATGCCGATTATGTCCGGCCGCGCTGGGCTAAATACTTGCAAAAGCGGGACAAAATCGGAGCACATGTTTTTTATCAACTCCGTCCCGGCCAGCTTTAAAGGGACTCGACATTTCTATGATCCGGTATTAGGTAATGCTCGTAACGAGCATAAGCAGTCTCGCCTCTTGGCGAGTTTTCTTAGGCCCCGCTTATACTCAGCTCGAGCATAAGGTTTGCGTCCATGACCACCGCCAATCTGGTTCTTGACCGTCCGGCCACCAGCGCGCCCGTGTCGCGCTTCCCGATCCTGCCGCGTCCTGATCTGCGCTGGACGCCTGAGGTCGAGGCTGAAACGGCTCACCTCTATGAAAAGGTGAAGGCGGTCATGCCGCCGGTCGAATGGCCCTTTCATGCTCCTTATGTGAAGGCGATCAATGACCTCAAGAAGGTCCGCAACGCCGTCATCCTGGCGCATAATTACCAGACGCCCGAGATCTACAATTGTGTGGCCGATGTCGTGGGCGATTCGCTGCAGCTCGCAAAGCTCGCGGCCTCCTCCACCGCCGATGTGATCGTGCAGGGCGGCGTCCATTTCATGGCCGAGACGTCGAAGATCTTGAGCCCGAACAAGACCGTGCTCATCCCCGACAGCAAGGCGGGTTGCTCGCTTGCTGAATCCATCACCGCGGCTGATGTGCGCGCCCTGCGCGCGGCCTATCCCGGCGTGCCGGTGGTGGCCTATGTGAACACATCCGCCGAGGTAAAGGCTGAGGTTGATATTTGCTGCACTTCGTCCAATGCGCTCAAAGTGGTGGAGAGCCTTGGCTCTGATCGCGTGATCTTCTTGCCCGATCAATATCTCGCGCAGAATGTTCAGGCCCAGACCAAAGTGCAAATCATCGCATGGAAGGGCGCTTGCGAAGTGCATGAGCGCTTCACGGCGGAGGAGATTTTGCGCTATCGCGCGGATGATCCTTCCATCAAGATCATCGCCCATCCCGAATGCCCGCGCGAAGTGGTGGAAGTGTCGGACTTCTCAGGCTCGACCGCCGCGATGATCGACTTCGTGCGCAATGAAAAGCCGGCCAAGGTTCTGCTCGTGACCGAATGTTCCATGGCCGACAATATTGCCACCGAAACCATGGGCGTGACCGAATTCGTGCGGCCCTGCAATCTGTGTCCGCATATGAAAATGATCACGCTGCCCAAGATCCTGGATAGCCTGCTCACGATGCGTGACGAAGTGGTCATCGACCCTGTGCTGGCGGCGCGCGCGCGGGCCAGCGTCCAGCGGATGATTGATCTGGGCTAAGGCTCTGGCGCTGACACGGCTGAGGCCCTGTTGGGCCTTGCCCGCTGGCCGCAAACCGTCCATGTTCGGTCCATGCCGGGCGGCGGTCCGGCACTCCTTGCGTCGATTCTGCAACCCGCCTGCGGGATAGATGCTCTGCCAGAAAGTCGGTTGCCGTGTCGCCTGAAGCCCGTCGCCTTGCCCTGCGCTCGCTGATCCTTGCGGGGATCTTGCTGAGCCCGGCCCTCGGACAGAACAGGGCGCAGGCGCAGCAACCCCAGCCGCAAAAGCAGCGCCCTGCGCAAGCGCAGCAAGGCCAGACTCAGGCTCAATCTCCTGCTACGCGCCGCGCTGCCGCCACCGCGCCTTTTGAAGTGGGGCTGAGCCCCGCTGGCAATTATCTCGCAGCTTTGATTGCAGGCGCTGAGCGCGACACGCTCGCAGCTGCCACTTATTTCCGTGAATCTTTGCGCTTTGATCCGCGCAACCGCGAACTCACCGAACGCGCTTTCGTGGCTTCGCTGTCCAACGGCGACATGCGTGAGGCGGTTGATCTGGCGACACGCATCACGCGCGTCGAGCCGCGCAACTCACTCGCCCAGATGGTGCTTGCCACCCGCTCGCTCAAAGCGCGCCAATGGCCGCAAGCGCGAGAAGAATTGTCGCGCGCTGGTGGTGGTCGCCAACGCGATCTTACAGCGCTCGTCGTCACCGCATGGGCGCAAGTGGGTGCAGGCGACGTCAAAGGCGGACTGCAACTTCTCGAGCGTCTCAATGACGAGCGCTTCAGTCTCTTCCGTCATTTTCATGCGGGCTTGATGCTCGACATGAGCGGCCAGAGCGCCGAGGCGCTCAAGCGCCTCAAGGCCGCTTATGATATCGACAACACAAGCCTGCGCGTTGTTGACGCTTATGCGCGCGCGCTTTCGCGTCGCGGTGATCGCGATGAGGCCAAGCGCGTCTATCAGGCTTTCGATCGTCTGCTGCCCCGTCACCCGATGATCGTCGACGCCATGTCGCGTCTCGACAAGGGGCAGACATTGGAGCCGCTCATTCGCTCGCCGCTCGCCGGTGCAGCTGAAGTTTACTTCGGCCTTGGCCTCATTGGCAGCCAGCAGAATGATGCGCTTGTCGCCATGGTCTATCTGCGCCTCGCGCTCTATCTCGCTCCCGAGCACGGCCTCGCCGTTGTGACCTTGGGCGACATCTATGAGCGCGTGAAGCAATATGAGCGCGCGCTCGATGCCTATGATCTCATCGTCGACACATCCCCGCTCTATGGCAGCGCCGAAGTGCAGACGGGCATGATCCTTGAGGGCATGGGCCGCAGCGAAGAGGCGATGCGCCATCTGGAAGCTTTGGTGGCCCGCCAGCCGCGCGACATTGATGCACTCTCAGCGCTTGGCAATGTGCAGCGTGCGCGCAAACTCTACAAAGAATCCGCTGAGACTTATTCGCGCGTGATTGCGCAAGTGCCAGAACCCAAGCGCGGCGATTGGACCTTGTTCTATTTCCGTGGCATCGCCTATGAGCGCTCCAAGCAATGGCCAAAGGCCGAGGCTGATTTCAAACAGGCGCTCGAGCTCTTCCCCGATCAACCTTTGGTGCTCAACTATCTGGGCTATTCATGGGTGGATCAGGGCATCAATCTCGCCGATGGCGAAAAGCTTCTGCGCCGCGCCGTCGATCTGCGCCCGGAAGATGGTTACATCATCGACAGTCTGGGTTGGGTTCACTATCGCCTTGGTCGTTATGAGGAGGCGGTGCGTGAATTGGAGCGCGCGGTGGATCTGCGCCCTGGTGATCCTGTCATCAATGATCATCTGGGCGATGCCTATTGGCGCGTGGGTCGCAAGCTCGAAGCCTATTTCCAGTGGAACCATGCGCGCGATTTGAACCCTGAGCCTGAAGATCTTGAGCGCATCTTGAAGAAGATCGAACATGGTCTGACGGATGATCCCAAGCCCGCCACCGCAGGCTCTGGCAATGCAGCCCCCGAAGGCGCGAAGAATGGCGGCTGAGGGCCTGCTCATTGAGCGCGCCCGCGCCAAGATCAATCTCACGCTGCAGATCCGTGGTCGCCGCGAAGACGGTTTCCACGATCTTGAAAGTCTCGTCTGTTTTGCAGGCGTCGCCGATCGTCTGACCTTTGTGCAGGGCGGTGATTTTGCACTCACCATGACCGGTCCGGGCGCTGCGACTTTGTCTGCAGAGGCCGACAATCTCGTGCTGCGCGCAGCGCGTCATCTGGCGGAACGCGTTCCCGGTCTAAAGGCGGGCACTTTTCACCTCGACAAAGTTCTGCCCATTGCTGCTGGCATTGGTGGGGGCTCGGCGGATGCAGCTGCAGCCTTGCGCTTGCTGGCGCGAGCCCATGGCTTGTCGCTTGATGATGAGCGGGTGATGGAGGCTGCGCGCGTGAGCGGCTCTGATGTGCCGGTCTGCCTCACCTCAAAAGCGCGCATGATGCGCGGTGTTGGCGCCGAGCTTGGCGCGCCGCTGCATCTGCCACCGCTCTATGCACTGCTCGTCAATCCGCGTGTGGCGGTGGAGACGAAGACAGTCTTCGGCAAATTGGGTCTGGCTCCGGGTGAAAGTCTCGGCCTTGGCGCGCATCCTGATATTCCAGATGGCGCGTCTTTTGAGAGCTTGCTCGCGCTCGTCAAAAAGGGCCGCAACGATATGGAAGATGCGGCGCAGGTCATCGCCCCTGTCATTGGTCATGTGATTGCGGTCTTGAGCGCAGCACGCGGATGCAAATTGGCGCGGATGTCTGGCTCAGGCGCGACCTGCTTTGCGCTCTTTGAGACGCGCAGCGCAGCTTTGAAGGCGGCGCAAGTGCTGCGCCGCGATCATTCTGATTGGTGGATTGCGCCGACCCTCTTGCGCTGATTAATGCGCGCGCGCCACGCAGAAATCGACGGCTTCCAGCAGCGCCTTTTTCCACGGTGAAGAGGGGAAGAGTTCAAGCGCATCACGCGCCATGGCGCCATAGTGGCGGGCGCGCTCAATCGTATCTTCCAGCGCGCGATGTTTGCGCATTGTCGCGAGCGCGGTTTCCAGATCGCCATCCTGAATGTCGCTGCGCTCAAGCGTGCGTCGCCAGAAATTGCGCTCATCCTCGCTGCCGCGACGGAAGGAGAGAACGACGGGCAGAGTGATTTTGCCCTCGCGGAAATCATCGCCGACATTTTTGCCGAGCTTGGCGGCCGTGCCGCCATAATCCAGCGCATCGTCGATGAGCTGGAAGGCGATGCCAAGATTAGCGCCATAGCTGCGGCAGGCGGCCCATTCAGCCTTGGGGCGACCTGCGACCATCGGGCCAACTTCGCAGGCAGCCGCAAACAAGGCCGCCGTCTTGGCGCGAATGACTTCGAGATATTCGTCTTCGGTCGTCTCTGTATTTTTTGCGCGCGCCAATTGCATGACTTCGCCTTCGGCGATGACAGTGGCGGCGGTGGACAAGACATCGAGGCAGGGCAGGGAGCCCACTTCCACCATCATCTTGAACGCCTGGCCGAGCAGGAAGTCGCCAACGAGCACGCTGGCTTCATTGCCCCACAACATACGCGCAGCCTGTTTGCCACGGCGCATGTCGCTTTGATCGACGACATCATCATGCAGCAGGGTTGCGGTATGCATGAATTCGACAGAGGCGGCGAGTTTGATATGGCCTTCGCCCTGATAATTGCACATGCCAGCAGTTGCCAGCGTCAGCATCGGGCGCAAGCGCTTGCCGCCTGATGAGATGAGATGATTGGCGACTTCCGGGATCATGGTCACATCGGAGCCGGTGCGCGACAAGATCTGCTGGTTCACCCGCGTCAGGTCAGCCGCGATCAGTCCCGACAGGGATGCCAGTCCGGGCTCCTTGCCCTTGTCTTCGAGAGGAACGACAACGCCCACGAGCCCGATCCTTATCCTTGCGATAGCGCTGCAACTTACGGGGGCGGGCCTGCCGGGGCAAGCCCGTGTTGGGCCTTGCGAACTGGCCCTTGCAGGAGTGGCCGCGCTCTGCCAGCTTGCAACCGCTGATGACCCTTGATCCTGCCCTCACCGAAGACGCCACTTTGTTCGCCGGACGGCTGCGCCTGCGCCAGCTGCGTCATGGCCATCGTGTGGGGACAGATACGGTCCTGCTCAGCGCCGCACTCGACCCCAAAGAGGGCCATCTGGTTGATGCGGGGGCAGGTGCGGGCCTTGTGGGCCTTGCCATCGCGCAGCGCCAGCCCAGCCTCAGCGTGACTTTGGTTGAGCGTGACGAGCAAGTGGCAGAGGTCGCGGCACAGAATATCGCGCTCAACGGGCTGGAGGCGCGCCTGCGTGTGGCAGCCTGCGATCTCACCCATGCTGCAAGTCGACGCGCCACCTTGCTCAACGATGGCTGTGCGGATGCGCTGGTCACTAATCCGCCTTGGCTTGATCCTCACCGCGCACAGGTCTCGCCAGATCTGCAACGTGCAGCTGCTCACGCGCATGGCGATGCGTCGGGGCTTGAGTCATGGGTGCGGGCGATGGCAGCTCTGTTGCGGCCGGGCGGGCGCTTTGCGCTCATTCACCGCGCCGATGCGCTGAAAGCTTGCCTCGATGTTTTGGAGGGGCGCTTTGGCGCGCTGGAGATCATGCCGCTGCATCCGCGCGCGCATCAACCAGCCCATCGCATCATCCTGCGCGGCATCAAGGGCAGCCGCGCGCCGACAGCTTTGCTGCCGGGCTTTGTCGTGCATGAGGGCGATCAATTCACGCCCCAAGCAGAAGCGATCCACAAAGGTGAAGCGCTCCTGCCCGGTGCGTGAGTGATTACTTCTTCAGTTCCTCACAGACCTTGATCTTTTTGAGCGCAGCATCTGCATCAGTGCGGCTCTTATAGACCGTGCCACCTTCGTTCACGATAATCTGGGTGGCGGCTGTGGGCTTCTTGTCGACAATGGTGCAGCGCTTGGTTGCCGTGTCCTGCACCACATAAAACTCTTGTGCGAGCGCGGGCGTGGCGAAGGCAGCAAGGCTGAGACCGACGATCACATATTTGCGCATGGTACTTTCTCCTGTTGTGCCACCTGAGGGAAACGCGCCGCTTGAAACGGAGGTTCCGCATCTCACCCGGTGGCGAGTGTCTGGTCCTCACCAGACAGGATGGAGATTGCGCCTTTGGCCCTGAACCCAGCCTGAGCGCATCGTTCACACAGCGTTCAGCCATCCAGCCTGAAAAAGTTGACCCACAGGCCCGGCTTGCCTAGGTTGCGCGCCACTCAGCAGGGCTTGTCCATGTCTTCTCCGATCTCGCCGTCCCTTGATCCGACGCGCTCCTTTCAGGGGCTCATTCTCACGCTTCAGCGGTTCTGGGCGGAGCAGGGCTGCGTCATTCTTCAGCCCTACGATATGGAGGTTGGCGCGGGGACCTTTCATCCGGCCACGACCTTGCGCTCGCTTGGGCCCAAGCCCTGGAAGGCGGCTTATGTGCAGCCTTCGCGTCGCCCCAAAGATGGACGCTATGGCGAGAACCCCAATCGCTTGCAGCACTACTATCAGTTTCAGGTTATCCTGAAGCCCTCGCCCCCCGATTTGCAGGATCTCTATCTGCGCTCGCTCGCCGCCATTGGCGTTGATGCCGCGCTGCATGACATCCGCTTTGTGGAAGATGATTGGGAGAGCCCGACCCTTGGCGCTTGGGGCCTTGGTTGGGAATGCTGGTGCGATGGCATGGAAGTCAGCCAGTTCACTTATTTCCAGCAGGTCGCGGGTTTTGAATGCGCGCCTGTCTCGGGTGAGCTGACCTATGGTCTTGAGCGCCTCGCCATGTATGTGCAGGGCGTGGAGAATGTCTACGACCTCAACTTCAACGGGCTCGAAGGCGCGGACAAGATCACCTATGGCGATGTGTTCTTGCAGGCCGAGCAAGAATATTCGCGGCACAATTTCGAACATGCCGATACGGATTTGCTCTTCCAGCATTTCAAAGATGCCGAAGCTGAATGCAAATCCTTGCTCGCCAAAGGCGACAAGGGTGATCGCCATGAATTGGCGCTGCCGGCTTATGACCAATGCATCAAGGCCTCGCATCGCTTCAATCTGCTTGATGCGCGCGGTGTGATTTCGGTGACTGAGCGTCAGAGCTATATTCTGCGCGTGCGTGAATTGGCGAAGGCCTGCGGCGCAGCTTGGTTGAAGACGGAAGGTGGTGGCGCGCTCTAGGCTCTGTCTGTCAACGGACTGGACAAATCCGGCGCAACCACAACAATGGGCAAGAGAGCGCCACTCAGAGCGCAGCAGGAGGGAGACCCTATGACCGAGAAGCACACCCACCCCGTCGCCGCCCAGAAGGCGCCTTTCTCGATGGATGTCGAGGCCGGCAAGACTTACTCCTGGTGTGCCTGTGGTCTTTCCCAGAAGCAGCCGCTTTGCGATGGCGCCCATAAGGCTGGCAGCACCATCACCCCGATCCGCTACACTGCGACCAAGGACGGCAAGGTGCATTTCTGCGGCTGCAAGGAATCGGTGAACCGCCCCCTCTGCGACGGCACCCACGGCAAGATCTGAGATCAGCGCCCACCCTCCCCCTCAAGGGGAGGGTGCATTCGCCTCAATCCTCCAGCAAATGACCAACGCCCGCTTCGCGCGCCCAATATTCCCAGCCGCGCTTGAGGGCCGGTGATTCTGTATCGAGCTTCAAGCGCGCTTGGACTTCGCCTTCCGACAGCGCCATGAACTCGCCCATGCGCATCGCATTCATCATCACACGCGCATTGCGGGGGATGAAGACCGACAGGCGCACAAGGTCGTTGATGGAGCGACCCACGCACACAAATCCATGACCACGCATCAGTGCCAGACGATTGCAATCGAGGCATACGGCAAGGTCGCGGCTCTGCGACATATTGGTGACGAGCAAAGTCGTGTCATGGCCGAATTTGTCGGCGATATCCCACACCGGAACTTCGCTGCCCATATCGCCAACATTATGAATGACGGGACGCAGCCGCACCTTTTTGGAAATGGTGAAAGGCAGCACATCTTCAGCATGTGAATGCAGCACGGCCATCACTTCGGGGCGGCGCTCATAAACGCCGCCATGAATATAGCGCTCGAGATAGAGCGGGCGCTTTTCATCTGCGGGCGGTGTGCCATCCAGATCAAATTCGATGATGTCGTCTTCTTCGACGATGGCGGGGCTGAGCGAACGTGCCAGCAAATATTTATTGGGATTGGTGGGATGACGCATGCTCACATGGCCATAGGCATCGAGCACGCCTTGTTGCGCCAAAATACGATTGGCAATGACGACATCGCGCTTCACGCGCTGCACAGGATCCATCTTGGCTCTCTCCCCGATGACGAAGCCCCGCGTTTGGGCGCGGGGCCTTTGGTGTCATCATAGTCGAGCCTTGTGCCACTCACCAGCGGCGCCAGTAATGGCGATGGTAATGGGGGCGATAATAATAGAAGCGGCGCGGCTCCCAGTGGCAGCGATAGGGGCCGCAGACCCAGCGCACGGTCTCAAGCCCTGAGGGCGCAGTGATCTGGGTGAGGCCGTTGTCAAAGGCAACCGGGGCGGCCTGTGCCAGCGGGGCGCCGAGCGCAAGACCGGCGGCTGTGGCAATGGCAAATGTGAAACGGGTCATGTTGGTCTCCATCGGTAATTGCCGATGGAGATGAGACTACGCCTGATTGGCTGACCCCAACCTGAAGCGCGCCTTCATCTGGCGTTCAGATTGATCCTTCTCCCAGTGGGAGAAGCGGGCGCCTTTTCTTTTTTGATGGCAGCACCCCCAGCGCGTCCTTCTCCCAATGGGAGAAGGTGCCGCCGGATGGCGGCGGATGAGGGGATCGGATGTTGGTTGTGAGAGGCGCAGTTCGCTGTGCGTCTTTTTGAGAGGCGCGATCCCCTCATCAGTCAGCATCCGCTGACAGCTTCTCCCAGTGGGAGAAGCGGGCGCCACTTCTTTTGGGACTGCAGCAACCCCAGCGCGTCCTTCTCCCAGTGGGAGAAGGTGCCTCGTCCCTCGGGGCCGCCCTTAAACTCTCTCGCCGCGCCCACTCAGCGCCGCATTGCGGATGGCGGCGATATTGGCGGCATATTTGTCTCGCCCGCCCTTGAAGGCGGCAGAGCCGGCCACGAGCCAATTGGCACCCGCAGCGGCGACTTCGGCAGCATTGTCGGCGGTCACGCCGCCATCGACTTCCAGATCAATATCGCGGCCGCGCAGCATATCGGCGACGCGCTTGATCTTGGGCAGGGTGGAGGGAATGAAGCTCTGGCCGCCAAAGCCCGGATTGACCGACATCAGCAAGACGAGGTCGACCATATCGAGCACCGGCTCAATCACGCTTTCCGGTGTGCCGGGGTTGATCACCACGCCCGCCTTCTTGCCGGTGGCGCGCACCGCTTGCAACGAGCGATGCAGATGCGGGCCAGCTTCGGCATGAACGGTGATGAGATCAGCCCCACCCTTGGCGAAGGCCTCGATATAGGCATCCACCGGCGAGATCATCAGATGCACATCAAAGGGCGCATCGGTGACGTGGCGGATCGACTGCATGACCGCCGGGCCGAAGGAGATATTGGGCACGAAATGCCCGTCCATAATGTCGACATGGATGATGTCGGCCCCAGCCGCCACAATGTCACGAACCTCCTCGCCCAGCCGCGAAAAATCAGCCGCGAGAATGGAGGGGGCAATCTTCAAAGGACGCATGAAACCAGCCCGTTGTTGGCAGCTCGGTGATGTGCGGTTGGTAGCCTGTCGCATTGGGAGAGTCCATCGCCGCCAGAGGCAGCACCCACCCTCCACTGGGGGAGGTGGGAGCTTTATCCTGATGGTCTCGATCCCCTCATCAGTCAGCTCCGCTGACAGCTTCTCCCACTGGGAGAAGCGGGCGCCTCTTCTGTTGGGACAGCAGCAACCCCAGCGAACCCTTCTCCCA
>CANGJJ010000002.1 GCA_947454485.1 Beijerinckiaceae bacterium
CCAGGCCCATCTCAGCCTGCTTCAGGACAGCCACAATTTGCTCGGTCGAAAAACGCTTCTTCTTCATAGCCGATCTCCTCTGTTCCAAGGGGAAAATCCGCCAAAAAACTAACATTAAATCTGGACCATTTTGCCAATGTCACCTCACAGTGAAAAGCAACGCCTATGCATAGAAAAGCGCGAGCCAGAAAACTTGAAAGCCTTGAATCTGGAAGCCACACTACGATTTTGCTCGCCTAAAACGCCGCTCGCATGGCATCAGCCATCATTGGCTGTGGGAGCCTACAACCAAGCTTTTAATTAAAAATCTGAATTTTATTTTTGACATCTGCTCGCTGGACTTCACGTCAAAACCACGCATTGCTGTGCTTGTCGCCACGCACTGAGTTGTTGGCTATTTCCTGAAGCCCCCTGATCCGGGGCTTGTCTCAGTGAGGTGCCAAGATTTGCGCCTCCTTTGACACAGGAGATCGCCATGAATTTCAAACTCACGACCACGCAGTGCAACATGCTTTGTGTTGCTGCGCAACGAGAAGATCGCTGCATAGAATCCTCTCCAGATTTAAGAGGATCAGCTGCCCGCGCGATTGCAACCAAATTGATTGAAGCGGGGCTTGCACGAGAAATTCGCGCAAAAGACGGCATGCGGGTTTGGCGCCATGACAAGGATGGGGATCGCAATTACAGCCTGAAACTAACCGCATCAGGAATCAAGATTGGTTTGAGCAAAGCAGATGTAATCCAGTCATCTACAAATGTGCGCGCCAATTCCACATCGACCCCGCCCCGGGAATTCTCCAAACTCTCGCAGGTGATGCTGATGCTCTCGCAAGAAGGAGGCAGCACGATTAAGGAAGTTTCCAAAGCGATGGGCTGGCTGCCACATACGACACGCGCGACTTTAACAGGCTTGCGCAAGCGGGGCATCCGGATCATCCGGCTGACTCGTGAAGGCGAGCGCGGTTCGTCTTACAGGATTGAACCATCGCCCGGGACGAGTATGGCGGCTTAAGGCCATGGCTCGTTTGATGCCAGCATGCAAAGAAATCGGGCATGCAGCTACTGCCCGATATTCGGGGCTTCCGCAGAAACACAATCAATCCCCCCAAATTGCAGAACGGCTTGAAGCGCTGCAATCGATGGGCCTGATCGCGCTGCGTGAAGAATGGCGCAAACTGAAAGGCTCCGAGCCACCGCGCCTCAGTCGCGACCTGATGCTGCGGGCGGTCGCCCATGCCCTGCAGATGCAGGCTTTCGGAGAGCTACCACCCAGCACCATCAAAAAGCTTGGGGCCTCAATTGGAGAGGTCGGGGAAGTGATACCCCCGGCCGAACAGTACCGACGCGATCTTTCTGCCGGAGCGCGTCTTGTCCGCGAATGGCATGGGCGTACTCACAGCGTCGAGGTCTTGAGGCAAGGCTTCCTGTTCGAAGGCAAGGTTTACCGATCGCTTTCGGAGATCGCCCGTCGCATCACGGGCTCGCATTGGTCGGGGCCCCGCTTCTTCGGCCTTACAGGAAAGAGAAGGTGAGTACCTCTATGTCGACGTCTACTCCCCGCCGCAAAATCCGCTGCGCGATCTACACCCGCAAATCCTCCGAAGAAGGGCTTGAACAGGAGTTCAATTCCCTGGACGCCCAGCGGGAAGCCTGTGAGGCCTATATCAAGAGCCAGAAACATGAAGGGTGGATTGTCATTCCGACCCTTTATGACGATCCGGCCTACTCGGGGGGCAATATGGATCGCCCTGCCCTGAAACGGCTCCTCACCGATATAGATGCAGGCCTCATCGACACGGTCGTCGTCTACAAGGTCGATCGCCTGACCCGCGCCCTGGCCGACTTTGCCAAGATCGTTGAGGCCTTCGATGGGCAAGGGGTCTCATTCGTCTCGGTCACCCAGGCTTTCAATACGACGACCAGCATGGGGCGGTTGACGCTCAATGTGCTGCTCTCTTTTGCTCAATTCGAAAGGGAGGTCACGGGCGAGCGTATCCGCGACAAGATCGCCGCTTCCAAGAAGAAGGGCATGTGGATGGGCGGTCTGCCGCCTCTGGGCTTTGACGTTCATGACCGGAAGCTGGTTGTGAATGAAATGGAGGCCGAAACCGTCCGCCACATATTCGGGCGCTATTGCGCCCTCGGATCGGTCCGCGAACTCCAGAACGAACTGGAGATTGGAAAAATCTTCAGCAAATCGAGAATGACCTCAGGCGGTAATAACTACGGGGGGAAACCGTTCTCGCGAGGCGCTCTCTACCAGCTCTTGCAAAACAAAATTTACATTGGTCTGACAACCCATCGGGGCGAGGCCTATCGGGGAGAGCATCCGGCTATTCTCGATCATGATCTCTGGGACAAGACCCAAGAGCTTCTGGATTCCAATCGGGTCGGTCGGCGCGCCCTTGAAAAGAATGCCTCAAAAAGACTGACCGGTATCGTCTTTGATGCGTCGGGCGAGGCCATGACCCCATCACATGCAAGTAAGAAGGGGATCCGCTATCGCTATTACATCTCGAAATCACTGACCAAGAATTGCAAAGACGAGCACCCTGAAGCACAGCGCATTCCAGCAATCCTGCTCGAAGACTTGGTAATAAAACGCATCAAAAATTTTTTGAAAGACCCGAAGGGTCTGTCCCATGACCTACCCAAAGCATATCAAAGCGCTGCTTTCCAATTGCATTTGGATGAGAGCTCGGAAGAGCTACTTATCAAACTGGAACAAAACATAACTACATGCTGGAGCGATGTGATCCTGAATTTCCTGACGCGTGTCCAGATCCATCGTGACCGCATCGAGATGCAATTGAACAGCCATTCATTTGCTGAGGCCATCTTCGGCAATAAAGCTGCCTTGGTAAGTGATGACGATGATTCGGAAGACGACGAGATTACACTTACCATCAGCGCAACGTTGAAACGGACAGGCAAAGAATTGAGGTTCGTCATCCCCGGAGCGGCAGATCAGGCAACGCCCGACCAATCTCTGATCCGGCTGCTGCAACGCGCGCATGCTCTTCAATTGGCAATCGAACAATCTGGAAGCGCTTCGATTGAAGAAATCGCGTCATCACAAAATATGACGCCCTCTTATGCGACGCGGCTGATGCGTCTCAATTATCTGGCGCCCGATATCATCAGCGACATCTTTGACGGGCGGCAACCCGCCGAGCTCTCAGCCAACAAGCTGGTGAAGGATACTCGCTATCCACTTGGCTGGCATGAGCAGCGCATCGCGCTCGGATTTGCGCAGGCCTGAATCCATCAAATCAGATTTGTGCGCTTAAGCTTGCACGGTCGTGCCGTACCGGAACTGTAAAAAACTCACGAAAAGTCGCGACTGCCTAGCGGGCAGGCAGAGACTTCCGTACTGCCGAAAACAACAACTGAGAAACAGGGACCAAATTGACCTGAAAACAGGCCTAGGAGCGTCTCTGCAGGGAGGGCAAAAGAAGCGCCGCTCGCAAGCCACTGAAACCACCCGCACAAGTCTTGCGCGGCAAGGCCAAAGCCGGACTGGGGTTCAGAGATGAAAGACTGGCGGAGAGGGAGGGATTCGAACCCCCGGTACGGTTGCCCGTACTTCGCATTTCGAGTGCGACGCATTCGACCACTCTGCCACCTCTCCGCAGACGGGGCGCCGAGGCGAACCGTTGGTCGAGGCGGGCCTGTAGCATGATGGCGGGGCCGCTTCAAGCGCGGGTCCACAATCTGCCATTGACGCCCGCGCTCAGCTGCTGTTTACATCCCCCCGCACCGGCTGCGCCGGAGCCCCTGTGGCGGAATTGGTAGACGCGCTCGACTCAAAATCGAGTTCCGCAAGGAGTGCTGGTTCGATTCCGGCCAGGGGCACCATTTTCCTCAAGAGCTTTGCCGCTGCCTGCGGCGCTCTCGAGCTCCTCAGGGGCGCAGGATGGGGCCAAACACCTCGACCACCTTTTCATAGACCGGCCGTTTGAACGGAATGATCAGCTCGGTCAGATTCTCCATGGGCTCCCAGCGCCAGGCGTCAAATTCGGGCCGATGCGCGCCCTCTGCGGGCTCATGAATGTTGATCTCGCTCTCATCGCCCTCAAAGCGCAGCGCAAACCATTTCTGCGTCTGGCCCTTGTAGCGGCCCCGCCACGCCTCTTTGGCGACATCCATCGGCAGATCATAGTGATACCAATCGGGCGCCTCAGCGATCAGCGAGACGCTGCGCACATTGGTCTCCTCATAGAGTTCGCGCAGACAGGCGACATAGGGGTCCTCGCCCGCATCAATGCCGCCTTGGGGCATCTGCCACTCATGGGTGGCATCCACATGCTCACGCAGGGCCTTGTTGCGGCGCCGACCGATGAAGACCAGCCCGGCGCGATTGACCAGCATGACGCCTACGCAGGGCCGATAGATGGGCGCACTTGTGGAGGCTTTCATCGTGGATCCCATTCGCTCAGGGCGACAGATTGGCTGCCGCCACACCAGACCGCGCCAGCGCACTGTAAGGCACCAGCATCAATCCCCTCTTTTCTAGACCTTGAGCAAATCGCGCAATGGGGTCGATGGCCAAAGGCAGGCCTTGGGCAAAACCGATGGCGCTGCCCTTGGACCGTGCAATAGCCTCCAGCCGCCCCAGAGCCGCCTGTACGGCCTCTGGCGTGGGCGTGAGGTCAAGCACCACATCAACCTTGCCAAAGCCCACCCCAGCGGCTCCTGCGACCTGCATGGCCCTGCTCTGGGCTGCTGTGCTGTCGTCGAGATAAAGCAGGCCACGTTTGGTCAACTCGCGCATGACGGGGGCAAGATCAGCCTCGCGGGCGGCGAATTTCGCGCCCAGAAAATTCGCAATGCCGACATAGCCTGTAATGCGCGACATGAACCAATGCAGGCCATCAAGATTTGCACCCGCCTCAGCCCCGGCCATAAGCGTATAGGGACCGGGAATATCAGCCTTCTCATAGGGCTCCATCGGCACTTGCAACAGAATTTCATGGCCGTTTTCGCGCGCGGCCTGCGCCAAAGTCGCAAGCTCCCCCCCATAGGGCGCAAAGCCCAGTGTGACTTCGCCCGGCAGCTGCGCAATCGCGCTGCGCGTACCAACCGCATTGAGCCCCATGCTTCCCACCACAATGGCGATGCGCGGCGCATTGACGCGCAAGGACGGGCTCGAGACCACCGGACGCGCATAAATGTCCGAGGGTCGCGACCCGTCAGCCGCCATTTTCGGCAAAGGCCCGTGCTTGCCCTTTTCGACCAAGCGCTGATCAGGGGCAGGCGTCAGCTGCAAATGAACCGGGGGCTGCGGCACCTGAATGACAAGCGCGCCCGCTGGGGTCGTGCTGCGGCTCACCTGGCTTGTCTGGGCAGGCCCGCCTGTGCGCACATCAAGCGCCATCATGGAGGGAACTTCGATGGGCGCAGGCAACGCCTGCGCATTCGCGGGGGCCTGTGTTGCAGGGCGTACCGATGCAGCCTGCTGGGCGGGAACTGAGGCAGGGGCTGGGGCCAGCGGCTCAATCAAGGCCTGCGCGATGGGCCGCCCACCCGTGCCGTCATCGGTGATGACCGAAAAAGCGACGAGCCCCACGACCAAAAAGCCAAGTCCGCCCAGAGCGATAGATCCCCACGGCCCCGACGCAGTCGAGGTCTGCGAATCTGGGGGCTCAAGACCCAACGGATCGTGGAGATTATTTTTCATAAAAGAATTGCCCGAAAAATAGCGGGCCGAATCAAAAAGCCCGGCGCGTCATTTTTAAGCGACGCACCGGGCTCGTATAGTAGATTAACTATTAAATTACAGTTTTTTCATTCATAGAGAGGATCCGTCCCACTGATTATTTCGCGGGAGCTGCCTCAGCAGGCTTGGCGTCAGCAGGCTTGGGGTCAGCAGGTTTCGCCTCGACCGGCTTGGGATCTGCCTCGGCTTTGCGATTGCCGCGCAGAATATCCATCGCCGCGATCAGCTGCTTGTCCTTGGCCGCATCCGGCGGGACATAGGCCTGCGAGCCACCCTTTTCATCTTCACCATTCTTGAGATGGCCCTTCAAAGCCGCCTCGCCCTTGGTCTCATCGCGGCCCTTCAACTCATCGGGCACGTCCTGAAGAATCTGGATGTCAGGATCAATACCCTTGGCCTGAATCGAACGGCCAGACGGCGTGTAGTAACGCGCCGTCGTCAGACGCAGCGCGCCCGAGCCTGAACCCAGCGGGATGATGGTTTGCACCGAACCCTTACCGAAAGAGCGCGTACCAAGAATCGTGGCGCGCTTGTGATCTTGCAGAGCGCCCGCAACGATCTCAGAGGCAGAAGCCGAACCACCATTGATCAGCACGACAACGGGCTTGCCCTTCGACAAATCACCGGGGCGCGCATTGTAGCGCTGCGCCTGATCAGCATTGCGGCCACGGGTTGACACGATCTCACCGCGATCCAGGAAGGCATTGGAGACCGACACCGACTGATCGAGCAAACCACCGGGATTGTTGCGCAGATCGAGGATGTAACCCTTCAGCTGAGCACCGGGCATATCTTGCTGGAATTTTGCCAGAGCCTGCTTCACGCCATCAAAAGTCTGTTCGGTGAACTGGGTGATGCGGATATAGCCGATATCATTGCCTTCCTGACGCCAGCGCACAGACCGGATCTGAATGACAGCGCGCGTCAGTTTGATCTCGCGCGGCTCACGCGCCGTGCCACGCAGCACCGTCAATTTGACGCTCGTATTCACCGGACCGCGCATCTTGTCGACAGCTTGGTTGAGCGTCAGACCCTGCACATTTTCATCATCAATCGCGCTGATGAGATCGCCCGCCATGATGCCCGCGCGCGAGGCTGGTGTGTCATCAATCGGCGCGACAACTTTCACGAAGCCTTCTTCTTGCGTGACTTCGATACCAAGACCGCCAAACTCACCGCGCGTCTGCACTTGCATGTCGCGGAAGCTTTTGGCGTCCATATAGCTGGAATGAGGATCCAGCGAGGTGAGCATGCCATTGATGGCGGTCTCAACCAGTTTGCTATCATCCGGCTTCTCGACATAGTCGGAGCGGATTTTTTCAAACACATCGCCGAAGAGATTGAGGCTGCGATAAGTGTCAGACGCAGCCGCAGACGCGCCCGTCAGAAACGGGATTTGCGTCCCAATGAGTGCGGTCGAAGCACCCAGAGCGGCGCCGAACAGAATGAGGGAGACCTTGCGCATCAGCCGCGAACCTTTTCCAACTCTGCTTTGGACCACCAGGGCGCAGGATCAATCGCTGCCCCGTCTTTTCGGAATTCAACATAGAGAACGGGCTGCGTTGCGCCAATAGCAATCGCAGCTGCCGTCTTGGCAGAACCATCGCCCATCACCGCAACTGGCTCTCCCGCCAGAACAAATTGGCCGACCTCGACATTGATCCTGTCCATGCCGGCAAGGACAATATAGTAGCCCCCGCCTGCATTGACGATCAAGAGTTGCCCATAAGTGCGATAGGGGCCTGAAAAAGCGATCCAGCCATCTACTGGCGAGGCCACGACCGAGCGTGGCCGTGTGGCAATCGACAGGCCACGCTCCGTGCCACCAAAGCCATCGGCCACACCAAAGCTTTTGAGCAAGCTTCCACTCACCGGCATGGGCAAGAGGCCACGCGCCTCAATGAATGGCACAGCTGGAGACAGGCGACCGGCATCTTTGAAGGGCGCACCGGGGCGACGCTGGGCATTGCGCAATGCCTCTTCCGAGCGCCGCGCCGCATCAGCGGCACGGCCAGCGGGCGACCCATCACTCTCCATCCGCGCGATCAGCTCTTTGAGATCAATGGCCTGACGCGCGAGATCCTGCGCACGGCGCCGATCCTCATCAAGACCCTTCTCAGCATCGGCAAGGCCCTTTTGACGGGCTGCAACCAGACCTGCAATGCGCTCGCGCTCAAGACCCACGCCTGCCAGCTCGCGCCGCAATGCATCGCCTTCGCGCACAATGGCGCGCCGCGCCTCCACCAATTCAGCAAGGTCGGAGGCGAGAGCTTCTGTCTCCACGCGCAATTCAGGCACAACAGCGCCCAGCAACATAGAGGTACGAATGGCCTCAAGCATATCTTGCGGGCGCACCAGAACAGCGGGCGGTGGTTTGCGGCCCATGCGCTGCAACGCCGCCAGAACATCAGCAATCGTGCCACGGCGACTTTCAAGCGAGCGGCCAATCGCCTCTTCGCTGGCGCGCGAAGCCTCCAGGCGTTTTTCAATCTCGCCCACGCGCTCTTCGCCGGCGCGGGCGCGGGCATTGGCTTCCACAAGGGCTGCATTCAACCGCGCGCGATCATTGCGCATGGCTTCAATATCAGCCTCCATTTTGCGGCGTTGTTCATCGGCTGCGCGAATACCCTCTTCGAGCGCGCGCAATTCACTCTGGCGCGCATCAAGGGCCTTCTCACTCTCGCCGCTTTGGCCAAGCGCCGAGGGACCAGCGCCAAGGCTGGCGGCCAGAATCAGGGCTGCGAGGGATAGCTGCGATTTCACCAGCACTCCTTCATAGGCGAACAGCGCTCACACATCTGTACGAGTGTGGCAGCCGCGCGGCAAGCTCATGCACGATGATAGGGATGGCCCGACAGAATGGTGATGGCGCGATAAATTTGCTCAGCCGCCATGATGCGCACCAATTGATGCGGCCAGGTCATGGCACCAAAAGCGGCGACGAGATCCGCCTGCGCGCGCAGGTCTGGATCAAACCCGTCTGGCCCGCCGATGGCGATGACAAAGCCCGGCGCACCCGCATCGCGTGAGCGCGCAAGATCTTGGGCAAAGGCCTCACTGGTGAGATTTTTGCCGCGCTCATCGAGCAGGATCAGCCGTGCGCCGGGTGGGATCTGTGCCCGCACCGCGCGCGCCTCCTCGACCTTGCGGTCTTCGGCGCGCCGTGCACGCCCCTCCTCCAGCTCGCGCAGATCAACCCCCGTGAGGCCAATCGAACGGGCGGAGGCTGCTGCGCGCTCCATATAGCGCGCACACAGATCTCGTTCAGGCCCAGCTTTCAGCCGCCCGATCGCGGTGAGGATCACACGCATGCGCGCCTCAGTTGGCGGCGCGCGCGCCCTTTGCGCTGCCCTCGCCGGGACGATCACCGCCCCACATTTTTTCAAGGTTGTAGAAAGTGCGCACTTCGGGGCGGAAGATATGGACGATCACATCGCCAACATCCACGAGAACCCAGTCGCAATGCGGCAGGCCTTCAACCTTCGGGGTGGGCAGACCATTTTCCTTGCACGACTTGACGATGCGCTCGGCAATCGCACCCACATGCACATTGGAACGGCCACTGGCGACGATCATCACGTCGGCAAGTGAGGTCTTTCCGTGCAGGTCGATGGAGACGAGATCTTCAGCCTTCGCATCTTCGAGGCTGTGCAGGACAGTCCGCACGAGTTTGCCGGTGTCCGATACGGAACCTTTCACCGGGGGAAGCGGGGCAGAGCCAGCTTCGGCTTTTTTCGCGGGTGTCAGTGCTTTCATGCTCCAAAACCGGCTTATGCCGGCCCTTTCAAGATGCGCCTGATTTGCGACAGTTTCAACCTAGATCGCGCGGCAGACCGGTAAATTCACGCCCCGAGCGGTGTCTCGAGCACTGCGCGCTTATTGCGAAGCTCGGTCGAGGAGAGGTCAGAACGCTTCGCGTGAATGAAAACGAAGCGCGGCGGTTTGGCGCCTGCCAGCAATTTGCTGTCGCTTTCATCAATGCGATGACGCGACAGCCAAGCCCCGGCTGGACTATGCACCGCTTTGAGGGTCGAGCCCGGACGGTCGATGACCGCGATGGGAACGAGAGCTGCAATATCGCGCCAATGCTGCCAGCGATCAAAGCTGGCGAGATTATCCGCCCCCATGATCCAGACGAAGCTCACGCGCGGGCAGCGCTCAGTCAGATATTTGATCGTGTCGTAGGTGTAGCGCGTGCCAATCTGCGCCTCCACACCCGTCACAACGATGCGTGGATGATCAGCCAGACGGCGCGCCGCCGCCATGCGATCTTCGAGCGGAGGCAGGCCGCCATTCTCCTTCAGCGGATTGCCGGGCGTGACCAGCCACCAGACCTGATCGAGGCCGAGGCGCGCAAGGGCAATGGAGCTGACGAGCTTGTGGCCATCGTGGGGGGGATTGAACGTGCCGCCAAACAGCCCGACCTTCAGCCCCGGCTCGGTCCGGGGCAGGCGCACAGGTGCGCTCCGGCCCTTGGCCGGAGGCGGAACGGGACTTGTCCGGCCACTTATGCTCATTTTGTTGAAAATGCCGGGAAGCCCCCCCTAAAGCAAGGGGCAAGGGGCAAATCCCGGCAATTATGGTTTAAGCCCGATCAAACGGGGCGGATTTGACCCGCGCCCCGGACCCGGTAGTTGAAGGAACACAGCTGCTCCAGCCCAACAGGCCCCCGGGCATGCATCCGGCCCGTGGCAATGCCGATCTCGCCGCCAAAGCCAAATTCGCCGCCATCGGCAAATTGGGTCGAGGCATTATGCAGGACGATGGCAGAATCGACCTCGCTCAAGAAGCGCTCCGCTGCCGCCTCATCTTGCGTGATGATGCAATCCGTATGGTTCGACCCATAGGTGGCGATATGGTCCATCGCCTCTTGCAGCCCCGCCACGACCTTCACTGAAATGATGGCCTCGAGATATTCGGTGTGCCAATCGGCCTCCACCGCCTCTTTCACGCGCGGATCTTGCGCCCGTGCTATCGCATCGCCGCGCACTTCGCAGCCCTTGTCGAGCAGCATGGTGACGAGCGGCCCCAGATGCGTGCCCACGACAGATTCATCGACCAGCAAAGTCTCCGCCGCGCCGCAAATGCCGGTCCGACGCAGCTTGGAATTGAGAACAATGGTCTTGGCCATCTCCAGATCAGCCGCGCGGTCGACAAAAATATGCACAATGCCTTCCAGATGCGCGAAGACAGGCACGCGCGCATCTTCCTGCACACGTTCCACAAGGCTCTTGCCGCCACGCGGCACAATGACATCAATATTGCCGCCAAGGCCCTTCAACATCTCGCCCACAGCAGCGCGATCACGCGTCGGCACCAGTGAAATGGCAGCATCGGGCAGGTCTGCTGTGCGCAGTCCCTCAACCAGACAAGCATGGATGATGCGCGAGGAATGGAAACTGTCCGAGCCACCACGCAGCACAGCCGCATTGCCCGCCTTGAGGCATAAGGCACCTGCATCGGCGGTGACATTGGGGCGGCTCTCATAGATCACCCCAATGACGCCCAGCGGCGTGGCGACACGATCAATCTTCAATCCATTGGGGCGCTCGAATGTATCGAGCACACGACCAACAGGATCTGGCAGCTCAGCAATGGCCTCCAGCCCCTTGGCCATAGAATCGATACGCGCGGCATTCAGCATCAGGCGATCAAGATTGGCCTTGCTGGCGCCCGCTGTGCGCGCGGCCTCCATATCGCGCTCATTGGCAGCGATAATATCGGCGGTGGAGGTGCGCAGCAGACCAGCGGCGATCATCAGAGCCGTATTCTTGCGCTGGCGCGGGGCCAAGGCGAGATCACGCGCAGCGCGCCGCGCCGCACGGCCCAGTTCGAGCATGGTCTGCGCCACATCGCGCTTCTCACCACCGCCCTCGATGACCCTGAACTTGTCCACCATCGCCCTGATCCGATTTTACGTTCCTGCGGCCAGTCTAACCCAATCCCCGGCGGGGGGACAGGTCACGGCAGGCCAACGAACCGAGGATCGGTTGCAAAGAGCCGCGCGGTGAACCGCGAAATCTCCATGAAGGAGCGCCCCTGTGGGGTCAAGCGCCAGCGATCCCCCACACGCTCCAGATGGCCCGAGCGCTCCTGCTCGGACAAGCGGCGCTCAATCTGCCGCCACTCCTCCACATAAGTCCCCACAAAGGCACGGCGCGCATCTGCCTCACCAAGGTCAGACTGTTCAAAGCGCGACAGCAAAAAGACGGTGATGGAGCGATCAACCGTCACAGGCCCCAGCACGAAGGCACTAAGCCAGATACAAGCCGCCGCGATGACAGCCGAGAGCGCTTCGCCCCGCCACACGCGCGTTACAAAGGCAAGACCCACGCCGCAGATCGCCCCCGCCACTGCGAGTGCGAGGAGGCCCCGAAAAAAGACAATGCCGCTGCCCATTTGAGCGAGGAGAAAATGGCCGCCCACAAAGGCGAGGCCAAAGATCAGCAGCGCAACCATATGCACCGCGAATGCGCGCAGCAGGATCGCAGGCCAGCTGTCAGGGTTTTGCATCGGCAATATCCTTGGCGAGATAGATTTTGACATGGGCATTTTCGTAAGCGGGCTTCAGCTGTCCTGCCCATGAGCGCGGATTGTCGAAGATAGGATCCATCTTCACCACAAAGACAGCCTCGATCTTGGCGGATTTCAAACGCGCGCTCACCTCTTCCAAGGGAAGTTTGTTTTGAAAGATCGGATCAACAATTTCTTTGCGCCACGCAATGGTCTCCTCTGACGCGCCATAGAGCAGCCCATTGTAGCGATCCGCCACAAAACTCGGGAGATGACCGTAAAGACCAAAGGAATAAGCGCGCCCACGCGCAGGCCTGCCTTGCACAAGAGAGCCTTTGGGCAAGGCCTCATTCAGCCAGAGCCGCGCTTCAATCTCATCGGGCACTGAAGCAGGATCGATAGGATCTTCGCGGCGCAGATGCACTTCAAAGCGGCTGTGCACACGGTACTGCACCAAACTCACTCCAATCGCGACATAGCCCAGACACAAAGCGACCACTGCGCGTTGCCGAAAAGATGCAAATAGACCTTGATCATAGGCGGCAGCCGTCCAGATCGCAGTCGCAATCTGCGCGTATAACATCACGCGCCAGGCTAGATCATTGAACAAAGTCGCTGAACGCACAAAGGTGCCAAGCAAAAATGAGGCGACAGTGGAGAGCAACAACAACCAGCAGACATCATTACGCAAACAATCTGCGCGGGCATGGTGCCAGAGCAAAATGGAACCAAAGGCAAAAATACCAAATTCAAGCGCATAGAAGGGCAGCAACAATCCGATTTGCATCGCGATGAATCCGGGGCCGGGATCCATCAAAATTTGCAACCAGGCCGGCGTGCGAAAGGTGAGAGCAATAGGTGCCTCGCGCGCTGCCAGACCCAGCAAAGTGACAAGCCAAGGCAGGGCGAGGAGGATCGCCACGACACCGGCCACCAGCAAACCAAGATAGAGACGCCGCTTGCGTTGCCACAATAGCAGTCCAAACCACAGACCCGCCGTGAGCACGGCGCTGAGCGATACATAGATCGACAATCCCGCCATAGAGGCAAAGGCAAGCGCAGCCAAAACAACGCCGCGCTTGCTGCGCGCACATAGCGCCAGAAAACCAACCCAGCCCGCTGCCAGTCCCGCCAGATGATGTGGCACCCACAGTGCAGAGCCAACGAAAGACGTGATCTCCTCATCCCATTTTTCGATCGGTAAATCGCGCCAGTTAAAATCGACAAAGCCGAGCAGTGGGACAGCGGGCAACAGATCAAGCCCCGTCGTCAGCAAAAGGGCGAGCAAAATGACAAGCGCGCGCGAGCCGCGAGAGCGCAGCAATCCGCTCGCCACACCAAGTTCATGCAAGAGAGCCAGCAAGAGACCGAGTGAGAGAATGCAGCCCGCATAGCCAAGATGGCGCGCAGCAAGCCCCAGAGGCTCCAGCAGCTGCAGGGCCGAAGCCAGAATGGTGTAATAGAAATAATAATAAGCGACAGGCTTCGTAGTATCAAAGACGCTTGGGTTGAGCGGGGGCGTCCCCCATTGCGAAATCGCCCAAGTGGCCGATGTATGTTTCACCGCATCAACAGCCAGCAAACTATGTTTGAGCCCGCCCTCTCCATCAGGCGCATCCACAATCACACAAGCACCGATCACCACCCAAAGCGTTGCGACAGCCGCAGACGCCACCCATGGTCCGCGCTCGATCTGTGAGCCCCATAGAACTGCAGCGCCTGCGAGCACACAGCCCGCCAGCGTCAGCGCCATGACGAGAGGGCCTGCACGGCCCACCAGATCGAGGAGGATTGGCAAGCCCGCAAAAGCACAGAGCAGGCTGATGCCAAAGCGCCGCGCCAATCCAGCTTCCGCAAAACCGCACAGATGAAAGAGGCGCGCAAAGGGCGCACCCGCGGCGATCAAAAGTGCCGCCAGACAAAAGCTCGCAAGACAGGTCTTCAGGATCTCCTGAAGGAAAAAAGATGTAGCAAAAGACATAGTTCAAAAAACCTTGGGATCAAAAGCGCGTAAATTCTACAACCATTTTGCCTTTTTGAAACGCGTATAAAGACCGGAGCACAACACAAGGATCACCGCCAGAACGACGAAATAGCCATACTGCGTCTCAAGCTCCGGCATATGTTTAAAATTCATGCCATAGATACCCGCAATCGCGGTCGGCACGGCCAGAATAGCGGCCCAAGCGGCGAGCTTGCGTGTGATGTCGCTCTGGCGCTGCTGCTCGAGCAAAGAGCTGATTTCAAAAACAGAGGTTACAACATCGCGCAGAGCCGAGACATTGCTCTCCACCCGGCGCACATGATCAAGCACATCGTTCAAATAGGGACGCACCTCCACATCAATACAGGGGACGTCATTATGAAGAAGCTTGCGCACCAATTCGATGGTCGGCCCGAGCAGGCGCTGGAAGCGGATGAGTTGCCGACGCAAGGTGAACAGACGCATCACCTCAGAACGCGACAAGAATGTCGCCAACGCCCGCTGCTCCATCGCCAAGACATCATCTTCGATCGTCTCCACGATGGGGAAATAGCCATCGACGATGTAATCCATGATCGCATGGAGGACATAGTCGACACCATGATTGAGCAGGCCAGGGGCCGCCTCAAGCTGTGCGCGCAATTGCGTATGCGCGCGCGGCGAGCCATGACGCACCGAGATCACAAAATTCGGGCCGACAAAAATGGAGGTCTCGCCATAGGCAATGGCCTCACCATTGAGATGGGCCGTGCGCAAGGTGACGAAGAGTTGGTCGCCATAAATATCGACCTTGGGCAGCTGATGGGCTTTGAGCGCATCCTCCACTGCAAGGGGATGCAGATGATAGCTGCGCTGCAATTTGCGCAACTCGTCTTCAGTGGGCTCAAGCAGGCCAATCCAGACAAATTCTGAATGGCTCACGGCCTCCGGCATCGGCTCATCGAGCGCGACATCGCGAACGCGCAGGCCATTGCGATAAAAAGCGGCGGCAACGACAGACATTCACAGCCTCCAGCTCTTTTTAAGCTACCAGATGACCATCTATCCTTCGCTGATCACTCTTCGCGCGTCAACAGATGGGACAATTTGCGAATGAAGGGCGCAGCCAAAATGACAATCGGCAACATCACCATCCAAGAGCCAAACCAAGCTGGAATCCAGTTTGACAAAAAGCGTCCTTCGCTGACAAGCGCCATACTCGCCACGCCTGAGGCTATGGCGGATGTCAAACCAGATTGGATGATGCCAAAGACATAATGGGCGTAACGGCGGGGGACGAGCATGGGGTCGCTTTCGACAGATTCGCTGTCAGAACCCTAGCAAATTCTGCGCCCGCTCACTCCCCCACCAGCACCATATCATCACGGTGGATCATCTCCGCACCGCCGGGCTGGCCGAGGATCTCTTCAATGTCGCGCGTATTGCGGCCCAGAATTTGCCCCGCCTCGGCGGCATCATAAGCAATCAGACCGCGCCCGATTTCAGCGCCGGACGCATCGCGCAGCACGACGCAATCACCGCGATCAAAATGCCCTTCAATACGCGTCACACCGGCGGGCAAGAGGCTCTTGCCCGAGAACAAGGCGCGCGCAGCCCCTGCATCAAGATGCACAACACCGCGCGGCTCAAGCGATCCGGCGATCCATTTCTTGCGCGCTGTGACAGGGGTGGAGGGTGTCAGGAACCAGGTGCAAGGCGCGCCCTCCGCGATACGGCGAATGGGATGCATCACACGGCCATCAGCGATGATCATATGCGCGCCACCCGTCGTTGCGATCTTGGCCGCTTCGATCTTGGTGCGCATACCACCGCGCGAGAGTTCAGAGGCCGCACCGCCCGCCATAGCCTCAATCTCAAAGCTGATGCGCGGCACGATGGGAATGAGTTTGGCATGGGGGTCATCTTTGGGCGGCGCCGTATAAAGACCCTCGATGTCAGAGAGCAGGATCAACAGATCTGCGCTCGCCATGGTCGCCACACGCGCTGCCAGACGATCATTGTCGCCATAGCGGATCTCGCTCGTCGCCACCGTGTCATTCTCATTGATGACCGGCACGGCGCGCATCTCAAGCAAACGCCCAATGGTCTCGCGCGCATTCAAATAGCGCTGACGCTCTTCGGTATCATGCAAGGTGACGAGAATTTGCCCCGCCGTAATTTCACGCTGGCCCAGAGCACGCGCCCACACACGCGCCAGCTCAATCTGGCCGACAGCGGCAGAGGCCTGACTATCTGCCAGACGCAGCGGACCTTTGGGCAATTTGAGAACAGTGCGACCCAGCGCAATCGAGCCAGAGGACACAGCCAGCACATCAGCACCGCGCTGATGCAACTGCGCCAAATCATCCACCAAGGCTTCCAGCCATTCGCGCTTCAACACGCCCGCTTGCTGATCCACCAGCAAGGACGAGCCGACTTTCACAACGATACGGCGAAAATTGCCGAGGGCAGGGACTGCGCTCATCGCCTCCTCACGGCTGCCAGGTCGTGACGGGCTTCAGACCTTCTGCGGCCTTGTCCTCGTCAATCACACGGATCAGCGCGCGCAGGGCGTCCGTCACACCCATCGCGGCCGCTGCTGAAATGATCATGGGCGGACGGCGCTTTTCGCCCTCTGCCACAGGAGGCCCATAAGTGCGCATGGCGCGCTTCAAACGCTCCATCTGCTGCTTGAGCGTCTCCTCATCAACCGTATCACCTTTGGACAGCGCGACGATCTCGGTCTTGTCCGCCAAACCACCGCCATAGGCTTCAAGCTCATTGCGCACGATCTTGTAGGATGTGCCTGCATGATCACCACCCGCATCCAAAAGATGGAGCAGAACGCGGCACCGCTCGACATGGCCGAGGAAGCGATCACCCAAACCGTGACCTTCATGCGCGCCTTCGATGAGACCGGGAATATCGGCCATCACAAATTCACGCGCATCTACACGCACGACACCCAGATTGGGATGCAGCGTGGTGAAAGGATAATCAGCGATCTTCGGCTTGGCTGAGGACACAGCTGCAAGGAAAGTTGACTTGCCAGCATTGGGCAAACCAACAAGACCCGCATCAGCGATCAGTTTGAGGCGCAACCAGATGGTGCGCTCAATACCAACCTGACCGGGATTGGCTCTGCGCGGAGCGCGATTGGTCGAGGTCGCAAAATGCGCATTGCCGAAACCGCCATTGCCACCGCGCGCGACAACAAAGCTCTGACCCGCTTCGGTCATGTCAGCAATCAAAGTCTCATTGTCTTCATCGAAGATCTGCGTACCGACCGGCACTTTGAGAATGACATCAGGACCACGCCCACCGGCGCGATTGCGACCCATGCCATGCACGCCAGTCTTGGCTTTGAAATGTTGCTGGTAGCGATAATCGATGAGCGTGTTGAGCCCCTCGACACATTCCACGACGACATCGCCGCCGCGTCCGCCGTCGCCCCCATCGGGACCGCCAAACTCAATGAATTTCTCACGGCGGAACGATACGGCTCCGCCGCCCCCGTCGCCGGAACGGACATAGACCTTGGCTTGGTCGAGAAACTTCATAATCAGCCTTTACCCCGGCGAGCCCGCCGCATCAATTGGCCCGCCGGTGAGACCGGTCAGGCCGTTTGCATTTTCCAGACATCGAGCAAGGGCTCACCCGGCACTGGCCGGGTCAACTGCGCCCGCGTCAGCACATAGGCCATCCCCGGCACCTGACCGCCCCGCGCCGGAGCGCTCATGACGCAAGGGCATGTCTCGACAAAGCCTGCCGATGCCAAGGCCCGCGCGGCACTCTCTTGCCCGCTGCGTGCCTGCGCCACCAGCCTGTCAACCTGCGTCAGCCGGAAGGTGGTTGCCGCCAAAGCGCGCAGTGCCTCGCCGATATAACCTTGTCCCCAGAATGGCTTACCAAGCCAGAAGCTCACCTGCGCCTCAGCGTCACGGGCATTGACCGTGATGGCGCCAATGACATCATTGGGCCGCTGCTTCAGCGTCAGCACCAAAATCAGATCGCGCCCACCGACATTGCGCCGCCGGGCATCGAGGATGAATTCAGCGGCAGCACCGGGCGGATAGGGATGCGGGATGGATGCCGTCTGCTCGGCCACATCAGATTGGCCCGCCAGCTCTGCGATCCGCGCAGCGTCCGAAGCACGCGGCCAGCGCAACCACAGACGAGAGGTTTCCAACCGGAACACATCGTCACACATCAAATCGGGGAACATGTCCGTTCTCCATAAGGCTCGCGACAGGCGCGAAAAAAGGGGCTGACGGTGCAACCCCCTTTGAGCTCATGGAGCTTGGACTAGCAGGCCTGTATGACAGTCCCTTGTCCACCGGGGGTTTTCACCGCCGGTGGAAGGATTGTCCTACCACTTATTCGGCGGCCTCAAGTTTGGCTGCAGCTACGACATGAATGTAGTTGCGGGTGCCTTTGTTTTTGAACTCGACCTTACCGTCGGTGAGGGCGAACAAAGTGTGGTCAACACCGATGCCGACATTGTTGCCGGGGTGCCATTTGGTGCCGCGCTGACGTACGAGGATGTTGCCGCCGCGAACGGATTCGCCGCCGAACTTCTTCACGCCAAGACGCTTGCTTTCTGAGTCGCGGCCGTTGCGTGACGAACCGCCTGCTTTTTTATGAGCCATGGAACTGCTCCAAACCTCTTGCCCGGTGCTTCCACACGCGAGCGGTTAAACCTTGCGAGAACTTACGTTCTCAAGCGATCAAGCATTGATGCCCGTGATGCGGACAATCGTCAGATCCTGACGATGACCACGCTTGCGCTTCGAATTCTTGCGGCGACGCTTCTTGAAGGCGATGACCTTCGGCCCGCGAGCCTGTTCGACGATCTCGGCAGCGACCGAAGCGCCTGCCACCATCGGCACGCCCATCTTCGTCGTCTCGCCATCAACGACCATCATGACATTGTCGAACGTCACTTTGTCGCCGGGATTTCCGGCAACGGTCATGACTGTAATCGTATCCTCGGCGGCAACCTTGTACTGCTTGCCACCGGTCTTAATGACTGCGAACATCTTTAGTCCTCGTGTTCGGCCCCGACCTGTCCGATTGCTCGGGTGGTCGGCTTTTTGGCAGTTGACCAGTGATACTTCCCTCTCGCCTGCCCGGCATGGACAAACGAAAAAACGCGGCCAGGGCCGCGCGAAGCCCGCCTTCTTTGACAAAAGCCGCCTTGAGAGTCAACCAAAACCGGCATGGATGATTGCGCGGCGGCGTTCAAAAACTTAAGCTTGGCTTATGAGCCCATGGCTGCCCCTTGGGGTCGAGGGACCATTAAGACCCGCTGACCCCCTACCCCTGCCCGCACAGGCCCTGAAGCGGGGAATGAGAGCGCGTCTGCGCCCGGCTATGGCGGCGGGGGCCAAAGCCGCCCTGCAGCTCCTTTATCCACCCTCATGCCTTGCCTGCCGGGCCGCCACCCGCGAGAGCGGGGTCCTGTGCACCCCCTGCTGGACCGCTGTGCGCTTTATCGAGCGCCCCTTTTGCGAGCGGCTGGGGACACCCTTTGCGCAGGATCTGGGCCCCGGCCTGCTCTCGCCCGAAGTCATGGCCGACCCGCCCGTCTGGGCGCGGGCGCGGGCCGTGGCGGTCTTTGAAGATGGGCCCGTGAAGCGGCTGACCTATCGCCTCAAATATTATGACAGGATGGAGGTCGCCAAACCGCTCGGGCGCTGGATGGCCCGCGCCGGGCTTGATCTGCTGCAAGAGGCTGACCTCCTGATCCCCGTGCCGCTCCACCGGGGCCGCCTCTTTGCTCGCCGTTTCAATCAGGCCATGGCGCTCGCCCAATCGATCTCGCAGGCCTGCGGCGTGCCGGCCGACGGTCTGGTGCTGGAGCGTATGCGCCGCACAGCGCCGCAAGTCGGCCTCTCGCGCCTGCAGCGCGCCGCCAATATGCAGGGCGTCTTTCAGGTGGCGCCCGACAAGCGCCTCACGATTGAAGGGCGGCGGCTCGTTCTCATTGATGATGTGCTGACCTCGGGGGCGACCTCCAATGCCGCCGCGCGGGTGCTGCTGCGCGCGGGCGCAGCGCAGGTTGATTTGCTGACCTTTGCGCGCGTTGTTGTCGGCGATGGGGCATTGTGACGAGAGCGTGACTGACCATATAAAGGGTCCAGAGAGTGAGACCCGTCATGCCCGCAGTGACTATCTATACAAAAGCCTGGTGCCCCTATTGCGATGCTGCCAAGGATCTCTTGCGCGGCAAGAATGTCGCCTTTGACGAGATCTCCGTCGATGGCGACACCGCAGGACAGAATGCGATGGCCGAGCGCGCCAATGGTCGGCGCACCGTGCCGCAGATTTTCATCGGCGATCAGCATGTGGGCGGCTGCGATGATCTTTATGCGCTGGAGCGCTCCGGCAAGCTCGACCCGCTGCTGGGCTGAGGATCAGTTTCATTCATGATCAAATATACGCTCATCTGCGATCAGGAGCATGAGTTCGAGAGTTGGTTCCCGAACGCTGAGGCCTATGACACGCAGGTCAAGCGCGGCTTCGTTGAATGCCCGCACTGCCAGTCAAAGAAAGTGTCCAAAGCGCTGATGGCCCCTGCCGTCTCAACATCGCGCAAGAAAGAAGCGATGCGCATCCCACAGATGCCGCAAGAGCTTGTCCCGCAAGAGCCTGCCCCACAAATGCCGGAGATGCCTGCGCCCGTTGCTTTGCTCGATGAGCAGCAACAACAGATGCGCGCCATGATCCGCGAACTGCATGACAAACTGACCGAGAATTCCACCAATGTGGGCGATCAGTTCACGCAAGAGGCGCGCAAGATCCATGCGGGTGAAGCGCCCGAGCGCTCCATTCACGGCAAGGCATCGATGGAAGAAGCAAAGGCCTTGATCGAGGAGGGCATCCCCGTTCTGCCATTGCCCATGCCGCCAGAAGATCGGAACTGATTATTCGCGCGAGACAATAAGCGGGGCGCTGGTCGGCTCGCCGATTTGCTCCCACAGATTGGCATCACTCTGCGACTGACGCTTGACGAAGACATAAGGCACATCATGCCATGGCTTCACTTCGTCATTCATATTGTCGAGGATGAAGTCGCCGCGATCGGTCTTGACGGTGAGCACCGCATGGCCTTCGCCCTTCTCGTCTTTCACAATGGTGACGAGCAAGGATTGGCGCGGCAGGCCTTCAGCCATCAGCAATTTGCGCTTCAACAGCACATAGTCTTCGCAATCACCAAACCCATCGGTCGGCAAATCCCAGCGGTCGATCATGCCCCAATGATCCTGATCCGAGATCGGATGGATCATCGTATTGACGAGAATATTGATGCGGCGAAGCGTTGCCCAGTTATCGCGGTTGAGCTCGGTATCCTGCGCGCTCACAACCTGATTGGGGCATTCGACTTCATTGCGGCTGCAAAACTCTGCCCAGCCATAGGGGGTCAAGGTCACAGGCCCGACATTGATGGATGTCGCCAGCGGCAAGCGCTCCACGCGTTGGCGCGGACCTGCCGCGTCAGCAGGCTGTGCGCCCGCAAACAGCAGCGCCAGCGCAAGAACGCGACCCGCAAGGGAACGGCATTCCAACAGCAGAGGCATGCGAAGACCCACTCTCCGGTTTGCCCGATGTCACGGGCGTTGCCACCATGGCCCCTTCGGCCATTGGTTAAGAAACCGTAAACGAGAGTTTGTCTGTCGTCATCCCGTCACGCTCACGATTCAAGGAGCGTGGTTAATCTGCCGCAGAGGCCGGGTAATCAGCTGCGACGCGCCGACATCATATAGTTAATGTCTGTGTCGCGAGAGACTGACCATTTGGCGCGCAGCGGGTTGAAGACGACACCGGCGCGGGCGCGCGCCTGAAGCTCTGCATCCTCCATCGCGTCCTCAAGCTCGGCCGGGGTGATGAATTTCTCCCACTGATGGGTGCCCTTGGGCACCCAGCCCAGCACATATTCCGCGCCCACAATGGCCAAGGCGAAGCTCTTCAAGGTGCGGTTGAGGGTCGCGGCAAAAAACCAGCCCCCCGGCCTCACCATACTACCTGCCGTGCGCACGAAACTTGGCATATCGACGACATGTTCGAGCACTTCCATCGCGCAGACCACATCAAACTGCGCGCCGGAGGCGGCGAGATCTTCCGCCGTTTGCGAGCGATAATCGATCGTGAGCCCGCTTTCTTTCATATGGATCCGCGCCACATCAATGACGCCGGGGGAGGGATCAATCGCGGTGACTTGCGCGCCTGCTTGCGCCAGAGCCTCGCTGAAAAGCCCACCGCCACAGCCAATATCGAGCACGCGAAGACCCGCGAGCGACTGCCCCGCGCCCTGCAACTGCTCTTCGACAAAGCGCAGACGCAGAGGATTAATCTGATGCAGCGGCTTCATCGGGCCGCGCGGATCCCACCAGCTCGCACTGAGTTGTTCAAAGCGCGCCACATCGGCAGGATCAACGGAAGACGAGTTGGGCTGCATCACATTCACTCCGGGAGCGCCCCTTCTACTGCCTTTTGGCCGGTGGTTGCCAGAGGCGGCACAGCCTTCTAGGGTTAGCTTTATCGTTTAGCCATTTTGGGATGGCCCGTGCGCCTTGGAATACCGCCTCAGGCGGCGTCTTGGATCACCCATCCAGAGAATTATGGGTCAGGAAACTCTATGAAGCGACCAATCAAACCATTCGTGGTCGAGGTCCGCAAAGGGCAGAAAAAGGGTGATGAGCCCGCTCAAATGGCTCAACCAAAGCCTGCCCCCAAGCCCGGCCCCCGCAATGCCTCTGGCGATGATGCCCTGCGCCGGGCGCAGGACATATTGTTTGCGCCAAGCCCAGCGCCAGCTGCGGCGGTCCCGCCCGCCCGCACAGGGCGCATTCTGGCCAGCCTTGATGAGCCAACGCCCCCCGTTGAGGTCGAAGCGCCCGCCCGCAAGCGCGGCCGCCCACCCGGCTCGCTGAATAAACCCAAATCCGAGGCCAAGGCCCCCGCTGGCCCGCCCAAGCGCCGGGGCCGCCCGCCCAAAAACCCGCGCCAGCCGCTTCGCCAGATCGATCCAACCGCGATCCAGGCCCCCACCGCGCCCTCGTTGGAGCCCTTCGCCGCGAGCACCGCCCCCGCGCATCTGCCTCGCAAGCTCCAGCAGCTTCTTGGCCTCGAGAGCGGCCAGATCGCCAAACAGGTCGGGCGCGTCCCTGCAGGTGAGCGCTGGAAGCGCCGGTTGCGCGGCCCCGCGCGCCTCGCCTTCGAGCGGCGGCACACCAAGGCCTGACCCTGCCTCAAGGCACGGCGTTGACAGGGGAAGATGTGGCAGCCATAGAACCGCACGCGCGGCGCGGCTCTGCCACACGCGCCCCACCCAGTCGCAGAGACTCCACCCTAGTCGAAGAGACCCATGGCCCGTCTCGTCATGAAATTCGGCGGCACATCTGTCGCCAACCTCGATCGGATCCGCAATGTCGCGCAGCATGTGAAGCGCGAGGTTGAGGCTGGTCACGATGTTGCTGTCGTCGTGTCCGCCATGTCCGGCAAAACCAATGAATTGGTTGCTTGGTGCACGGACGCCTCCAAACTCTACGACAAGCGCGAATATGATGCGGTCGTGGCGTCAGGCGAACAAGTGACCTCGGGCCTGCTCGCCATTGCGCTGCAAGAGATCGGCATCTCCGCGCGCTCATGGCAGGGTTGGCAAATCCCCATCCGCACCTCTGATGCGCATGGTTCTGCGCGCATTGAGTCGATTGATGGCAGCTCGCTCGTCAATGGCTTCAATCGCAAGGAGGTCGCGGTCATCGCAGGCTTCCAGGGCATCCACGCTGAAAGCGGTCGTCTCACAACACTGGGTCGTGGTGGCTCTGACACAAGCGCGGTTGCGATTGCTGCAGCAATCGAAGCTGATCGCTGCGACATTTATACCGATGTTGACGGCGTCTATACGACCGATCCGCGCATCGTTCCCAAGGCGCGCCGTCTTGATCGTGTCGCTTTTGAAGAAATGCTCGAAATGGCGTCGCTCGGCGCCAAGGTGCTGCAGGTTCGCTCCGTCGAAGTGGCGATGGTGCATAAGGTGAAGACCTTTGTGCGCTCGTCTTTCGATGATCCGGCCAATCCGCAGCCCGGTACGCTGATTTGTGACGAGGAGGATATCGTGGAACAGCAGGTCGTCACCGGAATTGCCTTCTCCAAGGATGAGGCGCAGCTGACCTTGCGCTCGGTCGCAGACAAGCCCGGCGTGGCAGCGGCCATCTTCGTCCCGCTGGCCGATGCCAATATCAATGTCGATATGATCATTCAGGTCGTGTCCAACGACAAGAAATCAACCGACATCACCTTCACCGTGCCTGCCGCTGATTTCGAACGCGCCAAGGTCATCATCGAAGGTCTGCGCGGTGATATCGGTTATGAGTCGCTGCAGGGCGCCACGGATGTTGTGAAGATCTCGGCCATCGGCATTGGCATGCGCTCGCATGCTGGCGTCGCGGCCCGCGCCTTCAAGGCGCTTGCCGACAAAGGCGTGAATATCCGCGCCATCACGACGAGCGAGATCAAATTCTCGGTCCTGATTGATGCCGAATATACAGAGCTGGCCGTGCGCACGCTCCACACGCTCTACGGTCTCGACAAGCCCTGATCTGAGGTGATGAGCGATCAGAAATCGCTCGTCAGTCCCTTGATCTCCCAGTCGCCATAGCGAACCGGATCCAGCCCGCCCCGCCCGTTGATCTCACGGGGGCGGGCTTTTTCTTGCGCCTCCGCCTGCGCCCGGCGCTCAGCCGCCTCCGCCAAAGCGCGCTGCGCGGCAGGGGAGAGCTGCTTGGGCGGCGCCTGCGGGGCATCGTCTTCCGGGATGGGTGGGGCGACATTATCTGTCATGTTTGGGCTCTCTGGGGCAGTCGGCAGTGGGCAGTCGGCAGTCGATGATCCGACTGCTGAATGCCTATTGCCTCCATATAGGTCAGCAAGTCCTCGATGTGTACCGCTGCGCTCTCCTTCTCCCAGAGGGAGAAGGTGGCTGCGGAGCAGACGGATGAGGGGATCGGGTCTTGGTCGAGGAAGGCACAGCGCCAGTTGCGCCCCATCCTGCACCTCCCGATCCCCTCCTCAGTCGGCATCCGCCGACAGCTCCTCCCATTGGGAGGAGCAAGAGCCCCTTTTAGAAAGGTCGAGGCAAGCTAAGTGCCTAACTTGCGTGGGGCGAATCGCGCACCTATGGTCGCGCGTCCTGCTCCACCGTTGAGATTCGACGCGTGACAGCTTCGTTTTCGCTGCGGATCTTCTTGTGACTCAACCCGGCCGACCGTTTCGTTCCAAAGCCCAGCAGCCCCCCGCGCCCATGCCGCCCGGCCTGCAAGCGCGCATTGTGGCCGCTGCCATTATTGCCGAGGTCGCCGGTCAGGGCTTGAGCCTTGATGAGCGCCTTGCCAATGACGCCCCCGGCGGGCGGATGAGCGAGCTGGAGCCGCGCGACCGGGCGCTGGTGCGCTCCATCGCCACCGTTTCGCTGCGCCGTTTGGGAACAATCAGAGCCGCCCTTGGCCGCTTTCTCGAAAAGGGTCTGCCGCGCAAAGCCGTCCATATCGAATGGACCTTGGTGGTGGGTGCCGCGCAGATTCTCTTTCTCGACATTCCCGATCATGCCGCCGTTGATCTGGCCGTCCATGCCGTGCGCCGCGATCAACGCAGCCTGCCCTTCTCAGGCCTTGTGAATGCGGTGCTGCGCAATGTCGCGCGAGCGAAAGACGAGCTCCTCAGCCCCGATGATGATTTCATCGACACGCCCGCTTGGCTCGCCGCACGTTGGCGCAATGCCTATGGCGAAGAACGCGCCCGCGCGATTGCCCGCATCAATCAATGTGAGCCGACGCTCGATCTCACCATCAAAAGCGATGCAGCAAGCTGGGCCGAAAAGCTCGGCGGCATTTTGTTGCCGCAAGGCTCCGTGCGTTTGCTCGATCATACGCCCATCGGCGAGCTGCAAGGCTTCGAAGAGGGCGCATGGTGGGTGCAAGATGCTGCTGCCAGCCTGCCGGCCCGCTTGCTTCCTGTGACAGCGGGTATGCAAGTGCTCGATCTGTGCGCTGCGCCTGGTGGCAAGACCTGCCAGCTGGCTGCAACAAGCGCGCAAGTCACCGCGCTTGATCGCTCAGCTGAGCGCATGCGCCGCGTCAGCGCCAATCTCGAGCGCTTGCATCTGACCGCGACTTTGAGCATCGGCGATGCGACCAATTTTGAAGCTGGCCCCTTTGACGCGATTTTGCTCGATGCGCCCTGCACCGCAACCGGGACCATTCGCCGTCACCCTGACGTAGCGTGGATCAAGCGCGCCAGCGACATTACATCGCTTGCCAAAGTTCAAGCCAAGATGATCGACCATGCGCTGGAGCTACTCAAGCCCGGCGGCCATCTCATCTATTGTACCTGTTCGCTGGAGCCTGAAGAAGGCGAGCAGCAAATCGCTGCGCTTCTGCGTCGTAACCCTGATGTGCAGCGCGCGCCGATCTTGCCACAGGAAATTGGTGGGCTCACAGATTGTGTGACAGCCGAAGGCGACTTGCGCACTCTGCCCTGCCATCTCTACGATGAGGATGCGCGTCGCAGCGGGCTCGATGGATTCTTCGCAGCGCGCTTGGTACGCCGCGCATGAATCGTGCCGATGGAGGACTTGAGGCTTTGTCGCAGGCCATGAGTGATCATACCCGCATGGCGCGCCTCATTGCTTCGCAGGGCGTCGGCGCTGTGCGTCATGCGCTGGCTTGGCCGCTGCGTCTGGCGACACTGATCCAATTCGGTGGACCCGAGCGCCTGCTCATCGCCCCGCAAGATATCCGCACCGCAGATCCCACCGTCGCAGCCGATATCTATGCGGGCTATTTCAGTTTCGCAGGCCGTGTTGTGAATACACATGGCGAGTCGCCCTTTGCTGTAACACAGCCCTCCCAAGCCTGGGCAACAGCGCTTGCAGGCTTTGGCTGGCTACGCCATTTACGCGCCGCTGACACAGCACTGGCGCGCGCCAATGCACAGGCCTTGGTCGACGACTGGATTCAATTGCGCGGCCGCCCCGATGAAGAAATCGACTGGCAGCCGAGCGTCATCGCGCGCCGCCTCATCTCATGGCTGTGCCAATCGCCGCTCATTCTGGAAAATGCTGATCGCGATTTTTATCGCCGCTTTTTGAAGAGCATTGCGCGTCAGAGCTCTGTGCTCCAAGCCCAGCTCCACAGCGGGCTTGATGGGGAAGAGCGCTTGCTGGCTTGTATCGCGCTCGCCAATCTGGGCCTCTGCGCAGAAGGCGCCAAGACGCTGCTCAAGCGCTCAACGCGCGCCTTGGCCGATGAGCTTGATCGCCAGATTCTGGGTGATGGTGGCCATATCGGTCGCAATCCGCAAAGCCTTGTTGATCTGCTGCTCGATCTTTTGCCCCTGCGCCAAACCTATCTCGCACAAAGTGCCACAGCGCCGCAGCAATTGCTCAATGCGATTGATCGCATGATGCCCATGCTGCGCTTGTTCCGTTTGGGTGATGGTTCCCTCGCGCTGTTCAATGGCATGGGCGCAACAGCGCCTCATGCACTGGCCACCGTGCTGGCTTATGATGATGCGCGCGCCGAGCCGCTCACCAATGCGCCCTATAGTGGCTATCAACGCATGGAAGCCTCTGACGCGATTGTGGTGATGGATGCGGGCGCGGCGGTCTGCGCAGAATTTTCGCGCCATGCCCATGCGGGCTGTCTGTCGTTTGAATTTTCGAGCGGCCAACAACGTATCATTGTCAATTGCGGCAGCCCTGATGAGAGCCGCTTGGTGCTGCGCGAAGCAGCACGCTCCACCGCCGCCCATTCAACTCTGGTTGTCGCTGATACATCCTCTTGCCATTTTGCCAGCGGACGCGGTTTGAGCCGCTGGCTTGAGGGGCGCATCATCAGCGGGCCGATGCAGGTGCGCGCCGAGCGCCATCTATATGATCAAGCGCTGCGTGTTGATGCCACTCATGATGGCTATGAGCGCCGCTTCGGTCTCATTCATGCACGCAGCCTGACCATGACGCAGGATGGTGAACAGATTGAAGGTGAAGATCGTTTGATCGCTTCGCCGCGCCGCGTATCAGGTGCAGGCTCGCTTGATTACGCCATCCGCTTTCATCTGCATCCAGCCGTGCAGCCAGCTTTGCGTGATGACAATCGTGCGGTTGAGATTGCTCTGCCCAATGGCGACATCTGGCTCTTCCATGCAGGCGGTCTTGCGCTTGCTTTGGAAGAAAGCATTTCTTTTGCAGGCTCAGACAGTGTGCGCGGATCAGAGCAAATCGTGATCCACGCCAATCTGCGCGATGACAGCCATATTCTATGGCGCCTCGCCCGGACGTTCAAAAATACGCTGTAAGATTTAGCGCCCGTTGAGGCGAATGACCGTGCGCTGGCCGGGGGTCGGACCAAGGCCACGGAAGGGCTTGCGCTCCACCACAACACCATCGCCGCGCTCGATCTTGAAAGTGCCCTTACGCTCGACCGTCACAGAGGGGCGACGCTCAACCACGACCGCGCGCTGCGTACCAGCGCGGTTGGAGGTGAAGGTCACTTCCTGCTCGGGGGCCCGGCGCATCGTGGCCGCGCGGGTCCACAATTTGGCGGCCAGCTCGCGCAGCTCGTCATCGACAGAAACGCCCATGAGCTCGGCGGCCAATTCAGCCTGATGGGCCACATCATCGCTAAAACCCTGAGCGGCGAAGATAGCCTCTTCGAGCGTCGGGGGATCGTAGCGAACCCGAACAGGAGGACGAGCAGTCTTGGCCTTGGCGGGCGAGGGCATAGCGGTTGATCCGGTTTATCGGTGGCCACAGGCTTGTGCGCTGCAGCAGGTCATTTTGTGCGGTGCACAATAGAACGATTGCGGCGGCTTGGCAAGCGCCGCAACGCGCGAGGAGGTTCTGCCTGACAAATGCGCGATTCGCCAGATAGGTTCCCCCGCCTTACGGGCAAGGCCCGACCCCGGATCTCACCTGAAAAGACGAGTTGGGCCAGTTTTCCCGGCGCTTCGTCACATTCGCCCCCTCACGCGCTTTTGTCCTGCGCTCTGCCATGTTAAGCGCCCCCCAGTGCCTCACCCAGCAAGCGAGCTTCCCATGGCTTCCGACCTTCGCCGCGTCCAACGCGCGCTCCTGTCCGTCTCCGACAAAGCAGGTCTTCTCGATTTCGCCCGTGCCCTCAGTGGCCTTGGCGTGGAACTCGTCTCTACCGGGGGCACGCGCAAGGCGCTGGCCGATGCGGGCCTGCCCGTGAAGGATGTGTCGGACCTGACCGGCTTTCCTGAAATGATGGATGGCCGCGTGAAGACGCTGCATCCCAAAGTGCATGGCGGCCTGCTCGCCATCCGCGAGAATCCCGAACATGAAGCGGCCATGCTCGCTCATGGCATCGGCCCCATCGATCTTCTGGTCGTCAATCTCTATCCCTTCGAAGCGACCGTCGCGAAGGGTGGCGACTATGATGACTGCGTCGAGAATATCGACATCGGCGGCCCGGCCATGATCCGCGCAGCAGCCAAGAACCATGCCGATGTCGCGGTCGTCGTCGATGTGAGCGACTACGCCAGTGTGCTGGAAACTTTGCAAGGCCATGCGGGCGCCACGACCCTCGACTTGCGCAAGCGCCTCGCACAGAAGGCCTATGCTCGCACCGCAGCTTATGATGCCGCAATCTCGAACTGGTTTGCCACGGAGATCGGCGAGACCGCGCCCGACTATCGCGCGATCGGCGGCAGCTTGATCGAGAAGATGCGCTATGGCGAAAATCCCCATCAGGCCGCTGGTTTCTACAAGACGCCCGAACAGCGCTTTGGTGTCTCCACCGCACGTCAGGTGCAGGGCAAGACGCTCTCCTACAACAATGTCAACGACACCGATGCGGCTTTTGAATGTGTGTCAGAGTTCGACCCCAGCCGCACCGCTGCCGTCGCCATCATCAAACATGCCAATCCTTGCGGCGTGGCAGAGGGCTCCAGCCTGCTGGACGCCTATGAGAAGGCATTGCGCTGCGATCCTGTCTCGGCCTTCGGCGGCATTGTCGCCCTGAACGGCAAGCTCGACGCCAGGGCAGCTGCGGAGATCGTCAAGATCTTCACCGAAGTCATCATCGCACCCGATGCTGATGAAGAAGCCATCCAGCTCATCGCGGCCAAAAAGAATCTGCGCTTGCTGCTGACGGGTGGCCTGCCCAATCCACGCGCAACGGGCCTCACTGTTCGCACGGTCGCTGGTGGTTTGCTGGTGCAGGGCCGCGACAATGCTGTGGTCGATGATATGGATCTGCGTGTTGTCACCAAACGCGCCCCCACCGCGCAAGAACTCGCTGATCTCAAATTCGCCTTCCGCGTCGCCAAACATGTGAAGTCGAATGCCATTGTCTATGCGAAGAATGGCGCGACAGTGGGTGTGGGCGCTGGCCAGATGAGCCGGGTTGATTCCTCGCGCATCGCCGCCTGGAAAGCTGCCGAAGCTGCCAAGGCTGCGGGCCTGCCCGAGTCACTTGCCAAAGGTTCGGTCGTCGCCTCCGACGCCTTCTTCCCCTTCGCAGACGGCCTGCTGGCCGCTGCAGAAGCGGGCGCGACCGCTGTCATTCAGCCGGGCGGCTCGATGCGCGATGATGAAGTGATCAAGGCGGCAGACGAGGCCGGTCTTGCTATGGTCCTGACGGGGCACCGTCACTTCCGCCACTAATCACCCAGCGCCGCTGTTCATCTGCCGTTTATCATCATGGCAGAAAGCAGCGGCGCGGCCTTGATTACGGCCAAGCTTTTCCTCATTCCAAACCTCTTGGCGCCCGAAAGCGCTGCGATAAGACGCCACGGTCACAGACAGACCGTGACTGCGACTTGGGGAATGAAATGCGCATTAGCTTTACCGATCAAATCGACGGCAGCCGTGTCCTCTATCCTATCGGACCCGTGGCGGCAGGCTCGCCTTGGTATGGACAGGCCGATCGCTCAGAGCTCGAACAAAAAGCCCTGCAAGCCTTGATCGACCGCGCACAAGATCTCGACGCCGATGCACTCATTGGCGTTCATTATGCCGAAGATGGCGTGATGATGAATGATCTGGCACCGATCCCGCTCAAGCGCATCAGCGCCCATGGCATTGCAGTGCGTCTCGCCTGCCGCTGATCAGACTTTTTCCAGCGGGCGATGCGGCCCATCCGGCAGACGGATGATGATCTCATCGCCCGCATAAACATCACCGCCGCTCAGCACGACAGACATGACGCCCGCTTTCCACAAAGCGCGCCCGTCCGGTCGCTTAGAAATAGTGACGGCCATCAGCCCTTTTTGAAACTGATCAATCAGGCTGCAGGGTTTGCGCAGGCCCGTGAGTTCAATCACAGCCTCGCGCCCCAGATGAAGGCGCGTCCCCTGCGGCAGATCGAGCAAATGGGCGCCGCGCACCGTGATATTCTCACCCATATCGCCGGGACCGACAACAAAACCCGCAGCGCCAAACTCATCAATGCGCTCGGCATCAATCAGGTGAACCTGTCGCAGATTGGGCGCATGTGGATCGCGCTGCATTGCATGGCGATGCTTCACCGTGGCACCAAAATGCGCGTCGCCCTCAACACCTAGCCCCGCAACAAGGCGGATCGACATTTCATTGCGCTTGGAGAAGCTGTGGCTGCGACTGCGGCTGACAGCAACAATGGTCGGCGCATCCATCTCAAGCCTCACTGGCGGCAAGTTGGGCGGCCTGATGTTCGGTGATGAGCGGATCAATCACATCATCCAAAGCCTCGCCCGTAATCACTTTATCAAGCTTGTAGAGCGTCAGATTGATGCGGTGATCAGTCACGCGGCCTTGCGGAAAATTATAGGTGCGGATGCGCTCTGAGCGATCACCCGAACCCACTTGCGCTTTACGATCGGCCGCGCGCTCAGCATCGAGCTTCTGGCGCTGCGCATCATAAAGTCGCGCCTTCAACAGACCCATCGCCCGTGCGCGGTTCTTATGCTGCGAGCGCTCGTCCTGCACAAAGACAATCGTACCTGTTGGCACATGGGTGATGCGGATGGCTGATTCAGTCTTGTTCACATGCTGACCGCCAGCGCCCTGCGCGCGCATCGTATCAATCTTGAGATCTGCCTCGTTGATATCAATGTCGACATCTTGCGCTTCAGGCAAAACAGCCACGGTCGCAGCAGAGGTATGGATACGCCCTTGCGTCTCTGTATCTGGCACACGCTGCACGCGGTGCACGCCCGACTCAAATTTCAATCGCGCGAAGACACCGCGCCCGGAGACACCCGCGATAATTTCCTTGAAGCCGCCAGCTGTGCCTTCGCTCGCCGACAAAAGCTCGACCTTCCACCCATGGGTCTCAGCATAACGCTGATACATGCGAAAGAGATCGCCCGCAAAGAGCGCGGCTTCATCGCCGCCCGTTCCTGCGCGCACTTCCAAAATCGCGCCACCTTCATCTGCGGCATCTTTGGGCAAAAGGGCGATGCGAATTTTTTGCTCAAGTTGCGCGAGCTTCTCAAGCGCTTCTTCGCGCTCGGCCTGCGCAAGCTCGCGCATCTCAGCATCCACAGCGCTATCAGCCAGCATCTCGTCGATGCCTTTGAGATTGTCTTGCGCATCACGCCAATTGCGGATGGCAGCAACAATCTCTTCAAGATCGGCATATTCGCGCGAGAGCGTGGCAAATTCAGGCCCGCTCACACCCTCTGCCAAACGGGCAGACAGCTCTTCGTGACGACGCAGGATGAGATTGAGTTTGTCTTCGGGCAGCATGATAACTCACAGCAAGGATAGAGCGGATGACAAGCTCACCTTGCTAGAGCGGCACACCCTTGGCTTCTGCATAGGCGCGTAGCGCTGCGCGCAGCGAATGGGTGCCATCGTCCTGCGCCATCAAACGGCTCATCTCAGCGCGCAGATCTTGCTCATCGAGCGCCAGCACCATGGCTTTAACCGGACCAATGGAAGAGGCCGTCATCGACAATCCGCGCAGGCCAACACCAATGAGCGCCATCGCATCAAGCGCACTGCCGCCAATCTCACCGCATAGGGTCACGGGCTTGCCAGCCGCGCGCGCATGATCGACCACCTGCTTGATCACACGCAAAAAGGGGCGCGACATCGGATCAAAGCGATGCGCCATACGGCGATTGTCGCGATCAGCCGCAAAGACATATTGGAAAAGATCATTCGAGCCGATCGACACAAAATCGACGCGGGCGAAAATTTCATCGAGCTGCCAAAGCACAGAGGGCACTTCGAGCATGATACCAAGCTTGAGAGAGCTTGGCAGCGTATAGCCATGGCGCTCGAGATGACGCAGCTCACGCCCCACCATTTCTTTGGCTGCGACGAATTCGCTGACATCAGACACCATGGGAAACATGATGCGCATGTCGCGGCCAGAGCCGGCCCGCAGCAAAGCGCGCAGCTGCGAGCGCAGCAAGCCGGGCCGATCAAGACCAATACGGATCGCGCGCCAGCCAAGTGCAGGATTCTCTTCTTCGAAAGCGTCCATATAGGGCAGGATCTTGTCGCCGCCGATGTCGAGTGTGCGGAAGGTCACGGGCCGACCGCCCGTTGCATCCATCACTGATTTATACAGCTCGACCTGCGCTTCCATGCGCGGAAACTGCGAGGCGACCATGAATTGCAATTCGGTCCTGAACAGACCAATCGACAAAGCGCCCGTCTCTTCAACATGGGGCAAGTCTACCTGCAAACCTGCATTCATATGCAGATCAATCGCCACACCATCTTTGGTGACAGCCGGCACATCGCGCAGCTTGCGATATTGCTCCTGACGCCTTGCGCGCAGACGCGCCTTTTCGCCATAGGCTGCTTCCACATCCTGCGGCGGGCGCAGCTGCACTTCACCTGACGAGCCATCGACGATGATGGCATCACCCGGCTCGGCATAATCAATAATATTGGGCACTTCGCCCACAGCAGGAATGCCAAGCGCGCGCGCCACAATCGCCACATGGCTTGAACGCCCACCCTCTTCCAGCACAAGGCCGCGCAGCTTCTTGCGATCATAATCGAGCAGAGCCGCCGGCCCCATGGAGCGCGCGACGAGAATAGCATTGTCGGGCAGCTGATCATTGGCCGTGACAAAGGGCAGGCCAGTCAGCTGATGCAGCAAGCGATTGGCCAGATCATCCAGATCATGCAGACGCTCGCGCAGATAAGGATCGGGGCGGCGCTGCAATTTGGCGCGCGCATCATTTTGCACACGCTCAACAGCCGCTTCTGCGGTGAGGCCTGTGAAGACAGCCTCGCGCAAACGGCGCAACCAACCTTGGTCATGCGCGAACATGCGGAAGGTTTCGAGAATTTCGCGATGCTCACCCGGCCCCGTCTGATCGCCATGATCGACAAGCCGGTCGATATTTTCGCGCACAGCACTGATCGCCTCTTCGAGCCGCTTTTCTTCGGCTTTCAAATCTTCGGCGACGAGCTGCTTGATGACGATGCGTGGCTCATGCAGCACCACATGGCCAAGGCCAACGCCTTCAGCCAAAGGCGCGCCTTCGAGCGCCATGGGGCGGCGCATGCCCAATTCCGCGCCGGGGCGCACAATGGCTTGCAATTCGCCGGTGGCGATCATCTCTGCCAGCAGCATCGCTGTGGTCTGGAGAACCTCGATCTCTTCTTCTGAATAAGTGCGGCGTGCACGGTTCTGCACAACCAGAACGCCCAGCGTATTGCCGCCGCGCAAAATCGGCACACCCAGGAAGGAGTGATAAATCTCTTCGCCCGTCTCTGGCTTGTAAGAGAAGGCGGGATGCGACTGCGCATCAGACAAAGCGAGAGGCTCTGCGCTTTCGGCAATCAAACCAACAAGGCCTTCGCCCGCGCGCATCGTGGTCAAATGGACCGCTTCGCGGTTCAAACCTTCGGTGGCGAACAATTCCAGACGGCCATCCGCGCGCAGCACATAGACCGAGCACACTTCGGCGACCATGTTGGACGCGATATGGACAACGATCTTGTCGAGACGTGCCTGCGGGCTGACCGGCTCCGCCATAGCCTCGCGGAGACGGCGCAGAAGCAGTCGCGGTCCGGCGAGTGCGCCACGCTCTGGCATCAATCCCTCTCAACCACTGGCCGATGGCACAGTTTCGAAGCCCTGAATGGCCGAAAAGCCATTCCCCTAGCCGTATAGGCAAGGGTTCTCCCCCCCGCAAGCACAACAGGGGCCAGATTTCAGCCCAACCGGGGCCGCCGGGCGGTTTCTGCCGATTTTTCAACGCTGGCAGGGAAAGATGTGAACTTTAGATGAATAACTCATGGAATTGCGACGACGGGTGTCCCCACCCGCACACGGTCGAACAGATCCACCACATCCTCATTCAGCATCCGGATGCAGCCATAAGAGACAGCCTGCCCAATAGATGAGCGCATGGAACGGGAGGTGCCGTGGATGGCGATTTCGGATCGATCCAAAGTCAGCGCCCGCGCGCCCATTGGATTGTGCGGCGCGCCGCCCTCTATGTAATTGGGCAGGCGGGGATTGTCGTGCTTCACATCGGCAGGTGGCGACCACGAGGGCTCGACAAATTTACCTGCGATTCGCGCCGACCCCAGCCAGGCCTTGCCGGCTTTGCCCACTGCCACGCGATAGGTCCGCACCTCACCACCACCCTCGACCAAAAAGAGCCGCCTCTGGCTCTGGCTGATGACAATCGTGCCCGGCGCATATTGCTCGAACAAAGCCGGTTGCCATGCTTGCGAAGCCGCGCTCACCGGCCCCACATATCCAACCAGTGTGATGAGGAGGAGCGCTCGAAACAGACGCATGATGAATCCGTGCGGATGGACGTGCCTCAACAAGCAATGCTGCGCCAGCCCTGCGGTTCCCTGCCCCGCAAATCCATGCAGCGTTGAGCCCATCCCATTGCAATGCTAGAAGGCTCGCCATGCGGTTCCGTAGCTCAGCAGGATAGAGCAGCGGTTTCCTAAACCGAAGGTCACAGGTTCGAATCCTGTCGGGACCGCCACTTCATGAAGAGTGCAACTGCAGCCACGCAGCAGCGATTGCCTTCCGCGCGCGCCTGTCGCAGACTGAAGGCAAGGCAGAGACACATCTGCCACTTCAGGAGGACCGTCCATGCAGGCCTGGCACTTCACCGAAATGCCCTATCCTCATCTGCCGCCTTTTGACGAGCTCGCGTCCATTCGCGTGACTTTGCCGAGCAAGCATTTCGATCCCAAAATCGGCGCAGATCTCTACAACCGCTATCTCGACGAATATATGATCGCGGATGATCTTGGCCTCAACATGATGGTCAATGAACATCATCAAACAGCCACCTGTATTGATGTCGCCGCGCCCTTGTCGCTGGCCATTCTGGCGCGCCAAACCTCCAAGGGCCGCATCTGCATTCTGGGCAATCCGATTGCAAACCGTGGCGATCCGATCCGCATTGCTGAAGAAATGGCGATGATTGATTGCATTTCGCGCGGGCGCCTGAATGCTGGCTTTGTGCGCGGCGTGCCTTATGAAATTTTCGCGGCCAATACCAATCCCTCCACAACATTGGCCCGTTTGTGGGAAGGCGTTGATCTATGCATCAAGGCTTGGACCTCCCATGATGAGCCCTTCAATGTTGAGACGCAGTTCACCCATCGCCGCGCGGTGAATGTCTGGCCGCGTCCCTATCAAGATCCCCATCCCCCCGTATGGGTGACAGGCTCCAGCGACCGCGAGTCCGTCAAGCGCGCCGCCTCCAAAGGCTTCGTCTTTGCGACCTTCTTGCAGCCTTGGCCTGTGGTGCGCGATCTCTTCGATGTCTATCGCGCCAACTATCGCGACAATGGACAACCGGGCGGCGGCGGCCTTGCCTTCATGCCTATTCTCTATGTCGGCGACACAGAGAGCGAAGCCGAGCGCGGTGCGCGTGAACTGACCTGGTATCTCAAGGCAAAGGTGGAGCCGCAATTGCGCAATCCGCCGGGCTATTCACCGGTCGCGGCCAATGTCGCGGCGATGCGCGGAGGCGCTGATACACGCTCGCGCACCAATGACGGCCTGCGCGCCACCAGCCTTGAAGAGCAGCGCGAACATGGTGTTGTGATTTATGGCACGCCCGATCAGGTCGCCGCGCAGATCCACCGCGAATATGAGCGGATCGGTGGCTTTGACCATCTCTTGATGATGATGCAGGCAGGCTTTCTGGATCACAAGAGCACGGTGCGGAACATGACGCTCTTTGCCAAAGAGGTCTATCCGCAGATCAAGGATTTGCCCGGAACGGTTGAGCTTCTGGCAGCGGCACAATGAGACCTAGCGGGGCCCAAGCGGCCCCGCATCTCACTTGAGATGACGCGCGAGATGCTTATTCATCTCGAACATGCTCACCTTGGCTTTATGATCGAACACAGCGCCAAGCTTGTCGTCCGAGATGATCTCGCGCTTGTTCTCTTCATTCTGCAATTTATGTTTCTTGATATAAGCCCACATTTTACTCACCGCTTCTGAGCGCGGCAAAGGCGCATCACCCACAATCTGCGCAAGTTCTCTGGAGGGCGTCAGGGGTTTCATAAAACCCGCGCCCGCACCAGACTTGGCCTGTGTGGTTTTTCCAGCAGTCATCGTGGCGTCCTCCGCGCGCAGTCACAGCGGAGCAACACAGATCGCCCAAGAATGTTCCATAGATAAGCGAGCGCAGATGGCACATCACCATCTGCGCCACCATTCATGGGATGAGGTAGCGCCCACGCTCGTCGCGACCGAGACGATTCTGCTTGCGCAGATCATCCAGCACCCGCACGATCTCGCGGCCATCACGGCTACCAACAGCGCTCATCAGATCCTCAAAATATTTCGGACCATCTTCGAGGGCAGCTTCAACACTGGCAAAACGCGCCCCTTCAAAACGCGGCGCTTCAGGCACCTGCACATCAAGACGGTCTTGGGTACCAAGCGGCCAGGTCAAGTCAAAGCCAGCCTTGCCACCAACTTTGGCTGAGCCCAGCGAAGGGTCGAGCGGCAGTGTGCGCATACCATCCAGCACGATCAAATCGCGATCAGCCTGAAAGCGCGTCGCCAAAGCCCAGTCCATCTGCTCATGATCGAAAATGTCGATGTCAGGATCCACGACAAAGACATGTTTGATATTTGCCAGACAGCCAAGCGCAGCAGCAATCGCATTGCGTGCTTCACCCGACACACGCTGACGCAGCGACACGCGCACATTAAACATGCCGCCACTGGAGGGCGTCGCATAGACGGCCAAGGGCTCGCGCACCGCTGTCTCCAATGCGCGCCATACCATGATCTCTGTGCGGATCGCATTGAGCTGCGCCGTATCGGTGCGGCTCATGGCGCGGCCACCAATGCTCATGGTCTGGAAGAGCGCGTCTTTGCGATGGGTGATGGCTGTGACATGAAACACAGGATTGCGCTTCACCGCGCCGTAATAGCCAAGGAACTCACCGAAGGGGCCTTCAGCCTCCACATGGCCGCGCTCATCAAGATAACCCTCGATGACATATTCGGCATCAGCAGGCACACGAATGTCATTGGTCACGCATTTGACGACGGGGAGCGGTGCATCGCGCAAACAGGCGACCAGCCCCAATTCGTCGACGGGCAGACGCATCATCGCTGCAACATAGTCGATAGGATGCGCACCAATCACGAAAGCAACGGGGAAAGGCCCCTTCTTTGCATTGGCTTCATAGATGGCGCGAAAGTCGCTTGGCGAGACAAGATCAATACCCGCCTCTTGCGGGCCGCGCAGCATCAAGCGACGAATGCCAGAATTGGTCTGGCCTGTGCGCGGATCAAGCACAAAGTCGATGCCTGCAGAAATATAGGGCGCACCATCGACACCATGCTGCAAATGAACCGGCAGTTTGGTGAGATCAGCATCTGCGCCGCGCAGCACGACCTGCTGCACGGGCGCTTGATCGCTGGTCAGTTCGCTGATGACGGGCGCGGTGCGCAGACGGCGTTGCACCTCTTCGCGAAGCTTGTCAGCTGGCACACCAAATGCCAGCGCCAAACGCGCGCGACTGGCGCAAACATTGGCCGCGAGTGATTGACGCTCGGGACCAACCTCTTTGATCAAGACAGCCTTGGCCTCTCCGTCGATCAACTCCGGCAGATCGACAAGATCGCAGGGCGCCTCATGGATCTGCAATTCACCCGCAGCCTCGAGAGCTGCGATGAAATTGCGCAGACGAAAGCGGTCGAGATCGAGACTCATGCTGAACCCCATGTCTCACGGGCAATATCGACAATCATTTGCAGCTTTTCGAACTGACGCTCGATGGTCATGGTCTCGCCACCAATGCCGCTGGAGAAGCCGCATTGTGCACTGAGGGCCAGCTGGTCGATGGGAGCAAATTTCGCGGCCTCTTCGATCCGACGCTTGATCACATCCTTGCTTTCCATCTCGCCATTCTTGGTGGTGACGAGACCAAGAACTGCCACTTTGCCCTTCGGCAAGAACCGCAGCGGCTCAAAGCCACCCGCACGCTCGCTATCATATTCGAGGAAATAGCCTGTGACATTCACATCATTAAACAGCATTTCGGCGACGGGCTCATAGCCACCCTCAGCAATCCATGCGCCCGCAAAATTGCCACGGCACAAATGCATGCAGATCGTCATATCAGCGGGCAGGCCCGCGATGGAGTCATTCAACAAGCGCGCATAGGTCTTGGGCAATTGCGCGGGGTCTTCGCCAAATTTTGTGGCTTCATTGCGCAGATTGGGATCGCAGAGATAAGCAAGATTGACTTCGTCGATCTGCGCATAGCGGCAGCCCACAGCATAAAGGCCCGCGAGTTCTTCGCGATAAACTTTGGACAGATCCGCAAAGAATGCGTCCATCTGCGGATAAGCGACTTCATTGATCGAGCTGCGACCGCCACGGAAATGCAGCACGGTGGGCGAAGGCATCGTCACCTTCGGCACAGCCTTGGTGATCGAGGCGAGATAAGCAAAATCGTCCACAAACATCGGACCGGGGCGCGAGATCTTGCCCGTAACTTCCAGTGTCGGGGGCTTATGATCGCGTGTGCCAGCGCTCGAATGGAACTTCACATTGAGCTTGGAAGCAGCAGGCGCGACATTGGCGATCTTGAGCAGAAAGTCGCGCTGCCAGGAAAAGCGATTGAACTCGCCATCGGTCACGACTTTCAGGCCGATCTCTTCCTGCCGACGCACAACATCCAAAATCGCATCACGTTGGATTTTGAGCAAAGCCTCTTGGCTGATGGTCCCGGCTTTCGCGGCATCGCGCGCATCAAGCAGCGCCTGCGGGCGAATGAGACTGCCGACCTGATCGGCTCTGAAAGGCGGTGTCATACGTGCGGACATCAGGCTCCCCATCGGATTTTGTTTGTGCATCTCCTTAACCGATGTGTTCGCGCTGTCAAAGGGGTCTCACACACCCACTTGCACCGCGCGCGCAACCGCGCGAAAAAGGGCGCGCAACACTGAGCGAGGAAACAATGACTCCGAAGGCACTCGGCTATCTGGGCGTCAGCACCGCCAGCCTTGATGATTGGGCGGACTATGGCACGCGCCTTGTGGGCATGCAGGTGGCAGAGCGTACCAAGGCCACGCTGGCTCTGCGCATGGATGATCGCAAGCAGCGCTTGGTCGCCGTTGAAAATGGGCAGCAAGGTGTCGCCTATTTTGGATGGGAGCTTGATGACGCTGAGGCGCTCGGCGCTTTCTGTGCCAAGCTTGATGCTGCAGGCATTCGCATCACGCCCGGCACGCGAGCTTTGGCCGATGAACGCCGCGTGCGTGATCTTGTTGTCGTGGATGATCCGATCGGCAATCGACTGGAGTTTTTCTACGGCGCAGAAGAAACCACCGATCCTTTCAAGGGCGGGCGCGTTCATTCAGGCTTTCGCACTGGCCCACTGGGCTTAGGCCATGTCGTGGCAACCGCCGACCGCGTGGTCGATGCTGTGCCCTTTTATCGCGACATCATGGGCTTTGGCCTCAGCGATTATTACTACAAGCCCTTTGAGGCCTATTTCTTCCATGTGAATCCGCGTCACCATTCTTTCGCGCTGATCGAGACCGGCAAGCGCGGTACGCATCACATGATGATCGAACATTTCAGTCTGGATGATGTGGGCCAAGGCCTCGATCTGGCTTTGATGGAGGAGGGCCGTATTGCTGTGACACTGGGCCGTCACTGCGGTGACTATATGACCTCTTACTACACCAACACACCCTCAGGCTTCATCACCGAACATGGTTGGGGTGGGCAACTCATCGATCCTGCGACATGGGAGGCAACCCACCGCACGGAAGGGCCGAGCCTGTGGGGCCATGAGCGTTCATGGATGACGCCAGAGGCCAAGATCACCGCGCGCAAGATCTGCATTGAAAATGCAGATCGCGGTTTGCGCCGCCCCGTGCAGGTGCTCGAAGGCAATTATAATCTCATGCCCGGCGCCTGCCCTTGGTGGGATGGCGTGGTCGGCAAGCAGCGCTGATCAGACCGGCACAGGCAGTGCGGGTAGAACAAGGCCCGCCGCCTCACCAAAGCCGATGCGATATCCATCGCCCTGCGCATAACCGCGCAAGATCAGCTCATCGCCATCTTCGAGGAAGCAGCGCGTCTGCCCATTGGGCAGGCTCAGCGGCTGCGTGCCATTCCATGACAGTTCAAGCAGGCTACCGCGCTCGCTCGCCTCATCACCACTGATCGTGCCGGAACCTAACAGATCGCCCACACGCATCGCGCAACCGGTCGAAGCATGATGCATCAATTGCTGCACGCTCGACCAATACATATAGCGGAAGTTGCTGTGACTGATTTGTGCAGGCGCAGACATGGTCGCGCTCTTCAGCCAGACTTCGAGTTTCACATCATAATTGTTGAGGCCAGCCTGACGCAGATAGGGCAGCGGCTGGGGCTCTTGCACGGGCGTCGCTACACGGAAGGGCTCGAGCGCTTGTGCGCTCACAACCCAAGGCGAAATCGTTGTTGCAAAGGCTTTTGCCAGAAAGGGGCCGAGGGGTTGATATTCCCACGCCTGAATATCGCGCGCACTCCAATCATTGAGCAGCACAAAGCCAAAGATCATGCTCTGCGCCTGCGCCTCATTCAGCATCTCGCCCATGCGGGAGTCTTGCCCAAGCACGAAACCCATCTCGAGTTCAAAATCGAGCTTGGCACAAGGCCCCATGATGGGCGGCGCATCGCCCAGCTTCAATTGGCCGAGCGGGCGACGCACGGGCGTCCCACTCACAACCACAGTGCTGGCACGGCTGTTATAGCCAATCGGCATATGCCGCCAATTGGGCATCAAAGCCGCATTTGGTCCACGCAAAATCATACCTGCATTGGAGGCATGTTGTAGCGAGGAGTAAAAATCGCTGAAGCTCGCCACCTCAAAAGGCAAATGCATCTGCGCAGCAGATTTCGGAATGAGCGCAGCTGCGCGCAAGGCCGCATCATCGCGCAACGTCGCCTCATCATGACGCAGCAGCTGGGTGATGCGCGCGCGCACATTTTCCCAAGCCTTGGGGCCAAGCGCCATAAATTCATTCAGCGTTGGCTTGTCGAAAACTTTACTGACGCCTGCACTCAGCAGACCGCGCGCTTCAAGCACAGACAGATCAAGGATCATATCTCCAATGGCAGTGCCAATGCGCGGCGCGCTGCCTTGCGTTGAGAAAACGCCATAGGGGAGATTTTGAATCGGGAAATCGCTCTCACGCGCCACTTCGATGAAGGAGCGCATAGCAGCATCAGACGCAGACATGGCAGACCTCAAGGCTTGGTCGGATCGAAGTGCTTCTTCAAACCGCTCCAGCAATCAATATAATCCGTTTGCAGAGTTGGCGATGTCGCCGCATAGGCGGTGACTCGCTGCGGATAGCGCGTCTCGAACATGAAGGCCATTGTATTGGTGAGCTTCACCGGCTTCAGTTCAACTGTGCTCGCATGTTCAAACGCATCCATATCCGGCCCATGCGGCAACATGGAATTGTGCAAGCTCGCGCCACCGGGCACAAAGCCCTGCGGCTTGGCATCATATTGCCCATAAATGAGCCCCATGAATTCCGACATGATATTGGTGTGATACCACGGTGGGCGGAAGGTGTTTTCCGCCACGGCCCAACGCTCGGGGAAGATCACCAGATCCACATTCGCCATGCCGGGCGTGTCAGAGGGCGCTGTCAGCACTGTATAGATTGACGGATCTGGATGATCGAACAGAACGGCACTCACGGGTGAGAAACGGCGCAGATCATATTTATAAGGCGCGTAATTGCCGTGCCATGCCACCACATCCAGCGGCGAGGCCTGCAGCTGCGTCACCCACAACACGCCCTGCGCGCGCATATACAAAGTGCAAGGACCTTCCTTGTCTTCATAGGCCGCCACCGGCGTCAAAAAGTCGCGTGCATTGGCGAGGCAATTGGCACCAATCGGGCCGCGTTCGGGCGGGCGGAACGAGCCGCCGTAATTCTCGCAAATATAGCCGCGCACCGGCCCATCGATCAGCTCCACCCGCATCTTCACGCCGCGCGGAATGGCGATGATCTCGCCGGGCGCGGCTTCAATGATGCCAAGCTCGGTCACAAAACGAAGCGCGCCTTGTTGCGGCACAAAGAGCATCTCGGCATCGGCATTGACGAGATAGCTATCAACCATGCTGGCGGTCGCCAGATAGACATGCGCGCCCATCCCCCCCTGGGCCCCTGCATCACCCGCCGTCGTCATGGTGCGAATGCCCTCGACCAAGGTCACAGCTTCGGTGGGGATCGGCTGCGGGCTCCAACGCATTTGGCCGGGTGGCGTATCGCTCTCGTGACAGGGTGCGCTGCGCCAAAAACCGCCATCCACCTTGGTGAAGCGCCCGCTGTGGCGCACGGAGGGGCGGATGCGATAGAGCCAGGAGCGCTGATTATCCGCGCGCGGCGCGGTGAAGGGCGAGCCACTCAGCTGTTCGGCATAAAGCCCATAGGGGCAGCGCTGCGGCGAATTGCGGCCCACCGGCAGCGCGCCGGGCAAGCTCTCGGTTTCAAAACTATTGCCGAAGCCGGACATATATTGAAGAGCCATCGTCTCCACCCTGTTTGGCTGGGCCATGCGGCCCGATTTCTGCCCCCAATCAGCATGCGGCGCGGCGCGGCGCAAGCCAGCACAGCGACAGAGGCCCGGCGCCAAACCATGCCGCTCTCTTGTGCTTGCCACCAGCCGCGCGCCTGACTAGACAAGAGCGCGAAGGGGAGGAGCTTGGATCAATGCGCAGCGCATCACACCGCTGCTTGGGTCCGTACCTCATCCCCAGCCCGGCCCGCCGGGAACGAGCAAAGCGACGGAGGACGCAGCGGAGGCCCTGCCACCGCTGACCAGCAGCCGCCGGAACACTGAGGAAGAGGCACCCATGATTATCGACATCCACGGCCATTACACGACCGAACCGGCGGCGATGCAGGCCTTCCGCGACAAGCAGCTTGCGGGCTTGGCTGATCCGGCGCGCCGCCCCACTGGCGAACTGAAGTTCACCGACGAGCAGATGATCGAGAGCGTGCAAAAGCAGCTCGCCTTCCAGAAGGCGCGCGGCAGCGACATGACGATCTTCTCGCCCCGCGCCTCGGGCATGGCCCATCATGTGGGCACCGAAGCGACCTCGATTGAATGGACCCGCCTGTCGAATGACATGGTGCATCGTGTCTGCAGCCTGCTGCCTAACAATTTTGTGCCTGTCGGCCAGCTGCCCCAGTTCCCCGGCGTCAGCCCCAAGAACTGCATTCCCGAGCTTGAGCGCATCGTGAATGAGCTGGGCTTTGTCGGCGTCAATCTGAACCCCGATCCGTCGGGCGGCTGGTGGACTGATCCGCCACTCACCGACAAATATTGGTATCCGCTCTTTGAGAAGATGGAAGAGCTGCAGGTTCCCGCGATGATCCATGTGTCATCTTCCTGCAACCCCAACTTCCACGCCACCGGCGCGCATTACATCAATGCCGACACGACGGCCTTCATGCAGCTCATTCAGGGCAATCTGTTCAAGGATTTCCCCACGCTAAAATTCGTCATTCCGCATGGCGGCGGCGCGGTTCCCTATCACTGGGGTCGCTATCGTGGCCTGTGCCTGAATATGAAGAAGCCGCCGCTCGTCGAATATCTGATGAAGAATGTCTTCTTCGACACCTGCGTCTATCACCTGCCGGGCATCGAATTGCTGACCCGCGTCATCCCGATCGACAATGTTCTCTTCGCCTCCGAAATGGTCGGCGCGGTGCAGGGCGTCGATCCCGAGACCGGCTTCGATTTCGATGACACCAAGCGCTATATCGATCAGGTCAAAGGCCTCAATGACGAGCAGCGCTACAAGATCTTCGAAGGCAATGCGCGCAATGTCTATCCGCGCCTCGACAAGCTCCTGACCGCACGCGGTCACAAGCGTCAGACCTTCTGATCACACTCAACCCCGCGCGCCCCGCAAGGCGCGCGGTTTCATTTCAAGGGGAGGTTTTATGTCGCTTCCGCGCCTCAATGGCATGATCGGCGCCCTCGAAAAGGGCCAGCACTGTTTCTCACTTTTCGCACCGCTCGAACCACAAGTGGCCATCGAGCTGCAACAATCCCCCTATGATGGCGTCGTCTTTGAAGGCGAACATCAGGGCTGGGATGTGCGCGCTCTGCGTGACAGCCTTCAGTTTCTGCTCAATCGCGGGCAGATCCTCAAGAATGGTTCGCCCGCGCCCTCCATCACGCCCATGGCGCGCGTGCCGGCCAATGGTGTCGAGAAGAACCAGTTCCTCGCCAAACAGGCTTTGGATCTTGGCTGCTATGGCATCGTCTTCCCGCATATCTCGACTGTGGACGAGGCCTATAATGCCATCGCCGCATGCCGTTATCCGCGCCTGAAGAACAAGCCGCTCTATGAGCCGCAGGGCATTCGTGGTGACGGCCCCATGCAGGCTTGCCGCTATTGGGGCATCAGCCAGCAGGACTACTATGAGCGCGCCGATGTGTGGCCGCTTGCGCCCAAGGGCGAGATCCTCGCCGTATTGCAGATCGAAGATACGACTGGCATTTCCAATCTGCGCGACATCTTGAAGAATGTGCCCGGCATTGGTGCCATCGTCATCGGCATCGGTGATCTGTCGCAGGAGCTGGGCTATCCGCGCCAGTCAGATCATCCTGAAGTGCGCGCCGCCATGGCTGAGATCGTCGCCATCTGCAAAGAGATGAATGTGGTTGTCGGCCATCCCCATGTTGAGGCCTCCAATGCGCAGCGCATCGTCGACGAAGGCTTCCGCTTCTTGATGTGCGCCGCGCCGCGCAATTTCTCGACGCTGGAAAAGACGCGCGCCATCACTGGTCGCTAATCCATCCGGGGCGGTCTTGCGCCGCCCCGTTTCTTGATCGGCTCGCGCGCAGCTGGGTCTCCGCGAGCCTTGCGGAGACACACAATGTTCAAAGCCATTCCCGCCAGCGGCCCCGTCACGCTGCAAACCAATCTGGCCGATTATGCAATCAGCAAAGCCCTGAAGGGCGGCGAGATTGCCTCTGATCTTGTGAAGCTGGAATTCACCGGCACCAAGATCGCCAATCAAAGCTTCAAGCCCTATGTGCGCGAAGGAAAGTTCGATGCGAGCGAGCTTGCCATCGTGACGCTGTTGCAAGCGCTCGCCTGGAACAAGCCGATTGTCATGCTGCCAGCTGTCGTCGTGGGCCGCTTCCAGCACAATTGCATCTCTTATGATTGCCGCAAGGGCGACATCACCCCCAAGCAGCTTGAGGGCAAGCGCGTGGGCGTGCGCGCCTATACGCAGACGACGGGCGCTTGGGTGCGCGGTCTTCTGGCGCATGAATATGATGTCGACATCAACAAGGTGAAGTGGTTCACCTATGAAGATCCCCATGTGAGCGAATATCAAGAGCCCGACTTCCTCGCCCGCTTCGAGCCCAATGGCAAGACGATGGAAGAGCTGATGTTCGAAGGCCTCTTTGATGCTGTGATCGTGGGCGGCGAAATCCCTAATGAGCCACGCGCCAAAACGCTCATTCCCAACGCCAAGCAGGCTGCGCTCGACTGGCACAAGAAGACGGGCGCTGTGACGGTGAACCACTTCTTCACTGTCTCCAATGAAGTCGCCAAGCGCCCCGAATTGGTGGCCGAGATTTGGCGGATGCTCAAAGCCTCGAAAGCCGCCATGCCCGCGCCTGCAGACGGTGTTGATGTGCATCCCTTCGGCTGGGAAGAGAACCGCAAAAATCTCGAACTCATCATCGAATATTCCTTCGAGCAGAAACTCATTCCGCGCAAAGTGAATGTCGAAGAGCTCATCACGCCCGTGACGCGCGATTTGAAGCTGTAAGGATCAAAGATGACACAGACCACACCCAAGCCCGTAAGGCGCATCGTCACCGGCCATGATGACAGCGGCAAGGCTGTCATTGTGATGGATGGCGCCGCCCCCAATCAGCGCGTGCGGGCCGCCACCGGTCTCGTCTCCACCCTGCTGTGGGTGACAGATGAAATGCCCGTCAATATTGCCAGCAATGCCGACCGCGCGGATCGCGAGTCACCCGTCGCCCCGCCCAAACAGGGCAGCATTTTGCGCGTGGTGGATTTCCCCCCCGCTGGCGATACCAGCGGCATCAGCAATGAGGCCATGCTGAAAGAAATGGGCATTCACCATGACCATGGGGGCAAGCCCGCGCGCCATGCTTTCACCCATCGCACCAAAAGCGTCGACTATGCTTTCGTTCTGGAAGGCGAGATCGACATGCTGCTCGATGATTCAGAAGTGCATATGAAGGCTGGTGACATCATGGTGCAGCAAGGCACCAATCACGCTTGGGTCAACAATAGCGACAAAGTCTGCCGCATGGCCTTTGTGCTCATGGATGCTGATGAGCCGCCCGCGTGGAAGAAAAACCCCTGAACGACAAAGGGCCGGTTTGCACCGGCCCTTTTTATTGGTCTGGTCTTAGCCCCAGAGTTCTTTGCTGGCGAGCTTGGCACCTTCCGCCAGCGCTTCAAACTTCGCCCACATGATGCTGGAGTGAACGCGCTGCAAGAGCGGGCCCTGCGCAAAGCCGCAATCGGTACCGGCGATGACATTCTCGCGGCCAACCAGATTGGCATAACGCACGATGCGCTCGGCCACGAGTTCGGGATGCTCCACCACATTGGTGGCATGGCTGATGACACCCGGCACAAGCACCTTGCCCGTCGGCAGCTTCACATCCTTCCACACTTTCCATTCATGTTCATGGCGCGGATTGGCACCCTCGATCACGAATGCGCCCGCCTTGATCTTCAAGATCTGATGGACGATGTCGCGCAGCGGAATATCGGTCGTATGCGGACCCGGCCAGCTGCCCCAGCACACATGGTAACGCACCATGTCCTCGGGGATACCTTCCAGCGAATGGTTGATGATCTCGACCATGCGCTCCAACCAAGCCATATAGTCCTTGGCGGTCTTGGGCGGCACCATGCGATCATAAGTGACAGCGGCGCGCGCATCATCGAGCTGCACAACAAGGCCAGCATCGGTGATCATTTTATATTCGACGCGGATGGCCTCTGCGAGCGCGAGCGTGCACTCTTCTTCGGTCTTGTAATATTCGTTCTTGCGATCAGGAATGACGCTCGAAATCGCCGCAACGGGCAGGAAGCCATCTTCAAAACCCTGACCCGCGAGGGCGGCTTTGAAATTGTCGATATCCTGCTGCAGCTCAGCCTGACCCGTATAGGTGATCGGGCCGGTGCAAACTGATTCGGCATTAGTGTTCGGCGGATCGCGCGAATCCATCTCTGCATAGAAAGCCGCAAAGCGCGTGCGGTCAGCACCGGTGGCGAAAGGATTGACGCCCGAGAAGGGACGGCGCTCAAAGCCGCTGAGGCGTGTCAGCGCATATTGCGACCACGAGATCGACTTGCCGAACTCACCATCGCTAGGCACATCAATGCCGGCGGCTTTCTGCTCACGCACAACCTCTTTCACGCTCGAAGCGAGGCAGGCCTTATAGGCGGCTTCATCATAGGGCTTGCGCGTCTGGCGAGCGCGGATGAATTCGCGCAAAGGCTCAGGGCGAATGAGGCTGCCCACATGGGTGGTGAGGATGCGATTCGTACTGCGTTTCATATGGATCTCCTCCGGCCCGTCGGCCGCGCCTCGCCTAACACGGCCTCAGCCGCGTTTCAAATCAGCCCTGCTGCGCCTCTTGCAGAGCCGCCCAAACCCGCTCAGGGGTCGCGGGCATATCAAGATGGCGCACACCAGCTACCGACAAAGCATGGCAGATGGCATTCATTACCACCGCTGAGGCGGGCGTTGTGCCACCCTCCCCGCCACCCTTGATGCGCAGCGGATTGCCCCCTGTTGGATGTTCGGCCATCTCAACCTTGAAGCGGGGGAATTGCGCGGCGCGCGGCATGGCATAATCCATGAAGCTGCCAGTCAGCACCTGACCCGATGTGTCATAGCGCACACCCTCACCCAGTGCCGGGCCTGCGCCCTGCACGATACCGCCATGGACCTGGCCATGCAGAATGAGCGGATTGACCGGCTGGCCCGCATCATCAACCGTCGCATAGTCGGTGATCTCGATCTCGCCCGTCTGCGGATCAATCTCAACTTCGCAGACTGCCGCACCTGTGGGGTGGGCCGCAATGCGCCCATTGAAGGTACACGCCGACTGAAGCGGTGCCCGCAGCTCGTCGGGCAAAGCAGAATTGGAGGCGCATTCTTTGGCAAGATCGAAAATGTCAAAGCGTCGATTGTTGTGCAGTGTCTGGAAGAAACCATCTTCAAAGCGCACATCATCGACAGCAACATCGAGCAAGGCTGCTGCGACCAGCTTGCCTTGTGCGATGACTTTCTCGCTCGCCTCCACCATCAAAGTGCCAGCAATGCGCATAGAGCGATCAGAATGTGAGCCGCCACCAGAGGCCACGCTCTGCGTATCACCATAGATGAGGCGCACATCATAAGGCGTCACACCCACAAGATCGGCGACAACCTGCGCGAAAGTGGTCTCATGCCCCTGGCCGGTTGTTTGCGTGCCAACAACAAGCTCGACATGACCTTCAGGGCGCACCGCGATTTCAACACGCTCATGGGGCGCACCAACCGGTGTCTCAACATAATTGGCAATGCCAATACCCGCGAGCTTGCCGCGCTTGGCCGCCTCAGAACGGCGCATATCAAAGCCCTGCCAATCAGCGAGCTTCAAAACCTGATCAAGATTGCCGAAGAAGTCGCCGCTGTCATAAGTCAGACCCGAAGCCGTGCGATAGGGCAGGCTTGCGAGTGGGATCATATTGCGACGGCGCAGTTCAATCCGGTCGATGCCAAGATCTTGCGCAGCCATATCGAGCAGACGCTCAATCACCAATGTCGCTTCAGGACGACCTGCACCACGATAAGGCGCAATCGGAACTGTATTCGTTACCACCGCCTTCAAACGCACACCGGCTTTGGGAATATCATAGACCGTTGTGCCAACGCGCCAGCCATTATGCAGCGGCGTATAGGCAACCGTATGCGCGCCCACATTGCTGATGATCTCGACATCATAACCAAGAATACGGCCCGTCTTGTCGAGTGCGAGACGCGCATGGGTGACGCTGTCGCGACCCTGATAATCGCTCAAGAAACATTCACTGCGATCACCCGTCCATTTGACCGGGCGGCCAATCTTGCGCGCGGCCCAGATGACCCCGAGCTGCTCAGCATAACTATTGGTGCGCGTGCCAAAACCACCGCCCGTATCAGGCACAATCACGCGCATACGCTCGGCAGGCAGTTTCATCGCCGCGCAGATACCCATGCGCAACCGATGTGCGCCCTGACAGCCCGAGATGAGCACATAGCTGTCGCTGGCCGCATCATAGTCGCCAAGCGCTGAGCGCGGCTCCATTTGCGCGGTCACAGTGCGCTGGCTACGGAAACTGCTCGTCACAATATGCGCCGCAGTGGCAAAAGCCTCTTCAAGCCCAGTACGATCATTCACATCAGCATCAAGCGCCAGATTGCCGGCAATATCGGGCCACAGTTGCGGCGCATCGGCGCGCAATGCGTCCAAACCATCGGTGACGGCGGGCAAGATCTCATAGTCCACGACCAGCGCATCAGCTGCATCGCGCGCTTGTTCGCGTGTCTGCGCCACGATCATGGCGACCGGCTCACCGGGATAACGCGCCACATCAATCGCAAAGGGAATATGCGGCATGTCATGCACAAGATGACCCATGCTGGCCTGAAAGGCACCGCGCTTCCAATCCACCGCATCAGCCGAGACGGCACCTTGCGAAAATCCGCCAAACCCTTCGGCCGCATAATCTGCACCGGTGAGGACGCAGAGCACACCTTCCATCTTGCGCACTGAGGCAAGATCCATCGCGCGGATACGTGCATGGGCATGGGGCGAGCGCGCGAAGACAGCGTGAACTTGTCCGGGCAGATCAATATCGTCCGTGTAGCGGCCAGCGCCGCGCACCAAACGCAGATCTTCAAAACGCGGCAGTGATTGTCCGATCCACGGACGTTTGCCCACTGACTGATCCGCTCTGTGCGCCACCGCTTGCTCCCTGCCCTTGCTTGCCTTTCAGAGCGCACCGGCTAAGGTTGCGCCGCAACGCTTCTATAACATCAACGCGCGTGTGGAAACGATAATGGGCGACGTCACGACTACGAATACATCTGCGGCTGTAGATCTTGAGGCATTCCGCCTGCGCCGCTTTGTCGAATCCCTCCCCGCCGAGGAGCTGGATGAGCGCCGCGATCCCGTCGACCTTGCCGATCTGCCCCAGATTATTGATGGCAACCCCAAAGCGGTGCTGTTCCGCAAAGCGGGCAGCGATGCGCAAGAGATCGTCGCCAGTGTCTGCGCCAGCCGCTCGCGATTGGCCCGCGCCTTTGGCGTTGCGCCCGCAGGCCTCTTCAATGAAGTGCAGCGCCGTCTGCGCAACCAGCCCACCGTCGTTGAGATCGCGCAATCCGATGCACCTTGCCAGCAAGTCGTGCTGACCGGCGATGCGGCTGACCTGACCCGCCTGCCCGCACATTTGCAGCACGGCCTCGATGGCGCGCCCTATATTTCGGCGGCCATCGATTATGTGCGCGATCCGCGCAGCGGCCTCACCAATGTCGGCATTCGCCGCCTCATGCTGCGCGGCCCCACAGAGGCGGGCGCCGATCTTGTCGCCCCCAGCGATCTCAAGGCCATTTATGAAACAAGCTCGCGCCGGGGCGAGCGCCTGCCGGTGAGCTTTGTGATTGGCGCGCATCCGGTCGATTATGTGGCTGCCATGATGCGACTGCCTGTCGATGAATTGGGCGTTGTCGCCTCTTTGCGCGATGCGCCGCTGGGCGTTGTCAAATGCGTGACCAATGACATTCTGGTGCCTGCAGATGCCGAAATGGTGCTCGAAGGCTATCTCGATGAACATGGCCATGTGGAGCCCGAAGGGCCCTATGGCGAGTTTCTGGGCTATTATGGCGCGCTGAAGCGCAATCCCGTCTTCCATGTCACCGCGATCACCCACCGCAAAGATGCGCTCTTCCAGACGATGAGCATCAGCGGTCCGGCTTTGGGGCGCACTGACACGGCGCAGCTGGCGGCTCTGCGCGCAGAACTCACCGTCTGGCGCGCGCTCGAAACCGCTGTGCGTGAGCCGGTCTCAGTCTATGCGGCGGCCTCCAGTGGCGGCCTCCTGAATGTGCGTGTTGCCATTCGCCAGCGTGTGCCGGGCGAAGCGCGCAATGCCATTGCCGCCACTCTGGGCTCGCTCGCCAATGTGAAACATGTCTTCGTTGTCGATCCGGATATCGACATCACCAATGATGAGCAGATGGATTGGGCACTCGCCACGCGCTTTCAGGCCGACCGCGATCTGTTGATCATGGAGGGCTTGCGCGCCATGCCGCTCGACCCCTCTTTGAATGGCTCGCACAAAGGCGCCAAAGCAGGCTTTGATTGCACCTGGCCCTTTGGCTCGCACGACCGTCTTGATGTGCGCGTCCCCGAGGCGCCCCGCTTTGAGGGCAAGCGCTTTGCCTCTCTGCGCGAGGCTTTGGAGGATGGCCCCAAATTCTTCGAAGAGCTGATGACCGCTGTTGGCAGCCGCGATGGCCGCGAAGTCGTGCGGGAGTTGGACCAGCTGCGCAAATCCACATCGCTGACGCGTGATGCGCAGGGCCGATATTACTTTGGCTGAGGCCACCGCTTGAACAGATGAGGCCGAGCCGATAAGGATCGGCCAACAACAAGACGCTTCGCGTCACGGAGGAAGTAATGGCAAAAGTGAAATCCGCCGCCCTCGCTCTTGCGACCCTGTTGGGCCTGACCATTCAGGCCCCGGCGCAAGAAGTCGTCGTCAAGGTCGGCATCGCCAAGGCTCTGGCCACCGCCGCCACAATGATTGCGGTTGAGAAGGGCTATTTCAAAGAAGCTGGCGTGAAGGTCGAAATCGAAAATCTCGATTCAGCGGCCAATGTCGTGACGCTGCTCGCACAGAACCAGCTGCAGATCGTCGAAGGCGGCATTGCCGTCAATTTCTTCAACGCGCTTGAGCGTAATCTGCCCATCACCATTGTGGCAGATCGCGTCTCGACCCCGCTCAGCCACAAATTGCTGATCCGTCCCGATCTGGCTGATGTCATCAAGACGCCTGCCGATCTGAAAGGCCGCAGTATTGCCTCCAATGCGATGGGCTCGGTGACGACCTATGAAATCGCCAAGATCCTTGGCAAGCACAATCTGGGTGTAAAAGACATCGACGTGAAGGTTCTGTCCTTCGTGAATATGGGCATTGCACTCACCAACAAGGCGATTGATGCCGCACTCGTCATTCAGCCTTGGGCTCTCCAATATGTGGATCGCGGCATCGGCAAGATTCTGGCTGACCCTGATGACTATGCTGATCCCAAGCCGCTCACCATTGCGGTGAACTTCGTCAACACCGATTGGGCCGCCAAGAACAAAGACCTTCTGCGTCGCTACTATGTCGCCTATCAGCGCGCGGTCTATGACTATTGCCAAGCCTATCACGGCGGCTCAAACCGCAAGGAAGTGATCGACATCATCGTGCGCACGGGTCTTGAAGAGCGCGCCGAGATCATCGAGAAGTTTCCCTGGCCTGCGCGCAACCCCAATGGCCGCGTGAATATGCCCGCCGTTCTCGACATGCAGCAATATTACCAGACCGAAGGTCTGGTGAAGAATCTGCATCCCCAAGACAAGCTCGTGAACAACGAATTTGTCGACTATGCCATTCAGCAGCTCGGCCCCTTCAAGCTCGAAAATACTGCCAGCAAGCTGGAAGGCTGCCGCTAAACAAAGCCGCATCGAAATTCTGCAAAGCCCGGCCTCGTGCCGGGCTTTTTGCGTCTCGACACAGGCAAGTCGCGGGGTTATCATCCGTCATATTAGAGAGCTAAGGTGTTCCGCGGGAGGAACCATGCTGACCAAAGACGACAACGAGCTTTTGTGCCGCGTGGAAGGCGATGCGCCCATGGGCCAGATGATGCGGCGCTATTGGCTGCCCGCCTGTCTCAGCGAAGAATTGCCTGAGCCTGATGGCGATCCTGTGCGGGTGCGATTGCTTGGCGAAGATCTCGTCGCCTTTCGTGACACAGATGGACGCGTGGGCGTGATGGAAGAGCAATGTCCCCATCGCAAAGCCTCGCTCTTTTATGGCCGCAATGAAGAGGGTGGTTTGCGCTGCCTCTATCATGGCTGGAAATTCGACGTGAGCGGCCAATGTGTCGACATGTCCTCAGAGCCTGCCGAAAGTGGCCTGTGCTCCAAAGTGCAACACAAAGCCTATCCAGTGGAAGAATGCGGCGGCATCGTGTGGATCTATATGGGCCCACGCGAAACCATGACGCCCTTCCAGCGCCCGACCTTTGCGCCCAGCGACACGACGCGCATCGCGCATCTCAAAGTCGTCATCGAATGTAATTGGGCACAGGGTCTGGAAGGCGCGATTGATTCGGCCCATTCCTCCAGCCTTCATTCAACCGATATGCCTGCTGCGCGCGTGAATAGTTCGACAGCAACCGGCACGGCGTGGCAGAGACCCTCAACCGACAAGTCGCCGCGCTTGCAGGCGCAAGAGACCGACTATGGGTTTCGCTATGCCGCCATTCGCAGACCGATCCAGAATGCAGCCACGAATGATTATGTGCGCGTGACCTGCTTTGTCGCGCCCTTCAATGTGCTCATCCCGCCGAACAATGTCTACAATGTGCATCAAATGAGCGTGCCGCTCGATGATCGGCACAATGCCATCTATCTCACCGCCTGGACCGATACGGGCGAGGGCGTTGATACGGAGGCCTGGCGTCGCTTCACGGGCACGCAGCTGGGCATTGATCTCGACGCGACCTATCGCAAGATCAACAATGCCGGGAATAAATATGGGCAAGATCGCCGCGAGATGAAGCTGGGCAGCTTCACCGGCATTCGCGGCTTCCCCAATCAGGATATTGCCATGCAAGAGAGCATGGGTCCGATTGCCGATCGCACCAAAGAGCGCCTTGGGGCGAGCGATTTGGCCATTGTCGAATTTCGCCGCGTGATGGTGCGCGCTGTGCGCGACTTCCAGCAGGGCAAACTACCCCCCGCGCTCGGCCTTGCCGATGACGCGCGCATGAAGCTCGCCTCATGGGAGCGCATTGTGCCCAAAAGCATCGACTGGCGAGATTTTGACCCAGCCAGCTGAGCCCAAGAGCGCCATGGCTTGACCTCACATCCTGGAGGTTTATTCCTCCCCCATCACTGATCTGGGAGGAACCATGAAGATCGTTGCTTTTGACCGTAAGGACGGTCCGGGCCTTGGTGTTGTCGAGGGCGAGAATGTCATCGACCTGACCGCTGTTGATGCTTTCGCACCGCGCGAACTGGGCGCCGTCTTGCGCGGCCCCGGCCTGAAGGCTCTGGCCACCATCGCCTCGCGCGCCACAGAGGCCCAGCGCCACAAGCTCTCCTCGCTGAAGCTGCGCATGCCCGTCGAGACCCCCGGCAAGATCATCTGCCTCGGCCTCAATTACATCGAGCATGTGAATGAAGGCCCCTATGATCGCCCCGACTATCCCACCTTGTTCATGCGCGGCATGACCTCGCTGGTGGCATCGGGCGAAGCTTTGGTGCGCCCCACCACATCCGAGAAATTCGACTATGAGGCCGAGCTCGTCGCCATCATCGGCAAAAGCGCGCGTCATCTGACGGCGGAGAATGCGCTCGACTGCGTGGCCGGCTATGCCTGCTTCAACGATGGTTCGCTGCGCGACTTCCAGCGTCACACGACGCAATGGACCATGGGCAAGAATTTCGACAAATCGGGCAGCTTTGGCCCCATCTTTGTTGGCGCCGATGAGCTGCCTCCCGGCGCCTCTGGCCTCAAGATCGAATGCCGCGTGAATGGTCAGGTCGTGCAGAGCGACAATACCAAAAACATGTCCTTCAATGTCATCGAGACGCTCGTCTATGTGACCAAGGGCATCACGCTGGAGCCCGGCGATCTGCTCGTCATGGGCACGCCTTCGGGCGTTGGCCATGCGCGCAAGCCTCCGCTGTGGATGAAGGCTGGCGACACGGTTGAGGTCGAAATCGAAAAGGTCGGCCTGCTGTCAAACCCCATCGTCGACGAAGCCTGACGCTTGTAAACGGGCCGCCAAGGCTTATCTGGGAGGCTTCAGTCCATGAGGCCTCCCATGACCGCCAGCACTGCCAAAACCATCCTTCGCATTCTCGACGCGCCCCAGCCCCATTGGGTTGGCGATGGCTTTTTGGTTCATCCTCTCTTTGCTGATGCGGCCTTCACGCAAGAGGTCAGCCCCTTTTTGATGTTTGATTATGCCGCGCCGGTGAAGTTCCCCCCGGCCGACAAGCCGCCCGGTGTTGGGCCTCACCCGCACAAAGGTTTTGAGACCATCACCATCGTCTATGCGGGCGAATTGGAACATCGCGATTCCGCGGGCCATAGCGGCCAGATTGGCCCCGGTGATGTGCAGTGGATGACCGCTGGCTCTGGCCTGTTGCACGAAGAATTCCATGCGCGCGAAGCTGCCAAGCGCGGCGGCCTCGTCTCCATGTCGCAGCTCTGGGTCAACTTGCCCAAGCGCGATAAATCCGCCGCACCGCGCTATCAAGATATTCGCGCCAGCGATATTCCCAACGTTGCCGTGCCCGGCGGCCAAGGCGTCGTGCGCGTGATCGCGGGCAGCTTTCATGGCCACAAAGGCCCCGCCTCCACCTTCACCCGCGTTCATGTCTGGGACATGCGCCTCAAAAAGGGCGACCGCTTCACCATCACCCTTGATGCAGGCGATGCGGCTTTGCTGCCTGTTCTGTCAGGCCGTGTGCACATCAATGGCGAAACAGAAGTCGCCGCCACGCGCTGCATCACCTTCTCGCAAGCGGGCGCAAGCTTCGAGCTTGAGGCGCTGGAGGATGCACTGCTGCTCTTCTTGGGCGGCGAGCCCATTGATGAGCCCATCGCCGCCTATGGCCCCTTTGTGATGAATACGCAGGACGAGATCCGCGACGCCATCATGGAGTTTCGCGCGGGCAAGATGGGTACTCTTTAGGACGAGTTGAACCTTGGCGTGATCCGCTCTAGGAAGCGCTGAACAATCCACTACGAGGTCGCTTCCATGTCCAAACGCCCGGTGATGCTTGTTGTGCTCGATGGCTGGGGCTGGCGCGAAGATCCGGCCGACAATGCCGTGCGTCAGGCCAAGACGCCGACCTTCGACAGGCTCTGGGCGACCTGCCCCCATGCTTTCCTTGACACATCGGGCAAAGATGTCGGCCTGCCGGGCGGGCAGATGGGCAATTCGGAAGTGGGCCATCTGAATATTGGCGCAGGCCGCGTCGTGATGCAGGATCTGCCGCGCGTCACGGATGCGATCGAGAAGCGTGAGCTTGGCCAGATCGCCGCGCTCAATGATCTCATCGCCAAGCTGCGCGCCTCTGGTGGCACCTGCCATCTCATGGGCCTTGTCTCGCCCGGCGGTGTTCACTCGCATCAAGATCATGGCGCAGCGCTTGCCCATCATCTGAGCGAAGCTGGCATTCCAACTGTGGTTCATGCTTTCACTGATGGCCGCGACACACCGCCCCGCTCGGCAGATGAAGATCTGAAGCGCTTGCTGGCCGCCTTGCCCGCCAATGTGCCCGTCGCGACGGTCTGCGGTCGCTACTGGGTCATGGATCGCGACAATCGCTGGGAGCGTGTGTCGCGCGCTTATAATCTCATGGTGGATGCTGAAGCACCGCGCTTTGATGATCCGCTCAAAGTCATCACGGCCTCTTATGCCAATGACAAGGGCGATGAATTCGTCGAGCCTGCCGTCATCGGCACTTATAGCGGCATGAAAGATGGCGACGGTATTTTGTGCTTCAACTTCCGCGCCGATCGCGTGCGCGAAATTCTGGGCGCCATGCTTGACCCCGCCTTCAAAGGTTTTGAACGCAAGCGTGTTGTCAAATTTGCTGCTGCAGCGGGCCTTACCCAATATAGCACCGATCTTGATCGCTTTCTTGGAACGCTCTTTGCGCCGCAGAGCCTCGACAATGTTCTGGGCAAAGTGGTCGCTGATTCAGGCCGCACCCAATTGCGCATGGCCGAGACGGAAAAATATCCGCATGTCACTTACTTTTTGAATGGTGGTGAAGAGACACCCTATGCCGGTGAAGACCGCGTCATGGTGCCCTCCCCCAAAGTTGCGACCTATGATCTGCAGCCCGAAATGTCCGCGCCCGAACTCACCGACAAAGCGGTCGAGGCGATCACCTCAGGTAAATATGATCTCATCGTTCTCAACTTCGCCAATCCCGATATGGTCGGTCATACGGGCTCGCTCCCCGCTGCGATCAAGGCTGTTGAGACCGTGGACACTGGCCTTGGCCGTATTGCTGATGCGCTGCAATCCATGGGCGGTGCGTTGCTCGTCACCGCAGACCACGGCAATTGCGAAATGATGCGCGATCCTGAAACTGGTGGCCCGCATACAGCCCATACAACCAATCCCGTTCCAGTGATTGCGATGGGCACCAAGGCCAAAACGCTGAACAATGGCCGCCTCGCGGATCTTGCACCCACGCTTCTCGATATGATGCAGATGCAAAAGCCCCCGCAGATGAGCGGACAATCTCTCTTGAAAGCGTGAGCATGTATCGCGTCCTCGTCACACCGCCGAATATGGATGTGGCGAGCCTCGATCTGCTGCGCGCGCAGGGCTGCGATCTCATTCTGCCGGACAAGGCTGAATCGGATCTCACAACTGCAGAGCTTGCCTCACTGCTGCAAGAGGCGGATGCGTGGATCATTGGCCCCTCGGCTCATGTGACACGCGACTTGGTGGCAAGCGCGCCCAACTGCCAGATCTTCGCGCGGCGCGGTGTTGGCTATGACCGTCTCGATATCACAGCCATCCATGAACTGGGTCGCGTGGCAGCGATTGCGACCGGCGGCAATGACGCTTCTGTGGCCGATAGCACGATTGGTTTGATTCTGGCTGTGTGTCGGCGCATGCGCGAACATCAGCAAGCCATGCTGCTGGGTGATTGGTCGATCCGCGTCAGCAGCGACTTATATCGCAAGACCGTGGGCATTATCGGCATGGGCCGCACGGGCCGCGCTGTGCTGCAAAGGCTAAAGGGCTTTGAAGTCCGCATTCTCGCCACAACGCCCCGCCCCGATGCGCAGCTCGCCCAAGAGAGCATCACCTTCACCGATCTGGCGACCCTGTTGCGCGAGAGCGATATTGTGACCATCCATGCGCCGCTCACACAAAGCACACATCACCTCATCGGCCGCGCTGAATTGGCGGCGATGAAACAAGGCGCGGTGCTCATCAACACAGCGCGCGGCGGTCTCGTGGATGACGAAGCTTTGCTGGAGGCGCTCACCCGCGGCCATCTGGCTGGCGCGGGCCTTGATGTCTATGAAGGCGAAAGCGAGATAGCAAAAAAGCCCATCGCACAGGCGCTCTTGAATCTGCCGCAGGTTGTCGGCACGCCTCATGCGGCAGCCTCGACCCGCGAAGGCCTCGCGCGCACCAATCATATCATCGCGCAAGTGGTGGCGGCTCTCTTGAAAGGCGAGCCCGTGCCGCAGGATTGTCTTGTGACAGATGGGCGCAACAATCATCACAGCATATGAGATCATGTGAGTTTTTTTCGCAGCTACGGGAACAAAGGCGCGGGCTCCTCTGTTAAGCGCAGGAACACAAATTTGCGTCTGCAATGGAACTGTCCATTCTCTCGCCGCGGAACCTTTGAATGACCTCACCCCATTTCTGCCCGACGCTTGGTCAGGGCTCACAACATCGCTCACCATCCATGACCACATCCACCACAGGTGAACAGCCTCACCGCCCAGTGACGGATTTGCGTCCGCGCACCCAGATCTTGCGCCGACTTGAAGCCCTCTATCCCCTCACAGGTGATGATCTGCCGCCTGCTTTCTCCGCTCTTTTGAAAGAGATCGCACATCGGCTCGGCTGAGTTTCAGACCCTGTTAACCATTTGCCGCCATGGTCAGGGCCAAGGGTGTATCCAAATGTGTATCTGTGCGGGGTACGATGTTGCGTCAGCTCACGACAGAAGACCGGCTGGTCCAGATGGAAGCCGATGTCGCTTGGCTATGTGAGTCGATCCGTCAGGGCACGCAGGGCTCCCATGGGCTTGAGCATCGTGTCGCCCATGTCGAAAAACAAATCCGCGATTTGATGACCATGGTCGCACATCTGACGCAGATGACCGCCGATGTCAGCGAACATCTGCCACGTTCAGAAAACGCAGTTGCCAATCTGAGCGAAGAGCTGGGTGATCTGCGCGCCTGTATGGCGACGCTTATTGGCTTGGTGTCGAAACTCGCCGACGACCGCGCAGCGGCCTAACGGCGCGCGCCCACCACAGCAACCAGCGCCAAGCCCGCAGAGATCAGCGCATTCCAGCCCGCCAGTGACAGACCTAAAATGCGCAAAGCGACTTCATCGCAGCGCACGACGGTCGATGTCTGCAACTGCTTCATGAAATCATCCATCGAGCCGGCCTGCTGGAGCGCGCCGGTGCAATCTGTGGGGCCGGGCCAGAATTTCCATTCAACGCCCGCATGGAAAATGCCAAAGACCATGCTGCCGACAAAGATGAGCGCGAGCAGATAGAGCCCCGCACGAACCACAGAGCGCGGCCATAGAGGTGCAAAAAACGCGAGCACTGCGGCCAGCGGCACGCCCGCGTAATAAGCAAAGCGCTGCTTCAGGCAGAGTTCGCAAGGCGCATAGCCGAAAGCCTCAAAGATCCATGCACCGGCAATGGTCGCAAAAGCCGCGAGCCCAACCAACCAGGCCGCTTGGCGCGCAGTCACTCTTTCGATGAGCTTGGACATCATGCCAGCACCTTCAGAACATACGCGCCGCGAGCCAGAAACCAAAGACGACGAAGATCACGATCAACGCGATGAACAGACCAAAGTGTCGCTCAAAAAGATCGCGCATACGATCGCCCCAAAGCGACAAGGCACCTGCCACCAGAAAGAAGCGCGCGCCCCGCGTCACAGCCGACAAGCCAACAAAGAGCAGGAAATTATATTCCAGCAAGCCGCTCACAATGGTGATGAGCTTATAGGGAATGGGCGTCATGCCTTTTACCAGAATGAAGGCCCAGCCCCATTGATCGTAAAAAAGCTTCAACGCATCGACACGCTCGCCATAGCCATAAAAGGTCAAGAGCGGCTTGCCGACACTCTCATACAAAACCCAACCGATCAGATAGCCAAGAATGCCGCCGAGCACCGAGGCGATGGTGCAAATGCTGGCATAGAATAGAGCGCGCTTGGGTTTGGCCAGTGCCATAGGCACCAGCAAAGCATCAGGTGGAATGGGGAAGAAGGAGGACTCAGCAAAAGACACAGCCGCAAGAGCCCAGGTGGCCCGCGGCTTTTCAGCAAGAGACAGGGTCCAATGATAAAGACGCTTGAGCATCAACAATCCAAAATGGGAGATCAGAAACGCGGTTCACGAAAAGCGGCCGCATGGTCTTCATCCGCTACTGGATGAAATTCGCCATCGGCTTCGTTGAGCACCAGCAGACGACCATCGGCGACACCAAACATAGCGCCATGCAATTTCAGGCGGCCCTTTTGCTCCAAAATCGAGACGCAGGGAAAAGTGCGCAGATTGGAAAGCGACTGTTTGATGGATTCACGCGCCAGCGCTTCCACATAGTCAGACGTTGGCCCCTCAGCCGTGGGCAGACGACGCGCGGCAGGCTCCATCAAGGAAATCCATTTGCCGATGAAGTCGCCGGGCGAAAGCGGGCGCGCATAAGGATCGGCCTCGTTCTCGGCATAGGCTTTCACACCGCCGCATTGGGCATGGCCCATGACGACGATATGTTCGACGCGCAAACCCATGACGCCAAATTCGAGCGCGGCTGATGTGCCATGCAAGTCATCATTGGGCGCATAGGGGGGCATGAGATTGGCGACATTGCGCACGACGAAGAGCTCACCGGGGCGCGCATCAAAAATGACTTCGGGCGAAACGCGCGAGTCGCAACAGCCAATGACCATCACATTGGGCTTTTGCCCAACTTCGGCCAGCTCGCGATAGCGCTGCTGCTCGCTGGAAAACCGTCCCAAGAGAAAATTGCGATAACCCGCTTCAAGACGCGGGGGAAAGGCAAGCCCTGCTTCAGGTCGTGCATCAGAAAGAGCCATGGATACCTCGCTGCGGATGGTTCTAGCCCTGACGGCGCAGAGCGCAACCCACTAATTTTGCGGCCCAGCCATGCAGCTCCCCTCCACCAAAGGCTTGATGACAGGTGGATGGGGTGGAGCTAGGGTCCGGCGCAGATTTTGGAGCCCCCATGACCATTCGCCCCAGGCGCAGCGCCCTCTATATGCCCGGCTCCAATGCGCGGGCGCTGGAGAAATCCCGCACCCTGCCGGCCGATGTCCTGATCTTCGATCTGGAAGATGCCGTCGCCCCCAACGCCAAAGAGACCGCCCGTGCGCAGGTCGTGGCGGCCTTGCGGGCGGGTGGTTTTGGACGGCGCGAAGTCGTGGTGCGGATCAATGCGCTGACAACCCCTTGGGGCCGCGAGGATCTCTTGCAGGCCGCCACCGCTGGCGCTGATGCGCTCCTCATTCCCAAAGTGGCCTCCCCCGGCGATATCACCCGCGTGGCACACGAGCTGAACGAGGCTGGCGTGCCGCAAAGCCTGCGGCTGTGGGCGATGATGGAAACCCCGCTCGCCGTCCTCAATGCCGATTTGCTTGGCCGCACCGCGCTCGACCCCAGCGCAAGGCTCGATTGCCTCGTCATGGGCACCAATGATCTGGCCAAAGATATGCGCGCCCGCCTCAAGCCCGGTCGCGCGGCGCAAGTGCCACTCTTGGCGCTTTGCATCGCCGCAGCCCGTGCCTATGGGCTTGATATTCTGGATGGCGTCTATGGCGACTTGACCGATGAGGCAGGCCTGATGGCCGAGGCCACTCAGGGCCGCGATTTGGGCATGGATGGCAAGACGCTCATCCACCCAAGCCAAATTGCCATTGCCAATGAAGCTTTTGGGCCAAGCCCGGCGGAACTCGACTGGGCCCGCAAAGTCGTCGCTGCCTTTGCAGCGCAGGGCGCCGAACAGGCCGGCGTCATCGCCCTTGAAGGCCGGATGGTCGAGCGCCTGCATGAAGAGATGGCCCAGCGAACCTTGGCCATAGCTGACGCATTGAAGGACTGAGCGGCCGGCCTTTACGATTGATGCACCTCAGCGGTGCATAGTGCCCGCCAAGGAGAGCAGGCATGGCCAGTGACGAGACCCAAGCGAGTAGCGAGATCAAGCGCGAACCGCCGCTGATCGAGGCGCAGGCCAATACCGAGGCCCCCGCGCGCCCGCAAAAAGGGGCGCTTTCCATAGCCACGCTCATGCTGGCCTTGGGAGCCCTTTTGGCTGCTAGCGCTTCCCTCTGGCTAGGGTGGGGTAGCGGGGACGAGATCGCCTCCCTGCGGGCATCTGTGACCCAAATCGAGGCCCGCCCGCAGCCCCCCGCGCAAAATCCCGATATGGTCGCTTTGGGAACAAGGCTGAGCGCTCTTGAGCAGCGCCCGCAGCCTGCCAGCCCAGCCCCGGCCCTTGCCGACCTCACCCGCCGGGCGGAGGCCTCTGACCAGCGCCTGACCCAGCTGAGCCGCGATCTGGCTGATCTGCGCGAGACCCTGCGCCAGTTGCAGGTCAGGCCCGAGGCCAGCACCGCCACCACCAATGCCGCGCCAAGCGATGCGCCTGCCGTTGATCTTGGCCCCCTCAACATGGCGCTGCGCAATCTCGACCAGCGCATGAGCAAAGTCGAAGGCGAGATCAAAGCGCTCACCGAGCGGCCTGCGCCCGAGCCGCGCACGACTGACACGGCCTCACTGGCTGTCATCGCGCAGGCCATTCAACATGCGATTGACCAAGCACAGCCCTTCAGCGCGCTTGTGGATGCCGCTGCAAAACTTGGCGCATCGCAAGAGCGCCTCATGACTTTGCGACAAGCGGCGCAAAACGGAACGGCCTCCACGCGCGCCCTCGCGCAAAGCTGGAGCCAGTCGACACGTTCTGTCCTCGAGACATTGCAAGACAAGCCTGCCAGCGACAGCACTTTGCTCGACCGTTTGAAATCAAGCGCCAGCCAATTGGTACGGGTGCGCCCGGTGGGGGAAGCCCTTGGCGAAGATCCGGCAAGTTTGATGGCGCGCATTGATGCAGCCCTCGCACAAGGGGCCATCGCGCCCGCCTATGCCGCGTGGCAGAAATTGCCCGAAGCCGCGCAGGCCGCTTCAAAATCTTTTGGTGAGCTTGCGCAAAAGCGCCTGCAAGCCGAGGCTGCCGCGCGCGCTTTGGCCGAGAGCGCGCTACAGGCTTTGACGAAAGGCGCACCATGATCCGCCTTCTCGTCTTTTTGATTTTTCTGGCGGCCGCTGCGGCAGGTTTTGCATGGATCGCAGATCGACCCGGTGAGCTTACACTCACCTGGATGGGCCAGCGCTACGAAACCTCGCTCGCCATCGCCGCGCTTGTTGTTCTGTGCATCGCCATTGCATTCACTTTGGCCTGGACGATTCTGAGCTTCATTCTGCGCCTGCCCTCCATCGTGGCCATTACCACGCGCGCCCGCCGCGCCAACAAAGGCTATGCCGCTTTGATGCGCGGCATGATTGCTGCGGGTGCTGGCGACACACGGCTTGCCCAGCGCTCGGCTGAGGCTGCGCAAAAATATCTGGGCGAAGATCCACTGACCCTGTTGCTGCGCGCACAGGCCGCGCAACTGGCGGGCGACCGCAGCACCAGCGAGCGTATTTATGCCCGCATGGTGGAAATGCCCGAAACACGGGTCTTGGGCCTGCGCGGTCTTTATGTGGAGGCGCAGCGCCGGGGCGATGACTCCAGCGCACATCACTATGCCGAACAAGCCCATCGCATCGCGCCGCTGGCTTGGGCCGGACAAGCTCTGCTCGATCATTTTGCGCTTCACCGCGATTGGACGCGCGCCCTTGCAACCGTCGAGGCCAATCTCGCACAGCGCACAATCGACAAACAAACCGCACGCCGCCAACGCGCCGTCTTGCAAACCGCCATCGCGCGCGATTTGCCCGAACGTGAGGCTGCCGAAGCTTTGCGCTTGGCACGCGAGGCCCATGACCTTGCGCCCGATCTTGTGCCCGCTGCCACACTTGCTGCGCGTTTGCTGGCGCGGCGCGATGATCTGCGCAAAGCCTCGCGCCTCATCGAAAAGACATGGAAGCTTGCGCCCCATCCCGATCTGGCGCGCGTCTATCTGGATCTGCGCGCAGGCGACTCGACCCATGATCGTCTGAACCGCGCGCGCAGCTTGGTCGATCTCGTCCCCGACCATATCGAGAGCAAATTTTGCCTCGCCCGCGCAGCGATTGATGCGCGCGAATTGACGCAAGCGCGCGAGACACTGGCCCCGCTGCTCAGCGGTGACACACGCCCCAGCGCGCGCCTGTGCCTGCTCATGGCCGAGTTGGAAGAAGCGCAAGGCAGCGCCCATGGTCTTGTGCGCGAATGGCTCGCACGCGCCTCACGCGCGCCGCGTGATCGCGCCTGGATTGCCGATGGCTGCGTGAGTGATCAGTGGGAGCCGATCTCTCCTGTGACCGGCAAGCTCGATGCCTTCTCATGGCAACAGCCCGCCGAACAGCTGAGCGCCGACATAGAACCGATCCCCGCTGCGACCTTGGACGAGCCTGCGCTGCTGGAGATCACCCCGCAGGAGCCGGCCCCCGTGGCAACGCCCGTCCCTGCGCCTGCGGCAGAAGCGCCCGCCAAAGCGGCACCCACAGAACCGGCGCGCACAGAACCGGCTATGGAGGATGCACTTACCAAGCTCGCCGCGATCCGGCGGGCCGCGCAAGTCGAAACCCCGCGCAGACACGACATATTCCCCCTGCCCAGCGCCCCAGACGACCCCGGCCCGGACGCACCTGAGCGCTGAAGCAGTTGCAAAGCCCCCGGGCACTCGCTAAGAGAAGCCCGTCTCGCGCAGCCTCTGCGCAAGCCTATGCCGCTTTAGCTCAGCTGGTAGAGCACCTCATTCGTAATGAGGGGGTCGGGGGTTCGAATCCCTCAAGCGGCACCACTCTTTCCATGACAATGCAGCCTAAAAGGCATCGCGGGGCTGGCAATCCGTCGCTGCCCTCACGTCGTAGTGGTCACTGGGCGATCAAAGCCGGGAAACAGCTCCGCAGCCCGATACACAAGGCGCGCGGATCTGTAGCTCAAGAGCTATAAAGAGACTCAGCAATAAACGGAGGGGCATATGACCAGCAAAAACTCATCTTCACATCCCTATCTATCTTTGGCCGATGATATTGCGGCGCGTTGGCAAGATCTCATCATCCTCGCCGGGCGCGTTCTTCTGGGCTGGATCTATATGCAAAGCGGCTTTCGGAAGATTTGGGACATGGCAGCCGTCGCCAAAACCTATCCGGCGCGCGGTCTTCCTGAATTCATGGCCTATGTCGCAACCCCCATCGAGCTCGTCGTGGGCCTCTTCCTGATCGTCGGATTTGCGACGCGCTATTCAGCCGTCGTCATTCTGATCTTCACGATTGTCGCCAGCTTCAGTTCACATGCCTACTGGACCTATCCAGAAGCCCAGCAGATGGCGCAGGCCACACAGTTCTGGAAAAATGTTTCCATGAAGGGCGGCCTGATCTTGCTGTTCATCACAGCGGGCGGAAAATACTCCGTCGACTGGTTCTTGAGTTCGAAGAACAAGCCAGACATCGCCGCCTGACGACATCCCCCGCCGAGGCGCCCAAACGCCTCGGCGGATTTTTCTGCACAAGCACTTTTTCAAATTGCCTTATCAATCACACGCACTTTGATCCGCACGATGGCAGAAGCTGTTTTGGTGCCCTGCGCCCAAGTTGTCTTATAGGCAATCTCATCCGTTCCCGGTCGGCTCGACTCATAATAGACGCGATATTTGTTCACGACACGAAACGTTCCAAGCGTCGACTGCTGGATGATCTGCCGACTTAAAATCATTCCTGTCGTTCGAAAATCGCGCGAACACCCCTTCGTGGGTTTCGTCTGTCCAACTTTTTGAATCTTCCGCGCACCATTGGTCGTGACGAGCCAATCAATCGTGTGGTCCGCACCGTCATAAAGAGAGATTGCTGGTGTCTGGCAATAAGTCTCATCGCTCAGCGCCAATGACGGCGAAGCGATCAGCAAAGCCAATACAAGCATATTTAATTTCAACATGACCCCTCCACTCAATGCATATGCGCGGGGGCAGCCGCGCCCGCACCCGCGCTCATAATCGCGGGATCGAGCATACCGAAGACCATGGCGATGTGACCGACAACGAGGAAGATCGCGACAAAAGTTGCGTGGATTGCCATCTTGCCGTGCTCATCGCGGTTTTGGCCGATGATGTTCAAATCAACCAAAGCAAGACCCAACAGCGGCACAACGCCCGCAAGATAAGAAAGCACCGCGATCAAATCAGCAGGGCCGCGCCATTGGCCTGTTGTGGTCAGCGGCATCACCACCGTCGGCACCAGATAGAGAAAGACGCCGGTGAAATATAAACCAACTGCAATGCTACAGGCACGATTGAGCATACGCACCGAGCCTTTGTAGCGGCGCGTATAGAGAAGATACAGCTCCGTAATGGCGATGGTCTCGGCGAGCACAATCGGCACGGCCATGAATATGATCAAATTCCACGGCTGATTGACCGAGAGCAATTCCATATAATGCGTCATATTCATCACAAAGACCTCCCGTGACGCGTCGACCTTACGCGCGCATAAAGTGCAGGTCTTTGCTGCTTACTGCAAGTCATACGAGCTTTAACACGACCGTATCGAGACAAGCAGTGAGGTATAATACGTCAATTGCTGAAAAATAATTCGCGGTACAGCATAGCTGCAGAAGTATTCGCTAATATTCGTATCCTGTCATATTTTGTCATTAGACTACTATGTTGGCGTCTACCATCATTAAAGCGTTGCTATTGAAGTCAGACTTCGCAATAGTTCATCTGCGTTCTGTAACGCATGGACCACTGCTATGGACGATCATTTCGCTGCCAAACAACGCGACCCCGTCATTGAAGCGATCCGAACTCAACGCGTCGCAGCTCTGTTACACGCTGAGGCGAAACGCAAAGCTGAAGAAGCTTTGGAAGCCGAACATCTCACAGAGCGACGCCTGCGCCAGCTTGAACAATTGGTGCTGAACACGCAGCCCAAAAGCGCTGCGGGCGCGGCGGCTTTGGTGACATTCCTGTTTTCTTATCTGGAAGAGTGCGATGTGGCGGCGGATGTCTTTCCCGCGCTCGCCACAATCAAGGCCACGCTCGAAGGCGGCCTGCCTCTCAACGACGAATAGGCGTGGTCTTGGCGAGCGGTGCGGTGAGCTGCGCTTCGTCAGCCAGCATCTTGCGACGATAATCGGCGCAGAGCGCAAGACGGTCCGCATATTCCTGAACACAGTCATGATAGGCGCGCGAGGAGATGACATAGCTGTAGCGCATCTGCTGCTGCGGCGTCGCCGCGCAGCCCTGCAGCGCAATAAGAGCTCCTGCGAGAATATAAAAGCGCATCACGACAACTCCCCATCTCGCAACAGCTTACCAGCCTGCCGCGCAGCTGCCAGCCCTGTTCGGTGATTTTATCTGCCCATTGGAGGGAGGCTGCGCGCGCTTATGCTTAAAAAAATGGTAATCCTTGCAGCTTAGGGTTTCTCCACGCCGTGATGCCACGCGGCAGTTGAGTAGCGTGATGAGTCGAACCCTGTATGGCAGGCTGCCCTTGCCCACCGCCCGACGCGCGCTTGTCGCTGCCTCTGTCGCGGTTGCGCTGGCGCTTGGCCTGACGGGCTGCGGCAAAGACGCGGCCGACCGCAATACAGCGATCCTTGATGTCATCGACCTGCCCGGCGATGCCGCTGCCTCTGCCCAAGAGACAGTTGCGGGCGAGCCTGCCTCTGGCGAGGCCACCCAAGCGCAGGTTCGCGAATTATTCGCCACCACGCCTGATTATCCCGACCAGTTTCGGCGCGGCCCCGTTCAATTCGGGGACCGCCAGCTGACCAATCGGCCCCCGATCGCGGGCGCCCTCCCGCAGCAGGCGCAAAGCCCTGCCATCCCCCCGCCTCCGCCGAGTGCGCGCCTGCAGGCATCCCCGCCCGTTAGCCCCCAGACGCCCGCACCAAGCTTTGCAGGCGCAACGCAGCTCGCGAGCTTCGACCATTCGCCCTTCCCCTTTGCCGGGTCGCGACCGGGCTTTGAGACGCCCTTCTTCAATGTGTCTGAGGCTGGGCGGCGCGGCCACCGCACCGGCAGCGGGCGCGTCTATTGGGCCCATGAGACCTATAGCGAGCGCCGCTCTTTGCTGCATGTGCCAGAGGGCTTCAATCCCGAGAAGCCGGCTGTTCTTGTGCTCTTCTTCCATGGCCATCGCGCAAGGCTCGAGCGCGATATCCAAAAGCGCTATCTCATTGCCGATCAAATCACCGCTTCGGGGATGAATGCGGCGATTGTCGCGCCGCAATTTGCCATTGAGGCAAATGATTCCAGCATTGGCCGTTTCTGGGAGCCGGGCTTTATGAAAGCCTATCTCGATGAGGCAGCCGACAAAATGGCGCGGATGATGGGCCGCCCCGCAGCGCGCGCCGCTTTCGAGCGCATGCCTGTGATTGTGATTGGCTATAGCGGGGGCTTTGAGCCCACCGGCTATGCGCTGAAGAATAGCGGCATTCAAAACCGCATCAGAGGCGTTGTGCTGCTCGATGCCGCCTATGGTCATCACCAGACTTTCGCTGATTGGATGAAGGCCCAGCGCAATGGCTTCTTCCTCAGCGCCTATACAAGCTCCACAGCGGGCGGCAACCAGCAGATCATGCGCGCGCTGGATGAGGCGGGCCTTGATTATCGCACTTCCATGCCGAGCCAATTGTCGCGCGGCAGTGCGATCTTTGTCTCAGCCCCTGTCTCGCATGAAGATTATGTCACCCGCGCTTGGGCGCATTACCCCATCGCCGACCTTCTGCAACGCCTGCCCGATTTGCCAACCCGCAAAAGCGCGGAGGCCATGGCGCGACTTGAACCAAAGGCGCGCTGACACAGACCAAGCCTTGTCTTAACTATTCTTGCTCTCTACGATTCCTTTGATCCTTTAGGAGATTCGCTGTTGTCCCGTTCTTTGCCCCTGACGCGCCGCGCCTTTGCAACATTCGCCCTCACCGCAGGCCTTGGCCTCACGGATGCGCTGGCAGCTGATCTGTCGCCCAATGATGTCGCGCGCTACCTCGCGGGCATGGCGCCCCTTCCCGGCTCCAAACTCGAAGCGCTCTGCAATGAGCCGGCTTGGCGCATTCATGCGCAGCAACTCGATGCGGCATGGAAGCGACTTGAGAGCGAACAGCTGACCCATATCCGCGCATGGTCGGCCGCCAATGTCACTTCACCCAATCGCACCCTGCTCTATATGTTCAGCGGGCCGGATTATCTTTATGCGCGCAGCTTCTATCCTGATGCGCGCCATTATGTGCTAGCGGGTCTGGAAGCGCCGGGCCTTGCGCCTAATGTCGCGGGGATGTCGGCTGGCGAGCGCCAGCGCGGTCTCGACAATCTGCGCATTTCAATGAAGACGATTCTCAATGCGAGCTTCTTCGTTACCGCCGATATGCAAAAGGAGCTGCATGGTCAGGGCTTCCTCGGTGTGCTGCCGGTGCTCTTCGTCTTTCTGGCCCGTTCGGAGATGGAGATCCGCTCGGTCACTTATGTGAAGCTGCGCGAAGATGGCGATCTCGACACTGTGCCAGCGCCTCTGCCCAACCGTCCCTCGGGCGTGAAAATCACCTTCTATGATCGCGCCAAATCCACCGAACGCACGCTCACTTATTTCAGCATTGATCTGTCGAATGCGGGATTGGCGACAAGCCCCTTCCCAAAATTCATCGACAAGCAAGGCCCCTCGGACGCGTTCTTCAAAAGCGCCTCCTATCTCGTTCACGGCTCGAACTTCGCACGCATCCGCACCGCTTTGCTCGATCGCACCACGCGCATCATTCAAGATGACACGGGCGTGCGGCTCGACGACTATAACAAGACGCAATGGTCGGTGACGGCTTTTGGCAAATATACGCGCCCCATTCCGATCTTCGATGGCATGTATCAACCCTCGATGGCGCGCTTCTTTCAGGAGAGCAAGCCAGCGCCGCTCAACTTCCGCCTTGGCTATGGCTTTGGCGTGAACACAACGGGCTTGCTACTCGCCACACGGCGTTGATTTTATCGCAGCGCGCGGCACAATCCATCTATTGAGATTCGGGGAATGTCATGCGCTGCGAGATTTGTGACGGGACAGGATTTCGCATGGTCAAGGCCACAGCCGTGCCTTGCGTTGAATGCGGCGGCTGCGGCTTTTCCCATTGTTGCGATGGCCTGCAAGCCTGCGGCGAAGTCGAAGGTGATACGCGCCTCTTGCGTCGTCAGCCCATGCCCGAGACGACGCCACAAGAGGCGCAAAACCCCTCAGTTGACTGAGGGGGGTGTATTGGCCAGGACGCGCACGGAGGCGTCGAGGCTGAACAAACCGCCGCGCACTTCTGACGACAACAAGAAGCGCACCAGCTCGGCCTTGCCGATATTGGTCTCACTCGTGCAGTTCATGAAGAACGAGCGCGAATAGGGACGCTGCACCACTTTGGCGATCTGCGACTTCACCTCATGGAAATGTTCCCATGTGCCGTCGCGATGTGCATTGATGATCTGGCGATGGGCTGCATTGTAGAAGCGGCGCAAGACACCATTGGCGGGGCTACGCGGCCCCTTCTTCAGATGGTCGCGCAAAAAGCACACAATGGCGACAGCCCCCACAACGCCGTCGCGCTGCGCTTGCGGCTTGCCAGCTGCACCACCGCCCCAAGCCAGTGTGAGGAAGTTCTGCAGCGCATTGAAAAGGATCGACACATGCTCTTCTTCACTCGCCTCAACGAGGAGATCCTGGAAGAGAACATCGATCATTTCCGGCGCAATCGCCTCGAGCCACTGATTGGTCATGTCACCCACCGTTCCACCTGTTAAGGGACGGTCGCGGGGGGCTATTTCTTAAGGGGCTGCGCCGGTTTTTTGGGCAAAACCGCGCAAAGCCCCGCAGCTGCTGGGCTTAATAAAAAGGGGCGGCACCTTTCGGCCCGCCCCTTCATCCTGATCTCAGGAAGAGACTTACTTGACGACGACCTTCGCGCCGACCTTCACGCGCGTATAAAGGTCGATCACGTCGATATTGCGCATGCGGATGCAACCAGAGGAGGCATCATGCCCGATGGTCTCAGGCTCATTGGTGCCATGGATGCGATAGAGCGTGTCGCGGCCATTCTTGTCGAAAAGATAGAGCGCGCGCGCGCCCAGCGGATTATCAGGACCCCCGGGCAGGCCACCAGCCGCCAGAGTGGGCTTCAGATGGGGCCAGCGGGCGACCATATCGGCGGGGGGCGTCCAATGAGGCCATTCAGCCTTGTGACCAACGCTCGCCGTGCCGGTCCAGCCCTGCGCCTCATCGCCCGTGGCGACGCCATAGCGGATGGCCTTTTTGTTCGGCAGAACGAAATAGAGGAAATGAGCATCCGTATCGATGACGATGGAGCCGGGGGCCTCAGTCGTCTCATAGGCGACTTCATAACGCTCGAATTGCGGCTCAAGCGGATAGGTCGCCACTTCAGCCATCAGCTTGGCATCACGGGCATTCAGGGACGGATCGGGCAAAGGACGCACGACCGGATTACAGGCGGCAAGGCCCAGCGACATCAAAAGAAGAACAGAAAGCCGTACCGCGCGCATCGTCAGCCCCGGAAAGTCGTCGAGAATCGTATGAGCACCGTGTAACACAAAAGTGATGACACTTCGCAAGGTGGAAATGAGCCCGATGACCAAAAGCCGCGCATGGCTGCTCCCAGCCCTTTGCCTTGCAGGGCTTGCAGCCAATGTGTCGGGGCGAACGCTCGAACCCCTGATCAGCGTTATTTCAGCCGAATTTTCAGTTGGTGTGGCCATTGGCGCCCTGCTGACCTCTTTCTATGCCCTGCCCTTCGCGCTCGGACAGCCGCTTCTGGGGCCGATGGGGGACATTTATGGCAAGCAGCGCACTCTCAAGATCTGCTTGTGGATATTGACGATGTCGTTGTTCGGCGCGGCATCAGCGACAAGTTTTGACGCCCTCTCGCTCGCCCGCATCATCGCAGGCTTTGCAGCGGGCGGGGTTGTGCCGGCCTGTATGGCCACAATCGGCGATGCCTATCCGCCTGAAAAGCGACAGGTGGCCATTTCGATCTTCGTGACCATGGGCATGATGGCGCAGATTTTCGCCACCAGCGCTTCGGGCCTTTTGGGCGAGACGATTGGCTGGCGCATGTCGCTACTGGGCACCGCTATCATCGCACTGATCGGCACTTTGGCTGCGACCTTCATTTTGAAAACACCGCAGCGCACGAGCCAAGACCATTTCAGCGTCGGCCTCGCGCTCGGCAATTACAAACTCGTCTTCCGCAATCCCAAAGCGGTGCTGTGTTATTCAACCGTCTTTCTGGAAGGCATCGGCCTTTACGGCATTCTGCCTTACATGGGCGATCTGTTGAGCCGCGAAGGAGAAGCGCGCATCACAGAGGCTGGCATTGTGATTGGCGCGCTGGGTGCGGGCGGGCTTGTCTATGTCGCCTGCGTCTCCAGCTTACTGAAATTTTTTCATCGCCGTCACTTCATGTGGGTTGGCGGCCTGTTGATGATTGTGGGGCCAGTCTCACTCGCGCTTCATCTGGAGTGGCGGACTATTGCGGCAGCCTTTGCCATCACTGGCCTGGGCTTCATGCTCCTGCACAATTCCATTCAAACCGAAGCGGTGGAGCTTGCACCTGCTGCGCGTCAATCAGCCTATTCGCTTCATGCCTTTTGTTTCTTCACTGGACAGGCGAGCGGGCCGCCGCTCTTTGGCGCAGCGGTGATGATACTGAGCGAGCCTGTAGCCCTCTGTCTCAGCGCCTTCATATTGGCGACCACCGGCATCAGCATGTCGATCCTGTTTGGACGGCTGGCGCGCGGCGAGCAACAGGCTCAGTGAGCGCTGCGCAAGCAGTCCGAATCTCCTTTAAAAATGCGGATTGGAAGGGCGTCGGCAACCAGCTGGCGCGATAGGTCAGGCCGACATAGCGCGGCGCATGGGCAACATCGAGCCCATCGATAAAGGCGAGGGCTTGATGGCCATCAAGCTCGATATGACGGCGCGACAAAATCGAGATGCGATCACTCGTCGTCAGCAAAGCACTGATCGTTGCCTCACAGCTCGTTTCAAATTGCACGACATGGGGCAGCTTGGTACGTTTGAGAAACTCATTCAGCACCGCACGGCGCGGCAAACCCTCGCTTGGAAAAATCCATTCATAAGGTGCCAGATCATGCGCGCGTACATCCACTTGCCCCAATAAGGGATGACCCATGCGACAGACAATCGCATAAGGATCTTCGAACAAAGGCTCATCCATCAAATCAGACAAAGGCGGCGGCGTGCGCAAGGCGCCGATCAAAATATCAATGCCGCCATTCTTCAATTCTTGAACAAGAGTTGCATAGCTGCCTTCACGCACCTCAACGCGATGCGTGCGATCTTGCAACAAGAGCTGTTCTGTCGCGCGCGCCAATAAATGGCGAGGGGCGAGAGCCAGCACACCAATGCGCAAACTCGCGCGCCCGGCAAAGCTGCGCCCAATCTCTTCGCGCGCTGACCCGATCTCGCTTTGCGCCAGAGCAAAGCGGCGCGCCAATTCTGCGCCCACATCCGACACCGCAAGCCCCGCTGCCGTACGTTTATAAAGGGGCTTGCCGATGATCTGCTCCAATTCGCGCGCGGGGCGCTGCAAACTGGGCTCTGCCAAGGCGAGCGCGCGGGCGGCGGCCCGGAAACTGCCATGCCGCCAGATCGCCAGAAGCGCGCGCAACTGCGCACTGGTGATCAGCGCTGACAGACGGCTCCCCGCCTTGCGCCCGCCACTGGCCTGCGACACCGCCTCGGCCATCTGGTCAAAGAAACGATCCGTTCGGCGGCGGAAGATCGCCCCCTCGTCTGTCGCAAAAGCCCCTTCGGGGCGGCGGTCGAACAAGCGCGCGCCCAGCTCTGCCTCCAGACGCGCCATAGAGCGGGTGAGCGCGGGCTGGCTCAGGCGCAAATCCTGCGCGGCGGCCGAGAGCGAGCCGCAGCGCGCCACGGCCTCAAAAGCTCGCAGCCGCCGCAAGCCAATCGGGGTCTCGTCACGCATCATAGCAACTCCAGCTTAGGGAAAAGTTATACCCCTCACCGCCGTTTGAATAGGGGCTTGAGCGGCGGACATGCTTACATGCCGCCTGATTTCACACCGCTTGGCAGAGGAGAGACTGATGGCCAGAGCTCACCAGAAAATCATCGACGTGCATTGCCATGTCGTATCGCCCGACCGGGTCGCCTATCCGCCCGCCCCGATTGGCGGCAAACAGTCAGATTGGTCGTCCGAGCGCCCCACGACCCCCGAGGCCCTGCTTGCCTCTATGGACGAGGCTGGCGTGACCAAGGCCGCTGTCGTTCAGGCCTCCACCGCCTATGGCCACAACTCGTCTTATCTGGCCGATTCCATCGCGCGCTTTCCCGACCGCTTCACCGGCGTCTTCTCGGTTGATCCGCTCGATGCCACTGCCACCGCGCAGATGGACCATTGGGTCTCGCGCGGCATGACGGGCATGCGCGTTTTTACCACCGGCTCCACCATGCCCGGTCAGCAGACATGGCTTGATGATGAGCGCGCTTATCCTGTGTGGGAGAAAGCGGGTGAATTGAAACTTCCCGTGGCGATGCAGATGACGGCAGAAGGTATTCCGCTGTTGCTGACTTTGATCAAGCGCTTTCCCAAGACGAACTTTCTGCTCGATCATCTGGCGCGCCCCGTCATCAATGACGGCCCTCCCTATGCCAAAGCACAGAGCCTGTGGGATCTGGCTGCCTATCCCAATGTCTATCTCAAACTCACCAGCCGCACGGTGGAACATTGTCAGCAAGGCGCATCAACGCCTGCAGCTTTCTGCCAAAAGCTGATGGAGACCTTCGGCTCCAAGCGCATTTTGTGGGGCTCAAACTATCCCGCGCATAATGACACACTGGTCAATATCGTGAACGAAACTTTGCATGTCATCGCCTCGCTCAGCGCAGAAGATCAGGCCAATATTCTGAGCGGCACGGCTGAAGCTCTCTATCCTTCTCTGGCGTGAGGCACTCATGAGCAAGCTCACTCTGTCTTGCGCGCTCAAGCGCTATCCCACAACCGAAGGCCTGCTCTCAGGCAAGGTGACGTCGCCGCAATTTGATCTCGACTTCCACGAGATTGAACCGATCCACGATGCGTTCAAGCCGATGGCGCGTGAACAAAAGTTCGACATCAGTGAGCTGGCGGTCTTCACCTTCTTGCAGGCCCATGTCTACAAAAAACCCGTGGTGCTGCTGCCTGTGGTTCTGGCCTCACGCTTTCAGCATGGCTGCATTGTTTACAACACTGACTTCCATCAAGAGCTGACGCCTGCGAGCCTGCGCGGCAAGAAAGTTGGTGTGCGCGCCTATACGCAGACCACCGGCGCTTGGGTGCGCAATATTCTATCGGTTGAGCATGGGCTCGATCTTGAAAGCGTCGAATGGGTGATCTTCGAAGGCGCGCATCTGGCTGAATATGAAGAGCCCTCTTTCGTCACGCGCGCACCGGCGGGCACAAAATTGTTGCCGATGCTGATGTCGGGCCAAGTTGACGCTGGCATCTTGGGCAATGATCTGCCCAATGATCCCAAGATCAAGCCAGTCATTCCTGATGCGGCCAAGGCTGGGCGTGCGTGGTTCGACAAAACAGGCCAGCTGCCGATCAATCATATGCTCGTCGTCAAGCGCGACTTGCTGCGCTTGCGCCCTGATCTGGTGCGCGAAGTCTATAGCCTGTTCAAACGCTCGAAAGAACTCGCACCCGTGGCCGAGGGCGCGATTGATATGCGCCCCATCGGTTATGACGCTATCGCTCCGTCACTGGAGGTTGTGATTCAGCTCGCTTACGAGCAAAAGCTGATCCCAACGCGTTTTTCTGTCGACGAACTCTTTGCTGAATCCCGCGCGGTGCTGGGCGATCTCGCCTGAGCCGTGCTGAAGGAGACTCATATGACGCATATCCAAACACAGCTCTTGCGCATGGTCGCATCGCTCGCAGCCCTCACGGTTGCGCTGCCTGCGCTCGCCGATGATGCAGCAGATTATTTCAAGGGCAAGACGATCAAGGTCATGGTCGGCCATCCGCCCGGTGGCTCTTATGACTTTTATGCGCGTCTGGCCGCCGACATGCTCAAGGCCCATATGCCGCAGGTCAATGCGGTGATCGTGGAGAACAAGCCCGGCGGTGGCGGCCTTGTGGCCACCAGCGATATCTATGCGCGCGCGCCGCGCGACGGCACAGTCCTCGCGGTTCTGCCAGAGACCATTGCCAATACGCAGGTGCTTGAGCCTGAGGTTGGCAAGTGGAAAGTCGAAGACATGCGCTATATCGGCTCCTTCTCGCCGGTGAACACAGCCTTCGTGCGCCGCAAAGATTCGCCCTCCAAAACAACTGACGATATGAAGCGTCAGGAGACGATCGTGGGCTGCACCGGCACCACCGCGCAGAGCTATCAATATCCTGCTTTGCTCAAAGTGCTTGGTGGCTACAAGTTCAAGATGATCTGTGGCTATCCGGGCGCGAATGAATATTCCATCGCACTTGAGCGTGGCGAGATCGATCTTGTCTCCTCGGCGTGGAATTCATGGCGCGTGACGCACAAGCGTCAGCTTGACAATGGCGATCTGGTGGCTGTGATTCAGACGGGTTTGAAGCGCAATCGCGAACTGGCCAATGTGCCTTTGATGCAGGAGCTGGTTGACGACCCCAAGGCGAAAGAAGTGATCGTCTTCGCGTCGGCAGGTGCCATGATTGGCCGTGCTCTCGTGTCTCCCCCCGGCGTTCCTGCGGATCGCATCGCTTATCTGCGCTCCGTCTTCGACAAGATGGTCAAGGATCCCGCGATGATCGAAATGGCAGCCAAGCGCAATCTTGAGCTCGACCCCACACCGGGCGATGTCGTGCAGGGCTATTCAGACGCCATTGTGAAGACACCGCCGGATGTCGTTGAACAAGCAGGCAAAGCCTTTAAAGGCTGATCTCTTCAAAGACATCGCAAACACGAATAAGCGAAGGGCGGGCAACCGCCCTTTTTGCTGCGCACACATAGACCCCTCCTATTTGTGAACTGGCACTGAAGCTGGCAACGCCTAGACTACCCAGACAAAATGATCTGGGAGGCAGCGATGATAAAGTTCAAGCGCCGTTTGTTTGCAGGTGCCATGCTGGCAGGTTTGACTGCGTTGAGCTTGAGCGCGCATGCACAAACCTGGCCTGACAAGCCGATCAATCTCATCGTGCCATTTGCTGCTGGTGGCGGCACAGATGCGTTCGCGCGGCCCTTTGCAAATTTCTTCGAACAAAAAGTTGGCCAGCGCATTGTCATCGACAATCGCGCAGGCGCAGGCGGCACGGTTGGCGCCTCAGCAGCAGCCAAAGCACCGAATGATGGCTACACATTCTTTGTCGGCGCAGCCCATCACGCCATCGCACCCTCGCTTTATCCCAAGCTCGATTATTCCATTGAGACTGACTTCGAGCCTGTCGGTGTTTTGTCGGTCGTGCCACAGATCATTGTTGTTCACCCCACCAAAGTGAAAGCCAAAACCATGGCCGAATTCATCGCCGAGGCGAAAGCCACGCGCATGAATTTTGGATCTGCAGGTCACGGCACGACACATCATCTGGCCGGCGAATTATTCAATCTCCTCGCCAAGACAGAGATCACCCATGTGCCTTATCGCGGCGCGGGGCCTGCTTTGGCTGATCTCATCACCGGACAGATTGAAGTTGTCTTCGATGGCCTGGGCTCTTCTGCCGAGCGTATCAAAGAGGGCCAGTTGCGCGCCATCGCCGTGGCTGATGCCAAGCGCGTTGCCTTGCTGCCCGATGTGCCAACCGCGATTGAAAGCGGCCTGAAAGATTATGAAGTCTCGACCTGGTATGCGATCTTTGCACCTAAAGGCACGCCGCAACCTGTCATTGAACGGATGCGCGAGATCATGCGCGATATTTTCAAAGACCCTGCGGTGAAGGACTCTTGGGCGCGCAATGGATCTGCCATTCCCGATATGTGGGGTAATGATCTACGGACCTTCTTGCGCTCAGAACTTGTGCGCTGGGACAAGGTTGTGAAAGACGCCAAAGTGAAATTGGAATAGGCGCCAAGCGCCCCAAGGAAAAGCCCGGCTCGCCATCTGGCTGCCGGGCTTTTTGTCAGTTCATCGTGATCTTGTTTTCGACGACGATTTTATTCCAGCGCACCACTTCGCCTTGCACAAATTGATCGAAGGCTTCGGGTGTGCCCGGTGTCACCACCAGACCTTCAGGCTCCACACGGCGCTGGAACTCTGCTTTCATCACCACACGATTGAGCGTGGCATTGAGTTTCGTCACGATGTCTTTGGGCGTGCCAGCAGGTGCATAGACCCCATACCAGCCGTCGACCACATAGGCGGGCAAGCCCTGCTCAGCAATAGTTGTCACGCCCGGCATGGGTGATTTGCCCGCGGGCGCTGTGCTCGCCACCGCATGAAACTGCCCGGCATTGATGAGCGCTGTGGCCGCAGCTGATGTTGGCCACATCATATCCACCTGACCGCTGAGCACATCCTGCAAAGCCTGCGCAACGCCGCGATAGGGCACATGCAAAATATCAACTTGCCCAAGATTTTTGAACAATTCGCCCGCCAGATGCGCGGAGGTGCCGATGCCTTGCGAGGCATAAGTGAGCGAGCCCGGCTTCTCCTTGCTCGCCTTCAAAATATCGCCAACTGTTTTGTATTTCGCCTTGGGCGAGGTCACGAGCACATTATAAGAGCGCCCGATAAGACCAATCGGCGCAAAGGCCTTGGCTGTATCGTAAGGCATATTGGCTTGCAGGCTTGGATTGACTGCATGAGCGAATGAGGCGAGCACGAGTGTGTAACCATCGGCCGCGCTTTTCGCGACATAGTCAGTGCCCATCAAAGTGCCGCCGCCCGGCTTGTTCTCGATGATGACGGGCTGGCCCAATTCTTCTGACAGACCCTGACCCACCATACGCGCGATGAGATCAACGCCGCCGCCAGGTGGGAAAGGCACAACGAGCTTGATCGTGTGATCGGGATATTGGGCCTGCGCAGGCAGCGCCCACAACAAGCCACCCACCAGCGCCGCACCAAGCTTCAACATCTGCCGCATCACGTCATCCCCACCCTATGTTGCGCGCGAGGGTGCATCATCCCCCGGCGCGAAACAAGGCGGGAGGATTATTTCGGCGGCTCGATATTGGCCGCCTTCATGATCGGCGCCCATTTCTGGATTTCGGTTCCAACGAACGCCTTCAGCCCGTCAGAGCTGCGGTTTTGTGCGCGCGGCAGGACAGCGCCAATGCCCTCAAGGCGGGCCTTCACACTGGGATCATCGAGCGCCTGACGCAGCGCGGCATTCAGCTTGTCCACGATCGGCTTGGGTGTGCCCTTGGGGGCGAACATCGCGTTCCAGCCAGAGGCCTGATAGGCGGGCAGGCCCGCTTCGATGGTCGTGGGTACATCGGGCACAGCGTCGGAGCGTTCAGGCAAAGCAATCGCCAACATGCGCACGCTGCCCGCCTTCACATGGCCGACCGTGTGGGGAATCTGATCGCACAGAAAGTCATATTGCTCGCTCAGAATGTCCTGAAAAGCCGGACCCGAGCCGCGATAGGGGATCATCGGCGGGCGCGCGCCAATCAAGGATGTGAAGAAGACGCAGGACACATGGCTCGTAGACCCCACGCCGCCATGACCATTGTTGAGCTTGTCGGGATTGGCCTTGATCATGGCAATGAGGCCCTGCAGATCCTTCACCTGCAAATTCTTGCGCACGAAAATGCCGATCGGCGTATCGGACAACTGGCCGATATGTTCGAAGTCATTCACAGGATCATAGGGCAGATTGGGATAAAGCCCGACGCTCGCCGCATGGGTCCCCATCTGGCCGACCAGCAAAGTATAGCCATCAGGCGCGGCGCGCGCGGCCTTCAGGGAACCCGTCGTGCCACCAGCGCCACCAATATTCTCGATGACGAGCTTCTGACCCAAAATGATCGACATCTGCTCGGTGACGATACGGCCCACCACATCGGTGTTGCCGCCCGGCGCATAGGGGACGATCACGGTGATCGGCTGGTTGGGATAGGTCTGCGCCAGGACGGGCGCACAGAGCGAAAGAGCAAGGCCGCAGCCCGCCAAGAGTGAGCGGATCATTCAGTTTATCCCCAATCCCGATGAGAGAGGCTTATGTGGGGCCCGAACGCTCAAGATCAAGCGCTTCACCTTGCCCGCAGCCCAAAAAGCAGACAATCTGCCGCCAACAATTCGGGGAGGTTTTGGAATGCCCTTTACTCTGTCGCGTCGCGCCCTTTGCTCCGGCCTTGCAGCCAGCGCCCTCTCTACAGCGCCCGCTTTTGCCGAAGACTTCCCCACGCGGCCCATCACCATGATCGTGCCTTTTACTGCGGGTGGTGCGGGTGACATTCTGGCCCGTGTTCTCAGCCAGCGTCTCGAGCCCATCTGGGGCAAAGGCTTTGTGGTGGAGAACAGGCCCGGCGCTGGCGGCGTGATTGGAGCCGTGGCGACCGCCAAAGCACCTGCGGATGGCTATACATTGATGATCGCGCCCAGCTCCACTATGGCGGTCAATGTCTCGCTCTACAAAACACTGCCCTATAATCCCGCCACCGATTTCATTCCCCTCGCCATTCCCGCGCGCACGACTTTCATTCTCGTCGTGAATAATAATCTGCCGGTGAAGTCGGTGAGCGAACTCATCGCTTATGCCAAAGCGCAGAAAGAGCCACTCGCTTATGCGACCGCAGGTCCCGGTGTGCCGCATCATCTCTTCGCCGAATTGTTCAAGAGCATGACTGGCATCAATATGCAGCAAGTGCCTTACAAAGGCAGCTTGCCTGCACTGCAAGATGTCATTGCAGGCCATGTGCCTTTGATGTTCGTCGATCTTGGCCCCGGCGCCACGCAGATCAAAGCAGGACAGGTGCGCCCGCTCGGCGTCTCCACCGCACAGCGTTTGAAAGAACTGCCCGATGTGCCCGCCATCAACGAGACCCTGCCCGGCTTTGATGTCGCCTCTTGGCAAATGATCTCGGCCCCCGCTGGCACACCGCGCGCCATAGTCGAAAAACTCCATCGCGATATTGCCACCATCATGCGCGACCCCGCCTTGCAAGAGCAGATCGACAAGACAGGCATGAGCCCCGTGCCCTCGCCCTCGCTCGATGACTTACAGGCCTATGTGAAATCCGAAATCGCGCGCTGGACCGATGTGGTGCGCAAGGCGGGTATCGAAGGGACCATGTAGCCCCATTGCTGCACAAGGCAGCAAAGGCCCAACCAAAGAGCAGGGGCTGCATAGCCAAACAGCAGCCCTGTGCTTGACTCACAAGACTGGCTGACTGACGATTCAGGTCAGCTATCACCATCTGCGCTCAGGCGCTTTGAGGAGATGACCATGACTTTGACCAAGACACGACGCGGCCTTTTGCTGGGTTGCGCGCTCGCCCTCGTCACCAGCCTTAGCGGTTGGACGAATGAGGCGCAGGCGCAAGCCTTCCCCAACAAGCCCGTGCGTCTTGTGCTGCCTTATTCTCCCGGCGGCATCATCGACTATGTGGGCCGCGCTGTGGCGACCCATCTGGCTGGCCCGCTCGGACAGCAAGTCATTCCCGAAAATCGTCCCGGCGCTGGCGGCATCACGGGCACGGACTCGGTCGCGCGCGCACCCGCTGATGGCTACACGCTCGTGCTGATGGATCCGGCTATCGTCATCAATCCGACGCTGCAGCCCTCCATGCCCTATGATCTTTTCAAGCAGCTCACGACCGTGTCGATGATCAGCTCCTCGCCCGAGGTCGTCGTCGTGACACCGCAACTGCCGATCAAAAGCATGAGCGATCTCATTGCCTATGGCAAAGCCAATCCGGGCAAGCTCAACTTCGCCTCTGCAGGCATTGGCACGACGCCGCATCTGGCGGGCGAATTGTTCAAGCAGCGCACTGGCGTTGATGCGACCCATATTCCCTATAAGAGCATCGGCCAGTCTTATCCCGATCTCATGAGCAACAAAGTGCAGTTTGCTTTCTCGAGCATTGCAGGCGCTCTGCCCTTCACAACGGACAATCGCGTGAACGCCATCGCCACCACCGGCAAAGTGCGCTCGCCTGTGTATCCTGATGTGCCTACCGCTGATGAGGCCGGCCTGAAGGGCTTTGAAGTTGATTTGTGGCTCGGCATTTTCGCGCCCACCGGCACACCGCCCGAGGCAATCAACAAGCTCAATGAAGCTCTGCGCACAGCGCTGAAGAATCCAGAACTCATCGCAGCGCTTGCCAAAGTTGGCGTTGAGCCGCGCGGCACCAGCCCCGCTGATGGTGACACATTCCTGAAGGCCGAATACGCCAAATGGAAGAAGGTCATCGAAGACGGCAATATCAAGGACAACTGACCTCATGTTCATTCGTGCACCGAAGGACTTTTGGTCAGGCTTGATGTTTCTTGCATTCGCGGCGGTCACGATTGTGACCGCCAGCGGCTATTCGATGGGACGTGGTGGGCGCATGGGGCCGGGCTATTTCCCGACCCTGCTCGGCATTGTGCTCGCCGTGCTTGGCACAATCCTCGTCATCCGCTCGCTCATCATCCATGGCGACAGGGTTGAGCGCATTGCGCTGAAACCGCTTGTCATGCTGGTGGGCTGCGTTGTGTTGTTTGGCATGATGATCAAGCCGCTTGGCCTCATCATCGCGCTGCCGGTCACAACCTTCCTCAGCGCTTTTGCAGGCGATGACGTGCGCTGGAGAGAAGCCATCGGGCTCAGCGCTGGACTCACGCTCTTGTCGCTCATCATCTTTGTTTATGTGCTGGGCTTGCCCTTGCCCGTTTGGCCCGATCTCTGAGAGACACCGATCATGATGGATGTACTCTCCAATATCAGCCTCGGCCTTGGCGTCGCGGCGACCTTCCAGAATTTGCTCTACTGCCTCATCGGCACATTTTTGGGAACAGTCGTTGGCGTGTTGCCGGGCATTGGCCCTGTCACCACTGTTGCGATGTTGATGCCAATCTCCTTCACTTTGGAGCCAGTATCAGCCCTCATCATGATGGCGGGCATTTATTACGGCGCGCAATATGGCGGCTCGACAACGGCCATTCTCATCAACATTCCTGGCGAAGCCTCGTCTGTCGTCACAAGTCTCGATGGCCATCAAATGGCGCGTCAGGGCCGCGCTGGTCCTGCTTTGGGCATGGCAGCGCTCGGCTCTTTCTTCGCCGGCACGGTTGCCACTTTCGTTATCGCTTTTGGCGCACCACCCCTCGCCAAACTCGCTTTGCAATTCGGACCTGCTGAATATTTCTCGCTCATGCTCTGCGGTCTGGTGGCAGCGATTGTTCTGGCGCGCGGCTCCATCATCAAAGCCATCGCCATGGTGGTGGTGGGATTGATTTTTGGCCTGGCGGGCTCTGATGTGAATTCAGGCATTCGCCGCTTCACCTTTGGTGTGCAAGGCCTCGCCGATGGTATCGAATTCGTTGCGCTCTCTATGGCGATCTATGGCGTGGCCGAAGTCATCGTCAATCTGGAGAAGAAAGACGGCGCAGCTGGCATTGCTGGCAGTATCGGCAAAGTCCTGCCCTCTTGGGCCGATATCAAATTGTGCATCCCATCTGTGCTGCGCGGCACAGCGCTTGGCTCGGTGCTCGGTGTCTTGCCCGGCGGCGGTGCTTTGCTCGCCTCTTTCTCCGCTTACACGCTTGAGAAGAAAGTCGCGTCTGAACCGCGCCGCTTCGGACAAGGCGATATCAGAGGTGTTGCCGCCCCTGAGAGCGCCAATAATGCAGGCGCGCAGACATCTTTCATTCCGATGCTGACTTTGGGCATTCCCTCCAACCCCACAATGGCGCTGATGATCGGCGCTTTGATGGTGCATGGCATCACGCCCGGCCCGCGCGTCATGACCGACCGCCCGGAATTGTTCTGGGGCGTTGTTGCCAGCATGTGGCTTGGCAATCTGATGCTGGTCGTTCTCAATCTGCCGATGGTGGGATTGTGGGTGCGCTTGCTGCGCATGCCCTATCGTATGATGTTCCCGGCGATCATCGGCTTTTGCTGTATCGGCACTTATACGATCAACAGCAATGTCACCGATATCGCCGTCATGGCCGCGATCACTCTCTTTGGCTATCTCTGCCTGAAGCTTGATTGCGAACCAGCGCCGCTCATTCTTGGCTATGTGCTGGGCCCCATGATGGAAGAAAATCTGCGCCGCGCTTTGCTGATCTCGCGTGGTGATCCCACCATCTTCGTCAGCGCGCCCATCAGCCTTGGCTTTCTGATCGCCGCAGCTGCCTTGCTGCTCATCGTCGCTGCGCCCGCCATTCGCCAGCGCCGCGAAGAGGTCATGGTCGAATAGGCCAGACACAAAAACGCCGGGCTGCGGGCCCGGCGTCAAACTTATATCTGTGAGGATGGATCAGGGATCCATCCGCTTCAGGCCAATCAGCTTGGCAATCGCAGCCACCTGATTCTCCTGCTTCACAATGTCAGCAGAAAAGTCATCCGCGCCGCCAGGATTGGGAACCTGACCTGAGGTCACGAGCTTCTCGGCAACTTCAGGCATACGCGCCACAGCGGCCACTTCTTCGCCGATGCGCTTGCGCAGTTCCGGGCTGAGGCTCTTGGGACCGAACATGCCCACAAGGCCTTCAAGTTCCAGCGAAGGCACACCAGCTTCAATCGCGGTCGGCACATCTTTCAAGATGGAGATGCGGTTGCGGCTGGTCACAGCGACCAAACGCGCGCCGCCCGCCTGCAAGACCGGTTGCTGAATGGCAAGCGCCGTCATGACGGCCTGAATACGGCCCGTCGTCATTTCGCTCGCACCCTGCGTCAGATTGGTGAAGGGCACTTTGGTGATCTTGAGACCGAGCGATGTGGTGAAACCATCCCACACCAATTCAGTGATGCCCGGCACCACCATGACATTCAGCTCATTCGGCTTCTTCTTGGCGAGTTCGACAAACTCACCGAGCGTCTTGATGCCAAGGGTCTCAGAGACGCTGACCGACAAAATCGTATTGGAGAAACGTGCCACAGGCAGCAGATCGCGATCGCGCACATAGCCAAGCTTTTCGTGGCGATAGGGATGCGGCGTGAAATTGCCGGTGGGGGTGAACAAGAACTGATGGTCATCATTGTCATTGATGACCGCGCGGATGGCGATCAGGCTGTCGCCGCCGGGACGGTTTTCGACAATGACGGGTTGACCCCATTTGCGTGACAGCACATCAGCGGCCAGACGCGCGCCAATGTCAGCGCCAGCGCCGGGGGCAAAGGGTACGATCAATTTGACCGGCTTGGTCGGCCAGGTCTGCGCGCTGGCAGCGCCCGCCATGCTCAAAAGCGCGGCGCCCATGAGCGCGACAAAGGTGGTGCGCAACAATTTCATCATCCCCTCGCGGTGCGTTAAACCCTATCCATCCTGCCCGGCTCTTTGGCCGTCAGGGTGGCGCACCTTGTCGCCTTTCATCATGAAGGGCAAGGCCCGCCGCCACGTCGGTGCCTCACTTTCGCGCGCGCAAGACAGGACCTTCGCAAAGGGGACAGGCCCTTGGCCGCCACTCTTGAATGAGAGCGCGCCTGAGCGCATAGCTGACGGCTCCTGACCCGATGGACCCAGCTCTTGGACCAGACCCGCGACCTCACTTTGGCCAATGCCCTGCTGCAGGGCCTGCGCGAGCCTGCCCTTTTGTGCGGGCCAGATGGCAAGATCAGGCTGGCCAATGATGCGCTCGCCCCCTTGCTGCCGGGGGCAAAGCCCGGAAGCCTGCTCGCCCTCTGCCTGCGTTCACCCGATATTCTGGATGCCGTCCAAGCCGTTCTGAAGGACGCGCCGCGCCGCGCCGTGCGCTGGCATGAGCGGGTGCCTGTCGAACAGGTCTTTGACATCGAACTGGCCAGTGTACCGGTCGAGACCATCGGCCGCTGCGTTCTTCTCACCTTTCATGATCTGACAAGCGCGCAGCGTGTGGAGAAAATGCGCGAAGAATTTGTCGCCAATGTCAGCCATGAGCTGCGCACGCCTTTGGCCTCACTCCTTGGCTTTGTAGAAACCCTGCAAGGCCCTGCACGCGATGATGAGCGCGCCCGCACACAGTTTCTGACCATTATGGGCGAACAGGCCCGGCGCATGTCGCGCTTGATTGATGATCTTCTCTCGCTCTCGCGCATCGAGCAGCAAGAACATCTGCGCCCCACAGCGCAAGTGGATTTGACCGGCGTTGTGGAGCAAGTCTGCGACGCTCTATCGACCATTGCGCGCGCCAATCGCGTGACCCTGAAGCGCATGGCTCCGGCGCAATGTATCATCACGGGTGATCGCGATGAGCTCATTCGCCTCACCGAAAATCTGATCGAAAACGCCATCAAATATGGCAGCTTGCCCGATCAGGACAGCATGGTTGAGATCACACTCACCCAGAGCCAAGGCCAGACGGTCTTGACTGTGCGCGATCATGGAGTGGGCATCGCGCGCGAACATCTGCCCCGACTGACCGAACGTTTTTATCGCGCCAATGCGGGCGATAGCCGCGCCAAAGGCGGCACCGGCCTTGGTCTTGCTCTGGTCAAGCATATTGCCATGCGCCACAGGGGCAGGCTGGAGATCGCCAGCACGCCGGGAGATGGTGCGAGCTTCAGTGTTATTTTCTGAAGTATTTTCAGTTATTTAAACTGTCACATCTCTGTCGTGTGAAGGTCGTAGCACTGTCACCCAAGGGTCATATCAAGAGCGCGTCTCCTGACGCAGGCCCCATCTGAAAGGCTCTCTGATGACTTTTATGCCCACTGTCCGCGCCGCCCTTGTGGCGACCCTCGCTCTCACAGGCGCCGTGCAAGCCGCCGAGATCACCGGCGCTGGCGCGACCTTCCCCTTCCCGCTCTATTCGAAATGGGCTGACGCCTACAAGAAAGAGACCGGCAATGGCCTGAACTATCAGTCCATCGGCTCGGGCGCTGGCATCAAGCAGATCCAGGCCAAGACCGTCACCTTCGGTGCGAGCGATATGCCGCTCAAGGAAGAAGCCTTGAAGAAAGACGGCCTCGTGCAATTTCCCATGGTGATGGGTGCGATTGTGCCGGTCGTGAATCTGGAAGGGGTGAAGCCGGGCGAATTGGTGCTCGATGGCGAGACCCTCGCCAATATCTATCTGGGCAAAGTGAAGAAGTGGAATGACGCTTCGATCAAGAAGCTCAATCCCTCGCTCACTCTGCCCTCCACCAATATCGCCGTTGTGCGTCGCTCGGATGGTTCGGGCACGACATTCAACTTCACCGACTATCTCACCAAAGCCTCACCCGCTTGGGCGAAAGAAGTTGGGGCGGACACGGCCGTTGAATGGCCGGTGGGCGTGGGCGCCAAAGGCAATGACGGTGTGGCTGGCAATGTCGGTCAGACAAAGAACTCCATCGGCTATGTCGAATATGCCTATGCCAAGCAAAACAAACTCACCTACACCGCTTTGGTGAACAAGGCTGGCAAGACAGTGCAACCCACGGTCGCGAGCTTTCAGGCCGCCGCTGCCAATGCAGATTGGGCGAATGCACCCGGCTTCTACCAGATCCTGACTGATCAACCCGGCGAGGCCTCTTGGCCGATCACAGCTGCGACATTCATTCTGATGTATGCCGCCCCGACCGACAAGACAGCCTCAACCGAAGCCTTGAAGTTCTTCGACTGGGCTTTTGAAAAGGGCGACGCAATGGCCGTCGAACTCGACTATATCCCCATGCCCGCAACCGTCTCTGATCTGGTGCGCAAGAGCTGGGCGTCGATCAAAAACAAATAATCATCATGGGGAGAGCAACAGCTCTCCCCTCTTCATTCGGGGGCTGCGTGAGCGACATCACCTCACACCAAATACAAAGCCAGAGCGAGCGCGCGGCGGCACTCGCCAGTTTCAAACTGGCTGACAGTCTTTTTGCATGGCTGACGCGACTTGCGGCGCTCTGCGTTCTGGCTTTGCTCGGCGCCATTATCATCTCGCTCATCATCGGCGCATGGCCTGCGATCAAAACCTATGGTTTTGATTTTCTCACCACGCAGCGCTGGGCGCCCAATGCCAAGCCGGTCCCCATTCTGGGTGGCCTTGGCCCGCTTTATGGCACGCTTGTCAGCTCCATCATCGCTTTGTTGATTGCTGTGCCCGTTGGCCTTGGCATTGCGATCTTTCTCACTGAACTATGCCCGCAAGTGCTGCGCCGTAGTGTTGGCATTGCCATTGAATTGCTCGCCGGCATTCCCTCCATCATCTATGGCATGTGGGGCTTCTTCGTTCTTGGGCCCATTCTCGCCGACACGATTGAGCCCGCCATTGCAGACTTTGTCGAAGATATTCCGATTCTGGGGACGATCTTCGCAGGCCCCGCCAGCAATCTCAGCCTCTTCAATGCATCGCTGGTTCTGGCGATCATGATCTTGCCCTTCATCACCGCTATTTCGCGCGATGTGTTCAACACGGTTCCCACCGTGCTGAAAGAAGCGGCCTATGGTCTTGGTTGCACCACATGGGAAGTCGTGCGCCGTGTCGTCATTCCCTATACGCGGGTCGGCGTCATCGGTGCGATCATGCTCGCCCTTGGCCGCGCTTTGGGCGAGACCATGGCGGTGACTTTCGTCATCGGCAACTCTTTCCGCATCTCATCATCTGTCTTTGCACCCGGCACGACAATCTCAGCGGCCATCGCGAGCGAGTTTGCCGAAGCGCGCGATCTGCACCAGTCAGCTTTGATCTTGCTCGGCCTGCTCCTCTTCGTCCTCACCTTCTTTGTTCTGAGTGGCGCGCGTTTGATGTTGCGTCATCTCGCACGCCAACAGGGGGTGTGACATGGCCAATCCGCTCTATAGCGCCCGTCGCCGCCGCAGTCTCCTGGCCATGACGCTCTGCGTCGCGGCCACAGGCTTTGGCCTGATGTGGCTGGTGATGATTCTCTTTACGCTCTTCTGGAACGGCATCGCAGGCATCAGCGCCGAGATCTTCACGCAGATGACGCCGCCCCCCAATGCACAAGGTGGCGGCTTGCTCAATGCGATTGTCGGCAGCGCCATTCTCACTGCGCTTGGCATTGGCGTGGGCGCGCCCATCGGGATTTTAGCCGGCACTTATATGGCCGAATATGGCCGCCATTCGAAGCTCACCGATGTCATCCGCTTCGTGAATGATATTTTGCTCAGCGCGCCTTCGATCATCATCGGCCTTTTTGTCTATGGCGCAGTCGTGATCCCCATGGGCAGCTTCTCGGGCCTTGCAGGCGCGATTGCATTGGCGGTCATTGCGCTGCCCGTCATTGTGCGCACAACCGAAGATATGTTGCTGCTGGTGCCAACGCCTTTGCGTGAAGCTGCCGCCGCCCTTGGCATGCCGCGCTCTTATGTCGTGCGCTGGATCACCTGGCGCGCCGCGCGCACAGGCCTCATCACCGGCCTCTTGCTGGCCGTGGCGCGTGTCAGCGGCGAGACAGCACCTTTGCTCTTCACCGCTTTGTCGAGCCAGTTCTGGAGTGTGGATCTTCTCAAATCCATGGCCAATCTGCCGGTGACGATCAACAATTTCATCAACAATCCTGACCCCAATTGGAAGCGACTGGCTTGGGCTGGTGCTCTCATCATCACTCTGGCAGTCCTCAGCCTCAATATCATCGCGCGTAGCCTCGCAGCGAGGAGCAACGAGAAATGACATCCCCCATCAAGCTCGATGTGCGCCATCTAAGTTTCTATTACGGTGGCACCAAAGCAGCCCTCAAAGACATCAATCTGTCTTTGGCGACCAATGAAGTCACAGCCTTCATTGGTCCCTCTGGTTGCGGCAAGTCCACCTTGCTGCGCGTCTTCAATCGTATGTTTGATCTTTATCCCAACCAGCGCGCGGAGGGTGAGGTTCTGCTCGACGGGCAGAATGTTTTGAGCACCGATCAAGACGTCAATCTGCTGCGCTCACGCATCGGCATGGTGTTTCAAAAACCAACGCCCTTCCCCATGACGATCTATGAGAATATCGCTTTTGGTATTCGTCTCTATGAGAAGCTCTCCAAATCCGACATGGACGAGCGCGTCGAACAGGCGCTGCGCGGCGCCGCCCTGTGGGATGAGGTCAAAGACAAGCTCACTGCAAGTGGCCTCAGCCTGTCGGGTGGCCAGCAGCAGCGCTTGTGTATCGCGCGCACGGTCGCGATCAAGCCCGAGGTCATTCTCTTCGATGAGCCTTGTTCAGCGCTCGACCCGATCTCCACCGCCAAGGTTGAAGAACTGATCGACGATCTGTCCGACCGCTACACGATCGCCATTGTCACCCATAATATGCAGCAGGCCGCGCGCGTCTCCGACAAGACCGCCTTCATGTATCTGGGTGAGTTGATTGAGTTCGACGATACGTCCAAGATCTTCACCTCGCCCGCGCAGCAGCGTACCCAAGATTATATCACCGGCCGCTTCGGCTGAACGGAGACAGGCGCATGAGTGACCATACCGTCAAAGCCTTCGACAAAGACCTCTCTGACCTTGGCTCCAAGATTGCCGAGATGGGCGGCATTGCGGAAAAGATGCTGACCGATTCCATCGACGCTTTGCTGCGGCTTGATGTCGATCTTGCTCGCGCCACTGTTGCCTGCGATCCGCGCCTTGATGCTCTGGAGCGCGAGGTTGAAGAACGCGCCGTGCTCATTCTGGCGCGCCGTCAGCCCATGGGGATTGATCTGCGCGAGATCGTGGCCGCCATGCGCATCGCCTCTGATCTTGAGCGCGTGGGTGATCTGGCGAAAAATATCGGCAAACGCACCATCAATCTGGGACCAGAGACACGCCTGCCGCGCGCCACCGTTGGCCTGCGCCATATGGGCCAGCTTGCAGCCCTCCAGCTCAAAGATGTGCTCGATGCCTATGCACAGCGCGATCTGGAACGTGCCAAATCCGTCTGGATGCGTGATGCTGAAATTGACGCGCTGGAAGATTCCGTCTTCCGCGATCTCCTCACCTTCATGATGGAAGATCCGCGCAATATCACCTCCTGCACCCATCTTCTGTTCTGCTCCAAGAATGTGGAGCGCGTGGGCGACCACGCCACCAATATCGCTGAGACCGTGCATTATATCGTCACCGGCTCCAATCTGCCGGTGGATCGCCCCAAGGGCTAAGACATGACGAAAGAGACGAGCAAAAATATTGATACGAAGCCGCGCATTCTCATTGTTGAGGATGAGGCTGCGATCGGGCTTTTGCTGACTTATAATCTCGAAGCTGAAGGCTATCAGGTCACTCATTGCGAACGTGGCGATGAGGCTGAACTTCTCCTGGCTGAATCTGTCCCCGATCTCGTCATTCTGGATTGGATGCTGCCCGGCGTTTCGGGATTGGAAATTTGCCGCCGCTTGCGCAACCGGGAAGAGACGCGCGACCTGCCCGTCATCATGCTGACCGCGCGCGGTGAAGAGAATGAACGCGTCCGCGGTCTATCCATTGGCGCTGATGATTATGTGGTGAAGCCTTTTTCCCTGCCCGAATTGATGGCGCGTATTCATGCCCTGCTACGCCGTGCCAAACCTGAGCGCGTGGCGGGCCGCTTGCAGCTCGGCGATCTTGTCCTTGATCGAGAGACCCGCCGCGTTCACCGCGCGGAGCGTGAAGTTCACCTTGGCCCGACCGAATTTCGTCTGCTCGAACATCTGATGGAGAAGCCTGGCCGCGTTTATACGCGCGGGCAATTGCTCGATGCGGTCTGGGGCCTGTCATCCGAGATTGATGAGCGCACAGTGGATGTGCATATCGGCCGGCTGCGCAAATTGCTGTCGCGCGGCAAAGAGAAAGACCCATTGCGCACGGTGCGCGGCTCTGGCTATGCGATGGACGAGCGGCTGGGCAAAATCTGATCAGCGCGCGCCCATCAAGGCGACGCTTTTGATCTGCACAAAGACACTAAGCCCTTTGGCGAGCTGCAGCTCGTCAAAAGAGTGGCGCGTGACGCGGGCGAGCAAACGCTCGCCAAAGCCTGCCTCACCAAGACCCAGAACCACGACGATCTGATGATCATCCGTGTGGCGCAGATCGAGAATCCGCGCGCGCAGATTATTGGCAATCGTGCTGGGATTGGGTTGTTCGCGTGCCAGACTGACATCACTGGCTGCAATGCGCAGGCGGTGATATTCATCTACCTCGCCCTGCATCATGGGCACCAAAAATGTCCCACCATCGACCGCTAAAGTCGTCAGCCCATAGCTGCGATCCCGCGCAATGATTCGCGCCAGCATCGTCACAGATGCATCGCGCAATTTCATCAAAGGTAATTGCGGATCAGATTGCACCTGCGCCATCGGGCCAGCGGCGATCACGCGGCCTTGTTCAATGAGCACGATATGATCGGCCAGACGCTCGACCTCGCGCATATCATGCGTGACATAGATGATCGGCAAAGACAGACGATCATGCAGCCGCTCAAGAAAGGGCAAGATCTCGTCGCGGGAGGCTTGATCTAACGCAGCCAGCGGCTCATCCATCAGCAAGAGGCGTGGCTGGGAGAGAAGTGCGCGGCCAATGGCGACACGCTGGCGCTCTCCACCCGACAGGCTCGCAGGATTGCGATCAATCAAATTCGCCAGGCCGAGCAATTGCACCACTTCATCAAGCGGCAGATCATCAGGCTGTGCAACAGCTGGCATGCCGAATGTCAGATTGCCGCGCACATTCAGATGCGCAAAGAGGCTCGCCTCCTGGAAGACATAGCCGATGGGCCGCTCATGCACAGGGCGAAACAGACCATCCACCTGCCATGGCCAATCTTCAACAATCACCTCGCCCAGCTTGGCGCGATGTAGCCCCGCGATACAGCGCAGGATCGTCGTTTTGCCACTGCCTGAGGGACCAAAGAGCGCCGTCACTCCGCGCCCCGGCGCTTCAAAACGCACATCAAGTGAGAAACGGCCAAGATCATCTTTGAGGCGAATGCGGATCGGCGGTCTCATAGGGCCTGCCTTCCGATGCGTTTTTCAATCAGGCTGACGCTCAGTATGATCGCAAGTGCCAAGACGACCATCAGCGCGGACAATAGATGCGCCTGCGCCCATTGCGCGGTCTCGACGAAATCATAGATCGCGACAGAGAGCACTTTGGTCTCGCCGGGAATATTGCCGCCGATCATCAACACAACACCAAACTCACCCATCGTATGGGCAAAGCCAAGAATAGCGCCCGTCAGGAAGCCCGGCCGCGCCAAAGGCACAGCAACGCGCCAGAAGCTCTGCCACGGCGTTGCGCGCAAAGTCGCGGCCACTTCCAAAGGCCGCTCACCCAAAGCGACAAATGCATTGCGGATCGGCTGCACGACAAACGGGAGCGAATAGACAACCGAACCGATGACAAGGCCCGTGAAGGAAAATGCAAGCGTGCGCTGACCCCAGAGCCCCGCAAGCAAACCGCCCGGACCATTCGGTCCCAAAATCATCAGCAGATAAAATCCCAGCACAGTGGGGGGCAGCACAAGCGGCATGGCAACAAGACTGCCGACAATATCAACCGCCATATGGCGACTGCGCGCGAGCCACCAGGCAAGCGGTGTACCGATAAGAAGCAAGATCACGGTGCTGAGCGCCGCGAGCTTGATCGTCAGCCAGAGCGAAAGCCAGATGTCGGGCGCCAAATTCATGGCTGCACCTCATAACCAAAGCGCGTGATGATATTTCGCGCAGCAGGCGTTGTCAGAAAAGCGAGGAAGTCACGCGCGGCTTGATTGCGCTCGCCCTGCTTGGTCACGATACCATCCTGCAACAGGGGCTCATACAAAGATTGCGGCACAATCCAGCGCCCACCCTCCAAATGGCCCTGCAGTTGCGACAGAGCGACAAAGCCCAAGTCTGCATTGCCCGTTTCAACGAACTGGAATGTTTGGGCGATGCTTGTCCCCTGCACCAGACGCGCTTGCAACTGGCCCATCAAGCCAAGACGCTGCAGCACGTCGAGCGCTGCGCCGCCATAGGGGGCTGCGGCGGGATTGGCGATAGCAAGTTTGGTGACAGCACCGCGCAAGGCAGCTTCGCCTGCATCGGCGCGCTGGTCCTTGCTCCACAAGACAAGCTTGCCGACCGCATAAGTCATTTGCGTACCGGACGCAGCATGCCCCTCTTGCAGCAATTTGGCGGGGCGCTCCCCATCAGCTGACAAAAAGACATCATAGGGCGCGGCCTGGGTGATCTGCGCATAAAGCTGCCCCGAGGAACCAAAGCTTAAGATGACGCGATGGCCACTGCGCTGCGTGAAAAGATCAGCCAGAATGCGTGCGGGTTCGGTGAAATTGGCCGCCACGGCCACATGGACCTGCTCTGCTCGCGCTGGCAGGGCGATGACGAACAGGCAGAAAAGCGCGCGCCACAGTCGCATCAGTCCACCGCCACAAGAACATGGGCCGCGTCGAACAGAGCCCGTAGGCGCATGCCCGCACTTACCTGCAAAGCCGCCGCACTATGAGCGGTGATAGAGGCCGCGAGGGTTTTGCCATCACCAATGTCGATCACGACCTCGGCATGGAGCGGTGTCGTCTCACAGCGCAGCACCGTGCCTGCAATACTGTTGCGGGCGGAGGTCTGCAGCCCTGCCTCATCGCGCGCGATCATGACGAAGGGTGCCTTCACCAGAACCACAGCCTCGCGCCCAACACACAGCCCCAGCTCTTTGAGGCTGGCGAGCGTGACACTGGCATGGATGATCGTGTCGCCCGACACTTGCACCGCCACTTCGGCGCTCAACTGATCGACCGCGATCTCGACGATCACGCCGCGAAGCGCATTGCGCGCGCTGGTCTTCATGAGAAAGCCTGACATGAGATTGAGGGGCGTGAGGCCACTGCCCGCAAGATCAGGCTCGAGCAAACGCAGCACACGCGCCAGCTCCGCCTCCATCCGATTGAATGCCTCAATGACTTTGACACCGGTCGCGGTGAGCTGCGCGCCGCCACCAGTCGCACCACCTGACTTTGTTTCAAGAACGGGCTGGCCGAACAGATTGGCCATCGCATCCAGCGCATCCCATGCCGCTTTGTAGCTGAGACCTGCTGCACGCGCGCCCGCGCTGATACTGCCCTCGCGCGCGACACTTTCGAGCAAGCGAATGCGCTCGCGCCCGACCAAGGGGGCGTGTTCGCTCTTGAGGGTGATGCTCGCTTCAATCGCCATGGGACCGTCATATAGATGAACTATATAACGCGAGGCAAGGTGCCGATCCCTCGCGCAACCGATTCGCGGCCCCACCCCTCGCGAAACTTGATCTTGGCTTTTGTTGATCGACAGATCGAGACCTGAAGGCCAAAAAAATCAAGTCATTGAATAAAAACAGAAATTTGTAAATTTGAGCTCTGGCCCAGCGCCGCAATCCACCCAGTTTGGGGCGTCTCAACCATGTCCGCGAGTTTTATTCTCGATTCAACCCACGCGGCGCTTGTGCCGGGGCGGCAGACTTGCACAATGGGGGTCTAGACGCGCCATCTACCCTTTCTGAATAGCCTGGTGAGGTCCCCTCTGTGACTGATCCCGGCTCGGCCGGGACCGCATAACAGGCAGCGGTCCCGGCCCCCTTCCCCAGATTGGATATGCGCGCGCTGACATAGGCTTCCAACAATCTTGACCATGCAATCGCGCCTCGTCACGCTAAAGATCGCGATGCGGTTTCCTGTATGCGTTTTCATCCTGCTCGTTTTCGCAGGATCCACCACACAAGCTCATTCTCATAAAAGCAGGCGCAGCTGCCTGCCCATTTGGTGATTCATGACTGACCCCCATTTTCGTCGTCTGACGCTCATCACGGGCGCATCCAGCGGCATCGGCACTGAGCTTGCGCGGATCTGCGCCGCCAAAGGACATGATCTGGCGCTTGTCGCGCGCTCATCAGATGCGCTCCACGCCCTCTCCGATGAGATTGCCGCAGCAGGTGCGCCGCGCCCGCTCGTCATTGTGCTCGATCTTGCTGGACGGGATGCGGGCGAGGAGCTGGAGACCGCCTTGGCGCAAGCAAGGGCCAGCGTCTCCATTCTCATCAACAATGCCGGCTTTGGTCTGGCAGGCCCAGCCCGCGCCCTGAATGCGCGCGAACAGGTCGAGATGATTGATCTGAATGTCCGCAGCCTCAGCGATCTGACTTTGCGCTTCCTGCCGCAGATCATCGCTGCGCGCGGGCGCATCATGAATGTCGCCTCGGTGGCGGCCTTTCTGCCGGGCCCCGGCATGGCGACTTATTATGCGACGAAATCTTTCGTCGTCTCCTTCAGCGAGTCGCTTTGGCAAGAGCTGCGCGCCACAGGCGTGACAGTGACCGCCCTCTGCCCCGGCCTCACCACGACGGGCTTTCAGGCCCGCGCGGGTCTCGACACGGCTTTGCTGAAAAATATGCCGACGCAAAGCGCGCGCGACGTCGCCATGAGCGGCTATGAGGCGATGATGGCCGGTCGCCGACGTATCGTGACCGGCGCTTTCAACAAGCTCACCGTGGCGCTGATGCCCTTCATGCCGCGCGCCCTGTTGCTGCCGCTGCTCGGTTATTTGCAAGCCAAGCGGCGCGATGGCTGATCAGTCGCTCATGATGAGCGCCCAATAGACCTTATATTTGGACTGGGGTGCATGGGCGACCGCAATGCCCATGCGGCGCATACGGCCGTTGAGCATATTTTCATTATGCGAGCGCGATTGACGCCAGCCCGAGAAAGCCTCAGCCAGAGTGTGATAGCCAGCTGAAATATTCTCCACCGCCGCGCCATGGCGATAGCCCGCACCATCCAGACGCGAGCGCAAAGAGCCACGCACATCATGGCTCATGGAATCGGCCTTGGCCATGGCGAGCGCTTGCTGCTGGGCAAGCTCCTGCAATTCAGGATCAAGACTGACCACCGAGGCGCCATTGTTGCGACGATAGATCGAGATCATGTCACGCGCGGCACCCGCATCCACCTGACCCTTATTGGCAGCCAGATTCGTATAGAAGCTCGGCATGGAGGGCAGAGGCAATTCGGGCTTTGAGCAACTGCCCAGCGAAATTCCAAGCGCCGTGAGAACGGGAATGCAAACCATCTTTTTCATCTCAGATCATCAACTCCGGTGATCACATCTTGGCAGCAGCGTTGCGCTCAAGGATGGCCTCAAGCCGATCCAATCCTGCAATAGCCACGAGAGGCGGTGTTTGGTGCAGCAGGTCAAAGCCTGCATCCTTGAAGCGGCGGAAGATTTCAAAATGCAGATCGCTCTTCACCCGGCCCGCCGTTTCTACATCGGCCACGAAACAGACAAGCTCGAACTTCAGCATATTGTCGATCATGGCGACAAACAAAACAGTGGGCGCAGGAACGCGCTGCACCAGATCATGCTGGCGCGCGCAATCGAGCAAAGTCTCGCGCACCTTCTCCGGATCAGCATTGATATTGACGGCAATCGGAATTTTCAAACGGCCAACTTTGTCGGTGCGAACCCAATTCTTCACCACGCCAGACACCAGATTGGAATTGGGCACAATCATCGTGGCGCGATCGAAGGTCTCGATCTCGGTCGAGCGTACATTGATGCGCTTCACATAGCCTTGTTCATCACCCACCACGATCCAGTCACCAACCCGGATCGCGCGCTCCCAGAGCAAGATGAGACCCGAGACGAAATTATTGACGATGCTTTGCAGACCAAAACCGATACCAACCGACAAGGCACCAGCCACAATCGCGAGCTTGTCAAAACTGAGGCCCACATAGCTGAGGCCCATGGCCGCTGCGATGACAAAGCCGACATAACCAATACTGGTGCGGATGGAGTTGCGCAGACCTGTGTCGAGCTGCGTATGGGGCAGATAGGTCCCATCAAGCCAGCGCTGGAAAGCGCGCGTAATGGCAAAGCCAGTGGTGAAGATGACGATGGCAATGATGATACTCGAAATCGAGATCGTCACCTCACCCACGCGGAAACCAAAGAAGGCCGCGCGGATACTGGCGAACATATCATTCGACTCAATACCCCAAGGCGCGGCAGCGACCAACACAGCAGCGAGCAAGAGCGCAAGCTGCGCGAGGCCGGTGATGATGATCGCGACTTGGTCGAGCGCCTCACGGCGCAGACCAACGCTGGTGAGAATAGCACGACCCGGTGCAGCATCTGGGCGCAGCGCCCGGCTGATCGCATCACGCGCGAAGGTCGAGAGAAGAAAGAGCGAGCTGCCGATGAAGGTCAACCACACGATCTGATCAACAAGGAAGGCCGCAAAAGCCGCATAGCCAATGAGCGCACTGCCGATGATGACGACAATCGCCGCCCAGATCGCCAAGCGCACTGGGCCATAAAGGTCACGGCCCTGCGTGATCTTTGGACCAAGGCAGGCTTCATCCTCAGCGTCCAGCGCAATGCCTTTGAGCCCGGAGGCGAGGCCCACAGCGACGAGCAAAGAAAACAAACCGCGAAATGCAACCGAGACCGGCAGGCTCGCGCCAATGACTTCCACAATGGCTTCGATACATTTGAAGCCCGACACGGCCAGGGCCACAAAAAGAACGAGGCGGGCGAGACGCGCCACAGTGGCCTCGCGCAAATCAAGCAAGCGCCAATTGGGCAGATCAGGCGCCAGCAAGCCACGCGCAATACCCATGGTAATCGACACACGCGCCACACTGTCGGAGAGTGCATCCACGATTGGCTCAATGCGCAATGAGAAGAGATCGAGCCCGCGCCAAAGCCCAATCAGCGCCGCCATAGCAATAATAGGTGTGGCCGCCGTTGAGATCGCAACCCACAAAGCGCCCATGGCTTTGTGAAACTCATCAGGATTGTGATTGTCAGGATCGCGGCGCACAACGCGACGTTGCAGCTGTAAGACCACGACAAAGAGCAGGATGATCCCGATCGTTCCGCCCGCAAAGCTGAAGAGCTTCAGACCCGTCAGCTTGGCACTGGCGCGCGCCCACCAATCTGCCAGCACATCGCCCAAGGTCAAAACATCTTGCGGCACTTCATGCCCAACCGCCAACCATAGAGAGGGGCTGAGCACGCTGGTGCTGCGCGCGAACAAAGCGCGGGTGAACAGATCGCGGCGACGTGAGAGAATTGTATCGGAGGCCTGATCGAGCCGGACCTCAAGCAAACGCGCGCGCTTCACCGCCGCATCTGTTTCATCAAACTGCCTTTGCAAGTCATCGCGCTCGCCTGCAACACCGGCAGCCTCAGCTGCTGTTTTGTCGGCGGGCTTGGGGCCGAGCTGGTCGAGACGCTGACGCAGCGAATCTTGCCGGGGCGACAGCTCGCCCAAAACTTCACCGATCCGCGCACCCAAAGGCTCGATCCGCCCGCGCATCTCTGACAAAGCCGCATCGCTCAGATCAGGGCGCTTCAGCGCCTGCTCAACTTGCTCCAATGTGGCGCGCACACCATCAAGGCGCTGGTCAGGCGCTTGGGCAAGAGAGGGCGAAGCGAGAGCGAGCAAAAGCGCGCAAAGAAGAGGACGAAGAGTTCGAATCAAGGCAGGTGCTCCAAACTGGTCGGATGCATAATAGCTGAGTCGGGCCATTTCGCGGCGCGCTAGCGATCACGATAGGGATGCAATCCGCCCCGGAAGTCTTCCACGACATAGCCCTCGCCATCGCTCTGGCGCGCCAAATAGGTTGGGCCGATGGGCGATTTGCCAAAGCCCCCCGGTATGTCGAGCACATAGGCCGGCTGGCACAGGCCCGAGACCTGACCCAAAAGACCGCGCACCAGCGCTTGGCCCTCTTCGATACTCACCCGCAAATGAGAGGTGCCGGGGGCAAGATCTGGATGATGCAGATAATAGGGCTTGATCCGTGTCTCCACGAAAGCACGCATCAAATCTGCCAAAGTCTCCACATCATCATTGACGCCGCGCAGCAATACGCTCTGGCTCACCATCACAATGCCCGCATCAATCAAACGCGCACAGGCCGTACGTGCTGCATGGGTCAATTCGCGTGGATGATTGGCATGGAGCGCGACATAAAGCGCGCGCGGGAAAGTCTGTAGCGCAGACACCATCTCGTCACTGATGCGCGATGGCTCGACCGCAGGCACACGCGAATGCAGGCGCACGACTTTGACATGCGCAATAGTAGCCAGTGCTTCCATCACCTCTCGCAACCGACGCGGCGAGAGAGCGAGTGGATCACCCCCCGTGAGGATCACCTCCCAGATGCGCGTGTCTTGACGAATATAAGCGAGCGCCTGCTGCAAAGCCTGCCCGCTGAGCATGCCAGCCCCTGCAGGACCGACCACTTCGCGGCGGAAACAAAAGCGGCAATAGACGGGGCAAGCATGGAGTAATTTCAGCAACACACGATCGGGATAACGATGCACCACGCCTTCAACAGGCATATGTGCGCTATCGCCAATCGGATCGAGCAGTTCTTGCTCAGACTGCTGCAATTCAGCCATTTGCGGCACGAATTGCAGGCCGATGGGATCTTGCGGACTCTCAATCAAAGCCGCCATGTCAGGCGTGATCGCAATCGCATAGCGCTGCGCCACAGCGCTCAAAGCACTTTCGTCCTCACATTGCACAAGACCCGCATCACGCAAGGCGGCGACTGTGGTGAGACTCACGTGGCGGCCTCCGCGACAGGAGTCCAGATGACTTGTTCGATGCGCTGCGCGCCTGTGGCGAGCATGATGAGACGATCAACACCCAGCGCAATGCCGCAAGCTTGCGGCATGAGCGCGAGCGCGGCGAGAAAATCTTCATCAATGGGAAAACGCTCGCCATAAAGACGCGCGCGCTCATCCATCTCAGCTTCAAAACGACGACGTTGTTCTTGAGCATCAGTCAGCTCACCAAAGGCATTGGCAAGTTCAACACCGCAGGCATAAAGCTCGAAGCGCTCAGCAACACGTTTGTCATGCGCACAAGGACGCGCGAGGGCGGCCTCGCAGGCGGGATAATCAATCAGCACGCAGGGACGTGCAAGGCCGAGCTGCGGCTCGACATGCTCGCTCAAAAGCTTGCTGAAAATATCCGACCAGCTGTCATCGGCCACGATCCGCACCTTGCCCTTGGCCTGCTCCGCCAGGGCCGCGCGGTCAGGCGAGCCCTCTGGAGACAGGGTCGCCAGCAGGTTGATCCCGGCATGATCGGCAAAGGCCTCAGCGACCGTCAGGCGCTGCGGCGGCAAAAAGGGGTCACATTCCCGCCCCCGCCAGCGCAGCAGGGCCGCCCCCGCCCCCTCAGCCGCCGCGACCAAAAGAGCCCGGCAATCGGCGATCAGACAGTCATATTCAGCCCCCGCCCGATACCATTCGAGCAGGGTGAATTCTGGATGGTGGAGGGGGCCGCGCTCGCCATTGCGAAAAACATGCCCAAGGCTGAAAATCTGCGTCTCGCCCGCCGCCAGCAGCTTTTTGCAGGCAAATTCGGGGGAAGAATGCAGATAGAGCGGCAAATTGACCCCATCTGCGGTGAAATCGGTCGCAAAAGCGCCGATATGGGCCTCATTGCCGGGCGAGATCTGCAGCGCGGCCGTATCCACCTCAACAAAGCCCTGCAGCTCGAACCAGCTGCGCCAGCTGCGCAAAATCCGGGCGCGCGCCCGCAAAAGCCCCCGCCGATCGGCATGGACATGGGGCATCCACCAGCGGGACGAGGCCGGGGAAGCGCTGTTTTGATGGCTTGGGGGTGTTGTCATTCGGCCCGTGCTTTGCGATACGGCTGGCGCTTCGCTATGAGATCGCTATTGTGCGGCCGCTTCGAGATGCCATCCAATAGGCCGTGCCGCGCCCGCCATCAACCCAAGGAATTCAGCCGTGAAAGTCATCGCCAGTTCGGTCCGCAAGGGCAATATCATTGAACATGAAGACGGCAATCTCTACGTCGTCTTGTCGGCTGAGAGCTTCCATCCCGGCAAGGGCACGCCCACGACCCAGATCGACATGCGCCGCTTGTCGGACGGCGTGAAGACCAGCGTGCGCTACAAGACGACCGAGCAGGTCGAGCGCGCCTTCGTGGAAGACACCGAATTCAGCTATCTGTATTCGGATGCCGACGGCAACCACTTCATGAATGCTGAAAGCTATGAGCAGCTGAATGTGCCGGACGATGTGATCGGCGATCAGAAAGTCTTCTTGCAAGAAGGCATGAAGATCATTCTGAGCATCTTCAACGGCATTGCCGTGGGTGTGCAGCTGCCCGCGCGCGTCACGCTCGAAATCGTCGAGACCGAGCCGGTCATCAAGAACCAGACTGCGTCTTCCTCCTTCAAGCCCGCGATCCTGTCGAATGGCGCGCGCACCATGGTGCCTCCGCATATTCAGGTTGGCACACGCGTTGTCGTGCAGACCGAAGACGGCTCCTATGTGGAACGCGCCAAGGACTAAGCTCTTTGGAATTGTGAATTGCGCGGGCGGTCCTTGGGGCCGCCCGTTTGCGTTTGGGTTACGCGTGGTCGCTCTCAGCTTCGGCCTCAGCCTCCATCATGAGACGGGCGCGGGCGCGCACTTTTTCCGTCTCACTCTTCAACTGGCCGCAAGCTGCCAGAATATCGCGGCCGCGCGGCGTGCGCACAGGGCTCGCATAGCCAGCATTGAAGACAATATCCGAGAAGCGCTCAATCACATCCCAGTCGGAACATTCATATTGAGTGCCCGGCCAGGGATTGAAGGGAATGAGATTGATCTTGGCTGGAATGCCTTTCAACAGACGCACCAATTCGCGCGCATCTGCGGGGGAATCATTCACGCCCTTCAGCATCACATATTCAAACGTAATGCGGCGCGCATTGGAGAGGCCCGGATAATTGCGGCAGGCATCGAGCAATTCATCAATCGGATATTTCTTGTTCAGCGGCACCAAAGTGTTGCGCAGCTCATCGCGCACCGCATGAAGCGAGATCGCCAGCATCGTACCAGCCTCATCACCCAAAGTTGGGATCTGAGGCACAACGCCCGAAGTGGAAACGGTGATGCGGCGCTTGGAGAGCGAGAGGCCCTCGCCATCTGACAAGACGCCAATCGCTTCGCGCACATTGTCGAAATTATAAAGTGGCTCGCCCATACCCATGAAGACAATGTTGGAGACAGCGCGCACACCCTCGCCCGAGGGCAACATGCCATCGGTCGGCGGCGTCATGCCGGGGAAGTCGCCAATGCGATCACGCGCAACAACGAGCTGCTGCACGATCTCTTGCGAGGTGAGATTGCGCACCAGCTTCTGCGTACCTGTGTGACAGAAGGTGCAGGTGAGCGTGCAACCGACCTGGCTCGACACGCACAAAGTGCCGCGATCACGCTCAGGAATATAGACGCATTCAATCTCCGCACCTTTATCGGTGGCGCTGGTGGGCGGCAAACGAATGAGCCATTTGCGCGTACCATCATTGGAGATCTGCTCGACAATGACCTCCGGTCGGCTAAGGGAATAATGCTCGGCCAAAGTGGCGCGCAAAGCCTTCGCCACATTGGTCATGCGGTCGAACTCTGTGACGCCCTGAAAATAGATCCAATGCCAAAGCTGGTTCACGCGCATGCGGATCTCGCGATCAGGCACGCCAATCGTGGCCAGAGCCTTGCCCAGCTCAGCCCGCGTCAGACCGACAAGCGAAGGACGCGTGGCGCCCGATGTTTCAACCGCAACAGATGACATGGAAGATCCTCTGGCGCCCCTATACCACGGGCCAAGACCCGATTTCCAGTCAGTGCCACTGGACCCAAATAAGGCTGCCCCGGTCGGGGCCAGCCTCGAGCGCGCCCGTAGCGCCAAGTGAAACATTTGGACAGCCCTGCTGAACACTCCAGCTGTTCACGCAAGTATCACCCTTCAACATGAGAATGGTTTTACCTCCACCGCAGAGGGCTCATCCCTGCAGCTTGCCTTCTTTTGCATTCAACGCATCGGCAAGCCGCATCTTGGCCGAGCCCGGCTGCAATGGCTTTTGCTGACTTTCATGCGGCGCCCAGCCCGACAGCCAGACAAGATCGAAGGTTGCGCGCACGCGCCCATCTGCATCGCTGAAGTTTTGCGCATAAATTTCGGCCGCGCGCAGAAAGATCGTCTTGTTGATTTTGCGTTTGTCACGCAGCACAAGCGCATTGGTTGCACCCATAGCGCGTAGATCATGCGCAAGCGCGAAGAGATGATCATAGCGCACCGTGATCGTATCCACATCCGTCACGGGCAGAGCGAAACCTGCGCGCTGCAACAGGCTGCCAAGATCACGCAAATCCACAAAGGGCGACACGCGAGGGCTGACACCGCCCAAAATCTCTTCTTCGGCTTCAGCCAATGCGCTGCGCAATTCAGTCAAAGACTGACCGCCCATGAAACAGGCCAGAAACAGGCCATCTGGCCGCAAGCTGCGGCGGATCTGCACCAAGGCGCCGGGCAGATCATTCACATGCTGAAGGCTGAGCGCGGAGGTGATGAGATCAAAACTCTCAGGCGCGAAGGGCAAGGCCTCTTCATCTGCAACCAATGAGAGCCAAGGCCCCGCACTCACAGCTTGCGCGATGGGTGCGCCGTGAACCAACAATTGCGGATTGCGCTGCGCCAAAACCTGCGTGAGCTGTGTACCTGCTGTGCCAAGATCAAGCACACGCTCAAAGGGACGCAGAATAGATCTCAGCCGGTCTTCGAGATCCTCGGCCACACGTTCGAGCAGAAAATCAGCAGCGCCCATGCGCAATGCGCGCGCCAATCGCAGCCGCAACAGCTGGCGGTCAAAAATCCGTGGCGTCTGGTCTGTCACCGCATCATCACTTCAGGAAGACATAGATATCAACCTGCGCGCCCTCTTCTTCAGCAGTGCGCGGCAGGGTCAGATATTCCTCAACGAAGAGATTTTGCGCCTCAAGGCCCTTCTCATCGAGATAGGCCGTGATCATCTCATAGGTGGTCTCAATATCTTCATAAGTGCCGCGATGCTGGAACCGCAAAGTCTTGCCAGCGGGCGAGGTTGCAATGCGTAGACCCTCGCTCACAGCAGGCGCAGGCTCGGGCTTCTCAGTCAGCGGAACCATCGCCTCATACCGGAAGCCTTTGTCATCGGTATCGACAAAGGCGACAATGGGCTTGCCCACGGGCTTCAGCCCCAGCTTCACGACCTCTTCCTGCAATTTGACGACAGAGGCCACCACCGCCTTCAAAGGATCATCCCAGTCACCTGTGCCGCTCAAAGCAAGGGTCGGGCGCGCCGCCAGCTCAATCGTCACCACCTGCGCGGGGTCAACGCCCGACAGGCCGAACTGCGCCTTGGCCGGAAGGGCCGTCACGAACAGCAAGGCTGCAAACGCCATCAAGGGACGAAGCCGGGAAATAAGGCGTGTCATGGCAGGCTCCTGCGGCCGACGGCATGCGAGAAAAGCGGTTGAGTCGTCTATACGCATTTTGAAACACTTTGGACCAGTCGCCAAGGTGGAACTGGCACCAAACCATACCTGTCTCAACACAAGCCCGCGCGGAAGGTTCAGCCGCAAAGCACTTGCAATGCAAGTGCCAAAGGGGCAAGTGACGAGCTCTCACTTTGGGAGCATCAGATGAGCGCGCTGGCGGGCTTTCCTTTCGCCAAGATGAATGGTCTGGGCAATGAGATTGTCGTGCTGGATCTGCGCGGCACGACACTCAATGTGAGCCCGGCCGAAGCGCGCGCCATTCATGCCGCCAAGGGTCTCGCCTATGATCAGCTGATGGTCATTGAGACCGCGCGCGATGCAGCCACGCAAGCTTTTGTGCGGATCTTCAACAATGACGGCACGGAATCGGGCGCTTGCGGCAATGGCACGCGCTGCGTCGCCTGGATCATGACGCGCGCCGGCACCCCCGACCGCTTCTTCATCGAGACACAAGCGGGGCGTCTTGAATGCCAACGCACAGGCGACTGGACCTTCACTGTCGATATGGGCGCACCGCGTCTTGGCTGGCAGGAGATTCCCCTCGCCCTGCCACAAACTGACACGTGTGCCGTTGATTTGAGCTTTGAGGATCTGCCAAAGCCATCTGCCGTCAATATGGGCAATCCCCATGCGGTCTTCTTTGTTCAAGATCTCGAGGCCTTCGATCTGCCAACCCTAGGGCCTGCGCTGGAAACACATCCCCTGTTTCCGCAAAAGGCCAATATCTCACTCGCGCAGGTGATCTCGCATGACCACATCCGCCTGAAGGTTTGGGAGCGCGGCGTTGGCATCACGCAGGCCTGTGGTTCTGCCGCTTGCGCCACCGCAGTCTCAGCCGCGCGCCGCGATCTGACAGGACGGCGGGTGCGCGTGACCCTGCCCGGCGGCGATCTTCATATTGATTGGCGCGCGAGCGATGATCACGTGATGATGACCGGCCCGGTGGAGCTTGAATTCGAAGGCCGTTTCGATCCTGCCATTTTCACGGGGTGCTGAATGGACAAGACCTCATCCATTGAGGTCGTGACCTTCGGCTGCCGCCTCAATGCGGTGGAGTCCGAAGCCATTCGTCGTGCCGCGCGCGAGGCGGGCCATGACAATCTCGTCGTCTTCAACACTTGCGCCGTCACCAATGAGGCCGTGCGCCAAGCTCGCCAAGCGATCCGCCGCATGAAGCGCGAGCGGCCCGATGCGCGTTTGATCGTCACAGGCTGCGCCGCGCAAATCGACCCCGACAGTTTCACAAAAATGGGCGTGGCTGATGCGGTGATCGGCAATGCAGACAAAGCCAAGCCCCAGACTTGGGCGAGCCTTGCGATCACGCCCACCACGCGCGTCAATGACATTATGGCACTGGAAGAAAGCGGCCATCATTTTGTCGCGGGTGCTGTGGATGCGATTGAAGGCCAGACGCGCGCCTTTGTTGAAATTCAAAATGGCTGCGACCATCGCTGCACTTTCTGCATCATCCCTTACGGGCGCGGCCCATCGCGTTCGGCAGCAGCTGGCGAAGTGGTGGAGCAAATCCGCAAGCTGGTGGGCAATGGCTATCGCGAGGCCGTACTGACAGGTGTTGATCTCACCTCATGGGGTCATGATCTTCCCGGCACGCCCAAACTTGGACGCTTGCTCAAACAGATTTTGCAGCATGTGCCTGATCTCGAGCGCCTGCGCCTCTCCTCCATCGATTGTATTGAAGCCGATGAGGAGATGCTGGAGATCATCGCGCAAGAGCGTCGCCTGATGCCGCATTTGCATCTGTCCTTGCAGGCGGGTGATGACATGATCTTGAAACGCATGAAGCGCCGTCATCTGCGCGAGGATGCGATTGCCTTTTGCGCCGATCTTCGCCGCGCGCGTCCCAACATTGTCTTCGGCGCCGATCTCATCACGGGCTTTCCCACCGAGAGTGAGGCGATGTTCGAGCGCACGCTTGATCTGGTCAATGCCTGCGGCTTGACGCATCTGCATGTCTTTCCCTTCTCGCCGCGCCCGGGCACGCCTGCTGCACGCATGCCACAACTGGGACGCGAGATCGCCAAGGCCCGCGCCGAAGAATTACGCAAGCTCGGTGCGCAGAGATTGCAGGCGCATCTTGATGCGCAGATCGGCAAAACCATCTCTGTTTTGACCGAACGCGGCGGCAATGGCCGCGCGGAAGATTTCACCCTTGTTCGCACGCCCGCACAAGAGCCGGGGCACATCATTCAGGCAACAGTGACCGGCCATGATGGTCAGGCATTGCTGATCTGACTTTGCTCACTCGACCGGCGTCACGTCGAAAAGGCCCTGCGCCTCCATCACCGCATGAAAACGCGCGACCGGCTCGAGGCTCTGATTCATCTGCGCCAATCGTGGCAAAGCTGACATCGGGATCGCATAACGCAGACCCGGCCCGCCCTTGCGCGGGCGAATGATGATGACAGCGGCAACATCGGGGGGAGCCTTCTCAGCCGCGATGGTCAAAGAGCGCTGGCCGACCGAGGCGAGTGTCGCAATAGCCACCCCATCGGCAAAACAGGCGCAGGGCGAGCGCTCATTGTCATAGTAAGTGACGGCCAGTTCACGCGGAGCGGCTGGGATTTTGCTGGCCGCATCAAGGCCGATGCGAATGCCAACCGGGATGAACGCGCCAAAGCCGCCATGCACCCGCGCGCCCAGCTTCGCCCAGTCTTCAGGGGTCTCAGCCCGAACCGAAGGGCTGAACAGGAGCAAAGCCGCCAAAAACCATCCACCCAGCCTCATGGCCCCCTCCGTTGTATGATCTTTCTGCTAGATCATCATACAAAGCGGAGCCACGCGGTTCAATCACTCTCCTCAAGATCCCGCTCCTGCGGGGCCAGAACCGTGCATTCGGCCTCCATCTGGCGGGTCCAGCCACAGCGCTCGAGCAGCGCCTCCATATGGCCGGGGACCGGGGCAATGCAGCGGACAGGCTCTTTATTCTTGGAGATGGGCACGGTGATCGAGCGGGAATGGAGATGCAGCACGTCGTCGCGCGCGCCAGACCCATAGATCGGGTCTTTCACAATCGCCCAGCCCATAGCGGCACAATGGACGCGCAATTGATGGGTGCGGCCCGTCAAAGGCTCAAGCGCGAGCCAGCTGATCGGCCTTCCCTCCTCAGTCTCGCCCGTTCCCATCACCCGCCAGAGGGTTTTGGAGGGCTGGCCCAAGGGGTCAACCTTCATCCACCAGCCGCGTTGGGAATCAAGACGGCCCAGCGGCAGGTCAATTTCGCCGGTCTCTTGCGCCGGAATACCCTCGACCACCGCCCAATAGGTCTTGTCGATCTTGCCCTGTTTGAACAGCAGGGCCAGCTTCTCCAGCGCCTTGCGATGGCGGCCCAGAACCAGACAGCCCGATGTGTCCTTATCGAGCCGATGGGCGAGCGAGGGGGCGCGCGGCAGGCCAAAGCGCAGCGCGTCGAAATATTGTTCGAGATTCTCGCCCCCCTTGGGGCCCCTGTGAACAGGGATACTCGGCGGCTTGTTGATGACGAGCATCAGGCCATCGCGGTAGAGCAAGCGAGCGTTGAGGTCTTCCGGCGTCATGCAGGACAGGCTATCGAAGGGGGACCGCGAGGGCGCGGATCACTTTGGGCTTTAGCACGGGACGCAGGCAGGCGACATGAGCAATGACGAGCCAAAAAAGCCGGGTCTCTTCGGCCGCCTGTTCGGGGCCGGGACCAGCGCGCCTGCGCCCGCCCCGCCAGAGGCCCCCGCAGCCCCTGAGCCCATTGAAGCACCTGCCCCGCGCAGCTGGTGGCACCGCCTCAAGCAAGGCCTCGCCCGCTCCTCCTCCAGCATTGGCCAGGGCATCAGCGATGTCTTCACCAAGCGCAAGCTCGACGCGGCCATGCTGGATGATCTGGAAGACATTCTCATTCAGGCCGATCTGGGTGTCGCCACCGCCACGCGGATTCGCGACGCAGTTGGCAAAGGCCGCTATGACAAACAGATCGAGCCCGAAGAGGTGAAAACGATCCTCGCGCAGGAAGTCGAAAAAGTCCTCACTCCCATCGCGCGCCCGCTTGTGATTGAGGCTGCTCAAAAGCCCTTCGTCATTCTTGTTGTGGGCGTGAATGGATCGGGCAAGACGACAACCATCGGCAAACTCGCCTCGCAACTCGTCGCTGATGGCAAATCCGTCATGCTCGCAGCGGGCGATACATTCCGCGCAGCAGCCGTGGCGCAGCTGAAGATCTGGGGCGAGCGCATTGGCGCGCCCGTCATCGCGCGCGATGAAGGCGCTGATGCGGCGGGCCTTGCCTTTGATGCGGTCACGCAAGCCAAAGCGCAGGGCGCTGATGTCTTGTTGATGGACACGGCCGGTCGTTTGCAAAATCGCACCGAACTGATGGCCGAGCTTGAGAAGATCGTGCGCGTCATGAAGAAGGTCGATGCGCAAGCACCCCATGCTGTTCTGCTGGTGCTGGATGCCACGGTCGGACAAAATGCGCTGAGCCAGGTCGAGATCTTTGGTAAAGTGGCGGGCGTCACTGGCCTTGTGATGACCAAGCTTGATGGCACGGCGCGCGGCGGCATTCTTGTTGCCATTGCCGAGAAATTTGCGCTGCCCGTACACTATATTGGTGTGGGTGAAGGGCGCGAAGATCTGGAGCCTTTCGAAGCGCGCGACTTTGCCTATGCCATCGCTGGCCTTGATCGTCAGGATACAGAATGACTGATTTGGAACCCAATGCCTCGCCCGCACCCACACAAGCGCGCGCCAAGCAAAATCCGGCACTGAAACTGGCGCTGGAGACAGGCCCGCTGGTTCTCTTCTTCATCGCCAATGCGAAATATGGAATCTTTCCCGCCACCGGCGTCTTGATGGTGAGTGTGGTTGTCGCGCTGGCGGCCTCATGGGTGCTCACGCGCCACATCCCTGTCATGCCGCTCGTCACCACGCTCGCCGTTCTATTCTTCGGTGGCCTGACCTTCGTCTTTCAGGACGAGCTCTTCTTGAAGCTGAAGCCGACCATTGTGAACGGTATTTTCGGGACGGTTCTTTTGGTGGGCCTGTTTTTCAACAAGCCACTTCTGCCCGTCGTGCTCGACACAGTTTTACAACTGACCGAAACGGGCTGGCGCATTCTGACATTGCGCTGGGGCCTTTTCTTTTATCTGCTCGCGGGCCTCAACGAACTTGTCTGGCGCACGCAGACGACAGACTTCTGGGTGACATTCAAAGTCTTTGGCACGATGCCAATCACGATTGTATTTGCGCTGGCGCAAATGCCATTGATCCTGAAATATGAGCTCAAAGACCCCGATCAAAAAGACCATTGGTGAGGCTATGATGCGCATCCTTCTGACCATGACTCTACTGGCGGTGACGGTGCAGCCTTCAATGGCGCAGCGCCCCAATGCAGCAACCATGACCTGTCAACAAGCCACAGCGCTCGTCAATCGCGAGGGCGCTGTGGTGATGAGTCTTGGCAGGGATGATTTGTTTGAGCGCGTCGTTCGCGATCGCGGCTTTTGCGTCTATGGGCAGATGACGAAGCCCTTCTTCACCCGAACGCGCGATAATCCAGCCTGCGTGATCGGTGATTATTGCTACGACAGAAGCTCTGATCCGACCGACTAGCGCAGGGCTTTCTCAATCTCGGGAATGAGCACGTTGCGCAAACTCTCCTGCGAGAGCGGGCCGACAAATTTATAAGCCAACGTGCCATCGCCCTTCACGACAAAAGTCTCGGGCACGCCATAGACGCCCCAATCAATGCCGGTGCGCCCGCTGCGATCAACACCAATCAGCGCATAGGGATTGCCATATTGCGTGAGGAAGCCGAGCGATTTGGCAGGCTCATCCTTATAGGCAAGACCCGCGAGCCGCACACCGGCTTTGGCCAGCGTCTCAGTCTTCGACAATTCCATCAGCATCGGATGTTCATCGCGGCAAGGTACGCACCAGGATGCGAACACATTCACCACAGTGACTTTGCCCAAACGCAAATCAGCATCACTGAAAGCGGGGCGTTGCGCGCCCGGCAATTCAGCCAGCGTGAAAGCGGGAATGGGCTTACCCACCAAAGGGGATGGCAAGCGCGCTGAATTGCCACCGCCCTTCAGCTGCACAAAAAAGAGAGCGGCAAGCGCGAGAAAGCCGACAAGCGGCAACAGAAAAATAAAGCGCCGCTTCTGCGTCACGCCTCATCTCCCTCACGCATGGGGAAGGCCGACAAAGCACGGCGCAGGCGGCGATGCTCGAGCACAATCGAGCCCAGAGTGATGAGAATGACAATCGCTGTGACCGCGAAGGCGGCGATGATGAAGCCCAAATGAGTCACGAGGCCATCTCCTGCTCACCAGCTTGGGCTGCCATGTAAGACAGGCGGCGCAAGCGACGCTGCAAAATCACATTACGCACCGCCATGAGATGCAAAGCCAGAAAGAGCAAGCTTGCCCCCACAGCCATGATCAAGAGCGGCCATAACATGGTGGGATGAATGGTCGGCCCACCCATGCGCATGACGGAGGCTGGCTGATGCAAAGTGTTCCACCAATCAACCGAGAATTTGATGATGGGAATATTCACGACACCAACCAGCGTGAAGATCGCGGCCGTGCGCGCCGCTTTGGTCGGCTCTTCAATCGTATTCCACAGCGCCACGAGACCAAGATAAATCAAAAAGAGCACGAGCACGGAGGTGAGGCGCGCATCCCACACCCACCAAGTCCCCCACATCGGCTTGCCCCAAAGCGAACCGGTGATGAGACAGATGAAGGTGAAGACGGCGCCCAGCGGCGCGGCTGCTTGTTGGGCCGCATCAGCAAGCGGATGCCGCCAAACGAGTGTGCCCAGAGCCGACAGCGTCATGATCGAATAAGCAAACATCGACAGCCAGGCGGCGGGCACATGAATATACATGATGCGCACTGTATCGCCCTGCTGATAGTCGGCAGGCGCGATGAAGAAGGTCATGTAAAGACCCACGCCCAAGAGCCCGACACAGGCCAGCCAGAGCCATGGCAGGACGGCAGCCACAAGACGCAGGAAATGGGTCGGGTTGGCATATTTCAGCATAGGTATCTTTCTAAGGCTCTAATCCCGGCTGCGCAAAGCCGCCGCCGCCGCAAAGGGGGCAAGAGCCAGTGCGGCCAGAGACAAAGCGCACAAGATCAGGAAAGGCGTGGCAAAGGGGACCGTCCCGCCGCTCGCCGCCGAGGCCGCCGAGACCCCAAAGATCAGAACCGGGACCGTAAAGGGCAGAACGAGGATGGCCAGCAACAGGCCGCCCCGGCGCAGGCTCACCGTCAGGGCAGCCCCAATGGCCCCGATGAGGGTGAGGGCTGGGGTACCTGCCAAAAGCGAGGCCGCGACCCCGGCGAGCCCATCCCCCTCCACCGCCAGCATCAGGCCAAAAAGAGGGGCGACGATCACCAAAGGCAGGCCCGTCACCGCCCAATGGGCGAGGCATTTGACCACGATGACGACTTCGAGCGGCAAGGCCCCCATCTGCAGCAAATCGAGCGAGCCATCCTCATGATCGCCCAAAAACAGGCGGTCGAGGCCCAAAAGCATAGCCAAAAGGGCGGCAATCCAGAGAATCGCGGGGCCAATCCTTGAGAGGAGATTGAGATCGGGGCCTATAGCAAAGGGCACGATCGTGATGAGGATGAGGAAAAAGACAACGCCCATGGCCCCGCCCCCGCCGGCCCGGCTGGCGATCCGCAATTCCCGCTTGAAAAGAGCAAGAGCAGCGCTCACGGGCGGCCTCCCAGCATCAATTCACCCGCAGGGACGCCCAAGGGGGAATGAGTCGCGGCCACAATCAAACCACCGCCGCTCAGATGCGCCTCCATCAATTCCGCCAATCTTGCCTGAGCGGCCGTGTCGAGCGCCGTCGAGGGTTCATCCATCAGCCAGAGTGGACGGGGGGCAACGAGCAGGCGGGCGAGCGCGACGCGGCGGCGCTGCCCGGCAGACAGATATGAGACCGGCAGATCGGGCAAATGGGCCAGATTCACCCGCTCCAGAGCCTGCTGCGGGGTCAAACCGGCAGGTCCGCCCAGCAATGCGGACCAAAATTGAAGATTTTCGCGCGCGGTGAGCGCATTTTTCAAAGCCTCGGCATGGCCCGCATAATGGATATGCTGCGCCATCTCCTGCGGGTCGACGCCGCTCAAGGACACAGTCCCGGCAGCTGGCGCCAGAAGTCCGGCAAGCACCCGCAGCAATGTCGATTTCCCCGCGCCATTGGGGCCGGTGATGCTCAGCGCCTGCCCACTTTCAAGCGCGAATGACAGCCCCTGCGCCAAGCGGCGGGTACCGCGCACAAGGGCGAGGTTTTCAACAAGCAGTCTGGGACCGCGCGTCATTGTCACATCATTGCTCTCATCTTGGGCTTTCGTTCGTATAGCGGCGCTCAACAAAATTATCTATAACGCCGTGCATTCGTCTTCCGTCTCACTGGAACACTGGGGCCCCAATCATGTCTCTCGATAGCTATAAGTGCCGCAAGACACTGAAGGTCGGTACTAAGACTTACCACTATTTCTCTCTCAAGCAGGCCGAGAAGAACGGCCTCAAGGGCGCATCTCGCCTGCCCTATTCCATGAAGGTCTTGCTTGAGAATCTGCTGCGCTTCGAAGACGGCCGCTCAGTCACCAAGGCAGACATCAAGGCTTGCGCCGATTGGGTGAAGAACAAGGGCAAGACCGAGAAGGAAATCGCCTTCCGTCCCGCACGCGTTCTCATGCAGGACTTCACCGGCGTTCCCGCCGTTGTCGATCTGGCCGCCATGCGCGATGCCGTGACGAAGCTTGGTGGTGATCCCAAGAAGGTCAATCCGCTCGTTCCCGTCGATCTCGTCATCGACCACTCTGTCATCATCGACGACTTCGGCAATGCGAAGGCCTTCAAGAAGAATGTCGATCTTGAATATTCGCGCAATGGCGAGCGCTACCAGTTCCTGAAGTGGGGCCAGGATGCGTTCGACAACTTCTCCGTTGTTCCTCCGGGCACCGGCATTTGCCATCAGGTGAATCTGGAATATCTCGCGCAGACCGTGTGGACGAAGAAGGAAAAGTTCCAGCCCAAGCGCGGTCGCGCCTCGACGGTTGAGATTGCTTATCCCGACACGCTCGTTGGCACTGACTCGCACACAACCATGGTGAACGGACTTGCCGTTCTGGGTTGGGGTGTTGGTGGCATCGAGGCAGAAGCTGCAATGCTCGGCCAGCCGCTCTCAATGCTGCTGCCTGAAGTCATCGGCTTCAAACTCACCGGCAAGCCGCGTGAAGGCGTGACCGCAACTGACGTTGTGCTCACCGTCACGCAGATGCTGCGCAAGAAGGGCGTCGTCGGCAAGTTCGTCGAATTCTTCGGCCCCGGCGTTGATGGCCTGTCGCTCGCTGACCGCGCCACCATCGGCAATATGGCCCCTGAATATGGCGCGACCTGCGGCTACTTCCCCGTCGACAACGAGACCATCGACTTCCTCGAGACATCGAACCGCAAGTCGGCTCGCGTCGCGCTCGTCGAGAAATATGCCAAGGCGCAGGATATGTTCCGCACCGCGAAGTCCGCTGATCCGGTCTTCACTGACACGCTGGAACTTGATCTGGCATCCGTTGTGCCTTCGATGGCTGGCCCCAAGCGTCCCGAAGGCCGTCAGGCCCTCGAAGAAGTTGGCACTGTCTTCAACAAGGCGATGGAGAGCGAATATCGCAAGGGCGACGAGCAGCACAAGCGCTTCCCCGTTCCCGGCCGCAAGCATGATCTGGGTCACGGCGATGTCGTGATTGCCGCGATCACCTCTTGCACCAACACCTCCAACCCCAGCGTTCTGATTGCAGCGGGCTTGCTCGCACGCAATGCAGTCGCCAAGGGCCTGAAGTCGAAGCCTTGGGTGAAGACCTCGCTCGCGCCCGGCTCGCAGGTGGTGGGTGAATATCTCGCCAATGCTGGCTTGCAGAAAGATCTCGACAAGCTCGGCTTCAATCTCGTTGGTTACGGCTGCACGACCTGCATCGGTAACTCTGGTCCGCTGCCCGAAGAAATTTCGCAGTCGATCAACGACAACGGCATCGTCGCTTCGGCTGTCGTCTCGGGCAACCGCAACTTCGAAGGCCGCCTGAACCCTGACGTGCAGGCCAACTATCTCGCCTCGCCTCCGCTCGTTGTTGCTTATGCAATCGCTGGCAATATCTATGCGGATCTCTCCAAGGAGCCGCTGGGCACTGGCAAGGATGGCAAGCCTGTCTTCCTGAAGGATGTGTGGCCGACCAACAAAGAGATCAACGCCTTCATCAAGAAGTTCGTGACCAAGAAAGTCTTCAAGGAGCGCTATGCAGACGTCTTCAAGGGCGATGCAAACTGGCGCAAGGTGAAGACACCTTCGAGCATGACCTTCCAGTGGAGCATGAACTCGACCTATGTCGCCAACCCGCCTTACTTCGATGGCATGACCATGACGCCCAAGCCCGTCGAGGACATTGTCGATGCGCGCATCCTGTCGCTGTTCGGCGACAAGATCACCACCGACCACATCTCGCCGGCTGGTTCGATCAAGTTCTCGTCGCCTGCAGGCAAGTGGCTGAGCGAGCGTCAGGTGCGTGAAGCTGACTTCAACCAATACGGCACGCGCCGTGGCAATCATGAAGTGATGATGCGTGGCACTTTCGCCAATATCCGCATCAAGAATTTCATGAACACGGCGGCTGACGGCAATGTGGCTGAAGGTGGCAACACCGTGCATTATCCGACCGGCGAAAAGCTGCCGATCTATGATGCCGCCATGCGCTACAAGGAAGAGAATGTGCCGCTGGTGATCTTCGCCGGCATTGAATATGGCAACGGCTCTTCACGCGACTGGGCAGCCAAGGGCACCAGCCTTCTGGGCGTGCGCGCGGTCATCGCACAGAGCTTCGAGCGTATCCATCGTTCGAACCTCGTGGGCATGGGCGTCTTGCCGCTGACCTTCGAAGAAGGCACGTCCTGGCAGACTCTCGGCCTCAAGGGCGATGAGCAGATCAGCATCAATGGTCTGGGCGCTAATCTGAAGCCGCGTCAGAAGATGTCGATGGACATCACTTATGCAGATGGCACGAAGAAGAATGTGCCGCTGCTCTGCCGCATCGCCACGCTCGATGAGCTCGAATATTTCCGCCACGGCGGCATCATGCAATATGTGCTGCGCCAGCTCGCTGCTGCGTAATCACATAGGCTGACTGACATGAAGACCGCCGGGGTTCGCGCCCCGGCGGTTTTGTTTTGGGCGCTTGACCCATCGCAAGTCACGCGACAAGCTCGCCTCCGTTCTGACCATTTCAAAAATAATTTTTGACGAGGCCATTTATGACTCACACTTTGAGTTCTGATTACATCATGACCGTGCGCGCCAATCTTCTCGTGCGCCCCATCACCCCGACCCTCCTCGTGGTTGAAATCACATCAGGTGAGGTGAGCGGCCCCAAGATCAAAGGGCGGCTGATTGCACCCTCGGGTGACTGGCTGCGCATTCTGCCAAGCGGCGTTGGTGAATTGGATGTGCGCGCCTTGATTGAGACTGATGATGGCGCGCTCATCTACAGCTCCTACAAAGGCGTGCTCAAACAGACGCTCGACGTGCAAGAGCGTTTGAATGCGGGCGAGATTTTGAAAGGCGATGATTTCTATCTCGTCGGTGCGCCGCGCTATGAGACCGCCGCCCCCGCCTATGGCTGGATGAATGAGATTCAGGCCATCGGCAAAATGGTCGAATTCCAGCGCGGTGGGGATGCGCATTTCACCTATGACGTCTTCGCCATTCGCTAGGACGCCAAAGTCCCGAGCGCGGTCAAATACCTGCCAGCAGCTCCTCCGCCAAGGAGGAGCTGACCGGAGGGCACCGAGCCGTCTGCCCGCGCGCCTTGCCAATCGCCTCCGCCCCCGTTAGCACTCGCGCCAACTTTCACCACTCAAGCGGATAGCGAGCCATGGCGACCCACAATATCCTCCTTTTGCCCGGCGACGGGATTGGCCCCGAAGTCATGACCGAAGTCGAGAAGGTTGCGGCCTTCATGGGCGAGGCTGGGCTTGCCAGCTTCAATTTCGAGCGCGGCCTTGTGGGCGGCGCGGCCTATGATGCCCATGGCCAGTCGATCAGCGAAGAGCATATGGCCTTGGCCATGGCGGCTGACGCTGTTTTGTTCGGCGCGGTGGGCGGCCCCAAATGGGATCCCGTTCCCTATGATGTGCGCCCCGAGGCGGGCCTTCTGCGCCTGCGCAAGGATCTGGCCCTCTTCGCCAATCTGCGTCCTGCCATCTGCTATCCCGCTCTGGCTGACGCCTCCTCGCTGAAGCGCGAGATCGTTGAAGATCTCGACATCATGATCGTGCGCGAATTGACCGGCGGCGTTTATTTCGGTGAGCCCAAGCAGATCATTGATCTGGGCAATGGCCAGAAGCGCGGCATTGATACGCAGGTCTATGACACTTACGAGATCGAGCGCATCGGCCGTGTGGCTTTTGAACTTGCCCGCAAGCGCAAGAACAAAGTGACCTCCTCCGAGAAGCGCAATGTGATGAAGTCGGGCGTCTTGTGGCACGAAGTCATGAGCGCGCTGGGCAAGCGCGAATTCCCCGATGTGCAGCTCGAACATCAGCTCGCCGATTCGCTGGGCATGCAGCTCGTGCGTTGGCCCAAGCAGTTCGACGTCATCGTCACCGACAATCTCTTCGGCGATATGCTCTCGGATGTGGCGGCCATGCTCACCGGCTCGCTGGGCATGCTGCCCTCCGCCTCGCTGGGCGAGACCAACCCCAAGACCGGCCAGCGCAAGGCGCTCTATGAGCCCGTCCATGGGTCAGCGCCGGATATCGCTGGCAAGGGCCTCGCCAATCCGATCGCCATGATCGGCTCTTTTGGCATGGCGCTGCGTTATTCGTTCAATCTGGGCGATGCGGCCGATATGATCGAAAAGGCCATTTCAAACGTGCTGGCCGCTGGCCTGCGCACCGCCGACATTCAGGGCACTGCGCCCAGCCATGTCTCGACCACCGATATGGGCAATGCGATTGTCGCCGAGCTGAAGAAGCTGGTCGGCTAAGCAGCCTGCCGCCAAACAAAAAGGCCCGCAGCATCAAAGCTGCGGGCCTTTTTTGTGTCTTGCGACGAGATCAGTTGCGGAAGAACAGCGTGTCCGTGCGCAGGCCCTGAACGGTCGCATCATAAGCGTTCGGGCGGCTGGTCGAATCGGTCACATAACGATTCTCACGACCCACAGGCACGACATTGCCGGGCACCGCATAGGTCTGGCGCTTCACCGTCACGGTGCGAGGCGCGGGCTTGCGAGCCTGCGCAGCAGCCAGATCGGCAAATGCGAAACTGCCAACAGCAAGAGTGGCAGCAAGAAGAAGAGCGGAACGGGCGAAGCTCATTGTTGATCCCCAAAGTCTGTGGCTGATTGATACTTGAGAAATCGGCTTTCGCCTAGCGGCTGATAGGAGGAATTCGCGGGCTCGGCTCCCCGTTGCGCCATTGTGCCTGCCGCGACACACAGGCCCCCGTGCGCAAGGGCTGGGCGCGCGCAAACAAAGCTGCCAGCGGCGCATCCGCCCGCGTCTGATCAAGCTCAAGCCGCTCGAAGAGGCAGGCCGCGCTCTCACGCAGACCCTCAGGCAGGCAGACAAAAGCTGTCACCCTCACATCGGGCTCCTGCATCCGCAGCCGCAGACCCGTGCAAGGCCGCTCGCGCTCACCTTGGGACAGGCTGAGTTCGGCCATCTCGGCCGGACCAAAGCGCGTTTGCAGGGGCTGCGGCAGGCCGCTGCGCGTCACTGCCACCCCGCCCAGAGCCGCCATTCGGGCAAGATCGAGATAAAAACTGCCGACCGGGCCCTCATTCGGCCCCGCACGATGCAAAACGAGCCGCCCATAGCTGCGCGCGCCCAGACCCTCACCCAGAACCAGCACATCCTGACGCGCCCCATCCAGACGCTGGCGGGCCAGACCCTGCGCCGTGCCGATCTCGGGCAGACTGAGGCGATACAGGCTCGGGCCTGCATCGGCCCAGAGGGGTTCTGCCGGGCTTTTGGCGGGCGCTGGGAGGGGGTCGCCCTCAAACAGGGCTATGGCCCCAAGTAACACAAACATGGCCATAGAGGCCCCGCAAAAGGCCTTCAGAAAGAGGCTGCGCCGGGAGCCCACACGTCGCGCAGGGCCGAGCGGCAGGGCTGGCGCGACAGCACGCGGGCCATGTTCAAAGACAGTACTCATGCCCCCATCCTGCCTGAAGACGGCGACCAAGTGGGGGACTGCCTCGATTCGCACTTAAAGAAGGATGAAAAGCCAGAGCTGGCTGTTTTGTGCTCGCAGGAGCGGCTTGGCCTTGCGCGGCGATTGACAATCAGGCCTGCGCGGTGTTCCACACAGCATCTTTCCGAAAGGGTTTCGACGATGGGTTACAAGGTCGCCGTAGTTGGCGCCACGGGTAACGTGGGCCGCGAGATGCTCAATATTCTGGCTGAACGGCAGTTCCCTGCCGACGAGGTCGTGGCGCTGGCCTCCAGCCGCTCCATCGGCACGGAAGTCTCTTATGGCGACAAAATCCTGAAATGCCGCCATCTCGATACTTATGACTTCAGCGACACCGACATCTGCCTGATGTCGGCTGGCGGCACCCCCGCCAAGGAATGGGCGCCGCGCATCGGCGCACAAAAGTGCCTCGTGATCGATAACTCCTCCGCATGGCGTTACGATTCCGATGTGCCGCTCGTTGTGCCCGAAGTGAATGCCGCTGCGCTCGATGGCTTCAAGAAGAAATATATCATCGCCAATCCGAACTGCTCGACCGCGCAGCTCGTCGTGGCGCTGAAGCCTCTGCATGATGCCGCCAAGATCACCCGCGTGGTTGTCTCGACCTATCAGTCGGTGTCGGGCGCTGGCAAAGATGCGATGGACGAACTCGATCGCCAAACCAAGGCGCTCTATTCACTGGGCGATGTCCAGATGAACAAATTCCCCAAGCGCATCGCTTTCAATCTCATTCCGCAGATCGACGTCTTCATGGAAGACGGCTTTACCAAGGAAGAGTGGAAGATGATGGTCGAGACCAAGAAGATTCTCGACCCCAAGATCAAGCTCACTGCAACCTGCGTGCGCGTGCCGGTCTTCATCTCGCATTCTGAATCGGTGAATGTGGAATTCGAAAAGCCCATCACCGCCGATGAGGCACGCGACATTCTGCGCGCGGCTCCCGGCGTGCTCGTCATCGACAAGCGCGAGCCTGGTGGCTACATCACACCGCATGAAGCAGCGGGCGAAGATGCCACTTATGTCTCGCGCATTCGCGAGGATGCGACAGTGGAAAATGGCATCGCCTTCTGGTGCGTCTCGGACAATCTGCGCAAGGGTGCAGCCCTGAACGCAATCCAGATCGCCGAGACCATGATCAAGCGCAAGCTGATTACGCCGAAGAAGGGCTGAGCCTTTTCATAGTCTGAATGAAGACAGCCAGCGGGCTCTCACCCGCTGGCTTTTTTATTACTTCACCTTGCGCAGCCAGCCTTCAAACACGGCCGCGACCGCAAGATTGTTTTTCTCGATCATCATCATATGGCCATTGCCGCGCAGACCCTTGTCAGCCAAGCGCCAAAACTCCACCGGCACGCCAGCCTGTTTCATATATTTCGCTGTGCAGTGGTCATAAGGCGCGTGATAGGAGCTTTCCGACACAGCGATGAGCACCGGGATCTTAGCAAAGCTCACGAGCTTGCGCGCGGGCTCGGCCTGCAAAGTGCAAGTGATGAGGCCTTCACCATCGGCCTTGTCCTGACGCTGCGTTTTGATCTGCGCAGCCTCTGTCACAGGTGGATCATAAACCAGCGGCAAATCAGTAATGCCAAAGCCGCGCGCTTTGGGCTCATTGGGCGCAACATTGTGGAAGGGCGGGCCTGACGGCTCAATGGCGAGAATGGCCTTCACCAAATTGGGACGCGCTTCTGCCATCACCCAGCCCAGCAAACCTGACTGCGAATGGGTGAGCACAATGGCAGGCCCGATCTTGTCGAGCAATGCAGCGCCCGCCTTTTGCGTGAGTGTCTGCGTCTCCACATCGCTCGACAGCGATTCAACCTGGCTCGCATAGAAAGCATCAAAAGCCGGATCGCCCTTGCGACCAGAGCCCGGCCATTGCGTATGCAATTTCGCCTGCGGCCAATCACCAAGTTCTTTCGCAGCGGTGAACAATTTCTCGAGCTGCTGCACCGTATACATGCGCAAGCCGCCATTGTGGTCAGGATGCCAGGCCGAGCGTCCGCGCGCCGGCTGATCGACCATGTAAACGACATAGCCTTGCTCGACGAAATAGTCGGCCCAGCCTTTGCGACCATCGGGCGTGGAGAGCCAATTGGTGGCCGTCTGCGCAGCACCATGAATGAGCACGAGCGGATAGCGGCGCTTCACAACAAGCGGCGTCAAGCGCTCGACATACATTTGCCCGCGCATCACCTCTTTGCCAGCCTCACCCACATAGGTGCCGCCAACATAGAAGAAGTCGCGCTGATATTGGCTCGCGGGCTTGGCCTGCTGGGCCACCACCGGCGTGATGGCCAAAAAGGCGGCGGCAATGACCGCTGCGATTGTCTTGTTCATGATCCCCCCAGTGTCATGCGAGCGCTCAGTCTATGCTGAGCCAGATGATTTGACATCATGCTGATCCCGCGTAGTTTTGCCACCAAAGGGAGGACGACACATGATGTTCATCGCACGTTTGTGCATGCCGCTGCTGGCATTGGGTTTTCTGACAGCGCCCGTGAGCGCGCAGACGCCTGCCAAGCCATGGATCCAGCCTGAATTGCTGGCCGCTGCCAAAGCCGAAGGTCAGGTGACGATCTATTCCTCCACCAATGAGCAGGAGGCCCTGCCGCTGTGGAAGATTTTCGAAGAGGCCACTGGCATCAAGGTCAATTATGTGCGCGCTGCTGACGCGCAACTGATGGGTCGCATCGCGATTGAGTCGCGCACCAATCAACAGGCTTGGGACATGATCAATACGCCCACCGCCAATCAGCTCCCCGATCAGGTGATGCTGGCCTTTGATCCGCCTGAAGCCAAGAATGTCATGCCTGCTGCGCGCGATCCCAATCGCAAATGGTATGGCGTTTATGCCAATTACAATTCGCCCGCCTACAATACGAAATTGGTGAAGGCCGAAGATCTGCCCAAGACCTATGAGGAGTTCCTCACCAAGAAGGAATGGGTCGGCCGCGTCGCGATTGAGGGCACCGACAATGAATGGATGAATGCGATCTTCGCCCATTACGGCCAGCAAAAGGGTCGTAAATTGCTCGAAGATCTCGCCTCGACCTTGAAGATCACCGTGCTTGATGGCCATCTGGCCGCAGCGCGCGCTGTGGCGGCGGGCGAATATGCTGTGGCGCTGAACAACTACACAATGCTGACCATCAATCAGATGCTCTCGGGCGCACCCACCGATTTCTGGGTGATGGATCCGGTCGCGGTCTTCTTCGGTCAGGTCGCCATCAATCCCAAGGCGCCCCATCCCAATGCGGCAAAATTGGCGGCCAATTTCATGTTGAGCCATGAGGCCCAGACCTTCGCCGCCAAAACCGGCCGCATTCCCACCCGTGCCGATGTGACGCCCAATCCGGCCAATGTCGTCAGCCGACTGCAGTCAGCCAAAGTGCTGCCCTATGCGCTGTCGGGCGATCAGATCAAAGCCTCCCAGCGCACCTTTGACGAGATCTTCAAGAAGCGCTGAACCCAAAAGCGGCGGTCCTCGGGCCGCCGCTCTCATTTCGTCGGATGAATTTGAGCCTAGACGAAGCTTTTTGCTTGGCAGTTATGCATTCGCGAAACTAATACTGAAGCGAACTCTTGTTCCGGATTCGCAGAATGACTGCAGGCTCTGAGACTGATCTGATTACGCTGCGCGATGTCCGCTTCGGTTACACAGACCGGGCGGTGCTCGACGGGCTGAATCTGACGGTCCCGCGCGGGCAGATCCTTGCCATCATGGGCGGGTCGGGCAGCGGCAAGACCTCTCTGCTGAGCCTGCTGAGCGGGCGCAACAAAATCTGGTCCGGCAGCGTGAAGGTGGATGGGCTGGAAGTGGGCAGCCTCAACCGCCGCGCGCTCTATGACTTGCGCGCCCGCATGGGCATGCTCTTCCAGTTCGGCGCTTTGTTCACCGACCTCTCGGTCTTCGACAATATCGCCTTCCCCTATCGCGAAAAGACCGATCTGCCAGAGCCTGTCATTCGCGACCTCGTTCTCATGAAGCTTGAGGCTGTGGGCCTGCGCGGCGCGGCGCGGCTGATGCCCTCCCAGCTCTCGGGCGGCATGGCCCGTCGCGTAGCCCTTGCCCGCGCCATCGCGCTCGACCCGATGCTGATGATGTATGACGAGCCCTTCACGGGCCTCGATCCCATTTCCATCGGTATTGTCGGCCAGCTGATCCAGCGGCTGAACGCTACTTTCGGCCTGACTTCAATCATCGTCACCCATGACCTGACCGAGACCCTGCGCATCGCCCATCGCGTCGTCATTATCTCGGAGGGCAAGGTCTATCGCGATCTGACCCCCGCCGATGTGCGTGAAAGCCAAGACCCCTTCATCCGGCAATTCGCCGATGGTCTGCCGGACGGGCCTGTCCCCTTCCATGTGGCCGCCCCGCCCTATGCTGAGGAATTGCTGTCCGCACCATGAACCGCTTTCTGGATTTCATAGAGGGGCTTGGCGCGGGCATCACCGGCAAGCTCGACCGGCTGGGGCGCGGAGCCATGTTCTTCGCCGCTTTGCTGCGGATTTTGCTGCCGACCTTCAAGCGCTTCCACGAAAATATCCGACAGGTCTATTTTGCTGGCGTGCGCTCGCTGGCGATCATCGTCGTCTCAGGCCTCTTCGTGGGCATGGTGCTCGCCATTCAGGGCTATGAGGTCCTGCAGCGCTTTGGCTCGGCGGAATCTCTGGGCTCGCTGGTGGCCCTGTCCTTGGTCCGCGAGCTTGGCCCCGTCGTCGCCGCCCTCCTGTTTGCCGGCCGCGCCGGATCGGCTGTGACCGCCGAAATCGGCCTGATGGCCGCCACCGAACAGCTGGCCGCCATGGATTTGATGGCGGTGGATCCGATGGCCCGTGTGGTCGCCCCCCGCTTCGTGGCCGCCATCATCTCTTTGCCCATTCTGGCGCTGATCTTCTCCAGTGCCGGCATTATTGGCGCTTATCTCGTTGGCGTAGAGCTGATTGGCATTGATGCGGGCGCCTTTTGGTCGCAGATGCAATCAAGCGTGGACTTCAAGCTCGATATTCTCAATGGTCTCTACAAGGCCATTGTCTTTGGCGTCGCGGTTGGCCTGATCTCAGTCTATGAGGGCTATCACGCCAATCCCACCGCCGAAGGCGTCTCCAGCGCCACCACCCGCACCGTCGTGATCTCCTCGCTCAGCGTGCTGATCCTCGACTTCGTCATGACCGTTCTGATGTTCCGAGGGCTCAACTGATGACCCGCTCCCGCACCAATCTCGCTGTTGGCTTCTTCGTGGCACTCGGCATGGCTGCCGTGGTCTTTATGGCCCTCAAAGTCGGCAATCTGGCCAGTTTCGACAATGGCGCTGGCTATCGGCTCGAGGCCCGTTTCGACAATATCGGCGGGCTGAAGGTCCGGGCCCCGGTCAAGAGCGCGGGCGTGGTCGTGGGCCGGATCGAGGCCATCTTCCTCGATGGCGAGACCTATGAGGGTGTCGTCCAGCTGCGGATCCGCCCCGAGTTCCGTTTCACATCCGACACAATCGCTGCGATTCTCACATCCGGCCTGCTGGGCGAACAGTATTTGAGCTTGGAGGCGGGCGGTGATCCGCGCTATCTTATTGAAGGTGATAGGATCACCAAGACCCAGTCCGCTATGGTGCTGGAAAAAATGATCGGGCAATTTCTGTACAGCAAAGCGTCAGAAAGCTCGGGAGACCGGAAATGAACTGCATGTCGCGCTCAGCCCTTATCGCTTCCGCCGTCTTCGGCACCCTCAGCATCACGAGCGCACAAGCGCAGGTGAGCGATCCGCTTGAGCCCGTCAATCGCGGCTTCTTCGCGCTCAATGAATTCCTCGACACGGTGGCCTTCAAGCCCATCGCGACGGTGTATAACACCGTTCTGCCCAAGCCCGTGCGCACCGGCGTGTCGAATGTCTTCAGCAATCTTGATGACGCCTTCATCAGCGTCAATCATGCGCTGCAAGGTCGCGGCAAGGATTCGGCCAATAGCTTGGGCCGTGTGCTGATCAACTCCACCATCGGTCTGGGCGGTCTGTTCGACATCGCGACCGATCAAGGCTTGCAGAAGGGCGAAGGCGATTTCGGTCAGACACTCGGTGTCTGGGGCGTTGGCGCTGGTCCCTATATCGTTCTGCCGGTTCTTGGCCCGTCCAATGCGCGCGAAACGGTTGGCCGTGTGGCGCGTATCGCATCTGATCCGCGCACCTATATGCCCGACGTTTGGTCCTACAGCCTCGTGGGCGCTGAATATATCCAGTACAAGGCCGACAATCTCGAGAACCTCAACCTTCTCGACAGTTCGAGCCTCGACAAATACGGCTTCATGCGCACTGTCTATATGCAGCGTCGCGATGCACTCGTGACCTCTGGTCGCGCGGCAGCTGGCGCTCCCTGATCGAGAATACGAGACTCCATGACCCTTCTGCGTAACGCTGTATTTGCGGCTTTCTCCATTCTGCTCATGGCTTTGCCCGCGCAAGCGCAAAGCAGTGCCGAAGACCTCGTGCGCCGCATGGCAGCCGAAGTCACATCGGAGGTGCGCAAGAATCCTGCGCTGGTGAATTCGCAAACACAGCTCGCCGCCTTGGTCGAGCGCCGCTTGATGCCGCGCTTTGACTTTGATCGCATCACGCAGCTTGCCATGGGCCGCAATTGGCCCAAGGCATCGGGGGCTGAGCAGCGTCAGGTCGTGGCCGAATTCTCCAAGCTTCTTGTGCGCACTTATTCCAATGCGCTGGCGAGCTTGAAAGATCTTGATGTCGAAGTGCGTGACTCGCGCAAGAACGGCAATGATGTGACTGTGCGCACACAGATGATCGGTCGCCCCAAGCCTGTCGCGATCGACTACAGCCTGTCGAATGCGGGCGGTGGTTGGCATGTCTATGATGTGACGGTGGAGGGCGTAAGCCTTGTGACGGCCTATCGCGACGAGTTCAACACACTCGTCAGCTCGTCGGGTGTGACTGGCCTCATTGCAGCTCTCAAGCAGAAGAACGGCAAATGAGCGAGGCACAAGCCTCTGTGTCTGATCAATTGAAGCAAGAGCCGCAGCGCCTTGTGCTGCGCGGGGCCCTGACGATGCAAAATGTCGGCGCCATTTATCGCTCTGTGAAACCCTTTATCGCTGGCGCGCAGATCACCATTGACGCGAGCGCTGTGACCAAAGCAGACTCAAGCGGCCTTGCCTTGCTCACTGCGCTCATTCGCAAAGCGCGGGAAAATAAGACCATGGTCACGCTTGCACCACTGCCCACAGGTCTGTCATCCATTACCGAAATTTACGGGCTGAAGGACATCCTCTCGGCCTGCGAATAAAGCGAACCGCCGAAAGACCGGATGCACAACTTGCGCAAGTTCACCCTGCTGTTGAGCCTCGCCCTTTTTGCGAGCACGACGCTGGCTTGCGCCACCGAAAAAGCAGCGCCGGTATCTGCCAAAGCCATCTGGGGTGATCGCGCAGAGGGTAAGGGCTACAAAATTCAAGACAAAGTGGAGACTGAAGGCGTTTATCGTCTCTATGTGCTGGAGACGCGCATCGGCAGCTTCTCCATCACCAGCGATGCTTTGCTCTCACTGCGTCTCGACGAATATGCCGCCTTCGAACGATTGATGGATGATTCAGGCTTCGCTCATTTCGTCGGCTCGTTTGGCTCCTCCGCCATCGCACCGTTGAAATTCGGTGGCCAATTACTGACAAGCCCGGTTGAGACCGCCAAACGCTCTGCAACAGGCATTGGCAATTTCTTCGATCAGCTGTCGAGCTCGGGCGAAAACAAAGATCCCGAACGTGGCAGCTTCATGGGCGGCGTCCTTGGCACCGATAGCGGACGACGCGAAGTCGCCGCGCAAGTTGGTGTCGATCCCTACACAGACTTTCCCCCGCTGGTGAACCGTCTGCAAGAACTGGCCGCCGCGCGCGGCATGGGCGGCCTGTCTGTCAGCGGCGCGATGATGGCCATTCCCGGCGGCTCGGCTCTGCCCTCGATGACGGCAACCGGCACACGCACGGCTGTTTACACGGCCTCTTCGGTTGGAAAAGCGCAGGCGCTGCAAGATGAATTGCGCAGCAAGACTGCCGGACAAATCATGCGCGATAGCCGCATGAAGCTCAGCGCATTGGCTGGCCCCAAGGCGGTCGATGCGATCATGAACAACAAGATCTTCACGCCATCCGATATTCTGGTCATCGCCATTGCGCTCGAACAGATCAAGGCGCGCAATACGGATGCATTTTTGATGCGCTGTGCTGCCGTGTCAGATCGCACCGGAGCCTATCTGCGTCGTCGGCAAGCTGAAATGTATGCGGGCCTTCATACGACCTTGCCGATTGAGCGCTTCTTTGAGGCGAGCGGCTACATGGTCGCGCAGTTGAAAGACAAGCGCGCCCTCGTTGCCATGCCCGCCGATCATATTTTCTGGACTGAGCGCAACCGCGATGATGTCGCGCGCCTGCGCGAATCCTTAGCCAAATTGATGCCCGATATCCCGCGGGGCAAACCTGGCGAGCCCAACAAGATGATGGTCATCACGGGCGATTATTCACCCATGGCAAAGACTGAGCTCTCCAAACAGATGTGGGAGGCGGCCCGCATGACCCTGACGAGCGACACGCCGCCAGCCAGCGAGCCGCAGCAACAGCCTTAAACCGGCAGGCTGCGCACCAGCAGCAAAACGGCGGCAATGACGATCACGCCAAAGGTTGCCATCATACCTGTGGCACGGATGCGGAAATTCTCTTGTTCCTGCGACATGCCATAGGCATGGGCGAGACGGCCGAGCAGCAGGACCAGACCCAGACCATGCAGGACCCAGGGGTTCAAGCCCTTCCACTCCAGCATGGCCAGCAAAATCAGGGCGAGAGGCACATATTCAGCGAAATTGGCGTGAATCCGGGCAAAACGCTCCAAAATCGCATCCCCGCCCCAGCCAATCGCCACTTTCGCCCGGCCGCGCTGGCGGATGACGAGGGCTGAGAGGCCCACAAAGACGAGGGCCAGCAAGGCGGCATAGATCGGAATGACGGTCATGGGAGATGTCCTGTGGTCGAATCTGGCGCCAAACAGCCCTATGGCCAAGGCGCTTGGCACCCCTTCTACCCGCTTTTCCTTGACTCTGCGCGCCTGAGGAGCCTAGAAACGCGGGTTCTCGTCAGAGTTGATCCAACCTGACCAGCCCATCAGCCCCGTGAGGCTGAGGGTCAACGCCCGGCAGCGCGATGCGCCCCCGGGCGCGTTTGGCTTTGGGCGGTTGTTTGGACCAGCAGACGAAACCCCTCTCTCAGAGAGGGCCACCAAAGGAGCCATTATGTTCGAGGGCCTGTCCGAAAAGCTCTCCGGCATCTTTGACCAGCTGACGCGTCGTGGCGCTCTCAGCGAGGCGGATGTCGACGCTGCCATGCGTGAAGTGCGCCGCGCTCTGCTTGAGGCAGATGTGGCGCTCGATGTCGTTCGCTCCTTTGTCGACAAGGTGAAGGCCCGCGCGGTCGGCGCCAATGTCGTGAAATCCGTCACGCCCGGCCAGATGGTCATCAAGATCGTCAATGACGTTCTGATCGAGACCCTTGGCTCAGACGCAGACCCGATCAATCTCGACGCTGCCCCGCCTGTCGCCATCATGATGGTTGGCTTGCAGGGCGCGGGCAAAACCACCACCACAGCCAAGATCGCCAAGCGCCTGCGCGACCGCCACAAGCGCAAAGTGCTGATGGCCTCGCTCGATGTGAAGCGCCCCGCTGCGCAGGAACAGCTCGCCGTGCTCGGCAAGCAAGTCGAGATCGACACGCTGCCGATCATCGCGGGTCAGACCCCCGTGCAGATTGCGCGCCGCGCCGAAGAGGCCGCGCGTCTGCAAGGCTATGACGTCGTTCTGCTCGACACGGCCGGTCGCACCCATATCGACGAGCCGCTGATGGCGGAGATGGCGGAGATCAAAGCCGCCGCCCGCCCGCATGAAATTTTGCTCGTCGCTGACAGTCTCACCGGTCAGGACGCCGTCAATCTTGCCAAGAGCTTTGATGAGCGCATTGGCATCACCGGCCTTGTGCTGACACGTACCGATGGCGATGGACGCGGCGGCGCGGCCCTGTCCATGCGTGCTGTTACCGGCAAGCCGATCAAGCTGATCGGTACGGGTGAGAAGGTCGATGACCTCGAAGACTTCCATCCCTCGCGCATTGCCAATCGCATTCTGGGCATGGGCGATATTGTCTCGCTCGTCGAGAAAGCCGCGCAAAGCATCGATGCGGAAAAAGCTCAGCGCATGGCTGAGAAGATGCGCAAGGGCAAATTCGATCTGGAAGATCTGGCCGATCAACTTGCGCAAGTTGAAAAGATCGGCGGTCTTGGTGGCTTGATGGGCATGTTGCCCGGCGTCAACAAGATGAAAGATCAGCTCGCCAATGCGAAACTGGATGACAAGGTCATCAAGCGCCAGCGCGCCGTCATTTTGTCGATGACACCGCAAGAGCGTCGCAATCCTGATATTCTCAAAGCCTCGCGCAAGAAACGCATCGCTGCGGGTTCTGGTGTGCGTGTGGAAGATGTGAACCGCCTCCTGAAACAACATCGGCAGATGGCCGATATGATGAAGGCCATGGGCGGCAACAAGCGCGGTGGTCCGATGGGCCGCATGGCGCAAATGTTTGGTCTTGGCAGCGGCATGCCGAGCCCCGAAGAGATGGCCGAGATGCAAAAGCAGATGGGCGGCGCCAGCGCACCCAAATTGCCTGATGCACCACCGCCTGCCGTGTTCAACACGCCGCCGAATTTGCCCGGTCTTGGCACAGGGCTTCCCGGCCTTGGTGGACCCAAGCTGCCGGGCCTTGGCGGCCTGTCTGGTTTCAATCCATTCGGAAAGAAGAAATGAAACGGATGGAGATGAACGTGAATATGTTCGACGTCTTCAAGAGCATCAAAGCTCAATTGGACTCATCGAATATCTACTACGACACGAAATCGTATCGTGATGATGCGTTTTCGTTCCTTGTGCATGTGCCCGGCGAATACTGGGAAATTGATGTGCGTGAGGACGGTTCTGTGGATGTCGAAATCTTCCGCTCGGAAGGCATGATCGACAATCCCTTGGCCGCGATCGAACAGTTGGTCGAAGACCATAAGGCCTGACACAAACGAAGATCCAAGAAAGGAAAACCAATGTCTCTGAAAATTCGCCTGTCGCGCGGTGGCGCCAAGAAGCGTCCGTTCTATCGTCTCGTTGTTGCTGACTCGCGCATGCCGCGCGATGGCCGCTTCATCGAGCGTATCGGCACATTCGATCCTTTGAAGGCCAAGGACGCTGCTGATCGTCTCGTGGTTGATGCTGAGAAGGCCAAGGCATGGATTGCCAAGGGCGCACAGGCAACCGACCGTGTTGCTCGTTTGCTTGAGACCATTGGCGTTGGCAAGCGCGATGCACGCTCCAACCCTGAGAAGGCCAAGCCGAAGAAGAAGGCGCAGGAGCGCGCCGCTGCGGCTGCTTCGGCTGCTGAAGCTGCGGCCGCTGCGGCTGCTGCACCGGCTGACGACGCCGCTGCTGAATAAGTTTGATGGCCGGGGGCTCAAACCCCCGGCTTCTCACATGGCCAAGACATCTCCGCCGCCAAAGACCCCACCCCTGCCGCAAGATCTCGTTCTTGTCGGACGCTTTGGTGCGGCACATGGCGTGCGTGGCGAAATTCGCCTGAAAAGTTTTACCGGCGAGCCTGAAGCCATCGCCGATTATGCTCCCCTCTATGACAGCACCGCCACGCGCCGCTTCGTGATCACAGCCTTGCGCCATGTGCGCGATGATATGTTTGTCGCAAAGCTTGAAGGCGTATCGTCGCGCAATGATGTCGAGGGCCTCGTCAATCTCGATCTCTACACGCACAAAGCGCAATTGCCGCCGCCCGAAGAGGACGAGTTCTACCACTCCGATCTCATCGGCCTCGCCGCTGTGCTGGAAGATGGCACGCGCTTGGGCGATGTGCTCAATGTGCTGAACTTTGGCGCAGGCGATATTCTGGAAATCAAACCCGTAACCGGCGGCGACACCCTGCTCTTTCCCTTCACCAAAGCCGTTGTGCCAGTGATTGATCTTGGCGCGCGTCAGGTCGTGGTCGCACCACCGCAATTCAGCGAAGCGCGAGACGAGACGCAGGAGCCGTGATGTTCCGCGCCAGTGTCTTCACACTCTATCCCGATTTCTTTCCCGGCCCGCTCGGGCAATCACTCTCGGGCGATGCTTTGCAACGGGGCCTGTGGTCTCTCACCACGCACAATATCCGCGACCATGGTCTTGGCCGTCACAAAGCGGTCGATGATACGCCAGCTGGTGGCGGTGTTGGCATGGTCATCCGCGCCGATGTTTTGGCTGCGAGCCTTGATGAACATCTAACCGCGCAAGACAAACGCCCGCGCCTCTTGATGTCACCGCGCGGCAAGCCGCTCACGCAAGCGCGCGTGCGCGAATTGGCAAGCGGCGAAGGTGTTGCCATTATCTGCGGACGTTTTGAAGGCGTTGATGAGCGCGTGATTGAAGCGCGCGGGCTCGAAGAAGTCTCGATCGGCGATTATGTTTTGTCGGGCGGTGAACTGGCTGCAATGGTTTTGTTAGACGCCTGCGTGCGTCTCATCCCCGGCGTGATGGGCAAGCTTGAATCAGGCCATGATGAAAGCTTTGAATCCGATCTGCTCGAATATCCCCATTATACAAGGCCGCGCGATTTCGAAGGGCGCACCATTCCTGATGTTTTGCTCTCAGGCGATCACGCCAAGATCGCCAAATGGCGGCATGAGCAATCGCTCGCGCTCACCAAAGCGCGTCGCCCCGATCTGTTGAAAAAATAATCAGCGGCGGAAGAGATGGTCGAGCAGCGGCATGCTGACGACCGCTGAAATGGCAATCAATCCATAGGCCGACAGGCGGAAGAACGCTTCGCTCGAGCGATGGAACAATTTAGCGCCGGCCCAAAGACCGATGGCATAGAAGGGCCACACAACGAGCGCATAGATCAACACATCCCAGGTGAAGAGACCAAGATAGAAGAAATAAATATCCGTCGCAGTAGAGGTCATGGCGTAATAGGCCATGATATTGTTGCGCACGACAGTCATGTCATTCTTCTGACCGAGCCAATAGGCAATGATCGGCGGGCCTGCCATGCCCGAGGATGAACCCATCACACCTGCCATCGTGCCAACGACAAAAGATGCGGGCGGATTGGGCTTGCCACGATAACGCCAGCCCGAGACCAGAATGATGAGCATCAAAAACACAATGCCCGACATCCCCCAACGCACACCTTCAGGATGCAGCGTCGTCAAGATCCAGGTGCCAAGCGGTAGCGCAAGAAGATGGCCAACGAGCATCGGCCAGATTTGTTTGAAGTTACATTTGGGCAAGGCGCGATAGCCATAGGGCGTCGCAGAGCCAAGATCGAAAAGATAAAAGAGCGGGACAGCCATGCTGGGACCCACCGCCATGGAGGCGAGCGGCACGACGATCAAAGCGCCCCCGAAACCGGAATAGCCGCGCACCACGCCGCCCAGAAGTGACACGAAGAGAATGAACCACAGGCGCGGTTCCTGAACCGCCGTGAGGAGCCCCTCTGCCAGCGCGCCTGGCAGTGCTGCTATATCAACCAAGACAAAACTCCGGACATCCAACAGGCGGGGCTAGGGACCAGATCGCGCGCCTGCTAGAGCTGGACGCATGGGCTCTTCCTCGATTCGCATCATCGGCATTGATCCGGGTCTGCGCAACCTCGGATGGGGGGTCGTGGACTGTGAAGGCACACGTCTGAGCTTCGTGGCCTGCGGCACCATCCATTCCGACGCCAAAATGAGCCTCGCCGACCGGCTGCGCCAGCTCCATGAGGGGCTCGCGGGTGTCATCCATGCTCATCAGCCCCATGAGGCGGCGGTAGAGGAGACTTTCGTCAATCGCGACCCCCAGTCGGCCCTGAAATTGGGCCAAGCGCGCGGCGTCGCCATGGTGGTCCCTGCCCTCGCCGGCCTGCCTGTGGCCGAATATGCCGCCAATCTCGTCAAAAAGACCGTGGTGGGGGCCGGCCATGCCGATAAGACCCAGATCGCCATGATGATCAAAGTGCTGCTCCCCAAGGCGGAGGCCAAATCCGCCGATGCGGCCGATGCGCTGGCTCTGGCCATCACCCATGCCCAGCACCGGGGCGCGCGGGAGCGGCTGGCCCGTCTGGGCGGTTAAGGGCGGCCCCTCCCCCCAATTAGGGTTGGACAGGCCCGGCTGCTTGGGCTAAATCACAGCCCTCAACTGACAACAGCGTCGCGAAACGCTCGCTCCAAAGAGGGCGAAACACGCAGGAGTTTGAACTATGGATATCATCGCACAGCTCAATGCTGAGCAGATCACGAAGCTCGGCAAGGAAATCCCCACCTTCGCTCCCGGTGACACAGTCATCGTCAATGTGAAGGTGAAGGAAGGCGACCGCAGCCGCGTGCAGGCCTATGAAGGCGTTTGCATTGCCCGTTCCGGCGCGGGCCTCAATGAAAGCTTCACCGTCCGCAAGATTTCTTATGGCGAAGGCGTGGAGCGCGTGTTCCCGATCTTCTCCCCCATGATCGACAGCATCAAGGTCGTGCGTCGCGGTAAGGTGCGTCGCGCCAAGCTCTATTACCTGCGCGATCGTCGCGGCAAGTCTGCCCGTATCGCTGAGAAGCAGGAGACCGTGGCCGAGCGTACAGCACGCGTCGAGGCCAAGGCTGCCAAGAAGAAGGCCGCTGCTGCCGCGAAGTAATCAGCGCCAAGCATCGCAAGTTTCAAACCCCGTCGCAGAAATGCGGCGGGGTTTTTCTATGCCGAGTGCGTGGAGTTAGGACATTGCACAAGAGAGAGATGTTGACTCAAAAAAATTCAGAGCCGCTTCTCTCGCTTCACTATTGATGTAAGCTTTCGCTCTCACTTCATTGCAGCCTACCTATTTTCCGTTTTAATTTTTAAAAGGAGAGGCTTATGTCCCGAACCATTGAGGAAATCCAACAAGCCTTGCATGACCAATTGAGTTTTTTAAAAACCTCATGCGAACTTTACGACAAAGGCAAAGTAGCTGAAGCACAAAGAATTTCCTCTGCGGTTTATATAATGCTTCATGACGGCCACAAAAGAACCTCGTCAATTCTGTCGCAATTGCGGCTCAAAGGCAGCATGAGCTTCGTCAGCTTTGTGCCAAATTCTACCCCCTCGATTGAGGAAGATTTCGCAATTGATGCAATGCCTTTGGTCATTTTTCAGATGAGCCAAGATGGTGGCAGATATCGCCCGCGCCTCAACGACGGACCCCCAACCGGCTTTAAGCTACTGTCATTTGATGAATGGTGGGAGGAAAAAGTACTCTATTCTTCAGGCCTCAATACTCCACTCACTCGAAGAGAGCTAATCCTTACCGTGCGAGATCAAGACGGCGGCGGGCATTTCGATGGAAAAATTAAAAACGAGGCCTACGTATTTATAAAAGGCCCAGAATTTGGCTGGAAGATCACAACGACAGCAGGCGAAATGGTGCCAGAGGTCGACGCTTGTTTGGCAACAATTCGCCATATTGCATTCGAGCTTCAGCATTCAATTTTAATTGCGTCGCAGTGGACCAGCGCTCTACAGCATCCCTCGGACGTGAAGCGCTAATTCGACAATCTGTTTTGGAAGCAGTATCAAAAATCCGTGGACCCCGGGCCGGCCTCTGCGCTTGCGCATGCTCCCGGGGTAAGCTTTTTCTAAGGGTGCAATCCCTTCAAGCTAGCGCACGCTCTCCTTCCTGCAAAGCAGCACAAACAAAAACGGCGCCCCGAAGGACGCCGTTGATGATGTTGCGTTGCGCGCACTTACTTCGGACGATTGGCGATGAGATCATCGACCACGCTGGGATCAGCGAGGGTTGATGTATCGCCCAAAGCGCCAAATTCATTCTCGGCGATCTTGCGCAGAATGCGGCGCATGATTTTGCCCGACCGCGTCTTCGGCAGACCCGGTGCGAACTGAATGACGTCAGGTGATGCAATCGGGCCAATCTCTTTACGCACCCAATTCACCAATTCCTTGCGCAGCTCTTCGCTGGGTGCCTGACCCGTCATCAGTGTGACATAGGCATAGATGCCCTGCCCCTTGATGTCATGCGGATAGCCAACGACAGCGGCCTCCGACACTTTGGGATGCGCCACCAGCGCGCTCTCAACTTCAGCAGTGCCCATGCGGTGACCGGACACATTGATCACGTCATCGACGCGGCCTGTGATCCAGTAATAGCCATCCGCATCGCGGCGGCAGCCGTCACCGGTGAAATAGGTGCCGGGATAGGTCGAGAAATAGGTCTGCACGAAACGCTCGTGATCGCCATAGACGGTGCGCATCTGGCCCGGCCATGAATCAATCAAAACGAGATTGCCTTCGCAGGCACCCTCCAGCGTCTTGCCTTCTGCGTCCACGATGCGCGGCTGCACACCAAAGAAAGGCTTGGTCGCAGAGCCGGGCTTTTGCGCAATCGCACCGGGCAGCGGTGTGATGAGAATGCCGCCGGTCTCGGTCTGCCACCATGTATCAACGATGGGGCAGCGGCTATTGCCAACCACGCGGTAATACCATTCCCAAGCCTCAGGATTGATCGGCTCTCCAACCGATCCAAGCAGACGCAGCGAGGAGCGCGATGTCTTGGCGACAACCTCTTCGCCCTTCTGCATCAGCGCGCGAATAGCGGTCGGCGCTGTGTAGAAAATATTGACCTGATGCTTGTCGATCACTTCCCAGAAGCGCGCATCATTGGGATAATTCGGCACGCCTTCGAACATCAAAGTCGTCGCGCCATTGGCGAGCGGGCCATAGACGATATAGCTGTGGCCTGTGACCCAGCCCACATCCGCCGTACACCAGTAAATATCGCCCTCGTGATAATCGAAGACATATTGATGCGTCATGGATGCATAGACGAGATAGCCACCCGTCGTATGCACAACGCCCTTGGGCGCGCCGGTCGAGCCTGATGTGTAGAGAATGAACAGCGGATCTTCCGCATTCATTTCGGTGGGGGCGCAATCGGCCGACACTTTGGCGATCTCTTCGTGATACCAAACATCGCGGCCAGGCTTCATCTCAACCTTGCCGCCGGTGCGCTGCACGATGATCATCGTCTTGACGACATCGCCGGTCTTGTCAGCAGCCGCATCTGCATTGACCTTCAAAGGCACTTTGCGGCCACCGCGCAGACCTTCGTCTGCAGTGATGACGACAGCCGATTTGCAACCCTCGATGCGGCCCGCCAGCGAGTCAGGCGAGAAGCCGCCAAAAACGATCGAGTGAACCGCACCAATGCGCGCGCAAGCGAGCATGGCATAGGCAGCTTCGGGGATCATCGGCAGATAGATCGTGACCGTATCGCCCTTCTTCACGCCCTTGGCTTTGAGCACATTGGCGAAGCGGTTCACATGCTGGGCAAGCTCACCATAGGTGATCTTCTGCGATTCAGAAGGATCATCACCTTCCCAAATGATCGCGACCTGATTGGCGCGCTTGGGCAGATGGCGATCAATGCAATTCATCGCGACATTGGTGGTGCCGTCTTCGAACCATTTGATCGACACATTATGCGGATCATAGCTCGTATTCTTGACCTTGGTGTAAGGCTTCATCCAGTCGATGCGCTTGCCATGTTCGCGCCAGAACCCATCGGGATCAGAGACGGACTGCTCATACATCTGCTGATATTGAGCCGCGTTCACATAGGCGCGCTGCGACCACTCGGCGCTGACGGGATAAACTTTGTCAGACATGCACACTCCTCCCGGGACAGCGACCCGCTGCCCACAGCCATCACATTGTGCGTGGATTATGCGTCAGCAAGCGCCTGCGAAACAAGCAGGTGCCATGTCACACTTTGGTTGGTTCGACGTTAGAACAAGCGCACGGGCTTGGACTTACTGACATTCCTTGGCGACGCGCTCGAGCGCCTTGTCGAGCCCACTCAGCACATAGGTGTCCGTGGTCACATTGCCACGTTGCGATGTGGTCTTGAGCACCAGCTTCTGGCCCTTGCGCAGGGCGGCCACCATCTGGGTCTCCTTGGCGGCATTGTCCATCCAGAGCTCCTTGCCCTTGGGGGTCATGTCGAAGCTGGTTGAACCAATCTCTGCCTTGGCGGTGCTGCCGGCCTTGGCGGCAAAGCCCAGAACCACGGTGATCTCGCTCTTCACATTCTCGGCCGGCCGACTGATGATGTAGAGATAGGCCGGGTCGCGCGGCAGATTGTCGGGCTTGCGCTCTTTGGGCGAGGTCGCGGCATAGCAAAATTTCTGCTTGCCCGTACCAGCGACATAAATGCCCCATTCGCCGATCTTGTCGACTGGCTTGGCGACATTGGCTTGCGCCATGGCAGGCGCTGACATGAGCTGAAGAGGCCCCGCCACAGCGAGAGCATAGAGCACGAGGGTCGTGGTCGAGGTCAGAGCGCGCGTCATGGTCTATCTACCCTTCTTGGGCCCCCGGAGAGCGCCGAAGCGCTGAACCGAACGGGGCGTTTTCAATCACTAAGCAACCGTCTTGCATCATCGGCCCTGTTCGAGACCTGCCAAATATGCCAGAGTCACAAACAACACCTGAAGGACTACCGCCCGTCTATGCCTGCGCCCGGTTCCGAACATACGGCCTTAGTGACCGCCGTGGCCGAGCGCCGCGATCGTGCGGCATTCACTGTTCTGTATGACTATTACAGCCCGCGTCTGAACGCATGGTTACTGCGGCTGGGAATGGATCGCGCCTCGGCAGAAGAGTTGGCTCAAGAGGTTATGGTCACGCTGTGGCACAAGGCCCAGCTGTTTGACGCCTCCAAATCAAGCCTTGGCACCTGGCTTTACCGCATCGCCCGCAACCGCCGGATTGATGCGGCACGCCGCAATCGCGTCGATTTCGTTGATCCGGCTGAATATACGCTCGATATTCCCGATGAGCAGGCGCCCGACGCCGACCAGCAGATCGACGCCCAGACCCGGGAAGATGTGCTGCGACAGGCCATGGTCACTTTGCCAGAAGAACAGGCCTCTCTGGTCCGGCTCGCTTTCTTCGAAGGCCTGTCGCATTCTGAGATCGCGACCCGCACAGAACTGCCGCTGGGAACAGTTAAGTCACGGATAAGACTTGCTTTTTCTCGTTTGCGGCGTGTGCTGGAGGCCGGCGGCGTCGACGCCGCTGTCTGATCCACCTTGGCGACATCTGCCTGCGCCCTAACGTCTTTGAAACCAAAGAGCCGCAGGGTAGGCCCATGACCACCATCCTTTCTCGTCGCTCCTTTCTCTGTGCCGCCCTCGCCTCAACCGGCGCCGGCCAGAGCGCTTTGGCTGCGACGACCCCCAAGCCAAGCCAAACCGGCCCCGTCATGGATTGGAGCCAGCGGCCCAAAGGCCCGGTCATGCTGGCGGTCTCCATCGCCGAGCAGAAACTGACAATTCTCGATGATGGCCAGCCGGTTGGGCGCTTTTCGGTCTCGACGGGTGTGGATGCCCATCCCACCCCGCAGGGGCTTTTTACGATCCTCATCAAGAAGCGCTTCCATCGCTCCAATATTTACGATTCGGCACCCATGCCGTTCATGCAGCGCCTCACTTGGTCGGGCGTCGCGCTGCATCAAGGTCATGTCACAGGCCGTACGGCCTCGCATGGCTGTATTCGCCTGCCCGCTGCGGTGGCTGAAAAACTCTTTGCCTATACGCCGGTGGGCACGCGCGTCATCATCACCGACAAACCTGCTGCACCTAGCGAGATCACCCATCCCAAGCTCTTCTCAGCTTTACCGAATGAGCTAAAACTCGCCTCCAATACCGAGACACCGGAGCTACCTGCAGCACAGCCCGCGCCTGCCTATGGTCATGTTGCAATGATGATCAGTGCGAAAGAGCGCAAGCTATTCATACGACAGAATTTCATGCCGATATTCGAGAGCGCTGTGAGTATCGAGGGCGATGCGCCACTGGGCACACATCTATTCACCGCCATGTCGGTCACGAAAGACGATGGCGCGGTGCGCTGGTCACATCTGGCGATGCCGGATGCATCAGGCTTGGCAGCAGATGCACGTGCTGCTTTGGAGCGTGTTCAATTGTCCGACGAGGCCAAACGCGAAATTGCTGCACGCCTCGCCAAAGGCACATCGCTGATCATTTCTGATTTGGGCTTGGGACGCGAAACAGGCCGACAAGGCGCGAGTGATTTCATCGTCGTGACAGGCTAACGCGTCAACCAGACGGCGGCCAGAACCAGCGCGCCGATCCAGATCGTCTCTGCCACCATCATGCCGACAGGCCGCCAGCCCACATCCACAAGGCTGCGGAAAGATGTCTTCATGCCAAGCGCGGCAATGGCGGTGACGAGACAGAAGCTTGAGACCGAACTTGCAAAACTGGTCAGCGATGTGGGCAATTGCATCACGCTATTCACAACGACACATATGCAGAAGCCAACAAGAAAGATCGGAAAGGCACGGCGGATACGCTCACCCGTATGACCACCATCGCTGAGGCCAAAAGACACCAGCACAACCACCGGCACCAAAACCGCCACGCGCATCAGCTTCACATAAGTGGAGACATCACCGGTTTCTGGCGAGATCATATAGCCCGCGCCTACGACCTGCGCGACATCATGGATCGTGCCGCCCAAAAAAACGCCCGCTTCAACATGAGTGAGCTGCAAGGCCGACACGATCAACGGATAGATGATCATCGCGAGGGTGGAGAGCGTCGTCACACCCACCACCGTCAGTGCTGTATCGCGCTCCTTTTGCGCATAGGGCGGCAGCGAAGTGGAAATTGCCAGCGCAGCGGAGGCGCCACAAATGGCAACCGCGCCGCCTGACAGCAAACCAAAATGCGCGCCCAGCCCGAGCTTTTTTCCAAGCCACCAGCCAAAGACAATGGTGGTCGCAACGCCCATAATCACCGTTGCAATCGGCACCCAACCAAGGCTCGCCATTTGGCCAAAGGTGATGCGCAATCCCAACAGCGCTACGCCAAGGCGCAAGATCGTGCGCGCAGCAAAATCAATTCCTGCACGGCAGCGCCCCTCTTCGTGCAAGAAGTGAAAAGCAAGTCCGATGAGCAAAGCAAAGAGCATGACAGGCGCTTGGTAATGTTGCGCCAAAAAAGTTGCCGCCAAAGCAACCGTGCCTGCTGCCAAAACACCCGGATAAAATTTGCGCATCGTCACCACAAGCGCACTCATCGCCCGCTCCGCAACAAAGTGAGCACTTTGCTACTGGCGCGCCCGTCACGCGGCAGACCATTGCGCTCTTGTATTTGCGCGATGGCTTGGCGTGTCTTCTCTCCAATCACACCATCGGCTGGACCAATGTCATAACCTCGGCGCGTGAGCAGTGCTTGCAATTCACGGCGCTCGGCGCGCGACAGGCCCGGATCATCTGTGGGCCAGGGTGTTGCAAAAGGCTTTCCACCGCGCAAACGATCCGACAGATGCGCAATCGCAAGCCCGTAAGACAGCGAGGCATTGTAGGAGAAGATCGCATCGAAATTGCGTGTCACCAAAAAGGCCGGGCCTTCTTTGCCAGCAGGCAGAATGAGACCCGCTGTGCCAGCACCCAAGGGCTTGCCATCAATGCGGCGCAGGCCCTTCTTCTCCCAAAAGCTCATCGGATGTTTGGCGCGCCGACCATCCGGCCCGGAATAATTGGCGGGCAGCTTCACTTCAAAGCCCCAAGCCTGACCGGTCTCCCAACCCGACTTGCGCAGATAATTGGCGGTCGAGCCCAGAGCATCAGGAATGGAATTGGCGATATCACGACGCCCATCGCCATCATGATCGACAGCAAAACGCTGGAAGGTTGTCGGCATGAATTGCGTCTGACCGAAAGCACCCGCCCAAGAGCCCATCAGATCGGGCTCTTTCATATCGCCATTTTGAATGATGCGCAGAGAGGCAAAAAACTCGCCCCGGAAATAATCCTGACGGCGACCTTCACAAGACAAAGTCGCCAGCGATTGCACGATGTGACGCTTGCCGATCGAGCGGCCATAATCTGACTCAACACCCCACACAGCAATCACCGTGAAGCGGTCCACACCATAGGCCTGTTCGGCGGCGGCCAATGTCTTGGCATATTGCTGCACACGCGCCTTGCCATCGCTGACGCGCTCGTCATCGACAAGCGCGGCGAGATAGTCCCAGACAGGTGTCGTGAATTCAGGCTGATTGTCGAGGAAGCTGGCTGCGTCATTGCGCTCAAGGCCGCGCGTGGCCGCATCATAGGTTGCGGCCTCAACACCGCTGGCGATGGCTTGCGGGCGCAGGCCCGACAAACAGGCGGCAAATTGCGCGCTCGCAGGCGAGGTCGAGAGCAGAGCAAGGGCGAGAGAGAGGGCAGCTACAAATGATTCGCGCATGGGCAGCAGTTTAAGCTGACCCATGCGCGCAAAGAAAGCAGAGCAGAAGAGGTTTCGTCAGGCCCAGGGGCGCTGACCGGCCACTTTCTGTTCGAAGGCGTCGATGCTCTTGGCCTTCTGCATCGTCAAGCCGACACCATCGAGGCCATTCAGCATGCAATGCTTGCGGAAAGCATCCATGTCGAACTTCACAACGCCGCCGTCGGGACGATGGATCTCTTGAGCCTCAAGATCGATCGTCATCGTAGCATTGGCGCCACGGCTGGCATCTTCGAGCAGCATGTCGAGCTCTTCACGCGAGACGCGGATCGGCAGCACGCCATTCTGGAAGCAGTTGTTATAGAAAATATCGGCGAAGCTGGTCGAGATGATGCAGCGGATGCCGTAGTCCATCAGCGCCCAAGGCGCATGTTCACGCGAAGAGCCGCAACCGAAATTGTCTTCGGCCACGAGGATCTTCGTATTCTTGTAAGCAGGCTGATTGAGCACGAAATCGGGATTGTCCGAACCGTCCTCATTGTAGCGCAGCTCCGAAAACAGACCCGTGCCAAGACCCGTCCGCTTAATGGTCTTGAGATACTGCTTCGGGATAATCATGTCGGTGTCGATGTTGCGGATCTTCAAGGGAGCCGCGACGCCGGTGAGCTTGGTAAAACTATCCATCGGTCTTGCCTCTTATGCGCCGAACCGGCGAGCTTATTTCATCGTGCGCACATCAACGAAGCGACCAGCAATAGCAGCGGCTGCTGCCATAGCGGGCGACACGAGATGCGTGCGGCCACGGAAGCCCTGACGGCCTTCGAAGTTGCGGTTCGAGGTCGAAGCGCAACGCTCACCCGGCGCAAGCTTGTCGGGATTCATCGCAAGGCACATCGAGCAGCCCGGCTCACGCCATTCAAAGCCTGCTTCGATGAAGATCTTGTCGAGGCCTTCAGCTTCCGCCTGTTCCTTCACAAGACCCGAACCCGGCACAACCAGCGCATTGACGCCAGCAGCCACTTTGCGGCCCTTGGCGACATCAGCCGCAGCGCGCAGATCTTCGATACGACCATTGGTGCATGAACCAATAAAGGCGCGCTGGATCGGCAGATCAGTGATCTTCTCGCCGCCCTTCAGGCCCATATAGTCAAGCGCGCGCTTGATCGAAGCACGCTTCTGCTCGCTCGCGCCATCTTCCACATGCGGCACAGTGCCATCGATGGTGATGACATCTTCAGGGCTGGTGCCCCAAGTGATCAGCGGCGGCAGGCTGGCCGCATCGAGCTTGATCTCAATGTCGAACTTGGCCCCCGGATCACTGTGCAGCGTGCGCCAATAGGCAACCGCTTGCTCCCACTGCGCGCCCTTCGGCGACTTGGGACGACCCTTCAGATATTCGAATGTCTTCTCGTCGGGCGCGATGAGACCCGCGCGCGCGCCAGCTTCAATCGACATATTGCAGACCGTCATACGGCCTTCCATCGACAATTCGCGGATTGCTTCGCCATCATATTCGATGACGCAGCCCGTGCCGCCAGCGGTGCCGATCTTGCCGATGATCGCGAGCACAATGTCCTTCGCGGTGACGCCGGGCGGGATCTTCCCGTCAACGGTCACGCGCATATTCTTCGACTTGTTCTGGATCAGCGTCTGCGTAGCGAGCACATGCTCGACCTCAGAGGTGCCGATGCCATGCGCGAGCGCGCCGAACGCGCCATGAGTTGCCGTGTGGCTGTCGCCGCACACAATCGTCGTGCCAGGCAAAGTGAAGCCCTGCTCCGGTCCGATGATGTGAACGACGCCCTGACGCACATCGTGCTCGTTGTAATATTCAAGGCCGAAATATTTGGCATTGTCGGCCAGATATTCGATCTGCGCCTTGCTCTCAGGATCTTCAATCGGCTGCGAGCGATCGGTCGTGGGCACATTGTGATCCACGACAAGCAGGGTGCGCTCGGGCGAGCGCACTTTGCGACCCGACAGGCGAAGACCTTCGAAAGCCTGCGGTGACGTCACCTCATGAACGAGATGGCGATCAATATACAAAAGGCCCGTGCCGTCCGGCTGGACGTCAACGATGTGGTCATCCCAGATCTTGTCATAGAGTGTGCGTGGCGCCATGGCTCAATGTCCCACTGCCGCTTGAGCGGCTCTTTGTGAAATTTGTGGCCCCGTCTTACCTGCATCCCGCGCCGGAATAAAGTGGCACTTGCCTTTCTGCGGCCCTGCCCTGACAAATCAAGTCTCTAACTGGCCGCGCCTCTGCGGCCCCCTGTTTGGAGACGCTGCCATGGCCGAGCGCCCGCGTGTTGCCCCCTATCTGACGGCCACGCCCGCTGCAGCGGCAATTGCCTTTTACACGGCGGCCTTTGGCGCACGGCAGAAGGCTTTGATGCCCTCCCTCGATGGCCTGCGGATTGCCCATTGCGAGCTTGAGATCAATGGCGGCTCCGTCATGGTGGCGGATATCTTTCCAGAACTCGGCCTTGGCAATACGCGCCCGCCCCTGCCTGGCGATGCCGCCCCGGCCTCGGTCAGTCTGGAATTCGACAAGGGGTCTGAGGTCGATGAGGTCTTTGCCCGCGCCACCAGCCTTGGCGCAAAAGCCGAGGCGCAGCCCACCCATACATTCTGGGGCACCCGCTTTGCGATCCTGCGCGATCCTTTTGGCCATCGCTGGCTTTTAAACGGCCCGCTCGGCTCCTAACGGGTCGAGGCACTGACCCAAGCAAGATAGGCCGGATGGCCCGCGCTCACCGGCACCTGCAAAATCTCAGGCAGCTCATAGTCGTGATGGGCGCGCAGCAGCTCTTCCAATGCCGGATAATCAGAGGTTTTTGCTTTAAATAACAATAACTTCTCTTCATCGTGCACGATCTGCCCCTGCCAGTGATAATGGCTCTCGATGGGCAGGACCTGCACACAGGCGGCCAGCTTCTGCGCCAGGGCATGATCAATCAGCCGCTGCACGGTCTCGGGTGCCGAGGCGGTGGTCATAACGATACAGATTTGATCCATGGCGGGCCGGTGCTCCTCGTCTCACTGCTCAGATCAGTCTAGCATGGGCCTGTTGCAACCCAGTCTTTTCATGCGCCACCTCTGTTTAGTCCTCCTTTGCTTTAGCCTTGGCCCCGCCGTCGCGCGGGCCTCTTGCGGCATGCCCCAGCCCGAACCTCTCGACCTTGCCGCCGTGGATGAGCGGCTCGAAGTCACCCTGCGCGATGGCCGGCGTCTGCGACTGGCCGGCATCGAGCCGCCCCCCTTAACGCAAGCAGAGCCCAACCGTCCGCAGCAGGCACAAGCGCAACTCTCCAACTGGCTCAGGGGCGTCTCCTTGCGCGCGCAATGGCTGAGCCCGCAAGCCGACCGCTGGAACCGCTGGCCGGTGCGCCTTTATGCGGCGGGCCGTGATGGCCAATGGATGTCCGTGGCGGAGGCTTTGGTCGATGCGGGCCTGGTGCGCGTTGCCATCGACCCTCTGGCGCGTCCCTGTCTTGGCGATCTGTTGCAGCTTGAAGAGGGCGCGCGCAAAGCCGAGCTTGGCCTGTGGCGCGACCCTGATCTCAAAGTCCTGCCCGCTGACAATCGCACTCTGCTGCTCACCCAAGTTGGACGCAGCGTCATCATCGAGGGTCGTGTGGAGGGGACGGGCGAGGGACGCACAAGGCTCTATGTCAATTTCGGTCGCCGCCGCGCGATGGATTTTTCTGCCGTGCTCTTGCGCAAACAACAAACCAGCTTTGGCGCAGCTGGGGTAAATCTTTCAGATTTAACAGGCAAAATACTGCGTATTCGCGGGTTACTCGAAAGCCGCACCGGGCCGCAAATGATGCTGCATGATCCCGAGGCCGTCGAAATAACTGGCGCAGGCAAGGCGGTTTCGCCTAAATCTGGGCTCAGTATCCAGCCGTAAAGGCTGGCGGAGCGGGCGTGGCATGAGCGTAACTGTTTTCGAGTGGCAGAGCGGAGATGTGATGAGACGGTGGGCGCGGTTTGCAGCCGCCAGCCTCATCGCGCTCAATCTAGCCGCTTGCGCCTCGCTCGATCCATTCGGCAAGCCTGCCAATGACGCGCCGCCCTTGCCGCCCGGCGCACCGCGCATCACAGGCGTTGAGACGCCTGAGAGTTCGCAGCACAAACGCCTCGTCGATATGTTCGGCGGTGAATATCGCGCTTATGCAACCGAGCGCTATCTGAACAATATTCTTGCGCGCCTTGCAGCTGTGAGTGAGCGCCCCGGCGAGACCTATCGCGTCACCATTCTCAACACGCCCGTGGTGAATGCTTTCGCTTTGCCCAATGGCAATGTCTATGTGACGCGCGGCATGTTGGCACTGGCCAATGATTCAGCAGAACTGGCCGCCGTGATGGCGCATGAGCTGGCCCATATCACTGCAGGCCATGCAGGTGCGCGCGCCGAACTTGAAAAAGATCAGCAGCTCATCAGTCGTGTCGCCGATGTTTTGCAAAAAGATCGCGGCACGCAGGTGCAAGCGCGCGGCATCGCCTCGCTTGCCAATTTCTCGCGCCAACAAGAATTCGAAGCGGACCGTCTGGGCATTACGATGATTGCCAAGGCTGGCTATGACCCTTATGGCGCCTCGCGCTTTCTGGCAGCGCTGGGTCGCTCGTCGGCTTTGCGCGCCTCGCTGTTCAATCAACGCGCGCAGGCACAAGAGATGTCCTCGCATCCCTCAACACCTGAGCGTGTCAATCGTGCGATCAGCACAGCGCGCGCGATCAGCGCACCGGGTATCGGCGAGGCGGCGCGCGATGATTATCTCTCAGCGATCGACAATAATGAATTTGGCGATGCCACCTCTGAAGGCGTTGTGCGCGGGCGTCGCTATGCCCATCCCCGCCTTGGCTTTGGTTTTCTCGCGCCCGATGGCTTCATGCTCGAGAATACATCGCAAGCCGTGCTCGGTGTCATTGCAGGTGGTGCAGAGGCCCTGCGTCTGGATAGTGTGACGGTCTCGTCTGAGACGAGCCTTGAGACCTATCTCGCCTCAGGCTGGATTGAAGGCCTGCAGAAAGACACGATCCAAAGTTTGACCGTCAATGGCCTGCCAGCAGCCACCGCTCTTGCCAAAGCAGGTGAATGGCAGTTCCGTGTTGGCGTTGTGCGCCTTGGCAGTGATGTCTATCGTCTCATCTTTGCAACGACGCAACTCAGCGAGCGCAGCGACCAAAAATTCAAAGAGAGTTTGCAAAGCTTCCGTCGCCTCTCCAATGACGAGGCCGGCCGCGTGACGCCTTTGCGCCTGCAGATCGTGCGCGCCAGCGAGAGCGATACGGTGCAGACCCTCGCGGGTCGCATGGCACTCAGCGACCGTCCACTTGAGTGGTTCTTGCTGCTCAATGGTCTCGACCGCCCCGGCCCGATAAAGGCTGGCGAGCGTTATAAAATCATCACCGAATAATCTCCCGCAGAGCTGCTCCAGCGCTGGCGGAACCGATCAACTGGTTGGTTCGTTGCTTGTCTGTGCTGGTCGAGGCTGTCGGACTGATCCGCCTGCCATCTGGGCCGTAGACCAACGGCAGTGAGCGGGAGTGGCAAATGGCGCAATTGGCTGGTGTCCGCCGACAGTTCGTCAATGCGGCTATGGCGGCCCCTTTTCTGGAACGAGAAGAAGAGCGCCAATTGGCTGTGCAATGGCGGCAGGCGCAGGATGAGCGGGCGCTGCATCGCCTCGCCCATGCGCATATGCGCCTTGTGATCGCGCTCGCCTCGCGCTTTCGCCATTATGGCCTGCCTTTGGCTGATCTCATTCAAGAAGGCCATGTCGGCTTGCTGGAAGCTGCAGCTCGTTTTGAGCCCGAGCGCGATGTGCGTTTCTCAACCTATGCCACTTGGTGGATCCGCGCCTCCATGCAAGATTATATCTTGCGCAACTGGTCCATCGTGCGCGGCGGCACAAGCTCGGCGCAGAAAGCGCTCTTCTTCAATCTGCGCCGCTTGCGCGCCAAGCTCTCGCGTGATGGTCGCAGCACGGCAGATGGTACTCTGTTTGCCACCATCGCCAGTGCCATCGGCGTGTCGACCGCTGATGTAGAATTGATGGATACGCGCCTATCGGGGCCTGATGTCTCGCTCAATGCGCCACTCGCCTCGCATGACACATCCGATCCCAGCGAGCGCGTGGAATTTCTGGTCGATAATCAACCACTGCCCGATGAACTCGTCAGTGACTCCATCGATTCCCTACGCCGCATGGATTGGTTGCGCGATGCACTCACCGTTTTGTCGGAGCGCGAATTGCGTATCTTGCGCGAGCGCCGCTTGGCCGATGAAACCGCAACACTCGAAGCATTGGGCGTGACACTCGGCATTTCCAAAGAACGCGTACGCCAGATCGAAAACCGCGCCTTGGAGAAATTGCGCCGCGCTTTGAATGAGCGCCATCCTGAAGAAATAGCTGCGGTGGCGTAAGGGGTTAGTCCTTCTCACTCTGGGAGAAGGAGTTTGCTCTCAATAAAAAGAAGAGGCTCCCGCTCCTCCCAATGGGAGGAGCTGTCAGCGGATGCTGACTGAGGAGGGGATCGCATCTCGCAAGAGAAGGCACCAAACTCTGTGCCTCTTTGAACAAATCCCGATCCCCTCATCCGCCCGCATCCGCGGGCACCTTCTCCCTCTGGGAGAAGGGCTTCGCGCCGCACAAACAAAAAAGGCACAGCCGAAGCTGTGCCTTTCGCAATCTCCGCGCATTGCGCGAAAAACCTTATGCGGCCTCTTCGATGTCACCATCTGGAGTGTCATCAGTATCGGCATCAGCTTCACCGTCTTCGGCGACAACCTCAGTCTTCGGGCCGCGCTTGGGGCCCTTCTGCAACATGCTCTCGATGAGCTTGAGCGATTCCGTCTCGGTCAGCTTCTGCACGGCAGCAATTTCACGCGCCATACGGTCGAGCGCCGATTCATAAAGCTGACGCTCGGAATAGGACTGCTCAGGCTGTGCCTCGGAGCGATAAAGATCGCGCACGACTTCGGCAATCGCGCCCAGATCACCTGAGTTGATCTTCGCTTCATATTCCTGCGCACGACGCGACCACATGGTGCGCTTGATACGCGCACGACCGGTGAGCGTGTCGAGCGCCTTCTGCACGACTTGCGGCTCGGCCAATTTGCGGATCGCGCCAGCCACGACTTTGGGCAGCGGCACCTTCAGCGTCATCTTGTCCTTGGCGAAAGAGATCACGAAGAGCTCGAGCTTGAAGCCAGCGACCTCTTGCTCGTCGATCGAGGTGATCTGACCAACGCCATGGGCGGGATAGACGATATATTCGCCAGCCTTGAAGCCCGTCTTGGCAGCCGTGATCTTGGGCTGCGGCTTGGCCGGAACGGCCGGAGCGGCAGGCACAGCTGGAGCCGCGCCCATAGGAGCTGAGCGGGTGAACATGGGACGACCAAAGGGCGGACGCGAGCCACCCATCGGGGCCTGAGCAGGGGCCGGGGCAGCAGGAGCTGGCGCAGGTGCCGCAGGCGCAGCCGGCTTGGCAGCCGCAGGGGCCGCCTTGGGGGCAACAGGTGCCACAGGCTTGGTAGATGCAGCAGGAGCCTTGGCGGCAGGCGCAGCAGGCTTGGACGCAGCGGGTGCGGGCTTGGCGGCCGGAGCTGTTGCCTTGGCAGGCGCAGCAGAGGGCTTGGCCGCAGGCGCAGCCGCCTTGGCGGCAGGCTTGGCCTCCACCTTGGCAGCGGGCGCCTTTGCGGGCGCGGCCTTTGCGGGCGCTGTTTTGGCGGAAGCTGTTTTGGCAACCGGAGCTTTGGCTGCAGGCGTCTTGGCCGCAGCGGATTTGGCAGGAGCAGTCGTCTTGGCAGTCGCAGGACCGGCTTTGGCCGCAGGCTTTGCGGCCGCCATGTCAGTTACTTTCTTCTGTGTCACAGGCCCAACAGTGGTCGGAGGAATTTTCTGGCCCGGCTTCGTCGCCGGGGATGTTGCTTTGCCGCCCGCAGCCGCCTTGGTAGCGGCAGGAGCTGGCGTCTTGGAGGATGCGGTCTTCTTGGCCTCAACCTTGGCGGGCGCCTTGGCTTCAGCCTTTTTCAGATCCGGCTTCTTGGCATCCGACTTCTTAACATCAGCCTTCTTCACCTCGGCCTTTTTGGACGCTGGCGCTGCCACGGCAGCTTTCTTGGCAGCTGCCTTCACATCCTTCGAGGCGGGTTTTGACGCAGGCTTGGACGCGGCCTTGACCGGCGCAACCGCTTTGGCGGGCGCCTTGGCCTTGGGGGCCTCGGTTTTCACAGTCTTGGCGGCAGTTTTCGCGACAGCAGCGGTTTTTCCGGGAGCCTTGGTTTTCGTGGCGGCGGCACTGGCGGCCTTGCCCTTGGCGGGGCTGGCGGGCTTGGTGACTGCACGCGTCGTCTTCTTGGACGAAGGCATACTCGGTACTCCTCTGTCATCCCGCTTTGGAGACGGGACCGGCTGCCGCGCACCCTCCGGTGGGCGGATCGGAGACATTTCTGCGAACCATACGCGCTCGGCAGTCTCCTTCAGTCGATCAGGATCTTAAGCTAGCCCCCGCAAAAAAAGCCTCGGCCCCTCGAGGGGAACCGGGCCGCTGGGGAAAAAAGGCATCTGGCACCGCGTTCAGGGACTACCGGTGACCAAGCCATTGCCAAGATCGACTGTTAAACAAACGTATATCACAAAATTGGTCGCTTTCAAAGTGGGTGCGCTGCGCAAACGCCAGCACCCAGCGCGAGGGTTAACCCCGCACTGATAATTGATTTTGCTTAGCTTTCTTCCTTTTTGCGACTGCTTTGTGTCAGTCGCCTTCGCCCGGATTGGCCGAGAAATAGGCGTCGAACTTGCCGGGCTTGCCGTCGAACTCCTTGGCCTCGGGCAGTGGGTCGCGCTTGACCGTCACATTTGGCCAGGTCTTGGCCATATCGACATTCAAGGTCAGCCATTTCTCAAGGCCCGGCTCGGTGTCGGGCTTGATCGCCTCGGCCGGGCATTCGGGTTCGCAGACGCCGCAATCGATACATTCATCAGGATGGATGACGAGCATATTCTCGCCCTCATAGAAGCAGTCCACCGGACAGACTTCCACGCAATCCATATATTTGCACTTGATGCAGTTCTCGACGACGACGTAGGTCATTCCCGCTACTCCTTGCGGGACTTACACCCGCCTTGGCATAGGCCGTTGCTAGCGGCTTTGCCGCGCTTGCGCAAGACTCCAGAGCGTTACGACCCCGCCTGGTCGCCCAGCTCTTCGTAAAGTTCGCGCGCCTGTTCATAGGGACCACGGCGCTCGCCCATATCGCGGACTTTGAGCACCAGCACCCGGCGCTCCAGCGCAATGGTGAGCACATCACCCAGCCGCAGGGCTTTGGCCGGCGAGGTGGTCTTCACCCCATTCAACCGCACATGGCCCGCCTCGACGAGGGCGGCTGCGAGACTGCGCGTTTTGACGACGCGGGCAAACCAGATCCATTTATCAAGCCGCTGTCGAGGCGCCTCAGATCCGGCTTCCGCCACGCGTCAGTCCTTCTTTTTCTCAAGATTTTCCTTGAGAGCCAAAAGCTTGGCGAAGGGCGAATTGGGGTCTGGCGCGCGCTCACGCTGCGGGCGCTCGCTTGAGGCAAAGGTGCGATCACCCCGGTTGTTGTTGCGGTCGGGGCGGCCACCCTTGCCCGAACGATCGCCGCGCGGACGCTCGCCCTGCTTGTGATCGCGCTTGCCTTGAAAACCCTCAAAGCGGGTCTTGTCGCGGCGCGGTTGCTGGGGCTGACGCTCAGCGGCGGGCTGGCCCTCTGCTGCAGGCTGAGCTCCTTGCGGCTGGTCACGACGCGGACCACGCCCACGCTGCTGGTTCTGCGGACGGCGACCCTCGAAAGGACGACGGCCCGGACGCCAAACATCAATCATCAAATCTTCAGCCGGCGTCTCAGCGCCTTCTGCACCCTCGGCGACCTCTGCGCTGACCTCAGCCTCAACAGCAGGCTCAGCCGCCTCAGCCACGGGCTCAGGCGCGGTCTCGACGGGGGCAGCTTCCACGGGCGCAGCCTGCGCCTCTTCAGCAGCGGCGCTGGTCTCCTCCGCCTCAGCGGCGGAGGCAGCAGCCTCCTCGCCGTCTTCAGCCTTGGGGGCAGAGATCGGCGCGGTGGCGGCGGGCTTCAGAATGGGCTGGGTGATGGCCGGACCCTTGCGGCTCTCGACCTGATAGCCGAGCGACTTCAAGATTGAGGCAAAAGCCTCGCCCGAACAGCCTGCCAGCGAGGTCATGGCCACCGTCACCACAAAGCCATCGCCATCGGCCGTGCCGGCCGGGGGCTCGCCCACCGTGAGGCCGGGGCGATAGGCAATCGCCGGACGGATGAGGTCAGCCAGACGCTCCAGAATATCAACGCGCACCGCGCGCTCGCCGCAGACGCGGAAGCCAGCGGCCAGATACAGCCCCTTGGGCACTTCAGCATCAGAGGCAAAAGAGGTGCGGCCCGAAGAGGCCAGATGGGCCACTTCGTCGAGACCCTTCACACCTTCAATGCCGCCATGCTTCAAGGCCCAGAGCTGGGCTGCCAGAGACCGCGGGGCAGGCTTCAGCAAAGCGGGCAGATAAAGGTGATAGGCGCCAAAGCGCACGCCCAGCTTGCGCAGCACAGCGCGGGCATTCTGGTCCATCGACTTGGTTTCATTGGCGACACGGGCGCGCTCCAGCACGCCCAACGATTCTGCGAGCTGGAAGGCGACGCCGCGCGCGATGCCCTCAAGCCCCTCGCCCGCCTCAAGCTCGGCCAAGCCAGCCAGAAGCTTCTTGATATGCTGCCCGACCCACAGGTCGATGCGACGCTGCACCATCTCAAGGGCAGCGCCCGTCAGCTGCTCATCAGCCAGAACCCGCACGCGCGGCACAAGGACATGATCGCCCGAGGTCAGCTTGCCGACCGGCTCGCCCAGCCAGCGGATGACGCCGTCATTAGCCAGAACAAAGGCCTCGTCCACGGCCTCATGGACACGCTGGGCGCGGCTCTCGATCTCGCTGGCCAGCGCCTTCAGCGCAGCCGCGTTCAAGGTGCGCACGACCTCGCCCGCCGCTTGCGGGTCTGGCGTGAAGCGGAACCCATGCAGGTTGCCAATATGCTCGCCCTCGACAATCACGTCGCCGGACCCGGTGATTTCCGCTTCAAGCATTGCATTCTCTCTCAGGCGACGCATGAGCATGCTCGTGCGTCGATCAACAAATCTTTGGGCGAGCCGCTCATGGAGCGCATCGGACAGACTGTCCTCTACCTGACGCGTGACGCCCTGCCAATGCTCAGGATCACCCAACCAGTCGGGGCGGTTGGCGATGAAGTTGAAGGTCCGCACCTGGGCAATACGGGCCGAGAGCGTATCAATGTCGCCATCGGTCCGGTCAAACATGGACAAGTGCTTCATAAACCACTCGTCAGGCACCCGCCCGGCCCGCACCACGTAACGGAACAGGGTCAGCACCAGTTCCGCATGGGCGGCGGGTGAAGCCTTGCGATAATCGGGGACCTGACAGACTTCCCAAAGGCGCTGCACATCAGCCTTCGTTTTGGTCTGACGCAGCACATCAGGATCGCGCGCCGCTATATCGAGCACCATAATGTCTTCGCCCTGCGGCGCGCGCGTGAGACCCTGCTCACTGGGCAAGACATCCAGCGAGGCTTGCAAGCGCTCGACCGATTCAAAATCAAGCGCAGAGTTTCGCCACTGCAACATCGGCATCGGATCAAAACGATGTTGCTCGAGCGATTCCACCAGCTCTTCATCAAAGGCAGGACAACGACCCGTCGTGCCGAAGGAGCCATCTTTCACATGACGACCAGCGCGACCTGCGATCTGTCCAAATTCAGCTGGCGTCAAACGACGATATTGCCAACCATCGAATTTGCGATCACCGGCAAATGCAATGTGATCGACATCAAGATTAAGACCCATGCCAATCGCATCGGTTGCAACAATGTAATCCACTTCGCCTGATTGATAGAGCGCAACTTGCGCATTGCGTGTGCGCGGGCTCAAGGCTCCCAGCACAACAGCTGCACCGCCGCGTTGACGACGCAACAATTCGGCGATGGCGTAAACTTCTTCAGCAGAAAAAGCCACAATCGCTGTGCGCGGCGGCAGGCGAGAGAGTTTGCGCTCGCCTGCAAAGACCAAAGTGGACAAACGCGGACGCGTCACAATGGGCACGCCCGGCAGCAGCTTTTCAATCAAAGGCTGCACGGTTGAAGCACCAATCAACCATGTCTCTTCACGTCCACGACGATTGAGCAAACGGTCGGTAAAGACATGACCGCGATCAAGATCGGTCGCGAGTTGAATTTCATCCACTGCGACAAAATCAACCGACAGATCGCGCGGCATCGCTTCAACGGTCGAGATCCAATAACGCGGGTTGCGCGGTTTGATTTTTTCTTCGCCCGTGATCAGCGCAACAGAGGCTTCGCCGACTTTCTCCACGACCTTGTTGTAAACTTCGCGCGCCAACAAACGCAGCGGCAAACCGATGATGCCGGTGGGATATTGCAACATCCGCTCAATCGTCAGATGCGTCTTGCCTGTATTGGTGGGACCCAGCACAGCCGTCACACCCCGCGCGCGTTCACCCGCAGGTTTGCCTTGAGACGCCGGAACGACAAGATTCATCACACCCAGCCTTCAGGGGGATCGATCAAAGATCCACCACTCTCGCTTGCCCGAAATGGCACAACTCGTCGAGTCTTCGTTCACACTTCGAACGGGGTGGGAACGAATCGCGCCCGAATCGCAGACTCGGCGCGAATGCCTGTTTGTTCACGACAACATATGGTCCTTATCAGCGCTTGAGACCTACAGCTTGCGTTTGGCAACTCCAGCGCGTGTTTTTTGAGCGGCTGCGCGCGAGCCTTGGCAGGGACTCACCTGCGCACTCTTGTCAACGCACTGTTTTCACCGCTCGCGTTAACGCTTGGCACGAAGGCTGAACGAATCGGCGACGAATCAGACGGAACCGGCCATTCCCCTCCTGTTCACGTCAGATATGGGGCCTCAGGCCCCCTGACACCACAAGCGGCTATAAAAAAACGCGCCCTGATCGGGGCGCGTGGGAGCTTTATGGTAAAGGCCGAGTCCCAGTTCGGGACAGGTCAGCGCGAGGCGCGCTTGCCGGCAGAGGCTTCAAAGTCGGTCGCCTCGATCACAGTCGTGCCAATCATGGTTGCCACGGAGATGCGGAAGGGCACGGTGATGCGGCTCTCGCCCACCGGTGCCAGCCAGACTTCCATCTGGCGATTGTTTTCCATGAATTTGGTCGAGGCGCGGTCGGGGCGATGGCCAGCGACCGGTATATAGCGGGCATTGCAGACCGCCACCGGCCCTTCATAGCCCTTCGACTTCACCTGACGCATGCCCACAAAGGACAGGTTCAGATTGAACCGCGCCCAGCCGTCATAGATCGGCAGGGTACGATTGCAGGCCGCTGGCCCCATGACGGGCTCGGAGCCGGGAACCGGCATGACAAGCGCGCTTAAGGGATCGATGATCTTCTGCTTGTGCATATCCAGCACAGGCACCCGCCCGGGCAGCTCCTCAAAGGGAGGCATGATCTCGGAGGCCGTCACATTGCCCTGCTGCAGGGCCATACGGATGGTGCGGGTGGTGGTGGAGTTGGCGGCGGTGGTCGCATAGGCATTGGGAGCCACCCTGCCCTGCAGGAAGGTGCCCGAGGAGGTTGCAGCCCCCTTGGAGTTCGACACCATCGTGGCCACGCCCGCGAGCCGCGCGGTGGCCTCCACCTGATAGGCGGCCGGGTCAAAGGTCCCATTGAGCGTGGCCGAGCCCAAAGCCAGCCCGATCAATTTGACAGAATATCTTGCCCGAACAGCGTCTTGTGCCTGAGCCTGCGGGACCAGAAGACCCATAGCTGCGCCCACCAGGAGGGCTTGCGCCCACACGGAGGGGGAAGTTCTGCGCTGCTGCCAGGAAAAGTGCATCGAATCAGGCCCGCTCATGCATCATCAGCGCTTCTACTCTCCACCATAGTGCTTGTGAATCCGTCGCTTTCGTGGCGCGGTCGAAAAAGCCCGATAGAATGGCCTTTCGCTTGACGGGCGGGGGGCTGTCCACTATACACCCGCGATCAATTCACCCATGCGGTTGGATCCGTGCGGACCTGCGATGCAGGCCCCAAGCGGGCGCGTCCGGTCCCGGATCCCATCGTAAACCCAGTTCTCCGGCTCGTCCGGGCGGTTGCCTCCAAGGTTCACCGCAATGAGTTTGAAAGGAAGCGTGCCATGTCCCGCCGTTGCGAGCTGACCGGCAAAGCCGTCCAGGCCGGCAATCTTGTCAGCCATTCGAACCGCAAGACCCGCACGCGGTTCCTGCCCAATCTGTGCAATGTCACGCTGATCTCCGATGCTCTGCAGCGCCCCGTGCGCCTGCGCATCGCAGCCGCTGCCCTGCGCTCGGTCGAGCATCGCGGTGGCCTTGATGCTTTCTTGCTGAAGGCCCATGACGAGGAGCTGTCGCAGGGCGCACTCGTGATCAAGCGCGAAATCATCAAGAAGCAGGCAACCGCGTAAAGCGTCTGCCACTCAGCTAGAGATACAAACGGCCCGCTTTTCAGCGGGCCGTTTTCGTTTGGGCAGATTGTGGCAAGAGGCCGCTCAGGCCGTGACCTTCACCGGTCGTGAGGCCACGCGGGTGGCCGAGGCGAATTTGCGCGGATTGATCGCCACTTTGGCGGGCGTCTCATCGAACAATTCGGCGAGCTTTTCGGTCATGGCGCCGCCCAGCTCTTCAGCATCCACAATCGTGACGGCGCGGCGATAATAGCGCGTCACATCATGGCCGATGCCAATGGCGATAAGCTCCACCGGCGAGCGCGTCTCGATCTCTTCGATGATGCGGCGCAGATGCTTCTCCAGATAATTGCCCGGATTGACCGACAAAGTGGAATCATCCACCGGCGCGCCATCGGAGATCATCATCAAGATGCGGCGCTGCTCAGGGCGACCGAGCAAACGCTGATGCGCCCAATCGAGCGCCTCGCCGTCGATATTCTCCTTGAGCAAACCTTCGCGCATCATCAAGCCGAGATTGCGGCGCGCACGACGCCACGGCGCATCAGCCTGTTTGTAGACGATGTGACGCAGATCATTGAGACGGCCCGGCGTTGCGGGCTTGCCCGCTTGCAACCAAGCCTCGCGTGATTGGCCGCCCTTCCAGGCGCGCGTGGTGAAGCCGAGGATCTCGACCTTCACACCGCAACGCTCGAGCGTGCGCGCCAGAATATCAGCGCAGCTCGCCGCCACCGTAATGGGACGACCGCGCATCGAGCCTGAATTGTCGAGCAGCAAGGTCACGACCGTGTCGCGGAAATTGGTATCTTTCTCGCGCTTGAACGAGAGCGGCTGCTGGGGATCAATCACAATGCGCGACAGGCGCGCGGGATCCAGCATCCCCTCTTCCAGATCAAACTCCCATGAGCGATTTTGTTGCGCCATGAGACGACGCTGCAAGCGATTGGCCAGACGCGCGACAATGCTCGACATATTCGACAATTGCTTGTCGAGATAAGCGCGCAGACGCTCCAGCTCTTCAGGCTCGCACAATTCATCGGCCAGAACGACTTCATCAAACTTGTTGGTGAAGGCTTTGTAGTCAGGCCCGCGCATCTCTGCGGGCGCTTGCATGGGCGGGCGCTTGCTCTCAGAGGCTTCATCGGCATCGCCGTCCTCAGCCTCTTCAGGGAAGTCACCGGCGGGTGCGTCTGCCGCATCCATCTCACCGTCTTGCATCTCTTCGTCAGAGCCTTCAGCGCTGTCCATCTCGACAGCCTGACCGCTGTCGCTCTCCTCGCTGTCGCCTTCTGACTCTTGTTCTTGATCGTTAGGCTCTTCGTCGCCCGCCTCATCGCCCGTGTCATCATGGTCGAGGGCCTCCTCGTCCATCATCTCCAGCGACTGGAGCAATTTGTGAATGGCTTTGCCAAAATCACGCTGATCTTCGATGGACTCGCCCAGACGGTCGAGCTCTTTGCCCGCGCGGCTTTCAATGATCGGACGCCACACATCAACGATCTTCTGGCCCGCCTCCGGCGGCTTCATACCGCTGAGACGCTCGCGCACCATCATGGCCACCGCATCTTCGAGCGGTGCATCAGCACGATCCGTCACTTCGCCATAAGCGCCGCGATGATAGCGATCCTCCAACATGGCCGCGAGATTGGTCGCAACACCCTGCATACGGCGCGCGCCAATCGATTCCACGCGCGCTTGCTCAACCGCATCAAAGATCGCACGGGCCTCTTGGCCCTTGGGCGTGAGGCGCTTGTGCACATTGGCATCGTGACAGGCAAGGCGCAGCGCCATGGAATCGGCATGGCCGCGCACAATCGCAGCCTCACGCGGCGAGAGCTTGCGCGCAGGCTCAGGCAAACGTGCCTTGGCACCCTCGCCCGCACCAATGAGCGAAGGCCGCTCAGAGGCGAAAGTCACCTCAAGATCGGTGTTCTGCGACATCGCCCGCAAGCAGCCGACAACGGCCCGCTTGAAGGGTTCCTGTGGCGCTTCGCCTTTTTGTGCGGCCTTGCGGTTCGAACTCATGATCTCACGACAATGCGACGTTCACCGCGCTCTCAGGCAATTCTTCGCCAAAGCTGCGCTGATAGAATTCCGCCACCAGCGGACGCTCAAGCTCATCGCATTTGTTGAGGAAGGTGAGGCGGAAAGCAAAACCGATATCCTGGAAGATCTCGGCATTCTCGGCCCAGGTGATGACACTGCGCGGGCTCATGACGGTCGACAGATCATCCGACATGAAAGCATTGCGCGTCAGATCAGCCACACGCACCATCTTGCTGACGATGTCGCGACCATCTTTCTGCTTTTGATAATGGGGCGACTTTGCCAGAACGATATCGACCTCATTGTCATGCGGCAGATAGTTCAGCGTCGTCACGATGGACCAACGATCCATCTGGCCCTGATTGATCTGCTGCGTGCCGTGATAGAGGCCCGATGTATCGCCAAGGCCAACCGTATTGGCGGTCGCGAACAAACGGAAGGCGGGATGAGGGCGAATGACGCGGTTCTGATCGAGCAGCGTCAAGCGGCCAGCCACTTCCAGCACGCGCTGAATGACAAACATCACATCAGGACGGCCCGCATCATATTCGTCAAAGCACAGTGCAATATTGTTCTGCAGCGCCCAAGGCAAAATGCCGTCGCGGAATTCGGTGATCTGCTTGCCATCTTTCAGCACGATCGCGTCTTTGCCGACAAGATCAATACGCGAGACATGGCTGTCGAGATTGATGCGCACGCAAGGCCAGTTGAGGCGCGCGGCCACTTGTTCGATATGGGTCGACTTGCCGGTGCCATGATAGCCCGTGACCATCACGCGGCGATTGCGCGCAAAGCCGGCCAGAATGGCGAGCGTCGTCTGCTTGTCGAAGAGATAATCAGGATCGAGATCCGGCACATGTTCGCTGGTTTGCGAATAGGCAGGGACCATCAGATCAGAATCGATCTTGAAGACGTCGCGAACCGAAATTTTCTTGTCGGGCAGGCCGGGCGTGTTGGTCGAAGCAGTCATCATTCCTCCAGACCCATCCGCGCGCGTGATGGGCAAACTCGTGGCCCCTTGGGACCTACCCTTCGGGCATCTTCACCGGTCCGCCCCGGCTGGGCTGCCAAGTCTCGTTTGAGGCCAATCAGACGATCTTGGCGGTACGTAGATAATTATAGGCCTGAATGATCTCGCGCAATTTGTCTTCGCGCGAGCGGTCGCCAGCATTGGCGTCCGGATGCAGGCGCTTGACCCATTCCTTGTAGCGATTCTTGATGGCTTCCGCATCTGCTGTGTCGTCCAAACCCAGCGTCGTCAGGGCCTTCATGACCGCCAGCCCATATTTGGGGCCTTTGGGCTCGGCGGGGCGACGCTGGCGGGCGCGGAACATGCCCAAAGGATCGCTTTCCTGCGGCTCGGCGCCCTCCTCCCGGAAGCCGCGCGCGGCCCGATTGACCCCCATGGTCCAGGTCGGGCGGTGACCAATGACCGCCTCCTTCTGGTAGAGGGCCACATCGGCATCGCTCATGCCGTTGAAATAATTGTAGGTCGCGTTGTATTCGCGCACATGGGTCAGGCAGAAGCAGAAATACTGCCCCTCGCGCAGCCGCCCCATAGGCGCGCGAAACTCGCCCACAGCCGCGCAGCCGGGATGGGCGCAAGGGGGATGTTCCGCAGCCGGGGCCGGCTGTTCCTTGGCCTTCGTCCGGATACGGTCAAAAATGCGCGAATTGAGGTTCATGGGCGAGACATTATGGGTGTACACAGGGCTCCGCAAGGCGGCACTCGTTCCTATTTGAACGTGGCTAGCTCGAGGGCAATGAGGTTGATGCAGTTTTGCAAGGAGCAGACCGGATGAGTACGCGCGATGATATGATCGGCAAGCTGCAAGCGGCCCTCTCCCCCCTCGCTCTTGAGGTGGTGGATGACTCGCATCAGCATGCAGGGCATATCGGCCATCCAGGCTCGGGACATCCGGGCCAGATGTCGGCCAGTGAAACGCATTTCACTGTCAAAGTGGTGTCAGAAGCCTTTGCGGGCAAGACCCGCTTGGCCCGCCACCGGCTGATCAATGAGATTTTGGCCGAAAATCTGCGCGGCGGCGTTCATGCCCTCGCCATTGAAGCGCGCGCGCCCGGAGAGTGACAGCTCCGCTTTGCATTTGCGGATCAAAAGGCTAGGACTCGCATCAGTCCTCTTTGCGCAACGGGATCGACTTATGCGCCTTCACGCTTTGGCGGCAGTTGCCACTGTCTTCCTCGCCACCTTGGCCGCGACCGCAGCCCCTGCGCAGGCCACGCCCTATGTGGTGATCGAAGCCGATACGGGCCGCGTGGTCAGTGAGCAAGAGGCCACTGCGCGCTGGTATCCTGCCTCCCTTACCAAGCTGGTAACGCTCTATGTGGCCCTGCAGGCGGTGCGCGATGGCCGTGTGACCCTGCAGACCCCGCTCGTCGTGTCCCCGCGCGCCAATAAGGCGCCCCCCTCCAAAATGGGCTTCAAGCCCGGCACAGAGGTCACGCTCGGCAATGCCTTGAAAATGCTGATGGTGAAATCGGCCAATGACATTGCCATCACCATCGCCGAAGGCCTTGGCGGCAGCGTCGAAGATTTCGCCACGATGATGAATGCGGCCGCTGTGCGCCTTGGGATGCGCGAGTCGCATTTCGTCAATCCCAATGGCCTCCACTCAGACGAGCACTTCTCCTCAGCGCGCGACATGGCCTTGATCGGCTATGCGCTGTTTCGCGATTTCGACCAATATAGCGGCTTCTTTGGCATCGGCGCGCTGCGGCTCGAAGATCAGATCATCCCCACTCATAATGGCCTTCTGGGGCGCTATCCCGGCGCTGATGGCATGAAGACGGGCTTCACCTGCCCCGCTGGCTTCAATGTTGTCGCCAGCGCAGCGCGCGGCAATCGCCGCCTGATCGCCGTCGTGCTGGGCTATCCCAATGCCAAGGCCCGCTCACTGAAAGCTGCCAGCCTGCTCGATACTGGCTTTGCCTCTTATGCGCGGCGCACGACGATTGATGCACTGCCATCAGTCGCAGGTGCGCCACCCAATATGCGCTCGCGTGTTTGCGGTCCCAATCGCGAGCGCGTCGCGGAGGATGATTTTGCAACTGTTGCGGGGCAGGCGCAGGACAATGAGCGCCCCGCCTTCTTCTCCTCGCAAGGCTCCGGCCCCTCGAGCGGCGTTGCCGTTCTGCAAGCGCAGATGGGCACGCGCCCTGCCTTTGAACCTGAAGAAATCTATATCGGCCGCGCGCCCGGCTATATGGGACCCTCGCTGTCTGCGCGCAGCACCTATGTCGCAGCCGCTGTTGGTGCGGCCGCCACAGCTGCTATGGTAAGCAAGCCCAAGGCGGCACCCGCCAAAGCCAGCAAGGGCAAGCCTGCCAAACCCAAGGGCAAGCCCAAGAAGCCCGCGCGCTAAAGGATCTTGTCGTGAGCCATGAAGACGCGCGTCGTCCCCCGCCGCCCTTTCCCCTGACAGTCATCACCGGCTTTCTGGGCGCGGGCAAAAGCACGCTTCTCAATCGCCTGCTCAAAGACCCTGCGCTGTCCGACACAGTCGTCATCATCAATGAATTTGGCGAGATTGGCCTTGATCATCTGCTCGTCGAACAGGCTGATGGCGATATGGTGCTCATGTCGTCGGGTTGTTTGTGCTGCACGATTCGCGGCGATCTCATCACCACTCTGGAAGATCTGCTCAAGCGCCGCGACAATGGCCGCATCACGCCTTTCAATCGCGTCGTCATTGAAACAACGGGCTTGGCTGATCCCGCCCCCGTGTTGCACACGATCATGTATCACCCCTATCTGTTGATGCGCTTTCGCCTCGACGGCGTCGTGACTTTGGTCGATGCGGTCAATGGATCAGCCACGCTTGACGCGCATGAAGAGGCCGTCAAACAGGCTGCTGTTGCTGACCGCATCGTACTCACAAAAACAGATTTGCCTGAAAGCGAAGGGCGCGCCGATGCATTGCGCCAACGCCTTCATACACTCAACCCCAGCGCGACCATTCTGGACGCTGCCAAGGGTGAAGCGACGGCGGAGGCCCTGCTTAATCTTGGTCTCTTCGATCCGCTCACAAAGATCCCGGATGTAAAGCGCTGGCTCAATGCCGAAGCTTTTGAAGAGCATGGTCACGACCATCATCACCATCACGGCCATGATCATGGGCACGATCATCACCACCACCATGATGAGCATGAGCACGGACAAGATCCGCATGATGTGAACCGGCATGATGCGCGTATTCGCGCCTTTTGTCTGGAGAGCGACACGCTCATGCCCAAAAGCGGCTTTGATCTCTTTCTTGATCTTTTACGGCAAGCCCATGGGCCGCATCTTTTGCGTGTGAAAGGCATTATCGGTCTAGATGATGAGCCCGATCGCCCTGTCGTGATTCATGGCGTGCAGCATGTCTTTCATCCGCCCGTCAGTCTCGAGCGCTGGCCCAATGATGAGCGCAAGACGCGCATCGTCTTCATTCTGCAAGATATGGAACCCTCTTTTGTCGAGGGCCTGTGGAAGGCCTTTACCGGCACGCCTGCGCTTGATCAGGCAGACAGCGCAGCCCTCACCCATAATCCGCTGAAACCCACGACCGGCGGTTTGCTCAGCTAGCCCTGATCGCGCAACAATCGGCGAATGACTTTGCCCGATGTTGTCAGCGGCATCTGGTCGATGAAGGCGACTTCGCGCGGATATTCATGCGCCGACAGACGCTCGCGCACAAAGGCCTGAATATCGGCCGCCAGTTCTGGCGAAGGCGCAAAGCCGGGCTTTGTCACGATGAAGGCTTTGACGATCTCGCCGCGAATGGCATCAGGCTTGCCAACCGCCGCGCCCAATTGGACAGCGGGATGTTTGAGCAAACAATCTTCGATCTCGCCCGGACCAATACGATAGCCCGATGAATTGATCACATCATCATCGCGGCCAAAGAAAAACACATAGCCATCTTCATCACGTCGGCCTTGATCACCCGTGGTCATCCAATCGCCGATGAATTTCTCCGCCGTGGCCTCCTCGCGATTCCAATAGCCAAGGAACATCACAGGATCAGGACGCAGCACCGCGATTTGTCCAGGCTCATCAACCTGACAGCTCGTCCCATCGGGGCGAATGACATCGCAGATATGGCCGGGCACCGCTTTGCCAATGGAGCCTGCGCGCGACACACCCAGCGCCGCACAAGAGGCGAGAACAAGATTACATTCGGTCTGGCCATAGAATTCATTGATCGTGAGGCCAAAAGCCTCGCGGCCCCATTGATAGACCTCGGCGCCAAGCGACTCGCCGCCTGAGGCCAAAGTGCGCAGACGATGTTTGTAGCGCTGGCCGCTCTGATGCACGCTGCGCAACATGCGCAGAGCGGTCGGTGGAATGAATGCATTGCGCACATCAAGACGCTGCATCAGATCAAGCGCGGCATCAGGATCAAACCGATCAAAGCGGCGCGCAACAACGCTCACACCAAAATAGAGCGAAGGCAGCAAGACATTCAGCAAGCCGCCCGCCCAAGCCCAATCAGCGGGCGTCCAGAAACGGTCCTTGCTGCGCGGAAATCCCTCATGGGGAAATTGAACGCCCGGCAGATGGCCCAGCAAAACGCGATGCCCATGCAACGCACCTTTGGGCGGGCCCGTTGTGCCTGATGTATAAATCATCATTGCTGGATCATCGGGGCCGGTATCTTCGGCGATAAAATCAGCCTGCCCCTGTTCGATCATCTGCGCAAAGCCAAGCGCTGAGCCATCAGGACCATCAGTGCTGACGGTGATGGAAAGATTGTTGAGAGCGGCGCGCAAAGGCGCGATTTTCGCTAGGCCAATATGATCGGTGATGAGCGCGCGCACGCCCGCATCTTGCAAACGATAGGCAAGCGCCTCAACGCCGAACAAAGCGGCGAGCGGCAAAGCAATCGCGCCCAATTTGTAAATGGCGACATGGGCAATGGCGACCTCGGCCATCTGCGGCAACAAAATCGCCACACGATCACCGCGCGCAACGCCTGCTTTGCGTAGCGAGCTTGCCAAACGATTGGAGCGCTGGCGCAGCTCCTCGAACGTCACTGTGGTGATGTCATCGCCCTGCACATCGAGAATGGCGGGACGCTCTGGCTCACGCGCAGCCCATTCATCAGCAACCGCAACGCCAATATTAAAGCGCGCAGGAATGTCCCATTCGAAATGGGTATAGAGGTCGCGATAATTGGCAGGCGGTTCACGCAACATGCGTCAGGCTCCAAACGCGACAAAGCCGGGACGAGCCCGGCTTTGAACAATAAGCAATGACGCGATCATTCAGAGATTGAGCACGGCGCGCACTTCGCGCAGCTGCGCAAGCTTCTCAGCAGCCAAACGACGGGTCTCGTCGGAAGCTGCATCCGTGACATCTTCTTCAGCGTCGCGGATCTGCGCATCGAGCTTGGCAGCATCGAGCACTTCCACCGGGATCGCCTGTTCAGCGAGGATGGTGAGGCCCTTGCCAGACACGTCAGCAAAACCGCCGCGCACGAAGAGGCGAGAGGTCTTGGACGAGGTTTCGCCAATCTGCACGATGCCGGGCTTGAGCACGCTCATCACCGGCGCATGGTTGTCCAGCACAGTGAATTCGCCCTCGGCGCCCGGAACGACCACGGCTTCGACATTGCCGGAGAACAGCAAACGCTCCGGCGAGACGAGTTCGAAGTGGAATGCGGCCATCTGTTCTTTCTCCCGCAAAGGCGCGCCCGCTGGACGCGCCTGCGATCAATCTGATTACGCGGCTTCCGCAGCGAGGCGCTGAGCCTTCTCAACCGCTTCCTCGATCGTGCCGACCATATAGAAGGCAGCTTCGGGGAGATGGTCATACTTGCCTTCGACAAGGCCCTTGAAGCCCTTGATCGTGTCGGCGAGCGAGACGAGCTTGCCGGGCGAACCGGTGAAGACTTCGGCGACGTGGAAGGGCTGCGACAAGAAGCGCTCGATCTTGCGGGCGCGCGCCACCGACAGCTTGTCCTCTTCAGACAGTTCATCCATGCCCAGAATGGCGATGATGTCCTGCAGTGACTTATAGCGCTGCAAGGTCTGCTGAACCTGACGCGCCACAGCGTAATGCTCTTCACCAACGATCATCGGGGAGAGCATGCGCGAGGTCGAGTCGAGCGGATCCACCGCCGGATAAATGCCCTTTTCCGCGATCGAACGCGACAACACGGTCGTGGCGTCCAAGTGAGCGAAGGAGGCAGCAGGAGCCGGATCGGTCAAATCGTCGGCGGGCACGTAAATGGCCTGCACCGAAGTGATCGAACCCTTGGTGGTGGTGGTGATGCGTTCCTGCAGCGCGCCCATGTCGGTCGCCAGCGTGGGCTGATAACCCACCGCCGAAGGAATACGGCCCAGCAGAGCGGACACTTCCGAACCTGCCTGCGTGAAGCGGAAGATGTTGTCCACGAAGAACAACACGTCCTGGCCCTTGTCACGGAAATGCTCAGCAACCGTCAGACCCGTCAGCGCGACACGCGCGCGAGCGCCCGGAGGCTCATTCATCTGGCCGTACACAAGAGCGCATTTGGAGCCTGCGCCGCCGCCCTTCTTGTTCACGCCGCCTTCGATCATCTCGTGATAGAGATCGTTGCCCTCACGGGTACGCTCACCCACGCCCGCGAACACGGAATAACCACCGTGCGCCTTCGCGACGTTGTTGATGAGCTCCATGATCAGCACGGTCTTGCCGACGCCCGCGCCGCCGAACAGGCCGATCTTACCGCCCTTGGCGTAAGGAGCGAGCAGATCGACGACCTTGATGCCCGTCTCAAGGATCTGGGCTTCGGTCGACTGTTCCGAATAGCTGGGTGCAGCCTGATGGATCGCGCGGGTCGTCTCGGCGTCAACCGGACCTGCTTCGTCAACGGGCTCGCCGATGACATTGATGATGCGGCCGAGCGTGCCTTCGCCAACCGGCACCTTGATCGGGGCGCCTGTGTCATTGACCACCTGGCCACGCACGAGACCTTCCGACGTGTCCATCGCGATGCAGCGCACAGAGTTTTCACCCAGATGCTGCGCCACTTCGAGAACCATGCGCGAACCCTGGTTCGTGGTCTCGAGTGCGTTCAAAATCTCGGGCAGATGACCGTCGAACTTCACGTCAACGACGGCGCCGATGACCTGCGTGATGCGGCCGGTGTTGGTAGCGGCGTTAGCCATGTCTTAGATCCTCTCGACTGCGGTCAGAGCGCTTCGGCGCCCGAGATGATTTCAATGAGTTCCTTGGTGATCATCGCCTGACGCGAACGATTGTACTGCGTCGTTTGCTTGCGAATCATGTCACCCGCATTTCGCGTGGCGCTGTCCATCGCGCTCATACGCGCGCCCTGTTCAGAGGCGGCGTTTTCGAGCAAGGCGCGGAACACCTGCACGGAAATGTTGCGCGGCAGAAGCGTATCCAGAATCTCGCCCTCTTCAGGCTCGTAATCATAGGAGGCTTGCGCGCCGGTCGTTTCCTTGCGCTCAGGGATCTGCGCCGGGATCAACTGCAGAGCCGTGGGGATCTGCTGAATCACAGAGCGGAAGCGCGAGAAGAACAAGGTGCAAACGTCAAATTCGCCGGTCTCGAAGAGATGAATGATCTTCTTGCCGATAACATCTGCGTTGGCAAAACCGATCTGACGCACAGAGCGCAGCTCGATCAATTCCAGCACATGCTTTTCGAACTGGCGGCGAAGTTGGTCATAGCCCTTCTTGCCGACAAAGATGATCTTCACCGTCTTGCCCTGCGCCAGAAGCGACACGGCGTGATCACGCGCCATACGCGCAATCGACGAGTTGAAGCCACCGCACAGACCACGTTCGGCTGTGCAAATGACGAGCAGATGCACGTCATTCTTGCCATTGCCAGCGAGCAGCGCAGGCGCTTGCGCGCCAACGCCGATACCGCCTGCCAGATTAGCCAGCACCGTCTCCATGCGCTCGGCATAGGGACGCGCAGCCTCAGCAGCTGTCTGCGCGCGGCGCAGCTTGGCGGCGGCGACCATCTGCATGGCCTTGGTGATCTTCTGCGTCGATTTGACGGAGGCGATCCGGTTTCGCAGGTCCTTCAGCGAGGGCATGGGTTCTGCTCAGGTCAGAGGATCTGGTTACGCGAAGGACTTCGCGAAGGTCTCGACGATGCTCTTCAGCTTCGCACCATCTGCGTCCGAAAGATCTTTCGAGTCGCGGATGGAGTTCAGGAGATCAGCATGCGTGGTGCGCAGAAGCGCCAGCAGACCATCTTCGAAAGCGCGCACGCGATTGACGGGCAACGCATCGAGATAACCATTCACGCCCGCGTAAATCACGCAGCACTGCTCTTCCATCTTCAGCGGCGAGAACTGCGGCTGCTTCAGGAGTTCGGTGAGGCGCGAACCACGGTTCAGCAAGCGCTGGGTGACGGCGTCAAGATCGGAGCCGAACTGCGCGAAGGCAGCCATTTCACGATACTGAGCCAACTCGCCCTTGATCTTGCCGGCGACCTTCTTGGTGGCCTTGGTCTGCGCGGACGAACCCACGCGCGACACGGACAGACCAACGTTCACCGCAGGACGGATGCCCTGATAGAACAGATCCGTCTCAAGGAAGATCTGACCGTCGGTGATCGAAATCACGTTCGTCGGAATATAGGCCGACACGTCGTTGGCCTGCGTCTCAATGACGGGCAGAGCGGTGAGCGAACCAGCGCCATTGGCGTCGGAGAGCTTGGCAGCGCGCTCGAGCAGACGTGAGTGCAAATAGAACACGTCGCCGGGATAGGCTTCGCGGCCCGGAGGACGACGCAGCAGCAGCGACATCTGGCGATAAGCGACGGCCTGCTTGGACAGATCGTCATAGATGATCACGGCATGCATCGCATTGTCGCGGAAGAACTCGCCCATCGCGCAACCGGCGAAGGGAGCCAGGAACTGCATCGGAGCAGGATCAGAGGCGGTCGCGGCGATCACGATGGAATATTCCAAAGCGCCGCGCTCTTCGAGCACCTTCACGAACTGAGCCACCGTCGAGCGCTTCTGACCAACCGCGACATATACGCAGTACAGCTTCTGGCTCTCGTCCGAACCGGAGTTGGCCGGCTTCTGGTTGAGGATCGTGTCGAGCGCAATGGCGGTCTTGCCGGTCTGGCGATCGCCGATGATCAGCTCGCGCTGGCCACGACCGATCGGGATCAGAGCATCAACCGACTTGAGGCCGGTCGCCATGGGCTCATGCACCGACTTGCGGGGAATGATGCCGGGCGCCTTGACGTCGACGCGAGCGCGCTTGTCAGCAACGATCGGGCCCTTGCCGTCAATCGGATTGCCGAGCGCGTCGACAACGCGGCCGAGCAAGCCCTTGCCGACGGGAACGTCGACGATGGCGCCGGTGCGCTTGACGGTCTGGCCTTCCTTAATGTCACGGTCGGAGCCGAAGATCACGACACCGACATTGTCGGTTTCGAGATTGAGCGCCATCCCGCGGATGCCGTTCTCGAACTCGACCATTTCACCGGCCTGCACATTGTCCAGACCATAAACGCGGGCGATACCGTCGCCCACGCTCAGCACCTGGCCAACTTCCGTGACCTGAGCCTCGTTACCGAAGTTTGCGATCTCGTTCTTGAGAATCGCAGAGATTTCTGCGGCGCGGATATCCATCAGCCGACCTCTTTCATGCGTGTGCGGATCGAGTTGAGTTTGGTCTTGAGCGAGCCGTCGACCATGCGCGACCCGAGCTTGACGACGAGACCGCCGATGATCGAGGGGTCGACCTTGACGGCGACATCGATCGAGCGGCCACCCGCCACCTGAGCCAGAGCGACTTTGAGCTCTTCGAGGTGTTGGGCGGAAAGAGGTTCAGCCACCGTGACCTCAGCGCGCTTCACACCACGCGCCGCATCATGAAGCTTGCCGAAATCGGCGATCATGTCGGTGATGGCGAAGAGGCGGCGCTTGGACGCGACCAGCTTGATGAAATTGGCAGAGACGCCGCTGATTCCCGCGCGGGTCAGCAAGGCACCAATGGCCCTGACCTGCTCGTCAGCGGAGAAGACCGGGCTGCGCACCAAATGCGCCAGATCGGCGCTTTCGCTGATCAGCGCGGCAAAGTTTTTCAGATCGGCGGCAACTTTGTCCGTTGCGCCCTGTTCGGACGCGAGATGGAACAAAGCTTGGGCATAACGCCCTGCCATGCCGGAAACGATCGATTCCTCATTTGCCACAAGCGGCCCCTGGAACGTCGAGTGCAGGGCACATTACCACCGCCGGCGGCGCGAGCCGCAAACGATGCAATGTGCTGTGGGAACGGGGCTGAACAGGCGCGAGCGCGCATCCACCCCGAAGGCGGGCGTGAACTAACACATGGCCTAAGGCTACGCAACCCTGACGCTGCGCTTGCACCTTGGGCTTTAGGCCAAGCAAAGAGGCCGGGAACCGGGAAAAATCATGTCAGCACCGAACCAAAGCGTGGCGCGAAACCGTCACTGCGACAAAAAGGTTCTGCTGAAGGCCAGAAATTCCATATCCCGTATTTGATCGCCCCGGATCTGCGGAGCCTCTCCAGGGCTCTAGTCCAAGCCTCAAGCCTTTTGGCGCAAACCGCCTGAGATGGCTCTGGGGGTGAGCGATTCGCCTGTGCAGCTGGAACTGCACCCGGCCTGAAATAATCAGGATCTGCACAGCATCGCAGCCAGCCGATGAGCGGCCTAGCCCTCAGCCTTAGCCGGGCGGGCGAGCAAAGCCTCGACCGCCTCATCCACTTTGAGCTGGCCCGCCACAATACCCGCCACGGCGCGCGAAATCGGCATATCGACGCCTTTTTCCATAGCAATTTCAACAAGTACGGGGGCTGTATAGGCGCCCTCGGCAAGCCCTGTCTGGCTGGCCTCTTGGGGTGTCTTGCCCTGCCCCAGCGCCACGCCGAAGGAGAAATTCCGGGACTGGGTCGAGCCGCAAGTGAGCACCAGATCACCAAGGCCCGACAGACCCATCAAAGTCTCGGGCCGCGCGCCAAAGGCCCGGCCAAAGCGCGAGAGTTCGGCAAAGCCGCGCGCCACCAAGGCCGCGCCCGCGCTGGCCCCAAGTCCCCGCCCCGCCGCAATTCCGCAGGCAATGGCGAGCACATTTTTCGCTGCCCCGCCGATCTCAACACCGGTCAGATCATCAGAATGATAGAGGCGGAAGGAGGGGGCCGAAATCGCCGCTGCAATCTGGCGGGCCAAATCTTCCCGCTCTGCCGCCAGAGTGACGGCGGTGGGCAGGCCGCGCGAGACATCGGCCGCAAAGCTGGGGCCAGACAAAACAGCCGCAGGATTGCGCGGCAGTTCGTCGCGCAGAACCTCGTTCATAAATTTGTGTGTTCCCCGCTCAATCCCCTTCGAACAGAGGACCACCGGCACGGTCGGGCTCAAAACAGGGGCCAACTGGCGCAACATCTCGCGGGTATTTTGCGCCGGGACAACACACAGCAGCAGATCGCATTGGGCAGCCACCGCCAAATCAGACGTGGGCGCCACGCGCGGCTCAATCTTCACGCCCGGCAGGCGCGCAGTCTCGCGGCTCAGCGCCAAAGCAGCCATGGCGGCATCATTGCGGCCCCATAGACGCACATCATGGCCCGCACGGGCTGCCACATTGGCCAGCGCCGTTCCCCACGCTCCTGCGCCAACAACGCTCACACGCGCGAATGTCACTGCGGCCTCATCCATCATGCTTTGCCATTGTGAACGCGCTCGGCACTGAGGTCGAGGGGCCAACGGGGACGGGGCGCAAAGTCCATCCCGTCGATCAGGCCGAGCTGCAAACGCTCAAGCCCCGCCCAAGCGATCATCGCGCCATTGTCGGTGCACAGGGCAGGCGGCGGCAAGGCCAATGTCACGCCCGTTTCAGTCGACAGCCGCGCCAAAGCATGGCGAATCGCGCCATTGGCGGCGACACCGCCCGCCACGACGAGGCAGGTTGGCGTGCCAAATTGCTGGCCAAAAAGGCGCAAGCCGCCGCGCGTTCGGTCGGCAATCACATCGACAATCGCCGCCTGAAAAGAGGCACACAGATCCGCGACATCTGAACCAATGAGACGACCACGGCGCTGCACCTCAAGCCGCACCGCTGTCTTGAGGCCCGAGAGCGAGAAATCGGCCCCCGGCCGGCGCAACATCGGGCGCGGCAGGGCAAAGCGCTCCGGATCGCCGCCTTGGGCCGCCTTTTCGACCTCGGGACCGCCGGGATAGGGCAGGCCGAGCATTTTGGCGACTTTATCGAAGGCCTCGCCGATCGCGTCATCCACAGTCGTGCCAAGGCGGCGATATTCGCCCACCCCCAGCACTGCAATAAGCTGTGTATGACCGCCCGAGACGAGCAGCATGAGATAGGGAAAGGCCACGCCATCGGTGAGCCGCGCCGTCAGCGCATGGGCCTCCAGATGATTGACCGCCATAAAGGGCTTGCCACTGGCCAAAGCCAGCGCCTTGCCGGTTGTCAGCCCGACCATGACCCCGCCGATCAGGCCCGGGCCAGCGGCCGCCGCAATCCCGTCGAGATCGGCCAGTTCCAGGCCTGCCTCATCCAGAGCACGGCGCACCAAATGGTCGATCATATCCACATGGGCTCTAGCTGCGATCTCCGGGACCACGCCGCCAAAGGCCGCATGTTCGGCAATTTGCGAGCGCACCTCATTGGAGCGAATGAGACCACCGCCGCCGGGCTTCAGTTCCACAACCGACGCCGCCGTTTCGTCACAGGTCGTCTCGAGGCCCAGAACGCGCATGGCTTCTCCTGATAGCGCCTTTTACAGCGCCCACGCGCACCGTATAGTCCCTGCGACACTTTCGGCAAAGCGAGACCTCATGACTTCCCCCTTCCTGACCATCGGCACGCGCGGCTCGCCCCTCGCGCTGGCCCAGACCCATCAAGTGCGCGGCCTGATCGCCAAGGCGCATGGACTGCCGGAGGAGGAGATCGCCATCACGGTCATCCGCACCACCGGCGATATGATTCAGGATCGCGCTTTGTCTGAGTCGGGCGGCAAGGGCCTGTTCACAAAAGAACTCGACATCGCTTTGCTCGATGGCTCGATTGATCTGGCGGTTCACTCCTCCAAAGATTTGCCGACCGTTCTGCCCGATGGTCTGTGTGTCACGGGCTATCTGCCGCGCGAAGATGTGCGCGATGTGTTGATCACGTCACATGGCAAGAGCTTTGCCGATCTGCCCCATGGCGCGACTCTGGGCACCGCCTCCTTGCGTCGCGGCGCAATGGCCAAGCGCCTGCGCCCCGATCTCAATCTCACTCTGCTGCGCGGCAATGTGGAAACACGTTTGCGCAAAGCCGAGAGCGGCGAAGTGGGTGCCACGCTCCTCGCTCTTGCCGGCATGAAGCGCCTCGGCTTGGCCGCGCGCGCCACTGCCATTCTCGACATTGATGATTTTCTGCCCGCCGTCGGACAAGGCGCCATCGGCATCACAACGCGCACCGAAGATCACAAGACTCGCGTGGCTCTGGGTGCGATCCTGCATGATGATACTTATCTCGCACTGACCACCGAACGCGCTTTCTTGCGTGTGCTCGACGGTTCTTGCCGCACACCCATCGCAGGCCATGCGCATGTGGTGAACGGCACGATCCAATTCCGTGGCATGGTGCTGCGCGAAGATGGATCAGAATATTTCGAAGTCAGCGACAGCGGCGCGCCCGATGATGCTGAACTGATCGGCACCCGCGCGGGACAACATCTGCTCGACACAATGCCGGCGAATGTTTTGCCCTGATGCGCATTCTCGTCACACGCCCGCTGCGTGAGGCGCAAACAACCGCTCGCGCCTTGAGCGCGCGCGGTCACAGCACGATCATCTCGCCGGTGCTGGAGATCGTGGGAACGAATGCAACGACAGATGCCAGTCCCTATGGTGGCGTGATCGCCACCAGCGCTCATGCCATCACCTGCCTTGATCTGAACCTGCGCATTGCGCTGCAAAATCTGCCGCTCTATGTCGTGGGCGAGCGCACGGCACAGGCCGCACAAGCAGCAGGCTTTACACAGATCAAAGCAACCTGCCCGCAGGCGAGTGATTTGCTGGCAACGCTCTCGCCATTACCGTCACAACACTGGCTCTATCTTGCTGGTCATGATCGCAAGCCGGACCTTGAAACAGGCTTGCAGCTGAAGGGCCATGCCGTCACGCCGCTGATCATCTATGAAGCGCGGGCCGCAGCCCATCTTGATCCGCAAGCCCATGCAGCACTTGCGCAACGCAAGATTGATGCGGTGCTGCATTATTCACGCCGCAGCGCAGAATTATTTCTCGCACTCGCACAAACAGACGGGCTCGCGGCGCAAGCCCAAGCCCTGCACCATATTTGCCTTTCCAATGATGTGGGTGCTGCAATTGGCGCGCATGCGATCATCGCCCAAACACCCGATCAAGAGGGACTATTCGCAGCGCTGGAAGCGGTCTAGTCTCATCCCAACAAAATAGTTGGAGGAGGAGCGACCATGGGCTGGTTCTGCAGCGCGCGTATCCTTGCCTGCCTTGCTTTGGGCAGCCTTTGCTGGATGACTTCAGCGAGAGCTGAAGCGCCCGACGACTTCTTCAAAGGAAAAACAATACGCCTCGTTGTCGGCTATGGGCCGGGCGGTGGCTATGACATTTATGCGCGCATGATCAGCCCCTATCTCAGCAAAGCATTCGGCACCACGGTCGTTGTTGAGAACCAACCGGGCGCAGGCGGCATCACAGCCCTCAATCGCATCGCAACAGGCCAGCCCGATGGTCTCACCATCATGATCGTGAATGGTCTTGGCGCGACACTCGCGCAGCTCACCGATCAACCCGGTGTGCGCTATGATCTGGGTAAGCTCTCGCATCTTGGCACTGTCAGCGCCTCGCCCTGGGTTTGGCTGGTGGGACCAAGCTCACCTTATCGCAGCGTCAAAGATGTACTGGCCAGCAAGAAGCGCCAGATGTGGTCGGCCAGCGGCCCGATGGATGGCCTGTCCGATGGCGCGGCCTTTACCTGCGCGGCATTGCAAATGGATTGCTCCATCGTCCTTGGCTATCCCGGCAGCAATGAAGCAGCTCATGCGGTCGCCAAAGGCGAGATGGATATGATCTTCGTCTCGGACACATCGGCGAATAATTACGTCAAATCAGGTCAGGCCCATGCGCTCGCCACCATGGGTCGGCAGAAGTCGCGCTTCTTCCCCGATGTCCCGACCATTTTCGAAGCGGCCTCTTTGAATGCAGAGGCAGCCGCTTTGTTTGACTTCCATTCCACCGCTGAAAATCTCGGGCGCATTCTGGTTGCCCCGCCGGGCATGGCCGCTGATCGGCTCGCCTTTTTGCAAAAAAGCGTGGCCGAGGCCCTGCGCGATCCCCAGCTCGTGGCTGAAGGTGAGCGTACGCAGCGCTATGTGGATTTCATCGACGCAGACAAGACCCGCAAGGCGACCCTCAGCGTCGTTGCCGAGATGACCCCAGATCAAAAGAAGAAGATTCTCGCCCTCATCGCCAGTGCGGAGAAGAAATAGGGGCGGTTTTGTATTTGGGGCTGCGGTGTTACTTCTGCCCCATGACTTCCCGCCTGCCCTTGGATGAGCCACAGGACCAGATCGCCGACGTTCTCGCGCCGGTCGCTGTGGACATGGCCTATTCCTATCGGGTGCCGAGGGGGATGAGCCTCGCCCCGGGCGATTTTGTCACCGTGCCTCTGGGCAATCGCGAAGCCACGGGCGTGGTCTGGGAGGTGCGGCAGGGCCCCGGCTCCAATCTCAAAGCCATTGCCGACAAGCGCGACCTGCCCGCCCTCAGTGCGCCTTTGCGCCACTTCGTCGATTGGGTCGCCCGCTGGACCCTCGCCCCACGCGGCATGGTGCTGCGCATGGGCGTGCGCGCCCCCGATGCAGCAGGCCCCGAAGCCGTGCGCATCGGCGTGCGCCTGACAGATCGCAGACCTGAGCGCCTGACCCCGGCCCGCAGCCGCGTCATGGCGGCGGCAGAAGGCGGGCTCGCGCATCAAAAATCTGTTCTGGCTGAGAGCGCCGCCGTCTCTGCCAGCGTCATTGATGGATTGATCGACGAAGGCGTGCTGGAGCCCATCGCGCTCAGCGCTGATCCTGTCGCCCTCACGCCTGATCCTGATTTTGCCCGCATGCCGCTCGAGCCTGACCAACAGGCAGCTGCCGATGCGCTTGTGCAATCGGTCCAGGCCAAAGTCTTTTCGGCAACTTTGCTCGAAGGTGTCACAGGCTCAGGCAAGACCGAGGTTTATTTTGAAGCCGTGGCGCAGGCATTGCGCGAAGGCAGGCAGGCTTTGATCTTGATGCCTGAGATTGCACTTACCGCGCAATTTCTTGATCGCTTTGCCGCGCGCTTTGGTGTGCGCCCAGCCGAATGGCATTCAGGTGTTGCAACCCGCAAACGCGCGCGTATCTGGAGCGGGGTCGCCTCTGGCGATGTGCGCGTTGTCGCGGGTGCGCGCTCCGCCCTCTTCCTGCCCTTCAAGGAACTTGGCACGCTCATTGTCGATGAAGAACATGAGAGCGCCTATAAGCAGGAAGATGGCGTCTCCTATCATGCGCGCGATATGGCCGTTGTGCGCGCAAGGCTGGAGGCCTGCCCCGTTATTCTGGCCTCTGCGACGCCCTCCATTGAATCGCGCGTCAATGCACAGCAGGGGCGTTACAAACATCTGCGCTTGGCGGCGCGCTTTGGCGGGCGCACATTGCCCGACATCAAGGCCATTGATCTGCGTAAAGAAGCCGCCCCGCGCGGCAAGTGGATTTCGCCGCGCTTGGTGGAAGCTGCGCGCGAGACTCTGGCCAAAGGCGAGCAGGTTCTCTTCTTTCTCAATCGTCGCGGCTATGCGCCACTGACCCTGTGCCGTGCCTGCGGTCATCGCTATCAATGCCCCAATTGCACGGCATGGCTGGTGGAACATCGCTTTCGCCGCGCTCTTGTGTGCCATCACTGCGGCCATATCGAGCGCAGACCCAATGCCTGTGTCGAATGCCAGACCGAAGATTCACTCACCGCTTGCGGGCCGGGTGTGGAGCGGCTTGGCGAAGAAGTGGCCGAACTCTTCCCCGATGCGCGCGTCCTTGTTCTCTCCTCCGACTTTCCCGGTGGCACAGAGCGTTTGCGTCAGGAACTCGAACAAATCGCCAATGGCGCTTTCGATATTATCATCGGCACGCAGCTTGTCGCCAAAGGCCATAACTTCCTGAAGCTCACCCTCGTTGGTGTTGTCGATGGCGATGTCGGCCTGTCCTCGGGCGATCCGCGCGCGGCTGAGCGCACTTTCCAATTGCTGCAGCAAGTCACGGGACGTGCGGGGCGCGGCGATGTATCAGGTCGCGGCCTTGTGCAAACATGGCAACCCGATCATCCGGTCATGCGCGCTTTGCTCTCGGGCGATAGCGAGAGCTTCTATGCGCAAGAGATCGACGGGCGCGAACGCGCTGCCCTGCCGCCCTTTGGCCGCCTCGCCGCCCTCATCGTCACCGGCAAGGACCGTGCGAGCGCTGAGGCCCATGCGCGCGCGCTGGCGCGCACAGCCCATAGCCTGCCCGCCCATGAGCGCTGGCATGTGACGCCCATTGGCCAGATGCCAGCAGCTGACGACATTATGGTGCTGGGGCCTGCGGAGGCGCCCATTGCAGTGGTGCGCGGTCGCCATCGCTTCCGGCTTCTCGTCAAAGCCCCGCGCAGCGCCGATCTGCAGGGCTTTTTACGCGCCTTGCTGGAGGCAGGCCCGCCCGAGCGCGGCGGGGTGCGGGTGATGGTGGATGTGGACCCGCAATCTTTCTTGTGAGCGGGCGCTTTTCTTGGGTGGGCCAACGCCCTAGCTTGCCGCAAACGAATCCGCAGGAGCAGATATGGCGCACTGGCTGGTAAAGAGCGAACCCTCTGTCTGGTCTTGGGACCAGCAGGTGAAGGCTGGCGCAAAAGGCACCCATTGGAATGGCGTGCGCAATCATCTGGCCAAGCAGCATCTCCTTGCGATGAAGATCGGCGATCACGCCTTCTTCTATCATTCCAATGAAGGCAAAGAGATCGTCGGCATCGTAGAGGTCATCAAGACCTTTTATCCCGACCCCACCGATGAGAGCGGCAAATTCGGCATGGTCGATTTCAAAGCCGTGAAGCCGCTCGCCAAGCCAGTGACTTTGGCGCAGGTGAAAGCCACACCCGCTCTGGCGAAAATGTCGCTCGTGACCTCCATGCGCCTGTCGGTTCAGCCTGTGACCGATGCAGAATGGAAATTGGTCTGCAAGATGGGTGGGCTTTAACCCACCAGCTCCATCAAGGGCGGGATGAGCGGCTCATCGGCGGGCGGCATGGGATAGCTCCGCAGCTCGCGCGGATGCACCCATTTCAGCGCTTGGCCCTCGCGCGATTGCACAAAGCCTTCCCAGCGCCGGCACACATAAAGCGGCATCAGGAGATGGAAGTCCTCATAAGCGAAGCTCGCGAAAGTGAGCGGCGCGAGGCAGGCCTCTTTCACTGTAATGCCCAGCTCTTCGCGCAATTCCCGAATGAGGCTCTCTTCGGGGCGCTCGCCCGGATCAATCTTGCCGCCGGGAAATTCCCACAAGCCTGCCAATTGCTTGCCCTCAGGGCGCTGGGCAATGAGCACGCGATTGTCGGCATCAAGAAGGGCAGCGGCAACAACGAGAAGAAGCTTCACGGGCAAGGCCTCCGGTTTCGTGTGGCCTAACCATTTACCCCCGGCAAAGCAACTATTTGCCCGAGACGATCACTTTGATGTCTGTCTTCTCACGGCCAGTCACCTCAACACGGTCATAGATCAAGCCGCCCGCTGGCAAGATCCAATTGTCGGGAATCCAGGTGGCCGTAGTCCAGACATAATAGCGCCCCGGCCCCACCTCTTCGAACTGGAAATTGCCACCTGAATCAGCCTTGGTAGCGCGCATGAATTGCGCATAGCGCGGGTCAGCATCCTGAAACAAAAACAAGCGCGTCGCGCGCAGATATTTCTCATCACCAAAAAAGGCATCAAAGCGCGCATCTGAATAGGGCGTTGAGGGAATGAGATAGACCCATTCACCTGCGGCATAGACAACGCGGCCATTCTCGGCACGAAAGAAAGCCTCGCCCTTGACCGTCGTCTTACCGCGCTGATGAATGAAGGCAGCGGCTTGAGGGTCAAACGCAATATCGACATCAGGCAGAGCGCAACCAGCCAAAGCCAGCGCGGCACCAAACACAAAAACGCAACGCATAAAAAATCCTGCGGCAGAGAACCACCGCAGGATGACCTCAAACTGTCAGCAGCGCAATCTTAGCTGCGATAATCGCCATTGATGGCGACATATTCCTTGGTGAGATCGCAGGTCCAAACAGTCGCCGTGCCGCGACCACCCGTCCCCACATCCACGCGAATGTCGATCTTCTCACCCTTCATATAGGCGGAGGTCTTGGACTCATCATAGGTCTGGTCGCGCAGGCCTTTATGCGCCACGCGGAAATCGCCAAACCAGATGGCGAGCTTGTCGCGATCTGCCTTTTCACCCGCCTTGCCAACAGCTGCGACAATGCGGCCCCAATTGGCATCTTCACCAGCGATGGCCGTTTTCACGAGCGGCGAATTGGCAATCGACAGGCCGATGCGCTTGGCAGCAGCCGCATTGGCTGCGCCCTCCACTGTGATCTCCACAAATTTGCGGCAGCCTTCACCATCGCGCACGACCTGATGCGACAGATCAAGCAAGACAGTATCGAGTGCTTTCTTGAACGCGACCAAACGCTTGTCTTTAGGGTCCTTGATGAGGGGCGCGCCGCGCTTGGCAGCAGCACCCGTGGCAAAGACCATCAAAGTGTCGGAGGTCGATGTATCGCTATCCACCGTGATGGAATTGAAGCTGCCCTCAACCGATTTCGACAACATGGCCTGCAAGGCTTTGGAGGCAATCGGTGCATCGGTGAAAACATAAGACAGCATGGTCGCCATATCAGGCGCGATCATACCCGCGCCTTTCGCCATGCCATTGATGATGACCTCGACGCCGCCAATCTTGGCGCGCGCTGTGGCGACTTTGGGATAGGTGTCGGTCGTCATGATGGCTTTGGCGGCCTCAAGCAAACCACCGGGCGCAGCCTGCGCCACAAGATCACCCATCACGCCATTGAATTTGGTCGCATCGAGCGGCTCACCAATGACGCCCGTCGAGGCAAGAAAAATCTCGGCCATAGGTGCAGCAGTTGCTTTGGCGGCGATCTGCGCGGTCATCTTCGCCGACTTCGCACCGACCTTGCCGGTAAAAGCATTGGCATTGCCCGAATTGACGACAAGCGCGCGCGCCTTGCCGCCTTTGAGATTGGCTCTGCACCAATCAACCGGCGCTGAGGGACATTTTGATTTGGTGAAGACACCGGCAACCTGCGTGCCCTTGGCGAGCAAAGCGAGCATCACATCGGTACGGCCCTTGTAACGAATGCCAGCCTCAGCCGTCGCAAACCGCACACCCTCAACTTCAGGAAGGTCGGGATAGGATTTGGGGGCAAGCGGGGAGACGGCAGTTGCATGAGCCATTGCATAATCCTTTGATGATTGCGCACTCTTTCCAAAGCTGCGCGCCATGGTCAAGTTGTCAGCGCGCGAGGCCCTCGATCCAGCGCTGGAGCCGGCCCTCGCTCTTGCCAAAGTCGAGCAAGGACGAGGCGGGCCGCCCCAAAAGCGCAAGTGTCGAGGCACCGCTGCTGCGCGGAATAATCCGCACATCAATGACATCCTCAAGACGCAGCACAGGCGAGACCTGCACGAAGCGCAATTGATCGGGAATATCGAGCGGCACTTCGCGCATGCGCGGCTCGCTCAAAGCCACCGCCCGCAGCTTCTCACGCAAACGTATGGCCGAAACCGAAAATAACGGGGCCTCGCCATCAGACCGCGCGCAGAGATCTTTCGGACATAACAGCACCCGCCCCTTGGCAGGCTCCACCCGGCTGAAATCAACCGCATCGGGATCAATCGTCGGGGTCAGCCAATGCACAGCCAGGCCCATGACCAGCAGACACAAAAAACCCGCCGCAGCGGCGAGAGCCACGCGGCGGGTCATAGGGTTCACGAGAGCGACCGGCCTTGCTTACTTGGGCGCAGCAGGAGCGGCCGGAGCCGGAGCCGCGGCAGGCGCTGCGGTGCGCTCGACCTTGGCGCCTTCACGCAGCTTCATGATCAGCTCAGTCTGCACCTTCTGGCCAACATATTGGGTCAGCTGGGGCTTCACTTCGTCGAAATCGGGGAAGGGCTTGGTGCGGCGATCCTCGAGCTTGATGATGTGCCAGCCGAACTGACTCTTCACCGGCTCGGAAATATCGCCCTTCTTCAGTTTGAAGGCGGCATCGGCAAATTCAGGCACCATCCGGTCCTTGCTGAACCAGCCCAGATCCCCGCCCTTGGAGCCGGGATCTTTGGAGACCGCATCGGCCACTTTGGCGAAGTCTTCGCCGCCCTTCACGCGCTTGAGCGCAGCTTTGGCATCATCTTCTGATTCCACGAGAATATGGCGGGCGGAGACCTCCTCCTCGGGGGGCTGGCCGGCCTTGGCCTCGTCATAGACCTTGCGCATGGCAGCCTCGGTCACGCCATCCTTGGTAGCCTTGCCGAGCAGAGCCTCCATGAGGATCTTGTCCTTGTAATAGGCAAGGCGGCGCACGGCATCAGGGGTCGCGCCAAGGCGATCCTGATCCGCCTTTTTGGCGACCAGCTTCAGATCGATCAAATATTCGATGATATAGGCATCGCGCTGCGGGCCTTGCACCTGCGGGGGCAGCGAGGGGCCAAGATCTTCCAAGGCCACCTGCACATCTTCATCAGTGATCTCAATGCCATCAACCTTGGCAACGACCCCGGCATGAGCAGCAAAAGCAGCGCTGGCGAGAAAAGCGACAAAAGCGCCGGCGACGGCCTGACGGCGCGGGAAAAACGTGGTCCGCATTAATGTAAGCTCCGGGGGCTTGAGAGGCGGGCTGACCCGCGCCGCGCACTTTGGTTGAAATGACGCTTGGGAGCAACCCGAAACGCGATCCTGAGCCCGCAATGGGGCCTTTGCGCGGCAGCCTCACTGAAGGGCCTTGGGTGCCACGCGCAGCGCCGCCTTCTGCAGCTCACGCAGCGCTGCCTTCTGCAGCCCGCGCAGCGCTGCCTTCTGATTGACAAGGTTGGCACCCACTCCTATCTCTCGGTCGGTTTGCCGCGCGCGTTTGCCGGGGCCTTCCGATCACACTCAGGCAAGCTCCAGCCGGAGCGCAAGCCTTCTGAATGGTCGCATTTTCTTCAGCGAGCCGGTTTCCACGTCGCCTGGATGAATGCAGTAAGGGATTGCAGGAACATGCTCGGTGCGCTCGCGCGGAAGCTTTTTGGCTCGGCCAATGACCGCCGCCTCAAAGGGTATCAACCCAAAGTGGCAGCCATCAATGCGCTGGAGGCCGAGGTCGCAGCCCTGAGCGATGAGGCCCTCAAGGCCCGCACGGCTGAGTTCCGCGCCGAGCTTGCCGCTGGCCGTCAGCTTGATGAACTTCTCGTTCCCGCCTTCGCGACTGTTCGTGAAGCTGCCAAGCGCGTGCTCGGCCAGCGCCATTTCGATGTGCAGCTGATCGGCGGCATGGTGCTGCATGATGGTGCGATTGCAGAAATGCGCACGGGCGAAGGCAAGACCCTTGTCGCAACGCTCGCCTGCTATTTGAATGCATTGGCTGGCCATGGCGTTCATGTCGTCACGGTCAATGACTATCTCGCTCGCCGCGATGCCGAATGGATGGGCCGCGTCTATCGCTTCCTCGGGCTGAGCGTCGGCACGATTGTGCATGGCATGGATGATGACCAGCGCCGCGAAGCTTATGCCTGCGACATCACCTATGGCACCAACAATGAATTCGGCTTCGACTATCTGCGCGACAATATGAAATATGAACTGGGCCAGATGGTCCAGCGTCCGCATAGTTTTGCCATCGTCGACGAAGTCGACTCCATCTTGGTCGATGAAGCGCGCACGCCGCTCATCATCTCCGGCCCCTCGGATGATAAGTCGGAACTCTATAATCAGATCGACAAGATCATTCCCGGCCTGACGGCGGAGCATTACGAGCTGGACGAGAAGCAGCGCTCGGTTAATCTCAACGATGCTGGCAATGAGCGCATTGAAGAACTGCTCACAGAGGCCGGCTTGCTGCGTGAAGGCTCGCTCTATGATGCGGCCAATGTCACCATCGTCCATCACGTTCAGCAGGCGCTCAAAGCCCATACGCTCTTCCAGCGCGACAAGGACTATATTGTGCGCAATGGTGAAGTCGTCATCATCGACGAATTCACCGGCCGCATGATGCCGGGCCGCCGCTATTCAGAAGGTCTGCATCAGGCACTCGAAGCCAAAGAGCATGTTCAGGTCATGCCTGAAAATGTGACTTTGGCCTCGATCACCTTCCAAAACTATTTCCGCCTCTACAAGAAGCTGGCGGGCATGACCGGCACTGCTTCGACCGAGGCAGATGAGTTCGGCGAGATTTACAATCTCGATGTGGTGGAGATTCCCACCAACCGCGCTGTGCTGCGTCTTGATGAAGACGATGAAGTCTATCGCACGCACGAAGAAAAGCTGCGCGCCATTTTGCGCGAGATCGAGAGCGCCAATCAAACCATGCAGCCCATGCTGGTTGGTACGACCTCGATTGAAAAGTCTGAACAGCTTGCCGAATTCATGCAGAAGAACGGCTACAAACTGCTCAACTTCGAAGATCCGCAGGCCCTGCAAAAGCTCTATGCCGCCGCACGCGCAGGCACACCCTCCAAGCTCTTTGCCGTGCTGAATGCGCGCTTCCATGAGCAAGAGGCCTATATCGTTGCTGAAGCCGGCGTTCCCGGCGCGATCACCATTGCCACCAATATGGCCGGTCGCGGCACTGACATTCAGCTCGGCGGCAATGCGGATATGCGCGTGCAGCAAGAATGCGTCGGCCTTGAAGAGGGCCCCGCACGTCAAGCCAAAGAAGCTGCGATCCGCGCTGAAGTTGCAGATCTGCGCGAGAAGGCAAAAGCCGCAGGTGGTCTTTACATCATCGGCACGGAACGCCATGAGAGCCGCCGCATCGACAATCAGCTGCGTGGCCGCTCAGGCCGACAGGGTGATCCGGGCCGCTCGAAATTCTTCTTGTCGCTGCAAGATGACCTCATGCGCATCTTCGGTTCCGACCGAATGGATACGATGCTGACCCGCCTTGGTCTGAAAGAAGACGAGGCCATCGTCCATCCCTGGATCAACAAGGCGCTGGAGAAGGCGCAGCAGAAGGTCGAGGCGCGCAATTTCGACACGCGCAAAAACATTCTGAAATACGACAATGTCATGAACGACCAGCGCAAGGTCGTCTTCGAGCAGCGTCGTGACATGATGGCACAGGACTCGCTCGAAGAGACGGTCGCCAATATGCGCGCCAATGTCATCGACGATATTCTCGCCGCTCGCATTCCCAAAGACTCCTATGTGGAGGCTTGGGACATCGAGGGCCTGAGCGAAGACATGCGCATGAAGCTCAATCTTGATCTTCCCATCGCCGATTGGGCGAAGGAAGAAGGGATTGCTGAAGACGAAGTCGCTGAGCGCATTCACAAAGCCTCTGAAGAGGCCTATGCCGCGCGCGTTGAGAAGAACACGCCTGATGTCATGCGCTTTGTTGAGAAGCAGGTCGTGCTGCAAGTGCTCGACCATTTCTGGCGCGAACATCTCGTCATGCTCGACCATCTGCGTCAGGTCATCGGCTGGCGCGGCTATGCGCAGCGTGATCCGCTGAACGAATATAAGTCCGAAGCCTTCGACCTCTTCAACAGCCTCATCAATCAGTGGCATGAGACAGCGACCGCGCAGCTGATGCGCCTCGAAGTCGCCTATGACGAGCCGCTCGCAGCCGTCCCTGAGCCCAATGATCAGGCCGAGATCGACCGTATCAACGCTCTCATCGCAGGCGGCGCTCTGTCCTCAGCCGCAGGCGCCGGCGTGTTGGAAGCTCCCAAGCCGCAGCGCGACCCGCAAAACCCCGCCAGCTGGGGCCATGTCTCTCGCAACGAAGCCTGCCCCTGCGGTTCGGGCAAGAAATACAAGCACTGCCACGGGGCGTGAGGCGCCCTACTCTGTGTAGAGTACAGCCCACCAAAAAGCCGCCCCTCGCAGGGCGGCTTCTTCTTTGGTCTGCACTCTTGTTCAGGCCGTAAATTCAACCACGCCCGTGTCGAGATTGTAATAGGCGGTCACGACTTTCAGTTTGCCATGATGCACATGTTCGGCAACAATTTTACTATTGGCGACCACCTGCCCGGCGGTGCGCTTCGCGCTTTCGCGCACTGTATTGTCAACGAAATCGCCAGCCTTGCCTTGCATGGCTTGGGCCGCAGGCACGATGGGATCGACCATGGCCTTGATCGGTCCTTCGAGCTTTGCGCCCTTGGCCACAACATCGCAGGCCGCACTCACCGCACCACAGCGCGAATGGCCCATGACGACGAGCAGCGGGCTCCCCAGATGTTCCACGCCATATTCGATAGCGCCGAGCGTGGTGATATCGGCCATATTGCCCGCATTGCGCGCGACGAATAATTCGCCAAGACCAACGCCGCCAAAGAGCATTTCGGGCGCGGTACGGCTGTCAGCGCAGCCAAGAATAGTGGCCCAAGGCTGCTGACCCTTGGCGACCTCGGCGCGATTGGCTTTGAGATTGGCTTCGCACAATTCAGGCGCGGCCACATATTTCGCATTGCCCGCTTTCAGCTTGGCAAGCGCCTCATCGGGGCTGAGGGATGTGCCACCCGACGCCATGACAGGGCGCGCGCCAAAGCCGATCAGGCCGGATGCGGCGACACCAGCCGCCGAGAATGAGAGAAACTTGCGGCGGTTCATCGCCAAACAATCGAAGCACATACAATATCCTTTCTTTGAAAAACGGCTGACGCTTTTAAAAACTCTTGCAAGGCAATGCCGGAGGCTGAATTTAAAATTGAACCAGAAATCTGAAGATCAACGGATCGCCAATTGCCCATATTTTTTAAATTGCGCTTGTTGAGATAGCAAGTTGGCCATCATGGCTGAACGCAAAACGCCGCGAGGATGAGCTCGCGGCGTTCGAAGGTAATGGCTTCAGCAGATTAGAAGCGATAGTTCACGCCAGCGCGGACTTCGTTCGTGCTGATGTCCTTCTCAGAGGCAGTGCCCTTGTTATAGGAGGACTGACCGAAGTCGGTGTAGCGATACTCAACGAAGGAGGCGATATTCTTGGTGTAGCGATGTTCTGCACCAGCGCCGACCACATAACCCACATGGGTCTTTGTATCGGTCACGCCCGAAACCTGCGACTCAAAGCGACCAGCTGCGACACCAGCCGTGGCATAGGTCAGCGTCGAGGGCATGACGAGATAGCCAAGACGAGCGCGGGCGGTCGCCTCACCATCGAAGGTCTGCTTCACGGTGCTGTAGGTCTTGGACGCATTGGTGAGGTTGAAATCGAGCGCAACGCCAGCAACCACATTGCCGAACTGCTGATCATAACCACCCTGCACACCGCCGATGAAGCCATCGTTGTTATTGGTGTTGGTGATCGTGCCCGATGCATTCGAACGGGTCTTGGAACCGAATTCGTAACCAGCATTCAAACCAGCATAAAAGCCGGTCCAGGGACCAACAGCGGTGAGCTGCGGCACGACAGCCGGAGCAGACTTACGGCCGGGCAAATCAGCCGCAACAGCCGAAGTAGCAACAAGAGCGGCGATGCCGGCAACAACCAAAGAAGTAGAACGCATTGACTTTGTCTCCTGACGTTTAAAAGTCGAGACTGAGTTAGTCAGGAGAGAGCATCACCGCAACCGTTCCAAGCGCGATTCATGTCGAGTTCGCGCCATCAGTTGCTGCAATGCCACAGGTTTCGCTGCTGCGTGCTTAACAATGTGTAAACAATGTGGCGTCATTCGCCCTTAATATTGTTCTCTTTGACGACTTTTCCCCAAGCGACAACTTCGTTGGCGAAGAATGTTTTGAACTCTGCGGGCCCTTGCATCAACAAAGACATCTGCTGCGTTGTTTGCAGTCGCTGCGAAACGGCAGGCATCATCAACACATCGCGCAAGGCATCGTAAGTGTCTTTGACAATCGGATCAGGCGTGCCTTTGGGTGCGAAGAAACCCCACCATGCTTCTGCGAGAAAATCCGAAAAGCCACTCTCTGCCGTTGTCGGCGCATCGGGCAAATCTTTCAAACGCTGCGGACCCATTTGCATGATGCAGCGCAGATTGCCCGCCGCGATCTGCGGCAACAAAGCTGCGACCGAGGCGCAGATCAAATCAACATGGCCACCAATCGCATCGGTGATGGCAGGGCCTGCGCCTTTATAAGGCACATGATCAAGCGGCACATTGGCCTTGCGCCCCAACATCACCATGGCCAGATGTCCGCTGCTGCCCGGGCCTGATGTGCCGTAAGAGACAGAGGCTTTCTTTGCAGCTTCAATCACATCCGCAAAAGTGCGGTAAGGCTTCTTCGTGCTGGTGGCGACAATGTAAGGGGCTTTGCCAACCAGCATCACCGGCACAAGATCGGTCTCGATATTCAGCGGCGGCTTTTCGATCAAAGCGGGAATGGTCGAATGGGAATCGAAAGTTACCATCAGCGTATTGCCATCAGGCGCAGCGCGCGCGGCTTGCGCGGCACCGATCGAACCATTGGCGCCTGATTTATTTTCGATGATGACACTGGCGTTCAACCGCTCTTGCAACCCCTCCTGCATGAGACGGGCAAGAGCATCGACAGAGCCGCCGGGGGGAAAGGGAACAATCAGTGTCACGACGCGCTTGGTTTGCGCCAAAACAGCGGGCGCAGCGAGGGAGGACAAAAGGCCAGCTGTGGCAAGGCGACGCGTGATGCGCATGAGGTCCACTCCCTATTGCGGGCCAGCCCGCTTGCGTGCAGAGCCTGGCTAATCAATTTCATTCAGCTCAATTTATTACGTCTTCGCCTGACGCCTAGATCATTTGCACGGATGGGCAACATTGCTGCCATTGCCATAGAAGAAGCGCACCCACTTCTCCTTTTTGCCCCACAGGGCGAGCATTTCACGATCACCGCCAAAGACCGGCGTCGAGATCCACACCAGAACGCCGTCCTCATCATCTTGCACGCGCTTGATCTTGAACTGGGTGCCAAGATTGGGATGGGTCGTCTTGAAGACCTGCGTCTCCTTGTCGAAGGTCGTGATATAGCTCGTCTTGTCGTCGATACAGATCATCTTCAACTCGACCGCGCGCGCGGGAACAGCAAAGATCAAGGCAAGGCTGGCAAAAGCAACAAGGCGCGGCAGGATCATGATTCGCTCCGACTTTGGAACACAATGCGAGCTATGACTTTGCCTTTCAATCCTTTCCTGAACCTCACCTGAACAGCCAAGCCACACTCTGTTCAGCTTCTTCGCGTTAGATTAGCTTCATGACTGGCGCACAGGCGCCTGAAGGAGACGAAGATGAACACCGGCAAAGTTCTCATGGGCACCCTGACCGCAGCGGCCTTGATGAGCATGGTCGCAGCTTCCCCCGCCGAGGCGCAGTATCGCCGCCGTGGTGGTTATGGCGGCGCTGTCGCGGCTGGTGTCATCGGCGGCCTCGCAGTGGGCGCCTTGATCGCAGGTGCCACACGCCCCGCTTATGGCTACGGTTCGGGCTACGGCTCTGGTTATGGCTATGGCTATGGTGGAACGACCTATGTGGCCGATCCCTATTATGCCCCCGCCTATCCGCGCTGCTATCGCACTTGGCAGCCCGTCTACGACTCCTGGGGTCGCTATGCTGGCGAGCGCCGCGTGAAGGTTTGCGAATAAAAAAACCCCCGGAGCAATCCGGGGGTTTTGTTTAGCGCTCCAGCGCTGCGTAGGATCGGAAGCCTGCGGGCACCACCGGGGGCGCACCCGCCAGAACTTGGGGAAGGGCCTTCTGCGGCAGGGCTGCCTGCGGGCGCGAGGCCGAGGCCTGACGACGCGGGGGAAGCGGAATGGCCGGCGCATCAAGCTCAACAGGCTGCTCTGCCGTCTTGGGCGACCACAACCACTTCATCGGCGAGAGAACCTGATCCACCGTCGAGCTGGCGGATGGGGCGGGTGCGCTTTGCGCGGGCGCAGGCGCTGAAGCCGGCACTGTCGTCACATTGCTGGAGGCGGGCGCGGGCGCCGCGACATAAGCAGAGGCTGTTGCGGGCAGGCTCGTGCGCGCAGCGGCCATCTGCACAGCTGCGGGCAGCGGCTTGCCATGTTCATCAATGAAGATCTCGCGCGCACCCTTGTCGATCGCATCGGGGCGGCTGAGTTCGGTGATCTTGTCGGCAAAGTCAGGATGCTGACCGCCATCGGCATAAACGAGCTTGATCGCGCGCGTGCCGGTCTGCACCAGATGGGCGATCTGCTGATCATCCTTATGCTGCTTTTCAGCCACCAAAGCTTTCAGCTCAGGATCACTCTGCAAAGAGCCGGGGCATGATGCATTCGCATCCACAAAGGGCTTGCCATCAGGGCCGGCCGCGCCAAACACATAGCGGCGCTCGCAGATGGAGACCTTGGTCTCGCGCTGCGACACTTCGAATTGATCAGAGCCTTCCTTCAGCGCTTTCCAGAATTTCATATTCGGATCAAAGCGATGTTTGGCGAGATTTTCAGCCGTCATGCGGAAGGGGAAAGACTGCATCTGAATGGCGCGCTGACCACCGCCAAAAGCCTCGCGCGTGATCGCATAGATTTCTGCGATCTGCTCATCGGTCATCGAGAAGCAACCCGCTGACGAACACGCGCCATGCACCATGATCGAACCGCCGGTGTAACCATGCGCGCGATCAAAGGCGTTGGGATAGCCAACATTGAAAGACAGATAATAGGCCGAGTTCGGATTCATCTGGCCGGGCGTGATCGTATAGAAGCCCTCGGGCACCTGACGGTCGCCCTCTTTCACCTTGGGGCCAAGCTGACCAGACCACCGGCACATCGGATAGGTCTTCAGATGAACATAGCGGCCTTCCTTGTTCATCTTCCAGATTTCGAGTTCGGCTTCTTTCTTGAACGCACGAATGAGCACAGGCTGATGCGAGCCCGAGCCCTTCTCATTCATCAAAGCCACAACATTGGCGGGAATGGGTCGATAGGCGCGCCCATTATAGTCGGTGCGCGTGTCCTGACAGGCTGCCAAAACGCCGCCCAGCGCCGCCACAAGAGCGACCCGGCTCACGAGGCCGTAGAGGGAAGATAGACGCAGCACACCGCTCATAAGCATACCCATTCACTGCGGACCAAAACGCAGGTCCTCGGACAGGTTATACTGATCCTCTTACACCAAAGTTACCTGCCTGACGAGAACCCCGAAAGTCAGGGCTCAGGCAGTTACTGTGTATAGAGTTAGATCCGGCGGCCCATGGCGAGGAATTTCTCGGCACGCGCGGCGCGGATCGCATCCGGCGTCTGACCATCGAAAGACTTCAGGGCCTTTTCGATCGCGTCCCCGGTGGCCATGATCGTGGCTGAGGGATCGCGATGCGCACCGCCCGCAGGCTCGGGGATGATCGTATCGATGATCCCGAATTTGAGCAGATCCTGCGCGGTGATCTTCATATTCTGCGCCGCATCCTGACGACGGGCAGAATCGCGCCACAAGATCGACGCTGAGGCCTCGGGCGAGGCCACTGTATAAATGGAATGTTCCAGCATGAGGACGCGATTGGCGGTTGCCAGCGCCACGGCGCCGCCCGAACCACCTTCGCCCACAATCACAGCCACATTGGGCACACCCAGCGCCAAACAGGCCTCGGTCGAGCGGGCGATAGCCTCGGCCTGACCGCGCTCTTCAGCGTCAATGCCCGGGAAAGCACCAGCCGTGTCGACCAGCGCGATAACCGGCAGGCCAAAACGGTCGGCCAGCTCCATCAGGCGGGCAGCCTTACGATAGCCCTCAGGGCGCGCCATGCCGAAATTATGGCGCAGGCGACCCTCGGTATCCGAGCCCTTTTCCTGCCCCATCACACAGACGGAACGACCCCGGAAACGGCCAAAGCCAGCCTGAATGGCCTCGTCATCGGCGAATTTGCGGTCCCCCGCCAGTGGCGTGAAATCCTCAACCAAGCCACTGATATAATTATGGAAGTGGGGGCGCTGCTGATGCCGCGCCACCTGCGTCTTCTGCCAGGGGGTGAGGGTTGTATAGAGCTCGACCAGAGCGCGCTGCGCCTTGGCCTCCAAGCGGGTCAGCTCATCGCCGATGGAGACAGCGTCCCCCTTCGCGCCGAGCTGGCGCAGCTCTTCAACCTTGGCCTCCAGTTCGGCCACGGGCTTTTCGAAATCAAGATAGCTACGCATGGTCATGATACTGCATCCGCAAGGCGGGGGAGGCTCCGCTGGCGTCAATAGGCGGCGGACCCTGTAGCCAGTCCATGCTGGAAGTCAAGGTCAGCCCCCCTCTGAGCGCGCCAAAGGGTGCAGATCGCGCACCATGGCCTTCATCCGCTCATCGAGTACATGGGTGTAAATCTGGGTGGTGGAGACATCGGCATGGCCGAGCAATTCCTGCACGACCCGCAGATCGGCCCCATTCTGCAAAAGATGGCTGGCAAAGGCATGACGCAGCACATGCGGGCTGATTTTGGCGGCCGCAATACCCGCCGCCGCCGCCACGCCCTTGAGGTCGCGCGCAAAAGCCTGCCGGGTCAGATGGCCGCTCTCACTGTCAGCGGGGAAGAGCCACGGCCCCTCGCCAAGGCCGGGGCGGCTCTCCAGCAGCGCGCGATAGCGGCGGATGGCATCACGCGCGGGGCCGGTCAGGGGCACCATGCGCTCGCGCCCACCCTTGCCTTTGATCATCAGCAGCGGATCTTTGCCAGAAGCGGCCGAGCGCGGCAGGGCGACAAGCTCTGACACCCGCAGGCCCGTCGCATAGAGCACTTCCAGAAGGCAGGCCATGCGCGCCGCCCGCAGGCGCTCGCCAAAGGCGCGCGCCTCATCCTCAATCCCCTCGCCCGCCACGCTTAGAAGATGGTCGACATCCACCTCGCTCAGCACTTTGGGCAGGCGGCGGCCCTGTTTGGGCCCTTCCAGAACGACGGTCGGATCATCGCCCCGCCGACCTTCAAGATAGAGAAATTTGTGAAACTGCCGGATCGAGGACAGGCGGCGCGCGGTAGAGGAGGCTTTAAAACCCCGCCCTGCCAGATCAGCCAGATAAGCGCGCACGCCCTCAGCCTCGACCTCGACAGGCGACCAGCTGCGACCTGACAGAAAGGCGTGATAATCGGCCAAGTCCGCGCGATAGGCATCCAGCGTATGACGGGAGGCGCCGCGCTCAGCCGCGATCATATCCAGAAAAAGCTCAGCCCAACGAAAGGCCGAAGGCCCGCCGCGCGGCGTCATTTGCCCGTGAGCTTTTGGGCGGGAACGCCTTGCGTCATCTCCCGCTGCTGCGGCTCAACAAAAGTCACAAGCGCCAGCATGGCCCCATAAGCGAGCCCGGCCAGAACGCCGATAACCACGAAAAAGCGGATGAGTGACGGCACGCGCAGCGGTCCCTTCGACGGATGGGTCTTTCCACCATGCTAAGGCTGATAAATCAATAAGTCGTAGCCCGCTTAAATCCGGGCGCTGCCCGTGCTACAGGACAGGCTATGAGTGAGAGCATCGACGCCAGCCCCGAGGAGAGCCATCACCAGCCGGTCACCGAGCTGGTCGCCCCTTCGCGCGCGGCCGAGATCATGCGCAAGCTTGGCGGTCGCTCCATCGTGCTGGTTGGCATGATGGGGGCGGGCAAAACCTCCATCGGCAAGCGGCTGGCGGCTGCGCTCCATCTGCCCTTTGTTGATGCAGATGTCGAAATCGAAAATGCGGCCGGCATGACCATTGCCGAAATCTTCGCCCGTCACGGCGAAGCCTATTTCCGCGATGGTGAGCGCCGCGTCATTGCGCGCATTCTTGGCGATGGTCAGCGCGTTCTGGCAACAGGCGGCGGCGCTTTCATGAATGCACAGACGCGCGAGCGCATCGCCGATCATGGTGTGTCGATCTGGCTGAAGGCTGATGCAGATGTGCTGATGCGCCGCGTGCGCAAACGCCCAAACCGTCCGCTTCTGCATACGCGCGACCCTGAACAAACTTTGCGCAACCTGATTGATGAGCGTTATCCCGTCTATGCACTCGCCGATTTCTGCCTCATCTCGCGCGAAGGCCCGCATGATATGATGGTCGAGGCGGTGATTGAAACTCTCGAACGCGGGCTCGACACTCTGCCCCGCCTTCAGCACGAAAGCCCCGCAGCAATGACGTCTGTTGCCTCACCTGCTCTTGCACCCGCCCGTGCGGATGCGACCTGCGTGCCGGTGGAACTGGGCGCGCGGCGCTATGACATTCTCATCGGCACTGATCTTCTGCGTCATGCGGGTTCCGAGATTGCGCGCATCGCGCCCAAATCAGCTTGCGCCATCATCACTGATGAGACGGTCGCGCGGCACCACCTGCCCACACTCACCGCAAGCCTCGATGCAGCAGGCATTCGCCACGCCAGCATCATCATCAAGCCGGGCGAAGCCAGCAAATGCTATGAGACTTTTGCTGATGTTTGCGATGATGTGATTGCCGCGCGTATGGAGCGCCGCGATATTATCGTGGCTCTGGGCGGCGGTGTCGTGGGCGACCTTGCAGGCTTTGTGGCTGCCACCGTGCGTCGCGGCATGCGCTTCGTGCAGATCCCCACCACGGTCCTCTCGCAGGTTGATTCATCGGTGGGTGGCAAGACAGCGATCAATTCGCCACATGGCAAAAATCTGATCGGCGCCTTTTATCAGCCCTCGCTTGTTCTGGCTGATACCGATGTTCTGGCAACGCTCGACCCGCGCGAATTCCGTGCTGGCTATGCTGAAGTTGCCAAATATGGCCTGATCAATGATGCGCCTTTCTTTGCTTGGCTCGAGCGCCATCACGCAGAGGTCTTTGCACGTGGCCCGGCTCTGGCGCAGGCCATTGCGACAAGCTGCCATTCCAAAGCCAGCATTGTCGCGCGCGATGAGACCGAGCAAGGTGATCGGGCTTTGCTCAATCTTGGCCACACTTTCGGTCATGCGCTGGAATCGCTCACACATTACGAGACAGCGCGCCTCAATCATGGTGAGGGCGTTGCCATTGGCGTGGCTTGCGCGCATCGTTTCTCGGTCAAGCTCGGCCATTGTGCACCTGAAGATGCGCGCCGCGTCGAAGCGCATCTCAAAGCAGTGGGCCTGCCCACGCAGATCCGCGATGTCCCGAATTGGAATTTCAGCGCAGGTCAAATTCTCGACGCGATGTATCAGGACAAAAAGGTCGAGGGCGGCGCACTGACATTCATTCTCACCCATGGCATCGGCCAGAGCTTCATCGCCAAAGGCGTTGCAGGTGAGAGCGTAGCATCCTTCCTGCGGGAAGAATTGGGAACCTGAACCATGGAACATTTTGGCGGCGAAGCGATGGGCGTCGACCTTTGGGTCGCCGTGCTGATCGTGGCGGCCTGTATTCTGCTCTCAGCTTTCTTCTCTGGCTGCGAAACAGCCCTGACCGCCACATCGCGCGTGCGAATGCATGGGTTGGAAAAGAATGGCGACAAGCGCGCTGCTCTCGTCAATCGCCTGCTCTCGCGTCGCAGCCGTCTCATCGGCGCCATGCTGCTGGGCAATACGCTCGTCAATATCGGCGCCTCGGCCTTCATGACCAATGTGCTCACCAGCGTCTTTGGTGATGCGGGCATCATCTATGCCACCTTGCTGATGACGGTGCTCTTGCTGATCTTCTCGGAAGTTCTGCCCAAGACCATCGGCATCAATTTCCCCGACCGTATGGCGCTCATCATCTCACGCCCGGCGGCTTTCTTCGTGGCTCTGATGACGCCTGTTCTCATCGCCATTGATGCAGTGGTGGGCGGCTTCTTGCGCCTCATGGGTCTTCGCGCAGGCGAACATACCTCCGTCCTCACCCCGCAAGAAGAGTTGCGCAGCGCGGTTGATCTTCTGCACAAGGAAGGTAGCGTCGAGCGCAGCCATCGCGATATGTTTGGCGGTCTGCTCGGCCTCAATGATCTCACCGTTGAAGATGTGATGGTTCACCGCACGCGTATGCGCACCATCAATGCAGCTCTGTCGCCAACCGAAATCGTTCGTCAGGTGCTGGCTTCTTCCAATACGCGCCTGCCACTGTGGCGTGACCAGCCTGACAATATTGTGGGCGTGCTCCACGCCAAGGATTTGCTGCGCGCACTCAATGCGGTGCATGGTGATGCCAGCAAGGTGAAGATTGAAGATGTGGCTTTGTCGCCCTGGTTCGTACCCGCCACGACAACGCTCGAAGATCAGCTGCAAGCCTTCCGTGATCGCAAGACTCACTTCGCGCTTGTGGTGGATGAATATGGCTCCGTCATGGGACTCGTGACGCTTGAAGATATTCTGGAAGAAATCGTCGGCGATATTCGCGATGAACATGACATCGCTGTTCAGGGTCTGCGCACTTTGCCCGATGGCTCGATCACGGTGGAAGGCTCTGTACCTGTGCGCGATGTGAACCGCGCGATGGATTGGAGCCTGCCCGATGCCGAGGCCACAACCATTGCCGGCCTTGTCATTCACGAAGCGCAGATGATCCCTGACGCGGGTCAGGTCTTCTCCTTCCACGGCTTTCGTTTTGAGATTTTGCGCAAGCAGCGCAATCGCGTCACGGCGCTCAAGATCACGCCGGTGGAGCCTGAGGAGGCCAGCGGTTAAGTCGCAGGCCTCATAGCTTCCAGTTCAGCGGCGGGCGCCATGAATTGGGCGCGCGCCAGAACGGCAAAGCGGCCATTGCGCGCGACCAATTCATCAAAGCTGCCGCTCTCCACAATACGCCCGTGATCAAACACGATGATGCGGTCAGCATTGCGCACCGTCGACAGACGGTGGGCGATGACAAAGGTCGTGCGACCTTGCGTGGCAGCATCAAGGGCGGCCTGCAACTGGCGCTCGGTCGTCGCATCAAGCGCGCTCGTCGCCTCGTCAAAGATCATGATCGGAGGATCTTTCAACAAAGCGCGCGCAATCGACAGACGCTGACGCTCACCACCCGACAAGGACCGCCCGCGCTCGCCCACGATGGTCTTCAAACCATCTGGCTGATTGGCGATGAAATCCATCGCTTGCGCGCGGGTCAAAGCCGTATCGATCTCTTCAGCCGTTGCCTCAGGATTGCCAACGCGCAGATTCTCTTCAATGGAGCGAGCAAAGAGCATCGGCTCTTGGAAGACCACACCAATGTTCCGGCGCAAAGACACAAGGGTCATGTCGCGAATGTCGCGCCCATCAATCGTGATGCAGCCCTGCTGGGGATCGAAAATGCGATGCAGGAGACCGAGTGTGGTCGACTTGCCCGACCCTGTCGAGCCAACAAGCGCGACCGTCTGGCCGGACTCAACGGTGAAAGAGGCATCCTCCACCGCCATACGCCGCCCATCATAAGAAAAGCCGACATGGTCAAAGGCAACCCGTCCCGTCAGACGCCCCGCATCCACAGCATCAGGACGGTCGCGCACAGTTGATTCGGTGTCGAGCACATCGAAGAATTCGCGCAATTTCGGCAGAATCAGCAGCACCCAATTCACGAAGCTGACCACATGCTCCAACTTGCCGATGAGCAGGGTTGCAAAATTCATGAAGGTGACGATCTCACCAATACTCGCAAGCCCCTGCAGATGCAGCGAAGCGCCCAGCAAGAAGATACCCACCAATGTGATCGTGGCAGAGGCGCGCGTGGCAACCGCCGCCATGGCCCACCACGACAGGACGGGGATCTGCGCGGAGAGCAAAGCCGCGCTCACCTTGCGCATCTCTTTCGTCTCAGCCTCAACGCGCGTGAAACTCTGGATCACAGCGATATTGCCGAGCGCGTCCGACGCGCGTTCAGCAAGATCGGTATTGTAGCGCTCGACTTCGCCTTGCAGCCCTTCAGTTTTGCGCAGCACGAAGGCCGTGAGAATGCCAAAGAAGAAGACGAGCACGATGAGCAAGGAAGCCAGACGCCAGTTCAAGAACAGCGACAGCGGCAGCAGAATGAACAGCGCGACGAAAGAGGAGCAATTCTCGCGGAAGAAGGAGAGCCAGACGCCTGCCATATTCGACGCACCATCGAGCATGGTTTTGAGCAAGCGACCTGAATGGACCGATGTATGAAAGCCCAAAGGCAGATGCAGCACATGGTCGAAATATTGCGCCATAGCCGCAAGTCGGCGGCGATGCGACAGGCGGTCAGCATGCAGCGCCACCAAAACAGCCGCTGCAATGGTGAAGAGGCCAAAACCGACCCAGGCCGAAAGCAGCGGGATCAGCGCATCCCATTCCAGCGTGCGGTTTTGCGCCTGCGCGCTCACCAGCACATCAATGATGCGGCCAAACAGGACCGGCTCAGCAAATTGCGCGGCCGCCAGACCCAGATTCGCGACAACGAGCAAAGCCACGAGCCGTTTTTCGGGCCCGAGGAGCTGCAGCACGCGAATGTAGATCTTGAAGAATTGCATGACCTGTTCCGTATCGTGGGTGCATAACGGACTGAGAGGACAGAATCTATAGGCAGGGCGGCACCGCCTCCAAGAGCTTGCACACTCTAGCAGCAAAAGCCGGAGGAAGGGCTTGGCCTTGCGCAGAGGTCAGGCTATGGAAAATGGTCAGTTTCGGAGCCCTCGCCCATGAAGAAGGTTTATCCAGACGCCACGCAGGCTCTTGCGGGCCTCATCAAGGATGGCATGACCATCATGTCCGGTGGCTTCGGCCTCTGCGGCATTCCTGAGACCCTCGTCCTCGCCATTCGCGAGTCGGGGGCCAAGAACCTCACCGTCATCTCCAACAATGCGGGCGTCGACGGCGTCGGCCTTGGGATTCTTTTGGAGACCCGGCAGATCCGCAAGATGATCTCCTCCTATGTGGGTGAGAACAAGCTCTTCGCCCAGCAATTCCTTGCGGGCGAGCTGGAGCTTGAATTCAACCCCCAAGGCACTTTGGCCGAGCGCATCCGGGCGGGCGGGGCGGGCATTCCCGCCTTCTATACCAAGACCGGCTACGGCACGATCATTGCCGAGGGCAAAGAGACCCGCACTTTCAATGGCGAACATTTCGTCATGGAGACGGGTCTGGTGGCCGATATCTCCCTCGTTCATGCGTGGAAGTCCGACACCGAGGGCAATCTCGTCTATCGCAAGACGGCGCGCAATTTTAACCCGATGATGGCGACCGCTGGCAAAGTGACCATTGCCGAGGTCGAGAATATCGTCGAGGCCGGCACGATTGATCCTGATCACATCATCACGCCCGGCATCTATGTGCAGCGCATTGTCCATGTGCCGAATGCGCCCAAACATATCGAACAGCGCACCACGCGCCCGCGCGCCTAAGCAGGAGTTGTTCCCATGGCATGGTCTCGTGAACAGATGGCTGCGCGCGCTGCAAAAGAGCTGCGTGATGGCTTCTATGTGAATCTGGGCATCGGCATCCCGACGCTGGTCTCCAACTACATCCCCGCTGGCATGAATGTGCAGCTGCAGAGCGAAAATGGCATGCTCGGCATGGGGCCCTTCCCCTTCGAAGGGGATGAGGATGCCGACCTCATCAATGCCGGCAAGCAGACGATCACCGAACTGCCGACCACGAGCTATTTCTCATCCGCTGACTCCTTCGCGATGATTCGCGGCGGTCATATCGACCTGTCGATTCTGGGTGCCATGCAGGTCGCTGAGAATGGCGATCTCGCCAATTGGATGATTCCCGGCAAGATGGTCAAAGGCATGGGCGGCGCGATGGATCTCGTCGCGGGTGTGAAGAAGGTCGTGGTCGTGATGGAGCATGTGGCCAAGGATGGCCCCAAGCTTTTGCATGAATGCAACCTGCCCCTCACTGGCTCGCGCGTCGTTGATCTTGTCATCACGGATCTGGGTGTCTTTGCCATCGACAAGAATGGTTCAGGCGGCATGCAGCTTATTGAGCTGGCCGATGGCGTCACGCTCGATGAGATCAAGGCTAAGACCGAGGCCAGCTTTACAGTAGCGCCCGGCCTCAAGGGCTGATCCTTTAACCTGCCTAAAAAAAGCCCGTGGCTGCATCTGCACCACGGGCTTTTTTGTTAGTGCAGCGGCACAGGAACATCCTGATGTGTTTTTGGCACATAGGGGAAGAACATGCGCGCCAGCGTCGGGATGACGAGCAGACTGCAGATGGGCGAGAGCAACATGCCGCCCACAATCACGCAGGCGAGTGGTTGTTGAACCTGCGAACCAATGCCGCTTGAGAATGCCGCTGGCACCAGACCGATACAGGCCGACAGACCCGTCATGAAGATCTGACGCATGCGCGTCTCACCCGCATTGATGATCGCCTCTTCCGTTCCCATACCTTCATCCATACTCTTGCGGATGTAAGAGATGAGCAAAATTCCATCCATCGCCGAAACGCCCAGCAGTGAGATGAAGCCGACCGCCGCCGAGATACTGAAATTCAATCCTGCGATATAAAGGCCCAACACGCCGCCTGCAGCGGCAAAGGGAATGCCCGACAGAGCGAGCAAACTATCGCGTAGCGAATTGAACAGGCTGTAGAGCATCATGATGATGATCGCGAAGGCGAGCGGGACAATATAGGCGAGACGCTGCTTGGCTTCTTGCAGCGCGCCATATTCGCCGGACCATTCCATCCGATAGCCCTGCGGAAGAACCACATTCTTCGCGACACGACGCTGGGCTTCATCAACCGTCGATCCAAGATCGCGACCGCGCACACTATATTTGAGCGGCACGAAACGCTGGCTATTTTCGCGATAGATATAAGCCGCACCCGAATCGAGATCGACGGTTCCCAGATCTTCAAGGCGAATATAGGCCGTTGGTGCTTTGGGATCGCTATTGGGCAACGCAACCGGGATAGCGCGAATAGCATCCACACTCATGCGATATTCAGGCGCCAGACGAACAGTCAAACCGAAATTCATCTCGCCTTCATAGACGCGCGTGACCTCTTGTCCGCCCACAGCTGCCTGCACAACTGAATTGATGTCATTGACAGAGAAACCATAACGCGCCGCTTTTTGGCGGTCGATGCGCACGATGAGATCAGGCTGACCCAGTAGATTGAAGACAGCAGGTTCGGTCACACCGCGCACTTCAGAAATCTCAGCCTTCACGATCTTCGAGATATTTTCTAGCTCAAGCAAATCACGGCCAAAGATCTTGATTGAATTCTCGCCCTTCACGCCCGAAACGGCTTCTTCCATATTGTCTTGGATATATTGCGAGAAGTTGAAATCGACGCCGATGAACTCTTTGTTCAAACGATCATTGAGTTCGGTGACGAGCTTTTCTTTGGTCAGGCCCTTGGGCCATTCGCTCGCAGGCCTCAACGGTACGAAAAATTCTGCAAGGAAGGAGCCATCTGGATCAATGCCTTCTTCGCCGCGCCCCTGTTTGGACGCCACAGTCAGAACAGGCTTATATTCGCCGATGACTTTACGGATTTTCTCGACCGTGTCGCGGCCAGCTTCCAATGTGATGGTCGGGGGCATCGTCGCCCTGATCCACATATTGCCTTCTTCGAGCTTGGGCAAAAATTCTGTGCCAAGCTGCGAGCCCAGCAGACCCACAAAAAGCAAGAAGCCTGCGCCCGCCATCGCGGCGCGACGATAATGCGTCACCACATAGGGCAGCACTTTTTGATAGACATTGCGCAGCTTGCGAACGGCGAAAGTCTCGACATCCTGAATATGCGCAGGCAGCAAGACAGCAGACAAGACAGGCGTCACCGTAAAGGTAGCAATCACCGCGCCGATCAGAGCATAGGCATAGGTGCGCGCCATCGGCCCGAAGATCTGACCCTCAACGCCCTGCATGGTGAAGAGCGGAAGGAAAGCTGCAACAGTGATCAGCACGGAGAACAGAATCGACTTATCAACCTCCGTCGCGCCATGAAGAATGCGGCCCAGACGCGCAGATAGGCTCGTCCCGCCGCCGCGATCCAGATGGCCATGCGACAGGTGGCGATGGATATTCTCCACCATGATCACGGTCGCATCGACAATGATGCCAAGATCAATCGCGCCGATCGACAGGAGATTGGCCGATTCACCGCGCAGCACCGTCATCAACACGGCTAAGAAGAGCGCGACGGGAATGGTCGCCGCCACAATGATGGCGCAGCGCAGATCGCCCAGAAACAGCCACTGCATGAAAAAGATCAGCAGAATGCCAAAGACCAGACTGTGCAGAACCGTCTCCACCGTGATCGCGACCAGATCACCACGATCATAGAAAGGCTCGATCTTCACACCCGGCGGCAGCGTGCCATCGCTATTCATCTGCTGGATAGCAGCGCGAACGCGGGTCACAACATCCATCGTGCGCTCAAGTTTTTGCATGAGCACGGTGCCAGCCACCACGTCGCCATCTTCATCGCGGCCTGAGATGCCAAGGCGGGGTGCATAGCCGATCTTCACATCCGACACGTCAGACAGAAGAACCGGTACGCCGCCTTGCTGGGTCAGAACGATGCGACGAATATCGTCGAGATTCTGCACAACACCAACGCCGCGCACATTGACCGATTGCTCGCCCATGGAAATGGTGCGACCGCCCACATTCACATTGCTGGCAGAGATGGCCTGAATGACCTGCGGCAAGGTCAAGCCGCGCGACATCATGCGATGAAGATCGACCTCGACCTGATATTCTTTTGTCTTGCCGCCCAACACCGCGACATCCGCGACACCCGGTACAATACGCAAACGACGCTCAACCACCCAATCTTGCAGGGTCTTGAGCTCCATCACATCCATGCCCGGCGGGCCTTTGAGCTGATAGCGAAAGATTTCGCTAATGCCACCAGCTGGTGAAATCACGGGCTGAACGCCGCTCGGGAGCTTCACATCATTGAGGCGGTTGATCGCCTGCTGACGGACGAAATTATAGTCGCGCCCATATTCAAACTGCAGACGCAGGAAGCCGAGCCCATAGACCGTATTGGAGCGAATGAACTTCAGACCGGGAGTGCTTGCCACCGCGATTTCAATCGGCACCGTCACATAGCGCTCGACCTCTTCGGGCGATTGCCCCTGCCACTGCGCAATGACTTCGATAATGGGCGGCGCAGGATCAGGATAGGCTTCGATATTCAGTGTGCGAAAGCCAGCATAGCCAACGCCCAAAAAGGCAACGAAGGCCAGCAACACCAAGGGGCGGCGCGACAGACAGGCAGCGATGAGACTACGCAGCATGGCGAGATCCTTCCAGGCAGCGGATCATTGCTTCCACTCATTGTCGATGAAGATGGCGCCGCGCGTGACGACTTTCTCACCCACAGCCAGACCCTCTGGGATCGCAACAAGACCATCCTGCTGTACGCCAACCTTCACCGGACGGCGCTCGAACTCTTGCGGCTTCACTTCGACATAGACAAAGGCCGTCTCAGCTTCGCGGATGAGCGCTCCGGCTGCGATACCCGGCAGCATCTGCCCCTCGCCTGTAAAGATCTTGAAGGTCGCGAACATTTCAGGACGCAACAAACGATCTGGATTGGCAAGCTCGGAGCGCACCATCACGCGGCGGGTGGAGGAGTCAGAGGCTGCACCAATGGCATTGATCTTTGCTTTGAACGTCGTCTCAGGCAAAGCCTCGATTTTCACTTCAAGCTCTTGGCCAACGCGCACCACCGGAATGTCATTCTCAGGGACCGCTGCGCGCAACCACATGGTCGACAGATCTGCGATCGCAAACAATGTCTCGCCCGTGTCAGGGCGCACCAATTGGCCCGGACCAATCTTGCGCGACACGATTTCGCCATTGATGGGCGCGCGCACAACGACAACCGGATCTATGATGCGGTCGCGTTCAATCCGCGCGACATCATCATCTGAGCGGCCAACCAGAACGCGCACTTTGTTGCGGGCTGCAGAGACAGCCCCTTCAGCCGTGCGCAAATCTGATTCAGCTGCACTATAGTCGGCCCGCGCCTGATCAAGCTCACGCATGGCGGCGGCTTTTTCTGCCACGAGCGTGGTCTGGCGATCCAGCACACGCTTGGTGAGCGCCACTTGAGCGCGCGCTTTTTCGGCAGAATTGAGCGCAGCAATCAAATCCGTCTGCATCTGCACGACTTCGGGACTGTCGATCTCAAACAGCGGTGTGCCGACCGAGACGACATCGCCAATCTTGCCGAGGACTTTCGTCACACGGCCCGCAAAAGGAGCAACGACGATGGTGCTTGTATCTTCGTTAAAGGCAAGCTGGCCGATGGCTTGCTTCTGCGGTTGAAAGCGCACGGTCTGTACGGCGTCGATAGCAAGGGCGCGCGCCTGTGTGACCGGGATCTTGATTGTATCTTTGCCAGACCGCGCAACGGCGGGGAGAGACAGAGCAACACAGCCAGACATAAGCACTGCGAGAAGGCGGTAAGAACGATGACGCAACATGATCAGTCCGCATCCTGTGGGATGGCTTCAGCCAATTGCTGGGGAAGTGACCACCAGCCACCACCGAGCGCTTGCAGAAGCGCGAAGTAATTCGCCTGACGCGAGGCCTGCGCCTGCACCAGGGTGAGAGATGTTTGCAAATAGGCCTGCTGGGCGGTCACCAAGGCTGGTGCGCTGACTTGCCCATTCTCGACCTGCTTGCGCACAAGAGAAAGATTGCGATTGGCGGCAGCGACTGCTGCGCGCGCTGCAGAGATGGAGCGCGCATCAGCCTGCAAGGCACGCAGTGCATCGGCGACATTCTGGAAAGCCACCAAAACAGTTGAGCGATATTGCGCGAGAGCCTGATTGAAGCCCTCTTCAGCTGCGACCTGTTTGTTGGCCAGTGCGCCCGCGTCAAAGATCGGCTGCACAACACCACCGGCCAAATTCCAAAGGCCGGTACCGGGATTGAACAAATTGTTCATAGCCGATGCGCTGCTGCCCACCTGACCTGTGAGTGTGATCTGCGGCAGACGATTGGCAATGGCGATGCCCACTTGCGCATTGGCTGCGCGCAATTGCTCTCCCGCTGCGCGAATATCTGGGCGATGGGCGATGAACTCGCCTGTCGTCGCCACTGGCGCATCGGGTAGATTGTTAAAGTCTTCGAGACGGAAGCTCTCAAGCGGACCTTCCGCAGGGAAGCGACCTGTGAGGACCGACAAAAGATTGCGTTGCTGTTCGAGTTGCTTTTCGAGTGGGGCGAGCAACAAGCGCGTTTGGGCGAGTGCAGTCTCCTGCGCGGCCACATCAGCCATGCTAATCTGACCCGCCTCATTCTGACGCTGCAGAATGCGCAACAACTGCTGCTGAATGGAGATCATATTGTTGGTGACATTGATCTGCGCGCGCAGCGAAGCTTCCTGCACAGCTGCTGTACCAACATTGGAGGCGAGCGTGAGTGCCAGACCATCACGCACATAGGCTTGCAGATCGGCTTGCGCTTGGGAGGCCTCGACAGATCGGCGCACACCGCCCGCCCAATCGAGCGTATAGGCCACATTGAGCTGCGCTGTATGCAGACTGAAGAGATTGGCATTGGATTGCACAGGCGATGTCACCGTGCCCTGCGCAATCTTCTGACGCTGCGTATCGAATGTGCCAGTGAGCATCGGCAACAAGGCACCGCGCTGCGCATCGGCATTGGCTTGCGCCAAACGAACGCCAGCAGCGGCCGCTTCAAGATCAGCATTATGGGCGAGCGTCTCTTCGATCAGATGACGCAATTTCTCTGAGCGCAAACCCTGCCACCAAGCAGGCGTCGTTGTTTGCGTGACGACATCAGTGCGCGTACCGGGTGTTTTATCGCCTTCAGGCAAAAATGTTTCGGGCGCCGACAGATCAGGAATACGAAAATCCGGTCCTGCCGCACAGCCCATGAGCAAGCCGCAGGCCGCACCCAGCAGAAGGGTCGAGCGCAGTGACCGCAGCATCGTCGCGCGCGAGGTCTTGAGCGACCTGATCGACATTTAAGAAGCCGTCCATCCCCCGCCCGCAGGCCCAATCGCCCCGGTATTTCGTGCGTCCCTTATGACTCGCAAGGGCGACCGGAGCAATAAGTTTGCGCACTGTTCACGCTCACCAAAGGCTTTGTTACAAGTTAGCAACACCTTTGTCAGCTGGCTGTAATTGGGAGCGCTAGTAACTCAAAATAGCGCGAACGCCAGCAACAAATGCATCCTTCAGCGGCACTTGAGAATAACGATTGGCCGAGAGCGGCAAAGCTGCACCTGGATTGCGAATATGCTGCAAGGATGGCTGGATCGAGACTTGGTTGGAATGGACATATTGATAGGTCAATTCTGTCACCAATTCGTAAGGTTCAATCGCCTTCAAACCAGTGCTCGCCGCCAATCCATCGAGATAATAAGACCGTGCGCCCATGCTGGTGCGCATATAGGCAAAGGCCAGACCCAATTTGTCTTTGGGACGAGACTCAAACAGGCCTTTGAAGGTCATGCCGCCTTCCACATAAAGATCAATCAGATTGCGGTCTGAGGGCGAGACCATCGCCAGAGCCCACAGACCAAGGCCCTGATCTTCGCTACCCGGACGGCGCCAGACCAGCTGGTCAGCCACCGCATAAAAAGCGTGATTGCCCTTGTGCTGGAGGGCACTGGCGCCCGTCACCGCAAGCTTGCCGCCGCTTTGGTCAAAGCGCTGATCCGAAAAGTCACCGTCGTGATACCAGACGCCAATCTTCCACAGACCGGGCAGATTCTCCTTGCTCCAGCCCTCGGGACGGAACCAGAGTTCGTTGAAGATCAAAGGCGCGTCCCGCAAGCGAAAGGCCACGCCATAGCGGTTGCGCAACTGCGGATCGCCCGTGCCAGGACCAGCGGGGTCGCCATCAAAGACCGCTGCCTGCCAGGAGAAAGCGTCGCTGATTTTGTAGACAAAGCGCGCCATGGGGGCAGCGATGGGGTAGTTGGGGCCGCCGGAGGGCAAATTCGTCGCCAAAAGGGCCGGATAGCCGAAACTTGAGTTCAAAAAGAGCTGCGCCTGCTGCGAGATCATCATCTCGTCATTGGCGCCTTCCTGACCAATCCTCAGCTCCAGCCGATCATCCATGAAGGTCTTGGTGATCCATAGATTGTAGAGCTTGGTCGCTCTGGTCGCCTCAATATTGCTCACGGTCTGGAGATTGCCGACCAAATCCTGCGTAATGCCGCGCCCATGGATCTGGAAGACGCTGCCATAAAGATACCAGCCATCAAGCCCCGCCAGACCGCCCAGATCCGCATGGACGCTGAGGGTCATCAGCCCGTTGGCGGTCACCCCGGTTTGGCGGCCGCCGCGCAGATTGCTCCAGACTTCCGCTTGTTCTGATAATCCGAACGCGATCAGCCCCTCATTGGGCTTGCCCGGCACATCCTGCGCGTGACTGCCCGTTCCCGCCATAAGCGGGCCAGCAAGACAGACAGCCAAAACTAGACGACGCAGCACCCAGAACCCCATGAAAACCGATCGTATATACCAGCCTATGCCACGAATATGTGACGGCGGGAACGCCCAAAAATCTCTGCGCTGGTTGCATGACCAGAGCTATAAAAAGTTCAGCTTGCGTTTGGTTAAGCTGAAGCTTAGTTGTCGACTGAATACATCAGGCGACAGGCGGCATGCCCGAAGATTTAATGACCTGCGCGGCCACTGACCCACATCGAGGCGAAGCTCTCGCAGTGCGGGCCCGGGACCACAAACTGTATAAGATGGGTGGTAGCCCTTTTTTCCTGCGTCGCCAGACGCGGGACTTGGTAGATTTTTCTGTCGAGAAAGATGAGCTATCGCAAGAACTTCGGTTTTACAGGCGCGTTCAGCCTGGCTGCTTGCAATTCATCTTGGTGGAAGATGCCGACCCCCAAGCCATGATTTCCTGGTCGGGCAGCTGCGCTGATCATATTACGCGCAAGCCCGCCACAGTTCTCAGCCTGACCCTGAGCACGACGCGCAGCGCCGAACTGGTTTCACCGAAAGCCGATGAGGCCTTGCGCGCGGCTATGGAGGGCAGCTTTGGTCCTTGCTCACTGCGTCTGCGCACTCCGCAAGTCGCGCAGCTCCGGGCAGCCTTGCACGAATGCCTCGAGGGCCAGGCAAACAGTGATGTGATCCTAACTTTGGCTGAGCAATGCCTCATCGCCGCCTGTGATGGCGCGGTGGAGCAATGGTCCTTGGGCGCTTTGCGTCGGCGCAATCTTGCCATCCAGACCGAAGATCTCTTGCTGGGCACAAAGGGCGATCTGGAATTGAACGAGGTCGCCAAAAAGCTCGATTGCTCACGCCGCTTGCTGCAGCTCGCACTGCAACAGACATTCGGCATCGGCTTTGTATCGCTGAAGCGCTTCATTCGCCTCCACCAATTGCGTCACACGCTGTTGAATGGCGACGGCGGCCTGCTGGCAGACTTGGCTGTCGCGCATGGATTTTTCCATCTCGGCCGTTTTGCCAAACATTACCGCGATGTCTTTGGCACTCTACCCTCTCGCGAGAGTGCCAGCCGCAGCTCGTGACCTGTTGCCTGTGCCAGTGGTCCTGCTATAGCGCTGAGGCACCGAGCAAGAGATCAGGGACGAGCAGATGGCCATCGAAAAGGCGACAACCCGCTTCCGCGCGCTTCTGGCACGCGATCAGGTGACGATGCTGCCGGGCGTCGGCGATCCTTTCTCCGCGCGCCTTGTTGCCGCTGAAGGTTTCGAAGCCCTGATGAGTTCAGGCAATGCCTCTTCCGCCATGCGTCTTGGCATGCCGGATGTGGGCCTGCTCACCCTTGCTGAAAATGCTGAAAATGCCGGACGCATTGCAGCGGCCAGCGGCCTGCCTGTTTTCGCAGATGCAGACACAGGCTATGGCCCAGCGCTGAATGTGCGCCGCACGATCATGGAATTTGAGCGCGCTGGCGTGGCCGCCATCATGATCGAAGATCAGGTGACACCCAAAAAATGCGGCATGCTCGCGGGCAAGCAAGTGGTGCGCCCCGCCGAGATGGAGATGAAAATCAAAGCCGCTTTGGATGCCCGCCGCGATGATGATCTTGTCATTGTCGCGCGCACCGATGCACGCGCGGTCGAGGGACTGGACGCTGCGATCAAACGCGCTGAATTATATCAGCGCGCGGGTGCGGATGTGATCTTTGTCGAAGGCCCGCGCAGCGCCGAGGAAGCCGCCGAGATTGCGCGCCGCATTGATGTGCCTTTGCTCTACAATATCACGCCCACCGGCAGCGTGCCGCCGCTTGATCTGCCGACGCTCAAAGCCATGGGCTACAAAATGCTGAGCTGCTCGGTCTTTGTTCTGCTCGCCGCCATTCCCGGCATGCGGCATTTCTTGCGCACCTTGCGCGAGACCGGTGAAGTCGCCAAAGCGGGCGCTGCCGTCGCATCCATGAATGACTATTACGACATCCTGAAGCTCAAGGAATGGCAGGACTATGAGGCGGCCTATACACCGCCCTCAGAGTGAACCAGCTGCGTATAAGTCTAGATCACCACGGAAGGACATTCCCATGCAGCCACGGCTCAAATCCATCCTCACGGCAGGCGCATTGATCGCCAGCGCGCTTTTGGCCAGCATGCCGGCACGCGCGCAGCAACCCATCGAAAATTTCTCCGGCAAGACTTTGACCATTGTCGTGGGTCTGGCGGCCGGCGGTTCAGCCGATACTCTGGTGCGTCTGTTCACGCCGCATCTGAAGAAGCATATTCCGGGCGAGCCCAATATTGTCGTGCAGAATATGCCGGGCGCAGGCGGCGTCCTCTCGTTCAATTATATGTATGAGAAAGCCAAGCCCGATGGTCAGACCGTCATCATGACCCTGTGGGATCCTCTGGCCCAAGCGCTCGGCAATCAGGGCCTGCGCGCACGTTATGATCAATATGAATTCCTTGGCGGCATCAGCGATATTCGCGTGAACTATATGCGCGTCGATGCGGTTTCGGGCGGCGCCAAAAAGCCTGCTGACATTATGAAGGCCAAGGATATTTCCATCGGCGCTTATGCGACGACGGATATTTCGGGCATTCTCTCTCATCTCACGCTGAAAACTTTGGGCGTGCCGCATAAAGTCGTCACCGGCTATCGCGGCGGCTCGGATGTGTTTCTAGCTTTGCAGCGCGGCGAAGTGCATGTCCACAACACCAGCATCGGCACTTATCGCACACGCTCGAAATCCTTCATCACCACAGGCGAAGGCATGGGCCTGGCTTATCTCGTTCCCTCCGACGAGAAGGGCGACTATAAGCGCGATCCGCGCATCACCGACATGCCGGTCTTTCAGGATCTTTACAAAGAGATCCACGGCAAATTGCCTGAAGGCATAGAGTGGAATGCTTTCAATTGGGCCGTGCAGCAGTTTGGCGATCTGGCCTATGTCGCCATGGCTCCGCCCGGCACACCACCTGCCACTCTGGCTGTGCTGCGCAAAGCGATGAAAGATGCGATGGAAGATCCCGCTTTCATTGATGAGTCGACCAAGCGTAACGGCCTGCCATTCGATTATGTGAGCTTGGAAGAGGGCGCGAAAGTGTTCCGCGATCTCTCCAATGTTTCGCCTGCCGTGCTCAACGCTCTTCGCGCCAGCATCGACACAATGGGCGGCGCAAAATGAGCGCAGCCCGCTCCCTGTTCGACAAAATATGGGACAAGCATCTCGTCGGCCGCAGGGCCGATGGGCGTGACCTGATCTATATTGATCGGCATGTGCTGCATGATCTTCATGCGCCTCATGCCTTCGGCAAATTGAACAAAGCGGGCCGTAAAGTGAGGCGCACAGACCTCACCTTCTCCATGCAGGATCACTCGGTCTCCGTTCTTCCCGGTCGCACCGAAGAGACCTATGCCGAAGGAACAGCCTTTGTGCGCGCCATGCGCGAAGGCAGCCGCAAAAATGGTGTGCGCGTTTTTGATTTGGGCGATCCTGATCAAGGTATCAGCCATGTGGTTGCGCCAGAGCTAGGCATGGTTCTGCCCGGCGCAACCCATGCCGTGCCCGACAGTCACGCCTGCACGGTGGGCGGTCTTGGCGCGCTCGCCTTTGGCTGCGGCACGACAGAGCTTGAACATATTCTGGCGACGCAAGTCATCACACTCAATCGCCCCAAGCGCCTGCGCGTCACGCTGGAAGGTCAGCTTCATCCCCATGTCGCAGGCAAAGATGTCGCGCTCGCCATCATCGCTCAACTGGGCGTCGCGGGCGGGCGTGGATTTGCGATCGAATTTGCTGGGCCTGTTGCACGCGCCCTCAGCGTTGAAGCGCGCCTGACCCTGTGCAATCTCACGATTGAAATGGGCTCACGCTCCGGCTTTATCGCGCCTGATGACACGGTCTTCAACTGGATTGCAGGTCGCCCCTTTGCGCCCATCGGTGCACAATGGGATCTGGCACTTGCGCAATGGCGTCACCTTTTCAGTGATGAAGGCGCGCAGTTTGATCATGAGATGAGCCTTGATTGTTCTGCGCTTGGCCCGCAGATCACTTGGGGGACTGAGCCTTCGCAAGTCATCAATATCAATGATCGCGCACCTGATCCCTCGCAAGTCGATCCTTCTCGACGCGAGGCGGTGCAGCGCGCGCTGACCTATATGGGATTGGAACCCGGCGCGAAACTCGAAGGCCTGCCTGTAGGCCGCGTCTTCATCGGGTCTTGTACCAATTCACGCCTGCCAGATTTGGAAGTCGCCGCTCATATCGTCAAAGGCCGCAAAGTCGCGCAAGGCGTGACGGCCTGGGTCGTGCCTGGCTCCTCGCAAGTCAAGCGTGATGCCGAGGCCAAGGGTCTTGATCGCATCTTCACAGAGGCGGGCTTCATGTGGGGTGAAGCTGGTTGCTCCATGTGCGCGGGCACCAATGGCGATACAGCCAAACCGGGCGAGCGCATTCTCTCCACCACCAATCGCAATTTTGAGAATCGTCAGGGCCGCGCGGTGCGCACACATCTCGTCGGGCCAGCGCTGGCAGCAGCTGCCGCCATCACCGGTGTCATCACCGATGTGCGCAAGCTGGAGGGACTGTGATGCAAGCCTTCACCACAGTGACCGGCATTGCTGTGCCGATGATCGAAGATGATATCAACACCGATCAGATCGCACCGCTGCAACTGGCCAAGGGGCTTGAGCCTGACTGGGGCGAGTTGCTCTTCAAGCGCCAGCGCCTGTTGCCCGATGGGTCGCCCAGCGATCACATCCTCAACCGCCCACAATATCGCACGCCCTCTATTTTGGTCGCTGCCCATAATTTTGGCTGCGGCTCATCGCGTGAATCAGCCGTCTGGTGTCTGGCTGGCATTGGGATTCGCTGTGTGATCGCGCGCAGCATCGCAGACATCTTTCGCGAGAACTGCCTCCAGAATGGGTTGCTGCCGATTGAGCTCCCACAGATGGATGAGCTGGAAGCAGCTGTTCTGGCGAGCGATGGGGGGAGCCCTTTCACCGTCGATCTTCCCAGCCAGACGATCAGCCATGGTGCGCAGAGCTGGTCCTTCGAGATCGGTGCTTCGGATAAATTGCGCCTGATCGAGGGCCTCGATGAGATCGGCCTCACCATGAAACATGAGGCCGAGATCCGCGCTTGGGAGGCCAAGACGGCTCAGGACAGCCCCTGGCTGCAGGAGGCGCGCGACCGCAGGCTGAGCTGACCTTCTAGGCAGCCAGCCTTGCTCATGCTACGTTCGTCGCATCAACAAGGTCCATGGGGGAGTGTGACATGGGTGGCGTACAGGGTTGGGCGCAGGAGCTTATGGTCATCGGCGCGATCATCGTGATGACTTTGGTTCTGTCTGCCGCTTATGCGGCGCTGGAGAAGGTGTTCCCCTTCCTGCGCGGCGGCATCAGCGGTCGCTTCTGATCTCGGGCACGTCCCGACATTTGAGAACCGGCGCCACAAGCGCCGGTTTTTTCGTGCCCGTCATTCAACGCAAACCCATTTTGGTTATTTAATAAACTGAACTCATATATTTAGCCCATAAAGGGCGACCGACCTCGAAGCGGTCGAGACGCAGGATTATTTTGGCCTGCACATTAAAAATCCAATCGCAGGACCGTCTCTGTGAGACAGGAGGCCTGCGCCGCCATGTCCGGATTCATCTGTCGCAAAGACATATTCAAGAGCGCCCGCACGAAGCGGCGCCTTCAAGCTGTGTCTCTCTTGCTGATGGCTTGGATCATGCCCGCGCATGGCTACGACTTCGATCTTTTGTCCAACACAGCGCTGATTAGCGTGAAGGAGCGTCAGACCCTATCGACCTATGCGCAGCAACTGGGCGCGGGTGGATATGAACTCTCCGGCGGCAGCCCCGTCACTTTGACAAAATGGTATCAACGCCGAAATCCAGATGTCCATTTTGACTTTATGACGCAAGTTCTCCCGGGCGTCGGAATTCTGTGGGGCGTGTCGACTGGCGAATATGCTGCGAAATATATGATCGAGCCTGCGCTGAAGGCCGGCGTCATTCTGCAACACGCCTTCAGTCCAACAGCCGATATTTCATTTTCTTTCACCCAGCTCTTTCGAGGCCGTTTGAAAGAAAAACCCTGTGTCGCCGACTATGGCGACATCGGCGGTGTTCAGTCCGTCAACTGCCGCCTGGCCGCTTCCACGCTCGAACCGTCCGCAACTCTACAATATCTCGCCAATGTCCGCCCCCCAGACCACAGCTGGGTCGGGGTCCGGTTTAACCTACGTTATTGAGGATGATGCCATGAATTACGTTGCACGATTGGCCTGCGGATTCGGCTTGGTTTTGGCATCATCCGTGAGCGCGTCTGCGCAAACCTATTTCAACTGGATGAGCCCGGAGATCACGGGCGCATGGTCGCAAGGCTACAAAGGTCAAGGCGTCAACATCACAGTTGTCGATGACTTCAGCAGCAGGTCGCGATTTTACGGTAATTTCGGTGATGGCACACGATATATGCGCCATGGCGAATGGACCTATAAAGAAATTGGAATGCTCGCCCCCAGCGCCACACTTCGTCAGGATGACTTCTCCACCAATGCGCAAGTCAAGCTCTATAGCGGCCTCAATGTTTTGAATATGAGCTATGGAATGTATGCGGCGGCCAATGTTTCGCTCACTCAATTGCGGTGGAGCGCACAGGAGTCCTCGATTATCAGCTATGCGAAAAATGGTACTGCCATCGCGGTCAAAGCTGCGGGCAATGATTCCGTTGCTGTGACCGGCGTCAATGCAGACGGAAAGAAAGACGTCTTGAATCTGGCATTGGTCGGCACAGCCTCGGCCATCTTCGTGGGCGCGCTTGATCGCAACGGCACCACGACGAACAAGGCGCTGATTGCCTCTTATTCGAACTTTGCAGGAACTGACGCAGCTGTTCAAAACAAATTTCTGATGGTGGGTGTGCGCGGCGACCTCACCAGTCTTTATGGGACATCTTTTGCTGCGCCCGTCGTCTCCGCATATGCGGCGGTGCTGGGCAGCAAATTCACCTCTGCCACCGCAACGCAAATTACCAATCAGCTGCTGAACACCGCCCGACAAGATACGGTTGCCAATTACAACATAGCCATTCACGGCCGTGGTGAAGCCAGTATCGCGCGCGCGCTTGCGCCGACATCGATCAGATAGGCTTGAGGTTGCGAGGATTTGCTGGTGGAGCTGATGAGATTCGAACTCACGACCTCTGCAGTGCGATTGCAGCGCTCTCCCATCTGAGCTACAGCCCCAGCGAGCGCGTGTTTACAAGGGCGGCCCGCCGACTGTCAACGCAAATCGGGTACCAGTTGCAGCGGGTCACGCGCCCCGGTACATCTAGGCAGCAAGCCGGGAGAACCTGATGCAAGCCCTTCTCGACGTGATCCTTATTGTTCTTGAACTTTTTACTTGGGCAATCGTGGCCGTCGCCGTTTTGTCCTGGCTGGTCAGCTTCGATATTCTGAACTTGCACAACAGCGCCGTGCGTTCGATCTGGAACGGCCTCAATGCTTTGGTCGAGCCGCCGCTCCGCCCCATTCGCCGCTTTGTGCCGATGTTGGGGGGGCTCGATATTTCGCCCCTCATCCTGTTGCTCATCATCTACTTCATCGAGCGAGTGATCAAATATAATATCTACCCCTATGTCGTCGGCTACTGAGGCCTTCTGGCGTCTGGATGGGGCAGATATTCTGCTCAGCCTGCGTCTGACGCCAAAGTCCTCACGCGATGGACTGGAGGGGCCAGAGAGTCTCTCTGATGGCAGGGTGGTGTTGAAAGCGCGCGTACGTGCCGTGCCCGAAGATGGCAAGGCCAATGAGGCTCTGCTCAAACTTCTCGCCAAAGCGATTGGCTGCCCGCGCAGCCACCTCAGTCTTGAGAGCGGGGCGACAAGCCGCATCAAAGTCGTGCGCGTCACAAAGGCGCGATCTGACCTGCCCACCCTGCTGGCGGCGTCAAAATAAGTAACAAACTGCGTTGCTTTTCCGTTTCGGAATCTTACACTCCCTGTCTCCGACACTCGGGAGTTTTCCATGACGAAACCAGCTTTTCTATCGCTTTGCGCCGCAGCCCTTTTGCTCAGCGGCACCGCCGCCATGGCCCAAACTGCCAAAGCCGATCTGATCGACAATAAGGGGCAGGATGCAGGCAAGGCAGAGTTCAGCCAGACTCCCGCCGGCGTTCTCATTCGCCTGTCGGTCAAGGCCGCGCCCGGCGAGCGCGCCTTCCATATCCATGGCATTGGCAAATGCGAGGGCAATTTCACCAGTGCTGGTCCCCATTTCAATCCCGGCACCAAGAAGCACGGCCTGCATAGCGCAGAGGGCCACCATGCGGGCGACATGCCCAATCTCATCGTGCCAGCGTCTGGCGCTTTGACAGCTGAAGTGCTGAACAAGGATGTGACCCTTGAGAAGGGCAAGGCCAATTCGCTCATTCGCGAAGGCGGCACCGCCATTGTCATTCATGACGGCAAGGATGATTACAAAACTGATCCGGCGGGCGATGCTGGTGGCCGCATCATCTGCGGCGTGATCAGCGAATAATCATTTTTCTGCGCGTCGCACGAAGTCTGCGATGAGGCGCGATATATTCACATCACGGTTCTGCGCGCCCACGACCTGACCACGGTCAGCGCGCGCAGGACGACCCGGCAAAGTATGCCCGCCGCCCTCAACGCGCACGAGCTCCAAGGGACGTGCGCAATCCACGCCATATTCAACAACGACGCGCGAGCCATCAGCACGATCACGATCTGCGAGATCTTGGCGTTGGCGTTGTGGCTTGCATTGATTGGCCTGCGCAAAAGGCATCAGGCTCGCCTCAGCCGACACAATATCATCTTTGTAATTGTCGAGTTGTGCTGTGCCGCCACCAAATGGAACGAGTGGATTGGCAGTGCCATTCATCAACAAAGCCGCCATGGGTGCGGGCTTGCAATTGGCTGCCAATTTCGCTGGCATGGCCGCAATCAAAGCCCCCACACCGGCGATGTAATCTGCGCCAGAACAAGCAATGCGCAGCGCCAACATACCGCCTGTCGAGGTCCCCATCAAAAAGATGCGACGCGGATCTGCAATGCGGCTGGCAATCAAACGATCTGCGAGGGCGCGCAAAAAGGCTGTATCATCAGGCCCCGCCTCGCCCGTCACATTCCAGCGGCCATTCACCGCTTCAGGATAGACAACAACAACGCCTGCACTGCGCACGACATCATCAAGGCCGAGATTATTTTGAATGCGTCGCGCCGAACCATTGTTGGCACCATGCAGCACAATGACGACCGTGCGTGGCGAGCGCTTGAAACGCTCCGGCTCAACGACAATGGCGCTACGCGCTTGCCCGCCGATCTCAAACTGCACACGTCCACTCACCGCAAGCGCAGGCTTGGCGGGCAGGACGGCTACAGCAAGAAGAGTGATGACAAGAAAAAGCTGGCGCATAGTCTTGGCCAATCGCAGAGGACTACCTGAGCGGTAGCATCCTCTTTTTTGGCTATGCCAGCAACCGGGAACTGGGCTGGCGCGCCGCTCGCGCACCAGCCGAAGTCTCATCAGTTCTGTTCAGGCTGCTTGCAGGCAATGCCCTGTTCGTTGAGATGGCTCGTCAATTCGCCCGACTGGAACATCTCGCGGATGATGTCGCAGCCACCGACGAATTCGCCCTTCACATAGAGCTGGGGAATGGTCGGCCAGTTGGCGAAGTCCTTGATGCCCTGACGGATCTCGTCATTGGCAAGAACATTGATGCCCTTATAGGGAACGCCGAGATAGTCGAGGATCTGCACGACCTGACCGGAGAAGCCGCACATGGGCATCTGCGGTGTGCCCTTCATGAAAAGCACGATGTCGTTGCTGGTGACTTCCTGGCGGATTTCGTCCTGAATACTGGCCATGCGAATGTTCCTTTCGAGCCGCAGGTCAAGAGTGCGGCTTGGGGTCAAATATAGCGAGCCGGGCGCGCCCTGCCCAGATGTCAGTGCACTGTCAGGCTGGCGGGGAGGTCTGCAGCGCCAGCGCATGCAGATCCCCGCCCATCTGGCCCTTCAGGGCCGCATAGACGATCTGATGCTGCTGCACACGGGTCTTGCCCCGGAAGGCCTCCGAGACGACGCGCGCGCCGTAATGATCGCCATCGCCGGCCAGATCGGTGATCTCGACAATGGCATCCGGCAGCGCGTCCTTGATCAGTCGCTCGATCTCACTTGCTTGCATCGCCATCTGCGACCCTTTCCTGTTCAGGCAGGCGGCGCGGCCAAAGCCGCTGCTGCTGCTTCAATTCGTGCCACGATCTCGGTGGCGGCCTCTGTGCAGGGCAGAGTGACCCCGCCTGCAAGGACGATCGTGCATTTCTCACGATCGGTATATTGAACCGCCAACACATCATTGGCGCGCACGAAATTAGGCCCTGCAAGAGCCTTCACTTGAATGAAAATCATTGGGAAAAATCACTTGCTGGAGGACATATAGACCGGCAGCCAATCCTCATGTGCGTGAACCAGCTCCGCAATGGAGATGGGGGCTTCACCGGCAAGGTTCAATGTATCCCCGCCCGTCTTTCCGATGCGCGTGACAGGCACACCTGCGGCGCGGGCAGCTGATTCAATCTCGCCCGCCTTGGCGCTCGTCGCCGTCACGACATAGCGCGCCTGATCTTCACCAAAGAGGAAGCCATGATCGCCGCTGACAGAAAGCGTCGCGCCGATCTTGCCGGCCATCGCCATTTCAGCCAGTGCAACGGCCAAACCACCATCCGACAGATCATGCACAGCCGTGACATGGCCCGCATGAATGAGACCACGAACGAAATCGCCATTGCGGCGCTCAGCGGTCAAATCAACCGGCGGCGGTGCACCTTCTTCGCGCCCGCAGATCTGCCACAGATACATGGACTGACCGAGCCAGCCCTGCGTCTCACCAATGAGCAAGATCTCTTCGCCAGCCGCTTTGAACGACAGGCTCGCAGCTTTGCTCACATCATCAATCTTGCCCACGCCGCCGATGGATGGGGTCGGCAAAATGCCACGCCCCTGTGTCTCATTGTAGAGCGAGACATTGCCCGACACGATGGGGAAGTCGAGCGCGCGCGCTGCATCACCAATGCCTTCAAGGCAGCCAACGAACTGGCCCATATATTCAGGCTTTTCGGGATTGCCGAAGTTGAGATTGTCGGTGAGTGCGAGCGGCAGAGCGCCCACGGCCGTAATATTGCGCCAAGCTTCGGCAACAGCCTGACGGCCACCTTGCACAGGATCAGCCTCGCAATAGCGCTGCGTCACATCAGTGCACATGGCCAGACCCACAGGCCCATCACCAATGCGCACAACGGCCGCATCGCCGCCGGGCTGCTGCACGGTGTTGCCGAGAATGAGATGGTCATATTGCTCCCAGACCCAGCGCTTTGAGCACAGATCCGGCGAGCCGATCAATTGCACCAGCGCCGCAGCATGGTTCATGGGCGGCTTCACATCACCCGTCGCAATGACGGGCTTGGCCGGCGTCTTCACATGCGGACGATCATAGAGCGGGGCTTCGTCGCCCAGTTCCATGATGGGCAGATCCGCTTTGATCTCGCCCTGATGTTTCACGACAAAGCGCAGCGTATCCGTGGTCTTGCCAACGATGGCGAAGTCGAGACCCCATTTGCGGAACACAGCTTCGGCTTCCGCCTCTTTCGCCGGATCGAGCACCATGAGCATACGCTCCTGACTCTCCGACAGCATCATCTCATAAGCGCTCATGCCCTCTTCGCGGCACGGCACGGAATCAAGATCAAGCTCGATACCCAGATTGCCCTTCGCGCCCATTTCAACGGCCGAAGATGTGAGGCCCGCAGCGCCCATATCCTGAATGGCGATGACGCAACCCTTGGCCATGATCTCGAGACAGGCTTCGAGCAAAAGTTTTTCAGAGAAGGGATCGCCAACCTGCACGGTGGGGCGCTTCTCTTCCGCATTGGCCTCAAACGAGGCAGACGCCATAGTCGCGCCGTGAATACCGTCGCGGCCCGTCTTGGAGCCCAGATACACAATCGGGCGACCAACGCCGGTTGCCTTGGCGTAGAAAATGGAATCGGCTTTGGCGATACCAACAGCCATCGCATTGACGAGAATATTGCCGTCATAGCGCGTGTGGAAATTCACCGAGCCGCCAACCGTGGGCACGCCGAAAGAATTGCCATAGCCACCAATGCCCGCCACGACACCCGACACGAGATGGCGTGTCTTGGGATGGTCAGGCGCCCCAAAGCGCAGCAGATTCAAACAAGCAATCGGACGCGCGCCCATGGTGAACACATCGCGCAGAATGCCGCCGACACCCGTGCCCGCGCCCTGATAAGGCTCGATGAATGACGGGTGATTGTGGCTCTCCATTTTGAAGACGCAGGCGAGCCCATCGCCAATATCAATCACGCCCGCATTTTCGCCCGGACCCTGAATGACCCATGGTGCTTTGGTCGGCAGTTTGCGCAAATGCAGACGCGAGCTTTTGTACGAACAATGCTCATTCCACATGGCCGAGAAAATACCCAGCTCCGTGAAGGTCGGCTCGCGGCCAATCAACTTCAGGATGCGCTGATATTCATCGGGCTTGAGGCCGTGTTCGGCAACCAAGTCCGGGGTGATCTGGGGTTCGGTGCGAGCCAAGGCTAGGGGCCTCTCGTGTAAGACAAGCGAAAGATGACCAATGGATCAGGCGGCGCTTTTGAACTGCGCCATGCTGTCGAACAGGCCGCGCCCGTCGATGCCACCGATCAAGGGGTCAATCAGATTTTCAGGATGCGGCATCATGCCAAGCACATTGAGCTTGTCAGAATAGATGCCGGCAATGTCGTTGCGCGAACCATTGGGATTGGCCAAGCCGCCCACCACGCCCTTGTCATCGCAATAGCGGAAGGCAACGCGGCCCTCGCCTTCAAGGCGCTTCAAAGTCTCATCATCACAAACATAATTGCCTTCGCCATGGGCGATGCAAACTTTGATGATCTGACCTTGCTGATAGGATTGCGTGAAAGACGTATCTGCACGCTCGACTTTGAGATTCTGCATCTTGCAGATGAAGCGCAGATCGCGATTGCGCATCAACACACCCGGCAGCAAACCGCTTTCGCACAAAATCTGGAAGCCGTTGCAGATGCCGATCACAAGACCGCCGCGCTCTGCATGTTTGCGCACGGCGTCCATAATATTGGCGCGGCCCGCAATGGCGCCGCAGCGCAGATAATCGCCATAGCTGAAACCGCCGGGCACCAGAACGAGGTCTGTGCCAGCAGGCAGATCATGATCGGCATGCCACACCAAGTTCGGCTTTTTGCCGGTAGCTTGTTGCAGCGCGCGCATCGCGTCAGTTTCGCGATTGAGGCCGGGGAAGAGCAGGACAGCGGCGTTCATGAGCAAGCCTTCAGAGAATCTCGACGCGATAATTTTCGACGACCAGATTGGCGAGCAATTTCTCGCAAGCCGTCTTCAGCATCGCTTCAGCGCGGGCGCGATCTGTTGTCTCGAGTTCAATGTCGAAGATCTTGCCTTGGCGCACACTGGAGACGCCCTCGACCTCGAGCGAGCGCAAAGCCCCTTCGATGGCCTTGCCTTGAGGATCCAGCACGCCGTTCTTCAAGGTGACAATCACGCGGGCTTTCATAGTGCTTCTCTTCCGAAAGTCTGAATGGGAGAGGGCGGCCGTAGCCGCCCTGAATTACTGAACGAGCTTGGGGCCACCAGAGCGCGGCGGCTCGCCTTCTTGCATGATGCCAAGACGGCGCGCGACTTCTGAATAGGCCTCAACAAGGCCACCCATGTCGCGGCGGAAACGATCTTTGTCGAGCTTGTCGTTCGACTTAATGTCCCACAGACGGCAGCTGTCGGGCGAGATCTCATCAGCCACGACAATGCGCATCAGATCGCCTTCCCACAAACGACCGCATTCCATTTTGAAATCGACAAGACGAATGCCGACACCAAGGAACAGGCCGCACAGGAAATCGTTGACGCGAATGGCGAGTGCCATGATGTCGTCGATCTCTTGCGGGGTCGCCCAACCAAAAGCAGTGATATGCTCTTCTGACACCATCGGGTCATTGAGCGCATCATTCTTGTAATAGAATTCGATGATCGAGCGCGGCAGTTGCTTGCCCTCCTCGATACCAAGGCGCGTGGAGAGAGAGCCCGCAGCGACATTGCGCACCACAACTTCAAGCGGCACGATCTCAACTTCGCGGATCAGCTGCTCGCGCATATTGAGGCGGCGAATGAAATGCGTGGGCACGCCAATGTCATTGAGGTGCTGGAACACGAATTCGGAAATTCGGTTATTCAGCACGCCCTTGCCGTCGATGACTTCATGCTTTTTGGCATTGAAGGCGGTGGCGTCATCCTTGAAGTGCTGAATGAGGGTGCCCGGCTCTGGACCTTCATAAAGGACCTTGGCCTTGCCTTCGTAAATGCGACGACGGCGGTTCATTTGGATCAACCGTGGCTTGAGAATATCCATCGATGGACCGTGGCTCCCGTGCGAGGTTCTGTTCGAACCCGTCAAGTTGGCCGCGGCGAGGAGGTGCCCCGCAGCCAAAGGCCCGGACCCCTCGTTCGGTGCGCAACCTACCTGATTGGCAAGAATGGCACAATGACAGCAGATCGCCGGAATGGCTCTGACGGGGCTGCGTCCCCAGATTGCAGTGGACGAAGCCAATCAGCCCGATCCCTGACATTCATGTGAGCGGCATCACGCGCCGCTGAAATGTCACAGGTCAATGCGTATATCGACTTTATGGCCTCCTCTGGGAGGCCTGACTGATTACTCGGCCAAAGGGAGACTCACATGACGACTTTCAATCGCCGCGAGGATGCTTTCGAGAAAAAATTCGTCCATGACGAAGATCTTCAGTTCAAGGCCATGGCCCGCCGCAACAAGGCTTTGGCGCTTTGGGCCGCCGAAAAACTGGGCCGCAGCGGGGATCAGATCCAGACCTATATCGGCGAATTGATCGCTGCTGATCTGCAAGAAGGCGGCGATGAGGACGTTTTCCGCAAGATCCGGGGAGATTTCGATGCCGCGGGCGTCACCCAATCCGACCACCAGATCCGCCGCACCATGGACGAAATGCTGCAAAAAGCCATTGCCGAGGTCAAGATCACCGGCTGAAGGCTTCCTTTAGAAAGCTCGGGCAGACTGGCGCCATGGCCGAACCTGTGACGAGCACTGATTCGCAGGCCGGGGGATCCCTCAGCTTCCCCGGCGCTGGCGCTGATCTGGCCGCTGAGGCCAGCAGCTGGCTCGCCTATCTGACGACCCAGCGCCGCGCCTCGCTGCACACGGTCTCAGCCTATCGGCGCGATCTCACCCAATTCTTTGCCTTTCTGAGCGAGCATCTGGGCGGCCCGCCCTCGCTGGAGGACTTCTCAAGCCTCCTGCCCGCTGATGTGCGCAGCTTCATGGCGCGTCGCCGCAATGAGGGATTGGAGAGCCGCTCCCTGCTGCGCTCTCTGGCGGGCATCCGCTCTTTCGCGCGCCATCTCGAACGCAATGGCAAAGGCAAGGCGAGCGCGCTGACCGCCGTGCGAACCCCCAAGATTGCGCGCTCACTGCCCAAGCCGCTCACCGCCAGCGCCGCACTCGATGTCACGAAAGTCACGTCTCATAGCGGCGAGCCCTGGATCATGGCGCGCGATGCCGCCGTGCTCTGCCTGCTCTATGGCGCGGGTCTGCGCATCTCCGAAGCGCTCGCGATCAAACGCGGCGATGCACCCATCGGCAAGGTGGATATGCTGACGGTTGTGGGCAAAGGCCAGAAGATGCGCAGCGTGCCTGTCATCGCAACTGTGCGCGAGGCCGTGCAGCATTATCTGGATCTGTGCCCCTATGTGGTGAGTGCAGAGGGGCCGCTCTTTGTGGGTGCCAAAGGCGGGCCTTTGTCACCGCGTATCATTCAACTCGCCATGGAACGGATGCGCGGCGCGCTGGGTCTGCCCGAAAGCGCAACACCTCATGCATTGCGCCATTCTTTTGCAACGCATCTATTGGCAGGCGGTGGCGATCTGCGCAGCATTCAAGAATTGCTGGGCCATGCCTCTTTGGCGACAACGCAGATCTATACGGCGGTTGATTCCACGCGCCTGCTTGACGCGTGGCAATCAGCTCATCCGCGCGCGCGGCGCTAAAGACTCACGAGACTTTCAGCAAAAGATCCGTCAGCCATTCAGGCTTGTCGACCATCACATCGTGACCTGAATCCTCGACCACAAAAGTCTGCCACGACGCATTGGCCTTGCAGGCCTCATAGGCCTTATCGAAAGAAGCCTGCGGATATTTGGGCGCGCGGATATAGGTCTTTTTGGCGATGGTCTCGCGCTTGCCGGTCAAAGTCACCGTATTAAAGGCGATACTATTGGGCTGCGGTGTCAGCTTGGATTCGATCCATGCATAGTGCTTCTCTGTGATCGAATAAGTCTTGGCAGGTGGCGGTGTGCGGCCCGCTTCGCCTTTGGCAATTGCCTCTTCCATCGCCTTGCGGCTGAATTCAGAAATATAGTCTGCCGACTTCTCGCCATTGTTGGGCATGAAAGCATCGACCATGACGAGTGACGAGACGCGATCTGCTATCGCCTCCAATGCGACAGAGGCAGGCCAGCCACCGAAAGAATGCGCAACGAGGCAGACATTCTTCAGATCTTCGAATTTGATGAGATTGGAAATATCCGCCGCCTGCATATCCAGCGTCAGCGTATTGGAGAGCATATGTGTGCGATCACCATTGCCCGTGAGTGAGGGCGCATAGACTTTATGGCCCTTGGCCTCGAGTGCCTCGGCGACAAATTTCCAGCACCAGCCGCCATGATAGGCGCCATGAACCAGCACGAAAGTCTTGCGCGCCGCTTGAGCGGCAACGGGTGTGGTGGTCGTGGCGGCTGCCAGACCAGCGCTGGCCATGAGTGCTGCGCGGCGAGTCAAAGACGTCTGTGACATAGGATCCCCCATCGACATATTTCAGCCGAAGATTTGCACAGTCAGGCGGTCACGCAAAACGAAAAACGCGCCCCGAAGGACGCGTTGATCAAGTCTCTCTGCGCGAGGATCAGATATGGATCGCGCGCTTCTCGACAGCAAGAGCTGCTTCCTTCACCGCTTCGGACATGGTGGGATGCGCATGGCAGGTGCGGGCCATATCTTCGGCCGAGCCACCAAACTCCATCAGCAAGGCGGCTTCTGCGATCAGCTCGCCAGCGCCATGGGCGATGATGTGAACGCCGAGCACACGATCCGTCGTCGCATCAGCCAGCACTTTCACAAAACCATCCGAGTGACGCATGGCGCGCGCGCGACCATTGGCGGTGAAGGGGAACTTGCCAACCTTATAGGCAATGCCCTGCGCCTTGAGCTCTTCTTCGGTGCGACCAACGCTGGCGATCTCAGGAGACGTATACACAACGCCGGGGATCACATCGTAATTCACATGGCCATGCTGGCCCGCGAGAATTTCGGCGACCGCAATACCTTCGTCTTCGGCCTTATGCGCCAGCATCGGGCCGCGCACCACATCGCCAATCGCATAGATGCCATCGACGCTGGACTTGAAGTGATTGTCGATGACAACGCGGCCGCGCTCCATCGCAACACCAACAGTCTCAAGACCAAGATTGTCCGTATAGGGACGGCGACCAATCGCTACCAAAACCACATCGGCTTCGATCACTTGCGCATCACCGCCAGCGGCGGGCTCAACAGTGACCTTCGCGCCCTTGGCATTGCCCTCGACCTTCGCAACCTTGTGCGAGAGATGGAAGGCAAAGCCCTGCTTCTCCAACAAACGCTGGAACTGCTTGGCAACTTCACTGTCCATGCCCGGCAAGATGCGGTCGAGATATTCAACCACAGTCACCTTGGCACCCAGACGCGCCCAAACGGAGCCAAGCTCAAGGCCAATGACGCCAGCGCCAACCACAACGAGCTTGCCCGGAACTTTGTCGAGCGTGAGCGCGCCGGTTGAAGACACAATGGTCTTCTCATCAATCGTGACGCCCGGCAGAGGTGCTACATCAGACCCCGTCGCAATGACGATATTCTTGGTCACAAGCTCTTGCACCTTGCCATCGTCACCCTTCACCGAAACCTTGCCCGGTGCGGTGATCGTGCCATGGCCCGTAAAAGCATCGACCTTGTTCTTCTTGAGCAAGAAGCCAACACCGCTGACATTGGCGCCAACCGTCTCGTCCTTGTGCTTCATCATCGCAGGCAGATCGAGCTTCGGCTTGCCGACATTGATGCCGAGCGAGGCAAAGTCATGGCCTGCAACCTCGAACATTTCGGAGGCATGCAAGAGCGCCTTGGAGGGAATGCAACCCACATTGAGGCAGGTGCCACCATGGGTCTTGCGCTTCTCCACCACAGCCACTTTCATGCCGAGCTGGGCCGCGCGGATCGCGCAGACATAGCCGCCGGGGCCGGTTCCGATGACGACGAGATCGTAGGACATGGACGTTCTTTCCGTGACAGCGCAGTGAGGCGCCCGCACATTCAAGATGCGCGGGCGTAACGTAATGGATTAGAGATCGAGAACGAGACGCGCAGGATCTTCCAGCGCTTCCTTGACGCGCACGAGGAAGGTCACAGCCTCCTTGCCGTCGACGATGCGGTGATCATAGGACAGGGCAAGATACATCATCGGACGGATTTCGATCTTGCCGCCAACGACCATGGGGCGTTCCTGAATCTTGTGCATGCCCAGAATGCCGGACTGCGGCGCATTCAGGATCGGCGTCGACATCAGCGAACCATAGATGCCACCATTGGTGATGGTGAATGTGCCGCCCTGCATCTCTTCGATCTTGAGCTGACCATCGCGTGCACGCTTGCCAAAATCAGCAATGGTCTTCTCGATCTGCGCCAGACCCATCGTGTCTGCATCGCGCACGACCGGCACGACAAGACCCTTGTCAGTGCCAACGGCGATGCCGAGGTGATAATAGTTCTTGTAGACCAGATCAGTGCCATCGACCTCAGCATTGACAGCCGGGATCTCCTTGAGCGCCTGCGTGCAAGCCTTCACGAAGAAGCTCATGAAGCCGAGCTTGGCGCCATGCTTCTTCTCAAACACATCCTTGTAGCGCGCGCGCAGAGCCATGACTTCGGTCATGTCGACCTCATTGAAGGTCGTCAGCATCGCAGCCGTGTTCTGCGCATCCTTCAGGCGGCGCGCAATGGTCTGGCGCAGCTTGGTCATGCGCACGCGCTCTTCGCGCGAGGCATCATCAGCCGACGAGGGCACACGCGCGACAACAGGGGCAACAGCGGTGGGCGCTGCCACGCCGCCAGCAGCCACAGCGGCCAGCACATCGCCCTTGAGCACTTGGCCGCGCTTGCCAGAGCCTGCAACCGCATCGGTCGCAATACCTGCATCAGCAGCGACTTTCGCAGCCGCAGGTGAAGGTGGCATGGAAGAGCCAGCTGCACCAGCAGGAGCGGGCGCAGGAGCCGGAGCCGCGGCAGGAACAGGAGCAGGAGCTGCAGCAGCGGGAGCCGCCGCCGCGCCAGCGCCACCAGCGGTGATCTGGCCGAGCAGAGCGCCGGGAGACACGGTCTCGCCGTCCTTGGCGGTGATTTCAGCAAGCACGCCAGCTGAAGGCGCATTCACTTCGAGCGTCACCTTGTCGGTTTCAAGCTCAACCAAAGGCTCGTCAGCCTTCACCACATCGCCGGGCTTCTTGAACCAGCGGCCGATGGTTGCTTCAGAGACAGATTCACCCAGGGTGGGAACACGGATTTCTGTTGCCATGATCACATCCGCGCCGCGCGCGGCCTTTCCAGTGAAGTTCAAATTCGGGATGGATGAAGCCTGCGCCGCTTAAGCGGCGAAAGCCTCGTCGAGGAATGCCTTGAGCTGCTGAAGATGCTTGGACATGAGACCCGTCGCGGTCGCTGCGGAGGCCGGACGGCCCACATAGCGCGCGCGCTTGGTCTTGCCGCCAGCCTGGCCGAGCACCCATTCAAGATAAGGCTCAACGAAGGACCAGCCGCCCATATTCTTCGGCTCTTCCTGACACCACACCACATCCGCCTTCTTGAAGCGGGAGAGTTCGGTGACAAGAGCCTTCAGCGGGAAGGGATAGAGCTGTTCGACACGCAGCAGATAGACATCGTCAATGCCGCGCTTCTCACGCTCTTCATAAAGGTCGTAATAGACCTTGCCCGAGCACAGAACGACACGACGGATCTTGTCGTCCTTCACGAGCTTGATCTTCTCGCCCTTCAACGATTCAGCATCATCCCACAGCAAGCGGTGGAATGATGTGCCGGTGGCCAATTCATCAAGACGCGACACAGCGCGCTTGTGGCGCAGCAGTGACTTGGGCGTCATGAGAATGAGAGGCTTGCGGATGTCGCGCTTCAACTGACGACGCAGCACATGGAAGTAGTTGGCTGGTGTGGTGCAGTTGGCGACCTGCATATTGTCTTCCGCGCACAGCTGCAGATAACGCTCCAGACGCGCGGAGGAATGTTCGGGACCCTGACCTTCATAGCCATGCGGCAGAAGGCAGACGAGACCCGACATACGCAGCCACTTGCGCTCACCCGATGAGATGAACTGGTCGAAGAGAACCTGCGCACCATTCGCGAAGTCGCCGAACTGTGCTTCCCAAATGGTCAGCGCATCCGGCTCCGAGAGCGAATAGCCATATTCAAAGCCCAGCACCGCTTCTTCCGAGAGCATCGAATTGATGACCTCGTAACGGGCCTGACCGTCGCGGATATTGTTGAGCGGCACATAGCGCGCTTCGGTTTCCTGATCGATCAGCACCGAGTGACGCTGCGAGAAAGTACCGCGCTCGCAGTCCTGACCCGACAGACGCACGCGATGGCCTTCATCGACCAGAGTGCCGAAAGCCAAAGCCTCGCCCATGGCCCAATCAATGCCTTCGCCCGTCTCGATCATCTTCGAGCGGCCATCCATGAAACGCTGGATGGTGCGATGAACATTGAAGCCTTCGGGCGTCGAGGCGATCTTCGCACCGAGCTCTTTGAGATGCGCCAGATCAACGCCCGTCTGACCGCGACGCGGATCATCCACCGTCTCGCTCTGCGCAGCGCGCAGGCCCGACCAGCGACCATCCAGCCAGTCAGCCTTGTTGGGCTTATAGACCTGACCTGCTTCGAACTCAGCATCCAGACGCGCACGCCAATCGTTCCGCATCTTCTCCACTTCGCCAGCCGTCACTACGCCTTCGGCGATCAGCTTCTCGGAGTAGATTTCCAGCGTCGACTTATGCGAGCGGATCTTCTTATACATCAAAGGCTGGGTGAAGCTTGGCTCATCACCCTCATTGTGGCCGTAGCGGCGATAGCAGAACATATCGACCACGACCGGCTTGTGGAACTTCTGCCGGAACTCAATGGCGATCTTGGCTGCATAAACGACGGCTTCAGGATCATCACCATTCACATGGATGATCGGCGCTTCGATCATCTTCGCCACATCAGATGGATAAGGCGAAGAGCGCGAATAGCGCGGATAGGTCGTGAAGCCGATCTGATTGTTGATGATGAAATGCAGCGAGCCGCCGGTGCGATGACCCTTCAGGCCCGACAGGCCGAAACATTCGGCCACAACGCCCTGACCTGCGAAAGCAGCGTCACCATGAATGATAAGCGGCACAACTTGCACGCGGTCGGTGACATCACCCAACTGATCTTGCTTGGCGCGCACCTTGCCGAGCACGACAGGGTCCGCAATTTCAAGATGCGAAGGATTGGCGGTCAAGGACAGATGGACTGTGTTGCCATCAAATTCGCGGTCAGACGACGCGCCCAGATGATATTTCACATCGCCCGAACCTTCGACTTCATCAGGGGTGAAAGAGCCACCCTTGAATTCGTGGAAGATGGCGCGATGAGGCTTGGCCATCACTTGAGCGAGCACATTCAGACGGCCGCGATGGGCCATGCCGAGCACCAGCTCCTTCATGCCCAAAGCGCCACCGCGTTTGATGATCTGCTCGAGCGCCGGGATCATCGCCTCGCCACCATCAAGGCCGAAGCGCTTGGTGCCGGTGAAACGCAGATCGCAGAAACGCTCAAAGCCTTCGGACTCAACAAGCTTGCCCAGAATGGCGCGCTTGCCTTCACGCGTGAAGGAGATGCTCTTATCTGGCCCCTCAATGCGCTCCTGCATCCAGGCCTTCTCAGCCGGATCGGACATATGCATGAATTCGAAGCCGATCGTGTCGCAATAGGTGCGACGCAGAATGGCGAGCATCTCAGGGATCGTGGCGAATTCCAGACCCAGCACATGATCAATGAAGATCTTGCGGTCATAGTCTTCCGGCACGAAGCCATAGCTCGCAGGATGCAGCTCTTCGTGATCCTTCTGCGGCTCAAGGCCGAGCGGATCGAGCTTGGCATGAAGATGGCCGCGCATACGATAAGCGCGGATCATCATCAAAGCGCGCACGCTGTCGCGCGTGGCACGCATAATATCTTCGGACGACAGAGTGACGCCCTTTGATTGACCCTTGGCCTTCAGCTTGTCGCCAACGGCCTTTTCAACATCGGCCCAATTGCCATCAAGCGCAGAGATCGTGTCATTGCGCGGCGTGATCGGCCAATGCGGCTTTTCCCAGCTCGCACCTTGCGCATTTTTCACCACCGCTGCCGGATCATCCTGCAAGGCTGCGAAAAAGTCGCGCCACTGCGCATCAACGCTCGTGGGGTCTTTTTCATACCGTGCGTAAAGGTCCTCGATATAGTCGGCATTGCCGCCATAGAGGAACGATGTCTGCAGCAGCGACTGGTTGAGTTCTTGTCGAGACATGAGGGACGCCTCTTTGTTCCCACCCTGAGAAGAACCCCCGGCCGAGGCCGGGGGCGTTTGACTTAACGGCCCTTGAGCACGTCCACGAGCGTCTTGCCCAGACGCGCAGGCGAAGGCGACACGCGGATGCCCGCAGCCTCCATCGCTGCAATCTTGTCTTCCGCGCCGCCCTTGCCACCGGAGATGATCGCGCCCGCATGACCCATGCGACGACCAGGAGGTGCCGTGCGGCCAGCAATGAAGCCAACCATCGGCTTCTTGCGACCACGCTTGGCCTCGTCGAGCAGGAACTGCGCAGCTTCTTCTTCAGCCGAGCCGCCGATCTCACCGATCATGACAATCGATTCAGTCTTGGGATCAGCCAGGAACATCTCGAGCACGTCGATGAACTCAGTGCCCTTGACGGGATCGCCGCCAATACCAACCGCCGTCGTCTGGCCAAGGCCTTCCTGCGTGGTCTGGAACACGGCTTCATAGGTCAGCGTGCCAGAGCGCGACACGATGCCGACATTGCCGGGCTTGAAGATATTGGCCGGCATGATGCCGATCTTCGATTCACCAGCGGTCACGATGCCGGGGCAGTTCGGGCCCACGAGACGCGACTTGGAACCCGACAGAGCGCGCTTCACGCGCACCATATCCATCACCGGAATACCTTCGGTGATGCAAACGATGAGCGGGATTTCCGCGTCGATGGCTTCGCAGATCGAGTCAGCTGCGAATGGCGGCGGCACATAAACGACCGACGCATCAGCGCCAGTGCGCTCACGCGCTTCAGCCACCGTGTCAAACACGGGAAGACCGATATGGGTGGAGCCACCCTTACCAGGCGTGACACCGCCAACCATCTTGGTGCCGTAAGCAATGGCCTGTTCGGAGTGGAAAGTGCCGTTCTTGCCAGTGAAGCCCTGACAAATGACTTTTGTGTTCTTGTCGATCAGAACGGACATTACTTGCCCTCCTTGACGGCCTTGACGATCTTCTGAGCAGCATCGTCAAGATCATCAGCGGGGATGACGTTGAGACCGGACTCGCGGATGATCTGCTTGCCTTCTTCCACATTGGTGCCTTCAAGGCGCACAACGAGCGGAACCTGAAGACCGACTGCCTTCACCGCAGCCAAAACGCCGCGTGCGATGACGTCGCACTTCATGATGCCGCCGAAGATGTTCACCAGAATGCCCTTCACGCTCGGATCCGAGGTGATGATCTTGAAGGCAGCCGTGACTTTCTCTTCCGAAGCGCCGCCACCCACATCGAGGAAGTTGGCGGGTGACTCGCCATAGAGCTTGATGATGTCGAGTGTCGCCATCGCGAGACCAGCGCCATTCACCATGCAACCAATCGAGCCTTCGAGCGCGATATAGGCGAGATCATATTTCGAGGCTTCGATTTCCTTGGCATCTTCTTCGGTCTCATCGCGCAGCGCCATGATATCGGCGTGACGATAGAGCGAATTGGAGTCGAAGGAGATCTTCGCATCGAGGCACTTCAGCTGACCCTGTTTGGTGATGATCAGCGGATTGATTTCCAGCATCGCCATGTCCTTCGCAACGAAGGCTGTGTAGAGCTGGGTGACGAGCTTGCCGGCCTGCTTGGCCAGATCACCTTCAAGGCCGAGAGCCTTGGCCACCGTGCGGCCATGATGAGCCATCACGCCAGTTGCAGGATCGATCGAGAAAGTGTGGATCTTCTCGGGCGTGCTATGCGCGACTTCTTCAATGTCCATACCGCCTTCGGTGGACACGACGAAAGCGACACGCGACGTGGCGCGATCAACGAGTGCGGAGAGATAGAACTCCTTCTCGATGTCAGAACCATCTTCGATATAAAGACGATTGACCTGCTTGCCGGCGGGGCCGGTCTGCACGGTCACCAATGTCTTGCCGAGCATCTGATTGACGAAGGTCTTCACATCATCAATCGACGTGGCGAGGCGCACACCGCCCTTTTCGCCAGCTTCGGGCTCTTTGAACTTGCCCTTGCCGCGACCACCAGCGTGAATCTGCGATTTGACGACCCACAACGGGCCACCCAGTTCCTTCGCAGCGGCTTCCGCCTGCGAAGCGTCGAGAACAGGCACGCCACGGGAGACGGGAACACCGAACTCCTTCAAGACTGCCTTGGCTTGATACTCATGAATATTCATGGAGCGTCTCTCCGGTCAGGCACGATAGCCTGTTAGAAAGGGGCCGCGAAAAATCTCGCGGCCCTGAGGGGCAAATCAGGCAAAAGCCGGATTGATGGTCTTGCAGGCGTCGACCAGCGTCTTCACCGATGCAACCGATGTCGCGAACATCTTGGCTTCATCAGCATCGAGCGTGACTTCGACGACCTTCTCAACGCCATTGGCGCCGATGATGACGGGCACGCCGACATACATATCCTTCACGCCATACTGGCCGTTCAGATAAGCAGCGCAGGGCAGAACGCGGCGCTTGTCGCGCAGATAAGATTCAGCCATCGCAATCGCAGAGGAGGCAGGCGCATAGAAGGCCGAGCCGGTCTTCAGAAGATTGACGATCTCGCCGCCACCGCCGCGGGTGCGCTTGATGATCGCGTCAACCTTGTCCTGCGTCGTCCAGCCCATCTTCACAAGATCGGTGAGCGGGATGCCAGCAACGGTCGAATAGCGCATGGAGGGAACCATGTCGTCGCCATGGCCGCCGAGCACGAAGGCCGTGACGTCCTCAACCGAGACATTGAACTCTTCAGCCAGGAAGCAACGGAAGCGCGCCGAGTCGAGCACGCCAGCCATGCCAACGACCTTGTTGGTCGGCAGGCCAGACGCCTTCTGAAGGGCCCACACCATCGCATCGAGCGGATTGGTGATGCAGATGACGAAAGCATTGGGCGCATATTGCTTGATGCCGGCGCCAACCGATTCCATCACCTTGAGATTGATGCCGAGCAGATCGTCGCGGCTCATGCCGGGCTTACGCGGCACGCCAGCGGTGACGATGATGACATCGGAGCCCGCAATGGCTTCATAGCTCGAAGCGCCCGACATCTTGGCGTCGAAACCTTCCACGGGAGCTGCTTCGGCAATATCGAGGGCCTTGCCCTGCGGAATGCCGTCAGCAATATCGAAGAGCACCACGTCGCCCAGCTCTTTAATGCCGGCGAGGAGAGCGAGGGTGCCGCCAATCTGACCAGCCCCGATCAATGCAATCTTGTTACGCGCCATGAAGGACGTCCTCTCGTTGTTCGTCGGGGGGCACGCTGCCCATGACAGGGCCTCCCCAGAGCGGGGGCCTGTTTGACTCTGGTCTGTGACAGAGGCAAGTCATGACAAAGGCTAAGATTTAAGCGCCTCGGTCGAGCCAGCAGGAATGGCTTGAGCCGTATCCTATTTTTTTCCTTTTAAAACATTGACTTAGAATGATTTCGGCCGCGCGGATCGAGGCTGTTTTGCTCCGATCATAAATAAGTGACAAATAACAAAATTTGTTATTTGTCACTCAAAATTGACCGGCTGAGAGGGTCCTGATGAGGGCCCGGACCACGCGCTCAAAGCGCGCTTCGATCTGGGCACGGGTCACTTCAGCGTCCGCTCGAACCGAACCGGGGTTCAAAAACCGATGACACATATCGAAGATCAGAGCCAACGCACGGCGCTGATCAGCGGGTGAAAAACCCGCCTCTTCGACGACCCGCGTGACCTCTGCCTGCAGCTTGACCCTGTGGCGACGCGCCACGCCCCTGCCCTCGCGGCTCGCCTCAACGAAGAGATCGAAAATCTTCGGGTCGCTCTCCAGCTTGTTGCGATAGGCCGAATGCACGCCCGCCAGAATACGCTCAAGCTTGTCGAACACGGGGTCCGGCGCATCGCAAATATCACGCGCACCCGCCTCAATCCCTTTCAGCCATTGCGTCGAAACAGCATCGACCAAAGCTTCTTTCGAGGGGAAATAGCGATAGACGTTGCCATGCGACATCTGCGCTTCACGGGCAATCGCCACAACGGTCGTGCGCGCCAATCCATGCTGGCGAATATGATCAGCAGCCAGATCGAGCAGCCGCGCATCAGTTGGTTCGCTGCTCTCAGGGCGCGCCATGATCAGGTCTCCACCAGACCGGTCGCATTACCGCTCGTCTGATCTGTCAGACCATGCGGCAAGCACAGATAGTCTGTCGAGCGCATTTCAATCAAGCGCGAGGCCGTACGCTCGAACTCAAAGGCTTCACGCCCTTCAGTTGCAATATAAAGACTGATTGGCTCAGCCTCAGCTGAAGCAATCACCTTCACATGCAAATCATAAAGCGCATCAATCAACCAGGTGAAGCGTCGTGCTTCATTACGCTTGGGTTGATCCATCACAGGGATGCGATCAATCAAGACAGTATGGAAGTTGCGCGCGATCTCCAGATAATCGCCCGCCGCCAAAGGCTGCTCGCACAAATCTGCAAAGCTGAAGCGCGCGACATTGTTGGAGGCCTGCGGCACAAGCACTTGTCGGCCCAAAACTTCAATCTGCGTGGGCTTGCCTTGCGTCTTGCCGGTGAGCGATTTGAAGGCGCGCGTCATCGCCTCATCAGCCTGCGCATCGGCTGGGACATAATAGACAGGTTGACCTGCCAATTTCTCAAGACGGAAGTCAGTGCGCGAGTCGAGTTTCATCACCTTCATCCGCTCTTCGATCATGCGAATGAAGGGAATGAACAAAGCGCGATTGAGCCCGCCTTCATAAAGACGTGAGGGCTCAACATTGGATGTCGCCACCACGACAACACCGCGCGCAAAGAGCGCCTGAAACAAGCGCCCCAAGATCATCGCATCGGCAATGTCAGAGACAGCGAATTCATCAAAGCACAATAGCCATGCCTGCTGATACAGATCATCAGCAATGGGCGCGATGGGATCATCGCCCTTCACCTTGTTGGCTTTCTTGAGCTGCCGCCATTCATGCACGCGCTTATGCACATCGGCCATGAAGGCATGAAAATGAACGCGTCGCTTTTTGGTGACTGGCACGACCTCATAAAAGAGATCCATCAGCATGGTCTTGCCACGCCCCACCGATCCCCACACATAAAGGCCGCGCGGCACCTCACGCTTGCGCCGTGCAAAGATCCAGCCCAGCGCACTCGACTTATTGGCGAGCTGATATTCGCTCAGCTCTGCCACCATCCGGTCAAGCTCGCGCACAATGGCGTCTTGCGCCGCATCCCGCTCAAGGGATTGAGACTGCACAAGTTCACTATAGCGATGAGCAACGGGCGTGGTCACGACAGAACTCCTGCCGCGTGACTAACCGGCCAAGCCGCCTGAGCGCAAGCCCAGCCATCCACCTAAATGTTGAGATCAAGCCCATTGCCCTTTCACATGGGAGAGCCATCTATTGTGCATGGGGGGTGAATGCCCGGCACAGCCGACAGGAGTTCACCTTGGGACAAGCATCCAATATCTGCGGCGGCGTTGTTAGGCGGCTCTTGCCAGCTGAACTACCCGGATTCCGCGATCATCTTCTCAGACTGGACCCCGACAGCCGTCAGGACCGTTTCGGCATGGCGGTGTCGGATGATTTTCTGCGCAATTATGCCGAGCGCTGCTTTGGCATTGATGACGTGATCTATGGTTTCGTCGTCGAGGGCATGGTGCGCGGCGCAGGCGAGTTGCGCGGCATCGGTTATAATCTGCCTCTGGGCTTTGGTGGCTCGGCAGAGGCTGCGTTCAGCGTTGAGAGTGAGTGGCGCCGGCAGGGCGTGGGTGCTGAACTCATGAGCCGCATCGTGCGCGCCGCCCGCAACCGCCGCGCGGAGACGCTCTATATGAGCTGCCTCATCAACAATCGCGCCATGCTGCAATTGGCGAAAAAATTCACCGCCGATCTGCGCTATGAGCCCGATGAATCGCGCGCACAGATCTCACCCAAAGCGCCAACGCCTGCAACCATGCTGAGTGAAGCTGCCGATGATTTCACCGGCTTTGCCACCGCCATGGTAGATTTGCATCGCCGCGTCTTCGAATTGCGCTAACAAAAAGGCCCCGTCACCGGGGCCTTTGATGTTCAAGATGCAGCGCAGATCAGATCTGTCGCGTGATCATCATATTCTTGATCTCGGAAATGGCCTTGGCGGGGTTGAGGCCCTTCGGGCAAGCCTTGGCGCAATTCATGATCGTGTGGCAGCGATAGAGACGGAAGGGATCTTCCAGATTGTCGAGACGCTTGCCGGTGGCTTCATCGCGCGAGTCGATCAGCCAGCGATAGGCCTGCAGCAAAGCAGCGGGGCCAAGATAGCGATCGCCATTCCACCAATAGCTCGGGCATGAGGTCGAGCAGCAAGCGCACAGAATGCACTCATAAAGACCATCGAGCTTCAGACGATCATCCGGCGACTGCAACCATTCAGCTTCAGGCTTGGGTGTGTCGGTCTGCAGCCAAGGCTCGATGGACGCATGCTGCGCATAAAAGCGCGTCAGATCCGGTACAAGATCCTTCACCACCGGCATATGCGGCAGAGGATAGATCTTGATGGCGCCATTGATGCTCGCCATGTCTTTCGTACAGGCCAGCGTATTGGTGCCATCGATATTCATCGCGCAGGAACCGCAAATGCCTTCGCGGCACGAGCGACGGAAGGTCAGCGTCGGATCAACCTTGTTCTTGATCCACAAAAGCGCATCAAGAACCATCGGGCCGCAATCTTCCATATCGACATAGTAAGTGTCGATACGCGGATTGGCAGTGTCATCCGGATCCCAGCGATAAACACGAAATTCGCGAATGTCCTTGGAATTTGCCGGGCGCGGCCACGTCTTGCCGACGGTGGGACGCGAATTGGTAGGAAGGGCAAGCTCGACCATTGCGGTTTCTCCCGATCAGTACACGCGAGCCTTGGGCTCGATATACTGGATCTCGTTGGTCATCGTATAAGTGTGAACCGGACGGAAATCGATGGCGACATTCTTCTTGGCTTCATCAGCCCAAGCGAGTGTGTGCTTCATCCAGTTCTGGTCATCGCGGTTCGGATAATCTTCGCGCGCATGAGCGCCACGGCTTTCCTTGCGCTCAACCGCCGAGTCCATCGTCACCACCGCCTGGATGATGAGATTGTCGAACTCGAGTGTCTCAAGCAGATCCGAATTCCAGACCAGCGAGCGGTCGGTGATGTTGATGTCACCAATGCCCTGCCACACGTCGTTGATGAGCTTGGAGCCCTCTTCGAGCACTTCGCCCGTGCGGAACACGGCGCAGTTGTTCTGCATCGTGGTCTGCATCTTGTCGCGCAGCACAGCGGTGGGCGTACCACCCTTGGCATAACGGAACTTGTCGAGACGCGACAAAGCCAAATCAGCCGAGTCAGCGGGCAAATCCGCCTGCTTCTCACCGGGCGTCACCAACTCAGCAGCGCGCAGACCAGCGGCGCGACCAAAGACGACGAGATCGATGAGGGAGTTCGAGCCAAGACGGTTCGCGCCATGGATCGACACGCAAGCCGCTTCACCAAGCGCCATCAGGCCGGGGACGATCGTATCAGGATCGCCATTCTTCTTGGTCAGCACTTCGCCGTGATAATTCGTCGGGATACCACCCATGTTGTAATGGACGGTCGGCAGAACCGGGATCGGCTCCTTCGTCACATCCACGCCCGCAAAGATACGCGCGCTTTCCGAAATGCCGGGCAGACGCTCGTGCAAGATCTTCGGATCGAGGTGATCGAGATGCAGATAGATATGGTCTTTGTTCTTGCCAACGCCGCGACCTTCGCGGATCTCGATGGTCATGGCGCGCGAGACAACGTCACGCGAGGCAAGGTCCTTGGCGGAAGGTGCATAGCGCTCCATGAAACGCTCGCCATTGCCATTGGTGACATAGCCACCTTCGCCGCGCGCGCCTTCAGTGATGAGGCAGCCTGAACCATAGATGCCGGTGGGATGGAACTGCACGAATTCCATATCCTGCAGCGGCAGACCTGCGCGCAGCACCATGGCATTGCCATCGCCCGTGCAAGTATGAGCTGAGGTCGCCGAGAAATAAGCGCGGCCATAACCACCGGTCGCCAGAATGGTCTGGCTGGCGCGGAAGCGGTGGATCGTGCCGTCATCCATCTTGATACAGATCACGCCGCAGCAACGGCCCGACTGATCCATGATGAGATCAATGGCGAAATATTCGATGAAGAATTCGGTCGAGTTGCGCAGCGCCTGACCATAGAGCGTGTGCAAAATCGCGTGACCCGTGCGGTCAGCAGCCGCGCAGGTACGCTGCGCCTGATCCTGACCGAAATTCGTGGTCATGCCACCGAAGGGACGCTGATAGATCTTGCCTTCTTCGGTGCGCGAGAAAGGCACGCCCCAATGTTCCAGCTCATAGACAGCTTCAGGGGCATTGCGGCACAGATATTCAATCGAGTCCTGATCGCCGAGCCAGTCTGACCCCTTTACGGTGTCATACATATGCCAGCGCCAATCATCGGGGCCCATATTGCCGAGCGCCGCAGAAATACCGCCCTGCGCAGCAACCGTATGCGAGCGCGTCGGGAAGACCTTCGAGATACAAGCCGTACGCAGGCCAGCCTGCGAGCAGCCAACCGTCGCGCGAAGACCTGCACCACCCGCACCAACCACCACAACATCGAATGTGTGGTCAGTGATGGGATAGGCCTTGCCGTTCACGGCGGGAGCTGCGGTCGATGTCGTAGCCATCTGTGATTGCCCCTATGTCTGTGATCAGACGAAGCTGATGCGAAGGATCGCGTAAATACACGCCAGACCCACCGCATAAGAGAAGAACGAATTGGCAAAGAGAGACCAGGTCTTGGCGTGATCGCCATGGACATAATCTTCAATGATCGTCTGCATGCCGAGCTTCATGTGATAGATGCCGGCAATGACGAAGAGCAGCATCAAGATCGCCGGGAAAGGCGAACCGAGCGTCTCGCGCACTGTGTTGTAATCCTTGCCGACGAGGCCGAGCAGGATCCACACAAAGGCGATGGTCAGTGGCACGAGCGCAGCTGACGTCACGCGCATCATCCACGCATGATGGGTGCCTGATTTCGCAGAGCCCAGATAGCGCACCTTGCCCATGGGCGTGCGCATGGAGTTCGATGAATTCGTCATAGCGATCTCCCTCAGCGAACCATATAGGCGGCGACCCACACCAGCACCGTCAGAACGACGCCGCCGACAGCCGTGGCCTGTGCGAGATATTCACGCTCGGGATGCTCCATGCCGCGGCCCAGATCCCAGATGAAATGGCGCAAGCCACCTAGCAGATGGTGGAACAGCGACCAGGTGAAGCCGAACAGGATCAGGCGGCCAACAGGCGAGGCCATGAACCAGTCAGCGGTCGCGAAAGCTTTGGCGCCAGTCGCGGCCGACAGCAGCCACCAAGCCAGGAGCAGAGTACCCAGATAGAGCGCCACACCCGTGATTCGGTGGGTGATGGACATCATCATGGTCAGCATCGGGCGATAGATGCCCAAATGCGGAGACAGCGGCCGGCGCGATTCCGGATTCGCGGGGCGAGTATTGACCTCGGCCATAGGGAGTTTCCCTCGTTTCAAATGCCGGGTTTCAGTACTGGAAACTGGGCTGTGGCGCAACGTTCACGACAGGCTGGAAAGCGCCGCGAGCTGGGCCTGCGTCCTACCGCCGCAGGGCTGCCTCAATCAGCCGGACCGCATCCTCAGAGGCCCAATCAGCCCCACCGGGCATGGTGCCTAGTAAGCAAGTCTTTGAATTTATTAAATAAGTTGTCGGAAGGCCCGTGACCTTGCCCGCCTTCTTCAAGGTTTGAAAGACATCAGCACTGGGGTCGGCATAGAAGGCCAAAGTGCTAACCCCGACCTCCTTCAGAAAGCTCTGCCGACGCTCCAGCCGGGAGGTGTCGATATTGACCGTCACGACCTCAAAATCCGGGCCCCCAAGGCGCGCCTGAAGCCGGTCGAGCGAGGGCATCTCCTCCCGGCACGGCACACACCAGGTAGCCCAGAGATTCAGGAGGATCGTCTTTCCCTTGAAATCAGCAAGTGTCTTCGGGGTGCCGTCTGGCCCCAGAAAGCTCACGGGCGTGGCCAGCTGCGGGGCCTTGCTGATGGCCATGGCGGCAACCTGACCTTGAGCATGGGGAGCCATGCGCTCAACCACCGGCAGAGCATCGACACAATCAATAGCTGCGCTTTCCTTGCCGCCCGGGCGAATAATCCCGTATAGGATCGCCGCGCCGATGGTGGCAGCCACAATGACGAGGCTGCCCGTCCGCAAGGCGCGGGACAGGCTCTTGGACTTGGGCTTTGGCTCAGGCTTTCGAGACATATCGGTCATGCCGGGATTTGAACCTCAGGGGCACCAATGAGCAACAAGATGTGGGGTGGCCGTTTTGCCACCGGTCCCGATGCCATCATGGAAGAGATCAACGCCTCCATCGGCTTCGACTACCGTTTTGCCACCCAAGACATTCGCGGATCGCTCGCCCATGTCGCCATGCTCGCTGAAGCAGGCATTGTGAGCGAAGACCATGCAAAGGCCATTACCAAGGGTCTAGAGCAGGTTCGCGGAGAAATCGAGGCCGGCAGCTTCACCTTCTCGCGCGCGCTCGAAGACATTCATATGAATATCGAGTCGCGTTTGGCTGATCTCATTGGCCCCGATGCTGGCCGTCTGCACACAGCCCGCTCACGCAATGATCAAGTCGCGCTCGACTTCCGTCTGTGGATTCGCGACACGGTCGATGAGCTTGACCAGCAGATGCTCGCCCTGCAGCAGGCTCTGGCAGAGCGCGCCAGCGATCATGCGGGCTCTGTCATGCCGGGCTTTACCCATTTGCAATCGGCACAGCCCGTCACCTTTGGCCATCACATGCTGGCCTATGTCGAAATGCTGTCGCGTGATCGTGGCCGTCTGAGCGATGCGCGCAAGCGCATGAACGAATGCCCCTTGGGCGCTGCCGCACTTGCTGGCACGAGCTTCCCCATCAATCGCGAAGCAACAGCCAAGGCATTGGGCTTTGATCGCCCCACCGCCAATTCACTCGATAGCGTATCGGATCGTGACTTCGTGCTGGAGGTTCTTGCAGCCGCCAGCATTTGCGCCACACATCTGTCGCGTCTGGCCGAAGAGATCGTTCTGTGGTGCACGCCGCAATTTGGTTTTGTGCAACTGTCGGACAAATTCACCACCGGCTCTTCCATCATGCCGCAGAAGCGCAATCCTGATGCCGCCGAATTGGTGCGCGGCAAATCGGGCCGTGTCATTGGCGCGCTGATCGGCTTGCTCGTTGTGATGAAGGGCCTGCCGCTGACCTATTCCAAGGATATGCAGGAAGACAAGGAAGGCACATTCGACGCGCTGCAATCTTTGTCGCTCTGCCTGGCTGCCATGACCGGCATGATCCGCGATCTGGAACCTGACCTGAAGCGCATGAAAACGGCCGCAGGCTCTGGCTATGCGACCGCGACCGATCTGGCCGACTGGTTGGTGCGCGAATTGAAAATGCCCTTCCGCCAAGCCCATCATGTCACCGGCTCGCTGGTGAAGCTCGCCTCCAACAAAAAGGTCGGGCTTGAAAAGCTCACCCTTGCCGAGATGCAGAGCGTTGAGTCACAGATCACGCAGCAGGTCTTTGATGTGTTGGGTGTCGAGAAATCCGTGAAAAGCCGCAAGAGCTATGGCGGAACGGCCCCCGCCAATGTGCGCCAGCAGGCGCGCCGCTGGCTGACCAAACTCGCCAAGGAGACGCGTGGCGCTTGAGCCACTTTGGCCCTATAGTGCTGCCAACCTCGGAGTTTCCCCGTGTTCACCAAGAGCCGCTGCGCTGTCCTTGCCCTCACCCTCGCCGCTCTCAGCCTTGCTGGCTGTGGTCGACGGGGCGAGCTTGAGCCTGCACCTGAATCCGGTGTGAGCGCACGCCAAGCACGCCAGACCGCAGGTCAAGAACAACAGGTGATCGACCCCCTGCGCGGTGCGATCCTGACCGTTCCTGAACAAGTGGAGAGCGGCAATCCGCGCTCGCGTATTCCGCGCGGCGTCACACCGCCCAAGGACTCTTTCATTCTCGACCCGTTGCTCTAAGCAACGCAGAGGCCATCATGCATCATTTCGACTATCGTGGCGGCATTCTGCACGCCGAAGGCGTCGCTCTGCCAAAGATCGCCGACGCGGTGGAAACGCCTTTTTATGTCTATTCGACGGCCACGCTCGAGCGGCATTACGATGTCTTCTCGGCCGCCTTCAAAGATGTGCCATCGCTCGTCTGCTTTGCGATGAAAGCCAATTCGAACCAAGCCGTGCTCAAGACTTTGGCCGCGCGCGGCGCTGGCATGGATGTGGTCTCTGAAGGTGAGCTGCGCCGTGCGCGCGCTGCGGGCGTTCCCGGCTCGCGCATCACTTTTTCGGGTGTGGGCAAGACCGCGCGCGAAATCGCCCTCGCGCTGGATGAAAAAATCCTCTGCTTCAATGTCGAGTCAGAGCCTGAGCTGCAGGCGATTTCTGACATTGCTGTCAGCAAAGGCGTCAAAGCGCCGATTGCCTTGCGCGTCAATCCTGATGTCGATGCGCGCACCCATCACAAGATCTCCACCGGCAAGTCGGAAAACAAATTCGGCATTCCGCTGTCGCGCGCGCGCGATGTCTATAAACATGCCGCCACGCTCCCCGGCCTGCATGTCAGCGGCGTTGATATGCATATCGGCTCGCAGATCACTGATCTTGAGCCCTTCGACAATGCTTTCGCTTTGCTCGCCGACTTCGTGCGCACTTTGCGCGCGGATGGTCACGCGATTGATCACGTGGACTTGGGTGGTGGTCTTGGCATTCCCTATCGCGAAGGCGAAGATCCTGACGCCTATCATCCCGAACGCTATGCGCAGATCGTCAAGAAACACGCCAATAGTCTTGGTTGCACCTTGGTCTTTGAACCGGGCCGCCTCATCGTCGGCAATGCAGGTATTCTCGTCACCAAAGTCATCTATGTGAAAGAGGGCGACGGCAAAACCTTTGTCATCGTGGATGGCGCGATGAATGATCTCATTCGCCCCACCCTCTATGAGGCCCATCATGATGTGAAGCCGGTGGTGGAGCCTGCCAAAAACGCAAGCCATATGACCGCCGATGTGGTCGGCCCCGTTTGTGAGACAGGCGATTATCTAGCCCTCGACCGCGATCTGCCCAAAGTCGCGGCAGGCGATCTTCTGGCCGTCATGTCGGCTGGCGCCTATGGCGCGGTGCAGGCCGGCACCTATAACTCCCGCCTTCTCGTACCAGAAGTGCTTGTGAAGGATGGGGAATGGGCTCTTATTCGCCCACGTACCAGCTATGACGAGCTGATCGGCCTCGACCGCCTGCCCGGCTGGCTCGGCTAAGCACCGGCAAACCGATCACCTTTCATGTGAGGACTGGAAAGCCACGCCCGGCGTGTTAGCTTCTCTTCTCTGGCATGAAGGGTGACGCAGGAGCTATGCAGCTTCGCCGCAAGATCGACACGCAAGTTCATCTCGACCGGCTCGCCACCCGCGCCGGATGGGCGATCCTGTGGGAGCGCCTCTGGCCGCCGCTCGCCTCCTTGCTGACGCTCTGTGGCGGCTTTCTCGTTGTCTCTTTCTTGGGCCTCTGGCTCGAAGCGCCGCGCTGGGGCCGCATTGCGGGCCTTTGCCTCTTTGCACTGGCGGGCGCTGGCCTGTTGCTACCGCTCTTGCGTCTGCGCTGGCCAAGCCGCCACGAACAGCTCGCGCGGCTTGATCGCGATTCAGGCCTGCCCCATCGCCCCGCTACAGCCCTCACCGACACACTCGCCAATGCGGGCGATGATGCAGGTACGCAGGCACTCTGGGCTCTCCATCGCAAGCGCATGGAAAGCGCAGCAGCGCTATTGCATGTCGAGACGCCCTCGCCCCGTCTGGTCGATCGTGACCGCTATGCGTTGCGCGCCTTTGCCCTTGTGAGTGTCGTGGCTGCAGGCTTTATCGCGGGGCCGGAAAAATATGCGCGCGTTCTCGCCGCTTTTGATTGGCGTACGCAAGGCGCTTTATCGCAAGGCTATCGCCTCGATGCATGGGTTGATCCGCCCGCCTATACAGGCAAGCCGCCCATTGTGTTAAATCTGCGCGATCAGACCGCCGCGCGCAACATCTCAGCGCCGATCAATTCGATCATCATCATCCGCGCCTCCGATGCCTCCAATGTCCGTGTTGAGGTTCAAGGCGCGCTCGATGTCGCCAAGAGCGAAGCCAAAGCGCAGACCGGTGATGCTGATCAGCGCTGGAATTTGAAGGGCGATGGCAAATTGGTGTTGAAGCGTTTTGGATCAACGCTCGCCAGTTTTGATCTCTCCGCTATTCCTGATCGTCCACCCACGATCACTCATAAAGGCGAAGCGCAGATCAATGCGCGCGGCTCTCTGACGCTCGGCTATCTCATCGATGATGATTATGGCGTGACGCAAGCACAAGCGCAGTTCTCCAAACCCATCATAGCAGGGCGCGCTTTCAACGGGCGCTCGCTCGTGGAACCGCCCAAAATGCCGCTGGCTTTGCCCTCAGGCGCAGGCGGCATTGGGGAGGCAGAAACCACCGCAGACCTGTCTGAGCATCCTTGGGCGGGTGCGCGCGCGAGTGTGCAATTGCTGGCGCGTGACGAGGCTGGCAATGAAGGTTTGAGCGAGAGCAAAGAGATCACGCTGCCGCAGCGACCTTTCGTCAAGCCCATGGCCCGCGCTTTGGTGGAACAGCGTCGCAATCTCGTTCTGGCACCTGATACGCGCCAGCGTGTGCAAGCTGCCATTCGCGCTTTGATGATTGCGCCCGAAGACTTCTCTGTCTCAGCCAGTATCTATCTTGGCCTGAAGAGCATCGACTATCGCCTGCGCCGTGCGCGCAGCGATGCGGATCTTCTGAGCATTGCTGACTTCATGTGGGAGATGGCGCTACGAATTGAAGATGGCGGCCTGTCCGAGGCAGAACGAGAGCTGCGCGCCGCTCAGCAAGACTTGCGCGATGCGCTCAATCGCGGTGCGCCAGACGATGAGATCAAGCGTCTGATGGATCAGATGCGTCAAGCGCTCAACAAATTTCTCAATGAGATGATGCAACAGGCCGAGCGCAATCCTGAGCAGGGTGATCGCCAGCAGCAAGATCCCAATGCGCGCACCATCACGCCGCGCGATCTGCAATCCATGCTCGACAAATTGGAAGAGGCAATGCGCAACGGCCAGATGGCGGATGCGCAGCGCATGATGGAACAGCTGCAACGCCTCTTGGAAAATTTGCAGAACGCACAACGCCAGCGCGGTCAGCCCAACCAGATGTCGCGCGATATGAATCAAGCGCTCGACGAACTCGACCAAATGACCCGCGACCAGCAGGAGTTGCGCGACAATACATTCCGCAATGAGAACCGCCGCGCACAACGCGGCCAGCGGCAACAGGGTGAGCCTCAACAGGGCGAAGGCGAAGACGGCGAGGATCAGGCTCAGTCTGGCGAGGGTCAGGGCCAGAGCCTGCAACAGCGTCAGGAGGCCCTGCGCCGCCAGCTCGAAGAGTTGCAGCGCCGCATGAAGGGTCGCGGCATGCAGGGCGAACAGGGCCTCAGCGAGGCCGAACAGGCCATGCGCGAGGCTGAGGGCGAGCTTGGCAAGGGGGAGCAAGGCCGGGGCAAAGCGGTGGACGCACAGGGCCGCGCCTTGGAGGGCCTGCGCAAGGGCGCCCAGTCGCTTGCCCAGCAGATGCAACAGGGCGAGCCGGGTGACGAACCGGGCCCCGGCGAAGGGCCCAATGGCCAGATGCAGCAGGGCCGGCGTGGCAATCCCGATCCTTTGGGCCGCGAGTCCCACGACCGCCGCGACAATTCGCGCTCGACCTATGATCCCCAGGGCGTCCCGCCCGCCCAGCGCGCCCAGCAGGTGCTGGAAGAGCTGCGCCGCCGCCTCAGCGACCCCAGTCGCCCGCGCGAGGAGCTTGAGTATCTGGAGCGCCTGCTGAAGCGTTATTGAGGGCCACACACAGCGCGCTTGCCCAGATGATCGGGCCAGACTAGTTGGACAGCACATCCGGCAGTCTCGCCGGCGCGTAATGGTGTCATGTCCAATTACATTGTCCTTGTGGCCGTCCTCGCAGTGGCGATTGTCCTGCTGCTCGGCCTTTTCAATATGCTGCGCGGTGGCAGTCCCAATCTCAGCCAGAAGCTCATGCGCTGGCGTGTCGGACTGCAATTCGTTGCCATTGTCATCATCATGGCCGTGCTCTGGTTTCGCGGTTAGGGAGAAACACAGATGGTCGTCCTCAATCGCATCTATACCCGCACCGGTGACAGGGGTGAGACCTCTTTGGGGACCGGCGAGCGCCGCCTGAAGAGCGATCTGCGGGTGGAATCCTATGGCACGGTCGATGAGGCCAATGCGGCCATCGGCATTGCGCGGCTCGATACGGGCGATGATCCGGCCTTCGATGCCATGCTGATGCGCATCCAGAACGATCTGTTCGATCTGGGCGCAGATCTGTGCACCCCCGACACGGGCGAAAAGCTGGACTATGAGCCGCTGCGGATCATTTCCTCTCAGGTCGAGCGGCTGGAGACGGAAATCGACGAGCTGAATGGCAATCTGCAGCCCCTGCGCTCCTTCGTTCTGCCCGCAGGCACGCGTGCGGCCGCTGGCCTGCATTTGGCCCGCACGGTCTCGCGCCGGGCTGAGCGACTGATGGTCGCGCTGGCCCATACAGAGGGCGAGCAGGTGGGCGAGCCGGCCCTCCACTATATCAACCGCTTGTCGGACTTTCTCTTCGTTGCCGCCCGCTATGCCAATCTGAAGGCTGGTGGCGATGTACTCTGGACCCCCGGCAAGAACCGGTGATCCTGCCCGTCTGACCGGCATGGGGCTGCGTTGACTCGCGCCCATGCCGCCTTTACCAACCGAGCCCTTACCCCCGAAGGAGCCCTGCGGATGAAGATTCTCGTCCCCGTGAAGAGGGTCGTCGACTATAACGTGAAAATCCGCGTCAAAGCGGATGGCACGGGCGTCGAGCTCGCGAATGTAAAGATGTCGATGAACCCCTTCGACGAAATCGCCGTCGAAGAAGCCTTGCGCCTGAAAGAGGCTGGCAAGGCGAGCGAGATCATCATCGTCTCCGTCGGACCGGCGCAAGCCTCCGAAACCATTCGCACCGGCCTTGCCATGGGCGCTGATCGCGGCGTTCTGGTGAAGACCGATGATGTCGTTGAGCCACTCGCCGTTGCCAAGATCCTCAAGGGCGTCGCGCTTGCCGAAGAGGTCGGCCTCGTCATCATGGGCAAACAGGCCATTGACGATGATTGCAACCAGACGGGCCAGATGCTCTCGGCCTTGCTGGGCTGGGGTCAAGGCACTTTCGCCTCCAAGGTTGAGCTTGGTGAGGGCAGCGTTGATGTGACCCGCGAAGTCGATGGCGGCTTGCAGACAGTGACGCTGAAACTCCCCGCCGTTGTGACGACCGATCTGCGTCTCAACGAGCCGCGCTATGCCTCGCTCCCCAACATCATGAAGGCAAAGAAGAAGCCGATTGATGAAAAGAGCCCGGCTGATTTTTCCGTCGACACCACCGCACGTCTGACAGTTCTCAAGACCAGCGAGCCGCCCACACGCGGCGGCGGTGTGAAAGTGGCCTCGGTTGAAGAGCTTGTCAGCAAGCTCAAGAACGAAGCAGGAGTTCTGTAATGTCCGTTCTCCTGATTGCAGATGTGAACAAGGGAAAGCTTGGCGATGCGCTCGCGCGCGCTGTCACAGCGGCCAGCCAAATCGGCTCACCCGTTCATGTGCTGGTGGCAGCGCAAGGCGCACAAGAGGCTGCAGCAGAAGCTGCCAAGCTCGCTGGCGTCGAAAAAGTTTTGCTCGCTGATGACGCAGCCTATGCGCATCAACTGGCTGAGCCCATGGCCGCGCTCATCTCGGGCCTTGCCAAAAATTACAGCGCTGTTGTCTCCACCGCGACAACCACCGCCAAAAATATCATGCCGCGCGTCGCTGCTCTGCTCGATGTGATGCAAGTGTCCGAAATCATCAAAGTCGTGGCACCCGATACATTCGAACGTCCGATCTATGCTGGCAATGCGATCCAGACTGTGCAGTCGAGCGATGCCATCAAGGTCATCACCGTGCGCACCACAGCCTTTGCACCTGCGCCTGCCACCGGCTCTGCGAGCATCGAGACAGTCACGGCTGTGTTTGATCCTGCTGTGTCGCAGTTCAAGGGCGAGGCTCTGGCCAAGAGCGACCGTCCTGAACTGACGGCCGCGCGCATCATCATCTCTGGTGGCCGCGCCATGCAGAATGCTGAGAACTTCACCACCTTGATCGAGCCTGTCGCCGACAAGCTGGGCGCGGCCATGGGCGCGTCTCGCGCAGCGGTGGATGCGGGCTATGCACCCAATGACTGGCAGGTCGGCCAGACCGGCAAAGTCGTCGCACCTGAGCTTTATATTGCGGTTGGCATTTCAGGTGCCATCCAGCATCTGGCTGGCATGAAGGACTCCAAGGTCATCGTGGCCATCAACAAGGACGAAGAGGCCCCCATCTTCCAGGTGGCCGATTACGGTCTTGTGGGTGATCTGTTCAAGGCACTGCCGGAGCTCGCTGCCGAATTGGGCAAACTGGGTAAGTAATGGCACTGGACGCTCGCGCCTGATCGCCTATGATCGCCGGCGAATTCCTAGGAGTGGAGCGGACATGGCCATCGAAATCCGTAAAGTCGGCATTATTGGCGCCGGACAGATGGGCAACGGCATTGCCCAGGTATGCATTCTGGCCGGGGTCGAAGTGCTGCTGAACGATATCGCTGAAGACCGGATCAATGCCGGTCTTGCGACCATCGACGGAGCCATGGCCCGCGACGTGTCCAAGGGCCTGCTGGACGATGCCGCCCGCAAGAGCGCCATGACGCTCATCAAGCCCGCCCCGACCTATGAGGATATGGCTGACTGCGATCTGGTGATCGAAGCTGCCTCCGAGAATGAAGAGATCAAGCGCAAGATCTTCGCCAAGCTCGCGCCCTTGATGAAGCCCCATACGATGATCGGGAGCAATACATCCTCGATCTCGATCACGCGTCTGGCCTCCGTCACCGACCGTCCCGAGCGCTTCATCGGCATTCATTTCATGAATCCGGTTCCGCGCATGCAGCTCGTCGAATTGATTCGTGGCATTGCGACAGAGGATGAGACTTTCGAGGCCGCCAAGCGCTTCGTTGCCAAGCTTGGCAAGACCTCAACCGTCTCGGAAGATTTCCCCGCCTTCATCGTCAACCGCATTCTGCTGCCGATGATCAATGAAGCGATCTATACGCTCTATGAGGGTGTGGGCTCGGTTGAGGCCATCGACACAGCGATGCGTCTGGGTGCCAACCATCCGATGGGGCCGCTGCAGCTCGCCGATTTCATCGGTCTGGATACCTGCCTGTCGATCATGCAGGTTCTGCATGAAGGTCTGGCGGATTCGAAATACCGCCCCTGTCCGCTGCTGGTGAAATATGTCGAAGCCGGCTGGCTCGGCCGCAAATCCCGCCGCGGCTTCTATGATTATCGCTCAGGCACGCCCGTTCCCACGCGTTAATAGCGTCTATAGCATTTGAGTTTTCCAGAGCGTGCATATTGCGCGCGCGCTCATTCATTTCTGCACCCGTCCCTTTTCGCCGCACTGACAGAGGAGAGGAGGATGCGAACTGTTTTTGAAGGAAGGCTTTTGATGATTGATTCTCCTCCCGGAACCGACCGGTTCGAAGACCTTAAAAAGCTCAACGAATATGGCGCTGAATATTGGAGCGCCCGCGAGCTGCAGCCTTATCTGGGCTATAGCCAATGGAGGCGCTTCGAAAGCGCTATTCAAAAGGCAATGCTGTCGTGCGAAGCATCTGGAAACAAAAAGGAAAACCATTTTGCCAGCGCCGGCAAAATGGTCGGCTTGGGATCGGGTGCGCAGCGCGAGTCCCAAGACTTTCACCTCTCGCGTTTCGCCTGCTATCTGATCGCCCAGAATGGCGATCCGCGAAAACCCGAAATCGCCTTTGCGCAGAAATATTTTGCGGTTCAAACCCGTCGTCAGGAAATCGCCGCCGACACCGAACGTTTGGCTTTACGCCAGCAGGTGGGCGAGGAGTTCAAGGCGCTCTCAAGTGCGGCTCAACAGGCGGGTGTCCAAAGCCGCATGTTCGGCGTCTTTCATGACGCGGGCTACAAGGGCCTCTATGGCGGGCTCGGCAATGCGCAGATCAAGCAGCGCAAGAACATCCCGGCCAAAGACGCGCTGATGGATCGCATGAATTCAACTGAGCTGGCCGCCAACCAATTTCGCCTGACACAGGCCCGCGACAAGTTAGAGCGCGAAGGCGTGCAGGGTCAGGAAGCCGCTATCAGGCTGCACAATTCCGTCGGCAAAGAAGTCCGCGCCGCAATCAAGCGCATCGGTGGCACCATGCCCGAGGACCTCGCCCCCGCAGAACATATCAAAGAGGTGAAACGGCGGATCAACGATGCTCCTGCGAAACTCGCCCTCGAGGATCGGGACGCCTCTGGCCTTTTGGGCAAGAAACCCAAAAGCTGAGCAGGGGATAAATTACGCTGCCGCGTCAGGCACCTTCACAATCCTGCCATGTGACTTATACATTATGAGTCGCAAGCCTTGGACCTGTGCCGGGGCAGAGCGGAAAGAGGTGCCCGGATTTGACGGTTCACTTCCAGCCTATGGTCCCGCCGGAGGCCTGTCCGGCTCTCGTGCTCAATGCCGACTTCCGGCCCTTGAGTTACTATCCCTTGTCTCTGTGGTCTTGGCAGGACACGATCAAAGCGGTGTTTCTCGACCGCGTGAATATCGTCTCCGAATATGACAAATGCGTGCGCAGTCCGACCTCTGAATTCAGACTGCCCTCCGTCGTCTCGCTGAAGACCTATGTCAAAGCCTCACGCCAACCTGCTTTCACGCGCTTCAACGTATTTCTGCGCGACCGGTTCTCCTGCCAATATTGCGGATCACGCGAAGAGCTGACCTTCGATCATGTGATTCCACGCTCCAAAGGCGGCTCGACGACATGGGAGAATGTTGTGGCAGCTTGCTCGCCCTGCAATCTGCGCAAAAGCGATCGTTTGCCCGCAGATGTGGGCATGTTCCCCGCTCATCATCCCTATCAACCCACCGTCAGCGATCTGCATCAAAGCGGGCGATTGTTTCCGCCAAATTATCTGCACGATAGCTGGCTTGATTATCTTTATTGGGACTCGCCGCTCGATCCGTGATCAGGAGGCTTGCGCGCGCTGCGCCAGATCTCCCAGCGGATATTCAGCCTCAACCACATAAGGCCCGCCGCCGACCGAATCGCGTGAGGAATAAACGAGGAAAGAGTCGGCCTCGAATTTTTGCTGCAATGGAAAACTGCGCAGGCTCAAATAATCTGCCACCGCCAAAGTGCTCACACCACGCAATCGCGCCAAAGTCACATGGGGCGTGAATTTGCGCGTTTCTGCTGGCAGGCCAAGACGACGCATGATGCGCTCATGATCCATTTGCAGCTCCAGCAAATCAGGCGAAGGCTGCACTTTGACAATGAGCGAATGGGGACGGTCCCCACCGAAGAAAGATAATTCGCCAAGCGAGAGGGAAAGTAGAGGGCGCTTCACGCGCCACAGATCCAGATAGATGTCGCGCGCGGTCGCATGATCAACATCGCCTATGAAGCGCAAGGTAATGTGATAGTTGTCCTGATCAATCCAGCGGGCGCCAGCTAATCCACCACGCAATGTGGAAAGCTCATCTGCGATAGCCTGCGGTATTTCGAGGCCAGTGAACAATCTGGGCATGAGGAGCCTCCTGTTCCGGCTGGTAACGAATCGCCTGGTGGAATCCTAAACCTGACCTCGTTTCGCAACAACTGCGCGATAACTATTTCAAACCCAAGACCTCTTCCACTTTCGGCAGAATAGAGCGCGCAATCACTTCGACACCCTGGGGATTGGGATGCATCCCATCGCTTAACAACAAAGCGCGATTGCCTGCCACGCCATCCAGAAAAAATGGATAAAGCGGCACACCAAATTGCTTCGCAAGATCGGGATAGAGGGTGTTGAACTGACCCTCATATTGAGCGCCCATGCCCGGAGCCGCCACCATACCCGCCAGCAAGACTTTGATGCCGCGTGCTTTGAGGCGCGTCAGAATTTCTGCCAAGGCCGTGCGCGTGATGGTGGGATCGACCCCGCGCAACATGTCATTGGCACCAAGCTCCACAATGACAAGATCGGCCCCCTCGCCCACCGCCCAATCGAGACGATCAAGACCACCGCTGGCCGTGTCCCCCGACACACCGGCATTCACAATTTCGACCGCATGGCCCTTGGCGCGCAAAAGCCGCTCGAGGACCGAGGGAAAGGAATCTTTATCTGCCAGCAGATAGCCTGCTGACAGACTGTCGCCCAAAGCCACGATGCGGGCAGACTTCGCCCACACAGGCCCGCTCATCATGGCAAGGCTACTGACGACGAGACCCATGAAAGCGCGGCGGGTTTGAAGCCGGACGAGACCAACCCCATATTGAGGCCCAGCCCGATCCGCTTTGCCTCGACCCTCAGAAAGTTTGCCCATGTCATCCAGTCCCGCCATTGCGATGCGCGATGTCCACCTGAGTTTGGGACGGGGCGCGGCCCGCGTCCATATCCTGAAAGGTGTCAGCCTCGAAATTGGCGAAGGCGAGGCGGTGGGCTTGGTCGGCCCCTCGGGCTCAGGCAAATCAACTTTGCTGATGACCATGGCGGGACTGGAACGGCCTGATTCGGGCGCGATCCATGTCGCAGGCTCGCCCATCGACAAGCTCGATGAAGATTCTCTGGCACGTTTTCGCGGCGAGCATATCGGCATCGTCTTTCAAAGCTTCCACCTCATCCCCACCATGACCGCGCTGGAGAATGTCGCCATCCCGCTGGAACTCGCGGGCCGCTCAGATGCCTTTGAAGCTGCCCAGCGCGAATTGGAGGCTGTGGGTCTGGGCGAGCGTTTGCAACATTATCCCGGTCAATTATCAGGCGGCGAACAGCAACGCGTGGCTCTGGCGCGCGCGCTTGCGCCCAACCCGAAAATTCTTGTCGCCGATGAGCCCACTGGCAATCTCGATGAACAATCGGGTTCAACCATCATAGATCTCATGTTCCGCCTGAAGCGCGAACGCGGCGCGACTTTGGTCCTCGTCACCCATGACCTTGGTCTGGCGCGGCGCTGCGACCGCATGATCCGTCTGCGCTCGGGTCAGATTGAAAGCGCACAAACTGTTGCCGAGCAGGTGAGCTGATGGCCCGACTTGCCCTTGCCCTGCGTCTGGCCCTTCGCGATCTGCGCGGTGGTTTGAGCGGCTTTCATATTTTCCTCGCCTGTATCGCTTTGGGCGTTGCGGCTATTGTCGGTGTTGGCTCAGTGTCGCGCGGTCTGTCGGATGGTCTTTCGCGCGAAGGGCGACGCATTCTGGGCGGCGATGTCTCCTTCGCGCTCATCCATCGTGAGATGACGCCGGAAGAGCGCACATTTCTAAGCGCGCGCGGTACAATCTCCACTGTCGCTGTGATGCGTGTCATGGCGCGCAAAGCTGATGGTGATTCAGCACTGATCGAGTTGAAGGCAGTGCCCTCGACCTATCCCAGTTTGGGCGAGGTTGTTCTCACCCCTGCCATGCCAATAGCCGCTGCGCTTGAATCCAGAAACAGCACGCCGGGCTTTGTGGGCGAAGCAGCACTTGCGGCGCGTCTCAATATCAAAGTTGGTGACAAGATCCTGATCGGCGACACAGAATTTCAATATCGTGCCGAGCTGCAATCAGAGCCTGACAAACTCTCCGCTGGTGTGGGCTTTGGTCCGCGCGTCATCATCGCGCAAGAGGCTTTCCGCTCGACAGGCTTGTTGCAGCCAGGCTCCTTGGTACGTTGGCTCAATCGTGTCTCGCTGCCCAATCTCGCGCCCGGCATTCCCGCCAGCGAGGAACAAGTCGATGGATTGATTGCAGAGGCGCGCCGCACTCTGCCTGATGCGGGTTGGGAAGTGCGCACACGCACCAATGTCTCGCCGCAGTTTGAAAAGAATCTGCAACGCTTCACACAATTTCTGACCTTGGTTGGCCTCACGGCCTTGATCGTTGGCGGTGTGGGTGTTGCCAATGCGGTGCAAGGCTTTGTGGATCGCAAGCGCAATGATCTGGCCACACTCAAAAGCATTGGCGCGAGTGGTGGCTATGTCTTTCTCATCAGCCTCACGCAGGTCATGCTGGTCGCTGTGCTGGGGACGATCATTGGCCTGTGTATTGGCGCAGCTCTGCCCTTCATTCTGGCGCAAGCTTTCGGCTCCCTCATCCCCTTCCCTTACGAGCCCTCCCTCTATCCGATCGAACTCCTCAAAGGCGTGCTCTATGGCCTGCTGACAGCGCTGGTCTTTTCGATCCTGCCGCTGGGACGCGCGCATGATATTTCGGTCTCAGCTTTGTTCCGCGACCAGATTGCGCCTGACGGTCTCTGGCCGCGCAAACGTTATATGTTTTTGCTGGCGCTCAGCGCCGCGCTTTTGTTCGGTGCGATCATCGGCCTGTCGAGCGATCGCAAAATCTCGACCTCTTACATCGTCGCAACCATGGGCGGCTTTGTGATGCTGCGTCTTGTGGCGATTGGCATCATGGCGATTGCGCGTCGCTTGCCGCGCGCCAAAGGCACAGAGCTGCGTCTGGCCATTGGCAATATTCATCGCCCCGGCGCTTTGACCCCCTCGGTCGTTCTATCGCTTGGTTTGGGCCTCGCACTTCTCGTCGCCCTCACCATGATTGATGGCAATATACGCAATCAGGTGACGCAGACCCTGCCCGGCCAAACGCCGAGTTTCTTCTTCATGGATATTCGCAACACCGATGCGCCGCGCTTTGATGCCTTTCTCCATGAGAAGGCACCGGAAGCCACAGTGGAGCGTGTGCCCATGATGCGTGGGCGCGTTGTGCGCCTCAAAGGTCAGCGCCCCGAAGAGATCAAAGCGCGCGAAGATGCCGCTTGGGTGCTCGAGGGAGATCGCGGCATCACTTATGCGCAAGATCTGCCGCAAGGCTCGACCCTGCTGAAGGGCGATTGGTGGAGCGCTGATTACAAAGGCCCGCCGCTCGTCTCGATGGAGGCGGTGGTGGCAGAGGGGCTGGGCCTGACGATCGGCGATGAGATCACGGTCAATGTGCTTGGTCGCAACATTACCGCCAAGATCGCCAATCTGCGCGGCGTCAATTGGCGCTCGCTCGGCATCAATTTCGTCTTCGTCTTCTCGCCCAATACATTTGCGGGCGCGCCCCATACACTTCTGGCCACAGCCAGCTTCCCCCATGGCGGCGATCCGGCGCGCGAGCTCTCCTTGCTGCGCGATGTGTCCCAGAGCTTCCCCTCTGTCACCAGCGTGCGGGTGAAAGATGCGCTCGATGCCATCGCGGCCATCATGACGCAGCTGGCGGTCGCGATTCGCGGCGCATCGGGCGTGGCACTGGCGGCCTCGGTTCTGGTGCTGGGCGGGGCGCTGGCTGCCGGGCGACGCAATCGCACCCATGATGCCGTGGTTCTGAAGACCCTTGGCGCGACACGCGGCCAGCTGCTCATCGCGATTTTGTGGGAATATGGCATTCTGGGCGCGGCCACTGCCGTCTTTGGCGTTCTGGCGGGCAGTCTGGCGGCTTGGGGCATTCTGACCAAGGTCATGAAAGTCGAGGAGTTTGTCTGGCTCTGGTCCTCGGCCCTCACCGCCACCGGCCTTGCCTTGATCGTCACCATTGGCCTTGGCCTGATCGGCACCTGGCGGATCTTGGGCCAGAAGCCAGCACCCTATTTGCGGGAACTTTGAGGCCATCTAAGCGCTAAAGCTCGCGGGAGCGTGACCAGCCCCCTACTTGTGCGGCTGGGCAACGCGCTCCATATTAATCGAAGCGCCGTCCTTTGGCGGCGCATAGGGCTCTTGCCCTCAAACCATATGGGGAAACCTATGTCCGACTTCGACCGCAACGCTTCTGTCTGGGGGACAGGCGTAGCCCGGGCCGGCGCTGCCGAGATTGACCAGGGCCTGCGCTCTTACATGCTCGGCGTCTACAACTACATGACCGTTGGTCTCGCCGTCACCGGTCTGGTTGCGCTGGGCACCAATATGATGGCCACGGGCACCAATGCCGCTGGCAAGATCGCGCTGACCCCCTTCGGCCAGCTGATCTATGCCTCGCCGGTGAAGTGGGTGGTCATGTTGCTGCCGCTCGCTTTCGTTTTCTTCTTCAGCTTCCGCATCGATCGCATGTCGTCCGCTACGGCGCGCAATGTGTTCGTGCTCTTTGCGGCGGCCATGGGTCTCTCGCTGTCCTCGATCATGCTGGTCTATACGGGCCAGTCGATCACGCGCGCCTTCTTCATCACGGCCGCGACCTTCGGCGCGCTGAGCCTTTATGGCTACACGACGAAGAAGGATCTCTCGGCGATGGGCTCGTTCCTGATCATGGGCCTTTTTGGCCTCATCATCGCGAGCCTTGTGAACCTGTTCCTGCAGAGCTCGATGATGCAGTTCGTGATCTCGCTGATCTCGGTTGGCATCTTCGCGGGCCTGACGGCTTGGGATACGCAGCAGATCAAGGAGATGTATTTCGCGGGCGACGATCATGAAGTCGCTACGAAGAAGTCGGTGAATGGCGCTTTGATGCTCTATCTCGACTTCATCAACATCTTCACCTCGCTGCTGCAGCTGACGGGTCAGAAGAACGACTAAGTTCTGGCGCAGCTCAGACATACGAAAGGCCCCGTGAAAACGGGGCCTTTTTCGTTGGTCTTATCTGCGATGAGACAGGCTCACGTCACAACGAGCTTCACCTTTTTATCAAGCACGCTGATGACACGCGCCAGCTCATGGCCACGGCGCAAGATCAGCCCCGTCTGCGTCACCACTGAATAGGCACCTTGCTTGCGCGCAAGCTTGGGATCTTTCTCGATCCGGTAGAGCGGATATTCCGATGTGCGCCGATAGATCGAAAAGACCGCACGGGTCGGGGTAAAATCCATCGCATAGTCACGCCATTCACCAGCGGCAACTTTGCGGCCATAAAGATTGAGAATTTCGCGCAGCTCGAAGCGATCAAAAGCCACCACCGACTGAGACGGAGCCGTGGAGACGGCGGGCGCGGCTGGGCTTGGCACCAAACGCGGCGTCCACTCAGCGCGTGGGGCTTGTTGGGATGACCCCGTGTCCTGATCGCTCATAGCTCTCTCCTGCGCCTAATGTGACGAAGGCAAGAGGGTCGGGCAAGGCCATTTAAAGCTCATCCGCAGGCCAATGGCTGCGTTGCAGGCTCCATGATTTCGCCTATTTCTGGTCGAACCGAAGCCCTAGTCCCCCTGCATAAGATCCGCAGTTGCCTCGTAGACCCCATGCGTGGCTTTTCGGATTTGTCAGCCCCCCAGCCCCCCGGGGAGCCCGAATTGGGTCCGTCCGAGACAATCGACCGGCGTGGAGCGAAAGCTTCCGCCGGTCTTTCATTGCCCCCAATCTTGAATCGCACGCCCTTCACAGCGATATGAGATGCGCTGCCGCAGAGTCGGCTCATCTCATTGATCGCTAAAGGGGTCCAAAGTGACGACCACACTCGACACCGGGACTGGCGCTGGCCACTCCCATGCCTTTCAGGCCGATGTCGCCCGCCTTCTGCATTTGATGGTGCATTCGATCTATTCAGATCGCGACATCTTTCTGCGCGAACTGATCTCCAATGCCTCCGATGCTTGCGAGAAGCTGCGTTATGAAGCGCTCGCCAAACCAGAACTTGCAGGCGAAGAGCCTTTCGCCATCACCATCTCACTCGACAAAGACCAAGGCACCCTCACCATCGCCGACAATGGCATCGGCATGAATGAGGAGGATCTCGTCTCAGCGCTGGGTACGATTGCCAATTCAGGCACGCGCGCCTTCCTTGAGCGCATCGCGGCGCAAGACAAAAGCGACGAGGAGCGCGAAGAAGAGGGCGGTGCTGGCAAAAGCGGCGCTGATCTCATCGGCCAATTTGGCATCGGTTTTTATTCAGCCTTCATGGTGGCTGATCGCGTCCATGTCGAAACGCGCAAGGCTGGCACACAACAGGCCTTCCGCTGGGTCTCTGACGGCAAGGGCTCTTACGAGATCGCACCCCTTGCGCTTGAAGAGGCACCCGCACGCGGCACGCGTGTCATTCTGCATCTCAACGAAGCCTCCAAAACATATCTTGAGCCGTGGAAGCTTGAGCCCATTATTCGCGAACATTCGGGTGCGGTCGCAATCCCTGTCGAATTGCGCGAGAGCGCGGAGGCCGAAACACGCCGCTTGACTGATGGCGGTGCGCTTTGGGCCAAGCCGCGCAGTGAGATCAAGGATGAGGACTATGCGGATTTTTATCGCAGCCTCGCCGCGCAATTTGACGACCCCGCACTGACCATTCATTGGCGCGCAGAAGGGCGCCACGAATATACAGTGCTGGCTTTCGTCCCCGGCTCGCGTCCGCTCGATCTGTTCGATCCAGCCCGCAAAGGTCGCGCCAAGCTTTATGTGCGCCGCGTTCTGATCACGCAGGATGCAGATCTTTTGCCCGGCTGGTTGCGCTTCATGCGGCTTGTCGTTGATTCAGCCGATCTACCGCTGAATGTCTCGCGCGAAATGATTCAGGAGAGCCCTGTCTTTGCTGCGATCAAACGCGGCGTGACCAATCGCATTCTGCAAGATCTGACCAAATGCGCCGAGAATGACCAGGAGCGCTATGCCAAGATTTGGGAGGCTTTCGGCCCCGTCCTGAAAGAAGGCCTTTATGAAGATCCTGAGCGTCGTGACCAATTGTTCAAACTGGCGCGCTTCACCACCACCGAACATGGCGACAAGAGCCGGACCTTGGCGGATTATGTGAAGGATCTGAAAGAAAACCAGACCGCGATCTATTATCTCACCGGCGATGATGCGCAGCGCATGGGCATGAGCCCGCAGCTCGAAGGCTTCCGCGCGCGTGGCATTGAAGTGCTGCTTCTCAGCGATCCTGTCGATGCCTTCTGGGTGTCGACTGCGCTTGGCTATGACGGCAAGCCGTTTAAGTCGGTGACGCAAGGTGCAGCTGATCTCAAATCCATCGCGCTGAAAGATGGCGCACAAAATCCCGATGTGGAGACAAGCGCCGAAGTTGCAACATGGCTGTCTTACATGAAGCAAGTGCTTGAGAGCGCCGTCACCGATGTGCGCGCCTCTGATCGCCTGTCAGAAAGCCCCGCCTGTCTTGTGGCTGGTGAACATGGCCCCGACCGTCGCCTGGAGCGTATCCTCGCACAAGCAGGGCGCGCTGATGTGTCAAAGCCGGTGCTCGAAATCAATCCGCGCCATGATCTTGTCACCCTGCTTGCAACGCGTTTCAAAGATGCCAGCGACAAAAGCTTGATGGAAGATGCTGCTTGGCTCTTGCTGGATGAAGCACGCTTGATGGATGGCGAAGCTTTGAGCGATGCCTCTGCCTTTGCTGCGCGCCTCACCCGCGTTCTCACCAAAGCCGTGCAGTAATGGACATGCTCGCGCTCACGCAAGAGACGACGCGCCGAGAGGCCATGCGCATTCTCACCGACGCTTTTGCGCGCGCAGGGATTGATGATCCTGCCATCGACGCCCGCCTGCTGCTCTGTGCAGCGGCGGGCTTTGATCATGTGGGTTTGATTCGCGATCCTGATCTCCCCCTCGATGAGGCTTTGGATGCGGTGACATTGGCTGCACGCCGTCGTTTGATGCGTGAGCCTGTGTCACGCATTTTGGGCGAGCGCAGCTTTTGGAGTTTCGATCTTCTCGTCACACCCCATGTGCTCGATCCACGTCCCGATACAGAGACCGTTGTGGATGCTGCGCTCGCACTCTTGGGCGCGCGCCAATCAGAGGCGCTGCGTCTATGTGATCTTGGCACGGGCTCGGGTGCTTTGCTCTGCGCTTTGCTTGATTCGTTTGAAGCAGCACATGGCACCGGCATTGATCTGTCGCCCGAGGCCTGTTCGGTGGCGCGTGAAAATCTGATTCGCTGCGAGCTTGCCCCGCGCAGTCTGGTGCGCCAAGGCACATGGGAGGCGGCCCGTCCCGGCCCCTATGATCTGATCGTCTCCAACCCGCCCTATATTCCCTCACGCGATATCGACGCGCTCGATCCTGAAGTGCGCTTGTTCGATCCGATGCTAGCCCTTGATGGTGGGCCTGATGGTCTCACCGCCTATCGCGATATTTGCGCATTGCTTCCGCAGCTTCTGGCCCCCGGCGGGCTCGCCATTTTCGAAGTTGGGATCGGTCAGGCTGACGATGTCGCGCAATTGATGCAGGCAGCGGGGCTCAGCGAGACGGGCATGCAGGCTGATCTTGCAGGCGTCGGGCGCGCCGTCTTTGGATGGCTGCGCTAGGAAATGGGTTATTTTCGCCCCTCCCCCTTGGCGAATGAGGTAAAAGCGACTAGGTTCTCTTTAGTAAATCGCCTTGAAGCGGCTGACGCCTGAGCTCTCGACACGTAGAGCAGCGTCCTGAGTGGCTGAACTCCTTAAAAGATAAGCTCAAGTCAGGACTGCTCCGAACGGGATTCGTTCTCTCAACAGCACAAGGTGAGTTTTCCAGATTTCGGCGCGTGTGACACGAGCCGAATGCCCATGCGCCACTTGTGGCGAGGGCAATCGAACAGACCCTCAGGAGCATGTCTCCGCAAGTGGCGCTGGGGCGCCGGGGGCCGGTTCGTATGTTGTCCGGCACGGCAGAGCCAGCGCCGGCGAGTTGAACCCAAGGATCGTCGATGAGACCAGGTCAGAACAAGCGTATGCGCGGTCGCAACAACCGCAAAGGCCCGAATCCGCTCACGAGGACCTATGAATCCAACGGTCCGGACGTAAAGATCAGAGGCACTGCCCACCACGTTGCGGAGAAATATCTCCAGCTCGCGCGTGACGCCCAATCCTCCGGCGACCCCGTGATGGCCGAGAGCTATCTCCAGCATGCCGAACATTATTTCCGTCTGATCGCGGCCGCTCAAGCAGCCCAGCAGCAGGCACAGATGGGCTTCAACCGCCCTGATGGCTCGCCCGATCCAGACGATATGGATGATGATGACGATATCGGCGGCCTGCCCGACCGTTTCGCCTCGCCCGTCGAGCGCTTCCAGCCGCCTGCTTTCGGCAATGGTCAGCAGCCCTATGCGCCCCAGCAGGGTGGCTTCCCCCAGCAGCAGCCCTATCAGGGCGAGCGCCAGCCCCAGCAGGCAGCGCCCCAAGGCCAGCCGCAGCCCTTCATCGAGCGCCCAGCCTTCCCGCAGCAGCAGCAACCCTACCAAGGTGAGCGCCAGCCGCGTGGTGACCGTCCCTATCAGGACCGTAACAACAACCAGCAGGGTGGTCGCTTCCAGGGTCGCAACAACCGCTTCCGTGGCGAGCAGCAGCCCCGCCCCGAGATGGAGCCTGAGGCAGCCCCCAATGGTCTGCCCGCCTTCATCACCTCACCGACCCGCGTGGCCGATCAAGACCAACCAGCCCCCGCTGGCGTTGATGTTGATCAGCAGCATCAAGAGGTCGAGGCCGGTGGCTATCACCTGCGCCCGCGCCGCCGCAGGCGCCCGCGTGAGGATGGCACTGATGTGCCGCCCGGCGAGAACAACGCAGAATAAAACAAGGGCGGCCCCAGAGGCCGCCCTTTTCATTTTCAGGTAAGTTTATGATCTATCAATAGAACTTGTCGAAATGCAGCTGCGCGGCGGGGACTTTGTGCCCGATCGCCATTTTCATGATCGCATCTGCCATGGGCGGCGGGCCCGCGAAATAGATCTCATAGTCAGGCAGGCTCTCGCCAAACATCTCGACCGCCAGATCAGGCGCAAAGCCCTTCTTGCCGTCCCAGCGCGCCGAGTCCGGATGATCGAGATCCGAGATCGCCGAATGGTAGAAGATGCGCTCGCCATAGCCCGGCAGTGCCTTCAAGAAGGTCTCGCCGCAAATATCGCGCGGTGTGCGCCCGCCATAGATGAAATGCAGCTTGCGACCGGCCAGCGCCGGCGAGGCGGCAAAAGCCCGCGAGATTGAGACCATGGGCGAGAGGCCCGAGCCGCCGGCGAGGCAAATCACATCGCGCGCCACATTCTCGCGCAGATAGGCCATGCCATAGGGGCCATCGAGCGTGACCACATCGCCGACCTGCAATTTATCGAACAGAGCGCCCGTGGCAGCGCCATTGGGCACTTTGCGGATCTGGAAGTCCCAATGTTCCCCATCGCCCGCATTGGACATGGAATAGGCGCGCGCGCCCTCAACACCAGGAACGCCGATCAAACCATATTGCCCCGGCAAAAAGCCATTGGGCTTGGCCAGAGCAAAGCGGAATTCGCGAATGTCATGGGTGATATCAGCGATGGCGAGCAGCTTGCCCGTGGTGCGGGCGGGCAGGAAGTGGCTCTTATAATCCTCGCGCAGCGGCACTTTGATCGTGCAATTGCCGAGCGGACGCGCCTGACAGCCCAGATAGCGGTTGCGCTGCTTGTCGCGCTCATTCCAGCCGGGAGGATTCTCGCGCTCATGCACGACCTCACCCTCCAGAACCTCAAAGCGGCAATTGCCGCAAGAGCCGACATTGCACTCATAAGGCATGCCCAAACCGGCACGCAGACCAGCCCTCAGCACCGTGTCATCGGCATCGCAGTCGAAGGTGATATTGGCGCTGGGTATCGTGATCTGAACCATTCTGTCCCCACCGATCTTGGAACTCATTCCCTTTCTTAAAGCCTCAGCCACAGATGCAAAAGCCCCAGTGAGGCTTTGTGGGTTTGATCCGCATCAATCCGTGCCGCGCCCCCCTTTCAGGAGCGCATGGCCCTTCCTACATCAATCCTATGGCTGCCTGAGGGGGCCGCAATTGTGTTGGACGTCGGATGTGCCGCTTCGGGGTACCGCCGAGGGTCAAGGAGGTGCGTATGAATATCGAAAAATATACCGAGCGGGCTCGTGGCTTTGTGCAAAGCGCCCAGTCGCTCGCGGTGCGCGAAGGCCACCAGCAATTCACACCCGAACATCTCTTAAAAGTTCTGCTCGATGATGAGCAGGGGCTTTCTGCCGGTCTCATCGACCGCGCGGGCGGGCGCTCACGCGATGCTTTGACGCAGACCGAACTTGCCTTGTCGAAAATGCCCAAAGTGCAGGGCTCAGGCGCAGGCCAACTCTATCTCTCCCCCGCCATTGCACGGCTCTTTGATCAGGCCGAACAGATCGCCCAAAAGGCCGGCGACAGCTATGTCACGGTCGAGCGTTTGTTGCTCGCCATCGCGCTCGACAAGACGAGCGATGCGGGCAAGATCCTCGCCACGGCTGGCGCAACTCCCCAGGGGCTCAATGGCGCCATTGAAGCTTTGCGCAAGGGCCGCACGGCTGACAATGCCACGGCCGAAAACGCTTATGACGCGCTGAAGAAATATGCGCGCGATCTGACCGAGGCTGCCCGCAACGGCAAGCTTGATCCTGTGATCGGCCGCGACGAAGAAATTCGCCGTGCCATTCAGGTTCTCTCACGCCGCACCAAAAATAATCCCGTGCTGATCGGCGAGCCCGGCGTTGGCAAGACCGCTATTGTCGAAGGTCTCGCGCTGCGCATCATCAATGGCGATGTGCCTGAAAGCCTGCGCGACAAGCAATTGCTCGCGCTTGATATGGGTTCGCTGATTGCAGGCGCCAAATATCGCGGTGAATTTGAAGAGCGCCTGAAGGCGGTGCTCAATGAAGTCACCTCTGCTGAGGGCGGCATCATCCTGTTCATCGACGAAATGCACACTTTGGTAGGCGCAGGCAAAAGCGATGGCGCAATGGACGCCTCCAATTTGCTTAAGCCTGCATTGGCACGCGGTGAACTCCACTGTATCGGTGCGACCACGCTCGACGAATATCGCAAACATGTCGAAAAAGATGCGGCGCTCGCCCGCCGCTTCCAGCCCGTCTTTGTCTCCGAGCCCACAGTGGAAGATACAATCTCCATTCTGCGCGGCCTCAAGGAGAAATATGAGCTGCATCACGGCGTGCGCGTGACCGACTCGGCGATTGTTGCAGCTGCCACGCTCTCCAATCGCTATATCGCGGATCGCTTCTTGCCCGACAAAGCCATCGACCTTGTCGATGAAGCAGCCTCGCGCCTGCGCATGCAGGTTGATTCCAAGCCCGAAGAGCTTGACGAATTCGACCGCCGCATTATTCAGCTGAAGATTGAACAAGAAGCGCTGAAGAAAGAAACCGATGCTGCCTCCAAAGATCGACTGAGCAAGCTCGAAGGCGAGCTGGCCGATTTGGAAGAAAAGTCGAGCGCTCTGACGAGCCGTTGGCGCGCAGAGAAGGACAAGCTTGGTCAAGCACAAAAGCTCAAGGAGCAATTGGAGCAAGCCCGCACCGATCTCGCCAATGCACAGCGCAAGGGCGATTATGCGGAAGCTGGCCGCCTCTCCTATGGCATCATCCCCGAGCTTGAAAAGCAGCTGCAGTCAGCCGAAGAGTCGCAGAGCGGTGCTTTGCTGGAAGAGGCTGTGACCGCCGATCACGTGGCGCAAGTCGTCTCACGCTGGACAGGCGTGCCTGTTGATAAAATGCTGGAGGGCGAACGCGACAAGCTTCTCAAGATGGAAGAGGAGCTTGCCAAGCGCGTCATCGGTCAAAAAGAGGCTGTGCAAGCCGTCTCCACGGCTGTGCGCCGTGCGCGCGCAGGCCTGCAAGATCCCAATCGCCCGATTGGGTCTTTCATGTTCCTCGGCCCCACAGGTGTCGGCAAGACCGAACTCACCAAAGCGCTCGCATCATTCTTGTTTGATGATGAGACCGCGATGGTGCGGCTCGATATGTCCGAATATATGGAGAAGCACTCGGTCTCGCGTCTCATCGGCGCACCTCCCGGCTATGTTGGCTATGAAGAGGGCGGTGCTCTGACAGAGGCTGTGCGCCGGCGTCCCTATCAGGTCGTGCTTTTCGATGAGATCGAAAAAGCTCATCCTGATGTGTTCAATGTCTTGCTGCAGGTTCTGGATGATGGCCGCCTGACCGATGGTCAGGGCCGCACGGTCGACTTCCGCAATGTGCTGATCATCATGACCTCCAATATGGGCGCCGAATATCTCGTCGCGCAAAAGGAGGGCGAGGATTCAAGCGCCGTGCAGGAAGAGGTGATGGAGGTTGTACGCTCGCGCTTCCGTCCCGAATTCCTCAACCGCGTGGATGAGATCATCCTCTTCCATCGCCTGCGCCGTGAAGACATGGGTGCCATTGTCGACATTCAGATGAAGCGTCTGCAAAAGCTGCTCGCTGATCGCCAGATCACGATCACGCTGGAACCAGCTGCGCGTCACTGGCTCGCAGAAAAAGGCTACGACCCTGCCTATGGGGCTCGCCCACTGAAGCGCGTCATTCAAAAGAATGTGCAGGACTCGCTCGCCGAGCAAATCCTCGCAGGCGAAATCCGCGATGGTCAGAATGTCGATATCTCAACACTGAAAGGCACACTCACTGTGGCTGGCAAGCCCGTTGGTAAAGCCGGTGAGGTGTCAGGCGATGAGCCAGCGACAATCGTGCCTTTCCCGAAAGGCGCGTAGGTTGCTGCTTCGAAGCAACAGAGAGCGGCGCGCAAACGCCGCTCTTTTTTGTTCACGAGCTAAATCTTTGTGTTGACTCTGAAATTAAAATGAAAATTTTTTTGTTTGACTTTTCGAGTCGCCAACGCATACTGGCCGCAATCCATTCTTCGGATGGAGGGGGACCGTTACGCGGTCGCCGGGGGCTTTAGGCCCCCGTTTTTTTCGCGAGATCAAACGCTTTGCACGAGCGGTCAGATATTTATCCCGCTCCAGAACTTCGACAATCTTGGCTGAAAATCGGTGATTTCGAACGCGCTCCTCGACAGCGGAGCGAATGGACATAGCGCTTGGATAGGCGAGCAAATCAGCGAGCTGCATGGCTGGGCAATTGTCACTCTTCTTCCCCAGCTTAATCTCTCCTGATGTCAAAAACTCCTGAAGATGCGGTGCTAAACGACTGTCACTGAAGCTGTCCTTAAAAAATCGCTTCAGGGATTGATCTTGTCCCTTGCCTCGAACCTCAACAGTCACGTCGCCAACGAGGCCGTGAGCCTTCAGCCAGAAAAGATATTCTTCGACTAATTCAAAGAAAGCCAGATGGTACGGATCGCCGTTGAAGCCATCTTGATGCAGCGTCCGCTTATCTACAGCTACAGTAACAATGCGGAATGGTAATTCTTCGAGGATCTTGAGGAAGCAGAGATCGAATTCGTTTCTTATTTTCTCATCATCAAATCTGTGAAATGGGGGCTCCGCCCTTATCATCTCACGTCGATGAAAGATTATGTTTTCATCTGCGAAAAATTGCTTCTTAAGATCTCGAAAAACCGGAATAAAGTGATCGTAATAATCTCTTTCTTTTACAACGACTCCCGTAAGGGAAATAAACCGCTCAGCATCGCTGGTGAGAGCAATTTTGAGATCGGTGTTTCCGACCTCATCAATGAAAATTTTTGTTTTCATAAAAACCGTCGAATAAAATGCCTATATAGACATTACCATTCGGCGGCTCAGGGGCAAATTTTACCTTGGAAGAGCCTCATCCAAATCCCGATACAAATCCTGCGGATCTTCAATGCCGCAAGACAAGCGCAAGAGATCTGTTGGGCAAGGTGAGCCTGCGCCTTCAATAGAGGCGCGATGTTCGATGAGGCTTTCGACACCACCCAGCGAAGTTGCGCGCTTCCACAATGTCACATGCGCCGCCGTTGCGATGGCCGCCGCTTCTCCGCCTTTCACACGGATCGACAACATGCCACCAAAACCACCGCGCATTTGGCGCAGTGCGATCTGATGTTGGGGATGTGAGGCAAGGCCCGGATAGAGCACTTGCGCGACAGAGGGATGTTGCTCGAGGCGCTGCGCCAGTTCCAGCGCGCTGGCGCAGGCGGCGCGCACACGCAGATCAAGTGTGCGCATACCACGAACCAGCAAATAGGCCTCAAAGGGACCAAGGATCATGCCATGTTCGCGGCGAATACGTGTGACGCGCGACCAGAACTCATCCTGTTTGGCGGTGACAACCGCGCCGGCAATCACATCAGAATGGCCATTGAGATATTTCGTCGCCGCATGCATGACAAGATCAGCACCCAAAGCCAAAGGCTGTGTCAGCAGAGGTGTCGCACAGGTTGAATCAACGCAGAGCTTTGCCCCCGCGCGATGGGCGATCTCAGCAACCGCTGCAATATCGCTCACCTCCCACAAAGGATTGGAGGGCGTCTCGAGCCAGACGAGCTTGGTCTGTCCGGGCTTGATGGCAGCCTCAACGGCGCGCGTGTCACAGCAATCGACGAAGCTGATGTCGAGCCCCCAGCGGACAGCCTCAGTGGCAAGCCAGTTGCGCAAGGCCCAATACATGACGCGTGGTGCGATGACATGATCGCCGGGCGCCAACGCATGAAAGACCGCCAGCGCAGCTGACATGCCAGAGCCGAGCACAATCGCATCCGCACCGCCCTCAAGCTCGCAGATGATAGACCCGGCGAGGCGCACTGTTTCATTGTCGGGGCGGCCATACATATTGCCGGAGCTATAGCCATTGTCGGCATCGCGCTCGAATGTGGTCGTGACATGGATCGGCGGCACAAGACCGCGTGTTGTCTCATCCATGGCACCCAGAGCCTGGGCTAAACGCGTGCGCTGTGACCAACCTTGGTTCTTATCGCTCATGACCTGTCCAAACCGGCAGAAGAGATGATCCGTATAGCGCAGATAAGGCCCTCTTTCGACCCTTCGCTCCAAATTCAGGCCCATCATGATTGATCGCCATCGGATGAATGTCCTACCCGCAGTCCTGATCGCTGTGGTCGCGGTGTCGGCTGCCAGCCTCATTGGCAGCGCGGCGACCCTGCCGGTCATTCCCAATTGGTATGCGGGTCTGGTGAAGCCAAGCTTCAATCCCCCCAACTGGATCTTTGGTCCCGTCTGGACGACGCTCTATGTGATGATGGGCGTAGCCTTCTTTCGCATCCTGCGCCTGCCTTATGACATTATGGGACGCCAAGCCGGCGTGCGCGCCTTTCTCACCCAGATCGGCCTCAATGGCTTTTGGTCAGTCGTCTTCTTCGGCAATCAGAATATTGCAGGCGGCCTGTTTGTGGTGGTGGCCCTGTGGCTCTCCATCATCGTCACGCTGGCTTTGTTCTGGAAGCTCGACCGCGTGGCGGCCTGGCTCATGGCGCCCTGCCTTGCATGGGTCAGTTTTGCGGGCGTGCTGAATGCCGCACTCTGGTCGCTGAATTAGTCGCGGCGCTTCAAAAGAAACACAGCCTGTTCACCAAACAGATTCCAGAAAGACCAGGGCGCATTGACCCTCACGGGTGCGCCATTGGCATCCAATGCCACAGCCCGTTCAATACTCGCATTAAGCTCCTGCGTCAGCGCCACAAAATCGCGCAAAGTGCAGAAGTGAATATTGGGCGTGTCATACCAGCTGTAAGACAGATTCTTGGTCACGGGCATGCGACCGCGTGTCGCCAATTGCCAGCGAATATTCCAGTGACCGAAATTCGGAAACGAGACAATCGCATGGCGACCGATGCGCAGCATCTGCTCCAGCACTTTGCGCGGATGACGCGTGGCCTGAATGGTCTGCGACAGGATCACATAGTCAAAACCATCGGTGGGATAATCGATGAGATCCGTATCCGCATCGCCTTGAATGACCGAGAGACCCTTGGCCACGCAATCATTCACGCCGCGCTGTGACAATTCCATACCGCGCGCATCCACCTGACGCGTCTCGGCCAGAAGCCGCAGCAATTCACCATCGCCGCAACCAACATCGAGCACCCGGGTGCCAGCTGCCACCATTTGGGAGATGAGCAGAAGATCAACGCGGGTGGACATTACACAAGCCCCCGTGCGCGCGCCGCTGAGTCTAGAAAGCCGCGCGAACAATCAAACAGTTCAGGCTCATCCAGCAAGAAGGCGTCATGGCCTTTGTCGGTCTCAACTTCAACGAAGGAGACAGAGGCGCCGCCGGCATTGAGCGCATGGACAATGGCGCGTGATTCGGACGTGGCAAAGAGCCAGTCCGATGTGAAGGAGATAACGCAAAAGCGTGTACGCGTGCCTTTGAACGCATTGGCCAGCACGCCGCCATAATCCGCCGCCAGATCGAAATAATCCATGGCGCGGGTCAGATAGAGATAGGAATTGGCATCGAAGCGCTCGACAAAGCTCGACCCCTGATGGCGCAGATAGCTCTCAATCTGGAAATCTGCGTCAAAGGAGAAGGTCGGCGCGGCGCGGTCTTGCAGCTTGCGGCCAAACTTCCGATGCAGCGCCTCATCGCTCAAATAAGTGATATGCGCGGCCATGCGAGCAACGGCTAAGCCCTTGTGAGGGCGAATAGAATGGTCGAAATAGCGGCCTTGCCGCCACTCTGGATCCGCCATCACAGCCTGGCGGCCAACCTCATGGAAGGCGATATTTTGCGAGGAGTGGCGCGCGGCGGTGGCAATCGGCATGGCCGCGAAAACGCGCTCAGGGAACAGGGCCGCCCATTGCAGCACCTGCATGCCGCCCATGGAGCCACCCACCACCGCAAAGAGCTGGTCGATGCCGAGCCGATCAATGAGCATGGCCTGCGCCCGCACCATATCGCGAATGGTGATCATGGGCAGATCAAGGCCCCAGGGCCGACCCGTCGCCGGATGGAGCGAGGCGGGGCCGGTCGTGCCCATACAGCCGCCGATCACATTGGCGCAAATGATGAAATAGCGTTCGGTGTCGATGGGCTTGCCGGGGCCGACCATCGTCTCCCACCAGCCATCCTTGCCCGTAACCGGATGCACATTGGCCACATGCTGATCGCCCGTCAGGGCGTGGCAGATGAGGACAGCATTGGATTTGGCGCCATTGAGCTGGCCATAGGTCTGATAGGCGATGGTGAAAGGGGCCAGATCCACCCCAACATCCAGCCGCAAAGCCTCATCCGGGCCGAAATGCGCCACCAGACTATGGGGCTCATCAACCTCCCGCAAACGCAGATCAGCAGTGAGTTCAATCGTGGGGACAGGACTGGACGACATGAGACCGGTCTGGTGCTGTTCTTTTTTCCGAACGAAGTGTGCGATATATAGGAGCCCCCCGCGAAATGAGTCAAGCTGGCGCAGGCTCCCGCATATGAGCGGAATCCTTTGCCAAGCCCGGCAGGCGGGGCTAAACAAACCCGCGCCTTACCCATGAATTCATGGGGGCTGGGATCTGGCTAACGGGACTGTCATGGCTGACCGCCGACCTGAAGAGATGCTGGCCGACCTGCGGGTTGAGATCGACCGCATCGACGCGGCCATGCACAAGCTGCTGATTGATCGCAGCAGCATCATCAATACGCTCATCGCGATCAAGGAGAAGCAGGGCGGTGGCTCGGCCTTCCGACCCGGTCGCGAAGCCGCGATGATGCGCGCCATGGCCGAGCGCCATTCGGGCCTTCTGCCGTTTGATACGGTTGAAGGCATTTGGCGCATCATCATCTCGACCTTCACTTATGTGCAGTCGAATTATTCCGTCCATGCTGATGTCTCGGCAGGCGATGCAGCCATGCGCGATTCAGTGCGCTTCCATTTCGGCTTCACCGTGCCCTTCCTCATTCATCACGGCCCTGCAGCTGTGATTGCAGCGGTGAATTCATCGGCTGGTGATCTTGGCATGGTGCGTATCGACAGCGGCCCGGCCGGTCATGCGTGGTGGAATGATCTTGTAGGTGCTGATGCACCCAAGATCATCGCGCGCGTACCTTTCGTCGAGCGCCCGGATCATCCAGCCGGCATGCCGATCTTTGTCTTGTCGAAGCCGCTGGCAGAAGCTGCTGCGCGTGATGTGATGATCCGCGCTGTCACGATTGATCGTTGGCGCGAGCCGATCCATGTCGCTCTGTCTGATCTGGGCGCTGAAGTCCTGGGCAGCGCGGCTGATGGCATGGGCCTGTCGCTGCTCATCGCAGCCCCCGGCTCCGTCTCATCTGATGATCTCATAGCCGCCTTCGCAGGCGCTGGTGTGGGCGATATGCGTATTCATGATGTCGGCAGCCATGCGGCGCGTTTTGATTATACCAATCGCGTCGCCTCCTCCTTCTGACACCTTCCTTCTGATGTGAGTTGCACCATGTCGAGCACCCGTCCCCTTCCGCGCTCCAGCGTCATGGCCATCGAGGCCTATGTGCCCGGCAAGAGCAGCGCGCCCGGCGTTGCGAAAATCTACAAACTCTCCTCCAACGAGACGCCGCTTGGTCCCTCGCCCAAAGCGATTGAGGCCTTCCGCGCCTCGGCTGAAAAACTCGCGCTCTATCCTGATGGCTCGGCGGTGGCTTTGCGTGAGGCTATCGCCAAACGTTACGGCCTCGATCCTGCGCGCATCGTCTGCGGCAATGGCTCAGATGATATTCTGAATCTGCTGGCTGTCGCTTATGTCGGCGAAGGTGATGAAGGCATCATCACCGAACATGGATTCACCTTCTACAAGATCGCTATTCTGGGTGCAGGCGGCACACCCGTCGTTGTGCGCGAGAAGAACGAATGCACCGATGTCGATGCGATTTTGGCGGCCGTCACACCGCGCACCAAGATCGTCTATATCGCCAATCCGAATAATCCCACCGGCACCTATATTCCCTTCAGCGAAGTGCAGCGCCTTCATGCGGGCCTTCCCAAAGATGTACTTCTGGTGCTCGATGGCGCCTATGCCGAATATGTGACCGCGCCCGATTACAAGGACGGTATGGAGCTTGTGACGCAGAATGAAAACGTCGTCATGACGCATACATTCTCGAAGATCCACGGCCTTGCTTTGCTGCGCGTGGGTTGGTGCTATGCACCCGCCGCTGTCTGCGATGCGCTCAACCGTATTCGCGGCCCCTTCAATGCCAATGGTCCGGCCATGTATGCCGCCATCGCCTCCATCGGTGATCTGGCCTTCGAAGAAGCCTCACGTCAGCACAATACAAAATGGCTGAACTGGCTCACGGCGCAGATCAGCAAACTGGGCCTGCGCGTCACACCCAGCGTCGGCAATTTCATTCTCGTGCATTTTTCGAAGGACAAGGGACGCACTGCTGTTGATGCAGATGCCTTCTTGACCAAGCGCGGCCTCATCCTGCGCCTTGTCTCCTCTTATGGCTTCCCCAATGCGCTGCGCCTGACTGTGGGCACTGAGGAGGCCAATGAGCTTGTCGTCAAAGCACTGGCTGATTTTCTCAGCGGCAAGGAGTGATTCCGTGTCTGACCGTCTTGGCCCGGCACTGGGCGAACCCATTTTCAAACGCGTCACGATCATCGGCATCGGCCTGATCGGCTCATCCATGGTGCGTGCGCTTAAACGCATGAATGCAGCTGGCGAAGTCGTCGCCTGTGATGCTTCTGCAGATGTCTGCAAGCGCGTCGAAGAGTTGAAGATCGCCGATGTCGTCGAGCAAGACGTCGCCAAGGCGGTGGCCAATTCTGATCTCGTCGTTCTGTGCGTACCGGTAGGCGCGAGCGGACCTGTGGCTGAACAGATGGGGCCGCATCTCAAAAACACAGCCATTGTCTCGGATGTCGGCTCGGTGAAATGCGCGGTGATTGCCGCTGTCGCGCCACATCTGCCGCAAGGCGTGAATTTCGTCCCCGCTCATCCTGTCGCGGGTACGGAATTCTCAGGCCCAGATGCAGGCTTTGCAGATCTCTTCTTGAGCCGCTGGTGCATCCTCACTCCGCCCGAGGGAACAGACCCCGCCGCCACGGACAAAGTACAGCAGATGTGGCGCAGCTTTGGCTCCAATGTCGAAGTTATGACCGCTCAGCATCATGATCTCGTGCTCGCCATCACCAGTCATGTGCCGCATCTGATTGCCTACAATATCGTTGGCACCGCAGCTGATCTGGAAGAAGTTACGCAATCAGAAGTGATGAAATTCTCGGCCGGTGGCTTTCGCGATTTTACGCGCATCGCCTCCTCTGATCCCACCATGTGGCGCGACATCTTCTTGCACAACAAGGAAGCCGTGCTCGAAATGCTCGGCCGCTTCAATGAAGATCTGGCAGCCTTGCAGCGCATGATCCGCTGGGGCGATGGCGATGGCCTGTTCGAACTCTTCACCCGCACGCGCGCCATTCGTCGTGGCATCATCGCGCAGGGTCAAGAAACAGCCTCGCCTGACTTTGGTCGCCGCGAACCGCCCAAATCTTAATAGAGCGGCGGCAAGGCCCAATTGAACCGCAGCAGACCCACTGAGACGCGGCCATTCTCGAGTGTCAGTGGCACGCGCATATTCTGACCATTAACCGCGAGCGGCATTCCACTGCGCTGCATCACTGTGCCAAGACCGGTCAGCTGCAAATCAAGCTTGCCGCGCAAGCGGTGCAGATCATCAAGACTGAGCTGGCCGCTCGCTTCGATCCGCGCCTTGCCTTTGGCGAGTTTCATCTCGCGGATCTCGACGGTGCCCTGCGCCAAGCGCCAGCTCTCCAAAGATTGCGGCACACTCGCGCCTGCAAAGGCGCCTGTGCGCAAGGATGTCAGTGAGAGAATAAGATCCAGAGGATCACTCTCACCTGTCAGCGTATCGAGCACGGGTGTTGCAAGTTTCTCAAGCCGCACCGCCAGATCATAAGCGCTGAGATCAGCAGGCTGACCAGGCGTGGCGCGCAGATGAATTTCGAGTCGATCAGCCTTCACATTGGCTTGATCGCTCAGGCGCAACACAGGCGCTTCAATCTCGACCGATGTTTGCTCAAGCGTGCTGCCATTCATGCGGTGGCTGATGAGCAGCTTGCCCCAGTCCATGGTGAAATCGAGACCCGACTGGTCAGCGCGGAAAGCGAGCGGCCCGCTGATCTGCGCGACAACGAGAGAGGGGCGATAAAGATGCGCAGCTGCAAGCAGATCCCCCACAGAGGCCTTGCCCTGCGCGCCGCCCAAACGCCCTTCAAATTTTGCTGATGCACAGCGCAGCTCAATGCGGAACGGATAGCCTCCCAAATTGCGCTCACCGCAGGTCCAGTTGCGTCCCAAGCTGCGTTCTTGCGCAAACCAGCCATCAAGCGCGCGCTGCGTCGCATTGGAGGCCACATACCAATAGGCCGACCAAGCAAGGCCGAGCACGGCCAGCGCCACATAGGGCCAAAAGAGTTTCCACGCGGGGGGTGGTGCATCAGCTTTGACGACCTGTATCATGGGCTCTCTCAGTCACGCGGGACAGATGAGATATAGGCCGGAACGAGGCAGGATGACAAAGGGCGGTGAAGCTGGCGATCTATGGGTCTTTGGTTACGGCTCGCTCATGTGGCGGCCGGGCTTTGACCATGTGGAGCGTCATCTGGCGACCGTGCACGGCTATCATCGCTCGCTCTGCATCTATTCACATGTGCATCGCGGCTCACCCACACAGCCCGGTCTCGTTCTGGGGCTTGATCGGGGTGGCTCGTGCCGGGGCATCGCTTTTCGGGTCGAAGCGCGCCACAGCGCCGCCACGATTGCCTATTTGCGCGAGCGTGAACAAGCCACCGCCGTCTATCGTGAAGCGCATCTGCGGGTGCGGCTGGAAGATGGGCGGCAATGCGAATGTCTCGCCTATGTGGTGGATCCAACCCATCACCAATATTCGGGCCGCCTGCCGCCTGCTGAATTGCTGCGCCTTGTACGCCAAGGCGTCGGCCAATCAGGCCGCAATCCCGATTATGTCGTGAATACGCATGACCATCTGATCAGTCTTGGCATCGAGGACAAACAACTGGCCTGGCTGGCGCATCAATTGCGCCCTACCGATCAATTGCCCTGATTGGCCTTCACCACATCGGCCAAGGACGGATCATGCGCGACAGCCTCTTCAATGAGGCGGTTGCTGGCGCTTTCGATGTCATCCGTGATGCGCGCCATGAAAGCGCGCTTGTCCATGCCCGGATCAATCTGCGGCAAATATTCCACCACCACCGTGCCCGGACGACGCAGGAAACTGCGACGCACCCAAAAGAGGCCCGAGTTCAAAGCCACCGGCACACAGGCCGCGCCCGTATCATGATAGATCGCTGCAACGCCCGATTTATATTGCGCAGGCGCCCCAGCGGGACGACGCGTTCCCTCAGGGAAGATGATGAGATGGCGTCCGTCATTCAAAGCATCGCGCGATTTGCGTGTGGCTTGAGCCAGCGCCGTGCTGGCGCGGGCGCGGTCAATCGAGATTTGCTTGGTGCGCGCCAGATACCAGCCAAATAGCGGGATCCACATCAACTCACGCTTCAGGATGAAGCAAAATTGCGGGGAGTGGCGAATGAGCGCAAAAGTCTCCCACATGGACTGATGTTTGGCGGCCAGAATGACGCCACCCTTGGGCAAATTCTCAAGCCCGCGAAACTCCACCTTCAGATTGCAGATGACGCGCAGCAGGAAGAGAAACATCCGCGACCAGACCTGCGCCACGCCGCCCACCACATGCCGGTTCATGACCAGCAGTGGCAAACAGACGAGCATCAATCCCGGCAGGGAGATGTAGAAGGCGATGTTGAAGATCAGGGATCGGATGAAGATCATAAGCCTTCTTGCCTCAAGCAGAGCCGCTTGAAAAGGCCCCCTCGAGATAGCTGCGTGTGCGAGCAGCCAGGAATTTCACATATTCCACGGCCAGCAAGCGGGCAAAGGCCGGATCCCGCCACAAGGTTGCATCTCGCCAGCGCTCAGAGATCACCGGCACCGGCAAGAACCCCACCCCCGGCATGGCACGTGCCATCTCCACCAAGGCGCGCGGCATATGATAATTCGACGTGACGATGATGAGCGGCCCACGCAGCTCATGAGCCGCCATCCAGCGGCGGGCTTCGCGCGCATTGCCCACCGTATCGAGCGCATCATAGCCAAGATCGACACAGCATTCGATGAGCTTCCTGTGACGCGGCGCCATGCGGATCACATCGGCGCGGGTCAAAGTCGGATTGACGCCGCTGATGAGCATGCGTCCGGCATAGCCCTGTTCGAGAAGATCGATCGCGTCTGACACACGCGCCGCACCCCCGGTCAAGGCGATCATCGCTGCAGCGGGGCGCGCGGGAGGATGTTCCTGCCGCTCGATCTGCGCATTAAAATGGACAAAATCGGCTGCCAGCCCCAGCACGACAACAAGGGCCAAGCTGAACAAGATGCGCCAGCGCCGATGCTTCATGCCAGCGACCGCAAATGGCGAAAGACGATGGTGCGCGAGATCATCGCGGTTAGAATGGCAATGCCTAGCGCGATGATGACTATGGCCAGATAGCCCCACACACCAAGCGCAAATGTGCCGAACAAGGCCTGCATCTGATCCGCGCTCGCATTGGTCGAGAACCAGCGCGACAAGAGGCCAGACAAAGAGAAGGCGGCAATGGCGCAGCCACCACCGATCAAACCGCCTTTCAATCCCAGCCAGAGAAAATGGCGCTGAAATTCGCGCGCGATGAAACTATCCTGCGCGCCGACAAAATGCAGCACATCGACAATCTCGCGATTGCCCGCCATGGCCCCGCGTGTGGCAAAGGTGACTGCCAAACCCATCGCAACAAGCACAAGCACAAGGATCAGCACGACAAGACCAACAGTGGCGCGCGCCATTTGCGACAGCCGCGTCAGCCAAAGGCGATGATCATCCAGCGTTGCATTGGCAACACTCTCACTCAAAGCTTTGCGCAGACTTGTCGTATCAACTGCGCCCGCTCCAAAATTGATTTCAATGAGACGGGGAATCGGTAATGAGCCCAGATCAAGCCCAGTGCCAAGCCAAGGCTCCAAGAGATGTTCTGACTCAGCCTTGCTGAAAATACGAACCTCGCCAACGCCGGGCGTAGCACGCGCAAGCTCAGCTGCCTTGCGCACATCAGCCTCAATATCGCGGCCCGTGATAGGTTTGACCTGGATCGTCATTTCGCGCGCGACGCTTTGCGTCCAACCACGAGAGGCTTGATCAACCAAAATGCCTGCGCCCGCTGAGAGCGCTGCCAAAAAGGTCATGATGGCGATGACCGTGACAAGTGCCCGCCCCGCAATCGTATCAGCAGGCACAAGCGGCATATTGCGCTTGAGCATCGCGCTCACCGGTTGCTCGGATGAGTCGCGACCACCGCGCAACAAACGCAAGAGGGGCGAGACGGTCTCAGTCATAGATATGCAACCGTCGATCGCCCAGCACCAAGCGGCGTGCACCATCAAACTGATCCATCAAGGCCAGATCATGCGTGGCGATAACAACTGATGTGCCAGACTTGTTCAGCTCGGCAAACAAACGCAGCAGACGGCGCGCGAGTGAGGGATCAACATTGCCGGTCGGCTCATCTGCCAACAGCAATTCAGGCCGCACGATCAATGCGCGCGCAATTGCAGCGCGCTGTTTCTCGCCGCCCGACAGAACAGGCGGCAGCACATGCATGCGCTCACCCAAGCCCACCCAGCCCAGCAACTCCATCACCTCGGCGCGATAGCTTGCCTCTTCGCGGCCCTGCACACGCAAGGGCAGCGCGACATTCTCATAGGTCGTCAGATGATCGAGCAGACGAAAATCCTGAAACACGACACCGATGCGCCGACGCAGATGGGTGATCTGATCTTTGTCGAGGGTGGAGGCATCTTGCCCAAAGAGCGTGATGAAACCGCGCGTGGGTTTCAAGGCAAGCAGGATCAAACGCAAAAGCGTCGTCTTGCCCGCACCCGATGGGCCGGTCAGGAATTGGAAGGACTGCGGCTCGATTTCGAAGCTGATGTCCCGCAGGATTTCAGCTCCCATTCCATAGCGCAGGCCGACATTCTCAAATCGGACCAAGACGACCCTCGTGATGTCCTTCAATCAAAGAGGCAGAGGCCCCCGATTGGATGAACAATCTTAATGCCCCGCATCTTAACGCGGCCTTAACCATGTTGGCAGCCCTAATGGCAGATACTTTGTGCCTTGGTTTTGATTCATGCTGCTCGTTCATTGCCCCGCCTGCCGGGCCAGCCTTTATGTCGAGAGATCCTCCCTCAGCCGCGCGCGGCGGATACGCTGCGGCATTTGCACCCATGTCTGGCTGGAAGACGCCTATGCGCCCAAAGCCGCGGTGCGGGAGCCTGAACTGCCCCTCGAACCGACGTTCAACCCTCGACCCTCTGAAGCAGCGCAAGAGGCCGTGACCGAGGCTGTGGCCCCGCCTGCGATCCGCGAACGCCGCAGACGCCCGCCTCAGGTCAAGCTCAAGACAGATCAAGAGACAGGTAACGGCTCAGCCATGATGGGTCTGACATTGGCGGCCGGCATTCTGCTGCTTCTGGCCGCAGGTTTGGCGGCCCGCGAGACGATCGTCCGACAAGTGCCATGGATGGCGCGGCCCTATGCGGCGCTGGGGCTGCCTGTGAATATTCAGGGCTTGGAATTTCGTGAGGTGCGCAGCCGCATCATGGCGGAGGCCTATCAGAAAGTTCTGACCATCGACGGACAGATCAGCAATCTGCGCGCGGAGACGCAGAGCCTGCCAGATTTGCAATTGAGTTTGCGCGATGCGGCGGGGCGCGAAGTCTATGCGTGGAGCGCACCACCGCCCAAAGCCACTTTGATGCGCGGTGAGACAATTCAGTTCCGCGCGCGGCTCGCAGCACCGCCTGATGCAGCGCAAGCCGTGCGGGTGCAATTCTCAGAAAGCACCCGCAGTGTGTTGCAATGAGCGAAGGGCTTAGCCCTTTTTCGCCTTGGCGCGCTCGACACTTTTCATGACGATGTCTTTGGCTTCCTGCGCATCGCCCCAACGCACGACCTTCACCCATTTGCCTTTTTCGAGATCTTTATAATGTTCGAAGAAGTGCTGGATCTGGTCGAGTGTGATCTGCGGCAGCTCGGTGTAATTCGTCACATTGTCATAGCGGCGCGTCAGCTTGGGTGACGGCACAGCAATGATCTTCTCATCACCACCCGCTTCATCTTCCATCAGCAAGACGCCAACGATGCGGCAGTTCATCACCGCGCCCGGAACGATGGCGCGCGTATTGGCGACGATGACATCGCAAGGATCGCCATCATCCGACAAAGTATGCGGAATGAAACCGTAATTCCCCGGATAGCGCATGGCTGTGTAGAGGAAGCGGTCGACGATGAGTGCGCCAGCGTCTTTGTCCATCTCATATTTGATGGGCTCGCCGCCAATCGGCACTTCGATCACGACATTGACATCCTCGGGGGGATTCTTGCCGATCGCAATCGCGTTGAGATTCATGTCTGTCTCCGAAAAAGCGGGATATGCCGCGTCTTAGGCGGCTGCGGCTTGCGAAACAAGCACGACTTATTGTCAGGATCAGATAAAGCCGAAAGCGACCCGCTCGCGCTGCTCGTCGCCAAAGCGCTCCTGCGCATGTCGAACCATGCGGCCGCCCAAGCGCTCATAGAAAGTCAGTGCTCGGTCATTCTCGCCCAAGGCCCAGACGAGAAAAGTCGGATAGCCATGCGAGGCCAGATCATCACGCGCCGCCTCGAACAGGCGACGGCCAAAGCCAAGCCCCTGATATTCAGGCTCAAGATAGAGTTCAAAAATTTCGCCCCGGAAGGGAAGCGATGGCACACGGTTGCGACCGTAACTGACATAACCGACGATGGCGTCGTTAAAGTCGAGGACAAGCAAACGCGAGCCGCGCTCAATCGCAGAGGCCCACCAATTGGGACCACGCCGCGCAATCATCTTCTCAAGCTCGCGTCCGGGGATCATCCCGCGATAGGCATCGCGCCACGAGGCGTCATGGACGCTCGCGATCTCTTCAGCATCCACCTTCCGCGCGCGGCGGATTGTAATAACCGTCTCAACCATAGGGCGATCTTTAACCTCGAAAACGCAGTTCGCAAGCCTCCAATGGCCAAAAAACGAAACTTTAAATCGATTAAAAACTGCACTGCCACAGATAGTTTGAGCGCTAACGTTGCTTTAGCGATGGGCCGCTGCCCATGAGCCGCCCACCCAGCCCAAAAGGCGGCATATAAATTGCTAACTTTGCGGGCAGGAGCCCCAATGTGACCGATTTCTCTGCCCGAATTATCTCTGGACTGGCGGCCACGCAGCCGAACCGGGAGGCTTTGGCGCGCAGTTGCATGGGCGAATTCGACCGTAATGGCGACAGCGCCATTTCAGCGGGGGAATTTCTGCGGGTTTTTGCAGGTTTACAGCGAACTGAGGAGAGCGCCGCGAGCCATGGCTCGTCCTGGGTCTCGGCGGGCATCCGTCCCACTTTGTTCGATTGCACCCTCTTCCCGTCCTATTCGACGACCTATGCCAAGAGCGCCTATCAAGCCAATGCCATGCTCGCGACCTATGACGCCGATGGCTCAGGCTCGGTCACGCAGGCCGAATTGCTCAATGTGAAGCCCAGCACACCGCCCGCCCCCACCCCGGCTGAGCGCGCCGATGAGATGCTGGCGCTCTACGACAAGGGCAACAAGGGCTATATCGACATCGCCGATGTGATCTCCGCCTGGATCAACAATCCTTCGCTCAGCAATGGCTCTGACCCCACCGAAGTGATTGCGGCTTGGGATCGCGATAGCGACGAGAAGGTGACGCGCGATGAGCTGATCAGCGATTATGAGATCATGGATACAGCCGACGCTTTGGTGTCGACGCTTGGCGATGCGACCACAGGGGCCATCAATCTGGCAATGGTCACAGACGAGCAAATGTCCATGACGGACATTACGCGTGATGATTTGCAAAAATGGGATGTGAATAACAACGGTGAACTCACACGCTCTGAAATTATCAAAGCCTTGCGCATTCCAATTGCAAAACCCGTGACAGATCCTGCGGCCATCGCTGCTGGTTTGATGAAACTTTATGACGCTGACCAATCATCCTCTCTCGATGCAGCCGAATTTGCTCGTTTGCAAAATCATAGTGGTGGCAGCATGGCCGACCCCTCCACTTTCGCAAGCTGGGATGCCAATGGCGATGCAGTGATTACGCAATCTGAGCTGCAAAATGGTCTGCAAGTGATTCAAGATGCGCGCGATACAATTGCCAAATATGATGGCGATGGAAAAGGCTATTTCACACTCAATGATTTGCAACAGGTCATTGATGCAGATCCCACTGCCACAACAGCCTCCGCACAAGATCTCATGACATGGTGGGATGTGAATGGTGATGGACAGGTTACGCCGCAAGACATCATCGCGCGCAATGAATTAACGCGGCAACAACAGGCGGCCGCAACATCCGCGGTGGGTGATGTGAGCGTGACAGAGGTGCAAAGCGGCTAAGCTAGCCATCTTTGAGCAGATGCTCCAGCTCGGCTAAAGTGAGACCATCTGTCATCACTCAGGTGATTCATGCTGCTCACCACGCCCCAGATCGCGCCGATCATTCTGCTCGTCATCTCGAATATCTTTATGACCATGGCGTGGTATGGCCATTTGAAATTTCCCGCTGCCTCGATGCTCACCGCCATTGGCATCAGCTGGGCCATCGCCTTTGTGGAATATTGCTTCGCCGTCCCCGCCAATCGGATCGGCCATGCGGTCTATTCCACCGCGCAATTGAAGACGATGCAGGAGATCATTTCGCTCGCCGTCTTCGTGACCTTCTCGGTCACAGTGCTGGGCGAGAGCATAAGCGCCAAACAGCTCGCAGGCTTCGGCCTTTTGGCCGCTGGGGCGTGGTTTATTTTTGATGGGGCGTGAGGGGCCCAAAACGACGAAAGGCCGCCTGATGGCGGCCTGTCGTATCTCTCGAAGAAGAGAAATTGGAGCGGGCGAAGGGATTCGAACCCTCGACCCCAACCTTGGCAAGGTTGTGCTCTACCACTGAGCTACACCCGCATCCGTGGGACCGGCAGCGCCGGTGGCGGCTATATGGCCTAAAGCGCCAAAGATTGCAACAGGCGAGTTTCACCTTTACGCCGACCCGGCTGGAGCGGGCGAAAAGGCGTTGCTTATTGGCATGCGCAGCCCCATCTGTGTCAGATCTGCGGGCGGGAGCCCGATCAAGGAGCCATGAATATGCTGGGGCAGAGCGCGGGACAGGGTGAAGCGATTTTGGGCGGTGGCACCGATGCCGCTCTCATCAAGGAGACCACGACGGAGGCGTTCCGCACCGATGTGATTGCAGAATCTGCGCGCCAGCCCGTTCTCGTTGATTTCTGGGCGCCCTGGTGCGGCCCCTGCAAGCAGCTCACCCCCGTGATCGAAAAGGTCGTGAAGGCAGCGGGTGGCAAAGTGAAACTCGTCAAAATGAATATTGACGATCACCCGCAGATCGCTGGCCAGCTGGGGATTCAATCTGTCCCCGCCGTGATCGCTTTCCAAAAGGGTCAGCCGGTCGATGGTTTTATGGGCGCTTTGCCCGAGAGCCAGATCAAAGGCTTTATTGAACGTCTCGTTGGCCCTCTGGGTGGCGGCGATGAAGAGTTGATGGCGCAGGCCGAAGCCGCTTTGAGTGACGGCAATGCGCAGAGCGCGGGCGAATTGTTCTCGCAGGCGCTGCAAAATGATCCGCAAGATCTCAAAGCCTTTGGCGGTCTCATCCGCGCACTTGTTGCGCTGGGTGATCTTGAGCAAGCCCGTCTTGCCTTGTCACAAGTGCCAGCTGAAGGCGCAAACAATGCTGCGATTGCAGCGGCGCGCGCCGCGCTTGAAATTGCAGAACAGGCTGCCAGCATTGGCGATCTGGGCGCGCTCTATCAGCGCATCGAGGCCAATCCGAAGGACCATGATGCGCGTATTGAATTGGCGGTTGGTTTGAATGCGCAAAACAAGCGCGAAGAAGCCGCCGATCAGTTGCTGGAAGCAATCCGCCTTGACCGCACCTGGAACGAAGAAGCTGCCCGCAAGCAGCTTGTGCAGTTCTTTGAAGCTTGGGGTCCGGTGGATGCCGACACGCTGCGGGCACGGCGGCGGTTGTCGGGGATCCTCTTTTCCTGACCTCGCAAAGGGTGAGGGTTATGAGCATCAACAAGCCATATAAATCAACAGATGAGTTGCCGGAGGTGATTCCGGTCTTCCCACTGCCGGGCGTCATGTTGCTGCCGCGCGCGCAATTGCCGCTCAATATTTTCGAGCCGCGCTATATGGCAATGATGGATGATGCGCTGAAATCGCATCGTCTCATCGGCATGGTGCAAAGCGCTGGCGATGAGAGCGCTGCTGCGCGTCATCCCGCTCTGGAAAAAGTCGGCTGCCTTGGTCGCATCACGCAGATCTCGGAAACAGGTGACGGGCGCTATGCGCTGAACCTCACGGGCGTTGCGCGTTTTCGCATCGTGGAAGAACTGACCGTGATGACGCCCTATCGTCAGGTGCGCGCCGATTACGAAAGCTTCGAACACGACCTCACCGCCAATGCGGGCGAGGCCGAGGTCGACCGCGAGTCGGTTCTGGATGCCCTGCGCCGTTTTGCCGATGCCACCCAGCTCAATATCGACTGGAAGGGCATTCGCGCGGCCCCGACCGAAGCGCTGGTCAATGGGCTCGCCATGATGAGCCCCTTTGGCCCGCCTGAAAAACAAGCGCTGCTGGAAGCACCCGATCTCAAGACCCGCGCCGAGCTTTTGGTCGCGGCCACCGAGATCGAGCTTGCCCGCGGTGAGAGTGCCTCCTCCTCGCTCCAGTGAGACCTGCGGCATGACAAACGAGCCCACCAGCCACGAACCCTCCCGCCACGAACCCTCCCGCATTGATCCGCGCCTGCTGGAGATCCTCGTCTGTCCCCTCACCAAAGCGACCCTCGTCTATGACGCGGCGCGGCAGGAGCTGGTCTCCCGCCCCGCCAAGCTCGCCTATCCGATCCGGGACGGTATTCCGATCATGCTGCCCGATGAGGCGCGCGACATCGCCAGCGACTAAGATCGGCTAGTTTTTAGGCAAATCGCCTAAAATGAATCCTCTCGCCTAGGCTTTGCGCAGCCCTTCGGCGCGCCTTGCGAGGGGCTGCATCGTGGCAATGGCCCCGAGAACCTCAGCTTCTCCGATATGCACCTTAAATAGGCAATTTGGCACAAGCATTGCTTCAGATTGCGGCGACTTGCTGTGCTTTCAAGCACAGTGGCCCCTTTCTCCTGCAACGTTGCGAGACCATGCTGCGACTTCTCTCTGCCTTCGCGCCTGCTGCACTGCTCCTTGCCTCCACGACCAGCGGCCATGCGGCCGAGGGGACGATTGATGCCGCCGACACGGGCTTTATGATCCTGTGCACCGGCCTCGTTCTGATGATGACCCTGCCGGGTCTCGCCCTGTTTTATGCTGGCATGGTGCGCCGGAAGAATGTGCTCGCCACCATGGCCCAGAGCGCAGCAGCGACCGCCCTTGTTTCGATCTTGTGGGTTGGCCTCGCCTATAGCCTCTCCTTCTCGGGCGATGGCGCTTATCTGGGCGATCTGTCGCGCGTCTTCCTTGCCGGGATTGGCATGGACACGGTGAGCCCGCTGGCCAAGACAATCCCCGAATTGCTCTTCATGGCCTATCAGATGACTTTCGCTGTCATCACCTGCGCGCTTGTTGGCGGCGCTGTGGCAGACCGTATGAAATTCTCCGCCTTCCTGCTCTTTTGTGTGATCTGGTTGTTCCTCGTCTATGTGCCCTCCGCGCATTGGGTCTGGGGCGGTGGTTTCCTCGCGCAGATGGGCGTGATTGATTTTGCTGGCGGCACTGTCGTTCATATCAATGCCGGTGTCGCAGGCCTTGTCGCTGCCATCGTGATTGGCGCGCGCCAAGGCTATGGTCGCGACAATATGGCTCCCTTCGATCTGTCGCTCGCGGTGATCGGCACGGGCCTTTTGTGGGTGGGTTGGTTTGGCTTTAACGGCGGCTCTGCTTTGAGCGCAGGGTCACGCGCCATCTTCGCCATTGTGGCCACGCATCTGGCCGCTTGCGCTGGCGCTGTCGTCTGGTCGCTCATCGAATGGGTGCAGCGTGGCAAGCCCTCCGTGCTGGGCATGATCTCGGGCGCGGTGGCGGGCCTTGGCACAATCACACCTGCATCGGGTTTTGTGCTGCCCTGGCACGGTCTTGTCATTGGCGCAATTGCGGGTGCTGTGTGCTACTGGTTCTGCACCTATGTGAAGCATCGCTTCAAATATGATGACTCGCTCGATGTCTTCGGCGTGCATGGTATTGGCGGCGTGATGGGTACTTTGCTCGCCGGCGTTTTCGCCACTGCCTCTGTCAGTGTTTCACCCGATGCGGCTGGCATTTCAGGCTTGATTGAAGGCAATGCAGCCCAGCTTGGCATTCAGGCCATTGGCGTAGTTGTCACCACACTCTGGTGCATTGTCGGCACTTATGTCGCTTTGAAAATCTGCGACCTCGTCACGGGTCTGCGCGTCAACGCCGATCAAGAGCGTGAAGGTCTCGACATTGCCTTGCATGGTGAAGCGCTTCACCAGTAAGCCCTGCTTGACCTTTCAGGCATTTACCTTTTTCGTGACGGGCTCTGAGCGGAGCCCGTCATGACCATCGCAGAGCTTGTTGAACTTCTTTCATTGCGCGACTGCGGCCATGATGTCTTCGAGGGCCGCACGGCGAGCCTCACACGTCATCGTGTCTTTGGTGGACAGGTGATTGCGCAAGCCCTCAGCGCTTGCGTCCACACGGTCGATGATCGTGCGCCCCACTCTCTTCATCTTTATTTTTTGATTGGCGGTGATCCCACACAGCCGATCACCTATCATGTGCAGCGTCTGCGCGAAGGGCGCAGCTTTGCCACGCGCCGCTGCGACGCGATGCAAAATGGCGAGATCATCGCAACCCTGACCGCGTCTTTTCAGCAGGCAGAAACAGGCTTCGAACATCAAATCCCGATGCCCGATGTGCCAAGCCCGCAAGCGCTCATCGAGTCGCAAGATTGGTGCGCAGAACGAGAGCAGATAACGCCGCGCGTGAAGGATCGTTATTTCTCGGATCGTCGCCCGATTGAATTGCGCCCCGTGACTCTCTCGCGCTATTTCCCGCTCGATCAGCGACCCAAACTTCCCCCGCAGCAATATGTGTGGTTTCGCACACCAACACGCTTGCCCGATGATCCTGCGATCCACCGCATGGTGCTCGCTTATCTCTCCGATATGACCTTGCTCGACACAGCGCTGGTGCCACATGGGCGCTCGGTGATGGATGATGAGATCGCCGCCGCCAGCCTCGATCACGCCTTATGGTTCCACAGGCCCTTCCGCTGCGATGACTGGCTGCTCTATGCGCAAGAGGCCATCACCACCACCGGCGGGCGCGGCCTCACACGCGGCCATTTCTTTGATCAGGCTGGCACTCTGGTGGCGAGCGTCTGTCAGGAAGGCATGCTGCGTCAGCGCCGCCGCCCATAAGCCCCGCTATAGGTGCAGAGACTGACTGCCCGTTTAAGAGGCAGCGACCTGCACAAGAAGATGGCAAAAGCCATCGAAGCAGCGTGATTCCAGAACTGTCTTGCAGAACTAGCGATAAAACTCCCGAAAAACCGGGACGAAGCGCTGTTGGCACGGCGCTTGATTCCCCCCTTGCGGGTCCAGCGGAGCGTTTGTCCGCTGACTTTGAGTCACACGCCGCACGACCACGGTCAAAACGGCCAAGCAGGGGCATCGAGATGAAAATAGTTATGGCCATCATCAAGCCATTCAAACTCGACGAAGTGCGAGACGCTCTCACTGCAGTCGGGGTTCATGGCCTCACCGTCACAGAAGTGAAGGGTTACGGCCGCCAGAAGGGCCATACCGAAATCTATCGCGGCGCTGAATATGCCGTGAGCTTCTTGCCGAAGCTGAAGATCGAAGTGGCGGTCCCCGCCGATGTCGCCCCCTCCGTGGTCGACGCGATCATCTCTTCTGCCCGTACCGGCCAGATCGGTGACGGCAAGATCTTCGTCAGCCCCCTCGAATCCGCGATCCGCATTCGCACGGGCGAGAAAGACACCGACGCGCTCTGAGTCCCTGTTTTCTTTAGGAGAATACAATGATCAATCGTCCAACTTTCGGGAGCGTCGCCAAATCGGCTGCTCTCGGGCTCGCCACTCTCGCTTTGAGTGCTGGCGTTGCCTTTGCTGAAGACGCCGCCGCCGTTCCCCCTGTTGCCAACAAAGGCGACACAGCTTGGCTTCTCGTCTCCACCGTTCTGGTTCTGATGATGTCGATCCCCGGCCTCGCCCTCTTCTACGGCGGTCTGGTTCGCTCCAAGAACATGCTCTCGGTTCTGACCCAGGTCTTCATGATCGTGTCGCTTGTCGCGGTCGTATGGGTCGTTTTCGGCTATTCGCTGGCCTTCACCGAAGGCGCTGGCGCATTGAACCCCTTCGTCGGTGGTTTCTCGCGCATGTTCCTCTCGGGCATGACGCCGGACTCCACGGCGGCGACCTTCTCAAACGGCGTTGTCGTTCCTGAGCTCGCTTACATGGCCTTCCAGATGACCTTCGCCTGCATCACGCCGGCGCTGATCGTGGGTGCTTTTGCAGAACGTATCAAGTTCTCGTCGGTCATCCTCTTCACGCTGCTCTGGGTGACCTTCATCTACTTCCCCATCGCCCACGCTGTTTGGTACTGGCCCGGCCCCGATGCCATTGGCGATGCTGCCAAGGCTTTGGCTGCTGCCACCGATGAAGCTGGCAAGAAGGCTGCTCAGGACGCTCTGGATGCTGTCACCGGCAATGCTGGTTTCCTCTTCCAGCTCGGCGCTCTCGACTTTGCGGGCGGCACCGTCGTGCACATCAACGCTGGTATCGCGGGCCTCGTCGGCTGCATCATGATCGGCAAGCGCATTGGTTATGGCAAGGAAGCCATGCCTCCCCACTCGCTGACCATGACCATGATCGGCGCTTCGCTCCTGTGGGTTGGCTGGTTCGGCTTTAACGCTGGCTCCAATCTTGAAGCCAATGGCGTGACGGCTCTGGCCTTCGTCAACACCTTCGTGGCGACCGCTGCGGCGGCTATGTCCTGGCTCTTCACCGAATGGGCCACCAAGGGCAAGCCCTCACTGCTCGGCATGGTCTCTGGTGCAGTTGCCGGCCTCGTGGCGATCACCCCCGCCTCTGGCTATGCTGGCCCCATGGGTTCGCTGGTGCTCGGCCTGATCGTCTCCCCGGTCTGCCTGTTCTTTATCTCCACTGTGAAGAACAAGATCGGCTATGACGACGCTCTGGACGTCTTCGGCATCCACTGCGTGGGCGGCATCCTCGGCGCCATCGCCACTGGCATCCTCGTCTCGACGGATCTCGGCGGTGTCGGCCTCACCGACTACACGATCAAGCCCGGCTCGGGCGCACCCGGCGCCTATGACATGGCCACTCAGGTCCTGATCCAGGCCAAGGCCGTGCTCTACACCCTCGTCTGGTCGGGCGTCGGTTCTGCGATCCTCTTCAAGGTCGTGGACTTGGTGCTGGGCCTGCGTGTTCCCACCGATGCCGAGCGCGAAGGCCTCGACGTCGCCGAACATGGCGAGCGCGCCTACAACTACTGATCCTCAGTTCCTCCCGGACTGGACAGTCCCAACTTCGACGGCGCCCTCCGGGGCGCCGTTTTTCTTTGGTGCTACAGCAGATTTAAGCGCGCATTAACGCAAGCCGTTTAGCCTGCAAGACGGGGCAGCCCGCCCCTTTGCGAATTGCGATGCGCCTTTCAAGCTTCACCTCGATTGATCAGATTCCAGATCCTGTCCGCGACTTCCTCGGGAAGCGGCTGGCGGAGCTTGCCGGATTGCTGGTGCTCGCTTTTACAGCAGCTTTGGCGCTGAGCTTCCTCACCTGGTCAGTCCAAGACCCCAGCCTCAATCACGCGACCTCAGGGGCTGTGCGCAATCTTCTGGGCTCGCCCGGCGCCATTGTCGCTGATCTGGCGATGCAAATGGTCGGCCTCGCCGCCACTGCCTTGCTCGTCCCGCTCGGCTTTTGGGGCTGGCGCCTGTTCACCCATCGCCGTCTTGAGCGCATGGGTCTGCGCCTCGCGCTCTGGTTCGTGGGCATCGGCTTTGCAGCCGCCTTCGCCTCGCTTCTCCCCGTGACCGATCGCTGGCCGCTCGCAAGCGGTCTTGGCGGCGTCATGGGCGATGCGCTTCTCACCTTGCCGCGCAAAGTCTCGGGCGGCTCTGGCCCCATCATGCTCGGCACGGCGGTTGTCGTGGCCCTCTGTGCATTGCTCTCTTTGTCGGCCTCCTCAGGTTTCTTCATTCATGAAGATGAAGACGAAGATGATGAGCCTGAAACCTCCACCCGCGCGCGTCACGCTGATGATGACGATCATGCAGGTGAACCGGGCTGGGGCCTCGTCTCACTGGGTGCGTTCATTCATGCCATACTGAGCCTCAAGGCTGGCGTGCAACGTCTCTTCGCACGTCGCCAGCAAGCTGCCCCCGTGGCTGCTGCAGGGCGCGTTCATATGCGCCATGAGCCGCGCTTTGATGATGTACCCGCCGTGCCGATGCGCCCTGTTCGCTCTGGCCCGCTCAATCCGCATATGGATGAAGACGAGGCCTATGACGAGGATGATGCAACACCCAGCGTCAAAATCACCCCGCCCGCACCTGCGCTGAAAACCGGACGGCGCAGTGTGCGCGAAGCGCAAGGCTCCTTCTTCGACAAAGGCGCATATGAATTGCCAGCCTTGATGCTTCTGGCCGAAGCCAAGAAGCAGGTCGTCACCAAAATTTCTGAAGATGCGCTCGAGCAAAATGCGCGCCTTCTGGAAGGTGTGCTCGATGACTTTGGCGTCAAGGGCGAGATCATCAATGTGCGCCCCGGCCCTGTCGTCACGCTCTATGAACTTGAGCCCGCGCCCGGCATCAAATCCTCCCGCGTCATCGGCCTGGCTGATGATATTGCGCGCTCCATGTCTGCAATCTCCGCGCGTGTCGCGGTCGTGCAAGGCCGCAATGCGATTGGCATCGAATTGCCGAACCAGCGCCGCGAAACGGTTTTCCTGCGCGAACTTCTGGCGTCAGAAGATTTCGAGAAGTCGAAGCACAAACTCGCCATCGCACTTGGCAAGACGATTGGCGGCGAGCCTGTCATTGTTGATCTCGCCCGCATGCCGCATTTGCTTGTCGCTGGCACCACCGGCTCGGGCAAATCTGTCGCCATCAATACGATGATCCTGTCGCTCCTCTATCGGCTCAAGCCCGAAGAGTGCCGCTTGATCATGGTCGATCCCAAAATGCTCGAATTGTCCGTCTATGACGGCATTCCGCATCTGCTCACCCCCGTTGTGACCGATCCCAAAAAAGCTGTCGTCGCGCTCAAATGGGCCGTGCGCGAGATGGAGGATCGCTACAAGAAAATGTCGAAGCTCGGCGTGCGCAATATCGACGGCTTCAATGCGCGTGTGACCGAAGCAACCGCCAAGGGCGAAGTCATCAGCCGCACCGTTCATACAGGCTATGACCGCGAGACGGGCGAAGCCATCTATGAAAAGGAGCAGATGGATCTGTCGCTCCTGCCCTATATCGTCGTGATCGTCGATGAGATGGCCGATTTGATGATGGTCGCGGGCAAGGATATCGAAGGCGCGATCCAGCGTCTGGCGCAGATGGCGCGCGCGGCCGGTATCCATCTCATCATGGCGACGCAGCGTCCCTCGGTCGATGTCATCACCGGCACGATCAAAGCGAATTTCCCGACCCGCATCTCCTTCCAGGTGACATCGAAGATCGACAGCCGCACGATTCTGGGTGAGCAAGGTGCAGAACAACTGCTCGGCCAAGGCGACATGCTCTATATGGCAGGCGGTGGTCGCATTTCGCGCGTTCATGGTCCCTTCGTATCCGACAATGAAGTTGAGAAAGTCGTCGCCCATCTGAAGGCGCAGGGCGCGCCGCAATATCTTGAAGCCATCACAGCCGATGAGGCTGAAGAGGGTGACGAGGGCGGCTATGGTGCTGGCACAATGGATGGCGAAGAATCTGGCGATCAATATGATCGCGCCGTCGCGATTGTTCTGCGCGACCGCAAATGTTCGACAAGCTATATCCAGCGCCGCCTCTCCATCGGCTATAACAAGGCGGCCTCACTGGTTGAGCGGATGGAACGCGAAGGTCTCGTCAGCCCGGCCAATCATGCGGGCAAGCGCGAAATTTTGGTGGGCGGCGGCATTGATCGCGGCGCCTTCGATCCCGGCGCTGATGATTGATCCGTCCAACAATCGCCATACCTGAGATCTATTGGAAGACTGATCTTATTCCACGGGCCTCCCGATGATCCGCTCACGCTTGTTGCTCACCCTTCTTCTGACGCTCGCTCCGGCGATGGCGATGGCGCAGGCCATTCCCCTGCCGCCCCCGCGCAATATCTCGCCCTCCAAAGCTGCGCCTGAAAAACCTGCACCTGCACCTGCACCTGCGCCCGCGCCCGCTGCCTCTGCCATCGAGCGCAATGCCGCGCCGCCCAAAGTGCCGACCCAGGATGCCGCCACAGCCGTGCAGCGCGCCAATGCCTGGTTGAACTCCAGCCGTACCCTCGTCGCCGATTTCGTGCAGATCAGCGCGGATGGTCGCAAGACTGAGGGTGAACTCTTCGTGCAAAAACCCGGACGGCTGCGCTTTGAATATGCCAGCCCCGCAACTTTGCAGATCATTGCTGATGGCACATCTGTCGCCATCCGCGACAAGCGCCTCGCCACACAGGATCTCTATTTCATCGGACAGACGCCGTTGAAATTCCTGCTCAAGGAGCAGATCGACATTGGCCGCGACACCAAGATTCTGGGCGTGACCAATGATGCCAAAACGACCTCGATCCTGATTGAAGACAAAGCCACGTTCGGTGGCACATCGCGCATCAAGCTCGTCTTTGATGCGCAGACATCCGCGCTGCGCCAATGGACGGTGGTAGATCCGCAGGGCTATGAGACCTTGGTCTCCCTGTCGAATGTCGACACCGCGAGCAAGCCGCCTGCAGATCTGTTCAAGATCGAGATGCAGCGCTTCAACTGACCGGCCAAAGGCTTGCAGCACGGCTCAGCCTGTGTCACCTGTGAGGTCCGCTGACAGCTGGACCTTTTCATGCCGATCAAACTCGCCACTTGGAACATCAATTCAGTTCGGCTGCGCATGCCGCTGGTTGAGCATCTCATCACCCAGTTCAAGCCTGATGTGATCTGTCTGCAAGAGACCAAGTGCCGCGATGCGGAATTTCCCTCGAGCGACTTCAAACGGCTGGGCTTCCATCATCTGGCGATCAATGGCCAGAAGGGCTATCACGGCGTTTGCATCGCCTCGAAGCTTCCCTTCGCCCATATCGAAAAACGCGGCTTTTGCGACATGGGCGATGCACGCCATATCAGCGTGACCTTTGAGGCTGGCACAGCAGGGCGCACGCCGATCAGCGTGCATAATTTCTATGTGCCTGCGGGCGGTGATGAACCCGACCCCACCATCAATCCCAAATTCGCGCATAAGCTCGCCTTCCTCGACGAGATGGCGCAGTGGATGAAAGACAGTGGCGTGGCGCAAGATCATGCCATCGCTGTGGGCGATCTCAATGTGGCTCCGCTTGACACCGATGTGTGGAACCACAAGCAGATGCTGAAAATCGTCAGCCACACACCGATTGAAACCGAGAAGCTTGGCCGCGTCATCGCAGCAGGCCCTTGGGTCGATACGATGCGCAATTTCGTGCCGCCAAGCGACAAGCTCTTTACATGGTGGAGTTATCGCTCCCCCAATTGGGAAGCCTCTGATCGCGGCCGCAGGCTTGATCATGTCTGGGCCAGCGAAAAGCTCGCACCCTCTGTGCGCGGCATGAGCGTGTTGAAAGAAGCGCGTGGCTGGGAGCGTCCCTCAGACCATGTGCCTGTCTTGATCGATATCGATCACTGATCGGACCATTGCTCGCGCAAGCGATCCAGATCGCCGACAAAATCACCAAGCCGCAAGGCGAGCATCTGGCGCAGTGCCATCGCACTGGCCGGATATTCCTGCAGCACGCGATGGAACAGATGGCGCGTGATTTTCAAAACGGTTGAGGGTTGGCGCGCAATGGCTGTTGCGGGGCGTTTGGTGGCGCTGATCAAAGCCAATTCGCCGATGAGCGAATAAGGCGCGCTCACTTCAAGATCACCACCGCCATCATCGCGCGAGTCCATCACGATGGAGCCCGACAGCAGCACATAGCCGCAGTCGGACGGTTCATTGCGCCTGAACAGAATATCGCCCGCACGCAAAATGCGTGTCTCGCCCGAGAAGGCGATCAAGCGTCGCGCATCAGGCTCAAGCGCTGAGAAGAACGGGATACGCGAGAGGTTGCGGAGATCGTCTTCGAGCGCCATGGCACATCTTTATGGAACGAGCTTGTATCCGCCCGGCTCCGTCACCAGCAGGCGTGCATTGGCTGGATCACGTTCGATCTTTTGCCGCAGCCTGTAGATATGGGTCTCGAGCGTATGCGTGGTCACATGAGCGTTATAGCCCCACACTTCGCGAAGCAAGGTGTCACGGCTGACAACTTGCTGTGCAGCGCGGAACAAGAAGCGCAGAATGGCCGTCTCTTTCTCAGTCAAACGTAGCTTGCCGCCCTTCTCATTCACCAACAGTTTCGAGCTGGGACGGAAGGTGTAATCACCGATCTGGAAGACCGCATCATCGCTCGCCTCGTGCTGACGCAGATGGGCCCGAATGCGCGCGAGCAAGACAGCAAAGCGAAAAGGCTTGCTGACATAATCATTTGCACCTGACTCCAGACCCAGCACCGTGTCCGAGTCAGAGGTCTGACCCGTCAACATAATGATCGGGCTCTTGAAGCCATCCTTGCGCATGATCTTGACCGCCTCGCGCCCATCCATATCGGGCAGGCCGACATCCATGATGACGAGATCGGGCTGCTCCTGACGGCTGAGCGCAATCGCGCCCGCAGCTGTCTCAGCTTGAGAGGCAGAAAACTCTTCATGGAGGGCCAGCTGCTCTGCCAGCGCACCACGCAGGTCATTGTCGTCATCGGCGATCAGGATCTTACGAATTTGCGCCATTTTGGCCCCTGCGGGTCGGCGATCCCTGACGGGGTCGCGCGCGGTTGAACGAAACTGTAGTGTGGTGACGTTTAAGCGTCAAAAAAAGGGGTGGTGCGGCCAGAACCATGAAGGCTCGCGTCAAGATCACGAAAAGCGGAGCACCAAAACTGACCCATTTAAGGGTCAAAAAGGCACTCGGCGCCCCCTCCAGCGGCCATCTGATGGCCGGGTCGATCGTGCTCGCCTGTTCGCTTGGGCGGGGCGGCATCACACGGTTGAAGCGCGAAGGCGATGGCAAAAGCCCGGCGGGGCGCTTTGCTCTGAGGGGCGGTTTCATCCAGCCCGAGCGCTTGAAAGGCGCAGGTCGCGCCCCGGCATTGGTGCCTGCGCGGGCCGATCTTGGCTGGTGCGATGACCCTGGAAACGCCAATTACAATCGTCCCATCAAACTGCCAAATCCCGCAGGACACGAGATTATCCGGCGTGTCGATGGTCTCTACGATGTGGTGATCGTGCTGGACTACAATCTGCGTCCCCGCAAACGCGGTGCGGGGAGCGCCATCTTCTTTCACCTCACCAGAGCCCCCGGCGAGCCCACCGCCGGCTGCGTCGCCATCGACCGACAGGCCATGCGCCGCCTGCTTCCGCGCCTGTCCAAAAAGGCGGTGATGGTGATCGCTTAGGCCGTACGTGTACGATGGCCAAAAATCGCCGTCCCGACCCGCACATGGGTCGCGCCCAGCTGGACCGCGAGTTCAAAGTCCGCGCTCATTCCCATCGAGAGCACGCGAATGTGATTGCGCTTGGCGATCTCAGCGAGCAGGGCAAAGTGCGGCGAGCGCTGTTCTCCCTCGGGCGGGATGCACATCAGCCCTTCGATCTCCAGCCCCAGCCGGTTGCGGCAGTCCGCGATAAAGGCATCGGCCTCTTGGGGCAGTATGCCCGCCTTTTGCGGCTCTGCCCCCGTATTGACCTCGACATAGAGCTTGGGCCGCTTGCCGCTGCGGGCACATTCAGCCGCAAGAGCCTCGGCGAGCTTGGGCCGGTCCACAGTCTCGATCACATCGAAGAGCTCGACCGCCTCTTTCACTTTGTTGGTCTGAAGCGGCCCGATGAGATGCAGGCTGACGCCGGGGAAGCGTTCGCGCAGGCCCGGCCATTTCTGCTTGGCCTCCTGAACGCGGTTCTCGCCAAAGACCCGCTCGCCTGCGGCCAGCACCGGCTCAATCGCCTCGGCGGGGAAGGTTTTGGACACGCAAACCAGTGTCACGTCAGCAAGATCGCGCTCGCAATCGCTAGCTGCCCGCGCGAGACGCTGGCGCACATCAGCCAAGCCTGCCAGAGTGTCACCGCCTGTCTCATTCACCATCTGACGCGCTCCCCGCACGAGCCTTGCCCAAGAGCGGGCAAAGTCGTTGACCAGCTGACCGAAATAATGCTCATTGCGCCCGTTTTCAGGCGTTTGAACGATTGGACCGATACCGCAGATGATGAGCGAACGCTACAATCCGAAAGACTGCGAACCCAAATGGCAGCGCATCTGGGACGAGCGCAAGACTTTCGAGTGCCGCAACGACGACAAGCGCCCGAAATATTACGTCCTTGAGATGTTCCCCTATCCGTCGGGCCGCATCCATATGGGCCATGTGCGCAACTATGCCATGGGCGATGTGGTCGCCCGGTATCGCCGCGCCAAAGGCTTCAATGTTCTCCATCCCATGGGTTGGGACGCATTCGGCATGCCGGCAGAAAATGCCGCGCGTCTGAACAAGAGCCATCCGGGCATCTGGACCTATGAGAATATCGCCACAATGCGTGGCCAGCTCAAAAGCATGGGCCTGTCGCTCGACTGGTCGCGCGAAGTCGCCACCTGCGATCCGAGCTATTACAAACATCAGCAGCGCATGTTCCTCGACTTCTTGAAGGTCGGCCTTGTCGATCGCAAAAAGTCGAAAGTGAATTGGGATCCCGTCGATCACACCGTGCTCGCCAATGAGCAGGTGATTGATGGTCGCGGTTGGCGCTCAGGCGCTTTGGTGGAACAGCGCGAACTGACGCAATGGTTCCTCAAGATCACCGACTTCTCGCAAGACCTTCTCGATGCCATCGACACGCTTGATCGTTGGCCCGACAAAGTGCGCTTGATGCAGAAGAACTGGATCGGTCGCTCAGAAGGCCTGCTCGTTCGCTTTGAAATCGACACGGCCACAGCGCCTGCGGATGTGAGCGAACTTGAAGTCTATACGACACGTCCTGACACTTTGTTCGGTGCGCGCTTTGCAGCGATCTCGGCTGATCATCCACTCGCCTTGAAAGCAGCTGAGAATAATCCTGCGCTCGCAGACTTCATCGGCGAATGTCGGCGCATGGGCACATCTTTGGCAGCGCTCGAAACTGCTGAGAAGAAAGGCTTCGACACCGGTATTCGTGTCGCCCATCCTTTCGATCCTTCGTGGAAACTGCCGGTCTATGTCGCCAATTTTGTGCTGATGGATTACGGCACAGGCGCGATCTTTGGTTGCCCCGCGCATGATCAGCGCGATCTTGATTTTGCCAATGCCTATGGGCTCGGCAATACGCCTGTCGTCTGCCCCGCCGATCAGGATGCCGCGAGCTTCACAGTGAGCGATGTCGCCTATGATGGCGATGGCGTCATGATTAATTCGCGCTTCCTCGATGGCATGACGATTGATCAGGCCAAGGAGGAGGTCTCCAAGCGTCTTGAGGCGGTGATGATCAATGGCCGCCCGCAGGCCAAGCGTCAGGTGAATTTCCGCCTGCGTGATTGGGGCATTTCGCGCCAGCGTTATTGGGGTTGCCCGATCCCGATCATTCACTGCGAGAGCTGCGATATTGTTCCTGTGCCGCAGGATCAACTGCCGATTGAATTGCCGCAGGATGTGGAATTCGACACGCCCGGCAATCCGCTCGACCGTCACCCCACATGGAAACATGTGAACTGCCCGCAATGCGGCAAGCCGGCGCGTCGCGAAACCGACACGATGGACACATTCGTCGACTCGTCCTGGTATTTCGCGCGCTTCACCGATCCGTGGAATGTGGATGCGCCGACCAACAAAGACATCGCTGATCATTGGCTGCCGGTAGATCAATATATCGGCGGCATTGAGCATGCGATTTTGCATTTGCTCTATTCGCGCTTCTTCACCCGCGCCATGCGCAAGGCTGGCCATATTGGTCTGTCAGAGCCCTTCAAAGGTCTCTTCACCCAAGGCATGGTCGTGCATGAAACCTATCGCGCCCAGGATGGCGCATGGGTCATGCCCAGCGAGATCAAGATTGAAGCCAGCGGCCAGACACGCCGCGCCTTCCATCTCGACACGCAGGAAGAAGTGACGATCGGCTCCATCGAAAAGATGTCGAAGTCGAAGCGCAACACGGTCGATCCCGACGACATCATCGGAACCTTTGGGGCCGATACAGCGCGCTTCTTCATGCTGTCGGATTCGCCACCCGATCGCGATGTGATCTGGAGCGAAGAAGGTGTGCAGGGTGCTTCGCGCTATGTGCAGCAATTGTGGCGCCTCATTGGTGAGATCACCCGCGTTGCAGCTCCTGTTGGCACGCCTGCCCCTGCCGATATCTCAGCTGAAGCCTTGGCGATTCGCCGCCTCACCCACGGCCATCTTGTGCGCGTGGAAGAGAGCATCGAGCGTTTGCGCTTCAACACCGCCATTGCCGAGATCCGCAAACTCTCCAATGGTCTGTCAGATGCGATTGGCGATATCAAATCACCGACTATTTCGGCTGATGTCGCCTTCGCCTTCCGCGAGGCTGGCGATGTGCTCGTCTCGCTCTTCGCGCCGATGATGCCGCATCTGGCAGAAGAATGCTGGACCGCTCTGGGCCACACACATCCTTTGGCTGAATCAGACTGGCCGCAAGCTGATGCCTCACTGGCGGTGAATGATAGCGTTACGCTGCCGATTCAAATCAACGGCAAGAAGCGCGCAGAGCTTGTCATCGACCGCAATGCCGACAATGCCACGGTAGAGGCTGCCGCTATGGCGCTCGAAGCTGTGCAAAGAGCGCTTGAAGATCGCACACCCAAGAAGGTGATTGTTGTTCCTCAAAGGATCATCAATGTCGTTGTCTGATCGCCACCCTGTCAGATCTGCGGGCGCGCTGCCCATGCAGCGGAGCTGACCATGGTTGCGATCAAGAGCTATGAAGCGGATAAATTCTTAAGCGCACGTGCCAATCATATCTGGCTCTATGTGGTCATGGGCAAAGACCCCGGCCTCATCAGTGAACGCGTGCGCAAAGTCGCCAAACTTTGGGCTGCCGAACCCGCCGACATTATTCATTTCGACGGCGATTCGATTGCCGAAGACCCGCTTGCATTGCTGGATGAGGCCAATTCAATCAGCCTGTTTGGGGGCTCGCGCGCGATCATTCTCTCCCCCGGTCGGCGCAATTATATGCCCGCGATTGAGCAGCTGGTGGCTGCACCACCGCGCGATTGCGCCATCATCATTGAAGCAGGCGATCTCAAGAAAGATCACGCGCTGCGCAAACTCAGTGAGCGTTTGAAGGAAGCGGTTTGCATCGAATGCTATCCTGATTCAGCGCGCGATCTTGAGACGCTGATTTCGACACAAGCCAAAGAAGCGGGCCTGTCGATTGATCGCGATGTGATGGCCGCGCTCATTCCACTGCTCGGCGGTGATCGTCTCACAACACGCTCTGAACTTGAGAAGCTCTTGCTCTACACAAAGGGCCAAGGCCGCATCACGCGCGAAGACGTCAATCTCATGGTCGCTGATGAATCAGATCTGGCGATGGATGATGCGGTCAATGGTGCCTTTGATGGCAATTTCAGCGTGGTTGAAGATACGGCGGCGCGCTATTTTTCCAGCGGCGGTGATGGCTCAGTTTTGCTCGGCGCTGCCCTGCGTCACGCACTCGTCTTGCATCGCATGTGTCTTGATGCAGCCAATGGTGCCAATCCCGATGACCTGCCGCGCAAATATGGACGTTGGGGCGGTGCCAAAACACTCGTGCCGCAAATCAAGCGCTGGAACAGCGCGCGTATGTTGCGCGCTGTGACTTTGCTGGCAGAGGGCGTTCGTAATTGCAGACGTGATCAACGCCTCAGCGATGTGATCGCCGTGCGCACACTCTGGTCTGTCGCTCTTGCCGCTGGTCGTCGTTAGCGGCTGAGTTTATGTGACAGCGCGTCGAGCTGTTCGAGCGTCTTATATTTGATATGGACTTCGCCGCTCTCGCCATGATGGTCGATCTCGACGATGAGACCGAGCGCATCTGTGAGCGTCTTTTCCAAAGCGCGCGTGTCAGCATCCTTTGGACCTGACTTTGTTTCACGCGGCGGATTTTTCTTGGCGCCTGTGCTGGCGGGCTCAGCCTGTTCTTGGGCGAGGCGCTCGACATCACGCACCGACAGGCCCTTGCTGATGATCAGCTGGGCCAGAGCTTCAGGATCCTGCACCGTCAGAAGGGCGCGCGCATGACCGGCTGACAACAGACCGGTGCGGACCTTCTCTTTGAGCGAATCGGAGAGATTGAGCAGGCGCAGAGTATTGGCCACATGGCTGCGGCTCTTGCCGAGCACTTTCCCAAGGTCGGCCTGCGTATAGCTGAATTCGCGCATCAGCTGCTCATAGCCGCCCGCCTCTTCAATCGCATTCAAATCGGCGCGCTGGATATTTTCGACAATGGCAAGTTCGAGCGCCATTTTGTCATCAGCATCGATCAGATGGATCGGCACATCATGCAGGCCCGCGCGCTGGGAGGCGCGCCAGCGGCGCTCACCCGCGATGATCTCATAGGCGTCGGGCGTGCCGCGCACGGGGCGCACGACGATGGGCTGGATAAGGCCGCGCTCGCGGATCGAATCGGTCAGCTCGTCGAGATAGGCCTCGTCGAAATATTTGCGGGGGTTGCGCGGATTGGGGCGCAGAAACTCAATCGGCACTTTGCGCGAGGGGGCGCGGGGCGCGGCTGCCTCGCCGGCGGGGGCCGGAGCACTGACCTGCTCGCCAAGAAGAGCGGCGAGCCCTCGGCCCAGCCGAGGACGGTTTTCGTCTGCCATAGTTCGTCTCGCTCAGGTTCAGGCGGCGCGGAGCCGGTGTTCTCGCTGGATGACTTCCGAGGCCAGTTTCAAATAGGCCTGACTGCCCGTGCACTTCAAATCATAAAGCAGCACCGGCTTGCCATGCGAAGGGGCCTCTGACACGCGCACATTGCGCGGGATGATTGTCTCGTAAACTTTATCGCCCATGAACTGGCGCACATCGGCCACGACCTGGGTCGCCAGATTGTTTCGGGGGTCAAACATTGTCAGAACAACGCCATGGATCGTCAGGCGGGGATTAAGCGTCTGCTTGACCTGCTCGACCGTGGACAAAAGCTGCGAAAGGCCTTCGAGGGCGAAAAACTCGCATTGCATCGGCACGAGCACCGAGTCAGCCGCCGCAAAAGCGTTAATTGTCAACAGGTTAAGGGAAGGTGGGCAATCGACCAATATATAGGTGAATTGCGGATCTTCGGGGCGGCGCTGCGCCGTGAGGCGCGCCACCGCATCGCGCAGCTTATAGGTGCGGTCACGATGGGAGGAGATTTCGAGCTCAACGCCGAGCAAATCCAAGGTTGACGGCGCCACAAAGAGGCGCGGCACGGCAGTCGGGAGGACGGCGTCACGAATTTCGCGCTCACCGATGAGCACGTCATAAGTTGACACCTCACGCGAGCGCCGATCAATCCCCAGACCCGTGGAAGCATTGCCCTGCGGGTCAAGGTCGATAATGAGCACTTGCTCACCAATGGCAGCCAGAGCCGTTCCCAGATTGATAGCCGTGGTCGTCTTGCCAACGCCACCCTTCTGGTTGGCGAGGACGAGCACTCTCGTCTGAAATTCTGCTGTCACGGCCCCACTCCGCCCTTGAGATCGCCCGTACCGGCCAGAACGATAACCCCTTGCGGGTCCGTTCGGCTCTGCAGCAATCTAAACAAAATCTTACTATTAATTGGGGTTTTCGTCAATTCGGACGCTACATCTTGTCCCTTGAGAAAGACCCCAATCGTCCCTTTTTCAAGCCTGTCCTGCGTCATTTCGAGCAAAAGGGGCAGGGCAGCCAAAGCGCGGCAGCTGATAGCGTCGAGCTCAGGCAGTTCAGGGAGTATATCTTCGATACGGCCTCGGTGGATCTCGACCGGGGCCTTTGTTTCACGTGAAACTTCCCGCAGAAACGCGCATTTACGGTGGTCGCTCTCGACCAAATGGACGATGCCGCCTTGAGTGCCACACAGCCTGAGCGCCGTCACGATACCCGGAAAGCCCCCGCCTGAGCCCAAATCTGCCCAGACCTTTGCCTTCGGAAGCGCATCGAAAACCTGCAAGGAGTCCTCGATATGGCGCTGGCGAATGACTTTGAGTGTCGAGGGGGCCACCAAATTCATCTTCGGCTGCCATTTCAGCAGCAAAGTCTCATAGATCTTCAGCTGAGCCTCAAGCTCAGCCGAGACCGGCAATGGGGTCGGTGCGGGCTCGATGGGCGGGAGAATCATGCCTGCGACACCTTCTTTTGCAGATGCGCCACCACCAGAGACAGAGCCGCCGGGGTCATGCCCTCGATCCGCGACGCCTGACCTATTGTGGCAGGACGCACCAAAGACAGGCGGCCGCGCAGCTCATTCGACAGGCCCGGCATAGCGTCATAATCAAGCGCGTCCGGGATCACAGCATCCTCTTCGCGCCGAAATGTCTGCACATCACGCTTCTGACGGTCGAGATAGACAGCATATTTGGCATCGATCTCGATCTGCTCAGCTATGGCTTTCGGGACCTGCTGAAGCTCTGGCCAGATCAAAGAGAGGCGCTGCCAATCAATATCGGGATAAGATAACAGATCAAATCCGCTCCGTCGCACACCATCCCGATTGACCACCAGCCCATGACGCCCAGCCTCTGAGGGCGATAAAACGCGATCCGTGACCAGAGCGCGGGCCTCATCCAGCGCCGCCATCTTGGCAGCGAAATGATCTTTGCGAAGGGTCCCAACGCAGCCAATCTCAATCCCCCGCCCCGTCAGGCGCTGATCAGCATTGTCGGCGCGCAGGCTGAGGCGATATTCGGCACGGGATGTGAACATGCGATAGGGTTCGGTGACGCCTCTGGTGATCAAATCGTCGATCATCACCCCCAAATAGGCCTCGGTCCGGTCGAAAATGACCTCTGGCAAATTGCCTGCAAAGGCGGCCGCATTGAGCCCGGCGACGACACCCTGCGCCCCCGCCTCTTCATAACCGGTCGTTCCATTGATCTGCCCGGCCAGAAACAGGCCCTTCAGACGCTTGGTCTGGAGTGTCGCGGTCAACTCACGCGGATCGATATAGTCATATTCAATCGCATAGCCCGGCCGCAGGATTTCGACCGACTCAAGTCCCGGGATGGTGCGCAGAAAAGCCAGCTGCACGTCTTCGGGAAGCGAGGTCGAAATACCATTGGGATAGATGGTCGGATCGTCCAGACCCTCAGGTTCAAGAAAGATCTGATGGCTGTCACGGTCTGCAAAGCGATTGATCTTGTCCTCAATCGAGGGGCAATAGCGCGGACCCCGGCCCTGAATCTGGCCTGAAAACATAGGAGCGCGATGGAAATTCGCCTGAATGATCGCATGGCCTTCAGCCGTTGTCCTTGTGATATGACAAGGCACCTGAGCCAGAAGCGGTCCCGTCGAGAGCTCCGAGAAACGCTCCGGCGCTTCATCCCCCGGCTGAACCTCCAGACTATCCCAATTGATCGTCGCCTTATTGAGCCGCGGCGGAGTCCCGGTCTTGAGTCGCCCCACGGCAAAGCCTGCGCCCCGGAAGAAATGCGACAGTTCGAGACTTGGCTCCTCGCCAAAGCGACCAGCGGCCCAGGTCTTCTCTCCCAGATGGATCAAGCCACCCAAAAAGGTGCCGGTCGTAATGACGATTGCACCGCAGCCGAATCGATCTGTCTCTGTCTCCACGCCCGTGACGCGGTCGCCATCAAGAACAAGCCGAAAGGCCTCGCCCGCAACAATGGTCAGATTGGGATAGGCCGACAGCTCTTGCTGCATCGCTTCGAGATAGCGCGCACGATCCATCTGGGCGCGCGGACCACGAACCGCAGGCCCTTTGGCTCGGTTCAACACCCGAAACTGAATACCGCCGCGGTCTGCCATACGCCCCATAACGCCATCGAGCGCATCAATCTCGCGAACCAGATGCCCTTTTCCAAGGCCACCAATCGCCGGATTGCAGGACATGGTCCCGACCAGATCAGGCTTCTGCGTCAACAAAGCGGTCTTCGCACCCATGCGAGCGGCGGCAGTTGCGGCCTCGCAGCCCGCATGACCACCGCCAACGACCACCACATCGAAGAAGCGCGTGTCAGACGCCGCCATGAGGCACTCCATTTGAACCGGGGACGAATCGAGTCTGCTTCACGTGAAACATCCTATTTGCCGATACAGAAGCGGCCGAAGATTTCGCCGAGCACTTCTTCGGGTCCGACGAGACCAATGAGCGAGGACAGACTACGCGCCGCCAACCGAAGTTCTTCGGCCGCCACTTCGATCGGCAGCTGAGCCGAGATCCGCCCGAGCCCTTCGACCGCCTGAAAAAGTGCCTGACGATGCCGCTCACGCGAGATCAACGCCGGTTCCTGCGGACGCAGAGTATCACGCGCGAAGGCGCAGACCTTGTCGAGAAGCTCAGCAATCCCCTCGCCTGTCCTGATCGAGATGCACTGTTCCGTATGTGAATCGAACCCGCCAAGATCGCTCTTGGTCCTGATGCGCCAGACCGGAACACCCTCAAAATCTGGCTCCTGCCCGTCCTCGTCAGGAGCAACAAGCCAGAGCACCAGGTCAGCACTCGCAGCACGTGCCTGAGCCCGGCGAATCCCCTCAAGCTCGACCTCATCGCATGCCTCACGCAGACCCGCCGTATCGACCAGCACAACCGGCAATCCATCGAGATCCAGCGATACTTCGATCACATCACGCGTGGTCCCCGGCGTCGCTGAGACGATGGCGACGTCGCGCCGCGACAGGCTATTCATCAAGGAGGACTTGCCTGCATTGGGTCGACCCGCCAGAACGACAATGAAACCTTCCCGCAGAACCTCGCCCCGGCGACCATCCGTCAGAGCGGCCTGCATTGAAGCGCGCAAGGCGGCGACCTTGGTCTCAAAGCCAAGCGTCACTTCAGCGGGAACATCGCCCTCATCGGAAAAGTCGATCTCGGCTTCAAGCTGCGCCTGCAATTCGAGCAGATCTGCCCGCCAGCCTTGCGCCTGATCCCGCAGCTGGCCACCGGCCAGAACCAGAGCCTGATCGCGCTGAGCTGAAGTGCGCGCCTCAATGAGATCGGCGAGACCTTCGGCCGCGGTCAGATCAAGCCGACCGTTCAAAAATGCACGGCGAGCAAACTCCCCCGGCTCCGCCATCCGGCACTGCTCGCAGGAGCCAAGCGCGCAGAGAACGCCCTCGACCACCGCTCGCCCGCCATGAAGCTGCAGTTCAAAGCTCGGCTCTCCGGTAAAGCTCGCACCGGCCCCGAATCGAAGCACCAAGGCCTCATCGAGCAAGGCCCCATTTCGTGGGTCTCGGATCTTGCGCAAAGACGCCCGGCGGATCTCGGGAAGCTCACCACACAGACGCGCCAAAACATCCTCGGCCTTGGGGCCTGAGGCGCGGATGACGGCAATGGCACTCAGGCCAGCACCGCTCGCAAGGGCGAAAATGGTGTCGGACACAATCCGTCTCGAGAGAGCTGAAGACGCGTCCTGATACACCTCTTGAAGACATGAATCGAGTCGAAGCTGAACACGACCGTGATTCACGTGAAACGGGGCGCAGTCTTACGACCACGCCCCGCCAGTTACGGACCCGATTCGATCAGCTTGCCGCCGATCAGGTATTCATGGAATCGAAGAAGGTCTGATTGCCCTTGGGCGTTTCGCGCAGCTTGCCCATGAGGAATTCGATGGCATCCACCGTCCCCATCGGATTGAGGATGCGGCGCAGCACATACATCTTCTTGAGGATATCGGGCGGCACGAGCAGCTCTTCCTTGCGGGTGCCAGACCGGGTGATGTCGATCGCGGGGAAGACGCGCTTGTCGGCCACCTTGCGGTCGAGGATGATTTCCGAATTGCCCGTGCCCTTGAACTCTTCGAAGATCACTTCGTCCATGCGCGAGCCGGTATCGATCAGCGCCGTGGCAATGATGGTGAGCGAGCCACCCTCTTCGATATTACGGGCCGCACCAAAGAAGCGCTTGGGACGCTGCAGTGCATTGGCATCCACACCGCCGGTCAACACCTTGCCGGAGGACGGAACCACCGTGTTATAGGCGCGGCCGAGGCGAGTGATCGAGTCGAGCAGAATCACGACATCGCGGCCATGTTCGACCAGGCGCTTGGCCTTTTCGATGACCATTTCGGCGACCTGAACGTGACGCACGGCAGGCTCATCGAAGGTCGAGGAGACAACCTCACCCTTCACCGAGCGCTGCATATCGGTTACTTCTTCCGGGCGCTCGTCGATCAGCAAAACGATCAAATAGCATTCGGGATGATTGGTGGTGATCGACTGCGCGATATTCTGCAGCAACACAGTCTTACCCGTGCGCGGCGGCGCGACAATCAAAGCGCGCTGACCCTTGCCGATGGGTGCCACGACATCGATCACGCGCGAGGAGAAATCTTTGCGCGTAGGATCCTCGATCTCGAGCTTCAACCGCTCATTGGGATAGAGCGGCGTCAGATTGTCGAAATGCACCTTGTGGCGCACCTTCTCGGGATCTTCGAAATTGATCGTGTTGACCTTGAGAAGGGCAAAATAGCGCTCACCCTCTTTGGGGCTTCGGATCAAGCCCTCGACCGTATCGCCGGTGCGAAGACCAAAGCGACGGATCTGGGAGGGCGAGACATAGATGTCGTCGGGGCCGGCGAGATAATTCGCATCGGGCGAGCGCAAGAAGCCAAAGCCATCCTGCAGAACTTCAACGACGCCTTCGCCGATGATTTCAATGTCGCGGCTGGCGAGCTGCTTCAGGATGGCAAACATCAATTCCTGTTTGCGCATGATCGAAGCGTTCTCGACCTCATGCTCCTCCGCAAAAGCAAGCAATTCGGTCGGTGATTTCAGCTTGAGATCTTGAAGTTTAATTTCCCGCATGGGGGATAGACCTTTGGCGTCAAGGACGCAGTACTGGGGGAGTAAACAGGAGAGTGTTGCAGCTCATAAAGCGCGCAAATTCGGCGCCAGCTCTAAACACAACCTGCGAGGAGGGACCTTCGCAATAAAGCGAATCACGCACTTTGGCAAGTGGCCAAGCCTTGGGCCACAGGCCTGCAAAGCTACAATGCTCAAGTCTCAGAAAGGTTTCACGACCACAGCAATAATAATGACGATCATCAAGATTGTCGGCAACTCATTGAAAATACGGAAATATTTTCCGTCCTTCTTATTTGCATCCGCTGCGAACATCCGCACATGTTTCGACATGACACCATGAGACGCCGACATCAGAATGACCATCGTCAGTTTAAGATCAAACCAGATTTCGGTGAAATATCCTGAAATAACAGCAAGATAGAGGCCTGAAATCCAGGCCGCGATCATAGCGGGGGTCATGATATAGCGCAGCAGCCGCCGTTCCATCACTTTAAACAGCTCAGAGGTCCCAGAGCCACACTCCACCTGCGTGTGATAGACGAACAAACGAGGTAAATAGAGCAAGCCCGCCATCCAGGAGATGATGGCGATCACATGAAACGCTTTGACCCAGAGCAGCGATTGCATGTCTCACCCAGCCTTGCGAACGAGCTTAAGCAATTGTTCTACATGAGCAATCGGCGTCTGTGGCACAATCCCGTGGCCCAGATTGAAGACATAGGGCTTGCCGCCAAGGGCGCCCATAATCCGCCCGACTGCCTCTTCCAGCGCCGCGCCACCAGCGACCAAAGCCAGCGGGTCCAGATTGCCCTGAACCGGCTTGATCCCCTGCAATTCACGCGCTGCCCAAACAGGATCTACCGCCGTATCAAGCCCCACCGCCTGAACGCCGGGAATTTTAGCGACCTCAATCAGATGGCTACCGCCGGCCCCACGGGGAAAAGCAATGATCCGGGCCTCAGGCATTTGAGCGCGCACACCATCGACGATCTCGCGCAGCGGCCTCAGGCACCAGCGCTCAAATTCGGCAGGCGGCAAAGTGCCTGACCAACTATCGAAAATCTGCACACCATCAACGCCCGCTTTCAGCTGAGCCACCAGATAGGTCACTGAAGCGCGGACCAATTGGCCGATCAGTTTTTCGAACAGATCGCGATGTTGATAAGCAAAGAGACGGGCGGGCTCCTGATCCTTTGTGCCCTTCCCCGCGATCATATAGCTCGCCACGGTCCAGGGAGCCCCACAGAAGCCCAAGAAGGCTGTCTCGGCGGGCAGCTCCCCTTTCACACGCTCGATAGTCTCCAGCACGGGGCCCAGCTTGTTCATATCGATCTCAGTGAGACGGGCCAGATCCTGCGCATTGGCAATCGGATCAAGACGAGGTCCTTCACCGGATTCAAAACTTACCTTTTGTCCCAGAGCATCTGGCACGACCAGAATGTCACTGAACAAAATAGCCGCATCAAAATCAAAGCGACGGATGGGCTGAAGGGTTACTTCGGCGGCTTTCTGCGGACAGTAGCAGAATTCCAAAAAGGAAGGCTCTGTCGCTCTCAAGGCCCGATATTCGGGAAGATAGCGTCCGGCCTGTCGCATCATCCAGATGGCTGGTGATGCGAAGCTTTGACCATCGAGAGTCTGAAGGAACTTTTTGCTCATCGTTTGGCTTGTCTCAGAGTGAAGGCACGAGGCCTCTTATAAAAGAAAAGAAGATTAGACTCTTTATTTATTCCTTCTAGCACCCCTCAAGCTGGTCACAACAGATTGTCCAATATCTGTCGACTCCTTACCCACATATGCACCTCAATTCACAGCTGAGCTTTTCACCCTTGGGGACAAGCTCAAAATCCCTTGGCTTGCTGTCACTTCAGCAAAGTCGACCTGTGGAGCATGAGGTCTTTGTCCACAGCGCTGCGGCCTGTCCACTGGCGCATGTGAATATCTATCCCCTGCTGCAGCCTTGTTGAGAAAAAACCGAGCTCAGGACAGAATGTCCCGGTGGGGGCTTCTTATTCCGCTCATCCACGTCTATCCACAGGCCTCGACTTTCTGTGGATGAACCTGAAGGACGGGATCTTGGGACGCAGTTACTTCCACCTTCATCTGGTTTCGGATGCGACCGGCGAAACCCTCATTGCGGTGAGCCGCGCGGTGGCCGCACAATATCAAGGTGTCGCCTCGATCGAACATGTCTATCCACTCGTTCGCTCCAGAACACAGCTTGACCGTGCGATTGCAGAGATAGAGACGGCTCCAGGCATCGTTCTTTATACGCTTGTTGATCCAGAATTGACTGATCGTTTGCAAGATGCCTGTAAAGAAATGGGCAGTCCCTGCCTGTCTGTGTTGGCGCCGATCTTCGATCTTTTCAAATCTTATCTGGGCACATCATCAACATCGCGTCCCGGCGCACAGCACATGTTGAATGCCGAATATTTCAAACGCATTGATGCGTTGAATTTCACCATGATGCATGACGATGGTCAGCAGCCCGATAATCTTGAAGATGCTGATGTGCTTTTGCTGGGTGTGAGTCGCACGTCAAAAACACCCACCAGCATTTATCTCGCCAATCGCGGAATCAAGACCGCGAATATCCCGCTCGTTCCGGGAGTCGATTTGCCCACCAATGTGCAGAGTGTGCGTAATCCCTTGGTGGTTGGTCTCGTCGCCTCGCCTGAGCGCATTGTGCAAATTCGTCAGAACCGTTTGCTTGCGCTCAATGCTGATCCTGAAACACCCTATGTGGATCGCACAGCGGTTGCCGAAGAAATTGCTCATTCGCGCAGGCTCTGTGCACAACATGGCTGGCCGATGATTGATGTGACACGCCGCTCGATTGAAGAGACGGCGGCGGCCATCATTGATCTTTACAAAGAGCACCGCCTCAAATTCATAGCCCATTCATGAGCCTCTCTCCTCTCTGGCTTGCTCCTGCGCCTCTTGTTCTGGCCTCCGGCAGCGCGGCGCGCGCGCAGCTTTTGGCAAGCTCGGGCATCAGCTTTGAGGTGATCAAGCCGCAAGTGGATGAACGCGCGCTCGAAACGCCTCTTATGGCTGCAGGCGCAACGCCGCTTGATGTGGCCCTCGAGCTGGCCAAAGCCAAAGCCTGTCAGGTGAGTGCCGCTTGGCCGGGGCGTCTGGTTCTTGGCAGCGATCAGGTCCTTGATCTGGAGGGGCGCCTGCTCAGCAAGCCGCAAGGTTATGCGGGTGCCCAACAACATTTGCACTGGCTCAGCGGCAAAACCCATCGTCTTTATTCAGCGGCCATTTTGGCGCGCGATGGTGAAGTGGTTGCGCAGATGCAGGACCATGCAAGCCTTACCATGCGCGTCTTGGACGAGGCCTTCATCGAGGCCTATTTGATGGCGGCGGGGGATGTGGTGCTTGGCAGTGTGGGCGCTTATCAGATCGAAGGGCTCGGACAGCATTTGTTTGCCGATATACAAGGCCATCATGCGACCATTATGGGCCTGCCTTTACTTGCGCTGTTGAGTGAGTTGCGCGCCCTGAAGATGTTGCGAGGCTGATATGGTGATCCTCGGTCTCACTGGTTCGATTGGCATGGGCAAATCAGCAACGGCTGATTTGTTTCGCGCGCGCGGCATTCCCGTTCATGATTCTGATGCCTGTGTCCATGAGCTCTATCGTGGCAAGGCCGTGCCTTTGATCGAGGCGGCCTTCCCCGGCGTGGTGAGTGAGGGCGTGGTGGACCGCGCGAAACTCTCGCAGACCGTGCTTGGCAATCCAGCTGCCATGCAGCAACTCGAAGCCATTGTTCATCCCCTTGTGGCGCGCGAGCGTGATGCTTTTTTGGAGGCCGCGCGCAAGAACGGGGCTGGGGTCGCGGTGCTCGATATTCCTTTGTTGTTCGAAGTGGGCGCTTGCAATCTCGTTGATGCGATAGTCGTCGTCAGCGCGCCGGAAACCGTGCAAAAGTCTCGCGTTTTGGCACGGCCCGGGATGACGCCGGAGCGCTTCGAGGCCATAGTGGCGCGGCAAATGCCTGACTCGGAAAAGCGCCGCCGCGCGCATTTCATCATCGATACGAGCCGGGGATTGGATGCAGCCGCCCGCGATGTTGATCAACTTTTGCGAGCGGTCGCTTATCTGGGACCAACAGGCCATCATGCGTGAAATCATTCTCGACACGGAAACGACGGGGCTTGATCCCAATACGGGCGATCGTATCGTTGAAATTGGGTGTGTCGAAGTTCTCAATTACATCGCGACCGGCGAGCATTTTCACGTCTATATCAATCCCGAACGTGATGTGCCTGATGAGGCTTTCAAAGTTCACGGCCTCTCGACCGAGTTTTTGAAAGACAAGCCGCTCTTTAAAGATGTGGCGCAGCAATTTCTCGATTTCATCGGTTCGGATCGGCTTGTGATCCACAATGCCGAATTCGATATGAAATTTCTCAATGCGGAATTGAAAAAACTCGGCCAGCCCGCCCTGCCCGCTGAACGGGCGTTTGACACGCTCACTTATGCGCGCCGCAAACATCCCGGTGCCAGTAATTCACTCGATGCGCTTTGCGCACGCTACAAGATCGACAGTTCGCGGCGCACCAAACATGGCGCGCTGCTCGATGCTGAGATTTTGGCAGAGGTCTATGCCGAGCTGATGGGCGGGCGTCAGGCGACTTTGATTCTCGCCGAGGAGACGCAGGTCTCCCAATCCATCGAGATCAAAAATCGCCGCGAGCGTTCTGTGCCATTAGAGGCTTTGCTCAGTCCGGCTGAGGTCGAGGCCCATGCACAGTTTCTGGGCAAGCTGGGCGATAAGGCCGTCTGGCGCGACTACATCACAGATGAGCCGCGCCCGGAGTAAGCCTTAGTTGGGCTGTGCGCCCTGTTCGGCCTGCACCTGCGCGACGCGCTGGCGATAGAGACCGACGAAATCCACCGGATCGAGCAGCAGGGGCGGGAAGCCGCCATTGCGCACGCAATCAGCAATGATCTGGCGGGCGAAGGGGAAGAGCAGACGCGGGCCTTCGATCATGACGATCGGGGCGATCTCATTCTCGGGAATATTGCGCAGGCGGAAGATGCCGGCAAAGTTCAGCTCGAAGCGGAAGTGAATGAGGTCGCCGGTCTGGGCGGTGCCTTCCAGCAGCAATTCGACCTCGAAATCGCCCTCCGCGAGGGGGCGCGGGTTCACATTCACTTGAACGCTGATCTGCGGGGGCTGCTCCTGCTGAGCCAGCGAACGGGGGGCATTGGGATTCTCGAAAGAGAGATCCTTGATATATTGGGCCAGCACATTGAACTGCGGTGCGCCCTCATTATTGGCCCCGTTCTCGATGTCGCTCATCTTATTTGTCTCCGAAAGCCAGTTCGCCGCCGATTGTCCCGGGGCCTCTCAGAAGGGGGAGGTATCACGGAAGCGCGGCCCTGAACAAGGCGAAGAGGTCGCAACCTTCGCAGGGACCCTTTGCATCTTGCGCGAACAAGGGCCACATAGAGATGACCCGCCGACCCCGGCCAGAGCCTGACAGGGACCGTGATGCAGGACGCTTTTGACCCGACGACGATTATTTTTGCCGCTTTGGCGATTTTCGTCCTTTTTAAGCTTCGCTCTATCCTGGGCACGCGCACCGGTGAGGAGCGCCCGCCCTTCAATCCTTTCGAGCGCCCCGCGCCCCCCACAGCCCCCGAGGGCGGGGACAATGTGATTCGCCTGCCCGGAGCTGCGCAATATGAAGAGCCGCAGACGCCTGAGCAGCGCTGGAGCAAATTGGCCGATGCCTCGGCCATTGAAGGTCTTGAGGCCATCGCTGCTGCCGATCCGCAATTCTCCGGCAAGGGCTTTGTGGGCGGCGCGCGCGCAGCCTATGAAATGATCGTTCTGGCTTTTGCCAAGGGCGACAAAGATGCGCTGAAGGATTTGCTGGCGAGCGATGTCTTCGACAGCTTCTCCAATGCGATCAACACACGCGTTGCGCGTGGTGAAAAAGTCGACACGACTTTCGTGTCGGTGGATGGCGCCCAGATCGCGGATGCGCATCTGCGTGGCCGTATTGCCCAGATCACCATGCGCTTCACCTCGAAGATCATCACTGTCACCCGCAATGCTGACGATGAAGTGGTTGATGGCAATTCAGACCGCATTGTTGAAGTGGTCGATGTGTGGACTTTCGCGCGCGAAGCTGGCGCTTCCAATCCTAATTGGAAGCTTGTCGCCACGGAAGCGGCGCACTGATCATGTCGACGCGCTGGCCGCTGCGACAGCTCCGCGCTGGCGAGGCAGCCACGCAAGGTGAATTGGTATTGCGCCAAACTGAATTTGGCGCAGTACCAGCTTTTGCAGACGATGATCTGCTTGCAGCCTTCCAGACCTTTGTGCGATCAGCCCGTTTCATGAGTGCACGCAGCAACGAATTGCGCGCCGCTCTCCCAACGCCTGATGATCTCAGACGCGTCTGCGAAAAGGCTCTTGTCGCTGATGTGACCACGCAAGACAGCGCCAGAGCCTTTTTCGAATCGCAGTTCGATCTGTATCAATTCGAAGACAATGGCTCGCAACATCCACCCTTCTTCACCGGCTATTATGAGCCTGTTGTGCAAGGCTCATTGACGCGCAACGCTGATTTCACAGAACCCGTATTTGCGCGCCCGCAAGATCTCGACTCTATCACGCCCTATCCAAGCCGCGCGGAGATTGATGCCGTGGGTGCAGCGCGTTTTACACCTCTTGTGTGGCTGCGCGATGCCATCGAAGTTTTCATGATACAGGTGCAAGGTTCAGCGGCGGTTGATCTGCCAGATGGACGACGCATGCGCCTGACTTATGCGGGCCGTAATGGCGCGCCCTATACGAGCATTGGTCGCATCTTGATCGAAGAGGGCGAGATTGCGCCCGCAGACATGTCACTTGCGCGCTTGAAACAATGGGTGCGCGACCATGGTCAGCAGCAAGGCGAGCGCGGCCGCGCCCTGCTTCATCGCAACAAATCTTATGTCTTCTTCACACTCGATGGCTCAGCTGATCGCGCGATTGGTCCCATCGGTGGTGGCGGTGTTCCACTGACGCCGCTGCGCTCCATCGCCATGGACCGCACTATATGGCCCTATGGATTGCCAGTCTTTGTTGATGCGCAAATTCCCGATGCGCAGGGACAGACCGCGCCTTTCACGCGGCTGGTGATCGGCCAAGATACGGGCTCGGCCATTGTCGGCCCCGCGCGGCTTGATCTATTTATGGGCTCGGGCGATGAGGCGGGCACACGCGCCGGACATATCCGTCATGGCGGGGGTCTTTACATTCTCCTGCCGAAGTCGGATTCCTGATCCTCATGAAACAGGCGGATCATCACCGGCGATCATCGCGCCACCGCGATTTGTCGCGCGACGAGATCGATCTTTGGCGGCAGGTGACGCAGACCGTTGCGCCCTTCGCCGGACGACGTACGCCTGTTGTCGCTGACGCGCCCGCTGCCACTGCGAGCGAGACGGTAAAGCCCGCGCCAACACCGATCCGCAGTGTCGTGCCTGACTATGTGCCACCGTCGAGCACAGCGCCCAAAGGCCTGACGCCCCTGTCGCCTTTTGAGCGGCGGCTGAAGCAACGCCTGTCGCGCGGGCGTGTTGATGTAGATGCGGTGATGGATCTGCACGGCCTCTATCAGCCGCAGGCCCATTCGGCCCTGCGCAATTTTCTGTTTCAGGCCCAAGCCAGCGGCGCACGGGTCGTCCTCATCATCACCGGCAAGGGCAAGACCATGTCGCGTGATGAGATTGCCGAAAGCGGTGTGCTGCGCCGCCAAGTCCCCCAATGGTTGCGCGCGCCAGAATTGCGCGGCGTGGTCGTGGGCTTTGAAGAGGCGGTGCATCATCACGGCGGGGCAGGCGCTCTTTATGTGCGCATCCGTCGACCTGACCGGCCAAGCCAAAGGGGAGATCTATGACACCCTTTGGCAGCAAGCTGCGCGAATTGCGCGCCGCCCGCGATGTGACTTTGAAAGATATGGCGGCCGCCATCGGCGTTTCGGCGGCTTACCTCTCGGCGCTCGAACATGGGCGACGCGGCACGCCGACCTGGTATCTCGTCCAGCGCATCATCACCTTCTTCAATGTGATCTGGGATGAGGCTGAGGAGCTGGAGCGCCTCGCGCAGGAGTCTGACCCGCGCATCACGGTCGATACATCCGGTCTGGCACCTGCGACGACGCGCTTTGCCAATCGGCTGGCGCGGCAGATTGGTGAACTCTCCCCCGAGGAGATTGCCACGATGAATGAGGTGCTGGAGAAGCGCCGCGCCAAAGTCCCCAAGCGCTGATATCTGGTGCTGATCTTGACGGCTTGCCTCGCCCGGTGCGACATGCGGCCACTGTTTTTGAAGGAGCATCCCATGTCGAGCAGGCAGTATGACGTTCTGGGCCTCGGTAACGCCATTGTGGACGTGATCGCCCGCGCCGATGATGATTTTCTCGCCAAAGAGAATCTCAACAAAGGCTCGATGATGCTCATCGACGAGCCACGCGCTGAAAGCCTCTATGCGAGCATGGGTCAGGCCAGCGTCTTCTCGGGCGGCTCAGCTGCCAATACGATTGTGGGTCTGGCGTCTTTTGGCTCCAAGGCGGCCTTCATTGGCAAGGTGCGCGCGGATGAGACCGGCCATGCCTTTGCTCATGACATTCGCGCCATGGGCATTCACTTCCCCACCAGCGCTGCGCAGGATGGTCCCTCGACCGCGCGCTGCCTCGTTCTCGTCACGCCCGATGGCGAGCGCACGATGAACACCTATCTCGGCGCCTGCCAGAAGCTCGGCCCCGATGATGTGGACGAGGCAACCGTTCAGGCCTCGGCCATTACTTATCTCGAAGGCTATCTGTGGGATCCGCCGGCCGCGAAAGAAGCTTTCGTGAAGGCTGCGGCCATTGCCCATGCCGCTGGCCGTCAGGTTGCGCTCACTTTGTCAGATCCGTTCTGCGTTGATCGCTACCGCGATGAATTTTTGGGCCTCATTCGCAAGAAGACGGTCGATATCGTCTTCGCCAATCAGCATGAGCTGCGCTCGCTCTATCAGACCGCTGATTTCGACACGGCGCTTGCAGCTTTGCGTGATGAAGGCGTGCTGGGGATCGTGACGCGCTCAGAACATGGCTCCATGGTCGTGACGCGTGAAGAGACCCATGCTGTTCCCGCCTTCCCGATTGAGAAGCTGGTGGACACAACAGGCGCGGGCGATTTGTTTGCGGCGGGCTTCCTCGCCGGTCTCACGCGCGATGCAGATCTTGTCACCTGCGCGCGTATGGGTGCGCTCGCTGCGTCCGAAGTCATCCAGCATTATGGTGCACGACCCGAAGCCAATCTGCGCGATCTTGCGCAGCAGAATGGTTTGCTCTGATCAGAGCTTGCGAAGGGCGACCTGCTCGATGCGATGAGCAGAGCCCTTCGTCAACACAAGGCCGGCGCGTGCGCGCGTCGGCAAAATATTCTCATGTAAATTGCGCAGATTGATGCGCTGCCAAATTGAGCGCGCGGTCTCAACCGCTTCAGAATCACTCAGCGAGGCATAATTGCGGAAGAAGCTGCGCGGATCGCGGAAGGCTGTTTCGCGCAGACGCATGAAGCGCTTGATATACCAACTCTCCAGATCATCATCATCGGCGTCGAGATAGACTGAGAAGTCAAAGAAGTCCGACACGAAGGGCAGTTTGCTGCCAAGCTTGTTCGGCAGCAAGACATTCAATCCCTCAACGATGAGAATGTCAGGGCGGTCGACAACAACCGATTCACCCTTCACCACGTCATAGACGAGATGGGAATAGACCGGTGCTTCGACCCTTTGCTTGCCTGCTTTCACATCCGTGAGAAAGCGGATGAGCGCCGCGCCATCATAGCTTTCGGGAAAGCCCTTCTTCTCCATCAAGCCTTCGCGCTGCAAAACAGAATTCGGCAGCAAGAAACCATCGGTGGTGATGAGATCAACCTTCGGCGTATTGGGCCAACGCGACAACAAAGCTTTGAGCACGCGCGCGGTGGTTGATTTGCCCACGGCGACTGAACCGGCAATGCCGATAATATAAGGAACTTTGCCATCTTCTGCGCCCAGAAAGCGCTGCGTAGCTTTGAACAGGCCTTGCGTTGCCGCAACATAAAGGGCGAGCAGACGCGAGAGGGGCAGATAGATCTCGATCACTTCTTCCAGCGAGATCGGATCATTCATGGATTGCAATTTGCTGAGATCATCGAAGGTCAGTGTCAGCGGCGTATCCGCGCGCAGGCTTGCCCATTCGGCGCGCTTGAAGTGCCGATAGGGCGACAATTCCTCGTCAGTCGCGCGCTCGTCCATCCTGCTCTCCTGACGTCTTGCGCTCAAGCTTTGCGCGACGCCTTTTCCGCATGGCCCGATTGGGTGGTGCGGCTGTTCAGCTCGTCCAGAACCTCATCAAGGCTGACGCCGCCTGCGCGCAGCAAAACGAGCAGGTGATAGAGCACATCGGCGGCCTCTTTTTTCAGCTCGACACGGTCGCCTGACATGGCGGCAATGACAGCCTCAACGGATTCTTCGCCAAACTTCTTTGCCGTGCGGGCGACCCCTGCATCAAGCAATGACTTCGTATAAGACGCGGTTGCATCGGCCCCGCTACGTGCCGCGATGATGGCATCGAGATCGGCCAGAGTGAAGCTGGTCATGCCTGCCCCCTAATCAAGACGCATGGGAAGACCCGCGCTCGCCATATAGTCTTTGGCTTGCCGGATCGTATATTCGCCGAAATGGAAGATCGAGGCCGCGAGCACAGCCGTGGCATGGCCTTCGCGGATTCCATCCACCAGATGATCAAGATTGCCAACACCGCCTGAGGCAATCAAAGGCACGCTCACCGCATCCGCAACCTGACGGGTGAGGGCAACATCAAAGCCCGACTTGGTGCCATCGCGATCCATCGAGGTGAGCAGAATTTCGCCCGCGCCCAAAGCCACGACTTCGCGTGCATAGTCGATCGCATCAAGCCCGGTGGTCTTGCGCCCGCCATGGGTGAAGATTTCCCATTTGCCGGGACCGGTGCTTTTCGCGTCAATCGCAACAACGATACATTGGCTGCCGAATTTCTCGGCTGCCTCGCGCACGAAGTCACGATTATGCACGGCCGCTGTATTGATCGACACTTTGTCGGCGCCCGCAAGCAAGAGCTTGCGAATATCGTCCGTCGTGCGCACACCGCCACCAACCGTCAGCGGCATGAAACAGGCTTCAGCCGTGCGGCTGACGACATCCAGAATGATGCCGCGATTTTCATGGCTCGCGGTGATGTCGAGGAAGCACAATTCATCCGCACCCGCGCGGTCATAAGCAATGGCGCTCTCAACCGGATCGCCTGCATCGCGCAAATCCACGAAATTCACGCCTTTGACGACGCGTCCGTCTTTGACATCGAGGCAGGGGATCACACGGCATTTAAGCACGCGATTCACTCCGCGAAGCTTTGATCAAAGCCAGCGCTTCAGCCGGATCAAGTCGCCCATCATAGAGCGCGCGGCCGGTGATCGCGCCTGCGAGCTTGGCGCAATCAGGCTGCAGCAAGCGGCGAATATCATCGAGCGAGGCAAGACCGCCTGACGCGATGACGGGAATGGAGAGCGCATCGGCCAGCGCCAGAGTGGACTCAATATTGAGACCCTTCAGCACGCCATCGCGCGAAATATCGGTGTAGATGATGGCAGCGACGCCCGCATCTTCGAAGCGCTTGCCAAGTTCAATCGCAGTCACCTGCGAGACCTTCGCCCAGCCCTCAACTGCCACCAGCCCATCGCGTGCATCAATGCCCACCGCGATACGGCCGGGATTGAGGCGCGCCGCCTCGCGCACAAGATCAGGATCTTTCACAGCCGCCGTGCCGATGATGACGCGCGAGACGCCTTTCGACAGCCAGCCTTCAATCGTGCGCATGTCGCGAATGCCGCCACCCAGCTGCACGGGCATTTTGACCTTGGCGAGAATGGACTCGACCGCGCGGGCATTCATCGGCTTGCCGGCAAAAGCGCCGTCGAGATCGACGACATGCAGATAGTCAAAGCCCTGCGCTTCAAAGGTCGCGGCCTGCGCCGCCGGATCCGTATTGAAGACGGTCGCTTGCGCCATGTCGCCGTGAATAAGCCGGACGCATTCGCCTTCTTTCAGATCAATGGCGGGAAACAGGATCACGGGGTCCACCTCATGAAATTGGCGATCAGAGCCAAGCCAAGCTTCTGGCTTTTCTCTGGATGAAATTGCGTGCCCACGATTGTGTCGCGGCCAACCACAGCCACCACCGGCCCACCATAATTGGTGTGCGCGATGATATCGCTCGAGCGGGTGGCTTTGAGTTCATAGGAATGAACGAAATAGGCATGCAGCCCCTTGTCGCCGGTCGCAATGCCGGCGAGCAGGGGATGGGTCTGCGACGCATCCAGCGTGTTCCAGCCCATATGCGGCACTTTGAGGCTGGGGTCGGCGGGGGCAATGGGCTGCACATCGCCGCTGATCCAATCAAGACCCTCTGTGACCTGATGTTCGAGGCCGCGTGTCGCAAGTAGTTGCATCCCCACGCAAATACCAAGAAACGGACGGCCGTTTTTGAACACGGCCTCACGCATGGCCTCAATCATGCCCGCGATATCATCCAGACCGCGCCGGCAGTCGGCAAAAGCGCCCACGCCCGGCAGAACCACACGGTCGGCCTTGCGCACAATTTCAGGATCGCTGGTGAGCGTGATCGTCTCGCTGAGGCCCGCCTGCTGGGTGGCCAGCTCAAAGGCCTTTTTGGCCGAATGGAGATTGCCAGAGCCGTAATCGATGATGGCCGTCGTCATCGCCATGCCCCCGTGCCGGGAAAGAGGCCAAAATCGGCGACCGGGAGGCGCTGGGCTGGTGAGAGGCTGGGCGCGGCGGTGCTGCGCGAAATGAGACGGCTGAGCGCGATCCGCTCGGCCTCATCAAAGCTTGCAGCCTGGACCACATCAACCATGCGCCAGCGGCCATAGCTGAGGGACAGGCGCACCAATTGATGGCCCTCCAGCGCCAGAAGCAACTGCAGCAAAACAAGGATCGCAGCTGCAGCCATGGCGGGCACAAAGAGGGCGACCAGCGCGCTCAGAGCCAGCCAAGCCAGCGCGGCGAGCCAGGCTCCCTTGGTCATAAGCCACAGAAAACTAAAGATAAAAGCCAGAAACGACCCGCGTTCGGGCACAAGCCGAAGGTCACGCGCGATGGTGTCATCATCGCGCGCTGTCTGCGGCAGGTGAACCGTATAGATGGTCATGGATCGCCTCAGGCCGAGAGAGTGCCTTTGGTGGACGGGACGCGGTCGCTCTGGCGGGGGTCGATGGCGACCGCAGCCCGCAGCGCACGCGCCAGTCCCTTGAAGCAGGACTCGGCGATGTGATGGTCATTGTCGCCATAGAGCGTTTCCACATGCAGCGTCAGCCCGGCATTCATGGCGAAGGCCTGGAAGAATTCGCGCACCAATTGGGTGTCGAATCTGCCGATCTGGTCCGTGTGGAAGCGTGTGCGAAAGACAAGGAAAGACCGGCCCGAAATGTCGATGGCGACACGGGTCAGGGTCTCATCCATGGGCAGATGCACATCAGCATAGCGGGTGATGCCCTTCATATCGCCAATGGCCTGGCGGAAAGCCTGGCCCAAGGCGATGCCGACATCCTCGACCGTGTGGTGATCGTCGATATGCAGATCCCCTTTCGCCGAGATCGTCAGATCGATCAGCGAATGGCGGGCGATTTGGTCGAGCATATGGTCGAAAAAGCCCACTCCGGTGGAGATGGTGCTTTGACCAGTGCCGTCGAGCGTGACCTCGACCGAGATATCGGTTTCCCGCGTCTTGCGCGAGAGGGAAGCAGTGCGCATGGGAAGAGTTCCGGTTGCCCTCGGCTTCTAGCAAGGAGAGGGCCGCTTTGCTACCCTTCAGCGATCAGATGCCTTGAGAGATCGACACGCGGCTCATAGATGGCAGTCTGATCAGCAGGAGATTGCGATGCAGGATGCCCAGCAGCAGAGCTGGCATGCCACCACGATCCTTATGGTGCGCAAGCAAGGCAAGGTGGTTATCGGGGGCGACGGGCAGGTGAGCCTCGGCCAGACCGTGATCAAGGGCAATGCCCGCAAAGTCCGCCGTCTGGGCAAGGCTGAGGGCGTGATCGGCGGTTTTGCCGGGGCCACGGCCGATGCTTTCACCCTCTTTGACCGGCTGGAGGAGAAGCTCGACCAATATCCCGGCCAGCTGACCAGAGCCTGTGTGGAGCTGGCCAAGGACTGGCGCACCGACCGCTATCTGCGCCGCCTCGAGGCCATGATGCTGGTGGCGGATGCGCAGACTGGCCTTGTTCTGACCGGCAATGGCGATGTGCTGGAGCCTGAAGCGACACCTCATGGTTCGGCCATGGCGATTGGCTCTGGCGGCAATTATGCCCTCTCTGCCGCGCGCGCTTTGTTGCCGATGGATCTCGACGCTGAAGAGATTGTGCGTCGCTCCATGGCGATTGCAGCTGAGATCTGCGTTTACACCAACACATCGCTCGTCATCGAGAGCATTGACGCGCGCTAGGCCGCGCAAAGGATGACCATGACCGATTTCTCGCCGCGTGAAATTGTCTCCGAGCTTGATCGCTTCATCGTTGGACAAAAACTCGCCAAGCGCGCGGTCGCCATTGCGCTGCGCAATCGCTGGCGTCGCTTGCAGCTGCAAGGGCCGATGCGCGATGAAGTCTTGCCGAAAAATATTTTGATGATCGGCCCGACTGGCTGCGGCAAGACAGAGATCTCGCGTCGTCTTGCCAAACTTGCGGGCGCGCCTTTCTTGAAGGTCGAGGCAACGAAATTTACCGAAGTCGGTTATGTCGGCCGCGATGTCGAACAGATCATCCGCGATCTTGTTGAGATTGGCATTGCGCTCGTCAAAGAGCGCAAGCGCAAGGATGTGGAGGCGCGCGCACAGCTTGCCGCTGAAGAGCGCGTTCTTGATGCGCTGGTGGGCGAAAATGCCTCTGCCACAACGCGTGACGCCTTCCGCAAGAAATTGCGCGCCAGCGAATTGGACGACAAAGAGATCGAGATTGAGCTGCAATCAGGGGGTGGTGGCGGCCTGCCCATGTTTGAATTGCCCAATATGCCGGGCACCTCTGTCAGCGCGGTTTCGCTGGGTGATATTTTCGGCAAGGGCTTTGGTGGACGCGGCAAACCAAAGCGCATGAAAGTGCGCGACGCCTTTGCGCCTTTGCTGACCGATGAGAGCGAGAAGCTGCTCGATCAGGATCAGGTCGTGCAAGAGGCCATTCGCGATGTCGAGAATAATGGCATCGTCTTTCTGGATGAGATCGACAAGATCTGCGCGCGCGAACAACGCGGCGGCGCGGATGTGTCGCGCGAGGGCGTGCAGCGCGATCTCTTGCCGCTCATTGAAGGCACGACCGTCTCCACCAAACATGGGGCGGTGAAGACCGACCATATTTTGTTCATCGCCTCGGGCGCCTTTCATGTGTCAAAACCCTCTGACCTTCTGCCAGAGCTGCAAGGCCGCCTGCCGATCCGTGTGGAATTATCGCCTCTCAATGAGGAGGATTTCCGCCGCATCCTGACCGAGACCGAGGCGAGCCTGGTCAAGCAATATGTGGCCCTGATGGCCACCGAAGGCGTTGATCTCGTCTTCCAGTCCGATGCGATCGACGCGCTCGCGCGGGTGGCGGTGCAGGTGAACAATTCGGTTGAAAATATCGGCGCGCGCCGCCTGCAAACCGTCATGGAGCGGGTGCTGGACGAGATCAGCTTCTCCGCTCCTGATCGCTCGGGCGAGCGGATTGAGATCGACGGCAGCTTTGTTGAGAAGAATGTCGGCGACCTTGCCCGCAATACTGACCTCAGCCGCTTCATCCTTTAGCCCGCAAGCCGGGCCTTGCCTTGACGCCCGTGCGTTGCGATAAGGCCCGCCTGACCCGCAGGACAAAGTCCCATGACCACATTTCACGAGCGCGTTTTCTCAGGGGTGCAGCCCACCGGCAATCTGCATCTGGGAAACTATCTCGGCGCGATCACGAAATTCGTCGCTCTGCAGAACACGCATGAATGTCTGTATTGCGTGGTCGATCTGCATGCGATCACGGTCGCGCAGGATCCTGCGGTTCTGAAGTCCAATATTCGCGAAGTCACCGCAGCCTTCATCGCAGCTGGCATCGACCCCAAGGCGCATATCGTCTTCAACCAGAGCCAGGTTGCCGAACATGCGGAACTCGCCTGGATCTTTAACTGCGTGGCGCGGATGGGCTGGCTCAATCGCATGACCCAGTTCAAGGAGAAGGCGGGCAAGGATCGCGAGAACGCTTCTGTCGGTCTTTACGCTTATCCCACCTTGATGGCGGCCGATATTCTCATCTATCGCGCCACCCATGTGCCGGTGGGTGAAGACCAGAAGCAGCATCTCGAATTGGCGCGCGACATCGCGCAGAAGTTCAACAATGACTTCGCACAAAGCATTGCCAATTGCGGCTTTGGCGAGGCTTTCTTCCCGCAGCCTGAACCGCTCATCCAAGGTCCTGCCACGCGCGTCATGAGCTTGCGCGATGGATCAAAGAAAATGTCGAAATCGGATCCCTCCGATTATTCGCGTTTGAATCTGTCCGATGATGCGGATGCGATTGCGCAGAAGATTCGCAAGGCCAAGACAGACCCTGAGGCTTTGCCCTCCGAGCTTGAAGGTCTGGCCTCGCGCCCGGAAGCTGACAATCTTGTTGGCATCTATGCCGCGCTCGCCGACAAGACGAAGGAAGATGTGCTGCGCGAATTTGGTGGCGCGCAATTCTCCGGCTTCAAAGCCGCTCTTGTTGATCTGGCGGTGGTCAAGCTTGGCCCGATTGGTGCCGAGATGAAGCGCATCCAGACGGATCACGCTTATATTGATGCTGTGCTGAAAGATGGCGCCGACCGCGCCCGCATCATTGCGGCTGAGAATATGCGCGCGGTGAAGGATATTCTGGGCTTCGTGCGCTGAGCCCGACAGCGGGGTTGAACGGGACCGCGCTGACTATGATATGCTGATCTGATCACGCCGGCCTTGAACCGGACGCTGAGGAGCCGCCCATGTTCATCCAGACCGAAACCACCCCCAATCCTGCCACGCTCAAGTTCTTGCCCGGCCGCTCGGTCATGGCCGAGGGGAGCCTTGAGATCCGCGACGGCGCTGGCGCTGCCCGTTCGCCTTTGGCTCAAGCCCTGTTCTCCGTCCCCGGTGTTGCAGGCGTCTTTTTTGGCCCCGATTTCATCTCCGTGACCAAGGGCGATGCGGAATGGCAGCATATGCGCCCCGCGATCCTGGGCATCATCATGGAGCATTTCACCTCGGGCGCGCCCCTTCTGGTGGGTGAGGATACGGGTGCGAGCGATACGAGCGATGAGTTTTTCGATGAGGCCCATGCCGATACGGTGGCCACGATCAAGGAGCTGCTGGAATCGCGCATCCGCCCGGCGGTTGCCAGCGATGGCGGCGACATCACTTTCCGTGGCTATAAGGACGGCATCGTCTATCTGGCCATGAAGGGCGCTTGCTCGGGCTGCCCGTCCTCGACCGCTACGCTGAAAAGCGGCATCCAAAATCTCTTCCGCCATTATCTGCCCGAAGTGCAGTCGGTGGAGCAGATCTGAGCTTCATTGCCTTTAGAGAAACTGCCGATAAGGTGAGTGCATATTAGCAGTCATCGTCGGCAGTTTTTTATGAGTTTCTTCGATCAAGATGTCGCATTCTTTTGCGATGAATCCGGCACGACAACAGGTCGTTATCTGCTGGTTGGCGGTCTTGCGATTGAGCGGGCAGCAGCTGCAATTGTGTTGTCCAGAATAGCCGAGTTTCGCAGCGTTTTTCAGATGACGAAAGAGCTGAAATGGACGCGGATTTCTGATCAAAAAATCGAAGCCTATGAGGCCTTTACAGATCTATTTTTTGATTTGAAAAATGAGGGTCTGTGCAATTTTCACTGCCTCGTTTTCGACAATTCCGCATGGAAGCACGCCAAATATAATGGCGGCGATGGCGATGTTGGGTTGTCGAAATTATTTTATCAGCTCATGCACCAAAAGGTCGGCAAATATTATGGTGCGCGCGGTTCTTTGTTTATCAGGATGGATCAGCGCAATAGCAGCACAGGCGTCGAGAGTTTGAGGCGAATGCTTAATGCCGCAGCTGCCAGAGACCATCGAAACTTCAGCCAGCCATATAAAGTCATTCAACCTTATGACTCAAAGCAATGCGATATATTGCAATTGAACGACGTGATCTTGGGAGCAGTCTGCGCCGCCCGAAATGGCAGGCACCTGTCTCCAGATGGGCGAGTCTCAAAAAAAGAAATCGCCAAGAGGGTTTTAAGATTGAGTGGCCTGGCCGATTTTGAGCGCGATACAGAATTTCACAGAACCGATTTTACGGTCTGGAATATGCGCCCGAGGTGAAAAAGCAGTCCCCACGCTTCTACGCCCTAAGGCTACGGTCACGCCGTTCTTCTGAGCTCGTCAGATTTTTCAAAGCGCAGTGGACTGCTGGTGTTTTGTAGCATTCAGTAACAAAAAACGCAAGAAAAACGTGGCTTTTTGGAAGCTGGGGCCACATTTCGCTTTCTATTTCTGTCGCAACAACTTGGGCCGGGATTCCCTTGCCCATTCACCCAAGCTCGGTTCATATGCGCGCATGAAAATTCTGGCGCTTGATACAGCGCTCCCGGCGGTGTCGGCCTGCGTTTATGACGCGAGCACCCAGATGCGGCTCGTTGGTGAGACTGTCCCTATGGAGCGCGGCCATGCCGAGGCGCTTCTGCCCTTGATCCATCGGGTGATGGATCAGGTTGAGGGCGGCTTTGCCTCGCTGGACCGGATTGCCGTCACAGTGGGGCCGGGCTCTTTCACCGGCATCCGCATGGCGCTGTCGGCGGCGCGCGCCTTTGGCCTCGCTCTCAAAATTCCGGTGGTGGGTGTCTCGACCCTGTCGGCCTTTGCAGCCCCTTTGGTCCTCACCCCCAAGCCCGGGACGATTGTCTCGGCCATCGATGCCCGCCATGGGCAGGTCTATGTGCAGGCGGTAACGCCCAATGGCTCGGTTCTGCTGGCGCCCTGCGTCCTGCCGCTTGATGAGGTCTTCGACAAACTGGGCTTTGGGCTGATCCGCGTCACGGGCTCGGCGGCGTCTATGCTGGCTCTCAAAGGGGCGGCGCGCCATATCGACGTGCAGATCGAGGGCGAGACCCTCGCCCCCAATATTGATTTTGTGGCCCGCTTGGGTGCCTTGGCAGACCCGGCGGCAGCCCCCCCGACCCCGCTCTATATCAAGCCGCCGGATGTGAAGCCGCCAGCGCCCTTTTTGTCGGGCCGGGCCTGATGTGGCCTTTTTCGGCCAAGCCCGCCCCGCCTTTGATCCGCCGCCTGTCGAGCGATCATGCGCCCGCTTGCGCCAAGCTCCATGCCGGTGCCTTTCATCGCGGTTGGTCGGCGAGCGAAATCGCCAATCTGGCCGCTGATTCCACCGTTCTGGCCCATGTCGCGCTCGATTCGGCGGGGCGAGAGGTGCTGGGCTTCTCCATGGCGCGCCATGCGGCCAGCGAAGCTGAGATCTTGACCATCGTGATTGACGCCGCGCGCCGCAAAGCAGGGCTGGGCGCGGCTCTTCTCGATGCCCAGCTCAAAGCCTTGCAGGATTTGGGTGTGGTGGAAGTCTTTTTGGAAGTGGCGGCGGACAATCCAGCAGCTCTCGCGCTCTATGCCCGCTATGGCTTTGAGAAAGTTGGCGAGCGCAAAGCCTATTATGCGCGCCCCGATGGGCCGCCCAGCTCGGCCTTGATCTTGCGCCGTGCGCAGCTGGTCAGCTGAGCGTCACTTTTCCTGCGCTGATGCAAAAGGTCTGATAAACTGTAACCAGCGCAATCAGGCTTTCAGAGGTTTGCCATTTTGCTGGTCAAGGACGACACGATTTCTGCCACCGCTCAGCCCGAGCCCACGAAAAAAGTATTCGTGAAATCTTACGGCTGTCAGATGAATGCCTATGACGCGACGCGCATGACCGATGTGCTTGCGAAAGAAGGCTATGCTGAAACGCAAGCCATCGAAGATGCCGATCTCGTTGTCCTCAACACCTGCCATATTCGCGAACATGCCTCCGAAAAAGTTTTCTCGGAACTCGGCAAAATCAGAGTTCTGAAACAAGAGCGCCTTGCAGCGGGCAAACAGACCAAGATCACGGTGGCAGGTTGCGTTGCGCAGGCTGAAGGGGCTGAGATTCTACGCCGCGAAAAAGCGGTCGATCTAGTTGTTGGTCCGCAAAGCTATCACCGTTTGCCCGAATTGCTGGCGCGTACGGGCAATGGCGCTGGCGTGGTCGATACGGATTTTCCGATCGAAGACAAATTCGAATTTTTGGCTGATCCTGCGCCGGAGCGTATTCGCTCGCGTGGTCTCACCGCCTTTGTGACTGTGCAAGAAGGCTGCGATAAATTCTGCACTTTCTGCGTTGTGCCTTATACGCGCGGCGCTGAACTGTCGCGCCCTGTCACGCAGATCCTGAAAGAAGTGGAACGGCTCACAGCCTCAGGTGTGCGCGAAGTGACTTTGCTCGGGCAGAATGTGAATGGCTATCATGGCGAGGGGCCTGATGGACGCATATGGTCGCTGGCGAAATTGGCCGAGCGCATTGCGCAAATGCCCAGCATTGCGCGCATCCGCTACATGACGTCGCATCCGCGCGATATGAGCGATGATCTGATTGCAGCGCATCGTGATTTGCCTCAGTTGATGCCCTTCTTGCATCTGCCGGTGCAGGCAGGTTCAGATCGCATTCTGGCAGAGATGAACCGCAAACATACGGCGGCTGATTACATCCGTCTCATCGAGAAGGTGCGCAAGGCCCGACCCGATATGGCGCTGTCCTCTGATTTCATCGTCGGCTTTCCCGGCGAGACCGAAGCTGAGTTCAAAGAGACGTTGAAGCTTGTTGAGGAGGTGACTTTCGCCTTCTCCTATTTCTTCAAATATTCCGCGCGCCCCGGCACGCCTGCCGCGCAGCTTGCCGAGCAAGTCTCTGACGAGGTGAAGGTCGAGCGCCTCGCGCGTTTGCAGCAGCTGGTCGATACGCAGCGCCATGCCTTTAACGCGGCCACGCTTGGCCGTGATGTGGATGTGCTCTTTGAAAAGCCTGGTCGTCACCCCGGACAGATTGGCGGCAAGAGCCCGTGGCTGCAGCCCGTTCATGTGGATGGACCCGCATCGCTCATTGGCGAAGTCGCAAAGGTGCGTATCATCGAAGTCGGTTCGAATTCGCTCTATGGGCGTTTGCTCGAAACCCCGCAGGAGGTCGCTTCTTGAGGTCACCATCCCAGACCCGTCCCGAACCGCCCCGCTTGCGCACAGATCGCAATGCCGATGCCAGCGAGATCACGCTCGCCTTCGAAGACAATCGCATCGCGTCCAATGTCTTTGGGCTCTATGACCAAAATATCGCCAAGATCGAACGTCGGCTGGATGTGTCTGCCAATGCCAATGGCAATCATGTGACGATCAAAGGCACATCTGAGGCTTGCGAACAGGCGCGGCGTGTTTTGGAAAGTCTCTATGAGCTGGGACGGCGCGGCCATAGTGTGACTCTGGGCGATGTCGATGGCGCTCTGGAAGAGGGCGTCTTGCAAGGCTCGCTCTTTCCAAAAGACAAAGACAAGGAAGAAGGCCCGCGTGCCTCTTTCGATCAGATTGGCACACGCAAGCGCGGAGCTGTGCGCGCGCGCAATGCCGCGCAAGATCTCTATCTGCGCTTGTTGAAGCGCCATGAACTTGTGTTTGCCGAAGGCCCTGCGGGAACCGGCAAGACATGGCTGGCGGTGGGACATGCTGTGTCTTTGCTCGAGCAAGGCGTGGTTGAGCGTTTGATTCTCTCGCGCCCTGCGGTGGAGGCGGGCGAGCGGCTCGGCTTCTTGCCCGGCGATATGCGCGAGAAAGTCGATCCCTATCTGCGGCCCATTTATGATGCGCTCTATGACTTCATGGATGGGCGTATCGTTGAGCGCGGATTGCAGACGGGCATGATTGAAGTCGCGCCTCTTGCCTTCATGCGCGGTCGCACTTTGACCAGCGCCTGCGTCTTGCTTGACGAGGCGCAGAATGCAACTTCGATGCAGATGAAAATGTTTCTGACGCGTTTGGGCGAAGGCTCGCGCATGATCATCACGGGTGATCCCACGCAAACCGATTTGCCCCCCGGTCAGAAGTCAGGTTTGAGCGAAGCAGTGTCATTGCTGACGGGGCTTGAGGGCATCGGTCATGTGCGCTTTACCGGCGCCGATGTCGTGCGTCATGATCTCGTGCGGCGCATCGTGGATGCTTACGAGGGCAAGGCGGCGCCCTGACATGGCTGTGTCTTTATCCATGCTGATTGAAGCGCAGGGCTGGCAGGCCCAGCCTGAGCTTGAGGCGCTCGTTGAGCGCGTTCTGGTCAAGGCCGAGACTCTGTGCGGTGTGCCGCTGATGGACGGCGCCGAAGTCAGCGTCTTGATGTGCGATGATGCGCATATTCAGGAGATCAACAAAGAGTGGCGCGGCCTCGACAAGCCGACCAATGTTCTCTCCTTCCCAGCTGCGCCGAAAGAGGCCCTCGCAAGATTGCCCGTAGTAGGTGATATTGCGGTGGCCTATGAGACGGTCGTCCGCGAGGCGGCTGAGGAGGGCAAGAGTCTGCCTGATCATGTTGCTCACATGATCGCCCATGGATTTCTGCATCTGGTCGGTTTCGATCACGAGACCGATGAGGAGGCAGAAGAGATGGAGGCATTGGAGATTCGCATTCTGGGGGAGCTTGGCATTGCCGACCCCTATGCGATGGGTGAGCTGGATATGCGGGAGCGATGAGTACCTCTGAAACATCCGCCACAGGTGGCGACAGACCAGGCCTTTTCGAAAGGCTGCGCGCTCTTTTTGGCTTTCAGGGCGCCTCCGTCCGCGAGGATATCGAGGATGCGCTCGATGAGGCCGACACGCGGGCCGATATTTCCCCGCAAGAACGCCTGCTGCTGAAAAATGTGCTCAATCTGCATGACCTGCGCGTGGCCGATGTGATGGTGCCGCGCACTGATATCGTCAGCCTGCATATTCAGGCGACCGTGGGCGAGGCCCTCTCGGTCTTCCGCACGGCGGGCCATTCCCGCATTCCCGTCTATGGCGATACGCTCGATGACCCGCGCGGCATGGTCCATATCCGCGACTTTGTGGATTATCTCGCAAGAGCGGCCGAAAGCGGCCGGCAAACGCTCCGCCCATCAACATCTAACTCATTGAATGATAAAGTAGAAGTGGTGAAACTCGCGGGGCTTGGGCGGCTCGATTTGGCGGCCCCTCTGGCCCGCGCAGACATCTTCCGCCCCGTACTCTTCGCCCCGCCGTCCATGCCAGCGCTCGATTTGCTGGTGAAAATGCAGGCCACCCGCACCCATATCGCCCTTGTCATTGACGAGTACGGCGGTACAGATGGTCTTGTTTCTATTGAAGATATTGTCGAAACTATCGTCGGCGATATCGAAGACGAACATGATCTTGATGAGACGCCGCAGATCGAGACCGCTGCCGATGGCAGCCTGATCCTCGATGCCCGCGCCAGTCTGGACGAGGTGGGCGAGGCGCTCGGCAGTCCGCTTCTTGTTGAAGAGCTGGAGCCTGAAGTGCTCGAGGCCATCGACACGATTGCCGGCCTTGTGACGACCTTGGCGGGCCATGTTCCGGCGCGGGGCGAGATCGTGCGTATTTCTGACACGCAAGAATGCGAGATTCTCGATGCAGACCCGCGACGCGTGAAGAAAATCCGTTTACGCAGGATCGGGGCTGCCCAGAGCGGGTGATTCTGTCCTTGAGAAGATGATTTCATGACTTTTGCTGACCGCATTCTTTTGTCTTGGGGTTGGCGTCGGCGCGCGATTGGTTTTCTGGCTGGTGCAGCGGGAGCTGCTGCACTTCCTCCGCTCGACGTATTCCCTGCGCTCTTCATCACCATGGTGACTTCGATCTGGTTGATCGATGGCTGTGTGCATGGTGCAAAATCCAATGGCCTGCGTTCACTCTCGCTGCGTCACTCCGCTTGGGCGGCGGCGCTCGATGGCTGGTTCCTCGGCTTTGGCTATTTCGTTGCGGGCCTGTGGTGGCTGGGCTCGGCCTTTCTCGTTGAGGCTGACAAATTCGCTTGGGCGATTCCCTTCGCCGTTGCGGGTCTGCCTGCTGTGCTGGCTTGTTTTACCGGGTTTGGTTTTGCGCTGGCGCGTGTGGTGTGGAGCGATGGGCCGGGGCGCATTTTCGCGCTCGCTTTTGGTCTTGGCGCCACTGAATGGCTACGCGGTTATGTGGCGACAGGCTTTCCGTGGAACTCCTTTGGCATGGCGCTTGGCGGCAATGTGGTTCTCGCCCAGCCGGCCGCCTATGTCGGTCTTTATGGCCTGACGATTTTGGCCGTTGTCATTTTCGCAGCGCCTGCCTGTTTTTGGGATATTGGCCGCAATGGCAAGCGCAATTGGGGCATGGGCCTGTTTGGCCTTGCGCTCTTGGGCCTTGTGGCAGGCGGTGGCGCTTTGCGTTTGTCTTTTGCGACTGATGATGTCGTCCCCGGCGTCAAGCTGCGGATCATGCAGCCCAATCTGCCGCAAGATGCGAAGTTCCGCGCCGACAATAAAGAAGAGATTTTGCAGCACTATCTGTCGCTGTCAGACCGCGCGACGTCGCCGCAAACAACGGGCGTTGCAGATGTCACCCATCTGATTTGGCCAGAATCTGCGTTCCCCTTCATTCTGTCGCGTGATGCGGCGACGCTCTCGCGCATTGGTGCTTTTCTTGGCCAATCCACCCTGCTCGTGACGGGCGCAGCGCGTGTGGAAGAACATCGCGCCGGACGACTTATTGGCGAGATGGATATTTCTTATTTCAACTCTGTTCAGGTCTTGAAGCCGGGCGGTGAAATCATCGCAACTTATGACAAAGCCCATCTGGTTCCCTTTGGTGAATATGTGCCTTTCAATGAGGTGCTTGAGAACTTTGGTGTGCGCCATCTTGTCCATATTCCCGGTGGTTTTGAAGCGGCCAGCACGCGCCGTGCTTTGAATGTGCCGGGTCTGCCGCCTGTCTCTGCGCTTGTGTGCTACGAAGCAATTTTCCCTGGTGAGGCGGTGCCTGCGGGCGAGCGTCCCGGCCTTCTTCTCAATCTGACCAATGATGGTTGGTTTGGGGCGACCTCCGGGCCTTATCAACATTTTGCCCAAGCCCGTTTGCGCGCGATTGAAGAGGGGCTTCCCTTGGTGCGCGCGGCCAATACCGGCATCTCGGCCGTTGTCGATTCTTATGGGCGTGTCTGGCGCTCCTTGCCGCTCAATGTCGAGGATGTACTCGACGCTGCTTTGCCGCGCGCTTTGCCCTCGACCTTCTTCTCGGATGATCCTGTGACGGGGCCTTTCCTTTTACTCAGTGCAGCGCTTTTGCTTGCATTTATCGCACTCCTGTTGCGCAACTGAACCAAAACGACTGCAAAATCGCATTGCTTCCTTGCGTCACTTGCGCCTTACTACAGATACAGTTCGTCCTTCCCTTGGGGCGCTGTTGAGATGAGGCTGCAGGGCGCGCGTGGCGAAGGTTCCTAATCCGATCGACAAGCATGTGGGCAGCCGAGTGCGCATGCGCCGTATGTTGCTCGGCCTCAGTCAGGAGCGATTGGGCGAGCAATTGGGCGTCACCTTCCAGCAAGTGCAGAAATACGAAAAAGGCATGAATCGGATCGGTGCAAGCCGTCTGCAGCAGATCGCAGAAATCCTCGATGTGCCGCCCTCTTTCTTTTTTGAAGATGCACGCCCCATCGAGACTGAGGCGCCCAAAGGATTTTCGGAAAATACCTCCTCCGTCTATGTGGTCGACTTTCTGTCCACGGTGGAGGGTCTGCAATTGAACAAGGCTTTCGCCAGTATCAAGGATCAGAAATTGCGCCGCCGCTTGGTCGATCTGGTGGTCGCCATTGCCGCCAGCAGCGATGAGACGAAGACGGTCGACTGAGCCGTTCGATTTATCGAACGATTCAGCCCTTTCGTCTTGACGAAAAGAACGGCCTCTGCAACAAAGCCTTGCTTAAAAATCCGCCCGGGGCCAAGCCCGGCCGCTGGCGCGACCGTGATCCTGGAGGCGATGCGTGGCCCGTCAAAGCTATCTTTTCACCAGTGAATCTGTTTCCGAAGGCCATCCCGACAAGGTCTGCGACCGGATTTCCGATGAAGTCGTTGATCTGTTCTTCCGTGAAGGCAAGGCTGCGGGCATTGACCCCTATCAGATCCGCGTCGCCTGCGAGACGCTGGCCACAACCAACCGTGTTGTGATCGCCGGTGAAGTGCGCGGCCCCTCGATCACCGAGGACACAATCATCCACCTCGCCCGTCAGGCCATCAAGGACATTGGCTACGAGCAGGAAGGCTTCCATTGGGAGCGCGCCAAGATCGACGTTCTGCTTCATGCGCAGTCGGTCGACATCGCACAGGGTGTTGATGCTGGCGGCAGCAAGGAAGAAGGCGCTGGCGATCAGGGCATCATGTTTGGCTATGCCTGCCTTGAGACGCCCGAGCTGATGCCAGCTCCGCTGCATTATTCGCACAAGATCCTGCGCCTCATCTCTGAAGCCCGTCATGCGGGTGTTGAGAAGGCACTGGGCCCTGACTCCAAGAGCCAGGTCACTGTGCGCTATGAAAATGGCAAGCCGGTCGGCGTTACGCAGATCGTCGTGTCGCATCAGCATTTGATCGAAAATCTGACCTCTGGTCAGGTGCGCGATCTGGTCGAGCCTTATGTTCGCAAGGCTCTTCCTGATGGCTGGATCACCAAGGATACGGTGTGGCACATCAATCCTACGGGTAAGTTCTTCATCGGCGGTCCTGATGGTGACACCGGCCTCACCGGCCGCAAGATCATCGTCGACACTTACGGCGGCGCAGCTCCTCACGGTGGTGGCGCTTTCTCCGGCAAGGATCCGACCAAGGTTGACCGTTCGGCTGCTTATGCTGCGCGCTATCTTGCCAAGAATGTTGTCGCTGCTGGCCTTGCTGACCGCTGCACCATTCAGCTTGCTTATGCGATTGGCGTCGCCAAGCCGCTTTCGATCTATGCTGACTTGCATGACACCGGCCATGTGGACACCGCCAAGCTCGAGACCATTCTCGGTCAGGTGATGGATCTGTCGCCGCGCGGCATTCGCGAGCATCTGCATCTCAACAAGCCGATCTATGCACGCACCTCGGCCTTCGGTCACTTTGGCCGCGAGCCCGATGCAGAGGGTGGCTTCTCCTGGGAGAAGACCGACCTCGTCAGCGCGCTCAAGGGCGCGTTCTGATCAGATCAGCCTTGTGCTAAATCATGGCGCCGGATTCGTCCGGCGCCTTTTTCGTTGAGCGCCATGAGCCATCCCATCGATCCTGCTGATCCTCGTCCCGGCTTGCACGGTCGCCGTAAAGGCAAGCCGTTGCGCACGCATCAAAACGATCTTGTCACAGATCTTCTGCCGCAGATCAGCGTCGATGTGTCAAAGCCCGTCGATCTTGTCGCGCTCTTTGGTCAAGAGCCCAAAGAGCTTTGGATTGAGATCGGCTTTGGCGGCGGCGAACATCTCAATATGGATGCGCTCAACAATCCCGATGTCTGCTTCATCGGCTGCGAGCCTTTCATCAATGGCGTGGCAAAAATGCTCGCCAATATTGAGAACAATGGCCTCACCAATGTGCGCCTTCATGCGGGCGATGCCTTTGATGTGTTGAAACAGCTGCCCGATGGCTGCGCCACGCGCATCAATCTGCTCTATCCCGATCCTTGGCCCAAACGCCGCCAGCGCAAACGCCGCTTCGTGTCAGATCATTCGGTGCAAGAATTTGCCCGCTTGCTCAAAAGCAATGGCGTCTTTCGTTTTGCCAGCGACATTGATGATTACACCGGCTGGACCTTGGCGCGTGTGCTGCCCTCGCCCCATTTCACATGGGAGGCTGAGAGCGCGAATGATTGGCTCATTCCATGGCCGGGCTTTACGCGCACGCGCTATGAAGAAAAAGCCATTCGTGAGGGACGCCGCTCGTCCTATCTCACCTTCCGCCGCAAGGCTTAATCAGCTTCGCTTGATTCTGTGTCACTCTCGCTATTGGGCGCATGTCCGTAGCGATGAAGCGACGCACCATGCGCGCGCAGCCAAGCCTCAGCGGCATCTGTCTGCGGGCTGAGTTTGCGCGCCACTTTCCAGAATTTATCAGAATGATTGAGATGGATCAGATGGGCCACTTCATGCGCGGCGAGATAGTCGAGCACGAAGGCGGGCGCCATGATGAGGCGCCATGAGAAGTTGAGACCGCCTGATGCCGAGCAAGAGCCCCAGCGGCTCGTCGTATCGCGCACCGTGACTTTGCGCGCGACGATGTCGAGCGTCTTGCAGTGACGGCGCACGGCTTCTTCGAGTTTCTGGCGCGCCTGCTTTTTTAGAAAATCACTGATGCGACGCGGCACATGACCACTCGCACCGACAACAAACAAAACTGGCTCACCTGTCTCGCGTGCTCCCAGCCACACAGTGCCGCGCATCTCTTTCATGTGAATGATGAGATGCGGCACGCCTTCATAGGGAACGACCTGTCCATCCATGAAGGGGATCGGCTCTGGCAAGCGGCGCAAACGTGTGCCGATCCAGGCGGCATTGCGCTCAGCAAATTGTTTGGCATCAGTCAAAGAACTGCGCGGCGGCATGGTGAGCACAACATCGCGCGTGGCTGAGCGCACGCGCAATGTGAAGCGCGTGGCACCGCTCACGCGTTTAAGCGCAACGCGGTAGGATTCGCCTCCATGGGACACATCAAGATGGGATGTGGCACGCGGTGGCGTGGATCGCCGGAAGAGTCGCAGCATGGGCAAAGACTAGCGCGGCGCACAGGTCTTTGCCAGTACCCAAAGGCGACAGCTTGCGAGAATCAGGGCTTGCCGCGCTCGTCGATACTATCGATGAAGGTCTTGATGCGGGGCGCGATCTCATTGCGGTAACGTGAGCCGTTGAACACCCCATAATGGCCGACGCTCATCTGCAGATAATGCGTCTTGCGGTCATCGGGAATATTCACGCACAGATCTTGCGCAGCTTGCGTCTGGCCAACGCCGGAAATGTCATCACGCTCGCCCTCAACCGTCATCAGGCCGCACTGGCGAATGGCGGTCAGATCAACCCGCTCATTGCCATGCATCATCTCGCCTTTGGGCAGAAGATGGCGCACGAAGACGGTCTCGATTGTCTGCATATAATAGTCCGCGTCGAGATCCATGACGGCCATATATTCATCATAGAAGTCGCGATGCTTTTCAGCCGAGTCGCCGTCGCCCTGAACGAGATGGTTGAACATATCGACATGGGCATTCACATGGCGGTCGAGATTCATCGCCATGAAGCCGGAGAGCTGCAGGAAGCCGGGATAGACTTCGCGGCCGACACCCGGATAGGGGAAGGGCACGACATGGATGCAGTTGCGGCGGAACCAATTGGTGCCGCGCTCCTGCGCCAGCTGGTTCACCGCTGTGGGGCTGCGGCGCGTATCAATCGGGCCGCCCATCAGCACCATGGAGGCAGGTGCGAGGGGATCCTGACGGGCTTCCATCAAAGCGGTGGCGGCGATCAAAGGCACGGCGGGCTGACAGACGCCTAGCGTATGCAGACCGGCACCAGGCGCGCCCAGGCTCAGGAACTGCATGATCTCGATGAGGTAATCGATATAGGTGTCGAGATCGAAGCGCTCGGCATGCAAAGGCACCATGCGCGCATCGGACCAGTCGGTAATATAGACATCATAATGGGGCAGGAGGGCCTGCACCGTGCCGCGCAGCAAGGTCGCATAATGACCCGACAGAGGCGCGACGATCAGCAGGCGCGAGTCATTGCGTGAGGTCTCGCGTGCAAAGCGAATGACGCGGCAGAAGGGCTTCTCCCAGACGATCTCTTCACGCACTTCAACTGTGCGACCATCTATGACAGTTTCTGGCAGGTCAAAGCTGGGCTTCCCATAGCGCCGGGTGAGCCGCTCGAAGAGCTCGGCAGAGGCCGCAACATTGCGACCCCAGACCGTATTGGAGAGCGGATTCATGGGGCTTTTCAGAACCATGCGGGTGGCGTCCGACAGCGCCCGTGCGGGAGCCAGCGCCAGATGCGCCATCTCATAGAGATGATAAGAAAAAGGGCTCATTGGGTCACCGTTGCGCCGGCCCTGGCGATAGCTGGGCGGGAGTTTCGCCGCACTGCAACATAAACCACAGCTTGAATCAATCGGTCTCTTAGTCCAACACGGGCCGCGACACCGATTATTGGCCCGCGTGCCAAAAATGCGCGGCGGAGACGCCTCCCATGCCTGAATTGTCTGACCTTGGTCTTGGCCATCATGCCCGCCGTCTGAGGCTCGATACGCTGCTCAGGCTGCGCTGGCTCGCCATTGCGGGCCAGACCGTGGCGGTGCTGATCATCTACGGCCTGCTGAATTTCGATGTCCCGATTTCCCTGTGTTTTGTGGCCATCGCTGCATCAGCTTGGCTCAACATCGGGCTGCGCCTGCGGTTCCCTCTCACGCAAAGGTTGAAAGACCTCTCAGCCTTCGCGCTTTTGTCCTTTGACATTCTGCAGCTGTCGGGCCTGCTGTTCCTGACCGGGGGCCTGACCAATCCTTTTGCGGTTTTGTTTCTGGCCCCAATCATGGTCTCGGCCATGTCCTTGTCTTGGCGCGGGACCTTGTTGCTGATGCTGTTGATGGTGACAGCGGCCTCCCTGCTGGCATTCTATCATTTCCCTCTGCCCTGGCATCGCGGTGTGGCGCTGGAGCTGCCCTATCTCTATGTGGCAGGCATCTGGATGGCGCTGGTCTCGGGCGCGGCCTTTGTGGCGGTCTATGCCTATCGCGTGTCTGAAGAGGCCCGCGCTTTGTCGGATGCGCTGACCGCTACCGAGCTTGTTCTGGCGCGCGAGCAGCATCTGACCCAGCTTGATGGTCTGGCCGCTGCCGCTGCCCATGAGCTGGGAACGCCGCTGGCCACGATCACCCTCGTTGTCAAAGATCTCGAAAAATCGGTCGAGGCGGGGACGCCCTTGGCTGAAGATGTCGGCCTGATCGCGCAGGAGGTCAGCCGCTGCCGCACGATCCTGTCCAAGATCGCCTCGCTCGGCAATGAAGGGCCGGGCATGCTCGACGATATGAGCGTCTCCCATCTTGTCGAAGAGGTCGTCGGCCCGCAGCGCGACTTTGGCGTGGCCTTGCGCATTGAGCGGCAGGGGGAGGGGCCAGAGCCCAAATGCCTGCGAAATCCCGGTCTGCTCTATGGTTTGGGCAATATAGTTGAAAATGCCATTGATTTTGCCACGGCCGAAGTGCGTATTTTGATCCGTTGGTCGGCTCTCTGCGTGAGCATTACGGTGGAAGATGATGGTCCGGGCTTTTCGGGTGATGTGATCACCCGTCTGGGCGAGCCTTATCTGACATCGCGAGGCACACGAAAGGCAAAGGCAGAGGGCGAAGGCCTTGGCCTTGGTCTGTTCATCGCCAAGACACTTCTCGAGCGCTCCGGCGCGACAGTGGCGATGGGTAATGCGGCCGTGACGCATCTGGGCGCACGGGTGGAGGCCATCTGGCCGCGCGCTGTCTTTGAGCGCAGGCCCGCCAGTCTCGAAGGAGAGGTGTGAGCGGTGATGAAAATATCGACGCCCGACAGCCAGAGTGAATTGGTTGTTTCTGCACTCATCGAGGGCGAACGCAGCTTGCTCATCGTCGATGATGACAAGCCCTTTCTGACGCGCCTGCAGCGCGCCATGGAGCAGCGCGGCTTTGTCGTGGAGACAGCCGATTCAGTCGCCGAAGGTCTGCTGGCGATTGAACGCCGTGCACCCGCTTTTGCGATCATCGACATGCGCCTTGGCGATGGCAATGGGCTTGATGTCATTTCCCAATTGAAAGCGCGCCGTCCTGATGCGCGCGGCATTGTGCTCACCGGCTATGGCAATATCGTCACCGCTGTGACGGCGGTGAAGCTCGGTGCATTTGATTATCTTGCCAAGCCCGCTGATGCGGACGAGATCTATGGCGCCTTGATGGCCACGCGCGATACGCGCCCCGAAGTGCCAGAAAATCCGATGTCGGCGGATCGCGTGCGCTGGGAACATATCCAGCGTGTTTATGAATCTTGCGACCGCAATGTGTCGGAGACAGCGCGCCGTCTCAATATGCATCGCCGCACTTTGCAGCGCATTCTTGCCAAACGCGCGCCGCGCTAATCCGTCATCCGCGCCTGCGGATCAGCAAGGTCGTGCAAGCGGTCGGCGGCAAGCTGTGCATAGCGCAGCAACATGGCGCGTCGCCGCGCGGGGGCAAGGGGATGCAGCGGTGGCTCTCGCATGATCTGCGCGCCATAGGCATCGGCCAGAATGAGACCCGCATCTTGTGGCATGATCTCCAGTGGCATGTCCTGCGTGACCGCGAAATAAAGCGCATCGCAATAATCGCGATAGGCAGGCCATTTTTGATCCGCGCGAAAATCAGCCACAGAGGATTTGATCTCGATAATATGAATGGCGCTGGCGCCATCAAGGGCGACGAGGTCAGCACGCCGACCGCTCGCCAGCGACACTTCTGTTAACGTTGACCAGCCTTGCGCGCGCAGCATCCGGCGCACGCCTTTGGCGATGGCGAGCGCGTTGCTCGATTGCCGACCATCGAGGGGACCAAATTCGGGGAGAGGCGCTAAAGCCTCGTCACGCAGCGCCACGCGCATCCTCCAAAATCATGGCAGCGGCTTTTTCAGCAATCATCATCGTGGGCGAATTGGTATTGCCCGATGTGATTGTGGGCATGACGCTGGCATCAGCAATGCGCAGGCCCGCCATGCCGCGCAGACGCAAACGCGCATCCACCACCGCGAGCGGGTCATGATCTGCCCCCATCTTCGCCGTTCCCACAGGATGGAAGATGGTCGTGCCAAGCTCGCCCGCGGCTCTCAAGAGATCCTCATCGCGGGTGACATGCGCACCGGGGCGAAATTCATAAGGATGAAACGGCGCGAGGGCTTTGGTGTTGCAGAGCTGGCGCGCCACTTTCAAAGATTCAACGGCTATATGTTGATCTTCGTGTGTGCTGAGATAATGCGGCTTGATGAGCGGATGTTTGCGCGGATCGCCAGAGGCGAGATGGATAGAGCCGCGACTGGTGGGCGCAAGATTACACACGCTCACGGTGATCGCGCCAAATTGATGCATGGGCTCGCCGAAGCGATCGAGCGAGAGTGGTTGAATGTGAAACTGGATATTCGCCCGCTCGCGCTCCGGGCTTGAGCGTGTAAAGAGCCCCAGCTGCGAAGGTGCCATTGTCAGCGGCCCGCGGCGGAAGAGTGCATAATCAAGCCCCATCTTCGCGCGCTTCCACAGTGATTGATAATCGACATTGAGTGTGCGCGTGTTGAAGACTTTCCAGATCGGGCGCAATTGCAAATGATCTTGCAGATTCTCACCAACCCCCGGCACATGGCGCACAATATCGATGCCGCATTTTGTTAGTCGCGCGCCATCGCCAATGCCGGATAGTTCGAGCAATTGGGGCGTGCCCACAGCGCCAGCACTCAGGACCACCTCACCCGCGCAGCGCGCCTCTTGTGAAATGTCCTCACGCGAAAAGCGCACACCCACCGCACGACCATGCTCAATGAGAATGCGCTCAACATGGCATTTCGTGAGCAAGGTGAGATTGGGGCGATTCAGAACAGGATGGAGAAAGCCGCGCGCTGCACTCCAGCGACGTCCGCGCTTTTGATTCACCTGAAAATAGCTCGAACCTTCATTATCGCCCGTGTTGAAATCATCCACTTTGGGAATGCCAATCTCAACGCCAGCCTCTTGTACAGCGTCGAGCACGGGCCAATGCATGCGCGGCTCTTCCACGCGCCATTCACCACCCGCGCCATGCAGTTTATTGGCACCGCCAAAATGATCTTCATGGCTTTTGAAGATGGGGAGCACATCATCCCAGCCCCAACCGGCGAGGCCCTGTGCGCGCCAGCCGTCATAATCTGCTGCCTGTCCGCGCATATAGATCATCGCATTGATGGCCGAGCAGCCGCCGATCACGCGTCCACGCGGATAGGCCAGAGCGCGCCCTTGCAGACCAGCTTCGGCCTGTGTGCGGAACATCCAATCAGCGCGCGGATTGCCGATCGCAAAGAGATAGCCAACAGGGATGTGAAACCAGATCCAATTGTCGCGGCCGCCTGCTTCGAGCAGTAGCACACGATTCTTGGGATCAGCAGAGAGGCGATTGGCCAGAACGCAGCCCGCGCTGCCGGCACCAATGATGATGTAATCGTAAGTTGCCTCACCCATGGCAGTCCTCGTCACGCCTGCGCGGCCAGTCTAGCGTGATTGCAAAAGCTGCAAAAGAGCTACTTGCGATAAGCGAGCAAGCTCGGGCCATGCGGCGTATGGGCAATATCGAAATCAAGCTCGAAGGCCGTGCGCAATTCTTCGACAAGGCTGCAAGGCGCACCATCTGCAATGATCTGCCCATGGTTCATCACGATCATGCGGCTGGCATAGCGCATGGCGAGTGCCAGATCATGCAAGACACAAATGACCACTTTGCCAGCCTTGGCTTGTGCCGCGAGCAAATCCATCACCGCGAGCTGCCAGGCAGGGTCAAGCGAAGCGACAGGCTCATCGAGCAGAAGAATGGGCGCATCGACGGCGAGTGAACGTGCGAGCAAGACACGCACACGCTCGCCGCCCGACAGATAGTCGGAGTTTTGCGTGGCAAGATCGTCAAGGCCGCACTCATGCAAGGCCTGTTCGACGCGCAGCTGATCTTCGCGAGCTTTAGCGGTGCCTTCATGGGGCAGGCGGCCAATGGCCACGACATCACGCACCGGCATCGGCCAAGCCACAACGCCATTTTGCGGCATGAAGGCGATATGACGTGCGCGCTCGATTGCTTTCATCTCGCGCAAAATTTCTGTGCCAAACAAAATCTCGCCCTCGCAGGGCAAGAGCCCCGCAATCGCACGCAGCAAAGTTGTCTTGCCTGCACCATTGGGGCCAACCAGGGCAATGAAGGCACCCGTATCGGCATGGAGAGAGACGCCCGACAGAACTTGCTTGTTCTGCAGCGCGACCGCAACGCTGGTGAGATGCAGCATGACGCTCATGTTTGCGCACCAAAGCGCATGCGTCCGCTTGCGATCAGCCACAAGAAGAAGGGCACGCCCAGACAGACAGTGAGCACACCAACTTTGAGCTCGCTTGCCGAGGGCAACAGGCGCACAGCCATGTCAGAGAGTAGCAAGAGCAGCGCGCCCGACAGCGCGGAGGGCAGCAACAGACGCGCAGGATCGCCCTTGACGAAAGAGCGCACGAGATGGGGTGCAATGAGACCCACAAAGCTGATGGCACCTGAGACAGCCACACCTGCGCCCACGCCCATGGCCACCGCCAGAACGATGATGAAGCGCAGTGCGGCCAGATTGATGCCAAGGCTGACAGCGACATCCTCCCCCAAAGTGAGGGCGCGCAGGCCCCGGCCCATGCGCAGCAGAATGAGGCAGGCCATGACCATGAAGGGAACGGAGATCGCGACATGGCGCATGGAGCGATCTTCAAAAGAGCCCATCAGCCAGAAGACGATCTCCATCACCGCAAAAGGATTGGGCGAGAGATTGATCGTAAGCGCCGTGCCAGCACCAGCCAGGCTTGCGACCGCCAGACCCGCCAGCAAGAGGGAGACAAGATTGCGCATGCGCCCGGCAACGAGCCAGACAAGGGCGATCGAGGCCATGGCACCCGTCATCGCGGCCAGCGGCAGACCCCAGGAGAAGGCATCGGCCGTCCCCGTATAGAGCAGTATGGCAGCGCCCAAGGCGGCGGCCTGCGGCGCGCCAAAGACGGCAGGCTCCGCAAGGGGATTGCGCAAGAGGCCCTGCAACACCGCGCCCGACAGGCCCAAGGTGAAACCAACACTCAGGGTCAGGATGAGGCGGGGCAGTCGGATTTCGCGGATGATCAGGCCCTGAACGCCTGATCCATCGAGCAAGCCTTGCAAGATCTCGGCAGGTCCAAGGCCAGCAGGGCCGATCATCATAGACGCGACCGCCGCGCCCAGAAGCGCGATGGTCAGAGCCCCGGACAGGGCCGCGTCAGATGATCCGCCTGCTTTCAAACCGTCCTCACCAGGTCATGCGCAGGCCACCATAGAGGGAGCGACCAGCAGCGCCGAATTGATAGGCCTCCTGATAGCGACCATTGGTGAGATTTTCGAGTCTTGAAAATAAGGTCAGGCTCTCGCGCAGTTTGTAGGAGCCATAGAGGTCGATCTTGGTGAAGGGATCGAGCCGTGCATCGCCGCTGCTCGAATAGTCGTAGCGCACGCCCACATAGGTCAGGCGGGCTTCGAGTTCGAGTTTGGGAATGCCCGTATAGGTCACAGCCAAAGTGGTCTTGTGGCGGGGGCGCTGCAGAAGCTCTTTCTGCGTCGACAGATCACGGCTCCACAGATTGGTATAGCTGAGACGCGTGCGCCAGGCCTCCGGCACCAGAATGAGATCGCCCGCCACTTCCGCACCGCGCGTTTTGGCGAGGCCAACATTATAGTAGCAGCCATAGGTACTGATGCAGCCTGTTGCGCCGGATGTATAAGCGATCAGATTTTCGAATTTGTTCTCGAAAACGCTGACAGAGGCTGTGAGGCGGTCAGTGATCTTTTGGTCGACACCAAAATCATAGCCGATGCTCTTTTCGGACTTCAGTGTTGAGATGCCATATTCACTGTAGCGCTGATAGAGCGTGGCGATCTTCGCGCCCGTCCCGATGCTGCTGTGAATCTTTGTATCGCTTTCTTCAAAACGATAAGCGCCCGTTGTACGCCAAGTCACAAAGCGGTCGCCATTCAAGACCGAGTCAACACGCCCACCCACCGATAGATCGGTATTTTTTGCAGGCGTGAATTGATAGATGCTGAAGAGCGAATTGGTCGTCTGTGATTTACTGATGGGTGTATAGGTCGTGGCACCTGCTGTCTCAGGATCATAGCTTACATCAGCCGTTTCGCGCTCGCTTCGTAAACCGAAAGACAGAACGCCTAGCGGCGCCGTCTTCCAATCGCCCTGATATTCCGTGCCTACACGCACACCGCGATAATAGCTGGTGCAATTGGTTGTATAGTCTGCGCAGCTTTCGGTGAGGCCATAAAGACGATCCACATTGCTCAGGAAGAGCGAGACCTTGTTCTTCAGCTGACCATCAAACGCATAAGCGCTGCCGGTGGTGGACAGGTCGCTATTGAAGGCGCGAAGACGGTTGAAGTTGCTATAGACATTTTCGGTCGCGAGATAGGCATAGCCATTGTCCATCTTGCCGCGATTGGCAAAGGCGGCGACGCGCGTTTCCATCTCCACATCGCCCGCATTCCAATTCACCCGGCCACGCAAGCCAAGGCGATCCATCGGCGCATGTTTGGGAATGGTTGGTGCGGTGATGTAGGACGAGAAAACTGGATTGGTGATGCGATAGCCATAATGGGGATAAGCGTCGCTATGCAGATAATCAGCCGAGAAGGCATAAGCCACGCCATCTTGCGCGCCTGAGATTGAACCGCGCGCATGGCCCGTGCCGTGACTGCCAGCCTCCAGCGTCACACTGCGTTTTGTCTCAGAGCTGCCTTTGCGCGTGATGATATTGATCACCCCGCCCATTGCATCTGAACCATAGAGCGCGGACTGCGGCCCGCGCAAAACTTCGATCCGCTCAATATCGGTCACAGGAATGCTGGTCAGATCGACGGAGGCATCTGTGCCGGTGGGATCATTGAGCCGCATCCCGTCGAGCAAGATGACGGATTGGCCTGCACTTGCCCCGCGTAGAGAGACGGTCGCCAAACCACCCAGACCACCTGTTTCATAAATATAGAGGCCCGGCACACTTTGCAGCACAGAGGCAAGACCGAGCGAACCATAACGCTCAATCTCTTCGCGGGGGATGATGGTGACCGCGCTGCCAGCGCGCGCGATCGGCATGTCGATTCGGCTGGGGGTGATGACGAGGTCTTGTGCGTCAGCGGCGCAAACAGGGACTGTGAAAAAGCATGAAAATAATGAGATAGCCGCATAACTGCGGCCCTTAGGGAAACCAGCCATAGATCCTCCAGTCGTCCCGCCGACGACGTTTAGGGTTGCACGAGCATTGGCCGGTCTCCTGGCTCGCGCGTCGTCGCTGCTCTCACGCCTTCCCAGGATTTGGGTCCCAGTGGCTTTGATGAAGAGCGCTCAGCGCTTACAGTTGCGGGGGCAGCTGCGGATTCGGACTTCGTCCTCACCGCATTCCCGTTTCACCCCGGAGGACATCCGGGGCACCAATACATTTACAAAACTAGACACGCTTCATAGGCTTTGCAATGCGGTTTTTGGCTAGTCGGGTGATCCTTTTGGTAAGTGCTTGCGTAGCAATGGGTTGCGTTGCCACGCTTGCGCGTGCTGACGCGCCCCGCCGCGTCGTTTCTGCCAATTTATGCACCGATCAACTGCTGCTCGCTCTGGCTGACGAGAGCCAGATCGTCTCCCTCAGCCCCTTTGCTCTTGATCCGGGCATGTCTTTTCTGGCCGATCAGGCGCGGCGCTTTCCCACCAATCGCGGCACGGGCGAAGATCTTGTGCGGACGGAAGCCGATCTTGTTCTCATAGGGGCCTTTGACGGGCGCTATACGCGCGAATTGCTGAAGCAACGCGGCCTCAGTTTTTTGCCGGCGGCGCCTTGGCGTTCGATGACCGATGGTTTCGATCAAATTCGTAATATTTCCAAAGAGTTAGGTCATAGAGAGCGCGGCGAGACCATGATCGGTGAGATCGAGCAGGCCATGGGGGAGCTGCGCGCTCTGGCCGCCAAGCGCGCCACCCGCCCGAGCGCCCTCATCCTCAGTCGCAGAGGCTTTGTCTATCATGCAGGCCCCTTGGCCGAGATGATCGAGGCGGCGGGGCTTGTGGATGCAGCCCCTTCGCTGGGTGTCCCCAGCAGTGGCTTTGTGACGATGGAAAATCTCGTCGCCCATCCGCCGGATCTCCTGATCGTGTCGGATAAAGAGGTTGAGGCGGCCTCTGATCAGGGGCAGGCCTTTCTCGCCCATCCTGCTTTGAAGCAGCTCTGGCCTGCCAGTCGGCGCCTCGTGGCCCCCGGCCAGCTCACCATTTGCGGAGGGCCTTCCACCGTCGCCCTCATCAAGGCTCTGGCCGCTGAGATCGCCGCCAAAGTCCATTAAAAACGGATCATGGGCCTCGTGCCGGGTTTCAGTTCGAGAGGCAGGCCAGCGCTCACCAGCACAACCCTGTCGCAGGCCTGTGCGAGGCGTTGGTTCACGCGCCCCTGTGCGTCGCGAAAATCGCGCCCCAGCGCGCTCTGCGGCACGATCCCGAGCCCCACTTCATTGCTGATGAGAATGACGGGCCCCTGCGCCTTCTCCAAAGTCAAAGCGAGGCCCTCCAGCATGGCTGACCAGTCGCGGCCCGCATGGATTACATTGCTGAGCCAGAGTGTCAGGCAGTCGATGACGATGATGCGGCCCTCGCGGGCGCGGGCGGAGATTTGGGCTGCGAGATTGAGGGGCTCTTCCACAAGGCTCCAGCGCTCATCGCGGTCAGCTTGGTGGGCGCTGATTCGCGCCGCCATCTCCTCGTCGAGCGCCTGCGCCGTGGCGATCATCAGGGGCGCAAGGCCGCTGTCCTGCGCCAGCTCGCTCGCATAGCGGCTCTTGCCAGAGCGCGCGCCACCCAGAATGAGAACGGTTTTGCTGCGAGGCGACATGCGTGCTCCGTCTTGCTAATCTCCACCCAAGATCACTGTCTCAGGCACACAATCAGGTTCTCATGAATACGATTTTTGCCAATCTGCCCACCACGATTTTCGAGGTTATGTCGCAGGCCGCGCGTGACCGTCAGGCCATCAATCTGGGTCAAGGCTTTCCTGATGATCCGGGCCCCGAAGATGTGCGCGCCAAAGCCGCTGATGCGACGCTCAATGGCTATAACCAATATCCCAGCATGATGGGCATTCCTGAATTGCGTCAGGCCATCGCTGATCACTATGCGCGCTTTCAAGGTCTCAAGATTGATGCGCCTACCGAAGTCATGGTGACATCAGGCGCGACCGAAGCGCTTGCTGGCGCGATCTTCGGCATGATTGAGCCGGGCGATGAAGTCGTGCTCTTTCAGCCGACCTATGATGCCTATGTGCCGCTTGTTCTGCGCGCTGGCGGTGTGCCGCGCTATGTCGCGTTGAAGCCGCCGCATTGGACTTTTACGCAAGAGGATCTTGCGGGCGTCTTCAACGAGAAAACAAAGCTCGTCCTCTTCAACAATCCGCTGAACCCCAGCGGCATTGTCTATGAGCGCTCGCAGCTCGAATTGCTCGCCTCATTCTGTGAGCATTTTGATGTGACAGCGGTCTGCGATGAAGTGTGGGAACATCTTGTCTATGACGGGCGTCGTCATATTTCGATGCTCGAATTGCCCAATATGCGCGAGCGCACGATCAAGATTGGCAGCGCGGGCAAGATCTTTTCGCTCACCGGCTGGAAGATTGGTTTGGTTGTCGCCGCACCCCATCTGATGAAGGTGATTGCCAAATCGCATCAGTTTCTCACCTTCACCACGCCGCCCAATCTGCAAGTTGCGGTGGCTTACGGCCTTGGCAAAGAGGCGAGCTATTTCGATCAGATGCGCGCGAATTTTCAGCGCAGCCGTGATCGCTTTTGCAAAGGGCTCATCGAGCGCGGCTTTCCGGTCATTGCCAGTCAGGGCACTTATTTCGTCAATGTCGATATTGGCCAGCTCGGCCTTGAGGATGATGTCGCCTTCTGCACCAAGCTTGTGGAGCATTATGGTGTCGCGGCGATTCCGGTCTCGGCCTTTTATGTGCAAGACCATGTGCGCACGGTGGTGCGCTTTTGCTTTGCCAAGAAAGACGAGACTTTGGACGAGGGTCTGCGCCGTTTGGAAACAGCTGTCGCTGATTTCAAGAAGGAGCGTCGCTGAGATGTATAAGGGCTTTTGGCTGGCAGTTGCTTTGGTGGTGAGCAGCGTTGTTGCGCAGGCGCAAGAGCGTGTCGTTCATGTCTATAATTGGTCAGACTATATCGACCCAAAAGCCTTGAGCGATTTCACCCGCGAGACGGGAATCAAAGTCATTTATGACACTTATGATTCCAACGAGACGCTCGAGACCAAATTGCTCGCGGGCAATACGGGCTATGATATTGTTGTGCCCGGCGCGACCTTTCTCAGCCGTCAAATCAAAGCGGGCATCTATCAAAAGCTCGATCGCGCGCGCCTGCCCAATGCCAAGGGTCTATGGCCTGATGTCATGCAGCGCATGGCGGTCTATGATCCGGGCAATGAACATGCGTTGCCCTATATGTGGTATACGACAGGCATCGCTTATGATGTGAAGAAAGCGCAGCAGCGCTTGCCGGGTCGCGTGATCGACAGTTGGGATATTGTGTTTCAGCCGGAGACGCTGAAGGCCTTTGCCTCTTGCGGCGTTTATTTCATCGACAGTCCCGAAGATGTCCTCACCTCCGCGATGCGGTGGTTGAAAATTGATCCCAATTCCCGCAAGGCCGAGGATATCAAGAAAGCGGCTGACGCGGTGCTGCGCGTCAAACCCTCCATCAAGAAATTTCACTCGTCTGAATATATCAATGCGCTGGCCAATGGTGACATCTGCCTTGCGCTGGGTTGGGCAGGCGATAGTTTTCAGGCGCGCAATCGCGCCAAAGAGGCCGGCAATGGCGTTGAGATTGACTATGTGATTCCCAAAGAAGGATCGCTGATGTCGATGGACGCTTTGGCGATCCCCAAAGATGCGCCACATCTCACAGAGGCCTATGCCTTCCTTGATTATCTGCTGCGCCCCGATGTGGCCGCGCGTAATTCAGATGCGATCCAATATGCCAATGGCGTCATCGCCTCCAAGCCCTTCATGGACAAATCCGTGTTGGAGAACCGCGCGATCTATCCCGCGCCCGATGTCATGAGCCGCCTCTTCACGGTCAATGCGAATGATCTGACGACGCAGCGCCTCATCACGCGCGAATGGACGCGGGTGAAGACGGGCCGCTAAGGCCAAGAGGGGAATTGATTCAGATCATAGTGAGACAAGCGCTCCGGGCCGAAAGTAAGAGGGTCAAAAGACCAACCTACTGAGGGCGCCGCTATGAATATTCCCCTCTCTCGCAAAGATCAGCCCGTCTTGAGGGACGGGGCGAGCCATATGATTCTCGCTAATGTCGTCATTATCCATCCTATGCCGGTGGTGCGTCGCGGCGTGAGCGGTCTGTTGAGTGACAGCCATATCTGCGAGGCCTCGGCCATCTCCACCTTTGAGACATTCGCTCAAGCAGCGCCCGTGTTGGCGGGGCTCGGGAGCGGCGATGTGCTGATCATAGGTGCCGAAGAGGCGAGCACTCTGGCGCGCGAGACCCTGCCCAAGGGCGTTGGCGTTGCCGCGCTGGGCGCCTGTGACAGCACAGCGCAGAAAGCATTCGAGGCCGGGCGCATTGACGCGACTTTGCCCACGACCAGTTCGTCTGAGGATATTGTGCGCGCGGTGGTTCTGCTCGCCAGTGGCGGGCGCGCTTTGCACAAGCGTACGCATCAGCAGCGTCTGGGCGGCGGGATTGGTCGCCTCTCACAGCGCCAGTTCGAGATTTTGGAATTGATGACGCGCGGCTTGCTCAACAAACAAATCGCATGGGAGCTGGGCCTCACCGAAGGAACGGTGAAGAGCCATGTCTCAGCGATTTTGGAGAAGCTGGGATGCAGCCGCCGCACTCAGGCGATCACGGCTTTCATGCTGAGTGGCGCGCGGGAATTCGCAGCCAACAAGATCTAAAGGCGAGGGCTTCGCGCAGAAGCCCTCAACCATTTGAGCCTGCACGTCTCAGACGGCAGAGCTGATCCATTTCACAAGCTCGCCCTTGGGCGCTGCGCCCAAACGCTGCGCGGTCAGCTGGCCGCCCTTGAAGACCATGAGGGTGGGGATCGAGCGAATGCCGAGCTTGCCGGCCACATTCGGATTCTCGTCCACATTGATCTTCACGACCTTCACCTTGCCGGCCATCTCAGTCGAGATTTCTTCCAGCGACGGGCCGATCATTTTGCAGGGGCCGCACCATTCGGCCCAGAAATCGACAACAACCGGCTCAGTGGATTGCAGGACGTCAGCTTCAAAGCTCGCGTCAGTGACCTTGATCGTGGACATATGTGCCTCGTGACATTGTGGCTCGCTAAGTTGTGCGAACCTAGGTAGCCGCCTCGCCTGCGTCAAGGATGCGCAAGGCGGGCATGGGCGGCGCGCTTGCTCGCATGGCCCCCGCCCTCTAGCCTCTGGCGCCAGTGAAGGGCCAAAGGGGGGCTTATGCGCCATCGTGTTTTACTGGGAGTCGCGGCTTTCGCGCTGATCTGCGGTCCCGCACAGGCTGCGCAGGGGCTCGATGGCGCCACAATGTCGCTGTTCTGGGCGATCCCCTTCTGTGGAATTCTCCTGTCGATTGCGCTCGGCCCCCTGCTCTTTGCCCATTGGTGGCATCCCCACTATGGCAAAGCGGCGGCCTTTTGGGGCGCTGCGGCCCTGATTCCCATGCTGCTGACCTTCGGTGCCTCGACCAGTGCGGCGGCCCTGTTTCACACGCTCGCGCTTGAATATGTGCCCTTCATTTTGATGCTCTTTGCGCTCTTCACCGCCGCCGGCGGTCTTGTGGTGCGCGGCAATCTTCATGGCTCGCCCGCCTTCAACACGGGCTTCTTGTTGGTGGGCTCTTTGCTCGCCAGCGTCATTGGCACAACGGGCGCGGCCATGGTGCTCATTCGCCCGCTCATCAGAGCCAATGACAATCGCATTCACAATGCGCATGTCTTCGTCTTCTTCATTTTCCTCGTCGCCAATATCGGCGGCTCGCTGACGCCTTTGGGTGATCCGCCGCTGTTTCTGGGTTTTCTGCGCGGCGTGGAGTTTTTCTGGACGACGACGCATCTCTTCACAGAGATGGTCTTCATGCTCGTCTGTTTGCTGGCGATCTTTTATGTTCTCGATCTTTATCTCTATAAAAAAGAAGGCGTGACACGCGATCCCACACCCGACACAGAGACATTCAATGTCACAGGTCTCATCAATCTGGCCCTCATTGCGATGGCCATTGCTGCGATCATCATCAGCGGCATCTGGAAGCCGGGCCTTGATGTCACTGTGCTGGGCATAAAGCTCGAGCTGCAAAATGTGATGCGCGAAGTGACGATGATTGTGGTCGGTCTCGCCTCTGTGTGGTTCACCAAGCGTGAGGATCGCGAGGCCAATGGATTTGAGTGGGAGCCTTTGATCGAAGTCGCCAAACTCTTCGCGGCGATTTTCATCTCCATCATTCCCGTCATGGCGATGTTGCATGCTGGCAAGCAGGGCGTCTTTGCTCCTATCGTGGCTTTGGTCACTCATGCAGATGGCAGCGCCAATCCTGCCGCCTATTTTTGGGCAACGGGCCTGCTGTCTTCTTTCCTTGATAATGCGCCCACCTATCTCGTCTTCTTCGAATTGGCGGGCGGCAATCCTGCTGTGCTGATGACGAAAGAGGCCGCAACTCTTGTTGCGATTTCGCTGGGGGCCGTCTTCATGGGAGCCAATACTTATATTGGGAATGCGCCCAATTTCATGGTCTATTCCATCGCACGGGGTGCGGGTGTGAAGATGCCGAGCTTCTTTGGTTATATGGCATGGTCTGGCGCGATTTTGCTGCCACTCTTTGCGCTCATGACCTTTGTATTTCTGCGCTGATCAATGGGGGGATGACGAGTGAGCGATCAAGATTTGCGCGCGCGGTTTGCGGGCACATGGAAGCTTGTGGGCGTTGAGCGCGAAGTGGCAGGCTCGGGCGAGAAGCTCGATGCGGGCGTCACACAGACGGGCTATATTTGCTACACAACAGAGCCGCGCATGATGGTCATCATTCGCCGTATGGAGCCGGGCAAGCCGCAAGAGATCATCTCTTATACGGGGGCCTGGAGCATCAAGGGCGATGCGGTGGTGCATCATGTCGATATGTCGAACCGCGAATCTTGGGTGAATACGGATCAGGTCCGTCACTTCCGCTTTGAGGGCAACAAGCTCATCCTCACCCCGCCGGAATCGCCTGACTATACGCATGGCTCAGTGACGCGCCGCAGTCTCACTTGGGAAAAGATTTAAACCGCGCGCTTCACATCAAGCAGCACAAACAAAAACGGCGGCCCGAAGGCCGCCGTTTGCGTTGAAGAGTGTGAGATTATTCCGCTGCAAGCTGCGAGGCAGGAGCCGCATCGCGCACGGTCTTGTCGACATGCTTTTCGAACTGCACAAAGTTCTTGGCGAACATGCCCACCAGATGCTTGGCGGTGGCGGCGAATTCAGACTTCGACGCCCAGGTCTTCACAGGGTTCAGGATATGGGGCTCAACGCCCGGCACCGAAGTCGGCACTGCGAGGCCGAAATAAGGATCGGTGCGGAAGTCAGCCTTGTTCAGCGAACCATCGAGCGCAGCGGTCAGCAGGCGGCGCGTCACGCGGATCGGCATACGGCGACCAACGCCTTCCTTGCCACCGGTCCAGCCCGTGTTGAGCAGCCAGCAATCGACATGATGCTTGGCAATCAGCTCGCGCAGCAGATCACCATAAACTGACGCATGACGCGGCAGGAAGGGATGACCAAAGCAAGTCGAGAAAGTGGCCTCAGGCTCGGTCACGCCCTTTTCCGTGCCAGCAACCTTGGCGGTATAGCCGGAGAGGAAGTGATACATGGCCTGCGCGGGATCAAGCTTGGCGATGGGCGGCAGAACGCCGAAGGCATCGCAGGTCAGCATGACCACATTCTTGGGATGACCACCACGGCCCGTGTCCGACGAATTCGAGATGAAGTCGAGCGGATAAGCGATGCGGGTGTTTTCCGTCTTGGCATCGCTGTCGAAGTCGGGCACGCGGGTGACGTCATCGAGCACGACATTTTCCATCACCGTGCCGAAGCGCTCGGTGGTGGCATAGATCTCAGGCTCAGCTTCGCGCGACAGCTTGATCGCCTTCGCATAGCAGCCGCCTTCGAAGTTGAAGACGCCGTCCTTGCTCCAGCCATGCTCGTCGTCGCCGATGAGGATGCGGTTGGGATCTTGCGACAGCGTGGTCTTGCCGGTGCCCGACAGGCCGAAGAAGATCGCGACATCGCCCTTCTCGCCAATATTGGCCGAGCAATGCATGGGCATCACGCCAGCGGCGGGGAGCGTCCAGTTGAGATAAGTGAAGACCGACTTCTTCATCTCGCCGGCATAGCTCGTGCCACCAATGAGCACGATCTTGCGGGTGAGATCCATGGCGATCACCGTTTCGGTGCGGCAGCCATGGCGCTTGGGATCTGCACGGAAGGTGGGCAGATCAATGATGGTCATGTCGGAGGTGAAAGAGGCGAGCTCTTCACGACGCGGACGAATGAGCAAGTTGCGAATGAAGAGCGAGTGCCAGGCAAATTCGCACACAACGCGCGTCTTCACACGGAAGGCCGGATCAGCGCCGCCGTAGAGATCCTGCACGAAGAGGTCCTTGCCTTCGCAAGCCTTCAAGAAGTCCTGCAAGAGCACTTCGAAATGCTCAGGCGACATCGCATTGTTATTTTCCCACCACACAGCCGTGTCGGTGTTGGCGTCGCGCACCGTGAACTTGTCCTTGGGCGAACGACCGGTGTGCACACCAGTCTCAGCCACAATCGCGCCCCCCGGAGCAATCACGGCTTCGTCGCGACGAAGCGACTCTTCATAGAGCATCGGCGCTTCGAGGTTATACGCAACGCTGCGCACACCCTTGAGACCGAATGCGTCGATCCCGAATGAAGCGTTGAACGTGCCCGACTGTTTCATGATCGTCTCCGGTTAAAGCCCGAGCGACAGCAGCTCCCGCACTGCCCATGCCCGACTTGAAAGGCTGGCGTGGTTTAGTCGCCCGGAGGCTTCAGGGCAAGATCGCCCAAACGTCGAATGCCCGATTTCTGAGCCTTTTGCATTGCACAATAGATTAAGACCGCGCCCTGTTCGCCAGATCCGCAAGAACCGAACGCAATTGGGCCGGATTTCGCACTGGTTGGTCAAAGCTGATCCGCGCGCTGAGATCGCCCGCCGCAAGGTCGAGACCTTCAGGATCAAGCCCCGTGGCGCGCCAGCGCGCGGCAGGTTCACCCGCCAATTTTTGCGCATAAAGGGTGAGCGCATCAGCATGATCATTATTGAGATGTTCAAGCGCACCCGCCTCGACCTCGATCAGGCCCTGCGCGCCGTCGAGAGAAACGGCCACTTCTGCCCACTCATAGGTCGCGGCTTTGGCAAAACCGCCATTGAGATGGACGCTTGTGACCGCCATGCGCCAGAAGGCAAAATCGCCGAAATCGGCATAAAGGGCCGCCTTGGGATTGCGGGCCAGAAAGCGGGCCTTCAAAGCCTCGCGCTCAGGGCCGGGCTCAGCTTTGTCCATCTGCCCCACAAGCGTGATGCGCGGATGGGCGAGGGGATCGCCCTTGCCGCTACGCGCCAAAAGCAGCGAGGCACGCGGATCGGCCAAGAGATGTTTGGTATGGCCCGACAGGCCTGAGAGCAGCAGGATCGGCGCCCCGGCAGGGTCGCTCGCTACGCTCACAAGGCTGGAGAAGGGATGGCCGGAGGGGGACAGGCTTGCCAAAGCACCCGCCCGGACGGTTCTAAGCAGCTGTTTTACTTCAGCTTTGCCGTCATACCCAGCCGGTAGGCCCATGGGGCCAGCGCCTGCTGTGCTCTCAGATGTCTCGCTCATGAGTTGCCCTCACGCCGGTCGGCGGGATGATCTTTCCGCCCTTTGATGTTATATAAGTGGCTGAACCGGCTGACCATGGCTCAGCCTCACCTGCCATGCCGGGACCATCCCCCGGCCACATTGTGGCCCTGCGACGGGCCTTAAAGGGACGCGCCGCAGACATCTTCGGCTCTCCACTTGGTTCATGGCCCGTTCAGGACAGATTGTCCTTGATAGGTGCGCGACGATCCGGCCTTTTGCCGGCGCAGATTTGAGGTTGAAGCTTCATGCCGACCATCGCTCTCGTTGATGACGACCGCAATATTCTCACCTCCGTCTCCATCGCTCTGGAGGGCGAGGGCTATCGGGTGCAAACCTATACTGATGGGGCCAGTGCTTTGGACGGTCTGAAGACCAATCCGCCTGACCTTGCGATCTTCGATATTAAAATGCCGCGCATGGATGGGATGGAGCTGCTGCGTCGGCTGCGTCAGAAATCTGATTTGCCGGTGATCTTCCTCACCTCGAAAGATGATGAGATCGACGAATTGTTCGGCCTGAAAATGGGCGCGGATGATTTCATCCATAAGCCTTTCTCGCAGCGCCTGCTGGTCGAGCGCGTGAAGGCCATTCTGCGCCGCGCCAATCCCAAAGAGGCGGCCGCGCAGAAAGAATCCGAGGCTAAAATTTTGGAACGGGGTCTGCTGAAGATGGACCCCGAGCGTCATACCTGCACCTGGCGCGGCCTGCCTGTCACGCTCACCGTCACGGAATTTTTGATTCTGCAGGCTCTCGCCACGCGCCCCGGCGTTGTGAAGAGCCGCAATGCGCTGATGGATGCGGCCTATGATGATCAGGTCTATGTGGATGACCGCACTATCGACAGCCATATCAAACGCTTGCGCAAAAAATTCAAAATGGTCGATGATGACTTTGAAATGATCGAAACGCTCTATGGCGTGGGTTATCGTTTCAAGGAAGCCTGAGGCTAAATGTTGGGGCAATCGGGGCCGGAATGAGCGTTGATGCGCCAAGTGCGGGGCAAGAGGCAGGCGACAGCACAGCGCTGACGCAAGCCGAAGCCGTGCGCCTCAGCTTTCCCCAACGTGTGCTCGCGGCACTGGTGGCGCGCTTTGGCTCGAGCCTGACGCGCCGCATCGTCGTGCTCAATCTCGGCGGTCTGCTCGTTCTGTTCATCAGCTTTCTCTATCTCAATCAGTTTCGCGAGGGCCTGATCGAGGCGCGCGTGCAAAGTCTGCAAACGCAAGGCGAGATCATCGCTGCTGCCATTGCAGCTTCCGCTGCTGTCGAGACAGATGCGATCACGATTGATCCAGAAAAATTGCTGCAGCTCTCGCCGGGTGAAAGTGCATCGGGTGATGTCGATCCGATGCTGGAATTTTCGATCAATCCCGAACGTGTTGGGCCTGTGCTGCGACGCCTTGTGACGCCCACGCGCACCCGTGCACGCATCTATGATCGCGAAGGCTATTTGCTGATTGATTCGCGCTCGCTCACCTCGCGTTCCAATATTCTGCGCTTCGAATTGCCTGCAGGTCAGCAAGACGAGGCGCGCGGCACATGGTGGGAGCGTGCCTGGCTGTCGATGCGCGGCTGGTTCGGTTCTGTCGGCGTGCCAGTCTATGAAGATATTGGTGTGGGCAATGGCCGCGCCTATCCTGAAGTCGATAGCGCCCTTAATGGTGGCCCCTCTTCCATCGTGCGGGTGAATACGCGCGGCGAGACCATCGTCTCGGTCGCAGTTCCCATTCAGCGCTTCCGTGTTGTGCGTGGTGCCTTGTTGATGTCCACGCAAGGCGGCGACATTGACAAAATTATCGCCTCTGAACGCTGGGCCTTGGTGCGCATCTTCCTTGTCTCGGCTGGCGTGATGTTCCTGCTCTCCATGTTGCTGGCGGGCGCGATCGCAGAACCCATGCGCAAGCTGGCGGAAGCTGCCGAGCGTGTGCGCCGTGGCATTAAATCGCGTCAGGAGATTCCCGATTTCACCAATCGCTCGGATGAGATCGGCCATTTGTCAGGCGCGCTGCGTGATATGACGGGCGCGCTCTATAATCGCATCGATGCGATTGAAAGCTTCGCGGCTGATGTCGCGCATGAACTGAAAAATCCGCTCACCTCTTTGCGCAGTGCGGTTGAGACTTTGCCCATGGCGCGCTCTGATCAATCGCGCGGCCGCCTGCTCGAAATCATCCAACATGATGTGCGCCGTCTTGATCGTCTCATCACGGATATTTCCGACGCCTCGCGGCTTGATGCTGAACTGGCGCGCGCGGATATGCAGCCTGTTGATCTGGCCCGCTTGCTCGATGCGGTGGTGGAGATGGCCAATCAGCTTGACCGCGGGGATGGCGTCGCCTGTATCCTCGACATTGCGCAGCAGCCGGGCCTGAAAAATCCCTATCTCGTCATGGGCCATGACCTGCGCATCGGTCAGGTCGTAACCAATCTCATCGACAATGCGCGCTCCTTCTCGCCCTCGGGGGGCAATGTGCGCATTGCTCTGCGGCGCGCGCGCATCATGACGCGAGGGGCGGCGCGTGACGGCGTCGAGATCATCGTTGATGATGACGGGCCGGGCATTCCCGCCCATGCCTTCGAGCGCATTTTCGAGCGCTTTTATACCGACCGACCCAATCAGGGCTTTGGCCAGAATTCTGGCCTTGGCCTGTCGATCTCGCGTCAGATCGTGGAGGCCCATGGCGGGCGCATCACAGCGACCAATCGCGTCAAGGCCTCGACCCAAGAGGTGCTGGGTGCGCGCTTCACCATCTGGCTCCCGGCCCAATCCTGACCATGTCCACGCCTGCGCTCCCTTTGCACGGCACAGCCATTCTCCTGGGCGAGGCGGGTGTGCTGCTGCGCGGGGCCTCAGGCGCTGGCAAAAGCCAACTCGCCCTCGCCCTTGTGGCCGAAGCTCATGCGCGCGGCATGTTCGTGCGCCTCATCGGGGATGACCGCGTTTCGATCAGCGCTCAGGCCGGGCGGCTGGTGGTGCGGGGCCATCCGGCCATTGCCGGCAAGATCGAAGAGCGCGGCACGGGGATTGTGGCGCTCGAAACGTCGAAGGCGGCCATTCTGCGCTTTTTGGTCGATCTTGAGACAGACCCGCCCCGCTTGCCCTTGGTCGAGGCACCAGTGGCAGAACTCTGCGGCATAGACCTGCCCCTGCTCACGATGCGGGCCGGATTATCGCCTCAGGAACAGGCCCGGCGGGTGTTCGCCTTTATCAAACGCGCGCGATAACGCGTATTTTGCTTGCCAAGTCCACCGCAATGCACAAAATGCGGCACCCTCGCGACTGTTAAGGTCGGGCCGGAGCAATCCATGGGACGTCGTTCGATATGATCGGAATGGTGCTTGTAACCCATGGGCGGCTTGCGGCTGAGTTTCGCGCTGCGCTCGAACATGTGGTGGGTCCACAAAAGCAGGTGGAAGCCATCAACATCATGCCAGATGATGACATGGAGCAACGCCGCAAGGACATTATCGAGGCGATCCGCTCTGTCGATTCTGGTGCGGGTGTTGTTCTTCTGACCGATATGTTCGGCGGCACACCCTCCAATCTGGCGATTTCCGTAATGGAAGGCGCGCAGGTCGATGTGGTGGCGGGCATCAATCTGCCCATGTTGATCAAGCTGGCTTCGGTGCGTGACAGCTCATCCCTTGAACAAGCCGTTATTCAGGCGCAAGATGCTGGCCGTAAATATATCTCGGTGGCCAGCCGGATCTTGAGCGGGAAATGACGGACGATCCTTCAGACTGTGATTGCGCGATCAATCTGCCTATCGAAGGCACGCAGGCGCGTGAATTTCCCATCATCAATCGCAAGGGGCTCCATGCCCGTGCGACGGCCAAATTCGTCCAATGCGTCGAAAGTTTCGATCAGGTGGAAGTCTTTGTCAGCCGCTGTGGTGAGACGGTGGGGGGTACCTCCATCATGGGCATTCTGACCTTGGGCGCAGGCATGGGCACATCGATCACGGTGGCAGCACGCGGCGAACAGGCGGATGCTGTTCTTGATGCACTCGAAGCACTGGTGGCCAATCGCTTCGGCGAAGACGAGTAAACGACGCCGCCTCACGGCGGTGGGAGTCTGCGTTCCATGATGATGCTTGCGCGACTGATCTTGATCGCGGTGGTGGCTATTTTGCCAGCACTCGGCATCAACGCCTACAATGCCTATGAGCTGCGACAGACGCGCGTCGAGGAGATGAAGCGTCAGGCCTTCTATCATCTGCAAAGTGTCGCACGCGAGCTTGATCGGCTCATCGACGGCGTTCAGGCGAATATGGCGCTCGTCGTCAGCGCACGCGAATTGCACCAGACAAATCCTGACGACTGCGCCCGCTATCTTGAAAGCGTCACCGTGCGCGGCCGTGTCTTCAGCTCGCTGTCACTGACGGATATCACGGGCCGTGTGATCTGCAGCAATATTTCACCCTCGCCCATTGGCAATAATCTGTCAGACCGCGCAGCTTTTCAATTTGCCATTGCACGCAGCAGTTTTGCCGTTGGGAGCATGGTGATTGGGCGCGGCAATGGTCGTCGCCAATTGAATATGGCGCATGTGGTGAAGAATGAGGCGGGCGAAGTCACCGGCGTCCTGACGGGCGGCATTGATATTGACTGGCTCAATCGCGAATTTGCCAATGTGCCACTCAACACAGAAGGCTCGCTGACAATTGCTGATCGCTTCGGCAATATTCTCGTGCGGTATCCTGAAAGCAATTTGATCGGCGAGATGATGCGACCAGAGATGCTCTGGACGCTGAAGGAAGCAAAAGGCGCGGTGGTTGAAATTCAGGGCCGCGACGGCAAGCAACGTTTTTCCGCCTATAGTCCTCCAGCTGAGCGCTCTTCCGAGCTTTTGATTGCAGCCTCTCTTGGTCGCTTTGAAACAATGGCGCCGATTGAGGAAGCCACCCGCCGCGGCTTTGTTCTGGCTCTGACGGGTTTGCTCTTGGCGGCTTTGGCTGCGGTGCTTGTTGGGCGCCGTTTTATTGCACGCCCTGTCTCCTTATTGCTGAGCGCGACAGAAAAATGGCGCACGGGCGATCGCGATGCGCGTGTCGAGACACAGGGCATGCCGAGTGAATTTGCCAGTATCGGCAACGCTTTTAACAATCTTGTGTCTGCGGTGGACAGCAATGAACGCGCATTGCGCCGCAGCGTGCAGGAGATGCGCTCCATCTATGATTCCTCGCCAGTGGGTCTGGCGGTGCTCGACCGAGATCTGCGCTATCTCAATGCCAATGCCAGTATCAGCAGCATGAATTGTATTCGCCCTGTCGAGCCGGGGCTCCATTTGTCAGACACCGTGCCCCATATGCTCGATGTCTTGGTGCCGCTGTTTACACGCGTCTTTGAAACAGGCGAGCCGATCCAGAACGAAGAGGTCACACAAGACGGCCGTTCATGGATTTCCAATTATTATCCAGTCACGGCTGATGATGGCGAGGTGATTGCGGTCAGTTGCGCTGTTCTGGAGACGACCGCTCTCAATCGCGCTACAGACGAATTGGCACGTACCGAAGCCTGGATGAAGCTTGCGCAAGAGTCAGCGGGCATCGGCACTTGGGATTGGGATTTGGCGACAGGTCAGTTGCGCTGGTCGCTCCAGCAATTTGCGCTGCATGGATTGCCGCCTCACCCTGATGGCCTCTCAGTGCGCGAATGGTATGATTGCGTGAAAGCCGATGATCGCTCTGCCATGGATGTGGCCATTGGTGTCGCGATCACGCAGAAAGATCGCTACGATGTGGATTATCGTATCCTTGATGCCACATCAGGCGAGACGCGATGGATTGCAACGCGCGGCCGCGTCATTCTCAATCCGCAGGGCCAGCCGGTGCGCCTCACAGGTGTGAGCTTTGATACAAGCGAGCGCCACCGCGCCGAAGAATTGCTCGAACGCGCCAATGCCGATCTGGAGCAACGCGTCGCGCAGCGCACGGATGAGCTTGTTCGCGAAGTGCAACGCCGCGAACGCGCGCAGGCGCAATTGCTGCAATCCCAAAAGAACGAAGCTCTGGGCCAGCTGACCGGCGGCATCGCGCATGACTTCAACAATCTTCTCTCGGCCATTCTCTCGAGTCTGTCGCTTTTGAAAAAGCGTCTGCCACAAGATGAGCGTCTGCAGCGCTATCTTGATAATGCATGGCGCGGTGCAGAGCGCGGTGCCTCTTTGACGCAGCGCATGCTGGCTTTCGCGCGCAAGCAAGATCTCAAGCCCCAGACAGTGGATGTGGAAGAGCTGCTGCGCGGCATGAGTGATCTGTTGCAAAGCTCCATCGGTCCGCAAATCCGCATCGAGATGCGCTTTGCCCCGCGCTTGCCTGCAATCGAGGTTGACCCCCATCAGCTGGAACTGGCGATCCTCAATCTCGCCGTCAATGCGCGCGATGCGATGCCAGATGGCGGTGAGCTGACCATCGTGGGCGATGAGCAAATCTATCAGGGCCAATCTTTCGTGCGCCTGCAGGTGCGCGACAGTGGCACAGGCATGGATGAGGTGACTGCGCAGCGCGCAATTGAGCCATTCTTCACGACGAAAGAGATTGGCAAAGGCACGGGGCTTGGCCTGTCCATGGTGCAGGGACTTGTGGCGCAGTCAGGCGGGCGCATTCACATCAAGACGGCGCTGGGCCAAGGCACGAATGTTGAACTCTGGTTGCCGTTGGCGCAGGCGGGGGCCATTTCCCCACCCAAGGCGCAGCAAGATCTGGGGCGCGCGCAAGCGCCCAGTCTGCGTGTGCTCATTGTGGATGATGATCCTCTGGTCTTGATGGGTACAGCTGATCTTGTTGAAGACCTCGGTCATCAGGTCCGTCAGGCGCCGTCAGCAGCTGATGCTTTGGCTCTTCTTGAGAGCGAAGATTTTGATGTCGTGCTCAGCGATCAAGCCATGCCCGGCATGACAGGTGTGGAGCTTGCCGAAGAAATCGCGCGCCGCCAGCCCGATCTGCCGGTCATTCTGACAACTGGCTATGCAGATATTTCGCAGTCCACATCGCTGACTTTGCGCCGGTTGTCGAAGCCCTTCTCGCAGAAAGATCTCGATCTGGTCTTGCGTGACATCTTGACTCAATCGAGCAAAGTCGTGGCTCTGCGTCCGCGCAATCTCACGACTTGAGGGCGCGCCGCCAGCCAATCAATCCCGCTGTCGATCCATTCATGCCATCGAGCACAGAATGGCTGTCGGTGACTTTGGGAAGCAGGCCGTTGCACAGCTCCTTGCCCAGCTCCACGCCCCATTGATCAAAAGCATTGATGTCCCACAGCACCGATTGCACAAAGACTTTGTGCTCATAGAGCGCAACAAGACGGCCCAGATTACGCGGCGTCAGTGATGTATAGATCAGCGTCGAGGAAGGCCGATTGCCGGGGAAGGTCTTGTGGGGCGCAAGCCGTGCAACTTCGGCGGCGGGCAGGCCCTGCGCACAGAGCATCTGCTCGACGTCACTTTGCGTGCGTCCCTGCATCAAGGCCTCGCTTTGTGCGAGGCAATTGGCAAAGAGCAATTCATGGTGATGCGCATCAGCGCTTGTCGGCTCTGCAGCCACGATGAAATCAACCGGCACAATATCTGTGCCTTGGTGCAACATCTGGAAGAAGGCATGCTGGCCATTGGTGCCAGCCTCGCCCCAGATGACAGGCGCTGTGGCGAGCGTGACGGGTGATCCATCGCGCCGCACCGACTTACCATTTGATTCCATATCGAGCTGTTGCAAATAAGCAGGGAAGCGCGCGAGCCGCTGATCATAGGGAATGACGGCCTGCGACCCATAGCCCCAAATATTGCGATACCAGACGCCCAGAAGCCCCATCAGAACGGGGATATTGGCGTCGAGCGGTGCCTCTTCGAAATGCCGGTCGATATCAAAACCGCCGTGCAAAAATTCTTCGAAATGGTCTGGTCCGATGAAAATGGCGAGCGCCAATCCAATCGAGGACCACATGGAATAACGTCCGCCCACCCAATCCCACATAGCGAAGACGCGCTCAGGCGCGATGCCAAATTGCGCGACCAGATCAAGCTTGGTGGAGACAGCCGCAAAATGATCACGCACCGCCTCTTCACCCAAAGTCCGCGCGACCAAAGCGCGTGCGCTTTGCGCATTGGCCATGGTCTCTTGGGTGGTGAAGGTCTTGGACGAGATGATGAAGAGTGTGCGCGATAGATCAAGCCCACGCACTGTGTCGGCCAGGTCTGCACCATCGACATTGGAGACGAAATGCGCACTCAGCCCATCTTGCGCGAAAGGCGACAAAGCGCGCGCGGCCATGGCCGGTCCCAGATCCGATCCGCCAATACCAATATTGACGATATGCGCAAAGCGCTCGCCCGTTGCGCCTTTGATCGCGCCGCTGCGAATGGCGCGCGCAAAATCATATAGCTTGGCGCGCTCACGTTGGACGAGGCTGGCGACCGGTTCGCCCTTGGCGCTCATCGCGGGACCAAAGTTGCGCAGGGCCATATGCAACGCGGCGCGGTCTTCGGTATTATTGACGGCCTCGCCTGCAAAGAGTGCAGCGCGGCGATCTTCAATCTGCGCGGCTCGTGCCAGCGACATCAGATGGCCGAGCGTGACATCGCTGGCCCGGTGCTTGGAATAATCAAACAGGAAGCCCGGCAGCTGCACCTGATAGCGCGCAAAGCGGGTCGGGTCGCTGGCGAAGAAATCAGCGATCCTGTGATGGGAGATGTCGACACGATGCGCCTCAAGGGCGGCGATGGCGGCGGCGACAGAGTGATCAGGCATTCCAGGGTCCCGGATGGAGGGTTCGACTACCTTAACAAGGAAGAAGGCAAAAAAGAGTTTCACTCCCCCCGGCCCTCTGGCCCTATTCGGGACGCTCAAGATCGCCTAAACCGCCCCTATGGCTCCTCCTCTTCTGACCCTCCAAGACATCTGGCTCACCATTTCCGGCAAACCGCTGCTGGAGGGGGCAGAGCTGTCGGTCTCGCCCGGCGAGCGCCTCGCCTTGGTCGGGCGCAATGGTTCGGGCAAATCCACTTTGCTCAAAATTGCCGCCGGACAGGTGGAGAGTGATAAGGGCGTGCGGTTTTTCCAGCCCGATGCCACCGTGCGCTATCTGGCGCAGGAGCCTGATCTGACGGGCTTTGAGACCACTCTGGCCTATGTGGAGGCGGGGCTTGGCCCCAGCGATCCAGACTATCGCGCCCGCTATTTGCTCGAACAGCTCGGCCTGACAGGCGAGGAGAACCCTGCCCATCTGTCGGGCGGTGAGGCCCGCCGCGCGGCCATCGCCCGTGTTCTGGCCCCTGAGCCCGATGTGCTGCTCCTCGACGAGCCGACCAACCATCTCGACTTGCCGGTCATTGAATGGCTCGAAAAAGAGCTGAAGAGCCTGCGCTCGGCGCTTGTCATCATCAGCCATGACCGCCGCTTTTTGCAGACCCTCTCCAATGCGACCCTCTGGCTCGACCGGGGTCAGACGCGGCGCATGGACCGTGGCTTTGGCGAATTTGAAACCTGGCGCGATCAGGTGCTCGAAGAAGAAGAGCGCGACCGCCACAAGCTCGACCGCCTCATTGCCAATGAGGAACATTGGGTGCGCCACGGCGTCAGCGCGCGCCGCAAGCGCAATATGGGCCGCATGGCGCGGCTCGCAGATTTGCGCGGTCAGGTGCGCGATCAGCGCAAAGTGCAAGGCGATGTGCAGATCAGCGTTGCCGATGCTGGCACATCGGGCAAGCTCGTCATCGAGGCGGAGACTATTTCCAAGACCTATGGCGATCGGGCGATTGTCGGCTCTTTCTCAACGCGCATCTTGCGTGGTGATCGCATCGGCGTTGTGGGTGCCAATGGCGCGGGCAAGACGACTTTGATCTCCATGCTCACGGGTGCGCTCGAGCCTGATACGGGCCATGTGCGCATCGGTGCCAATGTGCAAATGGCGAGCTTGGATCAGCGCCGCTTCTCGCTCAAAGCAGATGATACATTGAAAGATGTGCTCACAGGTGGCGGCGGCGAATTCGTCGAGATCAATGGCGAGCGCAAACATGTCATCGGCTATATGAAAGACTTTCTCTTCACGCCCGAACAAGCGCGCACACCCGTCTCGCGGCTGTCAGGTGGTGAGCGTGGCCGTCTTGTTCTGGCGCGCGCTTTATCGCTGCCCTCAAATCTGTTGGTGCTCGACGAGCCGACCAATGATCTTGATCTGGAAACGCTCGATCTCTTGCAGGAAATGCTCGGCGATTATCCCGGCACTGTGATTGTCGTCAGCCATGATCGTGATTTCCTCGACCGCGTCGCAACCTCCATCATGGTCAGCGAAGGCGATGGTCTGTGGATGGAATATGCTGGCGGCTATAGCGATATGGTGGCTCAGCGCGGCTTTGGCGTGGGTGGCGAAGCTACCAAAAAAGAGCGCGACAAAAAATCCGCCGCCGTCACGCGCCCTGCCGGCACGAACAATCAGAAGAAGCTGTCATTCAAGCAAAAACATGCGCTGGAAACCATCCCCGGCCGCATCGAAGAGATGCGCGCCAAACAGGGTCTGTTGCAGCAAAAACTCGATGATCCAGATTTCTATGTGAAGGACGCGCCGGGCTTTGCCAAGGCAACGCAGGCCTATGGCGATCTGCAAAAGCAAATCGACAAGGCCGAGCAGGAATGGCTCGAGCTTGAGATGTTGCGTGAGGAGTTGGAGGGCTAGGCGCAAGTCTGCCTCTTGCATTCGCCCTCCGCACGGGCATGATCAGCGAGAAAGACCATCACAGGGGGATTCCATGGCAGGCCGTTCCGTTCTCGCAGCGCTTTTGTGTCTCGCCCTCAGTGGCCCTGTCCTCGCGCAAGACTATAGCGCCATTCTCGCCAGCCCCGAGCGCAGCGATGCTGACCGCCAGAATGATCCCAAGCGCAAAGCCGATCAGTTCCTGCCCTTCATCGGGGCCAAGAGCGGCATGGTCGCGCTCGATATGGCCGCAGGTGGTGGCTATACGACTGAGCTTCTGGCGCGCAGTGTGGGCGCAACGGGCAAAGTCTATGCGCAGGCCCCGCGCGCCTCAGATCGTTTGAAGCAGCGCCTCGAAACACCCGCGATGAAAAATGTGACGCTGCTTGAGCGCCCCTTTGATGATCCGGTGCCCGCCGAAGTGAAGGGGGTCGATCTCGTCACCTTCTTCTTCAATTATCACGACACGACTTTCATGGAGGTTGATCGCGCGCGTATGAACAAGGCTGTGTTCAATGCGCTGAAGCCCGGCGGTATCTATGTGCTCGCCGATCATGCCGCGCGGCCCGAAGATGGCATCGCGGTCGGTAAGACTTTGCACCGTATTGCTGAGGCGTCTTTGCGTGCGGAGATTGAGGCAGCTGGCTTCAAGCAGATTGCGAGCGGCGACTTCCTGCGCAACCCTGATGATCCGCGCACCGAATCCTCTGGCCGCAACACAGTGCGCAATGATGAATTCGTGCTGAAATTCCAAAAGCCGATGTGAGGATGCGCGCCCTTAAGCGCGCACCTCTTGGCGTTGGAACATGATATAGGCAATGGTGAAGAGCAGGATGAAACCTGCGAGCAGGCCCGTCACTTGCGGCCACACCAGCGCGAGGCTCTCCGCCAAAGGCAGGGGGCCTGAGATCGCGCCCTGCAATTGTTGCGGCAGCAAAATGCCAAGGCTCTGACCGCGCTCGCCCGGATTAAGAAAGGCCAGCGCTGCTTCGGAGAAGAGCATATTGGGCGAGATGCGCCCAAGCCCCAATCCCGTCTCCACCGCACTGATGAGACCTGCGACATCATAAGGATCAGCAGGCGAGATCACCTGAACGAGGATCTTGACGATCATCGTCCAGAAGAAAGCAAAGAACAGCCAGACCGCGAGTGATGCGAGAGCCGCTGTCGCTGTCGAGCGAAAGGCGACAGAGAAGAGCATGGCGAGCGCCATCCACACACCACCATAGGCAATGGCGGCGATGAGGAAGCAGAGCGAGCGCAAAGATTCTTCTGTGCTGGGCGGCAGGCCGAGCAGGAAAATCGCAAGACCAATGACGAAGAGCCAGAGCGCTGCCAAAGTCACCGCCAGTGTCGCAAGCCCCGCCATGAATTTTCCGAACAACAGCGCATCGCGATAGATCGGCTGCGCGAGAATACGGCTCATCGTCTTTCGGTTGAACTCGCTATTGATCGCATCAAAGCCAAGCGAAATGGCGACGATGGGAATGAGCAGACCCAGAAAAGCAACAAAGGACGGCAGCGGATCTTGCGCGCTGGTGAAGATGCGCAAAAAGACGAAAGGATCTTCGCCAATCGTATCGCGCACCTGACCGATGGTGGCATAAACCGCGCCCGCACCTGTGATGAAGATGAGAATTTCGAGCAGGCGCATGCGTGTGCTGGCCAGATTATCGGCCAGCTCTTTCATCATCACCGTGCCTGCACCTGCCAGTGCTGAGCCTTCACGACGCATGGGCGACACCTTCGAAATAGCGCGTATAGACATCATCGAGACTGGCATGGCCTGCATCAATCATGGTGAGATCGCCACCAGCCTGCACCACAGCGCGCGCCACATCGGCGCGCAGATCATCTGTACATTCGAGGCGCAAGCTCGTGCCTTCATCGCTGACGCGGGTCACACCCGGCACGCGCTGCAAGGCTTCGATCAGGCCCGCACCTTTGGCTTCGATGCGAATAATATGCGAGCCGCCCAAGACAGAGCGCAGCAAATCATCAACACGGCCCATGAGACCAATCTTGCCCGCATTGAAGAGCGCAACGCGGTCACACACGACCTGAACGAGTTCAAGCATGTGAGAGGACAGAATGATCGTCATGCCATCGCGCTTCAAAGAGCGGATGAGTTCCAAAAATTCGCGCGTTGATTGGGGATCAAGACCACCTGTTGGCTCATCGAGAATAGCAATCGACGCGCCCTTCATCAAAATTTCGGCAATCGCCAAACGCTGACGCATGCCGCGCGAATAAGTGCGCACGGGGCGCTGACCAGCCTCCGTCAAGCGCACACGTGCGAGTGCTTTGGTGATGCGCTCATCCGCATCGCGGTCCTCAAGACCGCAAAGTTTGGCCGTGTAACGCAGATTGGAGACGCCGGTCAGATTGTCATAAAAGCCGACCTGATCGGGCATATAGCCAACGCGGCGTTTCACTTCGAGTGGTTGGCGCAGCGGATCAAAACCCGCCACGCTTGCATGACCTGATGTCGGCTCGGTAAGGCCGAGCAACATCAAAATCGTTGTTGTCTTGCCCGCGCCATTGGGGCCGAGCAATCCGAACACTTCACCCGCCTCAATGCTCAGATCGAGACGATCAACAGCGGTCCTGTTGCCATAGGTCTTGGTGAGCTGTTCGGTGCGGATGACCGGTTCGCTCATCGACGACCAAACCTCCCCACAGCGCCCATCAATACAAGCAAGGCCGCGCCAATGACCGCAAGGCCTGTCACGCCCCACAAAGTGGAGGTTGTGACGGTGACACGATAATTGGCCGATTCCGACAGGCCCTCACCAGAGGCGCGCACCGAAATCATATAATCGCCCGCAATGGCTTTGGCGCCGGGCGTGATGAGAGCGGAGACTTTCTGCTCGCCGCCCGCTGCCACTTCGGGCACCTCTTTCGGATCGAAGGTCACTTTCCAACCGCTCGGCGGGGTGGCTGACAGAGCCAAACCGCGCGCGGGCGCGGTGCCGGTATTGCGGATGATGAGCGGAATGGTGCGCTCCTGACCCGCCGTCGCATCAGCGCTCAAACGCTCATCTTGTCCGGTCACGGTGATGGCAGGCTGGCCGGAAATATCGAGCGTGAGTTTGGTCTGCACACTCGCCTTTTCACCTGCGATGGTGAGGGTGACGGGTGTGTCACCTCCCTGCACACGCGGGCCGGGCTTCACCGACATCGTAATGTCTTTGCTCTCATTGGCCTTCAACGGCAGGCTGGTGATCTCCTGCGTATTGTAGCCCTCTTTGAACGTCGCGGTGAAACCAGCGGGCAGATCTGCGCGCAGGCTGACAGTCGTGTCGGCACCGCTCTCATTCTTCACCGTGACATTGAAATCGAAATTCGATTTCGGGGAGCCGCGCAGCACGGGGAATTTTGGTGTCGCGGTGAGTTTGGCCGCCAGAGGCTCAGCGAGCTTGATATTGATAGGCAGAGCAGAGGTGGCGCCCTCGCCAGCGGCATTCACCGTGATTTTGTAATCGCCCGGTTTGGCAGTGGCGGGGATCGTCAATTTGAGATTGAGATTGGCGCGCCCGTCATAATCAACGAAAGCCGCGCTCACCGGCTTGCCCGACCCTTCGACATCAGCCTTCCAATTGGCAGGCGTGTCGGCAATGGAGAGGGCCGTGCGCTGCGGCGGCAGGCCGTAATTATAGATGGTCAGCGGGAGGACGGTCTCTTCACCAGCGCGGATCTGCAGCGCGGGGAAATCCGTGGTGAGATAGAGACCCTTGACCGAATCCGGTTTGGGATCCTTTGCCAGAGCCGAACCAGTTGCCGTCGCCAAAACAACCAGAGCCAATACGCCAGCGCGCATCCGCCACCCTCCCAAGTTAGTCGTCCATGAGACGCAAAGTGATCCGCCGCCTGCGGCGCGGATGTCCCAATCGAGATAGGCATTGGTCAGGCGGGCTGCAAGAGTCCCTGCCACGCCGGTCGATGAAAAGATCAGGCGGCCAAAGCGCCGGGGGTCGAGAAATAGGAAATATAGCGCGCGTCGATCTGGGCGACCGGCATGACAATGAAGACATCGGTCGTGCCGAATTGATGATCGACCACAGCATCCGCGCCAATCGAGGCTCCAGTGCGCAGATAGCCTTTCAGCAAAGGCGGCAGGCTGGCAAAGGCGCGGCGCGGATCAGTCTCTGCCTCGGGCCGTTCCACCCATGCGGCGCGGCGATGGGGCAGGGCCTCGACAGACCATTCCTGGTCGGCGCGTGCATCGGCCAGAACGCGCAGAGCACCGGCATGGTGAGACAATTGCGTGCCTGGCAAGCTCGCGCAGCCAATCATCACATCCACGCGATGATGACGCACATAGGTCCAGATGCCGCGCCACAAAAGTTCGAGCACTTTTTTCGAGCGCCAGTCTTTGTGGACGCAGGAGCGACCGAGTTCCAAAAAGCGCTTGTCGCTATGGCGCGCCAGCAAGGGCGCTACATCAAACTCTTGCGCCGAATAAAAACCGCCCTCTTGCTCGGCCACATCCTGCCGCAGCAGACGATAGCAACCAACGACTTTGGGCTTCTTGCGCCCGAAGCGATTGACGAAATCATGATCGACCACGATCAGGTGATCGCACAACCGATCATAGGGGTCGATATCGCGCCCCGTGAGTTTGCTGCGCGCATCACCCAATGCGCCACCTTCTTCGAAAAACACTTTGTAGCGCAGCTTTTGCGCCTTGCGGATGTCTTTCTTGGTTGTCGCCAGACGCAGTTCCAGCGATCCCACTCGGCCCAAAGAGGCGGGAAGGCCCTTGAGGTCGCGGATGGCTTTGCGCACCGGGAAGGACAGGATTTTTGCAGTCAAGGAACGCGGCTGCGCGGCGGCCCTTTGATCGACTGTCATCACCATTCCACCCTCCAGCGCGACTCAACGCCCCTGTCTTACAGCAAAGATTTCAGACAGTTTGATGACATAGTTACGCGGCTTTGGCGAAACCTTGTAATTGCGCGCGATAGGTGAGCGCCTCGGCCAGATGGATGCGTTGAATATTGTCGCTGGCATCAAGATCAGCCAGAGTGCGGGCGAGTTTGAGAACGCGGTGAAAGCCACGCGCGGACAGGCGCATCCGCTCTGAAGCCTCACGCAATAATTTTGTACTCCCTTCATCCAGAGTGGCGACTTGTTCAATGAGGCTGGCGGGGGCAGCCGCATTGGTGGTGATGCCCGGCAGGCCGAGCGCGCGGTAACGCTCGATCTGAATCTGGCGGGCGGCCAGAACGCGGGCGGCAACCTCTGCAGATCCCTCACTCGCAGCGGGGAGAATGAGATCGGCAGCACTCACAGCAGGCACATCAATCGACAGATCGAAGCGATCGAGGAGCGGCCCCGACATCCGCGCTTGATAGCTTGCCATGCAGCGATCATTGGGCTGGCGCTTGCAGGCATAGCCCGGCTCCATGGCCTGCCCGCAGCGACAGGGATTCATCGCCGCGATGAGTTGGAACCGTGCGGGATAGGTCACACGGTGATTGGCACGGGCGATGGCGACTTCGCCCGTTTCAATCGGCTGGCGCAAACTGTCGAGCACATGGGGCTGAAACTCGGGCAGTTCATCCAGAAACAAAACGCCATGATGGGCGAGCGCCACTTCGCCCGGCCGCGCCTGTGCACCACCGCCCACAAGTGCCGCCATCGAGGCCGAATGATGGGGCGCCCGGAAGGGCCGCGCATTGGTGAGCTCACCCCCCGCCAATTCACCCGCGACCGAATGAATGAGCGAGACCTCCAATAATTCGCGCGGGGTGAGGGGCGGCAAGATCGAGGGCAGGCGCGCCGCGATCATGCTTTTGCCCGAGCCCGGAGGCCCATTCATCAAAAGATTATGCCCCCCGGCGGCGGCAATCTCGAGAGCCCGTTTGGCACTCTCCTGACCTTTGATGTCGCGCAGATCCGGCAGCAGGCCACGCCCCGGACGCACAGCGGGCAGAGGCCGGGCCATGACCTGCGTACCCTTGAAATGATTGGCCAATTGGATCAGCGAGCGCGGTGCCAAAATCTCCAGCTCCTCAGAGGCCCAAGCCGCCTCTGGCCCACAGTCAAAGGGGCAAATGAGCCCATGGCCCCGGCTATTGGCCGCCACCGCAGCGGGCAACACACCAGCGACGGCCGTCACCGTGCCATCGAGCGCCAATTCCCCCAGAACCGTGAAGCGATCCAGCGCATCCTGCGGGATCGCCCCAATCGCCGCCATCACGGCGAGCGCTATGGGCAAATCATAGTGACTGCCCTCTTTGGGCATATCGGCGGGGGCCAGATTGACCGTGATCCGCCGCGCCGGCAGCGCCAGACCCGATGCCGTTAGAGCCGCGCGTACCCGCTCGCGCGACTCCCCCACCGCTTTGTCGCCCAGCCCAACGACATTGAACCGCACATCCCCGTTCGAAATTTGCACCTGCACATCGACGGGTCGCGCCTCAATCCCCTCGAAAGCCACTGTTGCAACACGAACCACCATCGCCCGCTCCCCAAGCTGTCCCGAAGGATAGCTCAAGAACGCGAGCTTGGCAAGAACATTTCGCGAACATCAGGCCTTTCTGAGGGCCAGACGGTCCTTGATATTGGGTATGAGCTTGGAAACATTGGCCCCATTGAGGACGGCCCGTGCATTGGCATCAATGCCGCGCACCGCCTCGATATAGCCGGCGACCTCCTCGGGGTCGCGGATCGCCTGCGGATAATCGCTGGCGAACACACATTGGGAGAGGGCGACTTCGGACAGGCCATGGCGCACCCATTCCGCGCCCCAGGTCGCGGAGGGGTCCGGCCCCGCCCAACCGGCGCAATCGTAATAGAGGCGCTCGTGAATATAGTGATCGATGCTTTTTTCGGGCATGCGATTGTGCCGGGGAATGTCGATCGTGCCCCAGACGCCGCGTTGCTGGAAGCCACGAATGCGCGCCAGATAGCGACCAATACCGCCCGAAAAATGCGAGAACTGCACTTTGAGATGCGGCACTTTGTCGAGCACGCCCGAATTGATGAGCCGCATGGTCGCGGTCATCAGCGAAAATTCCCACCCCAGAATGCGACCCAGATCATCCGCATACATCTGCGGCCAGTCGATGACATTGGGCAGGGGGTGAATGAACACATAGAGGCCAAGATCGGCCACCGTCTTCCAGAAAGGCAGCAGTGCCTCGCTGTCGAGCGCTTGGCCCTGCAGCTCTGAGGCAATCACAACACCGGGGAAGCCAAGCTCCACCGCGCAGCGCTTCAACTCGGCGATCATCTCATCGGGATTGAGCGCGGGCACATGCGCCAGACCGATGAAGCGACCGGGATGCTGCAATTCGATCTCGCGCAACCGATCATTGATAAGCTTGCATTTGCCAATGTCCGGTTGATCGAAACCCGGGCCGCTGGAGAGCACACAGGCATCAATGCCGGTGCGGTCCATCATGCGCATGAAAGCGGGCACATCGGTCAGCAGCGGATTGAGAAGGTAATTGGGATTGCCATTCTCATCGAGCTGCACAGTCATGCGGGTGGGATCACCCTTCTGCAATTCTGGCGGCGTATAGTGCGTCTGAAAATCGACGATCATTCTTGCTGTCCTCCCGAGCGCGTCATGCGCGCTTGAAAACAGACTAGCGTCCTTCGCCCGCCGAATAAAGAGCACGCAATGCTTCGCGATAAGTGGGATAAGCGAGCCTCACACCCAGCCGTTCTTTGATGGCGCGGTTGGAGACGCGTTTGCATTCGGCATAAAAGCTGCGCGCCATGGGCGACAAATCAGCCGTGTTAAAATCAAGTTCGGGCGGTGGTGCAATGCCCATCAAATCGGCGGCGAAGGCAATCACATCTTGCGGGGGCGCTGGTTCATCATCGCTCACATTCCAGATGCCGCCTCGCGTTTTGCTTTGGAAACAGGCATCGATCGTGGCGGCGATATCCTCCACATGAATGCGGTTGAAGACTTGGCCGGGCTTGATTATGCGCCGCGCTGTGCCTGCTTTCAAATTGGCGAGCGCATTTTGCCCCGGACCATAGATGCCCGCCAAACGCAACACATGGACCGGCACATTCATGTCGCGCCCAAGAGCCAGCCATTCTTGTTCTGCGGCCAAGCGCCAGCGGCTTCGATCATTTGAGGGCTTGCACAAAGTGCCCTCATCAATCCAGTCGCCATGATGGTCGCCATAAACGCCCACAGTGGAGAGATAGACAATCGCCTCAAGCGCTGGAGCCGCAGCAATCTGCTCGGCAATTTTTTCGAGCACAGGATCGCCGGAGGAATGCGGCGGCGTTGAGATGAGGAGATGAGTTGCTTTTTGCAGGGCAGGAAAAATTTGCTCGTCGACATCATCACCAAAAGCAACAGTGCTGCAGTCCGGCGATGACAAAGAGCGCGCGCGTTGCCGAACGCGGACCGTCGCCAGAATGGGCCTGTAGCTCTCACCAAATTTTTGCACGAAATGCTGCGCAGAATAGCCATAGCCAAAAATGACAAGACTCATGGCAGTGCCCTTTCCCATTCTGTGAGCACATCAGGGTCAGCTTCGAGATGGCGGTGGTTTTGCGCGAGGGTCAAAAATTCTTCGCGTGGCATCAAGCGTTGCAAAGTCCAGACCGCCATGCCGCGCACCAGCGCAGCTTCATGGGCCAAAAATTCGCGTAGCCTTGGGATGAGTGAGACATCGCCGCTATTGCCAGCGGCAATGAGACAATTGCGCAGAAATCGCACATGGCCGATGCGCTTCACCGGACTGGCTGAGAAGAGCTGACGAAAACCTGCATCATCGAGCGCCAGAAGATCGCTGAGCTTGGGTTCTTTCAACTCAGTGCGCGCAATGAATTTGGCTTCGCGCGCCTCTTGCGCAAATTTATTCCATGGGCAGGCGGCCAGACAATCATCGCAACCATAAATGCGATTGCCAATCGCGTTGCGAAACTCTTCCCCGATCTGCCCCTTATGTTCGATGGTCAGATAAGAAATGCAGCGCCGCGCATCGAGTTGATAGGGAGCGGGGAAAGCATGCGTCGGGCATGCCTCAAGACAGGCTGTGCAGGAACCGCAATGGTCGATATCAGCGTCATCCGATTCGAATGTGAGCGTTGTGAAAATGCTCGCCAGAAACATCCATGAGCCAAGCTCGCGCGAGACAAGATTGGTGTGTCGTCCCTGCCAGCCTAGACCCGCTGCTTGGGCGAGTGGCTTTTCCATCACGGGAGCTGTGTCGACAAAGACTTTCACATCGCCATCGCCCGCCTGCGCAATGAGCCAGGAGGCGAGCATTTTGAGCTTGCCTTTGATGACATCGTGATAGTCGCGATGGCGTGCATAGACGGAAATATTGCCGCACTCTGGTTTGGCGAGGGTGGCGAGTGCGTCCTCTTGCGGCCCGTAATTCATACCCAGAACGATGATGGAGCGCACCTCACTCCACAATTTACGCGGATCGCTGCGACGCTCTTGCGTCTCGCGCATCCATGTCATGTCGCCTTGCGCATCGCTGGCGAGCCAAGCGTCCAATCGCTGCGGCGCTTCAGGAATGGCATCGGGATGAGTGATACGGCAGACATCAAAGCCAAGCTCGCGGGCGCGAGCGATCAGGCCTTGTTTGAGGTCAGCGCTCAGAAGTCGAGATCCGCATAGACCGCGTCCGGCGTCAGGCCCGGCATACGGTCTGCCAGAATCGTGCGGAAGGAGGGGCGTGACTTCACCCGCGCATACCAAAGCTTTGCCGCTTCGTCCTCGCCCCATGGCACATCGCCCAGAAAGTCGACGCATGACAGATGCGCTGCTGCAGCCAGATCGGCATAAGTCAGTCTGTCACCCGCCAGCCAGTTCCGCTGCCCAACCAGCCAGCCGATATAACGCAGATGGTAGCGAATATTCTGTCGCGCTGCACGCACCAGTTCCATATTCGGCGCACCTGCACCGGGCATATAGCGCTTGTAGATTTTCTCGGTGACAAGCCAGTCTGAGACTTCCGTGAAAAACTTGCCGTGAAACCACTCCATCAAGCGGCGCACTTCAACACGGCCCAGCGGATCTTCCGGCATCAAGCGGCGATCACCCAAAGCCAGACCGCGCGTCTCGTCGAGATATTCTGCAATCGTCGCGGCCCCCGGCACAGCGGGCGCTTGTTCTTCGACAAGCAGCGGTGTCGTGCCTGCAGGATTGAGGGCTAGAAAATCACGGCGACGCTCAAAGGCGCGCTCTTCGATGAGTTGCGGCTCCATCCCGAATTCGGCCAGAACAATGCGCACGAAGCGCGAATGCGGGCAGAGAGGATGATGATAAAGCGTCGCCATGGGGCTGTCGCTGATCCATAAGAGAGCGTCGGGGGAAGTCGCGTTTCCTATAGGCGAGGTGAGCCGGTGCGACAACCCGTTGACCATGTCTCATGGTAAAGGTTTGGTTAAATCACCTTCTCCGGTGAGGTACACAGATCTGCAATGAGGCAGCGCTCACAGTCTGGACGGCGTGCTTTGCAGATATAGCGTCCATGCAAGATCAGCCAGTGATGCGCATGGCGTTTGAACTCAGCGGGAATGATTTTCTCCAAGCCAAGCTCGATCGCCAAAGGTGTTTTGCCGATGGCGAGCGGAATACGGTTGGATACACGGAAGAGATGCGTATCGACCGCAATGGTCTCCTGACCAAAAGCCATATTGAGAACGACATTCGCAGTCTTGCGACCAACGCCCGGCAGCGTCTCCAGCTCTTCGCGGCTTTGCGGCACTTGGCCTTGATAGTCGCGCAAGAGCTGCTCTGACAAAGCGATGACATTCTTTGCCTTGGTGCGAAACAGGCCAATGGTCTTGATATAGTCGCGCACCTTGTCTTCACCCAAGGCCAACATTTTCTTCGGTGTGTCGGCGACTTTGAAAAGCGCGCGCGTGGCTTTGTTGACGCCCACATCGGTGGCCTGCGCGGAGAGCACCACCGCCACCAGCAGCGTATAGGCATTCACATGTTCGAGCTCGCCCTTGGGCTCGGGATTGGCGGCTGCAAAGCGCGCGAAAATTTCGTGAACGGCCGCCGCATCGACGACTTTGCGGCGCAGTCTTTTGCGAGGCGCGGCAGTTGTGCCCACAGCCTTGCTTGCGACCTTGCCCGACGGCTTTGCCGAGGGGCGTTTGGTCGCAGGTGATTTTCGTTGAGTTGTGCTCTTCAAAGCTGCCATGAGTGCTTTATAACCTGTCCAACAAGCGCGACCAACAGGCGGACACCCGCATGGCTGATCCTTGTGACGAACTGATTTTTCGCCAGCGCATTACCCCCCATCGGTCCCTCGACCAAAGGGGTTTTCGCCTGTTGCTGATGATCTTCGCCGGCTGTTGTTTTGCCACCGGCATACCCTTTCTCATTCTGGGCGCCTGGCCGGTTGCCGGATTCATGGGCCTTGATGTGGTCCTCTTCTGGTGGGCCTTCCGTGCCAATTTTCGAGCCGCGCGGGCCTATGAAGATGTCGTCCTGACCCCGCTTGATCTCAATGTCGCCCGCGTCTCGCCAAAGGGCGCGCGGCAGGAGTGGCATTTCAGCCCGAGTTTCGTGAGGCTCGAGCGGCAGGAGATGGAAGATTTCGGCGTGACCCGTGTTGATCTTGTCTCGCGCGGCCAGAGGCTCGAACTTGGCAGCCAATTGGGGCCGCAGGCCAAGGCCGATTTTGCGCGCGACCTCAGCGGCGCTTTGGCGGTAGCTCGTCGCGGGCCACGCTTCGACCCATCGTGATTTTCGGGTGGCTTGAAACGGCTAAGGAGCGCAAAATTGCCCCATGTTCGAATTGCGCGATCAAGACCCTTCAGATGCGCCCGCCCAGCAGCCGGGTGATTACGCCTATGTGGAACGGGCCATCCAATTTCTGACGCTCCATGTGACAGCCCAGCCCTCCCTTGCTGAGATCGCTGAGGCAGTGGGCCTGTCTGAATCCCATTTAGGCGCGGTGTTCCAACGCTGGGCGGGGCTGTCGCCCAAAGCTTTGTTGCAGGCACTGACGCTGGGCTATGCGCGCTCCTTGTTGCGCGACAAAGCCTCCGTGCTCGAAGCCTCGCTCGAGGTCGGCCTGTCAGGACCGGGGCGTTTGCATGATCTCTTCGTGACCCATGAGGCCATGTCGCCCGGCGAATATAAAGCGCGCGGCGAGGGCCTCGTCCTCACCTATGGCTATCACCCAACGCCTTTTGGCGAGGCGCTGATTGTCACAACGCCGCGCGGCCTTGCGGGTCTTGGCTGGGTTGAGACCGATGAGGATCATGCCCGCGCACAAGCCCACGCCTTAAATGATCTGCAACGCCGCTGGCCGCGCGCGCGCTTTGTCGAAAATGCCGCCACCACACAGGCCTATGCGAGCCGCGTCTTCGACCCCAAGCGCTGGAAGGCCGGTGAGCCACTGCGGGTCGTGCTGGTGGGTAGCGATTTTGAAGTTGGTGTCTGGCAGGCCCTGCTGCGCATCCCCTTTGGCGCAGCCACGACTTATGCCGATCTGGCTCGGGCCATCGACAAACCGCGCGCTGCGCGCGCGGTGGGGGCAGCGGTTGGGCGCAACCCCGTTTCTTTCGTCGTGCCCTGCCACAGGGTACTGGGCTCAGGCGGCAAACTCACGGGCTATCACTGGGGATTGACCCGCAAACAGGCGATTTTGGGCTGGGAGGCAGCTCATAATTACAAAACATAAATGTGATACATTTGTTTAACCAGATTCCTCTTGTAACTTATTCGGAGCTTGGCTAGGCTTTGTTGGCGCCGATTTGAGCTTGCAGCTTGCGGGCGCGAAACAAATGCAGCTAAAGCGCCGGACCGCCCTGAGGCGTCATCCGCGCACAGGAGGTTCTCATGACGCTTTCCCGCCGTTTGCTCACCGCCTTGGCCGGCTCCTTCCTTTTGGCTAGCGCCCTTCCGGCCTCTGCCCAAAGCGAGATCCGTATCGACTGGGCGACCTATAATCCGCTCTCGCTGGTGCTGAAGGAGCGCAAGCTTCTGGAAAAGGAGTTTGAGGCAGACAAGATCTCTGTGCGCTGGGTCTTCTCGGCTGGCTCCAACAAAGCGCTCGAATTTCTCAATGCCGGTTCGCTCGACATTGGCTCGACCGCAGGTGCTGCGGCGCTGATCGCCAAGCTCAATGGCAATCCGGTGAAGGCGGTTGGCGTATTCTCCCAGCCTGAATGGACGGCTTTGGTCACACGGGGCGACACGACCATCAATTCACCCGCTGATCTGAAGGGCAAAGCCATTGCTGTCACGCGCGGCACCGATCCGCATATCTTCCTTGTGCGTGCGCTCGATAGCGTCGGCCTCACCGAAAAAGATGTGAAGCTCGTTCTTCTGCAGCATGCCGATGGCAAGACCGCACTGGTGCGCAAGAATGTTGATGCTTGGGCGGGTCTTGATCCGATCATGGGCCAAGCTGAAGTGGAGGATGGCGCGCGCCTCTTTTACCGCAAGGCTGAGAACAACACGTGGGGCGTGCTGAATGTGCGCGAACAATATCTGCAGCAAAATCCGCAGATCGTGGCGCGCGTGCTGAAGGTCTATGAAGAGGCCCGCCAATGGGCGCTGAAAAATCCGGATGAGTTGAAGAAGCTGCTCGTCAGTGAAACCAAATTGCCCGAAGCTGTGATCGCCAAGCAGTTGGAGCGCACCAATCTGACGCATGCGTCAACTGCGATCGCGTCTACTGCCGACACAATCTTGGCAGCAGGCCTTGCGCTGCAAAAAGCCGGTGTCATCGAAGCCAATGTCGATGTGAAGGCGGGTGCCGCCAATCTCATTGATACGCGCTTTGCCGCTGCGCCCAAGTAAGATAGAAGCCGCAGCGATTTCCTCGTCGTCGGACGCTTTGATGAGCGATACGCAGACCATCGCCGTTGCAACACAGGCCACGCCGCGCAAACAGCGCGGCGTGCCGTCATTTGTTTATGGGCTCATTCTACCCGTCACAGCGGCGGCACTCTATGAACTTGCCTTTCGCATGGGCATGGTAGAAGCGCGGCTTCTGCCTGCGCCTTCGCGCATTGCTGAGACTTTGTTGAAACTCGCGCGCTCAGGTGAGCTCAGTGTGCATATTGCTGCAACCTTGATGCGCATTGCTTTTGGCTTTGGTCTGGGCGCTGTCACAGGTGTGTTGCTGGGCGTTCTCACCGGTTCTTCCATCACAGCACGTCGCTTGCTCGATCCTACCTTGCAAGCTCTACGCGCTATTCCTTCGCTGGCCTGGGTGCCATTGTTCATTCTGTGGCTCGGCATTTTCGAGCCGTCGAAAATAGCGCTCATCGCTGTTGGCTGTTTCTTCCCTGTCTATCTTGGTGTGATGGGTTCTATCGCCAATATTGATCGCAAGATTGTGGAAGTGGGCCGTGCCTTTCGCCTCTCTCGCACAGCTTTGGCGCGGCGCATTTTGCTGCCCGCGATTTTGCCTGACACGATTGTGGCGTTGCGCTCCGGTCTCGGTCTTGGTTTCATGTTTGTTGTGGCGGCCGAGATCATGGGTGCCTCTGAGGGGCTTGGCTATTTGCTGGTCGATGGTCAGCAACTGGGCAAGCCCGATCAGATTCTCGCCTCCATCCTGTGCTTCGCCGTGCTCGGTAAATTGAGCGATTGGATCATCGTCATTGCCACTCGGCCCCTGCTAACTTGGCAGGACAGTTTTGCAAGGAGCGAGTGATGCTCCGTCTCGCTCACCTCAACAAAGTCTATGCCAATGGCGCTTGCGCGCTGGACGATGTCACGATCGACATCGAAGCTGGTGAGATCGTCACGCTTGTCGGTGGCTCTGGTTGCGGCAAGACAACCTTATTGCGCTTGGTCAGCGGCCTCGAACATCCAACCTCTGGCACTGTGAGTGTCGATGGTGAGGCGATCTTTGCGCCTCACCCTGCGATCGGCATGGTGTTTCAAGAAGCACGTTTGCTCCCGTGGCTAACCGTTGCACAGAACATTGGTTTTGGTTTGGCGCATTTGCCTGCGGGTGAGTGCAAAGACCTTGTCGAAGACGCATTGCTGAAAGTTGGCCTTGCTGGTTATGGCACCCGCTGGCCGCGTGAATTGTCAGGTGGGCAAGCACAACGTGTTTCCATCCTGCGCGCTTTGGTGACAAAGCCCAAAGTGTTGTTGATGGATGAACCCTTCTCAGCGCTCGATGCATTGACGCGTGGCTCGCTGCAAGATCATCTGCTCGCTCTGTGGGACGCACATCGCCCAACCCTGGTACTCGTCACGCATGATGTCGAAGAAGCGGCTGCCTTGGCAGATCGCGCGATTGTCTTGCAGCCGCGTCCCGGCCGTGTCTTCGCAGATATTCGTGTTGAACTGCCACGCCCGCGCGATCGCCTGTCGCAAGACTTCGCCGAGACAAAGCGCATCATCATGAATGCGCTCGATGGATCTTTGTCGCAGCCTGCGTTGTCCAAGAATAATGCCGGTGCGACGGCTGGGTCTTGGTGGTAACGCGAGCGCAGCCATAAAAATCTACAGACAAGCCCTCGCTTGAAACATTTTTAGTTACATTTGATACTTGGTGCATGACGCACCAAGACAACCGTAGCTGCATTTACTGGGACGGGGCTCAGCTTGAGCTGAACGCGGCCTATAACGCAGATCCATCCATCAACTGGATCGATCCTGTCGCGCTGGCGCGCGGCCGGGAGATTAGCGGCGAACATATCTGGTTCGCGCCCTCTGCCTTTCAATCTCGCACAGCCAAGCTTGCCAGCGCGACCTATGCCCATGCGCTGGAGACTTTGGGTGTCGAGATTAAAGCGGTGGGGCAGAGCGCGCGCGAAATCGAATGTACACGCTGTGGTCATGGCTGGAGCGAAGGTGCATCGACTACGGCTTTGACACTTGGCCTTCATGTTATGGTTGATGCGCTGCGCAATCGTTTCGACAGGGCCTATATCTTTACCGATGATGCGAGTTTCGCCACGCTCTCTCACCACATGCAACAGCTGTGGAGCGATAAGGAGCTTGTGCTGATTCGCACACGACCCGCACGTCGCCTTGAGCGCGCGGTGGTGCTCGACTTGGCGAGCTTTGAACATGCGCGTCTTCCCAAATCGATTCCCACGCCCGATGGCACACGCATCATGCGTCCGGGTGCTTGGTCACCATCCCGCTGGGCTCTTTCAACGTCAGCAGAAATTTCACAGTAAGGGGGAGCGTCCCATGTCCCATATCATGGATCCCAAACCAGACGAGATCCTGCGCATTCTCGACGAGACCCGTCGACTGCAGCGCGAAGGTTATACATTCGACGAGATCCTCGACATATTGAATGTCGATGAGCTGACATATTACCGCTACCAAACCGACTACGGTACTTTGGCGACTGATCAGGTGCGCCGTTTGTGCAAGCTCGAATCAGAAAATCGACGCCTGCGACGAGCTCTTTCAGAACTCATGCTCGACAAGCTTGAGCTTGAGGAGCGCACATGGACCCTCAGCCAGAACTCTTCACAGATTGCAAACTCGCTGTAAGAGTTTCGTGCAGGCGCTCAAGGCTTTCCAGATGAGCAGCTGCAGCGCCATGCAATCTTTGCGCGCCCAAAGGTGTCAGCCGCAACAAGACGCGCCGCTTGTCTTGCTTGTCGGCAATGCGCTCGATCATTTTGGCCTGCGCCAATCGATCAGCAAGCTCGACGGCACTGTGATGTTTGAGGATGAGCTCGCTCGCCAGATCACCCACACTGATCGGCTCGCCTGCGGTTTCAATCGCCAGCAGAGCTTGAAAGCGTTGCGCGGTAAGCTCATGCGCGATGCAGATTTCTTCGCTCTGCGCGAGCACTTCGCGCAAGCTGCGACGCAATCGCGCGAATGCGCCAAGCTGCGCCTTGTCGACCGCTTTGAGCTTCGTACCCTTCTTCATGCTCACTGAATGCTCCTGCTGAAGTCGCTGTGATCAGTGAGACACACCTCCTGATTTTGCCGCAAAGCGCAAGGCGTCACCATTCCCAAAGCCCTCGATATATCGTACCACGATAAAAGATATATCGCACAACGATACATCTCCCACCAGTTGCAGCTGGGGGGCTGCATGACGGGGCAACCGTCCGCTGCGGGTCTTTCACTTTGGAGGTATTTCATGACGCTCACCAAGAGCCTTCTCCTCGGCACCGCTGCGACCATTGTCGCTGTGGCCGGAGCGCAGGCGGCCGACCTTCCCTCTAGGAAGGCCGCTCCCGCAACCTACGTCAAGATCTGCGACGCTTATGGCGCAGGCTTCTTCTATATTCCCGGCACGGATACCTGCGTGAAGCTCGGTGGCTATGTCCGTGCTGAATATCAGTACACCCCTGCTACCAATATCAACAGCTCGACAGGCGCTCTCGTTTCGTCACTGGCGTCAACCTCGGCCACTCCCAAGAACCTCCAAGATACGACCGGCTATGAAATTCGTGGCCGCATCGACGTTGACGCTCGTACCCCCACCGGAATGGGCGTTGCGCGCACCTTCGTGCGCCTGCGCGCTGCCAATACATCGGGTATTCGCAACACCTCAATCACGAACGTGGCCGGCTATACGATGTCGTCAGCTGCCACCACGGGCATCACGATTGAGTCTGCGATGGTTCAATGGGCCGGCTTCACCTTCGGTGTCGCTCCAGAGAACTATGCGATGATGCCGTCGCATTTCTACAATGGCAATCCGTGGGCCGGCTTCCCGAATGGTATGAAGCAGATCGCTTATACCGCGAATTTCGGCGGCGGTGTGTCGGCAACGCTCGCTTTGGAAGATCGTCGCGACCATGGCTACGGCGGTAATACCGTCCATAACGCCGCGCAGGGCACCAATATCGTAGCCAATATGCGTCTCGACCAAGCGTGGGGCTTTGCTGCTATTCACGGTCTTGTGGGTAACAACAGCTACTACACAAATGCATCGGGTCAGGCCATCAACGGTGCTGCTGACTTCTCGGCGCTCGCCAGCAGCACGACAGCTGTCGATACCAAGACCAAGTCAGCCTATGCCATCGGTGCCACGGTTAACGTGAAGCTCCCGATGATTGCACCCGGTGATCAGTTGTGGTTGACAGCAAACTATGTTGACGGCGCACTCGGCATGCTGCTCTCGGACGGCGGCTTGTCGAATGTTAATACCGCGCAAAACAAGCGTATGCTTGGTGGTCTGGTTCGCGTCGATAGCAATATCGTTGCAACCAATGGCCTTTCGGCAGCGGTTGACAATGTGACGGGATGGAACGTGGCCGGTGCCTTCACTCATTACTGGACGCCGCAGTGGCGTTCAAATTTGAACGCCGGCTATATCGAGATCAACCCTCCGACACAGACTCAGACCACGATGCTCGCATGGGGCAAGGGTCAGTTGCAGGTCTATACGGGCAGCTTGATCTATTCGCCTGCCAAGGATCTCGATATTGGTCTTGAGCTACAATATGCCAATTTGAAGAACCATGTTCAGAATGCCTCGACGGCCACCAACACAGCGTTCAACACTGCTGGAAGGCCTGGCTTGAGCGAGTCAAACTGGACTTCGAAGCTGCGTGTCGAGCGCACCTTCTAATTTGATCCAGAATGCAACTGAAAACCCCGGTGGGGACACCGGGGTTTTTTGGGCGCGTTAGTCTGGAACAGCGCCTGCACCGGCTTCGGCAATTTCGGCGCCTGTCGCCAGCCATACATCCTCATGGCGGCACATATATTCAAGCGCGCGGTCAAGTGCGCCGATGCGATGCGGCACGCCGGTGAGATAGGGATGCAGCGCCAATCCAATGACACGTGCCTGCGTTTCACCTTCGCGCCACAGCACATCAAATTGGCGGCGGATCATGGTTTCAAACTCATCTGCCGTACAATGATATTTCTCATAGGCAGGCTTGTCATTGAGTTGCGTCGAATAAGGCACGGACATAATACTGCGACCATCTGCCAGCCTCATGCGATAGGGTTGGTCATCATTTACCCAATCGGCGACATAAGAAATGCCATTGTCGACGAGATGATCCAGCGTGTTCCACGTCTCTTGCAGACCTGAACCCAACCAGCCTTTGGGCGCTTGGCCTGTATGGGCTTTGATTGTCTCCACGGTGCGGCGCACGATGGCGGCGTCTTCGCCCGGCGGCACTTCATTCAGACGATGTGTATTGGTCTCGTTGTGACCCATGAATTCCCAATTGAGCTTGCGGCAATCCTCGATGATTTCGGGATGATGTTTGCAAAGCTCGCTGTTGAGGGCCACGGTGCCGCGCATTCCATAACGCTTCATCACATCCATAATACGGAAAACACCGATGCGGTTGCCATAATCGCGCACCGACCAATTGGGGACATCCGGCACTTTGCCGCCACCGCCTGCCGACGCGGGGATCATGTCGCTGAGTGAGAAAAATTCGATATTGGGAATGACCCAGATCGCCACACGCGCCCCATTGGGAAACCGAAATTGTGGGCGTCGAGTGATGGGCCGATAGGCGAAGGGGCCATAGGATGATGGCTGCATGAGCGTCTCCTCCTGTTGATTTTGTTTTTATAAAGCTTCGATGGCTTTGATGATCTGATCGACTTTCATCACATCAGCATATTTGTGATGGAGGTCGAACAAATTCACCTTGTGCGAAATTTCGCTACGATCGAAGCAGCACTCCTCAGCTAATGTCATGTGATAGCCAGAAGAGTAACCATCCACCGTGCTTGCGCGCACACAGCCCGACGTGCTCTCGCCAATCACAATCACGCTTTGCACGCCCAGTTGCGTCAGATGCGCGAGGAGCGGCGTTCCGTAAAAACCGCTGGCACGCTGTTTGGTGATCACAACATCGCCGGGCTGGGGTGCAAAGTCAGGGAAGATGTCTGAATCATCGGGCAAGGGTGGCGCATTGCGCCGATTGGTGGCTTTGATGATGCTGGGGCGGCTCGACCCGCGCGTATCGCTCGTCGTGTAGAAGATTGGCAGCTCGGCTTTGCGCGCGGCTGCAAACAAACGTTTGGTTGGCTCAATCGCAGTCCAAGCATGAATGCCGCAAGAGGAGGGATAGTCTTTGACGACCTCACTCACTGGTCGCGCGCCACCCCGATAGGCCATGTTGTAAAGATCGATGGCGAGCAAGGCTGGCTTGGGGCCAACTTTTACCTCGCGCTTGTAATGGGCGTAGATCTCCAGCACATCGGCGGGAATGAGATCCTGCCAGCAATGATCTTCGAATGAATCAACCATCTTCGTCCCTCGGCTTTCCTTCGTTGGCGCTTATAGTAGGATGCGCCAAGAGGCTTGCAAGCGTGCTGAACCATGACTGAAATACGTGCGGGTGAAGTCATCATCGATCTGCCTCAGCGGCAGGACGCGGCCCTTGTCTTCATCGGGCGCATCCGCACGCCGTGGGCGACTTCCAAAGACTGCCCGCGTCAGGGCGACCGCGAGACCGGCCCCCTCTGCCGCCTTGAGATCGACGCGCCCTTCCATGCGGCCCTCAAGGATCTCGACCGCCATAGCCATGCGCAGGTGCTCTACTGGATGCATCACGCGCGCCGCGACCTTGTCTTGCAAAGCCCCCGGTCTGATGGTCAGGCGACCGGCACTTTCGCTTTGCGCTCGCCCAACCGGCCCAATCCGGTGGCAAGCTCGCTTGTCACCATCGTGTCTGTCGGCGCGGATCATGTCCTGGTGCGCGGCCTTGACTGTATCGATGGCACGCCTTTGGTCGATTTGAAGCCCGAGCGCTGCCCGCAGGCCCCTCGTCCCAAATAGGGGCTGCCGAAAGATGTGACTTGGCGCGGGCCGCACATAGGCCTAACTGATGGCTCAGCCTCGCGCTTCCCCCATCAGGATTGTGACTTTGACAATCATTCCCAGCGGCTCGTTTGATACGGCGCGCACACCTGCGCTCTTCCGGGCTGTCTTTCCTTCGGTCATGTTGCCGATGTTTCTGGCCGTCAGCGACCAGACCATTGTGGCCAGCGCTCTGCCCGCCATCGCCTCGACCTTGGGCGATGTGGAGCGCGTCTCCTGGGTGGTGATCTCTTATCTCGTCGCCGCAACCATTGCGGCGCCTGTTTATGGCTATCTTGCCGATGTCTTTGGTCGCCGCAGACTGATGATCGTGGCTTTGGTGATTTACATCATCGCATCGCTGCTCTGCGCTCTGGCGCCTAGCGTGACCTTGCTGGCAGCCGCGCGCGCTTTGCAGGGGTTTGGCGGCGGCGGTTTGATGTCGCTGTCCCAAGCGTTGATCGGTGAAGTCGTGCCACCGCGCCAGCGTGGCCACTACCAAAGCTATCTGGCTACCGTTGCGACTTTCTCCTCCGCCTTTGGCCCTGTGGCAGGTGGCTTTCTGACAGAGCATTTCGGCTGGAAGTCAATTTTCTATATCAATGTGCCACTCGGCCTCTTTGCGATTTTGATGGTGCTGCGTATTCAATCGCGCCCCGGCACACGTCATGAGCAATGGAGCTTCGACACGCCCGGCCTCTTCTTCTTTGTCGGCTTCATCGCGCCAGTCCTGATCGCGCTGGAGCAGATGCGCCGCTTTGATGATACGAGCACACCGATTGCAATTGGCCTTCTTGTTTTGGCGCTCGCGTCTTTGTGGCTCTTGCTGCGGCGTGAGCGCCGCGCCCATTCGCCCTTGCTGCCGCTTGATCTGCTGACACAACCCACCATTTGGCGCGCCAATTCTTTGGCGGCGTGCCATGGTGCGGCTTTGACCGGGCTCATCGCTTTTCTGCCGATCTATCTGCGCGCGGTCCATGGTCTGTCCGCCTCGCAAACAGGCATGATGTTGCTGCCCCTTAGTCTTGGCATTGGCGCAGGCGCGATTATCACCGGTCGCCTTGTGACGCGCACGGGCTATACGATGATCTTCCCCTCTTACGGAATGATTGTCTGCGCGATCGGCTTTCTCATCTTCGCGTTGTGGAATGCGCAGATGACGCAGTGGCAGATGGTGGTTGTGCTCAGTCTCTCATCCGCTTTCATGGGCACTGTCATGACAGTCGTGCAGGTGACGATTCAATCTGCAGCGGGGCGTAAATCTTTGGGCGCGGCGGCAGCCTCTGTGCAATTCTCGCGCACGGTGGGGGCAGCCTTTGGCACAGCGCTGATGGGCTTTGCGCTCTTTGCGAGTCTTTCGCTCACAGATCCAGAAGCGCTGAAAGTCTTTGCGGCACTGGTCAATCAGGGCACAAGTGCTTTGCTGGATGTGGCTGTTGAGCGCCGCCAGATCGTGGCCGACGAAATCGCCCATGCGTTTCGTCTGGCCTTTTTGCTGGTGCCTGTCTTCGCAGTCTTTGCGGTGATCTTGGCTTGGACCAATCCTTCGCGCCGGATCTGATCAGTTCGACATAAAGACCGGAATTTCAGCCTTGCTCAGAATGAGGCTGGTGGCGCCGCCAAAGATCATTTGGCGCAGACGGCTCTGCGTATAAGCGCCCTTCACCAGAAGATCTGCGCCCAGCGAAGCGGCATTCTCGAGAATGGCATCGCCATGGGATCGGCCTTTGGCGCTGCGCTCAATAGCTTCGGCTGCGACACCATCTGCGCGTAGATTATGCGCCAGCTGTTCGCCGGTCGGGCCTTCCACTTTATGTTCGCTGATCGTCAAGACGATCACGCGCTTGGCAGTCTTCAAGAGCGGCATTGCAAAAGCTGTGGCGCGTGTTGTCTCGATGCTTTGGTTCCACGCAATCACTGTCGTGTCGGCCATGGCAACAGGTGTGCGGGGCGGCGCGAGCAAGACAGGGCGGCCACTTTCAAACAAGGCAGCTTCGGCCGTTGCCATGCGTGCATCACCACGCTCAGGGCCAGGACGACCCAGAACAGTCACATCGAAGATGCGGGCATAAGACGCGACTTGCGAGTCGCCAAAAGAACTGTCACCCGCCCAACCCCATGAGAGGCCACCGGGCGCGGTGTCATTGCCCGGCACTTTTTCGCCGACCATGAAATCAGTAAAGCGACGTTGTGACTCGTCTGCCAATTCGCGCCAGGTGTTCTGGTCTGCGGCGGTCCAGCTGACCGGCATGTCAAAAGCAACGAGGTCCGGCAGATCAGGCCCGAGCGGCATGCCTTCGATATAGCTGCCAAAGCGGCGCGCGAAGAGCAGTGAGGTGACGAGAACGGAATCGATGGAGGAATGCAGTTCGACAGGAACGAGAACATTCTTCATGGCCTGGCCACTCCGTGCAGCAGATGGCAACTCTATAGCATTGCTTGCAGGCCGCGTCAGTAGTCAGCGGTTCTGCAAAAACTGGGCGAAGGCGGCAAGAGTGAGATCGGACACATGATGTTCGATGCCTTCGGCATCTGACTCAGCTGCTTCACGCGGTACGCCAAGAGCGAGCAAAATATCGACAACAAGCCGGTGTCTGGCGCGTACACGGGAGGCAAGATCATGCCCTTCTTGCGTCAGAAAGACACCGCGATAGGGCTTGGACGTGGCCAGTCCTTCACGCTTCAATCGCGCGATTGTTTTAATAGCGGTGGCATGGGAGACGCCAAGGCGGCGCGCAACATCGGTCGGGCGTGCTTCGCCATGGGTGGCGAGCAGATCCGCGATCAGCTCCACATAATCTTCGAGCAGGGCGGTCGACTGCGCGGTGCGCGTTTTTCCAAAACGGCGCGCCTGCGTTGTCTCGGCCGGCAACTCTTTGGGGGGCGCGGAGCGGGGCTCCTTCGCCTGCGCCGTCATGGTGATCTCCCGAACAGTCGTAGGAGGGGAGCCAAACGTCAGAACAGGGTCTGCGTCAACCCTTACAAACTGGGACGTTGCTTGACGGTCGCGGCCTGTACGCGGCCGCGCGCAGGCACACGCAGCACGATGGCCACTAGCAGCGCTGCGCAGGCGAGCTGCGTCGTCCACCACAATTGAGCGATGGAAAGGCCCGAAATACTCAAGGTCAGCACGGCACAGAGGCTCGCCAGCAGATAGGGCGCAAGGACGCTGGCCGAGCGGCCCGCAGCCACAGCGCTCAGCCACATGATGAGTGAACAGCCCGCCGCGCCAATCAGCCCCAGATCGTACCAGACTTCAAAGAGCAGGCCGCGCGGTGAATTGGAGGGCAGAAGGCCAACCGCAGTTGCGCGCACCGCCGTATCAAAGCCATGGCCAGTGATGAGCTTGATGCCTTCAGAGCGCAGCACCTCTGCCCAGCTATGCAGGACAGCCATGGCGCCGGTCTGATAGGCGCTGAACAAACTGTCCAGCCCCATGACAATGGCGGGGGCGCCCAGCATCAAGATTGCGGCAACCGTACCCATAGCGCGGGCGGTTGTTTGCGGGGCGGCACGCGCTGCGAGGAAGACGCCAGCCGAGAGACCCAGCGCGATCAACGGCGTCGGCAGACTGGCGAGCAGGCAGGCCAAGGCAATCAGGCCGCCCACGAGGCCCGCCAGAGGCAGGCGCTGGCGCAGGGCCAGAGCCGCGAGCGCCGGCCAGCCCATGACGAGCAGGCCAGCGACGGAGCGTTGCAACAAGCTGCCATCGGCATCGAGCGCGCGCATCGCATCGGGCCGCGCAATCGCGCCCAGCAAGGTTGCGAGAGCTGCGGCTGAGATGCCCATGGGCAGAAGATAACCATTGGAGGGCTTCATCCGCGCGGGCATGGCCGCGATGGCAAAAGCCGCGATGAGCACTGTGCCAACCGTTTTGGCGAAACGCTCAATGGCAAGGTCTGGCAGGGGGGTCCACAGGAAGGACAGGCCTGCCCAGATCATCACCACCACGCCGAGAGCCACGATGGGCCGCCACACAGATTGGCGCAGATGACTCAAGAGCAAGCTGCCGCCGCCCGGCAAGAGCAAGCCGCCAACAACCACCAAGGCCGCAGCAACAGGCACCAAAACGAACAGCAAGCGGCGCGAAAAGACAGCGCCAACTGGCACGACGATGGTGAGGAGTGCGATGCCCAGACGCAGCAGCACATCACCCGCCATTGTGGCAGGGTTTTGCAAGGCTGTCGGTCTGTCACGATACATCATGGACCCGGCGCGCGGCGGTGATCTTGAGTCGACCTTATAGAAACGAAATTTCCCGCGCTGTTGAGAACGTGCAACACAGGCGGCAAAAGTGGAGGTCGGGGTCGCTAGTCGTGACCGGGTCGCGCGCGCATAGCCTTGGTCAAGCCGCGCACTTTTTTGGACTCCAACCGTCGTTTCTTGGAACCCAGGGTCGGGCGGGTGGCGATACGTTTGACGGGTCGGTGGCAGGCGCTGCGCACCAAAGCCACCAAACGCTCCAGCGCATCCGCGCGGTTGCGCTCTTGTGTACGAAAACGCTGCGCCAGAAGGACGATCTCGCCATTTTGGGTAAGGCGACTGCCTGCCAGCTTCATCAGCCGTTCGCGCACATCTTCGGGCAGGCCTGTGGCATCGCGCGCATTAAAGCGCAGTTCAACAGCGGTTGCGACCTTGTTCACATTCTGACCGCCGGGGCCTGAGGCGCGAATGAAAGTCTCGCTCAGGTCGCCGGGGTCAATGGTGGTGCGGTGGTCGACGCGGATCATGGCGCCGAACCTGACGGAAAACTCAGCCGCCCGCCAGCAGCTTCTTCACCCGTTCCACGACAGGCTTGGGGGTTGCATACATTTTCTCGACGATCTTTTGCGCCTCTTCTCCGCTGGTGGGTTCAACATCGAGCATCAGCTGCTGGGCTTCGGCGAGAAAGGCAGGGTCTTTCATCGTGGCATCAAAGGCGCGGCGCAAAGCACGTGCGCGACCTTCAGGAATGCCGGGCGGTGCCATGAAGGGCCGCGCAATGGCGGTGGTGGCGGACAGAAGATCGAGCATCTGGCGATCAGCTTCATTGGTCACAAATTCGGTGGCCAGTGGCACATCAGGAAGATCGCGCGCTTTCTCCAGACCAAATTGCATAATGATGTTGATCTTCTTGTCGCGTACCCAATCGGGCTTGGCCATTTTGATGGCCGAATAAACGACGGAGCAGCGACCATGTGCTTCGCCATTCTCAATCGCCATAATGGTTTCTTTGGTACCAAGATAACCGGTGATGAGTTTGATCTTCGTCTTCATCAGCTCATTCATGATCAGCGGATAAATATCTGAGTCAGATCCTGCACCTGTGCCTGCGACGATCATCTCTTTGTTGCGCAAATCCTCGATCGTCTTGAAAGGCGTTGTGCCATAAGACAGGCAGATGCCGACATCTTTGCTGACCGTTCCAATCCAGGTGAATTTGCTCATGTCATAGCCTGGATTGCGCGCGCCGATGAGCGGCTCAATCACAGGCCCACCAGCAAAAGTACCAATGGCAGAGCCATCACGGGGAGCCGATTCTGCGATGAAATTGGCAGCGCGGATGCCACCAGCACCCGGCATGTCCTGCACAACGACAGAGGGAGTGCCGGGCAGATGTTTGCCAAAGTGACGCGCGAGCGCGCGCGCCAGCAGATCAATACCGCCGCCCGCCGTGCCTGCGACATAGATGGTCACAGGTTTGTCGAAAGTTTCGCTTTGGGACCGCGCGCTCGTTGTAAGGGCAAGCACTGCCATCAGGCATGTTGAGACAAGGCGCGATGCGCGAATGGTCATTTCTTCCTCCCTTGGGCTGTCTCGCCCTTCTGAGAGAAATCTAACCCAGCATCAGGCGCAAAGCCAGATGGCTCATGTACCGCGTGGCTTGGCGCGTGTCGTGGCTGTGGCAGAGGCGGGATCATCCGGCCAGACATGACGCGGATAGCGGCCCTTCATCTCGGTCTTCACGGCAGCCCATGATCCTTTCCAGAAGCCCGGCAGATCCCGCGTGATCTGGATGGGCCGATGCGCGGGCGACAAGAGATGCAGCACCAGCGGCACGCGGCCTTGCGCCAAGGAAGGATGTGTCGACAGACCAAACAATTCTTGCACACGAATGGCCAGAACGGGCCCGCCCTCTGCTTCATAATCCACCGCAACACGGCTGCCGGTGGGCGCTTCAAAATGCGTGGGCGCTTCAGCATCAAGACGGCGCTGCATATCCCATGGCAGTAAGGCTTGAAGAGCAGCGTGCAAATCATCAGGCTTGATGGATGACAGAGATGTGCGTCCTTCGATGAAAGGTGCGAGCCAATTCTCTGCATCACGCGCCAAAGCAGCATCCGACAGATCGGGCCATTCATCACCTTGCGCTGTGCGCAAAAATAAAACGCGATCACGCCATTGAATTTGTTCTTTCGTCCATGGCAGGCGGTCTATGCCGAGCATCGCAACACCACGCGCCAGTTCGACGGCGGAATCTGGCGTGGCAGGCGTTGGGAGTGTTTGCTCACTCAAGGTGATCGCATCAAGACGACGCAAACGTCGCGTGCGTAGAGCGCAAGCCTGTCGATCAAAGCTTGTGACATCTTGTGTCATCAAACGCGCACCGGCGATCTCTTCCACTTGTGCTTCGCTGATGGCAGCAGCTGCCAGAATACGTGCCGCCGCAGCGCGGCCCGTCACTTCGCCAATGGCAAGCCAAGGCTCGCGTGCCAAACGATCATGTGGCTCAACAAAAGCCGCGCGACCATTGGCCATCAGAAATTCGCCCGGCTTGCCACGCGCTTTGGCGATGCGATCAGGAAAGGCCAGCGCGAGTAACAAGCCGCAATCGCCAAGATCATCATCGCCTGTGTGCGTTGTGTGTGTGACGCGCCGCGCAGCATCAGCCCAATTGCGCGCGAGCCTGCGTCCATCTTCAGCGCGCCGTCCCCGATCACGGCGCAATCGCTCGACACGTTCGGCCAGATCGCCGGTCTCACCACCAAGGCCGCGTTCAACCAGCACCAGTGCAAGATCTGCCGCGAGCATGGCTTCGCCTTTGCGCGCACCTTCAACAACCATTGTGGCGAGGCGCGGGGGCAGTGCCAAAGCGCGGATGGCTTTGCCCTGTTCTGTAATGGCGCCTTCTGTATCTAGCGCATCAAGTGAGCGCAGCAAGGCACGTGCTTCTTTGAGGGCGGGAGCGGGTGGTGCATCAAGCCAGTTCAAAGCGGCGGGCTCCCGCGCGCCCCAAGCGGCCAGATCGAGCACAAGGCCGGAGAGATCAGCGGAGAGAATTTCAGGCTGCGAGAAAGGCTCCAGCGCGCCGGTGCCAGCCTCCTCCCACATGCGATAGCAAACACCCGGCTCCATACGCCCCGCGCGGCCGCGTCGCTGATCGGCCGCTGCCCGCGAGACGCGCTGCGTCTCGAGCCGCGACAGACCAAGGTCAGGCTCATAGCGCTGCACACGGGTGAGACCGCAGTCGATCACGACTCGCACGCCCTCGATGGTCAGCGAGGTTTCGGCAATTGACGTCGCCAGCACCACTTTGCGGCGCGGCGACTTGGTCGGGGCGACCGCCAGATCCTGCGCTGCGCGGTCCATTGCCCCAAAAAGGGGCGCGACCTCTATATTGGGGTCTCGCAGCTTTTCCTGCAGTTGGGCGGCGGTGCGCAGGATTTCGCCCTGCCCGGGCAGGAAGACGAGGATCGATCCGGCCTCTTGCGCCAGCACCTGCATGACAAGTTTTGTCACCTCATCTTCAAGCCGCGCGCGCGGATCACGCGGCACATGGCGCGTCTCGACCGGGAAGGCCCGGCCTTCAGATTCAATAACGGGGCAATCGCCCATGAGCTTTGCGGTGCGCGCCCCATCAATTGTCGCGGACATGACGAGAATGCGCAGATCCTCCCGCAGCCCCGCCTGCGCGTCGAGCGCCAAGGCGAGCCCAAGGTCGGCATCCAGCGAGCGCTCGTGGAATTCGTCGAAAAGCACCGCTGCCACCCCCTCCAGCGAGGGGTCATCGAGGATCATCCGGGCAAAAACGCCCTCGGTGACGACCTCAATCCGGGTGCGGGCCGAGATTTTGGATTGCAGGCGTATCCGCAGGCCTACGACCTCGCCCAGCGGCTCTCCCCGCAGCGAGGCCATGCGTTCGGCGGCGGCGCGGGCGGCCAGACGGCGGGGCTCCAGAACGATGATCTTGCCCCCCTGCGCCCAAGGCTCATCCAGCAGGACGAGCGGCACGCGGGTCGTTTTGCCTGCGCCGGGGGGCGCGACCAAAACGGCGCAAGCCACTTTGCGCAGGCTTGCGCAGAGGCTGCCGGTGACCTCGTCGATAGGCAGGGCTTGGGGTGGAGCAAGGGGGCGGTCCATAGGCTGAGCGATGGCAGGAACTCGCCTTTTGGGCAATGGGCCCTGCGGCCGGGTGCGGCAGTGCGGCTCTTCTCGCCCAGCTATAGAAGGAGTATATGGCGGCGCTGCTCGCGAGTGGGCGAGGCAAGTCCGGGACATGACCATGGCGCATGAGAGCCTGAACGATGCTGCAGTGTCTGCTGCAGATCACGGCAAGGATCACCAAGACGGCAATGCCCATGGAAGCCTCGCCGCCCTGACATTGGGCTCGATCGGCGTCGTTTATGGCGACATTGGAACCAGCCCGCTTTACGCGCTGCGCGAGTCGCTTGTGCACACAAGCCATGCCGGTGCGATTGCCGACACAGAGATCATCGGCATTGTGTCGCTTTTGCTCTGGGCTTTGTTTCTGACCGTCACAGTCAAATATGTTCTCTTCTTGATGCGCGCGGACAACAAGGGCGAAGGCGGTACGCTCGCTCTTATGGCTTTGGCGCGTAATGCCTATCCCAAAGCAGCCGGCCCGATCTTTCTGCTGGGCATTATCGGCGCCTCTTTGTTTTCAGGCGATGCGATCATCACGCCAGCCATTTCCGTTCTGTCTGCGGTGGAAGGTCTGAAGATCGTTACGCCTTTCTTCGATCCCTATGTCATCCCGATCACTATGGCGATCTTGATCACGCTCTTTGCCGTTCAAAGTCGTGGCACAGGCGATGTGGCCACTTTCTTTGGCCCGGTCATGTTGGTGTGGTTCGTCTCGCTTGGTGTGATGGGCGTCAGCCATATTGGTGATGCGCCGCGCATCTTTTATGCGTTCAATCCGCTGAATGGTCTGACCTTCCTCGCCAATCACGGCATGATCGGCTTTCTTGTTCTGGGCAGCGTGTTCCTTGCGGTGACGGGTGCTGAAGCGCTCTATGCGGATATGGGCCACTTCGGTCGTCGCCCGATTCAGATCGCTTGGTTCGTGCTTATTCTGCCATCGCTCGTTCTCAACTATCTGGGTCAAGGTGCGTTGCTGCTGAGCGATCCGTCGGCGATTGAAAATCCCTTCTTTTTGTCGGCACCGGATTGGGCGCGCCTGCCGCTCGTTCTGCTGGCAACGCTTGCTACCGTCATTGCCTCGCAAGCCACGATCACCGGCGCTTTCTCACTCGCCCGTCAGGCCATTCAGCTGGGCCTCTTGCCGCGTTTGGAAATCCAGCACACTTCGTCGACGCAAGAGGGTCAAATCTTCATTCCGCGCGTCAATCGCATCTTGTTGATCGGCGTCTTGTTGCTGGTTTTGATGTTCAAATCCTCCAGCGCGCTGGCCTCGGCCTATGGCATCGCTGTCACGGCCTCTTTGGTGGTGGATTCCTGTCTCGCCTTCGTGGTGGTGTGGAAGTTGTGGCGCTGGCCGCTCTGGGGCGCGCTGACTTTGACGGCAAGCTTTTTGTGTATCGAGCTTGCCTTCTTCTCGGCCAATCTCGTGAAATTTTTTGAAGGTGGCTATGCGCCGGTCTTCGTCGGTGCTTCGGTCGTCATCATCATGTGGACCTGGACGCGCGGTACGCGCCTGCTCGAAGAAAAGACGCGGCGCGATTCTATCCCCGTGCGCGATCTCATCCGCATGCTCGAAAAATCAAAGCCGACCCGTGTCACGGGGACAGCGATCTTCCTGACCTCAGATCCAGAAGTCGCTCCCACCGCTTTGATGCACAATCTCAAGCATAATAAAGTTCTGCATGAGCGCGTTTTCGTCATCTCGGTGAAGACGGAGCCCGTGCCGCGCGTGGCGCCACAGAACCGTTATGAGCTTGAGCGCATCTCGGATGACTTCACCAAGGTGACGCTGCATTTTGGCTTCATGGAAAGCCCGCGCGTGCCGGTTGCTTTGGCGACCATGCGCAAAGAAGGTTTGAAATTCGACATTATGACGACCTCCTTCTTCCTCGGACGCCGCACGTTGAAGACTTCGGCCCATTCGGGCATGCCTTTGTGGCAGGACCGGCTCTTTGTGTCGCTCTCGAAACAGAGCGCCAATGCGACAGACTTCTTCTCGATCCCGTCTGATCGAGTGGTGGAGCTTGGCGCGCAGGTCGCGGTCTGATCAGACCCGGCCCACGCTCGCATAGGTAAAGCCAAGGCGGCGCATCTCGTCGGGCCTGTAAATATTGCGCAGGTCGACAAGGACAGGGGCTGCGAGTGCAGCTTTGATGCGCTTCATGTCGAGCGCGCGGAAGGCATCCCATTCTGTCACGATCACCAAAGCGTCGGCGCCCTGCACGCAGTCATAGGGCTCGTTGCAGAAGGTGACATGCGGCATCAGCGGGCGTGCTTGGTCGATACTCTCAGGATCAAAAGCGCGGATCTTCGCGCCCTTGGCCTCCAGCACGGACACAATATCGATTGAGGGCGCATCGCGCATATCATCTGTATTGGGTTTGAAGGCGAGGCCGAGCAGAGCGATGGTCTTGCCAGCCACCGAGCCACCACAAGCGGCAATCACCTTCTCGGCCATGGCGCGTTTGCGCGTCGCATTCACCTCGGCAACTGTTTCAACAATGCGGATGCGCGCACCGCTGTCTTGCGCGGTCTTGATGAGAGCGAGCGTGTCTTTGGGAAAGCAGGAGCCGCCATAGCCGGGGCCTGCATGCAGGAATTTGGCGCCAATGCGATTGTCGAGGCCGATCCCGCGCGCCACATCCTGCACATTCGCGCCGGTCTTTTCGCACAGATCCGCGATCTCATTGATGAAGGTGATCTTCGTCGCCAGAAAAGCATTGGCGGCATATTTGGTGAGCTCAGATGTGCGGCGCGAAGTGAATAGAATCGGTGGTTGGTTGAGATAGAGCGGGCGATAGACTTCGCTCATCACGTCGCGCGCGCGCTGATCTTCCGTGCCAACCACAATGCGGTCAGGCCGCTTGAAATCATTGATCGCTGCGCCTTCACGCAGAAATTCAGGATTGGATACAACGGCGAAATCAGCAGTGGGTGCTGTCTCGCGGATGATGCGCTCAACCTCATCGCCAGTGCCAACCGGCACGGTCGATTTTGTGACAATAACCGTGAAGCCATCCAGCGCAGCTGCGATCTCGCGCGAGGCCTCATAGACATAGGTCAAATCCGCATGCCCATCGCCGCGGCGCGAGGGCGTACCAACCGCGATGAAGACAGCGTCCGCTGCTTTGACGGCGCTGGCGAGATCCGTGGTGAAGGACAAGCGATTCTGCCGTGCATTGGTGGCGATCAGGTCTCCAAGGCCGGGCTCGAAGATAGGCACTTCGCCGCGCTTCAAAGCCTCGATCTTGGCCTCGTCTTTATCGACGCAGGTCACCACATGGCCAAAATCCGCAAGGCAGGCCCCTGACACAAGGCCCACATAGCCTGAGCCAATCATGGCAATATGCATGTCAGTTCGTCCTTGTGTTCAAAGGCTCAAGCAAAATCGCGATGTTGCATAAGACGTCGCTCAGCCGCCGACATTGAAGGCGGCCAAGGCAGCCATATTGACGATGTCGGTGTCTTTGGCACCCAGTGGCACAATCTGCACAGGCTTGTCGAGACCAACGATGATTGGACCGAGTACAGTTGCACCACCAAGCTCCTGCAGCATTTTCGTGCTGATTGAAGCTGAGTGGAACGCTGGCATGACAAGAACATTGGCTGTGTCAGACAAACGACAGAAGGGATAGGCCGCCATCAGCTCTTTATTGAGCGCGACATCAGCCGACATCTCTCCGTCATATTCAAAGTCGACGCGCTGCGCATCGAGAATACGCACTGCCTCTTGCACGCGCGCCGCGCGCTCGCCGGTGGGATGGCCGAAGGTGGCAAAGGCGAGCATGGCAACACGCGGCTCATAACCAAGACGGCGCGCAACACCAGCAGCCTCAATCGCAATCTGCGCCAGCTCTTCTGCTGTGGGCATTTCAGTGATGGCCGTATCGGCGACAAGCACCGGGCGACCGCGCGCCAGAATGAGCGAGCAGCCAATCAAGCGATGACCGGGGCGCGGATCAATGACGCGGCGCACTTCTTCCAGTGCAATTGAGAAATTGCGCGTGACGCCCGTCACCATCGCATCGGCATCGCCCATATTGACCATGGCGGCTGCGAATGAGTTGCGGTCATTGTTGATGAGGCGCTGGCAGTCGCGGAACAAATAGCCCTTGCGCTGCAGCCGTTCATACAAGAACTGTGCATAGACTGTGTTGCGATGCGACAGGCGCGCATTATGGATCTCGATATTTTTGTCGCTGAGATCAACGCCCGCAAAAGCTGCAGCTTCGGTGATGCGATCTTCGCGGCCAATCAGAATGGCAGTGCCCAGCCCCTGATTGACGAAGGACACAGCCGCGCGCATCACCTGCTCTTCTTCACCTTCAGCGAAGACGACGCGCTTGGGATAGCGCCTGACACGCTCGAAGATGCGCTGCAAGGCGCCTGCGACAGGGTCGCGGCGAGCAGAGAGCTGCGCCTGATAGGCCTCCATATCGACGATGGGCTTGCGTGCAACACCCGACTCCATCGCAGCTTTGGCAACGGCTGCGGGAATGACGCTGATGAGACGCGGATCAAAAGGTGCGGGGATGATGTAATCACGTCCAAAGCGCGGGCGCGGCCCTTCATAGGCAGCGGCGACCTCGTCAGGCACATCTTCACGCGCCAACATGGCAAGCGCATTGGCTGCTGCGATCTTCATTTCCATATTGATCGTGGAAGCGCGCACATCGAGCGCTCCCCGGAAAATATAGGGGAAGCCCAGAACATTGTTCACTTGGTTGGGATAGTCCGAGCGACCTGTCGCCACGATGCAATCTTCGCGCACCTGATGCGCCTCTTCCGGCGTGATCTCGGGATCAGGATTGGCCATGGCGAAGATGATCGGATTGGGGGCCATGCTTTTCACCATTTCAGATGTGAGCGCGCCCTTGACCGAAAGACCAAAGAACACATCCGCGCCGTCGCAAGCCTCACTCAATGTGCGCGCCTTGGTGACGCAGGCATGGGCGGACTTCCACTGGTTCATGCCCTCGGTGCGGCCTTTGTAGATGACGCCTTTGGTGTCGCACAGAATGACATTCTCAGGCGCAAAGCCCATGGCCTTGATGAGATCAAGGCAGGCGATGCCCGCCGCGCCCGCACCATTGCACACAAGCTTCGTCTTCTTGATGTCGCGGCCAGTGAGTTGAATCGCGTTTAAAATACCAGCCGCTGCGATGATCGCCGTGCCATGCTGGTCGTCATGGAAGACCGGAATATCCATCAATTCGCGCAGGCGTTGTTCGATGATGAAACATTCAGGCGCGCGGATGTCTTCCAGATTGATGCCGCCGAAGGTCGGGCCGAGATAGCGCACAGCGCCAATGAATTCATCGGGATCTTCGGTATCAACTTCAAGATCAATGGAGTCGATATCAGCGAAGCGCTTGAAGAGGACGGATTTGCCCTCCATCACCGGCTTGGAGGCCAGCGCCCCCAGATTGCCGAGGCCCAAAATCGCCGTGCCATTGGTGATGACGGCGACCAGATTGCCCTTGGCCGTATAGTCATAGGCGGTTGAGGGATTTTCAGCGATCGCCAGCACCGGCACCGCCACGCCCGGCGAATAGGCCAGCGACAGGTCGCGCTGCGTCGCCATGGGCTTGGTGGGTATGATTTCCAGCTTTCCCGGCCGCCCGCGCGAGTGGAACAGCAACGCCTCTTGATCCGTAATGGTCGGGCGCTTCGGTTTCTGAGGTGTTTTGTCGGCCATGATGGGTCCAGTCACAAATGATTGGCTCGACCTTACTCACGGGGGCGGCTGCTTCCAATGGGCATTTTGCAGCAAGGTTACGAGACTTTGTCCCCAGCCTGTCATGCGTGGGCGGATGCATGGGCGCAGACAGCTTGCTAGGGTCCCCCCTGCATGACCCATGAAACTCCCATAGCCAGCACCCAGACGGCGGAGGCCCAGCGCCTGACGCCGATGATGGCGCAATATGTGGAGATCAAGGCCGCCAATCCGGACTGCCTGCTCTTTTACCGCATGGGCGATTTCTACGAGCTCTTCTTTGGCGACGCCGAAATCGCCAGCCGGGCGCTGGGCATTGTGCTGACCAAGCGTGGCAAGCATCTGGGTGAGGACATCCCCATGTGCGGTGTGCCGATTGAGCGCTCGGACGATTATCTGCAGCGCCTGATTGCGCTCGGCCACCGTGTGGCGGTCTGTGAGCAGGTCGAGGATCCGGCTGAGGCGCGCAAGAGGGGCCCCAAATCCGTCGTCCGCCGCGATGTGGTGCGCCTCGTCACCCCCGGCACGATCACAGAAGATCGCCTGCTCGAACCCTCCCGGGCCAATGTTCTGATGGCCCTGACAAGGGTACGCGGCAGCGGTGAGGAGTGGATCTATGGTCTGGCCGCCACTGATATCTCCACCGGCGCCTTCCAGCTGGTCGAGACCAATCAAGCCGGCCTCTCGGCCCAGATTGCCCGTTTTGATCCCCGGGAAATCGTCGCTTCCGACACTTTGTGCCGGGATGAGGTGATTGAGCGGATGATGAGCGACTGGCGGGTGCCGCTGACCCCTGTCGCCCGTGATGCCAGCGATGCCGAGCGGGTGATCTGCGACTGGTATGGCGTTGCAACGCTTGATGGATTTGGCTCTTTCACCCGGGCCGAGATCGCCGCTGCTGCAGCTCTCATTCGCTATATCGAACGCACCCAGTTCGGCGCCCGCCCGCCGCTCGCAAGGCCCAGCCGTGCCCAGCAGGGTGCGATCATGGAGATTGATGCGGCAACCAGAGCCAATCTCGAATTGGTGCGCACCCTGTCAGGTCAGCGCGAGGGCTCGCTTCTGGCCGCCATTGATATGAGCGTCACCTCTGCCGGTGGTCGCCTTCTGGCCGAGCGTCTCGCGGGTCCCTTGATGGATCCAGCCGCTATTGCTGCGCGGCAGGATGCAGTTGCCTTCTTCCTGGATGATCCGGCTCTGCGGGCAGATGTGCGCACGGCCCTTGCCGCGGCACCTGATATTCCGCGCTCGCTCTCGCGCATTGCGATGCAGCGTGGTGGGCCGCGCGATCTGGCAGCACTCGGGCAGGGTGCCAAAGCCGCCTTGAGCGTTGCACATAGCCTGTCGCATCGCGATTTACCGCAAGAGCTGGCCGTGGCGATGGAGGCTGCGCGCGCGATTGATCCGCAACTCTGCGAAACTTTTGCAGCCGCTTTGTCCGATGAATTGCCGCTCAACAAACGCGATGGCGGTTTTGTGCGCGCGGGATTTGATGCCGGGCTTGATGAGACACGCGGCCTGCGTGATGAGAGCCGCCGTGTCATCGCCTCGCTACAAGCGCAATATTGCGAATTGGCTGAGACGAAACAGCTGCGTATCAAGCACAACAATTTCCTTGGCTGGTTCCTTGAAGTTCCGCAAATGCTCGGTGAGACATTTTTGCGCGAACCTTTGAATGCAACTTTCATTCACCGTCAGACCATGGCCGGTGCCATGCGGTTTTCGACGGTGGAATTGTCCGAGCTTGAATCCAAAATAGCGTCAGCGGCAGATCGCGCTTTGGCGCGTGAATTGTCGATCTTTGAGGATCTGTGCCAAGCTGTTGCGGCGCAGAGTGCGCAACTGAAAGCAGCATCTGATGCGATTGCTGTGCTTGATGTTGCAGCTTCCTTGGCTGAATTGGCGAGCCGTCGTGCCTGGGCGCGCCCGCAAGTTGATGCCTCGCTTGCTTTCGATATTCAAGCGGGCCGCCACGCGGTGGTTGAGGCGGCTCTTGCTGCGCGCGGCGAGAGTTTTGTCGCCAATGATTGCAATCTCACAGCCCCCTCAAGCGATGAGGCAGGTCGGATTGCTGTGATCACTGGCCCGAATATGGCTGGTAAATCGACTTATCTGCGTCAGAACGCACTCATAGCCATTCTCGCGCAAATGGGCAGTTTCGTGCCTGCGCGCAGCGCCACCATTGGCGTGGTCGATCGCTTGTTCTCGCGCGTGGGCGCAGCTGATGATCTGGCGCGCGGCCGCTCAACCTTCATGGTTGAGATGGTGGAGACGGCAGCCATTCTCAATCAGGCCAGCCCGCGCTCTTTGGTTATTCTTGATGAGATCGGGCGTGGCACAGCAACATACGATGGCCTGTCGATTGCGTGGGCCTGCGTTGAGCATCTCCATCAGGTCAATCGCTCGCGCGCTTTGTTCGCAACCCATTTTCATGAATTGACCCAGCTCACTCAAAAACTACCACGCCTCATCAATCTCACCATGCGCGTGTCGGATTGGCAGGGCGATGTTGTGTTCTTGCATGAGGTGATGGCAGGCGCGGCGGATCGCTCTTATGGCATCCAGGTTGCCAAACTGGCAGGCCTTCCCTTTGCGGTGGTGGAGCGTGCGCAAATCATTTTGAGCGAGCTGGAAGCTTCAGATCGCGCCGCTCCTGTTCAGCAAATGATTGATGACCTTCCGCTTTTCGCGCTGACTCCGGCGCGTGTGGCGCCAGCAACACAAAGCCTTCGCCTCGATCCTGTTGCGCAAGCACTGGACCAAATAGACCCGGATGAATTATCACCACGGGACGCACTTGAAAAACTCTACGCTTTGAAAAGAATGCGGACGCAGAATTAGTCCCTATTTCATTTTATTTTGAGAGGCGATACGCCTCTATTTTGAGGTTGCCATGTTTCGTGGACCGGTCTTTTGGGCGGCCATATTGACGATTGCGACGGGCGTTTTGGGCGCGACTTTGAGTCAGCGCCTTGCGCAACTTACCCCGGCACCTCCCCCCACCCCCAAAATACAATCTGCCATGAGCGGTGCCGCATTCTCATCGGCTGCAAGCCTTGAGCTGAAGGCCGATGGTGCTGGCCATTTTTACGCAACCCCCTCCATCAATGGCGTGCCGATTTCCATGGTGGTCGATACCGGGGCGACGGTGATTGCGCTCAGCTATGAGGATGCGCAGCGCGCCTTCCTGCCGGTGCGCGATATGGATTTCACGCGCCAGGTCGAGACCGCCTCGGGGACTTTACGGGTGGCCAGTGTCCGCATCCCCACCCTGACCCTTGGCCCCATCTATATGACGCAGGTCGATGCGCTGGTTTTGCCCCGCCAAGCTGGGCAAACCAATCTGCTGGGCATGAATTTTCTCAAGCGATTGTCCGGCTTTGAGGTCAAATCCGACAGATTGATAATGCGTCCTTAAGGCTTTGCCGCTCTTTTGCCTTGGAGATCGCCTGATATAAGGCAGTTGGCCGCGCTGGCGGTCGCCTTGCAAGAGGACCATCCATGTTTCCCACTCCCGTCCCGCAGCTGACCCCGAACACCTATGGCTATGAAGCTGGCCCCATGGTGAAGGCGACGGGTTTCCGCGAATATGATGCCCGCTGGCTCTTCGGCAAAGAAATCAACTTGATGGGCGTGCAGGCGCTGGGCATGGGCCTTGGCACATTGCTGCGCGAAATGGGTGTGAAGCCGGAGCTGGTCACGGGTCACGACTATCGCGCTTATTCGTCCTCGATCAAATATGCGCTCATCACGGGCCTCATGTCGGCGGGCGTGAAAGTGCATGACATCGGCTTGGCGCTTTCGCCCATGGCCTATTTCGCGCAATTTGATCTTGATGTGCCCGCCGTTGCGATGGTCACGGCCTCGCATAATGACAATGGCTGGACCGGCGTGAAGATGGGTGCGCAGCGTCCCGTCACCTTTGGCCCCGATGAAATGGGCCGCCTGCGCGATATCGTGCTGGGCGGTAAATTTAGCTATGCCGAGGGTGGCTCCTATCGCTTCGTCGAGAATTTCCGCGAACGCTATATTGGCGATCTCACCAACCGCGCGAAAATCACCCGCAAGTTGAAAGTGGTTGCGGCCTGCGGCAATGGCACGGCGGGCGCCTTTGCCCCTGAAGTGCTGGAGCGTCTGGGCTGCGAAGTCGTGCCGCTTGATGTTGAGCTTGATCACACGTTCCCGCGCTACAATCCCAATCCCGAAGATATGAAGATGCTGCATGCGATCGCGGACAAGGTTCGCGAAGTGGGCGCAGATGTCGGGCTTGGCTTTGATGGTGATGGCGACCGCTGCGGCGTCGTTGACAATCACGGCGAAGAAATTTTCGCCGACAAGATCGGCGTCATGCTGGCGCGCGATCTGTCCAAACTCTATCCCGCCGCGACCTTTGTGGTGGATGTGAAATCTACCGGCCTGTTTGCGACCGATCCTGAATTGATCGCGCAGAATGTGAAGGCAGATTATTGGAAGACCGGCCATTCTTATATCAAGCGCCGGGTGACGGAGCTCAAAGCGCTCGCAGGCTTTGAGAAATCTGGTCACTTCTTCTTCAACGCCCCCATTGGGCGGGGCTATGACGATGGTATTCTGACGGCAATCCATGTGATTGAAATGTTGGATCGCAACCCCACCAAATCCATGGCCGATCTCTATACAGCTCTCCCTAAAACCTGGGGTTCGCCCACCATGGCGCCCCATTGCGATGACGAAGTGAAATACGGCATCGTCGATAAGGTCGTTCACCATTTCCAGCAGATGCAAGCCAAGGGCGAGACGATCATCGGTCAGCCGATTCGCGATCTCGTCACCGTCAATGGTGTGCGCATCACGGCGCAAGATGGCACTTGGGGTCTGGTGCGCGCATCGTCGAACAAGCCGGAACTCGTTGTTGTTGTTGAGAGCCCGGTGTCAGAAGCGCGGATGCGCGAGATGTTTGCAGCCGTGGATGGCGTGCTGCGTCAGCATCCTGAAGTCGGTGCTTATAACCAAACAATCTGATTTTTGCAGCGAGCGCTGCTTGCAAAAATTCATGCGAATGTCAGCTCCGAAGTGATTCGGGGCTGGCATTTTTTGTAAGCTATGCTAGTGTCAATTTTGGGTGCGCCCAATTTTGATGCTACCCATTTTCAAAACTGCTTAGGAGCTTATTATGAAAGATCTTTTCACACGTTTTGCGTCTGACGAGTCCGGCGCAACGGCTATTGAATACGCACTCATCGCCGCCCTCATCGGCGTGGTCGTGATCGGCGCAGTGACCGCCATCGGCACCAAGGCTTCCGCCAAGTTCCAGATGATCGCGAACAACCTCTAAGGTTTTCGTCTTTCAACGGAAACGGCCCCGATCTCTCGGGGCCGTTTTTTATTGTCCGTCTTTCTGTCTGTCAGTTGTTGCGTGGGGCCGCTGTCGATGCGCCATTGCGCGTCGCCGCCTGACCCAAAGTCTCACTCATATGCCGTGCCGTATCGCCCAAGGCAGCTGTTGGCTCGCAACGCGGTGAGCAATGCCAGGATTCGCGTTCAAACCCACGCTGCAGTGTGAGATTCACACCTTGCAGCGTTGTCACTTTGATACGCGTTTCGCTAATGGCTGTGCCGCTTTGGTCGAGCGCTATCAGGTTTGTTTCACCAAAACTTTTTCCTGTCAGCACCATCTTCTGGCCACCACGCAGGATGGTCGCGTCAAGCACAATGGGATTGCCGATGATGATCGTCGAGACATTCTCGGGCAGTTCGACAATTTTCGCCGTGTCGAGATGGACAACGATGGGCCCCTCGGCGCGGACATTGAGGGGGAGGCTTGTGAGCAGGGCGACGGCTAAAATAGAAAGCCTGTTTGTTCTCAAAGACATGGGTAAAATCCCTTTTTTAAAAACCAAACAGAGTGTTGCAGAGAATGGTGAATGATGGATGAAAAATCTGTCTCATGAAGCGCTAGCCTCATGCCAAGTCACGCGTTAAGCTGATCAAGTTGAACACGAAATCATTTTTGACCAAGGCCCTTTCGGAATGCTCACTCTTTTCGCTGTCTCGATTTTTCCCTTGCTGATGGTCTATGCCTCTTTGAGCGATGCTCTGACCATGTTGATCCCTAACAAGATTTCGATTTTGCTGGTGGGTGTTTTTCTGGCGCTGGCCATGGTGAGTGGCATGCCGATGCAAGATGTCGGGCGACATTTCTTGTGTGGATTTTTTATTCTTGCATGCACCTTCACATTATTTTTAATGCGCTTGATCGGTGGTGGTGATGCCAAACTTTGTGCCGCTGTCGCGCTATGGATGGGATTTGGGAATCTCGTCGAGTTTTTGTTTCTGACAACATTGATCGGTGCGGGAATTGCCATCCTCTTGATCGCGTTGCGCAAAATTCCATTGCCCCCGAAGCTGCGCCTTGCACCGCTTCTGCAATGGGTTGGGGAGACAAGATCTGTTCCTTATGGAATCGCCATCGCTGCATCTGGTTTGTATTTTTATATGCAGACGCCAATCTGGTCCGCGCTGGTTGCAATGTGATTTATAAAACTGCGTTAACCTTAATTTGACCCTTTGCCTTTAATGATGGGGATGCATTTTTAAAGCACGTGGATTTTTCCATCATGAATAAGTCGAGGCTCATTATCCTGGCGATTGCCATTGTGGCCGGCTTTCTCGCCTTCTTGCTGGCGACTCCGACACCTGAACCGGTCGTGGTTGCACCAACACAGCCGATCATTGAAACAGAAGATGTCTTGACGGCAGCGCGCGAATTGCAGCTGGGCACCGTTGTGACCGATGCTGATTTTAATTTTCTGCAATGGCCGCGCACAGCCGTTGGTCAAGGCATGATCACGCGAGCGCTCAATCCCACCATTTTGCAAGATCTGCGCGGTTCTGTTGTGCGCTCATCGCTGATGCAGAATGAGCCGGTGCGTCGCGAGAAACTGGTGAAGGGGACAAGCTCTGGCTTCTTGTCGGCTGTCTTGCCAACAGGTCGCCGTGCTGTGTCGGTGGGCATTGACCCGCAAGGCACGGCGAGCGCCGGTGGCTTTATCTTGCCAAATGATCGCGTCGATATTGTTCAGACGTCGCGCGCTGATGCCAAAGACACCGGCAAAGATGGCTATGTGACCGAGACCATTTTGTCTGACATCCGCGTTCTGGCCATCGGGCAGGTCGTGCAAGAGACGGCTGGTCAGCGCACGGTGACTGGTGTGAATGCGACACTCGAAGTCTCTCCCGCACAGGCTGAGCAACTTGTTCTTGCGCAGCGTTTAGGGGGCCTGTCGCTGATTTTGCGCAGCATGCTCGATGCGGGACGACAGAGTGAGAAGCAGGAAGAAGATCAGCCGACCAAGCGCGAAGGAATGACGATCATCCGCTTCGGCGTGGTGAGCAATGTCGCCAAATAAGCCATTCGTGCCGGCGCCAGGAGTTTTCAGCATGGTGAAGCATTTCAACTCAATGGTCGGCCTGATCCTGCTGGCAGGCATCGCGACTGTGGCGGCTTTCCAGCCAGCCCAAGCGCAATCACGCAAAGAGAGCGCAGCCCATCGCGCTCTGTCAGCAGCCCCAGCAGCCGTGCGGAGCATCAATCTGGGGGAAGGCAAGTCGATCATCCTCGACCTGCCCGGTGATGCCTCGGAGATCTTTGTCGCAGACCCGAAAATCGCGAATGCGATTGTCCGCTCGGCGCGCAAACTTTACATCGTAGGCGTCGCAGGCGGCCAGACCTCGATCTATGCGATAGATGCACAAGGCCACCGCATGCTTGAGGTGGAAATCTCTGTCGGTCGCGACATGGTGGAGCTGGAGCGCATCTTGCGCACGGCGATGCCCAAGGCTGAGATCGTTCTCAAGACCATCGACAAGACCATCATTCTGACCGGGACGGTCGAGAATGCGGGTGAAGCGCAAATGGCGATGGATATTGCGCGCGGCTTTGTGGGCTCTGGGGGCGGAGCAGCGCCTGCTGCAGGCGGCGCCAATACGGGCAATGTGATCAATTCGCTGATCATCCGTGGCCGCGATCAGGTCATGCTCAAGGTCACGATTGCTGAAGTGCAGCGCCAGGTCATGAAGCAGCTGGGCATTACCAATGCTGTGGCGCAAGGCTCATGGGGCAGCTGGAATTATAGCAATCCTTTCCTGCAGTCGCTCTCCTCCGGTCGACTGTCATTGGGCCCCTATGGCGATATTTCCAACGGCAGTATCGCGGGCCTGTCCGCACAGCTGCAAGCCTATGAGAAGACGGGCGTGGGCCGTATTCTGGCGGAGCCCACCGTGACAGCTGTCTCGGGCGAGACGGCGCGGTTTAATGCGGGCGGCGAAATTCCGGTGCCTTCGTCTGAAAGCTGCTCCACCGCGACCAATGTCTGTACCGTCACCGTCACCTTCCGCCCCTATGGTGTCGTGCTCAATTTTACCCCGGTCGTTTTGGGTGATGGGCGTATTCAATTGAAGGTCGCCACCGAAGTGACCGAGATTGATCCCACGACTTCATTCAACCTGACCACGAGCTCTGTGTCGGGCTTTCGGACCCGCAAGAATGACACGACAGTGGAACTGCCTTCGGGAGGCTCAATCGTCACTGCAGGTTTGCTGCAGTCGACAACACGCCAGACGATCAATGGTCTGCCCGGCTTGATGAATTTGCCGATCCTGGGGGCTCTCTTCCGGTCCAAAGATTATCAACGTCAGGAGACTGAATTGATGATCATCGTGACGCCCTTCATTGCCAAGCCTTCGCGGCCGCAAGAATTGGCGCGCCCAACCGACGGTTTGGTGCCGGCCAATGACGGACAATTCGTTTTGCTGGGTCGTATGAACCAGCTCTATTCCACCACCGATAATCCCCAGCTCATCCGAAATTTCAAAGGACGCGTGGGTTTCATTACTGATTGAGCCAGACAGGATTTCCGATGACCTGCTCATTTTTAAAATTGGCGCCACAATCGAAATTTGCCGTTGCGGCCCTCTTGCTGACACTGCCCTTGGCGGCCTGCACAGATCGCGTCGTCACCGGTTCGACGATCAAGGATGATTATCGCGAACGCCATCGCATCACCATGGCGGAGCGCCCGGTCAATCTCAATCTCTTCCCTATCGGGAGTGGATTAGATCAGATCAACGAGCGTCGCTTGGCCTATTTTGCCTCCGAATATCGCCGTGTGGGTGAAAGCCGATTGGAGATCTTGCTGCCTGTGGGCGGAGCGAATGAAGCGCGGATGAAATCTTTCGTTCCGCAAATTCAGGCCGCACTCGGCTTGCCCAATGATGGGCGTATCAGCATTGGCACTTATCCGGTGGCTGATCCTGATGCCAACTCGCCCATTCGTCTGTCCTATCGCACGACACGTGCGACCGTCATCAATCGCTGCGGTGAATGGCCAGCCGATCTTGGCCCGGCCAATGGAACGACTGATTCTGAGAACCGCCCTTGGTGGAACTTCGGCTGCAGCTATCAAACCATGTTAGCGAACCAGACGGATGATCCGCGCGACCTTGAGGCGCCGCGCGCCGAGACGCCAAGCGATACGACCATGCGCATGCGCGGCATTGGTCGTGTACGCAACGGGTCTGATCCGGCTACGTCCTGGACTGTTGGCGTGACAAGCGCGGGAGGCCGTTGATGATCATCAACAATCGAGCTGAAATCGCGCCCGTTCCGCGCATCACCATTCAGTCTTTTAGCGATGCGCCACAAATCAGCCTCTTGCTGAAAGACCTGATGCAAGATCGGCGGATGTTCAAAGCCCATCTGACAACCAATTCGGGTGGCGTGCATCGGGCCGTGATGACCTATCAAAATGAGCCAACGCCCAATCTGATCATTCTGGAAGTCCCTGAGCATCGCGCAGACTTCCTGAGTGCCCTCGATCAGCTGGCTGATCTGTGTGATGCTTCGACCCGGGTTGTCGCGCTGGGACGTACGAATGAGATCCAGCTCTATCGCGCCTTGATGGCGCGCGGGGTGAGCGAATATCTGGTCGAGCCCTTTGATACAGTGGAATTGGTTCGCGCGATCTCCGGCATCTATGCGCAAGACACAAGGCCCATGGGCCGCATCGTCTCTGTGATGGGGGCCAAGGGCGGCGTGGGCGCATCAACGGTGGCCCATAATCTGGCTTGGGCAGCGGCAACAGATTTTGGCCTCTCGACCTCGCTCCTTGATCTCGATCTGCCTTTTGGCACAGCGGGCCTTAACTACAATCAAGATCCGGTCCAAGGCATCGCCGATGTGATCGCCATGCCCGATCGTGTCGACCCCAATATGCTCGACCGCTTGCTGACGCGGTGCCATGACCAGCTGACTTTGCTGGCCGCACCAACCACGCTCGAAAAGGCATGGGATTTGCCGGAGAATGCTTTCGACATGGTGCTCGACATCATGCGCAGCACGGTTCCCTTCACCGTCCTCGACCTGCCGCATGGTTGGCAGGGCTGGACCTTGCAAGCACTTTTAGCATCAGAGGAAATCGTCATTGTTGCGCAGCCCGATCTGGCGAATTTGCGCAATGCGAAATTGGTCTTTGATAAAATCATCCCTCTGAGACCAAATGACGACAAGCCCAAAATTGTCTTGAATATGGTGGGGGTTCCCAAGCGACCCGAAATCAGCGCCAATGATTTTGCGCGCGCGCTCAGCGTCGAGGTAAGCGAAATTATCCCATTTGATCCAAAGGCTTTTGGCTTTGCTGCCAACAATGGGCAGATGATGGCTCAAACGCCAGAAGGCAAATTGGCTGATCATTTCAAAGCCATTGCCCAAATGGTCAGCCGCCGCACTGTTGCCACCAAACGTGCAAAGACTGGCTTGCTCGATGTGTTGAAATCGGGGAAGATGAAACTACCATTTCAAAAGTAATCTGATTTTTTCTGATGTTTGATCCAAAAGGATATTCGCCCCATGTTTGGCAAGCGTTCAAGCACTGGTGAGGGTGCTCCTTCTGCGCGTAGCGCGCCGCCCGCACTCTCGACCGCAACGCCGCGACAAGCGACACCTTCTGCCTCTGCGCCTGCGCAGCCGCCCCCGGTTGTGGCAGAGACGGTGCGTCCTGAATCCTATTATTCAACCAAGGCGATGGTGTTTGGCGCCTTGATCGAAGCGCTGGATCTGTCCCAGCTCTCCAAGCTCGACGCAGAACGGGCGCGCACGGAAATCCGTGATATCGTGAACGAAATTTTTGCGGTGAAGAATCTTGTTCTATCGATGAATGAACAAGAAGAGTTGCTCGACGATATCTGCAACGATGTATTGGGATTTGGTCCGCTCGAAAAGCTTCTTATCCGTGATGATATCGCTGATATTATGGTGAATGGCGCAGACCGTACTTTTATCGAAGTCAGCGGCAAGATTCAGCTGACCAATATCAAGTTCCGCGACAATGCGCAGTTGATGAATATCTGTCAGCGCATCGTCAGTCAGGTTGGTCGTCGTGTCGATGAAGCCTCGCCCATTTGCGACGCGCGCTTGATGGATGGCTCGCGCGTCAATGTCATCGCGCCCCCACTGGCCATTGATGGCCCCGCATTGACCATTCGTAAATTTCGCAAAGACAAACTCACTCTCGATCAACTTGTGAAATTTGGCGCGATTTCGCCCGAAGGTGGCGAGATCCTCAAAATCATTGGCCGCGTTCGCTGCAATGTCCTGATCTCTGGCGGTACGGGCTCGGGCAAAACGACCCTGCTCAATTGCCTCACCAATTATATCGATGATGGTGAGCGCGTCATCACCTGCGAAGACGCTGCCGAATTGCAGCTGCAGCAGCCGCATGTCGTACGTCTTGAAACGCGCCCGCCCAATCTGGAAGGCTCGGGCGCTGTGAGCATGCGCGAGCTTGTGAAGAACTGCCTGCGTATGCGCCCCGAACGTATCATCGTCGGTGAGGTGCGCGGACCTGAAGCATTCGATTTGCTCCAAGCCATGAACACGGGCCATGACGGCTCGATGGGAACATTGCACTCCAACTCACCTCGTGAAGCGCTTGGTCGTCTGGAAGCCATGATTACGATGGGCGGCTTTTCGCTGCCCGCGCGCACCATCCGCGAAATGATCGTCTCCTCTGTCGATGTGATTGTTCAGGCCGCGCGTCTGCGCGATGGTTCGCGCCGCATCACCTATATTACCGAAGTGCTCGGCCTCGAAGGCGATGTTATCATCACGCAGGATCTGTTTTTGTATGAGATCAACGGCGAAGATGCGGACGGCCGCTTGCGTGGTCGCCATCGCTCAACTGGTATCGGTCGTCCCCGTTTCTGGGATCGCGCGCGCTATTTCGGCGAAGAAGCCCGTTTGGCTGCCGCCCTCGATGCCTCGGCCGATGAAAATCTGATCTGATCCATGAAAGGCAGATTGCCATGAGCCTCAACTCAATTGCGGTTGCCATTTTGACCATGATCAGCATCGGCTGCTTTGCGCAGGTGCTTATCTATCCCTTCCTCTCGGGCGAAATGCGCGCGGCCAAGCGACAAAAGGTCATTTTGCAGCCCGGCTTCCGATCTGCTCAGCAGCAGGGTCAGGAGGCCGCCAAGCGTCGCAAGCAAATTCAAGACAGCCTTCGTGAGATGGAGGATCTGAGCAAGAAAAAATCCATCCCCATTGAAGCGCGCCTCATGCAGGCCGGGCTGGAAATTACCAAGCAGAATTTCATCATCATCTGTTCGGTCTCTGGAGCCTTTGGCGGGTTGCTTGGCATCTTCATGACCGACAATGTTTTGCTCATTCCTGTATTCGCAGCAAAATGGGGAATCGTATTTCCCTTGCTGATTTTGAATTATCTCAAGAAGCGGCGCACTAAAAAATTCCTCGATGCTTTCCCCGAAGCGGTCGACATGATCATTCGTGGTGTCAAATCTGGTCTGCCGCTGGGTGCATGTCTACAGACCGTCGCCAATCAAGCCGAAGATCCTGTCAAGGGTGAATTTCGCGGCATTGTGGAGGCGACTTTGGTGGGTCTGACCGTGCCCGAGGCAGTCGAGCGCATGGTCGAGCGCATGCCCATCCCTGAGACGAATTTCTTCGCCATTGTGATCAATATTCAGCAGAAGGCCGGCGGTAATTTGACCGAAGCACTTGGCAATTTGTCGCGCGTTCTGCGTGACCGCAAGAAGATGGATATGAAGGTCAAGGCGATGTCGAGCGAAAGCAAATCATCCGCCATCATCATTGGCGCCTTGCCTGTCGCTGTGAGCTTCGTCATCTATCTCATGAATCCGCGTTATCTTGATCCATTGTTTCAAGAGACGACCGGTCATTACATTCTCGCCTTTGCCGGCTTTTGGGCGAGTATGGGTGTGTTCATGATGAAGACGATGATCAATATCAAGCCTTGAGGCTACATCATGTCCTTCGATCTGTTTGCCTCAACCATCTCGGTCTATCAGGTCATCGTCGGGGTCGCGACGGTGATCGCCTTTATGGTTGGCGGTTCGATCTATCTTGAGCGCATGTCGTTTGAAGATCGCATGAAGAGCGTTGTGACCGAGCGCAATCGTATGCGTGGCAAAGCTCGCGAAGAAATGGCGACATCGCGCAACAATGTGCGCCCGCAGGCCAAGCCATTCATGAAGCAGATTGTCGACAGCTTCAATCTCTCAACATGGTTGGGAACGCAGGATTCAAAGCTGCAACTGGCCCGCGCCGGCTATCGTGGCCCGCAGGCTGAAATCGGTTTTCTCTTCTTTCGTCTCTTGATGCCAGGCCTCTTGGGCGTGATTGCGATTCTTTATGTCTTTGTGCTGCAGGTTGTCGATGTTGAGACAATGACTGGTTTTGCCATCGTCTTTGGAGCGGCTTTCCTTGGGCTTAAAATTCCAGAGATCTATCTCAGCAATACAATCGCAAAGCGTCAGGCCTCATTGCGCTCGGCCTTCCCTGATGCGCTCGATCTTCTTTTGATCTGCGTGGAATCAGGCATGTCGATTGAAGCGGCGATGCGCAAGGTTGCGCAGGAAATCGGTGTACAGTCTGTGGCGCTGGCTGAAGAGTTTGGCTTGACCATGGCCGAGTTGTCTTATTTGCCAGACCGCAAACAAGCCTATGAGAATTTTGCGGTCAGGACGGATATTGATGCGTCCAAGCAAATCGCCATGGTGTTGGTACAGGCTGAACAATTCGGTACGCCATTGGGCTCAGCTCTGCGCATCGTCTCTGGCGAAAGCCGTGAGAAGCGTTTGATGGAGGCTGAGCGTAAGGCAGCGGCTTTGCCGCCCAAGCTCACCGTGCCTTTGATCGTGTTCTTTCTGCCGGTTCTCTTCGTCGTGATTCTTGTGCCAGCCATGCTGAAGATCTTCGCCAAATAATCAGCGCACAGCCGCGACATTCTGCTGTGAGCCATTTTGGATATCGCGCCAGGTATTGGACTGGGTGATCATCTGACGAATCGTTGCAACATTGCTGGCTGCTTGCTCGGGCGGCAGATCGCGCCCTGCGACAACTTCGGCCTCGGAGAACTTGCCCTGCAGGGACAGGACCAGTGCCAGATTCTGCCGCACGCGACTGTCAGCACGTGGATGCTCTGCTGCCTGACGCAAAGCCTCTTCGGCCTTGGGCAGCTGCTTGCTGAGGGCCAGTGACAATCCATAATTGGACAGCACACTGGGTTCGCCCGGATTGAGCCTCAAGGCCTCCTGATAAAAGCCCTGTGCCGTTCCATGTTCGCCCAGCTGATCAGCAACCGATCCTTGCGCGGAATAGATCGACCAATTGGGCTGGTCGGCTGTGTGGGCTTGGCGCAGGACACCTGCCGCCTCATCAAGCCGCCCGCCATCAGCCAGCGCTTTGCCGTAATAGCCGAGCACTTCCATGTCATTTGGGTTGCGCAGGGCCATTTGTTGCAGAACCGCGATGGCCTGCGAATATTTGCCCTGCATCCGCAGGCCGCGCGCATAGGCGATCACGACGTCTTTGCGGGAGGGGTCGCGCTCATAGCGCTTGCCCCAGTCTTCCGTATATTTTTGCAAGGCGGCCGCCTCGGAGGGGGGGCCTGCGTCGCGATTGCCGCCAATCGAGCCGGTGATGTCGCTCAGTGCGGTGCTTTTGCAGCCCCCCAGCATCAGCGGGAGGGTGAGGCCCAATGTCAGCAAGACAAGAGAACGGGCGATGGAGCGAGGGGCGTGGCCCCGAAAAAAAGGCACTGGCTGCATAATCGCATCCTGAAAAGTTATTTAAGCAAAAGACCATTGCTGGTCTTGGAATCAATAAAACGTTAACCCTAATGCATCGTTAATGCTGCCCGATTAAGGGAGCCCTCCATGTCGTCGATCTTCGCGCCCGCGAGCGCCAAAGCTGTTCCGATCTGGTTTGTGGATGCTGCCAACTGGCCGCAGCTCAGCAAGCAATTGCCCAAAGCTGCCGTGGACTTTGCCGCCGCAGCAGGCTTCACGCCGGGCGGGAACAAACATCTACTCTTGCCGGGCGACAAAGGGCTCATGGGCATTTTGTTCGCGCCCGACCAAGGCCCCCGCGCTGAGCGTTTTGGCGCCGGTCGCCTTGTCTCTGCTTTGCCAAAGGGCATTTATTCATTCGTCAATGAGCCCGCTGGCGGCGCGCAGGCATTGGAAGATGCGGTGCTGGGCTTTGCGCTCTCTTCCTATCGCTTCGCGCGCTACAAGAAGGCGAGCGAGAGCCCCAAGCTCAGCCCGCCTAAGAGCATTGATGCCAAGCGCATTGAGCGCATGGTGAGCGCGATTGCGCGCGCGCGGGATCTCGTCAACACGCCCACCAATGATATGGGGCCTGATGCACTTGAGGCCTCTGCGCTCGATCTTGCGAAAATCTATGGTGCAAAATCGCGCGTCATTCGCGGCGCGCAATTACTCAAGCAAAATTTTCCGCTCATCCACGCTGTGGGTCGCGCGGGCGCACAAGAACCGCGTTTGGTAGATGTGACTTGGGGTAAGGTCTCTCATCCCAAGATCACGCTTGTGGGTAAAGGCGTGTGCTTTGATACAGGCGGTCTCGATATCAAGCCCTCTAGCGCCATGTTGCTGATGAAGAAAGATATGGCGGGCGCAGCAACAGCCCTCGCTCTGGCGCAGATGATCATGGATGCGAAACTACCTGTGCGTCTGCGCGTCCTCCTGCCGATTGTCGAAAATGCCATCGCGGGAAATGCATTTCGCCCTGGCGATATTTATCCCAGTCGCAAAGGTGCAACGGTCGAGATTGGCAATACAGATGCAGAAGGTCGCCTCATTCTCGCCGATGCTTTGTCTCTGGCTGATGATGACACTCCCGACATGATGTTCGTCTTTGCGACTTTGACGGGCGCAGCGCGTGTCGCGCTTGGTCCCGATTTGCCGCCCTTCTATACGATGAGCGATGAGCTTGGTCTTGAGGTGCAGCAAGAGGGTATGAGGGTGCATGATCCCGTGTGGCGCCTACCGCTGTGGGAGCCCTATGACGCGCTGCTTGATGGCAAAATTTCAACCCTTGTGAATGTCTCAAACGGCCCCTTTGCAGGCTCGATCACTGCGGCGCTCTTCCTGCGTCGTTTCATCGAAAAAGCCAAGCAATGGGCCTATTTCGACATCTACGGCTGGAACCCATCCACCAAGCCCGGACGCCCGGAGGGCGGTGAAGTCCAAGCGGCACGCTTGCTCTATGGCTTGCTTGCACGACGCTTTGGCAAGGGCTAGTCGAGCGGCATGACTGAGGTCCAGCGCAGCGTGAACTATCGCCTTCTTGTGCCGCTTATGGCGCATGGTCTGCTTGTGCAGGTCATGATTGGCATGTTCCGCATCACAACATCTTATCGTGTGCTGGAGCTTGAGCTGCCGGTTGCTTGGGTTGGTTTGGTCGCAACCAGTTTTGCTATATTTCCGGTCTTTCTCGCTGTGAAGGTCGGACGCTATATCGACCGCAATCATGATGCTGATGCTGCGCGCATTGGTTCTGTGCTCTGCGTGATCGCCAGTGCTGGCTTGTTGTTTTTTGCCACGACACCCTTTGCCATCATGGGGTGGATGATCGCGCTTGGGATTGGTCATCTCTTCTTGATGGCGGCGCATCAAATGCTATGTGTGCGGGCAGCGGGCGAGCATCATCGCGATAAGGTCTTTGGCAATTTCTTGATGATGACGGGCTTTGGCCAAGGCCTCGGCCCTTTGATTGTGGCCTGGGTTGGCGGCGATGCGCGCGTGCCTGATACATTCTTTCTCTACAGTATCGGCCTTGCAGCTGCGGTGGCTGTGGGTGTGATTGCAATCTTTCTGACCCCGGCCAAAGAGGCCATGCATAAAGCGCAAGGCGCAGCGCAAATGTCTTTGAAAGAGCTGCTGCGCATCAACGGTCTTGTTACGGTCCTTATCGCCAGCGTGATCACCATGTCGGCGCAGGATCTCATCGTTGTCTATTTGCCTCTACTGGGCATTGAGCGCGGCATTGGCGTGGCCGATATCGGCATGATGCTCACCGTGCGATCCGCTGCCGCCGTCTTTTCGCGTATTGGTTATTCGCAGTTGATCCGCGCTGTGGGCCGGGTGCGACTTACCTTCCTGACCATGTGTCTGGCAGGCCTGTCCTTCGTTCTGATCGTCCTGCCTCTTGCTTTGCCTTTGCTCTATGTCGCAGCTTTTTGTTTGGGTCTTGGGCTGGGCCTTGCCTCCGCGCTCAGCCTGACCAGTGTCGTCGAGCTTGCCCCTGCCTCTGCGCGGGCCACAGCGCTCTCTTTGCGCATCACGGGCAACCGTCTGGGTCAGGCCTCATTGCCCTTCATTGGCTCGGTTCTGGCCTCCGCTGCGGGTGCCGCTGGTGTGCTCGGCGTGATTGGCATTTGCCTGATCATTTCGGGCGCCAGCGTACAGGTCGTGCGCGGTCGACAAGGCGCCTCTTGAATTTTTGCTGTAAAGGGGCGATGAGTTCGGAGCCGAAACAAGATGGCCCCCATGGATCAGACCAACGGACTGAAGTTCCTGCATGATGTGTCGCTCGGTCTTGTGCATCACGCCAAGACGCAGGCCTCGCCAGACTTCACCTTGCGTCAGCTAGCGATCCTGCTGACCGTCTATCTCGAGCAACCGCCCCATACTGTGCGCGGCCTTGCCAAGAAGCTCGGCGTCACCAAGCCCGTCATCACGCGCGCGCTTGATTCCATGGGCAAGCTCGAAATCATCGCACGTCGCAGAGATGATAATGACCGTCGCAATGTGATCATTCAGCGCACTGTTAAAGGCGCGCTCTATATCGAGAGCCTTGGCGATCTTGTTGTCGAGAAGGCGCAAGACTTGCCGCTGCAGGGAAACAAATGAGCCAGCATTTTGACCGCCGCCTGACGCCTGCGCGCCCCGATCTGGCTGCCGCCCATCTCACCGGCATCGTCACGGCAGAGCGCTATGTGCAAGGCGAGGTGATGCGCTTTGGCGATGAAGTCACCGAACTCCTGCCCGAACCCCGCCGTGACCTATCGATTGATACACAGGCTCTCTATGGCGAAGAAGTTGTCGTCTATGACAGGGATGAAGAGGGCTGGTCCTGGGTGCAACTCAGTCGCGATGGCTATGTCGGCTATGTCTCGACCGACTCACTGCACAAATTAGATCCGCCAACGCATCGCGTATCGGCTCTGCGCACATTGGTCTATCCGGGCCCCAGTATCAAAATTCCCCATTGGGCGGCGCTGCCTTTGGGGGCTTTGGTGCATGTGCATATGCAAAGCGGTGACTTCGCGCAGGTCGCAGGCCTTGGCTATATTTGGCGCGACCATCTGTGCGCGCTTGATCATTTTGAGAATGACTTTGTGACAGTTGCCGAGCGATTTTTGCATGTGCCCTATTTATGGGGCGGCAAAACATCTTTGGGCATTGATTGTTCGGGTCTCGTGCAAGTGTCCTTGCAAGCCTGTGGCATCGAGGCCCCGCGCGACACTGATATGATGGAAGGCTCACTTGGATCAGCTTTGCCAATGGCGAGCGATTGCTCGGGCCTCAAGCGCGGTGATCTTGTGTTTTGGAAGGGCCATATCGGCATCATGCAAGATGGAACGCGCTTGCTCCATGCCAATGGCACATTCATGGAAGTGACGAGCGAACCGCTTGCTATTGCGCGTGAACGTATCCGCGCCAAAACAGGCGGCGACATCACATCGCTACGTCGTCTTTAAGCTGCAAAGATTTGCTTGACCATCTGTGTCGGTGCAGACGCTTCATCGCCCAGAGTGATAGCTGATTGAAGAGTGACGCAGGCCTCCTGCGCTTGGGACATGCTGCGTGCATGGACAAAGCAGAGCGGATCGCCTTTGTGCACGAAAGTGCCTGCCTCGACACATTTGCTCAACCCGACAGCGTGATCAATCTTGTCCTGCGGGCGCATACGCCCACCACCCAAAGCGACAACCACCATGCCAAGTGCGCGCGTGTTGAAACCCGCAACATAGGCTGAGCGCGAGGCAGGGACGGGCATCATGACAGGCGCTGTCGGCAAGATCTGTTGCGCGCGCTCCATCAAATCAGCAGGCCCTCCCAAAGCTACCACCATCTGCGCAAAGCGCTCTGCCGCTGCGCCACTGGTCAACGCAGCCTCGATTTTGCTGCGCGCGCTGGTGAGATTTGGCGCGAGACGGCCCAGCAGCAACATCTGCGCTCCAAGCTCTACAACCACCTCCTGCACGCGGGGCTCGCAGGCCTCGCCGCGCAGATGCGCAATGGCATGCAACACTTCCAGCGCATTGCCGGCCGAACTGGCGAGTGGCTGATCCATATCGGTCAGCACGGAGGTTGTGACCAGTCCGGCCTCGCGCGCGACAGTGGCAAGACTTTGCGCCAATGCTTGAGCCTCTGGCAGGGTTGGCATGAAAGCACCGGAGCCTGTCTTCACATCCATCACGAGCCCATCAAGACCAGCTGCGAGTTTTTTTGACAGGATAGAAGCTGTGATCAGCGGAATGGATTCGACTGTCGCGGTCACATCGCGAATGGCATAGAGCTTCCGATCAGCAGGGGCGAGATCGCTAGTCTGGCCAATGATCGCGCAGCCAATATCGCGCACGACCGATTGAAAGAGGTCCGTGCTCGGCTGTGTCTCGTAGCCGACAATACTATCGAGCTTGTCGAGTGTGCCACCCGTATGGCCTAGACCACGACCTGAAATCATCGGCACAAAGCCACCACAGGCAGCGACCGCGGGAGCCAAAATGAGACTTATGTGATCGCCCACGCCGCCGGTGGAATGTTTGTCCAGCACAGGACCATTGAGCGACCATGACAGACGCAAGCCCGATTCCGACATGGCTGTTGTCAGTGCAGCCGTCTCGCGCGCGATCATTCCCCGAAAGAAAATGGCCATAGCAAAAGCCGCAGCTTGGCCTTCGCTCACAGCACCACTGACAAGGCCGCCAATAAAGTCTTCGATCTGCGTTGCAGATAAAGTGCCACCATCTCTTTTGCAGCGAATGATGTCTTGCGGGATCACGCGTTCAATCTTTCCAGCAAGGCGTCCATCAGGCCGCTCGCACCGATGCGAAAATGTTGAGGGCTCGCCCAGCCTGTGCCCATGATTTCATCGCACAAACCAAGATAGACGCCTGCATCTCGCAAGCTGCGAATACCGCCCGAGGCTTTAAAGCCGACATCTTTGCCGCTGTCGCGAATGGCATTCAGCATGATGCGTGCAGCCTGCGGCGTGGCGGAGATGGGCGTCTTTCCAGTTGAGGTTTTAATAAAATCCGCGCCGCTCTCAATGGCAATATGGCTGGCATATTCGATCAAGTGGTCGCTCTTAAGCTCGCCAGTCTCCAGAATAACTTTGAGTTTCGCCCTACCCTTTGTCTCGCGCGCCACGATTGTCAGCAAGTCGCGCGCGCGCGTTGTCTCGCCTTGCAAGATCAGTCGCCACGGGAGGACGATGTCGATCTCATCGGCGCCATCTGTCAAAGCCTGCCGTGTCATGCGCACACAATCGGCAGGGCTCTCATCCCCACCGGGAAAATTCACGACGCTTGCCAGATGTATACCGCTGCCTTTCAACGAGGCTGCTGCTAGCGCAACAAATCGCGGCCAGATACACAGAGCGGCGACTTTTCCAAAGGGCGTCGACGCCTTTGCGATCAAGGCGCGCACATCCTCTTCACTGCAGTCATCATTGAGATTGGTAAAATCGAGGCAGGCCAGTGCGAGCCGCGCCGTATCAAGATCAGACATGGTTCAGGCCCCCCAAGAATTGATCAATGAGACGCTTCAACCCAACCGCACCTTGTGCGCCCACGCGACGCGTTTCTTCATGGGTCGGCGCGCCGCCATCAAAGCCCGCTGCATAATTGGTCATCATGCCGACCGCAGCCATGCGCAGCCCATAATAGCGCGCGAGGATCACTTCAGGCACGACTGACATGCCAACCGCATCAGCCCCCAATATGCGTGCCATGCGAATTTCAGCCGGCGTTTCGAAAGACGGGCCACTGAACCACATATAGACGCCTTCATGCAGGGGCAGATTTCTGTCTTGTGCCGCTTTGCGCAACTGCTCGCACAAGCCATGGTCATAAGCATCCACGAGCGACACAAAACGCGCATCACCCTTAACGCCAATGAGGGGATTGGGTGCGCCCAGATTGATATGGTCGCGCAGCATCATCAAATCACCGGGGCGCATGTCGTGGCGCAACGAGCCACAGGCAGCGGTTAGCAGAAGCGCCTTGCAGCCGAGCAGAGACAAAGTCTCCAGCGGCACGGCCATGGCGCGCGCATCCCCATCTTCATAAAAATGTCCGCGGCCTTGCAGAAAGAGGATTGTGCGACCGTCAATCTTCACGCCAAGCAGGCGACCTGCGTGGCCTGATACGCTTGGTTTGGGAAATCCTAGCAGATCTTCATAAGACAGATCGAACATGACATCGCGGCCCTGCGCAATGTCATTGAGGCCCGTGCCGAGGACGACAGCGCCATCCACAGCTCCGCTCAGACCCGCTTGTTGGATGATGGTGCAGGCCGCTTGCGCGCTCATGCCTGGCTCCGCAGACGACCTTCCGCAAGGCGATGGGCGGAGAAAGCATGCGGCAGAAGATCGCCCAGCAGATGGGGCGCACCAATGCCCTCACTCGTGCTGCAATAGATGCGCGTCTCCAGCGTGCCGAACTCTGCCAATCTTTGACGACAGGCGCCGCAAGGCGTCAGCGGCGTCACGCCATCGCCGATCACGACCACATGGGTAATTATGCGCTCGCCAGCCGCGATCATGGCCGCGATGGCGCCTGTTTCCGCACAAATGCCTTCCGGATAGGCTGCATTCTCGACATTGCAGCCTGCAAAAATAGCTCCTGATGCCGTGCGCAGTGCCGCGCCTACAGCAAAGCGGGAATAGGGCGCATGGGCATGGGCCTGAACGCGGCGGGCAGCATCGAACAAAGCTGCAAGCTCAGCTGCTTCGCCTGCATCTGTCATCGGGTCTCTCCAACCGGTCATCGGCCCAACCAATCTGCCAGAAGGAGGCGCGCGTTGAAAGTCGGTCGGCTTGATTGCAGCAGAGCCAAGGCAGTGGCATGCTGGCCATCTGGACAGGCCGGGAGACCTGCATGCGCTGCTCAAGACACGCCACCAGAGGCTCAGTTGCGCTGGCTTTTATAGCAGCGCTTATGTTGATTTGGCCTGCAGCAGCGCGCGATGGGGCAACCCCTGTGGATGCTGAGCTCGTTTTGGCAGTCGATATTTCTTACTCGATGGATCGTGAAGAGCAGGAGCTGCAGCGCGATGGCTATGTGCAGGCTCTCACCTCACCGCAATTTCTCAACGCGCTTCAATCGAACGAACATGGACGAATCGCCATCGCCTATCTGCAATGGGCCTCTTATTTCGATCAGGATGTTCTGATCGATTGGGCCATTATTGATGGACCCGCGAGTGCTGAGGCCTTTGCGCAGCGCTTGAAAAGCGCGCCCTATCGCCGGGCTCAGCGCACCTCGATCTCAGGTGCCATCGACCGCGCGGTGAAATTATTCGATGGCAATGGCTTTCGCAGTGATCGATTGGTGATTGATGTGTCGGGTGATGGACCCAACAACAATGGTCGCATTGTGACGCAAGCGCGTGATGAGGCTATCGCCAAAGGCATCACGATCAATGGTCTACCACTTGTTGCCATCCGACAATGGCTCAGCCCTGCTGATATCAAAGAGCTGGACATCTATTATGAGGATTGCGTCATTGGTGGCCCTGATGCATTCATGATACCCATTCGCGACAGGCAGAGTTTTGTTGACGCGACGCGGACCAAATTGGTGCGCGAGATTGCACAAGCGCCAGATCAAATTCTGATGCCAGATGTCATTCAACGAGCTGATGCGCGCGAGCCGCGTATCTCTTGTACAATTGGTGAAGCGCTGTGGCGCAACAGGTGGGGCAATTGATTACACGCATTTCACGGCGCCAATTCCTGTGCACCACATCTAGTCTTCTTGCAGCGCCTGCATGGGCGCAGGCCCCCCGTATCGCCGAAGACCCCATCATCGCTGGCTATGCACGCCAGCTCCCGGTTCTGGCGCGCAACGGCATGGTCGCAAGCCAGGAGGCGCAGGCCTCGCGCATTGGCGTTGATATTTTGAAGCGCGGCGGCAATGCGGTTGACGCAGCGATTGCCACAGGCTTTGCACTCGCGGTCACTTTGCCGCGCGCGGGTAATATCGGTGGCGGCGGCTTTATGATGGTGCATCTGGCCGCGCAGAAAAAAACCATCGCGATTGATTATCGCGAAATGTCGGGTGCTGCAGCCCATCGCAATATGTTCCTCGATGAGCAAGGGCGCTTCATTCCTGCCAAATCGCAGGCCAATGGTTTGGGCGTTGGTGTGCCGGGAACAGTGGCGGGCTTTGCACTCGCCCACAAAAACTATGGGTCAGGTCGTTTTACTTTATCAGATTTGCTGCAGCCCGCGATTGCCTTGGCGCGCGATGGGCTCATCATAGATGATGATCTGGCTGATAGTTTGCCATCTGGCATGCGCCGTATGGGTCAATATCCGTCAAGCCGCGCGATTTTTTTGAAAGAAGACGGCACTGCTTTTGCGCGCGGGGACCGGCTTGTGCAGCGTGATCTGGCACGTTCTTTGGAGATGATTGCGCTGCAAGGCCCCAAAGCATTTTACGAGGGCGAGATCGCTGACCTCATCATCGCGGCTGTGCGCGTTCATGGCGGCAGTCTGACGCGTGATGATTTTACTGCCTATCGTGCCGTCGAGCGGGATGTTGTTCGCGGCACTTATCGCGGACGCGAGATCGCCTCCATGCCACCGCCATCGTCTGGTGGCGCGCATCTCATTCAGATTTTGAACATCCTCGAAGGCTTCCCTATCGGGGAGCTCGGGCATAATTCAGCCGCCACGATCCATGTCATGGCCGAGGCGATGAAGCTCGCTTATGCAGACCGCTCCAAATATTTAGGCGATCCTGATTTCGTCAAAGTCCCATTGAAGGGGCTCCTGTCGAAAGCCTATGCGGCCCAACAACGCCAAACCATCTCAATGGAACATGCGCGTCCCTCTGCGCAAATCTATCCCGGCCAGCCGCAAGATTTTGAAAGCGATCAGACAACGCATTTTTCTGTTGTCGATGCGCAAGGCAATGCTGTCTCAAACACCTATACGCTCAACTTCTCTTACGGGCTTGGACTTGTGGCACCCGGGACTGGTATTTTGCTCAACAATGAGCTTGATGATTTTGCCGCGCGTGAAAATGCTCCCAATGCATTTGGTCTATTGGGCGGTGATGCCAATGCGCCGGGGCCGCGCAAGCGTCCGCTCTCGTCCATGAGTCCGACCTTCGTCTTCGAGAATGACGGCTTAAAATTGGTGACAGGCTCACCCGGCGGCTCTCGCATCATCACCATTGTGCTGCAGATCATCTTGAATGTGATCGACCATAAAATGAATGTCGCAGAAGCGACTGAGGCCGCGCGCATTCATCATCAATGGTATCCAGACCAGCTACGCCTTGAGCGCGGTATTTCGCCTGATACACAGCGCTTGCTGGAAAAGCTTGGCCATAGTCTCACTATCTCGCCGGTGATTGGATCGACGCAAACGATTGAGCGCGCACGCGGTCAATTGGCGGGCGCCTCAGACACGCGTCAACGCGGCACGGCAGTTGCGGGCTATTGACTATTTGGTCCCATAGATCCGGTCGCCTGCATCGCCGAGACCCGGCACAATATAGCCATGGTCATTCAAGTGATCATCAATGGCGGCCGTCCAGATGCGCACATGGGGATGAGTGGTGCGCAGCTTTTCGATTCCCTCAGGCGCAGCAAGCAGGCTCACGAAACGAATTTCTTTTGCGCCCTTCTCTTTGACGAGCTGCACGGCGGCACAGGCTGAATTGCCGGTCGCCAGCATGGGATCGACGATGATGACAAGGCGGCCCGATAGATCATCGGGCGCTTTGAAAAAATATTCGACAGCCTGCAAAGTGTCGGGATTGCGATAAAGCCCGATATGCGCGACGCGCGCTGAGGGAACTAGCGTCAATAATCCATCGAGAAAGCCAAGACCCGCGCGCAGAACGGGCGCGAAGACAAGTTTTTTGCCCTCGATAAAGGGCGCTTCCATTTTGGCGAGAGGGGTCTCAATCTCGCGTGTGACAAGATTGAGATCGCGCGTGACTTCATAGCCCAGAAAAAGGCTGATCTCGCTCAACAGCTCTCGAAACTCTTTGGTCGAACAGGCCTTGTCGCGCATGAGCGAAAGTTTGTGCTGAACGAGTGGGTGACGCACCAGAGTCACGGCATCCATCAACCACTCCTCATAATCATAAAAACCATCACGGCAGCAGGGGCAGCCTGTATCAAATCTCACAGCCACGACCTCCCCTGCAAGGTTGGTGGCAAATGTAGATGCTGAGCAATGGTGGCGCCGATGTCAGCAAAGCTGCTGCGCGCACCAAGCGCCACGGCAGCAACATCTGGACCGAAGGCAAGGACGGGCACATGTTCGCGCGTGTGATCGGTACCCGGCCAGGTTGGGTCATTGCCATGGTCGCCCGTGAAGATGACAAGATCGCCAGGCTTTAACAAGGCGCGCAAGGCTGGCAGCCGTGCATCAAAATCTTCGAGACAGAAAGCTGCGCCCGCAATGTCGCGACGATGACCATATTCGGTATCAAGATCGAGATAATTGGCAAAGAGCAGTCCGCCATCACGCAGGCGCTGCAAAGCGGCCAGTGTCTTGTCAAAGAGATCGCCATTGCCAGCGCCTTTGATTTCTTCGCCCGTATGGCGATGCGCAAAAATATCGCCAATCTTGCCGATGCTGATGACGCTACGACCGGCCTCAGCTGCGCGGTCGAATAGATTGCCGTGGGGTGGCGGCATAGCAAAATCTTTGCGGCGCGACGTGCGCTTGAAGTCGCCGGGACGTTCGCCGACAAAGGGCCGCGCAATAATGCGCCCGATCTTCAGTGGATCGCACAATTTGCGCGCTACAGCACACAGATCATAGAGTCGATGCAGGCCAAAATGCTCTTCATGCGCGGCAATCTGCAACACTGAATCAACCGACGAATAGAGAATGGGCCGCAGGCTCGCTATATGTTCTGCGCCCAAGTCCTCGATGATCTGCGTTCCCGAGGCATGACAATTCCCCAATATGCCGGGGAGATTCGCAGCCTTGCTCAAAGCCTCGATGAGATCTGCAGGAAAGCAGGGTTGCGTATTAGGGAAATAGCCCCAAGCAAAATCAACCGGCGCCCCTGCAATCTCCCAATGGCCTGAGGGCGTGTCTTTGCCCTTGGAGGTCTCGCGTGCAAAGCCCCATGCGCCTTGCAACTGCGTTGGCTGCGGCAAAGGCAGGGCCGCGCCGCGTGAGGCAACTGCGGCGAGACCAAGACCGTGGTCGATTAGAAAGGGAATGCGGAGCGGTCCTTGCCGAAGCCCTGCGCGATCTGCACGTCCTGCTGCGCAGGCTTCCACAATATGCCCAAATGTGTCCGCGCCCTCATCGCCAAACAGGGACGCATCAGCTGCGCCGCCGCAGCCAAAAGAATCCAAAACGAGGAGGATGGCGCGTCCCATCAGTTGCTCACGACGCCAGTGTGATCAGATTCAATATCAAAAGCGGCCGCAAAGAGCGCGCGCGTATAGTCGCTCTTGGGCGCTGCAAAGATGTCTGCGGCTCTCCCACTCTCCACCACTTTGCCATGACGCATCACGATGAGATCAGTGGCGAGTGCGCGCACGACTTTCAGATCATGGCTGATAAACAGATAGGCCAGATTGCGTCTTTGTTGCAGATCGCGCAGCAGATCGACGATCTGCGCCTGTACTGACATATCAAGCGCGGAAGTTGGCTCATCGAGAACGACAAAGCGTGGATCGAGTGCCATAGCGCGCGCAATAGCGATGCGCTGACGCTGACCGCCTGAGAATTCATGCGGATATCGGTCCATAGCGGATGGATCAAGACCAGTGTCTGCTAAAGCGCGCGCGACAATCTCGCGCCGTTCACGCCAACCCAGCTGCGGATTTTGAATGACGAGGCCTTCTTCCACAATCTCCGCAACAGACATGCGCGGCGAAAGAGAGCCATAGGGATCTTGAAAGACGATCTGCAAATCGCGGCGCAAAGGCCGCATCTCTTTCACGCTCAAACCATCGATACGTTGGCCAAGATAGGCGATCGGCCCTTCTGAGCGAATGAGTCGCAGCAAAGCCAAGCCCAATGTTGTTTTTCCGGAGCCCGATTCTCCAACCACGCCGACCGTCTGCCCTTCGCGCACGCTGAGCGAAATGCCATCAACAGCTTTGACATGGCCGATGGTGCGCCGAAAGAAGCCGCGCTTGATAGGAAACCACACACGAATATTTTCGCCCGTCACAATGGGCTTTGCATCTGCGCGCGCTTGCGTGGGCTGGCCTTTGGGTTCAGCGGCCAGAAGAGCGCGTGTATAATCATGTTGGGGATGGCTGAACACGCTCTCGGTCGGGCCTTGCTCAACAATTCGGCCCTTCTGCATGACAGCGACATCATCGGCAATCTTGCGCACAATGCCCAGATCATGCGTGATGAACAACATGGCCATGCCATGTTTGGCTTGCAGTTCTTTCAAGAGCTGCAAGATCTGCGCTTGCACTGTCACATCAAGCGCCGTTGTTGGCTCATCCGCGATGAAAAGATCTGGCCGATTGGCAAGCGCCATGGCAATCATGACACGCTGGCGCTGACCCCCCGACAATTGATGCGGATAGGCACCAAGCCGGGTACCCGGATCAGGAATGCCGACCTCTTCGAGCAATTCAATGATGCGCGCGCGGCGCTTCTTGGCATCGACCATCCCATGCAGTTCGAGGATTTCGCCGATCTGCTGCTCAATCACATGGAGGGGATTGAGCGAAGTCATAGGCTCCTGAAACACCATGGTGATGTCGTTACCGCGCACTCTGCGCAGTGCCTCGTCACTCGCGTGAAGCAGATCCTCGCCTTTGTAAAAGACTTGGCCAGTTGGATAGGTCGCGGAGGTTGCGCCGAGCAATTTCACAATCGACAAAGCGGTAATGGATTTGCCCGAGCCAGATTCACCCACCAGCGCTAAAGTGCGCCCGCGCTCGAGCGAGAAACTGACGCAATCCACCGCAAGCGAGACCTTGCCGCCTTGTCGAAAGGCGATGGAGAGGTCGCGAATGTCGAGAAGAAGGGACGAGGCGCTCACGCGTAAGTCTTTCTGGGATCGAAGGCGTCGCGCACAGCTTCACCGATAAAGACGAGCAGCGAGAGCATGACGGCGATGACGAAGAAGCCTGTGAGGCCGAGCCAGGGCGCTTGCAGATTGGCTTTGCCTTGCAGCAACATTTCACCCAGCGAGGGCGAGCCCGGCGGCAGACCAAGACCAAGGAAGTCAAGCGAGGTGAGTGTGATGACGGAGGCATTCACGACGAAGGGCAGGAAGGTCAGTGTCGCCACCATCGCATTGGGCAGAACATGGCGGAACATGATCTTGCCATCCGAGAGGCCCAGTGCACGCGCGGCATTCACATATTCAAAATTTCGCGCGCGCAGAAATTCCGCGCGTACCACATGGACCAAAGAGACCCATGAGAAGAGCAGCAGAATGCCAAGCAGCACAAAGAAGCTTGGCGTGATGATGCTGGAGACGATGATGAGAATATAAAGATGCGGCAGAGAGGACCAGATCTCGATGAAGCGCTGGAAGACAAGATCAATCCAGCCACCAAAATAGCCCTGCACAGCGCCTGCCAGAATACCGATCACTGATGAGATCGCCGCAAGGACAAGGCCAAACAGGATCGAGATGCGAAAGCCATAGATGAGACGCGCAGCGACATCGCGCGCCGTGTCATCTGTGCCAAGCCAGTTCATTTCCAAATCAGCGCAAGTGGCATTGGGCTTGTCGGGAAATTTCTTGGCCAGAACAGGCGCACATTGCTCCTGGCTCAAAGCCCAAGTGGGCGGCGAGGGCGCGGGCGTCGGCACATCGAGATTTTGTGTGCGATAGGAGAAACGCACGGGCGGCCAGATCATCCAACCATGAGTATTGATCTCATCAGCTGTGACAGGGTCGCGATAATCGGTCTCGGCATAGAAGCCGCCAAATTTTTCTTCTGGATAGGTCTTCACAATCGGAAAGAGCAACTCGCCTTTGTAAGAAACAAGGATCGGTCGATCATTGGCGATGAACTCTGCAAAGAGCGACAGAGTGAAGAGAGTCACAAAGAGCCAGAAAGACCATGCACCGCGCCTGTTGCGCTTGAAATTATCAAGCCGCCGTCGATTGACCGGCGTCAGACGAAAATAGCCCTTTGCCTCTGGCACTGGCGCTGAAACCGCTGTGGGTGTGGGAGTATCGATCACGCTCACTCAGACCTCCCGCGTCTCAAAATCGATCCGGGGATCAATCCATGTGTAAGTGAGATCAGAGAGCAGATTCACAACAAGGCCGAGCAGAGCGAGAATGTAGATATTGGCGAAGACGACGGGATAGTCGCGGTTCATCACGCTTTCATAGGTGAGTAGGCCAAGACCATCGAGCGAGAAAATATTTTCAATCAGCAGAGAGCCTGTGAAAAAGGCATGGACGAAAGCGCCAGGAAAGCCCGCGACAACGATCATCATCGCATTGCGGAACACATGGCCATAGAGCACCTGATTGTCGTTGAGCCCCTTCATCCGCGCGGTCAGCACATATTGTTTGCGGATCTCATCGAGGAAGGAGTTCTTGGTCAGGAAGGTGGAGGTGGCAAAAGAGCCGAGCACCAAGGCGCTCACCGGCAAAACAATGTGCCACAGATAGTCGAGCACTTTGCCCGCAAGAGAGAGGTCGTTGAAATTATCTGAGACGAGCCCGCGCGAGGGGAAGATCTGCCAGAAGGAGCCACCCGCAAATAGAATGACGAGCAACACGGCAAAGAGAAAGCCGGGGATCGCATAGCCGATGATGACAATACTCGACGTCCAAGTGTCAAAACGTGTGCCATCTTTCACCGCTTTGGAAATGCCAAGCGGGATCGAGATGGCGTAAGACAGAAGCGTCATCCAAAGGCCGAGCGTCACTGAGACGGGCAGTTTCTCTTTGATCAATTGCAGAACGGACATGTCGCGGAAATAGCTGCGGCCAAAATCAAAGCTCGCATAGTTTTTCAACATCAGCACAAAGCGCTCGACGGGCGGTTTATCGAAACCAAATTGCCGCTCGAGTTCGGCGATGAATTTGGGATCGAGGCCCTGCGAGCCACGATAGGTCGAATCGGCGCTTTGCGCTTGCATCGTGGAGGATAGATCATTCGCGCCTGCGCCAATGCGGCCCGATGTGCTTTGATCAAGCCCCTGCAATTGCGCGAGCACACGCTCTACAGGCCCGCCCGGTGCAAATTGCACGATGACGAAAGAGATCAGCAAAATGCCCAGAATGGTTGGGATCATCAGCAGCAAACGACGGGCGATATAGGCGGCCATGATTTATCCCTGATAACCGATGCGGCGAGCCTTCTGCGCATCGAACCACCATGTGGCGGGCGCGCCCGTACCAAATTTTGGCGTTTGCTGCGGCCGGTCGAAAATATCCCAATAAGCGATACGGGCCTTGTCGGAATACCACATCGGCACCCAGTAACGTCCCGCCCGCAACACGCGGTCGAGCGCGCGGCAGGCGATGGTGAGATCGGCGCGATTGTCGGCACGCGCAATCACATCAAGCAGCGCATCAACAACGGGGAGCGCAATGCCCGCCACATTGCGCGATCCGGGTGTTTTGGCGGCTTGCGATGAATAGATATTTTTCATCTCAATGCCCGGTGTACGCGAACCACCCAGAGCCATGGTCACCATATCGAAATCAAAACTGTCGAAGCGGCGCTTGAATTGCACCGTATCAACAGTGCGCAAGCGCGCATCAATACCAAGCCGCTTCAGATTGTTGATGAAGGGATTGGTGTGGGGATGCATGACGGTTGATGAGTCGAGAAATTCAATGCTGAAGGGCTGCCCATTAGGAAGATGCAGCTGATTGTTCTCGCGCTTGCATCCAGCTGCGCGCAGCAATTCATCGGCGCGGCGCAGCAGATTGCGATCAGCACCTGAACCATCGGAGACCGGCGGCACCCATGGCTCCTGGAAGACTTCAGCTGGCAGATCCACGCGGAAAGGTTCGAGCAAGGCGAGCTCTTGCGGGCCCGGCGTGCCTTTGGCCTGCATGTCTGAATTTTCGAAATAGGACGAGAGCCGCTTATAGGCAGAATACATGATGTTCTTATTCGTCCATTCGAAATCGAAGCAATAATTGATCGCCTCCCGGATCCGCACATCCTGAAATTGAGGACGGCGCAGATTGAAATGCCAGCCTTGCGTGCCGGTGGAATTGCCGCTTGGCAGCTCTTCGCGCTTCACGCGGTTTTCTTTCACGGCGGGGAAGTCATACTGTGTCGCCCAAAAACGCGCCGTATATTCTTCGTGATAATTGAGCTTGCCTGATTTGAAATCCTCAAAAGCGATTTGCCGTTCGCGATAATATTCCCAGCGAATGCGATCAAAATTATTGGTGCCAATATTCACCGGCAGATTGGCCGCCCAATAATCTTTCACGCGCTCATATTCGACATAGCGCCCCTGTTCGAAGCGCGAGACTTTGTAGGGGCCAGAGCCCAGGGGCGGCTCAAGGCTCGCTGATTCAAAATCGCGCGTTGCATAATAGGCCTGCGAGAAGATTGGCATGCCCGCGACAACCAGATGCAGATCGCGGCTGCGCGTGGGTGCAAAGCGAATGAGCGCGATATGATCGCTCTCAGCGTCGGCGCTCACAAGATCGCCTAAAATGCTGCGATAGATGGGATGGCCCTTGGTCTTCAGCGCCATCAAGGAAAAGGCGACATCTTTGGCGGTGAGCCGCGATCCATCATGAAAGCGCGCTTCAGGGCGCAGCATGAAACGATAGGTGAGTTTGTCGGCGCTGATGCGCACCGATTTGGCGACAAGGCCATAAAGCGCATTGGGCTCATCCGCAGAGCCTGCCATCAGCGAGTCAAAAGTTGCGTCGACGCCGGCGGCGCCATCGCCTTTGAACACATAGATATTGAATGTGTCGAAAGTTTCGAAGTTCTGATTGCCGGATGTGTTCTTGATTTGCAGAACCAGCGCGCCGCCTTTGGGCGCTTGCGGATTCACATAGGCAAAATGTTTGAAATCGGCGGGCTGTTCCAATTCGCCGAATGTAGACAGACCATGTGTCTCAATTTCATCGGCGGCAAAGCTGCGACGCGGTGAGACGCCAAGGCCGGCCAGCAGAGCGCTGCTGGCACCAAGCAAGTGACGACGTGTGATGGACCAGCGCAGGTCGGACATGAATGCTCTCGTTCCCAGCCTGATGCGCGAAAGCCGCGCTCAGGCCCAGTGATTCGGGAGGATTATGTCGCTTTTTTGGATCACCGCCACCTCTGGCGCGGCTTACATGCCGCCCAGATGTTCAGCCACCGCGAAGATGTCCTTGTCGCCGCGTCCGCACAGATTCATCACCATCAGGTGATCCTTGGGCTTGGTCGGCGCAATGTCGATGACTTTGGCGAGGGCATGAGCAGGCTCAAGCGCGGGGATGATGCCCTCAAGCTGGCTGCAGAGCTGGAAGGCGTTGAGCGCTTCTTTGTCCGTGGCCGAAATATAGGTCACGCGGCCGGTGTCGCGCAGCCAGGCATGTTCAGGGCCAATGCCCGGATAATCGAGGCCCGCCGAGATCGAATGGCCCTCGAGGATCTGGCCATCATCATCCATCAAAAGATAGGTGCGGTTGCCATGCAAAACGCCAGGCTTGCCGCCGGCCAGCGAGGCCGCATGGCCGTTGGGCTCTGCGAGGCCATGGCCTGCTGCCTCAACGCCGAAGATTTCAATCCCCCGATCATCGAGGAAGGGATGGAAAAGGCCGATGGCATTGGAGCCGCCGCCGATGGCAGCAATGAGCGAGTCAGGCAGACGGCCTTCAGCGGCCATCATCTGCTCGCGCACTTCATTGCCAATCACGCATTGAAAATCGCGCACCATGCCGGGATAGGGATGGGGACCGGCGGCGGTGCCGATGCAATAGAAAGTGTCATGCACATTTGTGACCCAGTCACGCAATGCTTCATTCATCGCATCTTTCAGCGTGCGCGCGCCTGACTGAACAGGCACAACAGTCGCACCGAGCATTTTCATGCGGAAGACATTGGGCTTCTGACGTTCGACGTCCACAGCGCCCATATAAACGATACATTCGAGGCCATATTTGGCGCAGGCGGTTGCGGTGGCAACGCCATGCTGACCAGCACCTGTTTCAGCGATGATGCGCTTCTTGCCCATGCGCATGGCGAGCAGAATCTGCCCCAGCACATTGTTGATCTTATGCGCGCCGGTATGGTTCAGCTCGTCGCGCTTGAAATAGATCTTCGCGCCACCAAGCTTCTGCGTCATGCGCTCGGCATAATAGAGCGGCGAAGGACGACCGACATAATGGGTGGCCAGATGCGCCAGCTCAGCATGGAAGGCAGGATCAGCCTTGGCATCCGCATAGGCTTTCTCAAGTTCGAGCACCAAAGGCATCAGCGTTTCGGCGACAAAGCGCCCGCCGAAAATACCAAAATGGCCCGTCTCATCGGGGCCGGTGCGGAATGAGTTGGGATTATCCTGCAGCACGGTGCGAACTCCTGAATGAGTGCCCTTTTAGGCGCTCTTGGCCTGCGAACCAAGCGGTTCTGCAAGCTTGCCCGCCGCAGCGCGCGCGCGGGACATGAAGGTGGTGATGAGGGCCGGGTCTTTGACGCCGGGCGCGCTTTCAACGCCGGAGGACACATCAATGCCCGGTGCGCGCGTTGCCAGTACGGCTTCTTCAACACTGTCGATGGTCAGACCACCCGACAGCATCCAAGGCTTGTTGAATTGCCGACCGGCCAGCAGGCTCCAGTCAAAGGCAAGGCCATTGCCGCCGGGGCGGGTCGCGTCTTTGGGGGGCTTGGCATCGAAGAGGAGCCGGTCGCAAACCGCCTCATAGGCGGCGACGGTGGCAAAATCCTCCGGCCCGCTGACACCCAGCGCCTTCATGACCGGCAGTCCGAAGCGGGCGCGGATTTCAGCGACGCGCTGGGGACTCTCCTTGCCGTGAAGTTGCAGAATTTTCGGGCGAAGGGCCTGCGTGACGCTCGTCAGAAAGGCATCATCCGCATCCACCACAAGCGCCACAGTTTGCGCTCTTTCAGCTGCAATTTCAGATAGTTGGCGCGCCAGATCTAGGTCGATATTGCGCGGGCTGGGCGGGAAAAAGACAAAGCCGACCATATCCGCGCCAGCCTCAAGGGCGGCGTTGAGCGTGGCTGGGGTGGAGAGCCCGCAGATCTTGATGAGAAACCGGTCGGCCATAGACTCTATATAGGGCGCAAGCGCGTCTCCTGCCACCGCTGAGCTGAGCTTTATAGGGGCGGGTGGCGGGAGCCGGGCAGAGCCGCAAAACTGCGAGCGCGGTCAGCCTCTTCGCGCAGATGGGCAAGATCGGAGCGGGCATCGCGCAAAGCGCGGCGATGGCGACCTTGAGCGGCCCAGGTGGCGAGCGAGCCCGCCACCACGCCGATCATGGCGCAGCCAAACATGACGATGAACAGCGGCAGATCAATGGACATGCCGGAGAGCGTCGAGCCGAAAGGATCGAAACTCACCGACACGATCTGGCGGTTGACGATAGCAAAGGTGACGATGATGACCGCAATCGGCGTCAGGATCAGCCATTTCAAAAGAGTCTTCATCGCGCCCTCCAGCCGGGCGTCCTGCGCGTCAGGACTGCGGCTGCTCGTTCAGTCGCTCGCGCAACTCTTTGCCGGTCTTGAAGAAGGGAACGGCCTTTTCATCAACGGACACATGCGCGCCCGTGCGTGGATTGCGGCCGACGCGCGCTTCGCGATGCTTGACGGCGAAGGCGCCAAAACCGCGCAGCTCCACACGGTCGCCACGTTCCAGCGCGTCAGTCATTTCATCAAGAATCGCATTCACGATATTTTCGACGTCGCGCAAATAAAGATGCGGGTTACGTTCTGCGATGCGCTGAACGAGTTCAGATTTAATCATTGTTCAAGATCCGGTTTTGGGGGCAAAAAGCCGTGAGAAACAATCAATTGACGGGCGAAGCATGCCAAATGCTCATCAGACCGTCAAGAACGGCGCTCTGATGCATTTGCTCGGCACGCGCCAGACCCTGCGCAATCTCATGGAAGCCAAGTGCTTGAGCGCCAAGACTTGCCATGCCCAGAAGACCCAGATTGTCGATCCCGCGTCGGCGACGCCAGTCACGCACGGGCAAATCTTTTGCGATATTTTTCTCAGCTTCCAGCCAGGCAATGGCCTCTTTTTCTGAGCCCAATTCGTCGATCAGCTTGAGGCCAATGGCTTGGCGGCCGGTGAAGACGCGCCCATCAACGACTGCAGCAAGTGCGCTCCCATCAAGCTGGCGGCGCTCGCGCACGAGGGTTTTGAACCAGTCATAGGAATCTCTCACAAGATCAGCCAAAGCCGCGCGCGCTTCAGGTGAGGCAGGCTCAAAAGGATTGGGGGCAGCTTTGAGCGGAGAGGATTTCACCTCCTCCATTTTCACCCCCACCGTGTCGAGCAATTTCGATGCATTGGGATATTGGAAGAGAACGCCGATGGAGCCGACCAAAGATGTTCCCTGCGCGACGATATGGTCTGTCCCCATGGCTGCGATATAGCCGCCCGAGGCAGCCATGCCGCCCACGACCGCCACGACAGGTTTTTTCTGCGAGAGGCGGCGCAGCGCATCATAGAGACGCTCAGATCCACTGGTTGAGCCGCCGGGGCTTTCGATGGATACGATGACTGCGCTCGCATGAGACTGGCTGATGTCGTCGATCAATTTGAGTGTGGCGCGATCACCCGTGATGACGCCTTCAATATTCAGACGCGCAATATGGGGTTGTAGATGTGCGACCTGCCCGCCATCCATCATTCGCCATGTGGCTGTGCCTGCTGCGATGATGAGGCAGAGCACGGCGGCCACGCGCCAGAACGAAAGCTTGCGGCGCAGCTGGCGACGATCGAAGAGATAGTCCGTGATCGAATCCATGGAACGAGCCTTCAAGTTTCGCAGGTACTGGACCTTAAGCCAGAGAACATGGGACCTGCAATGCTGGAATGAAAAAAGGCCCGCGTCAGACGCGGGCCTTTCCAGATTGTGAAGCTGTGAGGCTTACTTCTTGTCGCGAGCCTTGAGAGCAGCACCCAAGATGTCGCCGAGCGAAGCGCCCGAGTCGGCCGAGCCGTACTGAGCAATGGCTTCCTTCTCTTCAGCCACTTCAAGCGCCTTGATCGACACCGACACCTTGCGGGTCTTGCGATCAAAGACGGTGATGCGAGCATCAACCTTTTCGCCAACTGCAAAGCGGTCGGGGCGCTGATCGCCACGGTCGCGAGCCAGTTCGCTGCGCTTGATGAAGGCGATGAGGTCGGAACCGGCAATCTTCACATCGACGCCGCCTTCCTTCACTTCGACGATCTCGCAGGTCACCACCGCGCCCTTGCGGAGGTTCTCTTCGCCTTCCACCTTCTGAGCGAAGGGGTCGCCGCCGAGCTGCTTGATGCCGAGCGAGATGCGCTCCTTCTCGACGTCAACGTCGAGAACCTGCGCCTTCACCATGTCGCCCTTCTTGTACTCTTCGATCACCTGCTCGCCAGGACGCTTCCAGTCGAGATCGGAGAGATGGACCATGCCATCGACATCGCCGTCGAGACCGATGAACAGACCGAATTCGGTCTTGTTCTTGACCTCGCCTTCGACTTCCGAACCAACGGGATGCTTCTCAGCAAAGGCTTCCCAAGGATTCTGCAGGGTCTGCTTGAGACCGAGCGAGATGCGGCGCTTGGAGGGATCAACCTCGAGCACCTGCACGTCCACTTCCTGGCTCGTCGCAACGATCTTGCCGGGGTGAACATTCTTCTTGGTCCACGACATTTCGGAGACGTGGATGAGGCCTTCGATGCCGGGCTCCAGCTCAACGAATGCACCGTAGTCGGTGATATTCGTCACGCGGCCATGGAAGCGCGCGTTGAGCGGATATTTGGCTTCGATATTCTGCCACGGATCATCCTGCAGCTGCTTCATACCCAGCGAGATGCGATGCGTGTCGTGATTGATCTTGATGATCTTCACGCGCACCGTCTGGCCGATGTTGAGCACTTCGGTGGGATGATTGACGCGGCGCCATGCGATGTCGGTGACATGCAGCAGGCCGTCGATACCACCCAGATCCACGAACGCGCCGTAGTCGGTGATGTTCTTGACGACACCGTCGATGACCTGACCTTCTTCGAGGTTGGCCACGATCTCATGACGCTGCTCGGCGCGGCTCTCTTCGAGAACGGTGCGGCGCGACACAACGATATTGCCACGACGACGATCCATCTTGAGGATCTCGAAAGGCTGCGGCACGCCCATGAGCGGGGTGACATCGCGGATCGGGCGAATATCGACCTGGCTGCGCGGCAAGAAGGCCACGGCACCGTCGAGATCGACCGTGAAGCCGCCCTTGACCTGATTGAAGATAACGCCGTCGACCTTTTCCTTGGCCTCGAACGCCTTCTCGAGCTTGACCCAGCTCTCTTCGCGGCGGGCCTTGTCGCGCGAGATGACAGCTTCGCCGAGCGCATTTTCAACGCGCTCCAGATAGACCTCAACCTCGTCGCCAACATTGATGGCAACGTCACGGTTCGGGCCTGTGAATTCCTTGAGAGCGACGCGGCCTTCGGTCTTCAGACCGATGTCGATGACGGCAACGTCCTTTTCGATGGCGACGACAATGCCCTTAACGACCGAGCCTTCATAGGCTTCGTTCTGCGAAAAGGACTCATCGAGCATAGCGGCAAAATCTTCGCGCGACGGCGCAAAGCTGGATGCAGAATTAGACATTAGGACTCCTGAGCGCCCGTGGTCGGGCATGCGCCGGGGGTTCGAGTGATTCATGCTTCCTTCCGCTGGCGCCTGTCACGTTGGACGAGGCCCCGCCTGAGGCGGGCCGGCGCAGACCGGCGGTCAGAAACAGCCTGTGGAGACCACAAGCGCCGCTCTCTTAACAGGCGCAGGCGGCCACCACAAGCAAAACTGCGGTTTTCAGGGCGTCAGGCTCGCTGCATAGGCCGCCAGCGCGATCATATCGGAGAGGGGGAGTTTCTCGACCACCCCCGCCATCGAACCAGCCTGTTCGCCCGCCCTTTTGCCGATCTTGAAGTCGTTGAGCTGGCGCACGGTATAGCTGGTGTACTGGCCAGCCAGTCGCGGACCAATGCCACCCTTCAGCCCCTCTCCATGGCAGGCCACGCAGCCCTCAGCAGCCAGAGCCTTGCCGCGCTCGATGCTGCCGCGCGGCACATAGGCGGTGAAGGTGGTGCGCGTGTCACGCAGCTCAAAGCGCTCAGGGTCATCCGGCATTTCGATGATGCGCTCGCCCAGCGGCTCGGTCTCCGCGCCCGTCAAGGCTGCGGTAAATAAGCCCATGTAATTGATTGTCTTTGGCACGATATCCGTCTCAACAACCTTGAGGGTGGAACGTGCTGGAAGGTCGGCAAAATAGCTCGCCCCGGCCTCGATCTCGTCGTCCGTCAAAGAGGCTGCCATCAGATGCTTGGTGATCATGCTGGCGCGCTGGTCACTGGCCGAGCGCCGAGCGGCTGAGCGGATCTCCTTCAATTGTCTGATGATATAGCCTTTATCCAGACCGCTGATATTGGCATTTTCCGCGCCGCCCTGTCCTTCCGCGCGGTGGCAGAATGCGCAGGCATGTGTATCTGGCCTGCGTCCATTCAGAACGATTTGCGGCATCGGCGGGTGACTGGCCGGATGCCAATCAGGCGCATTGAAGCGATCACGCGTCTGGCTCAAGGTCATGCTGACCATACTGTCTGGCACCCGCCGCTGCGAGCCGTCATCCTTGGTTGCGGGGACCGGAGCCACGCCGGGCGCAGAGATCTGATAGGCCCAGTGAAGGGGGGAAGGCTCTTGCGCGGGAAGCTGGACGAAGCTGAGCGGCAGGAGAATGACTGCGAGGCCAAGGGGCTTGATCGCATCAAATAGTTTCATGACAAAATTCCTTAATTTCAATTATTTAAATCGATATAATTCAGGGGCTGATTGGCCACCCTGCTCAAACGCCACATATCAAACATCCAACACCTAGCGCCGCGCTTGTCGCCCCGCAACAGATGTTCACTTCAGCCATTGTCTTTCTTGACGAGCCTGAGATGATGGCGCACCGCTGCGTCGCAATGGCAGCGGGTGATAGGGAGATGAGAGACTTGCCACAGCCGCCGTTCCGCGCCGACCACATTGGGTCTTTGTTGCGCCCCGCCAGCCTGCTCGAACTTCGCCGCAAGCATCGTTTTGGACAGATATCCGATGCCCATATGCGTCAGGCCGAGGACGCTGCCATTGCGGAGGCCGTGGCCCTGCAGGAGAGGGTGGGTCTGCGTCTGGCCACCGATGGCGAGTTTCGTCGTGGCTCCTATCACAGCTATTTCTTCGCCCAACTGGGCGACATCGTGCCTGACTGGGTCCCGCCCGAAGAGCAGGGCCAGGCAGCAACCCCGCGTCGTGGCGTCCAGCCGCGCGCCCGTATTCGCGGGCCTTTGCGCTGGACCAAGCCCATTCATGTCGATGACTTCAAATTCCTCCAGTCGCTGACCAAGGCGACCCCCAAAATCACCATTCCCGGCCCTTGCGCCCTGCATTTCCGGGGGGGCGATGCGGCCATTCTGGAAGAGGCCTATAAGGACACCGATAGTTTCTGGGCCGATACGGTCGATGCTTTCGTGAAAGAGCTGACCGCCCTTTACGAGGCTGGCTGCACCTATGTGCAGATGGATGAGACGGCTTTTGCCAAATTTGGCGACCCCCATGTGCAGCAGGAGCTGGCCGCGCGCGGGGATGATTGGTCGGCCCTGATCGACCGATATATCGACGTGACGAACCGCGTCCTGCGGCAGGTTCCCAAAGGCATGCGGGTGGGGATGCATCTGTGCCGTGGCAATCGCGCGGGCCAGTTCCACTCCGAAGGCAGCTATGACGATGTGGCCGACAGGCTCTTCAACAAGCTCGAAATCCCCTTCTACTTCCTCGAATATGACTCAGCCCGGGCCGGTACTTTTGAGCCCCTGCGCTTCGTGCCGAAGTCGAAAATGGTCGTCCTCGGCCTCATCTCGACCAAGAGCGGGGCTTTGGAAGACAAGGATATGATCCGCCGCCGGGTGAATGACGCCACCGCTTTTGTCGATCTCGACCGGTTGGCGATCTCGCCCCAATGCGGCTTTGCCAGCGTTGACGAGGGCAATCCGATCACCCCGCAGGAGCAGGAAGCCAAACTGCGCCTCGTCGTGGAGATGGCCCGCGAGATCTGGCAGGACGCCTGAGACCCGCGACACGAGGTGAGGGCCGCGCTGGGAGAGACCCGCGCGGCTTTTAACTTAAAGCATTGAAAATAATATCATTTTTAGCGGCATGCGACTTGCTACTCCCGCGCGGAGGAGTATTGCGTCTATGACCACCACCGTCTTCAACCCGACCACGGGCCGCTATGTCACGACCGTGACCGCAGCTGCGGCCAAGCAGGTTGCGCAGGGAAGCCCCAAGACTGTGGCGGGGACCAAGGTTCCGTTGAGCGCCCTCAGCAACAATACCACCAAGGTTTCGATCTCGGCGCAGGCCCAGCAGATGGCGCTGGGTGGGCTGCCGATGAGCCTGAGCGAATTTGCCTCCAAATTGCCTTTGAGCAATGAGGCGCTGCGCCAATTGCCGCCCATTCGTCTGCTGCTCAATTCCAACTTGTCTGAACTCACCGTGCCGACCATCAGCGCTGGCGTGCAAACCGCCCTGCAGACTTTGGCCAGTGATGCGGGCGGGAAAAAGATCGCGGCCATTCAAATTGGCACGGGTACGACGCAGACGCTGGACCTCACGACGCTTGCGGCTGTGCCGCCCAATTTGTTGAAGATCGTCGCCAATCCTCTTTCAGTCGATCTGCCCGCCGCGCCTGATACGCTGATAACGCAGCTCCCAGCTGCAACTTTGAGCAAGCTGAAGACGCTGGGGCAGGCCAATAAGATTGTGCGGGCCACGATCAATGGTGAAAATCCTGCGTTGAATGTTCAGGCCTCCAGTGTCTCGGCACTGGGTGCGAATATATTGGCGCGCCTCTCCAACAAAATCACGGTGGAGGCTCGACCCGCGACGCTGAAAGGCGCGTGGGAGGATATTCGTCTTCTCAATAATTTTTCCGATGTCACGCTCGAAGTCGACAACAGCATCGATCCAACATCGGGCTTTCAGGCCTCCTTGCCGTCTGGCAGTGTCAGCTTGCGCTATGATCAATTCGTCGCGGGCTTTGGTGTGGCAAGTAATATCGCAGCCAAGTCTGTTCCTTCTTCCTTCGGCACGACTGTTCAAGATCGCGCTGGTACGGCGACGCAAGGGGAGCGTCAATCAGCGCTCATCTTCGGCAGCTTCAATGATGGCGATGAGTTTGATCTGGCCATCGCTCCCCCCGGTGGTAATGTGATGCATGTCAAAGTCGGGCCTTTGAATGTTGGCGAAGGCGCTAGCCCCAAGGAACAGGCTGCGGCTTTTTTGAGCGCTGTGAAAGCGACACTCGCCGCCTCACCAGCCTTTAGCGAAGGCGCTGTGACAGCCTCGATGACGGGCAACAAAATCACATTCGACTGGCAGGTGCCTGCACCCGCCGACGGTAGCCTTGTGAGCTTCACCAAAGTGACAGCTGGTAAATCAACAGGGCCGCTGAAAATTGATCTGACAGATGTGCCAGCCCATCGCGCCAAAGCGCTCACCAATTATGCGCAGGTGAAATCCCTGAGCATCACCGATACGTCGAGCGAAGTGATCAACAATTCAGATGAGCTGACGCAGCTGACGAAAAACGGCTTCATCAAGGATGTTTTCTTTACCGACAGCAATGATCTCCAGCTCAGCAGCAGCGCGGTGAAGCGCTCAGTCAGTGTGCTGGGCCGCGTTGCAGGTCTGCAATTCTCACTGAAGGAAAGCCCGAAGGATCTTCTGTCCTATGGCAGCTTTACCCGCGAAGCGGCGATGAAACTGAAGGGCGGCGTCTCACTCAAAGGCTCTCTGTCAGATTTCATCACCGCCCGCGAAGGGTTGAAGGCGCTCGCTGCTGCGGGGCGCTTGCAAGAGCTCACCGTCACGCAAGAGGGCATCAAGAAGACAGTGAAAAATCCAACCGCCTATGATTTGGCGATCATGGCGTCTTATTTCTCGTAAAATAACCTGCCATCAGGGCTATACTGACAAAAATATGACAGACAATGTTCAGCGTGGCTTCTTTTTAAAAAAGGCACGTAATTGTCGATTTGTAAGATAGGCGTAATTTTCTGGCGCAAGCAATCAGCTAAGCCGTAGCGATAGGGCTGCGGAGAACATGCGGTTTTGCTGGGCGTTGTTCGACTTCTAAAAGACACAACACTTTATCTTGCCAAGGTAGATACAAAGTCACGCGCTCGGTTTTTTCTGCTGCGCGCTTTGTTCTATCCGCGCGAGATCGCGCGCTGGGTCGCCTTTATTGGTGATTATGCGCGCACACTCGGTCTATTCGAAATCCCTTCTTATGTTTTACGCAAGCCTGTGCGTTCTTATGCGGCTTATGGATTGTCCATCCGCAAGCGCGTGGCTATGGCTATGTCGCATCACCTCATCATGCGGGATGCCGCGCCCAGTTATATTCTGCAACAACTTTTCAGAGGGGACGCCATCGTCCTGAGCGCCCTGCAGGGGCGCAAATGCGCTTATGGTCTGCGTGCCATCATGGCGCATGAGACCTATCGTGAAGGCGAGATCGCTTTTCTGCTCAGCGATGCGAGTGGTGATCTTGCCAAGATCACCATGCTGGTTTTTGAGACGAGCCAAGGTGAACGTGCTCTGCTCATTGGTGGCTTGCAAGGACCGCGCGGAGATGATGCCAAGCAGCGTGTGATTTTTTCAACGCGCGATCTTTTTGGGATGCGTCCCAAACAATTGGTTTTCGAAGCTGCAAAAGAATTCGCCCATTTACTGGGTTGCGAGACTCTCTTTGCTGTTTCCAATGCGCGCCATGTCTCCATTCAGGCTGATCGCTTGGCAGATAAGCTACATATTCGTGCAGACTATGATGTCTTCTGGAACGAACGTGGCTTGGAAATAGATCCGATCTATGGGTTCAGATTAAATCTTGCAAAGTTCCCCGCGCGCGACAGCGTCGCGGTCTCCAAAAAAGATCATCTGCGTCAGCAATTGCAGGTGGCTGTGTTAAAGCTAGTGGCGCATCCGCATTAAAAATGTAGTCCTATTTTTACCCGGATCTGATGCCGTTCGAAATGGGTGAGATCGAGCCCGTTGCTGAGACCTTTCTCATGTCCGCCGATCAGACCATTGTAAGCCAAACTCGCAAATGCGCCGTTCTTGGCGATTGTGAATGTTGGTCCAGCATAAAGCGCATTGCCGCTATAGGTCGCCAGTGACAGGCCGTCATAGGCCCTCAGATAACGTGTCTCCGCGCCCAGAAAAACATTGGGTGCGATTTGATGTGTCAGTGCGAGAGCGAGGCCGATATTGGTGCCGCGCGACCAAGCCACCGTCCCGCGTTCGCGCACCACTTCCATATCATGCAGAAGATTGAGAGCGGCAAACCAGCGATCAGGCACCAGCGTCCTGTCCAGAATGATCTTGTTTTCGGAGCCATATTTGCGCCCCTGAATGCCAGACAATTCATCTGAGACTGCAACGACCGGCTCGACATGAAGCGTCAGGCCAAAAGGTGATGTCGCACGGTTGAGCAGTCGATAGCGCAATTCGCCACCAAAGCCGTTGAACATGAATCGCGCCGTGACGGGCTCAACATCTGCCTCATAACCCGAACGTGCATGGACCTTGTGATAGTCGCTGAGCAGGCTCACAGAGGCCGACAGATCATGCGTGAAAGCGTGAGCCAATTCGAGCTTTTGACCGATTCCGACATAATGCGAGCTGCGCTTGCCAAGCCGCCCCACTGTCTCAAAAGCAACTTTGCTTTCGCCAGATGGATGCGTGTCTGACCCCAAGGTGAAGCCAAAGATGATTTCGCTTTCGACGCCGTGATCATGCGCGCCGCCATGGGCGTGGCTGTGGCTATGGGTAGAGACGCTCTGCCGCTCGTTAGCGGCTGCTTCCACATCGCCATTGCGGAAGGCGCGCAGTTCGACCGCCTCCTGTCCAAAGGCAGGTTCAGCCTCTTGGGCCTGTGCTGTCATGAAAAGGGCCGCGCTCAGGACAAGCGCGGCCACCAATGCCGTCTTCATCGAAGATCCCTAGTCGATGTAATATTATAACATTACGTCTTCTAGTGGATCAACTCGACCGGAGCCTCAAGCGGCCTCGTCAGATGTGGGGGCCGCTGGCTTGGCCTGCATGGCATCCCAAGAATAGGCTCCAGCGCCCACGACCCCAAAGGCCATAAAGGCCCCGAGGATGGTGAGGTTTTTCAGGAAATGGGTCAGCTGGTTGAAGTCGCCAAAGGCTGTATGGGCCAATGAGGCGGCTGCGATAGAATAAAGGCCGAGCAAGACCGCAGCAGGACGGGTTTTGAAACCAAGGATAAGAGCCAAGGCGCCAGCCAGTTCGAAGACGCCGGCGGCATAGACGCTGGCATGTGCCATGGGGACGCCCAGTTTCTCAAAGAAGCCGACGTAAAAATCGTAGCGGACGAATTTGTAATAGCCCGACACGGCAAAGAGCACCGACGCCAAAAGGCGCCCGATTAAAAGCATGAGATTCTGCATGGCATTCATATGATCCTCCCCCTTCACGCCGTGTTGGAGCGTGAAGCGCGAGGGTGATGACATTTTGAGCACTTGGCAAGATGACCCGCGCTCGCCTTTCAGCTGCCGCAATCTCGAGCTTGACTGAAGCCGTGACAGAAAGCTGGGCCCGAGTTTTCCACGCGCCATCCTGAACTTAAGTATTAATGAAGCAAGAAATGAATTTAAGCTTGGCTTTGTCATAAATCCTTTGTCATATGTTCGCTCAGATAAATGCAATCTATTCAAATAATCGCAAAATAAAGTACAACCAAACCACCTTTCGAAAAGCCATGCTTTTCACATCTTGGATATTCTGATGCAGCACGCACTTTGGTTTCAAATTCCCAGATCGATCCGCTATGTCTTTATGAGATACCTTTTTGGTATCTCGAAGGACTATCGCAAGACTGGCCGCGTTGTTCTGCACAATCGTCTGTTATTGGCGGCGCGTTATATTGAGGGTGATGGCATCGAGATCGGTGGCCTCAATCGCCCGCTCAAAGTCGGGCGCAATGCGCGTGTTAAATATGTGGACCGCTTTTCAGGCGAAGCGCTGAAGAAAAATTATTTCGGCACACGTGTGCGCATCCGCATTTTGCGCCCGGACATTGTCGCCAATGGCGAGACGCTCGACCCGATCGCAGATGGTAGCCAGTCTTTCGTCATCGCCAATCATGTCGTGGAGCATTTCGAAAATCCGATCCTCTTTTTCAAAAACGCCTTCCGCGTTCTGAAGGATGGCGGGATTTTGTTTCTCGCCGTGCCTGATAAGGAGAAGACTTTCGATCATCGTCGCCCCGTCACCCCTTATGACCATATCAAGCGGGATTTTCTGGACGGGCCAGAAGCGTCAAAGGCTGCACACTTTCTCGAATATGCGTCGCTGACGGGCGAAGAGGTTTTGGAAGGCGCGGCAGCGGTCGCCAAAGCTGATGAGCTGCTGCGTGAGGATCAGACGATCCATTATCATGTGTGGGACATCGAGGCGATGGTCGAGATGATCACCAAGATCCGCGAAGACTTCGGCCTTACCTTCCGCATTCGCTGCATGCTCTCAACAGGCAATGAATGCATCTTCATTCTGGAAAAGCAGGCTTGATGACGGGCGGGTGACGCCCGCCCCTCTGATCAGTGAGGGCGCTCCATGCCCTTGTCTTTCAAAATCGCGATTGCCTCAGGTCCGCTCATAGCGCTGATGAAAGCCTCTGCTGCTTGCACCTGCGAGCTCTTGGTTGATCGTGCGCCACGATAGACTGTGTAGTTTTGAATATCGGCGGGCAGTGGCCCAATCAATTTGGCGCCCGGCACAGCCAGAATTTCACTGATCTGATGAATGGCGATCTCAGCCTCACCCGTCACGACTCGCGTGGCCACAAGGCCGCCTGGCACCAGAACGAGCTTGGGCTGCAACTGATCAGCGATCCCCCATGTCTGGAACAACTCAGCCAGATAAATGCCGCTGGAGCCGCCAGCTTTTGGGTCAATGACTCCAATGGATTTTGCTTTCAACAAAGTCGCCTTGAAAGCCTGCGTTGAGGATATGTCAGGGGCGGGCGCACCCTCCTTCACCGCCACACCAATGGCAACGCGGGCGACATCGGCTTGCGGTTGCGCAGCGAGCAGGGATTTGTTGGTGAGGGATGCCACACCGGCGGGCGGCAAGAAGACCACATCGAAGGCCTCGCCACCCTCGATGCGCTTGGCCAAGGCGCCAGCCGTATCATTGTCGAGTGTCACTGTGTGGCCGGTGGTTTTTTCAAAATAAGGGACGAGCGCACTGACGACAGGCTTGAAGGCCCCGGCGGTCAGAATTTTTAGCTCAGCGCCTTGCGCTTGTACCAAGGCCAGCCCCATCCATGCGCTTATGCAGATCGCGAATCTCTTCATAGTCCGCCCCGTCTCGTTGTGTCCGCAACTATAAGCCATTTGCTGCGGGCGAAAAGAGCGCCCGCCAAAGTCTGATCAGGCAGAGCTGGGCAAATAGGCAATGATTGGGCAGTATAACCAAACTGTGACCGACCAGTTTGAAAGATGAGGGGCAATGACGAGAATGAAAGCACTTCAAGTGTCGCTGGTTTGCAGCCTCGTCAGTTCTGTCTCTTGCGGGGCTGCTCAGGCGCAGGATGCACTTTTTTTCAGCGCCCCATCGAAGAACATCAACTGCGTCTATGATCGCAATGATGATAACAAAGGCCAGCCCTATCTTCGCTGCGACATTGGCCAATTCACACCCAGCCTGACAGTTGTCCCGCAACAGTCGGCAGAAGAGATCGAAGTCATGGGCAAATGCACTCTGCCCAAAATGCGCGCCTTTGTGATTGGCAAAAATGCACCGACAACCTCAACTTATTGCCCGACCGATGCGCCCATTGGTGAACGCCAGACGGTGATCCCTTACGGTAGCACCTGGCAATATGATGGCTTTACGTGCATCTCTGAGACAAGCGGCATGACTTGCCGTAACAATTTGGGTCACGGCTTCTCACTCTCGCGTGCCTCACAGAAACTGTTCTGACGCGCCCTCACATTGCCGCGACAATCGGCGCAAAGAGGGTCTTCACTTCGCCCGAGAGGGGCGCAGAAATACGCTTATATTTTGCGTGATCCTCATCCGACACATAATCGAGGATCGCCGCTTTGAAACTCGGCCGCGCCTTGATGGCCTGATACCAGCGTGAGACCTGAGGGAAATGCTCTTCCCATAGATGCGCAATTTCGAGCATTTCGAGCCGGTAGAAAAAGGATGCAAGGCCGGCATCGGCCAGTGAGAACTCATCACCCACCAGCCATTTGCTTGTGCCGAGCGCCTGTTCCATCTGCGCGAAGTGACGCGCAAAACGACCCAAAGCCTCTTTGGTGATGGAAGAGTTAAGCCCCTCGTCCATCATCCGGCGCCATTTCTCGCGTTTGGCCAGATCCGGGATTTTGGAATAGCGCGCCAGCTGCTCTTCTTTGGATTTTTCCAAAAGCTCATGACGAAAGACCATAGAGGCCGTCATTGTATTGATCGCATCGTGGATGAGATCCTCCTTGCGCGTCCACAAATGCATCTGAGCGCGCGCAAAGGGCGAGATGGGACGTAGGGGATGATCCGCAAAAGCCTCGTCGAGATATTCGTTGATGACGGTTGATTCGATCAAAACCTGCCCGTCATGAATAAGGGCCGGCACAGCCGCATTGGGATTGATCTTCATATAGTCGGGATTGAATTGCTCGCCCTTGTGAAGATTGATCAGCCGCCCTTCAAAAGCGATCTGCTTCTCTGCCAAGACAACCCGCACTTTTGCAGCGCATACGGCGGTCGTGGCATGGTACAAAATAATCATCACAGAGCCTCCCGATGTTTTAAAGAGGCAAACATGGGAGGGACTTGAAGTCAAACGAGGGAGTTGCCCTCAATTGCGCAAGCAATAATTACCGCTGGTATTGTATCCGCTAGGACATGAGCCAGAGCGATGAATGGCCGGTTTGCCGCCATCGCTCATCAAACAATAATTGCCGCTTGTGTTGTAACCGCTCGGGCAGGAGCCATTCCGCTCGATGACGGGTTTGGCATTGCTGGAGGGGACGCAGTAATTGCCGCTCGTATTATAGCCACTGGGGCATGAGCCATTGCGGATGATGGCCTGCTGCGCCGATGCATGTGCGATTGCTGAAAGGCTGATGATGCCAGCCAGAGTGATGATGCGCATCTCATATCTCCTGATCGGTGCGCCGATGATGACCCTAATGGCGATACGTTGAGCCATATCTCAAGGGTATATTATCTGAGCCCCTCGAAGAAACGCCTCTTCATAGATCAAATCAAAGATGAACTAAAATATATCTGCATTCGACCGTTTACTAGCCAGATGTCCTCAGGACTTGTGAGCGTGGGTGCGGTTCAATGAGCGCCGTTATAGGGTTTTCGACCATCCGCGCCTTGAGGGCGGAGAGCCAGCTACAGCCCGCTATGAAGGCGTCTGCGTCGCTGCCGGTCAAAACCATCGCCTCCCCCACCAAGAGCGTTCTCATTCGCCTGTCGGCCGAGGCCGTTGCCAAAGCGCAGCCTATGGCGCCGGCCGCAGATGCGGGCGCGCCCACAGCACTGACTTTCGATGGGACCCGCGCCGGGATTTATGAGCAACAAGCGACCACGGGCCAGATCACACAGGCGAGCGGCAATAGCGCACAAGCGACGATCACACTGACTGCGGGCAAAACCTATAAGCTCGATTCAGCCTTCGGTTATTCTTATGCCGGCACAAAGCCGACGCTGAAATTGAGTTTGATCGACGCGAATGGAAAAGTGGTTGCTACCAGCACAACCCCTGACAAGGCCCTGCAGGTCGCGATCAAAACAACTGGCACCTATACGTTGCAACTAGAGGTCTCCAACGCGAAGGGAAAAGTCGCCAACAATGCGACCCTGACGGCCTATCAGATGAATGTGCATGAGCTTAAACCAAAGCTGCCTGCATCATCTGGCAACACCAATGTCAACGCGGTACTCAGTGGCAGTTGGTGGCATGATTTGGGTGCGGTTGCCTCTGCCCCCGTCGACCCCACCAAGAAAATCACTGATGGTCTTTATTCGCTGACAACCAGCAGCGCGAAACACACCGTGACTTATAGCTTCCTCGATAGTTCCAGCTATTCCTGGCTGAGCGCGACGGACAAAAATGGATTTGCTGCGCTCGATGCGGATCAGGAAAGCGCGGTCAAAAAAGCCTTCGATTATCTCTCGACCTTGATCAATGTGACATTTGAAGAAGCGACCTCCGTCGACAGTGCGGACATTAGTTTTGGCATGAATGATCAAACAGCCAGTGCGGGCTATGCGCTCTATCCGCATGCCAATGGCTCCAATCCCTCCGTGCTGATGCTGGATAACAGCAACAATCCGGGCAATGCAGGTGCAAGTCTCGGGACAGCAGGAACTTATGGCTGGGAAACCCTCGTCCATGAAGTTGGGCACACATTGGGCCTCAAACATCCGGGAAATTACAATGCAGGCGGCGGAACAACGCCGGGGCCATATTTGCCTGCAGCAACGGACAACCGTCGCATGTCACTCATGTCCTACAATAATCCGACCGATGGTTATCAAATCAACGCCACGGCTACGAGCGCGACGGGTTACAGCTATTCTGCATCGCCGGTAAATCCCTTAACTCTTGGGGTCTATGACATTGCGGCCCTGCAGTATTTATATGGCGCCAAGACTGACACGACGACATCGACAGCTCTTACCCTCGCCGACGGATATCAGAATATCCAGACGATATGGGCGCCCAAGGGTATTGCTGTGGATGCCAGCAGCACGACGCGGTCAAACATTTTTGACTTGCGAGGAGGCGCCTATAGTTCCGTGGCGATCCGCACCTCTGCAGATGCCCTCGCCGATGTCACTCAACAACTCACCGGTACAATGTCTGCGGCGACCGCTGGTGTCGCAGCCAAGTCGATCATGTCAGCCAAGTCGACCATTGGCACTGCGACAGGTGGCACCAAGCAAGTCGCAAACAGTGCACTTTATTACACCGGCAAAAATGATCTTGGTCTCGCCTATGGAAGCTCCATGACCAGCGTGACAGGCGGTAAGGCAGCGGACAGTTTTTATGCCAGCCGATATTCAACGACCTTGGATGGTGGAGATGGAGCCGACACAGTCTATCTGACAGGCGCAGCGGCTGACTGGAAAATTGGAACCAAGGCTTTGACCGGCACAAAAGGTAGTTTCAACTATGGTTCCGACGCCAGTGTGACTTTGACCAATGCGAAAACCAATGCACAGATCACGGTCAAACAAATCGAGGCCTATGCTTTTTATAATGATCTGACCCTGTCTGTGACGCGGAGCTGAGGCATTTAGGGGTCAATCTGGCCCTCGCAGGCATCGTCACCCTAAAAAACACCGATGAGCCCGCAATCCAATCGCCTTTTGCTGCGTAGACATTAAAGACACGCGCAAAAGAGTGGGCTTTATGCAGCAGGCTTCCCAAGACAATCCTTTGGTGACTGATTATCGCAAGGCCCTGATGTTTGCGTCAGAGCTTAGGTCTGTCGGCGCCCATGAAGAGGCGCTGGTCTGGGCGCAGCTGGCCGCTTTCCTGCAGCAAAGCGAGACCTACATCTTTGATAGCTTCGATCACCAATCGTCGCTGGCGCAGTGGCAACCCTCACCCGATCAGCTCGAACAATAGCCTCCGCTTGCCCTCGAGCCATCATGCCATCAATTCAGGTGAAGCTGGATTGGTGGCATGTTCATTTTGAGATGATGATTGGGCGCTGTTTGAGTTTTTTTAAGCGATAGTATGCGGGGCATCTGTTGGGCTGGCAGTTATTGCCGCGAACATAGCTCAAGGATTTTTGGACGATTGAATTTGCCCATACTGTTTTTGGGGAGATCCGGAAGACTCACTTTTCGATCAATTCTGGCCGAGCGCAATTCGCCCACCAAACGGCCTGCGAGCCATTGATTGACCTCCTCCAGACGAAGTGGGTTTCGCTCAACAACTGCCAACCACAACTCGGTCTCTGCGGACATATTGGTTATCCTGACGACTGCCGCCTCGATAATGTGTGGATGTTCAGCAAGGTGGGCTTCGATGCGTTCGGGAGCAAATTTCACGCCTCCCAAATTGACGGTGTCGTCGGCGCGTCCGGTCAAAACAAGGAGGCCACGGTCGTTTAAAAATCCGGTGTCCCCGGGAAAAAACCAACCCCCGTTGGTGATTTTCTCTTCGTCCAGATTTCCCTCGAATGACCAACCCATCATATGGGATTGAATTTTCAAACGTCCCTCTTCGTTCGGAGGCAGCCTGTTTCCAGCTGCATCAACAATCTCCACATTGACGAGAGGCACAAAGCAATGACCAGCAGACCGCCTCAGCTCCAATATGTCGCCTGAAGCAAAGCCGGTCTGACCAGCTTCCGTTGAAATCAGAATATCAATGACCTCAGCACGGAAGCGATGTTTGAGTTCATCTGCAACTGTCGTGGAGAGTATGCCACCCGTTACGATGAATTTGGTCAGATGAAGAGGGATACGCTTTACATGATGATCTTCAAGAAAAAGACGAGCTTGTAAGCTGGATGCATGAACTTCATTGACACCATATTGCTGGATCAGCTCCAGGGCGAACTGTTGCGGAGCAAAGATGATTGTCTTCCCGCTATTAATGACTTTGAGAGCGAGCAGAAGGCCCCCCGAACTTAATCCCATTGTCGTCAAGAAGCGGTTGCTGTCGGCGACACCAGACAAGGAATAGTCGTTCATTCGCCTGTGAATTGTGCGATACGACCATCCGATAGCCTTGGGGAAGCCGGTCGATCCAGATGTAAAAGTGATGCGCATGATACGATGGGGTGGAGGCTCAATCTCATCGAGAGTTATTGTGAGCTTATTGGCGAACCAATCATCTTCCACGTCGTGATATTGGGCGCCGGACGCGAGTGAAAGATTTTTCAGATCCGTCATGACGTGACGAATGTTGAAAGATTTCGTCAAGCCTAAATGCTCGACGCTGAGTGATGCCACAGTGAAACCGCTTCGCACCAGCGCAAGACATACAATTAAGTGTCGAACAGGATTATCGACCAAAAGTCCGATTGGCTCAGCTTTGTTCAAAGCCAGTTTGGCAAGCTTTATCTGTACGGATTGAATGCCAGCCCAAAGCATTTCGTAGGTTACAATTCGATCAGGTAAAATAATCGCTGCCTGTTTAGGGCAAACATTCGAAAAGAGACGGATTTGAGTGAATATGCTCCGCATCACACCGTCTCCTTTGTAGTCGACATTTAGTCTTCGTATATTCGAGTAGAATGATTTTCACGAAAAAAGGCCCGCCATAGCGGGCCTTAAAATTGAGAGCAAAGATCAGCGCCGATCAGAACTTGTAAGCAAGGCCGACAGTTGCGCGATTGTCATTCAGTTTGCTCTTGTAGGGGTCGATATTGCTGCCCACGCCCTTACCATTGTCATAGGTTCCGGACTTGGAACCATAATCGGTGTAGCGATATTCGCCGCGCAGGCTGACATTCTTGGTCAGCGCCTGCTGAAGGCCAGCGCCGATTGTCCAGCCCGTGCGGGTCTTGTTTTCGGTCAGCAAGCCTTCTGCGTCATTGAGGCGGAATTTGTAATTCGCCCAAGCAAAACCACCGGTTGCATAAATGAGGGTCTGGTTGGTTGCGAGCAGACCCAGACGCAGGCGCAAGCTGGCATCCCAGGTGGATTCTGACTTCCAAGTGACGGGACCATAGTACCAATTGAAGGATGCCTCACCCGTCTTGCTGCTCGTGCGCGCATTGGCATCGGCTTCAATACCAACGACCAAGGATCCGATCTGGTAGTCATAGCCAGCGAAACCGCCCAGCAAATAGGAATTCAGGCTCTGCGAGCCATTGAAGGCCGTGCCTTCGTTCTCGCCTGAGACCGACAGATGTGAGCCTGCCCAACCAAGCTGGCCGCCGACATAAAAGCCAGTCCAGCTGAACGGATTGGCCGCCACAACGGGTGCCACAGCGGACTTGCGAGCCGGAAGATCAGCAGCCATAGCAGCCGTCGAGAGGGCGCACACTGCAGCCCCAGTCAGAAAACGCTTCATCATCATGGTGGAGGAACCTTCAAGTTACCGAATAATGCTTTTAGCATAGTTCATTATGCGTCTCAAAAAACGTTACATTTTTGAAAAAAGGCGCCTGTTGCACATCGTCAACAGCGGGCCCCTGCACAAACAAAAGCGTGACATTGCCTCTCAACAAAAAAGCGCCGCATGTCTGCGACGCTCTTCTTGTTTCTTCGGCCTCACTCAGAAGCGATAGTTCAGGCCAGCACGGATCGACTGGGTCTTAAACTTGCTGTCGAATGTGAGGTCGCTCCCCAGAGGACCGGGCATGAAGACCGACTTTTCACCCAAATCGACATACATATATTCAAGCTTGGCGCTGATATTCTGCGAAAGCGCATATTCGGTGCCAGCACCGACAGCCCAGCCAGTGCGGGTCTGGGTCGCGGTGCGATTGTCGGAGTCACCGATCTCCGTCACATTCGTCAGCGAACCCTTGATGCTGCCAAAAGCATAGCCCGCCGTGCCATAGACGAAGAAGCGATCCATGCTAAGGCCTGCGCGAGCGCGCACGGTGCTCAACCAGTTAACCGTGGCACTTGGAATGGAAGGATAATTGCTGGTCGGGTCGAGCGCTGCGCCAGAGCCATTCGCATTGCCACCGACAATATCGGCTTCGAGACCGACGATCCAATTGCCTGACTGGACATTATATCCAGCCGTCCCACCAGCCATCACACCATCGACGTCGAACTCGGTGAGAGTGACGCCGGAGATCGAATTCTTCGTCTTGCCAAAGCTATAAGCGCCCACAACGCCGATATAAAAGCCATTCCAGCTGAAGGGCGCGGCCACGATTGCGGGAACTGCAGCCCCCTTCTTGGAGGGCAAATCAGCCGCAAAAGCGCAGGTGGACGCTGCAACAGCAGTCGCGATGGTGAGAAGCTTCTTGATCATCATGGGAAAGATACTCAGAGTTGAGGAAACTATGCGCTTTGCATAATCTATCTTTCCTCTCAAATACTGTTACATTTTCGAAAGCATTCTCCCTGTTGCCAAATTCCAACACCTGCGCGCGGCAATCAGGCCTATGGGGCCTGGCAGAGGAACAGATGCTTTTTGCTTGCCGCGCCCCAATCAATCTGTGCGCAAAACTTGATCATCACAGTGAATTGAGGCCCGCAAATACCTTCCAGATAGGTCTGCAGCCTCTCGGCGGTGTCGGGTTCTGGCACGGGGGCCACAATCTCAACTGTGACTGTATCGCTGGATATTTGGCGCACCCGGAGGTCCTCATATCGGACGATCTCTTGGAGAAGCTGTGCTGCCAGAAAGAAGGGGCGACGGCGCCCGTCAGGAAGTTTGAGGGTCGCGGCAACGCGTCCATGAAGATGGGTGATCACCGTCCCTTCGTGGCCGCAAGGGCATCGATCCTTGAGCTCGCCAAGGTCTCCGACATCATAACGGATGAAGGGTGTTGCATAAGTGTGTAGCCCTGTAACGAGAAGATTGCGGCACTCTCGCCCATCAATCTCAACCGCCAGATCCCCCGCCTCTACGAGAACGTTGCTCTCGGCAACATGGAAGAAACCTTTGTGGTGGCGGCATTCCGAACCAATCAAACCGACCTCTTCACATGAATAACTTGACGTATGGTCGATGCCGCTTTGCGCGAGAGCTTCAATCACCGCTGGCGACGTCGCTTGCCCATAAGTGACGACGAGTCTGGTGTCGAATTGCTTGAAAATGCTGGCACCTTTGAGCGAAACCATCGCTTCAAGGAACTGTGGCAAGCACACAATATAATGCGCTTTATAGGACGATAGTTTTGTAATGATCCGGTCAAAATCTAAACTGAAATAGTGAAGCTCCGCATTTTTGCCCGTTTGAAAAATACGAGAGAGCGAACCGGCAAAAGTTTTTTCGTCCGTAAAAGAAAAACGCGGCTTGCGGGGGTCATAGTGAAAGCGGCAACGGTTGAGAGAAATATCCCGATCTTCGATTAAATACTGCGCAAAGGCTCTGACCTCATTAAAGATCGCATTGGCGCTTGTAGCGTGAAAATTGACGGGCTCTCCGGTCGAGCCAGACGTTGCGCGGGAGAGAAGCTGGATTTGATCTTTGGCGGAAAGAAGCGAGCCTTCGTCCGCAATTTGCTGGTTCACTTCGGTACGGGTTAGCGCGGGCAATTTGTCGAAGGAGGATGCAGAAATCTTGCGAGCCTCAAGTCGCTCACGCCAAAATTTTGAACGTTGCTTGGCATGATTGAGAAGATTGTTGAGTTGCGCCTTTTGCCATTGCCTTCTGGCAGAACGAGGCCCCGTCTCCAGAAAAATAATCTCCATGAGAAGATGAAAGGCAGGCTTGTCTTCAGGCTTGATAATGTTGAACGGCAATGAAGAAAAAGCATCTGATGTGGTGGGAAAGTGAAGAAACGAAACCATCGCCAGCGCCCCTCTAAGTAGGGCTGAACTATAGGCCGCAGCAAAGGGTCAGGCTAGATAATCTATTCAAATCGAATTAAATTCTATGCTAATTGTGTCTCTAGTTCCTTTGTTCCCTCGAAGAAGCACCAAAGTAACGCTCATGAAACAATTCTCGATCGTTCTTTCTGTTCCTGCATCAGGGAATCAGTCTCGCTGCCTGCTTGCCGTCTCAAAGGCTCTGAGTGGCTGAGTGACCCCCCAAGTCATGGCACTGGTTTGGTGCGTGACCTTGGGATCTTTCATGACCAGACGAGTGTATCCAGTGGATAGGCCATTGCCGTCCCATCTTGCGATCACGATAGAACCGGCGGGCGACATGCTCCTCGCAGGCGCAGCCTCTGCTCTTCCAATGCGCAATAGGTCAGTCCATTTTGCTGCGGCAACTTAAACGGGTCTTACCGCCACGCGAGACTGTTGCGAGCTTGTCCTTGAGAAGAGCTGCCTATCGAGTGCCATTGAACCCTCCATCAATGGAGAGGTGTCGCCTGAGATTTGCGCGAGACAACGACTTGAATGTTCAATATTTTATTCGTCTCGACGTGATATTAAAAAAACTTCTCATGTGTATCGGGTGAGGCTGGGTGAGGCAAAGTGCAATGGTCAATACGATTCTCAAACGGATTGAGGCAAGCGCCAAGTTTTTCCCCAAGCGACCAGCGATCATTTTGCCTGACAGGATGATCAACTATGAAATGCTTTTAGGCGGCATCTTCTCTGTTCAGGCCATCATCCATGAGCTTCGTCTCACACGAGATTTACCAGTTGGACTGCTGGTTGATAATCCGATTCGTCACATCATTATATTTTTGGCGCTTATGCGCAGTGGGATTACCGTCACATCGATGCGTAGAGAGCATATTGACGAAAATAACGTCAATAATCAGATCGTCATCACTGATCACGACCATGTCTTTGGACCTGTCAAAGTGGTATCGGTTCGTGATGATTGGTTTACAAAAAGCAATGTCGACACGTTCGGTGAACTTCCTTTTGAGAACAACAGAATTGCTCGAATTTATTTTACCTCCGGCTCAACCGGTTATCCAAAGGCGATTGGTTGTTCATTCGCTGCAATTCATAAGCGGATCGAGGAAATTCAGTTTGCAGGGATTGGCAGTGGGGACAGGTTTCTTATTACCTATGGTCTCAGCAATGCTGCTCTTAAATATGCTTTAAAAACGCTCGCTGATGCTAAGACCCTGGTTTTTTCAAAGATTGAAGATGCACTCGACATGGTGCTGACTTACGGCATTGATGAAATAAGGTGTTCTGCTGTTCAGGCAGAGGCGCTTATTAAAGTTCAAAAAGAATTTCGCTATCCAGTGTCAATCAAAACCATATCAACTGGTGGGGGCCGATTGCTGTTTGAAACGGCGAATATGTTGCGCCAACTATTTGGTTGCGAAATCATCAACACGTTGATTTCCACAGAGGGCGGCTTGGTCGCTCTTGCCAGAGGAGATGTGTTGAGTGATCGACAGATAAAGGGAAATTGTTTTTTGCCGATGGCAACTGTCGAGGTTCTTCCCCTATCAGATCGTCCAGACGAAAGTGAAGGCCGCATCCGCATCCAATCCAACTCAATGGCTTGGCCTTTTACAGGCAACTTGACTGAAACGGATGAAGTCAAAGGCGATGGTTGGTTTTATCCGGGTGATCTTGGATATATCGATCATGATGGCCTATTAATACTTACAGGGCGCATCGACGAAGTGATCAATATCGGTGGTGTGAAATTCGCCCCCGAAGTGGTTGAAGAAAAACTGAAGGCTCATCCAGAGCTAGATGATGTAGCTGTGGTGCGTGTCACTTTTGACGGCAATATCACGCATCCATGTATTGCCATTGTCAGCGCGGCCAATATCACTTTGGACGAACTCAACAATTGGCTGCCCAATCAACTGACTGGCGAACTCAGAACCGTTCAATTTCACAAGATGATAAAAGTAGACGCGATCCCAAAAACCGGAACGGGTAAGATCGCCAGAAACGAAATCCGAAAGCTTTTCCAGCAGTAACGCCCGACGATCATACATGCAGAGCGGCGGCCGCAGCAGCTTGCGGTTGCAAGCGTGAGGGCTGACATCAAGAGCTGGAGAAATTTGGTGGAGCCAGACGGAATCGAACCGACGACCTCTTCAATGCCATTGAAGCGCTCTCCCAACTGAGCTATGGCCCCACTTTGGTGCCTCAAGCGGTGACGCTTGAGGTCTTTGCTGTCCTTTTGGGGAGGGCAGCAGCCATCTGGCTATAAACGCCGATGCGGGCGGGTGTATAGCCGGAACGTTTTCGCTTCACAAGCCCGTCACGCAGAAAAAGAGCGCTGGGGCCTGAAAAGGAGGCTCACGCCTCCTCGTCATCCTCAAGATCGCCGTCGATCAGGCCTGTGACATCGTCCGAATCGCCTTCTTCTTCTTCGAGGAAGGTCTCATCGCCGGCATCATCTTCGATCTCGATATCGTCATCGGGAACGACAACAGCCTTTTCATCGGCCGCATCGGCGTCTTCCAGCGAGACGAGTTCGACATTGGCCGTATCGACTTCAACCTCGTCGTCATCATCAGCGACGGCGGCGCGTGCCGGAGCACGGCTGAGCGCTGTCACCTGAAACGTCGTGCCGCATTTGGGGCAGACGATGGGATCACGATTGAGGTCGAAAAATTTTGCGCCGCAATTCTGGCATTGGCGCTTCATGCCGAGTTCGGGTTTCGCCACGTCAAAGACCTCTACAAGACCAGCCGCGCAGCTGCGCTGCCTCATGCGCGCAAGGTTGCGGTTGGAAGCTGGGGTTAGTCGGGCGCGCGCAGCCTGTCAAATGGGAAGTTTGTGGGCTTCCGTGACAGAAGGGCGCGGCCCATGTTAGGAGCCGTGCCTCACAATCCACGAGGTCGCCCCGTGTCCGCAACGCCCGCCCATGGCCATGCGCCCGCAAGCCCCCTGACTGCTCGCCAGTCCCGTGCCCTGTCTGGCCGCCTGCGCCCGCCGGGGGATAAGTCCATTTCCCACCGCGCGCTCATTATGGGCCTGCTCGCCATCGGCCAGACCGAGATCACCGGCCTGCTGGAGGGCGATGACGTTTTGCGCACAGCCGAGGCCTGCCGGGCGCTGGGCGCCAAAGTCGAGCGGCTGGGTCCCGGACACTGGCGCGTCCAGGGGGCCGGTCTGGGGACGCTCCAGGCCCCGCGAGAGACGCTTGATTTCGGCAATGCTGGCACGGGCACCCGTTTGATGATGGGCGTGGTCGGTGGCCATGGCATTACGGCCTCTTTCGATGGCGATGCCTCGCTGCGCAAAAGGCCAATGCGCCGCATCCTCGATCCGCTCGCTTTGATGGGGGTGGATGTGGTGAGCGAGGCCGAAGGGGGCCGCCTGCCCGTGACCCTGCGGGGCGCGGCTGATCCGACCCCGATTGAATATAAGACCCCGGTCGCCTCGGCACAGCTGAAGTCAGCCGTTCTGCTGGCCGGGCTCAATTCGCCCGGCCGCACGGTGGTGATTGAAACGGAAGCCTCCCGCGACCATACCGAGAAGATGCTCGCTTATTTTGGTGCGCAGATCGTCAGCGAGGCTTTTGGTGCCCACGGCCGCCGCATCACTCTGGAGGGTCGCCCGACCCTGCGTGGCCGTGATGTGATCGTCCCGGCCGATCCCTCTTCTGCTGCCTTCCCGCTGGTGGCAGCACTCATCGTGCCCGGATCGGATGTGACGATCGAGGGTTTGATGATGAATCCCCTGCGCATCGGCCTGCTCGATTCGTTGATGGAAATGGGCGCTGACATCACCATTCTCAATCCGCGTATCGAAGGCGGTGAAGATGTGGCGGATCTGCGTGTGAAATATTCTGCGCTCACCGGTGCTGATATTCCCGCCGCGCGCGCGCCCTCGATGATCGACGAATATCCGATTCTGGCCGTCGCTGCGGCTTTTGCCAAAGGCGAAACACGCATGCGCGGCTTGCATGAATTGCGCGTGAAGGAATCTGATCGTCTCGCGGCTGTCTCTGATGGTCTCAATGCTTGCGGCGTTGCCAATCGCATCGAAGGCGATGATCTCATCGTCACGGGCAGCGCAAGCGTGCCGGGCGGTGGCACGGTCGCAACGCATCTTGATCACCGCATCGCCATGAGCTTCCTCGTTATGGGCCTTGCGAGCGCGGCGCCCATTACCATTGATGATGCCAATATGATTGCCACCAGCTTCCCGACCTTCCGTCCGGCGATGGAGCAACTGGGCGCAACTTTCGGATGAAATCCATGATCATCGCCATCGATGGCCCCGCTGCGTCTGGCAAGGGCACGATTGCACGCCGTTTGGCGGCGCATTTCAATCTGCCGCATCTCGACACGGGCCTGCTCTATCGCGCCACGGCTCGCGCTTTGATGGAGGCGGGCGAGCGTCTGGATGATGAAGCCTGCGCTGTTCAGGCAGCGCGCGGCTTGGCATTGACGGATTTTGATGAAGACAAATTGCGCGGCCGCGAAATGGGCGAGGCTGCCTCTGTCGTGGGGGCTATCCCTGCAGTGCGCGCAGCTTTACTGGATATGCAGCGCAGCTTTGCTCATCGCGATGGTGGTGCCGTGCTCGATGGTCGCGACATTGGCACCGTCATTTGCCCTGATGCGAGCGTGAAGATTTTCGTCACCGCCAATCCTGAGACGCGCGCCAATCGTCGCGCGCTGGAACTCAAGGGCCGTGGCGAAAAAGTCGATTTTGCAGCTGTTCTGGATGATATCCGCAAGCGCGACGAGCGCGATTCACATCGCTCGTCAGCGCCTTTGGTGGCCGCAGCCGATGCCATCCATCTCGACACCAGCCATCTGGATGTTGAGGCAGCCGTGAAAGCTGCCATCACGATTGCTGAGAGCAAGCGCTAGATCTTGTCCGCAAAAGCATCGGCGATGAACATCTGCGCCAGCGCATAGCCATAGCGCGTCGTGCTCTCGCTATAGGCGACGAAGGGCGGCTGATTGGCCTGCGGATCAGTGAAGCTGTGATAGACATTGCCAACACAGAAGATCGCCCAGCGCGCGCCAGCTTGGCGCATCTCCTCTTCCAATTGATCGCGTTCTTTTTTGGGAGCAATCGGATCATCCGCACCATGGATCGCCAGAACGGCGGCCTTCACTTCGCCCGGCTTCGCGGGCGCCGATGTCTGCAGCGATCCATGCATACTCACCACGGCCGCGACATCTGCGCCTGAACGTGCCAGATCAATCACATTGGCGCCGCCGAAACAGTAGCCCATTGCTGCGCGACGCGATGCATCACCTATGCCGCGCGCTTTGGCAGCAGCGGTCATTGTGTCAAACGCAACATTGATACGCGCGCGAGTCTCTTCTGGTTGGCTCAACAAAGGCGCCAAAAATTCCATCGGTACTTCGTCGCCCTTTGGTCCTTTGCCCGCGCCATACATATCCGCGAGAAAGACGACATAGCCGCGCTGTGCAAAATCCTGCGCGACGTCGATGGCCGCAGAGGTGATGCCGAGCCAATTGGGCGCCATTAACAAGAGCGGCGCGCTGGCAGCTTTGGTCTCGTCATAAGCGAGCACACCCTCATAGGCCGCACCTTGGATGGAATAAGCGATCTTTTCCGTTTTCAAGTCAGTCTCCCCAAAAGCTTTGCCGCATATTGCCACGCGGGCGTGAGAGAGACCAGACGGTGCCTTGGCAATGGCTTGTCTTTCGGCGCGCAGCGCTTCATGGTCGCATCATCAAGGGGGGATGTGATGATCACCAATATTCTTCGGCCTCTGGCCGTCCTGCTGGCGCTGTGCACCATGGCAAGCGCAGCCGAACTCAAGATTCTCAGCGGCAATGGTGGCCGCGCAGCGGTTGCCGAATTGAGCGCGCGCTTTGAGCGCGAGACCGGCGTCAAAGTCACCACGGATTTTGCGGTCAATCCGACGGTGCGCAAACGCGTCCTCGAGGGCGAGGATTTCGACATCGCCGTGCTCAATCCCCCGGTGCTTGATGAGTTGATCAAGGCTGGCAAAGTGCTGGGCGAGACGCGCTCGGTCATTGGCCGGATCGGCCTTGGCGTTGGCATCAAGGAGGGCGCGCCCAAGCCCGATATTTCGACCCCCGAGGCCTTCAAAAAGGCTCTTCTGGCCGCCAAATCGGTCGCTTATCCCGAAGAAGGGGCGAGCGGTATTTATTTTGCCAATCTGGTGAAGCGGCTCGGCATCGAGGCCGAGATGAAGTCCCGCCTGCGTCCCATGCCGGGCGAATATAATGTCGAAGTGCTGGCCACCGGCGAGGTCGAGATGGTCGTCGTTGTCGCCTCCCGGATCTATGGGGTGAAGGGGGCTCAGCTCGTGGGCCTGATCCCGGCTGAATTGCAGACCTGGATTGGCTTTGCCGCTGGCGTCAGTGCCAAGGCCAAGGACCCCGAACAGGCCCGAAAGCTCGTCCGCTATATGACCTCCCCGGCCGCCGAGCCCTTCCTGCGCCAGATGGGTTTGGAGCCTTTTGTGGAGTGAGTGCTTAAAAACTGCTGGCCGGGCGGTTTCCCCTTTTGTAAACACAGGCTTGAGCCAAGCCAGTGTGAGCGAGGGGAGCCGTCCATGGCCCGATCCGTGATTCGTACAACCATTGTCCGCGCTGCTGTGGCAGCTAGTCTTTTTGCCGCCTGCCTGCCAGTGACCAGCGCCAGCGCCTATACGGTGAAGGGCATGGGCGAATGCAGCAAATGGGTCGGGGGCATCGAAGACCGTTTCTGGTTGCTGGGCTTCATCTCCGGCTACAACTACGCCAACAATGCCAATGTCGGCGAAGGCGTGAATGCCGATGAGATCTATCGCTTCGTCACGCGCTTTTGTCGCGAACGTCGCGGTGATGATCTGGCTGATGCGATCAGCGCCTTCATCAAAATTAACTGAAGACAAGCGGCGCGCCATCTTGCCTTGCCGCGCGCAACCGGCACAGGTTGCGCTGACATCAGGGACGGGGTAGCGGCGTGGCGAGCTCAAAGCGGGTGGAGCAATTGCTCGGCGAGATGACTCTCGTCGAGAAGCTTGGTCAGATGACCATGCTGGCGGCCTCGCTTGTTGTGACAGGCCCACCCGGTCCAGATAATCCGGCCACCAAAGTGCGACAGGGCCGCGTCGGCGGCCTGCTTAATACATGGGGCCATGACGAGATCCGCGAAGCCCAACGCGTCGCGCTCGAAGAAACGCGCCTCAAGATCCCGCTCTATTTTGGTGTCGATGTGCTGCACGGCCATCGCACCATCTATCCAATTCCGCTTGCAGAGGCTTGCGCCTTTGATCGCGATTTGTGGCGCCGCACTGCGCGCGAATCTGCCGATGAAGCGACGCGCGATGGCATTCAAATGACCTTCGCGCCCATGCTTGATGTCTGCCGCGATCCACGTTGGGGCCGGATCAGCGAATGCGCGGGCGAGGATGGCTATATCAATGCCGAATATGCACGCGCCAAAGTGCTCGGCTTTCAAAGCGACAATGATCATCCCCACCGCCGCATGATGGGCGTTGCCAAACATTTCGTTGCTTATGGCGCGGTGATGCAGGGCCGCGATTATGCGCAGGTCGATGTGTCAGAGCGCGCCTTGGCCGAGATTTATCTGCCGCCCTTTAAAGCCGCTGTTGAGGCAGGCGTTGGCGGCATCATGCCCTCTTTCACGGATCTCGCCGGTGTGGCGATGAGCGCGCATCGCGCTTTGCTGCATGATTTGCTGCGTGTCCAATGGGGCTTCAACGGCGTCATCATCTCTGACTACAACGCCATTGCTGAACTCATTCACCATGGCGTCGCTGCTGATTTGATGGATGCTGCTGTGCTTGCCCTGCGGGCGGGTATCGACATCGACATGATGGCGGGCGCTTATGAAGAGGGCCTGCCGCTCGCGCTGGAGCGCGGTCTCGTTCATATCGACGAGATCGACAGCTGCGTGCGCCGTGTGCTCATGATGAAAGAGGCGATGGGCCTTTTTGAAGATCCTTATCGTGGCCTTGAAAAACAATCTCCCGGCCCCGACACACTGCCCCATCATCGCGCCAGTGCGCGTGACGCTGCGCGCCGCTCGCTCGTCCTCATCAAGAATGACAGCGATCTGTTGCCGCTACCACGGAGCACGAAACGCATCGCCGCGATTGGCCCTCTGGCTGATAAGCAAAGCGAGTTGATGGGTCCCTGGTGCATGGCCGGTGATGAGCGCGAGGCGATCGGCTTCTTGCAAGGTCTGCGCGAAGTCTTTGCGCAGAGCGACATCTCTCATGTACAAGGCGCGGTGGTTGACGGCCCGAGTGATGCGCAAATGATAGCTGCGGCGGTCACGACCACGCAGGCCAGCGATGTTGTGATCCTGTGCTTGGGCGAAGATCGCCAGCATTGCGGGGAAGCTGCCAGCCGCACCAAGCCTGAGCCGCCTGAGTGCCAGCTTGAGCTTGCACGCGCAATTGTCGCCACTGGCACACCCCTTGTGTTGGTGCTTGCCACCAGTCGCCCGTGGATCATTCCGCAATGGCTGATTGATGGATCGCAATCCATCCTGCTCGCCATGTTTGGTGGCACGGAGGCGGGTCGTGCCACAGCCGATATTTTGATCGGCGATTACAATCCCTCTGCGCGCTTGTCGATTTCATGGCCGGTGAATACGGGCCAGATCCCGGTGTTCTACAATATGCGCAACACCGGCCGCCCGCATGATCCCAACAATGGCTTTTCGACGAATTTTCTCGACGCGCCTATCAATGCCAATTGGCTGTTTGGTGATGGCCTGTCTTACAGCCGCTATGAGCTTGGCGATCTGCGTGTCGATGTGGCCACAATGGATGAGACCAGCACGATCCATCTGGCCATTGATGTCGTGAATGCTGGCAAGCAGGCTGGTGAAGCGACGGTGTTCTTGTTCATCCATGATCCGGTGGCGCAGGTGACGCGCCCTCTTATCGAGATCAAGGATTTCGTAAAAACCATGCTCAATGCGGGTCAGTCGAAGACACTGCGCTTTACACTGAATGCGGATCAGCTGCGCTATCCCGGGCTAGATCTTCAGCCGCGTCTGGATGATGGGCGCATTGATGTGATCGTCGGCACAAGCGCGCGCGCTGGCGACCAAAAGCGCGTGAGCATTGAGATGCGGCGCAAGATGCGCGTCTGATCAGCTTGCTTTGGACAGAGCGCGTCGACCCGGCTTGATACCGCGTGCAGCCTGCAAAGCAGCTTCAAGCTCGTCCGGGGTGAGCAGGGTGCTGCCCTCAGGCGCGGGGGCCTTGGGCTCGCCCGTCAGATTTTGCAGGGCGGCCTGCTGCTCCTGCAACAGAAGCTGAAGGCGACGCACCTCCTCCTGCAGACGCAGAACCTCATCCCGGGGATCCCGGGCCGGGGTGGGCGTAGAGGGGGCGAATTTGCGGAGCATCAGCGCCAGCTTTCGAATCAACCAGTGATCAGCAATTAACATATGAGTCATTTTGTTTAAAATTTGGCTAACAATGATCTTTTTCTAGCGCAGGGGCGCCCCAATTGTAAAGCTAATGCTGCGCGGCTTCTCCTGAGCTTGAACTTTACAATAAGGTTGCGCCATCGATCGTCACTTGCGTATGAATTTCTCATACAATAGGACGAGCCACGAAGAGGTGAACCGGGCATGCGCGCCGATTGCGCTAGACTGCGGTCAACCCATCGACAGGAGGAACATATGACCGAGATCCGCAAGACACGCGAGTTCATGACCACATGGCATCGCTCTGAGCGGTCCTATCTTCCTCACTGGGCCGAGCGCGACAAGGGCAGCATCATCAATTGCGGCACCAGCACCAAGGCGCTGCCGCTGTTCCGTGCTTTTGATCTCATCGCCAAGCCGAATGATCAGGTCACATTGCTCGTCAATCACGATCATCGCATCGGTGTTGAGAGCGTCTGCGGTGCGCAACAAGAATTCGTCCGCCATGTCGATTTCGACACCGTGCTGTTTCAGTTCTCGGGCCAGTCGGTGGTCGAGACTGAGTTTGGCGAATATGTGATGGCCGAAGGCGACATCATGCATATTCCTGAAGGCATCGCGCATCGCTCCAATGGCACGGCCGACAGTCTGCGCTGGTTTGCTTATGTCAATTCGCCCTTCACCCAGTTCATGACGAATGAGGATGAAGTCAGCGAGACCAAGTTCAAAGTCACGCGCGTCAATGGCCCGCAATGGACCATTCCGGCTGATCGCGTCAGCGCGCCCAAAGACATCGTCACCGAGCGCATGATCTGCTGGGACGATCGTCCTGATGATCTGTCACTGTTTCGACGCGACTATGCCAGCATGGTGCCAGCTTCCAGCACGAGTCCGCGCGAGAAGAAGAGCGGCATCACCAAGCTGCGCGCTTTCGATCTGTTCAAGGAGATCGCGGGCACAAGCGGCGAGCCCAAGCCCATCATGCGTGGCAAACATCTCGAGATCAAAGTCTACAATATCATTGGCGAGCAATTTGCCTTCCACCGCGCATTGCGCTCGGAAGAAGTGCGCATTCAATATCGCGGTGAAGCCCTCGACATGTCGGAAACAGGCAATGCCGATACAAAACCCGGCACGGTCACGGTCATTCCGCGCGGCATTGGTCATAGCGTCATCACCACGCCGCCCGATTGCCCGAACTTCTTGCGCATGAATTTCTACAGCGAACTGCCGTGGTCTTATCCGACCGATGTCACCAAGCATCATTTCGACTCGCAATTCGTGATCGAAACGCAAGTGGTGACACCGGCTGCTTGGCGTAAGTAATCCATGATACAGCGCCGGGCCTAGGACCCGGCGCTTTTGTTTGGGGATGAGTATGACGCCTGCCGCGCTGCGCAAGATTGGTCGTTTGGAAACCGCTGTTTTTCCGATCGGTCTGGGCTGCGCCTCGCTGTCGGGCTCTTATGGTCCTGCTGATGAGGCAGAGGCCATTCGCCTCATTCATGCCGCCATGGATATTGGCGTTACCTTCTTCGATACATCCGACAAATATGGCAATGGCCATAACGAAGAGCTGCTGTCACGCGCTTTCGCAGGCAAGCGCGATCAGGTGGTGATCGCATCCAAATTCGGCAATGTGAGTGGCAAGGGCGATGGGCGCATTGCCGACGGTCGTCCTGAATTTGTGATCGCGTCATGCGAGGCCAGTTTGAAGCGTCTGCGCACCGATCATATCGATCTTTATTATCAGCACCGTCTTGATCCGCAGGTGCCGATTGAAGAGACGGTGGGCGCGATGGCTCAACTCGTGGCGCAAGGCAAAGTGCGCGCGATTGGTCTGTGCGAAGTCAATCCATCGACTTTGCGCCGCGCCCATGCCACTCACCCGATCAGCGCGGTCCAGAGCGAATATTCCATCATGTATCGCGAACAGGCCGAGGATGTGCGCGTCACGACGCGTGAGCTTGGCGTCACTTTCGTGCCTTATGCGCCTTTGGGACGCGGCCTGTTGACGGGCTCGGTCAATCAGTCATCGCTGCGCGAAGGCGATGAGCGTTTGCGTCATCCCCGCTTTCAGCCCGAAAATCTTGATCGGAATCTTGATCTGGTGCGCAATCTCGAAGCGGTGGCCAAGGCCCATGACAGTAGCGCGGGTCAGATCGCGCTGGCTTGGTTGCTTGCGCAAGGAGATGACATCATCCCCATTCCTGGCACCAAGACGCTCTCGCGCATGGTTGAGAATACGAACGCAGCGCAGATCACTCTGTCGCAAGCCGATCTGGATTTTCTGGCTGAGGCTTTCCCCCATGGCGTCGCAGCAGGTACGCGTTACCGCAGCGAGCATATGAAGAATATGTATCTGTAAGAGCAGATACGAATCCTTACTTCCCTTTAGGAGACCACAGTGGAACAGGCCGTTACCTTCAATGTCGATGGATTGAAATTGTCAGGCGTCATCAGCGTGCCCGATGGTCTGGCAGCTCATGAAAAGCGTCCCGCTTTCATCATTCTGCATGGTTTTGGCAGCACCAAAAATGCCGGCAATGTGCTCACTCCTTCGGCCATGCTGAACAAGCTCGGCTATGTGACGATGCGCTTTGATTTCCCCGGTTGCGGCGACAGCGAGGGCGAGCGCGGCCTGTTGATTTGTTTGCAGCAGGTGGCAGCAACGCGCGAAGCGCTGACCACTTTGGCAGCTCACGCCAATGTCGATGGCAAGCGCATCGCTGTGATGGGTTCGAGCTTTGGCGCAGCAGTGGCTGTCTATACCGCCGGCACGGATGAGCGCTTTGCCGCCTGTATCTCAGCATCTGGCTGGGGCAATGGAGCCAAGAAGTTCAAGGATCAGCACGGCGCGGGCTATGAGCGTTTCAAGGCCATGCTGGAAGAGGGTCGCGCCTATCATGCAAAGCATGGCAAGAGCATGATGGTCTCGCGCTATGACATTGTGCCGATCCCCGAGAAGCTGCGTGGTCATGTGCTCGAAGGTTCGATTGTGCAGATGCCCGTTGAAACGGCGCAGAGCATGAATGATTTTTGTGCTGAGGAGATGATCGGCAAGATCGCGCCGCGTCCCGTTCTGCTTCTCCATAGCGCGGTCGATTCTGTCACCCCGACCGATCAGACGATCTCGATGTTCAACCGATCGAGCCATCCTTGCGAGATGCATCTCTTCTCAGGCACGGATCACTTCATGTTTGCCGAGCGCAATCAGCGCGTCCATGAAGTCGTAACAGCCTGGTTGAAGGAGTTCTTCCCCGCCCAAGGCGAGGCGAAGGTCCATGAGGCGCATTAAGCGCATCTGATCTGCAAATAAGGCGGCCCCTGACCCAGCGCAGGGGCCGTTTCATTGTCGCGAACAAATCTTATTCGGCCAAAGATCCGGCTTTTTCGCGCTTGCTAGCAAAGCCCCAAAGGTCCAACATTCGCTCCAGTCTGCGGATCACACGCAGAGACAGGGGGGATGCTATGTCTGTTCGCTCGAACGGTCCTGCGACCGAATCCGATCCAATTCTCAGCCGCCGTCGTTTTCTGGGCGCTGGTGCGGCCACAGCCGCCAGCGCAGTGGCAGTGGCGCCTGCCGCTGCAGCCTCAGGTGCCAAAGAGATCGTCTGGGACCGCGAGGTCGATGTCATCGTGATTGGTGCAGGCGCGTCCGGTCTTCCTGCTGCCATTGCTGCGCGCGATGGGGGTGCCTCAGTCATTTGCGTTGACCACCATTTCGAGACCGGTGGTATTGCGGTCATGAGCGGCGGCGATATTCGTATCGGCGGCGGCAACCGCATTCAAAAGGCAGCGGGCAGCAAAGAAACAGCTGACGATATTTTCAAGCGCTGGACCGATCCGCTGCAACATCGCTTCGCCGATGCCGATATTGTGCGCCGCTTTGCCGATGAGAATGTCGCAACCTTTGATTTTCTCGAAGCCAATGGCGTCAACTTTGATCGTCATGGCAGCAATGTACCGCGCCAGTTCCGCCCCGGCATTACCAGCACGCCCGGCATTCGCCCCAATGAATGGCCTGTGCGCACGGACAATATTGCGCTTGATCAGGGCCGCAATGGCTCTGGCATTGTGCGCCCGCTGGAACTGAGTGCGCGCGACAAAGGCGTTGAGTTTTTGCTCTCCTGGACGCTGAATACGATTCATCGTGAAGAGCAATTCGCAGGTCGCGTTCTTGGTGTGCGGATTGAACAAGTGGACCGTTGGTTCCAGCCGCAGCATCGCTTCCTCAATCTGCGCGCGCGCAAGGCCGTCATTCTGTGCAATGGTGGTCATGGTGCGAATGTGCATTTCCGCCGCATGTTTGATCCGCGCCTGACGGATGAATATCAGCACCACGGCCAAGCCACCGCCAAAGCCAATGCGGCCGGTGAGATTGCCGCTTTGCAGATCGGTGCAGCGCTAGGCTCTGTCGGCAATGAAACGGATACAGGAACGGGACAGGCTATCGACAAGGGTCGCCTTGCGGTGCGCGACAATTATGTGCGCGGCAAGATTGGGCCTGAAAGTTCGGTCTTTTTCCGTCATCGAGCGCTGGGTCTTGATGTCGCCGATTGGCAAGATCTCATTCTCGTCAAAGAAAATGGCCAGCGTTTCTGGAACGAGATTGATGATTCCAATGATGGCTATTTTGCCAATGCGCTGAAGCCGACGGGCGATCCCAAAAAGCTCAATGGTGGTGGGCCGATCTGGGCAATCTTTGATTCAGCTGCGGTCGAGCGCGAGAAATGGCAAACGACCTATCCGCATGTGGATCGTGGTGGCGGCTATTTCTTCAGCGGCGCAACCTTGGAAGAACTCGCAGCTCAGCTGAAGCGCAATATCTATCAGTGGCGACCTATGCCGGGCGATGCCTTGCGCAAGACGGTCGAGCGATTCAACAGTTTTGTCGTGTCGGGCAAAGATACGGATTTCAACCGCCCCGCGCCGCCGCACAAGATTGAAAAGCCGCCCTTCTTCGCAGCTTGGGCCACGCCGTGTTTGCATGATTCCTATACGGGCTTGCGTACCGATGCCAATTGTCAGGTCATGGATATGCAGGGCAAGCTCATTCCGGGTCTCTTCTGCGCAGGTGAATCGCAGGGCGGCATCAAAAGCCATGGCCTTGGACGCTGCATCGTCACCGGCCGCGTGGCAGGTATGGAAGCAGCGCGTGCCTCTTGATCATTATGCGCCGTCCTCCGGGGCGGCGCATCCATGGTTGATCCGATGAAAGATACGGCGTCCTTTCCTCTCGTACTCGATCTTGTATCCCCGCCGACGCAAGTCGATGCGGATTGCCTCTTCACGCTTGCTGTCGCGCTTGAATGTGACGCGCCTTGTGATCTGTCGAGCGTGACCTATGAGCTGCACAGCGGCGAGAATCTCATCGGACAAGGTGTGCTTGGACCCATCCTGCGATTTGATCCTGACTCGCCTGATTATGATCCGCGCAACGGGCCTGTCGAAAAACGTGATCAGATTTTTCTCTCAGCGCGCGCACCCAAAGCGCTGGGTCATTTTGAATGGCACATCGTCATTCCGGCTCAGTCTGTAGGTGATATTGCGATTGAGGCGACGCAGATTGATTTTGCGGCCACGACCTCCATTCATCAAACAAGTCTCGCGGTCTGGGATGTACCGGCGCCCGTTCAGCCCGGACAAAAAATGCGCATTTCAATTGGAGCCAAATGTTCGGCAGGCTGCGATCTTGGTGGCCTTTCCATGCGCATTTTAAATCAAGGAGCAGGTGTTGCGACCGGCACATTGAGCGCGCTTCATCCCCAGATGGAGGGTCTGTGGTGCGGCGAGGTGGAACTTGATGCACCCATCACGCTTGGCCTCGCAGAATTTGATGTGAGCTTTGCGCCGGGTGATCCGCGCGGTCTGCCGCATAGTGCTGCGCAAGCCAGCTTTAGCACGATCGTTGATGCACCGCCCGATCATGATGTGGCTGTGGCGATAGTCGATCGTGAAACTGGTGCACCTGTCGAAGAGGCTCATATACGCCTTGGACTGCAACGTGTCTCCACCGATATGACAGGGCGTGTCATCATTCCCGCACCGCGCGGCGAACATCGTTTGTTTGTCTGGAAAGCGGGTTTCGAAATCCCCGAACAAATGATTTTGGTTGATCAAGATCTCAATATCACTGTGCAAGCCAAAGCGCTGCCCGTCAAAAATCCTTACGACAGATGGCAAGGATAAGGAGACCTCATGTATTTTAAGACAGGACTTTTTATAACACTCTTCATGACGGGAAGCGCATTGGCGAATCCCACTTTTACGAGTGAAGAAGCCAAGCGCGGTGAAGCGCTCTACAATTCCAAATGCTCGTCTTGTCACGGCCGCGAATTAATCGCCAAAGGTGATCCGCCAAGTCTGACGGGCGAGCAATTTGGCAATGGCTGGTTTAACAAGAGCCTTGCGGATCGCTTCTCGGCGATCAAAGAATCCATGCCGCCCAATGATGCTGGCAATCTGCCCGACCGTGATGTGCTCGACATCATCGCCTATATTTTGAAGTTCAATGGCTATGCGGCAGGCGCGACGCCATTGCCGACACAACCTGCTGCCATGGATGGCGTGAAGATTTCGCCGAAATAAAAATCAAATCACTCAAACAAAAACCCTCCGGCGTGAACCGGAGGGTTTCTGTGTGTGAGGCTATCTCAATCAGGGATTGAGCAGCTTGATCGTCTTGGGGTCTGCAGGTGCCGGGATCGACTGGAGATAGGCATAGATATCTTCCAGATCGCCGTCTGACAGAATCTTCTTTGAGAAGGGCGGCATGGCACCGCTGGTTTCACGAACGAAGTTGTTCAACGCTTCATAGGGCAACTGCGTACGTTGCAGAACAGGCCCTGCGACGCCGCCTTGTCCCTGATAGCCGTGGCACTGCCAGCAGCCATTCTTTTCGAAAGCGACTTTACCCTTCTTCGCATCGCCTGCCGCATAAGCAGCAGAGGAGAGAGCAAGAAGGCTGATCGCAGCGGCGGTGATGATCTTGGTCATGCGCATTGTTGCGTCTCCTTAGCGCGGCTGCGTCCAAACATTGAGAAGGGCAGGCTGGCCTGACTTCACGACAGCAATGGCTTCGCGAATAGCGGGGCCAAGCTGTGCAGGATCCTTGATCGGACCCTTCGCCCACCAGCCCATGGACTCTGCGAGCTTGTGATATTCGACATCCGGATTCTGGATCATAGTGCCGACCGGGCCGTCATCGCCGCCATAGTTGGACGGACGATTGCGGAAGCTGGCCATGCGCTGGATATGCATGACCTCCTGATGCCATGCACGGTTGTTGTGCATGATGGAGAGCATCGGGATCTTGTGCTTGGCGGCTGTCCAAAGAACGCCCGGAGCAAACATCAAGTCACCATCCGATTGGATCGAGACTGAGAAGCGGCCAAGATCGCGATTGGCGAGCGCAGCGCCCACAGATGCCGGTGCGCCATAACCAACGCCATAGCCGCCTGAGCGGCCGAGCCAGTGATGGTGCTTATCCATCTTCCACAAACGGTTCGGCCAGTTGCTGACATTGCCTTCAGAGGCAACAAGTGACCAGTCGAGATCCTTGATCTGCGCATAAAGCTCCATGCACATACGCGCGGTGGAAATGGGGCTTGCGTCCCATGCGAGGCTTGCAGCAGCAAGCTCGCGCGCGCGGATATCTTCACGAACCTTCTTGGCGCGCTCGCCGCGCTGGGCAATCGCATTTTTGCGATCAGCGGTCAGTTCCGACTTCACTGCCTCGATAAGCGCAGGCAAGGTCGCCTCCGCATCGGCTGGCATCGAAATATCGACTGACTGGAAGCGCTGGAAGTCCTGGTAATTAGACTTGGTCAGCAGTTCGACAGAGGAGATGCTAATCAGCTTCGCAGTGGCCTTGGCGCGTGTGCCATTGATGCCAATGCCGTGAACGCCGTTATCTGTATAAGTGTTCACGACACCCCAGAAGTCGGACAATTCAAGACCCATGATGACGTCAGCCTGCGCCACCGCTCCAAGTGGGCGCGCAAGATGATGCATATTGGGGAAGTTCATGCGATTGCCCTGATCGACAACCGAGCATTGCAGCAGTTCAGCCAGCTCAACGAGCAGGCCAACACCCTTGGGCGTGCGAGCTGCACGATCAGCGACGATGACCGGATTTTCTGCATTCACCAACATGCGCGCTGCATCTTTCACCGCGCCCATTTCGCCAGCAGGCGGCGAGGGCATGGTGAATTTGGGAATGTAGAGATTCTTGCCAGCAGCAATCGGCTCTTGCTGCAAGCCAGCATCGAGCGAGATCGAGACCGGGCCATAGGGCGGGGTCATCGCGATCTTGTAGCCACGCACCATGGTCTGCGCGAAAGCTTGCAAGGTCGTGGGCGTATCATCCCACTTCGTATAGTCGCGCACGATGGCATTGATGTCTTGCGCGGAATGGAAGGTCGGCACGCCGGGAGGGCGCGTCGCTGCATCCATATCATTGCCGCCGATGATGATGACGGGCACGCGATCGCAATAGGCGTTGTAGATCGCCATGGTCGCATGCTGCAGACCCACCGTGCCATGCACCATGGTCATCAGCGGCTTGCCGGTGATCTTGAAATAGCCATGCGCCATGCCGACGCCCGACTCTTCATGCATGCAACTCAGATATTCCGGCGCTTTGTTCTCGCCGTAATTGATCAGAGACTCATGCAGAGCGCGGAATGAGGATGCGCAGTTCGAGGGCGTATATTTGAAGTCGAGTGTCTTCATCACATCGACCATGAAGTCCGACCCGGGCTTGCCGCCCAAGCGGTTGATCTCGCCGGGCGTACCAGTCTCGGCGGCGATCTGCGTCACGGTCGGCGGCAGGGCCGAAGGGACTTGACGGGGTGCTGCGCCCTGAGCGGCTGCAGGCGTGGCAATGGCGGGGGCGACGCCGGCGATGGCGGCCCCGGTCAGAAATTTACGGCGGTTCGGGCCGTCCTTGGCTGTGTCTTCACTCATAGGGCTTCCTCCCTTAGGTTTTGCAAGCAGGTAGAACAGATCCAAGTCATTGAATCTGTTCGATATTTTAGTTTTCTTGATGATGCGATCTCTGGTGGTCACAAGCCAGGAGAGCCGATGCCGCTCTTATCTCTGTGAGGGCGTTACCCTCGCGGTGGCGTTGATCCTGCTGGCGCAATGGCCGTCCTCCCCGGTGGTCTTTTCACGACCACTTGAAGGTCATGTTATACGCGGCCGACGCAGAGGCAAGCCGCATTTGGATCACATGCAGGGCTTGCCGCATCAACATAAGCTTTGCAATGAAGCGACGCATCTCAGGAGACCGCATGGACCCCAATGGCGCACTTGTTCTGTTTTCCGGCGGGCAGGATTCGGCCACATGTCTGGCTTGGGCCTTGGAGCGTTATGCGCGTGTCGAAACTGTGGGTTTTGACTATGGCCAGCGTCATCGTATTGAGCTTGATTGTCGCGCAACGGTTCGCGATGGGCTGAGCGCGATCAAGCCCCTATGGGGCGAGCGTTTGGGCGAGGACCATATGATCGATCTGGCGGTGCTCGGCCAGATCTCGCAAACCTCGCTGACCAAAGAGATCGCTTTCGAGATGGAGGGCGATGGTCTGCCGAACACATTCGTGCCAGGTCGCAATCTGCTCTTTCTGACTTTTGCAGCAGCGATCGCCTATCGGCGCGGGCTTAAAGTCATTGTGGGTGGCATGTGCGAGACGGATTTTTCCGGCTATCCCGATTGCCGGGATGATACGATCAAGGCGCTTCAAGTGGCGCTCAATCTTGGCATGGATCGGCGCTTTGCGCTGGAAACGCCATTGATGTGGATCGACAAGGCCGCCACCTGGCGCTTGGCGCGGGATCTGGGCGGTGAGCCGCTCGTCGATCTCATCCGGCATGAAACACACACCTGTTATCTGGGTGATCGCAAAAGCTTTCATCCATGGGGCTTTGGCTGTCGTACCTGTCCTGCATGTGAGTTACGTGCCAAGGGCTATGAGGCCTTTGTGGCTGAAGAGGTGTGAGTGGCAATGACGAGCGTAGCGGTGATTGGTGCGGGATTGGCGGGTCTGGCAGCAGCCGACCATTTGCGTACCGCTGGCATCGACTGCACGCTCTTCGATAAGAGCCGCAGCTTTGGTGGCCGCATGTCAACGCGCCGCGTGGATGAGTGGCAGTTCGACCATGGCGCGCAATATTTCACGGCGCGCGGTGACGCCTTTCAGGCGCAGGTGCAGCGCTGGATCAGCGAGGGCGTTGTCGCCCCTTGGTTTGATGACTCTTATGTCGGCACGCCGGGCATGACTGCGCCCGCGCGCGCTTTGGCAGCCGGCATGAAAGTCGTCACCGGCTGTGAAGTCGCCCAATTGCGCAAGCTCGCAACAGGCTGGAGCATAGACTCAACAGCTGGTCTTGTTGATGCGCCCGGCAATGGGAAATTCGACGCGGTGATTGTCGCTGTGCCGGCTCCCCAGGCGCAGGCAATCTTTGCGCGCAGCGCTGTGCATTTTTCAGCTTTATCGCAGGTGCGCTACGCGCCTTGTTGGGCACTGATGCTGGCGCTCGATGCGCCGCTGTCTGCGCAGCAATTGTGGTGGCGACCAGAGGGCGGCGACATTGCATGGATCGCGCGCAACGGCTCCAAGCCGCAGCGCAGTGGCGACACTTTGGTTGTGCATGCAAGCCCGTCATGGTCGCGTGAGCATCTCGAAGAGATGCCCGACGATGTCTTGAAACGCCTCATTCCGAAAGTCAGCGCGCTGATCGGCGCGCCCGTGAAGCCCATCTATGCAACAGCGCATCGCTGGCGCTTTGCGCTGGTCGAACAGGCTGTGGGTGAGGCCTGTTTGTGGAATGATGAGCTGAGTCTGGGCGCTTGTGGTGACTGGTGTTTGGGCCCGCGTGTCGAATGCGCTTATGACAGCGGCCTTGCCATGGCGCAGAAGATTGTGGGTCGCGCATGACGCAGCAAGAGCCGCTCACCATCTATTATGATGGCGCTTGCCCCTTGTGCCGCGCCGAGATCAATCACTATCAAACACTCGAAGGGGCGCAGGCCATTTGCTTTCGCGATGTCGCGAGCAATGATGTTGAGCTGCCCGAAAATTTGACCCGCGACGCGGCATTGTCGCGCTTTCACATTCGCCGCACAGATGGAACCCTTGTGTCGGGCGCTGAGGCTTTCGTGACGGTATGGGAGAGCCTGCCACAATGGCACTGGGCTGCGCAGATCGCGCGCTTGCCGGGCATGATGTGGCTGCTCGAAATTGGCTACCGCATGACGCTCATCATTCGCCCCACTCTGTCGCGCTGGTTTGGTCGTTGGCAGGCACGTCATGATTGACCTGACAAGTTTTGAGCGCGACGGCGTCGCATTGGTCTTTGGTGCGAGCGGCGGCGTTGGCGCTGCGCTCTGTCATGAGATCGAGATGAGCGGCCATTTCGCGCATCTATGCGCTATGTCACGTCGCAGCTCGCCCAGCTTCGACCTCACAGATCAAGAGAGCATTCGCCATGCAGTTGAACATGCTGCTGCACAAGGCCCATTGCGTTTGGTGATTGACGCCACCGGCTTTCTGCATGACGACCAACAAGGTCCTGAGAAGAGCCTGCGCGATCTTGATGCCGCCAAGCTCGCGCGCAGCTTCGCGCTCAATGCCATTGGTCCGGCGCTCATCATGAAACATGTGCTGCCGATTTTGCCAGCGCAGGGCAAAAGCCTCTTTGCGACTTTGTCCGCGCGTGTCGGCAGTATCGGCGACAATCATTTGGGTGGCTGGTATGGCTATCGCGCCTCCAAAGCTGCGCTCAATCAATTGATGCGCACAGCTGCCATTGAACTGCGTCGCCGTCGCCCGCAGGCCATCTGTGTGTCTTTGCATCCAGGCACCGTACAGAGTGATCTGTCCTCGCCCTTTGCCAAAGACGGGCTTGAGGTGCAGACGCCGCAACAATCGGCGCAGTCACTCTTGGGTGTGATGAATGCTCTCAACGTGTCGCAGACGGGTGGCTTCTTTGATCATCACGGCAAGCCGATCGTCTGGTGAGCGGGGTCTGATCGTGGCGAAGATGCAAAAGAAATCGCAGCTGCCCAGCAAGCCCTGCCTCACATGCGGGCGTCCCTTTGTGTGGCGCAAGAAATGGGAGCGCGTCTGGGACGAGGTGAAATATTGTTCGGATCGCTGCCGCGCGGGCCGACCAAAATCTGATGCTCGTGACTTGCCCGCATCCTGATCGCCGATTAGGCTTGCCTCAACAATAAAGGGAGGCCTGCTGCATGACCATCAATCCGCGTTTTGATCTCACCGGCCGCGTTGTCATCGTGACAGGTGGCGGCAAGGGTATCGGCAAAGTCTATGCGCAGGAATTTGCGCGCGCAGGCGCTCGCATTGTCGCCGCCGATATTGATGGCGAGGCTACCAAAGCGGTCGCAGCGGGGATTGAAGCAGAGGGCGGTCAAGCGCTCGGCCTTCACACGGATGTTTCGGATGAGGCCTCGACGCAGCAGATGGTGGCAGCGACGATTGAGCGTTTCGGTACGGTCGATGTGTTGATCAACAATGCTTCACTGATGAGCGTTCTTGAGCGCCGCAACTGGATGGAAATTCCAGTTGAGGAATGGGACCGCGTGATGGGCGTGAATGTGCGCGGCATTTTCTTGTGCTGCAAAGCGGTCTTCCCGACAATGCGCGACAAGAAATATGGCAAGATCGTCAATATATCGTCGAGCCGCTTTTGGGAGGGCGCGCCCAATCGCCTGCATTACACAACATCCAAAGCTGGCGTGATTGGCCTGACCCGCGCTTTGTCACGTGAAGTGGGCGAGCATGGCATCACGGTCAATGCGATCACGCCCGGCTATACGCTGAGTGAGACGCAGCAGGCGACCTCATCGGGCAATTATCTGGCTGTTCATTCGCAAGGCCGCGCCATGGGCCGCGAACAATATCCCGAAGATCTTGTGGGGGCCGTGATGTTCTTGTCATCAGCGGCGAGCGATTACATGACCGGCCAAACCGTCAATGTGGACGGTGGTAAAAGCATGCATTGATGATCAGAAATTGGTGCGCTGGCGGATCGCAGCTGCCAGCGTACCTTCATCGAGATAATCAAGCTCACCGCCCACCGGTACGCCATGGGCGAGGCGAGTGATCTTCACATCAAGATGAGCAAGGCGGTCAGTGATATAATGGGCCGTCGTCTGCCCATCGACAGTGGCATTCACCGCCAGAATGATTTCGCGGATCTCGCCCTCACCCACGCGCGTGATCAGGCTTTCGATATTGATGTCTTTGGGGCCAACGCCGTCGAGTGGCGACAAAGTGCCGCCCAGAACATGATAGCGCGCGCGTAAAGCGCTGGCGCGTTCAAGCGCCCATAGATCGGCGACAGTCTCAACAACAACGAGCGTGCCCTGATCGCGGCGGTTATCGCAGCAAATGGTGCAAGGGTCGATCGTATCGACATTGCCGCAGGTCGTGCAGGTGAGAATACGCTCGCGCGCTGTCTGCATGGCATCAGACAAAGGTGCGAGCAGCTCTTCGCGCTTGCGGATGAGATGCAAAGCCGCACGCCGTGCAGAGCGCGGCCCCAAGCCAGGCAGCTTCGAGAGCAGCTGGATCAGGCGTTCAATCTCTGGACCCGCGACGCGTTCAGCCATCAGAAGGGCAGCTTCATACCCGGTGGCAGGGGCATACCTGCCGTCACAGCCTTCATCTTCTCTTCAATCAGGCGCTCGCCCTTCTTGCGCGCGTCTTCATGGGCCGTGACGATGAGATCTTCGACGATCTCTTTTTCATCAGCCTTGAGCAGTGAGGCATCAATCACAAGGCCGCGCATCGCGCCTTTGGCGGTGAGCGTTACACGCACGAGACCGCCGCCCGACTGGCCCTCGACTTCGATATTTTCAAGCTCGGCCTGCATCTCCTGCATACGCGACTGCATCGCCTGCGCCTGCTTCATGATGCCCATAATGTCTTTCATGACAGTGCCTCAAAGGTCGTCTTCAGTGTAGATCTGATCTGCATAGCCGATGTCATCGCTGGCATCGACGGTCTCTGGTGCGATGGCCGCCGTTGTCGGCTGCTCTTCCATCTCGGGCGCGCGGATTGCGATGATCTCTGCGCCGGGGAAGTGATCGAGCACTTTGCGCACAAGCGGCAGAGCCCGCACGCCTGTCATTTGCACTTCAGCCTTGGCGTCGGCCTGTTCCTTGAGAGTGGGCGCGCCCTCTTCACGCGAGATCACCACCATCCAGCGAATGCCGGTCCATTCCTGCAAGCGACGCTGCAAAGTCTGCGCAAGTTGCGGCGAGGAACCGGGAGCCAGCGAAAATTCAATCGAGCCTTCGTCGAAACGCACCAGCCGCACATCACGTTCAAGCGCGATCTTGAGCTGAATGTCGCGATTGACCTGCGCTAAGGTGACAACATCTTCAAACCGCGCCAGGCGCACACGCGGCTGCGCATCAGTTTGGGCTTGCGCGCGCGGGGCTTGATGGGCCGCAGGCGAGGCACTCAGCGGGCGCGCAACGGCGGCTGCAGACGCGCCACCACCACCGCCCCCGCCACGCGGAGCAGGCGCGCGCGGCTCACCAGCAGGTGCGCTTTGCAGGCGGCGAATGACATCATCGGGCGTTGGCAAATCGGCTGCATAGGTCAGGCGCACGATCACCATATCAGCAGCTGCGAGAGGACGCGCGGCGTCCTTCATATCGTGAATGCCTTTGGTGAGTAGCTGCCAGCTGCGCGTCAGCACAGGCATGCTCAAAGTGGCAGCAAATTCACTGCCGCGCTTGGCCTCTTCAGGGCTCACGGAGGAATCATTGCGGTCGCTTGGGACGAGCTTGAGCCGCGTGACGAAATGCACGAATTCAGCAAGCGAGGTCAGCACATGGGCAGGGTCAGCACCCATGTCATATTGATCTTTCAAAATGCCGAGCGCTGTGGCCGCATCGCCCTTCATGACAGATTCGAACAGATCAATGACACGCGAGCGATCAGCAACGCCCAGCATTTCGCGCAGACTATTGGCGGCGATCATTTCAGCGCCGGCATTCAACCCATGCGCAATGGCCTGATCGAGGATCGACAGAGAATCGCGCACCGAGCCTTCAGCAGCGCGGGCAATGAGCACCAGCGCCTCGCGCTCGATCTTCACATTCTCCTTCTCGCAGATCATCGCGAGATGGTTGATGAGAACATCAGGTTCGATACGGCGCAGATCAAAGCGCTGGCAGCGCGAGCGCACCGTTACGGGCACTTTGTCGATCTCGGTCGTTGCGAAGAGAAACTTTACATGTTCGGGCGGCTCTTCCAGCGTTTTCAGCAGCGCGTTGAAGGCGCTTTTGGAGAGCATATGCACTTCGTCGATGATGAAGACTTTGGTGCGCGCCATGACGGGGCGGAAGCGCGCATTCTCGATGATCTCGCGCACATCATCGACACCTGTATGCGAGGCAGCGTCCATTTCGATCACATCGATATGGCGGCTCTCGATAATGGCCTGACAATGATTGCCAAGCTCGGGCATGTGAATCGTGGGGCGCGTGATGGCGGGCTTGCCGCCCTGCGCGGGCATTTCGTAGTTGAAGGCGCGCGCCAGAATACGGGCGGTCGTTGTCTTGCCCACACCGCGCACGCCGGTCAGCAGATAGGCCTGATGGATGCGGTCCATGTCGAACGCATTCGACAGGGTGCGCACCATGGCCTCCTGACCGATCAGGTCATCGAAATTGGAGGGGCGATATTTGCGCGCGAGGACGCGATAGGCACCGGGCTTTTCAGCGGGGGCAGGGGCTGCGCCAAGATCGAGGCCCAGCGAGGGCTCGTCCCCGCCGGTGGCGGAGGCGTCCGGCTTGCGGTCATCACTCATCTGGCGCCGTCCTGAGGGCTGCGCCTTTGGCGCACGCAGTCGAAAGGTGGGAGGCTGGACAGAGACCCGCCCGGTCTCGTTAGGGCTGCTTCCTTCCGGACCTGACCCAGTTGGCGAGTGGTGCGTCCACCGCCAACCTCCCGCCCCTTATGTGGACCAGACGCTGGGCTTGTGCAAGGCGCGAGCAAGGGTTTTCGACTCTCAGCTACACGCCGTAATAGTCGCGATACCAAGCTACAAAGCGGGCGATGCCCTCTTGGAGGGGGGTTGAGGGCGTAAAGCCGACCGCCTGTTTCAGGGCCTCGACATCGGCATAGGTCGACAGAACATCGCCCGGCTGCAGCGGCCGCAGGATGGTCTTGGCCTTGCGGCCGAGCGCTGCCTCCAGCATGGCGATCATATCCAGAAGGGCGACCGGCTGGTGATTGCCGATATTATAGATCCGCCATGGCGCATGGCTGGAGGCGGGGTTGGGCTCATCGCCATTCCAGTGGGGATCTGGCGCGGCCACATGGGCCAGCGTGCGGATCACGCCTTCCACAATATCGTCGATATAAGTGAAATCACGCTGCATCTGGCCATTGTTGAAGACCTCGATGGGCTCGCCCGCCAGAATGGCACGGGTGAAAATAAACAGCGCCATATCGGGCCGACCCCAAGGCCCATAGACCGTGAAAAAGCGCAGGCCCGTCGTGGGGAGGCGATAGAGATGGCTGTAGCTATGGGCCATCAGCTCATTGCTCTTTTTCGTCGCCGCATAGAGCGAGACGGGATGGTCCACCGACTGCGTCACGGATGAGGGCTGGCGCGTTTGCGCGCCATAGACAGAGCTTGATGAGGCATAGACGAGATGGCGCACCGATGCGCTGCGGCAGGCCTCCAGAATATGGAAGAAACCAACGAGATTGGCCGCGACATAATCTTGCGGGGCTTGCAGCGAATAGCGCACGCCCGCTTGGGCAGCCAGATGGGCCACATGCAGCGGTTTGGCCTGCGCAAAGACCTGCGCGACGCTGTGCTGGTCGGCCAGATCGCCTTTCACGAAGCTGAAATTGGGATGCTGGCGCAATTGCGCGAGCCGGTCCTCTTTCAGACGCACATCGTAATAGGCATTCACATTGTCGAAACCCACGACCTGGCAACCAGCCTCCAGCAGGCGGCGCGCCACATGAAAGCCGATGAAGCCGGCCGTGCCGGTGACGAGCACAGGGCCTTGTTTCAAGCTTTCAATGGCGTCTTCGCTGGTCATCCCATCCGTCCGCTGGCGGGCCCCGCGCGGGGGCGCTGTGACTGTGCTAGATAGCACAGGACTGCTGCGGAGCCTTATACGATGAGCAATCTGTTTGTTGACGACCTGTCGGCCCTTGTCGGCTTTTCCGGCAATCCGCTGGACCGGCTGTCGAATCTGCGCGACCAGCCCGATCAGATCGCCGCTTTTGCTGCCGATCCCAAGGCCCGCAGCCTCGTTTTTGCAGGCGATATTCCGGTTTTGAAGGCCGATCCGCTCGACCCCCATTTCACCCTCGCTCAGACCCGCGATTTTGGCCCCTCGCGGGAAATTGCCCTTCTGGGGCAGGACGAGAAAGGCCCGCTCTTTGCCACTCTCTTTGAGGCCACTCTGGCCTCTGGCGATCCGCTCGCCATCCCCGGCCGCCCCGAGCTGCTCTTGCAGGATCTGCGGAGCCTTGCCGTGCAGCGGCGCCTGCCGCGTGAGGTGCTGGCAACCTTGGCGCAGGCCAAGAGCTTGCTCTTCTGGCATATGCGCCATCGTTTTTGCTCGACCTGTGGCCAGCCCACTGAGGTCAAAAGTGCAGGCTGGAAGCGCGAATGTAACGCCTGTAAGGCGCAGCATTTTCCGCGCACAGATCCGGTGGTGATCATGCTGGCCCTGCGGGGCGATCGCTGTTTGCTGGGTCGGCAGGCGCGTTTCACCACCGGCATGTATTCAGCACTCGCGGGCTTTGTGGAGCCGGGCGAAACTCTCGAAGAGGCGGTGCGCCGCGAGATCATGGAAGAGTCCGGCGTGAAGATTGGCCGTGTCAAATATCTTGCATCTCAACCTTGGCCATTTCCTGCGACACTTATGGTGGGTTGCTTTGCCGAAGCTTTATCGGATGAGGTTATTGTTGACCGAACCGAGCTTGAAGATGCGCGTTGGTTCTCGCGGGATGAAGTGCGGCAGATGTTGAATGGTGAACATCCGCAACAACTTGGTGCAGCGCAACCGATCGCCATTGCACGGACCTTGTTGCACACATGGGTCAATGCCAACAGTTAAGTTGCAGCTATTGCAGACACGAGACAAGCATTCGACCAATTCGAAAAGGCGCGTCGCTAGTGATCGCAGGCTAAACTGGAATCAATAAAATATAAGCTTTACCGCAAACCTTTGTTGCGACGCCTCTGCCACAGATGGTACTAGCCATTTTGTGCAATAAGGAATTTAGCCCCTTATTTGCGCTCATATGCAGCACTAGGCGTCTGGATCAAATATATGACCTCTGATCAGCCGGACTCGTCAGCGATGAACGGCAATCTTGAAGAGCAGGAAATGGCGCCGCAGCGTTTGCGCGCACGCCGTTTGCCCGCCGGCGAACGTCGCGCAACCATTCTCAACGAAGCCTCTGTTTTCTTTGCCGAGCAAGGTTTCTCTGCCTCGACCCGTGACCTCGCGGATCGTCTGGGTGTGCGCCAAGCTCTGCTGTACAAATACTACGAGTCGAAAGAAGCTTTGCTTCAAGCCATTTTCGACAAAGTCTTTGCCGACCGTTTGCAGATGGATTTTGCCGATGGGCTAAGTGACCGCACCCGCTCGCTCGAAGATCGGCTGGTCGCTTTCTACCAGCGCTACAACCAGGACGAGAATGGCATCAGCCTGCGCTTGTTCTTGCGTGCAGCGCTTGATGGTTGGCCGCTCCCCACGCAGCTCGTCAATGTGTTGTTGACGCGGGTTGTGGGCCCGGTGGTGGATGCATTACGCACCCAATCAAGCCTGCCCGCTCTGGCGCAAAAGCCGGTGATGGTCGGCGAGCGCGAAATGGTGCTGGGCCTTCACGCTGCTATCTTGTTCCATAGTCTGCGGTCCGAGATCCTCCACGTCCATGCCAGCGAAGATGCAGCCTCTGCCATTCGTCTGCATGTGAGCAGCTTCCTGCGCGGCGCAAGCTCCACCATGGAGTCGCTGCATAGCGATCAAGCCCCGCAGGCTTTGAGCGCGACGGCCCAAGCAGGCTGAGGGCCTCTGTGTTGTGCGGTCGCGGCCGCGCCTCAGTCGTTATGCAAAAACTTCCAAAAGTGATTATTTTCATTGCGCCCGCTGGTCGGGCCGCATTAAAGTCAAGCCGCCTGCCTTGCGGGTTTTCAACGGCTATGAGGATATGATGTCGGCTGTGACAGGCCTGCCCGCGGCCCTTTCAGGGCGCATCAAAAGCCTTTCGATTGCTCTGCTCGCCGCCAATCTTCTGGCTTGGCTCTGGGCACTCGCGGCTTTTCACAATCAGCCTGTTCTGCTTGGCACGGCCTTTCTGGCTTGGGTTCTGGGCCTGCGTCACGCCATCGACCCTGACCATATCGCTGCCATCGACAATGTGACCCGCAAACTGATGCAGGATGGCCAGCAGCCACTGAGCGTTGGTCTGTGGTTCGCGCTCGGCCATTCCACCATCGTGATTCTGGCAGCCGCCCTGCTCGCCGCCTCGGCGGCAGCTTTGAAAGACCAGTTCGAGAGCTTTGCCGAAGTGGGCGGCATCATTGGACCTGCGGTCTCCACCGGCTTTCTCATTCTGATCGGCCTGTTCAATCTTGCCGTGCTGGTGAATGTGTGGACCGCGCATCGTCATGCGCGCCGCCATGGCCTGCCCGATGATGAAGCAACCCAGCGTCATCTTGCCAAGCGTGGCTTTCTTGCGCGTTTGTTGCGCCCGCTCTTCGGCCTCATCAGCAAGCCGTGGCATATGTATCCGCTCGGCTTCTTGTTTGCCCTTGGTTTTGATACGGCAACCACCATCAGCCTGTTTGGCGTGTCAGCTGCCAATATGTCGGACAGTGTGGCGCTGTGGCAGATCATGAGCTTTCCGCTGCTCTTCACCGCCGGCATGGTGCTCGCAGATGCAGCTGATGGTGTGATGATGGTGGGCGCTTATGGCTGGGCCTTTGTCGATCCTGCGCGCAAGCTCACCTATAATCTCGTCATCACCGCGATTTCTGTTCTCGTCGCTTTTGTGATTGGCGGCTTGCAGGCTTTCGCGCTGCTCAGCGAGCAACTGGCGCTGAGTGGTGGCATCTGGGATGTCATGGCGCGCGCCAATGACGCAATGGCCTTGCTCGGCTTCGTCATGGTCGGCGTGTTCGCGCTGGGCTGGCTCGGCTCTGCACTCTTGGCGCGGCGAGGGGCTGCCGCGCTTGAGGTCAAAGCCGAGGCCTGATTATTCGGCGGCCTTCTGCGTTTCGATGCGGAAGGGATGCGCGGGATAAACGCCCAAGATCTTCACTTCGCGCGAGAAGAAAGCGAGCTCCTCAAGAGCATTGCGCATGGCCGGATCATCAGGATGGCCATCGACATCAGCAAGGAACTGGGTGGCGGCGAATTCACCGTTCACCATATAGCTTTCGATCTTCGTCATATTGACGCCATTGGTGGCAAAACCACCCAGCGACTTATAGAGCGCGGCAGGAACATTGCGCACGCGGAAGAGGAAGGTCGTGACAATATTGGTCGTGCCTTGCGGCGCCCATTGTGGTGTGCGTGAGAGAATGATGAAGCGCGTTGTATTGTGCTTCTCATCTTCGACATCTGTTGCCAGTGTCTTCAAACCATAAATATCAGCGGCGAGTGCGGGAGCGAGCGAGGCGCGCGTTACATCTTTCCACTCAGCCACTTCGCGCGCTGAACCAGCTGTGTCGCCTGTCACAACTGGCTTGAGATGCAGCTCGCGGATGATCTTGCGGCATTGGCCCAGCGCATGCACATGGCTATAGACCGATTTAATGGTCGACAAATCAGCCTGCGGCAGAGCGAGCAGCTGAAAATGGATCGGCAGAAAATATTCGCCGATAATGTGCAGCCCTGCTTCGGGCAGGAAGTGGTGAATGTCAGCAACGCGGCCTGCAATCGAATTCTCGATCGGGATCATGCCCAGATCCGCTGTGCCATCGCAGATCGCAGTGAAGGCATCTTCAAAGCTCGCGCAGGGCAAAGGCTCCCAGTCCGGATAAACATCGCGGCACGCAATATGCGAATTGGCGCCGGGTTCTCCCTGATAGGCGATGAGCTTTTTCACGGATGGTCTCCTCAGCGAACCGCCAGCATGGCGCGGGCGCGGTCCAAATCATGGGGCGTATCTACACCAAGCGGCACTTCGCCCACTTGTGCAACGTCGATTCGCATCCCCGCTTCCAGCGCGCGCAGCTGCTCGAGCTTTTCGCGCTGTTCCAGAGTGGACGGCGGCAGGCTGACGAAGCGCTTAAGCGCGGCACGGCGATAGGCATAAAGGCCGATATGGTGCCACAGCGGGCCATCCCCATGGGGGGCGGTGGCGCGGGTGAAATAGAGCGCGCGCATCAGGCCGGGGCCGATGGGCGTGCCCACCACTTTCACCACATTGGGGTCGGTGCGCTCTTCAGCGCGGCTGATCTCAGCGCAGACCGTGGCGATATCCACAGAGGCGTCCTGGAGCGGGCGGGCAGCGGCGCGGACCGTTTCGGGCTCAACGGTGGGCAGATCGCCCTGCACATTGACGACGACATCATGGCGATGCTCGGGATCGACCAGATTCAGCGCCTCAAAAATTCGGTCAGAGCCCGACTGGTGATGCTGGCCAGTCAGGACCGCCCGGCCCCCGGCGGCCTCAACGGCGGCAATGATTTCCGGGGAATCTGCGGCCACGACGACCTCGCCAATCTTGGCTTCCATGGCGCGCCGCCAGACCTGAACGATCATGGGGGCGCCCGCAATATCGGCCAAGGGCTTGTTCGGCAGGCGGGTGGAGGCCATGCGGGCAGGGATAAGAACTATGGCGCTCATGGTCGTCTCGAAGGGCTCGCGGAGATCCGGCGTCAAAAAGTAGCAAGTGGCCGCCGCTTATACGTGTTGCCAAGCGGGGCGCAAAGCGGGTAATCAGACGCCGTCCTGCAGATGAGCCCATGAGGCTTGCCTGCGCGGGTTGGCGCGACCAGCATATGTTGGGCGCGGAAATGGCTGACAGCGGAGCCCAGAGGCATGGATTCCTTCGAATTTAACAAAATGGCTGGCGCCGTGCTCGGCACGCTGCTTTTCGTGATGGGCCTTGGCATCTTCTCTGACGCCTTGTTTGCCACCCATCGCCCCGCCAAGCCCGGCTATGACCTGCCGGCGGCTGAAGAGGCCAAGGCTGGCGCTCCCGCCGCTGCGGCGACCTCTGAGCCCCTCCCGGTGCTGCTCGCCAAGGCAGACGCCAAGAAGGGCGAGAACCTCATCAAGGCCTGCGCTACCTGCCACACTTTTGATGCTGGCGGCTCGGTGAAGCCCACCGGCCCGAACCTCTATGGCGTTGTGAACCGCAAGATCGGCTCCACCGGCTATGGCTATTCGGACTCGATGAAGGGCCATGGCGGCAATTGGGACTATGAGTCCCTGAACAAATTCATCACTAATCCCAAGGGCTTCGTGGCTAACACCAAGATGTCCTATGCGGGTGAGAAGGATCCGGCCAAGCGCGCCGACATCATCGCTTATCTGCGCTCGCTGGCCTCCAGCCCCGCGCCCCTGCCCAATCCGTAACGGGTCAGGCACCCCCTATCAGGCCGGGCTTTGCGCCCGGCCTTTTGCTTTCTGGGCCTCTGGCGCTTTCCCCTTTCTGCCATTTCGTGGTAACGGCTGCCCATCATGACAACACGCATCGACCGCCGTTTCGCCGATCTGCGCATTGAGGGCCGCGCGGCCCTCGTGACCTTCCTCATGGCAGGGGACCCCGATCCGCAGACCTCGCTCCAGCTCATTGCCGCCCTGCCGGGCGCGGGGGCGGATGTGATCGAAGTCGGCATGCCCTTCACCGACCCGATGGCCGATGGCCCCTCCATTCAGGCGGCCGGCCTGCGCGCGCTCAAAGCCGGCATGACGCTGAAGAAGACGCTGAAGCTCGTGGCCGACTTCCGCAGCGGCAATGCTGATACGCCCATCGTTCTCATGGGCTACTACAATCCGATCTATGTTTATGGCGTCGAGCGCTTCCTCGAAGATGCCAAAAAAGCTGGCGTCGATGGTTTGATCGTTGTCGATTTGCCGCCTGAAGAAGATGCGGAGCTGTGCGTGCCTGCGATGAAGGCGGGCCTCAATTTCATTCGTCTGGCAACGCCCACGACGGATGATAAGCGCTTGCCCAAAGTGCTCACCAACACATCGGGCTTTGTCTATTACGTCTCGATCACCGGCATCACCGGTGCAGCAACGCCCGACTATTCAAAGGTCGCCTCTGCAGTTGCACGTATCAAGGGCCATACGCAATTGCCCGTCGCAGTTGGCTTTGGCGTGAAGAATGCCGCCAGCGCGCAAGAGATCGCACAACATGCCGATGGTGTCGTGGTTGGCACCGCGCTTGTTGACGCGTTGAAGCGCTCGCTCGATGCCCATGACCAAGCAACCGCGACCACGGTTGCAGCCGTCACCGCACTTGTCTCTGACATTGCCAGCGGCGTTGCTGCGGCACGCAAGGGAGCTGCCAAATGAACGATGATCAGGACAGCGGCAACTTTGCCATGAACTGGATGTCGAATGTCGTCCCGCCAAAGATCCGCTCCTTTCTGCGGCGCGAGACGCCTGAAAATCTTTGGGTGAAATGCCCCGAGAGCGGCGAGCTCGTCTTCCACAAAGATCTCGAGTCCAATCTCTATGTGGTGCCAAGCTCTGGTCATCACATGCGCATGCCAGTGAAGCTGCGTCTTGATACGCTCTTTGATGGCGCAAAATATGACTCCATCGCCACGCCAGACGTGCCGCTCGATCCGCTGAAGTTTCGCGATGTGAAGCGCTATACGGACCGCCTGAAAGACTATCGCGCCAAGACCAACAGTGTTGATGCTGTGAAGCTCGCCGCTGGCAAGCTCGATGGTATGGCGGTTGTGGCGGGTGTGCAGGATTTTGATTTCATGGGCGGCTCGCTGGGCATGGCCGCAGGTGAAGCCATCATCACCGGTATGAATGAAGCTGTGGCGCGCAAAGCCCCCTTCATCATGTTCACCGCCTCGGGTGGTGCGCGCATGCAAGAGGGTATGTTCTCTTTGATGCAGATGCCGCGCACGACCGTTGCCGTCCAGCGTCTGCGCGCAGCCAAGCTGCCTTATATCGTTGTTCTCACCAATCCCACGACCGGTGGTGTGACCGCTTCTTATGCGATGCTCGGCGACATCCATATTGCAGAGCCCGGCGCCGTGATTGGCTTTGCCGGCGCCCGCGTCATTGAGCAGACCATTCGTGAGCGTCTGCCCGAAGGCTTCCAGCGCGCCGAATATCTGAAAGAACATGGCATGGTCGATATGGTCGTGCCGCGTGTGCAGATGCGCGATACGCTTGCTCGTCTGTGCAATCTTCTCATGAAGACGCGCACGGATAAGGCCGCCTGATCCTCCATGTCTGAATCAGAGCAGATTCTCGAACGCCTGCTCTCGCTTCACCCGAAGAAGATTGACCTGTCGCTCGGGCGGCTCGAGGCCTTGCTGGCGCGCATGGGCAATCCACATCTGGCATTGCCCCCGGTCATCCATATTGCGGGCACCAATGGCAAAGGCTCCACGACAGCCTTTCTGCGCGCCATGCTCGAGGCCATGGGCAAGCGCGTTCATGTCTATACATCCCCGCATCTGTGCCGCTATCACGAGCGCTATCGTCTTGCCGGTCGCCTTGTTAGTGAAGAGCAACTGGTTGAGGCTTTGAACGAGGTCGTGCGCATCAATGATGATGCGCCCATCACCGTCTTTGAAGTCATCACTGCTGTCGGCTTCAAACTCTTTCACGAGACGCCTGCCGATGTGCTCTTGCTGGAAGTGGGCCTCGGCGGTCGCTTTGATGCGACCAATGTCATTCAAGCCCCTGCGCTGAGTATCATCACGCCGGTCTCCATCGACCACGTCGAATTTCTAGGGCCTAGCGTCGACAAGATCGCCTTCGAGAAAGCGGGCATCATCAAGCCGCATGTGCCGGTGGTCGTGAGTGAACAGGTCGAGGCTGCGCGCGATGTGATTGAAGAGGTCGCGCGCCAAAAACAGGCGCCCGCCTTTTTTGCCGGGCAAGACTTTCAAGGACGCGAAGAGCGCGGACGCTTTGTCTTTGAAGATGGCGCGGGGCTTCTTGATTTGCCACTGCCGCGTTTGCTCGGCGCGCATCAAATCAGCAATGCAGCAACCGCGATCGCTGCCTTGCGCCAATTCGCGCCCGCGATCACAGCGCAGCAGATCGAAGCGGGACTGCGCAGCGTCTCATGGCCTGCGCGTATGCAGCATCTGACCCACGGACATTTGCTCTCGCTTCTGCCAGACGGCGCAGAGCTCTGGCTCGACGGTGGTCACAATGCAGCAGGTGGGGCTGTTCTGGCTGCTGCCATGCGCGATCTGGCACGCCGCGCACCGCGCCCCTTTGTCATGATTTGCGGGACGCTTTCCACCAAAGACACAGCAGGATTTTTGAGCCCCTTTGCAGGGCTTGTGGATGAGGTGGTGGCTGTGCCGGTTCCCGGTGAGCAAGCCTCGCGCCCCGCTGCAGATGTGGCAGAGGCTGCACGCAGTGTGGGACTGCAGGCGCAGGTGGCAGCAGACTTTCGTTCAGCACTCGAAAATCTGGGGCGCAGACAGGCCAAGACGCCGCTGCGTGTGCTCATTGCAGGCTCGCTTTACCTTGCAGGTCAGGTACTTACCGAAAACGGTACGCTACCCGACTGAAAAAGCGTGAAAGCCTTGCACGCGCGGTCTATGCTTTGCTCATTGATTGCGACCCAAAGGCTTTTTCATGTCCTCTTTTCAACAGGCGCCCGCGCTGCAATTGCGCGCACTCACCAAAACATTTGAAGGCAAAAGAGCTGTCAGCGCGCTCGATCTGACCATCCAGCCCGGCGAATTTTATGCGCTCCTCGGCCCCAATGGCGCGGGCAAGACAACCACCTTGCGCATGATCGCCGGATTGCTGTCGCCTGACGAAGGCGAGCTTTCCATCTTTGGTGTCGATGCGCGCCAAGATCCGATCGCTGCCAAACGCATCACCGCATGGCTACCTGATGAGCCCATGCTCTATGGTAAACTCGATCCGATGGAATATCTGGAATTCGTCGCAGGTCTGTGGGGCGTGGAGCCTGAGGAGGCGATGCGCCGCGCGCGTGAGCTACTCGAAGTTTTGGAGATGTGGCCGCATCGCCATATGCGCTGCGAGAGTTTTTCGCGCGGTATGAAGCAGAAAGTCTGTCTCGCCGGGGCGCTCATTCACGATCCGATGTTGCTCCTGCTCGATGAGCCTTTGACAGGGCTTGATGCGGCCATTGCGCGGCAGGTGAAAGATCTTCTCGTTGCGCGCGTCAAAAATGGTCGCACTGTCATTCTCACCACCCATATTCTGGAGGTTGCCGAGCGCCTCGCCTCACGCATTGGCATCATCCATAAGGGTGAACTTTGCGCCGAAGGCACGTTCGAGGAGTTGAAAGCGCGCACAGGTCAGGCTGGCCAGTCGTTGGAAGATGTGTTCCTGACATTGACCGGTACATTGGAGCCGCAGCCATGACGCTCGCACCCGGCTCTCTGCTCTGGCTCGTGCGCCATGATCTTGTTTTGATGTGGCGGCGCGCGCGTTCTTTCTTCGGCAATCGCTCACCAGTCAAAATCGCACTCATCATGGTGTCGATTTTTGCCGGACTGCATCTGCTTGCAGCACCCTTGGGCTTCAGCATCATGCGCGATGTGGGTGTGGGCGGTATTGCATTGGCGGTCGCCAATGGCGTGATGTTCGTCATTCCCTGGCAGATCTCGCAAGGCATCAGCCAATCAGCGCGCTTGCTTTATTCCTCCGGCGATCTTGATCTCTTGCTCTCGTCGCCAACATCCGCGCGCCGGATTGCAGCCTCCCATAGTCTGGCCATGACGATTGAATCGACCATCTCCATCGGCATTTTTCTGACCCCCATCGCCAATATTCTGGCATGGCAAGCGGGTGTTGGCTGGCTTGCCATCTATGTCGTGATTTTCACCTCAGCTTTGCTTGCAACCGCGATTGGTCTTGCGATGACCATCGGGCTCTTTGCCATTTTTGGCCCGCGCCGTACGCATTTTGTCGCGCAGATCGTGTCCACCATCACTGCCTCGATTTTTATTCTCGGCTTGCAGTTGTTGCAGATCATCCCCGAGCGTCACCGCATCAAAATCATGTCCGTCATTCGCGTGCCGGGCTGGGGCGAGTTTCTCGATGATCGCGACAGCTGGATGTGGCTGCCCGTGCGCGCAGCCTCCGGCAATTGGCAAGATCTCCTGCTGTGGTCGCTTGTCTGCATCGCGGGCTATTTGCTGGTAGCGGTTGCGCTGGGTCCGATGTTTTTGCGCAGTGCTGTTTTGTCAGCGGGCCATGCGACATCGCTCGGCAGTGCCAATCAATCGCGCCGCGATGCGGCTTTTCGGGTGGGCGTTGCCTCTGCCATTCGCCGCAAAGAACTGCAGCTTCTGGGCCGCGACCATGCGGCCATGTCGCAACTCTTTTTGCAGATGGCCTATACGGCGCCGATCAGCTTCATCATCTGGGCGGGTGGGCCAGATGATCAGCCCATGGCGGTCGCCATCGCGCCGACCGTGGTGATGATCGCTTGCCATCTCTCGGCCGCACTCAGCTGGCTTGCTTTGTCGAGTGAAGATGCGCCCGATTTGATGGCGAGTGCGCCCGTGCCACGCCAGCAACTCGAGCGCCACAAGCTGGAGGCCATCGCCATGCCTTTGGCGATCGTTCTGCTGGTACCCATCATCTGGCTTGGCCTTTATGAGCCCAAAAACGCCCTTCTGACGGCGGTCTTTGCCTGCGCGGCGGCAGCCTCCACCGCCATGCTGAATGTCTGGAATCCCCTGCCGGGGCGGCGTGAGGATCTCATGCGCCGCCATGCGCCCTCCAAACTGGTTGCCCTCTTCGAGCATCTCTTCGCTTTGTGCTGGGCGGTGGCGGTCACATCGAGCGTTCTGGGCCAGCGCGGGGCCTTTATCCCTGTCATTCCCGCCTTGCTTCTTCTGTGGCTGGCGCGTCGGCGCGCACGGAAACGGTTGGTGGCGCCCTAGAGGCCATGGCATTCAGTCTTGCGGGGCAGTAAGGTCGGCCCGCTTGCAAACCTATGTGGACCCATGAGCCTGACACCTCGCACCGTGAAGCCCGGCGACCATGTTTTTCTGGTCGATGCGTCGAATTTCGTATTCCGCGCTTATTTCCAGTCGATCCGTCAGGACCAGAAATACAACTACCGCAGTGACCGCCTGCCAACGGGCGCAGTGCGTTTGTTTTGCACGAAGCTGTTTCAGTTCATTCGCGAAGGCGCTGCGGGCATCAAGCCCACCCATCTGGCGATCATCTTCGATAAATCCGAGAACTCCTTTCGCAAGGAGCTCTATCCTGCTTACAAAGCCAATCGCAGCGAGCCGCCTGAAGATCTGATCCCGCAATTTCCGCTGATGCGCGAAACAGTGCGCGCCTTCGGCCTCATCCCCGTCGAGCAAGATCGCTATGAGGCGGATGATCTCATCGCCACTTATGCGAAAGAAGCGCGTGCGCGCGGCGCTGATGTGCTGATCATCTCGGCCGATAAAGATCTCATGCAGCTCATCGGTCCGGGCGTTGCGATGTTTGATCCGGCCTCCGGCACAGCCGGCAATGCGGGGGCGCGCGAAGAGCGGCGCATTAGTGAGGCTGAAGTCGTCGATTATTTTGGCGTGACGCCGGACAAAGTCGTCGATGTGCAGGCGCTGGCGGGTGACTCGACTGATAATGTCCCCGGCGCTCCGGGCATCGGCATTAAAACCGCTGCGCAGCTCATCAATGAATATGGCGATCTTGATACATTGCTGGCGCGTGCTGGTGAGATCAAACAGCCCAAGCGCCGCGAGACTTTGACGAGCCCCGACAGTGTCGAACTGATCCGCGTCTCGAAAAAGCTCGTTGAGCTCTGCACCGATGTGCCGCTCGCTGTGCCGCTGGATGATTTGGGTCTGCATCAACCAGAGCCGCGCGATCTCATCGCCTTTTTGAAAGCGATGGAATTCAGCACGATCACCAAACGCGCTGCCGACATCTATGAGATGGATGCATCGCAGATTGATCCTGATCCTGCTTTGCTGGGCCCCGGTGGATGGCGCAGTCGCAATGGCGAATTGCGCACTGATCTGCCCGAGCCAGTCGTGCAGGCAGAAGCAAGCTCTGCGCCCGCTGGTACCGATCCCGTATCATCGCCTGCAGCCCTTGCAGCCGCGCGTCTCAAAGAGGCCGCTGCAACCAAGATCGAGCGGGCGCAATATGAGATCATCACCACGCTTGATGCGCTTGATGCCTGTATCGCAAAAGCGATGGAGGCGGGTGTCGTTGCAGTGGATACGGAGACAACGGGTCTGGACCCGATGACAGCCGAACTTGTCGGCGTCTCAATCTCCCATTCCATCGGTCATGGTTGCTACATTCCGCTTGGCCATCGCTCGCAAGGATCGGGTGATTTATTTGGCGGCGATGCTTTGGCGCCCAATCAGCTGCCGTTGCAGCCTGTCATCGACAAACTCAAAGTGCTGCTGGAATCACCCGGCGTGTTGAAGATTTTGCAGAATGCCAAATTCGATTGGCAGATCTTTCGCCAGCATGGAATTGTTCTGCATCCTTTCGATGACACGATGCTCATGTCTTATGTGCTTGATGCAGGGCGCAATGGCCACGGCATGGATGAATTGGCGCAAAAATTCTTCGGCCATAGCTGTATTCCTTTTGGCGAAGTTGCTGGCACAGGTAAAAACTTTATCGGATTTGCGCGTGTGCCTGTCGATAAAGCTGCCGAATATGCGGCCGAAGATGCAGATATCACCCATCGCCTGTGGCGCGTGCTGAAGCCGCGTCTGGCAGCCGAACATATGACCCATGTCTATGAGGCACTCGAGCGCCCCTTGGTTGATGTGCTGGCAAGAATGGAACAGCGCGGCATCGCGATTGACCGACAGATTCTCTCGCGCCTGTCGGGTGAATTTGCGCAAAGCATGGCGCGTCTTGAAGCTGAGATCTATGAGCTTGCTGGCGAGAGTTTCAATCTGGGTTCGCCCAAACAGCTCGGCGATATTCTGTTTGGTAAAATGGGACTGCCCGGCGGCAAAAAGACAGCGACCGGGGCATGGTCAACCTCGGCCAGCGTGCTCGATGAATTGGCTGAACAGGGCCATGATCTGCCCGCGCGTATTCTGGATTGGCGTCAGCTGCAAAAGCTGAAGTCGACTTATACGGATGCGCTACCCAATCATGTCAATCCGCGCACCAAGCGCGTGCATACATGCTTCTCGCTTGCAGCAACGACCACAGGCCGCTTGTCATCTTCTGAGCCCAATCTACAAAACATCCCCGTGCGCAATGAAGAGGGGCGCAAGATCCGCGCAGCCTTTGTGCCCACCTCTGGCCACAAGCTGATGTCAGCGGATTATTCGCAGATTGAATTGCGCGTTCTTGCGCATATCGCCGATATTCCGCAGCTGCGCAAAGCTTTCGAAGACGGGCTCGATATTCACGCCATGACAGCCTCTGAAATGTTCAATGTGCCGATCAAAGATATGCCCTCTGAAGTGCGTCGCAGAGCCAAGGCGATCAACTTCGGCATCATCTATGGCATTTCAGCTTTCGGTCTTGCCAATCAGCTCGGCATTCCGCGTGAAGAAGCTGGCGCCTATATCAAGAAATATTTCGAGCGCTTCCCCGGTATTCGCGACTATATGGAAAGCACCAAGAAAGCCTGTCGCGATCAGGGGTATGTGACGACGATCTTCGGGCGCAAATGCCATTATCCGCGCATCAATGCATCCAATCCCTCAGAACGTGCCTTCAATGAACGTGCCGCCATCAATGCACCGATTCAAGGCTCGGCCTCTGACATCATCCGCCGCGCCATGGTGCGCATGGATGAGGCTTTGATGCGCGCCAAATTGAATGCGCAAATGCTGCTGCAGGTGCATGACGAATTGGTGTTCGAAGTGCCTGAGACAGAGATTGAACAGACAATCGCAGTTGTGCGTCAGGTCATGGTCGATGCGCCTCATCCTGCGATCCAGCTCAAAGTGCCGCTACAAGTGGATGCGCGTGCTGCCAATAACTGGGACGAGGCGCATTAAAGCGCAGCGAGCGCAGCCTCGGCCATTTCTGGCGTGATCTCGTCAATGCGCGGCCCTGCCGTCCAAACCAAAAAGGCGCGCACTGTTTTGGTGGGATCGATCTGCTGCAAGGCGAGGCGATAGAGCGCGAGCTGCGCGGCATAAGCCACGGGTAGCGCGCCTTCAGCCACTTTGCCGGTTTTGAAATCTGCAATCAGGACGCAGTCCTCACTCTGCGCCAGACGGTCGATCTGGCCAAGGATAGGCCGTGCCTTGCCCCGAATGACGATATCCCCGCCAAGCGAAACCTCTGCGCGTGAGCCCGGCGCAAAGAGTGGCGCAAGCGTCGGCTCCTCCAATACATCGAACACTTCACGCAAGACGCGCGCGCGCAAATCCTCCGGCAGACTCATGCCGCGCCGCGCGATATAGCGTTGCGCAGCGCCCATACGTTGGGCTGCAGGCAGACCGCCCAGATGCTGCAGCAATTCATGCGTCATACGGCCCGCTTGCAGCGCATGGGCACGGAACGCGCGAGCATCTTCGCTTTGCGGATCCATGTCGGCAGCATCAAGCGCAGAAGACGGACGAATGGGCGCGACAACGGGCGCTTCGCGCGGAGCTGCGCTCAGCAACCATTTGGGCGCTGCGGGCTGTGCTGCTGGGGCAATGTGATCATCATCTGCTTCAATCAGCGGCGCGCCATCAGTCAGCCGTAGTACATCCTCGGTTTGATCCCAAAGTGACGGAACGCTTTGCATCAGCTCTGACAGAGTGCGCTGCGCCATAAAATACCACGAATCTTGTTCAGGCTGTTTCGTGCCGTGATAGCCCATGATGTAAAGGCGCTCTTCTGCACGGGTCATCGCGACATAGAACAGGCGCCGATATTCTTCGGCCTCCCGATCGCGTTCGGCCTCGCGCAGAATGCTCACCGGTGCAGGATCTGCACTGCTCGAAGGGCTCCAGACGATCAGGGGTTCGGGATTGGCCTCGAGTGAATAGAGCTTGGGTTCATGCTGCGCATTCTTAATCCGGCAGGTGTCAGGCAGCAGAACAATTTTTGACTCAAGCCCTTTGGCGGCATGAACCGTCAAGACGCGCACACTATTGCTGGCAGCCTCCATATCGCGCTTGATGCTGATGTCTTGCAGATCATGCAGAAAGGTCTGCAGCGAGGGCACATGACGCTGCTCATGATCAAGGGCGAGTTTTAAAAACTCATCCATCGCGTCGCGTGCCTCTGGTCCCAGGCGCTTTTGAATCGCGCGTCGTCCACCATCTTCACCGAGCAAATGCGCATAGAAATGGAAGGGCCCTCCCGCCTGCGCGCGCACGCGCCATTCGCTGATTCGTGCGAAGGCCTGTTGATGTCTTGTTTCGTCCGATTGGGCGAGAGCCTCGAAGAGGCTGCCCTTACGTTCAGGGGCAAGCGCCAACAAATCATCATCATTCAAGCCGATGAGTGGTGATTTGAGGACGCAGGCAAGCGAAAGATCATCTTCCGGCAGCAATGCTGTTTTGCCAGCCGCTATTAAATCCATCACAGCAATACTGTCGAGCAATTGCAAACGGTCAGCGCCCGCAACCGGCACATCGCTTTCTTTCAAAGCGCGAATGACTGAATCGAAAAAGGCGTTCCGTCGGCGTACCAGAATCATAATATCGCCGGGGCGAATATGACGCGCGCGGCCATGTTCATCGCTCACCCGTTCGGGTGATTGTGGTGCCAGCCAGCGGCTGATCACAAAGGCAATGCGTTTGGCGAGGATTGAGGAGGGATCATATTTATCCTTCACATCCAGCGGCAACTGCCAGTCACGCTCTTCCTCGCCGTCCCGTCCTTCAATGCGCGGCCAAAGCTCGACGACACTGGGCAGGTCATGTTTGAGCGCCATGTGAACGGTCGCGACATTGTCGCTGGTCAAGCCTTTGCGATTCACCTCATGGGCAAAGACAGAATCGACAGCGCGCAAAATCCCCGGCGCAGATCGGAAGGAGAGCTGCAGTGGAACAAGAGCAAAATCCAATTTCGCATTGCGGCATTGGGTTTCGAAATGCTGACGCATATTTTCAAATTCAGCCGGATCCGCGCCTTGAAAAGAGTAGATCGACTGTTTCTCGTCACCCACCGCAAAGAATGTGCGCTTGACTTCTCGCTGGCCTTGGCCAGCCATAAATTCTTCGGCGAGAGCTTTAAGAATATGCCATTGCGCCGGGGACGTATCTTGCGCCTCATCAACGAGGATATGGTCAATGCCGGAGTCGAGTTTGAACAAAACCCATCCTGGCGATGTCTGTAGCAATAAGCGCCGGACTGTCTCGATCAGATCCTCAAAATCGAGTACGCCGCGCATTTGCTTGGCAAGCGCATAACGCTGCAAGATCGCCTGACCCAATCGAATGAGCGCGGCAGATTTTTCCAGACAAGCCACCGCTTTGCGCGTCTCAAGAACTGTGCAGACGCGTTCTTGTTCTTTGAGCAAGAGCGCATCAAGGCTGGGCGCTTTCTTGGCGAGAGGTTTGGTGATGATGCTGGCGCGCGGCGTCATCTTCTGAGTCAGGAAGACAGACAAATAATGTTCGCGGCGACGCGACCCTTTAGAGTTAAATGCTGCGCGAAAATCGGCAGCGCGTTCCTTTTCGGTTTTTGAGCCCTCGGCGAGCTGTGCCGCAAGGTCGAGCCAGCTTGTGGGATCAATCCCGCCCTCTGTCAAAGAGTCGTCCAGCTCTGCAGCGCTGAGATTGGTTGAAATATCGAGCGCTGTGCGCAGGCGCTCATAATAGCGATCCACATCTCCGCCACAGGAGTCCAGAATGCGCGCAAGGCTCTCGCGTTTATTCAAGACGTCGCGCAACAATGTGTCGAAATCATCCGCACTTGTTTGGCCGCTGATGAGAGCAAGGGCCTTCGCAATGGGCGCAACTTCTTCGTGGCCGGCCTGCGTCAAGACCTCGTCACGCGCAACTTTGAGAAACTCTGCCTGCTCCTCATCTTCAATCACGCGAAAATGCGAAGCAACATTGGCTTCAAAGGGAAAGAGATGCAGCAAGCGTTCGCAGAAGGCATGGATGGTTTGAATCTTCAGACCGCCGGGTGTCTCGACTGTGCGCGCAAAAAGACGACGTGCGAAGTCCAGCCGCTCACGCGTGAAGGGAGCGCCTGTCTTGCGGATCTCAGCCTCAAGCGCGGCATCATCAAGCGAGGTCCATTTGGCCAAAGTGTCGAAGACGCGCAGCGACATATTGGCGGCCGCGGCTTTGGTAAAAGTCAGACACAAAATTTTCGACGGCGGTACGCCATCGAGCAGCAGGCGAATCACGCGCTGCGTGAGAACATGGGTCTTGCCCGAACCTGCATTAGCTGACACCCAAGCGGTGAGCGCAGGGTCAGAGGCCCGCAGCTGATCCTCTAACGTCTTGGGTGGTATGGCATGACGCAAGGCCATTATTCCGCACTCCCCGCCGACGACCATTCGCGCACACGCGCCAGATGATCATAAGTGCCCCATTCATTGGTGAATTGCGGATAGGGGCGCGGAAGATAGGCGGTCGATTCTTTGCGGAATTGATTGAGCAAAACGACCAGGCCGGCATATTGCTCATTTGACAATTCGCGAAAGCTCATTTCGTCAGGTGCTTTCACTGGCGTACAAACAAAACCCTTCGAACCACCCAGTTTCAGATAAGTGGCACTCTCAACAGGCTGCTTGGGCACATCAAAGGCGCCGCGCTCGACCATAGCTGCCTCGAGCGTCAACTGTGGCGCAAAACCAGCTTTGATCTCTTTGGGCGTCGGCACGCGGCCAGATTTATAATCGAGCACATCAAGACTGCCATCGCGCAAACGATCAATGCGGTCGGCCACACCACTTAATTTGAATGTGCTGCCATCTTCGAGTGGAATGACAAGAGTTCCGCTTTGTTCGGGCAAGATTTCGACAATTTCAGTGCGTCTCTGCTGTTCCCAGTCGACGAATTTGGTGAGTGCAGTGACATGACGTGGCCAGACAAAGGCACGGAACTCCGCATTCTTCATCAGCTCTGCAAAAGCTTCGCGCGCAGTATTCAGCAAGCCTGTGGCAGCATCTGCGGGCAGCGCACCTTTGGGATGGGTGAGGGTAAATTGCGCCAAAACATCATGCAGCAAAATACCAGATTCACGCGCACCCGCTTCTGCGCCAATCGGCTCGAGTGGTTTCAGCCGCAAGATGCGTTCGGCATAGATGGCATAAGGATCGCGGCGCAAAGTCTCGATTCGCGTGACGCTCAGCGAGCTGGGGCGCAGATGAAGCGCTGGTTTTGGCAAGGGGCGCTCGCTGCGCTCACCCGCCTCACCATCTCCATCAAGTTTACGCGCCCATTGCAGCACACGCGTGCCTTTGCCTTTACACGCAGACCAAGCCGCTTCGCCTGAGAGGGCTGCAATACGTTGCAAGAAGCGCGAGGGGACAGTGGGTGAGCCGCCGCGTTTCAATGCGCGGGTGATGACGATGGTCTCATTGCCCATGGCCTGCGAAAAGTCATGCGCCGTTTGTCCGATGCGGCGTTCGGGCGATGACAGACCCAGCTCAATGCGCATGGGACGATTGAGAAAAGCATCAACCTGCGATTGTGGTGGCCAGAGTGATTCATCAAGGCCACCCAGAATGACAAGGTCAGCTGGTAGCAAGCGTGCTTCCAGAAGACCCAAGATCTTGAGACGTGGATGCGCGCGCTGTGCACCGCGCACGACACTCTCGCGTGCGATCTGGTCAAAGAGCAGAGCATAATCTTCGAGCCGCAGCATCAAAGTTGCTGCATGGGTCTGCAGCTCGCTCAAAAGTTCATCAAGCGCGGCCGCTGCGGGGGTTGCCTCTGTGACGCCGCGCAACAGATCATCGAGACAGGCGAGATGAGCTTTAGCAAATTGCGTCAGACTATGCTCGCCCTCAAGCGCCCGCAGAGGCGCAAGCGCAGCCTCGACCTCGGCACCCAGTTTGCGCAGTCGCTTCCATTGCGTCTCATCCATCGCGCGCACGGCTGGATGAGCATCGCGTTTGGTGCTGGCGATTTCGGCTTGGGCGATGGCACTCAACAGATCAGCATCATCCGCCAATGGCAGGCGCAGAACAGCCATGTCGAGCAGGCGCGCGTCTTCGTCCATCTCAGTCCGCTGCCGCCCGAGACGACAGAAAGGATGCGACAGAAGAGCCAGAAGCGACAGGCCGGGCTTGCGCGTGACAGCCGCTTCAACGAGCAGCGCCGACAGCCCCCCTTCGGGCGTGGTTGCGAGCGGTGCACCACCTGAATCGTCGATCTTAATCTGCCAACGGGCGAGCTCTGCACGCACACGATTGGCCAAGGAACGATCAGGCGTGATGAGCGAAGCAGTTTTGTTGGGGGTCTCCAAAGCCTCGCGCATCATGAGCGCGATGGCGAGACCCTCTTCGCGCTCGTCACTTGCCTCCACAACTGTGATGTCTTGCAACGCGCGTGGTACATCGCCGGCAAAATTCTGCCAGGCTTCGGTCGTATCAGCAGGGCGAAGCGCCTCACTGAGGAGATGTCGGCGCGCGGCCAGAGCGGGGCCTGGCTCGCCAAGTTCCGTGACATCAGATCGCTCGACCTGCAGAGTGCGCAGCAAGCGGTGCAATGTATATTGCGGATGACCGGCAGACCCATCGAGCCGCTGATCCTTGTCGCCACCAATCGCCTGCCAGGTGGTATCATCGAGCAAGAGATCAAGTCCCGGCAGAACGACCGCACCTTGCGGTGAGCGCGCAATGGCAGCGAGCAATTGGGCAGTGGCGTGATTGCTGCCCGTCGAGCCAATCGCGATCACAGGCCCATCGGTCTCACTCTCTTGAATGCGCGCGACTTCGGCCTCAATGAGCAAAGCAGTGCGCTCGGCGCGGTCAACCAGATCAAGCTCTTTGAGATGAGCTGGCCAGATCGTCGTGGCGATTTGCAAGAAGCGCAGCGTCTTCTTCCAATAGTCATCAAATTCGGGCGGGGCGAGATGATTGATCCGCTCCCAATCAACGCCTTCAATCGTCATCTCATCAATGAGCGCAGCGAGATCTTTGGCGAGTGACCACGCCTGTGCGGGGCCCGGTGCGATGAGCGGCGCACGTTCAGCATCACGGGCAGCTGCTTGCAAAGAGGCTGTCCATCGCAGAATGAGCGTGGTGAGATCAAGACGGCGCTGCATATCGCTGATCGCATCTGGTATGCCATCGAGCACGCCGTCGCTCTGTCCATCGAACATGAGCGAGGTCTCGACCGCATCCATCTGTCCGAGTGGTACGATCTGCGGCAGCAATGCCAAGCCAGATGTCGAGAGCTGTGCAAAATCATGCGCCAGACCGCGCGCGGCGCGGCGTGTGGGCACATAGATCGTCGCGCTCGCCAAAGCGAGTGGGCCAGACTCTGCGCTGAAGCCCGGAATGATTTCGCCCGCCAGAAGAGCGCGCGCGAAAGTTGACAGATAAGGCACGCCCGGTGGGATTGTATAGACGCGGGGGCGGCGCGGCGTGCTCATGCTCAAAGCGCCAACTGCGCGAGCACTTGCTCGGCCTCGTTGACAGCGTCGGGCGTTCCCACATGAAGCCACAGGCCATCGAGCGCGACACCAAAGAGGCGACCTTTTTGCGCAGCCTCAAAAAAGAAAGGTGCCAAGCGAAATATGTCCCGCTCATCTTGCGCGAAAACATCCGGCTTCACGATCCCAACGCCAGAATAGACAAAGGCAGCTGCCTCGGTCTCGGCCCGTTTGGTCAAGCGACCGGTCTCGTCCATGTGAAAATCTCCACTCCAGTCGACACCGACACTGGTGGAGGTGGAGGCGACAAGCAACAAGGCATCCATCAGGTCAGGATTCCACATGTCGCGCAGTCGTTGAAGATTATGCCCTTCGCCTTCGATCCAGAATGCATCTGTATTGGCGATGAAGAAAGCATCTGACCCCAAATGGGGTAGAGCTTTTTTGATACCGCCGCCTTGATCGAGCAAGAGCGCGCGCTCATCCGAGATAACAATCTGCGGTGCCTGTCTGGCGCTCACATGAGCTTCGATCTGGTCGGCAAGATAATGCACATTGACGACGGCTTTGGTGATGCCGCCGCGCGCGAAATCATCGAGCACATAATCAAGCAGTGCCTTGCCGCGCACTTTGATCAACGGCTTGGGTCTTGTGTTGGTGAGCGGGCGCATGCGCGTGCCAAGCCCAGCGGCAAAGACCATGGCCGTATTGAGAGGCGCAGCGCTCATACGAGCTCCTTATGAGCGCGAGGTGAGAATGCGCGGCAGATATTCCTCGTACCAAGCGCGCAAGGCGGCCAGATCGGGATGAGCAAGGTCTTTGGCAAGATAGCGTTCCACGCGGGGCAAATGAGCTAGATACTGCGGCTTTCCATCGCGGCGGTCCAGCCGCGCGAAGATGCCAAGAATCTTGGTCGCTCGTTGCGCCCCTAATATCGCATAGGACATGGCAAAAGCTGACATGTCGAATTCGGGCGTGTCGTGACGACGCTGGCGCGTGTAATGGGTGAGCAGTTTCAGCTCAAGCTCATCTGGAACGTCCACGCGCGCATCTTGCAGCAAAGAGACAAGATCATAAGCGGGATGACCTTGTACGCAGTCCTGAAAATCAATGATGCCGACCTTTTGCAGGCCTTCGCGTTCCGGCAACCAGATCAGATTGGGCGAATGATAATCGCGCAAAGACCATGTGGAGGGAGCGGCGCAGACTTTCTCAAGCAGAGGTTGCCACAGATTGAGGAAGGTCGCACGTGCGCCAGAGCTTAGCGCGCTGCGCGCAATATGGGGTGCATACCAATCAAGAATGAGTTCGACCTCGATCAGCAGTGCGTCCATATCATAGCGCGGAATATAATAGCTCTCCTCATCGGTCACGGGCACTTCGCGCGGCAGATCGCGCGCATGCAAAGCGGCCAGAACGGAGGTTGCCTCACCATAGCGCTCAGGGATGGGGCCGTGATCATCAACAACGCCCAGCGTGCCGAAATCTTCGAGTACGGCGAGACCTGCCTGCGCATCAAAGGCAAAGATCTTCGGCGCGGAGAAGCCTTGGGCGCGCAGGCCCTGATCGATCGCGATGAAGGGGCGAATGTCTTCCGCCAAACGTGCGAGGCTTGAATAGGATTTGCCATAGCGAATGGGCGGGCCATCAGGACGTGGTGGCGAGATCATCAAAATCGCGCGCGAGCCATCGGCTTTTTCAAGCCGCTCATAAGCGCGCACAGACGCATCGCCCTGCATATAGCTGCGTTTTGCATCGGACCAACCAGAGCGCTGCAGCAGAGAATGGATATTGCGCTCGCGCTCCACACGCTCTCCCAAAGCACCATAGCCTGTGATGGTCGCGATGCGATGTTCTGCGCCGCGATGCCCGGCCAGAATGAGCGAAATATCGAGACGATCAGGCGGCAGAGTGCCAGCCTTCTCCGCCCATTCAACCATCAGCAAGGCACCGTCAGAGGCCTCGTCCCAACCAAGTTCGGCAAGCTCTGAAGGATCGCGGATGCGATAGAGATCCGCATGAACGATGGGAAAATTCTCGGATGTATAAACCTGCATCAAAGTGAAAGTCGGGCTTGGCACTTCAAGCTCCGGATCTTTCATCAAGGCGCGGATCAGCGCGCGGGCAAAAGTTGTTTTGCCTGCGCCCAAATCACCCGAGAGGGTGATGAGATCATTGGCGCCGACCAGCGGGACGATACGCTGCGCGAGTTCTTGTGTGGCGGCCTCATCGGGAAGATCGATGGTCCAGACATTGTCTGTATGGGTCTGGATCATGGCCATCATGCCACCTCTGCTTCAACCTCGACCTGCACACCTGCGGCGGGGAAAATGCAGGTGACGGTCGTGCCTTCACCGGGTGCAGATTGAATCTGCACTTGCCCGCCATGCAATTCGACAAAGGCCCGCACCATGGACAGGCCAAGGCCCGCACCGCGATGGCGTGAACCTGCCGTATGAGTTTCGAAACGATCAAAGACGCGGTCCAAAACCTCGGCGCTGATGCCGCGGCCCTGATCCGTCACTTTGAACACGATCTCAGTGTCGCGGCGCAGAGCCGCCAAAGTGACGGTTTGGCCAGCCTCTGAGAAGCCGATCGCATTGGAGAGGAGATTGAACAGAACCTGACGCAGACGCTTTTCATCGGCGCGCAGAGTGCCAACATTGTCGAGCGCAACAATATTGAGGTGAATGCCTGACTCGGCCAAGCGGTCCTGCAGACCTTCAGAGGCGGACTCAATCGCGGCGCGAATATCAACATCGCCGAGCGAAAGTTCCATGGCGCCTGCATCAATCGAGGCAAGATCGAGAATGTCATTGATGATGGCAAGCAGGGCGCTTGATGATTTCTGGATGAAGCCAGAATATTCGAGCTGCTTGGCATTGAGCGGACCTGCAGCACCATCGGCGAGCAGTTGTACAAAGCCGATGATATTGGTCAGTGGCGAGCGCAGTTCATAGGACACATGGCGCACGAAATCATTGCGGACTTTTTCAGCCTGCAACAAAGCTTCGTTGCGGTCAGTCAGGGCGCGTTCAACATCCACGCTGGCGCTGACATCCGAGAAGGTCACAAGCGTTGCGCCATCGGGCAGGGGGGCCGCCGCACAATCAATCGCGCTACCATCTGCGCGGGCGAGGCGGCGTGTGAAGCCGGTGCGCTCATCATGGAAGCCTGCGACCAGCGAGCGTAGCTGCGTCCAATCTTCATCATTGCCAAAGCGCGAGGAGCAATCACGTGCGATCTGGTCGATGTGAGGCTGGTCTGCGAGGGCCGCAGGCGAGAGCGCCCATAGATCCTGGAAGGCTGGATTGTGCAACTTCAAGCGCCCGTCAGTGCCAAACACGGCGACGCCTTCGCGCAGAGTGTCGAGCGTTTCGCCCTGCACACGCATCAGCGAATTATAGCGCGACTCAAGATGGAAGCGCTCGGTCACATCATCGAAGAGATAAGTGACGCCGCCTTGCGGATTGGGATTGATGACCGCACGCACGGTACGTCCATCAGGCAAATACCAAACCTGCTCTTGTGCCTCGACCGCCTGATAGGCTTTCAATACATCGCTCTTCCAGCTGCGATAGTCAGCCTGTTCAGGCAAGCGACGCTCGGCGCGCAAGAGATCGAGAATTTCAGAATCGCTCGGACCTTGATCGAGGAAGTTTTGATCAAGGCTCCACACATGGCGATAGGCGGCATTGTGGAAGACGAGCCGCTGGCTCTTGTCAAAAATAGCGACCGCCGTTGTGAGTTGATCCAGCGTTCGTGTGTGGGCTGACATCTGGCGCGACAAATCGGTGCGCACAGACTCGAGTTCGGACAGATCAATCGCCAGACCCGCAGAACCACCTTCACAAGGCAGATCGACGACATCCATAAGGTTGCGCTTGCCCGCGACAACGGCATGAACGCGCTTGTTCCAGATCGTGCCACTCTTCAGGCTTGCGGCAGCGGCATCGCGATCAATCTGATCGAGCAATTCCACATGGCGCTCGACAGCATCATGACCGTCTTTGGCCTCGACTGCGCGCGCATAGGCTGCATTGGCCCAGCTCAATGTGCCATCGCCATTGCGTGTCCACACAGGGCAAGGCACGGCATCAAGAAGATCGTGGAGTGAGTGCAACTCACCCAATGTGTGATTGTGCTCATCGCGCAAACGCATCAGATCGAGCCGCTCGCCCGACACATCGCGAATGCGCATGACCGCGCGACCACCCACCGCGCGACCATCTGCTTCCAGATGTCGACCACGCAGGCTTGTCACGGTGATGCGAAAGGCTTCGCCGCGTGCGCGCAAACGCTCCACATGGGCATCGAGCGCCTGCGCCATATCGGGCGGCAACCAAGCACCAAAGGCCAGCAGACGCTTTTGCTCATGCGCATCACCGATGATCGACAGATCACCACCAATGTCGGGATCTTTTTGCGGCGAGGACCAAGCGATCAGAATTTGCTGTTCGCTGGACAGAAAAACATCGGCCAGATGCAACGCATCTTGCGCTTCGCTCAGCTCGGCCAAAAGTTCGGCTTCGCGTTGCGCAGCGCGTCTTGCGCCCAGCACATAGAGCAAAGTGGCGCCGCCCGCGATCAGGCCGAGAGCTGTGGTGAAGAAGAGGTCGCTGACACCTTGTGTCTGCAGGGCGCTGGCAAAGTTGTCATCAGCGAAAGCGGGGCTGGTGAGCACGAGCGCGAGCGCCGAGGATGAGCAGGCGCGATTGCGCAACCCCTCTCCCAGCGCCGACAAGAATGTCATCCTGCAGTCCCCAAATGATCGGCCCGTGATCCGGCGGCCGCCGTCCGCGAATCAGTGCACTTTACTCGTAGCGGGACTCCCTGAGGAAGTGGTTAACGAAATGAAAATGCCTCCGCAGCCGGGCTGCAGAGGCATCTTTGGTCGAAGAGGCTTTGGCGTTGCCGCCGGGCCTGATCAGTAACGGTAGGTTTCGGGCTTGTAGGGGCCCTTCTGGGGCAGGCCGAGATATTTGGCCTGCTCATTGGTGAGGGTCGTCAGCTTCACGCCGATCTTGTCGAGATGGAGCGCAGCAACCTTCTCATCGAGATGCTTGGGCAGCGTATAGACCTTCTTGGCATACTGGCCCTGCTTCGTCCAAAGCTCGATCTGGGCGAGCGTCTGGTTGGTGAAGGAGGCGGACATCACGAAAGAGGGATGGCCCGTGGCATTGCCAAGATTGACGAGGCGGCCTTCGGAGAGGAGCAGGATGCGCTTGCCGCCGGGGAACTCGATCTCGTCCACCTGCGGCTTGACGTTGTTCCACTTGAAGTTGCGCAGGCCAGCGACCTGAATTTCCGAGTCGAAATGGCCGATGTTGCAGACAATCGCGCGGTCCTTCATGGCGCGCATATGGTCGACGGTGATGACGTCCACATTGCCAGTCGCGGTCACGAAGATGTCGGCGCGGGGCGCGGCCTCTTCCATGGTGACGACTTCATAGCCTTCCATCGCGGCCTGCAGAGCGCAGATCGGATCGATTTCAGACACGAGCACGCGGCAGCCAGCATTGCGCAGCGAGGCGGCCGAGCCTTTGCCCACATCGCCAAAGCCCGCAACCATGGCGACCTTGCCGGCCATCATGACGTCGGTGCCGCGACGAATGCCGTCGACCAGCGATTCCTTACAGCCATAGAGATTGTCGAATTTCGACTTGGTGACTGAGTCGTTCACATTGATGGCGGGCCACAGCAGGCTGCCATCCTTCTCCATGTTGTAGAGGCGATGCACGCCCGTGGTGGTCTCTTCCGAGACGCCCTTGATGGCCTCGCCATTGCGCGTGTACCAGCCCGGATTGGACTTCAGGCGCGCCTTGATCGCGGCGAAGAGAACTTCTTCTTCTTCATTGGTGGGCTTGTCGAGGAAGGCGGTGTCGCCCTTCTCGGCGCGCATGCCAAGATGGATGAGCATGGTGGCGTCGCCGCCATCATCGAGGATCATATTCGGCGTGCCGCCGTCAGCCCATTCGAAGATCTTGTGGGTGTAAATCCAATAATCTTCGAGGCTTTCACCCTTGATCGCGAAGACCGGCGTGCCAGCAGCTGCAATGGCAGCCGCAGCGTGATCCTGCGTCGAATAGATGTTGCACGAGGCCCAGCGCACATCGGCGCCGAGCGCCTTCAGCGTCTCGATGAGAACGCCAGTCTGGATCGTCATATGCAGTGAGCCGGCAATGCGCGCGCCCTTCAGCGGCTGCTTGGGGCCATATTCGGCGCGGGTCGCCATGAGGCCGGGCATTTCGGTCTCAGCGATGTCGAGCTCCTTGCGGCCCCAGTCCGCGAGCTTGATATCCGCGACGGCGTAATCGTTGGAATGGACTGTCATGATGATCCCATTTTTCAGGAGGCAGGGCTCTATATCAGGCGAGGGCCGAGCCTGCAACGTGATATAAGGAAATCTTTATATCACAGATGCGAGGGTCAGCGGGTTGGAAAACCAGCGGTAAGGCCTCACCATGGGGCGAGCAAGGAGTCGAATGTGCTGATCCCCTTTCCGGTCCTGGTCTGCGATATTGGCGGCACCAATGTGCGTTCCGCGCTGGTCGAGGCGCCGGGCGCTCCCCTGCGCCCCCTCCCACCCCGTCAGACAGATGCGTTCCCGGGGTTAGCGCAGGCATTCGCTGATGAGCTTTTTGGTCAGGCTACCCCCCTGGCCCGGTCCATGGTGGTCTGTGCTGCGGGCCCCTGTGAGGGCCGCCAGCTTAAGCTGACCAATGCCTCCTGGAGGATCGACGGGCCGCAGGTTGCCAAGGCGCTCGGCCTTGAGCAGGGGCTCATGTTCAATGATTTTGAGGCGCAGGCCCTGTCCCTGCCCAGCCTGCGCGATGACTGGTGCAAGCCGGTCGGCCATCCCCTGACGGGGGACGGCGGGCCGTTGCTCATCACCGGCCCCGGTACGGGTCTGGGGACAGCTGCCCTCATCCGGAGCGATGGCAAATGGCGGGCGATTGCCAGCGAGAGCGGCCATCTGGATTTTGCCCCCGTTACCGAGGAGGAGAAGGCCTTCTGGCCCTATGTGGAGCCAGTTCTGGGCCGCCTGACCCCCGAAACCCTGATTTCTGGTCCCGGCCTGCGGCGCCTGCACCGGGCGCGGCTGGCGGCCAAGGGGCTAGCCCGGCCTGAGCTTGAGAGCCCGCAGATCGTCGAACAGGCGCTGGCGGACCCGACCAGCGAGGCGGCAGCCTCGGCCCGCGCCTTCTGGCTGCTGGCGGCCCGCTTTGCGGGCGATATGGCCCTGACCTTCCTGACCACGGGGGGCGTCACTCTGGCGGGCGGCATGTTGCCGCGCCTGCTGCCTCTCCTCGATGAGGCAGCCTTCCGGGCGGCCTTTGAGCGCAAGGCCCCCTATGACTGGCTGGCCAAGCGTATTCCCGTGCGCCTGCTCATGACGCCAGACACAGTTCTGGCAGGCCTCGCCGATATAGCGGCGCGGCCGGAGGCCTATGCGATTGATTATGAGAACCGCTGGTGGTGCTAGGCGGCGTTGGCCGCTGGCTGCGTCAGCATCAGATAGAGCGCAGAGGGGTCGCGGGTCGCCCGCAAACGGGCGGTGAAGGCCGGATCGCGCACAGCCCGCGCAATGCGCGACAGGGCCTTGAGATGATCAGCGCCCGCTGACTCCGGCGCAATCAACATGAACATGAGATCAACAGGCGCGCCATCTTGCGCCTCAAAATCGACGGGGCGTTCCAGCCGCGCAAAGAGGCCAAAGATCTGCTGCGCCTTGGCCAGCTTGGCATGGGGAATGGCAATGCCATTGCCAACGCCGGTGGAGCCCAGACGCTCACGCTGCAAAATTGAGTCATAGATTTCGCGCGCGGGGAGCCCCGACACTGCGGCGGCTCGATCCGACAATTCCTGGAGGGCTTGCTTCTTGGAATTGACTTTGAGCGCGGGAAGCACCGCCTCGAAGCTGAGCAAATCTGATAATGGCATCCGGAACCGTCCCTGTTGCGCAGGGTTCGAGGCAAGGACTATGCCGCACCTCAAACCCCGTAGCGCGAAGGAATGCAAGAGAAACTTTTACGGTTCCGCTTTTAGCTGGTGGCAGCCGGGTCCAACCAACCGATATTTCCGTCAGCTCGGCGGTAGAGCAAATTGACGCGACCGCTTGTTGCATGGCGGAAAACCAGCACAGATTGGCCCGTAAAGTCGAGCTCCATGACGGCTTCAGAAACCGGCATTTGTTTGAGATTGTGACTGCGCTCGGCCACCACAACAGGGTGGAAGCCGCCCTCATCACTCTCATCATGCGAGGGTGATTCAAAGGTCACATCGCGCACCATCTCAACTGAGACGCCCGTATTTGCGCCATTGTGATGTTGTTTCAGGCGACGCTTGTAGCGGCTGAGCCTGCGCTCAAGTCGGTCGGCGGCTTGTTCGAAACTCGCATAGGGCTCTTGCGCGCGCCCTTCGGCATGAAGTGTGATGCCCGAAGACAAATGCAAGGTGCAGTCGGAGCGATAGCCCGACCCTTCATGATCGATCACGATATGACCGTTCATGCCGCCGTCGAAATATTTCTGGGCAGCCGTTTCAACGCGCGACAAGACGTGCGCGCGCATAGAGTCACCAATATTGAAGTTTTTGCCCGAGATGCGCAGCATGGAATGCCTCATTGAGTTCGGATCGCAGAGATCCTTTTCAGTCGCGGACAACTCAAGAGTTATGCAGGATGGATGACCTGTCAACTGTCACTTTCGTGAGACACAGGTCAGGCGCTTTTTTGCTGCAATGCAAGCTTCTCGCGGCGGCGCTCCACGGAGGAGGGGATGCGCAGGCTTTCGCGGTACTTCGCCACCGTTCGGCGCGCGATGTCGATATCGGCTTCCTTCAGCTTCAACACAATTGCGTCATCAGACAAAACATCGCTCGGGCTTTCCGCATCGATGAGTTGCTTGATGCGAAACCGAACCGCCTCGGCAGAATGGGCCTCGCCGCCCGCACGCGCGGGGATGGAGGCAGTGAAGAAATATTTCAATTCGAAAAGACCGCGCGGCGTCGACATATATTTGTTGGATGTGACGCGCGAGACAGTTGATTCATGCATGCCAATCGCATCAGCGATGGTTTTCAAATTCAACGGGCGCAGATGTTCGACGCCTTTTGAGAAGAACGCATCTTGCTGACGCACGATCTCGCTCGACACTTTCAAAATGGTGCGCGCGCGTTGTTCGAGGCTCTTGGTCAGCCAATTGGCGGTTTGCAGACAGCCGGTGATGAAACTCTTGTCCGTACTGTTTGACGTGCTGGACGAGACACGCGCCGCATAAGTCTGGTTGACGAGAATGCGGGGCAGGCCTTCGGTGTTGAGTTCCACCAGCCAGGATCCGTCACTGCCCGCGCGCACAGTCACATCAGGGACGACAGGTTGAATCGTGCCGCCACCAAAAGAGCGGCCGGGCTTGGGATCGAGGCGGCGAATTTCGGCCACCATATCGGCGATGTCTTCATCATCAACGCCGCAGAGTTTGCGCAGCGTTTGAAATTCACGCTTGGCGAGCAAAGGCAGATTGGCCACAAGCGCCTGCATGGCGGGGTCAAAGCGATCAAGCTCGCGCAATTGAATGGCAAGACATTCGGCAAGATCGCGCGCTGCAACGCCGCTGGGATCGAACGTCTGAACCACTTTCAAAACTTTTTCGACGCGCTCAACGGGGGCCGACAGACGCTCTGCAATATCGTCCACCGTGACACCAAGATAGCCGCTCTCTTCCACGCTATCGATGATCGCATGGCCGATCATGCGGTCCATCGGTTCATTGACGGCCAGTGCCAGCTGTTCGGAAAGATGATCGCGCAGACTTGGCTTGGCCGCGACATAAGATTCCAGATTGTTGCCTTCGCCATCTTCGCCGCCACCGGGCGCGCCGCTCCAGGATGTCGCTGAGAGGCCTTCGGCGCCGAAAGCATCGGGCATGTCAGCTGCGGGCGCACTGCGATCGCCATCAAAGGCGTTTTCGACTTCAGTCCCCATGCTGCTGGCAAGATCGCCCGCATTGGTCGAGAATTCTTCGCGCGCCCAATCAGCATCCTGATTGTCGGAAAAGTCGCCGCCATCGCCGCCAGAGGCAAAGTCGCCATCGCCGGAGAGCTCATGGCTGCCGTCGTAGTCGCTCTCATTGTCGCCCACGCTTTCGCGGCTTGCGGGGGTCTCGACATCGGGCTGGTCATCGGCGCGATCGAGCAGGGGATTACGCTCCAGCTCTTCCTCAATGAAGGCTGAGAGTTCGACATTCGAGAGCTGCAGCAGCTTGATCGCCTGCAGCAATTGCGGCGTCATGACCAGGGACTGGCCCTGGCGCATCATCAGCCGTGTCGATATCGCCATGCGCTCGATCCAGTGGCCGGTCCTGCTGCACTGCGGGACGGCTCGCTTTTTGCATATAGGAAAAGCGCCGTTTCCGCCACCTCTGGCGAGCGGTCAATTTCTCATTGTCGTTAAGGACATATGGATTTGGCGCCTTACAGGCGGAAGCTCTCGCCCAGATAGAGGCGGCGCACATCGCTATTGGCCACGATTTCCTCAGGCGAGCCCTCGGTCAGCACATGGCCGGTATGGATAATATAGGCCCGGTCGATCAGGCCGAGCGTCTCGCGCACATTATGGTCGGTGATGAGCACGCCAATGCCGCGCTGCTTCAAATGGCGTACCAGATCCTGAATATCGCCCACTGCAATCGGGTCGATACCCGCAAAAGGCTCGTCCAGCAGCATGAAAGAGGGGTGGCCGGCCAAAGCGCGGGCGATTTCGCAGCGCCGGCGCTCGCCGCCCGACAAAGCGATGGAGGGCGATTTGCGCAGGCGCTTGATGTCGAATTCTTCGAGCAGGGATTCGAGCTCGACCTCGCGCTTGTCGCGATTGGGCTCGCTGACTTCGAGAACGGCGCGGATATTGTCCTCGACGCTAAGCCCCCGGAAGATTGAGGCCTCCTGCGGCAGATAGCCGATGCCAAGGCGCGCGCGCTGATACATGGGCAGATGGGTCACATCATGCCCATCAAGCTCAATGCCGCCTTTGTCGGGACGCACGAGGCCGGTGATCATGTAAAAAACGGTGGTCTTGCCAGCGCCATTGGGACCGAGCAGGCCAACGGCCTCGCCCCGGCGCACCAGCAGGCTGACATCCTGCACGACCTGGCGGCCGCGATAGCTCTTGCCGATATGGAAGACCCCGAGTGTACCCTCCAGCGCAGGCGCATGGCCATCGCCAGCGCGGCCCGCAGCATGCAGGTCGATCACATCACGCTTGGGGCCAAGCCAGCTGAACATTATTGGGCTTTGGGTGCGGGGCGAGTGGCAGGAGCGGGCTTCTTGGTCGGATCATCGCCCGAGGGGGTGATGAGCGAGGTCACGCCGCCCACGATCACGGCTTGCGACGTATTGAGGTCATAGACGAGGCGCGAGTCTTTCTGGCCCTTGATGATATTGCCGCCCTGCGACAGGGAGACATTGCCCGTCAGGACCACTTCGTTTTTGGCGCGGTCATAGGCGCCCACATCGCCCGTGCCGACCTGATCCTTGGAGATGACCACGACACCGCCGGTCGCCTCCATACGATTGATCTGATTGCCGCCAGCGCCCGCCGGATCACCCGACTGCATGGCGCCCGAGGTCAAAAAGACCATCAAAGTTCCAGCCTTGAGGGTGGCTTCGCCCTGCTTGGCGACGACATTGCCCGAGTAAACGAGCTTTTGTTCCTTGTCGAAATATTCGAGCTTGGCCGAATCGACGCTGATCGGCGCGCGGCCATTGCCGCCCGGAATGACCGTGCGCTGGGCATGGGCTGCTGCCGGGAGAAGCCCAAGCAAAAGGGCCAGAAGTGGCAGGCGCAGATAGTTCACGGGGCCGTCTCCTCGTCTGGGGTTCCGCTGGCTGAGACGCGGAACACCGAGCGCACATTACCATCAAAAATGATCCGCTCGCCATGGTCTATGGCTTCGAGCTGATCCGCCCTGATCGTCCCGCTGGTCATGACCACGGAAACGGGCTGCTTGCTGGTGATATGTCCCAGTTTGAAATCGACATCCGTATCCTTGAGGCGAATGTCATAATTATTCTCGCTGGTGATGCGCACATCCTCCAGCAGTCGCATGAAATCTTTCGAGCCGTCATAGACGCCCTGCGGGGCAACGACGCGCAACGGCTGGCCAGTTTTCACATCAAAGCGCGCATCGATTTCGTTGAGCTCGATCACGCCGGGATGACGAATATCCTGCACGCCCGAGCGCGCGCGCACATCATAGGGCCGGCCATCAGATCGAAAGCCACTGAGCTTGGGCATCTCCATCGTCACGCGCGTGCCGCTGAGGGTTTGGCGCGCAATGGACAGATTGCCGGGCAGGCTGGAGAAAGGATCATAAAAGGCGCGCACAAGCAGAGCGACCGCGGCAATGGAACAGCCAATGATGATGGCTTTGCGCAGCAAGCGCACGCGCGACGTATGGCGCGCAGCGGCCTGAAAGGCACCACTACGATTGCGTCCAGCGCGCTGAGGCGACGCTGTGCCGCTTTCATTCATGTGAGAAGATGTCCTGATCGTTCCAGCCCATCAAATCAAGCCGCGCACGCTGCGGCAGAAAGTCAAAGCAAGCCTGCGCCACTTCAGTGCGGCCTTCGCGCGCCAGCATGAATTGGAGTTTGTCGCGCAACTGATGCAGATGCAGAACATCGGAGGCGGCATAAGCCAGCTGCGCTTCGGAGAGCTCTTCCGCCGCCCAGTCGGATGATTGTTGTTGCTTGGACAGATCAACGCCCAGCAATTCGCGCACGAGATCTTTCAAGCCGTGGCGATCGGTATAAGTGCGGCAGAGTTTGGAGGCGATCTTGGTGCAAAATACAGGCGCGACCTCAACGCCAAAGGCGCGGTGCAGCATCGCAATGTCAAAGCGACCGAAGTGGAAAATCTTGGTGACCTTGGGGTCAGCCAGCAAGCGCATGAGATTGGGCGCGCTGGTTTGGCCGCGTGCGATCTGCACCACATCGGCCGTGCCATCGCCGGGTGAGAGCTGAACAACGCAGAGCCGATCACGCTGCAGATTGAGGCCGAGGGTCTCGGTATCAATCGCGACGCTGGTCGTGTAGCGCGACAGGTCAGGCAGATCGCCCTTGTGCAAACGAATGGTCATAGGCCGCTGTTTCCCGGAGTATCAGGAGGGTCTAACGGCCGCTGGTCAGTGACGCAAGCGCGGCTTAGTGGCGGCGGTAATAGCGCGGGCCTGGGCGAACGCGCGGCGCATAGACCCGGGGGGCATAGACGCGCGGACCATAGGCCCAGCCCTGCCATCCCATGGGGCCACCCCAGCCATAGCCATAGCGGCGGTGGAAGCCGCAGCGATACCAGCCCGGCCCCTTCCATCCATCCGGGTACCAGCAGTAGCGGCGCCCGCCATAGACATATTGCGCCGCCTCGACAGGGGCCTGCGCCATGCCTGTGAGGGGATCGACCGGAGCGGCTTGCAGCGGGGTGAAGGCCAGAGCGGCAAAACCAGTGGCAGCTAACAGCAAGAAGCGCATGGAGCATCCTCCCAAAGAGAGCGCTGAACCTATCACGGATCCGTGATTTGAAATAGAGGCAGCAAGGTTTGTTACAGGGCTAAGCCAAGTTCACGTCAGGCAAGAGCGCTGAAACTTCGGAAAATGGGGGGAAAGGGGTCGGTGCGGCCTGTGCTGTGCCTGCACCTATTGGCATCCCTGAAAAGGGATGGTGCCCAGGAAAGGACTCGAACCTTCACGGCCGTTAAGCCACCGGCACCTGAAGCCGGCGCGTCTACCAATTCCGCCACCTGGGCACGGCGGGCTTCATACGGTTGCCCCCCCGCCTTGTCAATGCGCGGTTGCGCTTTGGGCCAAAGGCCAGCTGTACACAGGCGCGCTTGTTGACTATCAACCACACACGACTGGACGCGATTTCCCGAGGCTTTGATGTCTGACACTTTGGTAAAAACCGGACGTATCGTCACCGTTTTCGGCGGCTCGGGCTTCGTGGGTCGCCATGTCGTGCGCGCCCTTGCCAAAGATGGCTGGCGCATTCGTGTTGCCACGCGCCGTCCTGATCTGGCTTTCCATCTGCAGCCGCTGGGCCGTGTGGGCCAAATCCATGCCGTACAGGCCAATGTGCGCTATCCTGCCTCCATCGCGGCCGCGCTCAAGGGCGCTGAAGCGGTGGTCAATCTGGTTGCTGTTTTGAATGAGAGCGGTCGCCAGAGCTTCGATGCCGTGCATGTCTTTGGTGCGCGCACCGTGGCCAAGGCGGCGGCTGAAGCGGGCCTCACCAATGTCGTTCACATGTCGGCACTGGGCGCGGATGTGAATTCAGATTCTGCCTATGCCCGCACCAAGGGCGAGAGCGAAAGCGCTGTCAGGGCGGCTTGCCCCGGCGCGATTGTGCTGCGCCCCTCAGTGATCTTTGGGCCTGAGGATTCGTTCTTCAATCGCTTTGCGGCGATTGCGCGCTTCTCGCCGATCCTGCCTTTGTTTGGCGGTGGTGAGACGAAGTTCCAGCCCGTCTATGTGGGTGATGTGGCTGAAGCTGTGGCGCGCGCTTTGAGCGGCTATGGCCGCGCGGGCACGACCTATGAGCTGGGTGGTCCGCAGGTGAAGACCTTCCGTGAACTGATGCAATATGTCTGCGATGTTACGGGCCGTTCGCGCTTGCTGCTGCCGGTTCCCAATGAGTTGGCCAATCCGATGGCGCTTGGCATCGAGATCGCTGACAAACTCAGCCTCGGCCTCTTCCCCAAGACCTTGTTGCTGACGCGCGATCAGGTGAAACTGCTTGGCCGCGACAACATTGTCAGCGCTGCAGCGCAGAGCGAAACGCGCACACTCGATGGTCTGTGCATTCTGCCTGAAGCCATTGAGAGCATCGTGCCCAAATATTTGGGTCGCTTCCGTAAGACCGGTCAGTTTGCTGATCACAAACCGGCTTGATGGGCGACCGCCGGGAGTGGTGCGACGCGCTGATGCACGCGCACCATAAAGGCTGTGCCAAAGAGCGGTGTGAGTAGGTTGAGGCCGGGAATGGCCACCAATCCGGCAATGGCAAAACCGCAGAAAAAAATATAGCCGGCGTGACGTTGGCGCAGCGCGCGCACCTCATCAATCGGGCGATAGCGTAGGGCTGCAAGTTCGAAATATTCGCGGCCCAGCAAATAGGCATTGGCCGCAAAGAAAGCGATAAAGTTGATCCCGGGGATCAGCAACAAGATCAGCGCCAGAATATTCACCAGCAGCGCAACCGCCGCGAATTTGATGGCGAGCCAGATGGCCTGTGTATTGGGCAGCGCCCGCCCCAGATTGTGCGGGCTGATGCGCTCTTCCACCATTTGCGCGAGATCATCGAGATAAAAGCCCGCGACCAGGGCAGAGACCGGCGCGACCAGAAAGGCAAGGCCAATGAACAGGCCAAAGCCCAGCGCAAAGGCAATCCAGGCATCGAGGAAGGGCCAGGGCGTGGTGATTTGCGTGGCAGCGAGTTTGGTCATCGCCACCAGTCCCAGCGCCAGAAGGGCGAGTGTCAGCGCCAAGCTCTTCCACAACACACGGCGGAAGGGCGGTGACAGAATTTGTTCGAAAGCCGCGAACGCGTCACGCAGCATCTGATCCTCGATCTGCCATCTGCCGGACGGCGCGGGTTCACGAAAGCCAATTGGGCCGCTAAGATACCAAACAACAAATGGGAAGAGGAGACGCTGGCGCAATGGCCAAGGGCAAAATGAATCTGGGGTTGTTCATTCGCCCCTGTGGTCATCACATCGCCTCATGGCGTCACCCCGACTGTCAGGCCGACGCGGGCGAGAATTTCCAGCATTATGTCGAGATGGCGCAGCTGGCCGAGCGCGGCCTGTTCGATATGCTTTTCTCAGCCGATTCTCACACCTCTTGGACCGTGTCGGAATCCTCCATCGACCTTGTGCATTATGTGGCCTGGATGGAGCCTTGGACGCTTCTGTCGGCCCTCTCCCAGCACACCAAGCGCATCGGTCTTGTCTGCACTGCGAGCACGACCTTTGAGCATCCCTATTCGGTCGCGCGCAAATTCGCCTCGCTCGATGTGCTGACCGGTGGTCGCTGTGGCTGGAATGTCGTGACATCGGGCAATGAGACCGAGGCGCTCAATTTCTCCGCCATGCCACATCTGCCCAAAGCCGAGCGCTACAAACGCGCCCGCGAATTCGTCGATGTCGTGCAGGCGCTGTGGGACTCATGGGACGAGGATGCATTCCCGCGCAACAAACAGACGGGCATCTTCTCTGACCGTAGCAAGATGCATGTGCTCAATCATCATGGCGAACATTTCGACGTGCAAGGCCCGCTCAATGTCACGCGCTCACCACAGGGTCAGCCCGTCATCGTGCAGGCAGGCGCCTCGGATGATGGCCGCCAGATCGCCGCTGAAACGGCTGAGGTCGTCTTCACCGCGCATCATGTCATCGAAACGGCGCGTGAATTTTATAGCGATGTGAAAAGCCGCATGGTCGCCTATGGACGCGATCCTGACACATTGAAAATCTTGCCCGGCCTGTCTGTCTATGTCGCGCCAACGCGCGAAGAGGCACAGGCCAAATTGCAAACTTTGCAAGATCTCCTGCATCCCAAATTGGCGGTGGCTCTGTTGTCGCGCCGCATTGGCTTTGACCTGACATCCTATCCGCTTGATGAGCCGCTGCCGCAGCTGCCCGAAAATGTCGTTGTCAGCAGCCGCGCCGATATGATTATCGGTTGGTCAAAAGAAGGTCCGCATACTCTGGGTGGTTTGGCCAAACGTTTTGCCAGTTCCCGAGGCCATTTCACCATTGCCGGTACACCCGGCGAGGTGGTGGATCAGATGCAGGCTTGGTTCGAAGGCGGGGCCTGCGATGGCTTCAATGTTTTGCCCCCCTATTACAACGGTGGCCTGAGAGACTTCGTCGATATGGTCGTGCCTGAATTGCAGCGTCGCGGCCTGTTCCGCACCGCCTATGAAGGCAAGACATTGCGTGACATTCTGGGGCTTCCCACGCCCCAGAGTCGTTATGCCAAGGCCTGAACCTATCAAGATTGATCTGCGCTGGACCGATACATATTCTGTGTCGTCCCGCGCTTATGATTGTCTCGACGATTCTGAGCGCGCTGTAGCAGAGCGCTTGCCGCAAAGCGCGCGCGCCTCTTATATCGCCGCCCATTCTTTGTTGCGCATCATGCTGAGCGAATGGGATGCGCGACCGCCTCGCTCATGGCGGTTCGCCACGAGCGAATATGGCAAACCCTATCTTCGTGACAGCCAGCTGCGCTTCAATATTTCCCATAGTGCCAATCATGCGGTGGTTGTCGTGAGTGATGGCGCTGAGATGGGCGTTGATGTGGAAGACATAGCGCCGCATCATGTAGATGCAGAAATTGCGCGCCGCATGTTCAGTGATCTTGAATATCAACAATGGATGCAGGCAGACAATCAGGTCGCCACATTCTTTCAGCTATGGACCTTGAAAGAGGCCTATATGAAAGCAATAGGTCTTGGTGTGAATCTGCCGCTGCAAGATTTTTCTGTCATTTTATCGCCGCCACAATTGATCCACAGAAAGCTTCCAGCGAGTGGCTGGCACCTCTCTTCGCAACTGATTGAAACAAAAGCGGTCTTGGGTCTTGTGGCGAAGCCCGATCATGGACGCGACGTTGAAATGGTGCTGCAGCGCATCACGCTATGAGATCGACCTTGCGAAGCGTTGCGTGATCCGCATAATCGCGCTGCCTTGGATAAGGTCATTTTCGAACGAAGGAATTTACGATGCGTTATTTTCTCGCCGCTGCGGTCTGTTTGTGCACGACCCCAGTCCTCGCGCAGGTTCCCGGCGCTATGACAGATGCCAATATGACCTGCGAACAATATCTGGCAGCCAATATTCCCGATGTGAAGACGGGCGATGCTGCCCTCGACAAGATGAGCGCTGAGCTCGACGGCAAGATCAAGACCTGGTGCAAGGCCAATCCGAAGGCCAAGCTGATGGAAGCTGCCGAAAAGGCGCTGCAGTAACCTGCGCCATCTGAGCTGACATGAACCATCATGGCCTGCCCTGCGTAAGCAGGCCATGACACAGACACTTCCACTCCTGAGCTGGCCGCTATGACGGCCCTGCGCCTGATCCTCGGCGACCAGCTGACGCGCGATCTGTCGGCGCTCGACGGGCTCGATCCCGCCAATGATATTGTGTTGATGATGGAGCTGCAGGACGAGACCGTCTATGCGCCCCACCACAAGCAAAAGATCACTCTGATTCTCTCTGCCATGCGTCACTTTGCGCAGGAGCTGCGCGCGCAGGGACTGCTGGTCGATTATGTGACGCTCGATGATCCCGCCAATACGGGCTCTTTCACCGGTGAGGTTGCGCGCGCCATCACCCGCCATCAGGCCAGCCGCGTGATCGCTACCGAGCCCAGCGAATGGCGTGTTTGGGAGATGATGCGTGATTGGGGCGAGGCTCTCTCGATTGATCTTGAGATTCGCGACGATGATCGCTTCTTGTGTTCGCGCGCGCGCTTTGCCCGCTGGGCTGAGGGGCGCAAATCCTATCGGATGGAATTTTTCTATCGAGAGATGCGCCGTGAGAGCGGGCTCTTGATGGAGGGCGATGAGCCTGTTGGTGGTCAGTGGAATTTCGATCACGACAATCGCAAATCTTTGCCCGCCTCCGTGACGCCGCCCAAACGCACGCGCTTTGCCCCTGATGCGATCACACAAGAGGTCATGGCCCTTGTGGCGCAGCGCTTTGCCAGTCATTTCGGTGATCTTGTGACTTTCGGTTGGGCTGTGACGCGCGAGGATGCGCTTGAAGCACTCGATCATTTCATCACAAGCTGCTTGCCACTCTATGGCGATTATCAAGACGCGATGAAACAGGGCGAGGCCTATCTCTTTCATTCGGTCATTTCGCCTTATCTCAACTGTGGTCTGTTGACCCCGCGCGAGATCTGCGTGGCAGCTGAGCGCGCCTATCAAAAAGGTCATGCGCCCTTGAATGCAGTAGAGGGCTTCATCCGCCAAATTCTGGGCTGGCGTGAATATGTGCGCGGTCTGTATTGGCAGCAGATGCCCCACTATGCGCGCAGCAATGCGCTTGAGGCACATCGCCCTCTGCCGCAATGCTATTGGAGCGGCAACACGAAAATGAATTGCATGGCGCAAGTTGTCTTGGAGACGCGCGCCAATGCCTATGCTCATCATATTCAGCGTTTGATGGTGACGGGCAATTTTGCCTTACTCGCAGGGCTTGATCCTCATGAGGTCGAGGAGTGGTATCTTGCCGTTTATGCCGATGCCTATGAATGGGTGGAGCTGCCCAATACGCATGGCATGGCGCTCTTTGCAGATGGTGGCCTGCTCGCCTCCAAACCCTATGCTGCCTCGGGGGCCTATATTGATCGCATGTCCGATTATTGCAGCAGTTGCACTTATGATGTGCGGCAGAAAACAGGCCCGAATGCATGCCCGTTCAACCTGCTCTATTGGCGCTTTATGATCGTCAATGAAGGCCGCTTGGCCAAAAATCCGCGCATGGCCATGCCCTATCGTACTTTGGCAAAAATGACGCAGGAACGCCGCGACACAATCTTGCAGGAGGCCGACGCTTTTCTGGAGGCGCTTGCGACAGGCGCAGAAGCGCGCGCAACAGGCCAAATCACACTCGATCTTTGATCAGGCTGCAACGCGAACACGCAAGGCGACAGCTTGACCAGAACAAAGAGTTGCAGCAATAGATAGATCAAATCGCTGTGATAGGCTGCTTTGGACCATGAGGAAGCGCATGACTGTCTCGCATCTGTTGCGCCCGTTGATCGGTGTTGCTCTGTGCCTTCAACTGTCAGGTATGGCGCAGGCACAAACCGCACCCAAATATCCCAAAGATACGGTGATGCTCGCCACCCATTCGAGCCCGGGTGGCGGCAGTGACGTCTTTTTGCGAGAACTCGCACCTCATCTCACCCGCGCCATGGGTATCAATGTCGCGATTGAAAATATCTCCGGTGGATCTGGCGCAAAAGCAATGGCAGTTCTCGCCAAAGCCAAGCCGGATGGTGGTTTGTTCTACGCTACGACACCCACCTTCATCTACACCTCCTTGCTCAGCAAGACAGAGGCGAGCTATCGCGATCTCGAGCCTCTGGTGAATGTCTTCTTCGATCCTGAAGTCGTCTACACATCAGCTGATAGCAAATTTCAGACTTTGAAAGATGTCATCGACCATGCGCGCGCAAGCCGTGGCAAATGGGGCGCAGCCAATCCCGCCTCCTTGGAGCGTCAGGTTCTCGAGCGCATGAAGGCTGTGACAGGTGTACGTGCTGCCGTTGTCACTTTTGAAGGTGGCGGCGACATGCAAATCAATGTGCTCAATCGTACGCTCGATATTGGCATTGGTGAGCTGGGTGAAATAAAACCGCAGCTCGAAGCTGGCAAATTACGCATCCTTGCTGTGATGAGTGATCAACGTGTCGATCAATTGCCCAATGTGCCGACGGCCAAAGAACAGGGCGTCGATGTCACTGTGCGCAAGTTTCGCGGTCTTGCTGGTCCCAAAGGTACACCGCCCGATGTGATCGCGGCTTGGGAGGCGGGCATTCAAAAAGTGCTCGAAGATCCCGCCTATAAAAAGATCTATATGGAAAATGGTCTGCAGCCGGCCTTCATTCGCCATGCAGACTATGCTGGCTTCATCAATGATTTTGGCAAAGAGACCGAGGCATTTTTGAAAAACTCGGGTGTGATCAAGTGAATCGTGACTTTGTAGCAGGCCTTATCGGCCTTGCCCTGGCTGTCGCTTATTATGCCATGGCTAGCCAGATTCAGATCAGCCAATTGGCTGATGAAGTTGGGCCTGAAGGCTTGCCCAAAATCTATGCCTGGATGCTGGGCGCTTTATCGGTGCTCTTGATGTTGCGTGCGCTCATCAAGCCAACAGAACTCGCGACCCATACAGATGGCAATCACCCCATTGGTGAAACTTATGCGGCCAAACGGGGCTTGGGCATTCTGCTGATCGGCATTGCTTATGTCATCACTGTGCCTTGGCTTGGCTATCCGCTCACGCTCGCCATCGTGATTGCTTTGGCAGCACTCTATCAAGGCGGCCGCTTGTCATGGCAGCTCACGGCTGTTGGTATTTTGGGCGCAGCGGTTTTGTGGTTCGTCTTTGTCTTTTTGTTGCATATCGCCCAGCCTGAAGGCATCTGGCCTGAGCTGATCGAGAGGCTGCGCCGATGAATGACATTCTTGCCATGGTGACTTCGGTCATCAATACGCCGATGATCATCGTCGCTGCTTTTGCTGGCACGGCCTGGGGCATTATCGGTTGTGCCATGCCGGGCATTTCGCCCTCGATCGCCATGGCGCTCTTGCTGCCGTTCACCTATGGCGCAGATCCTGCGGCAGCGGTTGTTCTGCTCGCGAGTACTTATCTTGGCGCAGAATATGGCGGCTCCATTCCCGCCATCTTGATCCGCACGCCCGGGACCAATTCGGCTGCGGCGACCGTCATTGATGGTTATGCGATGAAAGAGCAGGGCAAGGCAGGTGAGGCACTCGGTATCTCGCTTTATTCAACTTTGCTGGGCGCCATTTTTGGCGTCGCTTTGCTGCTCACTTTGACGCAGCCACTCGCCAAAGTCGCGCTCGCCTTCCAGCCGCAGTCTTATGTGGGTCTTGGTATTCTGGGTCTTAGCGTCATCGCCTCTTGCTCGGAAGGCTCGCTGCTCAAAGGCCTGATGGCTGGTGTGCTCGGCCTCATGATTGCAACGGTTGGCACTGATCCTGTGACCGGTATCAATCGTTTCACTTTTGACGATGCCGAACTTCTCTCTGGCATTCCGCCCATTCTCGTCATGGTTGGCATTTATGCCATCACCAATCTTTTCGAACAGGCGAGCATGCCTGCGTGGCGTCAGACGACGAGCAATGATGCGTCCTTGAAAATGCCGGGACCATTGATGCGCGCGCGCTTGCGTGTCTCGCAAGCCATTGGCTGTGTCATTGGTTTCATCGAGGGACTGACGCCTGGGGGCGGCGGTGCCATCTCAGCCTTCATCTCTTATAATGAAGCACGCCGTTGGTCGAAACATCCTGAAGAATTCGGCAAAGGCTCGCCCGAAGGTATTGCAGCGCCTGAAGCCTCCAATGGTGCGGTCTCGGCAACAGCTCTCATTCCAATGCTAGGGCTTGGTATTCCCGGGTCCAATTCTGCGGCGGTCTTGCTGGGCGGCTTTCTCATCCACGGCATGACACCAGGGCCGCTGCTCTTCACCAAACATTATGACATTGTGATGGGTTTTTTTGCCGGTAAGGTTGTGTCGCTTTTTGCCCTCGTCATCCTCGGCTATATCGTGCTGCGTCCCTGCATTTGGCTCGTCAATCGCCCCAAACATTATCTCATGGCGATGATCCTCGCTCTGGTTCTGTCAGGTGTCTATGCGATCCACAACAGTCTCTTCCATGTTGGTCTCGCGCTTGCATTTGGCGTGCTCGGCTATGCGTTGAAATATTTTCGCATCCCCGTTCTGCCGATGATTTTGGGCGTCGTGCTCGGCTTCATGGTGGAGTCCAACTATCGCCGGGCGCTCGTTCTGTCTGATGGCGATCATATGATCTTCCTCGAAGATCCCATCGCAGTGGGCTTGCTGGTGATCTCCGCAGGCTTCCTCATCTATTCGCTCATTCGCCACTTCCGTGACATGGCAACGCAGAAAGCAGCCGCATGACCATTGAGACCCCCATTGCTGAAACACTGGCTGATTGGCTTGTGGCCGCTGATGTCAGCAAGCTGAGTGCGCAAACCCAAGAAATGTGCCGACGCATCGCCATTGATGTGGCGGGTCTGTGCATTGCAGCGCGTAATGAAGATTATGTTCATGCCACAATCGCAGCCGCAGGCCCGGGCGATGCAACCGCCATCGGTCATGCGCGTGGTTTTGATCCTTTCAGCGCGGCGCTCATTAATGGCACAGCCGCACATGGCGAAGATTACGACGACACATTCGAAGGCGGGCCTGTTCATTCGGGCGCAGTCATCATTCCTGCAGCTCTCGCCATTGGCGAGATGGAGGGCGTGTCGGGTGAGCGTTTGTTGCTAGCCACGGCCTATGGCTGCGAGCTTCTGTGCCGTCTGGGTCTTGTGACGCCCAAAGCAATCCACAAAGCTGGTTTCCATCCCACAGCCGTCATTGGCACAATGGCAGCAGCAGCCGCTGTCAGTGTTGCACTCAATCTCAACAAGCAGCAGACCGTCTCAGCGTTGGGCATTGCAGGCAGCATGGCGTCGGGCATTATCGAATATCTGGCAGAAGGCACCTGGACCAAGCGCATGCATGCGGGCTGGGCAGCACAATCTGGCATGCGCGCGGCATTGATGGCGCGTGGTGGATTCTTGGGGCCGCGCACTGTGTTCGAGGGCACGCATGGTTTCTTCCATGCGTTCGCACCTTCGCGCAAACCCGCCTTTAACTTCTTGCTCGACGATCTGGGCTCGCGCTGGGTCATCAATGATATTGCCTTCAAGCCTTATGCATGTGGAACCATGACGCAGCCTTTCATTGACTGCGCCATTGAGCTTGCGCGCCAAGGCGTGAAGGCTGAAGACATTGTTTCTATCAGCTGCGATGTAGGTGAAGGCACAGTGCATCGTTTGTGGGAGCCGCTCAGCGTCAAGCACAATCCTCCGACGCCCTATGCAGCTAAATTCTCAACGCCTTTCTGCATGGCCATTGGCTTTCTGGATGGCAAAGCCGGTCTCAGCCAGTTCAGCGAAGCGCGGATTAAGGATCCTGCAGCCCGCGATCTTGCCGGGCGCATCAGCTTTGTGATCAATCCTGATGATCCTTATCCTGATCAATTCATCGGCCATCTCAAGGCAACATTGAAGACGGGCGAGGTGCGCGAAGTGAAGCAGGGCTTCATGCGCGGCGGTGCGCAAGCGCCAATGAGCCTTAACGAGCTTGAGGGCAAATTCATCGACAATGCGATTTATGGCGGCTGGTCGAAGACAGATGGCGAGAAGGCCCGCGATCATCTGTCGGGTCTGTTTGCTGCCAAAGACCTTGGCTCGCTGCGCCTGTTGCGCCTTTAACAGAAAGATCCTTCCGTGAAAGAACTCGCTCAACATGTTGCTTTGGTGACAGGCGCAGCGCGCAATATCGGCCGCGCCATTGCCTGTGATCTGGCTGATGCCGGCGCCGATCTTGTTCTGGTCGCGCGCTCTGATCGCGCAGGGCTTGATGAGACGGCTGCGCTTGTGCACGCCAAGGGAGGCAAGGCCCTCGTCATTCAAGCTGACATCACCAAAGAAGATGAAGTCGCCGCTTTGATGAGCGCGATCACCAAAGACTTTGGTCAGCTTGATATTGTCGTCAACAATGCCGCACTTCGCGCAGAAGACGAGTTTGAAGAGATCACTTTGGCGCAATGGCGCGAGGTGATGGCGGTCAATCTTGATGGCAATTTTCTCGTGACACGGGGCGCAATGGCTCTCGTTAAAAAGAGTAAGGCGGGTGCCATCATCAATATGGGCGGGCTGACGGCCTATACGGGCGCGGCCAAACGCGCCCATGTTGTGGCCGCCAAAGCCGCACTCGATGGTTTGACCAAAGCGCTTGCGCATGAATTTGCGCCGCTCGGCATCACGGTCAACCTCGTCTCGCCCGGCCTCATTGATACCGCGCGCCATGGCCGCTCAGCGGGTCAGCCTGATCATCACAAGCGTCATGCCACTCTGCTTGGCCGTCGTGGCTTGCCAGAGGAGGTGGCGTCCATGGTGCGGCATCTTGCAGGGCCTCATGGTCGCTACATCACGGGTCAGACGATCCATGTGAATGGTGGCGTCTATTTGCCCTAGAGTGAAGGGAACGATACGCGGCCGCGCCAAAATTTCGTGCAATAAGCACACAGATAAGGCGCGGCCCTTGTTGCATGATTCCGTTTTTGACTTATTCTCGCTTCACCTTAAAAAAAAGCGAGACAGCCATGAGCGTCGCAATCGTTGCCTTTGACATGAAAGCCCAGGACGATTTGGAGGTCTTGCGGCAGAGGCTGGCAACGACCAATGTGAGCGACATACGCCGAATGGCTCTGTTGCTCCGTGTGGCGGGTGAATATGAAGATGGCTCGCGCGAGAAAGCCCGCGCCGCCGTTGAAACCCTTCTCGCCGATTTTTCGCTGACAGATCGCACCGCCTTTATCACGGTGATTGGGTCAGAGGGCGCAACAACGCCCTGCGGTTTTGCGCTGATCGAAGGAAAACCCTCTGCGCCTGTGGGCGCGCCGCGCCTTGCACTTGGGCTTCACTTTGCGCCTGTGCTTTCTGAGCCTGAGATTGGCACCGCAAAATTCGCACAGGATGTGGCGGGCATGGTGCGCAAAGCCATTGAGAATGGCGGAATGCAGCCAGATGAGGTGCAATGCGCCATCGTCAATGTGCCCTTGCCAACGAGCGGCAATCTGGGTCCGCGTTCTCGCGCTGGTCGCGCGGCCGCAGCGCTTGGCGCTGGGATTGCGCTGGGTGATCTGCAGAGCAGCGCTGTCACTGATGAGCGTGTGATCGCCGACAGCAGTCTTTATACGCCGCGTGTGCAGACCTTCACGGGTCCGGCCATCCGCAATGTTGAAATCATCATCATTGGCAATTCGCGTCAGTCGGGCGGTGATCTTGTTGCCTGCAATACGGTCACGCAGGATCTGATTGATGGCCGCTCCATTCGGCGCATGTTGTTGCAGGCTGGCTGCAAGATGGATGCAGATGGCGAGATCGACACGAGTTCTGTGGTCGCGGTTCTCGCCAAGCTGGGTGTGATGCCCGATGGCAGCGTGAATGGCGCGCCGACGACGATTTATTCATCCGTCACGCCACCTGAAAAACATGTGCGCGCTGCCATGTCGGGTCTACTCGGCGCGGTCCTGCACACAACGCGCATTTTCGGCACTTTTGATCCGGTTCAGCAGGCGCCTCTTGGCGGTGGAACCATCTGCTGCATTCTGAAAGCATGAGGTAGAGGAACGATGGGTAAGATTGATAAGGTCCTCATCGCAGGCGGCGGTCCTGTGGGTGTCGTCACCGGCCTTTACCTCGCGCGCAATGGCATCCCGGTACAATTGTTCGATATGGCGCCAAAGCCGCCCGAAGATCATCGCGCCGCGACATTGCAGCCCTCGACGCTGGATCTGTTTGAAGAGCTGGGTCTTACCGACACGATTCTCGAACAGGGTTTCAAATCGCGTTATTTCCAGTGGCGTGATCGTGTTGCCAATGAAATCGTGGCCGAGTTTGATTATGGTCGCCTCTCAGACATCTCGCGCCACCCTTATGTGATTCAGCTTGAGCAGCATAAGACAGTCTATATCGCGCTTGAGGCTGCCAAGGCCTATCCCGATCTGTTCAAGATCGAGCGTCCAGTCGAAGTTGTGGCTGTTCGACAAGGCGCCGACCATGTTGAATGCGATGTGCGCAATGCTGATGGCGAGACTGTGACGCATCGCGGTTCTTATCTCATTGGCTGCGACGGCGGACGTAGCATTACGCGCAAGACGACGGGTGCATCTTTCGAAGGCTTCACCTGGCCTGAGCGCTTTAACATTGTTTCGACGCCGGTTGATCTTGGCAAGATTCACGGCTTCCGCATGCGAAATTATTGCTCGCATCCCGATCGCTGGGTCTCGTTGATGCAAGTGCCGGGCGAAGATGGAAAGGGCCTGTGGCGCTGCGTCTTCCCGGCGAAAGAACATGAGAGCGATGAAGAGGTGATGAGCGATGACTGGATCAATGCTCGCTTCCTTGAATGTATGAATGCAGGTCCTTACCCCATTGTTCATCGCAATATGTACAATGTGCATCAGCGCGTGGCAGGCAATTTCCGCAACGGGCGCATCGTGCTTGCGGGTGACTCAGCCCATGTTAACAATCCCATCGGTGGCATGGGCATGAACAGCGGCTTTCAGGATGGTATTACACTCGCGCGCAAGCTGATCGAGATTGATCATGGCGCCGATGCAGACCCCTTGCTCGAGCGTTATGATCGCCAGCGCCGCTTGACTGCGATTGAATATGTGCAGGCCCAATCCATCGCCAATAAACGCTTGCTGGAAGAAAAAGACCCGGCGGTGCGCGCAGAACGTATGGCTGATCTGCGCAAAACCGTCTCCGATCCCAACAAGCATCTCGAATATGTCAAACGCGCATCACTGATCTCGATGTGGGAAAAATCAGAAGAGATCGCGTGACGTCAGCACTGCGTTTGAAAGCGTTAATGACACTGAGGTTGAGAATAGAAGACAGGGCGATGTGACCCGACCATTCAGAAAGTGAGGCACAATGCTGATGCGCATGTTGAGCCAATTTAGGTTTGTCCGCACAAATGCGGGCCGTCGGCTTTTCACCACAGGCCTCGCCAGCTGTCTGGCATGTTTGGGCGCACCTGCCTTTGCGCAAACAGATGTTTGGCCCTCGCGCCCGATCACCATGGTTGTGCCTTTTCCAGCGGGCGGCAATACCGATATTATGGCGCGTATTCTCGCGCAGAAATTGTCGGAGAAATTCGGCCAGAATTTCGTTGTTGAAAATCGTGTTGGCGCATCCGGCTCGATTGGCACAGCCGCTGTCGCGCGCGCGCCGGCTGATGGCTATACGCTGCTCTTTGGAGCCTTCCAGCAGATTTCCGTTTTGCCGATCACGGAGAAAGTCTCCTATGATCCCAAGCGCGACATCAGCTATATCAGCATCTTTGGTGAAGGCCCCTTTGTGCTGGCGATGAGCACAACCAAAGTGCCGGGCAAAGATCTCAAAGATTTTCTGACCCTCGCCAAAGCCAAGCCCGGCACCATGTCTTATGCATCAGGCGGTGTAAGCTCAGGCTCGCATCTTGTTGCAGCTCTTGCCTTCGACAAGGCGGGCGTCAACATCACTCATGTTCCCTATCGCGGTGGCAGTCCGGCGGTGGCTGATTTGCTGGGCGGCCATGTCGAAGCTTATTTCGGCAATGCGTCTGAATTGATTCCCGTGGCTGATGATCCGCGCATCAAGATCATCGCAACCTCCTCAGCCAAGCGCCTGCCTCAATTGCCCAATGTCCCGGCTTTGGCAGAAACCTATCCAGGCCTCATCATGACGACATGGAACGGCCTGATGGCACCGGCCAAATTGCCCGCCGATATTCTGGACAAACTCGCCAAGGCGACACAGGAGGCCGCGCGCGATCCTGTCGTCATCAAGACGCTGTCGGACCTTGCCATCACCACGGTCGGCAATACGCCCAAAGAATTCACCGACCGCATTGCCAGCGAAGAAGGCCTCTTCGTCGATGCGATCCGGGCCGCGAAGATCGCAACTGTGAAGTAACTTGCGCTCTTCAAATAGATCCGAGTCTATGTAAATTTTTCAATAAGTTACAGACCAGCCGCAGCGCTTGCATGCGGCTGGTCACTTTTTTGTGATCCAGCAGCAGGCCCCGTCCGTGACTCGCAAGCAGAAAAGCCGAGGAGGCAATCATGGGCGTTCGCTTAGGTCTTTCCCTGTTCTCGCTGGTCGCGGGCGCAGGCCTTCTATTGTCGTCCACCGCACAAGCGCAGGATGCCGCCGCAGGCGAGCGCGTCTTCGCGCAGTGCAAAGCCTGCCATCAGATGGGTGAAGGCGCCAAAAACAGCGTCGGTCCGGTGTTGAACGGCATCGTCGGCCGCCCGGCAGGCAGCGTCGCCAATTATAATTATTCCGACGCCAACAAAAATTCTGGCCTGGTGTGGGATGAAGCCACCCTCACCGTCTATCTCGCCAATCCGCGCGCCAAAGTGCCCGGCACCAAGATGACCTTCGCCGGCCTGAAGAAAGAGTCCGACATCGAAAATGTCATCGCTTATCTGAAGACGGTGAATGCCGACGGCAGCAAGAAGTAAGCGTCTTTCGCAAGACGAAACCCAGTCCGCCACTGTTGCATCAACAGGGCGGACTTTTTTGAGTTCACCAACGCAATAGATGGGGCCCATCAGCCCATCATCGCCACTCATGCACACCGCTGCGGCTTGCGGTCGCTTCTCGTTTCGCTACATTATCGGCAAGCGCGCCCGCCAGCGCGGATTTGCTGCGGCTTGCGGTCGCTTCTCGTTTCGCTACATTAGCCCGGCGCATCGAGCCGCACCGCAGTCGGCTGCGGCTTGCGGTCGCTTCTCGTTTCGCTACATTGCGCGTCGACGGCTTCACTGGAAGCGATACGCTGCGGCTTGCGGTCGCTTCTCGTTTCGCTACATTGTGGAGGGTCGATCCGCCAACCCTCCATAGGCTGCGGCTTGCGGTCGCGTCTCGTTTCGCTACATTTCGAGCTCTTTGATCTCGACGCCAAAGGCAGCTGCGGCTTGCGGTCGCTTCTCGTTTCGCTACATTTGAGTTGCCGCTCACTGGCCCCGTTATTAGGCTGCGGCTTGCGGTCGCTTCTCGTTTCGCTACATTTCACTGTCGAGCGGTCACGACCGATCAAGGGCTGCGGCTTGCGGTCGCTTCTCGTTTCGCTACATTGGCGTATGTGATTGCAGACAACAAACTGGCGCTGCGGCTTGCGGTCGCTTCTCGTTTCGCTACATTAGTCACACGATCACATTCGCGCCGAGCCCAGCTGCGGCTTGCGGTCGCTTCTCGTTTCGCTACATTGGGCAAGGCCACCATCACGATCACGCTCGGGCTGCGGCTTGCGGTCGCTTCTCGTTTCG
>CANGJJ010000003.1 GCA_947454485.1 Beijerinckiaceae bacterium
GGCTTTATCCTGATGGTCTCGATCCCCTCATCAGTCAGCTCCGCTGACAGCTTCTCCCACTGGGAGAAGCGGGCGCCTCTTCTGTTGGGACAGCAGCAACCCCAGCGAACCCTTCTCCCATTGGGAGAAGCGGGTGCCTCTTCTGTTGGGACAGCAGCAACCCCAGCGAACCCTTCTCCCACTGGGAGAAGCGGGCGCCCCTTCTGTTGGGACAGTAGAAACCCCAGCGAACCCTTCTCCCAATGGGAGAAGGTGCCGCCGGATGGCGGCGGATGAGGGGATCGGGTGTTGGTCGAGTGAGGCACCACCCACCCTCAGCCCGAATCCACCAAGAGCCCCTCAGCTGGAATCACCTGCTCCTCTAATCGCGATATCGCGATAACCAGCCCAAAATGAGCAACCCCAATCCCCCGGCCCCTCAAAATTTTCGCATTCCTGTCCAGTTCAGCACGGGCTGGGCAATTTTGTTGCGGCCCCGCAACCGCCCCAGAAGAAGCGCCGCGAACATTGCAATTGGCGTAGCAATACGAAACCGGATGATTACATTTCGACCACCTGCTGAGGTCACGCTCGTGTCCGAAGGCAGTTTCCAGGCACGGGGGGCTGCGGCCCATCCATTTTGCCACGATTCATTTTTGGAGGTCATTATGACGATTATGAAGAGCGCTTTGCTCGGCTCGGCTGCGGTGCTTGTTGCCGCTGTCAGCGCGCAGGCTGCCGATCTTCCCTCGAAGAAGGCTGCACCTGCCACTTATGTGAAGATCTGCGACGCTTATGGCGCTGGCTTCTTCTACATCCCCGGCACCGACACCTGCGTGAAGCTCGGCGGCTATGTCCGCGCTGAGTATCAGTATGTTCCGGCGCAGAACACCTATGACCGTTCGGGCGCCCTTCAGACTGCCTCTGTTGCAAGCTCTTCGACCCCGAAGAACCTGCAGGACACGACCGGCTATGAAGTTCGTGGCCGTATCGATGTCGACGCCCGCACCCCCACGGCCATGGGCGTGGCCCGCACCTTCATCCGTCTGCGCGGTGCCAATACCTCCGGCATCCGCAACACGGCCATCACGACCACCGGCTACAACATGTCGACGGCCTCCACCTCGGGCATCACTGTTGAATCCGCTTCGGTTCAATGGGCTGGCTTCACCTTCGGTATCGCGCCTGAGAACTATTCAATGATGCCTTCGCATTTTTACAATGCGAATCCTTGGTCGGGCTTCCCGAACGGCATGAAGCAGATTGCCTATACCGCCAATTTCGGTGGTGGCATCACTGCGACTGTGGCTTTGGAAGATCGTCGTGACCATGGTTACGGCGGCAACACGGTTCACACCGCATCGGCTGGCACGGATGTCGTCGCCAATCTGCGCCTTGATCAGTCTTGGGGCTTTGCAGCTGTCCACGGCCTGTGGGGCAACAATAGCTATTACACTGGTACAACGGGTCTTCCGATCATCAGCGGCACTGACTTTGCTGGCGTCGGTTCGACAGGCGCTGTCGACACCAAGAACAAGTCCTCTTACGCCATCGGCGCGACTGTGAACTACAAGCTGCCCATGATCGCCGCTGGTGATCAGGTGTGGTTCACCGCCAACTATGCTGACGGTGCTCTCGGCATGTTGCTCTCTGACGGTGGCCTGTCCAACGTCAACTCGCCTGCCAACAAGCGCTTGATGGGCGGTCTGGTTCGTGTGGACGCGAACCTTGTTCCCACCAACACTGGCACGGCTGCCGCTGTTGGCAACGTCAAGGGCTGGAACGTGGCTGGTGCCTTCACCCATTACTGGGCGGCTCAGTGGCGGTCTAACCTGAGCGCGGGCTATATCGAGTTCAACCCGCCGACACAGGGTCAGACCACTGCCATGGCTTGGGGCAAGGGTCAGTTGCAGGTCTATACCGGCAGCTTGATCTATTCGCCTGCCAAGGACCTCGATATCGGTCTTGAGCTGCAATATGCCAGCTTGAAGAACAAGGTGCAGAACGCATCTTCGAACTTCGTTGCTGCTGGTTCGCCCGGCCTGAGCGAGAACAACATCAGCACGAAGCTGCGCGTCGAGCGCTCCTTCTAATGAGCTAAGGACCTCTGGTCCAAAGCCTTGCCCCCGGTGCCTTGCACCGGGGGTTTTGCGTTTCAGCCCGCGGCCCCTTCTCCCAATGGGAGAAGGGGGCCTCTTCTTTTTAGCGAGCACAAGCCTCAGCCACCCTTCTCCCAGTGGGAGAAGGTGCCCGCAGCGCGGGCGGATGAGGGGATCGGGTCTTGGACGATAAAGGCGCGATCACCCTCCCCTTGAGGGGGAGATGGGGCGTTGCTCTTCCTGCAATTCCCACCCCCACATCATTTCGGGTCCGCCCCATCAAAGTGACCATAGGGCAACTTTTAAGCGCGCCTGCGCCGATCCGGGTGCAAAAGCTCTGGGCAAAATGCTCAAGCTAGACTGTGCCCCTCATTGCCCCGCTCAAGATTATATATCTGTTTTTGCGAGCGCTCCCGCTGTGGGAGCTGTCAGCACAGCTGACTGATGAGGGGGGCGAGCCTGTGCCCGCATAGCTCCTCCCCTCATGGGCCGCCATCCGGCGGCACCCTCTCCCGCAGGGGAGGGCGAGCGGAGACTGCCGCGTGAGGGTGCTGAATGAAACGCGCGACACGCGCCTTGTCTGTCGTTCTGACATCGCTCGCCGTCGTGATGGACGCGCGTGCGGCCCAATTGCCGTCGAGAAAAAAAGTCGATGCCGTGGCGGTGGGGCCCTGCGTCGATTATGGCCCCGGCTTTTTCTTCATTCCCGATCTGACGACCTGCGTGAAACTGGGCGGCAGTGTGCGCGCCGAGCTTCAATATGCGCCCGCGCGCGATATTTATGAGGTGAGCACGGGCGCGGTCAGAACTGACTATACATCGGTCTATAGTTCCTCGAGCGGCACGACGACACTCTATGCGCCGCGCAATTTTCAAGATGAGACCGGCTTCGACATGCGCGGCCGCATCAGTTTTGATAGCCGCACCGCAACCGATCTGGGTGATGCGCGCATGTTTGTGCGGCTACGCGCGGCAAGCTCTTCGGGTCTTTCCAACACGGCCATCGCCAATTCTTACGCCTATTCCGCGGTCGGAGATCTTGCGACAGTGGCCGCCATCGAGGCGGCCATGGTGCAAGTGGCGAATTTCACCTTTGGCATCGCGCCTGAAAATTACGCCATGATGCCGAGCTTCTTTTATCACGCCACGCCTTGGACAACTTTCGTCAATGGCGTGAAACAGATCTCTTATACGCAGCTGCTCGACTATGGCTTCTCCGCGACCCTTGCGATGGAGGATCGACGCGATCATTTTTACGGAGGCAATGTCGCCCAAGCCAGTTTGAACGGGTCGAATTTCGTCGGCAATCTGCGTCTTGATCGCCCCTTCGGCTTTGTCGCGGCCCATATGTTGGTCGGCTTTAACAGCAATTATGTGAAATCAACCGGCGCTGCGCCAACCTCTTATGCGTCAGGCTTCACTGCGCTTGGCACATCAAGCGCGGTTGAGTCCAAAACCCATGGCGCCTTCGCACTGGGCCTCACTGGCAATGTCAAACTGCCAACGGGCGAGGGCGATCAGTTCTGGTTCACCACCAATTATGCCAATGGTGCTTTGGGCGCGCTGCTGTCAGATGGTGGCCTGTCCAATATCGGCACTTTGGGTACGCATCGCCTGCTCGGCGGCGTTGTGCGTCTGGATGCCAATCTCGTTCCCACCGCAAATTCATCTGCCGCTTCAGCCTCTGTAGAGAGTGTGTCGGGTCACAATTTCGCAGGCGCCGTCCTCCATCACTGGAGCCGGGAATGGCGCGCGCATATCAATGCTGGCTATATCGAAATGAATCCGCCCAAGCAGATTCAGACGGCGCAAACAGCCTGGGGGCGCGGGCGTTTATATGTGCTGACCTTGGGGCTGATCTATTCGCCTCTTCCCCAATTCGACATCGGCCTCGAAGTTCAGGCCGCGCGCATCCATAACCAATTGCAAAACCCCACCACTGCTTTTCAGGCCGCTGGCATGCCCGGCCTGATGGACCAGAACATCTCCACCAAATTGCGCGCTGAGCGCAGCTTCTAACGAGGCCCGACCTGCCGAAAGACTGTGGGCGGCGGCGCTTTGTCTCGAAACATCTATTGAAACATTTATTGTTTTTCAATAAACAATGAGTGTGACCGCATGCTGTCTTGCGGCAAAATTTCATCTGAGGCCCTCGGCGTTTTTTGCCGGATTTCGGGCCGTTGTTTTGGGGGTTATCATGGCTATGGCCAAAGCCGATTGGTTTATTTTACCAGCAGTTTGCGTTGGTATTTTGTCGGGTGCCCAGTCGGCTGAATTGCCCTCTGCCAAAGCGGGGCCCGCCCGCTTGGCGCAAGTCTGCCGCGCTCATGGCGAGGGCTTTTTCTATCTGCCGGGATCGGACATTTGCCTGCGTCTGGGTGGCTCTGTGCGCGCTGAGTATCAATTCGTGCCGTCCAAGGTCAGTATTGATATCGCGACAGGCGCGCCCGCAGCAGCAATGGACTCCTCCAGCTCCAGCCTCAGCTATGTCTCGGATAAATTGCAGAGCACGACAGGCTTTGAGAGCCGCGCCGTTGTCGAGATAGATGCGCGCGCGCCAACCTCCATGGGCCTCGCCCGCACTTTGGTGCGCATGCGCGTGACGGCAAAGTCGGGTCTGGCGACGAGCGAAGGGGGCGCGAATGGCTATTCGGTGCGCTCTAACACCACTTCGGGTGTGAATAATGATGCCGCGATGGTGCAATGGGCCGGGCTGACTATGGGCCAGGGGCCGCAAAATTACGCGATGATGCCGCTGCATTTCTATCACGGCACGCCTTGGGCCAATTTCCAGAATGGCGTGAAGCAACTCGCTTATACCGCGCGCTTGGGCGATCAGGTGACGAGCACGCTCGCGCTGGAAGATCCGCGCGATCACATGCTGAGCGCCAGTCCACTCTTCAATGCGCCGCAATATGCCAAGCTCGTCGGCAATCTACGCTGGGATGGTGACTGGGGCTTTGCGGCCATTCACGGGCTTTTGGGCAAGCTTCCCTATTACATGCAAGCCACGGGCATAGTTCCCACCAGCAGCTCAAGTGGCGTGCTCGCGCTTGGCACCGCCTCGAGTGCAGATGCGGGCAGCAAGCTGGGATATGCATTGGGCGCGACCGCAAGCTTTCGCTTGCCGATGATTGCGCCGGGCGATCAGCTCTGGCTCACGATCAACCGCGCCAATGGCGAACTTTCTGCCATTCTCACCGATGGCATTCTGTCCAACATCAGCAATTTCAACACGCATCGCTTGATGGGCGGTGTTGTGCGTTTCGATCCCAATATCATGCCAGTGATGGTGAAGGGCTATAACGCTGTCGAGACAGTGAATGCATGGAATGCGGCGGCCGCTTTCACCCATTATTGGGCGGCTGATTGGCGTTCCAATATCATGGCCGGCTATGTCGAGATCAATCCACCGCGCCAGATGCAAACAACGGTCACGGCTTGGGGCAAAGGGCAGCTGCAGACCGCCGCCGCGAGCTTGATCTATTCGCCTGTGCGCGATTTCGATATCGGGCTCGAGCTTGAATATGGCCGCATCAAAAGCAGCGTTCAAAATCCAACAACTGCTTTCCTGAAAGCCGGTATGCCCGGACTGATGGAATCCAATATTTCAACCAAGCTGCGTGTTGAGCGCAATTTCTGATTTTCGTCGTGTCTTTTTCTCAAGTTTTTCATCATTCATTCGGAGCAGCCGATGGATCAGCCTCATCATCTGACGACCCTGTGCCTGCAAGTTCAGGGCGGCTTCGGGCGGCTTGCGAATTTTGCGCAAGAGCATGACCTGTCCTTCTCGCTCACTGCCTTTTTCGTCCTTGTCGGCAGTTTGAATATTCGCCCCCACGCCACCGGCATGATCTTCGAGCCTGTCTCCCCGGCGGTGATCGCCAAAGCCGCGCATATGGAGCCCAAGACCGTGTCGCGTTGGTGCTCGCAACTCACCGAGGCGGGGCTCATGCGCCGCCACCGCGCCGCCTATGCGGTGGAGCCCATCGCCGATTGGTATGCATTGGCGGGCTGCTTTGGCATGACGCCGCCCTCATTGGCGCCCCCTCTTGCTTCACCGGCCGCAAGCCCGCCGCTACAGGCCCCGAGTTTTGACGCTCTGGATCAAGCCCCCGTGCAGCCGATCTTCGATAGCGAGTGCCTCAATCAGTTCGCTTGAGGGCGGGGCGGTCTGCTTGGACAGATTCGTGCTACACTTGGCCGAATCCCATGAGCGCCTCAGTCCACCCATCCCTCTCCGTTGAAGTCGGCCTCACCGCCGCCATTGTGGCGGTGCGCGATGACGACCCGGTGATTCTTGTGGCCCCCGGCCCGGCAGGCTCCGAGCCCGCCTTGCCCTCCGGCCCCTTCGATCCGCTGCATCACCGCACCTTTGAGATCGGTCTGCGCTCCTGGGTGGCAGACCAGACGGGCGCGCCGCTGGGCTATGTCGAGCAGCTCTATACATTCGGCGATCGGGGCCGCCATGCGCAGGCAGGCGACCGCGATCCGCATGTGGTCTCGGTCGGTTATCTGGCTTTGACGCGCGGCGGGGCGGCCTTGTCTGCGGGCGCGAGCTTCCGGCCTTGGTATGGCTTCTTCCCTTGGGAGGATTGGCGCGCGGGCAAACCTGCGATGATTGAGGCGCGTATTCTCCCCGCCTTGCGCAAATGGGCGGCGCGCGATCCTGACCGTCTCAATGCCTATGGCCTGTCGCGCACCGAGCGCGTGCGCATGTTGTTTGGCGAAGACGGGCGCTTTGATGATGAGAATGCGCTTGATCGTTTTCAGCTGCTCTATGAGTCAGGCCTTGTGGAAGAGGCGCGCCGGGATGGCAGAGCCAGTCCGCTGATTGGCGAAGTCGGCCCGCTGGGCGAGCCTATGCACAATGACCACCGCCGCATTCTGGCAACCGCGATGGGGCGTCTGCGCGCCAAGATCAAATATCGTCCGGTGATTTTCGAATTGATGACCGAGACATTCACTTTGACCGCGCTGCAGCGCACGGCAGAGGCGATCTCGGGTCGTCATTTGCACAAGCAGAATTTTCGCCGACTGGTGGAATCCTCTGCGGTTGTGGAACCCACCGGTGAGATGTCGCATGCCACAGGCGGGCGCCCCGCTGCGTTGTTCCGCTTCCGCCGCGATGTTCTGCAAGAGCGCCCCGCACCGGGCCTGCGTGTGGGTTCGCGCGGCTGAGCCGAAATTGAGATGAGATCAAACGAGGTTGAGATGAGCGATCAGGCAACAGAGGTTTCGAAACTGACATTTGAAGCCGCGCTGAGCGAGCTGGAGACCATCGTCAGCAGTCTCGAAAAAGGGCAGGTGGCTTTAGAGGAATCCGTCAAGCTCTATGAGCGCGGGGAGCGCCTGAAAGCCCATTGCGAAGCGCTGCTGAAAAGTGCTGAAGCGCGGATCGAAAAAATCACACTCGGCAGCGACGGTCAGCCCAAGGGGACAGAGCCGCTCGATATGTGAGCGCACTTCTCCCAATGGGAGATGGTGCCCGCCGCTGAGGGGATCGGGAGTTTGTTGAAAGAGGCGCAGCGTGAGTTGCGCCTTTTTTGTTAGGCGCGATCCACCCTCCCCCTCAAGGGGAAGGTGGCGCTCCTCATCCTGCACCTTGCGATCCCCTCCTCAGTCGGTATCCACCGACAGCTCCTCCCACTGGGAGGAGCGGGCGCCTCTTCTTTTTAAATTGCAGCAAGCGCTGATTACCCTTCTCCCAGTGGGAGAAGGTGCCCGCGGATGCGGGCGGATGAGGGGATCGGGTCGGAAACAATAAGGGCACGAACCCACCCTCCCCTTGAGGGGGAGGGTCGGCGCACGCAGTGCGACGGGGTGGGGTGGCACGGCTCGCGCAAGCGAGCACAACAAAAGCCTGGCCCATGTCACGCGCGCTATCTCGCGCTCACCCCATCCCGTCATCGCTTCGCGATGCCGACCTTCCCCCTCAAGGGGAAGGTGGGGTGCTTGATTCTGATAGGTGCGCTCCCCAAAGCAAAACGGCGGAACCGAAGTCCCGCCGTCGCACAAATCAAAACCAAAGAGATCTTACTTCGCAGCATCCACGGCGCGCTTGGCCATAACCGTGATGAGATGCGCACGATAGGCAGCATCCGCATGAATGTCAGAGTTGAGGCCAGAAGCAGCAACGCTTTTGCCATCAAGAGCGCTTGAGGCGAAATTCGCCGACAGCGCCTTTTCAAAGTCCGCAACGCGGAAGACGCCGCTGCTGCCAGCGCCCGTCACAGAAACGCGCACACCATCGGCGAATTTCGCCACGAATGTGCCGACAATCGCATAGCGCGAGGCAGGGTTGCGGAACTTCTGATAATTGGCCTTCTGCGGAACGGGGAAGCTGATCGCGGTGATCAATTCGCCTTCGCCCAGCGCTGTTTCAAACAGGCCCACAAAAAAGTCATCCGCCTTGATGGCACGCTGGTTCGTGTGGATCGTTGCATTGAGCGCGAGGCAGGCAGAAGGATAATCCGCCGCCGGATCATTATTGGCGACCGAGCCACCAATCGTGCCCTTGTTGCGCACAGCAGGATCACCGATCATGCCGGCAAGTTCTGCGAGCGCGGGAATGGCCTTCTTCACTTCGGCCGAATTGGCGACAGTAACATGACGCGTCAGCGCCTTGATCGTCACCACATTGTCCTTCACCTCGATGCCGCGCAGATCATCCAGACGCGACAGATCGATAATGTCGGAAGGGGCAGCCAGACGCTGCTTCATGGTGGGCAGCAAGGTCATGCCGCCAGCGATGACCTTGCCATCGCTGTGAGCGCCCGCCAGCTTGGCTGCATCAGCCAGCGATGTGGGGCGGTGATAGGTAAAGGCGTACATGCTCGTCTCCGTATGTCCGGCTATAGCCGGTCGAAATCCATTGGCGGCAGGGCTTACTTGCCTTGCGCAGCCATAGCCTTCGCGCCAGCCGCAACGGCTTTGACGATATTGTGATAGCCGGTGCAGCGGCACAGATTGCCTTCCAGCTCTTCACGGATCGTGTGCTCGTCGAGATCATGACCCTTGCGGCGCACCATCTCCACCGAGGTCATGATCATGCCAGGCGTGCAGAAGCCGCATTGCAGGCCGTGATTCTCGCGGAAGGCGGCCTGCATCGGATGCAGCTCATCGCCCTTGGCGAGACCTTCAATCGTCACAACGCTCGCGCCCTCGCAGGTGAGAGCCAAAGTGGTGCAGGACTTCACCGCATCGCCATTCACATGCACGACGCAGCAACCGCACTGGCTGGTGTCGCAGCCAACATGGGTGCCGGTGAGCTGCAGGGTCTCACGCAGAAACTGGACGAGCAGCGTGCGCGGGTCGATGTCGGCAGAGACGGATTTGCCGTTCACGGTCATCGAAACGGTGGGCATAGAATTTTTCTCCAAAAACAGTTGGCCGGAGACTGATCTGCCAGCGCCTCGGCGTCAAGCAAGGTCAAGCCTGAGCTTGGCGCTGAAGAGCGTGGAGGAGCGCCACCCGTTGGGGCGCTCCAGCACCAATCAGACGGCCTTTCCGACGACTTCGGCGAAAGTCGCGAAGAACTGGTCGGCGTTCTTCTTGGCCACGCCGTCGATGAGGCGGGCGCCGAGCTGGGCGATCTTGCCGCCCACATTGGCCTCCACATCATAAGACAGGAGGGTGCCGCCGCCTTCAGCATCGGTCAGATTGACCTGCGCGCCGCCCTTGGCGAAGCCCGCGATACCGCCTTCGCCCTGGCCCTGAATGCGATAGCCATTGGGCGGATCGAGATCGGTCAGCTCCACAGTGCCTTTGAAAGTCGCCGAAACGGGGCCCACCTTGAGCTTCACAACGGCAGTAAAACCGCCATTTTCCGTCACATCCAGCGACTGGCAGCCCGGAATGCAGGCCTTCAGCACTTCGGGGTCATTCAGCTTTTCCCACACGATCTGCCGGGGCGCGGGGAGTGCAACCTCCCCCTTCATGGTCATTGCCATCTTTGTGGTCCTCGTTTCCGTCCTGATTCACGGGCGCTTGCGCGTCCCTCGCCCCCTTGATGCCCCCGCGCGCCGTTGCGCGCAAGTCGAACCAAGGCTATGCGCTGAAAAGGCGCGGGTCACCCCCCGGGCCGCGTGCCGATAAAATATGGGGAATGGGCCAGTTGGCGCTGCCCGGCCGGGGCTGTCGGCCCTAGTGTGGGGCAGGGCGCAGCCCCTCAGGAGACCTATGGAAAACTTCCTCCAGCAGCTCATCAATGCCCTGACCCTGGGCTCCATCTATGGGCTCATCGCCATCGGCTATACGATGGTCTTTGGCATTATCGGCATGGTCAATTTTGCCCATGGCGATGTGTTCATGCTGGCGGCTTTCATCGCTCTTTTGATTTTTCTCGCGCTCACGCAATTGCTGGGCCTTGCCTCGCTGCCCATCGCTTTTCTCATCGTGCTTGTCGTTGCCATGGTGCTCACAGCTTTATGGAGCTGGGCGATTGAGCGCGTCGCCTATCGACCCTTGCGCGGATCCTTCCGTCTCGCGCCGCTGATTTCTGCCATCGGCATGTCGATCTTTTTGTCGAATTTCGTGCAGGTGGTGCAGGGGCCGCGCAACAAGCCTGTGCCCCCGATGTTCACCGATTTCGTGCGCCTGACGGATGGGCCGTTGAGTGTCGCTTTATCCTACAAGCAAATGCTCATCATGGCGGTGACAGCAGTCCTTCTGGTTGGTCTGTGGTTCGTCGTGCAAAAGACAGCGCTTGGCCGTGCCCAGCGCGCTTGCGAACAAGACCGACGCATGGCCGCTTTGCTCGGCATTGATGTCAATCGCACCATCTCGCTCACCTTCGTCATTGGTGCCGCGCTCGCCGCCGTCGCTGGCGTGCTCTATATGATGTATTATGGCGTGGTGAATTTTGCAGATGGCTTTGTCCCCGGCGTCAAAGCCTTCACCGCCGCGGTTCTGGGCGGTATTGGCTCGATCCCCGGTGCTGTGATCGGCGGTTTGCTGATTGGTCTCATCGAGACATTCTGGTCCGCCTATTTCTCCTCCGACTATAAAGATGTCGCGGCCTTTTCCATTCTCGCCGTGGTGCTGATCTTCATGCCCTCGGGCCTGCTTGGTCGACCTGATGTGGAGAAAGTGTGATGCCTTTGTCGCTCGCACATGCTCTCAAACAAGCCGCTATCGCAGGCTTGCTGGCGCTCGGCCTTGCCTTTCCGATTTTGGCGCTGCGCAGCGATCAGGACATGAACAACCGCCTCATCGTCGAGACGCGCTGGTCTTGGGCCATTGGAGCTGCGCTTGCGATCTTTGCGCTGCGCCTCATCGGGCTCTATCTGCAACACTGGCGCGCCAATCGCCCGCAATCTGTGCGCAGCAATGAGGCACGCAAAGATTACGGCACGCCGCTGGCTTGGGCCGGGCTCATCATTCTCTTTGCCTTTCCCTTCGTGATTTTGAGTTTGCTTGGCCCGCAAGGCGCACTCAAATGGATCAATAATTACGGCATCCAGATCTTGATCTATGTGATGCTGGGGTGGGGCCTTAATATTGTGGTTGGCCTCGCAGGGCTTCTCGATCTGGGCTATGTCGCCTTCTATGCGGTGGGTGCTTATAGCTATGCACTGCTCTCGACCACTTATGGCCTGTCTTTTTGGATTTGCTTGCCGCTCGCAGGATTGCTCGCAGCCTTTTGGGGCATCTTGCTCGGCTTTCCGGTGCTGCGTTTGCGCGGCGATTATCTTGCCATTGTCACTCTGGCCTTTGGCGAAATCATCCGCGTTGTGCTGATCAACTGGATTGAGTTTTCCAATGGCAGCGCGGGCATCTCATCCATTCCGCGTGTGACCTTTTTTGGTCTGCCCTTCACAGCGGGCGAGGGCGGATTTGCAGCGCTCTTCGGGCTTGAGTTCTCGCCCATTCACCGTGTCATGTTTCTTTATTTTCTCATTCTGTGCCTCGCGCTCATCACCAATGTCGTGACTTTGCGTATGCGTAATCTCCCCATTGGCAGAGCTTGGGAGGCTTTGCGCGAAGATGAGATTGCCTGCCGTTCTTTGGGCATCAATACGGTCAATACCAAACTCACCGCTTTTGCTTTGGGCGCGATGTTTGGTGGCTTTGCAGGCTCCTTCTTCGCCGTGCGCCAGAATTTCGTCAGTCCCGAGAGTTTCACTTTCATCGAAAGTGCAACCATCCTCGCCATCGTGGTTCTGGGCGGCATGGGTTCGCAGATTGGTGTGGCGATTGCCGCTGTCTTGATGATTGGCGGCACCGAAGTGCTGCGTGAATTGGATGTGCTGAAAGCAATCTTCGGCGAGGGCTTCGACCCCGCACAATATCGCATGCTGGTCTTCGGCCTTGGCATGGTGGTCATGATGATCTGGAAGCCGCGCGGATTGATCTCAACGCGCACGCCAACCATCTTTCACATGAAGCGCCGCGCTGTCTCCAGCGATCTCGTCAAGGAGGGCCATGCATGAGACGCTGGCTCGAAGATCCTTTGCTGAATGTGGAACATCTCTCCATGGTCTTTGGCGGTCTCAGCGCTGTCAGTGATCTGAGTTTCAGCGTGGGGCGCGGCGATATCACAGCCCTTATCGGCCCCAATGGCGCGGGCAAGACAACCGTGTTCAATTGCATCACGGGTTTTTACAAGCCAACGCGCGGGCGTCTTGCTTTGGCGCGCGCGGGCGCGATTGAGGATGACGCGCTCGATAGGCTCACCCTCTCGGGCCAGCGTTTTGCGGGCGATCTTTATTTGCTGGAGCGCATGGCTGATCATGAGATCACGCGCCGCGCTCATGTCGCGCGCACCTTCCAGAATATCCGCCTCTTTGCGGGCATGACCGTGCTCGAAAATCTGATCGTGGCGCAGCACAATGAACTGATGCGCGCGTCGAAACTGACTTTCGGCGGCCTCATCGGCCTGCCGTCTTATCGCGCGGCTGAAACGCATGCTGTGCAGCGCGCGCTTGATTGGCTGAAGCGCATCCATCTCATCCACCGCGCCGATGATGCGGCCGGTGATTTGCCTTATGGCGATCAGCGCCGCCTTGAGATCGCGCGCGCCATGCTCACCGATCCTGTTTTGCTCTGTCTTGATGAGCCTGCTGCTGGCCTTAATCCACGCGAATCTGCCGAGCTAACGGCTTTGCTGCGGTCTATTCGCGATGAGGACAGAACCTCTATTCTCCTCATCGAACATGACATGTCGGTGGTGATGCAGATTTCTGACCATGTCATCGTGCTCGACTATGGGCGCAAGATTGCCGATGGCACACCCCAAGATGTGCGCGATGATCCGCGCGTCATTGCCGCCTATCTTGGCGTTGAAGATGAAGAGGATGTGGCTGCTGCTGAGAGCGAAGTGGCGCGCATGGCGGGGGAGGCCCCATGAGCGCGCTTTTGTCCCTTCGCGGTATTGAGACCTATTACGGCCCCATCATTGCCTTGCGCGGCGTTGATCTTGAGGTCAATGAGGGCGAGATCGTTGCACTCATTGGTGCCAATGGCGCGGGCAAATCGACCCTCATGATGACGATCTGCGGCGATCCGCAGGCGCGCAAGGGAGAGGTGATCTTTGCAGGACAAAATATCACGCGCTGGCCCATGCATGAGATTGCGCGCGCAGGTATTGCGCAAAGCCCCGAGGGTCGCCGCATCTTCCCGCGCATGAGCGTGATGGAGAATCTGCAAATGGGCGCGGCGCTCGCAAGTCCTGTGCATTTTGCCGATGATCTTGAGCGCATCTTCACCATCTTCCCGCGCCTGAAAGAACGTGCCGAGCAACGCGGCGGCACTTTGTCGGGCGGTGAACAGCAAATGCTCGCCATTGCGCGCGCTTTGATGAGCCGCCCGCGCTTGCTCTTATTGGATGAGCCTTCGTTGGGCCTTGCGCCTCTCGTCGTCAAATTGATCTTCGAGACGATCCGCGAGCTGAATGCGCGCGATGGTTTGACGGTGTTGCTGGTTGAGCAAAATGCTTTCCATGCCCTCAAGCTCGCGCATCGTGCTCATGTGCTCGTCAATGGCCGTGTGACTTTGTCAGGAACGGGCAGGGAGCTGCTCGCAAGCCCGCAAGTACGCGCGGCCTATCTCGAAGGTGGCCATGCTGCGGAGGTTCCGCATGAATTTTGATCTGGCATCTGCCTTTCAAATGGATGTGATCGACTGGCTGGCGATTACATTTTTGCTCGGCGGGCCTGCGGCTTTTGCAACAGGGCGAGCGGTGGCGCAGGGCTGGCGCGCGCGCGTCACGCTGGTCGGTTACATGCTGGCATTGGGCGCGGTCGTAGGCTTTTTGTGCTGGGCCTTGTTCGAAGTGCCCGTCATTCCGGCACATCGGCTCTTGGAGGCTTTGAGTGAAGGCGATGCGGGCGCTCTGGCGCTTGGCCTCACCGCCTATGGGCTGACCGTGCTGGTCTTGGGGGTGATCGCCAGTATCGGCTTTGCCCATGCGCGCGGGGCGCAGATGGCGCGGCAATATCCTTTTCTCAGCTAGGCCTTCACGCGAGGCTCATTTCAGGCCATGATTCACCTCCCCTGTTCGTCCCCGAGGGAGTGGATGATGAAGAAGAGTCTTATTGCCGGTTTGGCCTGCGCGATCGGCCTTGGCCTGTCAGTGGCGCAAGCGCAGGTAAAGCTCGGCATGGCGGGCCCCATCACCGGCCCCAGCGCCTCCACCGGCGCGCAGATGAAGAATGGCGTGCAGCAGGCGGTGGATGACATCAATGCAGCGGGCGGCATTCTGGGCCAGAAGATTGTGCTCAGCGTGGGCGATGACGTGTCGGACCCCAAACAAGGTGTGTCGGTTGCCAATAAATTTGTCGGCGATGGTGTGAAATTCGTCGTTGGCAATTTCAATTCGAGCGTCTCGATTCCCTCATCTGATGTCTATGCCGAATATGGTGTGCTGCAGATCACGCCCGCTTCCACCAATCCGCGCTTCACGACCCGCAAATTGTGGAATGTGTTTCGCACATGCGGACAAGACGAGCAGCAGGGCCTCGTCGCGGGCGACTATATTTTGAAGAATTTCGCGGGCAAGAAAGTCGCGATCATTCATGACAAGAGCACCTATGGTGTGGGCCTTGCCAGTGAGACGCGCAAAGCCCTCAACAAGGGTGGCTTGCGCGAAGTGCTCTATGACGGCGTGAATGTGGGCGAGAAAGATTATTCGGCCATTGTCTCGCGCATCAAACAATCGGGCGCTGATCTGTTGTTCTTCGGCGGTCTCTATACGGAGGCGGGCCTTATTCTGCGTCAGATGCGCGACCAAGGCGTGCAGACCGTGATCATGGGCGGCGATGGTATTGCCGCCAATGAGTTTGGCGCTATTGGTGGCCCGGCTGTTGAAGGCTCGCTGATGACCTTCGGCCCCGACCCGATGCGCAAGCCCGAAGCGGCCGCTGTCGTGAAGGCTTTCGAGGCCAAGAAGATCAATCCTGAGAGCTATACGCTCTACAGCTATGCCGCCGTGCAGGTCATTAAACAGGCCGCTGAGAAGGCGGGCTCACTCGACCCCAAAAAGGTGGCCGAGGCCATGCATTCGGGCATGGTCTTCAACACGGTCATCGGCAGCTTTGCTTATGATGAAAAGGGCGACCGCAAGGATTCGGACTATGTGGTCTATGTCTGGAAGAAGGCCGCTGACGGCAAGCTGATCTACGAGCAGCTGTAAGCGGGGCTTTTCAGCCTTCCTGCACAGCTTATGGGGCGGCGGTCCTTGGACCCCGCCCCTTTGCATGCTAAGCCGCTGGCGCCTGTCCTGTAGACGCGAGCGAGCCCATGATCCCCCGCTATTCCCGCCCCGAAATGGTTGCCATTTGGGACCCCCAGACCCGCTTCCGCATTTGGTTTGAGATCGAGGCCCATGCCTGCGATGCGCTGGCGGAACTCGGCGTCATCCCCAAAGAGAGCGCCAAGGCGATTTGGGACAAGGCGGGCCATGTCACTTTCGACGTGGATCGCATTGATGAGATCGAGCGCGTGACGAAACATGACGTCATCGCCTTCCTCACTCATCTGGCAGAATTCATCGGTCCTGACTCGCGCTTCGTCCATCAGGGCATGACCTCTTCTGATGTGCTCGACACATGCCTTGCCGTGCAGCTTAAGCGCGCGGCTGATCTCTTGATCGCCGATGTCGATCAATTGCTCGCCGCCATCAAGCGCCGTGCCTTCGAACACAAAATGACGCCGAGCATGGGTCGCTCGCATGGCATTCATGCCGAGCCCGTGACTTTCGGTTTGAAGATGGCGCAGGCCTATGCCGAATTCACCCGCGCGCGTGAGCGTCTGGTTCAGGCCCGTAAAGAAGTTGCCACTTGCGCGATCTCGGGCGCGGTCGGCACTTTCGCCAATATTGATCCGCGCGTGGAAGAACATGTCGCCAAGGCGCTCGGCCTTGAGGTTGAGCCTGTGTCAACGCAGGTCATTCCCCGCGACCGTCACGCCGCCTTCTTTGCAACGCTGGGCGTTGTCGCGTCGTCGATTGAGCGCCTCGCGATTGAAGTGCGCCATCTGCAGCGCACCGAAGTTCTCGAAGCTGAAGAGTTCTTCTCCGAAGGCCAGAAGGGCTCTTCGGCCATGCCGCATAAGCGCAATCCTGTACTGACCGAAAATCTCACCGGTCTTGCGCGCCTTGTGCGCGGTATGGCGATCCCCGCCATGGAGAATGTGGCGCTGTGGCATGAGCGCGATATTTCTCATTCCAGCGTTGAGCGCATGATCGGCCCTGACGCGACGGTGACGCTCGATTTTGCTTTGGCCCGCATGACCAATGTCATCGATAAGCTGATCGTCTATCCTGAAAATATGCAGAAGAATCTCGACAAGCTCGGTGGCCTCATCCATTCGCAGCGCGTTCTTCTGGCGCTCACGCAAAAGGGTGTCAGCCGCGAAGATTCTTATTCCTATGTGCAGCGCAATGCGATGCCGGTCTGGCGCGGCGAGGGCGACTTCCTCACGCTGTTGAAGGCCGACAAGGATGTGAAGGCGCGCCTGTCAGATGCCGAGCTCGAAGATCTCTTCGACCTTGGCTATCACCTCAAACATGTCGACACGATCTTCAAGCGCGTGTTTGGCGCGAACTGATCACGGATCAAGAACGCTCGGCATATCGACATCAAAGATCACGGCGCTGGTGGTGACCTCTGCTTCATGCACGTCGCTGCCCGCCGCTGTCAGCAAAGCGCGCGCGCCCACATCGCCTGACAATTTCTCGACCGCCGGAAAAAGCGCACGTGCGATCAAAGCCGGATTGCCGCGCTGGCCTGCATAGACAGGCACAACCGCTTTCACATTCATATCCGCTTCGAATGTCGCGATCAGATGGTCGAGCACATCTGAGGAGACGAGCGGCATATCGCCGAGTAAGATCAGCGCGCCTGTGGCCTCAGCAGGCACTTTGGCCATGCCACGTTTGATGCTGGAGGCCATGCCGGTTTCGAAGGCGTCATTATAAACAAAGTTGAGTGGCAGACCTTCGAGCGCATCACGCACGGCAGCATCTGCATAGCCTGTGACGACGATTACGGGGCGCGCATGAGAGCGCAGAGCCGCTTCTGCAACGCGGCGCACCAAAGGCTTGCCATTGAGATCTGAGGTCAGTTTGGTGGCGGGGCCATTTTCGCCTGCCGCTGCACGAAAGCGGCTTGATGTGCCAGCAGCCAAAATGACAGCTGCGACTTTACTCGTCTCCATGGGGCGGTTCTCCCGAACGCGGTTGTCCGCGTGAAATGATTTCCATCAAAAGACCGCCGACGCCCATGCGCTTAATATCTTGCGCAGTGACTTCCATTCCCGCCAGCAGCCGCTGCAATATCCAGTCAAAACCGTTTTCTTTTGGTGAACGCGCACAGCCCGGCGCACCCAGCACCGGCACAGACCCCGGCAGAGCGCCCACGAGCAGCAAATTGCCCGGATCCACCGGCATGCCAAAATGGATGATCCGCCCGCCAGCCAATTCCACTGCAGATGGAATGACATCGCGCCGGTCGGTGATGGCGGAGGCCCCAAAGACAATGACAATATCGCTGTCAGGCTGAACGCGGGCAATCGCCTGGGCCAGCTTGGCCTCATCATGCTCCACGCGCAGATCTTGGGTGATGCGCGCGCCAGCGGGCGCGAGCCGCTCTTCCAAGACCCGCAAAGTCTTGGTGATCGTGGTGGGCTTCAGCCCCGGCAGGAGTGTCGAGACAACGCCAATGCGCAGCGGTTTGAAGGGCGCGATGGAGAGTTTGAGATCACGCGCAGCCTCACGCGCGGCCTGCAATCGCTCAGAGGCAACCGCGAAGGGAATGATCTTGACCGTGGCGATCATCTCGCCCTCGACCACAGCGCGGAACGCGGGCAGGGTGGCGAGCGTGATCGTCTCATCGACATCGTTGAGCCGATCAACCGCGCTCGCATCAAAAGACAGAATGCCGGAGGTCGTGGCAAAGAGATTGGCGCGGCCGGTGAAGGCGGGGTCCACGCGCACATGCGCGCCGACCACATTCTGCGCGAGCAAAGCAGCAGCTTCATCCTCGCCCACATCGCCCCTATCGAGCTGCGCCACGACAAGCTCTGTAATGCCTGCGGCCTCAAGCGCGCTGATATGTGCAGCGGTGATTGTATCGCCCTTTTTTAGCACCAGCCCTTCACGACGCACGGCATGGGCGACAATGCCGCCCACCGCGTCACGCAAAGGGACCGGGCCAAATCTCACGCGCCTGTCTCCTTGCGCAGTGGCTTCTTGCGCAGGCTCATAATGATTTCACCCAGCACAGAGACAGCGATCTCGGCTGGCGAGACCGAGCCAATGTCGAGGCCGATGGGCGCATGGATGCGGCCAAGGCTCGCCTCATCAAACCCCTCAGCCATCATGCGCTCAAGGCGCTTGGCGTGGGTCTTTCGCGAGCCGAGCGCGCCAATATAAAAACATTCTGCCTTGAGAGCCGCGATCAATGCCGGATCATCAATCTTGGGATCATGGGTGAGCAGGCAGACGGCGGTGTAGCGATCAAGCCCGACCGTGCCCAACACGTCTTGCGGCCAATCGGCGAGCAAGCGCACATCGGGGAAACGCTCGGGCGTTGCAAAGGCTGTGCGTGGATCAATGATGGTGACATCAAAATCCGCCAGCCGCGCCATGGGTGCGAGCGCTTGCGAAATATGGACCGCGCCAATGCAGATGATACGCGCTGGCGGCGCCTGCACGGTCAGGAAATAATTGCGGCCATTGTCTTCGATGCTGCGGCTCTTGCCCATGCGCAAGGCGGCATCAAGATGTTCGGCCAAATGGTCGGTGGCAATGTCCGCGCCTTTGACAAGGCGCTGCTCGCCGCTGACTACATCCGTGACGAGAATGGTGGCGCGGCGCGCGGCGCGCTCAGCATTGAGGACTTTCAGTGTGTCGAGACGCATCAGTCCACCCGTTCCACATAGACGCGAATGCGCCCGCCGCAGGACAGGCCAACCCGCCATGCTGTCTCATCAGCCACGCCAAATTCAAGCGTGCGCGCTTTGCCATCGGCGATCACATCAGCCGCCTCTGCCACGACCGCGCCTTCGACGCAGCCGCCCGAGACGGAGCCAAGGAAATTACCCTCTTCGTCGATGACAAGATGGCTTCCGACGGGACGCGGGGCCGAGCCCCAGGTCTCGATCACCGTGGCAATCGCCACGCCTTTGCCAGAGCCCTTCCAGACTTCGGCCTTGGCTAGAATGTCTTCATCACTGGCGAGCATGGGCATCCTCACGATCTGAGCCTTAAATATAGGTCGCAGCGCCAAGGCTTACAACTTAAAGGCCGCGCTTCATCCAGTCGCGGGGATCAGTGGCTTTGGCGCTTGCGCTGGCGCCCAGAGCCTGAACGAGATCTTGAATGGAAGCGAGATTGTGGATGGGACGAAACTCATCCACATGCGGGAGCATGGCGCGGATGCCCTGCGCGCGCGGCTCAAAGCGGTCATAGCGCAGGAGCGGATTGAGCCAGATGAGACGGCGGCAGCTTTTATGCAGGCGCTCCATCTCTCGCGCAAGATCGGCTGCCCCATCGCGCTCAAGCCCATCGGTGAAGAGCAGCACACTTGCCCCTTGCCCCAGAACGCGGCGCGACCAGAGGCGGTTGAACTCATGCAAGGAGGTCGCAATGCGCGTGCCACCCGACCAATCATCGACATGGGCCGAGCAAGAGGCGAGCGCCTCATCGACATCCTTGTGGCGCAAAGCGCGCGTGACATTGGTCAGCCTTGTGCCGAACAAGAATGTATGAACGCGGCCCGAGCGCGCTTCGCCCAGCGCATGGAGAAAATGCAAAAAGACCCGCGTATAATCGCTCATAGATCCTGAAATATCGCAGATCGCGACAATGGGCGGGCGGCGTATGGCGGGCGTACGAAAGGCAAGCTCGATGGAGGCTCCGCCTGCGCGCAGCGAGCGCCTGAAACTGCGGCGCGGATCCATCCGCGTGCCAGTAATAGCGGGCACGAAGCGGCGCGTGGCGATCTCATCACGCGACAGGCGCAGGCGCGCGATAGAGGCTTTGGCGCGCTCAATCTCCTCCACGCTCATTTGCGCGAAGTCTTTGCGCTGCAGAATTTCTTCATCCGACATGGTGAGGCGATAGTCGAGTTCGACCTGCGGCTTTTGCTTCTGCTCGCGCTCCTTGTTGAACAAGGCCTGCGACAGACGCGAAGCGCCTGCAGGCGGTTTCTCACTCTCTTGGGGGGCACGCTCGGCCTGCGGCCCCATCATGGCGAGCAACTGGTCTACATAGCCGCGATGACGCCAATAGAGTTCGAAAGCCTGATCGAAGATCACATCATGCTCGTGCTTCTTCACAAAGACGGCGTGCAGCGTGGCGCGAAAATCAGTGCGATTGCCAATGCCCGCCGCCTCCACCGCATTGACAGCATCAATCACACTGCCCGGGCCAACAGGCAGGCCCGCCATGCGCAGAATACGCGCGAAGTAGAGGATGTTCGTCGCGAGCTTGCCCGTGCCGGTGCTGGTCTCAGTCATTGAGATCAACCTCGCCATCTTTCAGCAACATGGTCACTTTGTCGCCTATGCGCACACCCACCATATGCTGACCTTGTGCGAGATCGCGCGCCCAATCGCGCAATTGCGACTGATAGGGCTCGCGCTTCCATGCGTCAGGATCATCCACATCGCCTGAGGCCAGAATCGCCCAAGGGGGAGGGTCATGCAGCACAAAGCCCGCGTTGCAGGGCTTCCATTCATCGGGCAGATCTTGGTCCTGCATCCAGCCGCAGAAAAAATCGCGGCAGGTTTGCGGGCGTGTCTCATATTGGCCGCAGCCGACACCGGGAATGAGATGCGGGCAAGTGCCATAGTCCTGTTTGCCGGTCTCGGGGATCGGGAAGACTTTGCAGCACATATGGCAAGTGCCACAGCTGCGCTCTGTCTTGGCCCCGGCCGACATATCAGGCCCCTTTCAATTCCGCGCGCACTTCCTCGATCAATTCAGCTGCAGCAGTGCCCTGCATCCGGGCAATGTCGTCTTGATATTTCAGCAAGACGCCGAGCGTATCGGTGACTTGCTGGGGATCAAGCGCAACGGCATCAAGTTCGGTGAGCGCGCTCGCCCAATCCAGCGTCTCTGCAACGCCGGGCGATTTGAACAGATCCATCTTGCGCAACTTTTGCACGAAAGCGACGATCTCTTGCGTCAAACGTTCCGGCGCTTTGGGGGCCTTTGCGGTGAGGATCGCGCGCTCGCGCTCTTCATTGGGATAATCCACCCAGTGATAGAGACAGCGGCGCTTGAGCGCATCGTGAATTTCGCGCGTACGATTGGAGGTGAGGATCACGATGGGCGGATGCTCGGCCTTGATCGTGCCAAGCTCGGGGATCGTGACCTGAAAGTCCGAGAGCACTTCGAGCAGAAAGGCCTCAAAGGCTTCATCCGTGCGATCAAGCTCGTCGATCAAAAGAATGGGCGCGCCTTGCGTTGTTGTTTCGAGTGCGCGCAACAAGGGGCGCTTGACGAGATAGCGCTCCGAGAAGACATCATGTTCAAGGCGCGCGCGGTCGGTTTCGCCAGAGGCCTCAGCCAAGCGGATCGCCATCATCTGCTGCGCATAGTTCCATTCATAAACGGCAGAGGCGACATCGAGCCCCTCATAACATTGCAGGCGAATGAGTGGGCGGTTCAGCGCGAGGCTGAGAACTTTAGCAATCTCGGTCTTGCCCACACCAGCCTCGCCTTCCAGAAAGAGCGGGCGTTGCAGACGCAAGGAGAGAAAGAGCACAGTCGCCAGCGAACGATCTGCCACATAATTGGCCTTGTTCAGCAGGTCGAGCGTTTCATCGATGGAAGCGGGCAGTTGGGTCACACGGCACCTTTTTCTTAGAAGGCACCATGCCATTTCAAGCCCGCCCGTGCAATCGGGCGGGCCACGCTGGCTTAGCCCGCGATCTTGGAGAAATCCGCCACGCCATGCATGGCCGCGCGCAACTCATTGAGCAGGCGCAGGCGATTGAGGCGCTTGTCAGGGTCAGCATCATTGACCGTCACAGCCACGAAGAAGGCATCGACCGGTGCGCGCAGAACCGCAAGTGCGCTCATCGCGCCCGCAAAATCCTCACGCGCAGCCTGCGCACCAGCAGAGGCAGCAGCGGTTGCCACGGCGCTGGCGAGTGCATGTTCTTCGTCTTGCGCGCGCAGCGCAGCGCTATGCGCCTGCTTGAAGCTAGTGCCGCCGTCTTTCTCTTTCTTTTCTTCTGCGCGGATGATGTTGACGGCGCGCTTGTAGCCCGCGAGCAGATTCTTGCCATCCTCTGTCTCAAGGAAAGAGCCGAGCGCTTCAACGCGGCGCAGGATCAGCAAGAGATCATCCGCCGCGCCAGCACCAATGGCAGCGTCGATGAGATCATGACGCGCGCCCGCATCGCGCAGATAGACCTTCAGGCGCTCGATGACGAAGGCGAGCAGATCTTTGGCCACGGCCGCTTCATCAGCCACTTTCTTCTTTTGCGCGCGCAGACCGGCGGCAAAGAGATCAAGCAAATTGGCGCGCAGATTGTTTTCGAGAATGAGGCGAATGACGCCAAGGGCTGCACGGCGCAGAGCGAAAGGATCTTTCGAGCCCGTCGGCTTTTCATCAATCGCCCAGAAGCCTGCCAGCGTGTCGATCTTGTCAGCCAGCGCCACAGCAATCGAGACGGGCGCATTTGGCACGCGGTCGGAGGGGCCTTGCGGCTTGTAGTGATCTTCAATCGCAGCGCAGACTTGCGGATCTTCGCCTTGGATCTGCGCATAGCGGCGGCCCATCAGGCCCTGCGTCTCGGGGAATTCGCCGACGACTTCGGTCATCAAATCAGCTTTGGCGAGCGCTGCAGCGCGCGCGGCTTTGGCCGCATCAGCGCCGCACAGACCCGCCAGCTCTTGCGCCAGTGTGCGAATGCGCAGAACGCGCTCGCCCTGTGTGCCGAGCTTCTCGTGGAACACGACATTGAGATGGGCGAGTTTGGCAATGCGCTGATCAAGTGTCTTGGTCAGATCAAGACCCAGCTGTTTGGCAGCCTCGCCATAGAGCGCGACATCGGGAAGAGGCTTGCGATCTGTTTCCCAGAAATACAGCGCATCTGACAAACGTGCGCGCACAACGCGGCCATTGCCAGCGGCAATCGCTGTGCCGCCATCGCTTGCTTCAATATTGGAGACGAGCAAGAAGCGATTGGCGAGCTGATCCGTGCCCTGCTTGCGCAGCACGAAACATTTCTGATTGGCGCGGATCGTTGCGCGGATCACTTCAGCGGGAATATCGAGGAAAGCCTCTTCGAAGGAGCCCATGAGCACCACAGGCCATTCGACAAGGCCAGCGACTTCATTGAGCAGGGCCTCGTCTTCGACCAGCTCAAGCCCATTGGCGAAAGCAAGATCCTTGGCGTCGTGCAAAATGATGTCGCGGCGGCGCGCAGGGTCGAGCACGACTTTGGCAGCTTCCAGAGCTGGCACATAATCATCAAAGCGGCGCACGGTGATGGCGCCCGGTGACAAGAAGCGGTGACCGCGCGTCTGATTGCCAGACTTGATGCCATCGACTTCAAAGGGAACGATCTGCGGATCTTCCGTCTCAGGGCCGAAACTTGCGAGAATGGAATGAAGCGGGCGCACCCAGCGCAAAGCATCGCTAGTCTTCGACGACACGCCCCAGCGCATGCTCTTTGGCCAGGGGAAGCTGCGGATGATGGCGGGCAGAACTTCAGCCAGAACCTCGATCGTGTCGCGGCCTGCGCGCTCGATCACGGCGACATAGAATTCGCCTTTGCCCTTGGGGTCAGCCTCAATCTTGGCTTGGTCGAGAGAGGCAAGGCCTGCGCTTTTCAAAAAGCCCTGAATGGCAGCGTCGGGCGAGCCAACGCGCGGGCCTTTCTTTTCTTCGCGGCTGTCGGGCTGGCGCGCGGGCAGGCCGACCAGATTGAGCGCGAGGCGGCGCGGGGTCGCATAGGCAGCAGCCCCTTCATAGGTGAGGCCGCACTCGACCAGAGCGTCCGTGACGAGCTTTTTCAGGTCCGCCGCCGCCTGCGCCTGCATGCGCGCGGGGATTTCCTCGGAAAAGAGTTCAAGCAGAAGATCAGGCATCAGCGGTGCGGCTCAGCAAGAGGCCCACAGGCGGGCTGGGTGTGGGCGTTGCCGTACAACGGACGGGGCGGCCTGTCGAGGGAGTCCGCCCGGGTGGGCCTGCCTGCGGCGCTTGGAGGCGGCAGCTTTGCCCGTTACAAGGGCCTATGGCCACTGACGTCACCCTCGCCGCTGCTGCCTTTGCCGGGCTGCTCTCCTTTTTGAGCCCCTGCGTCCTGCCGCTCGTGCCGCCTTACCTCACCTTCATCGCGGGCACGACGATTGAGGAGCTGGCGGAGGAGGGCGAGAGCGGGGCGCGGCGCGATGTGGCGCTCTCGGCGATCCTCTTTGTCTTGGGCTTTTCGACCGTCTTCGTGGCTTTGGGGGCGACCGCCTCGGCCTTTGGGCAGGTGGTGCGGGCCTATCTTGATTATTTCTCTTATGCCGCCGGCCTCGCCATTATGGCCATGGGCCTGCACTTTCTGGGCATCTGGCGCTTTGCGTTCCTCTATCGCGAGGCGCGGATGCAGGTGGAAAAGCCGGTGGGCCTGTGGGGTGCCTATGTCATGGGCCTCGCTTTTGCCTTTGGCTGGACGCCCTGTATCGGCCCGATTCTGGCGGCCATTTTGACCGTGGCAGGCTCTGAGGCGACAGTGGCGCGCGGGGCTGGATTGCTGGCGGTCTATTCCATGGGCCTTGGCGTTCCCTTCTTGCTGGCGGCGCTGGCGATTGAGCCCTTCTTCCGCTTCATCAAGAAATTCTCCCGCCATTTTGCCATGCTGGAGCGGGTGGTCGGCGTGCTGCTGGTCTTCACCGGCATCGCCTTTCTGACGGGGGGCATGCAGACCATGTCCTTCTGGCTTTTGGAAACCTTCCCCGCTTTGTCGCGCTTGGGCTGAGCTTGGCTTGCGTCATCAGCCCTGCGGGTTAAGACTGCGCTCAACGACAGTCACAACACGGGGGGATTCATGTCGCGGCTCAATGAGCATCAATCACGTATTCTAACGACCCATACCGGCAGCTTGCCACGCCCGGATTCGCTGTCAGCCTTGCTCTTTGCGCGCATGACCAAGCAGCCTTATGACGCGGCCACTCTGCAGAGCGAAATGACTGCGGCGGTGGCTGCCACGATTCGCCAGCAGCTCGATGTGGGCATTGATATTGTCAGCGATGGCGAGCAGTCCAAGACGAGCTTCCAGCTTTATGCCACCGAACGTCTGGGCGGTATCGAGCCAATTGCCCCGCAGCTGGGTGTCTATCGCACGCGCGAGAATATCGCCTTCCCGACCTTCTATATCAATGGTGAGCACTCAGGCTCGCAGCGCTCGCGCTGGGCCTGCACTGGCCCGCTCACTTATGCCAATCTTGAGCCGCTCAAGCGCGATCTTGAAAATCTGAAAGCCGGTCTCAACGGCGTTGATCCGGTCGATGTCTTCATGCCTTCGGTCTCGCCCTCCAGCTGCGCAGGCACGATGGAAAATCGCTATTACAAAAGCGATGAAGAACATGTGGAAGCCGTCGCAGAAGTCATGCGCGTCGAATATGAGACGATTGTGGCAGCTGGCTTTTGCGTGCAGATCGATGATCCGCGTCTTGCCATGCATTATATGCTGGCTCCTGAAGAGAGCGTCGCTGATGCGCGCAAATGGGCCGCGCGTCGTATCGAAATTCTCAACCATGCCTTGCGCAATGTGCCTGAAGATCGTGTGCGCCATCACACCTGCTATGGCATCAATATGGGGCCGCGCACCTCTGACATGGAGATGAAGGATCTCGCCGATCTCATCGTGAAGATCAAAGCGAAATATTACTCCTTCGAAATGTCGAATCCTCGCCATGAACATGAATGGCGCGTGTGGGAAAATGTGAAACTGCCCGCTGGCAAAGTCTTGATGCCGGGCTGCATCACGCATTCCTCTGTGATCGTGGAGCATCCTGAATTGGTCGCTGAACGCATTCTCAAGATTGCCAAGATCGTTGGCCGCGAGAATGTCATTGCCAGTACCGATTGCGGTTTTGCCTCGACGCTCAACCCCAAACATCGCCCCGAAGTTGAGCCTGAGATCGTGTGGGAGAAATTCCGCTCCCTGCGTGATGGCGCGCGGATCGCGACCAAGGAACTGTGGCGCTAAATCTCAAGACTAAAGGGCACGCCCTCAAAACAGTCCGCGCCACGTCCGATGGATTGGATGGCGCGGACCATGCGCTCCTCGCGCCCCAGCAAAGTGTCGGCATGTTTTACCAACAAGAGATTGGGCGTCGCAGTTGGTGAGAGGGTGCGGATCTCTTGCGCAAGCGCCATCTCATCACGCTCAGGGTCAAGCGCGCAGACAGCAATAAAAGCCGCAGCCGTTGAACGGCTGACGCCCGCATAGCAGTGGATGAGCATGGGGTCAGCACGATCCCAGCCACGCAAAAACTCAAGATAAGCGGCGACATGATGTTCGCCTGGCAGAACATAGCCCTCTTGCGCTTCTGTAATGTCTGAAATCGCGACACGGTGGTGGCGATCTTCCCGGATCGAAGTAGGACGCGGCATGCGATAGTCATGCTTCAACAAAGTGACGAGCGCGCCTGCGCCAATCTCTTCAACGGTCGCCTCAACCTTGGTGAGCGAGCAAACATGAATGCGCGCCATGGTCAGTCCTGCGCGCTCGTGAGACTGGCTTCCAGATCGCGGAAGGTTTCCAGAAACCGCGCTTCAGCTTCTTGCGAGGACATGGGTGCCATCAGGCTTTCCAGATTGCGCAGCGACACATCGGGCCGCCCAAAGATCTCATCTCCCTCTTCGGGTGAGAAGCCCGCCAGATGGATCGCTTCGAGATAGGCAGAGGCCTTGTCGGCGAGTTTGATCTGCTTGGCACAGGCGCGCGGCGTTGTGCTGGGCAAAGAAAAGCGCAGATGGATGGCGGTGAGGATGCGATCTTCCACGCTCTTATAGGCATCGCCCACAGCGGCTTTGAAGGGCGAGATAATATCGCCGATCACATATTCAGGCCCATCATGCAAAAGCGCCATCAGGCGCCATTGCACGGGCGCAGCGCCTTCAATCCGTGCAAAGATGCGCTCGACGAGGATGGAATGCTGCGCGACGGAGAAAATATGCGGCCCATGTGTCTGGCCATTCCAGCGCGCGACGCGCGCTAAGCCATGGGCAATATCTTCGATCTCCACATCGAGTGGAGAGGGGTCAAGGAGATCGAGCCGTCTTCCCGACAACATGCGCTGCCAGGCGCGGGGCGGCAGTTTGCGCACCATCAGAGTTTCTTTCCCAGTTTCATGCAGGCTTCATGGCGATGGCAGCCAACAAGATGGTCATTCACCATGCCGGTTGCCTGCATGAAGGCATAGACAATCGTGGGGCCCACGAAATTAAAGCCCGCTTTTTTGAGGTCTTTTGACATGGCAACAGATTGCGGTGATTGCACCAACATTTGCCCCATATGGCGCAAATTGTTCTGGCGCGGGACGCCATCAAGATGTTTCCATAAAAAGGTGGCAAAGCCTTCGCGCTCTTCAATTTCGAGATAAGAGCGCGCTGAGACAATCGCGCTTTCGATCTTGGAGCGATTGCGCACGATCCCCGCATTTTGCATCAAAGCCTCGACCTTGCGCGCGTCATAGCGGGCGATCTTGGCAGGATCGAATTGCGAGAAGGCTTTGCGGAAGGCCTCGCGCTTGCGCAAAATCGTGATCCACGACAGGCCCGCCTGAAATCCATCAAGGATCAGCTTTTCAAACAAAGCGCGGGAGTCATATTCGGGCACACCCCATTCTGTGTCGTGATAGGCGAGATACAGCGCGTCCTGCCCCGGCCAATCGCAACGGGTGAGGCCGTCCTCATAGAGAATCGCGATGCGCTGGTCCTTGCTTGCCATGGCCAAGATGTAGCGCTCGGGGAGAGGCGTGGGAAGCGTCAGAGGGCGAGGATTTGCGCCGCCATGCCAGCAATTGTCACCGGGGTGGCGACCTCTTTGGCATCGGCCCATTTGTCGGTGCGGATCGAGGCCAAGGCTTTGGTGCCAGCGCTGGAGCCCAGAGTGCCGATCTCAATCTCGCCAGCCATGACGGGCGTTCCGGGCTCTGCCGGACCTGTCAGTTCCACCCGCAAAATGCGCCGGCGCGCTGTGCCGCGATGCTGGACGCGCGAGACGACCTCCTGGCCGACATAGCAGCCCTTGCGGAAGTCGACGCCGCCGATCAGGTCCATATTCACGTCATGGGGAAAGGCATCGCCATAGGCAAAATCAACGCCGCCTTTGGGCACGCCCACGCTGACCCTCAGAGCCTCATAGGCGGCCTCATTCTGGCCAAGCAGCTCCACCTGCGGTCGTGGAGCGATCAGCCGCCAGCCGAGATTTCTGTCTCGCGGATCGGCTATCCCCGAACCCTCCGGCCAAGATGCGCCAACAGCAAGGTCGGTGCGCTCGGTGAGCGTGATCTGCGCGCGCAGTTTATAGAGCCGCAACCGTTTGAAGAGGTCCGCCATCAGCACGAGGGGCGTGTCGAGAAAGAAGCTGTCGCCCTGTTGGGAGATGATGAAATCGGTGATGATCTTGCCCTGCGGTGTCAGTAGCGCACCAAATTGCGCAGCGCTTTCACTCACCGCATCCATATTGCAGGTGACGAGCCCCTGGAGGAAGGCGCGCGCTTCAGCGCCGCTCACTTCCACTACGCCTCGGTCGCTCAACAGGGTCGCGGGCATCAGTTTGGATTCTCCACTGCGGTCAATCTCTTGCCTGCAGATAGTCAGGCCCGCACCGGACACAATAGGCGATCAATGCTTGTCCGCGATGGAAAATTCGCCCTCAGCGATGCGGCGGGGGAGTTTTTCCGCAAATTCCGCCACAGCCTCTTCGCCATAGGTGGCGACGAGCTCCTGCAGGGCGGTGAAAAGGGCGGCATGGGCGAAGCTGTCTGGCTCCAGACCCGAGAGCAGCGCTTCGGCGAAGGCTTCGGTCACAAAGCCAAGTGCAGCCCGCCGCTCTTCAGCAGCGGAGGGCTCATCAGCTTCGGGAAAGAAGGGCAGGGGTGCGCTAAACATCGACCCTTGCTTAGCCTTTCGTGCGCGCTCCGGCCACGCAGGTCTTGCGGAAAGGTTAATGCGCGAAGGGCTCAGCCACCGCCAAAGCGGTTGGACAGATCATTGGAGAGTTTCTCGCCCTCACTGAGGAAGCGATCAATGATGGTCACAGCATTGGGCGTGCAGCTGCGATAGAGCACTTCATAGCCGCGAAAGCCGCGATTGAAGGCACCCGCCAGTCGCTCCTTGCGCGCCTCGGTCTGCGCTTCGGCCTCCATCAAGGCGCGCATATCATTGCGCCAGGTGTCGCTGTCTTTGGGGCCGCATAGATCGCGCAAATAAGACAAGGCGCCGAGGATCTCGGCCAGTCGCAGCATCTGCGGCTCATAGGGCGGGGGTGGGGCCTCTTGCGGGGCAGGGGCCTGCGAGGGCGCAGGCGCGCGTTGCTGGGCAAGGGCAGGACATGTCAGGGCGAGCAGGAGGAGAATGCGCGCCAGCCGCCTCATCAGCGCGCGCCCTCAACCATGGCAAGGCCTGTGTGCAGGATCGGCAGCAACCCATCGGTCAGTGGCAGATGATGGGCCTCGCTCGGGCGCTCCCAACGCAGCACAGGCAGCTCCTCTCCCGCCTCCCCCTCGCCCGATAGCCACAGCCCCGCAAAAGAGGCGATGACGAAATGGCGCTCCACTTTGCCAGCTGCATCATGGCGAATGACCTGCGACCAGCCAGTAAAGCCAAGGCACTTAGCCCTGACGCCTGTCTCTTCAAAGAGTTCCCTCAAAGCGGCGTCTTCGAGCCTCTCGCCAGGCTCCACCATGCCGCCGGGCAAGGAATAGAAACTGTCATCTGGCGGCAAAGCGCGCGCGCCCAATAGCACCCGGCCTTCGCGGAACACTGCAAAACTGGCAGCCAGAAAGGGGCGGGTGGGATAGAGGCGCGTATCGCTCATGGGGTCACGGAAAGAGCCGTTCAACGCGCCAGTCACCCTGCGTCTCATCGCGGCGATAGACGATGCGCTCATGCAGGCGGAAGGGCTTGTCGGTCCAAAACTCGATATAGACCGGCTTGATGCGATAGCCGATCCAGTGCGCGGGGCGCGGCACTTCGCCAAGACCGAATTTGGCGACATATGTGGCGACCGCCTTTTCAAGCGCAAAGCGGCTGTCCATGGGCTGGCTCTGCTGGCTGGCCCAAGCGCCAATGCGGCTGTCGCGCGGGCGGCTGGCAAAGTAAGCATCTGATTCGGCGGTGGTCACTTCTTCCACCACGCCGCGAATGCGCACCTGACGGCGCATACTCTTCCAATGAAAATTGGCAGCCGCCTTCCAGCTGGAGTCGAGCTCCATACCCTTGGCGCTTTGACGGTTGGTGTAAAAAACAAAGCCGCGCTGGTCATAGTCTTTCATCAAAACCATGCGCAGATTGGGCATGCCTGAGCGATCGACGGTGGCGACTGCCATTGCATTGGCGTCATTGACCTCGGCCTTCCACGCCTGCGCCAAGAGCTCCTTAAAGTGATCAAAAGGCTCAGCTTCGGGGGCATGCTCACGGTCTTTTAACTCTTCCACGGCAGCCTCGCTCTGTTCGCCCCTCCCGGGCGATGGGTGTATCGTGCGTTCAGTCTATAGACAGGTCAGGCCGCTTGCCAGCCGCGCGCTTAGCGTGGGTGCTGTGCTTGGCCTTGTCCTGCCGCTTCTGGCCTGTGCCAACGCTCCCAAAATGCCGATCCTGTCCGAAGATGTCACAGGCACCGTGCCACAGGCAGCGCCTGTCATCGCGCCGCTCTCGACGTCACTGACGGATGAAGACTGGGCCTATGGTCGCGCCGCCATGGCGCTGGCGCTCGATCCATCTCAAAGCGGCCAGCCAACCACATGGGAAAATCCCGGCAGTGGCGCACGTGGCGGCTTCACACCCGTGGGCATGCCCTATGCGGCAGAAGGCGGGCGGGTCTGCCGCGCCTTTCTGGCTGAGCTGAGCGGGTCGCTGCCGCCCCAACATCTGCAGGGCCGGGGCTGCCGTGACAGCGCAGGCATGTGGTCGGCGGCTGATGTGAAGCCCTGGAAGTCGTGATCAGGCTTTGATGGTTGCAGGCAGGGGGCAGGCTACCTAGGTTGGTCTGACATCTTTCCGGAGCCTGCCGTGCAAAACCCTTTGCTTGAACGCTGGACGACGCCTTTCGGCATTCCTCCTTTCGATCTCATCCGCACCGAACATTTCAGCCCTGCTTATGATATCGCGCTGGCCGAACATGAAGCCGAGATCGAGGCGATCAAGACCAATCCTGCACCACCCACCTTCGCCAATGTGATTGAGGCGATGGAGCAAGCGGGACGTTTGCTGACCAAGGTCGGCGGCGTGTTCTGGAATCTCGCGGGTACACAATCAGATGAAGCTTTGCGCGCGGTGGAGCGTGAGATGTCGCCGCGCCTTGCCCGCCATCGCAGCAAGATCTTTCTCGATCCTGTTTTATTTGCGCGCGTTGAAAAAGCCTGCCAGCAAACAGGTCTCAGCGATGAGCAAAAACGTCTGGCTGAGCGCGTCTATAAAGGCTTTGTGCGCTCGGGCGCAAAACTCGCGCCGCAAGATCGTGCGCGCTTGGCTGCCATCACCGAAGAGCTTGCCACTTTGGGCACGACCTTCGCGCAGAATGTGCTGAAGGATGAAGCGGGCTATGTGCTCGTTCTGGAGCGCGAAGAAGACCTCGCAGGCCTTGCGCCTGATTTTCGCGCCGCCGCTGCAGCCCTTGCTGTTGAGCGGGGTCATCAAGGTAAATGGGCGGTCAGTCTGGCGCGCGGCCATGTCGAGGCCTTTCTGACCCATTCCACGCGGCGCGATTTGCGCGAGACGCTCTTCAAACATTGGATCGCGCGCGGTGAGACGGGCGGCGAAAGCGACAACCGCAGCGTGATTGCGCGCACTTTGGCCCTGCGCGCTGAGCGCGCCACATTGCTGGGCTATGAAACTTACGCGGCTTTCAAGCTCGATGATACGATGGCGCAGACACCACAGGCCGTGCGAGATCTGCTTGATCGTGTGTGGAGCGCGGGCCGCAAACGCGCTGCGCAAGAAGTCGCAAGTCTGCAGCGCATGATTGATGCAGAGGGCGGCAATTTCGAACTCGCCCCGCATGATTGGCGTCACTATGCCGACAAATTGCGCCGCGCGGAATATGCACTCGATGATGCAGAGCTGCGCGCTTATTTCCCCCTCGAGCGCATGATCGAAGCGGCCTTTCATGTGGCGGGCGAATTATTCGGCCTCACCTTTCATGAGCAAAAGGGCCTGCCGCTCTACAATCCCGATCTGCGCATCTTCGAGGCGCGCAATCAAAAGGGCGAACATGTGGCCTTGTTCATCGGCGATTATTTCGCGCGCGCCTCCAAGCGCAGTGGCGCATGGATGTCAGCCTTCCGCAGCCAGCATAATCTGGGCGAGCGCCAGCGCCCGATCATTGTGAATGTGCTCAACATCGCCAAGCCGCCAGAGGGCGAGCCGGCCTTGCTGACCATTGATGAAGCGCGCACACTCTTCCATGAATTCGGCCACGCCCTGCATGGCATGTTGTCCAATGTGACTTATCCCAGTTTGGCGGGCACGGCAGTCTCGTCTGACTTTGTGGAACTGCCCTCGCAGCTTTATGAACATTGGTTGCTGCGCCCCGAAGTGCTGATGCGCTTTGCCCGTCATGTGCACACCAATGAGCCCATGCCTGATGCCTTACTGAAAAAGCTGATGGCGGCGCGCACCTTCAATCAAGGATTTGCGACCGTCGAATATTGTGGCTCGGCCTTTGTCGATCTTGAGATGCATCTTGTGGACCCGCAAGAGACCAGTGATCCGCTGGCCTTTGAAGCGCGCGTCTTGCAGGCGATCGGCATGCCGCGCGAAATTGTGATGCGCCATCGCTCGCCCCATTTCACCCATGTCTTTTCGGGCGAGGGTTATGCATCGGGCTATTACTCTTATCTGTGGTCCGAAGTGCTCGATGCCGATGCCTTCTCGGCCTTCGAAGAAACGGGCGATGTCTTCCATAAGGAAACAGCGCAACGCCTGCACGACTATATCTATGCGGCGGGCAATCTGCGTGACCCGCGCTCAGCCTATCTAGCCTTCCGCGGTCGCTTGCCCGATGCTGATGCGCTCATTGCCAAGCGCGGACTTGCCTAAAGTTGCACACAGGGGCGCGCAACTGCTTGTGCGCGCCTGCATCACGCCCTAGAGTTGGATCAAGAACAATTTTGGGGAGTGGACGCTGTGGCCAAGGCCATCCGCCGGGTCGTGACCGGGCATACGAAAGACGGCAAATCCTGTTTCATCTATGATGGTGATGCGCCGCATGTCTATCAGCGCAGCCCCGGCAGCTCGATTGTCACTGAATTGTGGGAGACGCGCGCAACGCCCGCGAGCAATGCAGGTGGCGATGATCCGACCTTGCGTGATTTTCGTTTGCCGCCCCCCAAGAATGGCAGCGTCTTTCGCATCATCCATTATCCGCCTGATCGCGAGCGTGTTGCTGCTTTGCAGGCTGAACATGCCAATGCGCATGATGATGGCAGTGGCCGCGCTGCTGCGCTGGACCGTTCCAATGCGCGCCATCCCGGATTTCACAAAACATCCTCCGTCGATTACGCCATCGTTTTGGCGGGCGAGATCTATGCCTTGATGGAAGAGGGCGAGGTTTTGTTGAAGCAGGGTGATGTGCTTGTGCAGCGTGGCACCAATCATGCGTGGAGCAATCGCAGTGACGAGCCTGCGACCCTTGCCTTTGTGCTCATTGATGCGGAGCCGGTCTGATGTTGAAGCCCACCAAATGGCGCAGTCTTGTGGCGCTGACAGCTCTGGCAGCGGCGACCACAACCTCTGTGCTCGCGCAGGACATGCCCAAGAACATCACCGTCTATGTGGCAGGCACAGCGGGCGGTGGCATTGACCTTTATGCGCGCATGCTGAGCCGCTATCTGGGCAAATATCTGCCCGGCAATCCGACCGTCACCGTGCAGGATATGCCCGGTGCTGGCGGCATTCGGGCCGCGAATTTTATCGCCAGCCAAGCGCCCAAAGATGGCTCGGTGCTCGGCACATTCCCCGGTGGTCCTTTGGCCGAGCCGCTCATCGGCGCGCGCAACCCCGGCTATGACATGAGCCAGTTCCAATGGATTGGCGCGATCAGCCGCGATGTCAGCCTTTGCATCTCGTGGGGCGAGAGCAAATTCAAAAATGTTGATGATGCGCGCCGCGATCAGATGATTGTGGCGGGTACAGGTGCGGGCTCCGAGACGGATACGATCCCGCTCGTTCTCAACGAAGCGCTGGGTACCAAGTTCAAAGTCATCACCGGCTATCTTGGCACCAAAGAAACTTTCATGGCGATTGAGAGCGGCGAAGCGCATGGTCGCTGCGGCCTGACTTTCTCCTCGCTCAAAGTCTCCAAGCCCGATTGGCTGCAGTCGCCACGCAAGATCAATGTGCTGATGCAGATGGGTCTGGAGGCGAGCCCCGAATTGCCGGGCGTGCCGCTAGCCAGTGACCTCATCAAAGATGAGGAGTCGCGCCTGATGCTGTCGATTGTGACCATGGGGACGGCCATTGGTCGCCCCTTTGCCGCGCCCCCCGGTACGCCTGCCGACAAGGTCGAGATCCTGCGTCGCGCTTTTGACGCGGCCATGAAAGACCCGGACTTCCTGGAGGAGGGCCGCAAGATGGCCGCCGAGATTTCGCCGACTTCGGGGGCCGAGGTCCAGAAGATCATCAACACGCTCTATGCCACGCCAAAGCCTGTGGTGGAGCGCACGCGCAAAATTTTGGAGCAGCAGACGAAGTAACAGGGCCTTGCGTCAAAGCGTCTGCACTTCCATATACTGAGCCGAGACATAGGCGGGCGTGCCTGAGCCAAGGGCGCCTGCGGAGGTGGGCTCGAAATGCGTGATCCCTATACAATTCTTGGCATCTCCAAATCGGCCAGTGCCGATGAGGTGAAGAAGGCCTTTCGCCGTTTGGCCAAGAAATATCATCCTGACCACAACAAGACCGATCCCAAGGCGAAAGAGCATTTCGCCGAGGCCAACTCCGCCTATGAGATTCTGGGCGATGAGAAGAAGCGCGGCCAGTTCGACCGTGGCGAGATTGATGCGGAGGGCAAGCCCCGGTTCCAAGGCTTTGAAGGCTTTGGCGGTGGTGGTGGCCCCGGCCGTCGTCCCGGCGGCGCAGGCCCCGGCGATTTTGAATTCAACTTTGGCGGCGGCCGTGGCGGTGCGGGTTTCGACCCGGCTGACATATTCGCTGATTTGTTCTCAGGCCGGGCGCGCGCCGCTGGCGGGGGCGCAGGTGCGGGCGCGGGCGCTGGCTATGCCAAAAAGGGCGAGGATGTCCAAGGCACAGTCACCATCTCCCTGCCTGACGCCGTCAATGGCACCAAGGCGCGCGTGGCCCTGTCGACGGGCCGCACCCTTGATGTGACGATCCCCGCCGGGATCGAGGATGGCAAGCAGATCCGCCTGCGCGGTCAGGGCAATCCAGGTCCCTTTGGCGCGCAGCTGGGTGATGCCATCATCACGGTCAAAATCGCCAAACATCCCTATTTCCGCCTTGAGGGGCGCGATGTGCGTCTTGATCTGCCCATTACCCTTTATGAGGCCGTTCTGGGCGGGGCGGTGCAGGTGCCGACCCTCTCGGGCGCGGTGGAAATGACCCTGCCGCCGGGCAGCAACAGCGGCAAGACCCTGCGTCTGCGTGGTAAAGGCCTGCAGGCCACAGGCAGCACGCCAGCGGGCGATCTCTTTGTGACCTTGCGTGTGACACTGCCCGAAAAGGCCGATGCGGATCTCGAAGGGCTGATGCGCAAGTGGCAGTCGACCAATAATTATGACCCGCGCAAGGACATCCGCTAACATAAGCTGAGCCTTGGTTTTGGCATGGAAAGCTTGCACAAACGGCCCGCAAAGCTTAAAGCCCGGGGGAGCAAAGGCCCCGCGGCCTGACCACCCTTTGAATTGGATTTCCGATGGCTGATGGCAGCAACCCCGCACTGGCGACTGGCCAAATTATGGCTGGCAAGCGCGGCCTCATCATGGGCCTGGCCAATAACAAGTCGATTGCCTGGGGCATCGCCAAGGCCGCGCATGCGGCCGGTGCTGAGCTTGCCTTCACCTTTCAGGGCGAGGCGCTGGAAAAGCGTGTGCGTCCTTTGGCAGCTGAACTTGGCGGCACGGTTGTCGGCCATTGCGATGTGACCGATGCAGCCTCCATCGACGCCGTCTTCGCTGAAGTGCAGAAAATGTGGGGCAAGCTCGACTTCGTCGTGCATTGCATCGCCTTTTCCGACAAGGACGAGCTGACGGGTCGCTATGTCGAGACGAGCGAAGCCAATTTCACGCGCTCGCTGCAGATCTCCTGCTATTCCTTCACCGCTGTCGCACAGCGCGCTGAGAAGATGATGCCCGATGGCGGCTCGCTGCTCACCCTGTCCTATTACGGCGCTGAAAAGTGGATGCCGCATTATAATGTCATGGGCGTTGCCAAGGCAGCGCTGGAGGCCAGCGTGCGCTATCTGGCGGCTGACCTTGGCGAGAAGAATATTCGCGTCAATGCGATCTCGGCTGGCCCCATCAAGACGCTTGCCGCCTCCGGCATTGGCGACTTCCGCTATATCTTGAAGTGGAATGAATATAACGCGCCGCTGCGCCGCACGGTCACGATTGAGGAGGTCGGCGATTCAGCGGCCTTCTTGCTCTCGGATATGGGCCGCGGTGTGACGGGCGAGATCATGCATGTGGATGCGGGCTATCATGTCGTTGGCATGAAGAATCCCGCCGCCCCTGACATCGTCGTTAACGGCAAGGATTGAGCACGGGCAAGGGCGGCTGTTGGATATGTCCACCCTTGTTCTGAGCCATCGCCTGATTTTCATCCGTCACGGTGAGACTGACTGGAACGCAGAAGGCCGTCTGCAAGGCCAGCATGATGTTCCCCTCAATGCCAAAGGCCGCGCGCAAGCTGTGGCTGCGGGCAAGCAAGCCCGCGCTTATATAAGCCGCCTTGGTCTTGACGATGTGCGCTTCATCGCTTCGCCTCTTGGTCGCACACGCGCGACGATGGAACTTGCGCGCGAAGCGATGGGGCTGGACCCATTCACTTACGAGCTTGAACCTCGCCTGATGGAGCTCTCCTTTGGTGAGTGGGAGGGTTTGATCTGGCCAGAGGTGCAGCAGCGCGAACCTGGAGCTGCGCGGGCGCGCGAGCGTGACAAATGGCGCTTCCAGCCGCCCGGTGGCGAGAGCTATGCCATGCTCGGCGAGAGATTGCGCCCTTGGCTAGCCACGGTGACAGGCGATACGCTGATTGTCTCTCATGGCGGAGTGGCGCGCGTTCTCATGGCCATGATTGGCGGCGTGCCAGTTCGTGACGCGCCATTGGCCGATATTCACCAAGGCCGCGTTCTCGTTTTCGAGAACGGGCGACGCGCGTGGTTGTGAACACATTTCCCAAAGCCTTTATGGGGGGTTCACGCGGCGGGCATGATAAGAAACAATCATAGCGGCAAAGCCCACTGATTTGCCGAGTCAGCAAAGAGCCTGTCAGGTGACGACCGATAGCGAAATGGACGGGCAACATAACGCGGGTGCTGACGTGGTCGGCGCTCCGCTGCCTCTTGCTGCAACGCCGCGGGCCATTCTGCATGGTGATCAGCGCCCCGATCTGTTGCGCGACGAATTGCTCTGCGAAATATTTGGCGCCAGCGCGAGCCTGCATCCCAACGCGCCCTGCATGCAGACCAAAGAGGGCATGCTCACTTATGAGCAAGTCGACGACCAAGCCACCGCCATTGCGCGCGGTCTGGTGCGGGAAGGTATTCGCCCCGGTGATGTGGTCGGTCTGTGGATGCCGCGCGGTCATGAACTGCTGATCGCACAAATCGCCATCACCAAAACGGGCGCAGCCTGGCTGCCCTTTGATTCAGATGCACCGGTCGAGCGCATCGCAGTCTGTCTGAATGATGCCAAAGCCAAAGCTTTGCTGACGGGCGCGGCGCAAGTGGCCGCTGTTGAAGGCCGCGTCAATTGCGATGTGCTCACGCGAGCTATGTTGGTCAATACGTCCGACCGATCCATCGTCAATCCGCGCGCCATGGGCGCGACGCAAAATTCCGTCGCCTATATGATCTATACGTCGGGCTCGACCGGCGTGCCCAAAGGCATTGTCATTTCCCAGCGCAATATCTGTCACTATCTGCGCGCTTCGAATGAGATCTACAAACTCGATGCGCGCGATGTCGTCTTTCAGGGCGCCTCGGTCGCATTCGACTTGTCGATGGAAGAGATCTGGGTGCCTTATCTTGTGGGCGCCTGTCTCTTCGTTGCCAATCCCGCCATCATGGCGGAGGTGGATCGTCTGCCAGATGTGCTCGAAGAAGCCGGTGTCACCGTGCTCGACACTGTGCCCACTTTGCTCTCCATGCTGCCGCGCGATGTGGCCAGTCTGCGCGTGATCATTCTGGGTGGTGAAGCCTGCCCGCCCTCTGTCGCCTCGCGCTGGTGTCGTCCCGGCCGCACCATCTTCAATGGCTATGGCCCGACCGAAATCACGGTGGTGGCAACCATTGCTGAAGTGCGCGTGGGCGAGCCCGTCACGATTGGTGCGCCCATTCCCAATTACAGCTGTTATGTTGCCGATGACGCTTTGAACCTTGTTGAACAGGGCGTCGAAGGCGAATTGCTGGTCGGTGGTCCGGGCGTCGCGCAAGGTTATCTTAATCGCGCTGAGCTCACGGCCGATAAGTTCATCGCCAATCCTTACAGCAGCGATGGGCGCGATCCGGTTCTCTATCGCACTGGTGATGCGGTGGCGCTCGATCACAAAGGCGAGTTGATCTTTCGTGGCCGCATTGATGATCAGGTCAAGATCCGCGGGTTCCGTGTGGAATTGGGTGAGATTGAATCGCGACTGACGGAGCAGTCCGGCATCGCGCAAGCCACCGTCGTTCTGCGTCAAGACAATGGTATCGACCAGCTCGTCGCTTTCATGACGAGCGAGAGCGGCGATATTGATGCGCGCGCTTTGCGCACCGCGCTGCGACAATCTTTGCCAGCCTATATGGTGCCAGCGCGCTATGAACTGGTGCAAGAACTGCCGCGCCTGCCTTCGGGCAAGGTCAATCGCAATGTGCTCAAAACGCAGCCACTCAGCGCAGAGTCCGATATTCTCGAAGAGCAAGAAGAGCCGCGCACGCAAACCGAAGCCAAATTGTTGGAGGCAGCGAAAGCCGTTCTGCCACCGCAGCCCATTCCCTTCGATGCGGATTTCTTCACCGATCTTGGTGGCCACTCACTGCTCGCCGCGCGCTTTCTGGCTCTTGTGCGCATGCACCATGAATTGTCCTCGCTGACGCTGCAGGATGTCTATGAGAAGCGCAGTCTGCGCGCCATGGGCGAATTGCTCGAGGGCCGCGCTGTTCATATGGCAGCGCCGCGCGATCTGTCCTTTGAGCCGCCGCCCTTACTGCGTCGCTTCTTCTGCGGCTTGGCGCAGGCCATCGTCCTGCCCTTCATTCTGGCTTTGATGACGGCGCAATGGCTGGGCGTCTTCATCAGCTATATGTTGCTGACCGATGCTGCGGCCTCGCTGCTGCAAGAGGTCGTCACGCTTCTGGGCGTTTATCTGTTCATCAATGTCGTCACAGTTCTTTTGTGCATCTCACTCAAATGGATTGTGCTGGGGCGTTCCAAGCCCGGCCGCTATCCGCTGTGGGGTGCTTATTACTTTCGCTGGTGGTTCACGCAGCGTTTGATGGGTCTGCTGCATCTGAAATGGTTTCAGGGCTCACCCGTCATGCGCATTTTGATGCGCGCTCTTGGCACGCGGATCGGCAGCGATGCCTTCATTGGTGAGGTGGAGTGGGGCGCCGCCGATCTTGTGACCATTGGTGCAGGCGTCAATATTGCCTCCAAGGTCAAATTTGCCAATGCGCGCGTCGAAGGCAATGAGCTGATCATTGGCACGATCGTCATCGGTGATGATGCTTATATTGGTACGTCCTGTGTCATCGAAGAGGGTGTTGTGATGGGGCAGAGCGCGGAGATCCGCGACCTGACCTCCTTGCCCGCTGGCACACAGATCGCGGCGGCTGAGATTTGGGATGGTTCACCCGCCAAGAAGATCGGCATGGTTGATGTGGCGAGCTTGCCCGAACAGGCACAGGCCTCGCCATTGCGCCGCGCTGTGCAGACTGTGATCTATACATTGTTGTTGCTTGTCGTGCCGCCGATTGGTTTGCTGCCCATCTTCCCGGCCTTCTCTGTTTTTGATCGCATCGACGAATGGCTCGGCCTTGTTGATGTGGATCGCACGCTCTATCTGGCTTCGATTCCCTTGATGGCTTGGCCCACCGCTTTTGCCCTTGTCATCATCACAGTCGTGTTGGTGGCGGCTGTCCGCTGGATTGTTCTGCCGTGCGTCAACCAAGGCGTCTATTCAGTTCACTCCTGGTTCTATCTGCGCAAATGGAGCGTGGCGCTGGCGATTGAAGTCACGCTCGAGACTCTCTCCTCGCTCTTTGCCACTGTCTATATGCGCAACTGGTATCGCTTGATGGGCGCGAAGATTGGCAAAGATGCCGAGATCTCGACCAATCTGGCAGGCCGCTATGATCTCGTTGAGATTGGCGAGAAATGTTTTATCGCGGACGAAGTTGTGCTCGGCGACGAAGATGTGCGTCGCGGTTATATGTATCTTGAGCCCGTGAAGACGGGCGCGCGCGTCTTCATCGGCAATGATGGTGTCGTGCCGATTGGGTCCGACATCCCCACCGGCGCGCTCATCGGCATCAAGTCCAAGCCACCGGCCAATCATCTGATGTCGCCCGGCGACACATGGTTTGGCTCGCCGCCAATCAAACTGCCGGTGCGCCAGAAATTCGATGCAGGTGGCCATTGGACCTATGAGCCACCGAAGTGGAAGAAATTCATGCGCGGCCTGTTCGAGGCGGTGCATATTTCCTTGCCCACCATGCTCTATATCACCTTCGGCACCTGGGCCGTTGAAGTGCTCGCCCCACCGCTGCTGGAAGGCGATTGGGACTTGCTCTTCGTGCTCTTTCTTGCAGCCTCGCTCAGCATCTCCCTTGCGATGGCGGCTGTGGTCATCGCCGTCAAATGGCTGACCATGGGGCGCTATGAACCCGTTGTGCGCCCGATGTGGTCCTTTTGGGCCATGCGCACCGAGGCGGTGGCGGTCATGTATTGGGGCCTTGCCGGGCGTGTGCTGCTGGAGCATCTGCGCGGCACGCCCTTCTTGCCTTGGGTGCTGCGCCTCTTTGGCGCCAAATTCGGCAAGGGCGTGTGGATGGAGATGACGGACATCACCGAATTCGATTGCGTGAGCGTGGGCGATTATGCTGCCCTGAATTCGCTCTGCGCCCTCCAGACCCATCTTTATGAGGACCGGGTGATGAAGGTCGGCCGGGTCCATGTGGAGCGCGGCGTCACGGTGGGGGCGGGCTCAACCGTGCTCTATGACACGCATGTGGGCGAATTTGCCCGGCTCGGCCCGCTCACCGTCATTATGAAGGGCGAGGCCATCCCCGCCCATACCGAATGGGTCGGGGCCCCGGCGGAGCCCCGCAGCATTTGACCACGGCCACTCCCGACCCTAGAAGTCGGGGCCTCAGCATTGGGCGGGCGCATGTCACACAATAGCTTCGGTCACCTCTTCCGCGTCACGACTTGGGGCGAAAGCCACGGGCCAGCCATTGGCTGCGTGGTGGACGGCTGCCCACCCCTGATTCCGCTGACAGCGGAGGATCTGCAGATTTTTCTGGAGCGCCGCCGTCCTGGCCAGTCGCGTTTCACCACGCAGCGTCAGGAGCCTGATCAGGTCAAGATTCTCTCTGGTGTCATGCTGGATGAGGCGGGTGTTCAGGTCACTACCGGCACTTCGATTGGTTTGCTGATCGACAATGTGGACCAGCGCTCCAAAGACTATGGCGAGATCAAAAGCAGCTATCGCCCCGGCCATGCCGATTACACCTATGATGCCAAATATGGCATTCGCGATTATCGCGGTGGTGGCCGCTCATCGGCGCGCGAGACGGCGATGCGTGTGGCGGCGGGCGCTGTGGCGCGCAAAGTCATTCCCCATGTGACGGTGCGCGGTGCGCTTGTGCAAATGGGACCGCACAAGATTGACCGCGCCAATTGGGATTGGGCGAGTGTCGATCAAAATCCCTTCTTCTGTCCTGACCCCAAGGCTGTGCCTTTGTGGGAGGACTATCTTGATGGCGTGCGCAAGGCGGGCTCGTCCTGCGGCGCGGTGATTGAGCTTGTGGCTGAAGGCGTGCCCGCTGGTTGGGGCGCGCCGATCTACGGCAAGCTTGATGCAGAACTTGCCTCCGCGCTGATGTCGATCAATGCCGTGAAAGGCGTTGAGATTGGCGATGGTATGGAGAGCGCGGCGCTCACCGGCGAAGAGAATGCCGATGAGATGCGCATGGGCAATGATGGCAAGCCGCTATTTTTGTCCAATCATGCGGGCGGCATTTTGGGCGGCATCTCGACCGGACAGCCGATTATCGCGCGCTTTGCCGTTAAGCCCACGTCCTCGATCCTGACGCCGCGTCGCTCGATTGATCGCACGGGCGCTGAGGTCGATTTGCGCACCAAGGGCCGTCACGATCCTTGCGTGGGTATTCGCGGTGTGCCGGTGGGCGAGGCGATGATGGTCATTGTGTTGGCGGATGCATTTTTGCGTCATCGCGGGCAGGTGGGCGAGGGCATCGACTGGCCATTTGCGCCCGTCAACCCCACATGAACCGACAGGCTCGTCACCCGGAGGGGCGCTGTGCTGGATAAATATTTCTACGCTTTTGGGCGCGGTGTGCGCGGGGCCAAACAGGCCTTGAGCGAAGTTTCGCGCGAGCCAGATGCGGCTGAGACCGCACGCGATGTCACGCCAGACAATCTGACGCCACTGCCGCGCAAGCCTTTGTTGCTGGGCGCGCGGCCTTTGGTGATGGGCGTGGTGAATGTCACGCCCGATTCATTCTCCGATGGGGGTGATTTCCTCGATCATGGCGCAGCGATTGCGCAGGCCAAGCGCTTACTCACTGAGGGCGCGGATATTCTCGACATTGGTGGCGAGTCAACGCGCCCCGGCCATGCGCCCGTGAGCGCGCAAGATGAGATCGAGCGCGTCGTCCCCGTGCTGCGCGCTTTGGCAGCGAGCACCGATCTGCCTTTGTCGATTGATACGATGAAAGCCAAAGTGGCTGAAGCAGCGATTGATGCGGGTGCCTCCGTCATTAATGATGTCTGGGGCTTTCAGCATGATGCTGATATGGCGCGTGTGGTGGCAGAGCGCAATGTGCCTGCCATCATCATGCATAACCGGCATGAGGTTGATGCGTCGCTCGATATTATGGACGAGATCCTGCGCTTCTTGTCGCGGTCCATCGAGATTGCTTTGAAGGCTGGCGTGCGCAAAGAGCAATTGGTGGTTGATCCGGGCTTTGGCTTTGGTGTCACCCATGCCCAAAGCCTCACCATGGTGCGCGATCTTGAAAAGCTGAAAGTGCTCGGCCTGCCGATCTTGCTGGGTGTGTCGCGCAAGCGCGCGATTGGTGCTGCAACAGGCCGCACCGAGCCAAAGGATCGCATGATCGGCTCTGTGGCCGCTCATCTCATCGGGGCCATGAATGGCGCCGATATTATTCGTGTGCATGATGTGGCCGCCCATGTGGATGCCATGCGTGTTGTCGCTGCGGTGCGCTATCCCGCCAGCGTGGAGAAATAGAATGCAGGCCAGAGTTGTTATTGATCAGCTGGAACTCCATGCCTATCACGGCTGGCATCCGCATGAGGGCGAGTTCGGACAGCCCTATATGATCGATCTTGAATTGCTGACGGATGTTGGCACAGCAGCGGCCAGTGATCATCTGGGCGATGCGCTCGACTATGCGGTGATCGTGGGAACGACCAAGCGCATTTTTACCGAGCGCCGTCACAAGCTCGTGGAGAGCGCAGGTGTTGAGCTGGCCATGGGTTTGATGCGCCAGTTCCCTAGCGTCACTGAAGTCAAAGTGCGCGTGATGAAATTGAAGCCGCCAATCCCCGAGCGTATTCACGCAGCCGGCGTTGAGCTGGTGCTCACGCGTGCGGAGTTTGAGCGTGGAGCCTGAGGGCGCTTTTGCATCTCTGTCGCTGGGCGGCAATCTGGGCGATGTGCGCGCATCTTTCCGCGCTGCGCTCTCAGCTTTGTCCCAGACATCTGGTGTTGCTGTTGTGGCGACTTCTTCAGTCTATCGCACTGCGCCTTGGGGCAAGACGGATCAGCCTGATTTTCTCAACATGGTCGCTTTGCTGCGCGTGACGATTCCCCCGCGCGCTTTGCTTGATCTGTGTCTGGCGATTGAAAAAGACAATGGCCGCGACCGGGGCGACAAATGGGGGCCGCGCACGCTTGATTTGGATGTGCTGACCTATGGCGATGAACGCATAGCAGAGGAGGGGCTCACGATTCCCCATCCTCATATGCACGAACGCGCTTTCGTTCTGGTGCCTTTGGTGGAAGTGGCACCCGATACGCAGGTCAAAGGTCAGAGCGTCGAGCAATGGCTAGCCAAGATCGACGCGCAAGATGTGCACAAGGTGGAGGGCCTTTAGGCCTTGGTGCTGCGCCGATCAACGGCCAGCGCGATGAACACAGTCACCAGTGTGAAGATCGCCGAGAGATAGAACACCCACACAGGCATATTGTGATCGACGGCGATGCCGCCGAGCAGCGGGCCAATCATACCACCGAAGTTGAAGCCTGTTGTGACAATGCCAAAGGTGCGACCAACAGCATGGGGCGGCGAGGCCTGACGCACGAGCAGATCGCGCGAGGGAATGATGATGCCACCCAAAAAGCCCGACAGCGCCACAATGCTGATCGTGCCAGTGGTGCCCAGATTGAATGTGCCCGCGATGAAGAGCAGCACAGCGCAGATGGCAAGGCCCGTGCCTGCAATGGTGGATTGATATTTCACTTTGTCGGCCATCATGCCGCCAAGCAGAATGCCGACCACCATCGTCGTCAAAAAGGCTGTGAGCGCGCCATTGCCAACCGCAATGGGAATGGCAAAGAGACCTTCAAGCGCAACGGCGAGATAGGTCTGCACAATGCCGGTCGACATATTCAGCGTCGTGAACATGATAGTAAGTGCGATGACAGAAGGCGTCATCAAGCTCATGGCAGAGGCCTGCGGCTTGTCGACTTTGGGCAGGCTGCGCGCCGTTTTCAGGCCGCGTTGTTCAATACCCATGCCTGGCAGTAGCAGCAGCGAGACGAGCAGGCCCAGCACACCGGTTGCGATGAGTGCAAGGCGCACACCATCCATCCACAAGAAGAGCGCAGCAAGCGGGGGCGCAATCGCAAAGCCGATATAGCCCGTGAAAGAATGGATCGAGAAGGCGCGGCCCATTTTGGTCGGGCTCATCTCTGCCGAGAGGATCGAGAAATCGGCGGGGTGGTAGACCGCATTGCCAAGGCCGATCAGCACCGCCCCGAAAATGAACATCCAATAGGTCGGCACAAGACCGATGATGATGAAGCCAGCTGAGCCGATGAGCATGCCAACGAAGAGCAGCAAGCGCGGACCATAGCGATCCACGATGAAACCGGTGGGCGCTTGCGTGAGCGCGGTGACGGCATTCATGACGGTGATCGCAACGCCAATCTGCGTATAGCTGACGCCCAGCAGATCTTTCAGCGCAGGCATGAGCGGAGCAAAGACCAGCCAGTAATAATGGCTGATCAAATGAACGAGCGAGATGATGATGAGCGTCTTCAACTCCTGCGCGCCGCCTTCGCGGCCCGTCATTGTGGCGCTTGTCATCTGTTCAATTCCGTCTCTTTAGCCTTGGCCCGTCGCCATGCCCATGAGACGCTTTATATGCATGGCAGCCGACAGCGCCAAGCCTTGAAGATCATAGCCGCCTTCCAAAACCGATACGACGCGGCCTTGGGCGCTTTTATGGGCGACATCCATCAGCCGTGCTGTGACCCAGCTGAAGTCCTCCTCCACCAGATTGAGCCCGCCCAATGGGTCGCGGCGATGGGCATCGAAGCCTGCAGAAATGATCAGCAAATCGGGCTTGAAGGCCTCAAGCGCGGGCAAGACGCGAGTCTCCATCGCATCGCGAAAGGCTTCGCCTGCATCGCCTGCGCGCAAGGGCGCATTCACAATCGTGCCGAAATCGCCTGTCTCGCGCGCAGCACCCGTGCCGGGATAAAGCGGCATTTGATGGGTCGAGGCATACATGACCGATTTGTCGGACCAGAAGACATCCTGCGTTCCATTGCCGTGATGCACATCGAAATCCATAATCGCGACGCGTTCTGCACCATAGACAGCCTGCGCATGACGCGCGGCGATGGCCGCATTGTTGAAAAAGCAAAAGCCCATGGCGGTGGAGCGCTCGGCATGATGGCCAGGCGGGCGCATGCCCACAAAGGCATTGTCGCATTTGCCCTGCATCACTTCATCGACCGCAAGGCATACACCACCCACGCCCCGCATCGCAGCTTCCAGCGTGAAGGGATTCATCGTCGTGTCACCATCCACCATCGCATAGCCGTCTTTGGGTGCGGCCTCTTCAATGTCGGTCAGATAGATCTCAGGGTGAACGCGCAAGATCGCCTCACGCGTACCCAGCGGTGCCAGTTCGCGCGCCAAGGTCTGAAAGCTCTCACCCTCCAGCGCACGTTCAATCGCGCGCAGGCGGTCTGGCCTTTCAGGATGGCCCTCGCCCATTTCGTGACGCAGGCCAGCTGGATGTGAGATGAAGAGCGTGTTCAAGGTCGTTTCCTGTCAGGGCGCGCAGTGTGCTCTTGCATGCTGCGACTGTCTATCGGTCGTTCTTCAGACACTGGGCGTGGAATCGCCAAGGTCGATGATGCAGATTTCCGGCGGTCTACCGAGCCGCACCGGAACAATAGATGTCCCAAGGCCCGAAGAGATGATCATATGTCGATCCTCTTCCACCACATGGCCATAAACGCGATGGCCAAAGCGATGCTCCCCCACGGGTGAGCCCAGTAAAGGCAGATGAACCTGACCGCCATGCGTATGGCCGCATAAAGTCAGCGCCACACGTTCAGGCACGCGATCAAAAATGAAAGGCTCATGTGCGAGCAGAATAGCTGGCGCAGTATCCTTCACCGCGCGCAAAGCCCTGTCGAGATCATCAAGCCCGCGAAACACGCCGCGCCGCACACGCCACACCATCTGATCGCCAAGGCCAAGCAACCAAAAGTCCTTGCTATCTTTGGTGAGACGCAGCGCGTCATTCTCCATCAGGCGAATGCCAGCATATTTGAGAGCGCTGCGAATGGCTTTGGTTTCATCGCCGCGCATATTGGGCAGCGGCCCGTGCCACCAATCATGATTGCCCAAAATCGCATAGACACCGAGCGGCGCGCGCAGCACGCTCACAGCTTCGCCAAACTGGTCAGGCATGACGGGGCCGCTCGCCATATTATGCCCGCCATTATAATCGCCGAGCAGAACCGTCACATCAGGCTGCAGGCTATTGGTGCGCTCACAAATGGCGCGCACGCGCTCCGCCGACATGAAGGGCTCGCACGCATGCACATCGGCAATGACAGCGATGCGCAGACGAAGGCCCTGCGGCCAATTGGGCGGTGTCAATGAATAGGGGGTGACGGAGAGGCGATAGCCAGGCTCAATCGCAAAGCCATAGGAGCCCAGAGCCAGAGTCGACAGGCCGGTGAGGCCGGCACCGCGAAGAAAACCTCTGCGCGTCATCCACATGGCGTACTCCTGCTGGCGCTAGGCCGCGCCGCGCAGTTTTACGCGGCGATCGTCTTTTGCAGGGGCGTCGCGGCTGGCTCAGCAGCCGGTGCTTCAGCCTTTGGCTCAGCGAGGTCGAGAGCGGCAGCCACGGCCGAAACCCCGATTTCGCGATACAGCCGTGCCAGCAATTCGCGGGCATCCTGCGTCACCGGCGGCGGGGCCATGCGCTTCAGTTGCTGTTCAATCGAGTCCATGGTGGTCATCCCGAAGGCCGGAGGCCTGTTGTCGGGCGACCATGGCGGCCACTCGGTTAAGCTAGCGTAAAGCGCCGCAGCCTTGAGCAGGCTAGAACACCGAAAGATCGTGGCAAGTGAAGGGCAAGGTTTATGAATTATTGCGAAGGCGCGTGGAAGCAGCCAAAGTGGTGCCATGCGACGCCTGATCCTTGAAGAGCCAGTCTCCCGCGCGGCCATCTGGAGCCGGCATCTGAACCTGTTTGCTCTTTCGGTGGGGGCCATGTCGGTTGGCATCGCGCGCGCGGGTCTGGCCGATACGACAGCCTCGCTCGTTGTTTTTGCGGGGGCGGTGCTGATGGCCTGTCTGGGTCTGCTTCTGGCGGGCGCGGCCACTGTCATCATTTGGCGCACCGGGCGCGGTGGCACGGGTAAGATCATCTCGGCTATCTTTCTTGCTGCGCTTCTGCTCGTCTATCCCGCTTGGTTGACAGTGCAGGCGGTGCGCTTGCCCGCTCTCAATGATGTGTCGACCGATCTCATCGACCCGCCAGACTTTGCCCGTTCATCGCGTGCGCTGGCAGCGCGCAATCAACTGGCCCATGGCACGATCCCGCAAGCCTGGCGCGAGGCCCAGCGCCGCGCCTATCCGCAAGTCCAGCCCATCCTCATTGATCTTGAAGGCGACGAGGCCTGGCACATTGTGCAGAAGGCGGTGGAGGCGCGCAAATGGCACATCATCGACCAAGTGCAGCCGGGTGGGCGCACACGCATCGGTCATATTGACGCGGTGGACCGAAGCTTGGTCATGGGCTTTCCGGATGATGTAACCATTCGCCTGCGCCCGCTTGCAGGCCAAACGCGCATTGATATTCGCTCAGCCTCGCGCATGGGTCGTCATGATTTTGGTGACAATGCACGTCGTATTCAACGCTTCGCCCAAGAGCTGCAGACGCAGCTGGATGCGCGTTGATCAGCGCTGCAAATAACGCGCACTGAGCAACTCTTCGCCCTCGCGCTGCAACTGTCCCCGGTCCATCAAATCTTCCAGATGCGCGAGCACAGAAAGACCAGCAGCTTTATGCAAACGCGGATCAAGCCCGTCATAGATTTTCGCGACCAAAGCGGGGATCGTGTCGGTGCCTTGTGCAACAGCGCTCAGGATCGCTTGTTCGCGATAGCGACGATGACCTGCGAGCGCGCGCACAAAGCGATGGGGCTCACGCACGGGGCCACCATGGCCGGGCCAATAGATCAGATCATCACGCGCACGTAGCTTTTCGAGCGAGGCCATATAGTCGCTCATATTTCCATCGGGCGGCCCCACAACGGTTGTGGACCACGCCATGACATGATCGCCAGAGAAGAGCAGTTTCTCTTCTTCCAAGGCAAAGCACAGATGGTTAGAGGCATGACCCGGCGTGAACAGGGCTGTGAGCGAATAGCCGCTCCCATGCAAAGTATCGCCATCTTCCATCGGTTGATCGGGCCTGTGGTCTTGATCATGGCGCGCATCAAGCTGTCCATGCGCGATGCGTCCATTGGGTACATGGGTCTTGCAACCGATGATGGGCGCGCCTGTCAGTGCAGAGAGCTGACGCGCGCCGGGGGAATGATCGTGATGCGTATGGGTGACGAGAATATGCTCGACCTGTTCGCCCTTGAGCGCCTGCATCAAAGTCGCGATATGGGCCGCATCATCTGGGCCCGGATCAATCACCGCGACACGGCCATGGCCCACAATATAAGTGCAGGTGCCGGTGAAGGTGAAAGCGCTGCCATTGGGCGCGATGAGACGACGCACAAGTGGTGAGGCCTCCACCATTTCGCCGGGCGCGTAAGGCTGCTTGTCATAGGGAATGTCGTCGGGCGTCTCGCTCATGGGCGCATCATAAGCGACATCACTGCTCAGTGGAAGTTGCGTCCCTTGGGCATCACGGCGGCCTCTGTTGGCAGCGCCAGAAGATCTGCGCGCTCGCGCTGTTTGTCAGGGCGCTCTTGGCGGTGGCGCAGCTCATCGGCATTGGCGAGGGCCGAAATTTGCGGGCCTGCATGAGCAAGCTGGCTGAGCCATGGGGTGAGATCTTCAAAATGATCGGCGATCATATGAATGACGCCTGCTTCATTTTGCACGCGCCCCGTAATGGCCACAAAGCGCGCACCCAAAACCAAGGGGCGGAAGGTTTCAAAGACTGTCGGCCAGACAATCGCATTGGCAATGCCCGTCTCATCTTCCAGCGTCATGAAGATGACGCCCTTGGAAGAGCCCGGCCTTTGGCGCACCAGCACAAGCCCCGCCACTGTGGCGCGGCGATTGCGCAGGAGAGCCAGTTGCTCGCAGCGGTGAATTTTCTTGGTGCGCAACTGGGCGCGCAAGAAACTGACCGGATGCGCCTTCAAGGAAAGTGAGAGATGGCGATAATCTTCCACCACATGTTCACCCAAAGGCATGGGCGGCAGATACATATCTGGTTCTTGCGCTGAAGAAGCAGCAGCAGCAAAGAGCGGCAGGTCATCTTTATCGCCTGCGCGATTGAGGCCGCGCACAGCCCAAAGCGCATCACGCCGATCAAGCCCGATGGAGCAAAAGGCATCGGCTGAGGCGAGCCGCTCCAATACCACAGGTGACAGGCCGGTGCGTAGCCATAGATCGCGCACAGAATCATAGCCGCGACCTCTCAATAGCGCGATGCGCCGCATATCATCTTCGCGCACGCCCTTGATCATGCGAAAGCCCAGACGCAAGGCGCAGCGTGTTTGAATATCTTGCCTCTGATCCTCATGGCGTGGGTGTATGCGCTGAAGAGCGCCGTCTTCGAGTGTGCAATCCCAATCACTCGCATTGATATCAATGGCGCGCGTCTCCACACCATGTTCATGCGCATCGCGCACCAATTGGGCGGGCGCATAAAAGCCCATGGGCTGTGAATTCAGCAAGGCGCAGGCAAAGACATCGGGATAATGGCATTTGAGCCAAGAGGAGGCATAGACCAGCAAAGCAAAAGAGGCGGCATGGCTTTCGGGGAAACCATAAGTGCCAAAGCCCTCGATCTGTTTGAAACAGCGCTCGGCAAAATCGCGCTGATAACCGCGCGCGATCATGCCATCTACCATTTTGGCAAAGAAAGTGTGGATCGTGCCAACGCGTTTGAACGTCGCCATCGCGCGGCGCAATTTATCAGCTTCGCTGGGGGTAAAGCCTGCCGCGACAATGGCGATCTTCATCGCTTGTTCTTGAAAGAGTGGCACGCCCAAAGTGCGCCCCAACACTGCTTCCAATTCGGAAGAGGGAAAACTCACCGGCTCCAGTCCTTGCCGGCGTCGCAAATAAGGATGCACCATATCGCCTTGAATGGGGCCGGGGCGCACAATGGCAACTTCAATGACGAGATCATAAAATTCTTTGGGCTTGAGGCGCGGCAGCATCGACATTTGCGCGCGGCTTTCAATCTGAAAAACACCCACCGTATCGGCGCGCTGGATCATGCGGTAGACGGATGGATCTTCACTGGGGATGTTCGCCAAAGTCAAAGCACCGCCATAGTGCTTTTCATATAGATCAAAGCTGCGCCGGATGGCGCTCAACATGCCCAGCGCCAGAATATCGATCTTGAGAATGCCGAGTGCATCAAGGTCGTCTTTGTCCCATTCAATCGTGGTGCGTCCTGCCATGGCAGCAGGGGCAATGGGCACGACTTCATCAAGCCGCGAATGGGTGATGACAAAACCGCCGGTATGTTGTGACAAATGGCGCGGAAAGCCCGCCAGATCGCGCGCCAGATCCAATGTTAGCGCCAAGCGATGATCTTGTGGATCAAAGCCGAGTTTGCGCAATTCATCAAGGTCAATCTCCTTCGTCCACCAGCCCGCCAGCGTGCCCGAGAGCGCAGCAATTTCGCTATCGTGATAGCCAAAGACCTTGCCAACTTCGCGCGTGGCTGAACGTGCACGATAGGTGATGACGGTGGCTGTGAGGCCTGCGCGCTCGCGCCCATAGCGCTGATAGATATATTGCATGACCTCCTCGCGCCGGTCATGTTCAAAATCGACATCAATATCGGGCGGCTCGCGGCGCTCAGCAGAGATGAAACGTTCGAACAAAAGGTCATGTTTGACGGGATCGACTTCGGTGATGCCCAGACAAAAGCAAATGGTGGAATTGGCCGCAGAGCCGCGCCCCTGACACAAAATTCTGCGCGAGCGGGCAAAGCGCACAATGTCATGAACGGTGAGAAAATAGGCCGCATAGCCCAAGTCCCCGACAATCCTCAGCTCATGACGAATAGCGCTTTCAACATGGGCGGGAATGCCGGCTGGATAACGTTGCCGCGCGCCCTCCCATGAATAAGCCTCAAGCGCTTCTTGCTCACTGGCAAAGCCCTCGCGCAGCTCTTCAGGATAATCATAGCGCAGATCATCAAGGCTGAAGTGGAGGCCTTTGGCAAAGCGCAGGCTCTCTTCAATCGCTTGGGGATATTCATCAAACAGGCGCAGCATCTCATGTGGTGGCTTGAGATGGCGCTCGGCATTTTTATGCAAGAGCCGTCCAGCCGCCTCAATCGTCACAGCTTCGCGAATGGCGCAGAGCGTGTCAGCCATGGGACGCCGCTCTGGACTATGCATGATGACATCATTGGTCGCCATCAAAGGCAGGCGTAGCTGATGTGATAAAGCGACACGCGCGGCCAAATCGGCGCGCATATGCGTGTCATAAGTGAGGCTTGCTGTCAGCCAGAGGCGGCGCGGTGCATGGGCCTGCAAGAGGTGCAGGCGCTCAATAAGCTCTTCATCGCAGAGGGCGGGCGTATCTGCTGCGCTGCTGGCCTCCATGACGGCGAGTTGCAAACCTTCGCAGCTCTCCAGCAGATCATTCAGCGCCAGATCGCAAGAGCCCTTTTGCGTGCGCAGATTGCCGCGCGTCAGCAAACGTGTCAGGCGGCCCCATGCAGCGCGATCCTGTGGATAGGCCAGAATATCTGGCGTGCCATCATTCAGAACGAGGCGCGTGCCGCAGAAAAAACGAAAGCCCTTGGCCTGGTTTTTGTTCTCGCGCAAAAAGACATGGGCGCGTACGACGCCCGCGACTGAATTGCGATCAGCCAAGCCCAGACCATCAAGCCCCAGCGCGATCGCCTGCGCCATCAATTCTTCAGGATGGGAGGCACCGCGCAGAAAGGTAAAATTGCTCTGTGTGGCAAATTCCACAAAACCGCTCATGGCTCACGCAAACAGACCATGCAAGAACCAGCGTGGGCGGGGACCATTCTCCTCATAAAGACCTTCGCGAAACATCCAATAGCGATGGCCCTCTTTGTCCTCGACACGAAAATAATCGCGCGTGAGCTGCGGTGCATTTTGGTTCCACCATTCAGCTGCAATACGCTCTGGCCCTTCAATACTGGCCACCTCATGCATCACCCGGCGCCAGCGAAATCGCAGCGGCGGTCCATCAGGCACTTCGGCCAATGCCTCTACAGATTCGGGCCGTTCAAAGATGCGGATCGGGCGCGGCAGCAAAGGCTGCTCCTCCCAATCCAGTGCGCGCGCTGTCGCAGCATTCACATAGCGCGCGGCATGATCGGGCCAATGGGTTGGATTGGGCGCGAGACGCTGCACGCGTTCTGGTCCCAAACGCGCGCCCAGCTTGTCGATCAGGTCAGCGCCTTGATCGCGGAGCGGCAAGACAACACGGGTGAGGGAGGATTGCGCTTGGTCGAGCTGTTCCACATGCAAAGCAGCAAGCCGCAACAGGTCAAAGCCAAAGCCCGCATCAAGCGGATCATCTTCGCGCCGCTCGGCGGCAGATTTGATACGCTCGCGCAGCAACAGGCTGATGGCTGAGGCATCACGCAACGGACGGCTGGAGGAGATCTCGACATGACGCACCAGACCATCGGTGCGAAACAAACTCGCTTCAATCCGTCGTCCGCCTTCGCCATGACGCTCCAGCAACCGGCACAGATCCTGCGCGAGCGTGCCTAAAATCGTTTCGACATCTTCACGCCGGCCAATGGGTTCAGCAAAGCAGCGCTCCACCACATAGAGCGGCGCTTCAAAGCGTGGCGTGATGGGGCTGCGCGCGCGGCCCATCAATCCATCAAGGCGGCGGAAGATATCTTCCCCAAAACGCGCCGCAATGGGCGCGCGCGGGCGGATGATGAGATCGTCAACGCGCTTCAATCCCGTTTGCGACAGGCCATAGGCGGTTTTGTCATCAATGCGCAGCGCGGCAACAGGCAAAGCACCCAGCAAACGCCGCAATTGCTTTTCATCGGCTTCTATGGGGGCGGCGCGCGCAGACCCAAACCGCGCCAAGGCCCAGGCTGCCTCTGGCGTATCAGCCAAGGCGCAGCGCGCCTCATAACCAAGGCGCAGCAAGCGCGCTTCGATCTCTTGGGCGAGCGCATCTTCTCCGCCGAACAAATGTGCGGCACCTGCAATATCGAGCATAGCCCCATCAGGTGCATCCGCCGCCGACAAAGGCGTGAAGCGGCGGCACCAATCAGCCAGACGCGCGGGTGTGAGCGCTTGTGCGTCAGGCGATTTTTTGTTGGTGATCTGCACTGACAGATAGCGTGCCACTGCGTGCTCCTTTCATAGTCCAGATGAGTGTCTTCTGCGTCTCGCTCAGCCGCACAGGCGTGCTGGTGAGACCGCGTTGCTTGCGCAGGCTCACGCCCCACGCGGGATGCGATGGAATGGGACGGCGCTTGCCCGCAGAGGCGAGGCGAAGACCCGCGACGCTTGAGATTTCGAAGCGCAATTCAGCAGCGGTGGAGAGATCATGCGCGGGCGCATCATGCAGCAGCAAAGCCTCGCCAGCCCCCGCGCGGGCGGCCAATTGCAAACGCCGCGTGGCAGCCAGATCAAAATGCCGCCGCGCAGAGCGCACCTCGCCAATCACCGCCACACAGGCGCGCGAGCGCAGCGCCTCTTCCATCACCCACAGAACCTGCCGGGCCGTTTGCGCGCGCACCACAACAACGCGGCTCAGCGGCAGACCCAGATGATGCAGCCCCGGCCCATAGGGCAGGCCCGCCTCATGAGTCAGATAATCCTCCAGCGCCCAGAGAATGAGCCCGCGCCCGCTCTCCGCTGCCTTAATGGCGCGCGACAGTGCAAAGCCGCAGGCGGCAGTCTGGTCCCCCGCCCGCGCGGGCAGAATTTCAGCCAGCCGCCCCCGATGAGGCGCGGGTGCTGCCCCCTCAAGGACGGGCCCTTGCCCCTCAATGCGCGCAATGGCCGCCCGTAAAAAGCCGATCCGTTCCGAACTGCCGCCCTGCGACATCGGTGATTGCTCCATATGTTCATGTTTCGTTCCTATAGATTCCTCTCTTTGGGAGGGGAGTCAAGGCCTTGGGAGTGGGAGGGGTGGGGAACGAGGGGAGTGGGAGGGAGCCTCGCACAATCCCAAAATCCAATGAAGTCTACAAAATCGCAGAGCGCCGCACGACAGAGTGAGGTTCCCCTCACTCCGCTGCTGGCCGGTCCTTTTGCGCATAGCCCAGCCGCGCGTTCAGCTCGTCGAGGATTTGTTCGGCAGCTTCTGCGATCACAGTGCCGGGCGGGAAAATGGCGGTGGCGCCATATTGGCGCAGCGCTTCGAAATCTTGCGGCGGGATGACGCCGCCCACCACGATCAAAATATCTCCGCGCCCAGCCTGTTCGAGCGCGGCTTTGACTTGCGGCACGAGAGTCAGATGGCCTGCAGCCAGCGATGACACGCCGATCACATGCACATTATTGTCGACCGCTTGCTTCACCGCCTCTTCAGGCGTTGCAAACAAAGGTCCGATATCGACATCAAAGCCCAGATCATCGAAAGCCGAGGAGATGACCTTCTGCCCACGGTCATGACCATCTTGGCCGACCTTGGCGACAAGAATGCGCGGCTTGCGGCCTTCATTCTCGGTGAAGGCGCGCGCCATGGCATCCACGCGGTTGATGATCTCGACCTCTGTGCCTGCCTCGCGGCGATAGATGCCACGGATGCTCTTGATCGAGGCGACATGGCGGTTGAAGACTTTTTCAAGCGCCAGCGAAATCTCGCCCACGGTGGCTTTCGCGCGCGCAGCTTCAATCGACAAAGCGAGCAGATTGCCAGTGCCCTTGGCGCCATCTGACAGAGCCTTCAGAGCGGCTGCCACTTCGGCCTCATTGCGCTCAGCGCGCAGGCGCTTCAGCTTTTCGATCTGCTGTGCGCGCACGGCAGAATTATCGACTTTCAAAACATCAATGGGCTTTTCATCGCTGAGCTTATATTTGTTCACGCCCACCACAGCCTGACGGCCACTATCGATCCGTGCTTGTGTGCGCGCGGCAGCCTCTTCGATGCGCAGCTTGGGGATGCCAGCGTCAATGGCTTTTGCCATGCCGCCCAAGCTCTCCACCTCTTGAATATGCGCCCAAGCGCGTTCGGCCAGATCCTGCGTCAAGCGCTCGACATAATAAGAGCCGCCCCAAGGATCGATGATGCGCGTCGTGCCGCTTTCTTGCTGCAAGAAGAGCTGCGTATTGCGCGCAATGCGAGCCGAGAAGTCGGTGGGTAGAGCGAGCGCTTCATCAAGCGCATTGGTATGGAGCGATTGCGTATGGCCTTGCGTTGCGGCCATAGCCTCAATCGTCGTGCGCATGACATTGTTGAACACATCTTGCGCAGTGAGCGACCAGCCCGATGTCTGGCAATGGGTGCGCAGCGGCAGGCTCTTCTCGGACTTCGGCTCAAACTGTTTGACAAGGCGCGACCACAACAGGCGCGCCGCGCGCAGCTTGGCGACCTCCATGAAGAAATTCATGCCCACGGCCCAGAAGAAGGACAGGCGCGGGGCAAATTGATCAACAGTGAGGCCAGCTGCTAGACCCGCGCGTAGATATTCCACGCCATCTGCCAGCGTATAAGCGAGCTCCAGATCCTGCGTCGCACCGGCCTCTTGCATATGATAGCCGGAGATCGAGATCGAATTGAACTTCGGCATATGTTTCGACGTATAGGCGAAAATGTCCGAGATGATGCGCATCGAATCTTTGGGCGGATAGATATAGGTGTTGCGCACCATGAATTCTTTGAGAATGTCGTTCTGGATCGTGCCTGACAATTTGTCTTGTGACACGCCTTGCTCTTCAGCCGCGACGATATAAAGCGCGAGCACCGGCAGGACCGCACCATTCATCGTCATCGACACGCTCATCTGGTCGAGCGGAATGCCCGAGAACAAAGTGCGCATGTCATAGATGGAGTCGATGGCCACACCCGCCATGCCCACATCGCCCGCCACACGCGGATGATCTGAATCATAGCCGCGATGGGTCGCCAGATCGAAAGCAACCGACAGGCCCTTTTGTCCGGCCGCCAGATTGCGACGGTAGAAAGCGTTGGAATCTTCAGCCGTCGAAAAGCCCGCATATTGGCGGATCGTCCAAGGCTGGTTCACATACATGGTGGGATAGGGGCCGCGCACATAAGGCGCAACACCGGGGAAGCTGTCGACAAAGTCGATACCTGCCAAATCGCGCGCATCATAGATGGGCTTCACCGGAATTTCTTCGGGCGTCAGCCAAGGCTCAGACGGCAGCGCGACCGCAGGTGTTGCGGTCGCTGCAAAAGCGATCTTCGAGAAGTCGGGAATGCGCGACATGGCGTCTCTCACAACAGGATCGAACTCAACTTCACATCAGGCCAGTTTCAAAGCTTCATCCAGCAGGGCGACGAGATCGCAGCCCATATAGACAAAGCTTCCCACACCAGCCTCACGCCAGACAGTTTCTGCCTCGCCGGGACGACCGGCAAGATAGATATATTTTGCGCCCGCTTGCGCGAGTGCCTTGGCAGCACCGACCGCGCGCTCGCCATATACGGCATCAGATGAGCACAGACAGGCGATGCGAGCGCCTGAATTTTTGAAGGCCGCGGCAAGGCTTGCGTCATCCGCAAAGCCATCATTGCCCGGCGCTGCAATGCCGCCAGCTTCAAACACATTCTTGGCATAAGTGGCGCGCGCGGTGAAAGCCGCCACAGGGCCAAGATTGGCCAGAAAGACACTGGGGCGCTGGCCGCGTGTTGTGGTCACGCCATCGGCGCGATCACGCAAAGCCTCGAAAGCTTCAGCATCGCGCTTGGTCGGCAGGGCAGGGAAGGTGACAGCGCGCGCTGGTGCAGGCGAAAGCGCGGGCATGGGGGCCAGCACCTCAACGGCAGCTTCATTCACATCAGGAAATTCGCTGGTGCCGGTGAGTGGATCTTTGCGGCGGGCGATGGCTTTGGCGCGTTGGGCTTGCGTTGCGGCAATCTTGGCCTGCCATGCCCCGCTGCTGAGCATGGCGCAAAGGCCGCCACCTGTTTCGATCTCTTGCAGCAAGGCCCATGCGCTTTCGCACAATTCATGCGTTAAAGTCTCGAACGAGCCAGCCCCTGCGGCCGGGTCAGCGACGCGCCACAGATTGCTCTCTTCCAGCAAAACCGATTGCGTGTTGCGCGCGGTGCGGCGCGCAAAATCATTCGGCAGGCCGAGCGATTGGGTAAAGGGCAGAACGGTGACGCGGTCTGCACCTCCAAGGCCCGCTGCAAAACAAGCCACCGTCGTGCGCAGCATATTCACCCAAGGATCGCGGCGGCTCATCATGCGAAAGCTCGTCTCCGCATGAATAGACACAGCGCTTGGCGGCAGGCCGCAGGCCTCCTCCACTTTGGCCCATAGACGCCGCAGCGCGCGCAATTTCGCAACGCCCAAGATCTGATCAGCATCAGCGGCAACGCGAAGACCAATTAACGGGCGCGCTGTCTCGAGCGGCAGACCAGTGGCTTCCAGCGCGCGCAGATAAGTGACGGCGCTCGCCAGAATGAAGGCGAGTTCTTGTCCCTCAGATGCGCCTGCAGCATGTGTCACGCGCCCATCGGCGCACAGGATAGGGCCGGTAAAGCCCATGCCAGCAAGCTCGGCTGCGGTCTTGGCGGCCAGACGCAGCTCTGCGTCAAAGCTGCGCTCACCGCCACCTTGCGCCGCCATCATGCCGAGCGGATCAAGCCCAAAGGCAATGCGGCAATTGGCGGGGGCGATTTCTCGCAAGAGAATATGGCCGGCAAGGACCAGAGCGCTGGCAGGGCGCGCGCCATCAAGCTCAAGCGCGATCGCATCAAGATGCAGGTCCTCAAGCGCGCTGTCCAAAGCCTCGGGCGTGGCGGGCAGGCCAAAGCCATAGGCGCCCACAGCGCCCGTAAAGACAATTTGCAGGCCGGTGGCACCATTCTCAAGGTCGGTAAGGGCCTGTGCATGGGCAAAGGCTGGGTCAGGCGCATCCATACGCGCCAGCACGGCCCAGGGGCCTTGCGCGGATTTGAGGGCGCGCGGGCGCTCCTGGCTCAGGCGCTGATAAAGCGGGGCGATGGTGATCCCGTCATAGCTGGCACCCTGCAGCTTTTCGAACGGTGCGCCTTTGAGCACACCATCGACGCGGGCGCGCCAATCGGCCTCAGTGGCCGCCGGGAAGAGATCAGCGAAAGTCTGTGCAGTGGTCGACATGAAGCTCTTTTGCCATGTCGCCGCCGTCGGTGCCACAGTCAGAAGGTCGTAGAAAGCTCAAGCCTGAGCGCGGATCTTCTGCTCAAGACTGGCCACCCCGGCATTGAGCTGGTCGACCGCGCGGGCAATGGCGGGCTCATCGGCACGGCTGCGCGGGATCGAGACATGCATGACCGCCACGCCTTCGCCCAACCCATTGCGGATCAGCCGGGCAATCGAGAGGCCGCCCGTGGTGAACTCCGCCACGCTGATTGCATAGCCCTGCAGCTGCACCCGGCGGATCTCTTCACGCAGGCGATTGGGGTCCACAATCGTCGTCTCCGAGAAAGCGACAAAATCGGTGCGCCCGATATAATCCTCCAGAGCGCGGTCACTGAGCCCTGCCAGAAAGGCGCGGCTTGCCGCCCCTGCATAGAGAGGAATAGGCACGCCAATCTGCTGCGACTGCACGATGGCATTCACCGCTTCAACCGCATCGACATTGACACGAGTGTCGCCATCGCGCACCGACAGCAACACAGCCTCGTTCAATTTGTCGCGGATGGATTGCATGATAGGTCGCGCAAGATCTCGCACGCTCACGCCTTGCAACACAGCACTCGCCAAACCAAGTGGCAGGACGCCCAGACGATAGCTGGAGGTCTCAGCATTCTGCGTCACCATGCCCTCGCCAATCAAAGTCGAGAGAATGCGAAATGTGGTTGGCTTGGACAGATTGGAGCGTGTGGCCACATCCATAAGGCTTGATTCACGCGTGGAGGCAGCGAGCGCAAAGAGAATGCGCGCAGCACGATCGACAGCTTCAATCGTGTGGTCGCTGCGGTTATCGCCTCCGCTTCCCCCATTGGTGCGCGCATCATGGGCTTGGCCCATAGCTGCCTCGACCGGCCTTGTCATTTTTTGCTCCATTGGACCGCCACAGGCGGCGCGTACCGGTTGCGCGGATAAAACCGCATTGTGCTGGTCAGCACAAGCAACTTTCTGCAGCATGTGGATAGTGTCGCATGGTCTTTACAGCAGCGCTCAGGTGCTTCAGCCTTGCATCAATGGAGGAGCTCATATGACAATCATACCCGAAGGCCGCGTGCGCCGCGTTGTGACAACGGTCAATGCAGAGAACAAGGCTGTTGTTCTGTTCGACAGCGAGAATCCGAATCGCGCCGTGCGCCCGGGCAAGAACAATGTTGCCAATTTGATTTGGACAACTGACCAATGTCCTGCCGATATTTCAGGCACGGTTGATCGCGGTGCCATCAAGATTGGCACATCGCCCCTGCCGGGCGGCTCGGTGTTTCGTATTCTCGATTATCCCCCTGTCACGCCTGAAATGGAGGCAATGGATGCCTCCCATCGCATGAAAGAGCTGGCGCATGAGCCCGATATTCGCGGCCTGCCGCCACGTCACCCTTTCATGCATCGCACCCGCACGATTGATTACGCCATCATCCTGCAAGGCAAGATCACCATGCTGCTGGATGATAGCGAAATTGAGCTCAAGGCGGGTGATGTGTTGGTGCAGCAAGGCACCAATCACGCGTGGATCAATCGCGGACCAGAGATCTGCCGCATCGCCTTTGTATTGATCGACGCCAAGCCGATCTGAGAGCGATTATGTGCTGTGTGATCCTGACGCCATTGTGTGTCCGGTCACGGCATGGCCGATGCCCAGCGGTTTGGCATCACACAGCACAAAGGCCAAACGTGCCGGCTTGTCGCTGCGATTCACCCAGGAATGATTGGTGCCACGCTGCACCATGACATCACCCGTTTTCATGTGAACGGTTGAGTCATCCATATCCATGTCGATCTCACCGCTAAGAACGAAGACATAGTCGATTGTCTCGGTGCGGTGCATGGCGGGTGCATTGCCGGGTGGGAAATCAATGACGGTCACGCGCGTACCATGCGGGGGCGGTGCGGTGCCAAGCTTGCGCGCGCCCATATCCTCGGCATCTTCGCCGATGGAAATATCAGCCGGGCAACTATCGGTGCACCAGATCAGGGTTGATACATTGCCCGAGCCGCCGGTGCGCGCATTGGTGGGCGCACCATCCATAATCACTTTGGCGACGTGATTGTCGTCATGCCCGGTGATGATGCGGCGAATGGGTGGAAATCGATTGTCGCTCATAAGGCCCTCCCTTTTTTGCACAGGCTAGAGGCTGGCGAAGGGCCTGTCCATTTCACATGAGCGATGACAGGCCGGGAACTGAATTGGTGACATCGCGCACCGTCTCATCGCCCGCCTTTTCGCGCGCATAAGCGAACAATTCGCGCCCGACGCTCTGGATCTCGCCCATGCCAAGACCGAGCCCCATCAATTTGCCCGCAACGCCCATCAAGCCGCCGCCGCCCCCAAAGGCGCTGAGCAGGCCGCCGAGCCCGCCGCCCGAAGCCTCAACAGGCTCCACTGGCAAATCCTGCGCGCCGGGGATTTTTTCGATCAAGCGCTGCAAGGCTGTGGGGTCTGCCTCTTTTTGCAAAAAGGTGAACATCTCCATCACGGCTTTGCGTGCGGTGTCGCTGTCGATGCCAGCAGCTGCGGTCACCCGCTCAATCAATTCGTCCATGATGGTCCCCGTCTGGTTGATTCACTTTAACCCAGCAAAGCGCGTGAGGCCAATGCCGCACAGTCGCGCAGGTTTCACTGGGAGTTTGATCGCGCGCTTAGCTGCGCTACATCTTTGCCTCTAGCAGGAGAGTCGCATGGCTACGCTCGATGAGGTTCTGGCCCGTATTGATGCCAATCAGGAGGCCGCGCTGAAGCGCCTGTTCAGCCTGTTGGAGATTCGCTCCATCTCGGCCGATCCCGCTTACAAGGACGACTGTGAGAAGGCCGCCCGCTGGCTCGAAACAGAGCTCAGCAGTCTTGGTTTTTCAGCCTCGGTGCGCGAGACGGCGGGCCATCCCATGGTCGTGGCCCATGCCAAAGCCCAGCGCCGCGATGTGCCGCATATTCTCTTCTATGGTCACTATGATGTGCAGCCCGCCGATCCGCTCGATCTGTGGGAGAGTGATCCTTTCGCGCCGCGTCTCGTTCAAGGTGAACAGGGCCAGCGCATCGTTGCGCGCGGTGCAGCTGATGACAAAGGCCAGTTGATGACCTTTGTGGAAGCCTGTCGCGCTTTCATTGAAACAGGCGGCTTGCCCTGCGATGTCACTTTGCTCTTTGAGGGCGAAGAAGAATGTGGCTCACCGTCGCTGCCCGCATTTTTGGCGCAGCATAAGCCCGATCTGGTTGCTGATCTTGCTATGCTCTGCGACACTAATATGTGGGATCGCGATACGCCGATGATTACCACAATGCTGCGCGGTCTGGCATTGGAAGAAGTCATCATCACCGGCGCTACGCGTGATTTGCATTCGGGCCTTTTTGGCGGCGCGGCGGTCAATCCCATCCACATTCTTGGCAAGATCATTGCTGATCTGCGCGATGATACAGGCCGCATTACTCTGCCGGGCTTTTATGACGGTGTTGAAGAATTGCCCGATGAGATCGCGCAGCAATGGCGTGCATTGGGTCTTGATGAGCGTAGCTTCCTGGGGGATGTCGGTCTGGCTTTGCCGGCGGGCGAAGCGGGGCGCTCTGTGTTGGAGATGATCTGGTCGCGTCCCACTTGCGATGTGAATGGCATCATCGGTGGCTATACGGGCGCAGGCTCAAAGACTGTGCTGCCCTCCCGTGCGAGTGCGAAATTCTCCTTCCGTCTTGTGGGTGCGCAAGATCCCGAAGCGGTGCTGGAAAGTTTCCGCAGCTTTGTTCGCGCGCGCCTGCCTGCGGATTGCGCTGTTGAGTTTATTCGCCATGGTGCTTCGCCCGCGCTCACACTGCCATTTGCCTCGGAGCTTTTGAGTCGCGCACGCCGCGCGCTGCAACAGGAATGGGGCAAGGAACCCGTTTTGGGGGGATCTGGCGGCTCAATTCCGATTGTCGGCGATTTCAAGCGTAGCCTTGGAATGGATGCCTTGATGATCGGTTTTGGACTCGATGATGATAAAATTCACTCTCCAAATGAGAAATATGAGCTGAAATCCTTCAAAAAAGGCGCGCGAAGCTGGGCTCGCGTCCTGTCTGCGCTTTCAGGCTAGGGCCTATTTCAGCGGCTGCGCCATTTTCAGGACATATTCTGGGTGATAAGCAGCACGGCTGAAAGGAGAGCTCATGCTCAAGCCCACGATTGTTGCGTCTGTATTGGCGCTGACCCTCGCGAGTGCTGCTCACGCTGATACGTCAGAACGAGCACGCATTGATGCCGCCGTCACACGTTATGCAGCCCAGCACAATGTGCCTGAGAGCCTCGTTCATCGCGTCATCAAGCGCGAGAGCGGCTATCGCCCTCATGCACGCAATAAAGTTTATTATGGATTGATGCAGATCTCTGCTGCGACTGCCAAGAGCATGGGCCATACCGGCGCCCCGCAAAAGCTGCTCGAGATCGACACCAATCTTGCCTATGCCGTTCCCTATCTCGCCAATGCGTGGCGCGTGTCGAATGGCAATCAGGACAAGGCGATGAAGCTCTATGCGAGCGGCTTTTATTATCAGGCCAAGGCAAAGGGCATCCACAAGGATCTGCGCACCGCGCAGTCGCCTTCGCTGTCCAAGACCGCGACGCTGCCTGAAGAGGTCTCTGCTTATGCACCCGCAGAGCCCCTGCCGCAGGAGAGCGTTGGTTTCTTCAGCGCGCTCTTTAGCGGTGGTTCTGCGGGCACTCCGCGTCAGGACGACTGATTACTGCATTGGTTGCAGTGGCGCACCCGTCTGGCCCTCCGGCTTGGCGGGTGTTTCTGTATCAGGGCTGGCTGATCCGCGCGCATCAATGACGGCAACGGAGCCTTTGTCATCTTTGCGCGGCTCTGCCAGTTGCGCGCCAATCGAGCGGATGACATCGGGTGCATCAGCATAAGCGGCGTGGCCGATGATGCCCGCCGAGAAACTGCTGATGTCATAGACGCGCACCCCGAGCTTTTGCAGCTCAGCCGCATCGCGTGGACTTTTGGGGTCGAGCGCGCCTACACGCGGGCGATCCCCCGCCAAACTGCTCGACAAAGACAAAGCCCGATCACTGCGCGAGACAAAGACCGACACATGGCTTCCGGGCAAGCGTGCAATCTGCTGGCGGAAGACGGCCAGATCAATGTCAGGCGCTGCCAGCATCACATCGCCGAGTTTGCCGTTCAGATCAGGTCGCCCTGCAATGGCATTTTCGCGCAGCGCTTCCATCGCCAGCCAAGAGCCCATGGAATGGGCCAGCACATGAACGCGCCCCACGCCGGGCACTTGCGACAAATCTTGCATCAGCTTTTGCAGCGCATCGCGTGAGGCTGTTGCCTGGTCTTTGTCGGAGACATAGCCGAAGAGGTTGGATTTTGACGGCCAGGTGAAGAGCACTGGTACGCCGCCAAAGCGCGCATCATAAACAATCTGCGTCAGGCGACCGCGCGCTTCATCAAGGCTGGTGTTAAAGCCATGCACATAGAGCAACACATCGCGGCTTGCGCCCACGCGGCCGGAAATATGTGTCGCAAGCTCCTGCGTGAATCGATCGGAGCTCAACACGCGCCCGCCGATTGGCATGATGTGTTTGTCACGATCAGGCTTGCCGAAGCTGGGCGTATCAATCATGCCCGCCTTGTGGGTCGGGGGTACATTCATCATCACCATGGCATGATGCACGCCCTCATTCGTCACCGCATCGCCAATCTGGCGATCATCCTTGCGGGTCGAGGCGACGAACATGGTGATGGAGTTGACTGAGGGGACGGAGAGCAGGCTGGAGCCGCTCATATCGTTGAAGCTGCCCATGCAGCCTGACAGCAGGCAGCCGAACGCAGTCGCCAGCGCAATTTGGCGCAGCTTCGACAGTCGTCCGGTCCGGGGCGTGTGGCCCAGGTGCATGATTGATCCTCCGTCTGGCTGATGCGTCCCCTGAAGGGGCCTGCATCAAGCAGGGGACTGCTTGACGAAAGGTTAAAGGGACGGCTCAAGTTGGTGGTCTTTCTGCCGTGCAAAGGTGTCGGGAATAGGACCATGAGCTCAGCCTGTGTCCGCATCTTGGTGACGGCCTTCGGGGCCTTTCCCGGTGCGCCGCGCAACCCCACCCTCGCCATCACCCGCCAGCTGGCAGATCGCCACCAGCGACGCCTGGCAAGGTTGGGCATCCAGTTGCAGACCCAGACCCTCCCGGTCGACTTTGCCCGCTTGGATGCGGCCCTGCTGGCGGGCCTGTCGGGCGGGGCTGATGTGGTTGTTCACCTCGGTCTCGCGGGCGCTCGCAAAGCCGTGAGCGTGGAGACACGGGCTCTCAACAAGCGCAGCATCCTGCGGCCAGATGCGATGAGGGCGCGGGCGGCGAGCCGGGATCTGGAGCCCGGCCCCTTCGAGCGACGCGCCCGCTGGCCTGCGCAGCGGCTGGTCAGGGTTATGAGAGCCCATATTTTGACGCAGCTTTCGCGCGATGCGGGCGATTATCTGTGCAATCAAACCCTGTGGCTCACTTTGGGCCGCCATCGCGGTCTCGCGGGCTTTGTGCATGTGCCGCGCCCCAGTGCGGATCTGCCATTGGAGGCTATGACGCGCGCTATTGTGCAGGCGCTCATTCTTCTTGCAGCGCAGCACAGGCAGCTCAATCAACTGGGCGTGATCGGTTCTTGACCTGTCCGAACGTGCCATGCATGGTCCCGCCACATTCCAAAGGGGGACGTGACGTTGGACTCCACATTTGCCTTCCAGCTGCTCCAGATCATCTGGATCAACATTCTCTTGTCGGGCGACAATGCGCTCGTGATTGCTCTGGCGTGCCGCGCTCTGCCGCCGCGTGAGCGCAAGATTGGCGTCATCCTTGGCGCTGGTGCAGCCGTTGTGCTGCGCATTTTCTTCACGCTGATCGTCGTGACCTTGCTGCAGATTCCTTATCTGAAGCTGGTCGGTGGCGTGCTGCTCTTCTGGGTCGCGGTGAAACTGCTGACGGACGAGACCGATGAGTCCCATGTGCAAGAGTCCCACACTGTGTGGAACGCCGTGCGCACCGTGGCGGTCGCCGACATGGTCATGTCGCTCGACAATGTCATCGCCATCGCGGCCGCTGCCAAGGACTCGATGCCGCTGATCGTCTTCGGTCTGGTTCTCTCCGTGCCGCTGATCGTCTTTGGCGCCACGCTCATCATCACCCTGCTGCAGCGCTTCCCGCTGCTGGTCTGGGCGGGCGCTGGCTTGCTGGGCTGGATCGCTGGTACCTTGATCGTGGAAGATCCGGGCTGGATGAATCTGCTGAGCGCCTATCCGCTTGCCATGAACCATGTGCTGGGCGGCGGTATTGGTGTCGCTCTGGTTCTGGGTATCGCGGTGGTTCTGCGCCGCCGCGAGGCTGACGAGCACAAGGAAGAAGCGGCCTAACGCACAGGCACGCGAACTCCGATATTGGTCGGCGCGTCGATTTTCACACAGTCGCGCCGACCTGCATTCAAGCAGCGCTGAAGCTTCTCATTCTCGTCGATCGCTTGCACGGTCCAGATGAGCGCCGCTGCGATGGCCAGCAAAAATGCCATGGCCAGCAAATTCACAAAATGACGGTGGGCGTAATCGGTATCGTCCTCACGCGCGAGCGGGGGGAGGGCGCTGCCTTTGGCACGCCCTGCAGCCGGAGCCTCTCTGTCGTGGTCAGAACTCATCCCTGCGTGCTCCCACGTCAGATTAACGCCGCGTGGGCTATGCGATCAAGCGGGCTGCTCTCTCAGGTCTCGAAAGGCAGGCCCACATAATTCTCGGCGAGATAGGTCTGGCCTGCGCGCGATGTGCTCACCGCATATAGCTCAGCCAATTGCCGCTTGTGATCGAAGGGATTTCCATCGGGCGAGATATGCAGCATGGAGGTCATCCACCAGGAGAAATGCTGCGCGCGCCATACCCGGCGCAAACAGGTCTCGCCATAGGTCTCAAGGCCTCGGCTGTCATTCTTCTTGTAGAAAGAGGTGAGGGCGCGGGCCAGCACATAGATGTCGGCGATGGCAAGGTTCATGCCCTTCGCGCCAGTGGGGGGCACGATATGCGCGGCATCGCCCGCAAGGAACATGCGGCCAAACTGCATCGGCTCGGTCACGAAACTGCGCATCGCCGTCACACCCTTCATCAGGATCTTGCCGGTGCTCAGTGTCAGACCTTCATGGCGTCCCAGACGCGTGTCGAATTCGCTCCAGATGCGGTCATCGGACCAGTCATCGGGATTCTCATCGGGCGGCACTTGCAGATAGCAACGCGACACACTTTCCGAGCGCATGGTGAAGAGCGCAAAGCCCCGGTCGTGGCGGCAATAGAGTAGCTCATCACTCGTCGGCTTGGCCTCTGCCATGATGCCGAGCCAGCCGAAGGGATAGATGCGATCATGGCCTTTGAAGAGCGCGGGGGGGATAACCTCGCGGCAAATGCCATGGAAGCCATCGCAGCCTGCAATATAATCGCAGGTCAGCACCTCGTCTTTGCCCTGATAGCGATAGTGAATGCGAGGCTTGGTGCTCTCGACACCTTCGAGCTTATGCGCTTCGGCTTCGAAATAGATCGGCACGCCAGCGGCCAGATTGATCGCGATCATATCTTTCACGGCCTCTTGCTGGCCGTAGATATAGACGCGCCGACCTGTCAACTCATGCAGATCGATGCGATGACGCTCGCCATTGAAGATGAGTTCGATGCCGTCATGAACGAGCGCTTCCTTATGGAGACGCTCGCCCATACCTGTTTCGGTCAGCAGATCGACGGAGCCTTGCTCAAGAAGGCCCGCGCGCACACGGCCCTCTGCATAGGCGCGGCTACGCGATTCAATGATGGCGCAAGAGATGCCTTGCAAATGCAGCATACGCGCGAGCAAAAGCCCGGCAGGGCCTGCGCCAATAATACCAACCTGCACCTGCATGTTCATCTCCTGAAACTTTACGCGCCGTGCGCGGCTTTGGTGCGGGCCTGAATGTCGCGCAGCACCTCAAGCTCTTGTGCTGTGGGGGCGGGCGTCTCGCTCACATTGGCAGCAAAGCGCGGCGACCAGCCACAGTTCTCGATGATCTCTTCGCGTGTGGCGCCGGGATGGATCGAGACAATGGTCATCTCATTGGTCTGCGGATCGGGCTCAAAGATGCAAAGATCGGTGATGAGCTTGGTCGGGCCCTTGCTGCGCACAACGAGCTGTTCGCGCTCTTTGCCAGTGACACCGTGACCCATCGAGGTGATGAAGGGCAGCTTCTCCATGAAGGCGCGCTTACCCATCGCCATGATGATGAACGTCTCGCCGCAATTGGTCGCAATCTCGGGCGCGCCGCCGCCACCTGGCAGGCGAACCTTGGGCTTGTGATAATCGCCGACCACGGTGGTGTTGAGATTGGCGAAGCGGTCAATCTGCGCACCGCCCAAAAAGCCAACCGTGATGCGCCCACCCTGCAGCCAGTAGCGGAACATCTCGGGCACGCTCACGGTGGTGAGGGCCGTGTCGCATAATTCGCCATCGCCGATGGAGAGCGGCAGAACATTGGGCTTGGTGGCGATGGTGCCGGACTCATAGATCAGCGTAATGCCGGGCGCATGTGTCAGGCGCGCGAGATTACAGGCAGCTGAGGGTGCGCCAATGCCAACGAAGCAGACATCTTCGTTGCGCAGTGCGCGAGCAGCAGCAATGGTCATCATTTCATTGCGAGTGAAGTCAGCCATCACGCAGCGCTCCCCTTGGCATGAACAGCGAAGGCGTCGGGGCCTTTCTTCATCACATTCTCATCCATCCAGGCGAGGAAGCCGTCGCGATCACGCGAGAGCTTGTCCCAGGCGATATAGAAAGAGTTGTCGCGCTTGTAATAGCCATGCGCATAAGAGGGATGCGCGCCGCCGGGTACGCAAACAACTGCACCAATCGTCCAGCTCGGCAGGACGACCGAATTGGGCGAGGTCGTGCCAAGATTGTCGACAATCTCTTCCACCGTCACGATGGTGCGCTTGGAGGCGAGCACCACTTCTTTCTGACAGCCAGTGATCCCTTCCAGAAGCACATTGCCTTCGCGGTCTGCGCGCAGGGCATGGATGATGCCGACATCAGGACGGATGGCCGGCACGGTCGCGAGCTTCTCGCCCGTATAGGGACAGGTGATCGACTTGATGCGATCATTCACCTTGGGCAGATCAACGCCGATATAGCCGCGCAGCATGGCGAAGGGCAGATTGGCAGCACCTGCTTCATAAGCATTGGCCATGGCTGCATGGGAATGTTCTTCGATGGCGAGCGCGCAAGGCCAGCCATTCTCAACCGCGTCACGAATGCGATGGGTCGAGCCGACACCCGGATTGCCGCCCCATGAGAAGACAAGCTTCTTGGCGCAGCCCATGCCGATCATCTGGTCATAGATGAGATCGGGCGTCATGCGGATCAAAGTCAGATCGCGACGCTTTTGACGGATAATTTCGTGACCTGCGGCGAAGGGGATCAGATGTGTGAACCCTTCCATGGCAAGCGTATCGCCATCATGCACCATTTGCGCGACAGCATCGGCGAGACTGAGGAACTTCGCCACTACATCCTCCAACTGACTACGAAACATGAATGGGCGCGCAGTGTTCCGCGCGCCCGTTGGGCTTACTTGCCCCAAACTTCCTTGGCGACATCGACAACGAGCTTCAGCTTCGCCCACTGCTCATCTTCTGCCAGCGTGTTGCCTTCTTCGGTTGAGGCAAAGCCGCACTGCGGGCTCAGGCACAACTGATCGAGCGAAGCATATTTCGTGGCCTCATCGATCCGGCGCAGCAAAGTATCGCGCGTCTCAAGCGTACCCGTCTTCGACGTGACGAGGCCCAGAATGACAGTCTTGCCCTTGGGCAAGAAGCGCAGGGGCTCAAAGCCACCCGAACGGTCATTGTCCCATTCGAGGAAGTAGCCATCAATGTTCAGCTTGTTAAACATCAGATCGGCAATCGGCTCATAGCCGCCCGACGAGATGAAGGTGGAGCGGAAATTGCCACGGCACACATGCATGGTGGCGGCAAGATCAGCAGGCTTGTTCTCAAGGGCGGCATTGATCATGCCGACATAGATCTCGCCCTGCTTGGTCGGATCATCACCACGCGCTGCGAGCATTTCGCGCTGCTTGGGATCGCACAAATAAGCAAAGCTGCAATCGTCGATCTGGATATAGCGGCAGCCAGCATTATAGAAGCCGGTGATCGCCTGCTTATAGGCCTGACCGAGGTCGTGATAAAACTCCTCCATGGTCGGATAGACGCCCATATTGATCATCTTGCGACCGCCACGATAATGCAGCATCGAGGGGCTGGGGATCGACTGCTTCGGTGTCTTCGTGGTGTTGGCCGCGAGGAATTTGAAATGCTCGATATGGGGGTGGTTCTTCGAGCTGATCTTGCCAACAACGCGCGGCACTTTCGGCTTGGTCTGAACACCGGTGAACTGAATGCCCTGATCAGCTTCGATCACTTCGACGCCATCGAGTTCCCCCAAGAAGTCCATATGCCACCATGAGCGGCGATACTCACCATCGGTGATCGCCTCAAGGCCGACCTCTTCCTGCTTGGTGATGATCTTCTTGATCTCGACATCTTCCACCGCTTTCAGAGCAGCCGCGTCGATCTTGCCGGTGTAGAATTTCTCGCGCGCATCCTTGAGAGCGCCCGAGCGCAGAATGGAGCCGACATGGTCAGCGCGGAAGGGAGGGGTCTTGCGCATCATTGGGATGGTCTCCTGTCAGTGTGCTGGTGCGGCCCCGCGCTCGGCAACGCCAAGCAGAGTGGCCAGAATATCGGGGGCATTGGTCAGATCTTCGCTGGTGCCTTGATAGGCCACCTGACCACGGTCGAGAATGATCGCCTGATCGCAGAGCGGCAGGATCTTGCGCGGGCTCTGCTCGACAATGATCGCCGCCAGACCTTCTTCGCGCACGATGGTGCGCAACGCCTGCAACAATTCATCGACGATGATGGGGGCAAGCCCCTCGGTCGGCTCATCGAGCAACAGAACGCGCGGATTGAGCGCCAGCGCACGACCAACGGCCAGCATCTGCTGCTCGCCGCCCGACAATTGGTTTCCCATATTGGAACGGCGCTCAGCCAGACGCGGGAAGAGCTTGTAGATGCGCTCCATCGTCCACGGTCCTTTGGTCGCGATGGCGGTGATATTTTCATCCACCGTCAGTGAGCGAAAGATATTGCGCTCCTGCGGCACCCAGCCAATGCCCGCCAGGGCGCGCTGGTCGGGGCGCAGCCGTGTGATGTCCTGACCACTGAGAAAGATGCTGCCTTCGCGCCGACGCGTCAGGCCAACAATCGTATTGATGAGCGTCGTCTTGCCCGTGCCATTGCGACCGAGCAAGGCGAGCGACTGGCCTTCGGGTAGCGCCAGCGAGACATGGTTGAGCACGACGGCCTCGCCATAGCCTGCGCTGATGTCGCGCAGTTCGAGAAGATTAGCCATGCTGCACCTCTTCTTCGCCCAGATAGACCTGACGCACGCGCGGGTCGCGGGCGATCTCTTCAGCCGTGCCTTCGCAGAACAAGGCACCATTGACGAGTACCGAGATCGTCTTGGCGAAGCGGAAGACAAGATGCATATCGTGTTCGATCAACACCAAAGCCACATGAGCGGGCAGGCGCGCGACGACATCGAGGATTTGCTCGCGCTCTGATTCCGGCACACCAGCAGCAGGTTCATCGAGCAGCAACAATTTGGGCTTGGCGGCCAGAGCCAGCGCGATTTCGAGCAGGCGCTGCTTGCCATAGGGCAGATCACCAACGCGTGCGTCGCGCACATCGCCAATGGTCAGGCGGTCGAGCAAGGCGCAGGCTTCATCGACGATGGTCTCGCGCGAGCCCAGCGGGCTGAACCATTCATGCGCGGCATTCTCGCGCTCATTGATCGCGAGGATGACGGATTCGAGCGGGGTCAGTTCGGCAAAGAGTTGGTTGATCTGGAAGGTGCGTGCAATGCCAGCAGTGGCCCTGCGGCGCACAGTCCAGTTTGTGATGTCTTGCCCTTCAAAAAGGATCTGTCCTGACGTGGGGTTCAGCACACCGGTCAGCTGATTGACGAAGGTCGTCTTGCCCGCGCCATTGGGGCCAATGAGCGCATGGCGTGCACCTGCGGGCAGTTTGAAGCTCACATCATCGGTGGCGATGATGCCGCCGAAGCGCTTTGTGAGATTGCGCGTCTCGAGAACAAAGGTCATTGACCATCTCCCTTACGCAGCCGCGCCCAGCCAGCCACCATCATGCCGATGATGCCGTTGCGCACGAAGATCACCAGAGCGACCAGCACAGCGCCAAGCCAGAACTGCCAATATTGCAGCGTGATATTGCCGATCACATCTTGCATGACGCGGAAGGCAGCCGCGCCGATGAGGCCGCCATAAAGATAACCTGCACCGCCAAAGACGAGGATGAGCAGACCATCAGCCGAGCGATGGAAGGCGATCATATCGGGCGAAGCGGACTGCGTGGTTTGCGCCAGAAGCGCGCCAGCAATACCCGCCAATGCGGCCGCGATTGTGTAGATGGCAACCAGACGCGCATTGACCGGAACGCCGATGGCGCGCGCCCGCAGCGGATTATTCTTGATCGCTTTCAGTGAAAGACCAAAGGGCGAATTGACGATGCGCCGCGAGAGCCAGAAGCAGATGAACAAAACCGCGAGCGAATAAAGATAAGCAACCCGCCCCCACAGATCGAACTCCCAGATGCCGAGCACGGCCGAGGGCATGACGCCATTGAGGCCGTCTGCGCCGCCCGTCAGCCAGCGCATCTGGTTCGCGAGTTCTGAGAGAATGAGCGCAACACCCAAAGTCACCATGAGGCGCGTGAGGTCAGAGCCGCGCAGCACAAGGAAGCTGGTGACAAAGCCGAAGACACCCGTGACGAGGCCTGCAATCAGCAAGCCGATCACCGGATCACTCATCGGAAATGTGCCAGCACCGCCCTTGGCGAGCAAAGCCGCCACATAAGCGCCAAGGCCGAAGTAAGCGCCTTGGCCCAGCGTGACGATGCCCGCAAAGCCGAGCACCAGATCAATCGACAGGGCGAGAAGTGCCAGCGTGACGATCTCGGTCAGCAGCATGAGGCGCGTGGGCACACCGGGAATAAAATCGCCGAAGATGACGAAGAGCGACAGCGCCACGGCCCAGAACAGCCACTCATACCAACGCGAGTGGCTTTGCTTCAGCAGGCGCGCACTGGCGCTCTGCAGATCCTTGTCATGTGAGCCGCTCATCGCGTGGCTCCCTTGGTGAAGAGGCCTTGCGGGCGCAGGATCAGCACAGCCACCATGATGGTGTAGATGATGAAGCCGCCAATTTCCGGCACATAATATTTGCCAGCCACGTCAGCCACGCCGAGCAGCAGCGAGGCATAGAAGGGGCCGGTGATGGTGGTGGTGCCGCCGACTGAAATGACGATCAGGAAGTAGATCATATATTTCAGCGGGAATGTCGGATCGATGGAGATGATGCCAATCGACAAAGCACCGCCAAGACCAGCCAGGCCAGAGCCGAAGGCAAAGGTGAGCGCGAAGATCGTCGTCACATTGATGCCAAGGCCGCGTGCCACGCGCCCATCATCAACCGCCGCGCGCAGGCGACTGCCAAAGCGTGTCTTGGCGATGATGAATTGTAGCGCAATGGTCAGCAGGCCGCAGATCACAATGGTGAAGATGCGGAAAATGCCGACGCTCGCGCCCAGCACATTGATGCGGCCATCGAGTGCGGGCGGCAGATTGATCGTCTGCTGATTGGCACCCATGAAATAATCGACAATGGCCATCGACATGAAGACGAGGCCGATCGAGAAGAGCGTCTGGTCGAGATGGCTCTTGTTGTAGAGATGCACATAGAGCGTGCGCTCAAGGATAGCTCCGAGCGCAGCTGAGAACACAAAGGCAGCAGGCAGGCCCCAGTAATAGGAAATGCCATAGCGGTTCATCAGCACGATGGTGAGATAGCCGCCGGCCATGGCGAAAGCGCCATGCGCGAGATTGATGAAATTCATCAGGCCGAGAGTCACGCACAGGCCAATGCCCAGCACGAATAGCAACATGCCATAGGCAACGCCGTCAAAAAGAATGGTCAGCACTGGCCGTAACTCCGACGGGGTGAGGAGGGGAGCCGGACTTTGAGCCCGGCCCCCGAAGTCGCTTACTTGGTATGCGTATGCGTCGGGTCCTTGATGGAGCCGGCGTCCTGGAACTCCACATTGTAGAGCTCGCCATTCTTGCGCTCGACCTTGCGGATATACATCGGCGGGATCGCTTCGCGAGTCTGGGCGTCGATTTCCATCGGGCCACGCGGGCTCATCCACTTCAGACCGCGCATGGCGTCGACGAGCTTCTGGCCGTTGGTGTCACCCTTGGTGGCTTCCAGCGAACGGAAGATCAGCTCCATGCCGTCGAAAGCGGCCACAGCCATCATATTCGGGCGCATGTTATTGTTGACCTTGCGGAAGATCTCAACAAAGGCCTTGTTCTCAGGCGAATTGTGATCAGCCGAATAGTCATGCGAGGTGATCATGCCGAGCACGGAATCGCCCATGTCGTTGAGCAGATCGTCATCGGTCACGTCGCCAGTGGCGATAACGCGGATCTTCGAACCAGCGAAGTCACGGTCGATCACCTGCTTCATCAGCGTTGCACCCTGGCCCGACGGCACGAAGAGGAACAAAGCGTCAGGCTTCAAATCCTTCGCCTTCTGCAAGAAGGGCGAGAATTCGGGGCTGGCAAGCGGAGCGCGCAGGCTGTCGAGCACTTTGCCGCCAGCTTCTTCGAAGCGCTGCTTGAAGAACTTCTCAGCGTCGATGCCCGGCGCATAGTCAGAGACGAGCGTCACAGCGCTCTTGATGCCGTTCTTGGCGGCCCAATCCGCAATCGGGAAGGTCATCTGCGGCATGGTACGACCCGCGCGCACGAAGAAGGGCGACTGCGGCACAACGGCCGATGTGGCTGCCGTCATGATGATGGCGGGCACTTTGGCCTGCGTGGCGACAGGGCCAACGGCCATGGCGATGGGGGTGAGACCGAAGCCACCGAGGAAGGCGACCTTGTCATTGACGACGAGTTCCTGCGCGAGGCGCTTGGAAATATCAGCGACGCCCTGATCGTCCTTCACGACGATTTCGACGCGCTTTCCAGCAACCATATTGCCGCGCTGAGCAAGGAAGGCTTTGGCGCCAGCTTCAAGCTGACGGCCGGTGGAGGCCTGCTGGCCGGTCATCGGAAGAATGAGACCGACTTTCACAACTTCTTGGGCAAGAGCGGGAACTGCGGCCAGTGCAAATGCACCAGCGGCCAGACCCGAAAGAATTCTGTTGCGCATTTTACTACTCCCTGTTCCGGCAGCGCCGCGCAAAGCCGGAGGCGTTGCCTTATAGCAAATGGGGGGGCTGGAGAAAGCCATTGCGGGCTTACTTTACGCTGTTTTCCCGCCTCTGTGGGAGCTTCGTTGAAGCGCCGGCAGAGGCCGCTTTTGTCACTCAGTCAAAGATCGCCAGCAAGGGGCCATGGAGCGAGCCAGCCACCGGCTCTGTGGCCAGCGCCTCGTCGGCTAGGCCGTCATTGAGAGCGGTGACGCTGCTGCAGCGCTCAGCCAAGGGCGCAGAGGCCAAAATATGGTCCAGCAAGACTTTTCGGCCATTGTGCACCACGCTGAACCGCTGGTCTGGGGGCAGGCGGGCCTCAAGCGGGAGGAGGGCTCGCGCCTCAAAAGCGTTGGTCTCCACATCTTCGGGCAGGGCCTGCAGCAAGCGGGTGGGGGCCTCGAAACTCTCGGCATTGAGGTCGCCGCACACGACAACGTGAGCCTGTGGCTGGCGCGCCAGCAGCTCCTCTACCGCCAGCCGTACCTCCAGCGCCTGTGCCTGGCGCTTCAACGTGGCGATGAAATAACCCTGTGCCCAGAGCTTCGTGCTGGTCCATTGCCCCTGAATCCGCCCGCCCGGCACGGGGGCGGCGCGCGGGGCGCGCAGATGCAGATTGAAGACATGGAGGGGCGCTGCGCCCGGCTGCGCGATCTGGACATGGAGGGCGGGCCGGTCGAAGGCGATGGTCAGATCCTCGCCCTCAGGGCTGCGCCATCTCAGGGGCTGCACATAATCATGCAGGATCTGGCGCTGCGTCTCGATGGGCCAGCGGCTGAGAATGGCCAGATTATGCTTGTCGACGGGCTCGGCCCGGTCCGGGTGTTGCGAATGGGCAATATGAAAGCCCGCGAGCGCCGTGCCGTCGATGAGTTTGCTCAAGGCCACCAGGCTGCGCGGCTGGTCAGGCGTCAGATGCTGCCCATGAACTTCCTGCAGGCACAGAATATCGGGGCGAAGGTCATCGAGAATGGGGCGCAGCGCTTTGGCGCGCGTCTCAAACCAAGCGCTCTGGTCTTGCGACCAGTCGAGGCTTTCGATGTTGAATGTGGCCAGACGACATGACACGCGCCCATGCTAGCGCGCTGTGTCAGTGCCAGCAATCACCAGCCATGTTCGGGGGCGGGGAAGCTGCCGTCTTTGACGGCTGCAACATAGGCTTTCACCGCATCGTCGATGGAGGCCGCGCCCTCCATGAAGTTTTTCACGAAGCGCGCTTTGCGGCCGGGGAAGATGCCAAGCATGTCATGCAGCACCAGCACCTGCCCATCACAGCCAGCGCCCGCGCCAATGCCGATTGTGGCAGTGGTGGTGAGAGAATTTGTGATGTCGGTGGCCACAGCGCCCGGCACCATCTCCATCACGAGCATGGCAGCACCTGCTGCCTCCAGCGCCAGAGCATCGCCCTTCAGCACGGCAGCGCCCGCTTGATCTTTGCCTTGCACGCGGTAGCCGCCCAGTTGATGGACCGACTGCGGGGTGAGGCCGATATGCGCGCAGACCGGCACACCGCGCTCCACCAAAAAGCGCACGGTCTCGGCCATATAAGCGCCGCCCTCCAGCTTCACCATCTGTGCGCCAGCCGCCATCAATTGGGCGGCGCTATTCATGGCCTGCTCGGGGCTCTCCTGATAAGAGCCAAAAGGCAGGTCGCTCATGATGAAGGCGCGCTTGGTGCCGCGCGCGACACAGGCCGTGTGATAGACCATGTCATCGAGCGTGACGGGCAAAGTGGAGGAGTGGCCCTGCAGAACATTGCCGAGCGAGTCGCCCACGAGCAGAACTTCAACGCCGCAGCGGTCCAGCAAAGATGCGAAGCTCGCATCATAGCAGGTCAGAACGCTGATCTTTTCGCCGGCCGCATGCATACGGGCGAAGTCATGCAGCTTGAGCGGCTTTGCCTCGTCGAGATAGGCCATCTCACACCTCAATATTGTCGATCAGACGGGTACGTCCCAAACGGGCGGCCACCAGCATGCGCAGTCCCGTTCTGTAGCGGCCCGTCACCGGGGCAAGCGTAGCAGCATCGCGCAGTTCAAGATAATCAAGTTCAAAGCCCGATGATGTGATCTTGTTGCGCGCGGCTGTCAGCGCAGCATCAAAAGACTCGCCATCGCGAATACGGGCCGCCGCCTTGCGCATGGATGCATTCAGCGTCGGGGCAATGGCGCGCTCCTCAGGCGTGAGATAGGCATTGCGCGAGGACAGGGCCAGGCCATCGTCTTCGCGCACTGTGGGTGCGCCAATGATCTCGACAGGGATGTTCAAATCGCCGACCATCTGGCGAATGACCGCGAGCTGCTGAAAATCCTTCTCGCCGAAGAAAGCTGCATCAGGCAGCACCATCAGCAACAGCTTGGCGACGACGGTTGCGACGCCCTGAAAATGCGTCGGACGAAATTTGTCTTCCAGACCAGCGGTGGCAGGGCCCTTCAACGAGATCGTTGTGGCAAAGCCTTCGGGATACATATCATCAGCACCGGGATGAAAGACGACATCGGCGCCCACGCTCTCGAGCTTTTCGACATCGGCTTCGAGCGAGCGCGGATATTTGCTGAAGTCTTCGTGCGGGGCGAATTGCGTCGGATTGACGAAGATCGAGACCACGACCCGGCGCGCCCGCTTCTTGGCCGCCGCCACCAAAGCCAGATGGCCGGAATGGAGCGCACCCATGGTGGGGACCAGAGCCACGCTCTCACGCGCATCGCGCCAAACGCGCAGCTGCGAGCGGAGGACGGCGGTGGTGGGAAGGATCACGGGTTTGGTCATGGCTGCCTTTTGGGCAAAAATACGCCAATGCGCAAGCCGACTTCAGTCGGCAAGGCCTGAAACTCCGACTTCAGTCGGCAAGGCCTGAAACTCCGACTTCAGTCGGCAAGGCCTGAGAGCCCAGACAAGATGCGGCTGGGCGGCAAATCGGGATATTCCTCGGGCAGGCCCGCGCGGTTGATCCAAGCCGTATGGAAGCCAAAGCGCATGGCCCCGGCAATGTCCCAGCGGTTGGAGGAGTGGAAGGCGACCTCGCCCGGCCGCACCCCGAAATGCTCCACCACCATGCGATAGGCCTCGGGCGCGGTCTTGTAGGTCATGATGTCATCGACCGAGAGGCAGGCATCAATGAGCCCCGTCAATCCTGCCGAAGCCAAGGCTGAGCTGAGCATGGGCTTTGTGCCATTGGAGAGAATGGCGGTGGCACAGCCCTTTTCTTTGAGGGCCTTCAGAGTTGGCGCGACATCGGGGAAGGCTTCCAGCGTCGCATAGGCTTCGAGCAATTGGGTGCGAAGCGCAGGGTCGATCCCGCCAAAGCGCGCGCTTGCATAGTCGAGTGCCTGTTCGGTGAGCGTGGCGAAATGCGCATAGGCGCCCATCAGCGTGCGCGTCCAAGTATATTCGAGCTGCTTCATCCGCCACAGATCAGAGAGCGCATTGGCATGAGGGCCAATGGCAGCGCGGTGGCGCGCGACAGCACTATGCACATCAAACAAAGTGCCATAGGCGTCGAAAACGAAAATGCGCGCGCCTTGCATCACAATGCGTCCTTGTCGTTCTGCCTCCACAGCGGAACGCCATAAGAGGTCAGGCACAGAAGCAGGATCAATCCATAGAGCAGCGAGCCAGACAGGCCCACGAGCGCCAAGGTGAGTTCATCACTGAACCTTGTGAGAGATTGTGAGAAGCGGCGCAAAGGCTCGACGCCTTGCATAGACAAAAGCACCAGAGAGAAAGCCGCATTGGCAACGCTGATGCCCACACGCGTCAGGCGCGGATCGAATTGCATATAGCCTTTGCGCAGCGCGATGAAAACGAGCAGGCCAAAATTGACCCAGGCCCCAATCGCCGTGGCATAGGCCAAGCCGGCAGCGCCCAAAGGCTCATAGAGGAAGAGCTTGAGGACGACATTGATCGCGACCGAGCCGAGCGAGATCATCATGGGTGTGCGCGTATCGCCCTGCGATTGAAAACTCGCAACCGCTGAGCGAATGAGCACCATGGCGAGCAAGCCTGTGCCATAGGCCATCAAAACTTCAGCTGCAGCGGTGGCGGCCTCTGCGGTGAAGGCACCGCGCAGAAACACGCCGCGCATGATGAGCTCGGGCATCAGCACAAAGACAGTTGCAAAAGGCGCGCAGATGGCGAGCGTGATAGCCATGGTGCGGTTCTGCACATGGAAGGCTGCATCTTTGTCACCTGCTGCCAGCAAGCGGCTCATCTCGGGTAGCAAGACGGTGCCGGCCGCAATGCCTACAACCCCGATGGGCAGTTGGTAGATGCGGTCGGCATAATAGATGGCCGAGACGCTGCCGGTGGGCAGAAGCGTGGCGATGATCGTGTCCGCAAAGAGCGCGATCTGCACACCAGCGGAGCCAATGACGGCGGGCAGAACGGCGCTGAAAAATTGCTTGAGATCGGCGCTACAGCGCGGGCGGGCAAAGCCTGCGAGCACATTGGCACGGCGCGCGGCGACCATCAGCAAGACAAGTTGCAGCATACCCGAAATCGCAACGCCCCAAGCTGCCGCGTGAGCGGCTGTGGGAAAGAGAAAGGCGAGGGCCAGCGTGGCTATCATTGCCAGATTGAGAAGAACGGGCGCGAAAGCCGCCGCTGCAAAATGGCGCTGCGCATTCAGTGTGCCTGAATGCAAAGTCACCAGCGTGATGAGCAGCAGATAAGGAAAGGTGATGCGCGTCAGTGTGACGGCGGCATCGAATTTGGCGGGCTCTTGATCAAAACCCGGTGCCAGAGCACTCACCACTTGCGGCATGAAGACCCAAGCGAGCGCCAACAGAACAAGCTGCGAGCCAAGGAGCAGTGTGAAAATCTGGCTCGAGAAGCTTTTGGCGGACTCGCTGCCCTGCGTCTCCAGCACGCGGGCATAAGAGGGCACATAGGCGGCGTTGAAGGCGCCTTCACCAAAGATGGCGCGGAAATGATTGGGCAGGCGAAAGGCGACATAAAAAGCATCGGCCAACAGGCCTGCGCCCAAAATCGCGCCCAGCATCACATCGCGAAAGAACCCTGTCACGCGCGAGAGCAGCGTCAGTCCCGCGACGGAAAAAAGGTTCTTCATCATGTTTAGGCTCGCTGACCGTGACGGCGCGGAATGGGAGCTGTGTCAGGCTCGCTCGACTGGCCAACACGCTCGGCCACGAGATAGAGCGGGCGACGCTTCACCTCGCCAAAGATGCGGCCGATATATTCGCCCAAAATGCCCAGCGAGAGGAGCTGAATGCCGCCCAAAAACATCACCGAGACGATGAGCGAGGCATAGCCTGGCACATCGACGCCATAGATGAGCGTTTGCAGCAACAGATGCACCGCCATCAGCAAAGCACAGATAGAGACGATGACGCCGATATAGGTCCACACCATCAAGGGCAGGGTGGAGAAAGACATCAAGCCATCGAGCGCGAAACGGGTGAGCTTGCCATAGCTGAATTTCGATACGCCATGCGCGCGCTCGGCCACTTCAAAAGGTACGCCGATGGATTTGAAACCGATCCACGCATAGAGGCCCTTGGAGAAACGCGCGCGCTCGCCCATGGCCCGCAAGGACAACACAGCTTGACGGTCGAGCAGGCGGAAGTCGCCAGCTCCTTCGGGCAACGGTGTTTCGCCGAACAAAGCGAAAATATCATAGAAGCGGCGCGTGAAGGCGCGGCGCATCACGCTATCGACCGCGCGGTCGGTGCGCTGGCCATAGACATTCTTGTAGCCCTCGCGCCATTTGGCGACGAAAGTCTCGATGACTTCGGGCGGATGCTGCAAGTCAGCATCCATAATCACCACGGCATCGGCTTCCGTATGGTCGAGGCCGGCAGCGATGGCGATCTCTTTGCCAAAATTGCGCGAGAAAGAGACAGCGGTCAGGCGCGGATCTTGTTCATTGGCCCGGCGCAGGGCGCCCATTGTGTCGTCGCTGGAGCCATCATCCACGAAGACAACTTCAAAGGAGCGCGCTACGCGCTCAAGCACGGGCACGAGGCGGCGCACCAGCCCCTCGATATTATCCGCCTCATTGAAGACCGGGATGATAACCGCGATCTCCGGCCGGTTGGTGTCGGCCCCAGTCATGCCAGATCCTCCGATGGGCGCTCCGCCCGCGCGTCATGCCTAAGCGGGCGGGCGCGCGAGCGCAAGCTTTGTCCCGCGCGCCCTGCCACTTCATTGACAGGGGCGGGCGCGGCTGCGACTTTCGCGGGGCTTTGGGGCGGGAGAGACGAGAATGGGGCAGGGCTTCCAGATCGGGACGCTGGATCTGAGGGCCTATTGCGATGGGCTGCTCAAGACCTCCATCACCTATGCCATTGGCATCGACCAAAATGATGCCGAGGCTATGGTGGGCGGCAGCGAGGCGGGCTCTATTTTCATCCCCGTCAATAATTTCCTGTTTGAGCGCGATGACGCGACCATCATGATTGATGCGGGCGCGGGCAAAATCATGCAGCCGACTTTGGGCCGCCTGCCGCAAGAGCTGGCGAGCGAGGGAATTGCGCCCGGCGATGTGACGCATATTCTGCTCACTCATATTCACTCGGACCACACCAATGGCCTGCTCAATGACGAGGGCGGCGCGCTCTATCCCCATGCGCAGATTCTCATCCATCCTGATGAATATGATTTCTGGATGGCTCCCAATGTCGGGGGTGAGAGTGAGAAGATTCTGCGCCAGCGCCATCGCGCGCAGCTCAATCTGACGCCCTATCGCGATCAGATGCGCTTTGTGAAAGAGGGCGAAGAGATCTTGGGCTGCACACCGCTCCTGTCTCCGGGTCATACGCCCGGTCATACGTGTTGGCGCATTGATGCTGGCCGCGAGGCTTTTCTGGCTTGGGGCGATCTGGTGCATTTCTCCGCGATCCAGATTGAGCGGCCCGATGTAGCTGTGACCTATGATCTTGATCCAGATCTGGCGCGCCGCTCACGCTTGCGCTTTCTCGATATGGTGGCAAATGAACGCATGGCTGTTGCGGGCGCGCATGTGGCTGCGCCCGGCCTTGGCTATGTGACGCGCAAAGGCACGGGCTATTCCTTCGAGCCCGCATGAAGTGCTAGAAGGGTCTTGTGAGCACATCATCCCTCATTCTCTGCGCCGATGATTACGCCCTGTCGCCGGGTGTGACGCGCGGCATTCTTGATGCTTTGGCTGCTGGCCGCATCAATGCCACCGGCGCGATGACCAATCGCCCTTTGTGGAAGGTGATGGCGCGCGAGGTCGCGGCCTTTGAGGCAAAGGCTGATATTGGGCTGCATCTCAACTTTACCTTTGGTGCACCGCTTGGCGGCATGCCCAAGCTTGCGCCCAGTGGTGACTTGCCTCAATTGCGGCCTTTCTTGAAAGCCGCGCGCGCTGGCACTTTGCCGCGCGAGGAGATCCGCGCCCAGATCGCGCGCCAGCTTGATGCATTTGAGGAGGCGATGGGCCATGCGCCCGCCTTCATCGATGGGCATCAGCATGTGCAAGTCTTCCCCATGGTGCGTGAGGCTTTGTTGGACGAGGCGATGCAGCGTGGCTATGCGGGCAAAGTGTGGCTGCGCGACAGTTCAGACACGCTGCTGCATATTCTGCGTCGCCGTGTCGAAATGCCCAAAGCTTTGGTGCTGGCTTGGCTCGGGCGCCATTTTGCCAGCGAGGCCGCGCGCCTTGGTTTCCTGACCAATGATAGTTTTGCGGGCTTTTCGAGTTTCGATCCCACGCGCGATTATGGCCGCGACTTTGGGCATTATCTGCGCGCGCCCGGCGAGCGCCATCTCATCATGTGCCATCCCGGCCATGTGGATGAAGACAAGAGCGCGGGTGATGAAGTGACGCTGTCGCGCGAGAATGAGCTTTCATTTTTGCTCAGCGGTGACTTTGCCAAAAAACTCGAGGCGTCTCGCTTCGAGTTGGCCTTGTGGTCGCGGATGAAGCGCGCTTAGGCGATCGCAGATCAAGATCTGCTTGGAGTGACACCGCCATTTAGTGTCCTCCAATTTCAGGCATGCAGATGGTTGTCGCGCAGCACCTGATGATGTTCGAGGATCGATGGAACTGGCGCAAAGCTGGCTCTGGCGGGGGCAATGAAGGTCCGTATTGATTCGCTTGGCTCAAGCCAGAAAAGCCTGTGCGGGAGCAATTCTGCTCTATAAACTTCAGAAAAACTTAAGAAAACAGGCGGTTTTTGCGCGATCAAGACTGCTTGCCCGCCAAGCTCAATTGTGTAAAGTCGCGCTGCAAAACATCCGAGCACCTCAAGGTGCCGTCCAAGTATCATTCGACAATCAAAGGGGCAGGGCCAATGGCGTCCATCTTCCAATCGCTTTCACGCACTTTGCTGGCAGGCCTCGTCCTGCTGATCGTTCTCGTCGCCGTTGTGGGCGCAGTCACTGGCCAGCAGGTCCAGATGGGCCATGCCTGGGGCGCTTTCGTGATGCGCTGGCTGCACGTCATGTCTGGCGTGATGTGGATCGGCCTCTTGTGGTATCTCAACTTCGTGCAGATCCCCACCGTGCCGAAGATTGAGCCGATGGAGCATCGCGCTGCGATCACCAAGTTCATTGCCCCCAATGTGCTGTTCTGGTTCCGCTATGGTGCGCTCGCCACGGTCGTGACCGGCCTGCTGCTGGCTTGGATGAACAACTACATCGTTGACGCGCTGACCCTGCAGAAGGGCTTCATCGCCATCGGCCTTGGCATGTGGATGGCCCTCGTGATGGCCTTCAATGTGTGGTTCATCATTTGGCCGAACCAGAAGAAGGCTCTGGGTATCGTCGAGGCGACCCCTGAAGAGAAGGCCGCTGCGGCCAAGCTCGCAACCCTGACCTCGCGTTTCAACACGATGTTCTCGATCGCGATGCTCTATTTCATGGTCGCCCAGCAAAACGGCGGCCTGTAATCGCAAGCTTTGCACATGACGGGGCCCTTCGGGGCCCCGTTTTCTTTTGCAGAACATTTGCTGATTACTTCAGACAGGCCAGAGCAGCACTTCGGCGTCAGTTGACATTGCTGTTTCCGTTCCATTGACTATTTATCAACCGCTGCGTGTCCATTTAAGCGGATCAAAGTCCGGAGGTCGCATGCGGAAATGGTTGGTGCTGGCGGTCGGCGCCCTTCTTGCCCTCTCGGGTCTCCTGTTCATTTGGCAGGGTGCAGACATCATTCAAATCGAGCGGGGTTGGGCCTCGGTTATCGCAGGTTCGGTCGCATTGGCCGGCGGCGTGGTGACAATGGCCATTGGCGCACTCATCGGCACGGTTGAGCGCCTGCAGGCCTCCCTTGCCCAGCAGGGCGGGATCGAGTTGCCCCAGCCCGCAGAGCGGGCCGTGCGTCCCTCGCCAGCGCCCCAGCCCGAGCCTCTCCACCAGCCTGAGCCAGCGCCGATCCCGGAGCCTGAGCCCGAAGAGCCCAAGCCCGCACCGCTGCCTGAGCCGCCAGAACCCAAAATGCCGGCAGCGCCCGTTCTGCCGCCTTTGACGCAGCCCGTTCGCCTGCCCGAGCCTCCGGCCCCTGTGGCTGCGACCCCTCTCGCTGCTCCGGTGGTTGCAGCTGCCGCAACTGCGGCTGGCGCTGGCCTGTTCGGTTTCTTCTCGCGCCGCCGCAAGGCCGCTGAGCCCAGCCGTGATGAGCCGGGTGATGAGCAAGAGGCCCCCCGCCTGCCTGACTTCCTCGTTCGCCGCGATATTGTGGGCGAGGCGCCGCGCGTTGAATTGCAGGAGCCTCTCGAAGAGACCGATGCTGCGCCCGATGTGCAGCCCCATGGGTCTCGTGAGTCTGATGAGAGCGAACAGGCCAGCCCTTCGCCCGACAGCTATGCCTGGCTCGACCGCGCCCTTGCGGGTGACGACAAGCCGGAGCCGGCTTTCGACTGGCTGCGTAGCCGCGCGCCTGAGCCGAGCGAAAAAGAACCGATCCTCGACGAAGAAGAGGTGAGCGAGCCGCAGACCGAAGAGCCTTTCGAGCAGGCCTATCTTGCCGAAGAGCCCGAAGTTGAGAGCGAGCCGCAAGAGACTGCGTCAGAAGCCGAGCCAGCGCACGAAGCTGCATCTGAGCCTGCGCAAGAAGAGTTGCAGCCTCAAGCACCGCCCACGGTGGTGGGTCGCTATTCAAGCGGCGGGTCGGATTACACGCTCTATTCGGATGGCTCGATTGATGCTGAGGGTCCCGAAGGTCATCAGCACTTCGCCTCCATGGTGGATTTGCGCGCGCATATCGAGGCGCAGAAGAACGGCTGAACCGTTCTTCTGCATGCGCAATTGGGCCTCAGTTTTTCTCGCTCTCAATGGAAGCGATGGCGAAGGCAAATTCGAGCGCGCTATCTTTCAGGGAATCGAAGCGGCCTGATGCGCCGCCATGGCCTGCATCCATATTCGTTTTGAGTAGAACCGGCCCGCCCCCCGTCATGGTGGCGCGCAGGCGCGCGACCCATTTGGCTGGCTCCCAATAAGTGACGCGCGGATCGGTGAGGCCAGCCAGAGCCAGAATGGCGGGATAGGCCTGCGCCTTCACATTGTCATAGGGCGAGTAAGACATCATCACCTTGAAAGCCTCAGCATCAAGGATGGGATTGCCCCATTCAAGCCATTCGGGCGGGGTGAGGGGCAAAGTGTCATCGAGCATTGTGTTCATGACATCGACGAAGGGCACATCGGCGATGATGCCCGCATAAAGTTCGGGCGCAAGATTGGCGATGGCGCCCATCAACATGCCACCCGCACTCCCACCCGATGCCACCACCTGTTTTGCGCTGGTGTAATTCTGCGCGATGAGATGGCGCGTGGCGGCGATGAAATCGGCGAATGTGTTGGGCTTGTTGGCGAGCTTGCCCTGTGTGTACCAATTCCAACCTTTGTCCGTACCACCGCGCACATGGGCGATGGCGTAAACAAAGCCCCGATCAACAAGCGACAGACGACGCGCGGAGAAGCTTGCAGGATAGGCATGGCCATAAGAGCCATAGCCGGTGATGAAGAGCGGTGCGCTGCCATCGAGCTTTGTGGTTTTGAGATAGAGCAGCGAGATCGGCACTTGCGCGCCATCGGGCGAGGTCGCGAAAATGCGGCGGGTCACATAGCGCGTGGCATCATGGCCGCTGGGAATCTCTTGGCGCTTGCGCAGCACCCTTTGGCGCGTGACCATGTCATAGTCATAGGTCTCTTCAGGCGTCGTCATCGAGGAATAGGCAAAGCGCATCGACACTGTGTCGAATTCGCGCCCACCCAGGAGGCCGAGCGAATAGGCCTCTTCATCAAAAGCAATCGCATGTTCGGCGCCGCTTGCAATCTCACGCACGACGATGCGCGGCAGACCATTTTCGCGCTCAAGCCGGATAAGGTGATCGCGATAGGCACTCATGCGGGTGATCATCAGGCCGGGGCGATAGGGCAGAACATCGCGCCAATTTGCGCGAGCTGGATTTTCAAGCGGAGCCTCGACCAGTTTGAAATCTTCGCAGCCATCGGCATTGGTGCGCAGGAACAAACGCTCCCCATGATGTTCGACATCATAGCGCAGGCCCCTTTCGCGCGGGTTTACAATTTTGGGGCGCGCTTGGGGGTCGGTGAGATCAAGAAGATGGGCTTCAGCAGAATCATGATCATTGAGATGGATGATGGCGAAACGGCGCGAGCGTGAGCGCCAGATATTCATGAACCAGCCGGGATCTTTTTCTTCAAAGATCAATTCATCGCGCGAAGGGTCATCGCCCAGATGATGACGAAAGACTTTGCTCGGGCGATGGTTCTCATCAAGCCGCACATAATAGAAGCTCTTGCCATCGGCAGACCAAACAACCTCGCCTTCGGTCTCTTCGATGAGGTCTGGCAGATCTGTACCTGTTGCAAGATCACGCACGCGGATCGTGTAATATTCTGAGCCGCGATCATCGAGACTCCAGGCGAGCAAAGAATGATCGGGTGAGATTTCGCTACCGCCGATTTCGAAAAAGCTCTTGCCCTTCGCCAGCGCATCACCATCGAGCAAAATCTCTTCTTCGCCGCCTATGCGTTTGCGGCAGACGAGTTCATGCTCGCCGCCATCGCGATAGCGATCATAATATTCGAAGGGGCCGTCTTGCTGCGGCACATCGGAATCATCTTCCCTGATGCGGCCGCGCATTTCTTTCACCAAAGTCTTCTGCAGGGCGGTGGTGGGTTTCAGCACGCCATCACAAAATTGATTCTCGCGCTCGAGGATGTCGCGAAGATCAGCCGGCAAAGTGCCCGGGTCTTTGAGGACGTCTTGCCAGTTGTCCGCACGTAGCCATGCATAATCATCCGCCAAATTCAGGCCGTGGAACTGCCTCAGAACAGGCTTTACCGGGACCGGAGCAGGAGTTGGCAAGGAAAGATCAAAGCTTGGCTGGCGCATACTGTCCTCGAAGGCTGTGGGCGTAACCGCAAAACGCAAACGCTCGTTGCAAATTTATCTCGCGACAACAAGGTCTTTGCTGCCTGTCGCAACGTTAGCATCGGCTATCACGGCCAATTGTGCTTGGGATGTGCTGTGAAACAACGTAATCTGCTTGATACTATTTTTGTTGAGCTTTAAGACTTCTCGCGCAGGTCGCCAAAGAGGCAGCTTCGACCTCTGTAAGCTCCCTGTAATTTTAGAGGGTGAAACAATGAATGATACTTCTCAAACAAATAATTTTATCGAGCTCGCCGCCGATATTGTCTCGGCCTATGTCAGCAACAACTCGGTTCCCGCTGCTGAATTGCCCGCTCTTATCAATGATGTCCACTCCGCTCTTTTGCGCGTGACCCAAGGTGGTGCACCGGTTGTTGCCGATGCCCCGCGCCCGGCCGTCCCGGCCAAAAAATCCGTCACCAATGATTACATCATCTGCCTGGAAGATGGGAAGAAGTTCAAATCCCTGAAGCGCCATCTGCGCACCCAGTACAATATGTCGCCGGAAGATTATCGCGAGAAATGGGGCCTTCCGGGCGATTATCCGATGGTGGCGCCCAATTATGCCAAGGCTCGGTCGCAATTGGCCAAGCAAATGGGCCTCGGCCAGCAGCGTCGCCGCAAACGCTGATCGCTCTACCCCTCGAAGAAAGCCGCTGAAAACGCGGCTTTTTTTCTGTCTCGTTTCGGGGATAATATCCTAGAAGAGACTTTTTTCTTGACATTTGTCGCCCTCTATGGTTCACTACAGCCATTCGAGAGGGAGTTTTTTCATGCCGTATATTGCCAAGGCCCCTGCCGCCAACGCCACCAAAGCCTCAGCCAAGATTGCCGCCAAAGCCGCGCAGGCCATGCTGCGTGTTTTGCGTCTGTTGGGCCAAGCCGGTGCCTATGGCATTGCGGGCGAGGCGGGGGTGATTGTGGTTGTGGCGCAGCGGGCGGGGGTCTCTGTGCGCACCGGCCAGTTTCTTGAGGCTGAGCTTTCCGTCCTTCTGGCGCAAGATTGGGCGGCTTGGGACCGCGCAGGCCCTTCGGGTCGCCAGCGCCTGCATTTGACGAGCGCCGGCAAGGCCCATCTGGCGCGCGCTGGGTCAGGTGAGGCCGATCCTTTTCTTGCCCAACATCTGCCCTTGCAGGCGCGAGAGGCTGCGCCCGGTGAGCGCATCGTCTTGCATGATGAGGCCGAGAGCCCTTTGGCCTGGCTCGCCCGGCGCAAGGATCGCCATGGCCGCAGCTTTGTGGATGCCTCTTGTCTGGAGGCGGGGGAACGGTTGCGGCGCGATTTGACCATGGGTTCCATGCTGCCGCGCATCAGCGCCAATTGGTCGGCTGCTGTGTCTTCGGGCGCGCGCAGTTTTGGCCCGGCGGAGGCGACCGACAGGATGATTGCTGCGCGTCAGCGAGCGCGCGCAGCGCTCAAAGCGGTGGGGCCTGATTTTGCAGATCTGCTGATTGATGTGTGCGGATTTTTGAAAGGGCTCGAACTCATCGAGCGCGAATATGGCTGGCCGGTGCGCTCGGGCAAGATTGCGCTGGAGCTGGGACTGCGTCAGCTGTGTCGTCACTATGGGTTGCAGACGCAGGCACGCGGTCCTGACCATGCGCCCATGCGTCATTGGATGATGGGCGATGTAATTGCCGGTCACGAGCGCGCGACAAGCCCTGCCTGATCAGGCTGCCATGGCGTTGCGCGCATCTTTCTTGATGCGCTCGACCATGGAGCGCACACCATTGGAGCGCTGCGGCGTCAGATGGGCGGTGAGGCCGAGCTGCTCGAAGAGATCTTGTGCGTCCGTGTTCAAAATCTCTTGTGCGCTCTTGCCCGAATAAAGCGCGAGCACGAGGCAGACGAGACCGCGCACGATATGGGCATCGCTGTCGCCACGAAAGGTCAGGACAGGCTCATCATCGGTGCGCGCGACATGGGTCTCCACCCACACCTGACTGGCACAGCCGCGCACTTTATTCTCTTCATTATGGGCCGCCTCTGGCAGCGGCTCCAGTTTGCGGCCGAGTTCGATAATGTAACGATAGCGGTCTTCCCAATCGTCCAGCAATTCGAAGTCGGCGATGACGTCGTCGATGAGGCTCATGAATCCATTCCGGTTTCGCCCTATATGGGGCAGATCAGCGCCAAGCGCCACTGTCATCAACCGCGCGGGCGCGTGGGCGCTGCCGGGACAGGGGCTTGCGCAGGGTTTGGCGCATGATCTTGCGCCGCACGGCGCAGGCCCTCGATTTTCTGCGCAGCCTCAAGACAGGCGATTGGATCGGCCTTGCAACGACTGCCAATCTCCTCGCTGGCACTGGCGGCCAGCTGCGCGCTGTCGGGCAGGCTGACGCCATCGCGCGGCCAGTCGATCAGCGAATAGGTCAGGCCCAGCCAGAATATGAGGCGCAGCAGAAACATGGGGCGCAGCCTATCATGCGTGGTCTCGTCCCCGCGCGTCCCATCACGAAATAATGTTAAGGCGCGATTCACCATGGAGGGGCGGGAGGCTTGCGGTTCGTGCCTCTTTCAGGCCTCAATCATTGGCTCTCTCGTATCCAACGGATACGCGCTGGAAAGGTATTGTCGTGCGTGAAGCTCTGGCTCGTGCAGATCATGATTTTGTTCTCTCGCAGGCGCCGCGTCGCAAGGCGCGCGCAGTCGCGCAAGAGCCAGTGCGCGCAAGCCGCCTGAGCTTCTTGCTGCGCCGTCCGGGCCGCGTTGTTCTCTTTGTCATCTCCAGTGCGATGGTGACAGGCATCATTCTCAATGCGGTTCTTTATCAAAGCGGGCCTCATCCAGCCCCGCTCTTTGGTATTCGTCAGCAACAGGCCATTCAGGCCGCGCAAGTTGCCCATGCACCGCCCCCGCCCATGCGTGCAGAGGCACCCGCGCCCGCGCCTCAACAAACAATGGCAGCTCCCGCAGCTGTTGTTGCCCCCGCCCGTGTTGCGCCCCCGCGTGAGGAGGCACCGGCAGCTGTTGCTGCGCCCCTGCGCCGCGACCCGATTGCAGCTTTGCTGGGGGGTGAGCCCGCCTCGCCCCCTGCCGCGCGCGTCATGGCTGTGCAAAAAGCGCTCATCAAATCAGGCTTCGTGCTGAAGGCAGATGGCCAGTGGGGCCTCTCCACGCGTGAGGCACTGGCTGGCTTTGAACGCGAGCGTAAACTGCCGGTGACGGGTGATCTTTCAGCACGTACGCTGAAGGAATTGTCTGCGCGCACCGGCATCTCCATTCCCTGAGGAATGGCCATGCGCCTGCGCGCTGATATTTTTGTCTCGGCCTATCTTCGCCGCTGTCAGGTGGAGAATGTCTTTGGTGCCTTGCGCAAGCGCGGCGCGGCAGAGGCTGGTGCGATCTTCGTCAAGGTGGATCGTCTCGATGGTATGGCGGCGCTCTATGGCCCGGCACCGCAGACCGAGACGGCAGAGCGCGGCGTTGATCGCCTGTGGTCACGGCTGCACAAAGATCCCTTCATCCCCGTGCCAGATGTGGAAGAGCGGCTCGTGAAAGAGCAGCGCTTTGATCCAGATTTATGGATCATCGAGATTGAAGATCGGCAGGGGCGCTGCTTTTTGGATCTGGCCGGCGAGGTTTAAACGCTCTCGTCGTCGCAGCTCATGGCAATGAGCAATTTGCGCGCCGTGGCGGCGGGATAACGCATCGCCAATTCACACAAAATATCGGTGCGCTCTTTGGTGCGCGGCGCGCCCACACCGCGTGCGCCCAAAATCTCGCGCGCCTCATAGGCGGTCGCGCCCAGCATGGCGATCATGAGTGCCAAAGGCTCGCCGCCACTGTCGCGCACCATATTGCGCGCTGTCAGAGGTGCGCAGCCCAGCAGGCGCGACATGGCCCAGCCAATTTCATCCGTGCCAGAGCGGCGCGCGGCGCGCTGCAGATGTTCGAGCATGGCAGCATCGGCCGCAGAACTGGGGCAGGGGCGCAGTGAGCCCACTTCCGCATTTACGGCCGCCTGCAAAATGGCGCTTCGCTGGTTGCGGCTTGCCTGCAAGAAGAGCGGCGCAATCAGCAAAGGGTCACGCGCGCGCTGGCACAGGGCCAAAGCCAGATCATTATTGTGGCGGCCCTCTTGCACCATGCGCGCGAACAAAGGCGGCTCCAAAGGCGAGAGCAGATTGCGCGCCAGCTTTAACAAGACGCGCAGTTCAGCCCGCTCGATCAGGGCGCGTACAAGCTCGCCATCAAGATCAATGCGCCCCGCCACAAGGCAGGCGCTGTCGATATCGCCATGGCGCGCAATCTCGAACAGAGTGTCGCGCGGTACATTGATGCAACGCGTCAGGAAGGGCGCGCGCTCGGGTCCATCGAAAGCCAGAAAGGCTTGCACGATGGCGGGCGTCGTAAAAGCATGGTCGGCGAGATCTTCAGCGATATCGCAGCGCAGCTCTTCATCACTGAAGGGCAAGAGGCGGCACAGACTCTGTTCATATTGCGCGACTTCGTCGCGACTATGCCAGGGCTGGCTGAGAAAGAGCTTGGTGAGCGATGCCAAAGCAGCCGAGCGATTGCTGCGGGCAGGGGCTTGGGGATGGTGATAGGCGGCCGCAAAATCGAGATTGGTCATCGACAGTCAGACGGTTGGAAAATCAATGACACCAACTTGAGCATAAAGTGTTAAGGCTTGATTAACCATAAAAGACCAGTCTAACCTCATGATCGCCGGATGACTGAAGACGGTGAGTCCCATGGGTGACATTCTTGCCTTCCCCCGCTCTCGTGCGCACAAGACGCGCAGCGATGATGTGTTGCCAAGTCAGTCACCTGCCCATGGCCGCGCGGAGATTCTCTTCTTCACCGGTATTCGCTATGAGCGCGCGGACAAGGTTAGCGAGGCTCCTGGCAAGCCCACACATCCACCCTCACGTCCGCGCCGCAAACGCGCCTGATCAGGGTTTGCCCTCGCCATCAAGGCCGCAGCTCATGGATGAGATGCGCTGGCGCGCTTCCTCGCGCAGGCTCGGGCGCTCGCTCAAAGACCGCAGCAAAATGAAGCCTTCGAGCGTGGGGGCGATGATGCGCAGATCCTGCGGCAACTCGTCTTCTTTGTCGTTGGCCTCAACCAGATCGAGCTGCGCGCGGGTGACAATGAGCACATCAAGCACACCGCGCGTCGCGCTGCGATCGGTCATGGAATAATAGACCTGCCCCTGCCGCCCGTGGAAAGACATCAGCAGCAATTCATCGGGCGGGAGCATGGCGCGCAGACGCAAGCGCCCCTGCGACAGATCATAGCGACACACGCCTTGCACCAAAGCTGGATCATCATAAGGCGCGCCGCTTTGCGGTGTCGGGTCGGGCAGTAAAATCAGTTGATGGGCAGGTGCAGCCGCCGCCATGCGCGCAAAAGCATCTTTGGGCGCAAGCCATGGCATGGCGAAGATCGAGACAATATGGACGATGCCTGCCAGAAAGAGGGCGCCGAAAAACCACGGAAAGAAAATGAAGCGCGTGTCGCGCCCTCGGGTCTTGTGCGTCATGCGCAAGCCCCCCGCGTGAGGCGCGGCATGGTTGCAGCTGTAACAGAGCCAGCATTGGCGCTGAGCGCCGTATCATAAAGACGCAGCATCACGACGAAGTCGCGACCCTTGGGGGCTGGCAGCCAATTGCCGGGCCGTGCAGAGGCGGCGATCTCAATCACCATATGGCCGCGCGCATCGCGCAATACTTCGGCTGAGGTGAAGCCATGACGATCCAAAGGCACGGGCAGCAAATGGCCCTGTGGTGAGAGCAGGCTGATCGTCCAATAACGTGCGGGGGGAATGGGACCGCTGATGTGATAGCTGCAGGAGGGATTGAGCCGCGCGCCCGCATCATCTTCGCGCGCGATGAAGCTGAGACCTTCGGTCAGGCCGATGGGTGTTTCGCCATGACGGGCGAGCGCGGCGCGCGCATAAGGGTCAGCCTCGCGCGTGCCATTGCGCAATTGGCCAACCCATGGCCCCGCGCGCACATTGCCAAAAGCGACATCTTGCTCCACCGCATACCAGGTTGCGTAAAGGCCAAGGCAAAGCCCGACGACAGTGGCAAGGAGAGTCTTGAAAGCGCTCACTTGCAACCTCAATCCGTGCGCTGCGCAAGCGCATGGGGCAGGGCCTGCGCAGAGCGGCCCTTGAGACTTGCAGCGCGGAAGTCAGCTTCGATGCGCTGGATGATCTCCACGGATCTGCGCGACAAAGAGGCGGGGCGCTGCGGGGTCGCATTGGCCGCATCGCGCGCAGCATTGGCCGCCAGCACGGGTGGTTTGTCGCTCACGCCATAGGGATTCTTCAGCTCGATGCCTTGATGCGCATAGGCCATGATCTCGCGCCAGGTGCGCGCGGGCAAAGTGCCGCCCGTCATATTATTGGTGGAGGTGTCGTCATCATTGCCGAACCAGACGGTGCAGACATAATTGCCGGTGAAGCCGTCAAACCATGCATCGCGATAGCCATTGGTCGTGCCGGTCTTGCCAGCCGCCACAACGCCATCAAGTTGTGCCGCGCGGGCTGTGCCAGCAGAAACGACTTCCTTGAGCATATTGTTCATATGCGCGATCTTGTCGGCTGGAATGACTTGCTGAGGCTGCGGCCCGTCCGTGTCATGACGATAGATCACATCACCACGTGAATTGCGCACCTCAATCGCTGCATAAGGCATGGCGCGCTGGCCGCCATTGGCAAAGACCGCATAGGCAGCGGCCATATCAATCATCTTCACTTCTGCCGCGCCCAAAGGCAGAGACACTGTGTCAGTGAGAGGCGTATTCACCACGCCCATGGCGCGCGCGGTCTCGACAATCTTCGCGCGTCCCAATTGCGCGATACGGCCCAGATGATAGGGCTGGCCTTTGGGCCAATAATTCTCACCAATCTTGATGGTCAGCCAGACAGCAACCGTGTTGAGAGATTTCTGCAGCGCGACCACCATGGGCATCGTGCCGGCCGAGGCGCCGCCATAATTATTCGGGCACCAATTGCCAATGCACAGACTCGCGCCATTCACTTGCGTGTCGCGTTGGAAACGCTCGGTCAGCACAGCGGTGAGATAGATAAAGGGTTTGAAAGAGGAGCCCGGCTGGCGCGCAGCATCGGTGGCGCGATTGAACTGGCTCTGTCCATAGTCGCGCCCGCCCACAATGGTGCGCACAAGCCCGTTGGGCTCCATCACAACGCTTGCAGCTTGAGAGGCACGGTACTGGCGGCCATATTGGCGCAGCATATCTTCGATGACGCTTTCTGCTTTGCGCTGCAGATTGACATCAAGCCCCGTGCGCACACTCACAACGCGGTCATGGCCGAGCTTGCCCGTATTGGCGAGCTGCTTCACCTCTTCATAGGCCCAGTCGAGATACCAATCGGGCGTTGTATCGCGGCGTCGATCAACCGGCGTCGCAGGATTGCGCCGCGCGGCATAGACTTGCCCCTCGGTCATAAAACCTGCATCGACCATATTGGAGAGCACATCATTGGCGCGTGCGCGCGCAGCCGGCAGATTGATATGGGGCGCATATTTGGTGGGCGCTTTGAACAGGCCCGCCAGCATCGCAGCTTCCGCCAACGAAATATCGCGGATATTTTTGCCAAAGTAGAATTCTGAGGCAGCCTGCACCCCAAACGCGCCGCCACCCATATAAGCGCGATCAAGATAGAGTTTCAGGATCTGGCGTTTGGGCAGACGAAATTCGAGCCACAAAGCCAGGAAGGCTTCCTTGATCTTGCGCTCCAGCGTGCGCTCATTGGTGAGAAATAAATTCTTCGCCAATTGCTGCGTGATGGAGGAGCCGCCCTGCACAACGCCTGAGGAGCGCGCATTCACACTCAAAGCGCGAAACAGGCCGATGGGATCAATGCCGAAGTGTTCATAAAAGCGCCGGTCTTCGGTCGCCAAAGCTGCTTGAATGAGAAACTCCGGCAATTGATCGAGCGGCGTTGAATCATCATGCTTGATGCCGCGATGGCCAACCTCCATCCCATAGCGATCAAGAAAAGTGACAGCCAGATCCTGCTTCTTCAGCCAATCCTCATCGGAGACTTCGCGGAATGCGGGCAGCGCGAGCCCCAGCATGAGGATGGCGCCAGCAAGGCCCACGGTCAGCGCCTCGCAGGCGAGCTCAACGCCGACACGCTTGCCGCCCGACACATGGAAGCGATCCATAAAGGTCGCGAAATTCTCATAAGCGCGGCGTGATCTCTGGCCGCTGTCGAATAAGGACGAGTTGACGAAGGCGTCGAAGGCCAGCATGGCCCGCCCCACCTTGATCCGCGCTGCTCTGAAGAAACGCTCCAGCACCCACTCACCCTCTTCGCCTCTAAGGCTTTGCAATCATACCATGAACCATGGCGACTTGACGACGAGGGCCAAGGGGCGCAAGAGCCAAAGCGTGACACCCTGATGGAAATGCAAAGCCTCACCCGGCCGTTCCGGCTGGACTGCAGTGAACTCATCCATGACAAAAAAGAGCATGCCAGCGCAGGCCGAGCCATTTTGGCGCAAGGGTCTTGAGAACCTCACCAAGCGTGAATGGGAGAGCCTGTGCGATGGCTGCGGACGCTGCTGCCTCGTCAAGCTTGAGGATGAGGATACGGGCGAGATCCATTTTACCGACATCGCCTGCAAGCTCTTTGAAGCGGGCTCTTGCCGCTGCGCCAATTATGCCAAGCGCAAATCACTCGTGCCTGACTGTGTGCAGCTGACGCCAGAGGCTGTGCGCAGCCTGCCGTGGTTGCCACCCAGCTGCGCCTATAAGCTCGTGGCGGAGGGCAAGGATTTGAAGTGGTGGCATCCACTCGTCTCTGGCCGCCCAGAGACCGTGCATGAAGCTGGCATCTCGGTACGCGGGCGCATCGGCGGCTTTGAAGATGATGTCGCCTTTGAGGATTGGCCCAACCACATCAAGGACTGGCCCGCCCGCACGCCCCGTCCCCGCAAGCCGAACGGCTAAACCCCAGTTCTGCGCCTCATTGAGCAATTTGGGTCAATAAACCCGAAAGAGGTGGTCTATTGATTAACAACAGTGTCAGCCTTCTGTAAGGCTAAGCTGTAGCTGATCAATGGTGTGCGAAGATGCGTAAGGTCGAGATTGCCAAGAGAGGCATCGCCGCGGCGATCTGTCTGGCCCTTTTCACGGGGGTGGCTGGCGCATCAAGCCCGCCGCCGGCGCCGACCCCCAAGCCCAGCGGCCCGCCGCCCAAACCCTCAGCCCTGACCGGCAACGCATTGCCGCAATGTAAAGAGGGCGAATATATCGGCGGCATGATCTGCAAGATCGCTCCGCCCGGCTATTATCTTGAACATGGCATGAAATATCCCGTGCCTTGCCCCAAGGGCATGACATCGCCCGCAGGCTCCAAAGCCAAGTCCTATTGCAACTAGGCTTAATCTTGATGCGGATGCGGCAGGCGCGCGAGGGCTTGCGGCAGGCCCGACAGAACGCGTTTGAAGAAACGGCGCTGGCTGGTCAGCGTCTGGGCGCTGGGGTGATCAAACAAAGCCTCATTGATCATTTGCAGATTGGGACCGATTGATTCCAGAAGGGTCATGCCCTTTTTGGTGACGCGCAGTTCCACCGAGCGACTGTCCTGCGCGCTCGTCTGTTTCACCACATAGCCCTTGGCGGCCAGCTCATTCACCTCAGCAGTGATATGGGCGGCCGCGACATGCAGATGGTCAGCCACCTGTTTGACATTGACTGCCCCCTGCGAGGCGAGCCGCCCCAAAGACAGCAAAATGCCAAGCTCCGTCCCGCCAAGTCCGACCCTTTTGCCAATGGCGCGGCGCAACGACTGCATCCCGGCGGCCATGGCAAAGAGGTCGGCAATGAAATCGCGGAACTCGGCGTCTTGCTCAAAACTTGATTTCTTCATGTCGCTCATGCCGCTCATTTGATCACACATCCGCCAATTGAGGCAGAGGGGCTCGTTGACAATAGCTAGGAAACATAGCTAACCTTCCATCAAATGACAGATGGGGTGCGTGATGCTGCGACATGGCAAAGATTACCTGGCGTCGTTGCGAGACGGTCGTCGTATCAGGCTCGGAACGGAGCTTGTGACCGATGTCACGACGCATCCTGCCTTCAAAAACACCGCTCAGTCCTTCGCGCGCATTTATGATTTGAAGCGAAGCCCCGAGAATATTGACTATATGACATATGAAGAGGGTGGCCAACGCCATTCCGCTTGGTTCATGCCGCCGCGTTCGAAAGACGATCTGCGCTTGCGTGCAGAGGCGCATCGCCGCGTGGCTGAATGGAGCTGCGGTCTGCTTGGTCGCTCGATGGATCATGTGCCCTCCTTCGTGGCGGGCATGAGCATGAAGCCCGAGCTTTTCGATGCCAATCGCGAGGGCTTTGGTCAAAACATCATCGACTATCTCGACTATCTGCGTCAGGGCGATCTCTTCGCTTGCTATCTGGTGCTCACCCCGCAGACATCGCGCGGCGTGTCGGGCCCCAGCGATCCCAACTTCCGCATCGTCGGTGAATATGACGGCGGCATCATTGTGTCGGGCCAAAAGATGCTCGGCACATCGGCTGTCTTCTCAGATGAAGCGTGGATTGGCAGCATGATTCCGCTCGGGCCCGATCAGGTCGAAGAGGCGGTGACTTTTGCTGTGCCGATCAATGCGCCGGGCGTTGAATTGTGGGTGCGCAAGAGCTTTGAGCAAAATGCCAAGAGCCGCATCGACAATTACTTCTCCTCGCAATTCGATGAATCCGACGCGGTGATGATCTTCGACAATGTGAAGATCCCGTGGAACCGCGTCTTCTGCTATCGCGACGTGCCGCTCATGCGCGATATGTATTTCAAGACACCCGGTCACATGCTCGGCAATCACCAGTCGAATTGGCGCTTCTCTGAGAAGCTGAAGCTGGTGAATGGCATTGCCCATCAGGCGGCAGATCATGCGGGCCTGCTTGGGCTGCCGGCCATTCAGCAGACGCTTGGCCGTCTGGCTGCGGGGGAAGCAACCTTGCTGGGCCTGCTATCAGCACAGATCGATCAATGTATCGAATTGCCCAATGGCTATGTGCATGTGAACAACCGCTATCTCTATGCGGCGCTGCAATGGTGCGCGAGCAACTATCATCAGATCGCCGAAGAAGTGCGTCTGTTGCTGGGCGCTGGCCCCTTCATCATGCCTGCCGATGATTCCATTCTGGATGATGGCGATGTGCATGACACATTCGAATCCAACTGGAAGTTGCCGAAAGCCACAGCCAGCGAGCGCTATCGCTTCGTGCGCATGGCATGGGATCTTCTGGCCTCTGACTTTGCTGGCCGTCACCAGCAATATGAGCGCTTCTATGGTGGGCCGCCCCATATCATGGATCTTTACAGCTTCTGGAATGCGCCTTGGGCCGAGCGTCGTCAGGGTGTGCAAAATATTCTCGACGATATGGTGGCGCCCGCCAAGAAGCTCGCTGCTGAATAATGTCAGCTGCAAGCTCTAACGCCGTGACGGCGCCTGCAGGACTGGATGGTCGGGAATTGCGCAATATGTTTGCGCTCTTTCCCACCGGCGTCGCCATTGTCACCGCGCAGGGCCTCGAGGGCGATTATATCGGCGCCACCGTCAGCTCTTTCAGCTCCGTCTCTTTGGAGCCGCCCCTCGTTCTGTTTTCCATGGCGCGCACGGCGAAATCTTTTGCCAGCTGGGAAGCTGCAGATAGCTTTGCTGTGAATATTTTGTCGGAAAAGCAGCGCGAGGTCTCCTCGCAATTTGCGCGCTCCAGTGGCGACAAATGGCAAGGCGTTGCGCGCAGCATCACTGACGCAGGCCTGCCCCTGATTGAAGGGGCGATTGGCTCACTGCAATGCCGCACATGGGCGCGCTATGATGGGGGCGATCACCTCATCATTGTGGGCGAAGTGTTCGCCGCAACCAAATCCTCAGCAGAAAAACCCTTGGTCTTTGCCGCAAGCCGCTATGCAGTGCTTGCGGATGAGGGGTGAGTGGTTATCATCGTCGCATAAACGGGGCGCATCAGACGCCCCGAAGACAAGAAGCCCGGAGAGGCGCGTACAGGGGGGTGGCTTGGTTCTTGCTTTGCCCTTTGACGTATCAGCTTGCTCTGGCGGGTGGATCAACGTGGAGGGTATAGGACAATGACAAAGCTTTTTGGGCCGTCTGCCAATCGTCGTTCAGTGCTGCGCGGTATGGGTGTTGTGGCTGGCGCTGTCGCCATGCCGAATATTGCGCGCGCGCAATCGCCGATCATCATGAAGATCGCCACGCCCACCATCAATGATAATCAGCATGAGTGGATGCGCAAATTCGCCTCCCTCGTCGAAGAAGGTACCAAGGGCGCGATCAAGGCCGAGCTTTATCCTGCCAGCCAGCTGGGCACCGCACCGCGCATGATCGAAGGTACGCAGCTGGGCACAATTCAGGCGCTTGTGATGCCGCCCGAGTTTTTGTCAGGCGTTGATAGCCGCTATGAAGTCTTGGGCGCACCGGGTCTGTTCAAAGATCTCGCGCATGCACAGCGCGCCATGCAGCATGCGGATTTCAACAACGCCTTTTTGTCGGTGGGTGAAAGCAAGGGCCTGACGGGTCTTGGCCTCTTCATCTCCGCACCCATGGTCGTCAATTGCCGCACCAAGCTGAATACGGTTGCCGATGTGGCCGGCAAGAAAGTGCGTGTGCTGGGCTCGGCCATGCAGATCGAACAGATGAAGCGCCTGAAGGGCACCGGCATTCCCATGTCGCTGGGCGAAGTTTTGCCTGCGCTGCAGCAAGGCACGATTGACGGCATTCTGGGCAGCCTGCCTGTCATTACGGCATTCCGTTATTACGACACCGCGAAATATGTTTTGGAGACCGGCCACGCGACCGTGACCGTTTTTGCGGCCACCAGCAAAGTCTGGCTCGACAGTCTGTCGAAAGAACATCGCACAGTGGTGCTCGATGCAGGCCGCAAGGCCAGCGAATATATCTATCAGTGGACGCTCGACTTCAATGATGCCCAGCGCAAGGTCTGGTTGCAGAATGGTGGCGAGTTGCAGGCTCTCAGCCCCTCCGACAAGGAAGAGCTGATGAAGCTCATGCTCCCCATCGGCGCAGAAGTCGCCGGCCGCAAGCCGGCTGAAAAGCAGCTCTTCGATCTTCTCATGAAGTCTGTTGCGGCGACCGCCTGATGTCAGCACAAGCCAAACTCGAGCAGGTGGGCGAGATCATCTCGCGCACCTGCACGGTGATTGCAGCCGTCTCGCTCGCCGTCATCGTCTGCATCAATGCGGCCAATGTCTTTTGCCGCTATTTCTTCCTGGCGCCCTTTAACTGGGCAGAAGAGCTGATGCTCTTCTTGATGATCATGACCGTCTTTGCGGGTGCGGCCTCTGTCACATGGCGGCAGGAGCATATTCGCATCGAGGCTTTCTTCATGCGCTTTTCGCCCAAATGGCAGACAGCCGCGCTCATTCTCGGCGGCCTCGTTGCACTGACCGCTTTGGGGACTGTGATCGCCACAGGCTCCAGCGTCATTTCGATGCTGTTTCGCTTTGACCAGCGCTCAGAGGCGCTCGAATTTCCCATGTGGATCGCGCAAATCTCTGTGCCCACTGGCCTTGGCCTCATCATCTTCCTCTTTTTGCTGCGCGCTTATGTGTCGCTGGGTCAAAGCGACAGACCGCACACCCCTGAGGAGAGCCTGTAATGAGTTTTCTGGTTCTCGTCGTTCTTCCCATTCTGCTGCTCGTCATCGGTCTGCCGATCTTTCTGGTGCTGATCGTTTCAGCCTTGCTCGGCATTCTCTTTCTGGGCGGCATTCCGCTTCATGCCGTTCACACGGCCATGTTTGGCGGGCTCGATAGTTTTCCTTTGCTCGCTGTGCCGCTCTTTATTCTGGCGGGCGATGTCATGGCGCGCGGTGGTATCGCGGGCCGGTTGATTGAGCTTGTGATGAGCATTGTGGGCGGTGTGCGCGGCTCGCTCGCCATTTCCACCATTGGTGCGGCCTCAGTCTTTGGCGCGATGTCAGGCTCGAGCGTGGCTTGCGTCGCAGCTATTGGCAAACTCACGCTCCCCTCGCTGCAAAAAGCTGGCTACAAGCGCAGCTTCGGCGTCAGCCTCATCACCGCGACGGGCGTGATTGACGTCATCATCCCGCCCTCGATCCCGATGATCATCTATTCGATTGCCGCGCAGCAATCAGCCGCGGTGCTCTTTCTGGCGGGCATTGTGCCGGGCTTGATCGTGGCCTGTGCGCTGGCAGCTTATGTAATGATCCATGCGCGCATTGAGATGATCCCCGTGGGCGATCCAGCACGCTGGGTCAATATTTGGGAAGCGATGAAGCGCAGCGTTTGGGCTGTCTTTGCTCCCGTTGTGATTTTGGGCGGCATTTATGGCGGCCTCTTCACACCGACGGAGGCTGCGGGCGTCGCCTGCGTCTATGCCATCATCGTCTCTGTCTTTGTCTATCGTGAGCTTGATCTCAAAGGCGTCTGGCAAATCATTCTCGATTGCGCCGTGCTCGTCGGCCAGATCATGATCATCGTGGCCGCAGCAGGTGCCTATGCCTGGTTCATTACCACGAGCGGCCTGGCCTCTTCGCTTGTTCAGGCGATTGCGAGCATGCATTTTGAGACTTGGCTACTCTTGCTGGTCATCAATGTGCTGCTGCTGATTGTGGGCAGTGTGGTCGAGCCGCCAGCGGCCATTCTGGTTCTGATGCCGCTCTTGATGCCTATCACGGCGCAAGCGGGGATTGATCCGATCCACTTTGGTCTTGTGGTGACGGTCAATTTGGCGATTGGCATGTTCTTGCCGCCCTTCGGCCTCAACCTCTTCGCCAGCCATGCAATGTTTGGAACGCCGCTGCCCGATCTGTATCGCGGCGTCTTTCCATTCTTGCTGATCTATCTCGCGATCTTGATGTTGCTGACCTATGTGCCAGCCATCACGCTCGCGCCTATTGCCTTCATGCGCTGAGATAAAGGGAGCAGCTGCCATGGCGGCATCTTATGAAGATCTGCGAGATTTCATCTCAGCGGTTGAGAAGATCGGCGCGCTGCGCCATGTGCGTGGGGCAGATGCGCATCTTGAATTGGGCGCCATCACGGAAGTGGCGGCGGGCAAGCAAGATGGTCCAGCTTTGCTCTTTGACGAGATCAAAGGCTATGCGAAGGGCTTCCGCATCTTCACCAATTCCACCGTGCAATCGCGTCGCGCGGCTCTGGCTTTGGGGATTGATCCTGCGCTCTCACCCCTGCAGCAGTTGAAAGAATGGAAGCAGCGCCGCTCTGGCCTCAGCATGATCGAGCCTGTGGCGGCCAAAGAGGTGCTCTTTTTACAGAACAGCCAGCGCGGCGATGCGGTCGATCTGTCGGTCTTCCCAACGCCGGTTTGGCATCAAAAAGACGGCGGGCCATATATTGGTTCGGGCAGTCTCGTCATCATGCGCGATCCTGATACGGGCTGGATCAATGCCTCGATCTATCGCGTGCAGGTGCATGGCAAGAACCGCGTGACCGTGCAGTTTGATCATACGGGCCGCCACGGCAATATGATCGCGCAGAAATATTGGGATCGTGGCCAGTCCTGCCCTGTGGCCGTTGTGGGCGGCATTGATCCAGCGCTCTTCATCTCAGGCTTTGAATATCTGCCCGAGGGCAAATCCGAATATGCTTTTGCCGGTGCGATCAAAGGCCGCGCGATTGAGATTGCCGATGGTCCCGTGACAGGCCTGCCGATCCCTGCGCGCGCCGAGATCATTCTGGAAGGCCATCTGCTCTCAGCCAAAGACATCACTTTGCCTGAAGGGCCGTTTGGTGAATTCACCGGCTATTATGCGGCTGACAAAAGGCCCGCACCTGTGATGGATGTCAGCGCGGTTCATTATCGCAATGATCCGATCTTGCTTGGCTCACCGCCCATGAAGCCACCCCGTTTCCATTTCGGTCTGCCCTTCCGTGCAGCTGGCATCTGGAGCGATCTTGAAAATGCGGGCGTGACCGATGTGCAGGGTTGCTGGCAACATGTCTCGCAGCTAATGACCGTTGTGTCTTTGCAGCAGCGCTATGATGGCCATGCCAAACGCGCTGGCCTCATTGCGGCGGCCAATAGCTATATGGGCCGCTTGGTCGTGGTGGTGGATGAAGATGTCGATCCGTCCAATTTGGCGGATGTAATGTGGGCGGTGACGACGCGCTGCGAGCCCAGCGAAAATGTCGATATCATCCGCAATGCCTGGAGCTCGGCGCTTGATCCGCGCATTTCGCCCGAAGACAAATTGCGCGGCGTGACATCTCATTCCAAAATGATCATCAATGCCTGCAAGCCATTTTCATGGCGGCATGATTATCCCCCTAGCTCCGCTCTCTCGATTGAAGAGGCGCTCGAAATCGAGCGTAAATGGGGCGATGTGATCCGATAAGAAAAAGGGCGGCGATCATCTCGCCGCCCTCTTTGTATCAGCCTCCGTAGAGGTAATTCGGCAGCCAGAGCGTCATGCCCGGCCATAGATACATGATGATCATGCACAAGATCACGATCAGCATATAGGGCATCATGCCAGCGAAGATCTGGTTGAGCGTGACATGGGGCGGGGCCACACCTTTCAGATAAAAGGCTGACATCGCAACCGGCGGCGACAGGAAGGCTGCTTGCAGATTCACAAAGACGAGTACGCCAAACAAAACCGGATCAATGCCGAAATGTTTGAGCAGTGGCAGGAAGATTGGCACGAAGATCACGATGATCTCGGTCCATTCCAGCGGCCAGCCAAGGACGAAGATGATCGCCTGTGAGAGGATGAGGAACTGCAGCGGCGTCAGGTTCATGGACAGAACCCACTGCTCGATCAGTGCCTGACCACCCAGAATCGCAAACACACCCGAGAAGAGCGCCGAGCCCACAAAGAGCCAACACACCATCGAGGTTGTCTTGGCGGTGAGGAAGACGGCTTCTTTGGTTTTGGTCCAATTCAGAGATCTCGCTTGGAAGGCGAGCAGGAAGGCACCAGCTGCACCCACCGCCGCTGATTCTGTTGCGGTCGTGATGCCGAACAAAATGACCGCGAGAACGACGACGGTGAGAATGCCAAGCGGGGCCACTGAATCCGTGACGAGCTTGATCACCTCGAGCCGCTCGGCTGTCATATTGATATAGTAGCGGATCATCACAAAGGCGCTGAGCGCACAGGCTGCACCAAACCACCAGTAGAAGCCTGCAGGCGGCCCCAACTCAGCCTCTGATGGGCCTGCGGGGGTGATGTCAGGCGAGCCCAATTGCTGCAGCTCAGGCGGTGCAACGGCAAGCTCACCAGCTTGCTGATGGATGACGACATACCACCACACCAAAGCCAATGTGCCAGCCACAATGGCGAGTGGCACGAGGCTGTAGAGCAGATGGCGAATGAGGAGCCCATAGGTGAAGGGCTTGCCATCCTGCTTCCAGCTGAGAGCCTGCGCGGGTGAGACCAGCGCTTTCAACAGGCCTGCAAACATATTGTTGGAATAGGCGCTGCGAAACGCAGTTGACCATTCGGGCAGGGGCACTTGCAGCTGCTCTTGCGGCAAGCGCGGCGCGATCTTGGGATTGAGCATCGCCCAGCCGATAATATAGGCGAGATAGAGCAGGGCGAGGAAGAAGCCGGGGAACATCGCTGCTGCATAAAGCTTGACGACCGACTGACCGGCGACCGCTGCATAGACAATGATCATGACGGAGGGCGGGATGAGAATGCCCAAAGTGCCGCCCGCCGTGATGACGCCCGAGGCCAAGCGCACATCATAGCCTGCGCGCAACATCGGGTTCAGCGCAATCACGCCCATCAGCACAACGACCGCGCCCACCAGACCGCTGGCGATGCCCCAGAAGGTGCAGACCATCAATGTGGCCACGGCAAGCGAGGCTGGGACATTACGGAAGGCGAGCTGCACCGAATAGAACATCTTGTCGACGAGCGCGCCGCGCTCCATCACATAGCCCATTAAGACGAATAATGGGATGGATATGAGCACGTCATTGGTCATGGCACCGTAAGTTCGTTGCACCATGAGGTCGAAGATACGATTGTCGAGAAAGGCCTTGGACGGTTCGAAAAAGGCGATGAAGCCGAACACCATGCCAAGCCCCATCAGCGTGAAGGCTGTGGGGAATCCAAGCATGATGACAACGACAATGAGCCCCAGCATCAGGAGCCCGAGCATCGGATCGCTCATTTGTGATCTCCTGAAGATGTGCGCTGACGTGCAGATTCTTCGATCTGGGATGCGTTCAAGATGGCTGCCTTGCGCGCGTCATCGTCCACATGTGTGGACAGAGCGAGTTGCTGCTCGACAACATCGATCTCGTTGACATCTTTCAGGCGCGGCGGCCAAGACCCCGTCTTGAGGCAGATCACGCAGCGCGCAATCTCAGCCAGCCCCTGCAGCATCAACAATGCGCCCGCGAGGGGGATCATGCTTTTGAAATGATAGATCGGCGGCCCGTTCGCGGTGACAGTCGAATGTTCCAGAATACGCCAAGATTGTCCCGCATAGGACGTACCAGCATAAACAAGGGCGGCAATGCCGGGAATGAAGAAGACGATATAGAGGACGAGATCGAGGCTGGCCTGCGTGCGCGGCTGCATGGACCCATAGAAGAAGTCGCCGCGCACATGGCCATTCTGCGCCAGCGTATAAGCGCCGCAGAGCATGAACAGCGTGCCATAGAGCATATTGCTGGCGTCAAAGATCCACGCCGTCGGCATATTGAGCATATAGCGCTTGAAGACTTCGGCCACGACCAGAAGCATCAGGCCAATGATGAGCCAGGCTGCGAGTTTGCCCACCCATGTGCTGATGGCATCAATGCCCATCAGAAAATGATTTCGTTCCATCAATTCCCCTCCCAAGCGGCAGGCGGGGCCGCCCTGAACAGCCCCGCCGTACCTTTATTTGGATGCGTTAGATCTTGCGACCAACGCCATTGGGGCCCCAATAATGGTCGAAGGCCATGCGGCGCTGAACGACCGTATCTTGCTCCCACTGTGTGGTGCGGCGCGCGAAGGCGAGCTGCGACTGGATGATTTCCTTGAAGAGCGGATTTTCAGCCGACTTCTTGGCCACCACTTCGTCATAGACTTCGAGCTGCTTCTTGAGGATTGCATCGGGCGTCTTGAAGAAGCGGACCTTATCATTGGTCTGCATCTCCTGATAATCCTTGGAATAGCGATCAATCGCCTTCCACGACATATCAGCGCTGGCTGCTTCCGAGGCAGCATCAATGATGTTCTTCAGCTTGGGCGGAAGAGCATCATATTTCGCCTTGTTAAAGAGCAGTTCGAATTGTTCGGCATTCTGGTGATAGGACTGCAGCATGCAGACCTTCGACACATCAGGGAAGCCGAGCACACGGTCGGAGGAGGCATTGTTGAACTCTGCCGCATCCAAAAGGCCGCGATCCATTGCCGAGACGATTTCACCGCCCGGCAACGCATTCACCGCGCTACCCATGGCCGTGAAGACGTCAATGGAAATGCCCACGGTGCGATATTTCAAGCCGCGCAGATCTTCGAGCTTGGTGATCGGATTTTTGAACCAGCCCAGCGGCTGAGTCGGCATCGGCCCATAGAGCAGTGAGTGAACATTCGCGCCAACCGAAGCATAAAGCTTGGCGAGCAGTTCTTTGCCACCACCATATTTATGCCAGGCCATCAGCATATTGGCATCCATGCCATAGCCAGGGCCCGACCCCCACAGAGCAAGCGCGGTCTGCTTGCCATAGTGATAGACGACGACGCCATGGCCGCCATCGAGCGTGCCGGAGGACACGGCATCCAGAAGGCCGAAGGCAGGCACAACAGCGCCAGCGGGCAGCACTTCAATGCGCAGGTCGCCGCCGGTCATGTCATTGACCTTCTTGGCATAGTCGAGCGCGAATTCGTGGAAGATGTCTTTGGACGGCCAGGTGCTTTGGAAGCGGAAACTGATCGGTCCCTGCGCCTTCACCACAGCAGGGGCGGCCACCATGGCTGCGCCCGAAAATGCTGCGCCCTTCAAGAATTTGCGGCGGCCCTTCATCAACTGGGCTGCGACTTCTGTGAGCTTACCCTTCATCAAAGCCTCCACTCGAAAGATCTCGGCCGCCTCTAACAGGACGGTTGAACTTGAGTATAGGGCACCGCCTTTCGTCGGGTAGTTATGCCTTTGGCTTAGACGGACACATCAGCGTGAGGAAAATGTGCGCTGCAGCAAAAGAAAAATTCATCCCCCTCCAATTTTCTTCATTTGCCCCTTTCGAGGGAGGCCCCTCATTGTGCGTCACAAATGAAATCAGGGAGGAAGGGCCGCATGGAGGTGTTCGTCGCCAAGTCGTCGGCTATTGCCGAAGGCCAGCGGGTCTTGATTGACCACAAGGGACAAAAGATCGGCGTGCTGCGCGTCAATGGTGCGCTGCACGCCTTTCTCAATCTGTGCCCCCATCAGGGTGGGCCGGCCTGCGAGGGCATGCTGATCCACAAGATTGAAGAGGTCATCGACGAGGACAAGCGCTATCTGGGCATGCGCTTCCATGACCGCGATGTGCATATGGTCTGCCCCTGGCACGGCTGGGAGTTCAATGTCGAAACTGGCGCCAGCGCTGCGGACGGCAAGCACAAGTTGAAGCGCTACAAGACTATTGAGAAGGAGGGAGACGTCTATGTTGTCGTCTGAGACTGCCTCCAAAGAGCCGCGCACCCACCAGCCCGATACGGCGCTGGAGGCTCTCGCCCAAGAGCTGGTCGCCAAGCTGCAGATCGACCCCGCCCGTATCAGTGATGAGGCGATGCGTGGTTTGTTCAGCACGCTCATTCAAGCCTATGGCGCGAAGTTTGACGAAGGTCGTCGGCCCTTGCCGATTGATCCTGATTTTCCGCCCACAGCCACCAATGTGCTTGTCACAGTGTCTGCCCTGATGAAGGCCTCCAATCTGGAGATCTTTGAATTGGGCATGTGGCAATCCTGGTCAGGCACACGCTGAGAGGCAAGATCCATGTTTTATCGTTCCAGCACATCTGCCTTCGACATGTCGGTGGAGAGTTTCAATTCCGCCGAACATCTGGAGAATGCGCGCAAACAGGCTGACGAGCGCGGTCTTGATAAAGTCCTCGTCGTCGATATTGATGCGCATCACTATGAGACTGACAATTTCAAAGAGATCCTCGAGCTGATCGAAGATCCGGTGCTGCGCCAGTCCGCCACCAATATGTTTGCCTATAAAGGCCCCGGCGCCTTGCTCATCGACCAGCCCGGTTATCAAGACGGGGCAGGGCGCATCACGCGCTATATGGAGCGCAAGCACGAAAAATTCCCCGCAGATGGAACGCCGCGTGAAGTGGCGCAAACCCTGCGGTGGATGGATGCGATGAGCGTCGATTATGCCTGCATCTTCCCCACACCCATGTTGTTCATGGGCCTGCATCCGCAGGTGGAGGTCGAGGTCGGTCTGTCGCGCGCTTATAATCGCTGGTTGGTCGAAAAAGTGCTGCCTGCCAACAAACGCCTGCGCTCCATGCTCTATCTGCCCTTCAACGATCCTGAAGCCACATATCAGATGGTGAAGGAGTTTGGTGGTAAGCCGGGCGTCATCGGCTTCATGGTTGTCTCGACGCGCTACAAGCCCGTTTATGACAATGCCTATATGAAGACCTATGCGCTGCTCGAAGAGATGGGCCTGCCGCTGTCGTTCCATGCGTCTTATAACTGGAATGATCAGCTGATCTCGCTCACCAACCGCTTCATCACGGCCCATGCCTTGGGCTTTACTCTGTTCAATGCGGTTCACTGCGCGAACTGGGTGATCAACGGCCTGCCAGAGCGCTTCCCCAAATTGAAGACGATCTGGATTGAGTCGGGCCTTGCCTGGGTGCCCTGGCTGATGCAGCGCCTCGACAATGACTATTGCATGCGCACCTCTGAGGCGCCTGCACTCAAGCGCCTGCCCAGCGATTATATGCGCGAGATGTATTACACATCCCAGCCCATGGAGATGGTGAACAATCGCAAAGCGCTCGAAGTCACCTTCGAGATGATCAATGCCGAGACACAGTTGCTCTATTCATCTGATTATCCCCATTGGGATATGGATCTGCCGAGCACGATCTGGGATCTCGACTTTTTGAGCGAACAGGCCAAGCGCAATATTTTGGGCCTCAACGCCAAGCGCCTGTTCAATCTGGATACGTCTGACCGCTTCTAAGTTGGGCATTTGACGAATGCGGGGGAGCCTGTAGGCTCCCCTTTGCCAGACTCTCGCCAAAAGAGAGCGGCCAATGGGAGGACGCTATAATGCTCAAGCTGGCCTTGCGCCTTGTCTCGTGTGCGTGTCGCATAACGGCGGGGCTTGCTCTGCTGCTGGGTGTCGCAGCCATGCCTGCGGCAGCAAAATATCCTGACAAGCCGGTGACGATCATCATCCCCTTCGGTCCGGGCAGTGTCTCTGATTCTGCAGCCCGCATCGTGGCGCAGTTTTTGGGTCAGCGTCTTGGCCAACCGATGATTATCGAGAGCAAGACGGGCGCAGGCGGTCTGCTGGCCGCGCAAGCTGTCGTTCGGGCCGCGCCTGATGGCTACACGCTCTTCATGACGACCAACTCGACCCATTCAGCTGCGCCCGGCCTCTTCAAACATGTGCCTTATGATCAGGAGAAAGACTTCTCCCCCATCGGCCGCATCGGTGGCTTTCCCTCTGTAATTGTCTCGCATCCCGATCAGCCGTTCAAAACCATGCGCGAGCTTGTTGCCTATGCGAAGGCCAATCCGGGCAAGCTCTCTTATGGCCATGGCAACAGCACAGGTCAGATCTCGGGCGAAGTGCTGAAGCAGCGCACGGGCATTGATATTGTGCGCGTGCCTTATGTCAGCACACCGCCCGCGGCCAATGATCTTATGGCCGGACATCTGCCCTTGATCGTGGTGGATTTCTCCAATGCGCTGGCCAATATTGCGGCGGGCAAAATGCGCCCCTTGGCTGTGCTGACGCGCGAGCGCAGCCCCGCCATGCCCGATGTGCCAACCTTGCATGAAACAGTGATGCCGGATTTCGATCTCATCGCTTGGGCGGGTCTGTTTGGCCCAGCCAAAATGCAACCGGATGTTGTGAAGACGATCAGTGATGAGCTTGGCAAAGTGCTGGCCGATCCTGAGGTCAAACAGCGCCTGACAACGATCGGTGTTGAGGTGCAATATCAGCCGACCCCCGTCTTCGAAAATTATCTCAAAGGCGAGTTGGTGAAATGGACGCAGCTCATCAAAGCTTCGGGCATTGAGCAGCAATAGGGCATAGATGGACGCAGCTGCAGATCTGGTCTAGCTTTTGAGGCCAGATCTGCGCGGGCCATCATGAACCCAAAAAACCATCTGCCATCTATGGCGGCCCTGCGGGCCTTTGAAGCAACCGCTCGTCATCTCAGTTTTACGCGCGCGGCGACTGAGCTCAATTTGACGCAGACAGCCGTCACGCATCAGATCAAAAATCTCGAGACCGCGCTCGCCATTCGCCTGTTTGATCGCGCGCCCGGCAGCATCACGCTCACCGAAGCTGGTAAGACCTATCTGAGTTCCGTGCGCGCGGCTTTGGTCGAGATTGCAGCAGCCGGCAGTCGACTGTCGCGCTATCAAGATGACGAAGTGCTCAATCTGCAGTGCCTTGGCACTTTCGCCATCAAGCGCTTGTTGCCGCGCTTGTATGATTTTCGTGCGCGCTTTCCCAATATCACGTTGCGCATTCAGACCATGCAACATTTTGCGCCCGATGTGCGGCTCGACTTTGACGTCGCTATTTGGCATGGCGCGGGTGATTGGCAGGGTGTGCGCGCGGATCGTCTCACGCGCGATGAAATCTTTCCCGTCTGTAGTCCCGCTTTGCTGGAGCGTGAAGGCCCGCTCCATGAGCCGCAAGATCTCGCGCGCCACACCGTCATCCGCACATCTTCCTCCATCGTGCCGGATGAATGGCCCTTCTGGCTTGAGGCAGCCGATTTGCGCGATTTTTCTTTCGGCCCACAGATTAGCTGCGATCTTCTGATCACATCCTTGCAGGCCGCGATTGATGGACTGGGTGTGATTTTGGGGCGCTCAACCATTGTGGATCAGGATTTGAGCGCAGGCCGTTTGATCGAGCCTTTCAATCTGCGTCTGGCAAGTCCGATGGGTTATTTCCTCGTCTCGCCCTCACGTTCGATCCACCTCGCCAAAGTTGAGGCTTTTCGCACCTGGTTGCTGGCGCAGGAGTGAGGTCGCGGAGCAGGATCACCCTTGCGTCTTGCGCAAAAGTGACCCCGCAGCCCCAATGATTATTGCGTACCTTCCAGCCCGAGTTTGCGCACCAGTGCACCCCATTTCGTGCGCTCTTCGGCGAGATAGGCGCTGATGCCTTCAACCGAGGGTGTATCGGTGGGGACAAGGCCGAGATTGGCAATACGCTCTTTGACGGTGGGATCGGCCATGATGCGCTTCATCTCATTATGAAGTCGGTCGATGATGGGGCGCGGTGTGCCAGCAGGCGCCAGCAAAGTATGCCAGGAGACCGCTTCGAAATCCTTCGCGCCAGAGGCTTCAGAGAAGGGCGGCACATCAGGAAGGATGGGCAGAGGCGCAGCAGAGGAGACTGCGAGCGGGCGCAATTTGCCATCCTTGATCAGCGAGAGCGAAGCACCTGCCTCCACAAAGCCAAGCTGCACATGGCCCGAGGCAATGTCGAGAATGGACTGCGGTGTGTTGCGATAAGGCACATGCGATATCTCAAGCCCGAAACGGTTCTTCATAAACTCCATCGAGAGATGCTGGGCGACGCCTGCGCCGGGCGATGAATAATTGAGATCAGTGCGCTGCTTGGCGAGCGCGATCAGCTCGCGCACATTCTTGGCGGGCAGATCAGGATTGACGACCAGAATGAAGGGCGACTTCAGATAGAGCGAGATCGGAATGAAGCCATTGGCCGGGTCATAATTGATCTGCTTGTAAAGCACCGGATTGATCGCCAGCGCTGAGGAGGTCGCCACCAAAAGCGTATAGCCATCAGGCGGTGCGGTCGCGACCATCTGCGTGGCGAGCATGAGCGCTGCGCCGGGGCGGTTCTCGACGATGACCGGCTTGCCCAGGGCTTCTTGCAGTTTCTCAGCATAGATGCGCGCGATGATATCGAGGCCTGAGCCAGCGGCCAGCGGCAGGATGATGGTGACGGGCTTGTTGGGATAATCCTGCGCGGGGGCCGCGCTGATGAGACCCAAAGCTGCAATGGCGCTCAAAACCAGCTTGCGCATAAACATGATCGACCTCCCCGGGTGGATCTCTGCGGATCCAACAAGCCAAAACTATAGCATGGCCCAAAGGGCGGGCTAGGGGCGCTATTTGAAACATTTAATAGTATGAATATTATAAAATAAAATATAAATATAACAAATAAAATACAAAAAGAGGAAATTTTGGTCAAAACAATAATAATTTGCCCGTTATGGTGGAATTAACAGGACAAATGTGGTGTTCATCCGCTCCCTAAATTATTGCCGTGCCCAAGGTCGCGGCTGCAGGTGGGTGATGTTGCAAGAGTTTCCGCAAAAGGACTTCGGTCCCAATGAGCTTGTTTATCAGCTGGGCGATGCCGCTGGCTCAGGCTTCATTTTGATGTCCGGCAGTGTTGAGATCTTCAAGGAAGGCACGAGCCTGATGCAGACCATCCGCCCCGGACGGATGTTCGGGGTCGTCGACATCATTGCTGATCGGGCGCGGGTGAATAGCGCGCGCTGCACCCGCAAATCCAAACTCATCATCGTGCCGCATGACTTCATCTTGAAGAGCGTGGCCGACACAGACCCCTTCTTGCAGGCGATCATGCGTTTCTCAACGCAGCGCATCAGCCAGCTCTATCCCGACTTGTGGTGAGGAACGGCCATGTCGACACCTCCCAAAATCACCACCCAAACGATCTATCGCGGTGAAAGCGTCTTTCTGGAAGGCGACGAGGCGCGGCAATTCTATCTGATCAAATCAGGTGCTGTGCAACTCTCACGCGTTGTGAATGACAAAGATCAGTTCATTGCCAAGCTGGGCGAGAATGAAATCTTCGGCGAAAGCGCGCTCTTTGACGGCACACCGCATCTGTTCACCGCAACCGCCATCATCAACACGACCTGTATGGTGTTCCCCAAAGAGGTGATCCTCGCCAAATTCGCGAGTTCGCCGGAAGCAGCGCTGCTGATTTGCCGCAGTCTCTTCGCCACCATGCGCAATGAATGATCTGTGCAAGATGAGAGCCGCCATGACGACCCATGCCTATGATCTTCAAGACCAGCTGCGGCAGCTGACGTCCTCGCCCGTCCACCAATCTTTGGTTGCGCGATTGGCTTCACTCATTGAGGCGATCTCAACACGGGTTCTCGATGATTATCTTGGTGCCTTGCCAGCCTCCAGTTCTGTGGACCCAGCCAAACTGGCGCAGGTGAAGGCGGCGCAGTGCGTCCATTGGCGCAAACTCTTTTCGCTGACGCTCAATCCAGACTATGCCCAAAGTGCGCAGCGTATGGGGCAAGCTTGGTATGATCTGCAAAATTCAACCGAGTTTTTGCATCAGATACATGCGGCCCTTAGCACTGAACTGGTGAGCGGCCTGTCCGATCATTTCATGCTGCATCCACGACGCCGCAAAAGCGCCTTGTCGCTCGTGACCCAATTGCTGTCGGTCGACCTCACCTTGATGATGCAAGGGGTGCTTACCTTTGTCCAACAGGGGCAAAGTCACCATATGACAAAGGCCCAATCAACGGCTCGTGACGTCGCCAAAGCCGCACAAGAAGCTGCCAATGCTATTACGCAAATTTCTGACGGCGCGCAGGTTCAGATCGAAGTCATTTGCGATGTCGGCCAGTCGCTCAGCGAAACTCGAGCCGTCAATCAGCAGATCGTCGATGAAGCCCAACGTGCCGCGCAGCGCTCCATTGAAAATGCCACCGCTGTGGCCGTTAGTCAGGAACGCGTGCGCGATCTCGTACGCATGATGGACGAGATCAAGGCAACCTCCGCCACCATTGGCAAGCTCGCCGAATATGCTGAAAATATCGCTGAACAAACGACCCTTCTCGCCGTCAATGCCGCCATTCAGGCAAGCAAAGCCTCATCACAAGAAAGCGCAGGCTTTTCCGTCGTTGCTGCCGAAGTGGGTAAGCTCGCTGATCAAAGCAATGCCTCGGTGCAAGACATTACGGGCATTGTCAAAGAGGCACAGCGCGTTGCTGATCGAGGTTTGGAGGTCACTCGCGTCCTCGAACAAGAGATCGTCGACCTTGGCATTCGCTCGGGTGAAATTCGCGATTTGATGGCGCAGGTATCGGGCGATGTCGAAACCCAGCAAAGCGCGCTAAGCTCGGTCAGCCAAAGTATGGATCAGTTGCAGCAGATCGGCACAGCCAGCAATTCTGCCGCCGAAGAAATTGCGGCGACCATGTTTGATCTCTCGCGCATGGCCGCAAGCACTTTGCGTGATGTTGAAGAGGTTCGGATCAAAGCATGACCCGCGCGCTCTACCCCAGCAGTCAAGGCGCAGCTCTGTCAGCGGAGCCCTATCGAATCGACATTTTGTCGCGCGTTGCTGCTGTGGTTGAACGTACAACCGGTATTTTCATCGCAGATCGTTCCTACGGAAAACTTGGCGCAGCACTCTCCAAAATCGTCACAGGCTCACCCCAGCAATGGGTGCTTGAATATGAACAGCAGACCGAGCGCCATCCCGCCCATGCCAGTTTGATCGAACAGCTGACCGTCCACGAAACCTATTTCTATCGCGATGAACGACAACTCGAATTCTTCCGCACAAAGCTCCTTCCTGACCTGCTGCGCAAAAAGCTGACAGAAGGGGCGAGCACATTCCGGCTTTGGTCGGCGGCCTGCTCGACTGGTGAAGAGGCCTATACGCTGGCGATCATCGCAAGCGAGGCGTTGACACAGCTCTCTCGCGAACCAGCATTCATTATGAGTGCGGCGCGTCTCAAAATCGAAGTTCTTGCGACCGATTTGTCGCGCGCCGTGCTCGCCAAAGCGCAAGAAGGTGTCTATCGCAGCGAGGGAATGGGCTCATTTCGCGGCGTCCCAAAATTCCTCCTCGACTATTTCAGCATCACCGCGCGCAGCCAAAACGGCCGCAGCTTCGAAGAGCTGACACCCCTTGCCGCAATCAAGCGCATGGTGAGTTTTCGTCAGTTCAATCTGACATCACCCATGCCACCTCAGCGTGGCTTTGATGTCGTCTTTTGTCGGAATGTCCTCATCTATATGCAAGACGATGTACGTCTGCGCGTCTTTCAAATGCTGGAGCGCGCGCTTGATGCAGATGGATATCTTCTCTTCGGCCCCACTGACAGTCTGAAAGGTGCAGAGCTATTCCATCTGCATCAAAACGATGGTCAGAGCTACTACACTCGTAAAGCGTGAGGCATTCGAGATGGAAGTTCTGATCGCGAAAGTTGCAGGCGGAACGGTTGCCATTCCCATGGCTCATTTGCTGCGCACACTTGATATAGGCACAGTGACGCCGCTGCCGGGTGCACCAGCGCAAGTCAGCGGTGTTGTTGTGTTGGATATGGATGTGATTCCCGCTGTCGATATCGGACATCTTTTTGATGCGCCATGCGCGATAGAAAACAGATGTGGCATCATTATCGAGTCAGATGTCGGCCATGTTGCTTTGCTTGTCGATGAGATTGGCCGCAAAGTCGTCGTCGAGACGCAAGATCATTTCAGCTATAATGAGCAAGGTGTCGCACAAATTCGCACGCAAGATGACGCTGCTCTACTAATTGATGTGGCGAGCTATACGAAATTCGTTTTTGCGGCCAGCTGGGATGATTTGGCTGTCGAGCAGGCACGATTGGCGGATGAAGAGGTCGAGATTGAAGAGGCTTGCCTTCAGACCAGTCCCTTCTTGCTCGTTGAAACACATGCTCGCGTCTATGCCATTGCGCTCCGTGATGTGGTGCAAGTTGTACGAGATGTGACGCCTGCAAGCTATGGCACGCAAAACGCCATCATACGGGGGCGCTACTGGTGGCATGGCTTTGGGCTGGAAACTATTTGCGCCAAAACACTTCTTTTTGGGCAGGCTGGTCCTGAAACGACGGATGTCGTCGTGCTACGCAGCGAGCGCGGTCGTTTTGCACTCGCAGTCGATTCAATTTTGGGGATCCGTCATTGTACCGCGCAGGGCGAAGCCTCTGAGCAAGGTCTCTATTGGTCTGGCTATGTAACATGGGAAGACGAAGGTCGCGCCGTAATACCGGCTGCGATCCTCATTGTTGCGCAATTAGCTGAGAATGTCGAAGGTAGCCGTATGGATGAAGATGCGCTCGCAGCACCTTCGCGCTCATCTTTGCTGCCCAATTTTCTGGGACTTCGCATCAATGAGCAGATCTATCTTGTCGATCCGCAACGTATTGATGGAATCCGCGCGCGCCACAATGTCATCTTCTCACCCGCCGCTCTTGAGAGCGAGCAGGGATCCACTGTGCTGGCAGAGATCGATCAGCGTTTCGCCGGCGTTATCGCTTTGCCGGGTGAAGTGCCCACTCGCACTTTAGGTCGTCCCTTCTGGGCTGAGTTTCGAGCGCATGGATCTGCCTATTTGCTCGGCATTGATCGCTTGATCGGCTTCAAGCAAGTCCCGCAAAACGCTTTTGAGAAGCTCGCGGGCTCAGACGCATCTTACACAATCCTCGATGATCAAATCGCAACACGTCTCGATCTGGACCAGATTCTGTCAGCGGTGGGAGAATTGCCATGACCATTCGGCTTCTCATCGTCGATGACTCAACATTTATGCGTGTCGCAATCCGCAAAATGGTGGAGAAAGATAAGCAGATTTCCATTGTCGGCGAAGCCAAGACCGGCCAAGAGGCTGTGGATTTGGCGGTCAGTCTACGCCCTGATGTCATTACGATGGACATCGAAATGCCGGGCATGAATGGCGTCGAAGCGACCGCTGAAATCATGAAGCGCGCTCCTGCTGCCATCATCATGGTGTCGAGCCTGACGCAGACCGGCGCCAAAGCCACATTCGACGCGCTTGACGCAGGCGCCCTCGACTACATTTCAAAATCGAGCTCCTTCGTTCAGCTTGATATTGTCGAAATTGAGAAGGATCTTCTCGAAAAAATTTCCTTCTGGAACGACCATCGCAAGAAAGGCATCAAGCGCGCTCAGCCTTCTGCAGCCTCTGCCCTTGTCTCTGAGCCGCAAAAATTGACGCCTGCACCTTTTGCAGCTTTGTCCACGCCCTCGCATGTGATGGACATCACGGAGACCTATCTCAAAGACCCCGTGTTTCGTCGCACCAGGTCCAGCGCCCCGCCGCAGGTCATTGTTTTAGGCGTATCGACAGGCGGCCCCCGTCAGATGATCGAAATGCTATCGGTCATGCCCAAACTCAGATGTCCCTTGATTATTGCGCAGCATATGGGCGCGGCCTTCACAGGCGGTTTTGCGGAACATCTCGCGCGCAAATCAATTCACAATGTTTTCGAAGGCAAAGATCGTCAGCTGCTGCAGCCGGGCGATGTGGTCGTCTGTCCGGGCGGACAAAATGGTTGGATCGAGCGTACATTGCAAGGATTCGCATTGCGGGTCTCTCCTGATCCCAAGGTGACAGTCTATCCCAGCGTTGACTTGTTGTTCGAATCTGCTGCGCGCCACTGCAGCGCAGCCGCTGGCGTGATCCTCACTGGCATGGGCGGTGACGGCACAATTGGTGCGCAGGCAATGGCCGCCAAAGACATGCCCATCATCGTCCAAACGCCTCATAGCTGCATTGTGGGTGGCATGCCTGACTCGGCGCTTCGGAGTGGCTGTGTCACGCAGATGATGAGCCTTGCCGAAATTGGCGTCACTTTGGGTCGCATGGCGGGCATACCCATTTTCGAACGCAAACAATCGACGCCGGCATAGGAGACTTCAATGGCAGTAAAAGTAATGGTTGTTGATGATTCCGTGATGATGCGGATGCTCGTCATGGAGATCGTATCGAGCGATCCGACCTTGGAAGTTGTCGGTACAGCAGAGAATGGCAAGGACTGTATCGAGCAGGTGCGCGATCTGAAGCCCGATGTCATCTTGCTCGATATCGAAATGCCAGTGATGGATGGCATTGAGACGCTGAAGCGGCTGAAGCTCGTCAGCAAAGCCAAAGTAATTATCTTGTCCTCTGTTGCTCAGGCTGGTTCGGCGCAAGCTGCCGAAGCGCGCGCTTTGGGTGCGGTCGATGTGATCGCCAAGCCATCAGGCGCAGTCAGTCTCGATCTCGAATCCAAGCGCGGCCACATCATTACAGCGGCCGTTAAACGTTTCGCCAAAGGTTGAGCCACAGACCTCATCGCGGAAGATCACACGATGTCGATGGATTTCTTTTGGGAGCAGTTCGGTATTGAATGCGCCGAACATTTGCAAGTGATCGACCAATGTCTGGCCGATGCGCTGACCCATGCCTGCAATCCTGAAGATATTGCCAAACTCTTTCGCTCCATGCATTCGATCAAGGGTCTGTCAAAAGCCATGGGGCTTTTGAGTATGGAGCTTGTGGCGCATCGTTGTGAAGATTTGCTTGGGCTTGTGCGCGATAATGGTGTCGATCTTTCGCGTGACTTGATTGAGCTGTTGACTGTCGCGAATGACACATTGGCGCGCTTGCATGAGACGATTGTTGAGCAACGTCTCGATCAGCCGCCCAATGATGCTTTAATAGCCAAGCTTGATGCTGCTTTCCAACATTTCAGCGGCGGTGTCTCGTCCAGTGCAGATCTGCCGGTATCGGACACTCAAAATCAGACTGAGGTCGAAGATGCGGATCCGCTTTTTGCAGCCTTGCGTGTCTTTGCGCCCCAAACAAGCGAGCTCATTCATGAAATCTGTGACGCTTGGTTTGGAAAAGGTGTAGCGGCACCGCGCAAAGTCGCAAAGCCGCTTTCTGCTTTGATCGAGCGTGTTGAAGCCGCTGGGTTTGATGGCCTGCTGGATATTCTCACCGCGGTATCGCAATCTTTGGCGAAGAAGCCTGCGGATATGGATGCGGAATGGATCGGCGCTATGGCTGATCTGGGCCAGCAGCTGCGCGATCTTGAAGCTGGATTTGAATTGAATTTTGGCGCGGAGTTTTTCCGCGCCATCGTGCCCAACCATTTTGACGCTGTGTCACAAGCCGTCGCTGGGCCTTTGGCGGAACTCTCGTTGTCGCTGCCAGAAAGTGGCTATAGTGAGGAGGCACTTGCTGATGCGATGGCAAGTCTTGGACAATCGCTTCGACAGATAGACCTCGTCCTCGCTTTTGCTGATCCGCGCAACCGTTCTCAAAATCTTCAGCTCAAATTGCAATCGATTTATGCAGCTGAAGATATTGCGTCCGCTTTCGCTTCACTTTTGGTTCAAATTGACCATATTCGTGATGCTATCTTCGACCAGTTGGTGAGTGGTGATCAATCGCAAGACTGTTTCAACTTCTTGGTCGCGCTGCAGGGCGCTGTGACCCCGGATGCTTCGGCACCGAAAGAGAAAAGCGCATCGCAGCTCCTTCCACTTCTGCAATCTATCGGCCTCAATGATGATTTTGCAGCCTGTACGCCTCTAGAGTTTTTGCCTGACCTTGCCGCTTTGGCCGAGGGAGCGTCGCAGGGTGTGTTGGTCACGATTGACCTGAATGGTAATCCGCAGGCGGCCCGCCTCTTTGTGCAATGGTCGAAAACCCATGAGGTGAAAAGTATCAGTCGTTCGGTGATTGTTCAGGACATGACACTTTTCGAGTTCCTGATTATCTCGCAAAGCTCAGCCAATATTTTGATCGAAGACTTGAAGCGCGATCTTGGCGATGCCTTGATGGATGTGCAGAAGGTTGGCGCGGTTGCCAAGTCAGACTCGCCAGCGCCCCAAGCTGCAGCCTTGGAAGCGCAGTCAACTCCTTCAGCATCGCAGCCGGCCCCAGCGCCTAATGCAACTCCCACCAGCACGCAGTCGCAAATTCGCGTGAGCGCAGCGGTGCTCGATTCGTTCATGGCACAGGTTGGTTGTCTCGTGAGTGTGCGCTCGCGCCTTGGCGTCGCCCTTCAAGATGAGGGCGTGTCTCGACTGATGGAGAGCGTGAGCGATCTTGGTCGACGTTTAAGTGCGCAGGGGCATCCCGAAGATGCATTGCTTCTCGATCGCTTGCGCGCGGCTGTGCAAGATGAGCGGATGCGGTTGGCAACGGTTCAGGTTGAATTCCAGCGCCATTTGTCATCCTTGCAGCAAACTGCACTTGATTTGCGAGTTCTACCTCTCTCCAATTTGTTTGCTCGCTTGCCGCGTATCGTGCGGGAGCTTGGAACGGCTCAGGGTAAGGAGCTACGCTTTGTCATGAGCGGTGGCGAGACGGTCGTTGATAAAAGTATCATCGAAACTCTGGTCGATCCGCTGATCCATATTGTTCGCAACGCAGTCGATCATGGAATCGAGACGCCGCAAGAACGCCAGGCCGCAGGCAAGTCGGGAGAGGCGTCGCTCACCCTGGCGGCCGTGCAAGAGGGCGGTGAAGCCAAGCTCTCCATCATTGATGATGGGCGCGGTATCAATGTCGAACGTGTAGCGCAGAAAGCTTTGGAGCGTGGTCTCACGACGCCCGAAAAATTGAAATCCATGACGCCCGAACAAATTATCTATTTCATCTTTGAAGCGGGCTTTTCGACCGCCGCCGCGATTACCGAAACTTCGGGGCGCGGTGTGGGAATGGATATTGTGCGTACTGCTGTGTTGGGCATTGGCGGCAAGATCGCGGTGAGCAGCGAGCTTGGGAAGGGTAGTCGCTTCGACATCACCATTCCGGTCAGTGCTGCGATCCAAAATACTTTGGTGGTTCGCTTGGGCGATCACCTTATGGGCATTCCCAGCCGCTATGTGGATGAGGTGCATCAAATAGCGCGATCCGAATTGCGTACACTTCACGATCAGACAGCCTATCTTTTGCGCGGTCATGTGCTCCCGCTCTACAGCCTCGAACATCTGCTGATGGGATCGACACGCGGTGACGATGAGCGTGTACTCTTTGTGGTCGTGTCTGCCGGTGGCCGGCGTATCGGCTTGATCGTTGATGGTGTTGTCCGACGCGAAGAAATGTTCCTCACCAAGCCGCATCCTTTGGTGCGCCGCTCGCCCTATCTGTTCAGTGCGACTGTGAGCGGCGAAGGAAAGATCATTCTCATCGTTGATGTTGATGGGGTGATGACACGTCTTGCGCAGGGAGCCTGAGAATGAGTGAGGCTTTTCTGCTCCTGCAATCATCGGGAATGGCTCTGGCCATTCCTTTGGCGCGCGTTCAGCGTGTTTTGGATGTCGAAGAGACATTTGTCAGCGAAGTTGATGGTGTCAGAGGCGTGATGCTCGAGGGTCAATTTTTCCCTGGACTCACGTTGAAAAGTTCTCTCTCCATTCAGCTCGCCCAACAGGGTTGCATTTTGTTGAAGACGCAACAGGGTCGATCGCAGGGCGCATTCTTTTTCGAAGAGCTGCGCGGAATTTGGCGCGGTGAGACGCAAGGCTTCAAATCGCGCTTTCGATCCATGACACAAGGTGTGGTTGATGGAGGCATCATCACGCCCAATGGTTTTTGTGCTGTGCCAGATCTCGACCAATTGTCGGTCCTGCGCATGGCTTGTCACCCAAATCTTATGAACTGAATCCGAGGGGCTGCTGATGTTCAAATCTCTGACGATCGGGAAGAAGCTGGGCCTGTCCTATGTCTCCTTCCTTTTGCCTGTCGCCTTTTTGTTGTGGAGTCTGGTTTCGTCGCAAAATGCGCTGATCAGTTTCGCTGATAAGGAGCTTGTAGGAAGTCTTTACCTGCAAAATCTGCGACCGGTCATTTTCGCATTGAATGATCCGGCACCCGCGAGAGCCGCGCGCACATCAGCGGCCATGGCAGCTCTTGAGAAGGTGCAGGCAGAGTATGGTGCATCTCTCGAGTCAACAGCAGCCTTCGCTGATCTCAAGCGCTCAGTCGAGGCTCTTGTGCGTGGCGATACTTCGGCCAATCGTTTGATGGCGCGTAGCGCTGCACGTGCCTTGCTGCGTCAGGTGGGGGATAAATCCAACCTCATCCTCGATCCTGATCTTGATACTTATTATCTGATCGACAGTGTTGTGGGTCGTTTACCGGATTTGGTGGACACTTTGGCCGATACACGTGGCCTTGTTGACGCCATGAGTGTCGGTAATAGCGTGAGTGGTGATGACGCCGTCTCGCTCTTGATCAATCGCTCTGCTTTGGTGACAGGCCGCGAAAATATTTCGGCCTCCATCGGCTCCGCTATCAAGGGCAATGTCGACAATACGCTGAAGACCAGTTTGCCGACGCCCTTGCGCGATTTTGAACAAAGCGTGGCGAAGGTTGTTGCTGCCATTCCCGATACTTTGGTCGATTCGCCCGCCAAATCAGTCAAGCCTGCGACCATAAAGCCGCTGCTCGATGGGGCGGAGCAAATCTCCGAGCGCCTTGCGGCTATTTCTTATGCCGAGCTTGATCGCTTGCTCAAAGCCCGCATTGCTGGCTTCAATGCTGAGCGCCTGAAGCTCTTCGTGATCGCCGGTATTTTGTTCCTCGTCGCTTTTGCTGCGGTCTATCAGGTCGTCGCCTCTGGCGTTGTCGCGCCGTTGAAGGATGCCATTGCCACGATGCGCCGTGTGTCGCAGGGCGATTATCACGTGGCGGTTGGAAGGTCTGACCGGCAGGACGAGATCGGCGATATTGCGCGCGCTCTGATGATTTTCATCGAGGGCGGCCAGCGTCGCCAAGAGCTCGAAGCCGAGCAGACGCGCATGGTCGAACAGACACGGGGTGTGGCGCGTGAGGTGCAGTCGAGTGCGACGCAGGTCGCTGGTGCTGCCTCTGAAGCCTCCTCCGCCATTGGTCAGATTGCCCAAGGTGTGGCCCAGCAGGTTCATGCTGTGACGCAGGTCGGCACGGCAGTCTCCCAGAGTGTGCGCGCCATTACCGAGATCAACACCAATGCACTCACCGCCCGTGACAGCGCAGGCCTGTTGCAAAAACTCTCCGAAGAGGGATTGCAGCGCGTGACTATGTTGTCGGAAGTGGTGACTCGCTCGGCTCAGGCGAGCGAGCAGATCCGCCAGATCACGCAGGTCATCGACTCCATTTCGCGCAAGACCAATTTGCTCTCGCTCAATGCGCAGATCGAAGCGGCTAATGCGGGTGAAGTGGGGCGTGGCTTTGCTGTGGTGGCGAATGAAGTGCAAACGCTGGCCGACAATGTGGCTCGCTCATCCAGCGAGATCGCCAAATCGGTCGATCACATCATTCAGGATGTGCGCTCGATCACTGGTTCGGCCGATGCGGTGCGTGATATCATTTCCCAGTTCCAGCAAAATGCACGGATGAATGCCGATCTCATGATGTCGGTCAGTGCGGCGGTGGAAGAGACTGAAGCGACCGTCACCGAGATCAATGCTTCCATGGAGCAGATCGGTGAGATCAGTCGCTCCAATGCAGCTTCGACCGAGGAGCTTTCGGCCACCATGCAGGATCTTGCCAGTGTCGCTGACAAGATGCGCAAGGAGGTTGCGACGATCAGCTAAGTCAGACGCGCCCGATGGAGTGCAAAAACTCCATCGTCGCGCTGAGGGCTTTTTGGGCGCGCTCAGTGGCGCTCAGATGCGCATGGCGAGAACTGGGTGCCTCAATGCTGATGGGCGTTTGTGCGGGCAGGGCTTCGAGCAATTGGCGCAGCCACAGCTCTCCTTCGCCGGGGAGCAAGCGGGCGGTGCGAGATTCGCGACGAAGCTCATCGGCACTGCGTCCATCGGCCTGATAGGCTGGCGCATCGCAAAAATGCACCAGCTGCAAAAGTTGGGGCGGGACTTTGGCCAGATCGCTCGGCTGACCGCCCGAGCGCGAGAGATGCAAGGCATCGATGACAAGGGCTGCATGGGCAAGGCCCGTGCTTTCGACCATGTCGACAGCCTCTGCCAGAGAGCGACAGGCGCTATAGGGGTTGAACTCCACCAGCGCCATCATGCCATGAGCTTGCGCATGATCAGCAAGGCGCATGAATGTTTCGCGCCTGCGGGCATGATCATCATCTTCCACCGGACAGACGATGAAGCGCCCGCCAAGACGCTGCGACAATTTCAAAACGGGCAGCAGGCCCTCAACATCCATATCGGGCTTGATCGGGAAGACGCCGACTTCCAGCAGAGCCATGCCGCTGTCTTCCATCGCTGTGATGAGCGCTTGTTCTTTGGCTGCATCGCCGGCAACTTTTTCGTCGCTCGCCAAGAGTGGATTGAGCCGCAACCCCGCATGGGTGAAGCCCGCAGCCGCGCAGGCCTGCACCTGGCCCAAGGGACCAGCATCGAGAATGGACAAAGCGGCGAGCGAAACGATCATGGTGGCACCTCTGGCAGGGATGTGCCGCGCGAATTGTTCTGAGTCCAGAGTGAATTATAAGAAAGTTGTCTTTCAAAGGAAAATCATCCTTGACACCGTGACGCTTCTGGGCTAGGATTACTTCATGCTCCAGAAGTGTGGGGCGAGGGGGCCTCTGCTGGTCCTTCTTGTCCCTCCACTGCGCAGCACTTCAATTCATCATCATTCATCTGTGCCAGCGCCCCTCGCGCTGGCTTTTTATTTGGAGGACGCCATGCCGCGTGACCCCCGTTTCACTCCCGTGCCTGATCCTGATGCCAGCCTGCTGCAGGAGGTGCGCGCCCAGTTCGAGGCCGGCACTTTGACCCGCCAGCAGGCGGCAGAGCGCCTTGGCCTCACGCTCGCCACCTTTACCTCGCGTCTGCGCAAACGTTGGTTCTGGACCTTGCCTGAGCGTTTGCGCTCGCAGCGCGCCAAAGCGCCTGTGCGACGCCTTCGCAAAGGTGCAGCGCAGCGCGTGGAAAAGATGACCGTGCGCAAACGCAAGCAGCTCATTGATGAGCAGATTGAAGTTGTGCTGCGCGCCATTGAAGCCAATGCGGATGCAGGCGGTCAGCCGCTTGATGCTGAGAAACATGGTCGCCTGATTGCCATGGCGATCAAATTGCAGATGGACAGTCTGCGCGCCAACGCATCGCACACCAGCCGCAAAAAGGAGAGCGCAGCCGATGGCTCGCATGACATCGCCCAAGGCTCGCTCGATTCTGCCCATGAGCTGGCCCGGTTGCGAGCTGACCTGGCTGACAAGCTTGCCGGGGACGATGCAGCGCGAACGGTTGATGCAGACATTGAGCAGCTACGATCACCGTGAGATCAGCGCGCTGCATAGTTTGTGGGAGCTGAATGCGCGGCCCGATCAATTGCCGCCACTCACATCCCAATCAGGAAGCGTCTGGTCCCATTGGCTCGTCATTGGCGGGCGCGGTGCTGGTAAAACGCGCACCGGTGCTGAATGGGTGCGCGGCATTGCTTTGGGCCTTCCCGGCTTTGCGCGCAAGCCCGCCTCGCGCATCGCCCTTGTGGGTGAGACCATGGCCGATGTGCGTGATGTGATGGTGGAGGGCGTGTCGGGTCTGCTCAGTCTTGATCCGCGCACGCGCCCGCAATGGGAGCCATCGCGTCGTCGGTTGCTCTGGCCCAATGGGGCTGTGGCGCAGTGTTTTTCAGCCGAAGATCCTGAGAGCCTGCGCGGCCCGCAATTTGAATGTGCCTGGCTCGATGAGCTTGGCAAATGGCGACATGATCAGGAGTGTTTTGACATGCTGCAATTTGGTTTGCGCCTTGGTGATCATCCGCGCCAAATCATCACCACCACACCGCGTCCAACGCCTCTCATCAAAAAACTGATGCAAGATCCCGCCACCGCCGTGACGCGCTCTGCCACGCGGGAAAATGCGCGCCATCTTGCCCCCGATTTTCTGAAGACTTTGATGGCGCGCTATGGTGGAACGCGGCTTGGTCGTCAGGAACTGGAGGGCGAGCTGATTGAAGATCGTCACGGCGCTTTATGGACGCGCGCCATGCTTGATGATCTGCGATGCACTGAGGCTCCGCCCTTGTCGCGCATTGTTGTGGCCATTGACCCGCCAGCCAGTTCCAGCAAAAGGGCTGATCGCTGCGGCATTGTGGCGGCGGGCATTGACCGCGATGGCGCACTCTATGTTTTGGCCGATGAAACTTTGGGTGAGGCGCGCCCACAGTCTTGGTCGCAAACAGCGGCCGCGCTCTATCATCGTCTGGAAGCAGATCTCATCATCGCGGAAGTGAACCAAGGTGGCGATATGGTCGCAGCTGTCATTGCAGAGGCTGACCCAACTGTGCCTGTGCGCAAAGTGCGCGCCACACGTGGAAAATATTTGCGAGCGGCTCCGGTGGCGCAACTCTATGAACAAGGCCGCGTCCATCACGTTGGTGCTTTCAGCGATTTGGAAGATGAGATGTGCGCCTTCGCGGCAGATGGTCTGCCCAATGGGCGCAGCCCTGACCGGCTCGATGCACTCGTCTGGGCCATCACAGATCTTGCGCTACAGCCGCGTGCGCAAAATCCAAAACTGCGTCGCCTCTAACTCAAAGGCCTCATCATGACTTCTTTATTGTCGCGCCTGCAGCGTGCAGGCGCAGCCTTTCGCGTGGCCGATGTGAAAGCCTCTCGGGCGAGCCCGCTGGTGGCCAAACTCTACTTCCCCGGCTCGCGCAATCTGCCGCGCGATCTCACAGAGCTCACGCGCTTGGGCTTTGAGCGTAACCCAATCGTGCACCGTGCTGTGCGCATGGTGGCAGAGGCCAGCGCCAGTCTTGTCTGGCGCGCTTATGAAAGTGCCGATGAAGTGCCTGACCATCCTGCTCTGGCTTTGCTCGCGCAGCCCAATGGTGTGGAGGCTGGCCCCAGTTTCATCGAAGCGCTCACCACCAATCTGCTGCTCTTCGGCAATGCCTATGTGGAAGGCGTGATGATGGAGGGCGTGATGCGCGAACTCTGGTCACTGCGGCCAGATCGTATGACCATTGTGCCGGGGGCCACGGGCTGGCCCGCAGCCTATGACTATCAAGTGGGTGGTGAGGCATTGCGCTATTCCATGCCGCGCGAAGGGCAGAGCCCGATTTTGCATCTCAAATTTTTCTCGCCGCTGGATGATCATTATGGCTTTGCACCTTTGCGTGCAGCCCAGCGCGCGGTCGAAGCCCATCAAGCCGCGAGTGACTGGAACAGTGCCTTGCTGGAAAATGCCGCGCGCCCCTCAGGTGCTCTTGTCTATTCTGGTCCAGAAGGTGTGAGCCTGTCAGATGTGCAATTTGAGCGTTTGAAAAGCGAGCTTGATGAAACCTTCTCCGGCCCTGCCAATGCAGGGCGCCCCTTGCTGCTGGAGGGCGGGCTTGATTGGAAGGCGCTGTCGCTCACGCCCAAAGATATGGACTTTGTGGAGGCCAAAGCCTCTGCCGCGCGCGAAATTGCGCTCGCCTTTGGTGTGCCACCTTTGTTGCTGGGTCTGCCGGGCGACAATACCCATGCCAATTATCAAGAAGCCAATCGCGCCTTCTGGCGTCAGACGGTCATTCCCCTTGTGGCGCGCATTCAAAAACATTTTGCACTTTGGCTTGCACCCAGCTTCGGCCCATTCCGGTTTGATTATGATATCGACCGGCTCGATGCTTTGGCTGATGAACGCGCCCAGGAATGGGCGCGCGTGAATAGCGCTGATTTTCTCACCCAGAATGAAAAACGCGAAGCCGTCGGCTATGGGCCTTTGGCGCGCTGACCTGTCGGCGGTCGGATGAATGACATTACACAAACTTTTATCGCACGCGGTGATCTGGCGCATCTGGCTTTGCTGCTTTGGGCGAGCCTGTCGTCAGCTTTGTTGGTGTGGAGCTTGAAGGAGCTTGCCGCCGCCACGCGGCGCTTTGACACTTTTGTGCGTGAACTTGCCTATTTCAACGAACAATTTGGAGACATGCGATGATGAGGCTGTTGTTTGGCCGCAGCCATGCGAATGAAGGCTATGTGTTCCGACATTTCTTGCGACTGTTGTCGCGTAGCAAGGGGATGCGCCATGTTTGATCTCTTGCGGCGCGCGGGTCTTGGGCCCCGCGAAGTCAAGCACGCCCCTTTGGCTCTTTCCACCATTCGCACAACCGGCGTGTTTGAAGGCTATGCAAGCCTGTTTGGGATCGCGGATCTTGGTCATGACATCGTCATGCCAGGGGCTTTCCGTCAGTCATTAGCGCGGCGCGGTGCGCAAAAGGTGAAGTTGTTGTGGCAGCACCAGGCGGGCGAGCCCATTGGCAGTTGGCTATCGCTGCAAGAAGATGCGCGCGGCCTGCATGTGATCGGCAAGCTTAATCTGCATGTAGCGCGGGCGCGTGAGATCCTGTCCTTGATGCGTGAGGGCTCTGTCGATGGTCTGTCCATCGGCTTTCGTGCAAAGCGTGTGCAACGCGATCCCGCAACAGGTTTGCGCCATTTGCTGGAGGTTGATTTGTGGGAGATCTCCCTCGTCACATTCCCCATGTTGCCCCAAGCGCGCGTCAGTGCGGTGAAGTCTGGCGCACAACCCTTGCTGCAGGCGACCCGTTTGGCTTGGCAACGCAGCGCAAAGGACTTCGCACAAAAGATTGAGACGCTTTCGCCCTGATTTTCTCAAACTGTTTTTTTGATCCGCACTGCGCCGTCCAGTGCGGATTTTTTTATGGCGGCGACATAAGAGGATATGATGGATATTCAGGAAACAAAGGCAGTGGATGCTGCCAGTGCATTTGGTGAGCTCCACCGCGCTTTCGAGGCTTTTCGCGAAACCAATGATGAGCGTTTGGGTCAAATCGAGAGTCGATTGACCAGTGATGTCATTACCGAAGAAAAGCTGACCCGTATTGATCGCGCGCTTGATGAAGCCAAGTCGCGTCTTGACCGCGCTTTGCTGGAGCAGTCGCGCCCCCGTCTTGGCGAGACGCAGATGCGGGAAAGCGACCAGCGTGAGCATAAGGCTGCCTTTCGCAATTATATGCGCAGCGGCGATTCAGTCGGCCTGAAGGCGCTCGAAGAAAAGGCTATGTCGGGATCTTCTGGCGTAGATGGCGGCTATCTTTTGACGCCTGCAGTGGAGCGCGACATTCTGCGACGCATGGCAAATATTTCGCCTATTCGAGCCGTGGCAACCGTGCGCGAGATCTCCACCGCGAACTATCGTTTGGCTTTTTCTCAGTCTGGTCCGGCGACGGGTTGGGTGGCAGAGGCTGATGCGCGTCCCATGACGGCCAATCAGCAGATCACCGATACAACATTTCCGGCTATGGAGCTTTATGCCATGCCGGCAGTCACGCAGAATCTTCTGGACGATACAGCCGTTGATATTGAGCAATGGCTTGCCTCTGAAATTGAAACGGTCTTTGCAGAGCAGGAGGGCAAAGCCTTCATTACAGGTGATGGCGTGAACAAGCCTATGGGCCTGCTGTCTTACCCCAAAGTGGCGAATGTAAATTGGGGTAGCGGAAAAATCGGCTACAGTGTCTCAGGATCACCAGGCGCATTTCCATCGTCCAATCCGTCCGATGTTCTTGTCGATCTGATTTATACATTGCGAGCGGGATATCGTCAGAACGCAAGTTTTCTGATGAGTCGACGCACACAAAATTTGATCCGCAAATTCCGCGCCACGACAGGTGAATATTTGTGGGCACCGCCATCTGCCATTGGCATGCCCGCAAATCTCATGAATTTTCCGCTGATCGAGTCAGAAGACATGCCGGATATGGGGCAAGATACTTACTCGATTGCATTTGGCGATCTTCGCCGCGCTTATCTCATCGTGGATCGCCGGGGTATTCGTGTCTTGCGTGATCCTTATTCGTCAAAACCCTATGTGCTCTTCTACACGACCAAACGTGTGGGTGGCGGCGTTCAGGATTTTGACGCGATCAAACTTCTGAAGTTTGGCGTGCCCGGTTAACGCAGGCTCATCCCCCAGCTCCGCAACACTTGCTCCATCCAGCTGCGTTGCGGAGCCACAAGGGTTGCTTGCGTCAAAGCTCCGCAGTGACTTTTGCCAGTGCCTTCTGTCCAGGTCGTAATGGCAAAAATATGCCGCAAGGGGCCGGCAAAAATAGGACCACCTGAATCACCCGTGCAAGCGCCAAAGCCGCGCTTATTCGGATCCTCCGCCCAGAGCAGCAATTTGGAAAGAGGCGCACGTGCGCTGATCTCGCCCATGCGCAATTGGCCGCTCGCTGTGCCGCCCTCCACTGTCAAACCAAAACCCGCGATGACATAGCGCGTACCCAGCGTGACGCTGCCGTCTGTATCGAGGGGCGCTGGTTCAAAAGGAGCGGGTAGGGGGTCTCGCAGCTGAATGAGTGCCAGATCAACACTGCGTTCGCGCGTTTTGGGCGCATTGGCCTTGAACTCGGGATGGATCGCAATGGCGCTGACCGGCAGCAAGACGGGCCGCTCACCGCTGCGAAAATGAACCATGCTTTGCGCCGGGCTTTTCACGCAATGAGCAGCGCTGAGCACCACTTTGGGCGCAATCACCACACCGCTGCACAGGCCCGCGCGGCCATCAGCATTGCTGAGCACCATCACGACATGGGGGCTCAGCTCAGCGCCGTCGCGGCTCTCGCCCACCAATGCCTGTGCGGACGTCGTCAAGAGCAAACAGAGCGCCACAGCGCCTGTGCGAAGGGATCGAATGTGAAGGTGCATCATCATGATCAAGTTTAAACGTGTCACGGAGACGGGTCCAGAGCCGATCTCTCTCAGCGAGGCAAAAAGTTGGTTGCGCGTCGAGACAGCGGATGAGGAGGATATGATCCGCTCTCTTCTGCTGGCTGCGCGTAGCACAGTCGAGACTTACAGCAAAAGCCCCTTGCTGATGCGCAGCTATCTGGGAACGATAGATGCCTGGCCGGAGCCGCGCACAGTCACGATTGCCCTGCAACCATTTCCGCTGTTGAGCGCGCTGCGGGTCTATATGGGTGGCAGCTTTGTGACACTTCCCTTGAGCGCCTATGTCTTCACCACCTATGAAGGCAGCGGCTGCCTTTATGTCGAGAGTACTGCGCCGGCGCCACAGTTAAATAGCGGCGGCATTGAGCTTGAACTCACCGTCGATCCAACATTGCGACCGCATTATTATGAGCCGATGAAAATGGCCATGCGGCTGTTGGTCACTCGCTGGTTCGCCAATCGCGGCGATCAAATCGACATGAGCGTCATACCTGCGGATGTTCGCGCACTTCTTGCGCCTGTGATGCGCCGGAGGCTCGCATGAGCCGCCCCTTCATTGGCCAGATGCGCCGACGCTTGACCATTCAGAGTGCGAATGATGTGGCCGATGGCATCGGCGGTGTGCAGCGTCGCTTTCAAGATGTCGGCGGTCTATGGGCGCAGATTCGCCCGCTCTCCGTCACCTCGCGCATCACAGCTGCTGGCGAGCAGGCGCTGGTCACACATCTGGTCATTTATCGTGAGCGGAGCACTGTGACAGCGGGCATGCGCTTTGTCATTGGCAAGCGCATTTTCAATATTCTGGCAATCGAACCCTATGACGATCAGTCGAGCTTCGTACGCGCTCTGTGTCAGGAGATCCGGCCATGATTGCCGCTGCGGAACGTGCCTTGCGCAGTGCCGTGTGGAAACGGTTGCGCGATGATCCAGCTTTAATGCCAAAACTGGGAGGCCGCGTTTATGATGGCATTCCGCGTGGGGCCAGTTTGCCCTTGCTCTGTTTTGGGGACGCACAATTGCGCGACTTCTCGACAAGCTCATCTCGCGGCACGGAACATGATTTGCGGATCGACGTGGTGAGTGAACAGCCAGGTAGTGCCGAGGCGCTCGAGATCGCTGAGCTTGTCACGCGAAGCCTTGATCAAGGCCCGCTCGCGCTTGACGGCTTTGTGCTCGTCAATTTGTCCTTCCGCGCGCTCGAAAGTCGCCGCGAAACCAACCAGCGCTATCTACGCATGAGCTTGCGTTGGCGCGTCATCACTGAACTTATTTAGGAGACTATTATGGCTGCTCAAAAAGGCCGCGATCTTTTGTTGAAATTGGATGATGGCACGGGCAATTTTGTCTCAGTGGCAGGTTTGCGCACGCAGCGCCTTGCCCTGAATGCCGATGCTGTGGATGTCACCCATGCACAGTCAGATGGACGTTGGCGTGAATTGCTCGCTGGTGCAGGGGTACGCCGCGCCAGTCTCGCTGGCACAGGTGTGTTTCGTGATGAAGCTGCCGATATGCAAGTGCGCCAGATCTTTTTCGATAGTCTGCTGCGCCGCTGGCAGATCATCATTCCCTCATTCGGCATCATCGATGGTTTGTTTCAAATTTCGAGCCTTGATTATCGCGGCGAATTTGCTGGCGAGGTCACCTATGAGCTCGCGCTGGAATCAGCTGGCGCTCTGACCTTCACTGCCATCTAAAGGTGTTCAATGGCCAATCATCGACGTGGTGAAATTGAAGCGATTTTGGGTGGCAGACCCTTTCGCCTCTGCCTGACATTGGGCGCCTTGGCAGAGCTTGAAGATGCTTTTGCGGCCCAAAATCTCGTCGCCTTGATGGCTCATTTTGAAAGCGGGACTCTCAGCGCGCGTGATTTGTTACGTGTCATTGCCATTGGCATTCGTGCGGGTGGTCAGGCTCTCAGTGATGACGAGGTTGCGGCCCTTTCCTGTGAGGAAGGGCTTGCTGGCTATGTTGCCATCACCGCCGATCTTTTGGCGGCTACCTTTGGGGGCGCGGATGCGCGCCCTCAGATGCCGCAGGGTCAATGAAGCGCCAACCAGTAGAGCCCTTCCCTTGGGATGATGTGCTTGAATTTGGCCTCATGACCCTGCGGCTGGCGCCGCGTGATCTTTGGTTGCTGACGCCGCGTGAGATTGCACTCTGCGTAGACACGCGTCAGCCAAAACAATTTTTGTCCCGCGATAAATTGACAATGTTGATGAACCTTTTTCCTGATGGTGGTGGTTTCGATGACAGGTCTTAATGATGCACAAACGGGTGTCAGCGATCTGACTGCCAAACTGGATGTGATGAATATTTCTGCTGGGAAAGTGGCGAGCACATTGACCTCTGCCTTCTCGCGCGCCACGCAGTCTGGGCAGACATTCGAGAAAACGGTGCAATCAATTTTGGGTCAACTCGCACGCGTTGGCACGCAAGGCCTGGGTCAGGGTCTAACGTCTATGTTTTCGTCCTTGGGATCGGTTGGCTCTTTGCCCATCACGCCCTTTGCCGATGGCGGCGTTGTGGCTCGGCCCACATTTTTTGCCAGCGGCAACGGGCTTGGTTTGATGGGAGAGCGCGGCGCAGAAGCGATCATGCCACTGGCGCGCGGGCCAGATGGCCGCCTTGGTTTGGCAGCCAGCTCACCCGCTGCTGCGTCCGCCAATATCAATATTCATATCGCGACACCTGATCCTGACGCCTTTCAGCGCTCGCAGGTTCAGATCAGCGCCGCACTGGCTCGCGCTGTGATGCGCGGTCAGCGCGGCATATGAATTAAGCTTTGACCAAAAGCGCGGCGATCTCATCTTTGAGATTGAGCCGAAGCTTTTTCATCTCTTCCAAAGCGTCATCATTGACTGCGTCAACACCTGCTTCTGCGCGGTGAATGTCGCGATTGACGTCGTGATAGCGCTCGGCGAGGCGCGCAAAGTGTGGATTGCCGAGTTTAAGCTCGTGCAGACGCTGCGTGTCAGCGGGAAATTCTTCATGCAACTCGTGGGCAACATGGCTCATGGGACAACCTCCGTAGACAGCTTCACTCTAGGCAGGGGTGAAGCTCTGCGATTTGCGATGGATCAAAATTCATGGGCGATTTTCATGAGCTGCGGTTTCCGCTCGATATTGCGCTCAAAAGCGCAGGCGGGCCCGAACGCCGCACGCAGATTGTCACCACAGGCTCTGGGAGAGAACTGCGCAACACGCGCTGGCGCAATTCACGCCGCCGGTTTGAAGCTGGCTATGGCGTCAAGACACTCACAGCCCTTGCCCAGGTCACTGCCTTTTTCGAAGAGAGGCGCGGCAAGCTCTATGGGTTTCGCTTTCGTGATCGCGCAGATTTTAAATCCTGCATGCCAGACAAGAATCCCGCTGCGACCGATCAAGTGATTGGGTCTGGAACCGGCACTCAAACTTCGTTTCAGCTCTCGAAAACCTATGGTTCAGGCATCGATCCCTATCAGCGCATCATTCGAAAGCCTGTTGAGGGCAGCGTGTTGGTCGCGATTGATTCAGGGCTTAAACGCGTTGGTGAGCATTACGACATTGATCACACCACAGGCATTGTGAATTTTCGCAGTACATCCATTCCGCGCGCTGGCTCTGTGATCACGGCAGGCTATTTGTTCGATGTGCCGGTGCGCTTCGATACGGATTTTCTCGACATCAGTTTCGCGGCTTTTGACGCTGGCGATATTCCCTCCATTCCCATTGTTGAAATCATTGTGTGAGGACATATGCGCAATTTGAATGGTCTGAAACTCGATGGCGCCACCACAATGTGCCACTGCTGGACACTTACGCGGCGCGATGGTCAGAAATTCGGTTTTACCGACCACGATCAAATCCTGACATTTGAGGGTCTCTCTTATGCCCCTTCAAGTGGCTTGACCATGAGTGATTGTGACCACCAATCCGGCTTTGCAACAACAGGTGCTGAAATCTCTGGTGCCTTGATGAGCGCAACTTTGACCGAGAGCGATATTGCAGCGGGTCTTTACGATCAGGCGGTGATTGATTGTTGGCTGGTGGATTGGCGTGACGCCTCGAAGCGGTTCTTGCTGGACACGGGCACAATCGGTGAGATCCGCCGCACAGGCGAGAGTTTCACCGCTGAGACACGCTCGCTCGCATCTGCACTTGATGTGCCACTGGGCCGTAGTTTTGAAACCATTTGTCCTTTGACTTTGGGTGAGGCTGCTTGCGGTGTCAAAACAAACTCAGTTGATCTATGCGCGAGCGTTCAGCTGCAGGCGTTGCAAGATGATAAATTTCTCACCTGTTCGGGCAGTGGCTTTGCGTCTGCCTGGTTCAAAGGGGGCGCGCTTTTTTGCGGTCCTGATCGTATCGGCATCATCCTTGATCATGTGGAGCGTGCGCAGCTTTGTTATCTCACCCTGACTGATGCCTTGTCCAAGCCGATCCCTATCGGGATGAGCCTGCGTCTAGAGCCCGGCTGTGACAAAGCGCTTGGCACATGTCGCGATAAATTTGGGAATGCACTTCGCTTTGGTGGTTTCCCGCATATGCCCGTCGCAGAGCTGCTTCTGGCCCCTGTGCGTGAGGGCAGTATGGTGATGGATGGCGGAAGTTTTTTCCGGTGAGCCCGGTTGTTGCGGCTGCGCGCCAGTGGCTCGGCACACCCTATCAACATCAAGCTTCCATCATCGGCATTGGTTGCGATTGTTTGGGTCTCGTGCGTGGTGTGTGGCGCGCTCTCATGGGGCCTGAGCCACAGTCAGTTCCAGCCTATTCGCCCGACTGGGCAGAGGCCTCTGCGGTGGAGACTTTGCTCGGTGCCGCGCAGCTCTATCTGCAACCTGTCGATGGACCAATCTGCGCGGGTCAAGTGCTCGCCTTTCGATGGCGCGATCATCTCCCTGTCAAACATTTGGGCATTGCGACTTCTGCGCATGAGATGATTCACGCGCATGATGGGGCTTGCGTCTGCGAAGTTCCATTGCATCGGGCTTGGCGAGCAAAGCTCGTCGCGCAATTCATATTTCCTGTGAAAGATTGATCATGGCAACGCTTTTACTGTCCTCAGCTGGTTCTGCACTAGGCGGTGCAGCCGGTGGCTTTTTGGGCTCAGCCATGGGGCGCTTGGGTGGCGCTGTTGCAGGCTCTGTGATTGATCGTGCTTTGTTGGGCACATCAAATGGTCGCTCTACGACGGGTCCGCGCCTTGGTAATTTGCAGGGCCTGACTTGTGAGCCCGGCGCGGCAGTGCCGCGCGTCTATGGGCGTGTGCGCATCGGCGGTCAGTTGATTTGGGCGACCCGTTTTGAAGAAGAGGCTGTGGTCACATCGCGCGGCTCGTCGGGCGGCAAGTCGATCATGCGGTCTGCTCAGCCAACCGACACACGCTTTGTCTATTACGCCAATTTTGCCGTGGCGCTGTGCGAAGGGCCGATTGCCCAGATTCGTCGCATCTGGGCCGATGGTGTTGAGCTTGACCAGTCGAGCTTCACCATCCGAACTTATCTTGGCACTGCAAATCAAACGCCCGATCCTTTGATTATCGCCAAAGAGGGAAGCGCACAAAGTCCGGCCTATCGCGGCACAGCCTATGTTGTTTTTGAGCGCATGCCTCTCAGCGATTTTGGCAATCGCATTCCTCAACTGCAGTTTGAAGTTGTAAAACCCGTGTCTGGTCTGGCAGATCGGATCACGGGCGTGAATATCATTCCCGGTGCCAGCGAATATGCCTATGCGGTCGCACCTTTGGGCAGCACCAATCGCCATCAATTGGTGGCGCAAAGTGATTGGACGGCGTCTCTTGATTCCTTGCAAGCGCTCTGCCCAAAGCTTGAGAGCGTCACTCTGATTGTTACCTGGTTTGGCGATGATCTGCGCGCAGGCTCTTGCACTGTGAGCCCGCGCGTTGAGCGTCGGGACAGCGAAGTGTCCGCGCGGCCTTGGAAAGTGGCAGGTTTAACGCGCAGCACAGCGCGCTTGGTCACGCAATTTGGCGACCGTCCGGCTTTTGGTGGAACGCCGTGCGATGACAGCGTCATTGAGGCCATTGCCGATTTGAAAGCCCGTGGTCTGAAGGTTGTCTTCGCGCCTTTCATCATGATGGATATTCCATCGGGCAATAGTCTGCCCGATCCATGGAGCGTCGATGGAAAGCAGGCGGCCTTTCCATGGCGCGGCAAAATCACCTCCATGCCAGCGCCGGGCCTTTCGAACACAGTCGATCTCTCTCCCGCCGCTGGCACACAGGTTTTGAGCTTCTTTGGGTCAACGCTGCCGGCAGTGACAGAATGGTCCTATCGTCGTTTCATTTTCCATTATGCGGATCTGTGTGAACGAGCAGGCGGTGTTGATGGATTTTTGCTTGGCTCTGAAATGCCAGGACTGACCCTGCTTCGCTCAGCGCCTGGTGTATATCCAGCCGTCCAATCACTTGCGAGCCTTGCCACAGATGTCAGAGCGCGGATGCGGCGTGAAACGAAAATCTCTTATGCGGCCAATTGGGATGAATATGGCGCCCATGTCACGCAAGGGGGTGCTGATGTTCGTTTTCCGCTTGATTTATTGTGGATGTCATCGGCGGTCGATTTTGTCGGTATCAATTTCTACGCGCCGCTGAGTGATTGGCGTGATGGATCGCGGCATCTTGACGCTTCTGTCTCTGCCTGCGTCTGTGATCAAACCTATTTGGCGCAGGGCTTGCGCAGTGGCGAGGCCTTCGACTGGTTCTATGCCTCAGCCCAAGATCGCGATGCGCAGCGCCGCACCACCATTAATGATCCTTTGGGCAAATCCGCCTGGATCTTCCAGCCCAAGGCTTTGGAGGCTTGGTGGAGCAATGCGCATAGTGATCGCGTGAATGGCAAAGAAAGCGCGGCTGCCAGTGTGTGGAGCGCGAAAGCCAAGCCGATCTGGCTGATGGAAGTGGGCTGCCCCGCCGTTGATCGCGGCGCCAATGAGCCCAATATATTCCCTGATGCCAAAGCCTCTTCAGCTGGCTTGCCAAATTTTTCACGCGGCGCGCGGGATGATTTGATGCAAGCGCGCATGTTGATGGCCCTGCAAGATGTCTATGGTCGTGGCGGCATTGGCAATCCAATGGGCGCACGCGGCCCGATGATTGAGCGGATGTATATTTGGGCTTGGGATGCGCGGCCCTTTCCTGCTTTTCCCACGCAGAGCGCGACGTGGAGCGATGCGGTCAATTGGGAACGCGGCCATTGGCTCAATGGTCGATTGGAGGGCATGCCGCTTGAGTGTCTGTTGCGTGCTTTATTGGGTGAGGCGGGGCTCACAGCGCGTTTTGATGCGGTTGATGGTTTTGTCGATGGCTATGCGCTTGATCGTGTGATGAGCCTGCGTGAAGCAATCGAGCCTTTAACAAAATTATATCGGATTGATTTGACCACGCCTGCACAGGGATTTCTGTTCAAAGGCCCTGCCTTTGTAACCACTGCACAGGTCAATCTCGATGACTGCATTGAACTCGATAAGGAGCAGATCTACGAAATCAACCGCCAACAAGACAGTGAGCTGCCGTCATCGCTCATTTTGTCCTGGGTTGATGGATTGAAAGATTATCAATCCTCTTCGATCACCGCGCGTGACCCACAGAGCAGCAGTCATCACATTGCCCGCGCGCAGGTCTCGGTGGTTTTGAGTGAAAGTGAGGCGCGGCGGCGCACTGAGATTTGGCTGCGTGATCTGCGTATCGGGCGCGAGAGTCTCACCTTGTCGCTACCCATGAGCCAATTGGCCTTGGAGCCAGGCGATGTGCTCACGGTCCTTGTTGGTGCATCACCGCGAAATTTTCGCATCGAGACGATTGTGGATGGCGCGGTGCGACACATTATGGCGCGTAGTGTCGAGCGGGGGTTGAGTGGTCTTGCCCCTTTCGCTCTCGTGCCGACGCGCAGCTCTGCACCTTTGCAATCTGGTACGCTTGATGTCGTCACATTAGATCTCGCCTTTGCCACGAGCGACAAAGTGGTGCTGCAATATTTAGCAGTAAGCGCTGATCCTTGGGCAGGGTCGGCAGCACTCTATCGCGCGCGAGGATCGAGTTTTGATTTTATACGCATGGTGCCGCGCTGCGCGACTCTGGGGCGCAGCGACACGGCGCTTGCCCCCTCTATGCCTCAATTGATGGATCGTAGTGCAGGCTTTCGGGTGAAGCTCTCGACGGGTTCATTGGCCTCGGTCAGTGAGATCCAGTTGCTCGCAGGCTCCAATCTGGCAGCAGTGCAACATGGCTCTGGCGCGTGGGAGATTCTCGGCTTCATGCGTGCCGAACTTGTGGGGCAGGGGCTCTATCAATTGAGTGGTCTCTTGCGCGGGCTTGGCGGTGAGATGGCCTTGGCGATTGATCCCGTGGCTGCGGGGGCGCGCTTTGTTTTGCTTGATAGCGCTGTCACTCCTCTGAGCGAAGGACTTGAGACATTGGGTGTGCAGCAGTCCTGGCGCATTGGCCCTGCCTCGCGCGATTATGCGGATGGATCTTATGTGAGCTTCTCCTCAGTTCCGGGTGCTAAAGCGCTTATGCCTTATGCGCCGATACGTGTGCGCGCTGAGCGGCGCAGCGATGCTGTGCGCTTTTCCTTTTTACGCCGTGCGCGCCTCAACGGGGATAATTGGGAGCTGGCAGATATTCCCCTTGGCGAGGCGAGTGAGGCCTATGAGTTGCAGATCCTGCGCAATGGTTCTGTTGTGCGCAGCCTCACCAGTACCATCACGCAGATTGACTATTCCACCGCTCTGGAATTAACCGATTTCGGTTCTACCCAACGCAGCTTTGATTTCACTTTGTTTCAAAAGAGCGACACGGTCGGGCGAGGATTTGGCCTCACCGATCGTGTCACCATTGCGCCCTGAAAGGTTTGAGGATGACCGATACCAAACGATTGCAATTACCGCTCATCGACGCTGCCCAGTCGCAAAAACATATCACGCATAATGAAGCCCTCGCGCGGCTCGATGGACTTGTGCATCTGAGCGCGTTGAGCCTTGCCAAAGCGCCCCCTGCCACACCGGCCGAAGATGCACGTTATCTGGTGGATGCAGGTGGGACGGGGGTCTTTGCGGGCAAGGCGACGCAGGTCGCTATGTTTCAAAATGGGGGATTTGTATTTTTAACTCCGAAAGCTGGGTGGCGTTGCTTCGTGCAAGATAGCGCCTCTTTCCTGGTTTTTGATGGTGTTGCATGGGTGGATTTGATTGCGGGTCGATTGGAGCAAGTTTCGCGCTTTGGTGTGGGAACCAAGGCTGATGATGTGAACCGTCTCTCCATCCGCAGCAACAATGCTTTGTTTGCGGCTGTCCCGGTGAGCGAAGGTGGATCTGGGGATCTGCGTTTCAAGCTCAACAAGGAACAGCCCGGCGCGAGTGTGTCGCAGCTCTATCAATCCAATTGGTCGGGACGAGCGGAAACGGGTTTGATGGGGAGTGATTCCTTCCGCATCAAAGTCTCGGCTGATGGGTCTGTGTGGAAAGATGCTTTGGTCATTGATCCAGCCTCCGCCAGTGTGAGCTGCAGCGCGCCGCTTCTGGCTCCGCGCATCCAGTTAAGCGATGCGCAAAGTGTCGCGGCCTTGCCACTCGATGGATCTTTGTTTTTTGTATCCCGGCGTGCGCGTGGGTCCAATGATCAGCGACAGGCTGCGCAATCGGGTGACATGCTTGGCGGTATGGTGGGGCAGGGCTTTGATGGCGCGAATTTCGTCAGTGCAGCAGCATTGCGCATGGAGGTCGATGGCACGCCTGCTGCTGGCGTCATGCCCGGGCGCGTGATCATTGCAGGTTGCAATCCTGGCGCCACCACACTGACAGACCGTTTGCGCATTGATGCCACAGGTACCAAGCCGGCGCTTGATAATATCGCCGCCTTGGGTGGTTCGGCCAATCGTTGGGCGAGCCTCTATGTCACCTCCGGCGCGATCTCGACCAGTGATGAGCGGGAGAAGACCGATATAGCGCCGCTTCACGCAGCATTGTCATTCTTGCGCTTATTGCGTCCTGTCGCCTATCGCTGGAAAATTGGTGGGCATGATGTGGATGCCATCGGTGATGTGCAGCCTCGAATGGGCCAGCGCATTCATTTTGGTTTGATCGCGCAAGAGGTGCACAGCGCATTGCAGTCCCTGTCTATGGATGCGGGGCTCTATGTTTATGATGCGCAGGCTGATCGTCATGGCCTGCGCTATGAGCAATTCATTGCACCTGTGATTGCTGCCTTGCAGGAGCTTGATCAAAAGATTGAGGCGCTCAGCGCTCGCCTGTCTAACTGAATTTTTCAAAAAATGGAGATTGCGATGCGTCAGAATTTCGACGCCTGTCTTGCGCTCACCCTTTTGCAAGAGGGGGGCTATGTGGATGACAAGAAAGATCCCGGCGGGGCGACCAATATGGGGATTACGCGGGTGACTTTAGCTTGCGCGCGTGGTCATGCGGTCTCCAAAGCCGATGTGAAAAATCTTACGCGCGAAGAAGCCGCCACCATCTATCGCAATAATTATTGGGCCGCTGTGCGCGGTGATGATCTGCCCGCTGGCCTTGATGCGGTGATGTTTGATCACGCAGTCAACTCAGGTCCCAAAGCGGCTGTGCGCACATTGCAGGCCGCGCTTGACCTTCCCCAGAATGGTCTCATGGGCCTGCGCACCCTGCGCTTTGCCAAAGCCGCTGATGTCGAAAAGCTCATCTCGCAACTCTGCGCACGGCGTATGAGCTTTTTGCAACGGCTGAGCACCTGGATTGTTTTTCGGCGCGGCTGGACGGCCCGCGTTGATTGTGTGGAGCGCGCAGCGCTCGACATGTTCCATGCCGCCCAAATTATTTCTGCTCCTCATATTGCGATGAAAGGCACTGATCATGACTGATGTAACTTCCACTCCCGACACAAAACCTTTTTGGGCCTCGCAGACCATTTGGTCGGCCATTGCTGTTGTCGGCTCCTCGGCCACGGGCGCTTATCTTGCTTGGATTGGCGGCGATATGGCGGCCTTTGGTGCGGCGCTGACCGCGCTCGTCGGCGGCCTCAATGCGATTGTCGGGCGTCTGCGCGCCACGCAGGCGATTGGCTAGGCCTTGCGCATCCCCCCGGCCTTGATGGCCCTGTCTGTCTTTTTGATTGGCATGGGCATGAGTGCGTTGCTGCTTGGCCATGCTTTGCAGCGCGCGCGTCATGAGGGCTTTGAGGCCGCGCGTCTGGCTGATGTGGCGGCGGCCAAAGAGCAAGATGCGCAGCGCCAGCGCCTTATCGATGAACTCAATGCGCGCACGCAGCAGCGCATCCTTGATATGCAAAGGAGCCACGATGCGCTGGTGGACCGCTATCACGCTTTGTTGGATGAGGCTGCGCGCAGCGGCGCTGGTGATGGGCCTTGCCTTGAGCCTGGCATCGTGCGCGGGCTCGACGCGCTGGGTCGTTAGTCCGCCGCCCGCCGCGCTGGTTGAACCCTGCGCGGCGCCGGCAGCTTTACCCGCCAGTGCCCTCAGCCGCGCACAGGTTCTGGCCCTGTGGGGGCGGGACCGCATGGCTTTGGCTGATTGCGCAGCCCGCCAACAGGCGCTATCACAGCATAATCTTGGCTTTTAAAAACCCTCATTCATGGCCTGTTCAGCTTTCCAGCTTCATGGTGGCCGCATGATCCGTTTGCCCTCCCTCGCGCTTCTCATGGTCCTTGCGCTCAATGCGCCGGCCCTTGCGCAGGGGCGCCTGCGCGATTGTCTCAATACGCCAGAGACGGCGGAGATGATCACGCGTGAGCAACTCAGCAGCCCTGCTCTTGCGCTACGCACGGCCTCTGCACACCAACGGGCAGAGCCGCTGCGTCTTGTTCTGTGTCGGTTGGACGGTGATTTGGTTTACCAGATTACTTTGCTGCGGCGTGACGGTAAGGTTTTACGCAGCCGGGTGCGGGCACGCGACGGCATGCTCTTGAACGCGGAGTGAGAGCCAAGTGCGACTGCTGATCATCGAAGACGACAAAGACCTCAATCGCCAATTGGTGAGTGCGCTGGAAGATGCGGGCTATGCGGTTGATCGCGCCTTTGACGGTGAGGAGGGGCATTTTCTAGGTGATACGGAGCCCTATGATGCCGTGGTCCTCGACATCGGCCTGCCGAAGAAAGATGGCATCACTGTTTTGGAAGAATGGCGCGCGGCGGGGCATAAAATGCCGGTGCTGATTTTGACCGCGCGTGATCGCTGGAGCGACAAAGTGCAGGGCTTTGATGCGGGGGCGGATGACTATGTCGCCAAGCCCTTCCATATGGAAGAAGTGCTGGCCCGTTTGCGCGCTTTGCTGCGCCGGGCGACCGGCCATGCCACAAGTGAGCTTGTGTGCGGGCCCGTGAGGCTTGATACAAAATCAGGCCGCGTTGTGGTGGACGGCAATCCGGTCAAATTGACCTCGCATGAATATCGCTTGCTCGCTTACCTCATGCATCACACCGGCCGCGTCGTATCGCGTCAGGAGCTGATCGAACATATTTATGATCAGGACTTCGACCGGGACTCCAATACGATTGAAGTCTTTGTCGGCCGTCTGCGCAAAAAGCTCGGCATAGATATGATCCAGACGATCCGTGGTCTTGGCTATCGCATCGACGTGCCCTCTGCGGCACATGGTGGCTGATGGCTTGGCCCTTGTCGCAAGCGCGCGCCTCTATTGCCACGCGCCTCTTTGTTTCCGCCATCGCCTGGAGCCTTGCGCTTTTGCTGGTGGCGGGCGCTTTGTTTTCGACTCTCTACAGTCGGTCTGTAGAACAGGGTCTTGACCAGCGCTTGAATGTCTATCTGCGCGCGCTTGTGTCGGATCTTGCAACCTTCAGTGAAGATCCCAAGAGTGAGCCCAGCCAATTGGGCGAGCCGCAATTTCAATTGCCTCTGTCGGGTTGGTATTGGCAGATCACGCAGCTGAATGTGGAAAACCCTACGGTCAAAGCCTCGCGCTCGCTCTTTGCCTATCGTTTGCCACCGCTGTCTGAACAGGGCGTCCCCGCAGGCCCCGGTGATACGCGACAAGCCTATTCCAATGATCCTGAAGGGCGGCGCATTCGCATCATTGAACGGGAAATCGAAGTCGATGATTTCGGTGTCTTTCGTATTCAGGTGGCAGCGACAACCAGTGAGGCTGAGCGCCAGATTTGGCAGTTTCAGATCACCTTGATCATCACCTTCGCCATTCTGGCTGTGGCTTTGGGGGCAGCCTCCGCGCTGCAGGTTCGCTATGGTCTGCGGCCTTTGCGCAATCTGCGCGATGAGGTTGTCGCTATTCGAAAGAGTGAGAAAGAAAAGATCGAAGGCGCATTCCCCGAAGATCTCGCGCCTCTGGCCTCTGAGCTTAATCTTCTCATTGCCTCCAATCGCGATATTCTGGAGCGCGCCCGCACGCAGGTCGGCAATCTTGCCCATGCGTTGAAGACGCCTCTCAGCGTCTTGATGAATGAAGCGCGCGCCGAGACATCGCCGCTCGCAGACAAAGTCACCGAGCAAGCCACGATCATGAGTGATCAAGTGACTTGGTATCTTGATCGGGCGCGGGTGGCCGCGCGTGCAGCTGTCGTGGGGGCCGCCACAGATGTGGAGCCAGTCGTCACCTCGCTGTTGCGCACCTTCAATAAAATTTATGGCGAGCGCGCGATTGAGTTTCACGGTGAGGTTGAGCCCCTCTTGCGCTTTCGCGGTGAGCGGCAGGACCTGCAAGAGATCATCGGCAATCTGGTCGATAATGCCGGCAAATGGGCGCGCAGCTCAGTTGACCTTGGCGCGCACCGCGTGGCTGTGGCCTCGGTGGAGCGGCCAAGCCTCGAAATCGTGATTGATGATGATGGGCCGGGCCTACCCGAAGATCAGCGCCAAGAGGCGTTGGCGCGCGGTCGCAGGCTTGATGAAACCAAACCCGGATCGGGCCTCGGTCTTTCCATCGTGGCTGACCTTGTGGGGGCTCACGGGGGCGAAATTGCGCTGGAGACGAGCCCCTTGGGGGGCTTGCGGGTGCGTTTGCGCCTTCCTGCTGTTTGAAAACTCATATTTGAAGAGGCCATCCTTTGCGTCGGCCTGCTGGAGAGGCTAAACCAGAGGCATGATCTGGGTCGTTTTTGCCCTCATGACGGGCTTCGCTGTTTTCTCTGTCTTGTGGCCGCTGTCGCGCCAGAGGCGCGATGTCACGCGCCGCGAGATTGAAACCAATCTCTACCATGCCGAGATCGCTGGCATTGAGCGTGATGTCGAACGCGGTTTGATGACGAGCGCCGATGCAGCTGCTGCCAAGGCCGAGTCCGCGCGCCGCCTGTTGGCGCAGGCCGATCAGGTGCCCGCCGTGACCTCGCGCTTTTCGGTAAAACTCGCTGCTTTGCTCGCCATCTGTGTCATTCCCGCTCTATCGCTGGGTCTGTATTCTTATCTCGGCGCGCCTGACTATATCGATATGCCGCTACAGGCGCGTATGGAAGGCAAGGGTGATGATCTCGACATCGCCGCCGCGATCGCGCGCATTGAGCAGCATTTGGCGCGCGAGCCTGATGATGCGCGTGGCTGGGAAGTTTTGGCGAGTGTCTATCGCCAGCTCGGCAAGCCCGCCAGTGTGGCGCGCGCCTATCGCCAATTGCTGCGCATTGAAGGGCCGAGTGCACAGCGCCTGTTCGTTCTGGGTGAGGCTTTGGTCTATGCGAACGATGGCCGCGTCGATGCAGAGGCTTTGCAGTCTTTCGAAAAGGCACTCGCGGCCGATGCCTCCATCATCGATGCGCAATATTATATTGGCCTTGCGGCGCAGCAGCGCGGCGAGCCGCAAAAGGCCATGGCCATTTTCACCAAGATGATCGCTGAGGCACCGCCCGGCGCTCAATGGGTGGATGTGCTGCGTGAGCGTATCGCGCAAATGGGCGGAACAGGGCCGGCATCTGCAGCGGCACCTGCACCCAGTGCGGGGATGCCAGCGCCTTCGCCGGAGCAGGATGCGGCAATCCGTGGCATGGTGCTGCGGCTTGCAGAGCGTCTATCTGCACAAGGTGGCAGTGCTGAGGAATGGTCGCGTCTGGTGCGCTCTTATGCCGTGCTGAAAGACATCGACAAGGCCCGCGCGGCTTTGGAGGCAGCGCGCAAGCAGCATCAGGGCGAGGGCGCGTTGTTTGATGCACTCGCCAAAGAACTGGGGCTTGGAGGTTGAGATGACCCGCAAAGGCCGTCGGCTCACTTTGATTGCGATGGCGCTGGGCGTGCTGGGCATTGCCGTGGCACTCGTGGCAGTGGCCATGCGCGACACGATTGTCTTCTTTTATGGCCCGACGGAGCTGGCTGAAAAATCTGTAGCTCCCGGCACACGGCTGCGCATTGGCGGCCTTGTGAAAATGGACTCGATCACGCGCGGTGAGGGCCGCTCGGTCACTTTCGTGGTGACGGACAATAACCGCGATGTCGCTGTCTCCTATACGGGCCAGCTGCCGGATCTGTTTCGCGAAGGTCAGGGCGTTGTGGCCGAAGGCGTCTTGATTGGTCCTGCGCAGTTTCGCGCCGATACTGTTCTGGCCAAACATGACGAGACCTATATGCCGCGCGAAGTCGCGGATAGTTTGAAGAAGCAAGGCATGTGGCAGCCGGGCGATGCGCCCGTGAAGAAGTGAGAACCGCATGATTACCGAGATCGGCCATTATGCTCTCGTCCTCGCTTGCGCCTTGTCTGTGACGCAGGCGCTTGTTCCCCTGTGGGGCGTGTGGCGCAAGGATGAGGCTTTGATGGCAACCGCCCAGCCGGTGGCGGTGATGCAATTCATCTTCACGGCTGTAGCCTTTGCCGCTTTGACGCATGCTTTCGTGTCGTCAGATTTTTCGCTTTTGAATGTCGTGCAGAATTCCCATTCGCAAAAGCCGCTCATTTATAAAATCTCGGGCGTCTGGGGCAATCATGAAGGCTCGATGCTTTTGTGGGTGCTTATTCTAGCTCTGTTCGGCGCATTGGTGGCGGTTGGGTCACGCGCCATGCCGCGCGATTTGTCCGCCGCTGTTCTTGCCGTTCAGGCTTGGGTGAGCGCAGCCTTTTTCATCTTCATTCTGCTGACCTCAAATCCCTTCTTGCGCATGGCGCAGCCCCCGATTGAGGGGCAAGATCTCAACCCCATTTTGCAAGATCCGGGTTTGGCCATTCATCCCCCGCTTTTGTATCTGGGCTATGTCGGCTTCTCGATCACCTTCTCCTTTGCTGCTGCGGCCCTCATCGTTGGGCGCATTGATGCAAGCTGGGCGCGCTATGTGCGGCCATGGAGCCTCATTGCGTGGATCTTCCTGACGCTTGGTATCGCGATGGGTTCTTATTGGGCCTATTACACGCTGGGCTGGGGTGGCTTCTGGTTTTGGGATCCGGTCGAGAATGCCTCCCTCATGCCATGGCTGGCGGGCACGGCCTTGCTTCATACAGCCGCTGTGATGGAAAAGCGCGATGCGCTGAAGATCTGGACAATCTTTCTGGCGATCCTGGCCTTCTCGCTCTCCCTGCTGGGTACATTCCTCGTGCGCTCGGGCGTCCTGACATCAGTGCATTCTTTCGCCAATGATCCGGCACGCGGCGTGTTCATTCTTGCCATTCTTGTCTTCTTCATCGGCGGGTCGCTGGCGCTCTTTGCTTGGCGCGCTTCGAGCTTGCGGCAGGGCGGCATTTTTGCGCCCGTGTCGCGCGAAGGTGCACTCGTCATCAACAATCTGTTGCTGACAACCTGTTGTGCGACTGTCTTTGTGGGCACCCTCTATCCGCTCGCGCTGGAGGCTTTTACCGGCGACAAGATTTCGGTTGGTGCGCCTTTCTTCAATCTCACCTTCGGTCCGCTCTTCGTGCCGCTCATTCTGCTGATGCCCGTCGGGCAGATGCTGGCGTGGAAGCGTGGTGATTTATTGGGCGCAGCGCAGCGCCTCGTTGTGGCGGCATCTGTTGGTCTGGCTGCCGCGCTCATCTTTTCAGCGCTGCAAGGTGGCCCCGTTTTGTCAGTGCTTGGCGTTGCCTTTGCTGCCTATCTCATCATCGGCTCTTTCGTGGAAGTCTGGGGCCGCATTACGGGGCCGGGCGTCTCGCTCTCTGTCGCATGGATGCGCGCCATCGGCCTGCCGCGCTCGGCTTGGGGGACGGCCTTTGCTCATGCGGGTCTGGGCGTCAGTCTCTTTGGCATTGCGGCGATTGGTTGGGGTGTTGAGGTCGTCCATGCCTTGCGCTCTGGCGAGCTGGTGCCTCTTGGTCGCTATGAGCTGAGCATCGGCGCGCTCGAGAGACGCAATGGTCCCAATTATGATGCGAGCGTCGTGCCGATTGATATTCGCGAAGGTGGTCGCGTGATCGCGCATATTGACCCTGCGCGCCGCTTCTATCGCGCACGCCAAATGCCAACGACGGAAGCTGGCATTGTGACACTTGGTCTTGGACAGATCTATGTGAGCCTGTCTGAACTCAATGCAGATGGCTCGATTGATGCGCGTTTGTATTGGAAGCCCTATGTGGCCTTGATCTGGCTCGGCGCCTTGTTCATGGCGCTGGGCGGCGCGTTGTCATTGTCAGACCGGCGCTTGCGCATTGGTGTGGCGCGGCGTGCACAAACTGTAGCCCAGCCGGCGGAGTGAGACATGCGCTCTGTCCTTGCAGCTCTGTGTTTCGCGCTCTGCCTCTCGCCTGCATGGGCAGTTGAGCCGGGTGAGATTCTGGCTGATCCAGCATTGGAGGCGCGCGCCCGCGACATCTCGCTCGAGCTACGCTGTCTCGTCTGTCAAAACCAATCCATCGATGATTCCCATGCTGAGCTTGCCAAAGATCTGCGCCTCTTGGTGCGCGAGCGATTGAAGGCGGGCGATAGCGATGCGCAGGTGCGTGATTATCTCGTCAGCCGTTATGGCGATTTCATTTTGCTGAAGCCGCCCCTGCGCGCGGGGACTGTTTTGTTATGGGGCGCCCCGCTCATCGTTCTGTGCCTGGGAGCGCTCGGTCTCTTGATGGTCGCGCGCCGCAAGCGACCGGTGGAGATTGCCGCCGATCTCAGCGATGATGAGAAAAAGCGCCTCGACCAATTGCTGAAGTCCTGAGCCAAAGGCAGATTGCCCCAAGCTCTGGCCGCGCTAAACTCGCGCTCTCGCTTTTTGCGAAGGATGAACATGAGCGCCACAGATCCGCTTCACCGCCAATTGACCGCAGCCCCTAAGCTGGCTGATACGCGCGCTGCCAAGATCAAGCTTGATGATTTGTTAGAGCGCGGTGATGTTGCCTTGGCAACTTTGTGCGAAGCAGCCCCCGTGCGCGATCTGTTACTGGGCATTGCCGATCACGCGCCCTTTTTGTGGCAACTCGCGCGCTCCAAGCCGCAACGCCTGACCCAGCTTTTGAGCGAGAGTCCTGATGTGGCTTTCGCGCGCATCCTCTCAGATCTGCGCATCGCTTGCGACACCGCCAGCGATGAAGACCGCGCGATGCAAGCCCTGCGACTGGCCAAGCAAGAAGCAGCCTTGCTGATCGCCTTGGCCGATCTTGGCGGCGTGTGGGATGTGATCGCGGTCACGGGGGCTCTATCGAATTTTGCAGATGCTGCTGTCAGCAATGCTTTGCGCGTCTTGCTGCGCGCAGCGGCTGATGAGGGTAAGCTCGTCCTTTCTGATCGCGCTGACCCGGAGCCCGGCTGCGGCGTCGTTGTTTTGGCCATGGGCAAGCATGGCGCGCGTGAGCTCAATTATTCGAGCGATATTGATCTCATCGTCTTTTTCGATCCCGACAGTCCTGCGGTTGTTGAGGGCCAATCAGCTTCAACCATTTTCGTGCGCATGACGCGCACCCTCGCCAAAATGCTGCAGGAGCGCACAGGCGATGGCTATGTGCTGCGCGTTGATCTGCGCTTGCGGCCAGATCCCGGCTCCACCGCTGTGGCGATTTCCCTTCCCGCTGCTTTTTCCTATTATGAAATGCTCGGTCAAAACTGGGAACGTGCCGCGCTTATCAAAGCGCGCCCCGTGGCAGGTGATAAGGAGATCGGCACGCGCTTCCTCGCTGAGCTCGTCCCCTTCATCTGGCGTAAATATTTCGACTATGCGGCCATCGCCGATATTCACGCGATGAAACGCCAAATCCATGCTGTGCGCGGCCATGCGGAAGTGGCGGTCGCAGGCCATGATGTGAAGCTTGGTCGTGGCGGTATTCGCGAAGTTGAGTTTTTTGTTCAAACGCAGCAGCTCATTTTCGGCGGCCGCCGTATGCAGCTGCGTGGTTCACGCACGCTCGATATGCTCTGTGAATTGCAGCGCGATGGCTGGGTGACGCAAGATGCTGTCGATGACCTGACGGCGGCCTATAAATATCTGCGCATGATTGAGCACCGCATCCAGATGATCGCGGATGAACAAACGCAGCGCCTTCCCTCCGATCCTGATACGCTCACCCGCTTTGCCAAATTCTGCGGCTATGCGCGGCTCAGCTCTTTTGAAAAAGAACTCACGCGGCAATTGACGGCCGTTGAGCGTCATTACGCTAGGCTATTTGAGGATGCGCCTGCGCTTGATACTGGCGCGGGCAGTCTCGTCTTCACCGGTGTGACAGATGATCCTGAAACTTTGGAGACACTCACCAAGCTTGGCTTTCAAGATGCGCCGCTTGCGGCCGAGACCATTCGCGGCTGGCACTTTGGTCGTCGCAGCGCCGTGCAAAGTCCTCGCACGCGTGAGGTCCTGACAGAGCTCGTCCCTAGTCTGCTTGAGAGTTTCTCGGGCAGTGGTGATGCAGATGCTGCGCTCGCGGCCTTTGATGCCGCTTTGACTCGCATGCCGGCGGCGGTGGAGCTTTTCTCTATCCTCAAAGCTAATAAGGATGTGCGCGATCTCTTCGGCGATATTTTGGGTGGCGCGCCGCGCCTTGCCCGTGTTGTCTCCTCACGTCCCCATGTGCTCGATGCGGCCATTGATCCAGCCTTGCTGCAGGCTCCCGCTGACGAAAGTGCTTATGACAGCCGCGCGACCAGCCTCTTACGTTCTGCGCGCAGCACTGAAGATTTTCTCGATACGATCCGCGATATGGCGCAAGAGGAGATGTTCCTCATCGGCGTGCGCACCTTGTCGGGCATTCTTGATCCACTCAAAGCTGGCCAAGCCTATTCGGCACTCGCAGGCTCCATCGTTCGGGCTTGTCTTGACCATGTCGAGACGAGTTTCGCGCAAGAATATGGCCGCGTCTCCAAAGGACGCTGCGCTGTGCTCGGCATGGGAAAGTTCGGCTCGCGTGAGATGACGGCATCGTCTGATCTCGACATCGTTCTTCTATATGATTTCGACTTGGACCATCCTGAGTCAGATGGGCCGCGCAAGCTTCATGCGGTGCAATATTATACGCGCCTGACCCAGCGTCTTGTTTCGGCCCTCACAGTCGCCACGCGTCGGGGGCGACTTTATGATGTTGATATGCGCCTTCGCCCCTCCGGTGGTAAAGGCCCGGTAGCCACTCAGCTGCGCAGCTTTTTGTCCTATCAGCTGGAAGAGGCCGAGACCTGGGAGCATATGGCACTCACCCGTGCGCGTGTTGTTGCAGGCGATGCGTCCCTTAATGGTGAAATCACCCATTCGATTGCAACCGTGCTTGCACGTTCTCGCGATCCGCAGGCGCTTGCAAAGTCCGTGCGCGATATGCGCGCGCTGATTGCGCAAGAAAAGGGCGAGAGCAACCCTTGGGATTTGAAGCTTGCAGCGGGCGGCGTGATCGATGTCGAATTTATCGCGCAATATGTGGTGCTGCGCGGGGCAGAGACCTTCCCTGAGGTCATGCAGGTCGATAGCGCTGCAGCCATTGCGCAGGCAGGCCGTTGCGGCATGATGCCTTTGGCAGATGCAGAACTTTTGGTAGAGGCGCATCGGCTCTATTCAACCGTGACGCAAATGATGCGCTTGACCGTCGAGGGCGAGTTTGACCCCAAAGTCATCGCCAAAGGCGTATTGCGGCGGATTGCAGCTGCGGCAGACTGCCCCGATTTTGCGCGGCTTGAACGCCAGCTCTCAGAAACGCGTCAGGCTGTGCGCAAACTCTTTACGCGCATGCTGGCCTGATCAGGCAGCGTGCTGGGCTTGATCAGCAAGGGTGAGCGCGAGGCTGGGAGCCTTGATCGGCAGATCGATACGCACGATCGTGCCGGTGCCAACGGTGCTGCGAATGTCGAGTGTGCCGCCATGCAGCTCCACCAGTGAGCGGGCAATGGCAAGGCCGAGGCCAGATCCCTTCATGCCATTTTGGAGCGGCACATCGATTTGTTCGAAAGGCTTGCCGACGCGGGCGAGTGCTTCAGGTGGAATACCAACGCCCGTATCCTCGACATAGATCTTCACATGATCGGGCGTCATGCGGCTGCGCACTGTGATGCGGCCACCTTCAGGAGTGAATTTGACAGCATTGCGCAGCAAGCTGCCCAAAACCTTCTCGAGCTGATCGTGATCGGCGCTGATGACTTGCGCCTCACCCACTTCAGCAACAAGGGTGAGGCTCTTCGCCTCAGCGCCAATACGCACAGCTTCAATGCTCTGGGCAATGAGATTTTGCATATCGACTTGTGTGCGCTCAAGCGTCAGGCGGCCAGCTTCAATCCGCGACATATCCAGCACATCAGAAATGACCGACAGCAGGCTCTCGCCGCTCTGGCGGATATGACTGCAGTAATCCAGATAACGCTCATTGCCCAGCGCGCCGAAGGTCTGCTGTTCCATCAGCTCTGAGAAGCCGATGATGGCATTGAGCGGTGTGCGCAGTTCATGGCTCATATTGGCGAGGAATTCGGACTTGGCGCGATTGGCGCTTTCAGCTTCGGCCTTTTGTTCCAAATAGCGCTCGGCGAGATCGGCAAGCTGCGCGGCTTGTACTTCAAGCGTCTGGCGTGAACGGCGCAGATCCGCCACCGTTGCCATCAAGCGGCGCTCGGATTCCAGCAGCTGTTCTTCATGACGCTTCAGGGTCGAAATGTCGGTACCAACCGAGACATAGCCGCCGTCTTTGGTACGGCGTTCGTTGATCTGTAGCCACCGACCATCCATCAAGCGCGCTTCATAAGTGCGCGAACCAGATTGAGGACGCTCGCCGAGTGGCACTTGTGCGCGCACTTGCAGCGGTGTCGCCAGCGACATGACCTCATGATAGGGCAGGCCTTCGCCCACAGCATCTGCAGGCAGATTGTGCAGCTTCTGGAATTTCGAATTGCACATGACGAGCTGGTTGTCAGCATCCCACAGAACGAAGGCTTCTGAGATGGTCTCGATCGCATCGCGCAGGCGCATATCAGCGGTTGCTGAACGTTCGGCGAGATATTTCTGGTCGGTAATATCGACCGCAATGCCCACGAGATGGGCTGCGTTACGCGTCTCGTCACGCACGATCTCGGCGCGGGCGCGCAGCCAAATCCATTCGCCGCGACCGTTCTTCACGCGGAAGGAATGGTCAATGGAGGTCGCGCCAGTGGCGGCCAGATGTTCGGCAATGCCGGTAAGATTGCCGTCTTGCGGGTGGATGAGCCGGTTCACATCACCGCAGGACAAATAGTCAGAGTGCTGCTCGATGCCCAGCATCTCATACATTGAGTCTGACCAATAGATGCGCCCGCGCGCAATGTCCCAATCCCACAGGCCGCAGCGACCGCGATTGAGGGCAGTGTCGATCCGCTCGCGCAAGGTTTCCAGCGCCTTCTCAGCTTCATTGGCTGTCGTGGCCTGACGGCGATAAGCGATCGTGAAGAGTGCCAGAAGACCAGCTGCAAAAGCCAGCAACATGCCATGACGAAGGGTAGTGTTGCGCCAATCAGCCAATACGCTGGTCATAGGATCAATGACGGCAATCTGACCGTCTTTGAGATTGTGGACAGCCGCGATGGCGGGGCGTCCGTCATTTAAGATAATGCGCAGCGCGCCGGCCTTTTCTGCGAAGGTCAAGAGCGGCTGGCCTGTGCCGAGCAGGTCGCTCAAGGCGCCGCTTGTCTGTCGCGCGCGTGGCAGGGTCTGCACCACAGCGCCTTCCCAATTGCTGACAAGTATAAGGCGCTCCCGTCGGAACATGCGGTCGGGGAGAATGCGCTCAATCTCGCCGCGCGCAGCGGGTGCTGTGCTCTCATAGGTGCCAGCGATCGAGGATGCGATGAGTTCGACTTCGCCCTGCGCGTGGCTGATGACGAGATCACGTTGCTGCAGGGCTTCGATGCTGGCAATGCTGGCGAGAGCGGCGATGGCGAGGAGGGCAGCAGCGGGCACAAGCTTGCGTGTGAAGCCCGCCAGGCGCGGTTGGCGCGCCTGCGAGAAATTCATCAAACGCGCAACTTGGTGCAATGCGTCCGGATAAGCGGATGCATTGGCTGCGTCTACACGCGCCATGTGGCCCCCTCGAAAGTCCAATGATTGCAGGGTCCAATGTGCCGCATCGCCCCCGAATCAAGGTCAGTTGAATCCGGTTGCGCTGATTTGTCTAGTGGTTAATGAGCCGTTGACGAAAATAAGATTCCTTTCGCTCGCGCGCTGTTCGTCAGAATGAATCAAAGCGGGAACGAAAGGAGTCCATCACGCGAGCGAGCGGTCCACGATGTCACGAACATCGGGTGAGAGATGCTCTTGGCTCGCCACCAGACGCAGGGCTGCTTCGGCTTTTTCGCGTCTTTTTGCATCCATGATTCGCCAAGTGCGAAAGGCCGAAAGCAGGCGCGAGGCCACTTGCGGGTTCTTCGCATCAATCTCAATCACGACGCGCGCGATGAGATCATAGCCGCGACCATCGGCGGCATGGAACTGGGTGAGATTGGCGGCAAAGCTGCCAACGACCGAGCGCAATCGATTTGGATTGGCAGAGGTGAATGCGTGATGCTGCATGAGCTTGCCGACACGTTCATAGGTCTCGCGCTCGGGGATGGAGGCCTGCAGGGCGAACCATTTATCGATGACCAGAGCATCTGCTGCATGGGCGCGATAGAATAGATCGAGCGCCTGCTCACGCCGATCTCCCGGCAGATGAGAGAGCACAGCCAGAGCGCCAAATTGCTCGGTCATATTATGCGCGGTCTCGAACTGGCGCATGGCAATATCAGCGCCAAGCTCGGCGTCACCCGCTGCAATCAGGTCGAGAGCTGTATTGCGCAGGGCGCGGCGGCCAGCGCTTGCCGCATCGGGTGAGAAGGGCACCGTTGAGGAGAGGGCCTCATGAATGGAGATGAGGCTTGCCTGCAGCTCTTTGCCCAGAATGCTGCGCAGATATTTGCGCGCTGCGAAAATGGCATCAGGATCGACATCGCGGCCGATCTCGCGGGCAATGTCAGCCTCGGTCGGCAGGCTGATGGCCTGCGCCGTGAAGGCAACATCTGCGTCATAGTGCACGAGTTGATTACGGATTGCAGAGATAAAACCCTCATCGACTTTCGGCAGTCCGCCCGCGCGGATTGACTCTACAGAGGCGACGAGCAGGCGCACAGCACAGGTTTGGATTGCCTGCCAGCGATTGAAGAGATCGCTGTCGAAGGCAGCCAAGCGCTGCAAATCTTCATCGCTTGTATCAAGATCAAGGCGAACAGGTGCCGAAAAGCCACGCAATACTGACGGCACAGGGCGTTCGCCAATATTCTCAAAAGTGATGCTACGCGACAAAGTCGTCAGTTCAAAAATACCGCTTGCCAGTTCGCTGGCCGTCGCATCTTTGGAGGTGAATGCCATGTCTGCACCATTTGCGCCAACAAGGCCGAGCGCAACAGGAATGACGAGCGCTTGCTTGTGCAACTGGCCTGGCGTAGGCGGCGTCATCTGCGACAGATTGAGCGTGAAGGTCTTGGCAGCTGCATCATATTGGCTGGTGACGCTGACGAGCGGTGTGCCGGCTTGCGAATACCACATCATGAAGTGGCTAAGGTCTCGCCCAGAGGCTTGCGCAAAGCAGGCGATGAAATCTTCCACCGTCGCAGCTGTGCCATCGCAGCGCTCGAAATAAAGATCCATACCCGCACGAAACGCCTCAGCTCCGATGAGAGCTTTCAACATGCGGATAATCTCTGCACCCTTTTCATAAATAGTGGGCGTGTAGAAATTATTGATCTCAAGATAGGTCTCAGGCCGCACATTATGTGCAAGTGGGCCACTATCTTCAGGGAACTGCGCGGAGCGTAATGTGCGCACATCAGCGATGCGCTTGACCACGCGCGAGCGCATGTCGCTGGAAAATTCCTGATCACGAAAGACGGTCAACCCTTCTTTGAGGCACAGCTGAAACCAATCGCGGCATGTGACACGATTGCCGGTCCAGTTGTGGAAATATTCATGCGCAATGACGCCTTCGATATGGCCATAGTCTTGGTCGGTCGCAGTGCGCGGAAGAGCCAGCACATATTTATCGTTGAAAATATTGAGGCCCTTATTCTCCATCGCACCCATATTGAAATCAGAGACGGCGACGATGTTGAAAATATCCAGATCATATTCGCGGCCAAAGGCCGTTTCATCCCAGCGCATTGAGCGCTTCAAAGCATCCATCGCATAGGCTGCGCGTGCTTCATTGCCATGTTCGACATAGATCGCAAGCGCAACATCGCGCCCCGACATGGTCGTAAAGCGATCATGGATCACACCAAGATCACCGCCTACCAGCGCAAATAAATAGGCAGGCTTAGGGTGAGGATCATGCCACACAGCATAGTGGCGCGTTGTGCCCTTGACCGAGCCGCTCTCCACTAGATTGCCATTGCCCAGAAGAACAGGCGCTTCAGCACGTTCTGCCTCGATGCGCGTTGTATAGACGCTCAGCACATCCGGACGGTCGAGGAAATAAGTGATGCGGCGAAAGCCCTCTGCCTCGCATTGCGTGCAATAGGCAGAGCCGGAGCGATAAAGTCCCATGAGCTGCGTATTGGCAGAAGGATCAATCTGCGTCTCGATCTCCAGTATAAAGCTGCGGGCTGGTGGTGCGGTCAGGTTGAGGCTGTCTGGTGTGATCTTCAAGCTGCCAAGGTCAAGCTGAATACCATCCAGCGCCACGCTGAGTGCGGTCAATCCATCGCCTGCCAAAATGAGCGGTGCATGAGGGATGCCCTGCGGATGGGGGCGCAGCGTCAAGCGCGCCTTCACATGGGTCCGCGTGAGATGCAGCTGCACATCAAGATCAACCGTGTCGATCAGATAATCCGGCACGCGATAATCAACGAGGCGGACGGGCTGGGCTGTGTCTGTACGCATGAAACGATCCTCTTTGAGCCCCTGTTATGCCGCCTTAACGGCTGCCCGCCAAGGGGTAGCTAGCAATCGAAGGCGGGCAGCATGTTATGGTGAGCCATGTGCAAGGATCGGGCGCAATACCGATGCGTTGGCCATATTGCGCCATTTGGTCTGCCTGACGATGGCAGTCCCGATTTACTGGTTACGACCTGGATGTGAGCTCATTGAGAGCTAAACGCCGCCGCACAAATTTGTCGAGCTCGATATAGTCGGTCTTGCCAGAGCCTAATAGCGGCAAAGCATCCATCACGATCACATCACTTGGCACCATCAGTTCGGTTGCGCCTTGCGCCTTCATAAAGGCCTGTACCTGCGCGCGCGTTGCATCGGGCCAAGTTGTGACCATGACGAGTTTTTCGCCTTTGCGATCGTCTGGTAAAGCGACCACAGCGGGCGCATGTTCGGGCCACAGATCTGCGCAGATTTGTTCGACCCCCGCCAGCGAGACCATCTCGCCTGCGATCTTGGCAAAGCGCTTGGCGCGGCCTTTGATGGTGACAAATCCATCCTCATCAATGCTGACAATATCGCCCGTATCATGCCAGCCATCGGCAGGCTCATCGATATGGCCAGGTCGCTCTGTGCGATAATAGCCGAGCATGACATTGGGGCCGCGCACATAAAGACGCCCGCCCTCATGAATGCCTGGCACAGGCTCAACTCGCACCTCCATGCCGGGCATCAAGCGACCCACTGTGCCAACTTTGTTGAACATGGGTGTGTTGACGGCAAGCACAGGCGCGGTCTCTGTAACGCCATAACCTTCTAAAATACGAACGCCGAATTTCTCCATATAAGTGCGACGTGTTTCATCTTTCAGCCGTTCAGCGCCAGCGACCAGCAGGCGAATGGAGCGGAAGTCGTAAGGATTGGCCATGCGCGCATAGCCAGTCAGAAAAGTATCGGTGCCAAACAAGATCGTCGCATTGCTGCTATAGACCAACTCAGGGATCTGGCGATAGTGAAGCGGCGAGGGATAGAGATAGAGCTTCATCCCCGTCAGCAAACTCAACATCAATCCGCCCGTCAGGCCAAAGGAATGGAAGACAGGTAGGGCGTTGAACACGATGTCAGCAGGTGACAAATCAACACGCGCGGTAATCTGCGCGAGGTTCGATAGAATATTGCGATGCGTGAGAACGACGCCTTTGGGCAGCCCTTCTGATCCTGACGTGAAGAGAATGACAGCAGGATCATCAGCATGTCGGGGTTCAAAAATCTTGCCGCGCTCCAGCAGGCCCCGCAATTTTTCGGTGGTGGTGATGGAGGCGCGCAAGTCTTCGAGATAATGAATTTGCGTCTGCTTGGCCAGCTCCTCGATCACAGAGTCGAGATTGGCCTTTTGAATGAAGACGCGGGAAGTCAAGACATGATGAATGCGCGCAGCGTGACAGGCCGCGCGAATATTGGCGGAACCCGCTGTATAGTTGAGCATGGCGCCAACACGGCCCGCTTGCTGTACTGCAAAGAAGGTCACTGCAACACCATTGGCATTGGGCAGCAAAATACCAAGAGCGTCACCCGCTACACCAATATTGCAGAATTTGCGCGCCAGAATTGCAGAACCAATCATCATCTTGCGTGCGCTGAGCTGGCCCGTGAACGGATCTTCCAGAACAATCTTTGATCCGCCAATATTGGCCATGGTCTCGTTCAGAGCCTGGATCAAAGTGCGATCGGTTGGTGTCGTCGCGAAGATCAGGTCAGACATGACATCATAGAGCGCAGCACCTGCCGCGAGCCTGCGTTTGCGACCAAATAGATTGCTGTCGATCTCCATTTTGCGCGGTGGCATAAAGGTCACGCGCACTTTGGGGAAGAGCGCACGGCGTATCTGCACACCGCTGAGGCGCGTAAAGGGTGTGCGCTCCAATCCTTCAAGGCGCACAGGCACGATGAGTGCGTCAGCCTTGTCGCTGATCATGGCCGCGCCGTCATAGACTTTCATCAAGGAGCCTGTGACCGTCAGCCGCCCTTCGGGGAAGATGACGAGCCGCTCGCCATCGCGAACCTCTTTGACAAGACTGCGCAAAGCAAGTGGCTTGGTAGGGTCCATCGGAAAGCAGCGTGCGATGCCAAGGAAGGGGCGCACCCACCAAGCGCGCGCAATCTGCCAATCAATCGCAAAGAGCGGCTTGTCTTCGAGAATGGAGAGAATGACCGGCGCGTCCAAAAAGGACACATGGTTGAGTGCAATGACGCAGCGCTCGCCTTTGGGCGGCAGATGCTCAAGCCCGCGCACGTCCATCCTGAAGAGAATACGGAAGAGGAGATTGAGCGCATCGCTGGTGAGGCTGGTGGGACTATTGCGCCAGAACCAGAAGGAGAAGGCGATTGTACTAAGGCCCAGGAGGCACAGCAGCAGTGGCTCTTCAAGCCCTGCCAATTGCAAGCCTGCCACAAGCACTGTGCCGCCAACGATAAAAACAGAATTGAGAATATTCACGCCCGCAATGACGCGCGCGCGACTGTCTTCTTTCGCCCAAGCCTGTACCGCTGAGAAGGCAGGCACGACGAAAATCCCCCCCATAAGGGCGAAGGCGAAAACATCCAGGCTAATATTAAAGCCGAGCGCGCTGGTTAAGAAATCGCGCAGAGCAATGTCTTGCGACGCTTTCGGCAGGTTCCGCGTCGCCATATAAAGATCGAGCAGCAGAGCACTCATGGCAAGACCGGAGAGCGGTACCGGCAGCAGAAGAATGCGCCCATGTGCCATCACTGCAGCGAGCAGCGAGCCTGCTCCAATCCCCATAGCAAAGAGCGCACTGATTCCGGTTTCCACCTCCATGCCGCCGCCAAGTCGTGTCTTCACAATGATAGGCACGAGTGACAGGGCGATGGCGGCCAGCATCCAAAACCAGCTGACAGTAACCCCGCCGACCCACAGGCGGCGATCGCGATTGAGATCGCGCAGCAGCCGCGCCGTCGAGGTAAAGATATTGCGCTCGATGCGCAGTTTGGGAGAGGCTATGCCGGTGGCTGGAATGAAGCGGCTGGTGAGCCAGCAGGCAACAGCAATCACCATCAATTGCAGCACGACAATGGAAGCTGCACGATCATGGCTCGCGGCATAGCCACCCACCATCAGCCCCAGCAAAATGGCAAGAAAGGTTGCGCCCTCAACGAGCGCATTGCCACTGGGCAATTCTTCCGTCTTCAGATGATCGGGCAGAATGCCATATTTGATCGGGCCGAAGAGCGCGGCGATGATACCAAGGCCAAAGAGTGCAGCATAGAGCAGTGGCAGCGAGGCGAAGACGAAGCCAGCGGCTGCGATCATCTGGACGAAGATCTCAGCGAATTTGAGACGGCGCGCAATGAAGGCCTTGTCATGCGAGTCGGCGAGCTCACCGCCCAAACCCGACAAGACTAAAGTCGGTGCGATGAAGATGCCCACAGCCAGAGTGATCAGCGCGCCGGCATGCTCATCGCCGAGGCGAAACAAGATTATCATCGCCAACATTTGGCGAACGAAATTATCGTTGAAGGACGAAAGAAACTGGCACCAGAACAAAGGTGCGAAGCGCTTCGATTTGAGAAGTTCAGCGAACATCTTGTCCTCGCTGTAGCGTTGGCCGCCTCAAGCTCGCAATTTGGTTGGCGGTCCCATCCGTGACAGCGCAACCGTCATGAGTGTCGCAACAGCAGAGGCGACGCACATCGTGATGAAAACGCCCGTATAGGCGCCCGTGCCATCAAAGACCACGCCGCCCAGCCAGGCACCAATGCCGCCGCACATATGATGGATCATGGTGATCAAACCACCAACCGCCCCAAGATGTTTGGTGCCGAAATGGTCGCGCACAAACAGAACGGTGAGTGGCGCTGTGGCCAAGAATGTGATGCCAAAGACCAGCGCGAAAATGGCAACCGAGGTCATAGATTGGTTGACAGCGACAAGACCGAAGCAAGCGACGCGCGTAACAAAGGCGGCGACAGTGGGGATGGTGACGCCTGAACGGTCGCCCCATGCGCCTGCGAGCAAGACGCCAAGCAGACCAGTAAAGCCCATGATGGCGAGCAGATTGCCCGCGAGGAACGCATCAAGGCCCCGGTCTTGCGCGAAGGCAACGACATGGGTTGTGACAAAGAAATCGTCGAAGCCGCAGATGGCGAAAATGCCGGCCAGCATCCAGAATTGCTTGGTCGCCAGAGCCTGGCGCAAACTCAGCCCCTCACTGGATTGTTCTTTGCGATGTTGTGCCACGGCGGCTTTGCCGGGGACGGCCGCAACGATCATGGCGATGAGCGCGAAATGGGCGACACCAATCCAGATAAAGACTTCGCGCCAGCCAATGCCTGCGAGCACAGCGGCAAGAACGGCGATGACGACAAGCTGACCAACACACATCCCGCCCAGAACAATCGCATTGGCGATGCCGATCTTGTGCGGATAGGCGCGCGTCACCATCACGGCGACCGGCGTTGTTGAGGCGATGCCATTACCAACAGCAAAAGCGATTCCGTAGAGAAGGAAGGCGTGCCAAGGTTCTGTGACCAGACTCATGAGCCCCATTGAGAGACCGCCGAGCGCCACGCCTGCGCCCAGAATGAGACGCAGCGACATTGAGTCAGCGATGCGCCCGGCATAGAAGCCCGCGATGGCCGTGAGGATCTGGAAGACGGCAACCGCTGTACCGATTTCGTTGCGGCCCCAATTCAGCTCTTCCACCATCGGGCGCAGCGTGAGGCCGATGGCCAAGCGCGCACCACCTCCGATGAAGAGCACGAGAAACCCCGCGATGAGCACGAGCAATGGGCGTGACATGAACGAGGTCATCAGGCGATTCGCTTCCCCAAAAATGCAGATTTTGAGGTTTAGCCCATATCGATTGGGAATGCACCGTCAGCGCAGCGGCTCTGCATGGCCCACGACCCGGCTCACTTGGGTCATGGTCTGGCGCAACTTACGGTCGAGCTGGTCTACGGCCGCATGGACCTCGTCGACGGTGAGCGTTTGATCAGCGCGGCAGTGGTAATTCACGACGAGACCTTGGCCTGTCTCGCGCACACGCACATGATGCACATCATGGATGACGCGGCCTGTTTCGGCGGCCTGCGCCAAGACTTGCAAGATCTCGCCACCGCGCTGCGCACTTACATCTCGCCCACTCAGCTCTTCGATCTCTTGAGGCTCGACATGGGTCTCGACTTCCACATCAGGCCCCAGCTCTGCCTTGATCGCCTCTTCGAGCGAGGAGGCGATCTCATGCGCACGGCCAAGGCTCATGCGGCCATCCAGCTCGAGATCGAGGCTGATGGACTTAATCGCGTCGATCTCTTGGACGGTCACATGATGAACCGCGAGGCGACGCCGTGCAGCGATCAGCAAGACAAGTTCGAGCACACTCTCATCATCCAGCGCAATGGGGTTGGCTGTGATGGTAACTTCTGCTTCGGGCGCAACGCGCGCAATGGCAGCTGACACATCCTGCTTCACATGGGCGACACGCTCGAGCGGCATGGTGCGCGGGACCATGATGCCGACTTCGCCAAAGACCTGCGCGCCAGCGGGGCGCAGACGCACACTGTCAACTTGCACGACACCGCTCACAGCCTCCGCCACCTCGCGCACAAGGGCAGTCATGCCCTCGGGCGCAGCATCCATCAAAGTGTCGATCGTGCGTCGGCCCAGGCGATAACCTGCAATGGCGATGAAGAGCGAGACGCCAATGGCGGCCAAAGCGTCACCTTGTTTGAAGCCGAAATTCACGGCAACAAGTCCCAGCAGCACACAGACCGAGGCAACCAGGTCGCTGGAGAAATGCAATGCATCAGCGGCCAAGGCATCGCTCTTGGTTTCGCGCGCGATGCGCGACAAAGAGCGCCAGCGCACCAGATCAACCACGATGGAGATGATGAGCACAGCAAAGACCGGCCAGCCTGCATCAATCGCAACGGCCTCTGGCCCGAACAAGCGATGAACAGCCTCATAAACGACAGCAGCGGCGAGAACCATCAACAGACCCGTCTCAGCCAAAGCAGCAACGGCTTCGACTTTTCCATGACCATAGTGATGCTCGTCATCGGCGGGTTTGCCCGATACGCGCACAGCGAAATAGGTCAGAATGGTAGCGCCCGTGTCGAGTAGCCCGTGGCCGGCTTCAGAAATGAGCGCGAGCGAGCCCGACAAAATGCCAGCCACCAGCTTGCCGATTGTCAGCAATGCGCTGGCGCCAATCGAGGCAAGGGCGGCTTTTTCTTTGAGGGCGTGATTGTCGCTCATTCATGATTCCTTTCGCGCCTCTGGTTAGCCTGAAACGCGGGTTGTTTCCATCATTCAAGGGGAGGGTGCCCCTTGCCAAGGGCGGGGAAACCGCGATCTTGGGGCATGTCTTGAGAATCGGAGCTTGTCCTATGCGTTATCTGCACACCATGGTCCGTATCGCCAATGTCGAAGAGTCGCTGAATTTTTATTGCCAAAAGCTTGGCCTTGAAGAGGTGCGCCGGGTTGAAAGCGAGCAGGGACGTTTCACGCTCATTTTTCTCGCCGCTCCCGAAGATGTGACCGCAGGCCGTGAGCGCCGTGCCCCCCTCGTTGAGCTGACCTATAACTGGGATCCTGAGACCTATTCGGGCGGCCGTAATTTTGGCCATCTGGCCTATGAGGTCGAAGATATCTATGCGACCTGCGACCGTTTGATGAAGGCAGGCGTCACCATCAATCGCCCCCCGCGCGATGGCCGCATGGCTTTCATCCGCTCGCCTGATCATATTTCAATCGAGCTGTTGCAGCGCGGCGATGCGCTGGCCCCGCAAGAGCCCTGGACCAGCATGCCCAATACGGGCGTGTGGTGATTAGGTTTCGTGATCCTGAGCTTTGCGGCCATAGGATTTGAATCGCTCGACGGTGCGCATCACCTCCTCATCGGGAAGGATGACGAGCGTGCCGGCGAGTGATGCGAGATAGCTTTGCTGGGCGAGAGTCTCCAACTCGACCGCGCGCATCATCGCCTCATCCAGATTAGCGCCCGTAACAATCATGCCATGATTGCCGAGCAGCACGCCGTGCTTTTGCCCGAGCCCTTCAATGGCGAGCGCTGAGAGTTCGGGCGTGCCATAGGGCGCATAATCAGTACAAGCGATCTCTGCGCCGCCAAAGGCTGCGATCATATAATGAACCGCGCGGATCGGACGGCGCAAAATGGCATGCACCGTTGCATAGGTAGAATGGGCATGCACAACGCCATTCACATCAGGCCGTGCGCGCAGAATATCGAGATGGAAACGCCATTCGCTGGAGGGTTTCAGTGGTCCTTCCCATGCACCATCGCCCTTCAGGGCCATGCGCGCGATAGAGGCAGGCTCCAGCTCTTCATAAGGAACGCCGCTGGGCGTGATCAGCATAGCTTCACCATCACGCAGGCTGAGATTGCCGGAAGTGCCCTGCGTCAGCCCTTTAGAAATCAGGGCGCGGGCGTGCTTGATGAGGAGCTGTCGCTGCAGAAGATCAGACATGTTCAAAGCCTAGCAGAAGGTGATCTTCGGGCCAATCCCGCTTGACGGGGCTGCGCGTCATTGCCAACGTGTATCTTAACCACTGTGAAAGGGGGGACTATGTCAGAACTCACGCTTGCTGTTGCTCAAACCATGCTCAAAGACACGCTGGCCTATTGCCGCGCGCATAATTTTAACCCAATGGCCGTCGTTGTGCTGGGCGCAGATGGCTCGGTGCGCGCCGCTGCCAGCGAGGACAACACGACCTTCATGCGCTGGCGCGTGGCTTTCGGCAAAGCCTATGGCGCGGTCGCCTTTGGCATGCCCAGTCGCCGCATGAATAATATGGTGGGCGAGCGTCCCCATTTTGTGAATGCGCTGAACGGCCTTGCCGATGGCAATGTCATTCCCGTTCCCGGTGGTGTGATCATTCGCGATGCGAATAAGAAGATCGTCGGCGCGATTGGTGTCTCAGGCGATACATCTGACAATGACGAGGCTGCAGCCGTTGATGCGATCAACAAGGCTGGCTTTGTGGCAGATCCGGGCTAAAGCATGACGGGGCGGGCCGCGCTCACACAAGAGCAGCGGCTCGCCCCGTCGGCAGATCAGAGGCGGATTTTGAGCGCATGCGCCAATTCGCCAATAATACCCCGGCGGAAAACGAGGACGCAGGCGATGAAGATGAGGCCCTGGATCACCAGCACCCATTGCCCAAAGCCCGCAAAATATTGCTGCATGGCGATGATGATGAAAGCCCCCAGAATCGGGCCATAGATGGTCCCAAGCCCGCCGAGCAACACCATCAACACCACTTCGCCCGACATGGTCCAATGCACATCGGTCAGGGATGCATTTTGCGCGACGATGACTTTGGTCGCGCCCGCAAGCCCCGCGAGGCCAGCAGACAGAACAAAGGCCGCCAATTTGTAACGCTCGGTTTTGTAGCCCAGAGAAATGGCGCGCGGCTCATTCTCGCGAATGGCATTGAGGATCTCGCCGAAGGGCGAATGGATGATGCGATAGATCAGCACAAAGCCCGCGAGAAAAATCCCCAGCACGACATAATAGAGATTCAGCACTTTGCTCAGATCAATCAGCCCAAGAAAGATGCCTTGCGGCACACCTTGGATGCCATCTTCGCCATGGGTGAAGGGCGTTTGCAGATAGAAGAAATAGAGCATCTGCGCGAAGGCGAGCGTCGTCATCGAAAAATAGATGCCCTGACGGCGAATGGCCAAAGCCCCCGTGATGACACCCGCGCCAGCGGCGGCCAATGTGCCCAGAATGATCGCGGCCTCTGGTGGAAAGCCCCAGACTTTTGCGGCATGCGCACTCGCATAGCCCGCGGTCCCCAGAAACATCGCATGGCCGAAAGAGGGCAGGCCGCCATAGCCGATAAGCAGATTGAAGGAGGCGGCAAAGAGCGCAAAGCACAGCGCTTGCATGACGAAGTAGGGATAGATGCCAATCATGGGCACGCAGGCGAGTAGGCCCGTCATAAGGACAAAGGCAATGGTCTGCGCATGGGTGCGGGCTTGCAGCTTCACCTCATGTCCTCCCGAACAGGCCATTGGGCTTCACCAAAAGCACGATGGCCATGACGACAAACACAACGGTGTTGGAGGCTTCGGGGTAGAAATATTTGGTGAGACCTTCGAGCAGGCCGAGCAGAAAACCCGTGACGATGGAGCCCATGATCGAGCCCATGCCACCGATGACGACAACCGCAAAGACAACGATGATGAGATCAGCTCCCATCAAGGGGCGCACCTGATTGATGGGGGCGGAGAGCACACCTGCCAAAGCCGCGAGGGCAACACCAAAACCATAAGTCAGCGTGATCATGCGCGGCACATTGATGCCGAAAGCGCGCACCAGCTGCGGATTTTCGGTGGCAGCGCGCAGATAAGAGCCGAGCTTTGTTTTCTCGATTCCATACCAGGTGGCAAGACAGATGATGAGCGAGAAGACAACGACCCAAGCGCGATAATTGGGCAAGAACATAAAGCCGAGATTCTGCCCACCCGTCAGTTGTGACGGGATTGCATAGGGCAGGCCCGATGAGCCGAAGTAATTTTGAAAGACGCCCTGAATGACCAGGGCCAGACCAAAAGTCAGGAGCAATCCATAGAGATGGTCGAGGCCTTGAAGGCGCTTGAGCATGGTGCGCTCAATCACCATGCCAACACAGCCCACGATGAGCGGCACGAAGACAAGTGCAAACCAATAGTTCAGCCCGACCACATTCAGCAAAAACCAAGCGCAGAATGCGCCCATCATATAGAGCGCGCCATGGGCGAAGTTGATGATATTGAGCATGCCGAAAATCACCGCGAGCCCCAGGCTCAGCAGTGCATAAAAGGATCCATTGATCAGGCCCACGAGAAGCTGGGCAAAGAGGGCTTGCGTATTCACATCAACCTCAGTGAGTGGCCGCCCCTTGTGAGGGCGGCCGTCTGACTTATTGTTTCAACAGCGCACAAGTGCTCTTGTCGAGAGGCGTGAAGGCCTCTTCGGCAGGAATGGTGGCGATCAGCTTGTAATAATCCCACGGCGCTTTGGACTCTTCGACGCTTTTGATGCCCATCAGATAGGCGGGGTGAACCTTACGGCCATTGGGCTGAATGACACCCTTACCGAACAATGGATCATCCGTCGGCATGGACTTCATCTGTGCCACGACCTTCGCGCCATCATGCGGATTGGTCCCCATCGCCTCAAGTGATTTGAGATAGTGCAGTACAGAGGCATAGACGCCAGCCTGCACCATGGTCGGCACTTGCTTGTTCTTCATACGCTCAGAAAAACGCTTGGTGAAAGCGCGTGTGCCATCATTCATGTCCCAATAAAAGGTCGTGGTGAAGATGAGGCCCTGCGACATTTTCAGGCCCAATGCATGAACATCAGAGATGAAGAGCAGGAGGGCCGCGAGCTTTTGCCCGCCGCTGGTAATGCCAAATTCAGCCGCCTGTTTCACCGTATTGGTTGTGTCACCGCCCGCATTGGCAAGACCGATGATCTTGGCTTTGGAGGATTGCGCCTGCAGCAAGAAGGAGGAGAAATCCGAATTGTTAAGCGGATGGCGCACAGAGCCTACAACCTTGCCACCATTGGCGGTGATGACAGCGGTCGTGTCGCGCTCAAGCGCGTGGCCGAAGGCATAATCAGCTGTCATGAAGAACCAGCTGTCGCCGCCGCTCTTCACCACAGCCTTGCCCGTGCCATTGGCGAGCAGATAAGTGTCATAGGTCCAGTGGACCGTATTGGGGGTGCATTGTGCATTGGTGAGATCAGCCGCTGCGGCACCCGAATTCATATAGACAAGGTTCTTTTCTTTCGCGACGCCATTCACGGCCAGTGCGACGCCCGAATTCAAGACACCAAAGATGCCATCGACGCGGTCCTTATCGGCCCACTGGCGAGAAATATTGACGCCGATGTCCGGCTTGTTTTGATGGTCTGCGGAGATGACATCAATCGTCCAGCCTTTTTTGGCGAGGCCCGAATCTTCAATCGCCATTTGCGCGGCCAGAATAGAGCCTGCGCCGCCCACATCGGCATAGATGCCGGACATATCATCAAGCACACCGATCTTGATATTTTTGTCTTGCGCCATGGCGCTGCTCGCGGCCAATGCGAGAGCCAGTGCGGAAACAGCAGATAAACGCGTCATAGTTTCCCCCTATGAGTTACACACCAAGATAATCATGCAATTTGTGAATATTCTGCGGCAGATCAGGCGTTGCGAATGTGTCGATGATGCGCCCATGTTCCATCACATAGAAACGGTCTGCCACGGTTGAGGCAAAGCGGAAGTTTTGCTCCACCAGCAAAATGGTGAAACCCTCTTGCTTCAATCGCGCAATGGTCGCACCAATTTGCTGGATGATGACGGGGGCGAGACCCTCGGTCGGCTCATCGAGCATCAGCAAACGCGCGCCCGTGCGCAGAATGCGGCCAATGGCGAGCATCTGTTGCTCGCCGCCTGACAGTTTGGTGCCGGGGCTGCTGCGGCGTTCTTTCAAATTGGGAAAGAGCGTAAAGATCTGCTCGACACTCAAGCCGCCGGGCCGCACGTGCGGGGGCAGAAGCAAATTTTCCATCACATTGAGGCTGGCGAAAATGCCCCGCTCTTCAGGGCAAAAGGCAATGCCGAGGCGCGCAATGCGCTCGCTGGGCATGGCGATGATCTCTTGGTCTTCAAAGCGCACAGAGCCTTGGCGCTTGTCGATCATGCCGATAATGGATTTGAGAGTTGTTGTCTTGCCTGCACCATTGCGGCCGATGAGGGTCACGACCTCGCCTTCACGCACGTTGAAATCAACGCCGTGCAAAATATGACTTTCGCCATACCAGCTCTGAAGATCGCGCACATCGAGCATGACTTTGGGCTCAGGCATCTGCGACCCCGAGATAGGCTTGCTGCACATCGGCATTGTTGCTGATGGTCTCATAATCCCCCTCAGCCAGCACTTGGCCGCGCGTCAGCACGGTGATCGTGTCGGAGAGATCGCTAACGACTTTCAGATTATGCTCGACCATGAGGACGGTGCGGTTCTTGGCGACGCGGCGGATGAGATCAGCGACGCGCTCAATATCTTCGTGACCCATGCCAGCCATGGGTTCATCCAGCAGCAACATCTGCGGATCAAGGGCGAGGGTGGTTGCAATCTCAAGCGCGCGTTTGCGGCCATAGGGCATTTCAACGGCGGTTGTCGTTTCAAAAGCGCTCAAGCCAACATCATCGAGAAGAGCCATAGCGCGCTCGTTCAAACTATTGAGCACATTTTTGGAGCGCCAGAAATCAAAATTGCCCCCGCGCTTGCGCTGCAAAGCAACCCGCACATTCTCAAGCGCGGTCAGATGGGGAAAGACAGCGGAGATCTGGAAGGAGCGCACAAGGCCAAGCCGTGCCACATCGGCAGCGGCCATGGCGGTTATATCGCGGCCCTCATAGCAGATCTCGCCGCGTGTGGGCTGCAGAAACTTGGTCAGCAGATTGAAGCAGGTGGTCTTGCCCGCACCATTGGGGCCGATGAGCGCATGGATGGATCCGCGACGAATGCGCAGATTCACATCGCGAACGGCGACAAAGCCGGCGAACTCCTTCGTCAGGCCTCTTGTTTCGAGGATAATGTCCTCGGCCACCCTGGCCCTCCTGTTCGCCGCCCGTTGGTCCTGCAAAGCTAGGCTACAGCGGGCGGAAAACAAGAGCTGAACGGGGCGTGGGCCTTAGACCATTGTGGAAGGCGCCAACTTTAATGCGACATAAACACCGGAATGGTCATGGCATTGAGGATTGTGCGGGTGGTGCCGCCCAGCACGAATTCGCGCAGGCGCGAATGACCATAGCCGCCCATGACCATGAAATCCGCGCCCGTGTCAGCGGCATGGGAGAGCAGGGTCGCGCCAATATCCTCAGCGGCTGGCAGTTTCTTCAATGTGGCTGAGATGCCGTGACGCGACAGATGGCGGGTGATGTTGAAGCCCGGCAGCTCTTCATTGGGCAGATTGCGCCCGGCAATGCTGACGATCTCCACTTTGCCGGCGCGTTTCAACACATCAAGCGTATCGGCAATGGCGCGCGCCGCGGGCAGGCCACCATCCCAGCAGACCATCGCCTTGCCGAATTTGGCTGCGCCTTTGTGGATATTCGGTACGATGCACACAGGCCTGCCCGAGCGGAACAAAGCGCCCTCGGCCATCAACTCATCATCACTGCCGGTTTCACCATCGCCTTGGCCAACGATGGTCATGTCGAAATGGCGCGCCAAACGGCCGAAGTCTTCGCGTGCTTGTCCAGAGATCGCCTGTATCATGACGAGATCTGTATGCACCTGCGAGGGCGCGGCAGATTGGAACGACAGATAGGCTTTCTCCGCCACGTCGCGCGCTTGGTCCATCGCCTCTGCCATAATGTCATATGGATATTCGCCCATGAAGGAGGCGGGCGGCACATATTCAAGCACAAGGCCTGCGGCTGTCAGATGCGCGCCCATTTCAGTGGCGAGCGACAAGGCGTAATCACGCACACTCGCGCCGCGATCACTCGTGTCGAGATGAACCAGAAGATCCTTGATCGCCATGTGCCATTCCTTCCATTTGCCGGGTCGGTGATGATGATCCCGCCCGCCGCCCAGCAGCAAGCTGAGCCATTTCACTTGGTGTCAGTTTTTCAGCCCGCTGCTGCTGTCGCCTTGCGCGGGATCAAACTTTGAAAGCGCCTTCGCAAGGCTCCGTTCAAGTCGTGTTTGCGGGTCGGCCAGACAGGCGCTATAGGCATGGCCATGTCGCAGATCTCCCCATGGACCTTCAGCGTTGCGCCGATGATGGAATGGAGTGACCGCTATTGCCGGTCACTGCATCGCCTCGCCACGACCCATGCGCGTCTTTATACGGAGATGGTCACCGTGGGCGCGATTATCCATGGCGACCGCGAACGTCTGCTGGGTTTTGATGAGGCCGAACATCCGCTGGCTGTGCAGCTGGGTGGCTCAGAGCCTGACAAGCTCGCGCTTTGTGCGCGTATCTGCGAAGACTATGGCTATCAAGAGATCAATCTCAATTGCGGTTGCCCGTCGGACCGTGTGCAGAACGGGGCCTTTGGCGCTTGTTTGATGCGCGAGCCCAAACTGGTTGGCGACTGTGTTGCTGCGATGAAATCGGCCGTGAAGATTCCCGTCACCGTGAAATGCCGCATTGGTGTTGATGACCAAGAGCCACGCGAGGCGCTTTGGGCTATGGCACAAAGCGTGATTGATGCAGGCGCTGATGCGCTCATTGTTCATGCGCGCAAGGCTTGGTTGAAGGGACTTTCGCCGAAAGAGAATCGCGATATTCCCCCGCTTGATTATCCGCTCGTTCATCAGTTGAAGCGCGATTGTCCCGCAACGCCGATTGCCATCAACGGCGGCTTTGCGACGATTGAATCTGCGCAAGAGCAAATGGCACATCTCGATGGTGTGATGATTGGCCGCGCGGCCTATCACGACACAGATATTTTGCTCAAAGTCGATCCCTTGCTCTTTGGCACGCCAGCGCCGCTCAGCTCGCCTTTTGAAATGGTCGAAGCCTATCTGCCTTATGTCGAGCGTCAGCTCGCGCGCGGTGTCCGCTTGGCGGATATGACGCGCCATATGTTGGGTCTGTTTGTGGGCATGCCCGGTGCGCGCGCATGGCGCAGGCATCTGGCGACGGAGGCTGTGAAGCGCGGCGCGGGGAGCGAGGTTTTGCGCGATGCGCTCAAGCTCGTCTCGCGGGACGTGCTTGTCTGAGCCCGACATGCTGAGTTTATTTGCGCCCCATACAGCAGCTTCTGCCGGGAAATGTGGGGCGATGCGCCCTCACGGCAGAGCTTTGCGGTTGCGCTGAGGCCAGCTTTTGCGCACAAGAGGGGAAACGCGGAAGGTTTCCCCATGTTCGACATCCCTCTTGGTGATTTGGCGGTTCTGGCCGTGGCACTGGCTGGTGCTGGCGCATTGACCGGCATTCTGGCTGGCGTCTTTGGCGTGGGCGGTGGCGCTTTGATTGTGCCGGTTCTCTACGAACTCTTCCGCATCATGGGTACGCCCGAAGATGTGCGCATGCCGCTCTGCGTTGGCACATCGCTCGCCATCATCATCCCCACCTCGATCCGCTCCTTCCAGGCGCATAAAGCGCGCGGCACTGTGGATATGGATATTCTGCGCGCTTGGGCCATCCCCGCGATTGTCGGTGTGCTCGTGGGCGCAGCGGTTGCGCGCTATTCATCGCCCGCCGTGTTTAAAATGGTCTTCGTCTTTGTCGCGCTGCTCAATGCTGCGCGCTTGCTGTTCGATCTGCCATGGCGCTTTGGCACCGATATGCCCAAGGGCCTGTTGATGAAGGTCTATGGTTTTGGCATCGGCATTTTGTCATCCTTGATGGGCATTGGCGGTGGGCAGATCTCGACCATGCTGATGAATTTCTACAGCCGCCCCATTCACCAAGCTGTCTCCACATCAGCGGGCATGGGCGTCATCATCTCCATCCCCGGCGCGATTGGCTATATGGCCGCTGGCTTTGACAAAGTCGGCCTGCCGCCGATTTCGCTCGGCTATGTCTCGATCATTGGTATTGCGCTCTTTGCGCCTGTCTCGGTGCTCACGGCACCGATCGGCGTCAAATTCGCCCATGCGATGAAGAAGCGCACTTTGGAGCGGGCCTTTGGCACTTTCTTGCTGCTGGTCTCACTGCGCTTCATCGCGAGCCTGCTTGGCTATTGAGACGCGGCTGATCGCAGACCTCGCGGTCAGACAGCCTTGGCGACAGGCTCCGCCACAGTCTGGCGCAGCGCCTGCAACCGCTCGGGCAAGACAGCCATGATGGCGAGGCGCTCCTCCTGCGTGATGAAGCACCAATTGGCCAGCTCATCGCGCGTGCGTCCGCAACCCTCGCACAGGCCAAGGACGGGGTTCAGCCAGCACTGGCTGACGCAGGGTGTCGCGATTCGCTTCATAGGGTGAACCTAGGGCCTTGGGGCTGACGCTTCAAATGCGCAGCAGCAAGGTGAGCAAAAAAGTGATCTCGGCCAGTTGCTGGGCCGCGCCCGCCACATCCCCGGTCTGGCCCTTGATCTGCCGGCGGCTGATCGCGGCCATGGCGGCGGCGGCCACGCCCGCCAGAAGAGCAGCCAAAATCAAGCGTGTAAGCGGCAGGCCCGCCGCCCAAGGCAGAGCGAGCAGGGCGAGCGACAGGGCCAGCGCGATGAGCAAGGCCAAGAGTTGGGGCCGTTCAGCGGCAAAGGCTGCCCCGTCGGTGCGGGCCGCAGGCAGAAGGGCGAGCGGCAACAGGCCACACCAGCGCGACAGGCCTGCCACGCCCAGAAGGGCGCAGGCGGCAAGGCCGGGGCCCATTTTCAGCAAAGCGACCAGCGCCGCCCAGCGCAGCAGCAGGGACAGAACCAGTGCCGCCCCGCCGAATGTACCAATGCGGCTGTCGCGCATGATCTCAAGCTTACGCTCAATACTGCGCCCACCGCCAAAGCCATCGGCCGTATCGGCCAGCCCATCTTCATGGAATGCCCCTGTGGTGAGCACAAACAGGCTCAGCGCAAGGCCAGCGGCCAGCTCAGGAGGCAGGATTTTGCCTGCGCCATAAAGAAGCCCGGCGGCGGGCAGGGCGATGATGAGCCCCGCCAAAGGCAGGGCGCGGATGGCTTTGGCAAAGTCGAGCATCGCATGGGGCTGCGTCTCCCAGGCAAGGACAGGCACGGGCAGGCGCGAATAGAAGCGCAGGCAGGCAAGAAGGTCGCTCAGAAATCGCATAAGCCTCAATAGCTGATTGCTGTGGCCTTGCAATCCCGCCCGATCCCGATATGACCCGCCCAACCCATGCAAGAGGACCACATGCCCGCCACCGGCCTGCCCTTCGACGATATTCGCGCTCTCCTCAAGACCATGCCCCAAGCGGGCGATGGCTTTATTGACGATGTGCGCGCACATGACCGCGAGCTGACAAAGCCCGCCGGTTCGCTCGGGCGTATGGAAGAGCTGGTCGAACATATGGCCGCTTGGCAGGCGCGCTCAAAGCCCGCTGTCACGCGTCCGGTGGTGGCGGTCTTTGTGGCCAATCACGGCGTGGTGGCGCAGGGTGTCTCGGCGTTCCCGCAAGAGGTCACGCGCGCGATGCTGGATAATTTTGCCGCCGGCGGCGCGGCGATCAACCAGATCTGCGCGACCTTCGATCTTGGTCTCAAAGTCTTCGAACTTGCGATTGATTATCCCACCGCCGACATCACGCAGGATGCTGCTTTTGATGAAGCAGGCTGCGCGGCGACTTTTGCATTTGGCATGGAGGCGATTGCGGGCGGCTCTGATCTGCTCTGTCTGGGCGAGATGGGCATTGGCAATACAACTGTTGCCGCTGCGATCTATCACGCGCTCTATGGCGGCGATGCGGCCCATTGGGTCGGGCGCGGCACGGGTGTTGATGATGCAGGCTTGCAGCGCAAGGTCGATGCTGTGCGCCGCGCTGTTGAATTGCACCGCGCGCATTTGGGCGATCCGCTCGAAGTTCTGCGTCGTTTGGGCGGGCGCGAAATCGCCGCCATTGCGGGCGCCATTATGGCAGCGCGTATGGAGCGTATCCCCGTTGTGCTCGATGGCTATGTGGTGACAGCGGCAGCGGCCATTTTACATGCGCTCGACCCAGCTGCGATTGATCATTGCATTGCGGGCCATCTGTCGGCGGAGGGCGCGCATGGCGATGTTCTGGCGCGTCTGGGCAAGAAGCCGCTTCTGGATCTGGGTCTGCGCCTTGGCGAGGGAACAGGAGCTGCCCTCGCGGCAGGCCTGATCAAGGCCGCCTTGGCCTGCCATAGCGATATGGCGACCTTCGAACAGGCCAAAGTGCCGGGCAAGGCGCACTGAGCGCTCCGCGCGCTCTTGGCAGGGTGTGACCCTCTGGCCTAGTCTCTCCCCAACGGGAGAGAGCAGATGAATCGCATATTGAAACTGGCTCTGGGTGTTGCGGCAGGCGCGAGCCTTGTCATGCAGATGCCCGCGCGCGCTGATGAGGTTGCCGATTTTTATCGCGGCAAAACCTTCACCATGATCGTGGGCTATAGTGCGGGCGGTGGTTATGATCTTTATGCGCGCGCCATCTCGCGCCATATCGGCAAACATATTCCCGGCAATCCGACCGTCATCGTCAACAATATGCCCGGTGCTGGGTCTGTCGCCTCTGCCAATTATCTCTACGCAGTCGCCCCCAAAGACGGCACGGTGATCGCGACCTTCAGTCGTGGCCTGCCGATGGAGCCGCTGATTGGCACGGCCAAAGTGCAATATGATGCAACCAAGCTCACATGGATTGGCTCAGCCTCGAATGAAGTCAGCGTCTGTGCGGTCATGCCCCGCGCGGTGGTGAAAAACTGGGCCGACTTCCTGACCAAAGAGTCAACGCTCGGTGGCGAAGCTGCTGGCTCTGATCCTGATACTTATGCGCTCATGGTGCGCGGCATCTTCGGCGCGAAACTCAAGATCGTCACGGGCTATCCCGGCGGCAATGATATGACGCTCGCAGCTGAGCGCGGCGAAGTGGACGGGCGCTGCGGTTGGTCGTGGTCGTCGATCAAAGCCACGCGGCCTGATTGGGTGTCGGGGCCGAACAAACTCTCGGTTCTGGTTCAGCTGGGCCTCGAGCGCAGCGCAGATTTGCCTGATGTTCCATCAGCTTACGAGCTTGCGAAAACAGATGCCGATAAAGCCATCATTCGTTTGATCGTGGGTCGTCAGGTCATCGCGCGTCCCTTCGCAGCGCCTCCTGGCATTCCGCCCGCGCGCCGCGATGCTTTGCGCAAGGCTTTCATGGAGACGCTGAGCGATCCTGCCTTCTTGGCTGAGGCCAAAGCTATGTCGCTGGAGATCGCGCCCGTGTCTGGCGAAGATGCGGCCAAGCTCATCGCCGATATTTATGCAGCCCCGCGCGAAGTCATCGAGCAGGCGCGCAGCATTTTGTCGGGCGGTGCGGATCGCAATCTCAAGAAAGACTGATCAGCGACCCTCGATCAGTTTACGTCCATCCTCGCGGAATTTGATCCGCGAGGCTTCGCGCGCATAGAGCATATGTCCGCCCGCATAGGTCTCAAAGATCATGCGTCCGGGCGCGCCGGTCTCAGGGATTTGGTCGAGCACCATGCGCGTTTCAAAATAGGGCGTCACAAGATCTGTGAGCCCGTGCGCAACGAGTACGCGCAGTTGCGGATCAAGCGCCATGGCTTGGCGCAGATCGCTCACCGCCTCCGCACCACGTCCACGATCCCACTGGCGACCGGCTTGCTCATTCATGAATTGATAGCGGCCATTCTCCACCACCCAATTCAGCTTGCTGCGATACAGATCGAGCATGGCCTGCGTGATCGGCGCATGAAGGCCAAGGCGCAATTGATCTTCAGCTTGGTTGTGGGTTGAGAAGGGCGCCGGATCGAGCCCTGTGACATTGCCATCATAAAGGCTCGACACGCGCCCCTCTGTGCGGTTGATCTCGCGCGCGAAAGTCTCGACCGGAATGCGCGCGCCCAAGCGCCGCACCAAGCTTTCATCAAGACCAGTGAGGCCGCTGACGCGTTTAGCCAGACGCGCGAGAGCGTCTTTGTCATTCACCCCGCGCATGAGATCGCTCAAGAACTCACCGCGCGCATAGGCCTCCACATCTTTGAGGCTGTCACGCGTGATCGGCCCTTGACGCTCGCGCGCCACAGCCACCATAGCTGGCAAACGCGCGACATGACCCAGCACCGAGCCAGAGGCATCAAAGCGCGCGAAGTCGAGCACGGGCGAAACGAGCACAAGACCATTGATGCCGATGCCCTGATCATTTTGCAGCACATGCGCGATCTTGGGCGCACGGAAGCCACCATAGCTTTCGCCCAAGATGAATTTGGGCGACAATTCGCGCCCATTGGCCTGCACCCAGCGGCGAATGGTAACTGCAAGCGCATTCACATCGCCCTGTATGCTCCACAGCGATTTGCGCACCTCATCATTGCCGAGCACGCGGCTATAGCCCGTGCCTGCAGGATCAAGAAACACAAGATCGGTGAAGTCGAGCCATGTTTGCGCATTGGGCAGAAGCTCTGGCTTTGCAGAAGGACGCGCGGCGGCCATCGTCATATCAATGCGCCAAGGGCCGAGCGTGCCAAGATTGAGCCAGCCCGATGCATAGCCCGGCCCACCATTGAAGATGAAAGTCACCGGTCTGTCGCGCGGCGCACCATCGCGCGTGAAAGCGATATAGGCCATGTCGGCATGGGGTGTGCCGTTAGTGGCATCGAACAGGCGCAGCGTGCCAGCATGGGCACTAAATTCGAGCGTGCGGCCTTGCAGTTCAAGTTTGTGGCGTGTGGTGGAGGCGGTGGGCAGGGGCGGCAGTGCTTCGCCTGCGGGGCGGCTTGGCTGCGGCGGGCTGCGTGGGGGTGCAGCCTCTTGCGCTTGCGCGCTCACAAGGCTCAGGCTCAGACATAGGCAGGCGAGAGTTGTTTTGAAAGCGGGCATTGCGCATCCTCCATCAGGGGAGGATAGCGCAGCCCATCAAAAGCTGCATCAGGCAGCTGCAGAGAGTTTCTTGCCCTGCGTCATCACGCGCTCAGGCGGGAACACGGCAATAACCTGTGTGCCCTGACCAAGTTTGGAGTGAATGGCAAAGCGCCCGCCATGCAATTCCACCAAGCTCTTGGCGATGGGCAGGCCAAGGCCGGAGCCAGCCTCTTCACTCTTTTGCGCATTGGTGCCGCGCCCGAAAGAGGAGAGAACCAGCGGAATCTCATCAGCTGGAATACCCGGTCCATTGTCGCGCACGCTCAAATAAGCGCCGCCATTGGCGGTCCAACCGACGCACAATTCAATGCGCCCGCCAGCAGGGGTGAATTTGATCGCATTGCTGAGCAGGTTCAGCGTCACCTGACGCAAGGCGCGCCCATCTGCCCACAGGCCGGGCAATGTCGGCTCAATCGCAGTGATGATTGTCTGCTCGCGCTCGTTGGCGCGCAGCTCCATCAAATGCTGGCACTCTTGCGCCACCGTGCCAAGCATGACCGTTTCTTCCTGCAGGTCATAACGGCCAGCCTCAACACGCGACAGATCAAGGATCTCATTGATGAGCGTCAAAAGATGCGAGCCGCTGGCATGAATGTCATTGCAATAATCTTTGTAGGCTTTGACGACATGCGCGCCATAAAGCTCATTCTTCATGACTTCCGAGAAGCCCAGAATGGCATTGAGCGGTGTGCGCAATTCATGGCTCATTGTGGCAAGGAAGCGTGATTTGGCAAGGCTGGCTTCTTCGGCCAGACGGCGCGCTTCATTGGCGCGTTCAAAGGCACGCTGCAATTCGCCCTGCAGGCTTTGTTGATCGGCCTGCGCGCTGAAGGTCTCTTCCATCGCCGCGCGCTGCTGGCTGGCAAAGAGCGCAAGGCAGAGATAGGCGCATAGCAACACAGCGGTCAGGGGCAAACCCTCTGCGCCCTGCGCCTTGATGAGAAAGCCCGCCATGGCGAGTGTCGCAGGTGCGAGCGTTGCGTGAAAGGCGATGGGCAGGGCAATCGCATGCAGGCTGATGAGGCAGGTCAGCATCAACAATGTGCCGACAAGGAATGTATGCGCGACAGTGCTCATCTGCACGGGCAGCAGCAACAGGCCTGCGAGCAGCAAGGACTGCAGCGCGCCAATGCTCGCCAGACGCAGGGTCCACAGATTGGCATCGCTGCCGGGCTCAGCCAAGACGCGCCTTGCGCTGCGTTGCATGAGATAGAGGCTGCCGATGACGAGCGAGAGCCAAGCCAGCACATCAAGCGCGGGCGCATAGAACAGGGCGAGCACGGCGCTCGACAGGCACAGGGTCAGGCCAACGCCAGCGCCTTTGAGCTGGCTGATGCAAAACAAACGCAAGAGGGTCGCCTGCGCCAGCGGGGGGCGCAATGCGGCGGGAGTGGCTGAATTGGCCCAACCCGCGTCCTCGGTGACTTGGCTCATGTGGAACTCGCCTGACGCACGCAATACACTGTTGCCGCCACCATGCGCCCCAAAAACTTAACGCCCGCCTCACGAACGTGGTTGAAGCGCGTTAACGCACAGCTGCCGCCTTGTGCGCGGGCGTGGCTTGGTGGAAAGTCGCCCCACTGAGCTGGAGCTGGAGGACGTCAGGATGGCAAAAGTCGCATTCATCGGTCTGGGCGTGATGGGCTTTCCCATGGCCCGCCATCTCAAGGCCAAGGGCGGCCATGAGGTGACGGTCTATAACCGCACTTTCACCAAGGCGCAGGACTGGGCCAAGACCCATGGCGGCACAGCTATGCGCACCCCGCGCGAGGCCGCGCAGGGGCAGGACTTCGTCTTTGCGTGCGTCGGCAATGATGATGATTTGCGACAGGTGACACTTGGCGCGGATGGCGCTTTTGCGGGCATGGCCAAAGGCGCGGTCTTTATCGACCATACGACGGCCTCTGCCGATGTGGCGCGCGAACTTTATGCAGCCGCCAAAGCGGCGGGCTTTGGCTTCATTGATGCGCCGGTCTCAGGCGGGCAAGCGGGTGCTGAAAATGGCGCGCTGACCGTCATGTGCGGCGGTGATGGCGATGTCTATGCCAAGGCGGAACCGGTGATCGGTGCTTTTGCGCGCGCCTGCCGTCTGATGGGGCCTGCAGGCAGCGGACAACTCACCAAAATGGTCAATCAAATCTGCATCGGTGGTTTGGTGCAGGCTTTGTCGGAGGGCATTCATTTTGCCCAAAAGGCGGGGCTTGATGTGGATGGCGTGATCGAGGTCATTTCCAAAGGCGCAGCGCAGAGCTGGCAGATGGAAAATCGGTTCGCCACAATGAATGAAGGCAAGTTTGATTTTGGCTTTGCGGTGGATTGGATGCGCAAGGATCTGTCGATCTGCCTGTCCGAGGCGCGTCGCAATGGCGCGCAATTGCCGGTCACAGCTTTGGTCGATCAATTCTATGCCGAAGTGCAACGCCAAGGCGGTGCGCGCTGGGATACATCGAGCTTGATCGCGCGACTGAAATAATCGCGCTTCCTGCATAAATGAAAACGCGGCCCCTGGAGGCCGCGTTTTTTATGGGTTCAGCATTTGGGCTGGTTGGGTCCACCGCAAGCGCGCTTGGGCTGTTGCGGGGGCGGGGCTGCCGGGCGCGCGGCTTGCGGCGGCGGGCTCGGACGCTGCATCTGAGGCTGCGGCTGCGGGCGCTGCATCTGCTGTTGTGGCTGTGGACGCTGCATTTGCGGCTGAGGCTGGGGCTGCGGACGCTGCATCTGAGGCTGCGGCTGCGGGCGCTGCTGAACCTGTGGCGGCTGATAGGCAGGCCGCGCGGGCGCAGATGGCGTCACGCTGGGCGCGCTGCGTTGTTGGGGTGCAGCCTGAGGCGGCACATAACGCGGCGCTGTATTGGGCGCAAAACGCTGCTGTTGTGCAGGCGTTGGTGTCGACACCATCGGCCTTTCATTGGGCGTCTGCACATTGCCGGCGGGCGCATTGAGATTGCGACCAGCCGGCAGCGTGGTGCGCGGCGGCTCGAAGCGATCCCCTGGTCGGGTTGGAGCGATATCGGGCTTGCGCACTTCACCCGGTGCCAGACGCGCCCCACCTGTCGGGGGCTGTGTCGGTGTGGGGCTTGGTGCGGTGGGCGCGACAAGGCCGCGCGTATTGGGCAAGGCCGAGCCAGAGGGCAAAGCTGAGCCAGAGGGCAAGGCGTTGCTCCCTTGCGGCGGCCTGCCGGTCATGGGCTGGATAGGCGGCTGACCGGGTTGCTGACCCGGTTGCGGAGCCAGTCGCTGGCCTGGTGCGGGGGCGCCCTTTTGCAGATCGCCTGTTGCATTGGGCACGGGACGCTGGCCTGTGGGCGCGATCGCGGGGGCAATGCTGGGTGCGGGGACGGAGGGCGCGACAGACGGTGCCACGCGCGAGACGGGCGCCTGCACCTGCGTTTGCGGCAAGCCTTGCTGATTGACGATCTGGTTCAACGGGCGCGGCGGCGTTGCGGTGGGCGGCGGCACGACAGCTGTGCGTGTGGTCGGCGCGCTGTTGAAGGTTGTGACACCGCCGGGGGGCTGCGGCGGGGGCGTGAAGCCCTGACGCTGCGTCCAGCTGGGACGGCGATTGGCGATGATCGCGCCAGCCGCGATACCGGCGGCCAAAGCTGCGGGAATTGCCACATAAGGATTGATGCCGGGCCGACGCTCATAGATGGGCGGGGCGACGACATAGGCTGGCGGCGACCACCAGGGCGGCGGGGGCGCAGCAGCGGGCAGCGGCAGGAAATAAGCCGAATCATAGACTTCATAGGCAGGTGGCGGCGGGGGGCGATACCAGACCGGCGGCGGCGGCAGGAAGTAAACCGGCGGCGGTGGTGCGGCATAGGTCTCGATATAGACGGGGCTTGGACTGTCGAAATAAACCAGCTCATCGGGCGGCGGGGGTGCCACATCATAAGCATAGGCAGAATAGCTTGGCGGGGGCTGCAGGGGTGCAGCCAGACGCGACAGGCGGCGGCGCGCATCGCCCGCATGAGGGCCATGGGGATAGCGCTCGAGATAAGACCAATAGGCTTGCGCGGAATTGGCATTGACCGTGCGCGACCATGTGATCGCTTCACGGCGCGCTGCCAGAATGCCACGCGCATTTTTGGCAAAGGGGCTGTCAGGATAAAGCGTGATGAACTCTTCGTAAGCTGCGACCGTGTCGCGGTCGAGCGCGGCCGAATAGGCCTCCTCGGCGCTAAAATCACGCATCGGGCGCGAGCGGGCATTGTGAATTTCGCGCAGATCAAAAGCAGCCGCAGGCGCATCAGGCGCACGCTCCACCAAGGTCAGTTGATCTGACAGGCGGCTGGCGTTCCACGGCAATTGCGCGCCTTGTGAGAGTTCGGCGGTGCGGGTGCGCACACGCGCAAACACATCATTCACCGGCATGCCCGCCAGACGCAGCACTTCAGATAGTGCCTGCGCATAGGGGCCATAATCGCCCTGCGGCAGGGGCGCATACATGCCCGGCGCGGTGTTGAAGCTCAGCAGCATATTGGCGTCAGGCTCCATCAGCGACAGGCCGGGCGCGATGGGCTGGCCCTGTTTGCCGAAGGGGCTGTCATAGGCAAGATCGAACATGACCATATGGCCGCGCCCCGGCAGTGAGCCCAAGGCACGTGTCAGGTCAGACAGGCGTACAGCATTGAGGGCGACATCTGTCTCGCGCTGCACCTGCGAATGGGGCGGCACAAGATAGTTCTCGCCCTCCACCTGCATTCCATAGCCAGAAATGTAAACGGCGGTTACGGCGCTGGGGCCAGCGGCCTCCACCTTGTGCACGAATTCCCGGAAGGAGGCGCGCAGCGTGTCTTGGTCAAGATTGCGCGCACCTGTGATGTCAAAGCCCGCGCTGCGGAAGGTCTCCGCCATCAGGCCTGCATCATTGGCGGCTGTCTTCAGCGGTGCGCCTTCATAGTCATCATTGCCGATGACAAAAGCAAAGCGAGCCTCCATTTGAGATGGAGCAGCAGGTTGGGCTAGCGCAGGCGCGGTTGTCTGAAGGACAAGTGAAAAAACCGAAAGGAAAGAGAATGCGTATTGAATCGAACGCCACATTGCGCACCACCCATGTTGAATCTCATTATCAAAACACAACTTTGTGTCTGAACATAGGCTGAACGCTCACAAAGCGGATGAAACTAGACGATTTGCGCAAGGGCTTTGACGCTGCTATTGCGCAACGGATCTCAAAGAGGCGCCTATGATCACCGAAAAAGAAGCCCTGTCAGCACTTTCCGCCGTTACCGGACCTGACGGCAAGGCCCCCCTTCCGCAGTCGGGCGCGATTTCTGGTCTGACGATTGTGGGTGGAAAAATCTATCTCTCCATCGAGATCGATCCCACCGCCTCCATGCAGATGGAGCCGATGCGCGCCAAGGCAGAGCAAATGCTCAAAGCGCTCCCCGGTGTGAGTGGCGCGACCGTGACGCTCACCTCCGCCCGCGCGCAGGCCAAGGCTGCGCCAAGCCCGTCAGTCGCCCCAAATCCGGCAGGTGGTAAGCAGGCTGAGATCCCTGGCGTCAAACGCATCATCGCTGTTGCCTCCGGCAAGGGCGGCGTTGGCAAATCCACCACATCGGCCAATCTGGCGCTCGCCCTTGCACAGCGCGGTTGGAAGGTGGGCATTCTGGATGCCGATATTTACGGCCCCTCCATGCCGCGCCTGTTTGGTCTGCGTGGCAAACCGCAATCTGATGGCCGCAAGATTTATCCGATGGAGGCCTATGGCATCAAAGTGATGTCGATCGGCTTTCTCGTGGATGATGACACTGCGATGATCTGGCGTGGCCCGATGGTGCAATCAGCACTCACCCAGATGATGCGCGAAGTTGTATGGGGCGATCTTGATTGTCTTGTCGTTGATATGCCCCCCGGCACTGGCGATGCGCAATTGACCATGGCGCAAGCGGTTCCGCTGGCAGGTGCTGTCATTGTCTCAACGCCGCAAGATCTCGCGCTGATTGATGCGCGTCGTGCGGTCGCGATGTTCCGCAAGGTCAATATTCCCATTCTCGGCGTGCTCGAAAATATGAGCTACTTCTTGTGCCCGCATTGCGGCGAGCGGTCTGATGTTTTTGCCCATGGTGGTGCACGCCATGAGGCCGAGCGTTTGGGCGTTCCCTTTTTGGGCGATGTGCCATTGCATATGGCGATCCGCGAAAATTCTGATGCAGGTCGTCCGGTGGTTGCGGTGGATCCGCAAGGCGCTCATGCCAAGATTTACGGCGCTCTTGCGGCAGGTGTGCAAGCAAGCCTTGAGCAGGAGAAGCGCGCTTTTCCGAAGATTATTGTGGAATAGGCTCCCGTATACTGTAACCTTCTGTCACGATGACGGTTTACCGCAGGCGTATCTTTGCGGTTTGGAGCCTTTATGAAACGTCGGGACTTTCTTGCAGGCGCAGGTCTTGCGGGCGTGACAGAAATTGCCACGCCTGCCCTTGCTCAAACCTCGCCGACGATCAGGTGGACCCTCACCACCAGCTTTCCCGACTATTTGCAGGTGATCGCATCCGGCGCACAGGCTTTCGTGCAAGCCGTGCGTGATATGAGCGACGGGCGTTTCATCATCGAGATCCACCCCGCAGGCACTCTTGCCAAGCCGCTTGATGTGTTGGATGCGGTGCGCGATGGGCGCGCCGAAATAGCTCAGACCGCGCTTCACTATCATTGGGGTCTGCAACCGGCATTGGTCTTTGCCACCGGCGCACCCTTTGGCATGAATGCGCGCGAGCAAAATGCCTTCTTCCGTTTTGGCGGTAATGATCTCATCAATGAGCTTCTGGTCGATCACAAGCTGATCGCTTTTCCCGCTGGCAATACGGGCTGCCAGATGGGCGGCTGGTTCACGCGTGAATTGCGCTCGGCCTCTGATCTGCGAGGGCTGCGCTGGCGCCTACCCGGTCTCACCGGCAAGATGCTCACGCGTGTGGGTGTTGTGCCAACGGCCTCTTCGCGCTCGCAGGTCGCGGCTGATTTGGGCGCGGGTGCGATTGAGGCTGCCGCCTGGGTCTCGCCTGTTGATGATGAGGCACTCTCGCTCTGGCGCGTGGCGCCTTACTATTATTATCCGGGCTGGTGGCAGGGCAGTATGGCGATGCATCTCGTCTTCGCCTTGGACAAATGGAACGCCCTGCCCAAACAGTACCAAGCCATTTTGCGCGCAGCCTCTGATGTCGCCAATAGCGATGTGTTGGCGCGTTATGATGCGCTCAATCCCCAAGCCGTGCGCCGGATCGTTGAGGCGGGTGCGAAATTGCGTCCCTTTCCGCAAGAAGTGCTGGAAGCCTGTTGGCAGGCGGCCCAAGCTGAATATCGCGAGATGTGCGAGGCTGACCCTGTCTTTCAGCGTGTCCATGACGCCTATATGAGCTTCCGCAATGATCAATATTTGTGGTGGCAGGTGGCTGAATATCCCTTCGACAATTTCGCCATTCGTCAGCGCTCCAAGGGCTGAGAGACTTTGCCTTGGAGCTGATCTCCCGCTACCTTGAGCAAAAGGGGACGGGACCATGACAGCGCCACTCAGCATCGCACAGCAAGGCTATTTCTTCGTCGGTGGTCGCTATGATGAGCGCGCCGATGGTCGCTATATGACTGGCCAGATGTATGTCGAGTTTCAAATCCCCGCTGCGCGCACCAAGGCGCTTCCCATCGTCATGTTTGCCGGTGGTGGACAAAGCGGGCTGAACTATTCCGGCACGCCCGATGGCCGCGAAGGCTGGATGCAATTTTTTCTGCGCGCGGGCTATGCGGTCTATCTGCTCGATCAACCCTCGCGCGCCCGCTCGCCGCATGATGACAGTGTCGGGCCGCAGCACAAATTCTCCGTCGAGCGTGTGCAGCAACAATTCACCGCGCCCGAGCGCTACAATATGTGGCCACAAGCCAAATTGCATACGCAGTGGCCTGGCAGCGGTGTTGCAGGCGATGAGGTCTTTGATCAATTCTATGCGCAGAATTTCGCTTCACTCTCGAGCTTTCCGCGCCAGCAAGAGTTGAATCGCGATGCAGGGGCCGCTTTGCTCGATCGCATCGGTCCGGCCATTCTCTTCACGCACTCACAATCGGGAACATTTGGTTGGCTTGTTGCAGATGCACGGCCTGATCTCGTCAAAGCGATTGTTGCGATGGAGCCCTCAGGCCCGCCCGTTCATGACAATCTCACCAAAGGTCCGCCCAATTGGTTTGAAGATGGTCCCTTCACCAAGCCCTATGGTCTCACTGCGGCACCACTGACTTATGATCCGCCGCTCTCATCGCCAAGCGATCTGGCTTTTGTGAAACAGGCGATGCCCGATGCGCCTGATCGTGTGCGCTGTTGGGAGCAGGCAGAGCCCGCGCGCAAGCTCGCCAAACTGCAGGATTTGCCTGTGCTGGTGGTGGAGGCTGAGGCCTCCTATCACGCGCCCTTTGATCATTGCACCGCCCGCTATCTCAAACAGGCAGGCGTGACCAAGACGACCTATGTGCGACTGGCGGAGCTAGGTATTCACGGCAACGCGCATATGCTGATGCTCGAGAGCAATAATCACGAGATTGCAGAGGTTGCGCGCCAATGGCTGGAGAGCAACGGGCTCTGATCAGCCGCCTGTTACGCTCATATGGCGGCCAATAGCGGGTTGCTTGGTGGTGCGGTCAATCACGAAGTCATGGCCCTTGGGCTTGCGTGCAATGGCGCGCTCGATGACATCATTCAAGAGCTCGTCTGTGGGGCTGGCGCGAAGCGGTGCGCGCAGATCGGCGGCGTCTTCCTGACCAAGGCACATATAGAGCGTACCGGTGCAGGTAACGCGCACGCGGTTGCAGCCTTCGCAGAAATTATGCGTCATTGGCGTGATGAAGCCGAGGCGACCGCCGGTTTCTTTGACGCGCACATAACGGGCAGGACCGCCGGTCTGGTAGTCGATATCTTCCATCGTGAAGCGCTCGAGTAGCGAGGCTTTGAGCTGCGTCAGCGGCCAATATTGATCGACGCGCGCCGCTTCAATATCGCCCAGGGGCATGACTTCGATGAAGGTCATATCCATGCCGCGACCATGCGCCCATTCTACAAGGCGCGGCACTTCGTCTTCATTCACGCCTTTGAGCGCAACAGCATTGATCTTGATGGTAAGGCCAGCCTCTTGGGCCGCATCAATACCTGCGAGCACTTTGCCAAGATCGCCCCAGCGCGTGATCGCCTTGAATTTGTCCTCGTCCAGAGTGTCGAGCGAGACATTGATGCGCTTGACGCCGCAATCGGCGAGCTCCTTGGCATGTTTGGCAAGCTGCGATCCGTTGGTGGTGACGGTCACTTCTTCCAAAGCGCCGCTCTCCAGATGGCGCGACAGCGAGCGGAACAAAGTCATGATGCCGCGGCGCACCAGCGGCTCACCACCGGTGATGCGGATCTTGCGCGTGCCGCGCGCCACAAAGGCTGAGCACAGACGGTCGAGCTCTTCGAGTGTGAGGAGATCTTGCTTGGGCAAGAAGTTCATATCTTCCGACATGCAATAGACGCAGCGAAAATCGCAGCGATCCGTCACCGAGACGCGGATATAGGTGATCGCCCGACCAAATGGGTCGACGAGCGGGGCAGGCTCAAGCGTCTTCAGCGGAATATTCACTCGAATGGTCCTCCACTGCTCAATGTAGTGTGCGCAGCCCCCATAGGAAAGGGCCGGAACCTGCTCCTCACGCATTGGTTAGCGGGCAACCATCATTCTATCCCGTTTCCGCGCCCCTCCCGTCTGTGGATCAAATCCTCGGATAGGGCCAAGCGCAGCTGACCGCATAGGTCAGGCCCTTTCATCGGGCAGCACTCGGCGCTAGGTTGGCGCCATGCAACAGACAATGCCGTGGCCCACCGAACTGCGCGTCGCCGATGAAGGCCGGGTGCTCAAAATCGCCTTTGATGATGGCAGCGCCTTTGACCTCAGCGCCGAATATTTGCGCGTCGAGAGCCCCAGCGCCGAAGTGCAGGGCCATGGTCCGGGCCAGCGCGTGACGCAGCATGGCAAGCAGCTGGTGCAGATCAAACAAGTGCAACCGACAGGTAATTATGCGGTGCGTTTGTTGTTCAGCGATGGCCATTCGACGGGCATTTATCCCTTCACTTATCTGCACGAACTGGGCCGGGACTTCGTCCAGAAATGGGCGGCCTATGAGGCCGAGCTTGCCGCCAAGGGACTGCGGCGCGCGCCCAAATAAAAAGGCCGGGCAGCGAGCCCGGCCTCAATTCTGTCAGTCTGTGGCGCGCTTAGCGCATCACATAGACCTGCGCGCCGACTTTCACGCGGTTGTAGAGATCGACCACATCATCATTGGTCATGCGAATGCAGCCCGACGAGACGGCCTGACCGATTGAGTCGGGCTCATTGGAGCCGTGGATGCGGTAAAGCGAGGAGCCCAGATACATGGCGCGCGCGCCAAGAGGATTGTCCGGGCCGCCCTTCATGTGGCGGGGCAGGTCGGGGCGGCGCTGCAACATCTGCGCGGGCGGAACCCAATCGGGCCATTCGCGCTTGTTGGTAACCGTCATATTGCCACCCCATTCAAAGCCGGGGCGACCAACGCCAACGCCATAACGAACGGCCTTGCCGCCCTCCATGACATAATAGAGGCGGCGTTCAGCGGTCGAGACCACGATCGTGCCGGGGGGGTGGTTGCTTGTATAATCAACCACTTCGCGAGCGATGGCCTTGTGCTCCGGATTGCTCACGGGAGCGACAGCAGGCTCGGTCACACGGCGCGTATTGGCGCTGCGCGGAACCTGCGTTTCCAGATCGATGATGTCATAGGCAGCCTTTGCGGGGAGGGCGGCGAGCAGAAGGCTCGCAACCGCGCCAGCAAGGCCGAGACGTGAAAGGCTCATGTCAATGCCTCGGAAATAGGGTGATTCGCCCGGAAAATGGGCGATATAAGGCCTTTTTCCATTACCTCATCGACCTTTGCAAGCCCAATCCGCCGCAGGCGGTCTCATAGGCAAGAATGGTGATCATCCTGCAACAGTGCGGCAGGGGAGGTCGGCCTGGAAGCGACGCTCCGTAGCGTTAGCGAAATAGTAATCAATATTTCGGAAAAAGAATGCAACGGGCTCTCATTTCCGCCCCGCCGAATTTTTAGCTGCGTGTCTTTCTTTGGAGATTTCTCATGAAAAAGCTTGCTCTCCTGGGTGTCGTTTTTCTGTGCCCCTTTGCTGCCCATGCCACAGACATGCTGCGCGGCAGCCAGATGGCAGCGCCCGCCCCAGCGCCCATTCCTGCCCCCGTCTTTGAAACACCGGTGGCAGCACCCCAGCAAAATCCGATCAAGGCGCAGAATTGGACGGGTGCCTATGCCGGTCTGTCAGCGGGCTATGCCTCGGGCCTGTTGGAGGGCGATTATCTCAGCATGAAGCCCAAGGGCGCGATGGGCGGTGCGCAGGTTGGTTACAATTATCAGGATGGCTCGCTCGTCTATGGCGTGGAGCTTGATGTGGGTTATCTCTCCGCCAAGGCGACGGACACGAGTTCGTCAACGACAGGGACGGGAACGTCAGCGACGACCACCACCTTAACCTCCGAAGCCAAATTGGGCCTCGCCACAAGCCTGCGTGGGCGTGTGGGTTATGCTGCCGAAGATACGCTCGTTTATGTGACACTGGGTGCCGCTGCGGCGCAGGTCAAAGCCTCGACCATCACGACTGTCGATACAACGTCAGGCGATAATACCTCCGTGTCCAAAACCATGTTTGGCTGGACTCTGGGTGCAGGCGTTGAATATGCGATGCTCCAGAAGATGACCGTGAAGCTCGAATATCTGTACCACGATTTCGGCAAGGTCTCGATTTCAGACAATGACGCCAAGCTCACCGCCAGCGTCGGCCGCATCGGCGTCAACTATCGCTTCTGATCCAAGCCCTCACGGGCGTTGCATTTTCGGCGGCGCGGCCTAAGGTGCCGCGCCAACGACAATGTCAGCAGGGACGCCGCGATGAAGCCTTCGATTCTCATTCTTCTGCCGTGGGAACCTGCGATCCGCTTCTGCTATGAAAACCTCATTCGCGAGCGTTTCCCCGATCTGTCCGTGCGTACAGCGGCCTCTGTCGCCGAAGCGCGCCAGCTGATTCCTGAAGCTGATATTTTCATGGCCTTTGGTGTTGCCGTGAAAGAAGACATTTTCGTTGATGCCAAACAGCTGAAATGGGTTCATGCCTTTGGCACCGGCGTTGATGGCATCACTGATCGCGCAGGTCTGGCCAAAGATGTCGTCGTCACCTCGACGCGCGGCATTCATGGCGCCCCGCTCTCCGAAATCGCCATTTTGCATATGCTCTCCATGGCGCGCGATTTCCCGCGTTCTGTGCGCTCGCATGACAATCACAAATGGGATCGCTTCCGCGCCAAGATCGTGCAGGGTCGCCGCGTCGGCATTTTGGGCGTTGGCTTGATCGCCGAAGCACTGGCACCGCGTCTGAAGGCGCTGGGCATGACGGTGGTGGGAATATCACGCACCGCGCGCGATCTGCCGGGCTTTGACGAATGGGCGCCGCGCGATGATCTCAAAGCTGCCGTGGCCGATCTTGATTTTCTGGTGCTGCTGATCCCTTACGATCAAACAACACATCACATCATTGATGCCTCCATCATCGCCAGTATGAAGCGCGGCGCCTATGTGGTGAATATTGCGCGCGGTGGCGTCATTGATGAGGTCGCACTGCGCGAAGCTCTCGTCTCGGGTCAGCTGGGTGGTGCAGCGCTCGACACAGTGCATAACGAGCCACTGCCCTCAGATGATCCGCTGTGGAGCGCGCCCAATCTCATCATCACGCCGCATCTGGGCGGCTTCTATGATACTTATCCCGAAGACAGTATCGACCAGATCGAGCACAACCTGCGCATGTTCATGGCAGGTCGGCCCGATGAGATGATCAATCGTGAGAGCCGCGACTGAGGCTTTTATTGCGGCTCAAGTCCGATCGTCTTCACGATCTTGCCCCATAGCTCGATCTCTGAGCGCACGAAGGCTTCGAGTTCTTTGGGATCGCCTGCGGCTTTGTTCGACGGCGAGCCGAATTTCTGCATCCAGGCGATGACTTCAGGATCTTTCAACACTGTGTCGACAGCGCGGTTCATCTTGGTGATGGCCTCTTGCGGTGTGCCGGTGGGGGCGGAGATCATCAACCAACCGAGCATGCTGAAACCGGGATAGGTCTCGCCCACCGCCTGCACATCAGGAAGGGCTGGCTCACGCTGCGCGCCTGAGACAGCGATGGGACGCAGCTTGCCCGCCTCAATATGCGCCATGTGAACGCCGGGCGGTGCGATGAAGATATCGAGATTGCCGCCGAGCACATCCTGCAAGCCCTGCGCGGGGCTCGTATAGGGAACGAGGCGAATAGTCACGCCCGCTACGCTGTTGAGATAAGCGGCGATGAGGCCCGAGGCATTGCGCGGTCCATCAATGACAGCCGACAGGCGGCCGGGCTCTTTCTTCTCCAGTGCGATGAGGTCAGCGAGTGTCTTGGCGGGGACTTTGGGATTGACTGAAATCAGGAAGCCCGGCTTCGACAAAAGCGCCACCGGCACAAAGTCCTTCATCGGGTCATAGGGCAGGGCCTTCATCAGATGTGGATTGGAGGCCATGGAGGCTGACGAGGTGATGGCGAAATTATACCCATCAGAGCCCGCGCGCGCCGCCTGCTGCATGCCAATCACACCGCCCGCGCCGGGGCGGTTCTCGATGACGAAAGATTGCTTCAGCTGGCCTGAGATCTTATCGGCAATATAGCGACCAATCGTATCCTGCCCGCCACCCGCGCCCTGCGCGATGAACAGATGAATGGGCTTGTCAGGCCACTGCTGGGCGGAGGCGGGAAGGGGGAGCGCAAGCCCCAGACCCAAAAGGGCCGACATGGCGAGCCAAGACGTCTTCATGTTTCCTCACTGGCAGTTTTTTGTCGCGATCACCTATAGATCTGCGACGTCAGTCCGCCTGTGTCAATGAGAGCGGGCGGGGGGTGTGGGCTATGCGAAGAAAGTGGACCCAGGATTGAATTGTATAAATTTGAGCCCTCCGGAATCCGCATTGCGCTTTATGGATCGTGAGACGTTCGTGCGCCAGGCGCAGCCATCATAGGGGATGATGGGGAACGGCGAGGAAGATTGCCGCAATAACCCGCAACCGTCATGACACAGCAATCGTTTCCAGAGAAGGTTGCATCGCGAATGATTTGGTCGTGTCCGACCTGCAGATGGACGTTGCAGGTTCCAGAAACCATTCCCCCGGGACTGATCGTCGTTTGAACCAAAGAATAAGAGGGCGAAATCCGAGACACGGTACTATTCGCTGTAGTGGGCAAATATACGTGCAATGTCCTTGTCCAAGTTAAATATCGTTGCCCAGCGATCTGGGTTTCGCCACTTGGCGCCCCCCATTGATGGATAGCTTCTTTGACCGGATGCCCGATCCAAGTGTCCATGGCATTGCGCATCACCGGAGCACTGCTGCAGCCGGTTAAAGTCAGCATGAATAAAAATGAGCCCGTCAGTCGTTCAAGCATCGAAAGGTTTCTTCAAGACCAAAGTACAATTATACTATTGCAAAGTTAGAGTAAGGCAATGCTTTCGGTAGAAAGAAAATGTATTTCTTTATGGTTCAAGCTACGCAACTGCGCGGCTTCGTTTGCGTTCATCGAGCTGCTGCATTCGCTGCCGCACGCGTGCCACCTCCTCAGAGGGGCGCAGGCCAAAGAGCTGCTGATATTCGCTGGCGAGGCGACCGAAGTGCAAACCATATTCGGTTGCAATGGAAGTGAGGCTGATGTCGCCTTTGGAGGCCAAAATGGCGCGACGAACTTGTGAATAGCGCACCAATCGGCGTAGCGCGACAAATCCGATGCCGAATTGTTCCTCAATCGCGATCTGGATAGAGCGAACCGACACATCCAGCAATTGCGAAAATTCCTGCAGAGTCCCGTTGAAATCCTCATCTTTGAGAGAGGGTGGTTCCCACAACATTTGTTCGACGGTCAAAGCAATATTGCGCCGCTTTGCGCTACTCAATTGGCAACCGAACGGGCTGGGAGCTATCGCCTCATCAATCACATTTTTGGTCATTTGTGTCAGCGCATATTCGGCAAAGCTGGAATGCGACTGAAACTTCGATCCCAATTCGTGCACCACGGCATCCCTATGGCCAAAGCGCGATGTAGCGTTCAGCCCCGCTTCTTGATCGATAAGGTCAAGATAGCGCTGGGCAACGGCCTTCAAACGATGCGCCGACAGGCCCATCGGAACAATAATGGATCGACCAGGTTCGTGCTTTTGCGTCAATAAACTCTCGATCTCGGGCGTGAGAATTTTCTGCGTGGTTCTTTCGTCAAAACTGAGCTCGATGCCCAGAGCGCCGACATCGGTCACTCCGTCCCATTCATCGCCGGCGAAAGAAAGCATCATAATGCTCTCGATCTTTCCGCATCCCTGCAAGCGTAAGTCGAGCGACGAATAGCTGTCGATAAAACCAATCTGCAGTTTGGATTCCTTGAGTGCTGCGCGGTAGCGGATATGACCGCGGAAGTCATAGCGGCCAATCTCGCAGCCATCGAACAACGGTGCAGTTGTTTTCGAATACCAAAACTGCTTCGGGTTGAAGCAATAGATTTTAAAATCCCAGCCCTCGGGAGATGCGAACTGATCTTGGTCGTCTGTTGCATAGTACTGAGTGAGCATCATTAGCCGGGCGATTTGAATTGCACAGTTCAAGATTGCGCAGGCAAAGAGATGACTCTTCGAGCGCAATTTAATGTTGATCTGCATAATTTGAGCAGTCAATCGCAAATTGCGTATTTAGGATAGCGCTTCCGTATTTTGAATTCTAATGCTTCAGCTCTTCGCCTCTCGGAAGGGTTTTGCATTGCATCAGGATGAAAAAACTTCGGTCACACGAGAGCAGCTATTTGTTGTTTTCAGTGATCGGCTGAATGTCGACATCCGTCATGTATATGCTGATCGAGTGCCTGCAGAAGCTGTGCAGGACTTATCATTTTGCCACTTTAAGTTGCTCCAGGCTGCATTTCTCAATCAGCATGAGACTGCGTCGGAGGCTGCATCCTTGTTGCGCAGCTTATGCGTCACGCATCACGTTCAATCGAGTCTACTTGAACAGATCCAGTTCTTGGCGATCAGAGCGCTCGCGAAAAGGCTCGCAGCGCGCCGTCAGAGTCGACGAGAGCTTCTATCTGTTTCGTTGCCCATTATTCTGGATGTTGCATCTGTCATGTCGTCTGCGCTGAGTGACAAGGCGGCTGGCAATTCAATAAAATTTGAGATGGCGGGCGAGCTTTCGTAGCGAGTAAGCTATGCCTTATTGAAACACATGCTTCACAATTCAATCGTCAGTATGAGAATAAGCCGCTTCCACGATCAATGTGTTCTCTTCACACTCAACCGCTACCGAAGCGGGCGCGCATGATTCAGGGGCTGCCATGAGAATGGTGGGCGATATAGGGATCGAACCTATGACCTTCCCCGTGTGAAGGGGACGCTCTCCCGCTGAGCTAATCGCCCGAGGACTGCACAGGCAGTCTCGATGGGTGTCGTTTAGGGAGCAGCCTTGATCAAGTCAAGGGCGCTCGCGTCGTCAGGTTCGGTCGATACTGGCCACAGCGGTCCACAGATCATCGAAATGCGAGATCACCCGGTCGGGGCCAAGTTCGCTCACCGGCACATCCGTATAGCCAAAATCCACCGCCACAACGGGCACGCGGGCGGCTTTGGCGGTGTCGATATCGGTGCGCGAGTCGCCCACCATAATGGTGCGGGCCGGATCACCGCCTGCCCGCTCGATGGTGGAGAGCAGGGCGCGGGGGTCGGGCTTCCACCAGGCGAATGTGTCTTGCCCGCAGATCGCGCGGAAGCGCTCGGCAACGCCCAGCGCCTGCAGCAGCTTGACGGAGGGGGCTTCGATTTTGTTGGTGCAGACGGCAAAGGCAAAGCCGGCGGCCTCGAACCGGTCGAGCGCGGCCTCCACGCCCTCAAACAGATGAGAATGGACGGCGACATTGGCCTCGTAATGGTCGAGGAAGTCGCGGAAGAGGGCTTCCAGCGGCGCGCCGTCAATCTGCGCGCCTGAGGCTGCAAAGCCATTGGCGATGAGCTTGCGCGCACCCATGCCGACCATTTTGCGGGCCTGAGCGGGCGAGACCGGCTGCATACCCTCACGTTTGAGGATGAAATTGAGCGTGGCCACGAGGTCATCGGCCGTTTCAGCCAAGGTCCCGTCGAGATCAAACACAATGAGAGGTGCGCTCTGCGCCATCGGACCAGCCCCATGAGATGTTGGCCGGGAGTAACCGTCAGGGCAGGCCAGATCAAGCGATTCTGGTGTAAAGTGGCGGGGTCTTGATCTTCAGGAGGCTGGAATGAACTTGCTGCGTGCTGGTGCGGTTCTGGGTCTTGCACTGCTGGCTGTGCCAGCTCAGGCCGCCTCCAATTTCGAATTCATGGCCGCCCCCCAAACCGATCTCAACCGCGTCTATCGGGTCGATAAGGCCACCGGTGAAGTCGCGGCCTGCCAATATGGCCTGCGCGAAGGCGGGGTTGGCATCACTTTATGCTATCGGCCGGGTGACGGGGCAGGGGCGCAGACCCCCAGCGAATATGGGCTGGTCGCCTCCCGCCATGAGCGCGAGGCGGGGGTCTTCCGGGTCGATCTGCGCACCGGGGCCATGTCGATCTGCTATGTGCTGACAGAGACGGTGGTCTGCACGCCTTTGGCGCGTTGATCCTGTCTGTGTGTGGCGGGTGAGGCTCAATTGCTTTTTGGGGCTGGGTTCGCTACCCCAAAACATCTCCTCCCCCTAGCGTGAAGAGCGCGGCCCGCCATGTCTGATGCCATCGAAAATGCCAAGCGGCTCGCCGCGCAACGTGCGGCCGAACTGGTGTCCTCAGGGATGCGTCTGGGCCTTGGCACTGGCTCCACCGCGCGCCATTTCGTGGACATTATCGGCGCCAAAGTGCGCGCGGGTTTGCAGATCATCTGCGTGCCAACCTCAGAGGCAACGCGCCAGCAGGCCGAGAGCCTCGGCATTCCTCTCACCACGCTTGATGATACGCCTGAACTCGATCTCACGGTTGATGGGGCGGATGAGTTTGACGCGGATCTGACTTTGGTGAAGGGCGGCGGCGGTGCTTTGCTGCGCGAGAAGATCGTGGCCGCTGCCTCCAAACAGGTCGTCATCATCACGGATCGGTCCAAACAGGTGGATCGCCTTGGCCGTTTTCCGCTGCCGGTGGAGGTTGTGCCTTTTGGTCTTGAAGCCACGCGCCGTCTCATCACCAAAGTTGCGGCTGATGTGGGGTGCACGGGCGCCATTCGCCTGCGCCATGATCGCGATGGCCGTGTTTTCGTCACCGATGGTGGTCATTACATTCTCGACTGCGCCTTTGGCGCGATCCCTGATGCGCCTGCACTGGCGCGCGGTCTTGTTGCGATTCCCGGTGTTGTGGAACACGGCCTGTTCATTGGCCTCGCAAAGGCCGTCATCGTAGCAGATGCATCGGGCGTCGACGTTTTTGGCGATTTGTAAAAGTCGCAAACAGGAGAAGCACGATGAGCAAGTCCCTCGCCTATGCAGCAGTCTTGGCCCTATCGCTCGTGGCAGCACCGGCCTTTGCGCAGGCCCCTGCTGCTCCAGCACCCACAGCCGCCGCCACCGTTTCAGCGAGCCATTTTGCTGTGGCACGTGAGCTGGTCATGGCGAGCGGTCTCAGCCGCTCTTTCGCAGGCGTCATTCCCGAAATGATCGTCAAGATGAACCAGACCTATGCTGTCAGCCGTCCTGATCTGTCGAAAGATCTGCGCGCAACGCTTGAGAGCTTGCAGGCTGAGTTCAATGGCTGGTCAGGCGAGATCGTCGATATTGCCGCGCGCGTTTACACAGCGGTCATGACCGAACAGGAATGCAAAGAGGCGCTGGCCTTGTTCCAGACAGCCGCGGGCAAGAAATATGTCGAAGTGCAGCCCACGATCTTCGTCAATGTCGCGCCCGTTGTTGAGCAATGGAGCAAGGCGATGTCGGCGCGCATGCTGAACCGCGTACGCGAAGAGATGAAGAAGAAGGGCCACGATATGTGAGCCCACAGGCTCACATCTCCATTACTCCTGAAAGGCGCGTCCCATGAGCAGCTATGATGTGGATCTTTTCGTCATCGGCGCAGGCTCAGGCGGTGTGCGCGCGGGCCGTATCGCGGCAACCCATGGCGCAAGCGTCATGGTGGCGGAGGAGTTTCGTATTGGCGGCACCTGCGTCATTCGCGGCTGCGTGCCCAAGAAGCTCTATGCCTATGCCAGCCGCTTTGCCGATGAGTTCGAAGATGCGGCAGGCTTTGGTTGGACGCTGCCACAAAAGCCCAGCTTCGATTGGTCCTTTCTGGTCGCAGCGAAAGAAAAAGAGATCACCCGCCTGTCGGGTCTCTATCGCGCCAATCTCGACCGTAATGGCGTGAAGATGGTGGATGCGCGCGCCACCGTGCTCGATCCCCATCGCGTGAAGCTCTCTGATGGGCGCGAGATCAGCGCCAAATATATTCTCGTTGCCACGGGTGCGACCCCCGCGATGGAGCCTGCCATTCCCGGCATTGAGTTGGCTGTCACCTCGAACGAAGTTTTCGATCTGCCAGCTTTGCCCAAGCGCCTCTTTGTCATTGGCGGTGGTTATATTGCGGTGGAATTTGCCAGCGTCTTCGCGCGCCTTGGCACCAAGGTCCATCAAGCCATGCGCGCGGATAATGTGCTGCGCGGTTTTGATGGCGATATGCGCAATGGCGTGCGCGATGCGCTCAGCCATGCTGGCGTTCAATTCCACTTCGGCACTCTGCCTACCAAGATCGAAAAGAGCGGCGATACTTTGCGTGTGACCTTGTCGAGTGGTGAGACGCTCGACTTTGACCAGGTGCTGGTTGCAACCGGGCGCATTCCCCATACGCGCGGGCTAGGCCTTGAGGCGGCGGGCGTCGAGCTTGATCAGCAGGGCGCGGTGAAGGTCGATGCTTATTCGCGCACCAATGTGCCCTCGATCTATGCGGTGGGCGATGTCACCAATCGCGTCAATCTCACGCCCGTTGCCATTCGCGAAGGCCATGCTTTTGCCGACACGGTTTTCGGCGGCAAGGACATCACAGTCTCGCATGAGCATATTGCGACCGCCGTCTTCACCACGCCCGAGATCGGCACGGTGGGCCTGTCGGAAGAAGATGCCCGCGCCGCCTATGATGTGGTCGATATTTATGCGACCAGCTTCCGCCCGATGAAGGCGACGCTCTCTGGCCGCGCCGAAAAGACCATTATGAAGATCGTGGTCGATGGCAAAACGGACCGGGTCTTGGGCGTCCATGTGCTGGGCCATGATGCGGGTGAAATGGCGCAGCTGCTTGGTATTGCTGTGAAGATGGGCGCGACCAAGGCCGACTTTGACGCCACGATGGCCGTCCACCCCACCGCTGCTGAAGAGCTTGTGACCCTGCGCAGCCGCACGGCGCGCTATGAGCGCGGCGCCTGACGGCCACACCAGCCCTTGCCGCGACCGCCCCCTTCTTTCGGGTTGGTCGCTTTTTAGCGGCCTCTTGTGTATAAACCCTGCTTTCCGCGCCCCTGAAAGGGGGCGCGACCCATTCGAGTGGAGTTGAAGAGCCATGTCCGCGTGGTCCCCCGACAGCTGGAGATCCAAGCCCATTCAGCAGGCGCCGAGCTTTCCTGATCAAGGAGCCTTGGCCGATGTTGAGCGTCAGCTGGCCGGTTTTCCGCCCCTCGTTTTTGCTGGTGAAGCGCGCAAGCTGAAACGCGCTCTGGCCAAGGTTGCTGCAGGCGAGGCTTTCTTGCTCCAGGGCGGCGATTGCGCCGAGAGCTTTGCAGAACATTCGGCTGACAATATCCGCGACTTCTTCCGCGTCTTTTTGCAGATGGCGGTGGTGCTGACTTTTGGTGCGGCTTTGCCGGTGGTGAAAGTGGGGCGCATCGCGGGCCAGTTCGCCAAGCCACGCACCAACCCCACCGAAATGTATAATGGTGTCGAGCTGCCGATCTATCGCGGTGACATCATCAATGACAGCGCCTTTGATCTCAAAGCGCGCACGCCCGATCCTGATCGTCAGCTGCAGGCCTATCGCCAGTCAGCCGCAACGCTCAACCTCATCCGCGCTTTTGCTTGGGGTGGTTACGCCAATCTTGAAAATGCGCATCGCTGGATGCTGGGCTTTGTGAAAGACAGCCCGCAGTCGGGTCGCTATCAGGAATTGGCAGATCGCATCACCGAGACACTCGGCTTCATGCGCGCCATCGGTCTGAACCCCGAAGAGCATCAAGAACTGAGCCGTACGGATTTCTATACGTCGCATGAGGCTTTGCTGCTGGGCTATGAGCAGGCGATGACGCGCACGGATTCGACGAGTGGCGATCCTTATGCCACGTCAGGCCATATGATCTGGATCGGTGATCGCACGCGTCAGGCCGATCATGCTCATATTGAATATTGCCGTGGCGTGAAGAATCCCATCGGTCTCAAATGCGGTCCTTCGCTCAAGCCAGATGACATGCTGCGCTTGATCGACATTCTCAATCCCGCCAATGAGCCCGGACGCCTGACGCTCATCGCGCGCTTTGGCTCGGACAAGGTTGGCGATCATCTGCCTGCCTTGATCCGCGCGGTGGAGCGCGAAGGTCATAAAGTCGTGTGGTCCTGCGACCCCATGCATGGCAATACGATCTCGGCCAATGGTTTCAAGACGCGCCCCTTCGAGCGCATTATGAGCGAGATCCGCAGCTTCTTTGCCATTCATCAGGCTGAGGGCACTTATGCGGGCGGTGTGCATCTGGAAATGACGGGCAAGAATGTCACCGAATGTACCGGTGGTGCGCGCGCCATTTCAGAAGGCGAATTGTCGGATCGCTACCACACATTCTGCGACCCGCGCCTCAATGCGGAACAGGCGATTGAAGTCGCCTTCTTGATCGCTGAATTGTTGAAGACAGAGCGCGCGCGTGTTGCGCCTAAAACTGAAGCTGCCGAATAAGGCTTTACGCTTCACAAAAGATTACGGGGGCCGAAGCCCCCGTTTTTTTTATCGCTTTGGCAGTGGTGCCGGGATCTGGATCAGATCTTTCAATTGCTCCTCGCTCAAGGGTGCGGAGAGGAATTTGAAATTGATCGCCTCCTTCATCACTTTGTCGACGCCATTGATCTTGTCGGGCTCAAGCGCTGAGCGTGGGAAGAAGCCATCGCGCGAGCGACGCGCCAGATCGACCGAAATGCCCAGCCAATCGGCAAAGACCTTCAGTGACTCTTCATTCGTATACATATAGTCCACCGTGTCGCGGTAAGCCTGCATGTATCGAGAGAGCTGGTCGCGCTTGGTGTTCAGCACATTGATATTCGTGCCGATGATGCGCACCGTCTGATCTTTGAACGAAGTGTCATTGCCCGATGCAAGGAAGCGAATTTCCTTGCGGTCCATCTGTTCGACACCAAAGGGCGGTGCAGCCCAGCCAATATCAACCTGACCAGACATGACCTGCGTCAGGGACGAGGGCGGGCTGCCTGTTGCAACGGGCTTGGCCTTTGCACCCAATTCGCTGATGAAGGCATTCACCACACCATGTGTTGAAGCGCCATTGGTCGAATAAGAAATCGTGCGGCCTTCAGTGTCTTTGATATTTTTGATGGGCGAGTCACCGCGCACATACCAGAACAGATCCTGCGCGCCTGTGATTTCAGAGCCCAAAATGCGAATGGGCGCGCCCTTTGAATAGGCAGCCATGGCGCCAATCGTGCCGATGGCGATACCAACATCAACAGCGCCGCTGATGACCGCTTGCTGCGTTTCACCGCTGCCCTGTGTGTAGAGAATTTCGAGATCGAGGCCGTATTTTTTGAAGATGCCGGCGCGCTTGCCAATCTCAGACACGGATGTGTCCCAGTTGCCGCGTTGACCAGCGGCCACTTTCAACATCTCTTGTGCGCTCGCAACGGACGCGCCCAGCACGGATGCTATGGCCACCCCGGCCCAAAGTGCGAGTTTGTTCATGCGAATCTCCCTTCACCTGGCCCTGTTCAAGGACCTTGGCAGCGTCTCAGGCTTGCGCGCGCAAGGCCAATGACAAAATTGTGCTTTGGCTGCGCGCTCAGGGATATGTGTCAGGTGGCAAGCCCGTGCTTGCGTAAAAAGGCGATCATGGAGTCGCGGCAGGCCTGCGGATTTTCAATCTGCAGCAAATGGCCTGTCTCGGGGATCGCGTCATAGTCATAGCCGCCCTCAATCGCGAGAGCCTGATTGGCGACGCCGGTGGGCGGTGCACCCTTCCACTCAGGATCAGCGCCAATCATCTTCACCGGCCCGCCATAGAGCGAGGCAGGCGGCCACAGCTCGAGGGTCAAAGCAGCAAGATAGATTGAGGCTTCGAGTTCGCGGCGGCAGGTGAGTGTATAGCGGCCCTCGCCATCAGGACGCAGAACGGCTTTGGCCATATCTTCGCGCGCCTGCGGCAGCCAGCGGCTCTGACCACGGCTTTCATTGAAGAGTTGATGCAGATCTTCGGGGCTATCGAATGTATCGGGGCGGTTCATCGAAAATTCGATGAGCTTGCCCTCGAAGACGCGCATGGCTTCGTAGAATTTATGGCCACGCGGCGGCACATTCGGCGGATCAAACAGAACGAGCGCATCCCACACCCATTCCATCGTCGTGGCATGTTTCATCGCAGCGCGTGAGGACATGGAGTGGCACACAGCCACTGTCTTCTTCACGCCGAGCGTTGCATCAATGCCGCGACGGATGGAGCCCATGTCGCGGGCCATTTGCAGATAGTTGTGACCATCTGCACCGGTGGGTTCATTGTGGCCGTGGTTGCGCATGTCGAACAAAACGACATCGTAATCAGCCAGCAGTGGCTCCCAGAACACGCGATACCCATCCACGGCAAAACCATTGCCGTGGGTGATTGCAAGGCGCGTCTTGCTGCTATTGGCAAAGTGCCGACAATGCACCTTCGTCCCATCATCCATGACGAGGTCGAAGGCTTGATCGGGACGACGAATGTCGGACATGCCCGCAGTTTCCTTACTTATGCTTGGCGAGGAAGGCTTCGAGTGCCTTCTGGAAATCAGCCGGATTTTCGAGCGCAGTGATATGGCCCGCCTCGGGGATGATCACATGTTCCGCGCCGGGGATTTTGGCAGCCGCTTCACCCAAAGCCTCAGGCGGTGCGCCCTTGTCCTTGGCACCGCCCAGGATGAGGGTGGGCACACGAATTTCGTGCAGGCGCGGACCGAAGGAGAGAGTCTTCAGCGCTTCGCAGCAACCTTCATGACCCATCTTCGTCGTCGTGCGGATCATCTGACGCACGCGATCAAGAACGGGCGGATTTTTCGCGCGTGTCTCGGGCGTAAACCAACGCTCGATCGTGGGCTCCACAACGCCTTCCATGCCCTTTTCATTGGCAAGGTCGATGCGGTGCTGGAAGTAAGCGGCATAGTCGGGCGGTGCATCAGGACGCGAGTCGCAAGCCGTGAGGCTGATGAGGCGATTGGCATGATCCATCGCAAGGCCATAACCCATCATGCCGCCAATCGACAGCCCGACCCAATGGGCACGGTCGATCTTCAGCGCGTCCATGATGCCCAAGGCATCCTTGATGATCATGGGGAAGCTATAGGGACCGGGCGTGGCGGGGCTCTGCCCGTGACCACGATGATCGAAACGCACGCAGCGATAGCGATCCTTCAGGCCAGCCACAACATCATCCCACAGGGTGAGGTTGTTCGCCAGCGCATGGGAGAAGATGACGCAAGGCGCACCTTCAGGGCCATCAATCTGCACATTCAACTGCGTGCCGTTGGTTTCGATCAACATGCTACTCTCCTTGCCCGGTCCCTTTGGTCTTACTTCTTGGGGGTATTGTCACCGACATAGATCGGCTCGTCCTGCACCTTCAATTCGATGAGGACGTTTTCTTCGAGCGAGTCTTCGCAGAGCATGGAGCGATGCGCGATGCCCTTGGGGATCAGCAGCATGTCGCCGGGATGCATGGTCTTGGTGCCCATTTCAGTTTCCCAACGCAGCGCACCCTTCACGCAGAAGATGATCTCGTGATCGTCAATATTGCGATGCCAGAAGCCCATATCTTCCTTCGAGCGCTTCGACACGTCGACCTTGCAGGTGTTGGACGTATACAGACGCAGCGGCGAACCATCGGCCTTGTCGTAATTGGCGGGGCGATACTTCTCGTCGAAAATGTTGAGCATGCGGAAGATCTCTTCACGCTCTGCAACGCCTGCGTTGCGAACCGGCGGCTCGTCATGCAGCAGAACAACATTCTTGCCATTGATGGTTACGAGTTCACGAAACTTGGTCATCACTGTCTCCCTTTCGTCAGTTGATATGCGTGTAGTGGTAGCTGTTGCCCGTGTCGACGAGTTTGAACTCACCCAGCGTGCACAGATAGTTGAGATGAGCGAGCGCCTCGCCCATGGCAAAGTAAACTTGCTGGCCATCCAGATCAGCACCAAACAGGCCAGCCATGCAGTCAGCCCCCGTCAGCGAAGTGCCCTTGGGCACCATGGCGCGGATTTTGTCGAGGCGATGTTCGTGATGCGCGCGCAATTCATCAATGCGCTGATGCAGACCACGGAAGGGCGCGCGGTGTGAGGGCAGAACCAAAACATCATCGGCCACATCTTGGCGCAGACGCGTCAGGCTTTTGAGATAGGCGTTCAGCGGATCACCAAAAGGATCCCAATAGACGAGGCTGATATTGGGCGAGATCTTCGGCAAGATCTGATCGCCCGCGATGAAGACGCCCTCCTCTTCGCAATAAAGGCTCGCCATAGCGGGGGAGTGTCCCGCACCTTGCACAACACGCCATGTGCGACCGCCAATGAGGATTTGCTCATTGTCGGCAATGGTGCGGCAGGTGTCCGGCAATTCCACGCAGTCGGAATAGAGCAAAAAACCATCCGCATAAATTTTGATGAGTTGTTCGCTCAATGCATGGCGGCGATAGAAGATGCTCGACTTGGCGACATTGTCCGTATGCAGATCAAGCCAGGCAAGCTGGGCCGCAAACCATTCAGGCGTTGTCATCCACGGGCGCACATTCCAGCGCTCACAGATCCAGCGACAGTTGCTCATATGGTCGGGATGAAAATGGGTGACGATGAGGCGCGTCACGGGCTTGCCCTTGAGCGCAGTTGACCACACCGATTCCAATTGCTGGCGCACGCTGTCGGCGGCAAAGCCGCAGTCGATCATCGTCCAGCCATCACCATCTTCGATGAACCACAGATTGATCTGCTTGAGGCCCTTGAAGGGCAGCCACGAATCCACGCGCAGGATGCCGGGGGCAACCTCTTCAACGAGTGGCGCTGTGGCGGCAAGGCTCATGCAGCACCCGCAGGCGCGCCATTGCGGCTGGCGACCACATCCATCACCGCATCGACGATATTGGAATAGCCCGTGCAGCGGCACAGATGGCCCCCGAGCACTTCAGTCACTTCCTGGCGTGTCGGATTGGGCGTACCAGCCAGATAATTGGTGAAGGACATGAGAATGCCGGCCGTGCAGAAGCCGCATTGCAGCGCATGGTGGCGCTGAAAGGCCTGCTGCAGATCATTCATCGTCGTATCATCGGGCGCGAGCGATTCAATCGTCTCGATCTTGGCGCCATCGGCTTGCACGGCGAAGGTGAGGCAAGAGCGACCCGCAACGCCATCAATGATGACAGTGCAGCAGCCGCACACACCATGTTCGCAGCCCACATGTGTGCCAGTGGCTCCCAATTCATGGCGAATGAAATCAGAGAGCAGCATACGCGGTTCAGCCTCAGCCGAGGCCTTGCGCCCATTGAGCGTGATGGTGACGCGCTGTTTCATCAGTTCAACTCCGCGACAACAGCAGGGGCGAGACGGCGCAGAATATCGGTGCGCATCTCCGCATCGGCGTGAATGTCGTCATTGACATCAAGGGTCGCAATCAGCGCTTCGATCTCAGCGCTGACAGAGGCGCTCTTGGCCATGCGATGCACAACAGGGCTGCCAGCAACGCCGCCAATGCCAATCGTGATTTCAGTGGAACTGGAGGCAAGCGCACCCACAGCCACCATGGCAAAGTCACCATGACGACGTGCGACTTCGCGGAAGGCGACCTTCTGTCCACCATGAATGGGGAAGCGCGCAGCAATGATCAGCTCATCGGCTTCTTTGGCAGTGGTGAGCATGCCGAGCTGGAACTCATGCGCTTTCAGGCGGCGCGTCCCAGCTTTGGAGGCGAGCACAACTTCACCGCCCAGCATGGCGAGCGAGAGCGGAATCTCGGAGCTTGGGTCAGCATGAGCCAGCGAGCCGCAGACCGTACCGCGATTGCGCGTTTGGAAATGGCCAACCCAAGGCATGCTGGCGGCCAGCAGCGGCAAGCGCGCAGAGAGTTCGGGCCAAGCCAGCAAACGATTTTGTGTGACGCCAGCGCCCACTTCAACCCAATCACCATCCACGCGGATCTCTTTGAGCTCGGGGATGTGACGGATGTCGACGAGAAGCTCAGGCGCGACCAGTCGGAAGTTCATCATCGGGACGAGCGACTGACCGCCCGCAATGATGCGTGCCTCATCACCCAGACGGGCGAGAGCCTCAACAGCTTCAGCAACGCTCGTGGCGCGCAGATATTCGAAGGCCTTCGGCTTCATCGGCCAGCCTCCTTCATGAGTTTGTGGATTCGTTTGGGTGTCGCGGGCAGGGGGATATTCACCGAGCCCAGCGCATCGGCGATCGCATTGGCGATACAGACCGGCACGCTCATGCAATTGCCTTCACCAAGCCCCTTGGCACCCAGCGGCGTGAAGGGCGAAGGTGTTTCCATATGCAAGACTTCGATGGACGGAATCTCGCAAGCCGTCGGCACGGGATAATCCGCGAATGTGCCGGTGAGGAAGCTGCCACCCTCATCATAGAGGAACTCTTCGAAGAGCGCAGTCGCGATGCCCTGCACGAATGAGCCATGGATCTGGCCATTGGCAATCATCGGATTGAGCAAAGTGCCTGCATCATGCATCGTGACATAGCGATCCACCTTCACTTGGAAGGAGATCGGATCAATTTCGATGCCGCACATGTCGAACACAAAGCCATAGGTGAGAGATGTATTGATGCCATCCCCCGATGTTGGCGGCTCAAGCTCTGGTGGCGACCACACAGCAGTTTCGCGCAAGGCAGGCTCAACACCTTCTGGCAACATGATCGGCGACCAATGGGCCGTGCCGGCCACGCGGCCAAAGGGCAGCGCATTGTCAGGATTGGAGCGGCTGCGAACCTTGCCACCCTCCAGCACAACATCTTCGGGCAGAATATTGAGCTGCTTGGCACCAATCTGCGCAATCTTGTCGCGGATTTTGACCGCTGCCAGATGCGCCGCCACAGCGGTGCCGGGAGAGAAGCGGCAAGAGTAATTGCCGCTCGCAATGGTCCACTGATCTTTCTGCGTGTCCATCTCAAGATTGACGGTGATGTCATCGGTGCGCAGGCCCAGCGCATCCGCCACGATCTGCGAGAGAACCGTGATATGGCCCTGACCCTGAGAGGGCGTATCAGCGGTTACAGAGACAGCGCCGAGCGGATCAATATTCACCGTCGCCATGGAGACGGCGCCATTTTTCGGGCCAGACTTTTCGCGCGCCTTCAATGGGAGAAGCGTCGACAAATAGCCCATATTCGACATGCCGGGCTCAACGACAGCGGCATAGCCAATGCCATAGATCTTGCCCTGTTGGCGTGCCTCATCGCGGCGCTTGCGCAAAGCTTCAAGACGCCCTTCGCTGAGCGCGATCTCGATGGCCTTTTGATAGTCGCCAGAATCATAGAGCGCGCCAGCGGCCGTGCGATAGGGGAAGCTGCCGGCGGGAATGAGATTGCGCTTCATCACATCAAGCGGATCCATCCCCAGCTCAACACCAACGCGCTGCACGATCCGTTCGAGCGCGAGATAGATCTGCGGGCCACCAAATCCGCGATTGAGCGCAGCAGGTGCCTTGTTGGTGACGACAATGCGATTGGCGACGGCCAGATTGCGAATGTCATAAGCACCCGTCAAAGCGCCATGCATGCGATAGAGGGGTCCGGGCATGGGGGCGCGCAAAAACGCGCCGTAATCTTCGAGCTGGTCGAGACGCAGCGCCGTGATGCGGCCATCAGCCTCCACCGCAGCTTCCACTTGCGTGATGCGATTGGGGCCAGTGCTGGCGGCGAGCAAATGTTCGAGACGATCCTCCACCCATTTCACCGGACGACCAACAATGCGCGCGGCAAGGCCCATCAAGACGACGAAGGGGAAGACCGAGAGCTTGATGCCAAAGCTTCCACCACTGTCAGGTGGTGTGCGCAGGCGCAGCTTGCTGCCCGCAATACGCAGCGCGCGCGACATCACCGGATGAGCTGAGAAGGGCCCCTGAAAATTCGCGAGCACATCATAGCTTTGGTCGGCGCGGCGATATTCGGCCACGACCACGAAACATTCCATCGGCGTATAGGAATGGCGCGGAAATTCGACCTCGAGCTTGACGATCTTGTGCGCCTTGGCAAAGGCCGCATCAGGATCGCCATAGACGAAGTCACGGCGCGACAATTCATTCGCACCGACAGGTTCGTGAACGAGAATGGCGTCAGGCTTGATGGCATCGCGCGGATCAACAACCGCATCGAGCACATCATAATCAACCTCGACCAATTCAGCGGCGTCTTCGGCCACATAACGGTCGCTGGCGATGATGAGCGCCACGGGCTCGCCCACATAGCGCACGCGTTCTACCGCGAGCGACCATTGCGGGATCGGCTCTTTCACCGCGACGAGGAAGGGGTCGGAGAGCTTGGCAATCTCTTCGCCCGTGATGACGGCAGTGACGCCGTCCATCTCCAAAGCAGCAGCGGTGCTGATGGAGCGGATGATCGCATGAGCATGGGGGGAGCGCAGAACATAGGCATGGAGCGTGCCCGCAGGCACGGGCAGATCATCCGCATAGCGACCATTGCCGGTCAGCAGGGCCAGATCTTCCTTGCGCAATACAGACCGGCCGACATTCTTGCCGGTCGGGGCTTTGCCGCCCTTTGTATTTTGACCAAGCGGTGACGCCACGCCCAAACCTCCCCGGCAATCTGGACCCGCCAATTGGGGATCCAGATAGAAATTTCCCTTCACCGCTCGCGCTCAAAGGTATTTGCGTATTATAATGCCAAAAAAAGGGGTGACAAGGCTGATAGGCCGGTTATCCATGGTGAGGAGAGGGCCACTGGCCCGTGGAGCTTGGCTCAGATGACGAAGGTAGTTGCTCAGGACGACATCGAGATTTGCGATGTGGCGCTTGAAGATATTCCCCAGATCATCGCGCTGGACGAAGAAATCACCAAGATTTCGAAGCCAGAGCTTTGGTACAGCTACTATGCGCCCCCCGGCCGCGCCCAACCCCGCTGGTTTCTGGTCGCCCGTCAGGCTGACAGGGTCGTGGGCTATATTCTGGGCGAAGTTCGCGCTTGGGAATTTGGCTCACCCCCCTGTGGCTGGATTTTCGCCATCGGCGTGGCGGGCGGGCACCGTGTCGAGGGTGTGGGGACCCAGCTTCTCCATGCCATGATCGAGCGCTTCCGCACCACGGATGTGAAGATCATCCGCACCATGCTGCATATTGATGAGCATGTGCTGATGTCTTTCTTCCGCTCGCAGGGCCTGACGGCCGGACCATTCATCGAATTAGAAGCGCCGCTGGAATAGGCTCACACCGCGCGCCGCAGGGACTTTTCATGAAGCTCAATCAAGCCACACGTCTTGCCATCTGGTCCATCGTCGAGCTGGCCTCGCGCCCGGGCGAGCAGATCCCCGTCAATGACATTGCCGAGATCTACGGCATCTCCCAGCATCATCTGGCCAAAGTGCTGCGCACGCCCTCGCGCGCGGGCATTGTGGCCTCAACACGCGGGCCGGGCGGTGGCTGTGAATTCACCGGCAATGCCAATCGCATCACGCTCTATGACATCGTGCAGCTGTTTGAAGAAGAGCCGTTCGAAGATGAGAGTGGTGATGAGCCGCCAACGCCTGTGGCCGCTGAAGTTGCGCATGTGCTGGCTGAGATTGATCGCATCACCAAAGCCACTTTGCGCTCGGTGACTTTGCAGACCATCATTAAAAATGCGCAGCGCAAGCAAGAACGCTTGGCTGCGCAAAAAGAGGCTGCCGCAGATACAAAAAAGCCGCAGGCTGATTAACCTGCGGCTCTTTTGTTGATTAGGCCAGATCTTCTTTCGGGATCCCGGCAAGGCCGAGTTCTTCCCAGCGTGCATAGACCGATTTGCGATCATGCTCAGCAGGCCACACGGTTGGCGGGAAGCGCGCCCCACCCAGATCCGGATCAGGATCATAATCAAGATTGATCGTCGCATCGATCAACAAGCGATTCCACTTACCCGTCCCGAAGAGATCCGCATTGCGGTCGCGTCGGCGTGTTGAGGGGTCAAGACCCGCGCCAAAGGTGGCAGGCATGATGACAATGTCATTTTCGCCAGCATTCACGCGGTATGCGATAGCCCAATCCACCGCCGCATAGTCGTGAATATTGATGTCGGAATCGACGACTGTGATGTGCTTGTAACGCACATGCGCAGCCGAACTGCCCCACACCGCATTGGCCACTTGCTTGGCTTGGCCGCGATAACTCTGATTGATCGACACGAGCAGATTGATGCCAGCTTGAACGGGCGGGCACCACACATCGGTGATGCCAGGAACGCCTGCGCGGTCGAGCACATTCCACGCTGTAGCGGCGCGCATGATCGACGAGCAGACCGCATTTTCAGAGAAGCTGCCGGGCATCGAGCCTTCAATCGTACCGCGCAGAATGGGATCATTGCGATGCGTGATGCAGGTGACGCGCGCGGTGGGCTTGGGTGACTTGTCGCCCGCCACATAGCCAGTGAATTCGGCGAAGGGGCCTTCCATCACATAGGTTTCAGGATCAAGGCCGATCATGCCTTCGATCACGATTTCTGCGCTGGCCGGCACATGAAGATCGATGGTCTCGCACTTCACAAGTTCAACGGGCTCGCCGCGAATGGCGCCGATCACATCGAATTCGCTAACGCCCTTGGTGACGGGCTGACCCGCGCAGAAGCCCATCGAAGGCTCCCAGCCAATGACGAAAGCAATCGGCATTTCCTTGTGGCCAGCATTCTTCCAAGCGGTGAAGTGATGGCCGATATGCTGGGCGCGCCACAGCAGGATCGGAATCTCTTTCGCGCTGGCGACCATGCCGCGATAGATGCCCACATTGACGACGCCGGTATGGGGATCTTTGGTGATGCAAGCGGCATAAGTGATGATGTAACGGCCACCATCGACGCGGTTCCACAGCGGCGAGGGGAAGTCGAACAGATTCACATCATCGCCCTTGAGGATATTCTCCTTCACAGGGCCGGTGTCGACGATCTTGGGCTCGATGCGCTGCGTCAGCAGATCGCGGCCAACCTTCACCAATTCACGCGGATGCGTATCAATCGGCAGGCCCAGCATGAGATTGAGGCGGCGATAGCTCGACAGGCCGCAACCAAAGATGCGGCGGCAGCGGCTCTCGGTCTTGTTATAATCCTTGATATTGTTGAACAGCAGGGCAGGGCCATCGCCAGCACCCTGGGCCAGGCGCATCACGGTGCCCAGTTCCACATTCCAATCGACTTCCGCGTTCACTTCGCGGATTTCGCCAGTCTTGCGCAGCGCGTCGATCCAGCCCCTGAGATCCCCGAAGGCGACGGGCTTACGCTGAATGGTCATCCTGAGCTCCTACCTCTATATGCGCTGACGCGCCGTCTTGATGTTTGATCTTGTAGCGCGCGCTGGCGCGCGGCGCATCCTGCGAAATGCAGAGCATCGCGTCATACGCCTTCTTTGGTATTCAAGCACCGATATTTCATTTTAGCAACGGCAGCTGACCATAATCCGCCTGCTTCGGGCGCCAGATCCCCAAAATCTGGTCTTTTGCCACCCGTTGACGGGCGTTCAGCCGGGTCGAACAGGGCTCGGCTTCGAATGAAAACTGCGTGATTGGCTGTGTAGAGCCTGTAATTCCGGACAGCTTATGCCGATTTTGCCTTTACCCCACTCGCGCGGCCATGGTAAGCAGACTTTCGAGCTTGTGCGCGGGATCACCGCCGCACCGGTAATGGGTTACCAAGGATAAAGGGAAGGACGAGCCATGCAGGCACCAGAGCGTACGAAGCACCTCCGCGATCTCCGCAGCACCCTGGAATGGCTTGATCAGCAGGGCGACCTTGTTCGCAGCAGCAAAGAGATCAACCCCGATCTCGAGCTCACCGGCCTTCAGAAGTTGATGGATGGCGGCTGCCCGGTTCTCTTCGACAATGTGAAGGGCAAGCCCAATCACCGTCTGCTGACCAATCTCTTCGGCAGCATCGAAGTGATGAACAAGATGTTTGGCTGGGAGAGCGACAAGGATCGCACTCACAAGCTCGCCAAGGCGCTCGGCAAGCCGATGCCGCCTGTTGAAATTCCCCAGTCTGAAGCACCCTGCCAGGAAATCGTCATTGAGAAGCCCAATGATGTGAACCCTTATCTGGTGCCAATCCGTCACACCGAACTCGAAGCCGAATTGACCATTGGTTCGGGCATTCGTCTCGTTTCGGGCGATGCTTTCGGCGGCGGCACGGATGTTGGCTACAACCGCATGAACTTCCGCTGGGGCAATGTCAGCACGTTCCAGATCTCGCCCGGCTCGCATATGTGGCAGGTCTCGAGCGATGCCTATCGTGCCAAGGGCGTTGTGCCGATGACGATCTGCTTCGGTGTCCCCCCGGCGGCTACCCTGCTCGCAGGCGCTGCCTTCGACTATGTCATCCTGCCCCATGGTTGCGATGAATTGGGTGTTGCAGGCGCTGCACAGGGCTTCCCCTTGCGTGTCGTCAAGGCGCGCACCGTTGATGCGCTTGCGCTCGCCGACGCTGAAATCGTCATCGAAGGTTATCTCGATCCGCGCGATACGCGTTATGAGACCGCAGAAGCCGAAGCTGACAAGTCGCAGGGCCGCCATCACTTCCATCCCGAATGGGCTGGCTATATGGGCAAGTCCTACAAGGCTCCGACCTTCCATGTGACCGGCATCACCATGCGCAAGCCTGAGTCGAAGCCGATCATCTATGCGTTGGGCGCTCACACGCTCGACGAGCACAATATCGACACGTCGATCCGCGAAGCGGCGATGTTCGAACTGTGCAACCGCATGCAGCCCGGCATCGTGCAGGACGTGAACATTCCTTACTGCATGACCGATTGGGGCGGCGCGATCATTCAGGTCAAGAAGCGCAACCGCATTGAAGAAGGTTGGCAGCGCAACTTCCTGTCATCGCTGCTCAGCACATCGCAGGGCATGCGCGTGGCGATTGCCTGCTCGGAAGACACGGACATCTATTCGATGGACGAAGTGATGTGGGCCATTACGACCCGCGTCAATCCGCGCACCGACATTCTCAACCCCACCCCCGGTGGCCGTGGCCAGACCTTCATGCCTGCAGAGCGCATGACTGCTGGCGACAAGGAATGGACCGCAACCAATACCAGCTACGAAGGTGGCATGGGTATCGATGCGACCGTGCCTTACGGCTATGAGAGTGACTTCTTGCGTCCTCAGTATCCTGTCACCAAGGTGAAGCTCGAAGACTTCTTCACCAAGGACCAGATCAAGAATGTGAAGGATCGCATGAAGGGCTGGACCGAGCTTCTGGCCCGCACCGGTCACTAAGCCAAAAACGGGAGGAAGGGATGTCGAGCGTCTTTGGTCAGCACGAGCTGGCCCTGCCGTTCCGTTCGACCGCCGATCTCTTGTCGGGATACGCCAAGCGCGATCCCGGCAAGACGGCGATTGTCGATCTTGATCAGGGCTCGTCGATCACATTCGGCCAGCTCAATCAGGCGAGCATTGATGTGGCGAGCGACCTCAAGCGCCGTGGCGTTGGCCATGGCGACAAGGTTGTTCTGCTGTCAGATGAAGTGCTGGAAAAGCTCGTCATCTGGTTTGCCGTATGGCGCATTGGCGCGGTGATCTGCCCACTCAATGTGGAGCTGAATGCCGAACATGTGGCCATGCTCACCAATCTCATCGGTCCCAAAGTGGTCTTGATCCATAAGGATCTTGATCGCGCCTCTTTCACCGCTGGTGTGAAGGCTCCCGTGACGGTGTTTGGCAATTGGAGCGAGGATGTCTCCAAAGCCGATCCCAAGGACGATTACTTCAAGTCGATTGCGCGCAATCAGGATGGCGACAAGCTGACTGAGCGCAATGCGCCTGAAGATGTGTCCTGCATGTTCTGCACTTCGGGCACGACGAGCCGTCCCAAGATCGTTGTCTATGATCACGCAGCCTATTGGCTGAGCGGTCTGTCGACGCTCGATATTCTCGGCCTGACCGAGAAGGACAATACGCTCGAATATCGCTCCTTCGGTTGGAACTCGGCGCAGATTCTGAGCCTGATGCCCTTCTTGCAGACGGGCTTGACGATGCATATCGCCAAGCGTTTCTCGCATTCGAAATTCTTCGAATGGATTCAGAAGTACAATCTCACTTTCGCGGCGGGCGTGCCCACCGTGGTGAATATGCTTTTGAACAAGCCGCTCGGTTATACGGCCAAAGACATTCCCTCGCTGCGTCTCATGACCTGCTCGACCGCGCCTTTGTCGGGTGAGCAGTGGAAGCGCTTTGAAGAAATGTATGGCGTCACGCTGCTGCAGCTCTATGGCATGTCGGAAGCTGGCTGGATTTGCGGCAACCGTCATTACAAGCGCAAGCTCGGCACGGTGGGCCCGCCGGCCAAGCATCAGGAATTCGCCATTGTCGATGAGAATGGCAAGACCTGCCCGCCCAATGTCGAAGGCGAAGTGACGATTGGTGGTCCGCAGACCGCGATCGGCTTGCTCAAGGATGATGGCACACTCGATCAGGTGCGCGGCCTGCGCATCAAGACGGGTGATTTGGCTGAGATGGATGAAGAAGGTTTTGTGCGCGTCACAGGCCGCACCAAAGATCTCATCATCCGTGGCGGCATGAATATCTCGCCTGTTGAAGTGGACGAAGTTCTGCTCGCTTGCCCCGGTGTCCTGGATGGCGCATCGGTGGGCGTGCCGGACCCGATCTATGGCGAAGAAGTCGTCGGCTTCGTTGTACCCAAGCCCGGCACGACGCAAGAGCAGGTGATGGAATTCTGCGCCACCAAATTGCCCATGGCCAAGCGCCCCAAGCAGCTCTTCATTGTTGATGAACTGCCCAAGAGCGACCGTGGCAAAGTGCTGCGCGACAAGCTGCGCGAAGAATGGGTCCGCCGCACAACGCCGTGAGCCTGTAGCACCGCACATAAAAAAGCCCCGGCGCAAACCGGGGCTTTCTTTTTATGTGGAGAGCGCGTGTTCAGCGCTCGGGATTAATCGCTTCAGCAGCTTTGGCCACAACAGAGGGCGGTGTCTTGTAGAGACGCGCGATCAGCTCTTCGATCTTTGCGCCGCTCATCGGCTGGTTGATCTCCATCTTCATGCGATCAGCCTCAGCCAGAAACTCCTTGTCGACCATCATGCGATCAAAGGCTGAGCGCAGAGCGGCCAAACGATCAGCTGGAATACCAGGAGGACCAAAGATCGCGCGGCCCATGGAAGACTGCGAGAAGATCAATTCCAGCACCTGACGTTGCTCGTCATTTTTGGCCAGATCCACAACGGTGGGAACTTTTGGCAGATCGGGATGGGGCTCAAGTGCGAGCTGAATGAGGATATTCACTTTCTTGTCGCGCAACCAATCAGGCTTGTTGGCGAGGATCGAGGAGTAATTCATACCGCCAATGCCCATGACTTCGCCGCGTTCGAGCGCCAAAGTTGTCGCCGCGCTGCCGGCATAGCCGGGGATGACTTTGAATTTGTAGCCAAGCACACGGTTGAGCGCATTGGGATAGATGACACTCTGATCGGTCGCGCCAGCAGCGCCCACGATCAACTCGGTTGTTTCAAGCTGGCGCGCCTCTGTCACAGGCGCATTGGCCCAAGCCAGCGCAACGCCCACATCGGCATTCATGCTGCCAATCCAGGACAATTTGCGCGCATCAAAACGTGCACCTTGTGATTTCAGCAGATCGGCAGTGGCGATGGAGCCCGGGCCCAAGCCGATGACCGTACCATCTTGGGGCTGAGCACCCGCCATGCTGTTGGCCATTACGATACCAGCCGCACCGGGCATATTCTGCGGCACGACATTGGGGCTGCCCTCCAGGAAGCGGGGCAAGTGGCGTGCGAAAATGCGGGCGTAAACATCATAGCCGCCACCGGGGGGATGGCTGATGAGCATGCGAATATCTTTGCCCTTGTAGAAGGCGCCGACGCTCTGGGCTTGGACTGGAGCGCTCGAGATGACCACAAGGGCCATGAGACCCAAAAGGCATCCACGCAGGGCATGGCTCAACCGCATCTCCATCCTCTCCTTCGCTTTGGGGTTCATTCCGTGACGCTCCCCCTTGTTTCTGGAATTATCATACCATTATACTGAATCAGGTCGAGCCCAAAAAAGAGAAGATAGATTGGGATGACGTCGCCAGTGGAGAAAACAAATATGCAGCCGCCCCGTAGTTACCCCGATCTTCATGACCATATCGACGCACTCGATAAGGCTGGCATGTTGGTGCGCGTTGACCGCGTCATCAACAAAGATACGGAGATGCATCCGCTGGTGCGCTGGCAGTTTCGTGGCGGCATTCCCGAGAGCGAGCGTAAAGCTTTTCTCTTCACCAATGTGACTGACAGCAAGGGCAAGAAATACGACATCGATGTCGTCGTGGGTGCCCTGGCTGCCAATCGTGAAATTTATCGCATGGGCATTGGTTGCGAGCTCGACCAAATTGCTGAGACCTGGAACCGCGCGACCGCCTCGCCGATCAAACCCAATGTGGTTGAGAATGCGCCCTGCCAAGAGATCGTGATCACCGGTGCTGATCTCGACAAGGAGGGCATGGGCCTCGACGGGATTCCCGTTCCGATCTCAACGCCCGGCTGGGACAATGCGCCCTATACGACGCTCTCCCAATATATCACCAAGGATCCGGACACCGGCATCCAGAATATGGGCAATTATCGCGGTCAGGTGAAGGCGCGTCGCCGTCTTGGCATGAACCCGTCGCTCGAACTGCGCCCCGGCATTTACAAGCACTGGCTGAAGTATAAAGAGCGCGGCGAGAAGATGCCCGCGGCTGTTGTGCTCGGCGCACCGCCCTGCATCACCTTCACCTCGACACAGAAGATTCCCGAGCGTCTCGACGAGCTGGAAGTTGCGGGTGGTCTCGTCAATTCACCCATCAATGTGGTGAAGGCAAAGACTGTTGATCTCATGGTGCCTGCAGAGGCCGAGATCGTGATCGAGGGTTACATTGATACTGAATGGCTGGAGCCTGAGGCGCCCTTCGGCGAGTCGCATGGCCACGTCAATCTGCAAGAATATAACGCCTTCATGGTCGTCACCGCGATCACGCGCAAGAAGAAGGCAGTGCTGACCTCGATCATCTCGCAGGTCACGCCCTCTGAATCGAGCCTCATCAAGCGCATCTCGCTTGAGCCTTTGCTGCTGCAGCAATTGCGCGATGTGCTCGGCCTCACCTGCGTGAAAAAAGTGACGATGCATGAGCCGCTGACGAATCTCCGCAAGATCGTCACGCTCACCATCGAAAAGGGCACGCCGCGTGTCGAGATCTGGCGCGCCTTGAACGCGATGGCGACACAGCATCGCGCGATTGGCAAATTCATTGTCGCGGTGGATGATGATATTGATCCTGACAATGCCGATGCGCTGCTCTGGGCCATGGCCTATCGCTGCAACCCCGCGCTCGACATGGAAATGGTCAAGCATCGCGATCAGGGCCACGGCCCGCGCAGCAAGCGCAATGGCGGCGAAGATGCCTCGCTTCTGTTTGATGCGACGCTGAAGGAGCCCTTCCCGCCGATCTCGCTGCCCAAGCGCGAGTTCATGGAAAATGCCAAGAACATTTGGGAAGAACTCGGCCTGCCGACGCTCAAGCCGCAGGCACCCTGGTTCGGCATTTCGCTGGGCGAATGGGGGCCTGACTTTGATGTCATGGCTGAGCGCGCCGTGAAGAGCGATTACTGGATCACCGGTGACATCATCGCCCAGCAGCGTCGCAACGACCTGCAGATGAATACCGAGACGCGCGACGTCTTCAACAAGGACAAGGACGACGACAAGGGCCGCTAAGCCCGCTCTCGTCTGACAGAATGAGGGGCGGCCTTTGGGCTGTCCCTTTTTCTTTGCCCCAAGCTCGGCTAAAAGCCTGTCAGGGCCGTTCGGGCCGGAGGGGCTTCCATGCTGCGACTTTACAAGGCGTTCCTGAATACATGCGCAGGATTCAGCTTTGGCCTGCGCACCGAGCGCGCCATTCAGCAGGAATTCGCGCTTCTGGTGATTGGCATTCCGCTGGCTGTCTGGCTTGGCTCAACAGTGGCCGAGCGCGTGACTTTGATTGTTGCGATCGTGGCAGTTCTGTGTGTCGAGTTTCTCAACACTGCGATCGAAAAATTGTGCGATCATGTGACACCTGAACGTCACGAGCACATCAAAGCCATCAAAGATATGGGGTCGTCAGCCTGCTTCTGCGCGCAGGCCTGCGCATTGGTGATCTGGGGTGTTGTTGTCGTGGCGCGCGTGTGAACCCATATCACGCCTGAGGGGCGTGGCTTCAAGACAACGGATTGCACCATGCGTTATCCTTCTTTGTATATTTCGCATGGATCACCCATGGTGATCCTCAACAACACGCCGGCGCGTGATTTTTTGAGCAGCTATGGCCGCGAGCTAGGCAAGCCCAAAGCCATACTCATTTGCTCTGCGCATTTTGAAACCAGCGTGCCTGCTCTCACCACCGACGAACATCCCGCGATGATCTATGACTTCGGTGGTTTTCCACGTGCTTTGTTCGAGATGGTCTATGCAGCGCCGGGCTCACCAGACCTCGCGCAGCGCGCCGCAGCGCTCCTCGCCGCCAAAAACATCAAAGCCTATGGCGTGCCCAACCGCGGCTTTGACCATGGCACCTGGGTGCCGCTGAAGCTCATGTATCCGGATGCCGATATTCCCGTCGTGCAGATTGCTGTGCAGCCGGAAATGAGTGGCGCGCATCATATCGCCATGGGCGAGGCGCTCGCGCCTTTGCGCGATGAGGGTGTGCTCATCATCGGCTCGGGCAGCATGACGCATAATCTCTACGAGCTCAGCCGCCTTGGCCGGGGCATGGATGTGCCGACCCCCGCTTGGGTCACGACCTTCGGCGAATGGGCGCATGAGGCCATAGAGGCGGGCCGCTCGCAGGATATTGCGCAATGGGACACCAAGGCCCCCTTCGCCCGCGAGAACCATCCCAGCCCCGAACATTTTCTGCCACTGCCCTTCGCAATGGGCGCGGCCGGGCATGGGGCCAAGGGGCGGCGCGTCCATACCAGCTGCGAATATGGCGTGCTGATGATGGATGCCTATGCCTTCGACTGAGGGCGAGGATTGCCGCTGCGCCGACCCCGCGCTAAACGGGTGGGATGAACACGAACCAGCGCCCCGCCGACCGTCTCAAAATCGCTCTCGCGCAGCTCGACTGCACGGTGGGCGATATCGAGGGTAATGCGCAGCGCGTACGCGAGGGCCGCGCTGAGGCCGCCCGTCTTGGCGCTGATCTTGTCATGTTCAGCGAGCTCTTTCTGGCGGGCTATACGCCCGAAGACCTCGTTCTGAAGCCCGCTTTTCAGGAGGCCTGCCGCAGCGCTGTGGAGGCGCTGGCGCGCGAGACCGCTGATGGGGGGCCAGCCGTGCTCGTCGGCCTGCCTTGGGCAGAGGAGGGGCTTTGCTACAATGCCTATGCGCTGCTCGATCAGGGCCGCATCGAGGCTGTGCGCTTCAAGGTGGATCTTCCCAATTATGGCGTCTTCGATGAGAAGCGCGTCTTCGCCAAAGGCCCTCTGCCGGGGCCGGTGTCTTTTCGCGGCGTGCGCCTTGGCCTGCCGATCTGCGAAGACATCTGGACCGAAGAGGTGGTGGAGTGCCTTGTCGAGACGGGCGCAGAGATTCTACTCGTTCCCAATGGCTCGCCCTATTGGCGCGGCAAACAGGATGAGCGCATTCAGATCGCGCTCGCGCGTGTGAATGAAGCGCAATTGCCACTCGTCTATCTCAACCAGATTGGCGGGCAGGATGAGCTTGTCTTTGATGGCGGCTCCTTTGTTCTCAATGATGATTGCGCCTTGGCGGTGCAGCTCCCCATCATGCAAGAGACCGTCGCGCTCACCCATTGGGAGCGCAGCAATGGCAGCTGGCGCTGCGTGGATGGTCCGCGTTTCATTGTGAGCGAAGGCGAGCAGGCTGATTATGAAGCCTGCGTTCTGGGCCTGCGCGATTATGTCGAGAAGAACCGTTTTCCCGGCGTCATTATGGGCCTGTCGGGCGGTATTGATTCTGCACTCTGCGCGGCTATGGCGGTTGATGCTTTGGGGCCGGAGCGCGTTCACTGTGTCATGCTGCCTTATAAATTCACCTCGGGTGAATCTCTGAGCGATGCGCAGGCCTGCGCCACCGCTCTGGGTCTGCGGTATGACACTCTGCCCATCGCCCCTGCGGTGGAGGGGTTGGAGGCTGTGCTGGCCCCGCTCTTTGCCGGTCGTGCGCGCGATATTACCGAAGAGAATTTGCAAAGCCGCGCGCGCGGCACTTTGCTGATGTCGATCTCCAACAAATTCGGCCCGATGCTGGTGACGACCGGCAACAAGTCGGAGATGAGCGTGGGCTATGCCACGATCTATGGCGATATGAATGGCGGTTATAATCCGATCAAAGATCTCTACAAGATGCAGGTCTTTGCTTTGTGCGACTTGCGCAATCGCTGGAAGCCTCTCTGGGCCAAGGGTCCAGATGGCGAAGTGATCCCGCGCAATATCATCACAAAGCCGCCGTCCGCTGAATTGCGCGACAATCAGAAAGACGAAGATTCTCTGCCGCCCTATCCCGTGCTCGACGACATTCTGGAATGTTTGGTTGAGAAAGAGATGCGCGTCTCTGACATTGTCGCGCGCGGCCACGAGCTTGAGACGGTGCAGAAGATCGAGCGCTTGCTCTATATCGCCGAATATAAGCGCCGCCAGTCAGCGCCCGGCGTCAAAGTCACGCGCAAAAATTTCGGCCGCGACCGCCGCTACCCCATCGTCAACCGCTTCCGCGATGCGGGTAAAGCTGTGCAAGCACCCGATGCAAGCCTAGCGCCGAAGAAGGTGATGGGTGGGGCTGAGCGGTTTGAAGAGTAGGGCGAAGCCCCCGGCTTGCCCGCTCTCTGTTCATTTGTTTAAACTAATCTGCCTCTCCAATTAGGGAAGGCGCTTTGATTATTTTTTGATTTATTGATTTGGAGTTTTCTCCCATGGAATTTGTGCGTCTCTCGGAAGAAGATGGCTCATGGCAAAGCTTTTTGAGTGATTGGGAGGCGCAATGCGCACGTCTTGATGAGGACTTTGAGTCCTATCTCTTCTCAGCGATCGATATTGTGAAAGATTTGGCGGCCCCGCCTTTGCAAACTCATTCTGGCGTTTATGCGATCAAAGACGCAGATGGCGTTTTTCTTCTCATGTGCCAATTAAATGCCGCGCATCTGCCCGGATATACAGGCCGTGTCTTGCGCGTTAGGCAGTTATGCTTTGCCCCTATGTATGATGTCGGTGAGCTGGATTTGGAGCATTATGCGCAGGCGCTTGTTGCCCTCTTTTATGAAATCGTGACGCTTTCAAAAAAAGATATGCCGGCAGCTCACATCAAATTTCACTTGAGAAGCCCGAATGATAGATTGTTTTTTACAGCGCTTGGGAGCGCGCTGATGCGCTCGGGTGAGTTCTCATCCGTTGTCATGCGTGGCGCGTGGCTCTATATCTCCAAAGCTAACAACTGACCGGAGCCGGTTCGATGGATGATCTGAAAAAAGCGATTGACGCTGCCGTCCGCGAAGCTTTGGCCGTCGTGGGCCTGCAAGGACTGAAGCAGACCTCGATGTTCATCTCCTCGCGCAAGCGCGCGAAGGTGAAGCAGGCGGCTTGAGGGAAGCGTCATCGTCACGCGATCGACTGCAGCCCGCTCTTGGCAATCAAAGTCAGCACTTTAACGAAGGCCCGCTCGGCTGTTTTTCGCCGTGCTCCCATTTGCTCACCAAGCTCGCAGTGACATTCAAATACGGTTTGAAGAGTAGGCGTCGCTCTGCAAAGGCGCCGCCAACCAGATGGTGCGCGGCGCCCAGTCTTAAGCCTTACCGCTTGTTGCGATAGCAATGCTGGCCCTGTGGGCCGGGATGGTAGCCACGGGGACAAGTGAATTGCGGGCGGCATTTGCCATGTGGCCCCCGGATCATGCCCGGACCGCAACCTGCGGCGACTTGGGTGATGTCCGCCCTTGCTGTGTTGTCTTGAGGTGTGATGGGCATGGCTCCGGCTGGAACCGATGTCATGGCGATGCCTGCGGCGAGCACGATGTAACGAAGGGCCTTCATGAAAATGTCCTTTCAATATGAGTGCGGTGTGAAGAAAAAATTGTTTCGCACCTGAATATGATAGTGCGAACCCACACATGAACACAGCATTAACAGAGATCCTGCACTGGGCACCCCCAAAACAAGAAAGGCCGCCCCGAGGGACGGCCTTTCCATTGTCATGACCGCGGCCCGTTCGGGTCACGAGGCGCCGCTCACGCGGGGCAAAACTCCTCACGAACAGGAGTCCAGATCCCGAATTCCGACCACCGCGGCTGAGGACAATGAGACACTGGATCACCTCCTTTCGATTGTTGACGACAGGTTGAGTATGAATCTGATTCGCGGTTTTACAAAGAAAAGTTCTGCCTGAAAAAAATGCTCGGATGCACGAATGGTAGCCTTTGTGCTCCCAGCGCGTCACAGCGATTGTCCAATCTCTTATGGGCCTCAGCGCGCTCTTCCAGCTGATCCCCATGGTGCAGGCCTTTTCGGTGGGGGAGGTGCGGGCCGAAGGGGCGCGGATCCGGTACTGAGCGGGCGGCTTAACTTTTGGCTGCCAATAGGTCAGAAAGGGGCTCCCGTTTGAGCGGGAGTCGTTTTCAGGGCTTTTCATGCGCACGCCAACCGTCCGCTTTGCACCATCTCCCACGGGCCGCATCCATCTGGGCAATGCGCGCACGGCGCTGTTCAACTATCTCTTCGCCCGCCGCCATGCGGGGCGCTTCATCCTGCGCTTTGACGACACCGACCTTGAGCGCTCGCGCGAAGAATATGCGCAGGCCATCGAGGTCGATCTCACCTGGCTTGGCATCACGCCCGATCTGACCGTGCGGCAAAGTCAGCGTTTCGCCCTCTATGCGGCGGCCGCTGACAAGCTCAAGGCCATGGGCCGCCTCTATCCTTGTTTTGAGACGGCGGACGAGCTTGACCGTCGCCGCAAGCGCCAGATCGGTCGCGGCCTGCCGCCCGTCTATGACCGCGCCGCTCTCAAGCTCACGCAAGAGGAGAAGGCCGAACTGATCGCGCAGGGGCGCAAACCCCATTGGCGCTTCCAGCTCGATCATCGCACCGTGAACTGGAACGATCTTGTGCGCGGGCCGAGCCATATTGATTGCGCCTCGCTGTCAGACCCTGTGTTGATGCGTGAAGATGGCAGCTGGCTCTATACGCTTCCCTCCGTCGTGGATGATCTTGATCTTGGCGTGACCCATGTCATTCGCGGCGAAGATCATGTCACCAACACGGCAGTACAGATCCAGCTCTTCGAATTGCTCGGCAGTGCCGATCGCGTCCCCGATTTTGCGCATCACAATCTGCTCGCCTCTTCGTCGGGCGAGGGCCTGTCGAAGCGCTCTGGCGCCCTCTCCATCGCGGGGCTGCGCGACTCTGGCATTGAGTCTTTGGCGGTTGCAACTTTGGCGGTGCTCACCGGCTCATCGGATTCGGTGCAAGCGGTGCGCTCGCTCGATGAATTGCAGGTGAAATTCGACATCACCCATACATCGCGCGGCTCAGCCAAATTCGATCCCGCCGAGCTCGATGGTTTGAGTGCGCGCACTTTGCATGGGCTTGATTATGAGGCCGTGCAAGATCGCCTTGCGGCTCACGACATCGCTGGCCACAAAGCTGAGCCATTCTGGCTCGCGGTGCGCGGCAATCTCACAACCTTCCTTGATGTCACTGTCTGGTGGCGCGTGGTGGAGGGCGAGATTGAGCGCGTGGTGGAAGATCGCGAGCTGCTCGACGCAGCTTTGCGTCTTCTGCCGCCCGAGCCTTGGGATGCTACGACCTTCGCTCAGTGGAATGGTGCCATCAAGCAAGCGACAGGGCGCAAGGGCAAAGCGCTCTTCCATCCGCTGCGTCTGGCTTTGACGGGCCGCGAACAGGGGCCGGAAATGGCCAATCTGTTGCCCTTGATCGGCCGTGCGCGGGTTACAGCGCGGCTCGTTTAACGCGCGCTGGCAGCGACGGGCGTTGCGGTTGCGGGCGCCGGTGCGCTTGCAGAGGGTTTGGGCTTTTGCGGCGCGGCGGGCTTTTGCGGTGTCGCAGGCTTGGCGCTTGCGGCCGGTTTGGCGGGCGCGGTGGGGCGCGCGCGCGACAGCTCTTCAGACTTTTGCTGCGTCACGATGATATCGCCGGCGGTGCGGCCGAGCAGAACTTCAGCATCGGCGAGCGCTTGCACCCAGCTTTTATCAGCCGGTTTGCAGGTGCAGGTTGAGTCATATTTCGTGCGATAGCGAAACGCATTGGCCATGCCGCGATAGGGCTGGCCATCGAGACCCACCGCATCGTCGATCTCGCCGCTCGATGTGGTGATATAGACCTTGGCTTCTGTACCGGGGCAGAGGGCGCGGCACATATCAGCCAGGCCTTCCGAGCCGCCCTTGCGCGCATTATTGGCGAGGGGAAAGAAGCCACCATCACAGCTGCGCACACACATGGCCTTGGCGCTCATGCGCGGCCCGCCCTCCTCAGGCTGTTCACCGCCGGGCATTTCGCTGCCACCAAACAAACGTTCGAACATGCCAGCTTGGCTGCCTTGGCTGGGGGCAGGTTGCGGGCTGCGGCAAAAGGCATTGTAGCGGGCGACGAGTTCTTCACGGGTGCCGCCCATGGCCTGGCGACCCTGCGCCTGCAGGCTGGCGATATTCTCACGCATGCGCTGCATCTGAGATTGCAGGCCGGTGCATTCACGCGGCGGGGCGCTGCCGAAGAACAAGAAGGGCTTGTTGTAGCAACCAATGGACTGGGCATAGCTCTGCGTGCGTTCCAGCTCATATTGCTGCTTGCGCAAAGCATCATCAAAAGTCGCGACAGAGGCAGGATTGGGGGCCGCGCCCCCTTGGCCGATCTGCTGCATCAGCACGGCGCAATCGACTGCCTGTGCCACGGCACCGACCGTGCTGGCCACAAGCGCGAGGCTCGCCATGAATGCGCGTGCGCTGCGGGCAGCAGGCAGAAAACCAGCCATCTCGTCCTCGGGGTTACCACCAGCCCGGCACGAATCCGGGGGAAGGGGGGTCAATGACCCTCTTTATCTCGTTCCCATTGGTGGCGGCAATGAGGCGCTAGCGGGTGCAGGCGATGACGAGGTCATCCCGGCCCGTGCGCAGGGCCGCGCTCTGGATGGGGGTCGAGGCTGTGATGTCAGAGGCCAACCCATAGGCGCTGGCATGTCCAAAGCCGCGCGACTGGCAAAAAGCGTCCGAGATCGCCTTGCCGCAGGCGGCCTTGGCCACGAAACAGTCCGAAATGCCATAGCCCTCGGAGGCTGGAATGACGACCGTTTCGGTCTCCGCCTGTGCGGGGGCGGCGGCGATCAGCAGGGCTGCGCAAAGCGTGGCACGAAGCGGGTGCAGGAGGGTCAAGAGCGTCAGGCCCGGAAGGTCAGAGAAGCAGGGCCGCACTCTCCCCCATGGCGCTGAAAAAAACCTTAACATGGCTCAAAGGCCTGCTCGCACTATGGTGGGAGGCCTATCCTGCTTGACGAAAACCGCTCATGCCGCCATGGTGCGCGCATGACGCACACGATCCTCATCTGCCGGATCATTATTATCAGCTAGCGCTTTCGCTGGCCGGTGCCGTCTTGTCTTCACAACAAGGTCCGTCAACCGAGCCAGCAAGGCTCGGAGACCCTATGGCTTTGCGACTTTACAACACGCTGACCCGCACGAAGGAGGCCTTCGCCCCCATCGACCCTGCGCATGTGCGTATGTATGTCTGCGGGCCGACCGTTTATGACTTTGCCCATATCGGCAATGCGCGCCCCATCATCGTCTTTGATGTGCTCTATCGCCTCCTGCGTCTGGTCTATGGCCAGCAGAGCGTCACTTATGTGCGCAACATCACCGACGTGGATGACAAGATCAATGCGCGCGCGGCCGAGCGCGGCATCACCATTCGCGAACTCACCGACCAAACCAATGCTGTCTTTCAGGCTGATGTGAAAGCTTTGGGCTGTCTTGAGCCTGATGTGCAGCCGCGCGCGACCGAACATATTGTCGAGATGCGCGACCTCATCGAAAAGCTCGTGCAAAAAGGTTTCGCCTATGTCGCCGAAGAGCATGTGCTCTTCTCCCCCGCTGCGATGGATTCCGCGCGTGGCAAACTGCCCCGCTATGGGGCTCTGGCCAATCGCTCGCTTGATGAAATGATTGCGGGCGCGCGCGTGGATGTGGCGCCCTATAAGCGTGAGGCGACCGACTTTGTGTTGTGGAAGCCTTCCAAAGCGGGCGAGCCTTCATGGCCCTCGCCCTGCGGCATTGCGAGCGAAGGCCGCCCCGGCTGGCATATCGAATGTTCGGCCATGTCATGGAAGCGATTGATCGCCGATTTCGCAGGCAAGATTTCTTGCGAGGCCGCTGATGCCAATGTCTTTGACATTCACGGTGGTGGTATCGATCTCGTCTTCCCCCATCATGAAAATGAAATCGCCCAGAGCTGCTGCGCGCTTGATGCGCCGCGCATGGCCAATGTGTGGATGCACAATGGCTTCTTGCAGGTCGAAGGTGAGAAAATGTCGAAGAGCCTCGGCAATTTCATCACCATCAACGAATTGCTGACGAGCACGTCTTTCGGTGGCCGCAAATGGCATGGCGATGTTCTGCGCCTTGCCATGCTGCGCACCCATTACCGTCAGCCCATCGACTGGACGGTGAAGGCGCTGGAAGAGGCCGAGAAGACTCTCGATGTGTGGTATGCGCAGGTCGGCGAGAGCGCGGGCGAGGGCGAGGTTGCGCCTGCCGTACGCGAGGCTCTCGAAGATGATCTGAACACGGTCGCCGCCATCGCCGAATTGCATAAGCTCACCGATACCAAGAGTCTCAAAGCCTCCGCCAATCTCTTTGGCCTGTTGCAATTGACGCAGAGCCAGTGGCTCGCCTTGAAGCAAGCTGATCTTGATATTGATCCAGCTGAGATCGATCAGCTCATCGCCGATCGTCTGGCCGCTCGCGCCGCCAAGAACTGGGCTGAGTCAGATCGCATCCGCGATCTTCTCGCCGCCAAAGGCGTGGCGCTCAAAGACGGCAAAGATGGCACCACTTGGGAGGTCAAACGATGACAGCCTCTCTGCGTCCCTTTTTGAAAGAAGATCTCGAGCTTCTCGCCGAGATCTTCTGCGCGAGTATCGAAGGCCTCACGCAAGATGATTATGATGAGGAGCAGCGCGCGGCCTGGATGGCTGGTGTGCTGGAGGATGAAGAGGCCTTTTTGAAGCGCCTCACCGATCAGCTCACCATTCTCGTTCTGGAAGATGGCGACCCTGTTGGCTTTGCTAGCCTGCGCGGTACCGATGAGCTTGATCTCCTCTATGTCCATCCCGTCTATGCGCGCCAAGGCTATGGCACAGCGCTGGCGGATGCGTTGGAGCGATTGGCACATGGGCGCGGGGCCAAAGCCATTATCACCAATGCGAGCGAAACGGCGCGGCCCTTCTTTGAAAAGCGCGGCTATGTCGGTCAATCGCGCAATACGATCATCATGGGCGGCGAATGGCTCGCCAATACAGTGATGCGCAAAGATCTTGAGAAAGCGGAGAAGCTGCAATGAGCCGCGAACGCCTTTATCTCTTCGATACAACTTTGCGCGATGGTGCGCAGACAACGGGCGTCGATTTTTCCATCGACGACAAGCGCAATATTGCGGGCCTGCTGGATGAGCTGGGCATCGACTATGTGGAGGGCGGCTATCCCGGCGCCAATCCGCTCGATACCGAATTCTTCAAAAAGAAACCGGTGAAGCGCGCGCATTTTGCAGCCTTCGGCATGACCAAACGCGCGGGCCGCTCGGCCTCTAATGATCCGGGCATTGCGGGCCTGATGGAGGCTGATGCCGATGTCATCACCTTTGTCGCCAAGACTTGGGACTATCATGTCCATGTGGCGCTTGGTTGCACGCTCGAGGAAAATCTCGATGGCATCGCCGACAGTATCAAATATGTGCGCCAGCATGGCCGCGAAGCGATTCTGGACTGCGAACATTTCTTTGATGGCTACAAGGCCAATCCCGATTATGCGCTGCAATGTGCGCGCACAGCCCATGAGGCTGGGGCCCGCTGGATTGTGCTGTGCGATACCAATGGTGGCTCACTCCCCCATGAGATCGAAGCCATTGTGACGGAAGTCGCCAAACATGTGCCGGGCTCGCATCTGGGCATTCATGCGCATAATGACACCGAAAATGCGGTGGCCAATTCTCTGGCGGCCGTGCGCGCAGGGGCTCGCCATATTCAAGGCACGCTGAATGGTCTTGGCGAGCGCTGCGGCAATGCCAATCTCACCTCGCTCATCCCGACACTTCTTCTGAAGAAGGACTATGCGGAGAAGTTCGAGATCGGCGTGGGCGCGGACAAGCTCGCCTCCATCACCAAGATCAGCCACACTCTGGATGAATTGCTGAACCGCGCGCCCAATCGCCATGCGCCCTATGTCGGCGCTTCGGCCTTTGCGACCAAGGCTGGCATTCATGCCTCGGCGGTTTTGAAAGATCCGCGCACCTATGAACATGTGACGCCTGACAGCGTTGGCAATCAGCGCCGCGTTTTGGTCTCTGACCAAGCCGGCAAGTCCAACATTTTGGCCGAGCTTGAGCGCATCGGCGTGAAGGTTGCCAAAGATGATCCGCGCGTAACGCGGGTTCTGGAAGAAGTGAAAGAGAAAGAGGCCTTGGGCTATGCCTATGAAGGCGCCGATGCGTCTTTCGAATTGCTGGCGCGCCGGATGCTGGGCGAAGTGCCGAATTATTTTTCCGTCGAGCGTTTCCGCGTCAATGTGGAGCGCCGCCACAATGCTGCGGGCGAATTGGCGACTGTTAGCGAGGCCATCGTCAAAGTCGTGGTTGATGGGGAAGAGTTCATCTCGGCCGCCGAAGGCAATGGCCCCGTCAATGCGCTGGATCTGGCGTTGCGCAAAGACCTTGGCAAATATCAGCGCTTCATTTCAGATCTGGAGCTGCTCGATTATCGTGTGCGCGTGTTTCAGGGCGGCACGGATGCCGTCACCCGCGTTCTGATCGAATTTGGCGATAAGGATGGGGCGCGTTGGTCGACCGTTGGCGTCTCGGCCAATATTATCGACGCCTCGTTTCAGGCGCTCACCGATGCCATCGTGTATAAATTGATGAAGGCCCAAGCTTGAGGCTTGGACCTTCATGAATAGTCAGTGCTGACGGGGCGCGTTACTCAACCAGAGTGATGCGCTTGTCTTTGCACAGATTGACATTGGCCACTTCGACAGTGGTGCCATCTTCAAACATGCCATCGACGGAGACGACGCAGCCGGCCTTGTTCGGCACTTTGCCGTTGGCTTGCTTGCCCGCACCCACATTGGTGGCCACGGTGATGACTTCGCCACCCTTGGTGACGACGGCGAGTTCGACCAAGGCCGCTTCACGCTTGTTGTCGACCAGAACGGTCATGGAGGGCACTTCCTTCGCCTTCGGCTTGGACTGCGCCATCACGGGGGCGCTCACCAGCACGGGGGCGAGAAGGGCAGACAGGGTCAATACGCGAACTAGGGCCATGGAGTCCTCCTAAGATCCTTAATCCTAGCTTCACCATGTACCTGAATGCAATTCCGCCGTTCAAACGAGGTTAAAGGCGAGGGTCCAGCTGGTCACTTGCCCCTTGCCGGGCGGCACTGTCGACCGCTTTGGCCAGCATGGGGATGACGTCCTCGATTTTCTCGGCCACCAGATAGCGCACTTCAAATTCGGGGCGGATGAAACCAGCATCGCGCATATGGGCAAAGAGGGAGAGCAGGGGACGCCAGAAGCCGCCCACATCGGCCAGAAGAACGGGCTTGCGGTGGCGGCCCAGCTGCACCCAGGTCAATTGCTCAACAAGCTCTTCAAGGGTGCCCACCCCGCCGGGCAGGGCGACGAATGCATCAGCCCGCTCGAACATGATCCGTTTGCGGGTGTGCATATCGGGCACGACGACAAGATCTTGCGCCTCGCGCAGCATCAATTCGCGCCCCTTTAGAAAATCGGGAATGATTCCCGTTACATGGCCGCCGGCTTGCAGAACCGCGCGGGCGGTGATGCCCATCAGGCCATTGTTGCCCCCGCCATAGACGAGGCCGAGGCCAGATTGGGCCAGAGCAGTGCCTAATTGCTCTGCAGCAGCGCGATATCTTGGATCATCACCGGGGGCAGAGCCGCAATACACACATACATTGCGAAGAGAGCTGGTCATGAGTTCGTCCATAAAGGCTCAACCCTGTTGGCGCCCAAAGGTGGCGCTGTTTCCCCAACAAGGTTAGGCTGGACGTCTAAAGAAGGGATTATTATGGCGGCTCCCCGAAGCCTGATGTTGGTGCTGGCCCTGCTGGGGACCCTCGCGGTCGCCCTCATGGCTTGGCGCATGGTCGAGGCGCCGCCCGAAAGCCTGTCGGGCCGCATTCTCACCCGCGCCCAGCCCGCGCCAGTGAGCCCGCCCAAGGTGGAAGCCAAGGTTGAGGCCGAGGTTGAGGCCAAGCAAGAGGCCAAGCAAGAGCCCAAACCAGAGACCAAGCCATCACCGCCGCAACTGACCGCTGGCTGGCGCCTGTTGCCGGGGGGCGAGCTGCTGGTGGCAGGCACGACCGCTCCCGGAGCCAAAGTGACCCTTCTGCAAGAGGGCCAGATCGTCGCTGAAGCTCTGGCGCAAGCCACAGGTGATTTTGTGCTGCTCCCTCCCACGCTCCGGCCCGGTGAGACGCAATTGGTGCTGCGCGCAGTGAGCGGGGCTGGCGCGGCGCAGGAACAGCTGGTCATCGCCATGCCGGCCCCGGCGACCCCCGCCGCCAACTCAAGCATAGCCTCTCAGAGCCCCTCAGAGGCCCCTCTAAAGCCCAGCTCAAGTGAGCCAGCTACCCCCCTAGCCGCCTCCCCCAAAGAGCCAGCCAGCGAGGCTCCTAAAGGCTCTGGTCAAGTTGCCATCACCAGCGCTGAAGCGGGCGGCCGCAGCGCCTTTCAGGCCAGCGGCACGGCCCCGGCCGGATCGCGCCTGCGGTTTTATCTGAATGACACTTTCGTGGCCGATGTGACCGCCTCGCCCAAAGGGGCCTGGAGCCTGAAGGTCGAGCGCGGCATGGCCAGCGGCCATTATGAACTGCGCGCCGATGTGGTGGATGAGGCTGGCAAGGTCAGCGCCCGCGCCGCCGTCCCCTTCGATTATCCTGAAGCCCCGAGCGAGGCCTCCTCCGCCCCCGAAGTTGCGCAGGCAAGCCCGAGCGCTCCCATTGCACCAGCCATGCCCAGCAAGCCGGGCGAGGCCGTGGTGCCGCAAATCCAGTCCGTGCGGGTGGTCAAGGGTGACAGTCTGTGGCGCATCAGCCAGCGCGTTCTGGGCGATGGCCAGCGCTATATCCAGATCTATCAGGCCAATGCGGACCAGATCCGCAATCCCAATCTGATCTATCCTGGCCAAATTCTGGTCACTCCACAGCCAAGCCCGTGAAAAGCCGCCGTAACAGGTGCGTTTTCGCCCGCAAAGGCCTATATGGGCTCATCGGCTCGCAACAGACTCACAAAAACGCCGCCTCAGGCGCTGGAAGCCTATGACAGATCAATCCATGCCGCACAGCGCGGCCAAGCCCGCAGCGGCCCCTCAGCCCGAACTCTCCCTCACCCGCACCGTCATGCGGCTCTGGCCCTATGTATGGCCCAAGCACCGCATGGATCTGCGCTGGCGCGCGGGCGCGGCACTCGCGCTTTTGTTCGTCGCCAAATTCGTCACTTTGGCGGTGCCTTTCTCGTTCAAATGGGCGACCGATGCGCTGACCGAAGGTGGCATTGAACAGCCCGGTCTTTGGACCATTCTGGCAGGCCCCATCGCGCTCACAATTCTCTACGGTGTGCTGCGCGCTTTCATGCAGCTCTTCACGCAGGCGCGCGATGCGCTCTTTGCCGCCGTCTCGATGAATGCGGTGCGCCAATTGGCCGAAGCTGTCTTCATCCATCTGCATCAGCTCTCGCTGCGCTTTCATCTGGAGCGCAAGACCGGCGGCCTGACCCGTGTGCTGGAGCGCGGCCGCACAGCGATCGAACAGATCGTGCGCCTCAGCATGCTCACCGGCATCCCGACCGCTGTGGAATTCACGCTCATTCTTGGTGTGCTCTTTTATCAATTCGACTGGCGCTATTCGGTCGTCGTGACTTTGATGATTGCCTGCTATTTGTGGTTCACCACTCTGGCGACCAACTGGCGCATCTCGATCCGTCGCTCCATGAATGACAGCGATACCGATGCCAATACCAAGGCCATCGACAGTCTGCTGAACTATGAGACGGTGAAATATTTCGGCGCTGAAGAGCGTGAGGCTGAGCGTTATGATCGCGCTATGGCCCGTTATGAAAAGCTCTCGGTGAATAGCTATATTTCGCTCGCCGTTCTCAACTCCGGCCAAGGCGTCATTTTCACCATCGGTCTGACGGCTGTGATGGTGATGTGTATTCAAGGCATCCGCGCAGGCACCCATACGATTGGCGACTTTGTGCTCGTCAATGCGATGATGATCCAGCTCTACCAGCCACTGAACTTCATGGGCATGCTCTACCGCGAAGTGAAACAGGCTATCATCGACATCGAGACCATGTTCCAGCTGCTCGGCGAACATCCCGAGATCAAGGACAAGCCCGGCGCCCCTGCGCTCGAAGTGCGCGCCGGCACGGTGCGTTTCGATGATGTGCATTTTGCTTATGATCCGGTGCGCCCGATCCTGAAGGGCGTCAGCTTTGAAGTGCCCGCAGGCCAGACCATCGCCATTGTTGGTCCCTCTGGTGCTGGCAAATCGACCTTGTCGCGTTTGCTGTTCCGCTTCTATGAGCCGCAAGCTGGCCGCATCACCATTGATGGGCAAAATATCTCCGACATCCAGCAGCGCAGCCTGCGCGATGCCATCGGCATGGTTCCGCAAGATACGGTGCTCTTCAACGACACAATCGCCTACAATATTCGCTATGGCCGCTGGGAAGCTACCGACGCTGAGATCCACGAGGCTGCGCGCCTCGCCCAGATCGACGATTTCATCCGCATGGTGCCCGGTGGGTATGATGCGCAAGTGGGTGAGCGCGGGTTGAAACTGTCGGGCGGTGAAAAACAGCGTGTCGCGATTGCGCGCACGATTTTGAAAGCTCCCCCGATCCTCGTCCTCGACGAAGCAACCTCCGCGCTCGACACTTTCACCGAACGCGAGATTCAAAGCTCGCTCGACCGTGTCTCCAAGGGCCGCACCACACTCGTCATCGCCCATCGCCTCTCGACCGTGGTCAATGCCGATGAGATCATCGTGCTTGATCGCGGTGTGATCGCCGAGCGCGGCCGTCATGATGAGCTGCTCGCCAAGCGCGGCGTCTATGCCGCCATGTGGGATCGTCAACGCGAAGTTGACGCGGCTCAAGAGACCCTGCGCCGTGCTGAGGCCGAAGAGCCGATCAGCATGAAGGTCAATCTGGCGACCTGAGCCACGCGCCTTTCGAAACCATGGCCACGTTTGCGCGTTGGTCCATGGGCTTTGCAGGGACAGGTGAGGCCCCTCGCACCAGAGGCTGGGAGGCGGGCCGGGCGGTCATGACTTTATGATGAGCCTGTCCCAGCAGCAGATTTCGGCTTTTGGGCGCCGGGAGGAGGCCGTAAGGCCTTGCTCAAAGCGGGGCCTTGAGGCTGGGATGAGGGCTCGGCGGGCGCATGGGCTGTCTGATGTCGTGACTTTTCCCCCATTCGGTGGCACATAGCCCGCAGCTAGAGCTGGGTGTCTCCATGTCAGTCCTCGATTCCGTCCGCAAACAAATCGTCCCGGTCCATCCCGAGGGCTATATTTTCATCGCCATCTTCGCGGTGGTGTCCCTTGTGCTGCATTCCATCTGGCCGCCGCTGGGCTGGATTGGCGCGGTGCTCACTGTGTGGTGCGCCTATTTCTTCCGCGATCCTGTGCGCGTGACCCCGCAGCGCGATGGCCTCGTGGTCTCGCCTGCTGATGGCTATGTCTGCTCGGTCGGTCGCTTCGTGCCGCCCCCTGAGCTTGGTCTTGGTGATGAGCCCATGCAGCGCGTCAGCGTCTTCATGTCGGTCTTTGATTGCCATGTGAATCGTGCGCCGGTCGCAGGTCGCATCACGCGCATCGCTTACAAGCCCGGCCTCTTCGTCAATGCCGATCTCGACAAGGCCAGCGAAGACAATGAGCGCAATGGTTTTGTCTTTGAGGCAGCCGATGGCCGCTATGGCGCGGTGCAGATCGCCGGTCTCATCGCCCGCCGCATTGTCGCTTTCTCGCGCGAGGGTGACACAGTGAGCGCAGGTGATCGCATCGGCCTCATTCGCTTTGGCTCGCGCGTGGATGTCTATATGCCCGACAGCGCTCGCCCACTTGTGGCTCTTGGCACACAGTGCATCGCTGGCGAGACCGTCATTGCTGATGCGCGTATGGTGGACGACGGACGCAGCTACAAGGTCGGCTGACCAGTCAGGAGCACGCAGTGAGTGAAGGTTTGGACCAGCGAAGCGCAGGCCATGACGACCGTCGGGTTGACCGGCTGCGTCGCTTCCGCCGCATTCCCATGCGCTTTGTGATCCCCAATCTGGTCACGCTGCTGGCTCTCTGCCTTGGCCTGACCGGTATTCGCTTTGCTGCCGAAGGCCGCTTTGAATATGCGGTCTATGCCATCGTCTTCGCCGCTATCCTCGATGGGCTTGATGGTCGCATCGCGCGCGCTCTGGAAGGCACCAGCCGTTTTGGCGCGGAGCTTGATTCGCTCGCCGACTTTGTCGATTTCGGCGTCGCCCCCGCCATGCTGCTTTATTTCTGGGCGCTGCATGAGCACCGCAGCCTTGGCTGGATCGCCGTGTTGATCTTTGCCATTGCCGCTGCGCTGCGTCTGGCCCGCTTCAATGTCATGGCCGAAGATCCCAATCGTCCGGCCTGGATGAGCCACTTCTTTGTGGGCATGCCAGCGCCTGCTGGTGCGGTGCTGGTCATGCTGCCGCTCTATCTCCATCTTGGCCTCGGCCTGCCCCAAGACCCCTTCTATGTGCGCTTCGAGATCGCTTATGTGCTGCTTGTGGCCTTCTTGATGGCGAGCCGGATCCCGCATTTCTCGGGCAAGAAGATCGGCCGCGTCCCGCGCGACTGGTTCGTGCCGGTTCTGCTGGGCGCCATCGCGGTCTTGTTGCTGATCTTCACTTATCCCGCCCAGATGCTGATTGTGCTCAGCCTCGCCTATCTCGGCCTCATCCCGCTGTCGGTTCATCGCTATCTGGCCTATCAGCGGGCTGACCAGCTGGCCGAAGAGGCCAAAACGGCCTCCAGCCCGCCCTCAGGCTCCGTCTGAGGCACACACAGGGCGGCAATATGTGGGCCTAGCCTACAGTCCTGTTCACATTTGTGCGTTTCTGCACTAGGGTCCGCCGCATTCCGTGGCTGGCCCTCTTTTGGACCGCTGCGTCCCCCAACCTGACGAGTGCAAATGTCGAAAGAAGAACTGCTCGAGTTTCCGGGCATCGTGACCGAACTGCTGCCCAACGCGACCTTCCGCGTGAAGCTCGAAAATGAGCATGAGATCATTGCTCATACGGCTGGCAAGATGCGCAAGAACCGCATCCGCGTCCTCACGGGCGATCGCGTGCTGGTTGAGATGACGCCCTATGATCTGACCAAGGGTCGCATCACCTATCGCTTCAAGTAACATGATGCGGGCGCTGGAGGGCTGATCCATGAGCATGGAAGCCAAGACACAACAGCCCCCGCTTGTGCTCGCCTCCAGCTCGCCGCGCAGGCTTGCCTTGTTGCAGCAGATCGGGCTGGAGCCGACAGCGCTCATTCCAGCAGATGTTGATGAGACACCCGGCCGTACCGAACTGCCGCGCTCACTCGCCACACGTTTGGCCAGTGAGAAGGCGCAGGCTGCCTGGCGTGTCGCCCAATCGCGCGAGGGTGTACAAGGCGCTTATCTGATCGCCGCCGATACGGTGGTGAGTGTGGGCCGCCGCATTCTTCCCAAATGCGAAATCGCCGAAGAGGCGGAAGATTGTTTGCGCCTCTTGTCTGGCCGCGCACATCGCGTGCACACAGGCGTCAGCATCATCACGCCCAAAGGCACAGAGCGTCGCCGCTTGGTGGAAACACGTGTGCGCTTCAAGCGCCTCACCAAACATGAGATGGCAGCTTATATCTCTTCAGGAGAATGGCGCGGCAAAGCGGGTGGCTATGCCATTCAAGGCTTCGCAGGGTCTTTCGTCGTCAAGCTCATCGGATCTTATTCGAATGTGGTGGGCCTGCCGATTTATGAAACCATGAACTTGCTGGGCGGCGAGGGGTTCCCCGTTCTGCAGTCTTGGCACATCGACGGCTAGGTCATGAGCGATCCTGCAAACGACAATATCGGTAAGCTCGACAGGCCTTGCGCCAATTGCGGCAAGCCACAGGTGAAGGGCTTTGAGCCTTTTTGCTCGGCGCGCTGCAAAGATGTCGATCTCGCGCGCTGGCTCTCGGGTAGCTATGCGATTCCCGTGCAAGATGATGATGACGACGAAGATGGTATCGGCCAGTCGGGCGGTGCGTCGAATGGGCCCGCGCTCAACGACAATTAAGGTCGCACACCCGGCGCATCCATGATCATGCCGCGTGCGCGCCACATCAAATAGGCTTCCAGATCGGTCAATTCCGCTGCGCCCAAACCATGCACCTGCGCGCGCATGCCCGTGAGGCAATTGCGCAAGCGCCTCTGCAAAGAGCCAACACCATTCCACTCCAGCCGATAGATTGGATAGCCGGTAGGATGGCCCTGCGGAATCGTCGCGCCGCCCAGTTTGCGGCTCCAATTATCATCATGACAATTGGCGCAGGACAGATTGAGTTGCCCCTGCCGCTGGAAATAGGCCGCACGTCCCCGCTCGATGGAACGCTCCAGCGCTGCATTCTGTGACGGGGCAATCGGCATGCCGCGCGATTGCAAGGCGAGATAGGCGCTGAGCGCCAGCATGTCTTTCGTCTCGCGGCCAAAGGCCTCAGACTTTTGCTCGCGCGCTTGGCACAGATTGATACGCTCTTCCAGATCCACCACGCGCTGTGCGGCCACATCATAAGACGGATAGCGCGCTGCCATACCGCGCATGGATTGACGCGCATCGCCGTGACAATCGGCGCAAGACTTTTTGTCCTCGCCCGCAGGCTTGCGCCACAAGGCCTCCCCGTCGAGCACGCTCAACATGGCAGGATTGGCCATGTCGTCATCTTGCATGGAGCGGCTTTGTGCGCCCATCATCTCATAGCTCGACTTGCGCTCACTTGGCGCAAGGTCAGACTGCGCGCCAACTGGCACGCTCAGGCTGAGGCTTGCAGCAAAGACAAGACAAGCGGCGAGACGGTTCAAGTCTCACTCCACAACGAGAGTGGCGGTTTCAGTGACGGAGAAACCATTGTCACCCGCCCAGTGAAATTCCAGCGTACCGCTTTCGGTCGCCAGCGTGGTGAAGGTGATGAAGGGATTGGCGGCCATGGCGGAGGACAGCTCTGCCGCAAAGATCTCAACGCCATTATAGGTCACGCGGAATGTGTTGATGATGTCGCGGGGGATGAGTGTGCCATTGAAGGTGACGCGAAAGCCGGTCTCCATCGGATGCGAGATGAGCGTCTTGATCTCGATGATCTCGCCCTTGGCAGCCTTGGCCGGAACATTGATGAGTGCGCGTGCCATCAGGGAAGATCCTCCAGACAGGCCGCAATGGTGACGATGACAAAGGCCTCGCCCGAATAGAACGAGCCATCGCTCATCTGTGCGATGGCGACGATATTTTGTGTGTCAGCGAGGCGAATGCGCGTGGTGATTTGCGCCCGCCCGGCTCGCGGCCCCAAAGTCATGCTGATGACTTGTGGCTGGGGATTCTTCTCGTTGAAGACGTGAATGGCTTTCACATAATCGGTCGCTGTCATCGGGCTCTCAACGCTGATGCCCATGGGCACAGTGCCGCCATTTTCAACGAGCGGTGGCAGGTCGATGGTCACGCGGCCGGGCGTTGGCTTGGCGCCTTGCAGAATTTTCTGCATGGCCACCGTCATGCTGGCGGGCGTGGCCTGCGCAGGCGCGAGCGTCAGCTTCATCAGCCCCGCTGCCGCAAGGCCGGCACTGCCAGCCAAAAGCTTGCGCCGTGATGTGTGCATAGACATGGTCCTCATCGCAACGTCATCAAAAAGGCAACCACATCTTCCACCTGCTGGGCGGTGAAGAGCGTCTTGCCCGCGAAACTGGCACTCACATTCGTGAGCCCCTGTGTCGTATGATACGGGGGCATGATCGTGTCTGGATTAAATTGCCGCGCATCAACAATCCGTGCGCGCAACTCAGCTTCGCTCCAGCGCGATCCCGCACCGCTCAAATCAGGCGCGAGATTGCCCATGAAGCGCTCATCGGGGAAGGGGCCACTATGGCAGAGCAGGCAAAGTCCGACTTGCCGGTTCTTGACCAAGGCACGGCCGCGCTCAGCATCTCCCGCTTCCAGCGCGAGGGCAGGGGAGAGGAGCATGAGGCAAGCGAAGGTGAGATGCGCGCGCATGTCAGCCGAAGACTTCGCGGGTGATCGTATTGTACCAGCCAAGCGCCAGATCAGCCTCCATCTTGCGCGTTGAATCGGGTGCTTGCAGCGGGCTGGTGCCGCCTGCGCCTTCAATATCCATCAACAGGCCTTTGCCGGGCTTGTAAACGCCAGCAACCGATATGCCATAGTCGGGCATGACAATGCTGTAGCAGGTGTTGATGAGGCGAGGCTCTTGGGGTGTGCGATTGTGCAGCAGGGCAACAATCGCAGCCGCGCAGACTTTCGCCTGCGCATTGGCGGCGAAAGCAGATTTGGGCATAGCGCCCGCCACCGCCGCATCGCCAATCACATGGATGTTCGGCTGCAAGCGCGATTCAAAGGTCACAGGATCAATCGGGCACCAGCCGCTGCGATCACTCACGCCAGCAGCCTCCGCAATCAATCCCGCGCGCTGCGGGGGAATGATATTCACCACCTGCGCTTTGTAAGTTTCAAAATCCGTTGTGACGCTGAGCGTATTGGCATCGACCGATGAGACCTTGCCGCCCTTCGACAGACCAATCCATTCGAGATTGGGAAAGAGCTGCGACCAAGCCTGCTGAAACAAACGCTGCTTGGAGAAATTGTCTTTCGCATCGAGCAGAATGAGTTTCGACTTCGGCTTTTTGGTTTTGAGATACCACGCAATCAGGCTCGCGCGTTCATAAGGTCCGGGCGGGCAGCGGAAGGGATTGTCTGGCGCGCTCATCACCACAAGCCCGCCATCTTCCATGGCTTCGAGCTGGCGGCGCAGCAGCATGGTCTGTTCGCCCGCTTTCCAGGCATGGGGCATGCGCGCGCTCGCCGCTTCATCATAGCCACGCAATGCGCCCCAGCGGATGTCGATACCGGGAGAGAGAACGAGCCGGTCATAGGTGAGGACAGTGCCATCAGCCAAAGTGACGCGCTTGGCAGCTGCATCAATCGCGCTGGCATGGGTAAAGTCTATCTCGACGCCGCTGCGCGCAACCCCATCATAGGTGAATTGCTGTGCGGGCAGATCGCGCAAACCAGCGATCACTTCATTGCTGAAGGGGCAGGCGGTGAAGACGCGGTTCGGCTCCACCATGGTGACGCGAATATTCGGGGCCAATTGCTTCAGGCTACGCGCAACGCTCGACCCGCCAAAGCCGCCACCAATGACAACAATATGCGCCGTGCCTTGCGCCACAGCAGGGGCTGCGATGAGGCTCGCTGAGGCGCCTGCCAAGAGAGAGCGGCGAGAGAGGGAAGCGCTCATTTGGCACCCTGCGCTTCATACCAAGCCGCGATGGCTTTGATCTCGGCGTCGCTAAAACCTTTGGCGATGCGGTCCATGACGGTCGCAGGCCGTGAGCCCGAACGCCATGCGCTCATAGCGTCTTCAATGGAGGCAGCAGAAAGGCCCACAAGACGCGGGGCGGGCGTGTCGACTGTCGGGGACGCAGCATGGCAGCCCGTGCAGGAACTGGCACCGGGCGGCATCTCTGCGGCGCCTGCGCCTGATGCGCTCACACATAAAAGCAAAAGGCCGATGGCAGATCGCATGACAATCCCGGGACGTGAAAGAGCGGCGGCCATATGACCGCCGCTCTTCATGATCAGGCCTTGCGCAGGTCGGTATTCATCAGGGGGAAGTTGCGCACGCGCTTGCCGGTGGCGGCATAGATCGCGTTCAACACAGCGGGAGCTGCGACCGCAATGGTCGGTTCACCCACGCCGCCCCAGAAACCGCCCGACGGGACGATGACGACTTCGATCTTCGGCATCTCATCCATACGCATCATCGGATAAGTGTCGAAATTCGTCTGTTCCACAGCGCCATTCTTCACGGTGATTTCACCATAGAGCATTGCGGTGAGGCCATAGACGAAGGAGCCCATCACCTGACGCTCGATCTGTGCGGGGTTCACCGCATAGCCCGGATCTGTGGCAGCTACGATGCGATGCACCTTCAAGCGACCATCGGTGACAGACACATCCGCCACAGCAGCCACATAGCTGCCGAATGTATGGATCTGTGCGACGCCCTGATAAATGCCCTTGGGTGCCTTGCCATAATTGGCTTTGGCAGCTGCAGCATTCATCACAGCCAGATGCTTGGGACGCAGATGGCGGCGACGGAATTCGAGCGGATCAACACCCGCCGCCTTCGCCACTTCGTCGATGAAACATTCGACATAGATCGCATTGTGATTGGCATTCACGCCGCGCCAGAAGCCAGCCGTGAGATGCGAATTGCGCATCGCATGGTCGACAAGCAGGTTCGGCACATTATAGCCAAACATGCCTTCCGGGCTGTCAGCGGTGAGGCCCTGGAACACGGCAGGATCCATGCCGTTCTCAAGGCGATCGGGCATCAAAGATGCGATGATCGAATGGCCGGAGATGCGCATATGCATGCCGGACAAATTGCCCTTGTCGTCGAGCGAGGCCGACAATTTGCAATGCGTCGCGGGATGGAAGGCGCAATGCGTCATGTCTTCTTCGCGCGACCACACCAGCTTCACCGGTGTACCCGGCATCTGCTTGGCGATCTGCACCGCCTGAATGATGTAGTCATTGCGCGCGCGACGACCAAAGCCACCACCAAGGCCGGTGCGATGCACATCGCATTTCGTCACGGGGTGACCAGAGGCTGCAATCACCGAAGCAAGGGCAGCTTCTGAGTTCTGTGTGCCGCAATAAACGTCGCAACGATCATTGGTCCACACAGCGGTGGCATTCATTGGCTCAAGCGGCGCGTGGTTCTGATAGGGGTAGCTATAAGTGGCTTCCACCTTCTTGGTCGCAGAGGCCAAAGTGGCCTTTGCATCGCCAGCCTTGTTGCCAACGAAAGCCTGCTCAGCGGTCAGACCTTCTGCCATCATCGCAGAAATGTCGGCGCTGGAGACTTTGCCGCCCGCGCCTTCATCCCACACAATGCTGACAGCGGCGATGGCATTGCGTGCCTGCCACCAGCTGTCCGCGACAGCGGCCACACCGGTTGCACCAACCTGCACGATCTTCTTCACACCCGGCATCTGCTCGGCGCGGGCTGCATCATAGCTTGCAACCTTGCCGCCATTGACGGGGCAATCGCGAATGGCCGCGTAGAGCATGCCCGGCATGCGGAAGTCGATGCCATATTGATATTTGCCGGTGAGCTTATCGACCGTGTCGAGGCGCTTCATCGGCTTGCCGATCAAACGCCAGTTCTTCGGATCCTTCAGCGGCACATCCTTGGGCGGTTCGATCTTGGCAGCCGCCGCAGCAACCTTGCCATAGGTCGTCTTCTTGCCGCTCTTGTGGCTGATGACACCATTGGCAACGGTCACTTCGCCAACGGGTACTTTCCATTCATTGGCAGCAGCCTGCAGCAACATCTGACGCGCTGTCGCGCCGCCCTTGCGGACATAGTTTTCGGACTCGCGGATGCCACGGCTACCAGTGGCGTTGAAATTGCCCCATACACGCTTGCGTGCAACATTTTCAGCAGGCGAGGGAATTTCGGTCGTCACTTTCGACCAATCGCATTCAAGCTCTTCGGCAATCATCTGCGCGAGGCCTGTCAGAGTGCCTTGACCCATTTCGGCGCGCGGAATGCGCAGCACGATAGTGTCATCAGGCTTCACGACAACCCATGCATTGATCTCGGGAGTCTTGTCCTGTGCGGCTGCACCCATGGGTGCATGAAAACCGAGTGCGAAGCCGCCCGTGGCAGCTGCAGAGCCAACGACAAAAGCGCGGCGGTTGATGCGAGGCATATGGTTCATGGTTGTTCCCCTCACGCCTTCTTCGCGGCGGCATGAACCGCTTGGCGAATCTGCTGATAGGTGCCGCAACGGCAGATATTGGTGACAGCCGCATCAATGTCTTCATCGGTCGGCTTGGGGTTCGACTTCAAAAGCGAAGTGACCGCCATGATCATGCCGCTCTGGCAATAGCCACACTGCGGCACTTCATTGTCGAGCCATGCTTGTTGCACACGGCTGAGGACGCCGTTCTGTGCAATGCCTTCGATGGTGGTGATCTTCTTGCCGCCGACCTGGCCGACGGAGATCTGGCACGAGCGCTGTGCTACGCCGTCGATATGAACGGTGCAGGCGCCGCATTGGGCAACACCGCAACCATATTTGGTGCCGGTGAGGCCGAGCGTATCGCGCAATGCCCACAGCAGAGGCGTGCGAGCATCGACCTCTGCTTGATACACTTTTCCGTTGACGTTGAGAGACGCCATTTCAACCCTCCCTATGCCGCTCTGCGCGGCCGGACCAACCTTCCCCCATTTGGGGTGAAGGCCTCTGGATAGCATATGTAGGGCGCTGTTGTTCGCGTGGGAAGGACAATCCTTGAGGCATACATCACGATGATGAAAACGAGCGGGCTCAATTGTATAGCTCAAGTATTTTCCTTCACCCTTTCCTTCGCCCCTTGCTGCCCCTAATGCTGCCCCCAGTGATTTGGGCTGAATGGGGTTTGCCATGATCTTCCGCACGCCGTCGGGTGCCGGTCTCCATTACAAGACGCGTGGCAGTGGCCGCACCATCGTCTTGTTGCATCCTGTTGGCGTCTGTGGGGATTTTTGGAACGGCGTCATCAGCGCGCTCGAAGGCGAGTTCCGGCTGATTGCGATTGACGCGCGCGGCCATGGGGGCAGCGATGTCCCCAGCCAGCCTTTTGGGTTGGATGATCTGGCCGATGATGTCGCCGCCTTGGTGCGCAGCGTGGGGCAGGGGCCAACGGTTGCGGTGGGTTGCTCTATGGGCGGCATGGTGGTGCAAGCCTTGGTGGCGCGTCATCCTGACTGTTTGCGCGGCGCTGTGGTCGCCAATACGGCGCATCTGCGCAATGATGCCGGACGTGCGGCGATGGATCAGCGCGCGGCGGCCGCAGAGGGCGGTATGCCCGGCACGATCAAGACAACTTTGAGTCGTTGGTTTGATTCTGATGTGCAGGTGCTGCGTCCAGACCTTGTGCTGCGAGCGCGCGATTGGTTGCTCTCGGCAGATCCGGTTGTTCATGCTTGGTCTTGGCGTGCGATCCGCGATCTCAACTATGCGCAAGCGCTGGCGCAAACCAAAGTGCCTTGCATGGTGGTGGCGGGCCTGCGCGATCAATCAACACCAGTTGCTGCGATGAAAGATATGGCGGCCAGTATTCCAGCCTGTGTTTACCGGGAAATGGACACTGGCCATCTGGCACCTCTGGAACAGCCAGAGGCTTTCGCGGACCATATTCGCAGTTTTGTGGCCTCGCTGGCGTGAGGCTTAGCGGCGTGTCAGCTCGCGTGTCACGGCCTGTGCGCAAGCCATCAGCGGGCCTGCCAAACGCGCTTCGACCTCGGGGCTGAAGCGCTGCTCGGGCAGAGAAATGCCGATACTGCCGGCGACATGATTGTCGATTCCGAAGATCGGTGCTGACAGGCCAACAGCGCCCAAAATGCGATGGCCGCGTGTGCAGGCATAGCCGCGTGCGCGCACCTTCTCCAATTCCGCCTCAAGCAAAGCGGCATCGGTGATGCTGTTCTCAGTCATGGGCGAGAGCTGCGAGCGCTCGATAATCTCGCGGCGATCATCGTCGCTGAGTTGCGCCATGATGGACCAGCCTGCTGCGCTCACATGCAGGCTCTTCCATTTATACATTTCGACGACGTAGCGAAGCTCGTGGTCAGCCTCGACACTGGCCGCGGCGAAGAGCTCTTGGCGATTGCGATCATAGATATTCAAAAAGACCGCTTCGTTGCAGCTATCCACCAGCGCGCGCATATGGGGCAAGGCGATGTCGCGCATGGGCAAGCGCTGCACTGCTTTATGGGCCAGCATCATCAATTCATGGCCAAGGCCATAGCCGCCCGTCGTCTCCAAGCGGCGCAAGAAGCCCTCATGGACCAAAGATGTCATCAACTGATGAGCAGTGCTGGGGGCAATCTCCAGCGCGGCCGCGGCCTCACGCACACCAATCTCGCGACGATCATGTTGGACCGCCCAGCGCAGAAGCTGCAATCCGCGCGCAAGGGGGTCACGCATTTTGTTCGGGCGGTTCGAACGCTTGGGGGAAGTCAGTGCTGTAGACATGGTGACAGTTTCTAACACCTGCTCAGCAGGGCCGCCACAGTAAGGCTTTTCCAATTGGTCAATAGAGTGTTCGAAAAACTTCGAGCTTGAAGATAACCTGTCCGACTTCGCTCAGAATTTGGGCGCTTCCATCAGGCGCCGCACTTCCAATGTTGCCTCCACGCGAGCCGCTTGTTCGCGGTCGACTTTGGGCATTGCCAGCGGCGCGGTGGTCATGATGCGCAAGATTTCTGACGCCATGGCCGGTGCAATATCGCTTTTGACGCCCAGAGCGAGCAGAGCGGCCTCCAGAGCGGCGGGCGCTCTTGCGCCGTCATAGCCAGCGCCATCCAGCGCGCTGCCATTGTGATTGAAGCCCAGAAGATGATTCGGGGTCGTATTGAGCGCGCGGCACAGATCGCCAAATTTCAGGAACTGGGTGGTCGCTTCCCCACGCTGAATTTTTTTGACGGCAGCGACGCTGAGGCCCAGTTTTTCGGCCATTGCGGGGACAGTCAAACCAGCTGCAATCCTTGCAGATCGGATTCGGTCGCCCAAGGCTGCAGCCCTAAGCTGAGGAGAAACCTGCATAGATTGGGACCTCGTCTATCAATTGAGGCACCCTAGTGATGCACTGTAGTTTGGGGAGGCGAATTTTTCGGTTGAATACTACCGAAAATTTATCCATTGCCCCCAGAAACATAAGCATGACGGGGAGGTGAGTGACTAAATTTGTCATACCACAAAATTTTGCGGTCCTCGAGCTTTCAAGCTGATAGATTTGCATCACTCCACCCACTGCCAGAGAGCGGGGGTGCGATAGAGGAGGGACTTTATGAAGGGTACACACAAGATCCTGGCGGGTCTCGGTGCCGTCGCCGTGGCTGCATCGCTTTTGATCGCGGGCACCCCGGCGCAAGCGCAAAGCGAGGCTGCGAGCTTTCCCAATCGGCCGATCCGCGTCATCGTTCCCTTCGCGGCTGGTGGCGGCAATGACATTTTCGCCCGCCTCGTGGGTGCCAAGGCTGGCGATATTCTCGGCCAGCAGATGATCATCGAAAATCGCCCTGCAGCGGGTGGCCGCCCAGCGGCTGAATTCGTGACGCAGCAGGCGCCCGATGGTTACACGCTCTTTGTGGGCGCCAGTGGTGTGATGTCGATTGCCACCGCGATCTATCCCAAGCTGGCCTATCACCCCACCAAGAGCTTCGTGCCGCTCAGCATGATTGCCAGCTTCCCGCTGATCTTGGTGAGCAATGGCTCTGCGCCTTACAAGACTGTGCAAGAGATGGCGGCTTTCGCCAAAGCCAATCCGGCAAAGGCAACCTATGCCAGCTCCTCGCCCGCCTTCATCATTCCCAGCGAATTGCTGAAGCTGCGTTCAGGCATGCCGGGCGTCAATCTGCCGGTGAAGAGCAGCATGGAAATGATTCAATGCGTGATGCAGGACAATTGCCTCTTCACCATGACCGATGGCCCGCCGGCCATTCCGCAGGTCAAGGATGGCAAATTGCGCGCACTGGCCGTGACTGGCTCTGAGCGTTCGCCTGAATTGCCTGATGTGCCGAGCATGAAGGAAGCGGGCTTCCCCGATGTGAACTCGAAAATCTGGGCTGGATTTTTCGCACCTGCTGGCACACCGGCAGACATCGTCAAGAAGCTGGAAGAGGCGATTGGCCGCGCCATCAAGGATCCTGACGTGAGTGCCAAACTGCGCGCCATGGCGGTCAATCCCGGTGGTGGCAGCTCAGCTGAATTCCGCAAGATGATCGATGAAGATATCGAGAATTATGTGAAGGTCGTTGGCGAGGCCAAGCTCACCTTCGAGTGAGATGGCGCAACGATATGTGAGACTGAAACGCCTCGCCTTGTGCGGGGCGTTTTTATGCGCTGCGGCTGGTGCGTGTTTGCTCGCCCGCATGACCGAGGGCTTTGGCCAGAAGTTCAAGAAACAGCGCACGTTCTTGCGCAGTGAGGGCAGAGACCATGTCGCTCTGCGCCTCGCGCGCCAGTGGCAGCACGGATTGCATCACCCGCTCGCCTTCGGCCTCCAGATACAGCAAGCGCGCGCGCCGATCGGTGGCTGAGACTTCGCGGCGGATGAGATGTTTGTTTTCCAGTCGGTCGATGACCCCGCCCGTTGTCGCACGATCAAAAGAGAGTTCGCGCGCAAGGCTGGCCTGATCAAGTCCGGGCTGGGAGGCGATGACGGTGAGCGCCGCAAATTGCACACTGGTGAGGTCAAAGCCACCAGCGCTCACATGATTATCGAAAATCGCCTGTGACGCCTGATGCATGCGGCGGATCAAATGACCCGGCATGCGGGATATTTCTTGATCGAGCCGCTCGGGCTCTGCCCGATCTGGCACGTGGATCTGACGGGCAGCGTGTTTCAATGCAGCCTCCGCATTCTCATCGCAGATTAGCCCCTGATCGGCAGAAATGCAAGCACACTTATTATAAGTATACGATTGACAAGCATACTTACCAATATTAGTGTGCCTGAAAGCCCGTGGGAGGGCTCAAGAGGAGACGGACATGTCCAAGGATCTGCCCATCATCATTGCAGGCGGCGGTATCGGCGGCCTTGCAACAGCCATGGGGCTTGCACAGAAGGGCTTTCGCTCATTGGTGCTCGAGCGTTCGGCTCAGCTTGGTGAGATCGGCGCGGGCATTCAGCTCGGCCCCAATGCGTTCCATGCTTTCGATTATCTCGGCGTTGGTGATGAAGCCCGCAAGATGGCGGTCTATGTTGAGGCGCTTCGCCTCATGGATGCGATGACCGCAGAGACCATCGTCACCATTCCGCTTGATGAGCCGTTCCGCAAGCGCTTCGGCAATCCCTATGCGGTCATTCATCGCGGCGATTTGCATCGCGTCTTCCTGAATGCCTGCGAGAAGAATCCGCTGGTCGAGTTGCGCACATCGAGCGAAGTGCTTGGCTACCAAAAGAATGGCGAGACCGTCACGGTTGAGCTTGCCAATGGCAGCAAGATTGAAGGCCTCGCGCTTGTGGGTGCTGATGGTCTTTATTCCAAAGTCCGCAAGCAGGTCGTTGGCGATGGTGCACCGCGCGTTACCGGTCACACGACCTATCGCTCGGTGATCCCTACCGAGAAGATGCCAGAAGAATTGCGCTGGAACGCTGCGACGCTTTGGGCCGGTCCCAAATGCCACATCGTTCACTATCCGCTCTCAGGCTGGAAGCTCTTCAACCTCGTTGTGACCTATCACAATGATGCGCCCGAGCCCGTCTCTGGCAAGCCGGTCGACAAGGAAGAAGTCATGAAAGGCTTCCGCCATGTTGCACCCCTCGCGCAGAAGATCATCGAACATGGCACCGACTGGAAATTGTGGGTGCTGTGTGATCGCGAGCCGGTGCTCAACTGGACCGATGGCAATGTCGCTTTGCTCGGCGATGCTGCCCATCCCACGCTGCAATATATGGCGCAGGGCGCTTGCATGGCGATGGAAGACGCCGTTTGCCTCGCGCATGAATTGGAAGTCTCGAAGGGCGATATCACCAGTGCCTTCGAACTCTATCGCCAGAAGCGCGTCAACCGCACGGCGCGCATTCAGATCCAGTCGCGCTTGATGGGCGACCATATCTATCATCCCGCCGGTGGCCATGCTGATCTGCGCAATGCGATGATGCGCGGCCTGACGACGGAGCAATATTACGACCGTATGCAGTGGCTTTATGGCAGCTCTGGCCTGTCTGAAGGCACCAACGCAGTCGTATAATCAAAAAGGGCGCGGTGGTCTCCATCGCGCCTTTTCTCTAGGGGCGCAACGCGCTCGTCATGTGTGTAGCATAGGCTTGGATGGTAATAGCTTTTGCTGAGATGATCATGACCGACAATGTTCCCGATCTTTTGCGTCAACATGGCAGCACACGCCTCGCCTTGATTGCTGAGAGCTTCAAGCGCTTGCTGGGTCGCGACCTTGTCGAGCCCACGCCCGATATTGCGCAAGCTTTGTGGAGCGCGCCGCGCGTCATTGTTGCTCATGCGCGCGAAGATGATCCCATCTTCTTCTTTGGCAATCGCTGGGCGCTGGAGCGCTTTGAGATCAGTGCGCAAGAGTTCATCGCTATGCCCTCGCGTCTGTCAGCTGAAGCACTCGCGCGCGAGGAGCGCCAGCGTTTGCTGCAGCGTGTCAGTGATCACGGCTTCATTGATGATTATGCGGGCGTAAGAATTTCCGCGCGCGGCAAAAGATTCAAAATTGAAGAGGCCATTGTCTGGAACTTGCTCGATAGCGATGGTCATGTGCATGGACAGGCCGCGACCTTCACGCACTGGACCGATCTGTGATCCTAAGCAGGGGGCACACGAGCGCCGCATTCAGAAAACGGGCCGGAGATGATCCGGCCCGCTTTGTGTTTAAATCGCATCCTGCAGCGGAATGAGATCGAGACGATAGCCGCCGGCGTCTCTCGACACCTGACCGGCTGAGGGGAAGGGGCCGTGATAGAAGGCGCAGCGAATACGATCCGCCGAGGCCATGTCGAGAATGCGCTTGCGTGTCAAAATGGCCTGCGCAGGATCCATGTCAAAGATCACCTGCCATTCAGGATGACGCGCGAACAAGATCGGCGTGTTGGTGACATCGGCCACAAACATCATCGTCTCTTTGCCTGAGGCAATCACGAAAGCCGTATGGCCGGGTGTGTGACCATCTGCACGCACAGTGGTGATGCCAGGCGCAATCTCTTTGCCCCAAGCATAACGCGTCACATCCTTGGCGACAGGATCGAAGGCAAAATGCACGCCCTTGAAAGCGCCCTTCATGGCCTCGGGCGCAGCATTCATACGCGCCTCATCCATCCAGAAGGCCCATTCTGCCTCCGGCACCATGACTTCGGCGCGCGGGAACATGGCGGTGCCATCCTTCTTGCGGAACCCATTGATATGGTCGCCGTGGAAATGGCTGAAGATGACCGTGTCGACCATTTCAGGGGTAAAGCCCGCCGCGCGGAAATTCGCCATCCAGCGGCCCGTCGTGGGCGCAGCCGCAAATTCACCATTGCCCGTATCCATCAAGATCAGCTTGGAGCCGGTATTGATGACCAGCGTCGTATAGGGGACGCGGATATGCGTATCGGGCAGACCCTGCGCAACGAGCGTCTTCTTCACATCCGCCACATCCACATTGCGCACGAAGCCTTCGAGCGGACGCTGCAAGAAACCATCGCCCACGGCGGTGATCTCATAGTCACCAACCTTATAGCGGAAGAAAGAGGGCGCCTGCGTGCCAGCCAGAGGCGGGGCAGCAGCAAAAGAGGGGGCAGAGGTCAGAATGGGCGAAGCAGAAGCTGCTGCAACAGCAGTCAAAGCGGTACGGCGAGTAATCAATGCATATCCTCCAGCTCTGGGAAGACCCTGAGTTAGGGGAGCTTGGCCTTAGTTCAAGGCAAAGTCTTCTTTTAAATACTCAAGTTATCGGCAGCTTGTACTTGGCAATGGGGTGAAGGAGGGGGCTCGAAGGGCACGAATGCAGTGGTGTGACGGGCTTTGTCATGGCGATGTTTTAGATGTGCTTGGAGGAGATGCAGCGAAGGGAGGTTGGCACGGTCGAGGTGGCTGCCCGTAATGTCTGAAGACGGCCGCAGATTTGTTGATCGAAGGGTACAAACTCCGATTGTCCTTGCAAATACGCGGTGGCGTATGGTGGGCTGTTTGAGTTTTTCGAGTCTTGGATAAATTTGATGGCTGTGCTTGATCAAAAGTTTCTGCTCGCGCATAAACTCGCGCAATTTAAAAAATCATCTAATTTGCGTTGTTGGCAACTCTTTTGGCAGTTTGCCTCGGTTGCGCCCGCTTTTGCGTCCGTCTTCATAGGCGATGAAAACAGAGTCGCGCTGCATCTACTTGGATTTGCGGGCACGCTGTTTGTGCTTGTGCAGGTTCGTTGTTCGTACAAATGCTTCGTGATGAGAAGTGCGGCGCATGCGTTGAGAAGACGTGTATTACTATCAACGTTTTTGCCGCTCGAACTGAGCCAATGTGAGGTCGTTGCTACACAGCGCTATTTGCTAATCGACGATAGGAAGACCAAAAGCTGTGCGCCAGAAAAATATTATGACAACGATGCTGGTGTTGGACGCTTAGGGTTGTTGCTCGCCCTACACGAATCAATCCTCTTTAGCCATCATTTGCACAAGCGTTCAGCGGTGTTCTTGTTCTGTTGGTTTCTTGCGCCTTTAGGGCTGATTTCAATTCTATTGATGGCGCTGTCTCCCTTGCTTTCACAAGAGGGGCTAATGCTTTCGGTGCGAATCTGGTTGTTGCTCGTTGTTTTATTCTCATCTGTTGATGTCCTTGGCGCTTATCTACTACATCGCGCTGCGGCTTCAGAGTTGGCGGATCTACACTTGAGGGTTGCCGCCATCGACCGAAATGGTTCTGAGACTTCTAGCGTGCTTACTTGTTTCCTTGACTACTGCTCAACCATTGAGTCCGCGCCCGAAATCATCCCCGGTCTTTTCGATGACGATCACGATCTTCTGGCCTCCAGATGGAGCAGCTTGAAAAAATGAGGTTTCGCTGTGAAGCACATTGAAATTTTTGATTCTTTTCTCACTGACGTTGTTGACTTGAACTCGACCCGTTTGTCTCAACTTGAATCGCGTTCTGAGACATTGATCGCGGTGGTAGAAAAAGGGGGGTGGAAGCCTCCGATTTCTGAATGGTTGCGGCACGGTTCGTGGGCCCATCAGACAATAATCAAACCTGTGGATCAAGGTGAGTTCGACGCCGACCTAGTACTTCTGGTCCAACCAGTTGAGGGGTGGTCAGCGAAAGATTACATCGATAAACTGTATGCTCTTCTTAGCGAGCACGGTACTTACTCTGGTAAGGTCGCGAGGAGCTCGCATTGCGTGACTATAAATTACGCCAACGATTGCAAAGTCGATATAGCTCCCTGCGTGGTCGCTGACGGTGACACTCGCGTCTGCAACAGAAACACCGACGATTTCGAATCCACGAGGCCTAAAGAATTTACGGAATGGCTGATACAGATCAACGGATACCTAGGGCGAGATCTATTCAGGAAGGTGACCCGACTCCTTAAGTACTTACGAGACATAAAAACCCGGTTTACTTGCTCCTCCGTCCTTTTGACTACTTTGCTCGCCAAGGAAGTCCGTCAAGGCGACGCAAACTCCACCGAATTCGTGGATGTGCCAACTGCCTTAAGAACACTCGTTGGCCGACTGGATCTTTGGCTTCAAGAACGTCCGGCAAAACCGTCGGTTCTCAATCCTCATCTTAGTTCGGAAGATTTTGCAGCCGCTTGGAGTGAGGATCAGTACAAAACGTTTCGTGAGAATTTCCATCGCTACAGACAATGGATTGACGAAGCATTCGACGAAACGGACGAGAGCGAAAGCTTATCCAAATGGCAACGCGTTTTTGGAGATGACTTTGGAAAGAAGGAAGCTACAGAAGCTGGGAGGGCAGTAGAGAAGGCTTTCATTGAGGTTAAAAAAGCAATGGGCTGGGGTTTGCAATCTGATGACCCGGTCGAGCTGGTTAAAAGCTATGGCGTTGTTGCTATCCCATCAGGCTTCGAAAAGAAGCCATACATAGAGCAACCCCGACGGCGATTTGGAATGCGGGAAGATTTTATCGATCAAAATATTCACGTGACACTGCATGAAGGCTTGCGAACTCCTTCCCTCGGCACAGTTGTTTCGGGCACTCCACTACGCGGCGGGAAATTTCTTTGCTTTCGGGTCTTCACTAAGACCGGAAGCCCGCTACAGCCAACCCAATGGCTGGTAGACTGGCGCGTCACCAACACCGGGTCGATCGCCGCGAACTCGGATTGTCTTCGTGGCAGAATAGAGGACTGCGAAGCCGATTTGTCCCGCTGGGAGGCCTTAGCTTATCGGGGGATCCATTTTGTGGAAGCCTTCGCGATTGAAAAGCGCAGGGATCGAATCCTAGCTAAGACGAGACCATTCTACGTGGTTATCGAATAAGGGGATCTTCTGACCTAAGCGGAGCTATCTAGCGCTTTTCGGGATAATGGTGCCCAGGGCTGGAATCGAACCAGCGACACTGCGATTTTCAGTCGCATGCTCTACCAACTGAGCTACCTGGGCGTCCGGTTTCGGCGCGGGGCCGTTGCGGTTCGGGCCTTATAGGCAGGCTTGGGGGGCTTGTCCAGCCTCCTTGGGCCTATCTTCTCCACAGTCCACTCAGCACCCCTTTTGGGCCTCTATTTGGGCAGACGGGCGCGGGATTTGCGATTAATCTGCAGCCGCTTTTGAACCTGGGAGGGGACGTTGGATCTGGGACTGAAGGGCCGCAAAGCCGTTATTTGTGCCTCGAGCCGTGGGCTGGGGCGCGCCTGTGCCGAGGCTTTGTTGCGCGAGGGCGTCGAGGTCATCATCAATGGGCGCGATGCGGCGCGCCTCGACGAGGCGGTGCAGGAGCTGCGCGCCTCGACCGGGGGTGAGGTACGCGGCGTCGTGGCCGATGTGACGACCTCCGCTGGCCGCGCGGCTTTGCTCGCCGCCTGTCCCACGCCCGATATTCTGGTCAATAACAATGCGGGGCCTGATCCGCGTGACTTTCTGACCAATGATGAGGCTGTGTGGATGGCCGCGCTCGAGGCCAATATGGTTGCCCCGATGATGTTGGTGCGCGCGGTTCTGCCTGCGATGATTGAGCGCAAATTCGGCCGCATCATCAATATCACCTCCGCCATGGTGACGACGCCGCGCCCGCATATGACTTTGTCGTCGGGTGCACGCGCTGGTTTGACGGCGGCGATGAAGGGGCTGTCCTTTGAGGTCGCGCGACACAATGTGACGATCAACAATCTTCTGCCCGAGCGCATCGACACCGCGCGCCAGCATCAGATGGCCAATGTGCAGGTGAAGCGCCGCGGCATTACCTATGAGCAGGCGCGGGCCGAGCAGGTGGAGAGCATCGCGGCCAAGCGTCTGGGGCTTCCGGGCGAATTTGGCGCGACCTGCGCCTTTGTGTGCAGCGCTCATGCGGGCTTCATGTCGGGCATGAATATTCATCTGGATGGCGGTTCTTATCCCGCCTTGGTGTGAGTGGGGATTATGAAGGTTCACAACGAACTTCGTTTGAATGTGCCCATCGATCAGGCTTGGGCCTTGCTCAATGACATTCCGCGTGTGGCGCGCTGTGCGCCGGGCGCGCAATTGCTGGAGTCGCGCCCCGACGACAGCCATGTGGGCACCATCGCGGTCAAGCTTGGCCCTGTCGCGCTGACCTTCAAAGGCACGGTCGCCTTTTTGGAAAAAGATGCGGCGAACCATCGTGTGGTTGCCAAAGCGCAAGGCAATGAAGAAAAGGCGCGCGGCACCGCCACCGCCGATGTGGTCTTCACTTTGTCGCCGGACGGGGAGGGGACCAAACTCGCCGTTGATAGCGATATTACTCTGGCGGGCTATATCGCTCAGTATGGCCGTGGTGCGGCGCTCATCCAAAGCACGGCGCAGGTCATCATGGGCCAGTTTGCCAAGAATCTGGAGGCGGACCTGAATTCAGGCGGCACGGCCGAGATGCAGAAGGATATTTCGGGGGCGCGCGTTTTGGCGCAGGGCCTGTGGAATGCCGGCACAGGCCTGTTCGGCAGCAAAGCCCCCGCGCCTGAGAAGGACTAAGCCACGCCTGCGCCGGGTGCCGTAAGGCGGCATTTTCGCAGGCGCATCTTTCATGCTATGGCGCTCGGCGACGGCGGGGCTGCCCCGCCCATCGCGCGCAAGCGCCAACCCCAAGATCGAGGAAGCTGAGATGAGAATCTGTGTCGCAGGCGAAGGCGCCATGGGCAACAACCACCTCAAGGCTCTGGCCAATATCCCCGGCGTGCAGGTGACTGCGCTGGCGGGTGGCGTGAAAGAGACGACCGAAGAGGTGGGCAAGAAATATAACGTGCCTTTCGTGACGCTCGATCTCAATGAGGCGATCAAGCGCCCTGACGTGGATGCTGTCATTCTCACCACCCCCACCCAGATGCATGCCGCGCAGGCCGAAGCCTGCATGAAAGCTGGCAAGCATGTCCTCATCGAAATCCCGATGGCGGATTCGATTCAGGATGCTGAGAAGCTCGTGAAGCTGCAGCAAGAGACCGGCGTTGTCGCCATGGCGGGCCATGTGCGTCGCTTCAACCCCTCGCATCAGTGGGTCAACAAGCGCATCAAGGCTGGCGAGTTGAAGCTGCAGCAGATGCAGGCGCATACTTATTTCTTCCGCCGCAAGAACATCAATGCGCTCGGCCAGCCGCGCTCATGGGTTGACCATCTTCTGTGGCATCACGCTTGCCATACGGTCGATCTGTTCATCTATCAGACGGGTGAAGCCCCCGTTGAGGCCTATGCGGTGCAGGGTCCGCAGCATCCTGAGCTGAAGATCGCCATGGATATGGGCATTGTCATGCGCGCCAAGTCAGGCGCTGTGTGCACGCTCTCGCTCTCCTTCAACAATGATGGCCCGATCGGCTCGCCCTATCGCTATATCTGCGACAATGGCACCTATCTCGCGCTCTATGACGATCTCACCGATGGTCATAACAAGCCGGTTGATCTGTCGAAGGTCGATGTGTCGATGAATGGTTTTGAAATCGAAGACCGCGAATTCATCGCAGCCATCAAGGAAGGCCGCCAGCCGAACTCTTCGGTCAGCAATGCGCTCACCACGATGCAGTGCCTCGACAAGCTCGCCACGCAGTTGAAGGCGAGCACGGGCTATAATTGAGGCTCATCGGTCGATCATGTGAATTGAAAGAGGCGCAGTTTCGGCTGCGCCTTTTTGTTGTCAGCAATCCTCAGTCACCCTTCTCCCAGAGGGAGAAGGTGCCCGCGGAGGCGGGCGGATGAGGGGATCGGGTCTTGGGTCTGAGTTGTGAAAGGCTTACTCCACCCTCCCCTTGAGGGGGAGGGTCGGCGCACGAAGTGCGACGGGGTGGGGTGATACTGCTCGCGGGAGCGAGCGCTAAATGAAAATCGCGCTTTGAGTTATGCGCGCGGACGCGCGCCCACCCCATCCCGACATTGCTGCGCAATGCCGACCTTCCCCCTCAAGGGGAAGGTGAGACGTTCTCTATCCTGCAACTCCCGATCCCCGCCTCAGTCGGCATCCGCCGACAGCTCCTCCCACTGGGAGGAGCGGATGCCTCTTCTTTTTTGATTGCAGCAACCCTGCATCACCCTTCTCCCAGAGGGAGAAGGTGCCCGCGGAGGCGGGCGGATGAGGGGATCGGGTCTGAGGTTCGAAAACCCCTAAGGCACCCGCCCGCCATTTTTCAGCATCACGCCGCCGAGCAAGAAAAACGGCACACAGCCGATGACCACGGCGGCCATGCCGGTGGCGGCAAGGCTCATATATTCAATCAGCGGGCCGGTGATGACCGCAGCGACGACCGTCATGCTGCCCGCAAAAGAATCGTTGAGGCCAATGGCGCGGCCGCGCTCCGCAGTTGATGTCGAATCCGCCAGCAAAGCGGTGGAGGCGACATTGGCGCCTGCCCAGCCCACACCCACAAGGAAGGTGCCAAGTGTCACCAGCTCATAGGTCGGTGTAAAGGCCACAAAGCCCGCACCAATCACAGACACGAAGACGCCCGGATACATGACCGCGTTGCGGCCGAATTTATCCGCCAATTTGCCAATCGGAATGGTGAAGGCAAACATGCCAGCTGAATGGAAGGCATGTGAGATGCTGATCTCTGTCAGCGTATAGCCATGATGGGCGAGCACCAAAGAGGTGAGCACCATCACGATAGACATATTCGCCTGACCGGCGGAGTTCGACACAATGGCGATGAGAATGCGCGGGCGTTTCAGCAAGGCCCAAGCGCTGAACTCGCCTTTTGCATTGGTGATCTTCGGCGGTGCTTCATAGCCGGGATAATAATGGGCGAGATTCATGCCGATATGTTTGGGGTCGGGCTTCACCTGCGTGACAAGCGTCATGCCCACCAGAATAAGCACCGGCACCATGAACCAGGGCATGGCGAGTGGATCGATACCAAAAGCCTTGGCATTTTTGTCAGCAATCGTGACCATGATCGGCATCAGCGCCAGACCAACGAGAGAGCCGGTTGCCAGATAGCCAAGTGCACGCGCGCGCATATTGGGCGGGAACATATCTGTCGCAGCCACGCGCAATTGCTGCGAGGCATTCATGCCCATGCCGAAGATCAGCATGCCCGCAATAAAGACCGCCAGACTATTGGCCCAAAGCGAGATGCCCGTGACACTGGCGCCGCACAGAGCGAGCATCAAACCAAAATAAATGCCAGGCTTGCGTCCATGGCGATCTGTGATGCGGCCGATGTGATAGGCAACAAGAAAGCGGCTGAGACCGATCAGAGCAACCGAGAGACCAGACAGGCCCGCTGAGCCTGAGAGCTGATAGACCATCAAAGGGCCGACGCCATAAGCCAGCTGCATGCCCGCGCCTGTGAAGGACTGCGAGAGGGCAAACAGAACCATATTCTTCTTGATGATAGCCGGTACCGTGAAGTCGGCTTGCTTCTGGGGAGTGGTCACGCGGCGCGTCCCTTGAGTCTTATTCTGTTGAGCCCTTCCTGCACCTTTCAGCCCACTCGTGCAACCCGTGGGGCCCCTAGCCGCCCAATCCCTGTGCGCTTTGCGCCTCCCACTTGTGCAGGATGCGCCATTGCTAGGCGATGGCGTCTTTTTTGGCAGGTCATGCGTTGACTTGCGCTTGGCTGTGCTGTGACAACTGACATGCGCAATCATCGCGCGTCTTGAGAGGGTCTTGCACCGTGTCGATTGCTGTCGCTCTCCACCATGTCACGCATTACACTTATGACAGGCTCGTGGCCTTGGGCCCGCAGGTCATTCGCTTGCGCCCCGCTCCTCATAGCCGCACGAAAGTGACGAGCTATTCCTTGAAGGTGGAGCCCGCCAATCATTTCGTGAACTGGCAGCAAGATCCCCATGGCAATTGGCTGGCGCGTTTCGTCTTCCCCGAGAAGACGGATTCTTTCAAGGTGGAGATTGACCTCAAGGCAGAACTGGCCGTCGTCAATCCCTTCGATTTTTTCATCGAGCCTTATGCCGACAAGTTCCCTTTCACTTATGCAGATGAGTTGAAGCATGAGCTTGCCGCTTATCGCGAATGCGAGCCTCTCACGCCGCGCTTGAAAGACTTTGTTGGTTCGCTCTCCACACAAGAGGTGAGCACGGTTGATTTTCTGGTCTATCTCAATGCGCGGTTGCAGCAAGATATTCGCTATGTGATCCGCATGGAGCCCGGTGTGCAATCGCCGGAAGACACGTTGAGTCTCGCCTCAGGCTCATGCCGGGATTCGGCCTGGCTCTTGGTGCAAGTGTTGCGACAGCTCGGTTTGGCCGCGCGCTTTGTGTCTGGCTATCTCATCCAGCTCAAAGCCGATGTGGATCCGATTGAAGGGCCCAAAGGCACGGATCACGATTTCACTGATCTTCACGCTTGGGCCGAGGTCTATATTCCCGGCGCTGGCTGGATTGGCCTTGATGCAACTTCGGGTCTCTTCTGTGGTGAGGGCCATATTCCGGTCTGTGCGACACCGCATTATCGCTCAGCTGCGCCCATCACAGGTGCTGTTGATCCTGCAGGTGTTGAGTTTGGCTTTGAGATGAAAGTCACGCGCATTCGCCAAGCCCCGCGCGTCACCGCGCCTTTTTCTGATGAAAGCTGGGCCAAACTTGATGCGCTGGGTGAGGTGGTTGATCTCGATCTGATCCAACAAGATGTGCGCTTGACCATGGGCGGCGAGCCGACCTTCGTCTCGATTGATGATTTTGAAGGTGCGGAGTGGAACACAGAAGCTGTTGGTCCCACCAAACGTGTCATTGGCGATGATCTCATTCGTCGTTTGCGCGAGCGTTTCGCCCCCGGTGGTTTTCTCCACTATGGTCAGGGCAAATGGTATCCCGGCGAAAGCCTGCCGCGCTGGGCCTTCGCGCTCTATTGGCGCAAAGATGGCCAACCGATCTGGACCGATCCTGAATTGGTGGCGCGCCCCAAAGGCGCTGCAGCAACAGGCGAAGACGCAGGCACTTTGGCGCGCGAATTGGCCGAGCGTTTGGGTGTTGGCGCAGACTTCGTCATCCCCGCCTATGAAGACCCCGCCCATTGGTTGCTCAAAGAAGGCGAGTTGCCGATCAATGTCGACACGCTCGATCCCAAGCTGAAAGATCCTGAAGATCGCGCCCGCATGGTGCGCGTATTCGAACGCGGTCTCACCAATCCCAGTGGCTTTGTTTTGCCGGTGCAGCGCTGGAATGCAAAAGCTGGCACGCGCTGGGCGAGTGAGAAATGGCCATTGCGGCGTGGCAAATTATTTTTGGCACCCGGCGACTCGCCGGTTGGTTTTCGCCTGCCCATGAATGCACTGCCTTGGGTGCCAGCCTCGTCTTATCCCTATATCCATCCGCAAGATCCGATGGAGCCGCGCGGTGCGTTGCAAGATTCGCAGGCGCTGCGTCAAGCCTATGCACGCAGCGACAGCGCGCAGCAAACCGTGCTCGGACAATCGATGGAAGCAGGTGTCATCCGCACAGCGCTGACGGTGGAGCAGCGCGATGGCGTGTTATGTGTCTTCATGCCGCCAGTGGCAGCACTGGATGATTATCTCGAACTCATCGCAGCCGTTGAGCAGACGGCCAAAGAGCTGAAACTGCCGGTTCATATTGAAGGCTATCCGCCGCCCTATGATCCGCGCATGGATGTCATCAAAGTCACGCCTGACCCGGGTGTGATTGAGGTCAATATTCATCCTGCCTCGACATGGCGTGAAGCGGTTGAGACAACGACCAAGCTTTATGAAGAAGCACGCTTTGCCCGTTTGGGGACGGATAAATTCATGGTCGATGGTCGCCACACCGGCACGGGGGGCGGCAATCACGTTGTGCTGGGTGGCAGTGAGCCCGCGCAATCTCCCTTCTTGCGAAGGCCCGATCTGCTGCGCAGTTTGATCCTCTATTGGCAGCGTCATCCTGCGCTGTCTTATCTCTTCTCCGGTCTCTTCATCGGGCCAACATCGCAGGCCCCGCGCATTGATGAGGCCCGCCACGATGCGCTTTATGAGCTTGAGATCGCGCTGAGCAAAGTGCCAAACCCCGGTGAGGGCGAGGTGCCGCCTTGGCTGGTCGATCGCTTGCTGCGCAATTTGCTGGTTGATGTCAGTGGCAATACGCATCGCGCAGAGATCTGCATCGACAAGCTCTATTCGCCTGACGGACCCACAGGCCGCCTCGGCTTGGTTGAGTTTCGCTCCTTCGAAATGCCGCCTGATGCGCGCATGAGCTTGGCGCAGCAATTATTGCTGCGTGCTTTGATTGCATGGTTCTGGCGCGAGCCCCAGCAAGGTGGCTTTGTGCGGTGGGGCACATCGCTGCATGATAAATTCATGCTGCCGCATTTCATCTGGGAGGATTTCTGCGGCGTGCTCGCCGATCTGCAGCGCGCGGGTTATGACTTCGACCCCGAATGGTTCAAGGCCCAGCTCGAGTTTCGCTGTCCGCTCTATGGTTGTGTGGAGCATGGCGGCGTAAAGCTCGAAGTGCGCCAAGCGCTCGAGCCTTGGCATGTGCTGGGCGAAGAGGGCGCAGCCGGGGGGACGGTGCGCTATGTTGATTCGTCCCTCGAGCGTCTGCAGGTGAAGGCGAGTGGCTTTGTGCCGGGGCGTCACATCATCAGCTGCAATGGTCGGCGCGTGCCCATGACCAGCACGGGCACCCATCATGAGGCGGTGGCGGCTGTGCGCTTCAAAGCGTGGCAGCCTGCATCTGGCCTGCACCCCACAATTCCGGTCCATGCGCCGCTCACATTCGACATTATCGACAGTTGGAGCGCACAGGCCGTGGGGGGCTGCGTCTATCATGTCGCCCATCCGGGCGGGCGCAATTACGACACCTTCCCCGTCAATTCGTATGAAGCTGAGGCCAGACGGCTGGCGCGCTTTCAGGATCACGGGCATACTGCAGGTCATGTATCGCCACCGGCTGAAGAGCGCGCGGGCGAGTTTCCATTGACACTGGACCTGCGGAGGAACCTTGGCTGGTGAGCGGTCGGCTATGCGACGGACAAGCGGTAGCGCGCAACGCCGGATTGAGGCGTGGACGGGCGGCTATCAGCCTTTGCCGGGCATCCATGACGAATTCGTCGACGCCGATGGAGAGCCTCGTCCGCATTGGATGAAGATGCTCAACGCGCTCGCGCGCCTTGAGCCCGACGAAATTACGCAGCGCTTTGCCGCAGCAGACCGGCGCATTCGCGATATGGGCATCTCCTATCGTGTGCATGGTGAGACGCGCGAGCGCAGCTGGCCGCTCAGCCATATGCCACTGCTGATTTCCGAGACCGAATGGCAAGAGATCCGCTCAGGCATTGAGCAGCGTGCTGAATTGCTGGAGCGTGTGCTCGCCGACATCTATGGCCCCGCGCAATTGATTGCCGATGGCGCTTTGCCTGCGGCGGCGGTTGCAGGTTCGCCCGACTTCATCAGTGCCATGCGCGATGTGACGCCGCCTGGCGGTCGTTGGTTGCGGCTTTATGCAGCCGATATTGGTCGCGGGCCTGATGGGCGTTGGTGGGTCTTGGGTGATCGCGCGCAAGCACCCTCTGGCACCGGCTATGCGCTCGAAAATCGTCTCGTTCTGTCGCGCGCCTTTGGCAGCCTCTATCGCGAAATGAATGTCGAGCGCCTCGCGCCTTTCTTCCGCGATTTTCGCAGCGGTCTGACCGCAGCTTCCAAACGCAGTGAACCGCGCATTTGCTTGCTGACGCCGGGGCCTTGGAGCGAGACCTATTTTGAACAGGCCTATATGGCACGTTATCTCGGTCTCTTGCTCGTTGAGGGCGAAGACCTTGTGATGAGCGATGGCTCACTGCATGTGCGCACTATCGCAGGTCTGAAGCGCGCCGATGTGATCTGGCGGCGCGTCGATGCTGAATGGTGTGACCCGCTGGAGTTGAATGCAGCCTCACAGCTTGGTGTGCCAGGCATGTTGGAGGCGATTCGCCGGGGCAATGTCGCCATGGCGAATATGCCGGGCTCCGGCCTTGTTGAATCGCGCGCACTGATGGCGTTCATGCCAGCACTCGCCCGTCGCTTGCTCGGTGAGGATCTGCGCCTGCCCAATATCGCGACCTGGTGGTGCGGGCAGGAGAATGAGCGCAAAAAAGTGCTCGACCAATTTGACGATATGACCATCACCGGCGCCTTCAAAGAAACGGTGCCGGGTTTTGGTGCAACACGCTCTGTATTGGGTGCGAGCCTTTCGGGGGAAGATCGCGCCAGCTTGCTGCAGTCGATCCACAATCGCGGCATGGACTATGCGGGCCAAGAGGTCGTGCGGCTCTCCACCACACCTGTGTGGCAGGAGGGCAAGCTTGTGCCGCGGCCCTTCTCGCTGCGCGTTTATGCAGCGGCGACCCCTGATGGCTGGCGCGTGATGCCCGGTGGCTTCTGCCGTGTTTCGGGTGAGAATGTCGATGCACGCGCTATCAATATGGGTGAAGGCGCGATGTCGGCCGATGCTTGGGTCATCGCTGAGAAGCCGGTTGAGGTCTCAACCCTTCTGCCCCCGGCTGACCATGTGAAAGTCGTGCGCTTGCTCGGCAATCTGCCCAGCCGCGCCGCTGACAACCTGTTTTGGTTTGGCCGCTATCTTGAGCGCGCTGAGGCGACGCTGCGTCTGGTGCGTGCGCTCTGCGGACGTGTGATGGATGCTGATACGCCCGTCGTTGGCACGCGCCAATCCATCGAGCGTTTGCAGCGCTTGCTCATTGCGTGGGGCGCAGCGCCGCCTGATGCGCGAGAGCTCAGCCCCGGCGTGGTCGCAGCAGGAGCTTTGCGAGATGTCGATGTAACGGGCTCTGCTTTGTCGATTGCCCGTGCAGCCCGCCGCGCAGCCTCTGTCATTCGTGAACGCTTGTCGCAAGATGCTTGGCAGCTTGTTGGACGATTGGAGACGCGTCTGACATCTGAAGAGTTTGGCGGCAATAGCGAGCCAGAGACTCTGGAGCGCGCCGAAGGGGCCTTGCATACGATCGCCGCGCTCGCGGGCCTTGTGAATGAAAATATGAACCGCGTTGCGGGCTGGAGCTTTTTGGATATGGGCCGCCGCCTCGAGCGCGCCATTAACACTTGCCACTATGCGCGCCAATTTGCTGACCGCGATGCGCAGAGTGAACATCTCGATGTGCTTCTTGATTTGATCGATAGCCAGATCACCTATCGCTCGCGCTATATGGCAGGCCTTGCTTTAGCACCCGTGCGTGACATGGTCGTCCTCGATCCATTCAATCCGCGCTCTGTGGCCTTTCAGGTCGCGCGTTTGGATGAGCATCTGGCGGGCCTGCCTTTGCTGCGTGATGATGGCATGTTGGAGGCCCCGCGTCGTCTTGTCACCAAGCTGCGCTCTGATCTATCCATCGAAGATGCTGAGCATCTTGATACGCAAGCAATCCTTGCTTTCGAGCAGCGCTTGATGAGCCTTGGTGAGCAAATTGCTGCGCGCTACTTCTTGCAAGGCCCGAATGCTGTGCAGGCCGAATGGCCCGAGGGTCTCGCGTGATTTACGATATTCGCCATGTGACGACCTATCATTATGATGCACCGGTTGCCTCCGCGCGTTGCACCTTGCGCTTGCTCCCGCATGTGCAAATGGGTCAAGACGTGCTCGATAGCGGGCTTGATGTATCACCGCCACCAGCCGAGACAGCTGAACGCCTCGACTATTTCGGTAATCGCATCACGACTGTGCGCATTGCCTCCACGCATCAAGAGCTACGCGTCGCAGCTTTGTCGCGTGTGAAGATTGAGCGCCCTGAGCCGCCAGCCGCTGCCCTTACACCCACATGGGAGCAGATCAGTCAGGATGCGCTTAGCGCCACCTCGCTTGATGCGCACTCACCTGTCCACGGTCTCTACCCCAGCCGCTTGATCCCCATCTATGCGCCTGCCACCGCTTATGCGCAGAAGAGTTTTACGCCACTTCGTCCAGTCCTTGAAGCTGCGATTGACTTGATGAATCGCATCAAGAGTGATTTCAAATATGATCCAGCTGCCACGGCCGTCACCACGCCGCTCGCTGAAGCTTTTGAATCGCGCGGTGGTGTCTGTCAGGATTTCGCACATATTATGATTGCGGGTCTGCGCGGCCTTGGCATTCCCGCGCGCTATGTTAGCGGCTATATTCGCACCATCACCGCACCGGGACAAAAGCGCCTTGAAGGCGCTGATGCATCCCATGCTTGGATCTCGGTCTGGTGCGGCCCGCAATTTGGCTGGCTTGATCTTGACCCCACCAATGCCCTGCAGATCGGCGATGATCATATCGTAGTGTGCATTGGTCGTGACTATGCCGATGTGTCGCCCATTGATGGGGTTATTTTGGCCTCGGGTGCACAGCGCTTGACCGTGAGTGTGGATGTGATTCCTGTCACGCGGTGAGGGGCTTTTGGGTTCTCCCTGACAGTTGGCGAGCAAGAGGCTCTCCCGGTGATTTGGCATAAAAGCGGCCAGCCTTCCCCTTGCTCGCAGCAGGGGTTGAGTCGAGGCTTTCCAACGCTGAAGCTTTGCCCCATTGTGGGGACATGAGCGCCAAGAAGCCCATTTTGCGAATCTGGTCGAACCGCCAATACACCACCATGGTGAGTGGCGGCGTGCCCAGTTACATCACAAGCTGGATGCAGCGCGTGGGGATTGGCTGGCTGGCTTGGGAGATGACCCATTCAGCTTTATGGCTGGGGATTGTCGCTGCCGCTGATCTTGCCCCGATGATTTTCATGGGCGCTTTTGCTGGTGCCATCACGGACCGCAATAATCCGCTTAAGCAAATGCGCCTGTCGCAGTCGCTACTTTTTCTGCAAGCGGTGGCTTTGTCGGTGCTGCAGTTCCTCGGCATCATGTCGATTGAAGTGCTGGTTGGGCTCGCACTCTTTGCCGGGCTCGTCTATCCCTTCCATCAGGCTGCGCGCCATTCAGTTTTGGTGGGTGTGGTTGAGCGTGAGGATTTTGCTCCAGCCATTGGCGCTGATTCAGCTTTGTTCCATGCCTCGCGTTTTGTGGGTCCGGCACTCGCGGGTCTTGTGATCCCAGCGGTGGGTGTGCAAGGCACATTCTTTGCCCATGTGCTCGGCTCTTTTGCTTTCGTGACGGCGCTGCATATGATCAAGCTGCTGCGCCGTGTTGATCGCAAGGGCCACCGTGGCACTTTGATGCAAGACATTACCGATGGCTTTAGCTATGTGCGCGCGCATCGCGGTATCTTTCCACTCTTCATTCTTTTGACCTTCGCCTGCATTTTCCTGCGCCCGCTACAAGACATGTATCCAGCTTTTGCGGGCCGTGTGTATGGATCTGATGCTGTGGGCCTGTCCTGGCTCAATTCGGCAACAGGTGTTGGCGCTTTGATCAGCGCAGCGTGGATTGCCACGCGCGGCCGCCTCCAGGGCCTTACCACTTTTGCCTATGGCGGCATGTTTTTGTTCAGCGTGTCGACACTTGTTTTTGTCAGTTCAGATCAACTCTGGATTGGCGTTATCGCGGCGGGCTTCTGCGGGTTCTTTCTCAACAATCTCACCACCAGCGTGCAGACCTTGGCGCAAAGCTCTGTCAGTGATGCGATGCGTGGCCGCGTCATGGGGCTCTATGCGCTCATCTGGCGGGGCATTCCGGCAGTGGGCGCACTCGCAGGCGGTCTTGCGGCCGATTTGATTGGAATTCGCGCGACCTTTGCCGTGGCGGCTCTTGTGTGCATCGCGGCGGTGATTCTCGCGATTCCTTTCCTGCGCCGTATTATAGACGCGATGGAACATCCCAATGATTGACGGGGTCTGCTGCGTCGTCCACAGGCAGCTTTGACCGGGCGCTGTGGGGCGGTCTAAATCGCGCTCACCCTAGGGGCCTCAACGGCTCCGATTCGAGAGCCGTGATGAAGTCGATCAACCAGCGTATTGCCGACGAATTGAATGTGAACGAGCGACAGGTGGCTGCAGCCGTCGAGTTGCTTGATGGCGGTTCAACCGTGCCTTTCATCGCGCGCTATCGCAAAGAGGCAACCGGTCAGCTTGACGATACGCAATTGCGCAATCTGGAAGAGCGTCTGCGCTATCTGCGGGAATTGGAAGATCGCCGCAAAGCCATTCTGGAGAGCGTCAAAGAGCAGGGCAAGCTGGATGCTGCTCTTGAGCGCACGATTATGGAGGCCGACACCAAGGCGCGGCTCGAAGATATCTATCTGCCCTTCAAGCCCAAGCGTCGCAGCAAGGCACAGATCGCGATTGAAGCGGGTCTGGCTCCGCTCGCCGACGGTCTGTTCTCCTCGCCCGAGACAGACCCGCTGGAGCAAGCTGCCGCCTTTGTGAATGAAGAGAAGGGCATCAAGACGGTCCAAGAGGCACTGGATGGTGCGCGCTCTATTCTTGTCGAGCGCTTTTCTGAAAATGCAGAACTTGTCGGCGCTTTGCGCGAGCAATATTGGCAAAACGGTCGCCTTGTCTCCACCGTGCGCACGGGCAAGGAGACTGAAGGCGCGAAGTTTTCAGATTATTTCAACTCGTCCGATCCTTTCACCAAGCTGCGCTCGCATCGCATCCTCGCCATGTTCCGGGGTGAGAAGGAAGAGGTGCTCGACCTCAAGCTTGAGCCTGAGTCAGCTGAGGCTGCAACGCCGCCCGGCCAGCCCGGCCCCTATGAGCGCAAGATCGCTTTGCAAGTCGGTGTCACCGACAAGGGCCGCCCCGGCGACAAATGGCTGATGGATACAGTGCGCTGGGCTTGGCGCACGCGCCTGATGGTGCATCTGGCGGTTGATTTGCGCATGCGCCTTTGGCAGCTCGCCGAAGAAGAGGCCGTCAAAGTCTTCGCCTCGAACTTGCGCGATATTTTGCTCGCCGCCCCCGCAGGCGCGCGCGCGACCATGGGGCTTGATCCGGGCTTCCGCACGGGCGTGAAAGTTGCGGTCGTCGATGCGACAGGCAAGGTTGTTGCGACCTCTGTCATTTATCCCCATGAGCCACAACGCCGCTGGGATGATGCTGTGGCCGAACTTGCCCGCTTGGCGCGTGTGCACAAAGTTGAGCTGATCTCCATCGGCAATGGCACGGCCTCGCGCGAGACAGACAAGCTCGCGGCCGAAGTCATCCAGCGCAACTCTGAACTCAAGCTCACCAAGATCGTCGTGTCGGAGGCAGGCGCCTCGGTCTATTCGGCCTCGGCTTTTGCCTCGGCTGAATTGCCCGATATGGATGTGTCTTTGCGCGGCGCTGTGTCGATTGCGCGCCGCTTGCAAGATCCGCTTGCTGAATTGGTGAAGATTGATCCCAAATCCATTGGCGTTGGCCAATATCAGCACGATCTGGCGGAGGGCAAACTCTCGCGTTCGCTTGATGCTGTGGTGGAAGACTGCGTGAATGCGGTTGGTGTGGATGTGAACACTGCTTCCGCGCCTTTGCTGGCGCGCGTATCGGGCGTCGGCGAGGGCCTTGCGCAAAGCATCGTCGCCTATCGCGATTCAAACGGACCTTTCAAACAGCGCACAGCGCTCAAAGAGGTGCCGCGCCTTGGGCCGAAGGCGTTTGAACAATGCGCGGGCTTTTTGCGCATTCCCGGCGGTGATGATCCGCTCGATATGTCGGGCGTTCATCCCGAAGCCTATCCCGTCGTGCGCCGCATCATTGAAGCGACCAAGAGCGACATCAAAGTGCTCATTGGCAATGCTGGCGCTCTGCGCAAAGTCGATGCCAAGCAATTTACCGACGAGCGCTTTGGTCTGCCGACCGTGACCGACATTCTCAAAGAGCTTGAGAAGCCAGGCCGCGATCCGCGTCCTGCGTTCAAGACGGCTGAGTTCAAAGACGGCGTCGAGACTTTGAATGATTTGCAGCCCGGTATGATTTTGGAAGGCGTCGTCACCAATGTCGCGGCCTTCGGTGCCTTTGTTGACATCGGCGTTCATCAGGACGGGCTCGTTCACATCTCGGCCATGTCCAACACCTTCATCAAAGATCCGCGCGAGGCGGCCAAGCCCGGCGATATCGTGCAGGTGAAAGTGCTGGAGGTCGACAAGGCGCGCAAGCGCATCGCGCTGACCATGCGCATGTCCGATGAGCCCGGCAAGGCGCAGCCCAAGGGCGGCGAGCGCTCGGCAACGCCAGCCCAGACGCAAAAGCATATGGCCAATCAAAACCGTGGTAACGGCGGCGGGTCAGGTGGCGGCATGGGCGCATTGGGCGGGGCTTTGGCCGATGCCTTGAAGAAGGCGCAGGAGCAGCAGCGTCGCTAAGGTTCAATTGCCCCCTTGCATCAAGCTGGGCTAGATTGTTCACCCATTCAAAAGTCCGGCATCAAGGCCGGACTGTCCGGGAGGGCATAAGATGTTGACGCGTCGCTCAATCCTTGCGGCCGCTTCGGTTGCGGCCATTATTTTTTCAAGCGCGGCCAGCGCTCAGACCCCGATCACCATCGGGGCCATCGAGATTCTGACGGGCCCCAATAATAAATATGGCATCGCCATCAAAAATGGCTTCGACCTTGCCTTGGAAGAGGTCAATAAAGCAGGCGGTGTGCTCGGCGTGCCTTTGGCGATTGCTTATGAAGATTCTGCCGGCAATAAAGATCAGGCTTTGAATGCGGCGCGTCAGTTGATTGGCGCGCGCAAAGTGCCGCTCATCTTGGGTCCCACGCTTTCGAACGAAATGTTTGCGGTTGGGCCGGTAGCAGTTGAGCGCCGCATTCCGATTGTTGGCACATCAACCACGGCCAATGGCATCACCGCGATTGGGCCTTATGTCTTCCGCACCTCTTTGCCTGAGGCCGATGTCATCCCCGTCACCTTGCGCACCGCCAAAGAGAAGCTCGGCGTCAAGCGCGTCGCCGTCATGTATGGCCATGACGATGCCTTCACCAAGTCAGCCTATGATGTGATGAAGGGCGCGATTGAAAAGCTCGGTCTGGAGACGGTCGCCACTGAGACTTTCGGCAGCAAGGATACGGATTTTTCCGCGCAGCTCACCAAGATCAAAGCGCTCAATCCTGATGCGATCGTGGTCTCGGCCTTGGTCGAGGCGGGCGCTGGTATTTTGCTCGCCAAGAAGCAGCTCGGCATTCCTGATTCTGTGCGCGTGATTGGCGGCAATGGGCTCAACTCGCCGCAAGTGCCGCAGGTTGCGGGCGCGGCAGCCAATGGAACGCTCGTTGGCTCGCCCTGGTTCATCGACAAAGCGGATGAGGCGAACAAATCTTTCGTCGCCCGCTATCAGGCCAAATATAATATGGCCCCCGACCAGTTCGCCGCTCAGGCCTATGACACCTTGTTCATCGTCGCCAAAGCGATCACAGCGGCCGGCGAAGCCAATCCGCAAAAGATCCGCGATGCTCTGGGCAAGGTTACGCATCAAGGTGTCATGGGGCCTTTCTCCTTCACGCCCGATCGTGATCCTGCCGATACATCCGGTGTGGTCGTGATTGAGATGAAGGACGGCAAGTTCCAGATCTTCAAATAAGATGCTCGCCCAGCAACTCCTGAACGGACTTGTCGTCGGGTCAACCTATGCGCTCTTTGCGCTTGGGTTCACGCTGATGTTCGGCGTGCTGGGCGTCATCAATCTGGTCTACGGCTTTTATCTCTCGCTGGGCGCTTTCATCGCGCTCTTTGCGACACAGGCGGGTCTGTCCATCTGGTTGGCCCTGCCTGCTGCGGCTTTAACAACGGGTGTGATTGCTGTCGTTCTCGATGGATTATTGCTCACCCCTTTGCGCAAAGCCAAAGCGCCCGAATTGTCCTCTTTGATGGTGACATTGGGCGGCACTTTGTTTCTCTACTCGCTCGCCAATCTTCTCTTCAGCACAGATATCCGTCGCTTTCCTGTCGGGGTGGTGGATGCCACAGCCTATGACATCGCAGGCATGCGGGTGAGCATGACGCAGCTTCTCATCATGGGCGCTGTGGTGGTGATGGTGAGCGCACTCTTGTTTGTCATGCGCGGCACCCGTTTGGGTCTTGGTCTGCGCGCTATGGCAGAGAGGCCCGATACAGCCGAATTGATGGGCGTTGATTCAGCCTCTTTGGTGCGGCTTGTCTCGCTCATCTGCGGCACTTTGGCGGGTGCCTGCGGCGTCCTCATCGGTCTCAACTATAATGCCATCCAGCCCTATATGGGCGAAGTGATGATGCTCAAAGGTTTTGCGGTCATCATTCTGGGCGGGCTTGGCGATATTCGCGGTGCGCTGATTGGTGGCTTGTTGATTGGCATGTTGGAGACACTCACAGCGGGCTATATCGCCTCCACATGGAAAGACGCCGTCGGCTTTGTCGTTCTGGTGCTGACCTTGTGGATCAGACCCTCCGGCCTGTTTGGCCGCTTGGCCGCGAAGAGAGCCTGAGATGCCAGAATTCGTCTTGCCAGAAGTCATCGACGACTTTCTCTTCACCTATCAAAATCTCGTCTATTCGCTTGGCATCCACGGGCTGCTGGCACTGAGCATGTATGTTGTTTTGGCGGTGGGCCAATTGTCGTTGGGGCAGGCGGCTTTCATGGGGCTGGGTGCTTATGCATCCGCTTTGTTGACGCTGAAATTGGGCTGGTCGCTTCCTGCTGCGCTGGCAGGTGCCATGCTGATCCCGGCCGCTGCTGCGCTCATCATTGGCTCGCCCACATTGCGTTTGTCGGGCGTCTATCTCGCGCTCGCAACCATTGGCCTTGGCGAAGTCCAGCGCCTTGCTTTCGTCAATTCAGACTTCACCGGCGGCGCGCTCGGCCTGTCTGGCATTCCCACCAAAGCGGGCCTTGTATCCATCTATGGCAGTTTGCTGGTGGCTCTCGTCCTGTTGGTCTTGGTTGCGCGCTCCAAAATCGGCCGCGCGATGGAGGCGATGCGCGAGGATGAATTGGCTGCCGGTGCTTTGGGTATCAATCTTCCCGCCTATAAATTGGGGGCCTTGGTCGCATCGGCCATGCTCGCGGGCTTGGCAGGCGGGCTCAATGCGCATGTCTCCTCTTTCATCTCGCCCAATGATTATGGTTTTGATGCTGCGGTGACGATTTTGTCTTTTGCGCTGCTGGGTGGTTTGGGCTCTCCCTTCGCGCCGATCCTTGGCGCTGTCATTCTGACGCTTCTGCCAGAAGTCTTGCGCTCGCTCGCCAATTATCGCGGCCTTGTCAGCGGCTCCATCATTGTCATTGCGGTGATGTTCATGCCGCGCGGCCTTCTCATCTGGCGCATGGGCCGTATTGGTGTGTCCTCGCGGAGGCCATCATGAGCGCCGCGCGTCTGTCGCTCACCCATCTCACCATTCGCTTTGGCGGCCTTGCAGCCGTCGATGATGTGAGCTTGTCTGTTGCGCCCGGCACGGTGCATGGATTGATCGGCCCCAATGGCGCGGGCAAGACGACTGTGTTCAATCTCGTCTCGGGTCTCTTGGCACCCTCGTCTGGCACGATCATGCTTGATGGCAAAGAGATTGAGGCCCTGCCGAGCTGGTCGCGCGCGGGTCTGGGACTGGCGCGCACCTTTCAGAATATTCGTATGTTCGCGCAGATGACCGCGCTTGAGACCGTGATGACGGGCATGCATCTGCGTATGAAGGCGGGGCCTGTGGCGAGCATTCTGCGCATGGGTCGTTTTCGCACTGAAGAAAGTGCAGCGCGTGATCGCGCTTATGAGATTCTCGATCTTGTGGGACTGTCTCAGAGTGCGCAGCTACGCTCGGGTGATCTGCCCTATGGCGATCAGCGCAGGCTTGAGATTGCGCGGGCACTTGCGCTCGAGCCTCGGCTCTTGCTGCTCGATGAGCCTGCTGCGGGTATGAATCCGTCTGAAACGCAGCAGCTCGAAGACTTGCTCGGCCGGCTCAAACAGCAGGGCTATACGATTTTGCTCGTCGAACATGACATGCATTTTGTCATGCGCCTGTGCGATGAGATCACTGTGTTGAATTTCGGTCGCAAGATCGCTGAAGGCCGACCAGAGGCGGTGCGCAGCAATCCGCAGGTGATCGAGGCCTATCTTGGGACGCGCGTGGCCAAGAGTTTGGCAGGTGGATCATGAGCCTGCTTGACGTGCGCGATCTTGTGCTGGGCTACAGCCGCACCACGCAGGCGCTCAAGGGCGTATCTCTGCAGGTGGAGGAGGGCAGTGTGGTCTCGCTCATTGGTGCCAATGGCGCGGGCAAGACGACGCTGCTGCGCGGCCTCTCAGGCCTGCTGCGCGCGCGTGATGGCTCTGTGAGCTTTCATGGTCAGGTCATCAGCAATCTTCCCGCCCATCGCATCGCCAAGCTGGGTGTGGTACAGGTGCCTGAAGGGCGGCAGGTATTTTCTGATCTGACGATTGATGAAAATTTGCGCATGGGTGCATGGCTGTTGAATGATGCAGCCGAAGAGGCGCGCCGTCGCGACCAGGTGCTCGCGCGCTTTCCGCGCTTGGCAGAGCGTTTGTCGCAGCGCGCGGGGCTTCTCTCGGGCGGTGAGCAGCAGATGCTCGCAATTGGCCGCGCACTGATGGCCGATCCAAAATTGCTCTTGCTGGACGAACCGTCGATGGGTCTTGCCCCGCTTTTTGTCGAAGAGATCTTTCGCATCATCGAAACATTGAAACGCGAAGGCCGCACCATTTTGCTCGTTGAGCAAAATGCACAAGCCGCGTTGGATGTGGCAGACTATGCCTATGTGCTGCAGTCAGGCCGCATCACCCTCTCAGGCCCTGCGCGCGATATCGCCGGGAATGCAGAGGTCGTTGCCGCTTATCTTGGGGGTTAAGGGGCATGACAGCGACGCAAGCGGGCCGGGCGATTTTTCGCCATCGCGATTTTCGCTTCTATTCTGCTGCGCGGTTTTTGTGGGGCGTTGCGCTTCAAATCCAGACGCTCGCGGTTGCCTGGTTTGTGTATGAGAGCACGAAAGACCCTCTGGCTTTGGGCTTTATTGGCCTGGCGATGTTTCTGCCCAGCGTACCTTTGTCGATTGTGACAGGCGCCGTGGCCGATCGCTATGACCGGCGCATCATCTTCTCGGTTGGCTATGCGATGACGGCAATCTGCGCTGGTGTTTTGTGCTTTTTGACCACACAGGCGCTGGTCTGGCCGATCTATCTTGTCATCATCGGCGTTGGCACGGTGCGGTCCTTCTCCAATCCCGCTGGCCAAGCTTTGATGGTCTCGACCGTGCCGCCTGAGGAATATCCTTCTGCGACGGCTTGGACCAATTCCATCAATCAAACGGCCACCGTCATTGGTCCTGCTTTGGGTGGCTTGCTCTATCCATTCGGTGTCATTGTTCCTTTCGCAGTGGCGCTGGTGTGTTTTGCCATCGCGACTCTTTGTGCAGTCTTGATCACGCCGCCCGCCAAACGGATTGGTGGCAAGCCGCCTGTCACTGTAGCGATGTTGCTGGCGGGCTATCGCTTCATCTGGACGCGCCCCGTGCTCTTTGGCTTGCTGACGCTTGATCTTGTCGCTGTCTTGCTTGGTGGCGCAACGGCTTTGTTGCCTATCTTTGCGAGCGAAGTCTTTCACACCGATTCCACAGGCCTTGGCTTGCTGCGGGCCATGCCTGCGGTTGGTTCGATTGTCGCGGGCTTGTTGCTGGCGTATTTTCCGCTCACGCGGGGTGTGGGCAAATTGATGTTTGCGAGTGTCTTTGTGTATGGCATCGCGACCGCAGGCTTTGGCCTCTCAACCTCCATCTGGGTGGCGATGGGTTGTTTGGTCATTGTGGGCGCCGCCGATGTGGTGAGCGTCGTCATTCGCCAATCGATCATTCAGTTGGAAACGCCCGACGAGATGCGCGGGCGCGTCATTGCGGTCCATACAATTCTCACCGGCACGTCGAACAATCTGGGTGAATTTGAGTCGGGAGCACTTGCTCACTTTATCGGCGCAGTGCCGACGGTGGTGCTTGGCGGGGTCTGTGCAGCTTCCGCATCGCTTCTGTGGATGCGGTTTTTCCCGCAATTGCGTGAACGAGACCGTATAACTCCTGCAAACTGACCCATTTCGGGACATGCGCTAATGACTCGTTAACCAGAGCGGCGCAAAACGGATGGTGGAGAATGCACCGCCAGCTTGAGAGCCAAAACTATGGAAGCGGTTCCCCATCAGGACAACGAAACCACACAGCCTACCGAAGAGACCTCAACCAGCAACAACACGCCCAACGCAGATGACTCAAGGCCGAGTGTGACGGCCGAAGCTGCATCAGAGCCTGCAACGCAAGAGCCCGCGCCAGACGCCATTGAAGCGCATGCGCCAGAACCCACCCCGCAACCTGAAGTTGAGACAAAGATAGATTCAGACGCGGCGGCCCCCGTCATTGTGGCTGAAGAACCTGTCGTCGAAGAAGCCGCTGCGCCTGTCGCTGAAGAGCCCGCATCCGTCATCGCTCGCAAGCCCTCAGAGGCCGCGCGTGTGACGAGCGAAGAGCAATCCACCATCGTGCGCACATTGAAGTTCAAGCCAGCTCCCGAGCCACGTTGGCGCCGGTTGCTCGAACAACAGGGCTATAAGGCGGCAGCTGTGATCGTTGCTGTGGGTGCTGGCTGGATTATCGGCGCTCATACATTTTCAACAGGCCCTGAGACGCGCGAGATCATTCAGGCATTGAATGCTGTGACGACGCGGCTGGAGGTTGTCGAACATCTCACCACGCGTCTCAATGGTCAGGCGCAAGATGTGGCAGCGATGAAGGCTTCTATTGCCTCGCTGCGCAGTATTGCAGATGCCAATCGCGCGGAGGCGCAAGTTGCCAGTGCACAATTGGCAGCTCGTGTCTCCAATTTGCCCCAATCCGTTCAGCCAGATCTATCACCTATCCTGCGCCGACTTGAACAGCTCGAGGCTGCCCAAGCGCAGGGCGCGACGCAATCTGTTGTGCAGGCCGTGCAACAACGCCCTGTGCCCGTTGCCGCCCCTGTGCCGGCTCGTGTGCCAGCGGACGGCTATGTGCTGCGTCGTGTGTCAGGCAATGTGGCTGTGATTGAAACAGGCACGGGCCTGCGTCAGGTCATGGTGGGTGATTATCTGCCGGGCGCTGGCCGTGTGCGCCGTATTGAACGGCGCAATGGCGAGTGGCTCGTCTTCACCAGTGGCGGTGTGATCGACTCGCAGACTTATTAATGCGAGGCCTCGCGCGCTGGTGCCTCAGCAGGCAGGCGCGCGAGCAAAGCAATCAGCGCACGGTCGTGCAACACGACTGTGCGCTCTTTGGGCTTCAGCCAACGCGCCACTTCTTCCGCACTGTCAGCATCGACGAGCTTGGCTTCGGCCACAGCGCGGTCAGGATCAATCACACCGCGACGATGCGGTGCGGGCGGGGGCAAGAAAGCCTCATGCAAATGGCGCAGATTTTCATCGCTGTGAATGGTGAGAATGGAATCGCTGTCATCAACACCAGTCTTGGCGAGTTCTGCGGAGAGTGAATTGGCGCGTATTGCCACAGGTGGCGGGGTTGTCTCTTCGGGTGTCAGCAACAAGCCCATGCGCTTCAAGGCCAGACCAAGCGAGAGCTGGCCACTCGCCCAAGACAGAGGGATTGCCAGAATGAGACCCGCGATGGTCGGTGACATCCATGCGACCAGTGAGGGCGAGATGATGAGGCCCGCGATCAAGGTCACAAAGCCCAGCGCCACATGCGAGCGGTGACGGCGCACGATGCTGGAGAAGGGGATCGAGCCATCATCACGGCGCTGCGGATTCCAGCCAGTGTCGCGGCCAAACAAAATCTGCATCACAGATCCTGTCTGAATGACCATCATGATGGGCGCAAAGAAGGCTGAGAGCAGAATTTCCAAAAGCGCTGACATGACCAAGGCAAAGCCGCCGCCGCAGTTACGACGCAGCTTGCCGTCAAAGAGCGCAATCCCAAGGCCGAGAAACTTCGGCATCAGTAGGACGAGCATGGTCACGCCAAAGAGTTCCAAGGCGCGCTGCGCATCAAAGCGCGGCCATGCGGGGAAGAGTGCGAATTCCTGCGTGAAATATTCGGGGCGAATATAGGCTGATTGAAACACCAGCACGATACCCACGATCAATTGTGCCATCCAGAAGGGCGAGGCCAGATAGCCCATAATGCCGGTAGCAAAATGCTGGCGCGTGGCGAGCTTGAGGCCCGCTGCACCAATCACACGCAGATGCTGCAGATTGCCTTGGCACCAGCGCCGATCACGCGCGGCCAGATCAATCAAAGAGGGCGGGGATTCTTCATAGCTGCCGCTCACAGTGGGCAGCATGTAAACGGCATAGCCCGCGCGGCGCATCATCGCCGCTTCCACAAAGTCGTGGCTGAGAATATGGCCACCAAAGGGCGGGCGTCCGCGCAGATCAGGCAGGCCGCAATGATCTGCAAAAGCGCGCGTGCGCATGATTGCATTATGGCCCCAATAATTGCCATCGCGGCCCGACCAGATCGCAAGGCCAGAGGCGATAACAGGACCGTAGATCTTGGCGGCAAATTGCTGCAAGCGGGCAAACAGAGTGTTGCGATTGATGATGAGCGGCAGCGACTGGATGATGCCCGCATCGGGGTCGGCCTCCATCGCAATGGTCAGCGACAAAATCGCCTCGGCTGTCATCAGACTGTCGGCATCGAGCACGACCATATGTTCATAAGCGCCGCCCCAGCGGGTGACAAAGTCGGCGATATTGCCAGACTTGCGGCTCGTATTTTTGGGGCGGTGACGATAATAGATGCGCGCAGTCGCGCCGAGCCGCTCGCGCATGGCGACAAAAGCACGCTCCTCTGCAATCCACACATCTGGATTGGTCGTGTCGGAGAGGAAGAACCAATCAAAATGGTCGCCCTTGCCACTGCGTTCGATCTCTTCATAGATCGCCTGCAGCGAGGCAAAGACGCGCGAGGGTGCTTCATTATAGATCGGCATGACGACAGCTGTGCGTGATCTCAGCGCTGTGTCACTGGCAGGGGGCTTGCGGTGAAACAACAACCAGCCAAAGCCGAGCAGGCCATTGGTGAAGGCCAAAGCAATCCATGAGAAATTGGCGACGAACAAAATCAGCAGCGCCCATTTCAATGTCGTGATCGGTCCGACATTGACGACGCCATACATTTCAACCGCGCCATAAGCGGTCAGCAGCAAAGCACCGCCAAAGACAAAGACGCGAGCCAGCCACGGCACATGCCAAAGCTGCGGGGCGCGCAATTTGTGGCGCAGGCCCTTGTCGTAGCGCTTTAGCTTTTGCACCGGCATGGCGAGGGGCGCGGGTGCGGGCATGGAGCCATGCTCAGCAAGCTCTTGGGCGAGGGCGGCAGGCTCGTTTACGGCGTCCATCTATACATCCAGCTTTCGCTGACCGGTTTGCCATGCGCATCAAGCTGCACACGCACTTCGGTGATGGGCTCGGCTCCCGGATCGAGATCGAACATCACGCGGTAAGTTTTGCGGTCACGGTTCACAGTGCTGCGCACATTGGAGATCGCACCGCTGGATGTGTGGACCTGCGGGCTCATCTCCGCAACGCGCTGCGGATCGGCAATGTTGTCGCCGACAAAATCGACCATAAATCGGCGCTTGCGTGTGCCTGCTGGGGCGCCCGGCGGGCGGCCGCCGCGCGACAGCGCCACAGTGGCGCCGGGCGGGCGCTCAGGCGGTGTCCAGCACCAGAATTGGCGATAGGCAAAATAGGTCTCACTGCCAGCTGCGAGTGCAGCGCGCGGACGCCAATAAGAGATGATGTTTTGATTGACCTCAGCATCGGAGGGAATTTCGACGAGGGCCACATTGCCCTGTCCCCAATCACCGATGGGCTCAATCCACAACGAGGGGCGGCGCTCCCAGCGATTGTCATCATCGAGGAAGCGACCAAATTCGCGCTCGCGCTGGACGAAGCCAAAGCCCTTGGGATTCTCATCCACAAATGCCGAGATCTGCAGCGTCTCGCGGTTCGACACCGCCCGCCACAGCCATTCGTCTTTGCCATTGAGCATCTGCAGGCCCGCTACATCATAGATGCCGGGGCGCACATCATCATTGCGGCGACGGTCGAGCGTACCGGCCACATGGGTCGCGCTCATGGTGGCGATGCCGATATGGTCGAGCGCAACGCGCGCAAAGAGCGTGCATTCGGTGTCGACAATCGTGGCTTCGCCAGCGCGGAAGGTGAAGCGATAGGCACCCGTCACGCTCTCAGAATCCAGCAAAGCGTGAATGACGAGCGCATTGTCGGCGAGCGTCGGGCGCTCAATCCACACAGCGCGGAAGGCGGGGATTTCTTCGCCGCGCGGATCGGCGGGGCGGATCGAAAGGCCACGCGCTGAGACGCCATAGACCTGCCCGCGCGCAATGGCGCGGAAAAAGGTCGCCCCCTGCATGACGCCGACATCGGTCGGATTCTGCCCCTCGGTCTGGCGCAGGATGCGGAAGCCCGAAAAGCCAATATCTTTGGCATCGGCCGGGGCCTTGAGGGCGCCAAAGTTGAAATCGACGGGGTGATAGGCCAGACGCCTTGCGACGCCATTTTCGACCACATTGATCTCGACCGGCTGGGCAAAGACCGAGCCACGGTGAAGGGGCTCAATCGCATAGCCCAGATTATCGCTGGCCCAGACGATTGCCTCAGGCTTGGCTTTGATGCCGCTATATTGTTCGAAATTCAGCCCATTCAGCCAATCGGGCAGGTCGGTCGGCGAGGCCTTATAGGCCCGTTTGGACAGGCTGCGGGCGAAATCTACGATCTTTGCCGGATCAAAACCCTTGGGGGCTTCAGGTTCAGAACTGGCCGGTGAAAGGGGCGCGGGCGCAGGGTTTTGGCCCGTTTGCGCAAGCCCGCCCAGCGCCAGCATGCCTGACATGCCTGCGAGACCATATTTGAGAACAAAACGACGCTCGAACATCTATGGCCCGGACAATGAAAGGCCCGCAAGGAATGCGCGGGCCGCCAGCTCTTCTCCTATACCCCAAAAGAGCCCGGGCGGGAGGGCGATTTTGAGGCGTGGTTACCGCGCTTTTTGCTGACGTGAGGGAGCGGTTCGGCTACACAGCGAAGGAAGCCACAGGAAAGCCTCTTGAAAAGCGAACGCATGACCAGCTTCTCCCAATCCACCCGCAAAGGCTGCCTGGCCATTGTGCTGGCCGCAGGCGAGGGTACGCGCATGAAATCGGCGCGGCCCAAGGTTCTGCATGAGGTTGCAGGCCGCTCCATGCTCGGCCATGTGCTGGCCGGGGTCACAGAGGCGGGGGCCGATCAGGTCGCTGTGGTGATCGGCCCTGACCGGGCCGATGTGAGCGCCGAGGCAAGCCGCATGGTGCCGGGCGCGCAGGTTTTCACCCAAACGCAGCGCCTTGGCACCGCCCATGCGGTCCTGGCCGCGCGCGAGGCTTTGGCCAAAGGCGCGCAGACGCTGCTCGTTGTCTTTGCTGACACGCCGCTCATTCGCCCGCAGACCTATGGCGCCTTGCTCGATGCTTTGGCGCAAGGGGCGGGTGTCGCGGTGCTTGGTTTTGAGGCGCGTGATCCCACCGGCTATGGCCGCTTGCTGAGTGAGGGCGGAGAACTGACGGCCATCCGCGAACATAAAGATGCGAACGAGGCGGAGCGCAAAGTCACTCTGTGCAATGCAGGCCTGATGGCCATTAATGGCGCACAGGCGCTCTCATGGCTCGAGCGCATCGGCAATGACAATGCGCAGAAAGAATTCTACCTCACCGATATTGTGTCTGTTGCCCGCACTTCGGGCGCGCATGCGGTTGCGGTGATTGCGCCTGAAGACGAAGTCATGGGCGTGAATGATCGCCTGCAGCTTGCCGCAGCAGAGGCCGCCTATCAAACGCGCTTGCGCGACCATGCGATGCGCGAGGGCGCAACCCTTGTCGCGCCGCAGACGATTTTCTTCTCGCATGACACGCAGCTCGGCCGCGATGTTGTGGTGGAACCCGGCGTAATCTTTGGAACGGGTGTGCGTGTAGGGGACGGTGCGCGCATCAATGCCTATTCGCATCTGCTGGGCGCGACGATTGAGGCTGGCGCGAGCGTTGGTCCTTTCGCGCGGCTGCGTCCCGGTGCCAAGATTGGCAAAGGCGCGAAGATCGGCAATTTCGTTGAGATCAAATCTGCCGAGATCGGCGAGGGCGCGGCTGTCAGCCATCTGACCTATCTGGGCGATGCGACCATTGGTGCGCGGGCCAATATCGGCGCTGGCACCATCACCTGCAATTACGATGGCTTTGACAAATTCCGTACCGTGATCGGTGAGGGCGCTTTCATCGGCTCCAATTCTGCGCTGGTCGCGCCCGTGACCATTGGCGATGGCGCTTATGTTGGCTCTGGCTCTGTGATCACCAAAGATGTCGCCCCTGACGCTTTGGCTGTCGCGCGTGGCCGCCAGATCGCCAAAGAAGGTTGGGGCAAGAGCTTCCGCGCGTCACATGAGGGCAAGCCCAAACAGCGGCCCTGATGGTGACATAAAGCGCAGTGACAGTTTGAGGCGAGGCTATCCTCGCGCAGGAGACGAATATGTGCGGCATTGTTGGCATTCTCGGTCGCGAGCCGGTTGCAGGCCAGATCGTCGAGGCGCTCAAGCGTCTTGAATATCGCGGCTATGATTCAGCCGGCGTCGCCACTTTGGAGAATGGCCGCCTGACGCGCCGCCGTGCGCAGGGCAAGTTGCGCAATCTTGATGCGCGCCTGCGTGAAGAGCCGCTTCAAGGTCATTCGGGCATTGGCCATACGCGCTGGGCGACACATGGCAAGCCGACGGAAAACAATGCCCATCCCCATGCCAGCGACAAGCTTGCAGTGGTGCATAATGGCATTATCGAAAACTTCCGCGAATTGCGCGAAGAGCTGACGGCCAAGGGCCATGTCTTTGCCACCGAGACCGACACGGAAGTCGTCGCCCATCTCGTCACTGAAGAGATCCGCAGTGGGAAAGCCCCACGCGAAGCAGTGGCTGCCTCCTTGCCGCGTCTGCGCGGTGCTTTTGCGCTCGCCTTTTTGTTCGAGGGCGAAGAGGATTTGATGATCGGTGCGCGTCAAGGCGCGCCGCTCGCCATTGGTTATGGCGATGGAGAAATGTATCTGGGCTCGGATGCGCTCGCGCTCGCCCCCTTCACCGATACGATCACTTATCTGGAAGATGGCGACTGGGTGATTTTGACCCGTAAAGGCGCAGAGTTCCGCGATGTGACAGGCCAGCCTGTTCACCGCGCGCGGCAGAAGAGCCAGGCCTCAGCCTTCCTCATCGACAAGGGCAATCATCGCCACTTTATGGCGAAAGAGATTCACGAACAGCCTGAAGTCGTGGGTCGCACACTCGCCCATTATCTCGACATGTCGGAGGGCGCAGTGCGCCTGCCTTTCGATCTGCCTTTTGACCCGGCCAAACTGACCAGCATCACCATCACCGCTTGCGGCACGGCTTATTATGCAGGCCTTGTCGCAAAATATTGGTTCGAACGTTTCGCGCGCCTGCCGGTTGAGATTGATGTCGCCTCAGAGTTTCGCTATCGCGAGGCCCCGCTCAACAAGGGCGGTTTGATGGTGGTGATTTCGCAATCAGGCGAAACAGCCGACACGCTCGCCTCGCTGCGCTATGCGCGCGACAATGGTCAGACCGTGCTCAGCGTCGTGAATGTGCCGACTTCCACCATCGCGCGCGAAAGCGATGTTGTGGCGCCAACTTTGGCGGGGCCTGAGATTGGTGTGGCCTCAACCAAGGCCTTCACCTGTCAGCTGTCGGTGCTCGCCTGTCTGGCGGTGGCTTTTGGCCGTGCGCGCGGCGTGATTGACCGCAAGCGTGAAGCCGAGCTGGTGGCCTCGCTCATCGGTGTGCCCGGCCTGATGGCCGAAGCGCTGAAGCGCGAGCCGCAAGCCGAGCAGCTGGCGCAATATCTCTCCAAGGCGCGCGATGTTTTGTATCTTGGCCGTGGCACCAGCTATCCGCTGGCGCTGGAGGGCGCGCTGAAGCTCAAAGAGATCTCGTATATTCACGCCGAAGGCTATGCAGCGGGCGAGCTGAAACATGGTCCCATTGCGCTCATCGACGAGGCCATGCCCGTCATCGTGATTGCGCCGCATGATCCTGTGTTTGAAAAGACGGTGTCGAATATGCAGGAGGTCGCCGCGCGTGGGGGCCGCATCATTCTGGTGGCTGACCAGCGCGCCGAACATGAAAGCTCAATCGAGTTTCAAGCGGTGCTCGCCATGCCCGAAATGGCCCCTGACTTCGCGCCCATTGTCTATGCCGTGCCGGTGCAGCAAATCGCTTATTACACCGCCGTCCATATGGGCAAAGACGTCGACCAGCCACGCAATCTGGCAAAGAGCGTGACGGTGGAGTGAGGGGCGTCAATTTTTTACATGGTCGCTATTTCTGGTCTTGGTAATTTAGCTTACCTGCAATATCGTCCATATAATTGGATTTGACATTTCGTGTGCAGGTGCCTTTGGAAGATTTCTTCCGCTTGAGTTCTTATGTTTTCGCTGAGGTTAGCCTTCTTCAAACGATTTTCATAAAAATGCTTGGAGCCAAAAATGTTTCGAACTATCTGCGCGATGATTTTTGCTGTTTGCCTTGGTAGCCCCGCAAAAGCTGAGACGGTCGGTAATTTTATAGTGAAGACCGAAAAAGATCCGATGGATGACTCGGAACGATATATCGCGATCACGGTCCACAAGAACGATGCTATGGCTGTCCGCTGTTTGGAAGGTGAATTGAGCCTTTCCTTCATAGTCAAAACGAGAGCTCGAGTGGGGGATGATGTTGATATTAAGTTCCGCTTGGACAGCGGACCTGTTACCGAGGCTGAAGGCAGTGTTATTAGTGTAAATGGAGGGCTGGTGGGCTTCGAAACCGGTACAGTAGATTTTATTACAAAGATGGGTGCGGCCCGGCAGCTCGCCATTCGGTGGGCGATCTCAGGGGTTGGAACAACCGCCAGTTTCGATTTGCGAGGAATATCAGCGGTCGTGGCAGGCGCTCGCAAAGCCTGCAAGCTAAAGAACTAGTAGCGCTCAATAATGGGGCGGGGGTGGCTCGGGGCCGTCGCGGCCCGGGGCGATATTTTGCACATCTTCGAGCAAATTTTTGAGCAGGCGATCCAGCTCCGAGATCTTCTTCCACTGCGTGGTGATGACATCATTCAGCTCGGCAATGGCCTGCTCTTGATGAGCAACCTGCATTTCGAGCGCTTCGATCCGTTGTGCATCGGTGGTCATGAGCAATCCTGTTTGGGATGAGCTTAACTGATTTGCGCCTTAGTCTGAAAGTCTCGACCCCCTCATCAGTCAGCATCCGCTGACAGCTTCTCTCACTGGGAGAAGCGGGCGTCTTTTCTTTTTTGATGGCAGAAACCCAGTGCGTCCTTCTCCCAATGGGAGAAGGTGCCCGCAGCGCGGGCGGATGAGGGGATCGGGCCTTTGCCGCCAGAGGCACGATCCACCCTCCCCTCGAGGGGAAGGTGGTTTGTTCTTTATTCCGCGTCATCTGAGCGCCCAGCCTTCGTGCGATGCCCAGCCCGCCCGACATTTCCTTGACCTTCTGCCTATTCTCCCCTACAAGAGCCTTCGCTGCATCGCAGCAACAGCGCTCCAGTCGCGTAGGCTGGTCTCTCCAGTACTCCTGTTGAGCGCTCGTCTCTCAAGACTCCATTCCGGGCCCAGTTACGCGGGGTTCGTCCCGCAAAGACCTTGCCTTTGGCGCATCTGCGTTACGGGACAGGGCCCCATGAAAGTTGATCCTTTGACGCAATTTACCTCGCTTGGCCTTGCCGAGCCGCTCCTTCGTGCGCTCACACATGAAGGCTATACGACGCCGACCCCCATTCAGGCCCAGTCCATTCCCGCTTTGCTTGAGGGCCGTGATCTTTTGGGTATCGCCCAGACCGGCACCGGCAAGACGGCTGCTTTCGCGCTGCCAATTCTCAACCGCCTTCTCAACAATCCTGCCAAGACCGAGCCCAACAAAGTGCGCGCGCTGATCCTTGCGCCCACCCGTGAGCTTGCTGTGCAGATTGCCGACAGCTTCCGCACCTATGGCCGCTTCGCGCGTATTCACGTTGCTTGCGTCGTGGGCGGTGTGGCTCTGGGGCCCCAGCGTCAGCAATTGGCGCGCGGTCTTGATGTGCTTGTGGCAACACCCGGTCGTCTGCTCGACCATATGGGCGCAGGCGCGTTGCGCCTCGACAATACCGAAGTCGTCGTCTTGGACGAGGCAGACCATATGCTCGACCTTGGCTTCATCGTGCCGATCCGCAAGATCGTTTCGAAACTGCCGGCCAAGCGCCAGAATCTCTTCTTCTCGGCCACCATGCCCAAAGAGATCGCCTCTTTGGCCAATGAGTTCCTGACCAATCCCGTGCAAGTGACTGTGACCCCGGTTGCGACCACGGCCGAGCGCATCGCGCAAGAAATTTTCCACATTGAGCCCGGCCGCAAGCGCGACCTGCTGGTGGAATTGCTGAAACGTCCTGAGGTCAAGCGCACCATCGTCTTCACGCGCACCAAGCGCGGTGCAGACCGTGTCACGCAGCATCTCGAAGCCGCAGGCCTTCCGGCTGCTGCCATTCATGGCAACAAGTCACAGGGCCAGCGTCAGCGCGCGCTGGATGGCTTCCGTTCGGGCCGCTCGCCCGTTCTGGTGGCCACCGACATCGCTGCACGCGGCATTGATGTGGATGGCGTGACCCATGTCGTCAATTTCGAATTGCCGGAAGTGCCGGAGAGCTATGTCCATCGTATCGGCCGCACCGCGCGTGCAGGTGCTGATGGCGCGGCCTTCTCGCTCTGCGATCACACCGAACGTCATTTGCTGCGCGCCATCGAAAAGCTGACGCGCCAGTCCATCCCGGCGCAAGATCGCCGCGAAGCTGGTGCGCGTCCGCTCGATGCTCCGGGCAGCGAGGCTCGTCCTGCACCGCGTCCCGGTACGCGCTATGCGCAGGGCAAGCCCAATCCGCACAAAGCACATGGCAAGCCCCGTTCTGATGGTCAGCATCATCAGGCCAATGGTGCGCGCGATGGTCAGCCGCCGCGTCACCGCAGTGGCAAACCCGGTGGTCCTGGTCAGGCACCGCGTCCGCAAGGTCAGCGCCGTCCCCAGCGCGAAGCACAAGCGCCACGGTAAAGCATCTGTGAGCCCGCGCGATCACGTGCGGGCTTGCGTCGCCTCGCGCGAGCCTTCATTCTTTGACGGCCGTGACGTTTGGCACAAGATTGTTGAGTGAACAGGTCGATGAACGACAGTCCTTCACAAAACGACATCCCGCTCTTTGCACCGCCTCCCGCGCCGAAGGTCTCCTTCGGTGCTGGGCTACGCACATGGTTTTTGACCGGCGTGATCATTGCAGGCCCGCTCGCCGTCACCGGCTGGCTCTTGTGGTGGTTCGTCGACACGGTTGACCATTGGGTCAAGCCACTGGTGCCGCCCTCACTCTGGCCCGACACTTATCTGCCCGTGCGTGTGCCGGGGACCGGTGTTGTGCTGGCTGTGGTGGGTCTGACCTTGCTCGGCTTTCTGGCGGCCAATATTGCGGGGCGCAGCTTCCTGCGTCTTGGCGAATATATTCTCGACCGTATGCCGGTCGTGCGCGGCATCTATAAAGCCGTGAAACAAGTCTTCGAGACTGTCTTCTCGCAAAAGAGCACATCCTTCCGCAAAGTGGGGCTCGTGGAGTTTCCTGCGAAGGGCATGTGGTCGGTGGTGTTGATTTCGGCGCCGCCCCATGAAGGCATGGTGGAGAAATTACCACCTGAAGCGCATGTCTCTGTCTTTCTGCCCTGCACACCCAATCCCACCACAGGCTTCTGGTTCTATTTGCCAGCCCGTGAGGTGATTGAAGTGCCGCTGACCACCGACGAGGCCTTCAAGCTCATCATGTCAGCGGGCATGATCCAGCCTGGCGTGCAGAAGAAGCTTGATGAGCTGGCCCAAAATGGCCGCCGCGAAAAAGAAAGCGCAGCCTAACCAGCCCGCAAGAGTTTCACGGCCTCTTCACGCTCAAACAAATGCAGCAGAATGCGCAGCGCCTTGCCATGCTCACTCGTCAGATCAGGGTCAGCCGCCATGATCTGCTGTGCTTCATCGCGCGCGACCGACAGTAATTGCCCATGAACATCGAGGCTGGCGAGACGAAAGCCGGGCATGCCTGACTGGCGTGTGCCAAGCACTTCACCTTCGCCGCGCAGTTTCAAATCTTCTTCGGCGATTCGGAAACCGTCTTCGCTCTCGCGCATAATATTGATGCGCGCTTTGGCGACTTCACCCAGCGGCGCCTTATAGAGCAACAGGCAAGATGATTTGGCAGCACCGCGCCCCACCCGTCCGCGCAGCTGATGCAATTGGGCAAGGCCGAAGCGCTCGGCATGTTCAATCACCATGATACTGGCATTGGGCACATCGACCCCCACTTCGATCACAGTGGTGGCGACGAGGATCTTGGTTTGCTGGTTCTGGAATGCCTCCATCGCTGCATCTTTGTCGCGCCCCTTCATCTGCCCATGAACAAGCCCGACCGCATCGCCGAAGAACTGGCGCAGCAATTCATAGCGCTCTTGTGCGGCGGCAACATCGAGCTCTTCGTTTTCTTCCACCAATGGGCAGACCCAATAGGCCTGCGCGCCTTGGGCAATGGCGCGCTGCAATCCAAAGATCACCTCGTCGATCCGCTCGAGGGGCAGAGCGCGCGTTTCAATGGGTTTGCGACCCGCAGGCTTTTCGCGCAGGGTCGAGACATCCATATCGCCGAAATAAGTGAGCACCAATGTGCGCGGAATGGGCGTCGCCGTCATGACGAGCACATCCACCGCCGCGCCTTTCTCACCCAAAGCCAGACGCTGATGCACACCAAAGCGATGCTGCTCATCGACCACGGCGAGGGCGAGATCTTTGAAGATGACGCTCTCTTGAAAGATCGCATGTGTGCCAACGAGAATATCAATCTCACCAGCGGCGAGGGCTGCGAGCGTGCGATTACGCTCGCCCACTTTGTCGCGGCCCGTCATCAGGCCCATGCGAAGGCCCGCATCTTCGCACATGGGCTTCATGCGCTCATAATGCTGGCGCGCGAGAATTTCGGTCGGCGCCATCATCGCAGCCTGATGGCCAGCCTCCACCACGCTCGCCATGGCCAGCAAAGCAACAAGGGTCTTGCCCGATCCCACATCGCCCTGCAGCAAACGCAACATGCGCTTGTCTGAGCCAAGATCGGCGCGGATTTCGTGCAGGGCTTCCTTTTGGGAATTGGTGAGCGTGAAGGGCAGGGCGCTTTCTATTTTTTGGCTGATGCGCCCATCACCCGTGCTGATACGCCCGCTGAGTGTGCGAAATTTTGCGCGCATCATGATGAGCGCGAGCTGGCTTGCCAGCAATTCATCGAGCGCCAGTCGCAAGCGTGCAGGGGATGCAGGATCAAGCGATTTGGGATTGGTGGGATGATGCACACTCAAAAGCGCATCAGCAAAGCTCGGCAGGCCACGCAGCGACAGACTCTTGGGCTCATGCCATTCAGGCAGGGCAGGCAAACGCGCGAGCGCAGCTTCTGCCGCCTTTTGCACATTGCGTTGATAAAGCCCCTCGGTCAGCCAATAGACCGGCTCGACGGGGGGCAGTTTGGCGAGGCCCTCTTCATCCAGCACGCGGTCGGGATGGACCATCTGCAAATGGCCATCCCATAATTCGAGCTTGCCCGAGATCCAGCGCCGCTCACCCAGCGGCAGCATTTTTTCGATCCAGGCGTGATTGGCCAGAAAGAAAACGAGCTGCACATCGCCCGTGTCATCTTCCACCAAAACGCGATAGGGCACGCGCCCGCGCGGGGGCGGGGCGCGATGTTCCACTACGCGCACTTCCAATGTGACGATCTCGCCACGCGGCGCATCGGCGATCTTGGGGCGATTGCGCCGATCAATGCTGGAATGGGGGATGTGGAAGAGTAGGTCAATCAGCCGCGCGCCGGTGCTGCGGTCCAGCAGCCGGTCAAAAAGCTTGCCAGTCTTCGGCCCGACACCCGGCAGGGTCGAGACAGAGGCAAACAGAGGATTGAGCAGGGCAGGCCGCATCTGACCGGTCTATCGGGGGCTCGAGACAAGCTCAATCCCCCCACCCCATCGGCCCCCTGACAAGCGCGCCCGCGCGCTCTATATAGGCGGTCAGCCGCACCCGCTCCGCGCCGGTGGGCGTTGCTGTTTGCGCCAAGGAGTTCGCCGTGCCTGAATCCCAGCTGTCCAGCGTCGATCTCGATCCCCGTCGCCGCCGCGCCCTGTTTCGCGCTTGGCATCGGGGCATGCGGGAGATGGACATTATTTTGGGTCAGTTCGCCGATGCCTGTCTGCCCACGATGAGTGAGGCCGATCTCGATATTTTCGAGAGCCTCATGGAGGAGCTGGACCGCGACGTGTTGATGTGGCTGACAGGCGAGGCGCCGACCCCGGCAAAATGGCAGACGCCTTTCTTTGAGCGGCTGCGCGACTTCCATACCCATTCCGGCCCGATCAACGTTTGAACCATAGCTGATTTGTGAACCATGTCTGATCTCAAGCGCGCTGCCGACCAACTTGCCAAAGGCGGCTCGCTGACGCTGGCTTCCGTTCCTGATGGATTTGATGCGGTGGTGGCCGCTGATCTGACGCGGGCGCTCGCGCGCTCTGCCGAAGATCGCGCAGCTGCCATTATTCATGTCGCGCGCGATGGGCAACGCTCTCGCGCCTTTGCCGAGATGCTGGGTTTCGTCGCGCCCGATCTTGATGTGCTGGAATTCCCGGCTTGGGATTGTCAGCCCTATGATCGCGTCTCGCCCAATGCGGCGATTGCCTCGCGCCGCATGACAGTGCTCTCGCGCTTGGCGCGCACGCGCTCCTCCAGCGAGCGCCCGCGTATTTTGTGCGTCACCGTCAATGGACTGGTGCAGCGCGTGCCACCGCGCAAATGGATGGCAGCGGAGAGTTTCTCGGCGGCCCCCGGCAATGCGATGAAGATGGACGAGCTGGTGCGTTGGCTCGAGACCAATGGCTTTTTGCGCTCGTCCACCGTGCGCGAGACGGGCGAATATGCGCAGCGTGGCGGCATTCTGGATTTGTTTGCGCCGGGCATGCCGCAGCCCCTGCGCCTCGATTTCTTCGGCGATACGCTGGAATCGATCCGCAGCTTTGATCCTGAAAGCCAGCGCACCATTGCGCAGGTGCGTGGCCTTGATCTGGTTCCGATGAGCGAAGTGACGCTCACCACCGACACGATGCGCCGCTTTCGGCAGAATTATGTGCAGGCTTTCGGGGCACAAACGCGCGGCGATGGTCTTTATGAGGCGGTCAGCGAAGGCCGCCGTCATGCAGGTATGGAACATTGGTTGCCGCTATTTTATGGCGAGACCGATACTTTGCTCGACTATGCGGGCGATGCACCTTTGATGCTCGATCCGCTGGCTGAAGAGGCAGCGGTTGAGCGTCTGAAGCAGGTTGAGGATTATTACGAAGCGCGCAAATCGCAATATGACCTCGACCCTGCGAATGCGTCTTACAAGCCGCTCAAACCTGATCAGCTCTATGTGACGGTAAATGGCTGGCGTGAAGCGCTTGAGAACCAGCCCGTCATGCGCGTGGCAAATTTTGCCAAGCCCGAGAGCAAAGACCTTGTGATTGATTGCGGCGCGCGTCCCGGTCGCAACTTTGCACCCGAGCGCACCGATGAGACACAGAATGTGTTTGAAGCGGCGGTCGCGCATATTCGCGCCGTTCAGGCTGATGGTCGGCGCGTGATCGTTGCTGGTTGGTCGGAGGGCTCGCGCGAGCGTTTGTCGAGCGTGTTGGCAGAACATGGGCTCAAAGCGCGCGAAAGCGTCAATACGCTCACTGCTGCTCTGGCCTTGCCCAAAGGCACAACAGCCGTGTCCATCATTGGTCTTGAGACCGGCTTTGAGACGCCCAGTTTCGTCGTGATTGGCGAGCAGGATATTCTGGGCGATCGGTTGATCAGCCAGAGGCGCAAATCAAAGCGCGCGCAAGATTTCCTGGCAGAGGCCGCTTCGCTCAATGCTGGCGATCTCGTTGTGCATGTCGACCATGGCATTGGTCGCTTCGTAGGCTTGCAGACGATTGATGCAGCGGGCGCGCCGCATGATTGTCTGGAACTGCATTATGCGGGCGGCGACAAGCTCTTCCTGCCGGTGGAGAATATCGAGCTTCTGTCGCGCTATGGGTCAGAAGATACCGAAGCCCAGCTTGACAAACTTGGTAGCTCTGCCTGGCAGGGTCGCCGCGCGCGGATGAAGAACCGCATTCGCGAAATTGCGCATGGGCTCATCAAGATTGCAGCAGAACGCATGCTGCGCGAAGCGCCGCGTCTGGTACCGAGCGACCATGTCTATGACGAGTTTTGCGCGCGCTTCCCCTATGATGAGACCGAAGACCAGCAGAATGCGATTTCAGCGACGCTCGATGATATGGCAAGCGGTCGCCCGATGGATCGTCTGGTCTGCGGCGATGTTGGCTTTGGCAAAACTGAAGTTGCTCTGCGCGCCGCCTTTGCAGCCGCCATCAATGGCAAGCAGGTCGCTGTGGTTGTGCCAACAACCTTGCTCGCGCGCCAGCATTACCGCACCTTCTCGCAGCGCTTTCAGGGTCTGCCGATCAAAGTCGCGCAGGTCTCGCGCATGGTCAGTGCGGGAGATCAGAAACTCGCGCGCGAGGGTCTCGCCTCTGGCGATATCGACATTATCGTTGGCACTCATGCCATCCTTGGCAAGCAGATCCAGTTCCGCGACCTTGGCCTTGTGATCATCGACGAGGAGCAGCATTTCGGCGTCTCTCATAAAGAGAAGCTGAAATCCTTGCGCGCTGAAGTCCATGTGTTGACGCTCTCGGCCACACCCATTCCGCGCACCATGCAGCTGGCCATGACTGGCGTGCGTGAATTGTCGATCATCGCCACACCGCCGGTGGATCGTCTGGCCGTGCGCACTTTCGTGACGCCCTTTGATGAGCTTATTGTGCGTGAGGCTCTTTTGCGTGAGCGCTATCGCGGTGGTCAGGCCTTTTATGTTTGCCCGCGCATCGAGGATCTGGAAGAGGCGGCAGCTTTCTTGCGCTCCTCTGTGCCGGAAGCAAAATTCGTCATCGCACATGGCCAGATGTCGGCGAGCGAGTTGGAAGAGAAAATGTCGGCCTTCTATGAAGGCAAATATGATGTTCTGGTCTCCACATCCATTGTGGAATCGGGCCTTGATATTCCCACCGCCAATACGCTCATCGTTCACCGCGCCGATATGTTCGGTTTGGCCGCGCTCTATCAATTGCGCGGGCGCGTAGGTCGCTCCAAGACGCGCGCTTATGCGCTCTTCACAGTCCCGGCCAATCGCACCATCACGCCGCAAGCTGAGAAGCGCCTGAAGGTTCTCTCCTCACTCGAGTCACTGGGCGCAGGTTTCCAGCTCGCCAGCCATGATCTTGATATTCGCGGCGCTGGCAATCTGTTGGGTGATGAACAGTCGGGTCACATTCGCGAAGTGGGCTACGAGCTCTATCAACAGATGTTGCAAGAAGCGATTGCCGCTCTCAAGGCTGGGCTTGATGAACCGGCAGAAGAGCAATGGTCGCCCAGCATCACTATTGGCTCGCCCGTTACGATCCCCGAAGCCTATGTGCCGGATGTGACTTTGCGCATGCAACTCTATCGCCGTCTCTCCAGCCTCAAGACCGAGGAAGAGATTGAGAGCTTTGCGGGCGAGATGATCGACCGCTTTGGACCGATGCCAGAAGAGGTCGAGCAATTGATGAAGCTTGTCTCGATCAAGGCTCTGTGTGTGCGCGCCCATGTCGACAAAGTGGATGCGGGCCCTAAAGGCGTCATCATCGGCTTCCACGACAATTCCTTCGCCAATCCCCAAGGCCTCGTGCGCTTTGTCACGCAGCAAGGCTCTGAGGCGAAGGTGCGGCCTGATATGCGCGTCGTCTTCATCCGTGATTTCGACACGGTGCAGGAGCGCCTCGAAGGCACGCGCGTCATTCTGCGCAGCCTCGTTGGTATTGCCGAGAAGAAAGCCGCTTAAGCCTGCGGGGCCGCTGTTTCTGCAGCGGCTTTGCGGATGACCTCGACCAAAACGTCAGAGGGCTGCGCGCCTGACACGCCATAGCGGCCTGCCAAAATAAAGAAGGGCACGCCATTCACGCCCATGCGCGAGGCTGTGGCGATCTCCTCTTGCACATCTTTCACATGGTGGTCGGTTTGCAAGGCAGTGGCGATGTCGCTGGCCTCAAGATCAAAGTCTTTGGCAATCTGCACCAGCACATCAAAAGAGCCGATATCCTGACCTTGCGTGAAATAAAGATTGAACAGGCGCTCGACGACGTCAGTTTGCTTGCCGCTGGCCTGCGCCCAGCGGATCAGACGATGCGCGTCGAGTGTATTGGGTGAGCGGGTGATCTTGTCGAAGGCAAAGTTGATACCGACCTCTTTGCCCACGCCCTCGAGCCGCTCATGGATCTCTTTGATTTTTTCAGGGCCGAATTTGCGCGCCATATAATCGTGACGCGATATGCCCCCGCGCGGGATCGTCGCATCAAGCTGGAAGGGCCGCCAGCTGATCGTCACATCAATATCGTCGATCTGCGCAAGGGCTGCATCAAGCTTGCGCTTGCCGATATAGCACCACGGGCAAACAGCATCTGACACGATGTCGAGGGTGATGGATGGCTTTGTCATGTCAACCTCACGGCGCCGCGCGCCACCAAGAGTCGAGTGTTGCACCATAGAGTGGTGCGGCGAAACGAGCGGCCTGCTGCGGATGCGCGAGCTTGGCGGAATAAGCGAACCATTGGTTCGAGACATGGAAGAGGGGCACGACATAAAAGCCCGAGAGCAAGACGCGGTCATAAGCGCGCACAGCGGCCACGAAGTCCTCGCGCGCTTTGGCTGACAAAATGTCATTGATCAAGGCGTCGATTGCAGGCGAGCGCGCGCCCGCAAGATTGAAGGAGGCTTCTTGCGTGGCACTGGTCGAACTCCAGCGCGAGCGCTGTTCATTGCCGGGTGAGGCAGAGGCCGCCCAAGTGCCAATCATCATATCAAAATCGAATTTCTGGCGGCGACGCTGATATTGCACTTCATCGACAAGGCGCACGCGTGCCTCAACGCCAATGCGGGCCAAGGCGCCTGCAAAGTGCACCGCGAGGCGTTCTTGAGAGCGATCGCCCACCATGATCTCAAAGCGCAAAGCCTGACCGCTGCGCGCCTCCACTAGCTGGCCCTCGCGCATCACATAGCCAGCCTCTTTCAACAAAGCGACGGCGCGGCGGCCATTCTCGCGGTCGCGGCCTGATGCGTCTGTGCGCGGCGGTGTCCATGTGCCTTGCATCATTTCGGGGCGAACAATATCGGGGAAACGCGCCAGCAAAGCGCGTTCGCGCTCATCAGCGGGCCTTCCGACAGAGGAGAGATCTGACTCGTCAAAGAAGCTTTTTGTGCGCGTATAGAGCCCGCCAAAGAGCTTTGTATTGATCCATTCAAAATCGAACATGAGCGAGAGCGCTTCACGCAGGCGCACATCTTTGAACATGTCGCGGCGCGTGTTGAAGGCAAAGCCTTGCAGCCCCTTGGGCAGGCCAAGCCGTTGCTCTTCCACTTTCACGCGTCCATCTTGCACGGCGGGAAAATCATAGCCGTTGCGCCAGCGCGCAGGATTGGTCTCTTCGCGATAATCAATCAGCCCGGCTTTGAAAGCCTCATAGAGCGAGGTCGCGTCGCGGTAATATTCGATGCGGATCTCGTCGAAATTGAACAAGCCCTTGCTGCTTGGCAAATCCTTCGCCCAATAATCGGGATTGCGCTTGAGCGTGATGCTTTGCCCCGGTTGCACGCGCGCAATCATGTAAGGGCCAGAGGCGACCGGCGGCTCAAGGCTTGTCTCGCTGAATCGCTCGACATCGGTATGGGCTTTGGACAGGACCGGCATCAGCGCGAGGATCAGCGGCAATTCGCGGTCATTCGCGCCGGTGAGATCATAGGTGATCGTGTGGTCGTCGGGCGTCTCAATCGCTTTGACCATGGAATAGGTGTTGCGACTTTGCGGGCGGCCTTTTTCGCGCAGCAGTTCGAGCGTGAAGCGCACATCGCGCGATGTGATGGGGCTGCCATCTGAAAAGCGCGCTTTGGGATTCAGACGGAAGGTGACACGTGAGCGGTCTTCATTGGTGTCGATCGATTGCGCGATCTGACCATAGAGCGAAAAGGGCTCGTCCATATTTCGCGCCATCAGGGTCTGGAACACATTCGTGTTCAGCCCCTGTGCGGTGGAGCCTGATTTCACATTGAAGGGATTGAGGCTGTCGAATGTGCCTTGAAAGCCGATGACGAGCCGCCCGCCCTTGGGCGCGCCCGGATTGGCATAGGGCCAATGGGCAAAATCGGCGGGCAAGGCGGGCTCGCCATGCATAGCGATGCCATGGCGGGGCTCGGCCTGCAGCGACCCGCACATCAGCGGCCCCAGCGCGAGGAGGGCAGCCAGCAGGCCAAAGTGGGAGCGAATCGGGGGCCGTTTCATGTGCGAACCCTAGAGAAGGTGACGCGCGGCGTCATCGTCCTGCCAGTGGCTTGGGATATAGCCCTTTTTATGGGGATCGAAGGTGCTGGAAATCATTGGCTGAAGGGTTTATGACCGCCCGGTCAACTTGTCGCCTCATTCAAGGCTGAAGAGCGGGCCGTTCAGTCAGCATCTGGCTGCGCGCCGCGCGGTTCCGCAGCCTTTGGGGCGTTCGCCGGCTTCCCTGCGGGAAGTTCTTTGAAAGGAATTAAGATGGGTGTTTTCATGACGCGCTTCGGTGCGGCCCTTCTGGTGACGAGCCTTCTCGCCAGCGTGCCGGCGCTTGCCCAGCAGCAGCCCGCAAAGCCTGCGCCCTCCAAGCCGGCCGCCAGCCAGCCTGCAAAGCCTGCTGCGCCCGCTGCCCCCGCGCAGACTCAGGTGCCTCCCGGCACCCAGCAGGTCGATCTGGTGCAGCTCAATGGCGACTGGACGAAATATTGCGGTGAAGATCCGAGCATCAAGAAAGAAGTTTGCACGGTCGTGCACAATTTCGGTGTGCCGGATGGCAATTCTCCGGTTCTGTCTTTCGCCGTCATGGAGTTGAAGGGCGAAGATCAGCGCCTGTTCCGCTTCTTCCTGCCCCCGTCCTTCTTGCTGCGTCCCGGCATTCGCTTTGCGGTGGATGATGGTGAGGGTGGTGTGAACGAGGGCGTGTTCGAAGTCTGCTTGCCCAACGGCTGTATTGCTGAATCGCGTGTGGCCAAGGCCGCTGTTGATCAGCTGAAGAAGGGCAAGCTGCTGCGCATTTCGGTGAAGAATACGCAGAATCTCGAAGTGATCTTTACGGCGCCCTTGCAGGGCTTTGCCAAGATCTATGACGGCCCGCCGATCGACCCGAAGGTGCTCGAAGCTCAGCAAAAGCAGTTGCAGGACGAGATGCAGCGCCGCGCTGAAGAAGAGCGCAAGCGCCTTCAGTCACAGGGCGCAGCGCCCAAGTAAGGCGCAGCGACCAATCCAAACACAAAAGCGCTCCGGTGACGGGGCGCTTTTTTGTTGGGCTCAATTGAGAGGGCGATGGCGCGGGCGATAGCCGCCCTGATCGTCGGGCTCGAAATAGTCGTTGAGCTGGGGATGGCGCAGCGGTTCGCCGCTCTCATCGGGCAGCAGATTCTGCTCGGAGACATAGGCGATATATTCCGTCTCCGCATTCTCAGCGAGCAGATGATAAAAGGGCTGCTCTTTGATGGGGCGCACCTCTTGGGGAATCGACAGCCACCATTCTTCGGTATTGGCAAAGACAGGGTCGATATCGAAGACGACGCCCCGAAATGGATATTTGCGATGTCGCACCACATCGCCCACACCGAATTTTGCTTGTCGCGCTTTGGTCATGTCGCTGCTCATGCTTGCCCTCTAGCTTGAGCTTTGAGCCAAGGTCAATGATTGCATGAGCCGCCCGAGCGCCCCATCATGAGAAAATGATGGATCTCGAACTCCTGACCAGCGCCCAAATGGCAAAGGCCGACCAGCTGACAATTGCGGGCGGGCGGCCGGGGATCGAGCTTATGGAGCAGGCGGGGGCTGGCGTGGCAGATGTCGCCGCCAATCTTGCGCCGATGGCGGGTGCCGTCATTGTGATCTGCGGTCCGGGCAATAATGGCGGGGATGGCTTTGTGGCGGCCCGCCTCTTGGAGGAGCGCGGCTGGCGGGTGCGGCTCTATCTGTTGGGGCAGCCAGAGGCGCTCAAGGGCGATGCTGCGTTGGCCGCGCAGGGCTGGGTCGGTCCCATTGAGACCATTGAGGCACTCGATCTGGGAGACGTCGGACTGATCGTGGATGCCCTCTTCGGGGCCGGGCTGGCGCGTGACCTTGAGGGGCCAGCACGAACGCTGGTCGAGCGGATCAATCATTGGCGGGCGAGCGGATCGGGCAAGGTCGTGGCGGTCGATGTTCCCTCGGGGCTGGATGGCACAAGCGGTCAGGTCAGGGGGGTGGCGGTCGAGGCTGATGCCAGCGTCACCTTCTTCCGACGCAAGCCGGGCCATGTTCTGGAGCCGGGCCGCAGTCTCTGCGGGAGGGTCCATCTGGCCCAAATCGGCATCGGTTCAGGGGTGCTCTCCACCATCCGCCCCCAAACATTTTGCAACCAGCCGGACCTTTGGAGGAGCCTCCTACCAAGGCCGCAAACGGCCGGTCATAAATATAGCCGGGGCCATGCGCTTGTCGTCTCGGGCGGTCCCTGGATGACGGGGGCAGCCCGTCTGACGGCGCGCGGGGCGCTGCGGGCAGGGGCTGGTCTGGTCACGCTGGCAAGCCCGCGCGAGGCTTTGGAGATCAATGCCAGCCAGCTCACAGCCATCATGCTGGCCCCCTGTGACAGGCCTGAAGAGCTGGAAGATCTGCTCAGCGATCCGCGCAAAAATGCCATCGCCATCGGTCCCGGGGCAGGGGTCGGACAGGCAACCGCGCGGCTCGTTTTGGCGGCGCTGGGCGCGGCCCCCGCAAGCCGGTCCGTGCTGCTTGATGCCGATGCGCTGACGAGTTTTGCTGATGAGCCGCAAAGGCTTATGAGGGCGATCCATCGCGCTGAACGGCCGGTCGTACTCACCCCGCATGAAGGGGAATTTGCCAGATTGTTCAACGGATTCGGATTCCCGCTTGAATCAAATCCTGAGTCTGGCCCAAAGAATGAAATGTCGTTTCACGACAAGATCACACGCGCCCGCACTGCGGCGCAAAGCTCTGGCGCGGTGGTTTTGCTCAAAGGTCCGGACACGGTCGTGGCCGCTCCTGATGGTCGTGCCAGCGTTCTGGAGGACGCCCCTGCTTGGCTCGCCACAGCGGGCTCTGGGGACGTGCTGAGTGGCATCATCACAGGCCTGATGGCGCAGGCCATGCCCGCCTTCGAGGCGGCCTGTGCGGGGGCCTGGATCCATGCCGCCTGCGCCCGCAGTTTCGGCCCCGGCCTCATCGCTGAAGACCTGCCCGAAGAGATGCCAAATCTGTGGCGGGGGTTGTGGGTCAGCTGAGAGCGAGCGGGTCGAGGCACCGGTCGATCATGGCGGACATGTCGCGGTGGTTGCGGCTGATGAGGGTGAAGTTATGCAGCTCGGCTGAGGCCGCGATCATCGCATCCTCCGAACTCGGGCTAAAACCCATTGCCTCTGCCTTGGCCAGAAGGCTGCCTGCTAGATGAGCGACAGCGCCATCGACTTTGACGAGGCGGTCGCGGTGAACAACTTCCAGCGATACGATCCAATCATTGAGACGGCTGGCTTTGGCGGTCGCCCCCTTCAGACGGAGGCGTTCAACTCCGAACCGGACCTCCATGAGCGTGATGACGCTTAAATAGATCTGGTCATGATGCTCACGAATCCAACTGTGCCAGAGCGCGCGTTCATTCTCCGCGAGGGCAGCGCTTGGTCCCGAGAATGAAAGGGCATCAGTGTCCAATAAAAACATCAATCACTGTCATTCGAGAAAATACGGGCAGGCCTTCGCTTGGGCAGATCCTCCAGATCGCCCGGAAACCTCAAGATCAAGTCTGCAACAGTGGGATATTCGCTGGCAAGACGCTTGAAGTCGGCTTCTGAGAGCACGACGACGCGCTGGTTCTCGCGCCGCTCAATCCATTGCGGCCCTTTTTCCAAGGCGGCGTCCATAACTTCGGAAATGTGAGCGCGGGCTTGAGAAATGCTCCAGGTCACGGCCTACCTCCTGTACAATTTGTACAATAGGCCCGATAGCACGCATTTTCAACTCACCCCACCTCGTACCAGCCCACCAAGCCATTCGCCCCATGGGTGAGGATGGTGCTTTCGATCAGCCAGCGGCCCGGATTGTTGGCGAGGAAGGCGGTGCGCACCGTGCGCCCGGGGGGGATGATGACGGCGTCTCGCCAATAGGGCTCCCAGCCATCATCGAGCTGGTGCAGCACCCGCATCGGATGACCCTGCACATGGATACTATGGGCGAGCGGGCTGCGGTTGATGAAGGCGAGGGTGACGACACGGTTGGGCTCGACCTTGAAGAGGGCGGGCGTATCGGTCCCGGTTCCAGCCATTCCATTGAAGCCCCAATAGCGACCCGGCTCCTCGCTCCCCGTGGGGGCGATGGTGAGTTCCATGCGGCGGGCAGTCTGCAGGCGGAGCTGTTCGGGCAGGTCAGGATTCTGGCCACTGCGCACCGGCTCGCGCGGGCTGACCGGGCTGCCCTGTCCTTTAAGGATCAGGAGTGGTTGATTGGGCTCGCTGGTCTCTTCCCGGCGCAGGCCCGCCCCGCGTGCTGAGAGCGTGGCAGGGGTCCCTTCAGGCGGCAGATCAAGGATGAGATCGAAGCGGGCGCCCGGACCCAGAGGCAGCCGGTCGCGCGCGGGCTCGAAGGGCTCGCAGGACTGGCCGTCGATACTCACCACGATGGCGCGCAGGCCCTCGATCAAGAGGCCAATCAGCCGGGCCGAACAGGCATTGAGGATGCGCAGCCGCACTCGCGCTCCGGGCCGGCCCGTGATGGTCTGTGGGACCGGCTTGGAATTGACCGTCAGGAGCGGGCCGATCCGCCCCGGCCCAGTGACATCGGTCTGATTGGTAAAGTCGGCTTTGATCTGGCCAGCCTCATCAAGGTGCCAGTCATCGAGCACGACGGTCATATCGCGATCAACCTGCGGCTCGCTGCGTCCCTCGACAATCAAAAGCCCATAGAGGCCGCGCGCCTTTTGTTCAGCAGCTTGGGGCCACAGGGCAGGGCGATACCAATAAGTACCCGCATCGGGCGTGGTGAAGCGTAGCTGCGCCGATTGGCCGGGCCCGATCTGCACTTTGTCCATTTCATTGGGCAGGCGCAGCCCTTGCCAATGAAAGCTGGTGGTCTGGGGGAGGCGATTGGTGACCCGCAGCGCGATCTGCCCACCCGCCCGCGCGCGCAAGATCTGGCCGGGGATGGTGCCCCCCGCGCTCCACAGGCGCGTGGCAGGGGCTGGATCGCTGCTCAGTTTCAGCTCGACCTCGCGCAGTTCGAGCCCCTGCAGCTCCTGCGCGCTGAGGGGCGACCAAGGCAGGCAGGCAAGGCCGCCCAAGAGGCCGCGCCGCGAAAGTGTCGAGCCGAACATCAGCGCCTTATAGGCAGGCGCGTGAGGCGGGTCGAGCTTGGCCAGGGTGCTCAAGAGCTTTTGCCGGGTCAGAGCCCACTTTTTTGCTGCAATGAGGGAGAACCATTGCTATAGAGCCGCACCCAGCGGCGAAACCGACGGGTGCGATTGCTTGCGCGATCGTCGGTCGCGGGCGTGGCGGAATTGGTAGACGCAGTGGATTTAGGTTCCACCGCCGAAAGGCGTGGGGGTTCGAGTCCCTCCGCCCGCACCAGAATCACCGGCCCCCGACTTCGTCAGGACAGGCCGCAGACATTGAACGACACATCCGGGCTGTAAGCCCGGGCAACGCTACTCGGAAGGCGACCAAGATGCAGGTGACAGAAACCCTCAATCAGGGCCTCAAGCGCGCTTATAAGGTGGTTCTGCCCGCGCAGGATCTCGCCACGCGCCTCCAGAGCCAGCTGGTTGAGATGAAGGACAAGGTGCGGATCAATGGCTTCCGTCCTGGCAAAGTGCCTGTCGCCCATTTGAAGCGCGTGTATGGCAAGTCGGTCATGGCCGAAGTGCTGCAGAACGCCGTCAATGAAGTGAACCGCAAGATCGTTGATGACAACGGCCTGCGTCTGGCCAATGAGCCCAAGATCGACTTCCCTGAAGATCAGGCCGAAGTTGAAAAGGCGCTCGCAGCTGAAGGCGACCTCAGCTACTCCGTGCAGATCGAAGTGCTGCCGAAGTTTGAGATCGGCTCTTTCGCCGATGTCGAACTGACGCGCCCCGTCTTCAAGGTTGAAGATGCCGAGATCGACGACGCGATCAACAAGATGTCTGAGCGTAATCGCTCTTATGAGCCGCGCGCTGAAGGCCAGGCAGCTCAGTCGGGCGACAAGGTCACGATCGACTTCCTCGGCAAGATTGACGACGTTGCCTTCGAGGGTGGCGCTGCCACCGACACGGATCTCGTTCTTGGCTCGGGCATGTTCATTCCCGGCTTTGAAGAGCAGCTCGTCGGCATCAAGGTTGGCGAAGATCGCAAGGTGAATGTGAGCTTCCCCGAGACCTATGGCGCTGCGAATCTTGCTGGCAAGGCTGCGGTGTTTGATGTCACTGCAAAGGCCATTGCAGCACCGGCACCCTTCGAACTGAACGACGAATTTGCCAAGGGTTTTGGCATTGAAAGCGTCGAGAAGCTCAAGGATGCCATTCGTGGCAATCTGCAGGGTGAATATGATCGCGTCTCGCGCGCCAAGTTGAAGCGCGCTCTGCTCGACATTCTCGATGCACGCTACACATTCGAACTGCCTGAAGGTTTGGTCGAGCAGGAATTCGCCGGCATCTGGCAGCAGGTCATGCAAGAGCAGCAGACCAGCGGCAAGACTTTCGCTGACGAGAATACGACCGAAGAAAAGGCACGTGAAGAATATCAGCGTATCGCCCAGCGCCGTGTGCGCCTCGGCCTGTTGCTCGCCGAAGTGGGCGACAAGGCAGAACTGAAGGTGAGCGACGACGAAATGTCGGCAGCTTTGGTTGAGCGCGTGCGTCAGTTCCCCGGTCAGGAAAAGGCCGTGTGGGATTACTACCGCAACAACCAAGAGGCTCTCGCCTCGGTCCGCGCCCCGCTCTACGAAGAGAAAGTCGTCGACCATATCGTCGCGCAGGCCAAGGTGACTGACAAAAATGTCACCAAGGAAGAGCTGATGAAGGAAGACGAGGAGGCCTGATCCTCCTCTCAGCCACGGGTTTTTCAAGCGGGGGCGTCAATGCGGCGCCCCCGTACCCTTTTCGAAGCCCCCCCGGATGACTATGTTCATCCCAGAGGGTGCGGTCCATGCCGCCCGATTCGATTTCGAGGATTGTCAGGAATGCGCGACCACGTCGATATCTACAACAGCTTCGTCATCCCCTCGGTTGAGGAGACGACGTCGCGCGGCTCTTACCGCTACGACATTTTCTCGCGCCTCCTGAAAGAGCGCATTATTTTCCTCGCCGGCCCCGTGGACGATCAGTCTGCCACTCTGGTCGTCGCCCAGCTCCTGTTCTTGGAAGCTGACAATCCCAAGCGGGAAATCTCGTTTTATATCAACAGCCCCGGTGGTGTCGTGACCGCCGGCCTGTCGATCTATGACACGATGCAGTTCATCCGCTGCCCGGTTTCGACCCTCTGCGTGGGTCAGGCGGCCTCCATGGGCTCGCTGCTGCTCTGCGCCGGTGAAGCTGGCATGCGCTTCACTTTGCCCAATTCGCGCATCATGGTTCACCAGCCCTCCGGTGGTTTCCAGGGTCAGGCCTCTGACATCCTGCGCCACGCTGAAGACATCATGAAGATCAAGAAGCGCCTGAACGAGATCTATGTGAAGCATACGGGTCAGGACTATGACACGATCGAGCGTACGCTCGACCGCGATCACTTTATGTCGGCAGAAGAGGCAAAAGCCTTCGGTCTGGTCGATCAGGTGCTCGAGAAGCGCCCCGATGAGGTCGAGGCCAAGTAACTTTTGAGCTCAAGCCACGCTTGATTGGCGGGCGAGGGCATGTTTGCATTGGATGCGCTGCTCAAGCCACGCAGTATCCAGCGCAATTCGGGGTGCGGCGGGCTTTGGTCAGGCTGACTTGACCTTGGCCTTAAGACGGCGGGCTACCTTTTGTTAGGCAGCCGCCGTTAATCTAGAACGACCGACTCCCGCATGGGACGATGGTCCGCACGGAGATGATGATGGCCAGATCTGATGGCGACTCGAAGAATACGCTCTACTGCTCCTTCTGCGGGAAGAGCCAGCACGAGGTCCGCAAGCTGATCGCTGGCCCCACGGTATTCATCTGTGATGAATGCGTTGAGCTGTGCATGGATATTATTCGCGAGGAGAACAAATCCTCGCTGGTGAAGAGCCGCGACGGCATTCCCACCCCGCGTGAAATCTGCAAGGTGCTCGATGACTATGTCATCGGTCAGTCGCAGGCCAAGCGCGTGCTCTCGGTGGCCGTCCACAATCACTACAAGCGTCTCAACCACGCCTCGAAGCATCACGATGTTGAACTCGCCAAGTCCAACATTCTGTTGATTGGTCCGACCGGCTCGGGCAAGACGCTGCTCGCGCAGACTTTGGCGCGCATTCTCGATGTGCCCTTCACCATGGCTGATGCGACAACGCTCACCGAAGCGGGTTATGTCGGCGAAGACGTTGAGAATATCATTCTCAAGCTGTTGCAGGCCTCCGACTACAATGTCGAGCGCGCCCAGCGCGGCATCGTCTATATCGACGAAATCGACAAGATCTCGCGCAAGTCTGACAATCCCTCCATCACCCGCGACGTGTCGGGTGAGGGTGTGCAGCAGGCCTTACTCAAGATCATGGAAGGCACGGTCGCCAGCGTTCCTCCGCAAGGTGGACGCAAACATCCCCAGCAGGAGTTCCTGCAGGTGGATACGACCAATATTCTGTTCATCTGCGGCGGCGCTTTCTCTGGCCTCGAGAAGATCATCTCTTCGCGCGGCAAGGGCACGTCGATTGGCTTTGGCGCGCGCGTTCAGGCGCAAGATGATCGCCGCACCGGCGAAATCTTCCGTCAGGTCGAGCCTGAAGATCTGTTGAAATTCGGCCTCATCCCCGAATTCGTGGGTCGCTTGCCCGTCATCGCGACGTTGGAAGATCTCGACGAAGATGCGCTGAAGAAGATCCTCATGGAGCCGAAGAACGCGCTCGTGAAGCAGTATCAGCGTCTCTTCGAAATGGAGAATACTGAACTCACCTTCCAGGATGAGGCGCTCAATGTTGTGGCCCGCAAGGCCATCGAGCGTCGCACCGGTGCGCGCGGCCTGCGCTCCATCATGGAGGGCATGTTGCTTGATACGATGTTCGAACTGCCGGGCCTTGAAGGCGTCGAGCAAGTCGTCATCGGCCCCGAAGTCGTCGAAGGCAAAGCCCGGCCGCTCTATATCTATTCTGAGCGCGCCGAGAAGTCGGGCAGCGCAAGCGCGTAAGAATTAGCGGGAGCCCCGCAAGGGCTCCCGATATTGATGGAGGCGTCCATGTTTTTTACTGAAGGATGGGGCGGGCTGACCTGAGCCACCCAACGGCGCGCAATTTTTCATGCGTGTGCGGGAAGTTGATTTTGGATTCGTCTTTTTCTTTTGTCATTGGCCTTGTCGGCGCAATTGTTGCCATCTGGGGAATTCACACCCAGCCTATGATTGCGCGTCGTCGCGCAACTTTCGATCACATCGCAAAATCTGAAGCCGACGCTGATCTTATCCAAGCCAAGCGCAAATTCGTCGAACTTGCCAAGCACGAGGGTGGCCTTGCTGTTTGGGCGCAGGAAGACAAAGAGAAATCCGGGGAGGTCAGGGATTTTAAGCACTGGCTTTGGGTGCGGCCTACCGTCGCCCTGTCCTGACCTCAGATGCCGCGTAACCCCTGTTGAAATACGGGGAAAGCCTCCCCATCTCCCTCTTAACGGAGAGAGGCGCCTTTGAGGCCTCGATGGAGGGACGCTATAGTTTCAAGGTTCGAGTCGCGTGACGCGTCCCTTGTAATTTTGGCGTCCGGCCCTGAAGTTGGCCATTACGGTGACTTTGGGGCAGATCGGATAGGAAAATCATGACCACTCAGAAGCGTGTCCCAGCATCACCCGGCACCGTGCAGAACTATCCGGTTTTGCCGCTGCGTGACATTGTCGTGTTCCCGCATATGATCGTGCCGCTCTTTGTGGGGCGCGAGAAGTCGATCCGCGCACTCGAAGAAGTCATGAAGGGCGATAAATTCATTCTGCTCGCCACGCAGCAGAATGCGTCCGATGATGACCCAGCGACCGACACAATTTTCAAGACCGGCACACTCGCCTCGGTGTTGCAGCTGTTGAAGCTGCCCGATGGAACGGTGAAGGTTTTGGTTGAGGGCGCCGCGCGCGCCATCGTCAAGGGCTATACACGCACCGACGATTACTATGAGGCCGATGCAGCCGTCATCGCCGATGAGATCACTGACCCCGTTGAAGTCGAGGCGCTGGGCCGCTCCGTCATCAGCGAATTTGAAGGCTATGTGAAGCTCAACAAGAAAGTCTCGCCCGAAGTCGTGGCTGCAGTCACGCAGATCGACGATTTTGCGAAACTCTCTGACACAGTGGCTTCGCATCTGGCGATCAAGATCACCGACAAGCAGCAGATTCTTGAGACGACCTCTGTCGCCAAGCGTTTGGAAAAGTGCCTTTCCCTGATGGAGAGTGAAATCTCTGTGCTGCAGGTCGAGAAGCGTATCCGCACGCGCGTCAAGCGCCAGATGGAGAAGACACAGCGCGAATATTATCTGAATGAGCAGATGAAGGCCATTCAGAAGGAACTCGGCGACGAGGACGGCAAGGATGATCTTGCCGAGATCGAAGAGCGCATCAAAAATACGAAGCTCTCGAAAGAGGCGCGCGACAAAGCCAATGCCGAACTCAAGAAGCTGCGTCAGATGTCGCCCATGTCGGCGGAAGCCACCGTCGTGCGCAATTATCTTGATTGGCTGCTTTCCATTCCGTGGGGCAAGCGCAGCAAGGTGAAGAAAGATCTGCCCGGTGCAGAAGAGATCCTCAATGCGGATCACTTCGGCCTCGACAAGGTCAAGGAGCGCATCCTTGAATATTTGGCAGTTCAGCAGCGCGCCAACAAATTGACCGGCCCGATCCTGTGCCTTGTTGGCCCTCCGGGCGTCGGCAAGACCTCGCTCGCGCGCTCCATTGCGAAGGCGACAGGCCGCGAATATGTGCGCATGTCTTTGGGCGGCGTGCGTGATGAGGCCGAGATCCGTGGCCATCGTCGCACCTATATCGGCTCGATGCCCGGCAAGGTCATTCAGTCGATGCGCAAGGCCAAGACGGCCAATCCGCTCTTCTTGCTCGATGAGATCGACAAGATGGGCATGGATTTCCGTGGCGATCCCTCATCGGCTTTGCTCGAAGTCTTGGATCCTGAGCAGAATCAGAGCTTCAACGATCATTATCTTGAGGTCGACTATGATCTCTCGAATGTGATGTTCGTGACGACGGCCAATACGCTGAATATTCCTGCGCCTTTGATGGACCGTATGGAGATCATCCGTATTGCTGGCTACACGGAAGACGAGAAGCTTGAGATCGCCAAAAAGCATCTCATTCCCGTCGCTGTGCAAAAGCATGGTCTGGCCCCGAAGGAATGGTCCATCGAGGACGAGGCTGTGTTGCTGCTCATCCGTCGCTACACGCGCGAAGCGGGTGTCCGTAATCTTGAGCGTGAACTCTCCAACCTCGCCCGCAAGGCGGTGAAGGAGATTCTCACCTCGAAGAAGAAGAAGATTGTCGTCACCAAGACCAATCTTCCTGATTATCTCGGTGTGCCGAAATATCGCTTCGGCGAGGCCGAGACGGAGGATCAGGTTGGCGCGGTGACGGGCCTTGCCTGGACGGAAGTCGGCGGCGAGTTGCTCACCATCGAAGGCGTGATGATGCCCGGCAAGGGCCGCATGACGGTGACGGGCAATCTGAAGGATGTGATGAAGGAATCAATCTCGGCGGCAGCGTCTTATGTGCGCTCGCGCTCGGTTGATTTTGGCATCGAGCCGCCGCTCTTCGAGCGTCGCGACATCCATGTTCACGTGCCTGAAGGTGCAACACCCAAAGACGGCCCCTCGGCCGGTATTGCAATGGCCACCGCCATTGTGTCGCTGCTGACGGGCATTCCCGTGCGCCGTGACATTGCGATGACCGGTGAAGTGACCTTGCGTGGCCGTGTGCTGCCGATTGGCGGCCTGAAGGAGAAGCTGCTGGCAGCGCTGCGCGGCGGCCTCAAGAAGGTGCTGATCCCGCAGGAGAATGCCAAGGATCTGGCCGATATTCCTGACAATGTGAAAAATGCTCTGGAGATCGTCCCCGTGTCCCGTATGGACGAGGTTTTGCAGCATGCTCTGGTGCGCCAGCCCACCCCGATCGTCTGGGAAGAGGATGTTCCGGTGAAGGGCAAGGGCGGGCTTGGGGACGAAGATCAGTCGGGCGTCGTCGCCCACTGATCGGCCATCCTGCCACAGACCCACAAAATGAGCCGCAGGGAGTGATTCCCTGCGGTTTTTCTATGCCTTGGGGCCTTGCGCCCGGGGCTTGCGCCCTGTAGCACCCGATCACGGTTCAGCCTCGTTATCCACGGGGCGGCCTCCCCGGACGGCGCCTAGCGGCCACGGCCCGCGCCAACGAACAGGAAGACTTCACATGAACAAGATGGAACTCGTCGAGCACATCGCAGCGCGCACGCAGCAGACCAAGACCGATGCCGCCGCAGCCCTCGACGCGGTGCTCGATGGCATCACCGAAGCCCTCAAGAAGGGCGACGAAGTGCGCCTCGTCGGCTTTGGTACCTTTGGCGTGAAGCACCGCGCCGCCAGCAAGGGTCGCAACCCCACCACTGGCGCGGAAATCGACATCGCAGCGTCCAACAGCGCCCGCTTTAAGGTCGGCGCTTCGTTGAAGGCAGAGCTGAACAAGAAGTAAGCCGTCATCACTGACGCAAAAGGGCGGCCCCAGTGGTCGCCCTTTTTATTTGGGGCGTGTGTGCTGGGTGGAGCGTAGAAGGCCGCCCGCGCGGCTCTGGGCCGCTCTGAGTGTGCACGCAGGGGGCGCTGAGCAGGCCCAGCAGTCGGCACAAGAGCGGGTAAGAGCGGGTGGAGGCTTGAGAGAGTTTCAAGAGCCCCCGCCTTTTTTCCCCGCAGTGCTTGCGCACCAGCCCCACCCCTGTCTAAAAGTCCTGCGGGGGCGGTTAGCTCAGTTGGTAGAGCATCTCGTTTACACCGAGAGGGTCGGCGGTTCGAGCCCGTCACCGCCCACCAGGAAATCAAAGACTTAGTGAGATAGGTGCTGCTCCCAAGATCGGATTTTGGGGCCTAAATTCTCTGCAACCAGTCGATGTCGCGATTTTGGCTCGACTTGTCTGACAGAAGAATGTCCCATTTTCTGTCTGTCTTGTTGAGACGAGCATAGACGCGGCCGCTGTCGCCTGCTCCTGTCGATACGTGTCGTTCAATCCATCCAGATGCGCCTCTAACGGGCTTCCACGCGGATGGTATGCCTAAATCGATATGTAATTCCTGCAGTGACCGGTAGAAACTCTTCCGATCAGAGAATTCGATTGTGGCGACGCTGAGACTGTCACGCAACAGTCGCGCGCGTGGCAACAGGATCTGCAACACATCCTCTAGTTCTGCCGATACCTCTTTTCGGGGAGCTACTCTATGAGGAATAGACTGAGTTCGCTCGGCCGCTTCTGTCGTCAGGCGTGCTGCTTCCGACGCGAGTGCCCTAAGCTCCGCTTCAAGTCGCTCGATCTGAGCCGCGTTGTCGCCAAGCGATGCCAGCTCGAGCTTTAACCTCGCAGCGTTCGCGCGTTCTGAAGCAGCAGCCGAGAGCGCATTTGCAAGTTGGTTCTCAAGCAGAGCGATACGCAATTCATTTGCGCTGACGACTGTCGGCTGAGCCCCGACCAACTGCTCGAGCAACTGTTTATTTAAGTCAGGGCGATTAGCGACTCGAATGAACCAATCATATTCTATCCCTTCTCCAACGGGTCCCGTGTAATGCCCCGCTCGTTCAATCACGAAACCATTGCGCGTTAGACTCGCGGCGAGTTCTTCGCGCGCAACAGCAGATCCCAAGCCGAGCAAATAAACGGCTTCCACAGTTTCCGAAATTTGAACTTGCATGGAGCGGTTAGATTGCGGCACGCACCCTTCTGGCGACGTTGCCATTGAGGTGACATTTATTGACGCCCCATCCGGTAAAATTGGATAAGCAGCGCCCCTCCAAATAGCTGCGATCTCACCATTTAGTAGTGTTATGGTTTTGCAATCTCTTTGCTCCAGCACTTGCGTATCGTCGAGCACCCATATCAACATGCGAGCGACACTCCTTGCGCAGCGGCACCAAGCTCAAAGGGTAAAGCTAGAGACACAAAGGGTCCATACATGTCTTCATTAGCAGATCTGGCACCAATTATTTCAAATGCCTACACGATTTTGGCTGTGTCGTTTGTGCTTATTGCTTGGGCTGCGATCTCTGCGCTTTTCCTGAATCGGGGGTCCAATAAGGTCATCCGTGCTTTGAATAAAAGTGTACAGCGCATTTCGCTGTCATCCGACGCGCGGGATTTTACATCCCGCTACGAGACATTTTCTTCAGACATGTTAGCTGATCCCATTCTGAGAGGGAGGTGGTCAGAATATCGAGACACGCTGATCGTGCCTGTGGACCCCGGGCAACCGATACGGTCAACAACGCGTCCTGATAAATGGTTTAACATGGGGATCATGCGCTCTGCGGAAGTGCGGACGGATCTTCGCTATCACGCAGCTCTGCCAAACCTCCTTGTCGGTGCTGGTCTCTTTTTCACTTTTCTCGGTCTGTCTGTCGCACTGTCTGCCGCTGGGTCAATTGTTGATGGTAATTCAGCGGATCGAAACACGGCGCTGCGCGCTTTGCTGGATGCAGCATCGTTTAAGTTCGTGACATCACTTATTGGTCTCGCCTTATCTATTTTTTATGCAATCATTCGCAAGCAGTGTCTTAAAAATATAGACGCTGCACTAGATGCATTTTTGTCAGCGCTTGAAGAACGGATTCCGATCGTTACTTCCGAATCTTTGCAAGCTGATGCAAATCAAATGCTGGAGCGACAAACGATCCTTATGGAATCATTTGCAACCGATGTTTCCCTGGCACTTCAGCAATCCTTGGATCAGGCCTTCGACCGGCGCTTGGGCGATCACATTGGACCACTGCGCGAAGCTATTGAAAAGCTTTCCAACGGAATCGCTTCAAACAATGAACAAGCGATTGAGGGCATGTTGAATGCCTTCCTGGAAAAGCTTCAAGGTGGCGCCTCCGATCAGATGAGCAATGTCGCGGACAGTCTCCAGGTGCTTGCTGATCAATTGCAGGGGCTCCAAGGGGGGCTAGGAGATGCGGCGGTTAGAATGGCTCAATCTGCAGAGGCCATGGCAACGCGAATGGGTGAAGGCGCTGAGACAGCATTGTCTCGCATTACCGATCAGATGATAGGTTTGACCGACAGTCTGCGCAAAATGGCTGAGCAGACCCAAGCAGCGGGTGACGGGGCTGGGCAGGCCCTGGCAGAGAGAATTCAAGCAGCTGCAAGTGGATTTGAGGCGTCAGCGCGTGCAGTGGCCGAGACGCTCGCTAAATCTGCCGAAGCGCTTGAGAGCCGCATGGGCGCGCAAGCTGAAGATAGCGCCAAGCGGCTGCATCAGCAGTTCCAGGAGATGGTGTCAGAGCTTCGCGCCTTGGCCGAAGCAAGTCGTTCCACAGGCCAAGATGCGTTGAATGCTCTGGCAGAGCGAGTTGTGGGGTCAGCCTCATCCTTCGAGGCTGCAGCTGTAGGGATCGCCAAGGCGCTGGAGAAAGCTGCGGATGACACAGGTGGCAAGTTTGGCGAGGGCGCCGAGAAAGCAGTTCAACGCATCGCAGATGCAACAGAGGGGATGCGAACCCAACTCACCGCACTGATAGAAGAGCTTCGCTCAACAACCGCACAGGCAGGGCAGGTGCTCAAGCAGGGGTCAGTGGACGGGGCCGATGTGCTGAAGACTGCATTGGGGGATGCAGGGCAAACAATGGCGATGTCGCTTACCCAAGCTGCTGCAGCAGTGGCGCAGGCAGGACAGGACGCCGGTGGTGCATTGCGTGCAGGCGCAGAAGATGCATCGACTTCTCTGGAAGAAGCCGGAGAGGGCTTCGGCGACAAGACCGAAAGTTTGCTACAACAAATTACACGTCTCACAACGACCTCTGAGGCAATTGTACTTCGCTCAACCGAGTTTGAACGTGCGGCAAAGGATGCTGCAGATCCTCTGAAGGCTGTCGCCGCGGATCTCCGCGCTGCAAGCCAGGCTGCGTCAGGTGCGATGGGGCCTCTTGCCACAGCTGTTCAAAACATCAGTCGAGCCATCGAGCAAGTCTCGGGTGTCTCTCAGCGCTTCGAGGCGACGCAGCTAGCGTCCGGGCAGTTGATTGATAGTTTGAAGACGGCCACGGAGCGTTTTGCGGGTGTTGATCAACAGCTCGCAAAAGTAATGAAGGAGCTACAAGGTGGTCTCGAATCCTACTCTCAAGAAGTTGCGCGGTGTGTGAAGGAGACTGATCAGGGTCTCGCCAAAGCGGTCACGCAGCTGCACCAGCTCGTGAGCGATCTGCAGATGACGATCGAAGACGCCAACCTCGAGCGCGCTTAAGGAGCCTTAAATGTCCGCGACGGAAACGACCGAGGATGGCGGTGAAGGATATTTCGCGTCAGTCAGTGACCTGATGGTCGGCATATTGTTTGTTTTTCTTCTCATGCTCACTGTCTTTGCCCTGAATTTCAGAGACGCCGAAGATGAACAGAAAGTCGCACGCAAGCAGTATGAAGAGCTTCTCCTTCGTGCTGCAGCAGCTGAAAAGAAGGCGCAGGAAGAGGCGGAGCGGGCCGAAATGCAGCGGCAAAAGAATGAACATCTGCGTGGTTTACTGAAGCAGGCGGTTGAGCGGATGACTCAGGACATTGAGGATCGTCAACAGGCCCGGCAGCGTCTGCTTTCCCGGCTCGAGGATATGCTCAAAAAGGCGGGCGTTATTGTTACTGTTGATCCTGAGACAGGAGTGTTGCGTCTTCCTGAACAAATCCTGTTTGAGAGGGGTCAGTCCACATTGGGCACCGGAACAAACAATGCGCGTTTGACTGATGCGCGAGCTGTCTTGGACAAACTCTCTGAATCTCTTGCATCTGTGTTGCCCTGTTACTCTTCTCGGGACTTAAGAGCAGGCTGTCAGGAACGAGACCTTGCGACCCTAGAAGGTGTTCTGGTCGAAGGTCATTCTGATGTGCAAGGTTATCGCGGATTGTCGCCCGAGGATTCCCGTGATCGCAATGACCGCTTATCGGTGGAGCGCTCGCTTAATGTGTTCAAAGAGATACGGCAAAAGAATGGCCTTGACGATCTCAAGAACACGAGTGGTTTTCCCCTGCTAGCTGTATCGGCTTATGGCGACCGTCGTCCCATCGTCGCAGGTTCTACCGAAGAAGAATTCCAGAAAAATCGTAGAATCGATTTGAGATTCTTGCTGTCAACTAAAACTTCAAAGGAGCTGCAGCGCTTGATTGATGAAATCAAACCAGCTTTGGAGGATGTCCAATGAGCTCTGAAGGGACCACCTCTGGACAGGTTTTAGCTTTCGCGGAAGCGCTTGAGCGCTTGAGTGCTGCAGCACATGTCCTCGGTAGGGCTTCGGGCATTCCGAAATATTTGGACGTAACCAAGGCGGTGCAGAGGATTGGTGCGACTCATGCAGCGGAAAACGTCCCCGACTCCGCTTTGCTTGAAAAAGCCAGAAAGACTATTGTGGAGGCGTCTCGCGCGGGCCGCTTAAGCTCTGTGCCCCGGTCATTACTGCGCCAAGCTCCTTGGTTGTTGTGGACGCCGACAGATCCTTTAGTGACGCTGCCAGGACTCATGGATGCCGTTTTCAATCTGGCGAGGCGATCTGTTGCGGTTGTTCGCAACTTGATTGAGGCATGGCTTGAAGCGTGCGGGAGAAGCGTGCCAGGTTTGAAAGAAGCTGGCGTGCAACTACGAAAAATTATTCTCGAAAGCTCAGACGCGCGGCTCGAACGTTGGAAGCAGGGCTATCATAGCAGCGTCAATCTTTTCGACGGTGAAGATGGGCCGAAAGCCGTTGCCCTCGCAATTCTCGAATGGTCAGAACCGGTAGAGGACATCATTGCAGGGTTCGGGTTGAATACGCCATTGCGCGCAGTGGGTGGTTACGCTCGATTGGTTCAGCAAGAACTGCTTTTGGAGCTAACGGAACGACTGACGCAGAGAGACGCGTTGACCTATCTTGATCGTGCGATGGCTTTCACCATTGTCGATGGAACCCTTCGGTTTGGCGAGCCAGCATTCCGAGGTTATCTGGCTGACGCACTGCTCGAGCCGTGGCAAGCGTCGAAACCATCAGCGGATGTAGTGACTAGCCGAATTCAGAAGATATTGTTGCAGTTTTTAGGCGATCCACGGACGAAGTCAGCCAATTGGCACGAAGCTAGTGCCCATAGCCGCGACGTTATGCGAGCGTGGCTTTCTAGGGCGTCCCTGCTCACCTTTTTTGACGTGATTTCCGATCATGCAGATAAAGACTTCATTTATCGCCGAAGTTTTTGGACTGCTTATCTGACGGCTGGAGTGATCGAAGGGGCGTGGATAGCACTTGGTTATGATGTCTTTGCTGCAGCTAAAACGATCAAGGAACTTGATGGCGAGTATGCAAGCTTTTCCGGATCTAGTGCGAAGAAATCTGCCATCTTATTCCAGATTGGTGGATATATTTTCTGTGAGTTTAGCCACGCAGGAGCGTTACGCGCTTGGCCTGCAAATAGTACGGCGGCACCCCATCTGTACAGAGAACGTTATCAAAGAGAGGACTTGATGAAGCAATGTCTGAAATTCCCAGGGGATGCCGGGTATGGGCTAGATAATGTATGCAACTCAGGTGGTCTATGGCACGTAGCTGGTGCCAAAGGATATTGGCAAAAGGAGGCGGCTCGCTTTATTGCCGATAAATGCAAAATCTACCTCGGCCCCAAAGATTGGATGCCGAAATGACATGGCATTTTCAATATACGCCTGGCGTGGGCGAAACAGAAATTACAGTGGTAGATGAGGCTGGCAATAAGCTTTCTTATGAGCGCTGGGCCATCGGTGTTCCTGATGCTTTATTACCGGGTCTCGATCTCATTCAGCGATTTGTCGCCTCGGATAATGCCGTTGATGTTGGTGATGTCGTACTTCTGAAGTCTTCTTGCGTGGCCGCTCTGTCGACGCGGGAAGCTGCCCATCTTTCCTTTCCCCCGCTGATTGATGCCCAGTTGCGGCTTCAAGCGCAGGGCCTGATCACGCAGCCTAGCTACAAAGTGTCACTTGATTGGATGCGCCCGAATGGGCAGCCCCTGGTTTCACAACGGGTTGGTGCTTGGTTACGCGTTGGTGCTGAGTTCCGTCGCCTTCCAGAAATACTTTATGCCGTTAGCGAAGCAATCGACGCTTTGAATTCTGCTTCCTTCAGCTCGGTCGATGAACGGTTGAAAGCGCTCGCGCAATTGCGTGAGGTTCTGCCTCACGAAGCCGCAAATCAGCACATACAGGCTAGAGGCCTCATTGGTGCAATGACGATTGCTGTGGCGGATTCGTTCTCGGTCGACTTGGTTGGGGAGGATAAAAATCAGCAACTCGTTCCGAAGCTTCACGGAGCTAAAGGAGAGCTAGAGGATCTGCTCCTCAATGATCAGCAACAGACAGCATTTGAAGCGCGTTTCTTCAGCGCCAGCCATGCGCAGCCGGTCTATTCAATTGGCGGGCAGCATTACGTGGTCCTGCAGCCGCCATTGCGCAAAGCGCTTGGGGAGGTGCGTAAATTAAGCGGCGGGACTCAAGCGGCCAAGAGGGCCTTTTTGGCCAATCCGCGTAGCTACCTGCGTGATGCTCTAGGTGCTGATGTGGAGGATGTTGTCCTTGAAAACGTCTTTCGAGAAACAAATAGCTATTCGCAACGTGTTCAGGGCCTCGGTCTATGGATCCCGCGGGTTGTGCCGTGGATTAAGCTGCCGTCAACGGACTGGCTTGGCGGCGTTGAGACGGGCGGTGAGTTGAAACAAAAGCAAGAAAAAGTTCCGCTCGGCTTGATCATTGGGGAACGCACTTTGCCACTCTCGGAAGAGGCAGCAGGTGAGCTTCGGGAACAAATAGAGCAATCGATAGCTGCAGGTGAAAAGGCTGTGCAGGTCGCGACACCAGAAGGGCCTATAACGATACCTGCCAATGAAGATACTTTGCGCGCGATACATGCCCTTGAGCTGGAGCTCTTTCAGCAAAAGGGGAAAGAACAAAAACAGGAGCGCAAGACAAAGGGGCAACAGGACGCAATTATCATTCACACGAATGAGGGCGACATTGAGATTGAAGCTGATGTCGCTAGAGACCGTAGAGCGCCTAGCTCTGATTCTCCTGCTTGTTTGAAAACTAGCCTCAAGGTCCACCAATCAGAGGGCTTACGTTGGTTGCAGGCTTCTTATGTTAAGGGAGCCCCCGGTGTATTGCTTGCTGATGATATGGGCCTTGGAAAAACACTCCAAGGCCTCGCCTTCCTTGCTTGGTTAAAAGCGGGGATGAACGCCGGGATCGTTCAGAAGGCACCTCTCTTGATTGTGGCGCCGACGGGCCTGTTGGCAAACTGGCGCGCCGAACATGACAAGCATCTCGCTTCGCCCGGTCTCGGCAATTGCACAGAGGCCTTTGGCAAGGGGCTCGCTACTTTGAAAGCGACCGGGGCTGACGGACGCCCAAGCCTCAACCCTAAAGCTCTTGAGCAAGCCGATTGGGTAATGACGACCTACGAGACATTGCGCGACTATGACAAGGATTTTGGGCAAGTTCAGTTTGCTGCAGCGTTGTTTGACGAAGCACAAAAGATCAAAACACCCGGCGTGCGGATTACGGATGCGGCCAAGGGCATGAATTGTACGTTCCGCGTCGCACTGACTGGAACACCGGTTGAGAACCGTTTAGCTGATCTGTGGTGCATCATTGATGGCGTGCATCCAGGCCTGTTGGGTGATTTGAAGAGTTTTAGCGAGACCTTCGAGAAAGAGCTCGATCCAGATCGTCTCAAGCGCTTGAAGCAGAGCCTTGAGAAACCCTATGGCGGTCGTCCGCAGATCATGCTGCGGCGCATGAAGCATGATAAATTGCCTGATCTGCCGCTTCCGAATGAGACACTCATCAGGTCGCCCATGCCCAGAATTCAGCGCGAGGCCTATCATGCTGCCATTGCGCAAGGGAAAGACAGCAAGGGGAAAGGAGCGATGCTGGAGACGCTTCAGAAGTTGCGCTCCATTTCACTTCATCCCGACGCTCAGGCCGAGATGAGGGATGATGAGTTTATCGATGCCTCTGCACGTTTGAAGGCGGCCTTTGACAGTCTCGACAAGATCGCCGCTCAAGGTGAGAAAGCGCTCATCTTTCTTGAAGACCTCGACCTTCAGGCCCGCCTTGTGGGCATTCTGCAGCGCCGCTACAAGCTCCCGTTCCCGCCAGCTGTGATCAATGGCTCTGTGGATGGGAGCAAGCGTCAGGCCCGTGTTGATGCATTTCAGGCCGCGCCTGATGGTTTTGATGTCATGCTCCTGTCCCCGCGTGCGGGTGGCGTCGGATTGACGCTGACCCGCGCCAATCATGCGATCCATCTGTCGCGCTGGTGGAACCCCGCGGTTGAAGATCAGTGCACTGGCCGCATCCTGCGCATTGGTCAGCCCAAGCAAGTTTATATCCACGTTCCACTGGCTGTCGTCGAAGAGGGACTACCTTGCTTTGACGAAAATCTTCATCGACTCCTGCAGCGCAAGCGTCAGCTGATGCACGACACGCTCGCGCCACCCGATGCGACTGCAATGGGCGATATGGATGAACTGTTCCGGGCAACGGTTGGATAGTCTGCCAGAAGTGCTCCCGAATGTCGGTTCGCAGGTCAAAATCTGTCACCCACAGATTTTCAGGATTGCCTCGGCGCCGGTTTCAGGGAACATCTTACTTGTTCAGGAATCGGTGAGGGGAAATGGCCAGACAGGCGAAAAAAGCAGCAACTGCCAATGGCAAGGGCGGCGATATGCCCTTCGAGGCGGAACTGTTCAAGGCTGCGGACAAATTGCGCGGCAATATGGAGCCGTCTGACTACAAACATGTCGCGCTCGGCCTGATCTTTCTCAAACATATTTCTGACAGCTTTGAATTACGACACGCAGAGCTCGAGGCGGAATATCCGCAAGGCGTTGAAGATCGCGACGAATATCTGGCGGAGAATGTCTTCTGGGTGCCGCAAATGGCCCGTTGGTCACATCTGCAAGCCAATGCGCGCCAGCCCAATATTGGGAAGCTCATTGATGATGCCATGCTTGCTATCGAAAAAGATAATGAGGCGCTGAAGGGCGTGTTGCCCAAGGACTATGCGCGTCCTGCGCTCAATCCGATTATGCTCGGCGAGCTAATTGATCTCATCTCGGGGATCGCCCTTGGCGCCAAGCGCAACGATGCGCGCGATCTTCTGGGCCGCGTCTATGAATATTTCCTTGGCTCTTTCGCGGGCTCTGAAGGCAAGCGTGGTGGGGAATTCTATACGCCTCGATCGGTCGTGGGCGTGATGGTCGAGATGCTGGAGCCCTATCAGGGCCGCATCTATGACCCTTGCTGCGGGTCGGGCGGCATGTTCGTCCAATCGGAAAAATTCGTCGAAAGCCACGGCGGACGCATTGGCGATATTGCGATCTATGGGCAGGAGTCGAATTATACCACATGGCGTCTGGCCAAGATGAATATGGCCGTACGCGGTTTTGATGCGGATATCAGATGGAACAGCGACGGCAGCTTTCATAAAGACGAGCTGCGTGATTTGCGCGCCGACTTTGTTCTCGCCAATCCACCTTTCAATATTTCTGATTGGGGCGGTGAGCGTTTAACGCAAGATGCGCGCTGGACCTATGGAACGCCCCCCGCAGGCAATGCGAATTTTGCCTGGGTGCAGCATATAGTCCATCACCTCGCGCCATCCGGCGTGGCTGGGATCGTGCTGGCAAATGGCTCCATGTCGTCAACGCAAAGCGGCGAAGGGGATATTCGCCGCGCGTTGATTGAAGGCCACCAAGGCGCGCCGGGCGTGGTAGATTGCATGGTCGCTCTGCCGGGGCAGTTGTTTTATTCAACGCAAATCCCCGCTTGCTTGTGGTTTTTGGCGAAGGACAAATCCAATGGCGTGACGCGCAGCGGCAAATTGCGCGATCGGCGGAATGAGATTTTGTTTATCGACGCCCGCAAACTCGGCCATATGGTCGACCGCACACGCAAGGAATTGTCAGAGGAAGACGTCACCAAAATCGCCCGCACCTATCACGCATGGCGCGGCGAGAAAGACGCTGGCGCTTATGAAGATGTGCCGGGATTTTGTAAGGCCGCCACATTGGAAGAAGTGCGCAGCCACGGCCATGTGCTGACGCCAGGCCGATATGTTGGGGCTGAAGAAGCAGAAGAGGATGATGTGCCTTTTGCAGAGCGGTTCGAGGCGCTGCGGAAGAAGCTTGAGGCTCAAATTGATTTGGGAATGAAGCTGACGAATGCGCTTAGCATTAATTTAGCGAAGGTGCAGATTAATGACTGATTGGATCTCTTGCCGCTTGGCAGATGCCTGCCAGTCTATAGATTATGGCTTAACGGCATCTGCGACTTTGGTGCCCACTGGGCCTAAATTCCTTCGCATTACAGATATTGTGAGTACAGCTTTAGATTGGACGTGTGTGCCCTATGTCGCAGGAGATATGCGCGAACTGGAACGATATAAACTTGATCACAACGACATTGTAATTGCCCGAACAGGTGCTAC
>CANGJJ010000004.1 GCA_947454485.1 Beijerinckiaceae bacterium
CAATCTCGATCAGAAGACGGTCGAAGTCGGCGGCGCACGGGTTCATTTGACCGGCAAAGAATATCAAATGCTGGAGCTGTTGAGCCTGCGCAAAGGCACGACGCTGACGAAAGAGATGTTCCTCAACCATTTGTATGGCGGCATGGACGAGCCGGAATTGAAGATCATCGACGTGTTCATCTGCAAGCTGCGCAAGAAGCTCGCCAATGCGAGCCTTGGGCGCAACTATATCGAGACCGTCTGGGGCCGCGGCTATGTGCTGCGTGAGCCCAATGAGGCTGAAGAGCGCATCACCGCTTGATCGCCGACCGCTCAAGAAAAAGCCCCGCTTGGCGGGGCTTTTTTATTGCTCGCCGCTGAGGGCGTGTCAGCCCTGCGCGTCAATCACCACTGCATCAGGGCGCACATCAATCGCAACCTTCATCCCGCATTCGCGCGCGACAAGGCCCGTATAGAAGGGCTGGATGCCATGTGCATCCACGCGGCCTTCTTCGGGTGTGCCGGCCACCAGTGTGATGACATTTTGCGCCAAACGCAGATAAGAGCCACTGACATGCAAGGTGACGCGCGTTGCGCCATCAGGCTCAGCAATCGTGACATTGATCACGCCGCCGCGTGGAATGGCAGCCGCCGCAATCAGGCAGAGATTGAGAACGAGTTTCACCTTGTTCTTGCCCATCAGAACGCGCGGCGCATTCCACAGCAGCTTCGTCTTGTCATCTTCGAACAGATTGCGCGCGACCTGTTCGGCATCGCCCGTATCAATCGAGGCACCTGCTGAGCCTGCCGCGCCAAAAGCCAGACGGCAGAATTGCAGGCGGGCAGAGGCGGTATTGGCGCTTTTGCGGATGAGCTCGAAGGCGATGTCGCGCATCTCGGCATCTTTCTCGTCCTCGAGCACTTCAAGCCCGTTGACGATGGCACCCACAGGGCTGATCACATCATGGCAGACGCGCGAACACAAAAGTGCCGCAAGATCGAGAGGCTCGAGCGAATAGACTGTCATGATGATCTTCCCTTAGTTTGCGGGGAAAGCTGGAGCGAATCGCCAGCGCGCCGATTGTTAGCTGCCCCCTTCCTTGATGGAAAGAAGGCTGAGGCGTTCTTCCTGACAGGTGCGGGTTAACTGTTCGTTTACCCCAGCTTGCGAGGGCTGTGTGGGCAAGGTTTACTCATAGGTTCCTTGGCACGATTCTGGAGTGGGCATGGTGCTGACGCTGGGCAATGATGAGATCGCGCGAGACCTCGCAGCGATTGCACTGGCTGCCGCTCAGCCCGTCCTGCATCACTATGCTCTGGCATCTCCCGCGCGTTTGAAGAGCGATGCTTCGCCCGTCACGGCTGCGGATGAAGAGGCCGAGGCGGTTATTCTCGAACAATTGGCGCAGCGCTTTCCCGGCGTGCCTGTGATTGCTGAAGAGCTTGCAAGCCGCAATGGTTTGCCCAGCGATATGCCACGCGAGGCTTTCTTTGTGGATCCGCTGGATGGCACGCGTGAGTTTCTCGCGCGCAATGGCGAATTCACCATCAATATTGCTTTGGTGCGCGATGGTGTGCCGGTGGCTGGTGTTGTTCATGCACCTGCTTTGGGTCGCATCTTTTGGGGCGGTGCGCGCGCCTTCATGCGTCATGTGCCACCGGGGATGAAAGAGCTTGGCACCGGCACGCCCATTCACACACGCAAAGCCTTTGCGCCGCTCGGTCTTCTCGAAAGCCGTTCGCATTTTAGTGAGGCTGACAAATGTGCGATGGCGCAGCTTGGTCCCATTGCGCCGCGCGCTGTGGGCTCATCGTTGAAATTCGCTTTGATCGCTGCAGGTGAAGCGGATGTGTGTTTGCGCATTGGCCCGACGATGGAGTGGGACACGGCGGCGGGCGATGCTTTGCTGCGGGCTGCAGGTGGCTTGACCTTTACCGCAGCCGGCGCCCCTCTGACCTATGGCAAATTGGCGGATGGATTGAAAAATCAATCTTATGTGGCCTGGGGCGAGCCTGCCCGTGCCGCAGCCATAAGACTCTCTTAACCAAACTTTGTCAGTCTGATCTGCAAGGCCATGTGAGGGTGAAAGCTGCTGCCACAGCACTGCCACCTTCTTCTGGTCAGGCTTTGCTGCGCCAATGTGGTGCTGACAGGGGAAGGCAATGATGAAGCTCTCGCGCAGACAGATGGTGACCGGTCTTGCTGCCGCTCCGCTGGCGGGCCTTGGTGGTCCGGCGCTCGCGCAACAATCGCAACGTCCCCAAAAATTCCAAAGTCGCGAATTGATCGACAGCGGTCATCAGTTCTTCGGCTCCATGGCGCGCGGTCTCGCGCAGGTCGTGGAAGAAGGTACGCGTCGTTGGGGTCAGCCCAATGCTTATATCCTGGGCCAAGAAGCCTCGGGCGCTTTCATGGCGGGCCTGCGCTATGGCGAAGGCGGCATGTATACGCGCAATGCGGGTGATCGCCGCATCTATTGGCAGGGCCCTTCACTGGGCTTTGACGCAGGCGCTGATGGCGACCGCGTGATGATCCTCGTTTACAATCTGCCCAGCGTCGATGGCATCTATCGCCGCTTTGGCGGTGTGTCGGGCTCAGCCTATTTTGTCGGTGGCTTTGGCTTCACCGCACTGGTGGCAGATGATGTCGTGGTGGCTCCCATCCGTGCGGGCATCGGCGCGCGTCTGGGCGTCAATCTGAGCTATCTGAAGTTCACGCCCAGCTCCACCTGGAACCCCTTCTGAGCGGAACCAGCTCTCCTGCGGCCCGTTAAGGTTGCGTTGCGCGGCTCCCCGCGCAGCGCGCCCTGTCAGGCTCGTCTTTGATTTTACAAGGCGAGCATGACATGCTGATCCGATACGGACGCGGTTCTTCACCTTGATCGAACAAGTGATGATCTTCGCGCTGGGCTTTCTCGTTGCGGGGCTCTTGGCGCTTTTGTTTCTGCCCGCCGTCTGGCGTCGCGCGGTACGCTTGTCGTCGCGTCGACTTGAAATGCTGATGCCGCTCTCGATGGACGAAGTTGTCGCCGAACGCGATCAGGTGCGCGCGCAAGCAGCTGTTGAGCAGCGCCGCCTCGAACAAAAACTTGAAGCGATGAGTGCGCAACATGCGCAGGATCTCGCCGAGATTGGCCGTCGTATGAGCCTGATGGCCAAGCTTGATGATGAGCTGAATGCTGCGCGCCAAGAGATTGCATCTCTCAGCCAGTCACTCAGCGAGCGCAACGCGCAACTGGAGCGCGTGGAGGCCGAGCGCACAGCGCTTGCGCAGCGCGTGGAGGACTTGCAGGGCCATGTTGAACAGAGCAGTGGCCATGTGGAGAGCCTGCAGCAAGGAGAGGCGGCGCTACGTTTGGAGATCGACAGTCAGCGCGCGACCATTGCCGGGCTTGAGACCAAGATTGCGACGCTGGATCTTGGCAGTGACGCTTTGAAAAAAGCCCTTCATGCAGCCCAATTGCGCGCTGCTGATGAGCAGGCTCAAGCGCGTGAGGCTGCCGATGAGCGGGACTTCTTGCGTAAAGAATTTGAGAGCGCTGCACATAAGCGCGATCAACTGGCGCAAGATCTCGCGCAGCAGCATGATGAGATACTGGCGCGCGAGGACAAATTGCGCGATGAGCATCGGGCGCGGTTGCGCGCTGAGGCCGAGCTTGATGTGATCGCCCATTCTTTCGCAGCATTGGGATCAGATGAGAGCGCAGCGCTGCACAAAGCCATTGTGAATATGGGCGCGCAAATGTTGGAGTTGCAGCAATCGCTGCGTCAAGCTCGTCAGCGCAGCCATCTGGTCGATCAGGAATGATGGCGTTTACGCAAGATCATCGGCATGCCGCCCTTCGGGCGTAGAGTGATGCGCATGACCGGTTCGACTTTGTGGCCGGGCGCCAGATCTAGCCGATAGTTGCGCACAATCTTCGCCAGAAGCGCGGTGGCCTCCTGTAGCGCAAAGCCCATGCCGATACACACGCGCGGTCCTGCACCAAAGGGAATATAGGCATAGCGATTGATGCTCTCGCGCGCTTCCGGCATGAAGCGCTCAGGCATGAAATAATCGGGTTTGTCCCAGAGCGTATGGTGACGGTGCAGCACCCAAGGCGCGACAATGACCAAAGTGCCGGCGCGGATTTTGTGACCGCTCAACTCGTCTGCATCAATGGCTTCGCGGCTGAGAGAGGCAGCGGGTGGATAAAGCCGCATCGCCTCTTCAATCGTCGCGCGGATGCGCATGAGTTGCGGGAGTTGCTCATCGCTGAGTTCGCCATCCCCTAAAATCTCATCCACTTCTGCTTCCACTTTGGCGCGCCATTGGGGATGGAGTGCGAGCAGATAGAGCGACCATGTGAGCGTCATGGCGGTGGTTTCATGGCCGGCGCCCACAAAGGTCAGCACATTAGAGCGCACAGAGATTTCGCTCAAAGCCTGTCCGGTTTGCGGGTCGCGCGCTGCCAGCAATCGGGTCATCAAGTCACTGGTGGGCTTGCCCGGATGGTCCTGCAGCCAGCGCGTTTGTGCGCTGATCATATCGCGCACGGCTTCATCGAAGAATTGCAACTCTTCGCGCGGATAGCGTTTGCCGATGCGCGGCAACCAGTCGGGCGCTTGAATCACATCGAGCGGATGCAATTGCCCCATGGAGTCGAAATAAGCGCCCATGGCTTTGGCAAAGGCGGCGGGATCACGCGTGAGGCCTTGCGGAAAGATCGTGCGCTCCAGAACATCAAGCGTCACGCGCGACATTTCGCTGGCCAGATCGATACGCCGCCCTTCGCGCAAAGGCGCCCAGCGCTGCACCAGCCAATCGGCTGATTGCATCATGGGTTGCAGAAACTCTGCCACCATGCGCGGTGTGAAGAGAGGGGCAAGCGCGCGGCGCTGCACGCGCCAATCATCACCCTCAGCTGTTAAAAGGCCGGTGCCAAGGCCCGGCCGCAAGACGCGCATCTGCAGCGCGTCTTTGCGGTAATTGGCGACATTGTCGACAAAGATATGACGAATGGCGGCAGGGTCATTCACCAAAGCCACACGGCCCATGACGCCTTGCGAGAGGACGATGGGCTCACGGAAGCTCTGCTGCGACCATGTTGTGATTGGATTGCGCCACAGGCCATACAGGAAGCTGAGCGCATTGGGCGGTCTGCGCAGCGGCCTTGGGGCAGCAGGGCGGGGCATGGCCTGAGGAGAGGAGATCGCATCCGACATGAGGTCAGCCTGACGAGCAAAGGTCGGGACGACTGGCCCCAACGGTCATGACATGGGTCAGCGCGGGGCCAACCTCAAGCCATAGGGGAAGGGAAAGGCAGGAAATAGCGTCGCAGCCCCACTGCAGGCTTGCGCGCCAAGCCCCCAGCCGCTACAGACACCCGTCTGCGCTCATCGCGCCCGCGCTCCCTTCGTCTAGCGGTCTAGGACGTCGCCCTCTCACGGCGAAAACAGGGGTTCGAGTCCCCTAGGGAGCGCCAAACTTTTCATCTTCGCTCGTTTGATCTGGTCGCTGCGCGGCTTTGTCCTCCTCCCAACGGGAGAAGCGGGCGCCTCTGTCTGATCGTTTCCCCCTGCCTTCCGAATCAATAGCTGAGACTAGGCTGGACTAGGGCATGGCAATTATTGTCAGGGCGCCCATATCGTGGTCAATGTAACGTTACGATTGTTACTTAATGGCCACAAACTATTTAAAACGAGTAGCTTAAGCAATCCATACGCGATTTCATCGCTTGAACACGAAACGTTTGTTTCACCATAGTTACATTCTAACCACGAGCGGAGAGGGTTTCGGCCCTCCCGGGGGACGGATGAATGTACAAGCTCTTTTACGCCCTCATTTTGGCTGCCACCGCGACGTCGGCCGTTGCCGCCGACCTTCCTTCCAAGAAAGCAGCGCTGGCGCCTGCGCCTGTTGTGATGCCGCTGGGATGGGCGGGGCCCTATGTCGGTGTTCACGCAGGTTATTCGACGGGGGTTCGCTCTAGCCTTGAGACCCATTCAAGCGCAACCGGCTCCAAATCGATTGGCAAGGCTGAGTGTCGTGATTCTGAAGGCGGGACTGTGAATGGTCAGGGCGCGAATGACCCGACCTCCTGCGAATTCAACACAGTGCCCAATACTTACACTTTCGTGCCGAGCGCGCCCTACGCATCAAATTTCACGGCCTCCTCGCCCTATACATTCAATTTTGTTGCGGCGAGCTCTTCGTGCCGTGGCGCATCGGGCAATAATCAGAACCAGTGCCAGAACAATGGCGGCACTTGGGTTACGACTCCAGCCAGCTGCACCGCCACCAGCGGCCCCAACAGTGGCACAAGCTATCCCAGTGCGACGACATCGCAGCAATGCGGCACCGCCGTAGGCTCTTCGCCCAATCTGTGCGTGATCAGCTCTGGCCCCAATATTGGCAGCTATACGACCTATACAAGCTCGCAGCAGTGCTCGAGTTTTGCGGGGTCTTCGCCGAATGTCTGTACGGCGACGAGCGGCACCAATAATGGTCAGACCTATACGGCTTCCAACGCCAACCAATGCGCACAGGCTGTGGGCACACAGCAGGTCGCCAGTGGCAATATCTGGGTGACTGGCGCTGATTTGTTTGCCAGCACGGCCATGGGTGTGGCGACGCAAACGGCCCGCGAGAATATGGGCTTTGCGGGTATCCATGCGGGCTATAATTTCCAGCAAGACGAATGGGTGGGCGGTGTTGAGGCCGACTTCTCCTGGTTTCGGAATGGAACTGAGCAACGTTCATCAGCAGCTTTTGCGGGCATCGAAAATGTCGATGGTCCCGGCCAGAGCCAGGTGCCGCTCTATGTGAATATCCTCACCAGTGCGACGGGCAAATTCGGCATCACCAATTTCGGTACGCTGCGTGTACGCCTTGGCTATGACATGGGTGATCGCTTCTTGCCCTTCATCACCGGTGGTCTTGCCTATGGGCGGATCGTCATGAAGGGCAATGTGGCCTATGAGGGCGATTGGGGCATCGGGCGCGGCAATAATGACCCGCGCGCAACCTTCAGTGCGACCGACAGTTTCGACAAGAGTGGCTACAAGATCGGTTGGACGATTGGCGCTGGTGTCAATTACAGGCTGACGAGTGATTGGGTGCTGGGCCTGACCTATCTCTATGTCAATCTGGGCACGCATCACGCCTCTTCCCAATATAGCTATACAGACGGGCTGTCGCGCGGGAACCAGAATAACAATGCTCCCAATAACAGTTTCACTGTGGCCGCAGATGGGTCGATGGAGGCAAGTCTGCGGGCGAACTTCCACACCGTGCGCCTGTCGGTGCAGTATCAATTCTGATGATATAATAGGCAGGGCAGTTTAGTTGAGCTGCCCTGCTCGCCGTTGCAGTCGATTTTAATCAATTCAACCTTCCAACGGCCTCGCGTTAACCTTTTGTTAACCATCCCGTTCGACACTCGAATTCGTCATCAAGCTACTGATTCTCTTTACAGTTGGGCTTGTTGATGGGTCGGGAGGCGCAGATGCAAGCTGTCGGCATCAACGAGATCTACCAAGATCTGCGTGAGAATTACTTGCCGACCGTCTGCGATTTCGTGGCCACGCTCTATGGGCGGGTTCTGGCGCAAGAGAACAACAATCGTATCTTGCTGGTCAGTGTGCATCAGGCGATGTGGCGTCATGCTTTTCGTCATGAATATGAGCAGGCTGCCAAATGTCGGTCTGGTCTCTTGCGTCTGGCGCGCGACTGCGGCTTTTCGAGCGAACATCTCGACCGGATTGATGCGCATGTGCTCGATGAATTCATGACCATCATCGCACTGCGTAATCGTCGCTCGCCCGCTGCGATGGTGGCTTATAATCGCGCCGTCCTGGCGATTGTCACTGGCACGGTTGGTTTTGAAACGCTGAAACAGGCTGCTTGATCAGCTGCGCCGACCGATGATGAGATGGAGCGGGAAGAGGGCGAGCGCGCCGATCCCCAAGGCCAGATGGGTGAAGACTGCGCCATCGCGGATCTCTTCGCTGCCATAATAGAGCGCCCATCCCGAACCAATCAGCACGCCCATAAAAACGCACATGGCGATGCCGCTCGCGCGATTGCGCTTGGCCATCCAGCTGATGCGAATATGGGCGGGGATGACAGCGCCAAAGGCCATCACGGCGAGCGCAGCGGTGATGCCATGCAGCGCCAGTAGGGAATGCGCACCTGCCTGAGCGCCCAACCAGCCCAGATCATGTTTCATAAAATAGGCGAGGCCTGAAAAGGCGCAGAGCGTGAGGGTGATATGCGTCGCGCCGCGCTGCCAGTTGGGCAGGGTGCCAATTCTGCGACGGCTCATGCGGCAGCTCGCAAGATGAGGGCCTGTGCCTGGTAATGGGCAAAACACGGCAGGCTGGGATCTTGTGAGATGGCGAGTACTTTGGTGAGCCCATCAGCATGGCAGCACAAAGGCGCAATGACGGAGAAACTGTCACGGCTGAGAATGGCCTCGCCACTGCGCGGATCAACCAGGGCGCTCACCTCTCGACCCTCATGCTGGCTTTTCGAATAATAGATGGCCGAGGTCGCACAGGCACCATCCTTCAGTGTACCGGCAAAGCGCAGCGCGTTGGGGTCTGAAGGATCGCGCAGATGGATGGCCTCTTCATGCGCGCCCATGACGCGAAGATCCCCGCCTGCATTGATACAGGCGCTGAGGATGCCTTGCTGGCTCAGGGCATCGATCGCGCGGTCAACCGCAAAGCCTTTGGCGATGCCACCCAGATCAAGACGAAGGGGCGCACTGGCGCGCACACTCTGTTCGTCGAGAATGAGATGTCGCAGGCTGGACTGGGGTGCCTCTTCGCCCTTGGGCAGAAGGCCCCAGCTGGCAAGGCGCGGAGCGATGGCGCAGTCAAACAGGCCGCCGGAGCGCTCATGCAAATCAAGCGCAGTGGCGAGCAATTGCGCGGTCCAGTCATCGACGCGCTGGGCGCTTAAATGCGCGGCGCGGTTGATGCGCGATATGTCGGACTGGGGTTCAAAGAGTGACATCAAACTTTGCACCCGCGCTATGGCGGCGAATGCATCATCCATGGCCCGCTGCGCAATGGCACGATCACAGGCTTCGAGCCTGATCTCGACAAAAGTGCCAAGAAGCGGGCGCATGGCTTTCATCAGTGACCTTTCAGTGCAAGGTCATGCATGACCATCAAGCGCTTCACGCCATCGGTCAAATGTTTGCACGACAGGGTCGCGCCGGAGATATTTTTGATGTCCTGATTGAGCTTCAAAGTGGCACTGGCAGTCTTGCCGGTGAATTGCGCCCGCCAACTGGCTTCGGCCACTTCATAGCCATAAGATTCCATATAGGTCACGATCTCGATGGCTTTGATCGTGCCATTGGCATTGATCGCCAGCGCATAGGTGATCATCTCATGCTTGCCCACGACATCATCAAGAATGAACCAATCGCCCTTCGCGCTGCGCCAGACCCGCTCGGTGCGAAAAGGTTCGCGCACCGAGGAGGCTGATTGCATCTGCGCGCGCTGTGCGTCGCTGAGGGTGAAAGAGTGACGGGTGAGGGCTTGGCCGGGAAAGAGACGCTGCTGGGCTTGCTCCACAGTGAGATTGATGCGCGGCCCCGCAATAGCCGGGCCGTGAATGGCAGCGATTGGCAGGAGAGCGAGGCTGAGGGCGGGGGTCCATTTCATGACATCACACTCACAAAGGCATGCCGAATTTGAAGATGACTTCGTGGCGTGAATGGCTGTCCCAGACATAGCCGCCCGAACATTCAACCGTGCCTGTCGACCAGCATTTGCCCAGCGCAGGTTGCATGCGCCATGCGGCAGTCACCCACCAATCTTTGGTGGCGTAATGGATATTGGGGCCGATGAAATGAGCGCGCTGGGTCTGCGTGTTGAAGGCATAGCCTTCGAAATCGTTATGGAAGCGATATTCCACACCAGCCGTCCAATTGGGAGCGAAGCGATAGGAGGTGCCGGCCAAAAGATCCATCATGCTTTCGTGGCCAATTTCGAGCTTGTCGAATTTCACCTTCTCAATGGCAAAATGCAGATTGGCGGCGAGGACGAGTTTGTCATCCATGAAGTTCGACTGAAGCAGCAAACGGCCTTCCAACTCATCCTTCACAGCGCCCGTTGTCGTCTCGAGATAAAAGCCGATACCGAGCGGATCGGTGACAGGATTGGTCAGGCGCCAGATCGCTTCCAGTGAGACACCATCGACGCGGCTGCGATTATAGCGGTCTGTGCCAGCGCTGCTGGGCACAAGCCAGCCGGCAGTCGATCCATCTGGATAGTTACGCCAGGCGCTGACCGAGCTTGTGTTGAGATAAGCGGAGAGTTGGAAATTCTCGCTCACGCCATATTCGACCTCGGTGCGAGCTTGCCAGAGGTCATATTTGCCCTGCGCCTGCGAGCGATTGAGCTGCAAGCGCTGCTCAAACTCCATCGTGCCTTTGGGCTGCAGGTCGAGCGTATAGATCCAACCGAAGGAGCCTTCGCCCGCTTGGGCCGTTGCGACGCATGAAAGAAGAAGCGCGCAGGCGATGAGGTGTCTGGCGGATGAGAACATTGTTATGCCCCTGATGTGATCTTCATCTGGAATGAAACCAGCGATCTTCTGGGTCAATCAGGGGAGCTTTTCATTGGATTTATTCTAATCAAACGAAAGAGCATTTTTCCTTTATTTTCCGCGCTTTCACCGCCTTCGGTGGATGAACTTTATTCTTGTTCCAAACTGGCTCCCTCTGCACTCCGTTCGCTTGAGCGCGCCGTCCGGTTCCTTGCTGCTTGAAGAAATCTGTAGGGCGCGTATGATGATGAGAGTTTGAAACGTTTATTTTTTAAGACTTTTGAGGAGAAGCAGATGCTTCGTTTCTCGCCCCTGCGCCGATTCATCAAACATCGCGAAGGCGCTGCGGCCGTCGAATTTGCGATCTTGTCGCTGCCCTTTCTGGGGCTGGTCTTTGCCATTATCTCCTCGGCCTATGAGCAATTTCTTATCAGTGCGATGGACCGTGCGGTGATGGACATTACGGTGGGTATTCGCACGGGTAATATTCAGCTCACCAATCTGACAAGCCCGGAGTCGGTCTCCAATCTGGTGTGCAACCGCATCAAAATCTCGATTGATTGTAGCCAGCTGCAAATCTCACTCTGGAGCAAAGATTGCCGAAACAATGGCAATTGCTGGGCTTCGGAGGGCTATGGGCAGAGCAGTGACGCCAACCCAGCTTTTGCCGCTGGTTTGGAGCGCGTGAGAAAACGCCCTGTTCTGGGGGAGAATTCATTTTTGTCAGATGTCGGCGGCAGTACCGTGTCGGTCTATAAAGAACGCTACAGTAATTATCTCATCGTCGCCTATCCGCTGTCGAATTGGAATTTGTTCTGGGATGCTTTGTCGTCCGTGAGAGATGGGACGAGCCAGACGCGCGCGGCTGTTTCAGTCGGCATGTGGATCAATGATCCTTCAGTCCAATATATGTGAGGACATGATGGGTCTTCTTCATCGCATATTTCAGTTTTGCAAAGACAGGGCTGGCGGCTCACTCATCGAGTTTGCTTTGTTATTTCCGGCTCTGCTTGTTCTGTTCTTGGGCTTTAACGAGGTTGCGCGGGCGGGGCGGGCCTATCAGCATCTCGAGGCCTATACCAATACAGCCGCTTACGATATCGCGGGCATTCTGGCTTATGACAAAGATGCGAATGCGCTCAATGTGACGGGCGAGCATCTGCGCGAGATGATTGAGCGCTTCTTCTTGATCGCGCCCGGCTTTTCGCGCCCTGGTGTGCAGGCTTTTGGCGGCACATCCGCCACAGCCCGCATTGGCATTTCCATGGTGCGCATGGTGCAAAAGCCGGGAATGTCCATAAATATGGGTAGTTACGCTTTCACACCGCGCGTGGTTTGGTCCTTTGGGACCGACGCTGTGGCGATGCGCAAATGTGGTGACCTGAAAATCATCGACATGATGTCGGGTTGGGCGCTGACAACAATTCCCATTGGGGTTGTTCAAAGTGGCGCTTTGATCATTGTGGATGCAACGGCAAAATATAACAGCATTTTTGGAACACCTTATTTGCGCAATCGCGAATTCAAATCGGTCGGTTATTTTCCGGTGCGCAATTGGCGGCAATTTGATGCTTCAACAGGTGTGGCCACTTATCCGCGCTGGGTGGGCGATACGGCAGGTGGATACACGGGAACCATATGTCCGAATATATGAAAAACCTTGCTTTTCAGGGCTTTTCATGCAATGAGTGATCATCATTTTTGAGCGATTTTTCATCAGGTTTTTGCCATGTCCTTTCATCCAAAGAGCTTTGTCGCTCGTCTGCTGGCGCGTTTCTGGCGCTCGCGTCAAGGCAATATCGCTTTATTGACCGGACTGCTCATCTTCCCGATGTTGGCGATGATTGGCCTTGCCGTGGACTATGGCACGGCAAGTTTGTTGCGCGCGCGCCTCGATAAGGCAGCTCAGGCTGGCGCTCTGTCCGGCGCTAATCAAGCCCGCAATTATCTTCAAAGCTTTGGCCTGTCCAATACATCGCAAGATGATAAAGCTAAAGCGACAGGGCAGAATGTCGCTTATGATACATTTTTGAGCCAGATGGATAAGCCCAAGCAATTCGTTTTGACCCTGCTGGAAGTGAAGGTGACGCGTACTGGCAATACGCTCTCCTCCGAGGTCAATTATGAAGGATATTACGCGCCTGATTTTGGAAAGCTCTTTGGCATCAATCGAATCGCGGTCAATGGGCAGGGGACGCTCATTCTCGGCATGGTCGACAATCCCTCCAATACGCGCGTGCTGGAAGAGATCTGGACGGATGCGGCTATTGCCGACGGCAAGTCCTCGACGCTCGGAATCGACAAATATCGAGATTGGACCATTTCTTCGCCCGATTTCAACGGCACGACATCCGGTGGGCGGATGGATTTCGGGACTATCTTGCCAACGGGAGATTCGCGCGCCGGTTGGAGCGCTATTCGTATCGGTAAAGGTTATAACGATGTTCTGTCGAAGAAGGTCTTTCTTCCGGCAGGTGCTTATGAGTTGCGCTATTGGTACAAATCAGCGGTCGAATATCCGCAATATAAGCCCGCTTATATTTGCCACATCATGCGGGAATCTTTGGACTGGGCCGATGATGGGCGCTGGCGAGCCTGGGGCTCATCAGTTCTGAGCACGGATGATCCTTTTACGACGCGTATCGGGACATTTCTGGATCCGATTTCCGGCGATCCGCGTTTGGCCACAACAGCACCCAGCACAGTACAGGCCTATAATGCGAATGGCACTGAGGCCAATAATCGTATTGATGATTGTGTCTATGCCCATAACTGGGTTCAGCGCGCTGTCAAATTTACCATCACGGACACTGGATATTTCTGGCTGAGCTTTGCCACAGAATATCCCGCCGTTTCAAAGACGAAAAATGGTGCCTTTATCGGCAAGGTCACGATGTGCATTCTCGTTTGTACTGAGACGCAGGTCGACAATATGCCGTGGTATGCGCTGAAAGGCAGCCGCACTCATACACTCATGGCCGATAGTTTTGAAACGCCAGCCCTCACCGGTTTGACGAAATCGGCCGTCATAGACTGGATCCCATGGTGGAATCAGGGGGATCCCAGTGTGTTGGGGTCCGGCACCTATTCCAGCACTTATGAGCCCAATTCATCGGCCCAGATGTGGCATCCCAGACGCTGGAATTCCATGCCGGGGACTATGACCTATTACAATACCACCGGCACGACGGAGAATGGATCCTCAAGTGCAGGTTCCCAACATGCAGGATTGGGTGCTTTCGGCGGCACCAATACGATTTGGCGACGCGTTCTGCTCACGCCGGGTCTCTATCTGTATAATGTGTCGCTGCGCGAGACGGGTGATGCCATGGGTTGCATCACGGTTGGCACATCCTATGACTCGCGAGATGTCTATTATGACATGGGAAATGGGGATGGGCTGGCATACAGAAAGATCTATGACTATTCGGCCTGGTGCAACTATATCGGTCCAATATGGAATCGTCAGAGCAATTGCGTGGCAGTTACGGCGACGCGCTTTTATGACTTTGGTGTCTTCATTTCCAATACAATGCAGGCGGGATCATCGCTCCGGCTCGATGACGTGCAGGTTCAGGCCTATAGGGGGCCATCCGAAATGCCTTATGCCAATCAATGGAAGTATTCCTTCACCGGCTGCGCCAGAAGCATATTCGCCTCGGCAGCTGGTATGGACTGGGGGCCTACCGTTCGCGAATTCTACAAGAACCGCGTGATTGTTTATTTCAATCCGATGCAGTGAGTGACGTGAGGCCTTCGCCTGCGCCTCGTCTTTTTTGTTGATAGCAAACCCTGCGCGCCCTTCTCCCAGAGGGAGAAGGTGCCCGCGGATGCGGGCGGATGAGGGGATCGGATCTGCGTCGAGAGAGGCACCATCCACCCTCCCCTTGAGGGGGAGGGTCGGCGCGCTTGCGCGACGGGGTGGCACTGCTCGCGGTAGCAAGCGACCAAATGCGAAGCTCACGACAATAGTTTTGCGCGCGGATGCGCGCGCTCGCCCCATCCCGTCATTGCTCCGCAATGCCGACCTTCCCCCTCGAGGGGGAGGTGGGGCGTTCTTCATTCTGAAAGCCTCGATCCCCTTATCAGTCAGCTGCGCTGACAGCTTCTCCCATTGGGAGAAGCGGGTGCCTCTTCATTTTAGACTCAGCAAACCTTGCGCGCCCATCGCCCAACAAAAAGGCCGGCATGACTGCCGGCCTTTGCCTATTCTCTTTCACCCGAACTTATGCGCCGGGGCGATGTTCCAGCGCCATGGGGGCGGGCAGGGCTTCGAGCTGGGTCAGGCCGTCCTTTACAGCCTTTTGCACCTTCTCAAAGGCGCGCACTTCGATCTGGCGCACGCGTTCGCGAGAGATGTTGAATTCGGCAGACAGTTCTTCCAGCGTGACAGGCTCATCCATCAGGCGGCGCGCTTCGAAGATGCGGCGCTCGCGCTCGTTGAGAACGCTGAGCGAATTGCGCAGCGCAGCGAGGCGATTGTCGCTCTCCTCCTGCTCAACGAGGATGGCCTCTTGGTTGGTGGAATTGTCCACCAGCCAGTCCTGCCACTCACCACCTTCGCCCTCTTGGCGAATGGGTGCATTGAGAGACGCGTCCCCGCTCATGCGGCGGTTCATATCCACCACATCCTGTTCGGTGACACCCAGGCGATGGGCAATGGTCTTCACCTGATCGGGGCGCATATCGCCCTCTTCCAGCGCAGAGATCTGGCTCTTGGCCTTGCGCAGGTTGAAGAACAGTTTCTTCTGGTTCGCGGTCGTGCCCATTTTCACGAGCGACCATGAGCGCAGGATATATTCCTGGATAGCCGCGCGGATCCACCACATCGCATAAGTGGCGAGGCGGAAGCCTTTATCCGGCTCAAAGCGTTTGACGGCCTGCATCAGGCCGACATTGCCTTCGGACACGACTTCGCCAATCGGCAGCCCATAGCCGCGATAACCCATAGCGATTTTCGCGACGAGGCGCAGATGCGAGGTGACGAGCTTTTGCGCCGCATCGCGGTCGCCATGCTCACGCCAGCTCTTGGCCAACATATATTCTTCTTCCGGCGCCAGCATCGGAAAGCGCCGGATCTCCGTGAGGTAGCGTGAGAGCCCACCTTCAGCGGCAATGATAGGAAGTGCAGCAGCCATTCCAACAACCTCCTTAGAACCCCCCTCAGGGCAGGTCCGACAACAGCTGCGTTACGAACGCCAGCCATCGAAGGATCTATATAGGGTCGCCTGACCATGGCTGAAAGAGGGCAAACAGGGGTCAGAAACACGGAGTTTGAGATAACAAAAGCGTCAGCGGCGCTTTACCGGCCCTCAAGGGCCGCTTGCAGGGCGGCCAGCTCCGGGGGCAGGGGGCTGGTGAAGAGCAGCTCCTCGCCGGTACGGGGATGGTCGAAGCCCAGCGAGGTCGCATGGAGCGCTTGTCGGCGCAGCCCCTCAACCAAGCTGCGGGCCGTCTCGCCCAGCAAAGCGCCTTTGGTCTTGAAGCCCGTCGCATAGAGCGGGTCGCCAATGACCGGATGACCGATATGGGCCATATGGACTCGGATCTGATGGGTGCGGCCTGTCTCAAGGCTGCAACGCACCAAACTCACCAACGGCTTGCCATCCTTGTCGCGGCCATAGGTGGCCTCGACCTGAAAATGGGTGATGGCCTCGCGGCCCTTGTCTTCAGACACAACCGCCTGTTTCTCGCGATGCCAGGGGTGGCGGCCGAGCGGCGCCTCAATCGTCCCGGCGCTGCGCTCCAGCGCGCCCCAGACAAAGGCGAGATAGTCGCGGGTGAGTGACAGGGTGCGGCCGTGGTCGGCAAACAGATCCGACAGGGTCTGATGGGTCTCGTCATTCTTGGCTACGACCAGAAGGCCGGATGTGTCTTTGTCGAGCCGGTGGACGATGCCGGGTCGTTTGACCCCGCCAATGCCCGACAGGCTGTCGCCGCAATGGGCGATGAGTGCATTGACCAAAGTGCCGGTCTCATGGCCAGCGGCAGGATGAACGACAAGGCCCGCAGGCTTGTCGATAATGATGAAATCGGCATCCTCAAAGGCCACCGTGAGGGGGATTGGCTCGCCCAGCGGTTCTGCGGGGGCGGCCTCGGGCACGGTGATCTCAACGATCTGCCCGGCCTTGACCTTGAGATTGGCATCGCCGGCGGGTTTGCCTGCCACCGTGACATGGCCAGCCTCAACAAGGCCCTTGATGCGCGTGCGCGACAGGCCATCGCAGGTGCTGGCGAGAAATTTGTCGAGACGGCCAGCCTCGCTCACTTCGAAACTATGGACACCCGGCGGCAGGCCGGGCCCGCGCGGGGCGGCCGGGGCTGGGGCGGTCTCTTCCTCAATCTCCTCGACCTCAGGGCCGAAGATACCGAGCTGGTGGCGACGTTTGGCATATTGGTTCATGGCGGGGGTGTAGCACGGATCACCGCGCTGGTCTTCCATTGTGGGAGGCAAGCCCTGCGCGTCCTTCTCCCAATGGGAGAAGGTGCCGCCAGATGGTGGGGGATGAGGGGAAGGTGGTGCGCTCGCTACCCTGCAAGGCGCGATCCTCGCTCCCCATAAAACGCATTGCCTTAAAGGCCGCGCGCCTTCAAACATCTGTCCCGATCATTTGAGGACGCCGCGTGCACAAACCCCATGTCGCCATTATCGGAGCAGGCCCCGCCGGTCTCATGGCTGCGCTGGCGAGTGCGCGGGCGGGGGCGCGGGTTGAGATTTTCGAGCAGATGCCATCTCCCGCGCGCAAATTCTTGATGGCGGGGCGCGGCGGGCTCAACCTCACCCATAGCGAGCCGCTCGATCAGTTTGTGACGCGCTATGGCGCGGCGCGCGATTGGCTTCGCACCATTCTTGCGCGCTTCACACCACAGCAGATGCGCGACTTTGCGGCCGCCTATGGCGAAGAGACTTTTGTGGGCAGTAGCGGGCGCGTCTTTCCCAAAAGCTTCAAAGCCTCGCCTTTGCTCCGCGCTTGGCTGCGTGATTTGCAGCAGCTCGGCGTGGTGCTTCATCTGCGGCACAGTTTCACGGGCTTTGACGACACGGGCGCTTTGCGCTTTGCCACACCACAGGGCGAGCGCGAGGTTGTCGCCGATGCCTGTGTGATGGCGCTGGGTGGTGCCTCCTGGTCGCGGCTTGGGTCGGACGGGCGCTGGCTGCCTGTCTTGCAAGAGGCGGGTCTTGCTGTCGCGCCGCTGCAGCCAGCCAATTGCGGATTTGATATTGCATGGTCGCCTTTCATGGAGGCCCATGCGGGTGAGCCATTGAAGAGCATTGAGCTGCAAGCCTGCGGACACGTGCTGCGCGGGGAATGTGTCGTCACGCAATATGGGCTTGAGGGCGGTGCGATCTATGCGCTTTCATCTGTCTTGCGGGAGGAGATTGCGCGCGCGGGTTTTGCAACATTGCAGATTGATCTGCGCCCCGATGTATCGGTTGAGATTTTGGCGCAGAAGCTTGCGCGGCCGCGTGGCAAGCAATCGCTCTCCAGTCATTTGCGCAAATCAGCTGGGCTCACATCTGCAGGCGCGGCTGTGCTGCGTGAATCTGGTCCTCTGCCCAGTGATGCGCAGGAGCTTGCCCAGCGTATCAAATCCGTTTGCCTGCGTCTTGTGCGTGCGCATGGATTGGAGCGCGCCATCTCCACGGCTGGCGGTGTGCAATTGTCGCAACTGGATGAGGGCTTGATGGTGAAAAGCCGCCCCGGTCTCTTCCTGGCAGGCGAAATGCTCGACTGGGAAGCGCCAACGGGCGGCTATTTGTTGCAGGCCTGTTTTGCCAGCGGGCTTGTCGCGGGTGAAGCGGCAGCGGCGTTTGCTGCGCGTCAATCGCCGCCCTGAAAGGCTTCTTCACGCGACTTGCGCACGGTTGGCAAAATAATCACCAAAACCAGCAAGACGCATAAGAAGAGCAAGAAGGCTGAGATCGGCCGCGTGACAAAGACCATCGGATCGCCGCGCGAGAGAACCAGCGAGCGGCGCAGATTTTCTTCCATCATCGGCCCCAGCAAGAAGCCAAGGATCATGGGCGCAGCCTCACAGCCAAAGCGCGACATGATGTAGCCAAAGAGCGCGAAGACAACTGTCATCGCCATCAAGACCCAATTGCTGTTCACGCCATAAATGCCGATGACGCAGAAGAGCAGGATGGCGGGATAGAGAAGGCGATAAGGCACGGTGAGCAATTTCACCCACAGGCCAATCATCGGCAGATTGATGATGACGAGCATCATGTTGCCGATCCACATGCTCGCGACCATGCCCCAGAACAAATCAGGCCGCGTCGTCATCACGGCGGAGCCCGGCTGAATGCCTTGGATGATCATCGCGCCCATCATCAAAGCCATGATGGGATTGGAGGGCAGGCCCAAAGTCAGCAGCGGAATAAAGCTGGTTTGGGCTGCGGCATTGTTGGCGGATTCGGGACCAGCGACACCTTCAATCGCGCCTTTGCCAAAGCGTGATGGATCCCTCGCGATCTTCTTCTCCAGCGTATAGCTTGCAAAAGAGGCGAGCACCGCGCCACCGCCTGGCAGAATGCCCAAGATGGCCCCGAGCCCCGTGCCGCGCAGCGCAGGCTTCCAGCTCTGCGCAAAATCTTTGCGCGAGGGCCACAGATCTTTGAAACGTGTGGAGACAGAGGTGCGGTGCAGTTCTGGTTGTTCCAGATTGCGGATGATTTCCACAATGCCAAAGACGCCAATCACCATGGGCAGAAAATCAATCCCGTCCCACAGTTCAGAAATGCCAAGCGTATAGCGGGCCGTGCCCGTATTGGCATCGGTTCCCACAAGGCCGAACAACAGGCCCACCAACACCATGCCAATGGCTTTGATGACACTGCCTTGCGCCAGAACCACAGCCATCAACAGGCCAAGCGCCATGAGGGAAAAATATTCAGGCGAGTTGAAGCGCTGCGAGACATCGGCAAGCGCTGGACCAAAGGCTGCGATGAACAAAGTGCCCACACAGCCCGCAAAGAAAGAGCCGAGTGCTGCAACAGCCAAAGCAGCGCCGGCACGGCCTTGGCGCGCCATCTGGTGCCCATCCATACAGGTCACAACAGACGAGGCTTCGCCCGGCATATTGACGAGGATGGAAGAGGTCGAGCCGCCATATTGCGCGCCGTAATAAATACCCGCGAGCATGATGAGCGAGGAGAGTGGATCAAGCCCGAAGGTGAGGGGCAGCAGCATCGCAATGGTGGGAATGGGGCCAATGCCCGGCAAGACGCCGATCAAAGTGCCGAGCATGCAGCCGATCAGCGCAAAGCCAATATTTTGCCAGGTCGCAGCGACGGCAAAACCCATGGAGAGATTGGAGAGTGCGTCCATCATGGATCAGTCACCCCACCATGCGGGCATGGCTTGGCCCAATCCATAAATGAAGAGCGCGACACTGAAGAGGCCGAGCACAATTGCCAGGATGCTCGTTTCGCCCCAGCGTGTTTCGCGTCGGGCCAGTGCTGCGATGAGGGTGAGGGCAGCGGCGCTGACAGCGAGGCCTGCAAAGGTCATCACAAAACCGAAGGCGAGGATCGCGAGGCTGACAAAAGTGACGGGTCGCCATTGCATGCGCTCAATGCGCTCACCGCTGACAACGAGCGAGGAGAGGGCGAGCCAAATGCCAATGGCGAGAATCAATCCGCTCAGAATCAGGGGAAAGAAGCCTGTGCCCATGCGGGCGGCGCTGCCGAAGGGAAGGTCACGGCCCAGAACAAGGCCAGCAAGGCCGAGGGCGCCGAAAGCAAAGCCCGCGCCCAGATTTTGCGGGCTCTTCACGCGCAACATAGTCCCTCCAACATTGGCCGGATGTGCCTCCGGTTCGCGCAAGCTAGCAGAAGCCACCCACCGCGCAATATGGGGGCTGGACAAGGCTCGCGCGCATTGCAAGACTCATGTGCAGAAGCGGCGATCAAAAGCCGCGAGGGGAGGTTTTCATGATTTCCAGACGTGATGTCTTGCAAGCGGGTGTTGGCGGTTTGGTGGCAGCGGGTGCTGGCGCTGGGAGCGCTTTTGCGCAGGCGGCCGATTATCCCAACAAGCCCATTCACGCCATTTGCATGTTCCCGCCCGGTGCTGGCGCGGATGTGATCGTGCGTTTCTTCGCCAAGCAGTTCAGCGATCTGACCGGCAAGACGGTGGTGGTGGAAAATCGCGCGGGTGCTTTTGGCAATATCGCCTCTGAAGCTGTCGCGCGCGCCAAGCCCGATGGCTATACGATCTATATCGCGCCGGGCTCCTCGGTCTTCTCGGCGGCCAAGCATCTGTTCAACAAATTGCCCTTCGATCCGGTGAATGACTTTGAGCATGTGACTTTGCTCATGCGCATTCCCTTTGTGATGCTGGTGCGCGGCGACAGCCCCTACAAAACTGTGGCTGATCTGACCGAAGATCTGAAGAAGCAGGGCGACAAGGCCTCTTATGGCTCAACCGCCAACACGGGTCTTGTGGCGAGCGAGCTTTACAAAGCCCAGTTTGGCTTGAAGACGGTGGAAGTGAAATACAAAGATCCGCAGGTCATGCTGAATGAATTGGTCGCCGGCAATATGGCCTTCTGCCATTGCGATCCCACCAGTGCACTCGGCCAAATGAAGAGCGGCAAATTGCGCGCTCTGGCCTCAAGCTCTGGCACACGCACCAAGGCGCTGCCTGATGTTCCCGGCGCCAAGGAGGCTGGCATCACCAATACGGATCTCACCGCTTGGTGGTCGGTGCATACGCCCAAGGGTGTTGACCCTGCGATCCTTGCCAAGCTCGAAGGCTGGTTCAATCAGGTCGCGCGTCAGGAAGAGACCGCGAAGTTCCTCTACAATATCGGCGCAGATCCCTTCCCCGGCGACACAGCACAGCTGAAGCGCTTGATGGCGAGCGATATGGAGGCTTGGGGCCGCTATGTCGATCTGGCGAAGATCGAAAAGCTCTGACGCTTCGCGCCTTTTGATGAGGGGTCGGCCGCAGGGCCGATCCCTTTTTTGTGTTCGCGGGCCGATTGACAAGCCCGCGCATCCACAACAGGTTGCGCCAGCAAAAAAGGGAGAAAGCCGTGCTCAAGAATTGGTCGTTGCGCGTCATTGCGCTGGTGGGTGCTGTTGTGGCCGCCGGTTCGCAGGCTCAGGCGCAGTCGGATGCCGTGGCTGATTTTTATCGCGGCAAAACGCTGACCGTTCTCGTGGGTGTTGGTGCGGGCGGTGAATATGATTTTCAGATGCGCCTCGTGCAGCGCCATATTGGCAAATATATCCCCGGCAATCCTTCGACCGTCGGCCAGAATATGGTGGGTGCGACGGGCCTGTTGATGGCGAACCATCTCTACAATGTCGCGCCCAAAGATGGCACGGTGATTGGCCTCATTCAAAATGGTCTACCCTCGTTTCAGGCTATGGGCGTTGAGGGCATCAATTTTGACGCGCGCAAATTCAACTGGATTGGCTCGCTCTCGCCCACAGTCGAAACGATGGCCGTGCGCAAAGGCTCAGGCGTGATGACGGTTGAGGATGCGCGCAAGAAAGACCTGATTGCAGGCTCCAATGGCCGCGCGGGCATTACCTATACATTCCCCGCCTTGATGAATGATCTGCTCGGCACACGCTTCAAGATCGTCACCGGCTATGCCAGCGTGAATGAGATCAATATCGCGATGGAACGCGGCGAGGCCGATGGGCGCAACAATTCCTGGACCAGCTGGCGCACCGCCAAGCCCGACTGGATTGCAAATAAACAGATCAATGTGCTGGTGCGTGTGGGGCCGCTGCCCCATGATATGGATCCTTCCGTGCCGCAGTTCGAAGATCTCGTTCCCAAGCTCGAAGACAAGCAGTTGCTGCGTCTGGTGACATCAGGCTCGCGCCTTGGTCATCCCTTCGCCACCGCGCCCGGTGTGCCAGCTGAGCGTGTCGCGGCCCTGCGAGAGGCCTTCGCCAAGATGGTGCGCGACCCCGACTATCTGCGCGAGCTTGCCGCCGTGCGCCTTGAGGCCAATCCCCAGACAGGTGAGCAGTTGCAGGCCATTGTCGATGAAGTGATGGCGACGCCTGACCCGGTGAAGCAGAAGGGCCGCAAGCTCATCCAGTAATCCCATATATTGCGAATAATAAGGCCTCTGAAACACCCCTTTCAGAGGCCTGTTTTTTTTGTATGGTGGCGCTCACCAAGGGAATAGCGCCGTGAAAAGCCTCGAAAAGATGATTGGCATCCTCGACCTCTTCGAGGGGTCGGAGATGGAATGGACCCCTGAAGCTCTGGCGGACCGTCTCGAGCTGACGCGCTCCACGCTCTATCGCTATTTGAAAGTGCTGACTGATGCGGGGCTTTTGACCTCGCTGCCGGGGGTGGGCTTTACCTTGGGGCCGCGCATCGCCGAGCTTGATTACAAGATGCGCCATTCAGATCCGCTCATCATCGCCAGCCGTCCGATGATGGCTGAATTGGTGTCCGAGATCCCCGGCATTTCGCTGTTGTGCCGCCGCTATCGCGGTCTTGTGCTGTGTGTCCATCAAGAGCAATCGCCGGGGGCGAGCTTTATTTCCACTTATGAGCGTGGCCGTGCGCGCCCGCTGCTGCGCGGCGCTGCCTCGCGCAGCATTCTGGCCAATATGCCAACGCCGATCTTGCGCAAGCTCTATGAAAGCGCGCCGCATGACTTCGCGGAGGCGGGGTTGGGGGCCGATCTTGTGAGCGTGCGCGCCACTTTGAAGGCCATCCGCCAACGCGGCTTTGATGTGACCGTGGGCGAATTGAACCAAGGCGTCACCGGTATCGCTGCTCCCATTTTCGATGCCAAGGGCGGCGTCGTGGGTTCGCTCAGCGTCACTTTGGGGGACACCAACATCGCCTCCGAGCGGCTGGCTTTCGTGGCTGATCGCGTCACCTTTTGCGCCCGGATCGTTTCCAAGACGATCGCCCGCGAGGCTTCGTAGATAAAATCCCACAATAATGGATTTTGATTAAAATCAATTGACCGGCCCAATCCCGCATGGTTCAACAAGCCTCAAGGGCATGTCAGCCCATGGCCAGAGCGGGAGAGATCCATGGATACGCAGGTTTTGATTGTCGGGGCTGGGCCTGTGGGTCTCACTTTGGCGCTTGATCTGGGTCGCCGTGGCATTGCCTGCACGCTGATCGAGCAAAAGGACAAGCCCGCCTTCCTGCCCAAGATGGAGCGCGTAAACGCCCGCACGATGGAGATCTATCGGCGCATGGGCCTTGCGGACAAGATCCGCCAAGCGGGTCTGCGCGGGGATATTCCGATGGATGTCTTCGTCGTGCTCGACCTTGCTCATCCCCCGTTGCTGCGCCTGTCCTATCCCTCCGTGAATGAAGCTCAGGCTGATATCCGCGCGACGATTGATGGCAGCGCACCGCTCGAAGCCTATCAGCTCATCTCGCAATATACGCTGGAGCCTTTGCTCAAAAGCGAATGCGAAAAGAACCCCAACATTACGATGATGTGGTCAACGCAGTTCGTGAGCTGCGAGCAGGATGCAGAGGGCGTCTCCACCACGATCAAATGCGCAGATGGTTCGACCCGCGTCATTCGCGCGCCCTATATGGTGGGTTGTGATGGCGGTGCGAGTCCCGTGCGCCATGCGCTCGACATTAAATTGCAGGGCGAGCCCAATTCGCTGGGTCTGCGTCAGGGCCTTTATTATTGCGAAGAGCTGTTTGACCGCCTGCCTGTGGGCAATGGTCCCGGGCGCGGGCGCCACTATCATGTGGCCGATGACAAATCGACGTTCCTGATCATGCAGGACTCCACGAAACATTGGACGCTGCATGCCCAATGCGACTCCGATGAGGAGATGAAGGCGCAGTTTCGCAAAGCTGTCGGCTTTGATGTGAAATTTGAGATGCTGTCCTGCAATCCGTGGCGACAAAATCTGATGCTGGCAGAAAAATACGGCAAAGGCCGCATTTTGCTCGCGGGCGATTCTGTGCATCTCGTCATCCCGACTGGCGGTCTTGGCATGAATTCGGGTGTGGGCGATGCGGTGGATCTGGCATGGAAGCTTGAGGCCGTGCTGCGCGGTTGGGGTGGTCCCAATATGCTGCCCTCTTATGAATTCGAACGCCGCCAGATTGGCGATCGCAATGTGGGGGCCTCGCGCTATGCCACGATTGGTCGGCGCAAATGGCGCTCCATGTATCGTCCTGAAATTCGCGACACGACGCCAGAGGGCAAAAAGGCGCGCGAGATCCTCGCCAATGTTGCAGATGTCGAACAGCGCAAGACCAATGAAATGATCGGCGCGGAGCTAGGCTATCGCTATGTCCATTCGCCGATCATCTGCGATATTCCCGGTGGGCCTGAACATCTCTTCCGCGTCTATGAGCCCACCACTTGGCCGGGCGCGCGCTTGCCCCATGTCTGGCTGAATGATGGAAGCGCGGTGCAAGATCGCTTGCCAGCCTTTGGCTATACGATCCTGCGGCTGGGCAAGACCAAGGTGGACACGCAGCCGCTTTCTGACGCGATTGCCGCCTATGGCGCGCCCGTCGCCACGCTTGATGTGCCCGATGAGATCGCGCGCGAGATCTATGGCTATGATCTCCTGCTGATCCGTCCCGACATGCATGTGGTGTGGCGCGGCAATGGTGAACCCGATGCCGCCGAGGTCGCGCGGATTGCGACAGGCCACTGAGGCTGAAGGCCCTTCCGGTCCGCAAAAGGTGTGCTAAAAGGTCCCCGGAACGGAGCCCTAGGCGGGCTTCGGCAGTGCTCTGGGAGGGCGTTGAATGCTCAGTCTCACTCAGCTCAAGGACGACCTTGTGACGGCGAACCGCGTGCTCGCCCATCATCACGTTGTCGATTCCTTCGGCCATGTTTCGGTTCGTAATCCTGAAAATCCGAAGCACTTTTTCTTGTCGCGCGCCCGCGCTCCCAATTGCGTGGAAGCTGGCGACATCACCGAATTCACCTTCGATGGTCAGATCGTCGGTCACAATCCCGGCAAGCCCTATTCCGAGCGTTTCATTCACGGCTCGATCTATGAGGCCCGCCCCGATGTGATGGCCGTGGTGCATAATCACAGCCCCAATGTCGTGCCCTTCACGGTGCAGACCAAGAAGAAGATGCGCCCGATCATGCATATGTGCGCGCCGATCGGCACCGACATTCCCACTTGGGATATTGCGCATAAATTTGGCACGACCAATCTGCTCGTGACCTCGATGGAGATGGGCCGCGATCTCGCCCAGTCGCTGGGCAATCGCACGGTTGCGCTGATGCGCGGCCATGGTTCGGTTGTTGTCGCCAAGAGCCTGCGTGAAGTTGTCTTCACCTCGATCTATATGGAGATCAATGCCGACATGCTCATCAAGGCCTATGCTTTGGGCGATGGCGACATTCAGCCCATGAGCGAGGGCGAAGTGGATGCCAATGCGGGTGGTCGCGCTGGCTTCACTTTGGAGCGTGGTTGGGAGAATTGGTGCAAGATCACCGAGCGTCCCTATTATTCGCTCGACTGGAATATGGGTCCTGGCTTCTCCAAGACCGACAAGTAAGATCCTCATATTCAATCGCAACATGCGGCGCGGGATTTCCGCGCCGCTTCTTTTGAAGGGTAAGGCAATGTTCAAGATCGCGCGCGCCGCGCTCGGCGTCTCTCTTCTGGCTCTCGCATCCACCTCAGCTTTGGCAGCGGACAAGATCACCATCGGCATCGTCAATGCGGTGAGTGATGGCACGCTCTTCATCGCGCAAGAGAAGGGCTATCTGAAAGCTGAAGGCATTGATGCCGACTTCGTCGAATTCGACACAGGGGCCAAGATGGTCGCGCCTATGGGTGCAGGCCAGCTCGATGTCGGTGGCGGGGCTGCCTCTGCGGGTCTTTATAATGCGGTTGATCGCGGCATTCGCATCAAGATCGTCGCCGACAAAGCCACCAATGTGAAGGGCGCGCCCTTTCAGTCCTTCATGGTGCGCAAAGCGCTGGTGGATTCAGGCGAAGTGAAGACGCTGGCTGATCTGAAGGGCCGAAAAGTTGCGATCACGGGTGCAGGTGGCAGCGATGCCTCTGTGCTCAATGAGGCCATGCGTAGCGTCGGCCTGACCTATAATGATGTCGAGAAGATCTATCTCGGCTTCCCGCAACATGCCCCCGCCTTCCAGAATGGCGCGATTGACGGCTCGATCACAACAGAGCCGACGACGACCAATATCCAGCGTCTGGGCGCTGCTGTGGTGCTCATGGGCAATGATGCTTTCTACCCCAATGCACAGACCGCGACGATCATGTTCTCAGGCGATTTTGCCGAGAAGCGCCGCGATGTCGCTGTGCGGTTCATGAAGGCCTATCTGCGCGCTGCACGTGACTTCAATGATGCTTTGGTGAATGGAAAATTGCAGGGTCCGGGCGGTGATGAGCTCGTCGCGATCCTCGCCAAATATACAGTCATCAAGAATCCTGAGGTTCTGCGCAATATGGTGATGGCGGGCGTCAATCCCAATGGTGCTGTGAATGAAGACAGTATGAAAAAGGATCTCGCCTTCTTCAAATCAGTGGGCGATGTGACCAGCACCAAAGTTGCCGTTGAGCAAGTCCTCGACCAGAGTTTCGCAGCAGAGGCCGTGAAAGTACTTGGCCCTTATGTGAAGAAATAAGATTGAGGTTGAGGGGCGATGTTCGGTTGAAGGAACTCGCCCCCTTTTATCTTTAATGTTCGTGCGTATCGTAGCTCGTCAGATCAATGAATTCGAGCACGGTGCCGTCGGGGTCGCGGAAATAAACACGTGGGCCATTGACCACGCCGCCTTGGCGATCTTCCGCCCCAATAATCTCGACATTATGGGCGATGAGCCGCGCCTTGGCAGATTCAAACTTCGCTGGCGCAATCGCAAACGAATGATGCACGCCCTCTGACTCCTGCAACACAGGATTCACGGTGTGATCTTGCTTCACCAGAATGAGGCAAACACCGCCTGCATCGATGAAAGACATATGGCGCTTGCGCGGCGTGAATAGGTGCTTGCATCCTACAACTTCAGTGTAGAAGGTCAGGCTCTTCTCGAGATCTGTGACCGGGATGCTGAAATGCGCAATACCCACGATGTCTGACATAAGGTCCTCCCCGAAATCCCGCTTGTCGGCGTGTTGTTAGCGCGTATAGTAAGCCCATAAAAAATAACGATCAAGGGAGGCGGCCTTATGCGCAAATATGTTGCGAGCCTGTCGCTTATCGTCATCGCTTTGGTGATGAGCGCTTCTGCACGTGCTGAAACAATCGAAGAGTTTTATCGCGGCAAGACCATCACTTCTGTCGTGCCTTTTGGTCCGGGCGGTGGTTACGGAATTTATAATCAGATCATGGCGCGCCATCTGGGTCGCTTCATTCCCGGCAATCCCACCATTGTCGCCCAATATATGCCGGGCGCAGGTGGCATCACGGCCAATAATTATATGTTCAATCTGGCCAAGCGCGATGGCCTCGTCATGGCGATGGTGTCGGATTCGGTGGCGCTGGCCTCTGTGATTGATGCCGACAAGATCCGCTACAAGGTGAATGACTTCATTTGGCTTGGCGCGATTGAGCGCGTCAATAATGTCATCGCCGTGCGCTCTGACTCCGGCGTCAAGACTTTGGAGGATTTGCGTGAGAAGTCGATTGTCCTTGGTGGCTCTGGTCCAGGCTCACCAACATCGCTTCTGCCCTCGCTGATGCGTTGGTTGCAGCCCTACAATATGAAAGTGGTTGAAGGTTATGAGGGCATCAATCCGATGTTCATTGCGATGGATCGCAATGAGATCGCCGGCATGACAGTCAGCTGGACGATTTTCAAGACATTGCGCAAAGCGTGGTTTGAAAGCGGTTTTGCGATCCCCATCGTGCAATTTGGTAGCCGCAAAGAAAAAGATCTGCCCAATGTGCCGCTCGCAATTGATATTGCGCAAACGCCCGAGCAAAAGGCTGTAGCGCGCTTTTTGGCGTCCAATGTGGATGTTGGCCGCTCCTTCATCTTCCCGCCCGGTGTGCCGCAAGATCGCGTGGAGGCTTTGCGCGCCGCTTTTGACAAGATGGTGGAGGATCCTGAGTTTCGCGAGGAGATCACCAAGGCTGGATTTGATCTCAGCCCCGCCACGGGCAAAGAGGTTCAAGCTGCTGTCGCGCAAGCGACGAATTTGGATGACCGGATGATCAAAATCATCCAAACAGCTATCGGATCCGCAAAATAGAAAGACGGAATATGTCTGCACTTCAAGGTGTCAAAGTTATCGAGTTTACGAGCTATGTCAGTGGTCCTTATGCAGGCATGTTGCTGGCAGATTTTGGCGCGGATGTCATCAAGGTTGAAGCGCCGGAGACGGGCGACCCCTTCCGTCGCTGGGGTGAGACTGATTACAACGCCACTTTCGGCTCTGTGAACCGCAACAAAAAAAGCATCACGCTCGATCTCAAAAGCCCTGAAGGCAAATCAGAAGCCATGCGTTTGATGCTGGAGGCTGATGTGGTGATTGAGAATCTGCGCAGTGGTGCGCTCGATCGCCTCGGCCTTGGTTGGGAGTCTGTGCATGAGCGCAATCCGCGTCTCATCTATTGCTCCATCACTGGCTTTGGTGATGAAGGGCCTTATGCGCAGCGCCCCGGCTATGACACGGTGGGTCAGGCGATGGGCGGTCTGCTGAGCTTGCTGACTGATATGGATAGGCCCCAGCCGATGGGCATTTCGCTGTCTGATCATTTGGCGGGGATCTCAGCTGCCATGGGTATTTTGGCAGCGCTCAATGCGCGTCATCTGACAGGACGTGGTCAGAAGGTCAGCACATCGCTGATTGAATCGACCATTTCTTTCCTCGCTGAAAATGCGGCGCGTTATTTCGAAGATGGTGGTACACCCAGCCGCGCCACGCGCACTCATATTGCGCAGGTCTTCGCCTTCACCGCGAAAGATGGAAAAGGCTTCGTCATCCATCTCTCATCGCCCAAAAAATTCTGGCTCGCTATGTTGGAGGCTGCAGGGCGCCCTGAGCTGGCAGACGACCCGCGCTTCAGCGATCGCAAAAAGCGTATCGCAAATTATACGGCGCTCTGCGCGGAGCTCGCAGGCGTCTTTGCCACACAAAATCGCGATGTGTGGATCGAGCGTCTTGTTGCTGCTGATGTGCCCGCTGGCCCCATTCATGATCTCAAAGGCGTCTTCGAAGACCCGCAGGTGCAAGCGCTCAAGATGGTGGAGAAGGTCCCCCATCCCGCAGGTCGTGGCGAAGTCTCCCTCATCCGCAACTCTGTGCGCATGAGTGAGACACCCCCCGTCATCCGCCACGCCGCGCCGCAGCTTGGGCAGCATAATGCAGAGATCTTGAAGGGCGGGCGCGGATCATGAGCAATATTGTCACTCATATTGCCATGGCCGATGCGACCCGCGTCATGGTGCGCGGCCGTGATCTCGTGAATGATCTCATCGGCAAATATAGCTTCACGGAGATGTTCTATTTCCTGATCTGTGAGCGTTTCCCTACGCCCGCCCAGACCAAGGTTCTGGATGCCTGTCTCATCACGCTTATGGAACACGGCTTCACACCTGCGGCTGTCATTTCGCGCATCATGGCTGAAAGCGTGCCAGACCAGATTCAGGTCTCGATTGCATCGGGTCTGCTCACTATTGGCAGTGTCCACGCAGGCACGATGGAGGGTTGCGCGGCTTTGTTGACCGAGGGTGTGAAGGCGGCCGATCAAGATGAATGGTGCCGCACCAAGCTTGCGCAGTTTCGGGAACGCAAGAAACCAGTGCCGGGCTTTGGTCACAAAATGCACAAGCCCGTTGATCCGCGCACCAAGCCTCTGCTTGAAGTCGCACGGGCTAACAATCTCGATGGTCCCTATGTGCAGCTGTTGCTGAAACTGTCTGCCATGATTGATGAGAGCGCGGGCAAGCATATCACCATCAATGCGACAGGTGCTTTGGCGGCTTTGCTGCTGGAGATTGGGATCGAGCCCAGCATTGTGCGCGCCATTGCGGTTGTGTCGCGTTGTGCGGGTTTGGTGGGACATATTTTGGAAGAGAAGAAGACGGTCTCATCGCGCGTCATTATCAACAAAGCCCGTGAGGCGATTCCCTATGCTGATCCCAATGAATAGGGCTGTTGCAGCGCTGCTCGTTTGTTTGATCGGCGCTATGCCTGCTCTGGCGCTTGAGCCACTCAAAAGCATTGAGATCAATGTCGCCAATTCTCCTGGTGGGGGCTATGACCAATATGCGCGCACCATTGCGCGTCATCTGCCGCGCTTTTTGCCGGGGCAACCCGTGGTCTTGGTCAAAAATATGCCGGGTGCTGGTGGTGCGCGCGCTGCGAATTTCTTGGCAGGTGCCGGTGTGCCGCGCGATGGTTCTGTGCTCGCTCTCTTGACCCGTGAGGTTGCGCTGGCCCCTTTGCTCGCCCCCAATCAGGCGAGCTATCAATTCAAGGCGCAAGAGCTCAATTGGATTGGCAGTCCGCTACAAGATGTCGGGCTCTTCATCATCACCCAGTCAGCGCCTGCGCAATCGCTTGAGGAGATGAAAACCAAAGTCGTCACTCTGGCGGGAACAGGGCCGGGCTCGGGTCCCAGCACATTTCCGCATGTGTTGAATGATGTGCTTGGACTGAAGTTGAAAGTTGTTCCCGGCTATCCCGGCTCGCAAGAGGCTTTGCTCGCAGTTGAGAAGGGCGAGGCAGATGGGCATATTTCAGGTGGATCATCCGCTGCCTTTCGCAATCGCGTCAATCCGATGATTGCGGATAAGAAGGCCAGAATGCTGCTGCAACTTGGGATGGTGAAGGATCAAGAATATCCCGATGTGCCTTTGATCTTCGAGCTGGTGAAAGATCAGGCGACGCAGCAATTGCTGGAATTGATTTTCGCGCCACAGTTTCTGGGCCGTCCCATTGCAGCCCCTCCGGGCGTAGCAAAGGAGCGGGTGGCTGAATTGCGCGCAGCATTTGATGCGGTGTTGAAGGATCCTGAGTTTCTCGAAGATGCCAAACGTCAGCGCATGGATATCAATCATGTGAGTGGTGAGAGCATTGAGGCAATGATCAAGAAGATCTACAGCCTGCCACCTTCGTTGATCGCGCGCGCTGTTAGCTTGTCGCAATAGGGGCGGTGGCTTTCATAAGTGAGACCCGATCCCCTCATCCGTCCGCTTCGCGGCCACCTTCTCCCGCTGGGAGAAGGGCGACCGAGGTGTGCGCCAAACTAAAAAGAAGAGGCACCCGCTCCTCCCAATGGGAGGAGCTGTCAGCGGATGCTGACTGAGGAGGGGATCGAGACTTTCAGAATGATGCTCAAGGCACTTTGGGTCTCACTGGGCTAACATCCGATCCCCTCATCCGCCGCCATCCGGCGGCACCTTCTCCCACTGGGAGAAGGAATAAAAAAGCCCGGCATCTCTGCCGGGCTTTCTCATAACTTTTGCAGATTGGCTTACTTGATGCCGAGCAGCTGCTGGGCGTTCTTGTAGCAGATCTTTTCCATGTCTTCCTGCGAGAGGTTGAGGCTCTCGAGAATGGCGATGGTCTCGCGGATATAGGCAGGGCCCTTCTCGGGATCGAAGGGGCAGTCAGAGGCAAAGAGCACCTTGTCTGCACCATAGAAGGAGAGGCCGCATTCGGTGGCGGCCTTCGAGCCAAACACCGCGCTGTCTGCATAGAAGTCCTTGAAGTAGTCGAGCGGGCGACGCTTCATATTCTTCAAAAGGGTCTTGTAGTCTTCGTCGGTGGTGCGGTTGCCGAGCTGATCCCAGCCGGGGCCGACGCGACCTTCGAAGAAGGGGACCATAGCGCCCAGATGATGCGCCAGAACCTTGAGGTTCGGGAACTGATCCATCACGCCGCCGAACACCAAGCGGGCCATAGCGACCGAGGTCTCATAGGGCCAGCCGAAGGTCCACCAGATTTCATATTTCGACTTCGACTCGGTCTTGTAGTCGGGCAGATCGAAAGCGCCGCGCGAGGGATGCAGGAACACAGGCTTGTTGTGCTTCTCGGCGATGGCGAAGATCTCGCGGAATTCCTGCTCATCAAGCGGCTTGCCGTTGATGTTGGAATGCAGCTGCAGACCGTTGGCGCCGATCGAGATCGCGCGCTCCCACTCTTTGGCAGCATTCTTGGAGTTCATCGGCAGCGAGGCGAGCCAGCCGCAGAAATAATCGGGGTTCTTGGCGACGAGTTCGGCCTGGCCATCATTGGCGAGCTTGGCGAATTCTTCGACCTGCTCGGGCGTGCCGAGAGCTTCGAGCGGGGGCATGCCCAGCGAGATGACCTGCGTATAGTTCTTTTCGGTGCGGAACAGATCCACAACGCGCTTGCGCTCATTCAGATCATAGATGCAGGGGATGCCGCGCATACGCGCGCCGATATCCGCCGCCGCGCCGGGGGTGGAGAGCATCTTCTGCCACAGGGCATCAGGAAAGAAGTGGTTGAAGCAGTCGATATAACGCATCGGGCGTGTCTCCTTTGGGATACTGCAGCCGGGCAATGCCCCCCACCGCAGCTTGGCTCTGTCTTTAAAGCCTTGAGGCGGTGGAAGGCAATCGCAGGTTCGATTTTCTTGCAGTACGGGATTTGGGGCTGTTCCCTTGACAGGGACCGGTGAGGGGCGGAAAAACGAGGCAATCGGCGCAGCCCAACCGCCCCAAAGGCGCGAAGCCTGCCTGCCCGTCAAAAAAGCAGGAGTGAAACATGGAATCCGAGCCTAGGGTCCAGAAAGGCGGGGCTGCCACCGCGCCCATCGGCCATAATTCAGAAAATCAGACCCGCGAAGAGAAGATCGCCGGCCTCTACCACTCCAAGAAAGACCGCGTCTTCGTGCGCGGCATTCAGGGCGCCTATAACGTCAAGGAAGAGCTTGACCGTCTGCGCTCGGTGCCGCGTGTGCGCAAGGCCAAGGACATTGGCTTCATCGATGGCCCGCAATGTTTCAGCCGACATTATGTGGAACCTAAGGATGGGATCACCCAGACCTTCCACATGCATCTGGAAGAATATGCGCCCGGTGCCTCCTCGCAAAAGCATGGCCATGTGAATGAGGCGGCTTTTTATATTCTCGATGGCAAAGGCTACGAGATTCATGATGGCGTACGCTATGACTGGGAAGCGGGCGATATTGCCATCGTGCACAACAATTGCGTGCACCAGCATTTCAACGCGAGCACAGACAAGCCTGCGCGCGCGCTCGTGATCAAAACAAAGCCGATGTATCTCTTCCTCAACATGCTCTTCCAGAAGCAGGTGAAGGAGCGTCCCGTTGATGTCTCGCCCGAATGCGAGGGCTTTGAGGCGCGCGAGATCGAGGAAGATTTCAATCATCCCAAGGGAGGCTACTGATGGCTTGGGGCGAAACAGACGCCTGGCTGACAGGCAAAGCCAATGAAGCGCTCTATCAGCGTTTGCTGGATGAAGCGCGTGATGCACCTTCACGCAATGCCCGCCGCAAGAAGGTGGTGAGGCCGCATGAGATGCCGTGGGAAATGTCGCGTCAGGGCCTGCTCAAACATCTCATGAATGAGCAGATGAATACGCGCATTGAATCGGTCGATGCTTATATGCAGATCATTCCGCCCGGCTCACGCTCGGGCAAGCATCGGCATCTGGCTGAAGAATGCGTTTATGTGATCGAGGGCCGTGGTTACGACATCCATCAAGATTGCGATGTCGAGATCAATGATGTCTTCGAATGGACGCCGCAGGCTGAGACCAAGCGCTTTGAATGGGAAGCGGGTGATTATATCTACATCCCGCCGAACACGATTCATCAGCACTTCAATGCTGATCCGAAGAATCCCGTGCGTTTGATTTCGTCGACCGCGCGCATCTTCCGCCAGCTTGGCCTGAACACGCTGGAGCAGATGGAAGACGCCCCCGAATATGATCCTTATCTGACGCTCAATGACGAGGTTGTGCGCCAGTTCCTGCGTGGCGAGCGCAAGGGCAAGGGTGTGTAAGGCACAGACTGCGTCACCCTTCTCCCAGTGGGAGAAGGTGGCCGCGGAGCGGACGGATGAGGGGATCGGGTGTTGGCCGAGAAAGGCACAGCCATCTCGCCTCATCCTGAAAGTCTCGATCCCCGCCTCAGTCGGCATCCGCCGACAGCTCCTCCCACTGGGAGGAGCGGGCACCTTGCGCGGCAGAACCAGGTGTCCTGACGGCAGCGCCCCTCTATACTCGCCCCCATGGCCACTTCGCCCAAATCACCTCACAGTCTCGCTGACCACGCCTATGGCGCGCTGGCAGCCCATGACCATGGGGAGGGCGAGTTTGACCATGACCATGACGAGGCTTTTCTCGACATCGACTCCAAGTCACTTGAGAGCGTCCCGCTGATCTCCATGGGGCTGGATGTTGGCTCCTCTGGCACGCAGGTGATTTTCACCAAGCTTGAGATGCGCGGGCCGGGAGAACATCGCGCCCTGCGGCGGCAGGCCAAGAGCCGACAGACGCTTTACATGTCACCGGTCGCGCTGACGCCTCTCACTCATGATGACAGAATTGATGAAGAACGTTTGTGGCGCATTATTGAGCGCGCCTTTCAAGAGGCCAATCTCACGCCTGATGAGATTGAAACCGGCGTTGTCATTCTCACCGGTGCAGCGGCGGCCCGCGCCAATGCGCAGTCCATCACCAAGCGCATTGCTGAAGAAGTGGGCGAGCTTGTCTGTGCAGCAGCTGGTGATCATATGGAGGCGATGCTCGCGGCCTATGGGTCTGGCGCTGTTGGCCTGTCAGGTGAAGGTGCGGGGCGGCGTATTCTCAATATCGACATCGGCGGGGCGACAACGAAATTCGCGCTTTGCGATGATGGTCATGTGATTGCGACAGCCGCGATGCAGATTGGCGGGCGCTGTCTTGTCATCGATCGCGACAATCGCATCACGCGGCTTGATCCTTCTGCACTCATTCATGCGGGCCGCGCGCAAGTGACATGGCATTGGGGTGAAGTGGCGCAGAAGCCGGATATGGCTGCGGTTGCTGGCCAGATGGCACGTGCCATTGTGGAGGCCTTGCGCGCGTCTGCGCCCCCCGATGTCGTAGCCTTGTTCATCACTGATCCTTTGCCTGAGCTTGGGGCAGTGGAGGGCGTGATGTTTTCGGGCGGTGTGGCTGAATATATCTATGGCCGCGAGAGCCGCGACTTTGGTGATCTGGGCTGGCGGCTTGGCCGCGCTGTGCGTCAGTTGCTGGATGAGGGCGCTTTGCCCATCCCGCTTCTGGAGGCAGGGGAATGTATTCGCGCCACCGCTTTGGGTGCCTCCGAACATGGTGTGCAAATCAGCGGGCAGACGATCTTCATCTCCGACCACGCGCTTTTGCTGCCGCGGCGCAATCTGCAGGTTCTGGCGCCTGACTTTGCCTTTGGTGAGGAGGTCGATACTGGCGCCTTGTCGCGGGCCATCAGTCATCACCGCCTGCTATTTGATCGCCAGTCTGCCGATGAGCCCCTGGCCTTGGCCTTTCGCTGGCGCGGGGCCCCCTCCCATGAGCGGCTGAGCTGTTTTGCACAGGCGATTGTGGAGGCTATGGGCGACCAGATTGCCGCTGGCCAGCCGCTCTATGTGTTGCTTGAGGGCGATGCGGCTTTGACCCTGGGAGCCATTTTGCGCGAGGAACTGGGGGTCAGCGTACCAGTTCTGGTGATTGATGGATTGGCGCTCCGCGATTTCGATTATGTGGATATCGGCCGCGTGCGCCTGCCCTCCCATACGGTGCCGGTGACGATCAAGAGCCTGCTTTTTGGTGCAGTGCGGTAGCTTAGGCAGCAAAGATAGTTCCGCTTCCTAGCTCTTCGCCTTTATGATTATATCTCTGGATAGAGGCGGCTTTGAGCCGCGCGCAGAGGCGCAAGAATGCGGTCGATGGGGACAGGGATGCGGCAAGAGGGCAGGGGCTTTGGCTCCTTTCATGCCCTTTTGATGCGCGCGCTCATCGTTTTCTTTGTGTGTCTGTCCGTCGTCGGCAATTTTGCTGAGCCCTCCTCCCAGTTCTCCCTCGCCACCGATATTGAAGACACGCAGCGCGTGGCTTTGGCCGGTGTTGATTCTGATCCTGATACTGACCAGCCTGATCTGGTCGTGGTCATTCGTGCGACCGCAGCCGCGCAGTTCATGCGCGCGCAGAGCGTGTTTCCCCAGTTTGTTGAGCTGCCCTCTGCTGGCCGTGGCTCACAATTCGCCGCGCGAGCTCCGCCGGTCTAACTCCCGATATCAGCGCTGAGCCTCTGGCTCGCGGCCATCGCTTTGATGGCGACTGCGCGTGATGGTTTGGGAGCCATCACATCCTCTTCTTCATCTGCTGTGCATGACAGGTGTCATGCATCCATCGAACAGGCGTCTGGCTGTCTGTGCGATGCAGTTCCCGCTTCTGGCGGGATGTTTCTGAAAGGTACTCAACAATGGCGGATTGGCTTCACGCCCTCGGAGACGGGTTGGGCATCATCCTTGAGTGGCACCGTATGGCGCTTCTCTGGGGTGGCGTTCTCTGCGGGCTGGCGCTTGGCATTTTGCCGGGCATTGGTGGTGTCGCTGGCACGGCACTCTTGCTCCCCTTCACCTATAATATGGATCCTGCTGCAGCTATGGCGCTGCTGCTTGGTCTTGCAGCAACCACGACCCATGGCGATCCGATTTCTGCGATCGTCTTGGGCGCGCCTGGCCACGCAGCCTCTGCAGCCACCGCGCTCGATGGTTATCCGATGACGAAGCGCGGCGAAGGCGCACGCGCTCTGGGTGCTGCTTACATGTCCGCTCTCATGGGCGGTCTGTTCGGTGCCGTTCTCATGGCGGTGTCCTTGCCGCTCGTGCGTCCCTTGATCTTGTTCATCGGCTCGCCTGAGCTTCTCGCTCTTGCCGTGTTCGGCATCTCGATGGTGTCGGTTCTCTCGGGCAATGCCCCGCTGCGCGGCCTCACAGCTGCCTGCTTTGGCATGATGCTCGCGATGATCGGCTCTGATCCGCAGACCGGTACGCTGCGCTGGACCATGGATAGTCTTTATCTGTGGGAAGGCCTGCCGCTCGTTCCGCTGACATTGGGTGTCTTTGCTCTGCCTGAACTGTGCGATCTGCTCGTTGGCCGCACCGCTGTCGTGCAGAGCGAGAAGATGGAGAACAACTGGCACGGCCTGTGGCTTGGCACGAAAGATTGCTTCACCCATTGGTGGCTGAACATTCGCTGCGCCTGGATCGGTTCTGTCATCGGCGCCATTCCCGGCATTTCTGCCGCCGTGATCGACTGGATCTCCTATGGCCATGCGCTCAAGACCGAAAAGGGCGCTCAGCTCACTTTCGGCAAGGGCGACGTGCGCGGTGTGATTGCAGCTGAAAGCGCGACCTGCTCGCGTGAAGGTGGCGCACTCATCCCCACCATCGTATTCGGTGTTCCCGGTTCCGCTGGTATGGCGATCTTGCTGGGCGCTTTCTTGATGCATGGTCTGGTCCCCGGACCGGACATGCTGACGAAGAATCTGTCGATCACCTATTCCATGGTGTGGTCGATTGCGATCGCCAACATCCTGGGCTCGGGCCTGTGCTACATCTTCTCGAGCCAGTTCGCGAAGCTTGCATCACTGCGCTATTCGCTGATCCTGCCTGTCGTTCTTTGCCTCGTTTATATCGGCGGCTTTGAAGGCAAGCGTCAGTGGGGTGATCTCTACTCCCTGCTGTTCTTCGGCGTCTTTGCTTGGGGCATGAAGCATTTCAAATGGCCGCGCCCGCCGCTGGTCCTTGGCTTCATTCTGGGCGGCATTCTTGAACGCTATATGTTCATCTCCATCCAGCGCTATGGCGTGTCGTGGATGATGCGCCCCATCGTGGTCGTGTTGTTCTTCATGTCGCTCATGTCGCTCTTGCGTCCCTTCTTGCAGGACGTGAAAGCCCATGGCGGTATTCGCGGCATGCTCTCTGACTTCCATGCACCGAAGCTGCGCTGGCAACAGGCCTTCCCGGCCTTCATGCTGCTCATCTTCATCACCATGATGGCAGAGGCGATGCAGTGGAACTTCTACGCCAAGATCATTCCGATGATCGTGGGTGGTGGTGCGATCTTGTTCTGCAGCCTGTCGCTGCTGAATGATCTGTTCAAAGGCGAGACGCATAAGGCGCGCTCGCTGGAGGCAGCGGCCAAGGGCGAAGTTGAAGGTAAGATCCATATGGATATTGCCAGCAACATCACCGACATGCCGCCGATGACGATCTTCCTGCGCGGTGTGATCTTCTTCGGCTGGATGGTGTTCTTCTTGATCTCCATGGCTGCCATCGGTCTCATCCCGACGGTGCCGCTCTTCATCGTGCTGTTCATGCGCATTGAAGGGAAGGAGCCGTGGAAGATCACCGCGCCCATGGCGATCATCATGTATTTCTTCATCTACCTGCTGTTCGACAAATTGCTCGACGTGCCGTGGCCCGGCTCGTTCCTCGGCGACGTCTGGCCGCTGTGGAAGACCTGGGTCCCCAGCGCCTAAAGGTAGCAAAATAAAAGGGCCGTCGCAGTGATGCGGCGGCCCTCGTCTTTGGGATGGATGATGGTGCTTAGTGACCCAGTGTCAAAGCACCGCCCGCGAGCCATGACGCGCCGCGTGCATAGAGCTTCTCAACCGCTTCACCCTTCAGGCCCGGCATATCCGTCCTGATCGGATAGCCGATCTGCGACTGCAAATAGGCAAGATGGCGATAGCCTTCGGGGAAGCTCATCAGCAGCTTTTGATCGAGCTTGATGGTGGCGGACGGGTCGACCGGGTCCATGCGATCCTTTTCATAGATCGGCTGGCGCAGGACGAAGCCCCACTTGCCATTGCGGCGCTCGATGAAGTCATAGAAGCGGCCGGTGCAGACGACATCCACCAACTGATCATGCACGACAGCGCGCTGGCTGATGGTCATCTTGGTCTGCGAAATGGCGCGATCGCCATTCAGATCAATCGAATTGCCGCCAAGGAAATGCAGGATGAAGACACCCTTGGCCCAGCCGGCCTTGGTCATGGCGATGAATTCATCGGCCGTGCCTTGTGTCCAGGTGGCCTGCATCACGCCATCATCATGCCAGACAGTGCGGAAACGGTCCCAATCACCAGCATCGCGCCAGACGGCCCAATCATCTACGAGCTGCTTGATCGTGAGGCGGTCGAGAAGATCCTGATCCATAACATTCTCCCTTTGGATGGTGCTGCTTAGCCCAGCCCGGCTCGCCTGCCAATGACCTGGGCACTCCGTCTTGATCTTTTGATCATGGGGCGGCAGGGTGGCTGAGGCGCGTCATTTTCAAGCGCTGACAAGGGGACATTATCCCGTGAGCATGCCCAAATACTCTCTTGTTTTGCCCATTTTCAATGAAGAGGCCGTCCTGCCGCAGCTCTTTGAGCGGCTCGATGGCGTCATGGCGGCCCTTGATGGTGCAGCTGAGGTCATTCTCGTTGACGATGGTAGCCGCGACAGCTCGCTTTTGATGATGGATGCGCAGGCGCAGCGGGACCCGCGCTATCGCTATCTCGGCCTGTCGCGCAATTTTGGCCAGCAGGTCGCCATGACCGCCGGGCTTGATGCGGCGCGCGGTGAGGCTGTGATCCTCATGGACGGGGATCTGCAAGACCCGCCCGAGGTCGTCCATCAGATGATTGATCGCTGGCAGGAGGGCTTTGAAGTCGTCTATGCGCGCCGCCGGACGCGCGCGGGCGAAAGCCAGTTCAAGCTCACCACAGCGGCCCTCTTCTACAGATTGATGAGCAAGCTGGCTGCGATTGATCTGCCGCAGAATGTCGGCGACTTCCGCCTCATTGATCGCAAAGTGCTCGAGGCCTTCCGACGTATGCGTGAACAGGACCGCTTTGTGCGCGGTATGTTTGCCTGGGTGGGCTTTCGTCAAACCGCGATTGAATTTGATCGCGATGAGCGCGCGGGCGGTGAGACGAAGTGGGGCTTTGCACAATTGGTGCGCTTGGCGGCCAATGCGCTTGTCAGTTTTTCCGATGCGCCTTTGCGTTTGGCCTTGTGGATGGGGCTGGCGGTCTCTGCCTGTGCGATGATCTATGCAGCTTGGGTGCTCGTCTCGCGCGGTATTTGGGGTGATCCTGTGCCGGGTTGGACATCAACCATGGTGGTTCTCGCCTTTCTGGGCGGTGCCAATATGATGGTCACGGGCATTATGGGCCTTTATATCGGCCGCATTCACACACAGGTGAAAGAGCGTCCGCTCTATATCGTGGCGCGCTCGCGCGGCATTGACCTGAAAGCCATGGATGATGTGCGCGCATGAACCGCATGGCGTGCATCTTGGCCGACAGACGCTGTGCCTTTGGGTTGCTGCTCGTTGCGCTCGTGCAAGCGGGCGTTGCCACGCTCAATGCCGATGTGACTTGGTTGATCACAGTCGTGGAAGAGATCACACGCGGCGCCGTGCCTTATGTCGATATGATCGAGACCAATCCACCCGCTGCCTTTCTCATCTATTGGCCGCAGGTTCGCGCAGCGCAAGATCTGGGTGTGACGCCCGAGGCTTTGGTGAGCGCGTCGGTCTTTGTGTTTGCTGGCATCAGCCTTGGTCTTGGGTCTTTGGTGTTGCGCTATGCATCATGGATTGATGCACCTCTGCGCGGTGCCTTGCTCAATGCGGCACTCTTTACGCTCGTCTTGATGCCGGGGTTTTCATTTGCTGAGCGCGAACATATAGCCGCGCTCTCTGTGTTACCCTTTATCTGCCAGCTTGCTGTGGAGGCGCGCGGTCAGTCATTGCCGCTGATCTTGCGCATCGGCTGCGCTATGCTGGCGGCACTGGCGGTCATCATCAAGCCGCATTTTGGCGCGGCACTCGCTTTGCCGCTGATCTGGCTTGCTTGGAAGTTGCGCAGCCCCACTGTGCTGTGGCGTTGGGATCGCTGGCTGATCGCAGGCATGGCGCTCGCCTATGTGGGCTTTGTTCTATGGGCTTATCCTGATTTTGTGCAGATTGTGCCTTTGTTGTTTGAAACCTATGTGGCGCTTTATTCGCCCTTGCGCGAAGTCTTCGCTGCGCCATGGTTCATCGAACATTGTGTGCTGGTGGTGATCTTTGGGATCACCTGCGCCTGTTGGCGTGTGCCTTTGATCGCGCAATTGTTGATGGCGGCCTCGCTCGGTTTTTTGTTGGCCTATGCGGTGCAATTGAAAGGCTGGGTCAATCACGGATTGCCGGGCGTTGCATTGGCGCTCTGTGCGTGTGCGCTGGGCCTGTTTGCGCGTTTGCGCTTGCTGCCGGAGGGCGATGCGATCGGCCAGCGTCTCATTATGTTTGTGGTGACGCCGGGGCTTTTTTACTCGGTGATTTTGTTTGGCGCGACGCTGCCTTGGACGGGGCATGAGCTATACCCCGGCCTGACAAAGATGGTGCGCGAAGCTATGCCGCCCAGTGCGCGGATGATGGCGCTGACAGGACAGCTCGATATTGGCCACCCTCTTGTGCGGCAGGTAGGCGGGCGCTGGGTCGGGCGCTCGCATAGTACATGGAGCGCGCATTTTGCGTTGGCCTTGCTGGAGCAGGGGCGCGGTTCACCCGAAAGATTGCGGCACTATATCGAGCTTGATCTGGAAGGCTTCGTGCTGGATGTACGCAAGCATCAACCACAGATTCTTCTCAGTGACGACGACCCTGACACACTCCGCATCATGTCGCGTCCTGTGATGGCCGCCCTCTTCGCCCGTTATCAGCGTATTGGTGAGGCGAGCGGCGTTACGGTGTGGCGCTTGAAGGGCTGACCTCTGCCAAAGGGGGGAGGCTGGGCCGAAGCAAGGCCTGAGCGAGATCAAAGTCAGGTTGGCGCGCATGGTCGACGTTGCAACAGACAAGCCTCAGGAGGGATTGATGTCGGTTGCGCCGCTTGGAACGCTCAATGATTTGCCCAAAGATTATGTCGCGGCTCTGAGTGATTTGAGCCTCGCGCCTTTGTGGCCCTCGCTGCGTGACGTTCTGCCCCATGACATGCCCAGCCGCGCGACGCGCCCCCATGTCTGGCGTTATGGGGCCATTCGTCCCAATCTCCTGCGCGCTGGCGAGCTGACGCCGATTGAAAAGGCTGAGCGCCGCGTGCTGGTTCTGTGCAATCCGGGTCTTGGTCTTGAGCGCCTCATTGCCACACCAACGATTTATGCAGGCCTGCAACTCATTCTGCCGGGTGAGACAGCCGAAGCGCATCGCCATACACCCAGTGCCATTCGTTTCGTGATCGAAGGCGATGGTGGTTATACGGTGGTGAATGGCGAGAAATGTCCGATGGAAAAGGGCGATCTTATCCTCACGCCTTCAGGTAGCTGGCATGAGCATTGGCATGCAGGCAAAAATCCTGTGGTCTGGCTTGATGCGCTTGATCTGCCAGTTATCTATGCGCTCGAACATTCTTATGTTGTCGATGGCGCGCGCCAGACAATCAAGAATGGCGCTGATCGCTCGATGACGCATTATCGCCGTGCTGGTCTTGTGCCTTACTCGGTTCTTGGCAAACGGCGCGAAGATTATCCGCTCATGCGTTTCCCTTGGCGCGAGGTGCGCGCAGCGCTGGTGGATATGGCGAGCGGCTGTGGCCCGCGTGAGCCTGTGCATCTGGCCTATGTCAATCCGCAGACGGGTGGCGAATGTCTGCCGATCCTTGGTTTCTCCGCGCAAATGCTGCGCCCGGGTGAGGAGGTCAGGCCGCCGCGTCGCTCCTGCAGCAGTATCATGCATGTCATTGAAGGGCGCGGCGTGTCACAGATTGATGGTGTGACGCTGCATTGGGATGAAAGCGACACGATTGCTGTGCCGACTCATGCTGACGTCAGTCACCGCAATATGGGCGAGCGGCCCGCTTTTGTCTTTCATGTCGATGATGCGCCGCTGCATCGCAAGCTTGGCGTCTATGAAGAGCATGAGCGCCTTTAGCGCGTCTTGCGGGGGCTCTTCTTCTTGGGCTTTTCGGATGCGCAGAACATGTCGTAGAGCACTTTGATCAGGCGCTCGACATCCTTGGAGGCGAGCGAATAATAAATGCTCTGTGCCTCGCGCCGTGTGCTCACCAGATCATCGGCGCGCAGGCGCGCCAGATGCTGCGACATGGCCGATTGGCTGAGGCCAACCGCCTCTTGCAGGGCGGTGACGGAACATTCGCCGTTTTGCAAATGGCACAGGATCATCAAGCGATGACGGTTTGCGAAAGCCTTGAGAAAGGACTCCGCATCCGATGCCTTGGCTGACAGCTCTTTCAATTCCATGCGCACGGGTCTTGCCTTGTCTATGTGCCGCTGGCTGGCCTGAGATCAGGCAGCTGCGCGGCGCTGGTGGCTGCCCTCAAAGTTGGGGGCGACCTCGGCCATGAACCGCGACATCTCATCCATTACTTGAGCATGAGGTTTAAGTCCAAGGCTGAAATACAGAATAACCTCGGCAAAACCTGCGGATTCGACCTTCTCTTTGAGTACTTGTGTGATTTTTGCAGAATTGCCTATTAAGACGGCACTGTCGGTAAAGTCTTCCGGGCGCATGGTCTGGTAGCGGTTCACGATCTTCTCGAAATAATGATAGTTCGCGGGCGCCGTACGTGTATCGCCGGGCAGGGCATGCGAGGTGCATTCTTTGTGATAGCGCAGCTGTCGCTCACGCGCGGCCTGTTCTTGCGCGGGCGTATCGGCGAAATGAATGAAATAGCTGGTGATCAGCCGACCGGGGCCACGCTCTTGGCCCGCGCAGGCCTCGCGATAGATGTCAGCGGTCGCCGCCAGTGAGCCATGCATATTGGCTGCAGCACCTGCCGCGACCACAAGACCCATGTTCAAACGCGCCGCCAGTTCAATCGAGGGGCGCGAGAATGAGGCGACATACATCGGTACAGGATTTTGTACGGGGCGCGGTGTGATCCACACATCGTCGAACTGATAGTGCTTTCCCTTGAAGCTCATATGTTCGTCTTTGGCCCACAGTCGCTGGAGGATCTCCATACCCTCGGCAAAGATTGAGGCATTATCTTCGAAATTGGCGCCAAAGGGGCCATATTCGCGTCGGTCATAACCACGGCCTGCAGCAAAATCCACGCGGCCTTTGCTGAGCAAATCGAGTGTCGCCCATTGTTCGGCAACGCGGATGGGATGATGCAGAGGCAGAACGGTGACTGCGGGCGCCAGACGAATATGTTTGGTCTGCGCAGCCAGATAAGTGAGGACCAGTTCGGGGGCTGAATTGACGCCAAGCGTGCTGAAATGATGTTCGCCAATCCATGCGGAATTCATGGCGAGCTTTTCAGCCAAAAGGGCCTGTTCGACAATCTCGCTCACCAGCTGATTGGGTGTGCGCTTGTTGCCGGCATATTGGTTATCGCTGAGCGTGAAGTATCCGAACTCCAAAGCATCCTCCCGATTTTTGTTGTTCCATCATTGCCATAAGCGGGGCCAATGGACAATTCCCCCGATTGCGTCCGTTCGGGCGCGCCCCTATCATGGGTGCATAAGCTGGCCCGGAGAGGCTGGCGGGGGAGGAATGATGCCGCATCTGATTTCGCGCCGCGCCATTGTGGCTGGCCTTGCTGCTTGTGCAACGCCCGGTGTTGCCACTGCGCAGTCTTATCCCGATAAGTCGCTGAAGCTCGTCGTTGGTTTTGCCCCCGGAGGCCCGACCGATGTGCTGGCGCGTATGCTCGCCGATGCTTTGGGGCGCAAGCTGGGTCAATCCATTGTGGTGGAGAATCACGCGGGCGCTGGCGGCAATATTGGCTATGGCCAAGGTGCCAGTGCTGCGCCTGATGGCTATACGCTCACCTTCGCTGACCCTTCCATCGTTATCAATGCAGCGCTCTATAAATCGCTGCCCTTTGATGTTGAGCGTGACTATGTCGCCATTGCAGGCGCCTTCCGTGGGCCGACAGTTCTGGTCGTGCCGGGATCCTCGCCGCACAAGACGCTGGCGGATTTTGTCGCTCACGCAAAGGCCAATCCCGGCAAGCTGAGCTATGGATCAGCGGGCAATGGCACGCCGCCCCATCTCAATGCTGAGCTTGTGAAAGCCGATCAGGGCCTCGACATTGTCCATGTGCCGTATCGCGGCGCGGCGCCGGCGATTGTTGATCTTGTTGCAGGGCGCGTTGATGTCATGTGTCTCAATATTGGCTCTGCCAAAGCGCAGATTGATGGCGGTGAATTGCGCGGCCTTGCGGTGAGTGGCCCGCAGCGCGCCGCTGCTTTGCCCAATGTGCCGACTTTCCGCGAGGGCGGCATTCCGATGATCGCAATGGATCCTGGAACATGGTGGGGCCTGATGGCACCTGCCAAGACGCCGCCTGCCATTGTCGCCAAGCTCAATGCGGCGATGGGTGAGGCGGTGCGCGATCCCGATCTGCTGCGTCGTCTGGCCTCCATGAGTGTCGAGCCGATTGCTGGCACATCAGCCGAGTTCAGCAAGCTTGTGCTTGAAGAGAAGCGCAAATGGGCTGACGTGGTTTCGCGCGCGAAAATCAAAGTCGAATAGGCTTTTCTCATTTTTTGAGCGCGCGGGCTTTGAACCGCGCGCGCAGAACTGCGTTTCTCAGCGTGATGTCTCATCCTTGTTCAGGGGAAGACCATGCTGAAACTTGCGTCTCTGGCAGCGGCAGTCACTTTCAGCGCGCTGTCACTTCTACCAGCGGATGCGCAGGCAGTGTTGCGACGACATGGCAGTGGCCATGTTGCAGCTTCTCGATCACATGTCGCACCTATCCGGCATCACTATATTCGTGTTGCTCATGGGCCGCGTGTCTATCGCAGCTATCGTCGGGGATATGTTGTCGCGCCACGTCACTATGTGCCGGCGCTGACCTATATTCGCCGCTGCCCGATTGGCTGGCACTGGAACCGCTGGCGTCTGCGCTGTGTGCCTCATCTGCGCTACATCTATGCACCTTATCCCTATTATTGGGGAACAGGCTGGTATGGCGGCGGCACTCGCTACTATCGCCGCCATCGCTATGTCTCTTATCCAGCACACTATCCCCGTCAGACTTGGACAGGGGGCATGCATGACACAGCCCCTGTGATGGGCGGTGGTGGGCGTGGTGGCTTCGCGCCTGCAATTTCTGGGGGTGGTGGGCGCGGCCATGGGCATGGTCGACACTAGCCACAGGCCTGTATTGATCGGCAGCGGATCCTGCGTTAGGGTCCGTTGTTGTTCGTTGCATGTGTATTGAGTGTTTATTTCTTGAATCTCTTCGCGCTGTTTGGCGCGCCACCTGCCTCGAACAGTGTCTCGTGATCTCGGCCGTCAATGGGCGGGCGATATTGTATGGGCGCGTTGAGCGCGTTTTTTTAAGTTGGAATTTCAATGATGTATCGTTCAGTCGTTCTCCTTGCGAGTCTCGTTGCGGCCACTGCGGCCTTTGCGCAGCAAAAGCCCTCGTCCACGCCTCCTGCTCCTCCTCCGCCACCGGCTGCAGCCCCCATCAGTGCAGAGCCAACCTCCACCACCGCCAGCTTTGGTGATTGGGTTTTGCGCTGCCAGAAGGTCGAGGCCGTGCGCGCTTGCGAGGTCGGCCAGTCGATCACCGTCCAAGGCCAGAGCGGCCCGATCGCTCAATTGGCGATTGGTCGCCCGGCACCCAAAGAAAAGCTGCGCCTGACCATTGTCCTGCCGAACAATGTCACCCTCACGGCCCCAGTTCGTCTGGGAACGGGCGAAAAGGCCGATCAAGGCCTGTCGCTGGCCTGGCGCCGCTGCCTCACGGTTGGCTGTTTTGCGGACAATGAATTGCCGGATGACCAGCTGCGTCGCTATCGCATGACGAGCGAGCCCGGCCGTCTTGTCTTTCAGGATGGTGCAGGCCGTGAATTGGCACTGCCCTTCTCCTTCAATGGCTTGGCTCAGGCGCTCGACGCTTTGGCCCGCGAAAGCTGATCTGTCGCAAGGCGGGTTGTAGATCACAGGGTCAGCCTCCACTATAGCTTTGGCTATTCTGGAGGCTGGTACCCATGCGCCTGTCGCGAAGCTTTTTCATCTCGCTTGTTCTGGCTGGTCTGTCGGGCTCTGCGGCGCAAGCAGCTATGCTCACCATGATCTGCGAGACGCGCCAGGCGACCTATGATCTGGTTCTGGATGATGAGGCGGGCACGATGGTTGCGACCTTGGGTGGCAGTCAGACGCGCCATGTCTTCCGCAATCTGCGCAAAGAGAATGGCACGATCACCGGTGCTGGCTTTGTTGAAGGGCGCGGGACCGATTTCACCTTCAGCTATCGCTACACGGCGACCATCACCTATGCCTATGGCAATGGCGGCAAGCGCACGGATGAATGCCGTGTCGTGTCCAATCGCTGATTTGAGCGCGTTGCGCTTTTGCGCGTCTTTTTATGCTTAGAAACTGGAAAGCCTTGGCTTGGTCGGGCCTTCGCACTTTCAATATGAATCTGTTTACTGCCGAGCGCGAGCATGTTTATCGAGAAGGCATTGTTGTTCAGGTGCTGAACCAATTCGCTCGCCGAGTCAGCTTGTCTATCATTTGAAGTGCGACGGAGTTGTCGATTTTTGTATCATCAATGAGTGATCCGAGGATGCAATGAAAAAGATCGATATAAAGAAGCAATTTCAGGCCTTATACAGCGGCCCTGTTGGCGGCTTTATTGTTTTGGAGGTTCCGCCTTTAAGGTATTTTATGATCGACGGGAGCGGTGATCCAAATACCGCTCCAAGCTATAGGGCGGCCATCGAAGCGCTGTTTACGATATCCTATACACTCAAGTTCATCGCTAAAAACGAATTAGGAACGGATTATATTGTTCCTCCTCTTGAGGGACTATGGTGGGCTGAAGATCCAAAACACTTTATATCGAGAATGAAGGATAAATGGTCATGGACTATGATGACCCTAGTTCCAGATTTCATTGAAGATTCATCTATCGAAAAGGCGTTTCGTGCAGCGCGAGAAAAGAAAAATAATCCTGATATTCAGCGCGTTCGCGTTGCTTCCCTGAACGAGGGTCAGGTCGTGCAAACTTTGCATATTGGGCCATATGACGCTGAAGGCCCCATTCTAAAAAAGATGCATGAGGAATTCGTTCCAGCGAATAATTTTGCCTTAACGGGTATCCATCACGAGATCTATTTAAGCGATCCACGCAGGACTGCAGCGGAGAAACTTAAAACAGTTCTGCGGCAACCAGTGAAACGATTGAAGTAGGTTAGGACCAAGCGCACAGATGAATGCCGTGTCGTGTCCAATCGCTGATCTTAGCGCGTTGCGCTTTTGCGCTTCTTGGTAGCAGCGGTGGCCTTGCGCGCGGGGGCGGGGCTTTCGGGCGGCATCACAAGTCCGTCGAGCGCTTGTGCGATATGGCTGCGCGCTTCGCTGACAATCATATCCGCAAAGGCTTTGACTTTCGGCGGTGCCATGCGGTTATAGGCATGGAGTACGGCAAGCGTCACAGGCTCTGGCGCATGGCGTTGCAGTACCGGAACAAGCCGACCTGATTTGAGATGGTCCGCAATTTCAAAGACGGGTTTGAGCGCAATGCCGGCGCCATCGAGCGCCCATTGTGTGAGCACATCGCCATCATCCACATCCATATGACCTTGCACAGCGATGGTCACAGGTTGGCCACCCTTGCGCAGGGTCCAGCGATATTGCGGCGAGCCGGGAAAGCGCAGCAGCAGGCAATTGTGCTGCGCCAGATCCTCGATCTCGCGCGGCGTGCCATTGGCCTCCAGATAGCTGGGTGAGGCGCATAGAATGCGATCAATATCGCCGATCTTGCGCACGATGAGCGAGGAGTCCGGCAGGGTCGCCATGCGCACCGCCACATCCACGCCCTCAGTGAAGAGATCAAGAATATGGTCGGACAGGCGCAGGCGCACATCAATCTCGGGATGACCGACGCGATAGCGCGACACCATGGGGCCAACAACGCGCCGTCCAAAGCCCAAAGGTGCTGTTACTTTGAGGCTGCCGCGCGGTGCACCGCCTGCATCTGAAATACTGGCCTCTGCGCGCTGCCAGGCATCACGCACTTCAAGGCAATGTTGATAGAAGATGCGGCCTTGATCGGTGAGGATGGTTTTGCGCGTCGTGCGCGTGAACAATTGGCAATGGAGCTGTTCTTCCAGGCGCTTGATGCGATGGCTGACGAGCGCCACCGACATGCGCAAGCTCTTGCCCGCCGCCGTGAAGCTGCCCAGTTCGACAATGCGCGTGAAGACGAGAAGATTATCTAGTGAGACCATAGGCTCATCATCAAACAAATTTTGATGAAGGGCAACCGCCTGTCGCTACGACCTTGGCCCAAAGCGGCGGCCCGCGGGTGCAGGCCGCCGGATGCCTCTCACAGACGCTCGATCTTTGCGTCTTGAACAACCTTCGTCCATTTGACGACTTCTTCGGCGACTTTGTCTCGCAATTCCACGCCGCTGGTGGGTGCGACATTGCTGCCGATCATATTGAGCTTTTTGATCACCGCTGGATCGGCCAGCACTTCGCGGATGATGACATTGAGCCGCAATGCGAGATCTTCGGGCATGCCGGGAGGTCCAGCAAGACCAAGCCAGGAGGATGTGTCGTAACCCTTCACGCCGCCTTCGGCGATGGTGGGCACATTCGGCAGGGCAAAGAAGCGCTTGGACCCTGTGACGCCCAATGCGCGGATCTGGCCCGCACGCACGGGTTCGAGCAAGACAGTGGGCGTGTCGATGATGAGATCAACGCGCTGGCCGATGACATCGAGCATGCCTTCAGAGCCGCCCTTATAGGGGACCGGCTTCAGCGGCACACCCGACAAAGAGGCGAGCAATTCGCCCGACAGATGCTGGCCGCTGCCATTGCCGACATTGGCGCAGAGCATGGGCTCTTTGGCTTGTTTGCCATAGGTGATGAGATCAGCGACCGACTTCACCGGATGTTCGTTATAGGTCGCCAGAATGAACGGATAATCCGTCATCAGGCTGATCCATGTGAAGTCCTCGACGGTGCGATAGGGCAGGTTCTTGTAGATGGCTGCTGCAACGGGATGGCCGCCGGGCAAGACGGCCAGCGTATGTCCATCAGGCTTGGCGCGGCTCGTATAGGCGGCGGCCAAAGTGCCGCCCGCGCCGGGTTTGGGTTCGACGATGAATTGCGTGCCGATCTTTTGCGACAAGGCTTCTGCAATGATACGGGCTACAACATCGGCATTGCCGCCAGCACCAAAGCCATGGACGATGGAGACGGGACGTTCAGGCCAGGCAGCGCGGGCGACATGGGGTGCGCAAACCGTGCCAGCAAGGCCAGCGACAAGCGCACGGCGCGAGAGATGAAAAGTCATTGAGCTTCCTCCAGACGAGTTGTTGCTTTTAAAGATGTCGGCCGCCGTCGGTGATGATGCGGCAGCCAGTGGAGACTTTGAGCAAAGTGGCGCAAGCGAAAATCGCATCCGCCACATCTTCAGGTTCGACCACGCGCTTGAGCGGTGTGGATTTTGCGCCCTCTTCAAGTTCCGTGCGCCCGCGTCCCTCAACAAAATCTGTCGCCACAGCGCCGGGTGAGACGCACATGGTACGGATATCAGGTCCCAAGGCGCGGCCCAGTGACATGGTCATTGTGTCGAGCGCAGCTTTGGAGGCGCAATAAGCGATATTGCTGCCCGAGCCCGTGAAGCCCGAGATCGACGAGACATTCACGATGACGCCATCGCCCGAGGCCTTAAGCAATGGCGCGAGCGCACGAATGGCCGACCAAGGGCCGCGCACATTGGCGACGAGAATCTGCTCGAAGAGTTCATCGCTCAAGGCATCCAGATCCGCATGGCGAATGGGCTTGGTGAAGCCAGCGGAATTGACGAGGATATGAATGGTGCCAAAAGCCTCGCGCAATTCGCTGGCGAGTGCGTGGAATGTCTGCGGCTCTTGGAGTGAGAGCTGCGCCACGCGGTGGCGACCTGCGGGCAGGCTCTGCAAGAGCGCCTCAGCGCGTTCGCGGCTGGCGTGATAGCCAATCACAATATCAGCGCCAGCACCTGCCAAACGCCGCACCGTGGCCGCGCCAATGCCATTGCTGCCACCTGTCACCACGGCCACTTTGCCGCGTAAAACCTGCTCACCCATCTGCCCATCCTGTTGCGTTTCCCGGCCCAAAGGCCTTTCCCACAAGGGAGAGCCCGGGCCGCAAAAGGTCAAGTCATGAGGAGGTATAAAATCTGCGGCAGATCGAGGGAGGTGAATGTGAAGTGAGAGCGCTCAATGCGACTAAGCCTGTACCATGCAAAAGCAATGGTAGCGGAGGAGGGACTCGAACCCCCGACACAAGGATTATGATTCCTCTGCTCTAGCCAGCTGAGCTACTCCGCCCCGACGCGGTGGCAGAGCCTGCCGCGCGAAAGCCTGCGGGGTATAGGGTGGGGGTCGTGGCAGTGTCAAGATTAAAGGGAGGCGGGGGGCGGTTTTTGCTGAAGGTGCGGCAGAAGATCCCGAAAATGTGGGCTTTGCGTGATGAAATTCCGGGCTTCGACCCCGTGACCTTGGCGGAGGGGCGGTGTAGAAGGGCGCTACAAACGCTAAGTCCCTTCAAGGGTAGGATGACATGACCATTTTGACGCGCGCCGCCGCCGGCCTTGCTCTCTCCATTCTTGCTTGTGGCATGGCCCAAGCACAGACCCCCGAGCAGTTTTACAAGGGCAAGACTGTGGATCTGGCCATCGGCTATCCGCCCGGTGGCAGCAATGACATCTATGCCCGTATTCTGGCGCAGCATCTGAGTAAGCATATCCCCGGCCATCCCAATGTGATTGCGCGCAACCAACCGGGCGCTGGCAGCTTTCTGGTGATGAACCAGATGGCAGCAACCGCTCCCAAGGATGGGACTGCCATTGCCATTGGTGCGCCCACCGTTGCGCTTGATGAGAAACTCGGTACGCCGGGTGTGCGCTACAAGACGGGCGACTTGAACTGGATTGGCCGCATCTCGCCGCTGATCAATATGGTGATGATCTGGAATACGGTTCCAGTGAAGACCCATGAAGATACGTTGAAGACGGAAGTGACTTTGGCCGGGACGGGCGCAGGCTCCACCGTGTCGATCTATCCCACCGTCATGAACAATCTGTTCGGCACCAAATATAAGCTCGTCATGGGCTATAAGGGCTCGAATGAAGCCATGCTGGCGCTGGAGCGCGGTGAAGTCGAGGGTCATTCGACCTCATGGGAAGCGCTGAAGGGTGCGCATCCCACCTGGTATCCGGACAAGAAAGTCTCGATCCCGGTTCAATTCGCGTTGAAGCCTCATCCTGAAATCCCTGAAGTGCCGACTGCGATCTCTTTCGCGCGCACTGAAGAGGAGCGCCGCATTCTGAGCGCCATCTTGAACGCAACAGAAGTTGGTACATCTTTCTTCACCACAGCGGGTGTGCCGGCTGATCGTGTGGAGGCTCTGCGCCGCGCCTTTGATGCGACGATGGAGGATCCCGAGTTCAAGGCCGATTTGGCCAAGGCGCGCATGTCGCACAATCCGATGAAGGGCGAGGAGTTGCAGCAACTCGTCAGGCAAGTGAGTGACCTGCCGCCGGACTTGGTGGAAAAGGTCCGCAAGGTCTATCAGAACTAAGCCTACTGCCTCCCGCCGGTCATCCTGCGGGAGGTTTTCTTATGAGGAGGCGCGTATGAGCACAGAACCTCGTTGGAAATATGATGGCGTGCGTGTGATCCCCGGCGATAGCGTGGATCCTTCAGCTGTGGCGCAGACGCCGGGCATGAACCGCGCAGCGGCGATCGACTTTGCGCGCGCGGGTGCGCAAAAGCTGTGGGCTGGCACTGTGCATATTCATGCGGGCGCCAAGACGGGCGCGCATCACCATGGGCCGCTCGAGAGCGTGATTTATATTGTGCGCGGCAAGGCGCGAATGCGCTGGGGCGACACTCTCGAATTTACCGCCGAAGCGGGGCCGGGCGATTTTATCTTCGTGCCGCCCTATGTGCCGCATCAGGAGATCAATGCAAGCGAGGATGAGACGCTGGAATGCGTGCTTGTGCGTAGCGATGGGCAGGCAACGTCCATCAATCTCGACATCGAGCCTGTCGAAGTGCCACAAACAGTGAAGTGGATCGATCCGATCCACCGCGACTGAGCGCTCTTACTTTGCCAGCATGGTGCAGGTCTTGGGATCCATCGGCGGGAAAGCCTCCGCCGATGTGATCGTGCGGATCTGTTTGTAAAAGTCGTAGGGTCCTTTGGACTCTTGACGGCTCTTCACCTGAAATAGATCCAGATCATAGGTCATGCGGCCATCTTCGCGCAGCGTGGCGGGCTTGCCCAGATAATCGACCGGCATGTCGCGCATCTTGGCCATCACAGCTTTGGGCTCTTTGGTGCCAGCTGCTTCAATCGCGCGCAGATAGTGGCGCACACCAATGTAATTTGTCGCATGGGCCTTGGTTGGCATTTTGCCATTGTTGCGAGCGGCAAAGCGGCGCGCAAAGTCGCGCGCGGCCTCATTGGCATCCCAATAAAAGCCCTCGGTCACATAAAGGCCCTTGGCGACATCAAGGCCGAGCGCGCGAATATCGCTGATGACCATGAGCAGACCTGCGACGACTTGCTGGCCGGACATGAGACCAAATTCAGAGGCCTGTTTGATCGCATTGGTCGTGTCTTCGCCGACATTGGCCAATGCAATCACCTGCGCTTTGGAGGCTTGCGCTTGCAGCAAGAAGGACGAGAAGTCTGAGGCTGCGAGCGGATGGCGCACTGTGCCCACAACCGTACCGCCGCCTTCGCGCAACACGCGCTCTGCGGAGGCCTGCATCTGATGGCCAAAGCCGAAATCAGCGGTGAGGAAGAACCAGCTCTTGAGCCCGCGTTCCAGCAGGGCTTTAGCCGTGCCTGCTGCAAGAGCATTGGTGTCATCCGCGCTGTGGACGGTGGTGGGGGAGCATTGGCCGGTGGTGAGTTCGGGTGTGGCGGCTTCCGCGACGAGAATGATCTTTTCGCGCTCTTTGCCAAGACGGGCGACAGCCAGGGCTGAGGGCGTATTGGGCAGATCGGTGATCGCATCGACATTCTCAACATCAAACCAGCGGCGCGCGATCTGTGCAGCAACATCGGGCTTGTTGAGAAAGTCAGCCTGAATGACATCCACGCTCATGCCTGCCGCCTTGCTGCCATGATCCTCCACCGCCATGCGCGTGGCAATGACAGCGCCCGGCCCGCCGATCTCCATAGAATAGCCCGACAGATCACCCATCACGCCGATGCGGATGCGGCCCTGTTGGGCAAAGCTGCTGCGGCCCAGAAGTGGAAGCGCGCAACCAGCACAGAGAAGCTGCGTGGCACGGCGGCGGGAGATCTGCGTCATCGTCGCATCCTTTCAGGCATGGATCAGGGTGGCGCTCTGCGCGCATGAAATTGGTTGTTTGGAAAAAGGGGCGGGCGCTAAGGCCCGCCCGTCAGCTCAGGATTTCACATAGAGGGCGGCGCCGCCCTCAAGGAATTCTTTGCTCTTCTCGGCCATGCCTTCAAGGACAGCCTTTTCATTGTCCAGCAGGGCCTGCGCTTCGACGCGCAGATCCTGCGTGATCTTCATCGAGCAGAATTTTGGACCGCACATGGAGCAGAAATGCGCCACTTTATGTGCGTCCTTCGGCAGGGTCTCATCATGATAGGTGCGCGCTGTGTCGGGATCCAGGCCCAGATTGAACTGGTCTTCCCAACGGAAGTCGAAACGTGCACGCGACAAAGCATCATCGCGGATCTGCGCAGCTGGATGACCCTTGGCCAGATCGCCCGCGTGAGCAGCAATGCGATAGGTAATGACACCGACCTTCACATCGTCACGATCCGGAAGGCCCAGATGTTCCTTCGGCGTGACATAGCAAAGCATGGCGCAACCAAACCAGCCGATCATCGCCGCGCCAATGCCTGACGTGATGTGATCATAACCGGGTGCAATATCGGTGGTCAGCGGTCCAAGCGTGTAGAAGGGCGCTTCGTGGCACTCCTTGAGCTGCTTTTCCATATTGATCTTGATCTTGTGGATCGGCACATGGCCGGGGCCTTCGATCATGACTTGGCAGCCCTTCTCCCAAGCGATCTTGGTGAGTTCGCCGAGCGTCTCGAGCTCAGCAAATTGCGCGCGGTCATTGGCATCGGCAATCGAGCCGGGGCGCAGGCCATCACCCAGCGAGAAGGAGACATCATATTTGCGCATGATGTCGCAGATCTCTTCGAAATGGGTGTAGAGGAAGCTCTCTTGGTGATGGGCCAAGCACCAACGTGCCATGATCGAGCCGCCGCGCGAGACAATGCCCGTCACGCGCTTGGCGGTGAGCGGCACATAAGCCAAACGCACACCAGCATGGATGGTGAAATAATCGACACCCTGCTCAGCCTGTTCGATGAGCGTATCGCGGAAGATTTCCCATGTCAGCTTGATGGGGTCGCCACCGACCTTCTCCAACGCCTGATACAACGGCACGGTGCCGATCGGGACTGGCGAATTGCGCAAGATCCAGTCGCGGATATTGTGGATGTTGCGGCCGGTCGACAGATCCATGACCGTATCGGCGCCCCAACGGGTCGACCACACCATCTTCTCGACTTCTTCAGCCACAGAGGAGGTCACAGCCGAATTGCCGATATTGGCATTCACCTTCACGAGGAAGTTGCGGCCGATGATCATCGGCTCAAGCTCGGGATGGTTGATGTTGCAGGGGATGATCGCGCGGCCACGTGCGATCTCATCGCGCACGAATTCGGGCGTGACGAAAGCAGGCACAGAGGCGCCAAAGCTCTCGCCATCAGCGATCTTCTCTTCCGCATTCTCCAGCATCTTCTCGCGGCCGAGATTTTCGCGATGCGCGACATAGATCATCTCTTCGGTGATGATACCTGCGCGAGCGAATTCATATTGTGTGACGAGCTTGCCATCTTGACCGCGCAAGGGCTTGCGATTGGCAGGGCAGGGCTGAACGAGCTTGTCGCCCGTCACTTCGCCATTGTCCTCGGGCTTTACTTCGCGGCCCTCATAGGTCTCAAGACCTTCGCGCTTGGCAAGCCAGCTGCGCGCGGGGGCAAGGCCCTTCGACAGGTCAATGCGCGCATCCACTTCTGTATAGGGGCCAGAGGCGTCATAGACGCGCACAGGCGCTTCATTGGGATCTGTGAGCGTGATCTCGCGGAAGGGGACGCGCAGCTCGGGATGGCTGGCGGGCGAGTAATAGACTTTACGCGAGCCGGTCAACGGGCCGGTCGTTACGGTCTCGGGAATCAGTGCGCTGCGCTTGGGCTGCACATTCATGTCGCGTCCTCCTGCGGTCCAGCGCTTGGCGCTGGCCTTATGATGATCGCGTGAGGATTTGAGATTGCTCGGGCCTAGCGGCCCTGCTTCGCCTTCCCTCCGCTGGCGCTAACCAGATCAGGTTCGACGGGTATGATCTCAGCCACCAGTTTGGTGGCACCCCACGGCATAAAGGAATCCTAGACCCGTTTTTGGGGTAGCGCAAGACAGCTTGCCGTGGCCTCAGCTTTTGCGCTTGGCATAGGGCGGGGCAGGAATGCTGGCATGGGCTGCTTTGAGGGCGGTCGACCAACGGTCGCGCAGATCATGAAAATAAGGCTCGGTATGATCAATGCGCTGGTTCACTTCCAGCTCAATCGTGCCACGGCGACTGGTGGCAATATCCACCGGCAGGCCGACGCCCAGATTGGAGCGCATAGTGGAATCCATCGAAACCAGCGCGACCTTCAGCGCATCATCAAGACTGGTCTCAAAATTCACCGCGCGGTCGAGCACAGGCTTGCCATATTTATATTCGCCGATCTGGAAGAAAGGCGCATCCTGCGAACATTCGATGAAATTGCCGGCTGAATAGATCATGAAGAGCCGCATGGCTTCGCCCGCGATCTGACCCCCGAAGATGAAAGAGACCTCAAAGCTCACATTGCTTTGCCCATAGGCCTCGCCCTCGACATGTTGCACGCGGCGAATGGCGCGCCCGATCAATTGGGCTGCATCAAACATGCTTTTGCAATCAACCAGACGTTCCGTCTCTTTGGTCTCAGGATTTTCAAAACCCTCGCTCACCAGATGCAAAATGCTTTGCGTAGCTGACAGATTGCCAGCCGAGGCAATCATCATCACATGCTGACCCGGTGAGATGAACATATGCAGCTTGCGATAGGTCGAAATATTATCGAGCCCCGCATTGGTGCGTGTGTCGGCAATCATGACAAGGCCCTCGCGAACGAGCAGGCCACAGCAATAAGTCATCCTCTTCACCCCTGATCGGTGCTGGTCAGCTCTGCCATTGTCGTTGAGCTTGGGTTTCCACCACGCGTATATCCATTTTGGCGTCTTCGCCATGGCCAGAGTGGCTGGCACGCACAGGCCGTGCGCCCAGATAATCGAGGGCGCAGGCTATACGAATGTGACGATCTGACGGGCAATGATCATAGGCGGGGTCAAAAGCGACCCAGCCAAGGCCGGGCACATGGGCCTCGGCCCAGACATGAAGCGATTCAGGGCCGACAGGCTCTTCACGCAGCACATAGCCGCTGATGCAGCGGGCTGGCGCGCCCAGACTGCGCGATGCTGCCATGAAGAGATGGGCGAGCCCAGCGGCATTGGCGCTTTGGGCTGCGAAGGTCTCAAGCGCTGTCGCCTCGCCAAGCGCAGGGTCGAAAGCTGCGTGGCTGTGACAGGCGGCCAAAAGCAGATGCAATTTGCCGAGCTGGTCGCTCGCCTCGCTGGTGACATCATGAGCCCATGTGCTGAGCTTCGGATTGGCCTGCGTGAGATCTGTGGGGCGCAGATAGAGTTCAGCTGGGAAATTTTCACGCGTGCCACGCACGACGCCGGCTGTGTCGGAGGTCTCGACTTCGCCCTCCACCAGAACAGCAAAACTGCTCACAGGGCCGTCGGCGCTGAATTCGTGGACGATATTGCCGAAGGCATCTTCGCTTGTCGTCAGGCGGCAGTCCATATTCACATCGATGCGCCAATTAGCAACATGTTGGCCTTCGAAATTGCGCGGCGTCATGCGCAGAACCTGCAAGACCGCGCGTGCAGGTGTCTGGAATTGATAGGTCGTTTCGTGCTGAACGCGGATACGCATGGAACGCCTCAGTCGAGCAGATATTGTTCAGCGATGGCGCCACCGATTTCGTAATTATCCTCGATGAATTCAGTCAGGAATTCATGCAGGCCGGTGGTGAAGACCTGCTTCATTGTGGCATTTTGCAGCTTGGTATAGGTCTGTCTTGCGCGGCGTTGGGCTGCGCCCTGACGGCCATAGGCATTAGCGATCGCATCCAAAAACCGTACGATCTCGCCATAGCAAGCAATCAGTGAGCGCGGCATTTCGGGGCGCAGGATGAGCAGATCTGCAATCAGCCAAGGCTTGACGCCTTCACGATAGATCCAGTGATAGGAGGTGACGGCCGAGACCGCGCGCAAGATGGCATTCCACTGGAAATAATCCAGCGAGCCGCCCACCGCCTCTGTCTCGGGCAACAGGATATTATATTTCACGTCAAGAATACGCGCGGTGTTATCGGCGCGTTCCACATAAAGGCCAAGGCGCGAGAACCAATAGGCATCATTGCGCAGCATGGTGCGATAAGCAGAGCCATCGACGTCAAGTGCCAGCTTCATCGCCATATCGAGAAAGGCGACCAGCTCTTCTGTGTCGAGCGGTTTTTGTGCGTGTTGGCGCTGCACCTTCTTCATCTCTTGCCAACCAGCGTTGATCGTCTCCCATGTCTCAATGGTGAGAGCGGTGCGCACAGCGCGCGCATTGACGCGGCCAGATTCGATGCAATTGACGATGGAGGATGGGTTGCGCGCATCAAAGAGCAGAAAGTCGACCGCCTTGTCAGGATCAACCGCGCCATGGACAGCCTCATAAGGCTCAAGCGCGCCAGCGGCCGACAGTGCGGCCTCCCATTCATTGGCCGCTCCGCCATCGCCAGAGGGCAGTGAGGCCAGACGCCGCGTCGTATTGGCGATCCGCGCGATGAAATCTGCACGCTCCATATAACGTGCAAACCAGAAGAGATTGTCGGCTGTGCGAGAAAGCATGATCGCCTCAAACCGCTTGCGGGTCGTCGATGACCCAAGTGTCTTTGGTGCCGCCGCCTTGGCTTGAATTCACCACCAGCGAGCCTTCTTTCAACGCCACGCGCGTCAGGCCACCTGGCACAACACGCACGCCATCAGCGCCTGACAGCACAAAGGGGCGCAGATCCACATGGCGCGGGCCGATGCCTTGCGCGAATGAGGCAGGGCAAGTGGAGAGCGACAGGGTCGGCTGCGCGATGAAATTGGCAGGATCTGCTTTCAACTTCTGCGCGAAAGTCGCGATCTCGTCTTTGGAAGCATGCGGGCCAACCAGCATGCCATAGCCGCCCGATCCATTGACTTCTTTAACGACGAGCTCGGGCAAATGATCGAGCACATATTTTAGAGCTTCAGGCTCGCGGCAGCGCCATGTCGGCACATTCTTCAGGATCGGTTCTTCGCCCGTATAGAAGCGGATGATCTCGGGCATATAGGTGTAAACGGCCTTGTCATCGGCAACCCCGGTACCAACAGCATTGGCGAGCGTGACATTGCCCGCTTGATAGACGCTCATCAAACCCGGCACACCCAATGCACTGTCAGGACGGAAGGCGAGCGGATCAAGAAAATCATCATCAAGGCGACGATAGATCACATCGACGCGTTTGCGCCCCTGTGTGGTGCGCATATAGACAAAGCCATCGCGCACCAGAAGATCGCGGCCCTCTACCAATTCCACGCCGAGTTTGTCAGCCAGAAACGAATGTTCGTAATAGGCCGAATTATATTGGCCTGGCGTCAACACAACGATGGTGGGGTCGCCGCCTGCGCTGAGCGGTGCGACAGAGCGCAAACAAGCGCGCAAATGTTCGGGATAATTCTCAACAGGTGCTACGCGGCAAGCAGCGAAGAGATCTGGCACAAGGCGCATCATCACTTCGCGGTTCTCGAGCATATAAGAGACGCCGGAGGGAGTGCGCGCATTGTCTTCCAGAACATAGAAGTCATTTTCATCCACACGCACCACATCAATGCCTGCGATATGGACATAGATATTATGCGGCACGGGGCGGCCCGCCATTTCGGGGCGATAGGCGGGGTTGCGATAGATGATGTCAGAGGGAACGATCCCTGCTTTGAGGATCTCGCCTGTGCCATAAAGATCGGCGAGGAAGGCATTGAGCGCGGTGACACGCTGGATCAGGCCCTTCTCAAGCCGCGTCCATTCGCTGCGCGACAGAACACGCGGAATGATGTCGAAGGGGATCAAGCGCTCGGTCGCATCCTGATCGCCATAGACCGCGAAAGTGATGCCGATACGGCGGAACATCAGCTCGGCCTGATGGCGGCGAGAGGCGAGCAATTCAGGCGGCGATTGTTCCAGCCACTGGGCAATGCGCCTGTAGACGGCGCGGATGTCGCCACCCGCTGTCGTCATCTCATCAAAGAATGGCTTTTGCCCCACGCCCGAACTCCCGCCACGATTGCCGCCAAGGACAGGCTAAAATCAAAGCAAGGCACATACCAGCAAGACTATCGTGATAGTGCCGCTGGCGAGGGCAGGTTGTAACGTTTCGCGCTGTAATTTTGGGCGTTTGCCTAAAATCTAGCCTTTAGTCCTCTGCTTGCAGGCGCGCGAAGCCGAGTTTCTCATGAACCGGCAAATCTGAGACGCAAAAAAGCAGGGCATCTTCGCTGGCTGTGTGGCGCACGGCGTTCCAGGTGGGGAGCACGATTGTGTCACCCCGTTCCCACTGGAAGGTTTCGCCGCCTGCTTGCGTCGTGCCGCGACCGCTTACGACAGAGATGATCTGATTTTCAGTTGAACGTAGGGTGCGGGTCGACTGACCAGCCAGCAGCTCCTGCATATAGAGGGCTGTGGTGGGCATGGAGGGCGCGTCGAGTTGAATGCGCTTGCGGCCATAGTCATCGGTCTTGGCGTCTTTTAATTGCGCGCGTGTGCTGGCAAGCGTGAAGACGAAGGGGTGATCGCGTGTTGTCTGTTCGACCGGCTGCAATCCGTCCCACAGATCAAAGAACATGGGCTCCAGCAGATGCACCAGCGGCACATCGAGATAATCAATCCAATAGCCGGGGCGTGAGCCATCATTGCCGTGACCATGCCAACTCATGCCGGGTGTAAGCAAAACATCGCCCGGTTCCATGTCGATGCGAATGCCATCGACAATTGTGTAGCATTTATCTGCAACATCCATCACCAAGCGCAGCGCATTGGGTGAGTGGCGATGCGTGCGCGCGGTCTCTCCGGGCAGGATCATCTGATAGGCGGTGACGAGTGTACGCAGGCTTGCGTAGTGATTGCCCTCAATCGGATTGACCATGAAAAGATTGCGGCGCTCAGCTTGCTCGGCATTGATCAGGCGGCCGGCGGCATCAAGGCCCGCTTTTGCATCGCCATAGTGCCACATGAAGGGGCGGAATTGTGTGCGCGGCTCTTTCCATAAAGAGGGCTCGTGTTTGTTCCAGCCCGCCATGAATTCGAGCGGATTCAGCAGCTCTCGCAAATCTTCGAGATTGGCGGCATCAGCGAGCGCGGTGCGGTCTGTCATGTTCATCCTCTGCGTGGAGGAGATGAGCGCACCACTGTGGCCGCTGCATGGAGCCCAGGCTCGGCCCAGCCTTGCGATAGGCCGGGTCTTGAACTTGGGCGCTCTCTCCCCCTCATTGAGGCGCATCATAAGGATCGGGAGAGGCGGGTCAAAGGGTTGTGATTCTCGTGCTTTCGACAGAGAATGGCACCGACAAGGGCGCAAGGCCCGAGGGAGGATATCATGACAGCAAGCAGACGCACGGCGTTGCAGTTTTTTGCCGTGCTTGCCTGTTCGGTTGGAGCAGCAGGACTGGCGCAGGCCCAATCGGTCGCAGACTTCTATCGCGGCAAGACGATCAATCTCATCATCGGCACATCGGCGGGCAATGACTATGACTATCGCGCCCGTCTGGTGGCGCGCTTTATGGGTAAATATATCCCCGGTGAACCGCTCATCGTGCCGCGCAACATGCCCGGCGGTGGCGGTATTCAGGCTGCCAATTATGTGTCGAATATGGCGCCGCGCGATGGCACGGTCATGCATATGATCATGCAGAATATGATGGCCGCGCAAGCCGTGCAGATGCCGGGTATTGAGTTCGATACGCGCAAATTGATCTGGATCGGCAATACGACCAGTGCGCCCAATGTCATCAACTCCTGGCACACATCGGGCATCACCTCCATTGAGCAAGTGCGCACGCAAGAGCTCGTCGTGGGTGCGCCCATGGGGACAGCCGGCGCGCTTTATCCAGCTTTGCTGAATGCGGTTGCGGGGATGAAGTTTCGCCTGGTGATGGGTTATCCCGGCGGCAATGAAGTCAATCTGGCGATGGAGCGCGGCGAAGTGAGTGGGCGTGGCTCCAACTCATGGGCCTCCTGGAAATCGACCAAGCCCGAATGGCTGCGCGATAAGAAGATCAATATTCTTGTTCAGGTCGGATTGAAGCGTCACCCCGATCTGCCCGATGTGCCGCTGCTGCTTGAGCTTGCCAGCAAGCCCGAGGATCGCAAGCTGCTGGAGTTCTTCTCGGCTGATACGGATCTGTCGCGCTCTTTGGTGACAACGCCCAATGTTCCAGCCGAGCGTGTCGCTGTGCTGCGGGCCGCTTTTGATGCAGTGATGAAGGATCCTGAGTTTCTGGCGGAAGCCGCGCGGGCGGGTATGGATATCAGCCCCGGCACGGGGGCTGACTCGCAGAAGGTCGCCGAATCCATCGTCAATGCGCCGCCCGAGATTATCGCGCGCGCCAAGGCCATTATGGAAGCTCCGGCCAAGTAGGATCATGCGACATCAGGTGGCCCTTCGGGGCCGCTTGCATTCCCTGTGCGCTCATTGTCAGATGGGCCTATGGGCGCCGCAGAGCGCTGCAGGGAGGAGACCATGATTGCAATTGCGCGGCTCGCCATGGCGAGCGCTATCGCCGTGTCATTCAGCTTTGGTGCCATGGCGCAAGACAAGCCAGCCCTGCGGGTCGGTACGCTCAAGCAAGGCTCACTCACCAATCTCTATGCTGCCAAAAAGGCAGGCCTGTTTGAAAAGAACGGGCTCAATGTCGAGCTGATCGAATTTCGCAACGGCAATGAAGCCATCGCAGCCCAGCGCGGGGGTAGTGTCGATCTTGTTCTCACCATCCCCGGTACAGCCATGGTGGCGGTGGAGCGTGGCTTTGATCTGCAGCTGATCGTGGGCAATGAAACGTCGCAGGCTTCAGCGCCCGACACAGGCTCAATCGTCGTGCGCAAAGATTCCAATATCAAAACGCTCGCTGATCTGAAGGGCAAGACGATTGCGATCTCGGGCACACATACGCAAAAGACAGTGGCCATTCAGGCTCTGCTGAAGCGCAATGGCGTTGGCCCGAATGATTTTAAATTCCTCGAAATGCCCTATGCCTCGCAGGTCGATGCGTTGCGCGCCAAACAGATCGAAGTTGTTGCCTCGCTTGATCCGTGGACGACTTTGTTCCGCAACTCCGACTTCGCCACCATTCTGGCCTATGACTATCTTGAATCGCTGCCCGAACAGCCGATTGGTGGCTGGTATGGCCGTAAGGAATTTGTCGCCAAAAATCAGGACGCGATGAAGAAATTTGCGCAGGCCATCTGCGACTCAGCTGATTATATGGCCGCAGACAAAGCTCGCGCCCGCGCGCTGATTGCTGAATATACGGGCCTTGCCGCTGATCTTGTTGAGCAGGTGCCAGTCAATAAATGGACCTGCAAGATCAATCTGCCCGTTTGGCAGAAAACCGCTGACATGATGTTTGAGGGTGGGGAATTGCAGCGTCCCTTCAAGCTCGACTCCATGCTCGCCGAGACAGCGAATGCCTATGTCGTGAGATAGGAGGCGAGCATGCGCTTTGGCTGCTGGACGCCGCTGCGTGGTGGGGAAGAGGGGATCGAAGATCACTTCGAACTGGCACGCGTGACGTTGCAAAAAGCTGAAGCGCTCGGCTTTGAAACGAGCTTGGTTGCCGAGCGCTTCATCGGTGCTGAATATGAAAGCTGGGTGCTTGCCAGCGCTCTGTCGCAACATATCCGCAAGATGGAGCTGATCGTTGCGGTTCATCCGGGCATTCTGTCTCCGCAGGTGACTGCGAAGATGGGCGCGACGCTCGACAATCTCACGCAGGGGCGCTGTGCCATCAACATCGTCAATGGTTGGTGGCGCGAGGAGATGGACACTTATGGCAATGGCGGCTGGCTCGACGAGGGCGAGGCGCGCTATCGCCGCATGGATGAATTTTTGACCATTATGACGGGCCTGTGGACGCAGCCCGAAGTCAGTTTTGAGGGTACATTTTATCAGCTGCACAAAGGGCGCTTGCCGCAAAAGCTCGTCGCCAAGCCTCATCCGCGCATTTATGCGGCGAGCCGTTCTGATCTTGGCAAGGAGGTCGTCGCGCGCCATTGCCAGTCATGGTTTGTTGATGCGCCGCCCGGCCATCGGCAGTGGGAAGAAAATTTCGCCGCCATTGAAGCTCATGTGCGCGCCATGGATGAGCGCTGCGCGAGGCTGGGACGCAAACTCGACTATACGCTGAACGCTGCTGTGCTCTGCGCTGATAATACGGCGGAGGCGCAACGTCGCGCTGATGAGCTTGAAGAGCGCGCGCGCGACAATCGCCTGCTGATGGCGGGCGGGGTGAAGGGGCTCGGCGGTGGCCTTGTTGGGACGCCTGAGGTCGTGGTGGACCGTCTGCAGCGCTATGCCGCCATTGGGATCAACTGCGTGATGTTACGCTTCATGCCCGTGTTTGAAGGGATGGACCGTTTTGGCGCTGAGGTCATTCCAAAGCTCAAGCTACCCGCCTGAGTGAGCTTGGCCGCGCCGTCGCAAAATAGCCGTCTGCTGCCGCTAGGAGCCTGAGGGGTTGGGCTGGGCACTTCGGGTCCAGCCCGATCCAAGCTAGACTTGCGTTTGTGCTGAGGGTTTCAGGTTTGCGCAATCAGGATATCGAGATCGAGCGACGGCGCCTTCTGTGCGCTGGCGGCGCGGGACTGATTGCAGCCGCGCTGGGCGCTTGCGTGCCTGCGCCCCGTCAGACGGGGTCTTTGCCTGAAATTCCAGATACTTACCTGAAGGACTCGGGCCGTCCGACCCCGCCGCCCGGCGATTGGCCTAAACAGTTTGGCTCGGCTGAATTGGTGGCCCTGCTGAGGGAGGTCGCCTCCGAAAATCTCGACATTGCAGCGGCGAGCGCGCGAATCATTCAGGCCGAGGGCTTGGCTCTCAGCTCAGGGGCGGCGCTTTATCCCCAACTCAACCTGACGCAAGACGCCAGTCGCTCGCTCTCGCCCGGCACATTGCGTTCCACCAGCGCGCCCTTCACATCGACCGTCAGCAACCGCTTCGATCTTGGCCTTACCGCCAGCTACACGCTCGATCTGTTCGGGCGCAATCGCGCCACCGCGCGCTCAGCCCAAGAGGCCGCATTTGCTGCGCGCTATGATCGCGATGCGACTGTGGTGGCCACGCTCGCCTCTGTCAGCAACAGTTATTTCCTGATGCTCGCCGCGCAGGATCGTTTGCGCATTGCGCGCGACAATATCCGCATTGCAGAACGCGTTCTCGATGCCATTCGCGCGCGGCTTGAGGTTGGCACAGGCACGGCGCTTGATCTTGCGCAGCAAGAAAGCGTTGTCGCCAATCAGCGCGCCAATGTGCCAGCGCTTGAACAGAGCCTGCAGCAAACGCGCAATTTGCTGGCTGTTTTGGCGGGCCATACGCCCGAGAGTTTGCAGCTGCGCGGTGGCTCCCTGCGCAGTCTCAAAGTGCCAGCCGTTCAGGCGGGCCTTCCGGTGGCCTTGATGCTGCAGCGCCCTGATATTGCAGCGGCTGAATGGCGCTTGTCATCGCAACAAGCCAGTGTGCGCGCTGCGCGCGCCGCCTTTTTGCCCACGATCACCCTGACCGGATCGCTTGGTTTGCAAAGCGTCACCCTCAAGAATTTGCTGCGCCCCGATGCGCTCGCGGCCTCGCTGGCTGAAGGCCTGAGCGCGCCGATCTTCTCGGGTGGCAATCTGGAAGGTCAGTTGCAGCAGGCCGAAGGCCGCCAGATCGAGGCTTTGGAGATCTATCGCAAAGCTATCCTGACCGCTCTTTCGGATGTCGAGAACGCGCTTGTGGCGGTGGAGCAAACAACATCGCGTGAGCGCTTGCAGGGCAATGTCGTTGAGGCCTCCCGCCGTGCTTATCTGATCACCGAAGAGCGGTTGCGCGAAGGCACGATTGATATTGTCACTTTGCTCAATACGCAGCTGACCTATTTCCAAGCGCAGGATCTGCTGGTGCAGGTGCGCTTGCAGCGTTTCCAAGCTGTGGTGTCTCTCTTTCAGGCGCTGGGGGGCGGCTGGACGCGGGAGGATGTCGCAGTCATCCTGAGTGATCCCATGGTTCCGCCCCAGACTGTTACGCCATGAAGAAAATCCTCATCTATGCTTTGGCAGCCCTTGCGCTGCTGCTGGCCGCCCATTGGCTCGGCATTGTGCGCTTGCCCTTTTTGGGCGGCCCTGCGGCTGAGCGCACGCAGGCAGCGGGCGGCGGTTTCTTTGGGCGTCGCGCTGCCAATCGCGCCGAGGTTATTCCGGTTCTGACCGCGCCCGTGCAGCGCCAGAATGTGCCTGTGACCATTGATGCTGTGGGCACTGTGCAGGCTCTGAATACGGTGGTCGTGCGGGCGCAGGTTGAAGGGCGATTGATCGAGCTGAAATTCCGCGACGGGCAAGATGTGAAGAAGGGCGATGTGCTCGCTCTGCTCGATGCTCGCAGCTATCAGGCTCAATATGATCAGGCGGTCGCCAAGAAGGCGCAGGACGAGGCGCAGCTTGAAAATGCGCGCATTGATCTTGATCGCTATACGCGGCTGGCGGCAGGTAATTTTGGATCACGTCAGCAGGCTGATACGCAGCGCGCCCTCGTTTCGCAGCTCGAAGCGCAGGTGCGCGTCGACCAAGCCATTATCGACAATGCGCGCACGATGCTTGACCACACGACGATCACCGCTCCCATTGATGGGCGCACGGGCCTGCGCGCGGTCGATGTTGGCAATCTTATCCGTGCGACCGATCCTTCGGGTCTTGTGACGATCACGCAGCTGCGCCCCGTGGCAGCTGTCTTCAATCTACCGCAGCAGAATTTGCGCGCCATTGTGGCTGGGCAGGCGCGCGGTGCCTTGACCGTGGATGTTTTGGAGCCTGACAACAGCACGGTGATTGAGCGTGGCCAGATTGAGGTTGTGGACAATCAGGTGGATGTGACGACAGGCACGGTGCGTGTGCGCGCTGTCTTCCCCAATCGCGATCTTGTTCTGTGGCCCGGCCAATTCGTCAATGTGCGAGTTTATGTCGACCTGTTGACGCAGGTGCTAACCGTGCCGAGCGGCGCTGTGCAGCGCGGCCCCAAGGGACCGTTTGTTTATGTGATCAGCGCTGAGAACAAGGCGAGTGTGCGCCTTGTCACTGTGCAGCGTCAGGATGAGCGGCTGGCGGTTATTGAAGGCGTCGATGAGGGCACCAATCTTGTCACTACAGGCTTTGGACAATTGACCGAAGGCTCGAGCGTGCGTGTGCAGAACGAAGGCGGCGAGCCTGCAGCGCAGCGCCCAGTACGACCGCCAGGACAAGGGCCAGGACAAGGGCAAGGACAAGGACAAGGGCAGCGCGGTGGGGCCCGCTCCCAAACAGAGGCTGGCGGCAGCGCCGGAAGCAGATGAGCGTCTCGACGCCCTTCATTCTCCGCCCCGTGGCGACTTCCCTCTTGGGTGTCGCCATTCTGCTGTGCGGATTGCTGGGCTATTGGCGTCTGCCGGTCTCGTCTTTGCCGCAGGTGGATTTTCCCACCATGCAGATCACGACGCGTCTGCCCGGTGCCAATCCTGATACGATTGCGGCCATTGTCACTGCGCCGCTGGAGCGTCAGCTTGGGCAAATTCCCGCGCTCACGTCGATCTCATCGCAATCCTCTTTCGGTCTCAGCCAGATCACGCTGCAATTTGAGCTCGACCGCGATATTGATGCGGCCTCGCAAGATGTGCAGTCGGCGATTAATGCGGCCTCGGCCACTTTGCCGCGCAATCTTCCCTATCCGCCCGTCTATGCAAAAGTGAATCCCGCTGACGCGCCGATCATCACTCTGGCTGTCACCTCTGAAACTTTGCCGCTGCGCACTTTGAGTGATTTTACAGATACGCTTGTGGGCCCGCGCCTGTCGGAGATCAGTGGCGTGGGGCGTGTCTCCATTCAAGGTGGCATCAGGCCTGCTGTGCGTATTCAGGCGGATCTTGCCCGTCTGGCCGCCTATCGCATGGGGCTTGAAGATCTGCGCATCGCTGTTGTGGGCGCGAATGTTGCAGGTGCCAAAGGCGCGCTCGATGGGCCGCAGCAATCATACACAATCGCGGCCAATGACCAGATCAATGCCGCTGAGGCCTATCGCAATGTCGTTGTCGCTTATCGCAACAATGCGCCTGTCATGCTGCGCGATGTGGCGGAGGTGATTGAGGGGCTCGAGAATGCGCGTGTGGGTGGTTGGTATCGCGGTCGCCCCGCCATTATTCTCGATGTGCAAAAACAGCCCGGCGCCAATATTATTGCGACCGTTGATCGACTGAAGCTCGAATTGCCGCGCCTGCAGCGCTCACTCCCGGCAGGGACGGGAATCGAGATCGTGCATGACCGCACCCAGGCCATTCGCGCCTCAGTGGCGGATGTGCAATTCACATTGGTTCTGGCTGTCGGGCTGGTTGTGATGGTCGTTCTGCTGTTTTTGCGCAGTGGGGCGGCGACCATTGTGGCAGGTGTTACGCTGCCGCTCTCTATCATCGCGACCTTTGCAGCTATGTGGCTCGCGGGCTTTAGCCTCGACAATCTCTCGCTCATGGCGCTGACAATTGGCACGGGCTTTGTGGTCGATGATGCAATTGTCATGATCGAGAACATTGTGCGCAATCTCGAACGGGGGAAGACGCCGCTTGAGGCTGCACTCGATGGGGCGCGTGAAATCGGCTTCACCGTGATTTCGCTCACCCTGTCCCTGATTGCGGTCTTTATTCCGCTCTTGTTCATGACCGGGATTGTGGGGCGCATGTTCCGCGAATTTGCGATCACGCTGACTTTGGCTGTGTCCGTGTCGGCCGTGATCTCGCTCACGCTCACGCCGATGATGTGCGCGCGTTTGCTGCGCAACAGAAGTGAAGATGAGCCCATGCCAGCCTATTTGCGTCTGGCGGAGGTACCTTTTGCCGCTATGGCGCGCTGGTATGAGGTCACTCTTGATTGGGCGCTGCGCCGTCACCGCGCTATGCTATTTGTCACGCTTGGCACGACTGTTCTGACCATTGTGCTTTATGTCGCCATGCCCAAGGGCTTCTTGCCGGTGCAAGACACGAGCCTTGTCACCGTGACGCTCGATGCTGCACCCGAGGTCTCGTTTCAGGAAATTTCTCGCCTGCAAGAAGAGGTGGCCGAACGTATCTCGGCTGATCCTGATGTGACAGGCGTTGTGAGCGTGGTGGGGATTGGCCCGCTCAATGCCACGCTTAACTCTGCGCGCCTGACCGTGACTTTAAAGCCCCGCGATGAGCGGCGTGATGATGCGTCGGTCATTGCCACGCGCCTGCGTGCCTCCGCGCATGAAATTCCCGGCGTCACGCTCTATGCGCAGCCTGCGCAAGATATTCAGATCACCACCCAGTCAACGCGCTCGCAATATCAATATGTGCTGGCGAGTGCCGATTCAGGCTCTCTGACGAGCTGGGCGCAAAGGCTCGCCCAAGAGCTGCGTGGCTCGGGCATTGTGCGCAATGTCGCGGCTGAGACCAATGATGGCGGATTGCGCGTCTTTGTGGATGTGGACCGCGAAAAGGCGGGCCGACTTGGTATCTCGATGCAGTCCATTGACGATACGCTCAATAGCGCCTTTGGTCAGCGGCAGGTCTCCACGATCTATGCGCAGTCGAACCAGTATCGCGTTATTCTGGAAGCCTCGCCGCAATATCAAACGGACCCGACGGATCTGGGAAAACTCTATGTGCCTGCCGCTGGCGGTGTGCAGACGCCGCTTGAGACGGTCGCGCGTATTCGCCAGACAACAGCGCCTCTCACTGTGATGCGCACCGATCAGTTTCCTGCAACGATCGTGAGCTTTGATCTGGCACCTCATGCTGCTCTGGGTGATGCGGTTGAGGCTGTGGCGCGCGCGGAAGCTGCCATTGGCATGCCCAATCATATCATCGGCACATTCCGAGCTGATGCGGCGGAGTTCAAACGCTCGCTCGCCAGCCAGCCCTGGCTCATTCTGGCTGCGATCATCACAATCTATGTTGTGCTTGGCATGCTCTATGAGAGCTTCGCCCATCCCTTCACCATTCTCACCACTTTGCCCTCGGCGGGTGTGGGTGCTTTGCTCGCGCTCCTGCTGACGGGTCAGGATCTCTCGGTCGTTGGCTTGATCGGCATTGTTCTGCTGATGGGAATTGTAAAGAAAAACGCGATCATGATGATCGACTTTGCCATTGAGGCGCAGCGTCACGGCGCGAGCCCTGATGATGCGATCCGCCGCGCCTGTCTGTTGCGTTTTCGTCCTATCATGATGACGACTTTGGCTGCGCTCTTGGGAGCCATTCCTTTGGCGCTTGCATCGGGCCCGGGGAGTGAGCTGCGCATTCCGCTTGGCGTTTCCATCATTGGTGGTTTGCTGCTCAGCCAGCTCATCACGCTTTATACGACGCCGGTGATCTATCTTGCTGTTGAGGCTTTGCGTGCGCGTTTGGGTTGGGGGCGACGCCCGCGTGTCGCGCATATTGTGAAAGGGAGCGCTGCGGAATGAGGAGCCTCTCGGCACCTTTTATCCTGCGTCCTGTGGGCACGGTGCTGCTCTCCATCGGCCTGCTACTGCTTGGCTCCATCGCCTATGTCTTCTTGCCGGTGGCAAGCCTGCCCAATGTTGAGTTTCCCACGATCCGCGTGAGTGCAAGCCGCCCGGGAGCGGATCCTGCGACCATGGCGGCCAGTGTCGCTGCGCCTTTGGAGCGCAATCTTGGTGCCATCGCGGGTGTGAATGAAATCACCTCCTGGAGTTCGCTTGGCAGCTCCAACATCATTCTGCAATTTGATCTCAACCGGAATATCGACAAGGCCGCGCGCGATGTGCAGGCGGCGTTGAATGCGGCTGTGACGGATTTGCCCGGCGACATGCCGAGCCTGCCGCAATTTCGCAAGATGAATCCCAATGCCATGCCGGTGCTCATACTGGCGCTCACATCCGACACGATCCCGCCTGATCAGCTGTTTGATCTGGCCGATAGTGTGATCGCCCAGCGCCTGTCGCAGCTGGATGGTGTCGCAGAAGTACAGGTGAATGGGGCCGAACAGCCAGCTTTGCGCGTGCGCCTTGATCCTGCGCGGCTGGCGGCTATGGGCCTTGGCACAGAAGAAATTCGCACCGCCATTGTGGCCGGGAATACTTTTTCGCCGCTGGGCTCTTTTGAGGGCGAGCAGGTCAGCCAGACTTTGGCGAGCAGTGGCCGGCTGGTCACGGTTGCTGATTATGAAAATCTCATTCTGCGCAGTCGCAATGGTGCAGTGGTGCGTTTGGGCGATGTGGCCAGTGTCACGCGCGGGGTTCGCAATACGCGCGCGGCAGGCTGGTATAATGGCAAGCCCGCAGTTTTGTTGCAGATCACGAAACTGCCAGATGCCAATGTGATTGCCACCGTCGATGGTGTGAAGCGCGTCCTGCCTGATTTACAGCGCTGGATCCCGGCTGGCGTTGATTTCAACGTCATGTCAGATCGCACCGTCATGATCCGCTCCTCCGTTCAGGATCTCGAAAAGTCGCTCGTCCTGTCAATTGCGCTTGTGATGATGGTGGTCTTTGTATTTCTGCGCCGCGCAGCAACCGTCATTGCCGCTGGTGTCACTGTGCCTTTGTCTTTGGGCGTGGCCTTTGCTGGGATGTGGGCGGCAGGTTTTACCATCGACAATCTCTCCTTGATGGCGATTGTGATCTCGGTCGGCTTTGTCGTCGATGATGCCATTGTCATGGTCGAGAATATCAATCGCAATATCGAAGCGGGGCTGAGCCCGTTGCGTGCGGCGCTGGTGGGCGCGCGGCAAATTGGCTTCACCGTGATTTCAATCAGCCTCTCTTTGATCGCAGCCTTCATCCCGCTGTTGTTCATGTCGGGCATTATCGGGCGCATGTTCCGCGAATTCTCGCTCACGCTCAGCTTCGCCATTCTGGCCTCAGCCTTTGTATCCCTGACCGTCACGCCAATGATCTGCGGGCGCTTCATGGGGCGCACTGTGCCAGCGCCCACTCGTTTTGATGCGTTCGTGACCCGCGCCAGCGACGCCTATGCGCGCAGCCTCGAACATGCGCTGCGCCGGCCCATTCTGGTTTTGGTGATCTTTTTGATGACCATTGGCGCAACTGTGCAGCTTTATCGCGTCATGCCCAAAGGCATGTTGCCGCAAGACGATCTTGGTCTGCTCTTTGGATGGACTGAGGCCAGCCCCGATGTGTCTTTTGCGGCGATGGAAGAGGTGCAGCGTAAGGCCAGTGATATTCTGGCCGCTGATCCTGTGGTCGAATCCATCGCCTCTTTTGTGGGTGGTGGCTGGTCGGTCAATTCGGGCCGCATGTTCATCAGCCTCAAAGCTGCGCGCAATGAGACATCGCAACAGGCCATTGCGCGGCTGCGGCAAAAGCTCAGTGTCGTGCCGGGCATTCGCGTCTATCTCATCGCCATGCAGGATGTGCGCGTGGGTGGGCGGCAGGGGCGATCGAACTTCCAATTCACCTTGTGGAGTTCTGATGCCGAGCAGCTGTATGAATGGGGTGCCAAGGTTCTTGAGCGCGCGCGCACGGTCCCTCAGGTTGTCGATGTTTCGAGCGATCGTGAGAAAGAAGGTCTGCAAGCACGTGTCGTGATTGATCGTGTGGCCGCAGCCCGTATGGGTGTCGCGATTTCTGCCATCGACGCTGTGCTGTCCAATGCTTTCAGCCAGCGACAAATCTCAACCATCTATGGCGAGCGTAACCAATATAAGGTTGTGCTGGAGGTTGCGCCTCTGCGTCAGCGGGACCCCAATGATCTTGGTGGCTTGTTTGTGACGGGGACAGGCAATGCGCAAATTCCCTTGGCATCTGTCGTGCGTATTGAACGCAGCTCTGCGCCTTTGACGATCAATCACACGGGGCCTTTTGCCTCTGTGACGATCAATTATGCAGCGGCTCCCGATGTGCCGGCTGAAGAGGCCAATCTTGCACTGCGCGATGCTGTGGCCAATTTGCATTTGCCGCAGTCTGTGCGGGCAGATTTTTCGGGCGATGCGAAAGCGCTCACTCAGACGTCAGACAGTGGCGCTTTGCTCATTCTGGCAGCACTCGTTGCAGTCTATATTATTCTGGGCATTCTCTATGAGAGCCTCATTCATCCACTGACCATCGTGTCGACTTTGCCCTCCGCAGGGCTAGGCGCATTGATCGCGCTGCAGGCGATTGGCATGGAGCTGACACTTGTGGCCTTCATTGGCATTATTCTGCTGATCGGCATCGTCAAGAAGAACGGCATCATGCTCGTCGATTTTGCGATTGCCGCCGAGAGGGCCAAGGGGCTCACGCCAGCTCAGGCTATCCGCGAGGCTGCCCGCGAGCGGTTTCGCCCGATTGTCATGACCACGCTCGCAGCGATTTGCGGGGCCATCCCCATTGCTCTGGCCGTGGGGGCTGGGTCTGAGCTGCGTCGCCCCTTGGGTGTCACAATTGTGGGTGGCTTGTTGCTATCGCAGATCCTGACGCTCTACACGACGCCAGTCATCTATTTGCTGATGAGCCGGTTCACAAAGCGCAAGGAGGTTAGTCTCCTTCAGAAATCTGGCTTGGGCCTGCCCGCAAAAGCGCCCCAGATTTAGGCAGATCTCGCGCCGTTGCTCATAAAATGCCGCAAAGATCAAGGCTTGTTGGTCGCCTCATTCGTCATTATGTGCTAGACCACAATGCCGCTTTCGGCATCTTTCCTCCCGGTGAACTATGCGTCGTCCTATCCTTCTTGCGATCGTATTTGGTGTGCTTGCCTTTTTGACGATCGGGCTTGGTGTCTTCCAGTTCGTTGTGAAGCCACAGATGATCAAAGGTTTCATCAGCAAAGCCCCGCCGCCAGTTGCCACCGTTGCCGTGACCAAGCCGGTTGAGGAAAATTGGGTGCCGCGCATTCCCGCCATTGGGACCATTCGCGCTGTGCAAGGGATTGATGTGGCCCCGCAGATTGGCGGTGTCATTCGCGCCTTTCATTTCGACTCTGGTCAAGATGTCGAAAAGGGCGCTTTGCTCATTCAGATTGATGATGCTGTCGAGCAAGCTGACCTGAAGGCCAATCTCGCGACCTTGCAAAATGCAGAGCTGGCGCTTGAGCGTCAGCGTCAGTTGATCACGGGGGGCTCGACGACACGCTCCACCCTCGATGCGACCCAGTCGCAGCGCGATGCAGCAGCGGCCGCTGTCGAGCGCTCGCGCGCTTTGATTGCGCAGAAGGCTCTGTCAGCGCCCTTTGGCGGTCGCATTGGTTTGCGGCGCGGTGATCTTGGCCAATATGTTTCGGCTGGCACCAGCATCACCACTTTGCAGCAACTCGATCCCGTCTTCGTCGACTTCCCCGTACCGGAGCAAAATATCGCAGCACTTGTCATCGGGCAGGATGTTGAGGTTGTGATTGATGCGCTCGAGGATCGTAGCTTCAAAGGCGTGATCGTTTCGCTTGATGCCAAGGTCAGTCCCGAAACGCGTAATCTTTTGGTGCGTGCGCAGATCGACAATCGTGATCGCACTTTGCGTCCGGGCATGTTTGCCAATGTGTCGGTGATGGCAGGCAAAGCGGGCAAGGTTTTCACGCTGCCGCGCACGGCTGTGACTTTGTCGCTTTATGGCGACAGCGTCTATGTGGTGAAGCCAGCTGAGCCACAGCCCGGGGCCGCGCAGGCTGAGGGTGCTGAGCGTGTTCTGGTGGTTGAGCGCCGTCCTGTGAAGCTTGGTGAGACGCGCGGCGAGCGCGTTGCCATTGTGCAGGGCGTTGAGCCTGGCGATGAGGTCGTCAGCGAAGGTCAGTTGAAGCTGTTGAATGGGGCGCGTGTGCGGGTCGACAATACTTTGGCTCTGCCGCCTGCTTCCACTCCTCTGCCGCGCCAGTAAGGGCCCCAGATGCAGTTTACCGATCTCTTCATCAAACGACCTGTTCTGGCCACGGTTGTCAGCCTGTTGCTCTTGCTCATCGGCTTGCAGTCGGCGACACGTTTGCAAATCCGGCAATATCCCGAATTGTCGCAAACCTCCGTCACCATCACGACGACATATCCCGGCGCCAATGCCGAATTGATCAAGGGCTTTTTGACGACGCCGCTTGAGCAGGCGGTCGCCAGCACCGAAGGCATCGATACGATTGTCTCAAGCTCGCAGCAAAATGTCTCGACTATCACGCTGAACCTGCGTCTCAATGCCAATCCTGATCGCGCGATGACTGATGTGTTGTCGAAGATCAATCAGGTGAAGAGCACGCTGCCGCGCGAAGCCAATGATCCGATCGTGGTGAAGAAGACAGGGCAGGGCTTTGCGCTCATGTATCTGTCCTTCAATTCAGCGACCATGTCTGCCTCGCAGATCACCGACTATATGACGCGCGTTGTGCAGCCCGGTTTGCAGACACTTGAGGGTGTGGGCGAAGCGCAGATCCTCGGCGGACAGACTTTTGCCATGCGCATTTGGCTCGATCCTGAGCGTATGGCTGCGCGTGGTGTGACGCCTGCTGATGTGCGCTTGGCGCTCGCAGCCAACAACTTCACCTCGGCCGCTGGTCAGGTGAAGGGCTCTTATGTGCAGACCTCCATCAATGCGCTGACCTCGCTTGATAGTGCGCAGGCCTTCTCGCAACTGGTGGTGGCCACACGCGGTGACTCGCTCATTCGTTTGGGCAATGTCGCCACCGTCGAGCTTGGTCCTGAGACGGTGGATGCCTCCTCGGTGTTTGACGGGCTGAAGGCTGTGTTTATTGGCGTCTATGCAACGCCCTCAGCCAATTCGCTCACGGTCATCGACAATGTGCGCAAATTCTTCCCGCAGCTGCAGGCTAATCTGCCGCCAGGACTGCAGGCTTCCATCGCCTATGACGCGACGAATTTTATTCGCGCCTCGATCTGGGAGGTTGCCAAGACCCTGATCGAAGCCGCCCTGATCGTCATCGCAGTGATCTTCCTGTTTCTGGGCAATTTCCGCTCGACGATCATTCCCATTGTCACCATTCCGCTGTCGCTCATTGGCGTGATGGCGATGCTGTTGATGATGGGCTATTCGATCAATCTGCTCACACTTCTGGCTTTGGTTCTCGCCATCGGTCTGGTGGTGGATGATGCGATTGTGGTGGTGGAGAATATTTATCGTCACATTGAAGAGGGCATGACGCCCTTTGAAGCCTCGATCAAAGGCGCGCGGGAAATCGCCGGCCCCGTTGTGGCGATGACAATTACGCTTGTTGCCGTCTATGCGCCGATTGGCTTTGTGCAGGGCGTGACAGGTTCGCTCTTCCGCGAATTTGCCTTCACTCTGGCGGGTGCAGTTGTGGTCTCCGGCATCGTGGCGCTGACTTTGTCGCCCATGATGTGTTCGAAATTGCTCAAGCCACATACGGGGAATGTTGGTTTTGCAGCTTTTCTTGATCGTGTGTTCGAGCGTCTGCGTCTGCGATTTGAGCGCATGTTGCACAGCACTTTGAACTTCCGCGCTATGACCATGCTCGTCCTTGTGGGGACAATGGCGATGACGGCCGTGATGTATCTGTCGACGCCGCGCGAGCTTGCGCCCGAAGAAGATCAAGGCTTCATCATGAGCATCGTGAAGACGCCGCAATATGCCAATCTTGATTATCTCGAACGCATGACCGGCTCGCTCTATGGTGAGTTCAGCAAGATCCCCGAGCAAGCCCATGTCTTCGCCATCAATGGTTCGGGCGGCGTGCGGCAGGCCTTTGCGGGTATTATTCTGAAGCCTTGGGATGAGCGTAAGCGCAACCAAAAACAGGTCCTGCAGGCGATGCAGCCCGCCATGGGCAAAGTGCCCGGCATGCAGGCTTTCGCCTTCTCGCCGCCCGCTCTGCCCGGCTCGACCGGCGGCCCGCCGATGCAGTTCGTCATTCGCACAACGGGTGATTATCAGCAGCTCGCACAGGTTTTGGCCGATATGCAAAAGGCCGCGAATGAAAGCGGCATGTTTATTTTCACGGATACGGATCTCAAATTCGACACGCCGCAGATCGAGATGAAGATCGATGCGGCCAAGGCTAATCGTCTGGGCATTTCGATGCAGGATGTGGGCTCGTCTTTGGCGACTCTGCTGGGTGGCAACTATGTGAATCGCTTCAGCCTCTATGGCCGCAGCTATCAGGTCATCCCGCAAGTGCCGCGCGAATTCCGCGAAACGCCTGATTGGTTGCTGCGCTATCAAGTGCGCACGGCCTCGGGTGATCTTGTGCCGCTCTCAGCCATTGCCACCGTCAAGCAGAGTGTGCAGCCCAATGCGCTCACCAATTTCCAGCAGTTGAGTTCAGCCACTCTGTCGGGTGTGCCGTTCCCGGGCCGCACGATTGGTGAGGCAATCGATTTCCTGACTGCGAAGTCGAAAGAGATTTTCCCCGAAGGTTACACATACGACTTTCAGGGTGATGCGCGCCAATATGTGCAAGAGGGCAATACGCTCGCGGTAACTTTCATCTTCGCGCTGATTGTCATCTTCCTTGTTCTGGCCGCGCAGTTTGAAAGCTTCCGCGATCCGATCATCATTCTCATCGCCCTGCCCACCTCGATCTTTGGTGCGCTGCTGCCGCTGAATATTTTGGGCATCATGGGTGCGGCCTCGATCAATATTTATACGCAGATCGGGCTTGTGACCCTGATTGGCCTGATCTCCAAGCATGGCATCTTGATGGTGGAATTTGCCAACCGCCTGCAAGAGGACGAGGGTATGAGCCGCCGCAAAGCGATTGAACATGCCGCTGGTGTGCGTCTGCGCCCCATTCTGATGACCACGGCGGCCATGGTGGTTGGCATGATCCCGCTCATTACGGCGGCGGGGGCGGGCGCGCGCAGCCGCTTTGACATCGGCCTTGTGATTGCCATGGGTATGGCCATTGGCACGATGTTCACGCTCTTTGTGACGCCGGCGGTCTATACATTCATCGCACGCGATCACGCGGCCGAGCGTGACCGGCTGGCGGCACCGCGCGTCTGAGCGGAGCCTATTTCCCCGAGCGGCCGCCCATGTTAATCCCTGCCGGAGCCCAATTGGGCGGACCGGCAGGACCATGACAGCAACCAATGACCCCGTGGCGCGGCGACGCACCTTCGCCATCATCTCCCACCCTGATGCGGGTAAGACCACGCTGACCGAAAAGCTGCTGCTCTTCGGCGGCGCGATCCAGCTCGCCGGTGAAGTGCGCGCCAAGGCCAATCGTCGTCAGACCCGTTCCGACTGGATGGGCATTGAGCGCGAACGCGGCATCTCCGTCGTCACCTCGGTCATGACTTTCGAATATGACGGCTGCGTCTTTAATCTGCTCGACACGCCGGGCCATGAAGACTTCTCCGAAGATACTTATCGTACGCTGACCGCCGTTGACTCCGCGGTGATGGTGATTGACGCGGCCAAAGGCATCGAGGCGCGCACGCGCAAGCTCTTTGAAGTCTGCCGCCTGCGCGACATTCCCATTGTCACTTTCATCAACAAGCTCGACCGCGACACGCGCGATCCTTTCGATCTGCTCGATGAAATCGAAAAGACGCTGGCGCTTGATACAGCCCCTCTCACTTGGCCAATTGGCCGGGGGCGTGATTTTGCCGGCACCTATGATCTGCGCAAAAGCGCTATTCGCCGCGTTGATTCAGATGAGCCGCTGCAGCAAGTGAATGGGCCTGATGATCCGGTCATTGCTGATCTGCTGCCTGAATATGATCGCGCGGCTTTCCGTGAAGAGCTGTCGCTGGCGGTTGATGCGTGCAAGCCGTTTGATCTCACAGCCTTCCGCGAAGGTCATTTGACACCTGTCTTCTGGGGTAGCGCGCTGCGCACCTTTGGCGTGCAAGATCTTATCGATGGTTTGGGTGAATTTGCGCCCCCGCCGCGCGGGCAGGATTCTTCGGCGCGCCGCATTGAGCCGCGCGAGCCCAAAATGACGGGCTTTGTGTTCAAGATCCAAGCCAATATGGATCCCAATCACCGCGACCGTATTGCCTTTACGCGCATTTGCTCTGGAAAATTGACCCGCGGCATGAAGGTGAAGCTGGTGCGCACCGGCAAGACCATGCCGATTAATGCGCCGCAATTCTTCTTCGCACAGGATCGCCAGATCGCTGAAGAGGCTTTTGCAGGTGACGTCGTGGGCATTCCCAATCACGGCACGTTGCGTATTGGCGATACGCTTACCGAAGGCGAAGACATCATCTTCCGGGGCGTGCCGAGCTTTGCGCCTGAAATTCTGCGCCGCGTGAAATTGGGCGATGCGATGAAGGCCAAGAAGCTGCGCGAATCTTTGCAGCAGATGGCTGAAGAAGGCGTCGTTCAGGTGTTCATCCCCAGTGACGGGTCTGGTGCGATTGTGGGTGTCGTGGGCGCGCTGCAGCTTGATGTGTTGCAAGAGCGTCTGCAGGCTGAATATGGGCTGCCGGTGACTTTCGAGCAGAGCCGCTTTGAGGTCTGCCGGTGGATCTCTTGTGAGGATCCGCTTGAGCTTGATAAGTTCATTCGTGCCTTCCCCTCATCCATCGCCAAGGATCTGGATGAGGCGCCGGTCTTTCTGGCGCAGTCGGCTTGGTCGCTGAACTATGAAAAAGAGAAGTGGCCGAAGATCGACTTCGCGGATGTGAAGGACTACCAGAAGAAGGCCGAATGAGCGGTCTGGGGAATGCAAGGGCGGGGTGTCGGTCATGAAACTGCTTCCGGTGATCATGTGCGGCGGCGCTGGCACACGTATGTGGCCAGAATCGCGCGAGGCTCTGCCCAAGCAGTTCATCCCGCTCATCGACAAGCGCTCGACCTTTCAAATGGCCGTTCAAAATCTCAGTGGTCCAGGCTTCGAGCGCCCGATCATTCTGACCAATGTCGACTATCGTTTCCTCGTGGCCGAACAGCTCGCGCAAATCGGCATGCAGGCGGAGATTGTGCTGGAGCCTGTGCGCCGCGATTCAGCGCCTGCTGTGGCTGTGGCAACTGAACTGGCTCTGCGTCAGGCCCCCGATACGATTGTCGGTGTCTTTGCAGCTGACCATGTCATTTCGCGCCCGCAAGAATTGGCGCGGCTCTGTGCGCAGGCGGCGAGCGCTGCGCATGAAGGCTATATCGTGACGCTTGGCATCACACCGACCCATGCCGCCACTGGCTATGGTTATATTCGCAGCGGTGAGGCGCTGCCCGGTCTCAAGGGCGTGTCGCGCATCGCAGCCTTTGTTGAAAAGCCGAGGGAAGACGTCGCGCAGCGCTATCTGCAAGAAGGCTATTTGTGGAATTCGGGCAATTTCATCTTCCGTGCAGATGTGATGAAGGGCGAATTGCTGGCCCATGCAGGCGCTGTCGCAGAAGCAGCAGCGGCAGCAGTCGAGGGCTCAAAGCCTGATCTGCAATTCCGCGTTCTGGATGAAGCAGCGCTCAGCTCTGCGCCGCGCATCTCCATTGATTATGCGGTGATGGAACATACCCAACTTGCTGCTGTAACGCCTGCTGATATGGGCTGGTCTGATGTTGGCTCATGGTCGGCGGTGCTTGATCTGTCAGTGCGCGACGAGCAGGGCAATAGCATCTTGGGCGATGGGATGGTGATTGATGGCAGCCGCGTTCTGGTGCGCTCGCCTGACATGCTCACGGCTGTTGTGGGCGTTGATGATGTGATCGTTGTGACGACGCGCGATGCGGTTCTGGTTGTTGATGGCAAACAGGCTGACCGCGTGAAAGAGCTTGTCGAACAGCTCAAAACGCGGGGTCGTCGCGAGGCTCTGGAGCACAAGCGCGTCTATCGCCCGTGGGGCTATTATCAGAGCGTGGATGATGGCGAGCGCTATCAGGTCAAGCGCATCGTGGTGAAGCCCGATGGTCGTCTCTCGCTGCAAAAACATTTCCACCGTGCCGAACATTGGGTCGTTGTGAAAGGCACAGCTTTGGTCAGCGTCGATGGTAAAGACAAAGCCGTGCATGAAAATGAGTCCATTTTCTTGCCCATTGGCTGCGTCCATCGTCTGGCTAATCCCGGCAAGATCGATCTTGAATTGATCGAAGTGCAGACTGGTAGCTATCTGGGCGAGGACGATATCGTGCGCCTCGATGATGTGTATCATCGTAGCTGAGCCTGCTGCGCTCAACCTTGACCTCTCCCCGATAGGCTCGCATCGTGGCGCTGGGGGATGTGAGGTGCGCCATGCAGTTTGTCTTGCAGCGTCTGCTCGCCTGCTTTGTCTCTGTGCTTGTTTTTTGTGGCTCGCTGGCTGCTCGCCCTCTCACACCAACAGACAAGCGGCAAATCCCATGGGATGGTGATCTGCCCTTGTGTGACAATCCATCTGTCTTTGCAGAGATCCAGCAACGCTTCTGGCAGGCTGAGCAGGATTATTGGGGCTCTGGTCTGGCTTTGCTGGCGGTGGACCAAATCCGTGAGACGGGCTATCGCACAACGGGGCTTGACTATATTCCGCGCCGATATTGCAGCGCGAAGGTCTATCTCAGCAATGGCGCAGCCACCGCGCTCGTCTATTGGATCGGCGAGGATCTGGGTTTTGCCGGCGGGGATTACTTCGGCTGGCTGCTTGGCGGTTCGCGCACCAATCTTATTCAGCACTGGGGCGTCACTTTTTGCGTCTCAGGCCTTGACCGCAGCCTTACTTACGGGCCGAAATGCAGGTCAGCACGACCTTAAATTTTCGGAGCATCAAGATCATGACTGCCGCGCGCCTCTTGGCGCTCCTCACTGTTGCTTTTGGCCTGTCGCTGGGAGGTGCTGGCGCGCAAGAGCGCAGTTTCCCGCGCCCCTCGCAGCCCGGTGTATTCGATTTTTATGTGCTGGCTTTGTCTTGGTCGCCGGGCTTTTGCGCGGCAGGTGGCGGCGAGCGCGGGCGTGAGCAATGCCAGAGTGGTGTGCATCTGGGCTTTGTCGTTCATGGTCTATGGCCGCAGTTTGAAAAGGGCTATCCCAGCGACTGCGATACCGGGCGCCCTTTGTCGCGCATGGCGCTTGATGCTGCCAAGGGGCTCTTTCCGACCGAAGGGCTCGTGCGGCATGAGTGGCGCCGTCATGGCTCTTGCACAGGTCGGTCGCCGCAAGATTATTTCGCTGACGTGCGCCAAGCGCGTTCAGCTGTCAAAGTGCCAGATGAGTTTGAGCGGTTGAAGCGCGAAGAAGAGGTTGCGCCGGTTGATATTCAGCGCGCTTTCGAGCGCGTTAATCCGCGCCTGCGCCCCGGCATGATGGCCGTTCAATGTTCGCGTGGCTATCTGCAAGAAGTGCGCATTTGCATGAGCAAGGACCTGCGCGAATTCAGGCCCTGTCCTGATGTCCTGCGCAGCGCCTGCAAGGCACCCAGTATCAAGGTCACACCCAGCCTATGAATTATCGCCACGCCTATCACGCGGGCAATTTTGCTGATGTGGTGAAGCATGCGCTGATGGTGCGCATTCTGCTTTATCTCATGCGCAAAGATGCACCGCTGCGTTTCATCGACACTCATGCGGGCATTGGGCGCTATGATCTGTCCTCTGAAGAGGCGCAGCGCACGGGCGAATGGCGCGGCGGTATTGGCTTGCTAGCTGAGGCTAGTCTGTCGCCTGCAAGTGCCGAGCTTCTGAAGCCCTATCTCGATCTGGCTTTGGCTGAGCCCATGCGTTACCCCGGCTCACCGATGATTGCGCAAAAACTGCTGCGCGCGCAGGACCGAATGAGCCTGTGTGAATTGCATCCCCATGATGAGCGCCGTCTTGTGAAAGCGGTGGGGCGTGATCCGCGTATGAAAGTTTTGGCGATGGATGGCTATCAGGGCCTTCGCGCCAGCGTGCCGCCGCCCGAGCGCCGCGGCCTTGTGCTGATTGATCCGCCCTATGAGCAGCGCGATGAGTTTGAGACGCTTGCGCTAGAGCTCGAACGTGCTTGGACGAAATGGCCGACGGGTACTTATGCGATTTGGTATCCTCTCAAAGCAACGCCCGAGGTTGATGCGTTTCGCGCCTGTCTGTCACAGGGCAAGATCCGCCGCGTTCTCTGTCTTGAGCTTTTGATTGATGATGTTCAGTCTGAAGGCCCGCTGAAAGGCACAGGTCTCATTGTCATTAATCCGCCTTTCGTATTCGAGGCTGAGGCGCGGCAATTGCTGCCAGAGCTTGCGCGCATCATGGCGCAAGGACGCGCACAGCACCGCATCAGCTGGCTCGCAGGAGAGTGAGACTCAACTGTCTTTCTGGGGGCTTTGCATCTGCGCTTTCGTACCCCATGTTCATGAGTGGGGCTGGCGTGTTCGCAGGTTCTTGGAAGCGATCGTCGACCATCGCGGGGCAGATGGGCGATTTGAAAGGACGCCAGCCATGGCAGAGACGGGTGTGGTTAAATTCTTCAACACGGAAAAAGGCTACGGCTTCATCAAGCCCGATGGTGGGGGTAACGATATTTTCGTGCATATCACCGCTGTGGAGCAGGCCGGGTTGCGCTCGCTGAGTGAAGGCCAAAAGATTTCTTATGAGATCGAGCCCGACAAAAAGGGCAAAGGGCCAAAAGCGGTCAATCTGAGCGTCAGCTAAAAATAAAAAAGCCCGGCAGTCTCCTGCCGGGCTCTTTGCTGCTTCACTTCAGATCAGAAGCGATAATTCACGCCCATACGGATCGAATTCTGCGTGGCACCCGCGCGGATGTCATGCGTGCTCGAGCCGCTGTAGCTCTTGTTGCCAAGATTTGTGTAGAGATATTCAGCCTTGGCCGAGACTTCGCGCGTGAAGGCATATTCAAGGCCCGCACCGGCGGCATAGCCGCTGTGCCAATCGCTGACGCTATCTGCTGCATCACTGCGCTTGATATTGCCGCCTGCATAGCCGCCGGTCGCAAAGAGCAGGGTCGAGGCATCCATTGCATAGCCAAGGCGGCCACGCGCGGTCATCATCGCGCCGAGCTTCGAGGACGTTGTGGCGGTGGAGTTGGACGCGCCGTTCCAGCTCAAATCGCCTTCAACACCGGCGACCACCTGGCCCCATTGCTGATTGAAGCCTAGCGTGCCGCCCAGCTGATAACCATCGAGCGAACCAAAGGCGGCATCGGCGGCGCCCTTCTGGCTGCCCCAGCCATAGCCCGCGACGAGGCCGACATAAGCGCCCGACCAGCTATTGGTGCGGGGCGCTGCATAGGGGTTCACCGGGCTCGAAGCGCCCGAGCGGCGGGGAAGATCAGCAGCCAAGGCGCTGCCGGCGAGGGCCAACACGGAGACGGCGGCCAACAGGGAAATCTTGGTCTTCATGGCTGGTACTCCAAACGAGCCGCACAGGGCGGCACAACCTAGTCTTGGACGTAAGGTGAAAAGGTTTCAAAATCCTCAACGACCGCGTTGAGATAAGTAATGACTTAGAAAAGTGGCACAGCTGTGGCAAAACTGTACATCTAATTACTTCAGAATATGCTGGTTAAAAGAAAATTAAATCGCTCAATACGCAAGATTAATGCGTTTTAAGTCGCCAATATCGTATTTAACAAAGTCTTAAACGCAAGCTGAGCGCGCAAAAGCAAATGGTGCCGCTTCGGCTCTTGATTGCTGGAAGCTTCGCAGCAGATAAGGGGCAGAGAGGTTTTATGATCAGCACAGCGCCCACGACCCCATTGAAGGCCGCCCTCATCACAGGCGCCTCGCGCCGGATTGGGCGGACCATAGCCGAAGCTCTCGTTGAGCGCGGCTATGGCGTGGCGCTTCATGCCAGCCAGCGCTCTAGCGCAGAGGCGCGCGCTTTTGCCGATGAGCTCACCGCCAAGGGGGTGCGCTGCTGCGTCATCACCGGCGATCTGGCTGTGCCGGCGGATGTTGGCCGTTTGGTGGGGCAGGCCCATGACGCACTCGGCCCGCTCAATGTCCTCGTCAACAATGCATCCTTGTTTGAGAATGATCGCGCCAGCGATTTTGATGTCGCTTTGTTTGATCGTCATATGGCGGTCAATTTGCGCGCGCCTGCGCAACTTGCCAGTGACTTTGCCAAGCAGTTGCCGCAGAGCGAAGAGGGCGTGATCATCAATCTGATTGATCAGCGTGTGTGGCGTCTCAATCCGCTGTTCTTCTCTTACACTTTGTCAAAATCGGCTTTGTGGAGCGCCACGCAAACTATGGCGCAGGCTTTTGCGCCGCGCATTCGCGTCAATGGTGTGGGGCCGGGGCCGACTTTAGCGAACCATATGCAAGGCCAGGAGGGGCTTGATCGCGAAGCACTCGCCACACCGCTCGAGCGCGCGATTGATCCGCGCGAGATTGCCGATGCTGTGTGCTTTTTGGTGCAAGCGCGCGGCGTGACGGGGCAGATGATTGCGGTCGATGGTGGCCAGCATCTGGCTTGGCGTACGCCTGACGTCGAGGTTTAATCAGCGCTCGGCAAACGGCGAATGGTGAATTCAATTCGCCCGTCGGTTAATTCGCGCCAGTCTTCAATCTCGGTCATATAAGCGGCTTTGGGATAGAGGTCGAACCATTCGCGCGCTTTGGCGCGTGCCTCCAGACGCGGCATGGTGAAGGTCTCTTTGCGCCATGAGCCTGCTGTCACGGTCTTGGCGCGCATATGACGCTTGCTGCGCTCGCTGAGCGCGCGGGCCACGTCCCTTGGGTTTTTACGCTCGACACTCATGTGGAACATCCACGAAAACTCAGACCCTTTGTAACGCGGAAGTCGCCAGAAAGGGAGTCTTCTGTCGCCCTAGCGCGTCTGCGCCAAGGCCTCGTTCAAGAGCCTGTGTAAAGTGGCAGGCTCATCGGGAAAGCCTGCGCGGATCCAAAGCGCCTGCAATTGCTTCAAGGTCTCACCCAAAGCGGGGCCGGGTTTGAGCCCGTGGGCGAGCAAATCCGCACCGCTGAACGGCAGCTGAGGTTGCGGCGTATCGCGCAAAAAGGCTGCAGCTTTGGCAAAGGCTTCGTTTGCGGCAGGTGCGTGGCTCTGCGCTTGGGCGAGTATCAAACCATCGAGGCTTGCTTGGCGCCCATGGCGAAACAGCAAAGCCAAAAGATCACCATGGCTGGGCGGCGCCTCAATGCCGTGCAGTGTTTCGAGCACGCGAGCTGCATCGCGCGCGCGGTCACATTCGGCATTGGAGAGGCGCAATTCGTCACGCAGACGTAGCGCATCTTCGCGCACAAGAAGGCAGAGCGCCATGAGCCGCAAGAACGGATCAGGGCTGAGGCCGCGGCTCTGCTCGATCTCCATGACGCGCGCCAGACGCGAGGGGATTGCAATGCCCGCGAGCACAGGCATCAGCAGGCCTGCACCACACATATGGGCCACAACTTCGGCTGCGTGAGGAGCAGCGAGCAATTTCAGCAATTCAGCGCGGATACGTTCGCGCGACAGATTGTGCATGCCTTCGCGCTCCATGATCGCAGCATGGAAAGCCTCGCGGTCAATCTCGCCTTGGCCATAGATGGCGTGAAAGCGAAAGAAGCGGAGGATGCGCAGATAATCTTCGCGCACGCGCGCAATTGGATCACCAATGAATCGCACGCGGCGCGCAGCTATGTCTTGTAGTCCGGTGCTATAGTCGAAAAGCTCACCCGCTGCAGTGGCGCTGAGTGAATTCATGGTGAAGTCACGGCGCAAAGCATCATGCTCAAAGCTGCGACCAAAGCGCACTTTGGCGCGGCGGCCATCTGTCTCGACATCTTCGCGCAGGGTCGTGACTTCAAAGCTCGTCCCATCAATCAGAATTGTGATTGTGCCATGTTCGATGCCGGTGGGAATGCAACGCAGACGTGCCGACCGCGCGCGCTCCAACATGACCTCAGGCGTTGCGGTACAGGCAAAGTCGATCTCATGGACCGGTGCGCCCAGCAAAGCGTTGCGAATGGCGCCGCCCACAACGCGCAACTCTTCACCCCCTCCGTCCAAAACACGAAAGAGCAGTTGCACCTTCTGGTCCTCGAGAAAGCTCAGTCGCAATAAAGCCTCTCATAGAGATTTTTGAGCATGCCCGCTGTCGCGCCCCAAATATAGCGCTCGCCATAGGGCATGGCATCGAAGTGGCGTGTCACACCATTGTAGCCTTCGCGTGTGTGGCGCTGGTGATTGGTGGGATCCATCAAAAAGCGCACCGGCACTTCAAACACATCATCGACCTCATGTTCATTGAGGCTGAGTTCGAAAGGCGGGCTGACAATGGCCACGACCGGGAAGATGCGAAAACCCGTCCCCGTCGCATAAGTATCAAGATAGCCAAGCGGTTCGACATGATGGGCGTGAAGGCCGATCTCTTCACGCGCTTCGCGCAGCGCTGCCTCTACGGGTGACAGATCGCTCTCATCAATCTTGCCGCCGGGAAAAGCGATTTGACCCGAATGTTGGCGCAGCTTTTCAGCGCGTTTGGTCAGCAGCACTGTCGCGCCTTCTTCGCGCGCGACGATAGGCACCAGAACGGCCGCCGGGCGCTTGGGCTCCAGACCATCGGGGAAGGCATGGGGGGACATCAGATGATCGCCCGCGCCAATCGGAGCCGACAGCAAGTCGCAGCCAAGCTCCAGGCTCAGGCGCATGGCCGCGCGCAGGCGCACATCTTCTGCCGAAAAGGGATCACTCAAAGCCAAACGCGTCACGCCTCATCAACCCCCGCCTCAGCCTCGCTGAGCGGAAAGAACATAGCGTTGGACCACAGGCCGATGAAAGCTTTTCCGTCGATCTCCTGCTCAACCGCCAGTGCCACAAGGTCATAAGTGAGGGCGCGCGAGGCCAGCGCCCATAGATCGTGGCGGATATGGATATAGGGTTTGAGCCCGAAAGCGCCGGTTTCAGCCCGCAAGCCATGGTCGGGGCCAATCTCGACCCAGTCATCAAGAGAGGTGCGCAGCGACAGGCGCTGGTTGCGGCCAAGTCCTTCCGCCTTCAGCTCGACCGCCAGAAAAGGCGCGTCCTCGACCGCGATGCTGACCTTTTCGGCTGGCGTCACAAGCACATGCCCCTCGGGGTCCTTGCGCAGGATGGAGGCGAAGAGGCGCACAAGCCCGGGCCGTGTGATCTGCGAGCCCTGATAGAACCAGCGCCCCTCCCGGTCGATGGCAAGGCCAATATCGCCGCAATGGGGTGGGTTCCAGCTCTGAACGGGAGGCAACTCCTTCAAGCTGAGTGTGTTGAGGCCGCTGGCGAGGCTCTCCAAAGGGTTCTGCGGCACTGCCATGCTTTGGCACCATTGTTCGGGACGAATGTCATTTGTGATCCGCCCGCAGGATCGACAAGCGCGTCAAGCGGCCTAAACTAGCGCCGATCAAGGGCTGCGCCTACTGGCGCGGTTGAGGGCGGATCGAGGAGAGATGATGAGCGCGACCCATGACACGACGGCGACCTCTCTGGAGAGCGCGATTGCGCGCAGCGCTGAGACGGCGCTTGAGCGTGTGGCCGCTGCCCGCGCTGCCATCGGCACAGTCATCTTCGGGCAAGAGCGCGTGGTGGAAGAAACGCTCGTCACATTGATCTCTGGCGGTCATGGCCTGCTGGTGGGTGTGCCGGGTCTTGCCAAGACGAAATTGGTCGAGACCCTTGGCACAGTGCTGGGGCTTGATGCGCGCCGTGTGCAATTCACGCCTGATTTGATGCCCGCCGATATTCTGGGCTCGGAAATTATGGAAGAGGGTGAAAATGGCCGCCGCGCCTTCCGCTTCGTGCGCGGCCCCATCTTCGCGCAATTACTCATGGCCGATGAGATCAATCGCGCGAGCCCGCGCACGCAGTCCGCGCTGTTGCAGTCGATGCAGGAATATCATGTGACAGTGGCAGGTGAGCGTCATGATCTGCCGCGTCCCTTCCATGTGCTCGCCACGCAAAATCCGCTTGAGCAAGAGGGCACCTATCCGCTGCCAGAAGCCCAGCTCGACCGTTTCTTGATGCAGATTGATGTTGGCTATCCTGATCGCGATGCAGAGCGCCGCATTCTGATCGAGACGACGGGCGAGAGCGATCAACATGCGCGCCCCGCCATGAGTGCTGAAGATCTGATGAATGTGCAGCGCCTCGTGCGGCGTCTGCCAGTTGGTGAGAGTGTGGTTGAGGCTATTCTCGATGTGGTGCGCTCCGCGCGTCCGGGTGAGGGCGATGCTGCCGTGACCAAACATATTTCATGGGGGCCTGGTCCGCGTGCGGCGCAATCGCTGATGTTGGCCACGCGTGCGCGCGCGCTGGTTGATGGCCGCCTTGCGCCTTCGCTGGATGATGTGCGCGCTCTTGCAGAGCCAATCCTGAAACATCGTATGGCGCTGACTTTTGCTGCGCGCGCTGAAGGCGAGACTCTGTCTGGCCTCATTGCGCGCCTGACGGAGCGCTTGGGCTGATGGTCTCCACCCGCCTTCTTGATGGCACTGAATGCGCAGTCGGTCTTCGCCACCAACAGGGCGGATTGTCGCTGGCGCGTCGTTTGCCTGCGCTGCTGGTCGCAGCCAAGGAGGTGGCCGCCACCGTGATGCATGGTGTGCATGGTCGTCGCCGTGCTGGTGTGGGGGAGACCTTCTGGCAGTTTCGACCCTTTGTGTGGGGCGAATCCACAACGCGGATTGATTGGCGACGCTCGGCGCGTGATGATCGCGTTTATGTGCGCGAGCGCGAATGGGAAGCGGCTCATACGGTGTGGGTCTGGATGGATCGTTCCCTCTCCATGGCTTTTGAATCCACCCTCGCGCTGCAATCCAAACAGGATCGCGCTTTGGTGCTGGGCCTTGCGATCAGTGATCTTCTGGTGCGCGGTGGTGAACGCGTTGGCATGCCCGGCATGACGCGCGCTCTGGCTGCGCGCAATATTGTTGAGCGCTTTGCGCAGGTTTTGGTTGAGGCTGACAAGCGCGAGGATCTGCGCGAATTGCCGCCCAGTGATGCTCTGGCCCCGCGCACACAGGCCGTGCTCATCGGTGATTTTTTGAGCGATGTTGACGATATTCGCGTTGCGATCCATGGCATGGCGGCGCGCGGCGCTGTCGGCCATGTCGTGATGGTCACTGATCCGGTGGAAGAGACATTCCCCTTCACCGGTCATACTGAATTTCTCGATGTCGACTCGCAGGCGCGTTTGCGGGTGGGCGATGCGCAAAGCTTCAAGGCTGATTATGTCGCGCGTCTTGCGGCGCATCGCGATGCGATCAAACAGATCTGCGCCTCGCGTGGGTGGAGTTTTGCCATTCACCGCACGGATCGTCCTGCAGCTGAGGCTTTGCTCAATCTGCGCATGCGGCTTGAAGCTGGGCAGGGGGGCGCGTGATGTTGGGCCTGCCGCTCGCCTTTTCAGCGCCGCTTGTTTTGAGCGCTCTGGCTCTTCTGCCAGTGCTCTATGTCTTGCTGCGCATCACGCCGCCGCGCCCCACGCAAATTGCGTTTCCTCCGCTGCGCCTCATTCTGGATTTGCGCGCGCAAGAAGAGACGCCCGCGCGCACGCCTTGGTGGCTCTTGCTGCTGCGTCTTGCGCTCGCAGCTTTCATCATTCTGGCCATGGCTGGGCCCATCTGGAATCCACCGCCCCCCGGCGAGGCTGGGCGCGGCCCGCTGCTGGTGATGATGGATGATGGTTGGCCAGCGGCACCCACTTGGTCGCAGCGCATTGGCGCGGTAACGGAGCGCTTGCAGGCTGCCGCGCGTGACGGGCGCACGGTTGCGCTGGTTGGCACTTCAGAAGGTGGCCGCGATATTCTGGCGATGGATGGCGGGCGCGCGCTTGAGAAATTACGCGCGATGAAGCCTGTGCCGCATCTGCCAGATCGGATGCAGCTTCTGCCTGCTGTGCAGCGTTTTGTCTCGTCCCATCGCGATGCTGATCTTGTCTGGTTTGCGGATGGCGTTGAGGCCGGACAAGGCCGCAGTTTTGCGCAGGGACTGACAGAGACTGGCAAAGCGCGCCCCTTGGCGATCATTCTGCAAGATCGCGCGGCGCTTGCCTTGGCGGGTGCGGAAAATGGCTCCGGCTCTTTGGATGTGCGTGTTTTGCGCAGCAAGGCCGATGGCTCCGCGCAGGGTGTTTTGCGCGCGCTCGATCTCAAAGGCCTGCCCATTGGCGAGACGCGTTTTGATCTTGGCTCGAACAGTGAAGTCAAAGCGCGGTTTGAACTGCCCATTGAGCTGCGCAATGAGATCGCGCGTATCGAAATCGTCGATGAACATTCTGCTGGCGCTGTGACTTTGCTGGATGAGCGCTGGAAGCGTCGGCGCGTAGGCATTGTGTCGGGTGCATCGTCTGACACATCGCAGCCCTTGCTGTCGCCAAGCTATTATCTCACCCGTGCACTCTCGCCCTTTGCTGATGTGCGCGAACCGCGCCCGGGGCGCGGCGATCCTGTGCTCGCTTTGCTGGAGGACCGCGTGTCGGTTTTGGCGCTCGCAGATGTGGGCGTCGTGGCGGGTGCCGCGCATGACAAGCTCGTGCAATTTGTAGAAGAGGGCGGCGTATTGCTGCGCTTTGCAGGCACGCGTCTGGCAGGCTCCAGTGATGATCTTGTGCCGGTGCGGTTGCGGCGTGGCGGGCGCGTTCTGGGTGGTGCATTGTCATGGGATACGCCCAAGAAGCTTGCACCTTTCGAGCGCGAAAGCCCCTTCCATGAACTTGGTATCAGTGAAGAGATCACGGTCACGCGGCAGGTTTTGGCAGAGCCTGAAGCAGGCCTTCCGGGCAAGACCTGGGCCGCGCTTGCTGACGGGACGCCGCTCATCACAGCCGCGCGTCGTGGCAAGGGCCTCATTGTTCTGGTGCATGTGACGGCAGATACGACGTGGTCCAATCTGCCTTTGTCGGGTCTGTTTGTAGAGCTGCTGCGCAAGGTCGTGTCTTTGTCGGCGGATGCGCTGGCACCGGGCAGCGATGAGCGCGGCGGCATGATGGAGCGTGCACAAACCGCAGCACCCTTTCGCACGCTTGATGGCTTTGGGCGGCTGGGTACACCGCCTGTGTCAGCCAAGCCTGTTGCGCTGTCTTATCAGGGCGAGGCCAGTGCAGATCATCCCCCCGGTTTCTATGGCCCGCCTGATGCTTTGATGGCGGTCAATGTGCTTGATCCTGCTGCCAAGCTCAGCCCACTTGATGTGAGCGGTTTGGGGGCTGTGGTGGAAGCGCTGCAAAAGGCTGAACCTGTGGATCTTCGTCCTGCCCTTGTCACTCTCGCGCTTCTCTTGTTGATGAGCGATGCTCTGGCTTCTTTGTGGCTGTCGGGTGCTTTCAAACGCGGCTGGCGTCGCCCTGCTGTGGTGAGCTTGCTCGCGCTTGTTGTGCTGATGGGTGTTGGCCTGCCAGATCTTCATGCGCAGAGCGTGACGCCGCGCGAGCGGGATGCTGCCATGCGCACCCATCTTGCATATATCGTCACGGGTGATACGCGTGTGGATGAAGCCAGCCAACTCGGATTGGCAGCCGTGTCACGCGCTTTGTCAGCGCGCACCTCGCTCAATCCGGGTGAGCCTATGGGGCTTGATCCAGCGCGCGATGAACTTGCCTTCCATTCGCTGATCTACTGGCCCGTTGTGGCCGATCGTCCGCTCCCCTCCAGCGAAGCGATCACGCGCATCGCGACCTATATGAAACAGGGCGGCACGATTTTGTTTGATACGCGCGACGCCCTCAACCAGCGCGCAGGCGGTCCACCAACGCCTGAACAAGTGTGGCTGCGCCGCTTGCTCGCCAATGTCGATGTGCCTGAATTGGAGCCGGTACCGCGCGACCATGTGGTGACAAAAACTTTTTATCTGCTCGACAGTTTTGTGGGGCGCACCACAATCGGCCAGACATGGATTGAGGCTTTGCCGCCCGAGACGGGTGATCGCACCAATCGGCCGGTACGCTCGGGCGATAATGTGTCGCCGTTGATCATCTCCTCGAATGATCTGGCAGCAGCTTGGGCAGTGTCGCGCAATGGTGATGCGCTTTATCCGCTCATTCCCGGCACCAGTCGCCAACGTGAGATGGCGATCCGTGCGGGCGTGAATATCGTCATCTATACATTGACCGGCAATTACAAAGCCGATCAGGTTCATGTGCGCGATTTGTTGGAGAGGCTCGGCCATTGACCGCGTTCAACATCGCCTTCACCCCGCTCATTCCATGGCCGCTGCTGATCGGGCTCTGCCTGCTTGCGCTTGGCGTTGCGGGTCTTGGTATTTGGCTGCGTCGTCGCGGGGCTTGGTGGCGACTTCTGGGCTTTTCTTTGGTGGTGCTGGCTCTGGGTGATCCGGCTTTGGTGCGTGAAGATCGTACGCCGCTGAAAGATGTCGTGGCGGTGGTGCTGGATCGTAGCGCCAGTCAGACCATTGGTGATCGCACGTCGCAAACGAATGCGGCCCGTATGGGTATTGAAAAAGCGCTTGAGCAACTCGGCAATGTGGAAGCGCGCTTTGTTGATGGTGGCGCCAGCGATACGGGGCAGGATGGCACGCGCCTCTTCTCGGCTCTGTCGAGCGTTTTGTCGGATGTGCCGCCTGAGCGTATCGGCGGGGCCATTCTCGTCACCGATGGTGTCGTGCATGATATTCCTGCCAGCGCCGAGGCTCTTGGTTTTCGTGCGCCCTTACATGTGTTTGTGACGGGCCGCGAGGGCGAGCGCGATCAGCGGATTGAACTGGTTGAAGCGCCGCGCTTTGGCATTGTCGGCAAAGATCAGGTGATCGTTGCGCGCGTGCTCGATACGGCCAATCGTACAGCACCCGTGACTGTTGCTGTGCGGCGCGATGGCGTGGATATTGCCAGTATCCGCGCAGCGCCTGGACAGCTCATTCGTGTGCCGGTGCGGGTTGATCACGGTGGCCCGAATGTTGTTGAACTTGAAGTCGCGCCTCAGCCTGATGAGCTGACCTTGCTCAACAATAAAGCTGTCGTGACGATTGAAGGGGTGCGCGACAAGCTGAAGGTCCTGCTGGTGTCGGGCGAGCCTCACGCGGGTGAGCGCACCTGGCGCAATCTGCTCAAATCCGACGCCAATGTTGATCTGGTTCATTTCACCATTCTGCGTCCGCCGGAAAAGCAGGATGGTACGCCGATCAGCGAATTGTCTTTGATCGCTTTCCCGACCGCCGATCTTTTCGGGCGGCGGATCCGCGATTTCGATCTCATCATCTTTGATCGCTATTCGAGTCAGGCTGTCCTGCCGCCCGTCTATTTTGAAAATATCGTGCGCTATGTGCGACAGGGCGGGGCTTTGTTGATGGCGACGGGGCCTGATTATGCAGGACGCGAGGGATTGTATTTCTCGCCACTCGGCAAGATCGCGCCAGCTCGTCCCGTGGGCTCTTTGATCGACCGTCCTTTCCGGGCGCAGATTACGGATGAGGGCAAGAAACATCCGGTCACGCGCAACCTGCCGGGCTCCGATCAATCACCGCCTGCGTGGAGCGAATGGTTCCGGCAAGTTTCGAGTGAGCGCATGCGCGGTGTGTCGGTCATGTCGGGCGCTGATAATATGCCGCTCCTCTTGCTCTCGCGCGAAGAGAGCGGGCGTGTGGGCCTGTTGCTGTCTGATCAGATCTGGCTGTGGGCGCGTGGCTTCCAAGGCGGCGGGCCGCATCTTGATTTGATGCGCCGTCTTGCTCATTGGTTGATGCGCGAGCCCGAGCTGGAAGAAGAGGCTTTGCGTGCCACAGCGCGCGGGCGTGAACTCTCGATCGAGCGGCAGACTTTGAAAGATACGACACCGCCTGTGACTGTCACATCGCCGTCGGGCAAAGTGAAGATCGCGGCCTTGGCTTCTGCAGAGCCCGGTCTGTCGCGCGCGCAAGTCACCGTTGAAGAGTTCGGCCTTTATCGTTTGAGCGATGGCGAATTGTCGACCTTGGTGAATGTTGGTCCTGAGAATCCGCGCGAGTTTCAGGAGGTCGTCTCGACCACGCAGGCCTTGCAACCTTTGGCTTCTGGCAGTGGTGGCACAGTGCGCCGCATTGGCAATGGCGCGGAGGCCAATTTGCCGCGCTTTGTCGCGATGCGCGAGAGCCCGATCTATGGCGGGTCCGACTATGTCGGCATCAAGCGCACAGGTGCGAGTGTTGTGATCGGCGTTGGTGTTGCGCCGCTCGCGGTGGGTGTGCTGGGCTTGCTGGTTTTGCTGGGCTCGGTCTTGATCGGCTGGCTGTGGGAAGGGCGCCGCCGCAATGCGCCTTAAGCGCGTGCGATGCTGCCTGTGATGCCCTCAAAAGCACCTTCAGCCAATTCGCAATAGAGCAAACGTGCAGGATCCACGGGGCCGGGCATTTGCAAACGGCCCATAGGCACGCGCTTGAAGCCAACGCGCTTGTAGTAAGGCTCATCGCCCACAAGGATGACGAGCTTGTGGGCGGCGGCGCGCGCGGCCTCCATCGACTTTTGCATCAGCGCCTCGCCAATGCCGCGCGAGCGGAAGGCAGGATCAACCGTCAGGGGCCCGAGCAACAAAGCAGGCTGGCCGCCGCAGGTGATCTGCGTCATGCGATTGGCGCCCACGAGCAGAGTGCCGACATGAGCGACGAAGGAGAGCTCAGGGTCAGGCTCGACACCTTCGCGCAGACGATAGGCGCTGAGGGCAAAGCGCCCCGGACCGAAGGCGCGCTCATCGAGCTTTTCGATGGCGGGCAGGTCGGCAGGTGTGAGCGGGCTGAGGGCAAGCGAAAGGTCTGTCATGGATCATCCGGCAAAACGGTGGGCGCAAAGATGCGGGCGCAACGAAGCTCTTGCTTCAGCACCCCTCACGCACAACGTCGTCGCAGTCGGATCATCATCATGGCAGCCCTTTAGCACGCGCGGGGCCTTGCGCAAACATCAGCGGCGGGCGCCGATGGAGCCGGTGATATCGCCGGGCGGCATGGGGCGCTCAGAGCGCGCAAAGCCGGGCGGGCGAGAGGGCGGCAGCGGGGTCGGCGGCGCTGGAGCCCGCGACAGGGGCGCGAGCGCTGTGGGCGGTCCCGCCACAGATGCAGCAATGGGGGCAGCTGCAGGCGTCGGGGGCGCCAAAGCCGCGCTTTGAATGGGGCTGGCATTGGCGCGCGGCGGCGGGGCTGGCGGCAGGCCGAAATTCAGCGAGCCCATAGCCATAGCATTGCGCGAGGGCAGACCGCCAGCCTGCGCAATGTCGATGTCATCCTCGATCTCGGGCGCGGGCGGCAGCATGTCGCGCTTCTTGGGAGCAGGCATCAGCTGCGGCGAGGGCAGGGGCTTGCAGATGCGGCGCGGCCCATCGGAGGTCTGGCCATGCATCGCCAGATCCAGATGAATATGGTTGTAGTGGAACGGGTCAGATCCCGGCGCGAGCACGGTGGTGAAAATGTTGCACGCACCTGCTTGGACTTCACGCAGGAAGGCCTTTTCCTGATCATTGCCGCGCGTCCAGCCTTTCACGACCGTAATGGCGCGCCCATCTGCCAAACGAAAGCCGCCCACATCCACCGCATTGCCGAAGGAATGTTCGGAGAGGCGATTGCCGCGCTGATTATCAATTGGCCGGCAGGAATAAGCGCCCATCGAATCAATCTGCGCCACGGGCTGGCCAAAGCGAGCCATGGCGATGGGTTGCACCACATCACGCAGCCATTCTTCCATGGCCTCGGTCATCGGGCAGTTGAGCGTATTGGTCGAATTGAGCGTCACGGTCGCATCAGCAAGAGCGGTGACTTTGAGGGGCTGTTCCAGCCCGCAAATACCCGGCCCGTCAATGGCACTGGCGAGTTGCACATAGGCGCTGGCCGCCACGGTCTTGCGCGCCATACAGGCTTTGTCGGCGGCTGAGCGCCACGCGGGGCGCTGGGGTCGCTCAAACAGGCCGCAGCCCGCCAAGAGGCCGGCGAGGCTGAGAGAAAGCGTGAGCAGGGCAAGGCGGCGCAGCATCTGTCCTTGATGGACCGCAAGGCCTTAAGGGCCGCTCAAATTTCTCGGTTAACAGGGGGTTAAGCTGCCCTCCAAAGGGGCTTTGCGCGCTAAAGCATTGATAATACGTTTGAAAAGAACAACCACGCTTGAGTAACTCAATCCATAACTAATGTTTCGTTTCAAGCAAATAATATGTTGCGCAGCGGAACCTATATGGCTAAGGTTCAGGAGTTGCTGAGCAGTTGATCCTTTAGGATTTTTCAGACGGTTTTTTTCATGCCCCGTGGCCGATCCGACGGAACGCGTTCCTCGTCGGGTCGGTCTTTTCTTTTGGGTGGCCGTCCAGAGGGGCAGCCAAAGTCGATCATGGCACCCCCTTTGCGGTCACGATGCAGTGAGATGACCCGTTTAGCGGGGATCTTTTGGTTTTTCGCTCTTCTCGGCTCAATCAGCACTTCCTATATCTAGGCGGCACGGACCTTTCGTCCGGCTTCGATAGGGTGACTCATGTCCTCCAAGATGTTTTCTCGGTCAGGCCTTCTCTCGCTTGGTCTTGCTGTGGTCGTTGCGCTCGCTCCTGCAATTGCGTTGGCGCGCGCGGGTAGCGGCTCCAGCGCTGGCAGCCGTGGCGCGAAGACCTTCTCTGCGCCCCCGGCCACTTCCACAGCCCCCAAGGCGGCTCCGATGGAGCGTTCGGCCACGCCGCAGCCCGCACAGGCTCCGCGCCCCGCGCAAGCAGCTCCCGCAGCTCAGCCCAGCCGTGGTCTCTTTGGCGGCATGGCGGGCGGCTTCCTCGCTGGCCTCGTCGGCGCGGGCCTCATTGGCATGTTGATGGGCAATGGCTTTGGCGGTGGTCTGGGCGGTATCGCCTCAATCCTCGGTCTTGTCTTGCAGATTGGCCTGCTCTTCCTCGTCATTCGCTTTGCCATGAACTGGTGGGCGAGCCGCAATCAGCAGCAGCCCGCGATGGCGGGCATGTCTGAGCGCACAGCGGCAGGCCCCGGCCCCATGGGTGGCTTTGGTGGGTTTGGTGGCGGCGCACAGCCCCAGCCCGAGCCGCAGGCTGGGCCTGTGACCACGCCGCTGCAGCTGGCAGAGGCTGACTTTTCTGCCTTCGAGCGTCTGCTCAGCGACATTCAGACGGCCTATAGCGACGAAGATCGCGAGCGCCTCGCGCGCTTGGCCACGGGTGAAATGGCTGCCTATTTCGGCCATGACATCACGGATCATCAGCGCAATGGCATCATCAACAAAGTGTCGCAGGTGAAGCTGCTGCAGGGCGATCTGTCGGAAGCTTGGCGCGAAGATGGCGATGATTATGCCACTGTCGCCATGCGCTTCTCGATGATCGATGTGACGCAGGAGCGCGCATCTGGTCGCATCATCTCTGGCGATGCGCAGACCCCTGTTGAAGCCACCGAAGTGTGGACCTTCATCAGGCCGGCAGGTGCTGGTCCTGAGAGCTGGTTGCTCTCGGCCATTCAGCAGACCGCCTAATCAAATCAGGGCGAGGCTTAAAGGCCTCGCCCTTTCTCTTCGATCAGCTGCGCTTGCGCTGAGAGCGCGGACCAAAACCGCCCCCTGTGGGCGTGATGATCGTAATCGCCTCGCCCGCATCCAAGACGCTTTGCGCGCAACCGGGCAGCTCTTCCACCACACCAGATTTGCGCCGCACGAAATTGCGCCCGCATTCGCCTGCTTCGCCGCCTTGGCTCCCCGGCGCTGCAATCATGCGACGACCTGACAGGATCGCGAGATCCATCCGCTCGCGAAAACGAATGGTGCGCGAGACACCATCGCCCGCATTCCACTGGCCTTGACCGCCCGAGCCGCGACGAATGTGGAAATCTTCCAGCACGACGGGAAAACGGAATTCGAGAATCTCAGGATCGGTGAGACGCGAATTGGTCATATGGGTTTGCACAGCGCTGGTGCCATCAAAGCCGGGACCCGCAGGCGCGCCAGAGCAGATGGTTTCATAATATTGATAGCGTGCATTGCCGAAGGTCAGATTGTTCATCGTGCCTTGTGCCATGCCCAGCACACCCAGAGCACCAAACAAAGTATCTGTCACCGTCTGGCTCGTCTCCACATTGCCCGCAACTACAGCGGCGGGATAGACGGGCGAGAGAAGCGAGGCCTTGGGCACGATGATGTCGAGCGGGCGCAGGCAGCCAGCATTCATCGGCACATCATCCTCCACCATGACGCGGAAGACATAGAGCACAGCCGCGCGCGTGACGGGTTCGGGCGCATTGAAATTGGTAGGCTGTTGCGGTGAGGTGCCAGTGAAGTCAATCTTGGCGCGGCGGGCTTTGCGATCAACGCTGATGCGCACAGCGACTTTGCTGCCTTGGTCGGTCACGCTCTCAAACTGCGCATCATGCAGGCGCGTGATGAGGCGCGCGACGCTTTCAGCGGCATTGTCCTGCACATGGCCCATATAGGCGCGCACGGTCGCCCAGGAAAACTCATCGACCATTTTGCGCAGCAAGGCAGCGCCGCGCTCATTGGCAGCGACTTGCGCTTTGAGGTCGGCAATATTCTGGTCAGGATTGCGCGCAGGATAGCGCGCGCCGCAGAGCAAGGCGCGTATGCGCTCTTCGGCAAAGCGCCCCTTTTCGACAAGGCGGATATTGTCGAAATAGACGCCTTCTTCTTCGATGTGGGTGGCGAGTGGCGTCATGGATCCGGGTGCAAGACCGCCAATGTCAGCATGATGACCGCGCGCAGCGACCCAGAAGCGGATCTGCTTGTTGGTATCATCAAAGACGGGCGTACAGATCGTCACATCGGGCAGATGCGTGCCGCCATTGTAAGGCGCGTTGAGGGCAAAAACATCGCCCGCTTTGATGCGACCCTTGTTGAGCCTGATGATCGCCTCGACTGAGCGATCCATAGAGCCCAGATGCACAGGCATATGTGGCGCATTGGCGACGAGATGGCCCTGCGCATCAAAGACAGCGCAAGAGAAATCGAGCCGCTCTTTGATATTCACTGATGAGGCAGTGTTTTGCAGCGCCACGCCCATCTGCTCGGCAATCGACATGAAGAGATTGTTGAAAATCTCGAGCATGACCGGATCAGCCTTGGTCCCCATCGCGCTTTGGCGTTTGAGCGCAGCGGTGCGCGTCAGCACAATGTGATTGAGCGGCGTGACTTTGGCGCTCCAGCCTGCTTCCACAACAATCGTCTGATGCGGCTCGATGATGAGGGCAGGGCCTTTGACCTGATGGCCAATGGCGAGTTGCTCGCGCTTGAAGGCCCGCGCCTCATGCCAGTCGCCTTGCGAATAAAAGCGTAGACGCTGATCGGGCTTTGGCAAGCGCTGCGTAGTGGCGCGGCCAGTGCGTTCGCGCGTCTTGAGGCCGCCACCCACAGCCTCCACAGCGACAGCTTCAATCGTCAGGCTCTTGGAGCGATCCACAAAACCAAAGCGCGCTTGATGGGCTTTTTCAAAACGCCGACGAATGGTTTTGAGCAGGCTCTGCGCTGTCGTGGCACTCAGGCGCGCCGGGATCGGTGTCTCAAGATCAATGATGAGAGCGGTATCTGTGCCTGCGTAGCGCAGATGCAAATGGTGATGCAGTGTGATGTCGCGAAGCGGCACCTGCTGGCCGCGCAATTCGGCACGCGCCTCAGTCGCGCATTGCAGCAGGGCAGCGCGCAGCACGGGGATCGCCTGCACATCAAGGCTCTGCTCGATTCCACGCAGGCGCAGGGCTCTAATATCGGCAAGCCCCATTCCATAGGCAGACAGGAGCGAGGAGAAAGGATGAAGGAGCACTTTGGTCATGCCCAAAGCATCAGCGACCAGACAGGCATGTTGCCCGCCTGCACCGCCAAAGCAGTTGAGCACATAGCGCGTCACATCATAGCCGCGCGCGACGGAGATTTTCTTGATCGCCTCGGCCATATTGGCAACGGCGATGCGAATGAAACCATCAGCGAGCGCTTCGGGCGAGCGTCCATCGCCGATCTGTTTTGCAAGATCAGCAAATTTTGTGCGCACCGCCGCAATATCCAACGGCTCATTCTGATTGGGGCCGAAGATGGAGGGGAAATAATCTGGCCGCAGCTTGCCCGTCATGACATTGGCATCTGTGACGGCCAGCGGCCCACCATGGCGATAGCAAGTGGGGCCGGGATCAGCGCCCGCCGATTGGGGACCAACGCGCAGACGCGCTCCATCATAGCGCAAGAGTGAGCCGCCACCTGCGGCCACTGTATGAATGAGCATCATGGGGGCGCGCATGCGCACGCCCGCAACCTCTGTCTCAAAGGCCCGTTCGAACTGCCCATCATAATGGGCGACATCGGTAGAGGTGCCACCCATGTCAAAGCCGATGACGCGTTTGAAACCTGCCGCGCGTGCGGTTTGTGCCATGGCGACAACACCGCCCGCAGGTCCAGACAGAATGGCGTCTTTGCCTTGGAAGAGATCTGCTGCCGTCAATCCACCCGACGACATCATGAACATGATGCGCGCGCCGCTGCGCTCAGCATCAAGCTCACGCGAGACCTGCGCGACATAGCGCGCAAGGATTGGGGAGAGATAGGCATCCACAACGGTGGTGTCGCCGCGCCCAACGAATTTGATCAATGAGGAGACTGTGTGGCTGGGGGATATCTGCGCAAAACACAAATCGCGCGCCAGCGCTGCGGCGGCCTCTTCATGGGCGGGAAAGCGATAGGCATGCATGAAGACAATGGCGACAGCGCCAAAGCCTGCATCTCTTGCGCGTTTCAGATCCCGGCGCAGGGCTTCAAGATCAAGCGCGCGCTCAATCGTGCCATCTGCCAGAATGCGTTCATCAGCCTCGATGACATCAGAATAAAGCTGTTCAGGTTTGATGATATTGCGCGCGAAAATATCAGGCCGCGCCTGATAGCCAATCTCCAGCGCATCACGAAAGCCCTTGGTGGTGACGAGCAGCGTCTTCTCACCTTTGCGCTCCAGCAGCGCATTGGTGGCAACGGTCGTCCCCATTTTCACCGCACCAATGCGCCCGCGCGGAATGGAGGCGCCTGCTGGCAGGCCCAAATGGTCGCGAATGCCTTGCACAGCGGCATCGCGATAGGCGGCGGGATTTTCGGAGAGCAATTTGCGCGCATGCAAAGCGCCAGATGGGTCGCGGCCAATCACATCGGTAAAAGTGCCGCCGCGATCAATCCAGAAATCCCAAGCCTGGCTCATGGGATTGGCTCCTAGCGTTCAAGCGTCAGAGGGCCGAGATCGCCGATTGTGTCTGTGCCCGGCAATGTGCCGCGTGCGCGCGCCTCGATCTTCCAATCGCCGCCATGTTTGGTCACTGTGTAGAGATGATAGGCCGCGCGGTGGCGTGGTGTGCCGGGGACTGCAGAGGCAGAGGCAACGCCAATCACCGGCACCTTGCCTTGTGGGCCATGCAGATGCGCAATCAACTGGCGATGGTTGTGGCCATGCACGATCAGTTCGGCACCATGGCGCGCGATGATCTTTTCAAAATGACGCACATCCGACAGGCCGCGACCGGGGGTTGCGCCTTTGCGATAGGGTGGATGATGGATCATGACAACGCGCATCAATCCTTGCTGGCGCGTCTCGTCCAGCATCTGCGCAAAGGCCTCGCGCTGCTCTTTGCCCATGCGGCCAGAGGCGATGAAGAAGGGCGTTGGCACACCAGAGGAGAGGCCGATCAACGCGACATGATCGCGGATGCGCAGATAGGGATAGTGCGATTGGGCATGGGCGTCGTCGCTTGTCCAAGGCGCAAAAGTGCGGGCCAGATAAGGCATGGCGCTGCGCACATAAGCATCATGATTGCCCGGCACGAAGCTGACATCCTGCGGCTTGCCCAAACTCTGTAGCCAGCTTGCTGCGAGCGGAAACTCAGCCGGGAGGCCGATGTTCAAGACATCGCCCGTCATCATCACATGATCGGGGCGCTGCTCTCGCATGTCGTCGACGAGGCGCGTCAGCACATCCATATTGTGGATGTCGGAGCGACGCTTCCAATTCATATAACCGGTGAAGCGTTTGCCCAGCAGTTCGCGCCACTGCGGTGCTGGCAGCGGTCCGATATGCGCGTCGGAGAGATGGGCGAGCAGCAGGCCGGTCACGATCCGCCGATCAAAATACCAGCCGCCAAAACAATCACGCCGCCCACGACGATCTGGAACACAGCCTGCAAGAAGGGTGTGTCCATATATTTGGCGCGCACCCAAGCGATGATCCAAAGCTCGATGAAGACAATGGCGCCTGCAATCGCGGTCGCTGTCCAAAAAGCATTGGGCCAGCTGTTGGGGACGAGATAGGGGAGCGTGTGGCCAAGCCCGCCCAAAGTTGTCATCAGGCCGCAGATCGTGCCTCTGATCCAGGGCGAGCCGCGGCCCGTCAGCGAGCCATCATCGGACAGCGCTTCGGTAAAGCCCATGCTCACGCCAGAGCCGATGGAGGCGGCAAGACCAACGAGAAAGGCTTCCCAATTGTTCTGCGTTGCAAAGGCGGCGGCAAACAGCGGTGCCAAAGTCGAGACAGAGCCATCCATCAAACCGGCAAGCCCCGGCTGCACGAATTGCAGCACGAACATGCGGTGACGTGTGACATCTTCTTCTTCGCGCGCCTGTTCGGTCAGCAGCGCTTTTTCGAGCGTATGGGCGTGGGTGCCGTGGCCCTTTTCCACCTCGGCCAGGTCGCCCAGCAATTTGCGCACCTCGATATCGGTGCTTTGTTCGGCGGCGCGCTCATAGAAACGGGCTGCCTGAAATTCCATATTCTCTGCTTCGCGGCGAATGGTCTCGAGGGGCAGATTTTGCGTCAGCCAAATGGGGCGACGCTTCAAAAAGCCCTTCACATCTTCGCGGCGGATGGGCGGCAAGACTTTGCCATAGCGCTGCTCATAGATTTGCAGCAGCATATGGCGATGACTGGTCTCTTCCTCAGACATCTCTTCGAAGACTTTTGCGGAGGCGGGGTAGCGCTCACGCAGATCTTCCGCGAAGGCCATATAGATGCGCGCATCCTCCTCTTCCGAGGAGATGGCCAGCGCAAGGATTTCGCGTGGTGTGAGTTCAGAGAAGCTTTTCACGAAGGGACTCCAGTCTTTCCCTGAAAATTCTTGTAGACCTCGGGATGTCCGGTTTCAACCAAACTGCCCCTCTGCCAACAGACGGTTCGTCGCATGATTTCCCGCCTGCTCCTAACCTTTCGTCGGCCGCTGCTTGGCCTCGCCCATCTGGTCTTCAGATTTGTGCGTCCTTTGACCATGGGCGTGCGCGCGATTGTGGTCGACCCGCAAGGCCGCGTCTTGCTTGTACGGCATAGTTATCTGCCCGGATGGCATTTGCCGGGCGGCGGCGTTGAGGCGGGCGAAACGATGGTCGAGGCCCTCTGCCGCGAGCTTTATGAAGAGGGGCGGGTGGTGATGACCGCAACCCCGCGCCTCATGGGTATCTATCAGAACCGGCAGGCCTCGCGGCGCGACCATGTGCTGGTTTACGAGCTGCGCGCCTTTGAACTGGCGGGCGAGCGTGCCCCTGATTGGGAGATTACCGAGGTCGGCTTTTTTGCACCCGATGCGCTGCCGCAAGGCACGGCGCGCGCAACACGGGCGCGAATCGATGAATGGCTGACAGGGACGCCGCCTTCAGCGCAGTGGTAGCGCGCGGAAGGCCGTGTAGCGGCGGGCCAGCTCGCTGGCGATCTCATGGGTGGGATCGACCGCCTCATTGTCCCAGCGCTCGATAGACCCCGCCCAGCGGCGCACATGGCCAGCAGCCACGAGCTTATCGACAAATTCCGTGATCTTGGGATGGCCGCCGCTGGGGTCATAGACTTGGACAGGCACGCCTGCGACCAGCGCTTCGCTGACCATATTCACGCTGTCGCCGGTGACGACCACATGATCGGCATGGGCGAGCATCTGTGTATAGGGATTGGCGCCTTCACCACTCCAGACAAAGGCGTTTTGGCCCTGGAGCGTCTGCGTCAGGGCCTGCGTCACGCTGGCGGGTGTGCGGCGCGAGGGCGTCACCATCACACCAAAGCCAGCTGCGATGAACTGCAGCGCGATGGCCCTGAGGGCGGCCACGTCAGCCTCGTCGAAACGGTGATGCGCGCTATTGCCGCCAATCACCATGGCAAGGCGCGGATGGGGCAGGCCCGCCAAGCGCGGATCAGGATGGGCGCGGGCCGCCTCCAGCACCTGCGGGCGCAGAGGGTGGGGCGAGGTCAAAGTCACGATCACATTGCTGCCGCGCAGCCGGTCATGTTCGGGCACCCAGATCGCATCGGCCGTCTTGGGGCCGGTGCGCGGATCTTGCAGGAAGATCGTGAAAATATGCCCGCCCGAGGCGCGTTTGAGATGGCGCAGATAAGGCACGGTGGTGCGGCCAGCGGCAAAGACAATATCGGGGAAGGGTGGGGCGAGGAGCGAGCCTGCACGGCGCGCGCTCTCACGCGGATCCACCGGCCCCCAAGGCGCGAGGCCTTGGAAGAGCAGGCGTGGCTGCGGTGTCTTGATGATGGGCTCGAGCCCCAGCTCGCGCGCAATGCCGATGCAATGGACCTCATGGCCCACTTTGCCAGAGGCGAGAACCCAGGCGGTGGTGGCATCCGGCAGGAGCCGGTGGGGGAGGGTGGCTGGCATGGTCAACTCGGGAGGGGGCGGGAGCGCCGCCCCTCGCTCCACTGCGATCAAGCGAAGGCGATCTTCAGAACTTCGTAGCTCTTGCCGCCGCCGGGCGTATTCACCTCAACCGTGTCGCCGACCTTCTTGCTGATCAAAGCGCGCGCGATGGGGGAGGAGACGGAGACTTTGCCGCTCTTCACATCAGCCTCAGCTTCGCCGACGATCTGATAGACTTTCTCCTCTTCGGAGTCCTCGTCCATCAAAGTCACGGTGGCGCCGAATTTCACGGTATTGCCCGAGAGCTTGCTGACGTCGATCACCTCGGCGCGGGACAATTTGTCCTCAAGCTCGGCAATACGTCCCTCGTTCAGCGACTGGGACTCTTTGGCGGCATGATATTCAGCATTCTCAGACAGATCGCCATGCGAGCGCGCTTCCGAGATTGCCTGAATGATGCGCGGGCGCTCCTCCTGCTGGCGGCGTTTCAATTCCGCCTCCAGAGCGGCATAGCCTGCCACCGTCATCGGGACCTTTTCCATCTCAGTCTCTTTCGTCTGAGGCTCTTTCCGCGGAAAAAAGCCAGTCACGCGCGGGGCGGAACCCCGCGACGCTCTTGTTTCAATTCAGGAACTCCGGGTGGCCCGAAGGCTCCCCAGCCTGGCGGAGGGTCCGGTCAGGCGAAGTAATCCTGCAACGCCCGAACCTCGAGATCGCCGCCTTTATAGGCCTTGATCCCTTCGGCTGCCGCTACAGCCCCTGCTAGAGTGGTGTAGTAAGGCACCTTATGCAAGAGGGCAGCTCGTCTAAGGGAACGGCTATCTGCGAGCGCCTGCGCGCCTTCGGTCGTGTTGAAGACCAGCTGGATGCCGCCATTCTTAATCAGATCAACCACATGGGGGCGGCCTTCGGAGACCTTATTGATCTTCTGGGCCGGAATGCCGTGCTGCTCGAGATAGCGGGCGGTTCCGGCGGTCGCGACCACCTTAAAGCCAAGGCTGGCCAGCATCTTCATGGCCTCCAGAACGCGCGCCTTGTCGGCATCGCGCACTGAGACGAAGACCGTGCCGGAGGTCGGCACTTTGGTGCCGCCGCCCAGCTGGCTCTTGGCGAAGGCGATGTCGAATTTGCGATCAAGGCCGATGACCTCGCCCGTCGAGCGCATCTCTGGACCCAGAACCGTATCGACGCCGGGGAAGCGGGCGAAGGGGAACACCGCCTCCTTCACGCCAACATGACCAAGCTCTTCCTGCTTCAGATTGAAGCTCTTCAGGCTCTCGCCTGCCATGATGCGCGAGGCGATCTTGGCGATGGGCTTGCCCACGACCTTGGCCACGAAAGGCACGGTGCGCGATGCGCGCGGATTGACTTCGAGCACATAGATCTCGCCGTCCTTCAGCGCATATTGCACATTCATCAGGCCGCCGACCTCAAGCGCCAGTGCCATCTTGCCGGTCTGCTCTTCCAGACGGGCGAGTGTTTCGCGCGACAAAGAGCGGGGCGGCAGCGAACAGGCTGAGTCACCCGAATGGATGCCTGCCTCTTCGATATGTTCCATGATGCCCGCGATGAAGACATCTTTGCCATCGCACAGGCAGTCCACATCCACTTCAATCGCATCCGCCAGATAGCGGTCGAACAACAGCGGATTCTTGCCGAGCACCGTGTTGATCTGCCCCGTCTTGTCGTTGGGGTAGCGCGACTTCACATCAGAGGGGATGAGGCTTGGCAGCGTATCGAGCAGATAGTCTTGCAAAGCACCCTCATCGCGAATGATCGCCATGGCGCGGCCGCCCAGCACATAAGAGGGGCGCACAACCAAAGGCAGACCGAGTTCAGCGGCAACAAGGCGCGCCTGTTCCACTGAATAGGCGATGCCATTCTTGGGTTGCTTGAGGCCGAGCTTGTCGAGCAAGCGCTTGAAGCGATCACGATCCTCAGCAAGGTCGATACTGTCGACCGATGTGCCAAGAATGGGAATGCCCGCTTCTTGCAGCGCATGAGCCAGTTTCAACGGTGTCTGGCCGCCAAACTGCACGATCACGCCCACAAGCTCGCCATTCTCTTTTTCCTTCATCAGGATTTCGAGAACGTCTTCGGCTGTCAGCGGCTCGAAGTAGAGACGATCCGACGTGTCATAGTCGGTGGAGACCGTCTCGGGATTGCAGTTGATCATGATGGTTTCAAAACCTGCATCCGACAAAGCAAAGCAGGCATGGCAGCAGCAATAGTCAAACTCGATGCCCTGACCGATACGGTTGGGGCCACCACCCAGAATGACGATCTTGCGCTTGTTGGTGGGGCGCGATTCACAGGCGAGCTTGCCAGCGAAAGGCGTCTCATAAGACGAATACATATAAGCCGTGGGAGAGGCGAATTCTGCCGCGCAAGTGTCGATGCGCTTGAAGGCCGGGCGCACCTGCAGCTTGTGACGCAGGGCGCTCACATCGGCTTCGCTCACATTGGCGAGTGAGGCCAAACGCATGTCGGAGAAGCCAGCGGCCTTTAACATGCGCAGGCTGGTCGCATTGTCGGGCAGACCGTGCTCGCGCACTTTGTTTTCCAGCTCGACGATTTCCTTAAGCCGCGCGATGAACCACGGATCAATCTTGCATGCGTCGTGGATCTCGTCTTCGGCCATGCCCATACGCAGGGCTTGGCCAACGACCAGCAAGCGATCCGGTGTTTGCTTGGACAGGCGCGCGCGCAGAACATTGCGATCATCGCCCTGACCCAAGCCCTCGATCTCGACTTCATCAAGACCATTGAGGCCTGTTTCGAGCGAGCGCAGCGCCTTTTGCAATGATTCAGAGAAGGTGCGGCCAATCGCCATGCTCTCACCCACCGACTTCATGGCGGTGGTGAGGACAGGTTCAGCGCCGGGGAATTTCTCGAAGGCAAAGCGCGGTACTTTGGTGACGACATAATCAATCGTCGGCTCAAAGCTGGCGGGCGTTGCGCCACCAGTGATGTCGTTGGCAATCTCGTCGAGCGTATAGCCAATCGCCAATTTGGCAGCGACTTTGGCGATGGGGAAACCCGTTGCCTTGGAGGCCAGTGCTGAGGAGCGCGACACGCGCGGATTCATTTCGATGACGATCATGCGGCCATCTGCGGGATTGACCGCAAATTGCACATTCGAACCACCCGTCTCGACGCCGATCTCGCGCAACACGGCCAAAGAGGCATCGCGCATGATCTGATATTCTTTGTCGGTCAGTGTGAGGGCAGGGGCAACGGTGATGCTGTCGCCCGTATGCACGCCCATCGGATCGATATTTTCAATCGAGCAGACGATGATGCAGTTGTCCGCTTTGTCGCGCACAACTTCCATCTCATATTCTTTCCAGCCCAGCACCGACTCTTCGATCAGCACTTCGGTGGTCGGCGAGGCATCAAGACCGTTTTGCACGATGTCGATATATTCATCGCGGTCATAGGCAATGCCGCCGCCCGTGCCGCCCATGGTGAAGGAGGGGCGAATGATGGCGGGCAGGCCGATATCATCGATGGCTTCGAGCGCCTCTTGCAGGCCCTTTGAAATGTAGCGGCGCTTGCGCTCTGGCTCTTTGGAGTCCCAATCACGCTTGAAAGCGTCGAGTGCCTTTTCGCGCTGAGCGACATCAGAATGTTCTGCGCTGATGCGCTCGATCTCGCGGTTGAACTCGTCCTTGTCGGCCTTCTTCACATCCGAGGCATTGGCGAGGCGTGATTTGGGTGTCGACAGGCCAATCTTGGTCATGGCCTCGCGGAAGAGTTCGCGATCCTCAGCCTTGTCGATGGCGTGAGCGGTTGCGCCGATCATCTCAACATCGAATTTGTCGAGCACACCCATGCGCTGCAAGGAGAGCGCGCAGTTGAGGGCGGTCTGGCCACCCATCGTGGGCAGCAGGGCAAAGCCGCGCGAGCGGTCGCCGCGCTCCTTCTCGATGATCTTCGCCACAATCTCGGGCGTGATCGGCTCGACATAGGTGCGGTCGGCCATGTCCGGGTCGGTCATGATCGTGGCCGGGTTCGAATTGACCAGCACGATGCGATAGCCCTCTTCGCGGAGGGCCTTGCAGGCCTGTGTGCCGGAGTAATCGAATTCGCAGGCCTGTCCGATAATGATCGGGCCTGCGCCGATAATCATAACGGTGTCGATGTCTGTGCGTTTGGGCATGGTCACTCGTTCTGGAGCCAGATGGCTCGCGCGGGCCAAAGGCCGTTGGATGCTGGGCACACAAAAAAAGGCCGCGTCATCGGCCTTTGGAGGGCCCGGCGCGTCCTTTACGAAAACCCGTGAGGGCGAGTGCCTGGGGGCTTCGAGCGGGATGCGACCCGGCCCGATATGGTCCCTGCCTACTAGACGAGAATCGGAGCCTTGGGAAGGGGTAAGAGCCGCATCTGCTCTGGTTGTCACAGAAGCGTGGATTTGAGCTGCCAAGCTTGTGGAAAAGCATGGCTTCAGGTGAGATGCTCTCTCCCACCCGAAGGCGTGGTGTATTTTCCCATGACAAGGGCCATGGAGGCGTCTAGATCAAGCTCATGTCGTTCCCTCGCCAAATCACCACCTTTTTCGGCGTCGGCCTTGTCTCGATCATCGCCGATTATTCGACCTTGGTGCTGCTGACCGAGTTGTTTGACATCAACCCGGTCTATGGCGCGCTGGCGGGCTATATCGTGGGCGGCGTGGTCAATTATACGCTGAACCGTGCGCATACATTCTCCACCGACCGCAATCACATGCAGGCGCTGTGGCGTTTTGCCAGCGTCATGGTGGTGGGCTTTACGCTCACCGGCCTGTTCATGTGGGTCTTTGCCGAGAAGCTCGACCTGCCTTATCTGATCGCGCGCGTCATCACGACTGGCATCGTCTTTTGCTGGAATTTCGCGGCCCACAAAATGTGGACCTTTGGCGAGCGCGTGAGCTGATCAGGGCCACATGACGAGAGGCGGCATGGACGAGAGAATCGAGTCCACATTGCCGCCGGTCTTCAGGCCAAAGATCGTGCCGCGATCATAGAGCAGATTGAACTCCACATAGCGTCCGCGCCGCACCAGCTGTTCCTCACGATCAGCCTGCGTCCAGCTGCTGGCAAAATTGTTGCGCACGATCTGCGGATAGATCTCTACGAACTGCTGGCCTACATCACGCGTGAAGGCAAAATCGCTCTCCCAGCCTGAGTTTTCAGCATCTCCAGCGCTGTTGAGATAATCGTAGAAAATGCCGCCAATGCCACGCGGCTCATTGCGATGCTTCAGCCAGAAATAGTCTTCGCACCATTGTTTGTAGCGCGGATAATCTGCAACGCCCGGGTGACGTGCGCAGGCCGCTTCAAAGGCTGCATGGAAGGCTTTTGTATCGCGATGATCTTGCGTGCGTGCGCGATCAAGCACGGGCGTCAAATCAGCACCGCCGCCAAACCATGCTTTGGAGGTGACAACAAAGCGCGTGTTCATATGCACGGTCGGCACATGGGGATTCCACGGATGAGCGATCAGTGAAATGCCCGACGCCCAAAAGCGCGGGTCGGCATCAGCGCCGGGAATCTGTTTGGCAAATTCAGGGGCGAATGTGCCAAACACTGTTGAGACATGGACGCCCATTTTTTCAAAGACGCGGCCATGCAGCATGGCCATGCGCCCGCCACCGCCCGGGGCGCCGCTATGGTCAGTGCGGCTCCAGGGCTTCACCTCGAATGTGCCAGCTTTGAGATCGTCGCGCGCGAAGGGGCCGGTGCAGTCCGCCTCCAGCTGTTCCATGGCCGCGATGATGCGGGTCTGCAGGCTCTCAAACCATGCCTGCGCCTTGGCTTTGCGTTGGTCGAGGAGGTCGGGCTGGCTCATGGCTTTATCCTGAAGTCTGGTTGTTCGGCTTCATCATGCCTGTGGAGCGGGGTCAATTGGACTCACGGGGGAGCCCAGTTGGCGCAAGGCCTCGCCCGCGACCATGGCAGCGGAGATGGCGACATTCAAAGACCGCATCCCCGGCTGGATCGGGATGATGAGCCGTGCGTCGGCAGCTTCATGGACCTCATCGGGCGCTCCGGCTGATTCGCGCCCCACCATGAGAATGTCGTCGGCATGAAAAGCAAAGCTTGTGTATGGCTGCGCGGCTTTGGTGGAGAGCAGGACCAATCGGCGCCCTTGGGCGGCCCGCCAAGCCTCAAAAGCGGCCCAGGAGGCATGGCGCTCAAGGGGGACCTGGTCGAGATAATCCATGCCCGAGCGGCGAAAATGGCGGTCGCTGACCGGAAAACCGGCAGGCTCTATAATAGCAGCCTCCAGACCGAGGCAGGCGCACATGCGCAACATGGTCCCGCAGTTCTGCGGAATATCGGGCTGGAAGAGGGCGAGCATCAGGGCCATAGGGCCTCCTAGCATCGCCCGAGCCCCTCCGCCACCTGAGCTCCTTTAATCCTTGGCCCAATGTCTGGGGGACAGGGCGCGGGCCGCCTATAGACAAGCCGTTCGAACGGTGCGAAATAGCGCGCGCTCATCTGATGTTCCGGGTCTCGAGGCCATGACGGCGTTTGCGAGAACCGGCCGCCGCGCGAGCGGCGATGGGTCGCATTGCGGGGTTCGGGCGCTCCGCATACGCACGCTTTTGGCCGGATACCGGTCGATCAGGAAGCCCGCCGTCTCGACCGCCCGGTCAGCGGAAACAAGTTTGGGGGTCCATCGTGGCTAATGCACCGTCGGTCGAACCGACCCGCAGGGATATGCTCTACATCGCCACCGGCGCAGCTGCGGCTGTCGGTGCGGCGTCTCTCGCCTGGCCGTTCATCTCACAGATGAGCCCCGACGCTTCCACCATCGCGGCCGGCGCGCCGCTTGATGTGGATCTGGGCGCTATTCCAGAAGGCGCGATCGTCACTGTGAAGTGGCGTGGCAAGCCGATCTTTGTGCGTCACCGCACGAAGAAGGAAATCGAAGAAGCCAAGAATGTGCAGGTCGCGCAGCTGCCGGATCCGCAGTCTGATGCGGACCGCGTGAAGAAGCCTGAGTGGCTCGTCGTTATCGGCGTGTGCACGCATCTGGGCTGCATTCCGCTCGGCCAGCAAGGCGATTATGAGGGCTGGTTCTGCCCCTGCCACGGCTCGCACTACGACACATCCGGCCGTATCCGCAGGGGTCCCGCGCCGAAGAATCTCGAAGTGCCGGCTTACGCATTCACCTCAGATACCAAACTGACCATCGGCTGATGACCGGATGCGCGGGCGCTCACGCTCGCGCAACGGCAAACGCTTCTGCAAGAGAACCCACATGAGCGGACCTTCCACTTACGTTCCCAAAAGCGCCATCGGTCGCTGGTTCGAAGCACGGCTTCCCATCGCCGGCCTGATCCATTCGTCCTTCGTGGCTTATCCCACGCCGCGCAACCTCAACTATTGGTACACATTCGGCGGCATCCTCAGCTTGATGCTGGTGGCGCAGATCATCACCGGCATCGTGCTGGTCATGCATTACACGCCCCATGTTGACCACGCTTTCAACTCCGTCGAGCACATCATGCGCGATGTGAATTGGGGCTGGATGCTGCGTTACACCCATGCCAACGGCGCCTCGATGTTCTTCGTCGCCGTTTATATCCACATGCTGCGCGGCCTCTATTACGGTTCCTACAAGGCGCCCCGCGAAGTGCTCTGGATTTTGGGCGTCATCATCTATCTGCTCATGATGGCGACTGGCTTCATGGGTTACGTTCTTCCCTGGGGCCAGATGAGCTTCTGGGGCGCGACCGTCATCACCAACCTCTTCTCGGCGATCCCGCTGGTGGGCGATTCCATCACCGTGTGGCTGTGGGGTGGTTACTCGGTCGACAATCCCACGTTGAACCGCTTCTTCTCGTTGCACTATCTGCTGCCCTTCATGATCGCAGGCGTCGTGATCCTGCATGTGTGGGCGCTGCATGTGGTTGGTCAGAACAATCCTGACGGCATTGAAGTGAAGGATGTTGCGCGCGACACCTTGCCCTTCACGCCCTATGCGACGATCAAAGACGGCTTCGCGATGGTCTGCTTCATGATCTTCTTCGCGTGGTGGATCTTCTATGTGCCGAACTATCTCGGCCATGCTGACAACTACATTGAAGCCAACCCGCTCTCGACGCCCGCTCACATCGTGCCGGAATGGTATTATCTGCCCTTCTACGCGATCTTGCGCGCCATCCCCTCGAAGCTTGGTGGTGTCGTGGCAATGTTCTCGGCGATTCTCGTCCTGTGCTTCCTGCCCTGGCTTGATACGTCGCGCGTGCGCTCTGCCAAGTACCGTCCGGTCTACAAGGTCTTCTTCTGGATCTTCGTTGTGGCCTGCGTGGGCCTTGGCTATCTGGGCGCCATGCCGGCTGAGGGTGGCTATGTGTTGGCCTCTCGTCTGCTGACTGTCTATTACTTTGCCTTCTTCCTCATCGTGATGCCGCTGCTGGGTCTCTTCGAGACACCCAAGGCGGTGCCCACATCGATTGCCGATGCGGTGTTGAAGAACGCGCAAAGCGCGAAAGCCTGAACCGAGGGACTGTAACCATGAACCGTTTCAAGACACTCGGTCTCGCTGCTCTCGTTGCTGCCTCCTTCATCGCCGGTCAGGCGATGGCGGCAGGCGGTCACGACACCAAGACCCCCGAACGTCAGAGCTGGAGCTTTGGTGGTCCCTTCGGCACTTTTGATCGCGCGCAGTTGCAGCGCGGCTTCAAAGTGTTCCGTGAGGTCTGCGCCAATTGCCACTCGGCCAATCGGATCGCCTTCCGCAACCTCTCGCAGGCTGGCGGCCCTGAATTCTCCGAAGCGCAAGTGAAGGCGCTGGCGGCAGAATATAAGGTCAAGGATGGTCCGGGCGACGACGGCAATATGTTTGAGCGTCCCGGCCGCCCGGCTGATCGCTGGCCGGCGGTCTATGCCAATGCCGAAGCTGCCAAGGCAACTCTGGGCGCTGTGCCTCCGGATCTGTCGGTGATCGCCAAGGCCCGCAGCTATAGCCGTGGCTTCCCGCTGTTCCTCGTCGATCCCATCATCCAGTACCAAGAGCATGGCGTGGATTATATCTACTCGCTGCTCGCCCTTGGTTATGACGATCCCAAGGATCCCAACCACAACTCCTACTTCCCCGGTGGTCGCATCGGCATGGGCGCTCCTTTGAGCGATGGCCAGGTCGAATATACCGACGGGACGCCGGAGACGGTGAAGAGCTATGCCCGCGACGTGGCGGCCTATCTCATGTGGATGGCCGAGCCCAAGCTCGAAGAGCGCAAGAAGACCGGCTTCCGTGTCATGGCCTTCCTGATCCTCTTTGCTGGCCTGCTCTATTTTACCAAGAAGCGCGTGTGGGCCGGTGCTCACTAAGCAGCTTCCATAGCTGATCTGAAAGGGCTCCCTCGGGAGCCCTTTTTGTTTGGGGCTTGTCGGGCGCGCGCCATCATGGGAAGAGGACGCCACGGGCAACGCCCTCAATTGGAATAGATGGGATCACGCGATGAGCCAGTTCAAGATTTGCGCCTTCTCGGGCAGCCTGCGTCAGAAGTCCTTCAACACTGCTTTGCTGCATGCGGCCCAACAAGTGGCCCCCGCTGGCGTGTCGATTGAGATTGCCGAGATTGGCGATCTGCCGCTCTACAACGAAGACCTGCGCGTCGACGGTTCTTTCCCCGCATCTGTGCAGCGCGTGCGCGACCAGATCGCCAAGTCCGATGCTCTTCTTTTTGCCTCGCCCGAATATAATTATTCGATGAGCGGCCCGCTGAAGAATGCCATTGACTGGGTGTCGCGCGGCCCGAACCAGCCTTGCGATGGCAAAGCCTTCGCCGTCATCGGCGTCGCCACAGGCCTGCTTGGCACAGCGCGCGGCCAGTGGCATCTGCGTCAGTCCATGGTCAGCCTCAATGGCTTTGGCGTGAATACGCCGCAGATCTACATCAACAATGCAGCCCAGAAGTTTGATGCCGAGCTGCGTTACACGGATGAGGCTGGTCGCGATCTTCTTCGTCAGCTCATCGAAGCATTGGTCAAGCTCGGCACCAAGCTGAAGGCCTGACAAAAGGCGGTCTTGCTCAGCTCATGGGGGCGCTTTATGTTCGCCCCCATCGAGCTGAGGCTCCACAACCCATCGGCGTCGCCTTGAACGGCGTCTGAAGAGGTCTCTTCCCATGTCCTTGTCTCCTGCCGCTGCGCGCATCGCAAAGACCTTCTGCGACTCCATCCAAAAGCGCCGCAGCTTTGAGGAGCCCTATCAATATTTCATTCTCGACAATCTGATGCCTGCAGATGTCGCGGCGCAGCTGCGCGATGTGGCTCTGCCCGCGCCCTCGCTCGATGGCGTCTCGGGCAAGCGCGAATTGCACAATGATACGCGCAGCTATTTCGACACCGCCAATATGGCGAAGTTTCCCGTCATGCGTGACTTTGCTGATGCCTGTCAGTCGCAAGAGGTTGTGCAGGCCATCGCCAAGGGTCTGGGCGCGCCGATTGATGACACATTCGTGCGCCTTGAATATGCGATGGATGTCGATGGGTTTTGGCTCGAGCCGCATACGGATCTGGGCGTGAAGAAATTCACCTGCCTGATCTATCTCAGCGATGATCACGAAGATCTCGGCACTGATATTTATCGCGGCGTCGGCGACCACTTCGGCCGCCCGCCCTTCGTGCCGAATACGGCGATGATCTTCGTGCCGTCGGAAAATACCTGGCACGGCTTCGAACATCGCCCGATTAAAGGCGTTCGCAAGTCAGTGATCTTGAACTATGTCACCCACGAATGGCGCGCCCGCGAACAACTGTCGTTTACGGAGACAGTGCGCCTGTGAGGGGTGAATAGAAGAGGCAGGCTCGTCGTCTCTTTGTTCAGTACCTAGCTCCGCTTCTTGCCCTTCAATGCGCGCGTTCCGCCTTTGCCGGCTGAGCTGCGCGGGCGGGCTTCGCCGCCGCCCCAATTGTGTGGGCCCATATCTTCGTCTGTTGGCTTATGTGCGCGCGTCGTTGGCAAATTGGCGGCGCTGCCATATTTGCGCTCGCCTGCAAAAGCGCCCGCGCGGTCTTCCACATCGGCCTGACGCGCCAGCGGATCGTCACCAATGGCAAGTTCCACGGCTTGCAGGCGCTTGATCTCGTCGCGCAAGCGAGCTGCTGTTTCGAAGTCGAGATTGGCGGCGGCTTCGCGCATGCGCTTTTCAAGATCGCCGAGTGTCGCCTTCATATTGTGGCCGACGCTCGGGCCTTCTGCCATGCCGGTATCGACTGTGACATGGTCTTGCTCGTAGACGGAGCCGAGAATGTCCTGAATGCCGCGACGGATTGTGGCGGGCGTGATGTTGTTCTCAGTATTATAGTCTTGCTGGCGCTGGCGACGACGTGTCGTCTCATCCATGGCGCGCTGCATCGAGCCTGTGATCTGATCAGCATAGAGAATGACTTTGCCATCGACATTGCGCGCGGCGCGGCCAATGGTCTGGATGAGCGAGGTCTCGCTGCGCAAAAAGCCTTCCTTGTCTGCATCCAGAATGGCGACCAGTGCGCATTCTGGAATGTCGAGGCCTTCGCGCAAAAGATTGATGCCGACCAGCACATCAAAGGCGCCAAGGCGCAGATCACGGATGATCTCGATACGCTCAATCGTGTCGATATCCGAATGCATATAGCGCACGCGCACACCATTTTCGTGCAGATATTCGGTGAGGTCTTCGGCCATGCGCTTGGTGAGCACGGTGACGAGCGTGCGGAATCCCTTCTGCGCGACCTCGCGGATCTCGCCGAGCACATCATCGACCTGCGCACGCGCGGGACGGATTTCGACGGGAGGATCAATGAGGCCGGTGGGGCGAATGACCTGTTCGACAAAGACGCCGCCCGTGCGGTCCATCTCCCAATGGCCGGGTGTTGCAGAGACATGAATGCTCTGCGGGCGCATTGCATCCCATTCTTCAAAGCGCAGCGGGCGATTGTCGAGGCATGAGGGAAGGCGGAATCCATATTCGGCCAAAGTCGCCTTGCGCCGAAAGTCGCCTTTATACATCGCGCCAATCTGCGGCACGGTGACATGTGATTCATCAGTGAAGACAATCGCATTGTCGGGCAAATATTCGAACAGGGTTGGCGGTGGCTCGCCCGGCTTGCGGCCTGTGAGATAGCGCGAATAATTCTCAATACCCGCGCAAGAGCCCGTCGACTCCAGCATTTCGATATCGAACATGGTGCGCTGTTCAAGACGCTGGGCTTCGAGCAGGCGGCCTGAATTGTTCAGTTCTGTGAGGCGCTGCTTCAATTCGCTCTTGATGGAGTTCACGGCCTGCAACAGCGTCGGGCGCGGCGTCACATAATGCGAATTGGCGTAGATTTTGACGAATTCGAGATCCTGCGTTTTCTTGCCGGTCAGCGGATCGAATTCAACAATGCTCTCGACTTCATCGCCGAAGAATCCCACACGCCAGGCGCGGTCTTCATAATGGGCGGGGAAGATTTCAATCGTGTCGCCGCGCACACGAAACACGCCTCGCGAAAAGTCGCCACCGCTGCGCTTATATTGAAGTGCGACGAGATCGGCGAGAAGCTGGCGCTGGTTGATTTGCTCGCCGAGCTTCAGCGAGAAGGTCATGGCCGTATAGGTCTCGACCGAGCCGATACCATAGATGCAGGAGACAGAGGCGACGATGATGACATCATCGCGTTCGAGCAAAGCGCGCGTGGCTGAATGGCGCATGCGGTCGATCTGCTCGTTAATCGAGCTTTCTTTCTCGATATAGGTGTCGGTGCGCGGGACATAGGCTTCGGGCTGATAATAGTCGTAGTAAGAGACGAAATATTCGACTGCATTATCCGGGAAGAAGCTTTTGAACTCGCCATAGAGCTGCGCGGCAAGTGTCTTGTTGGGCGCCAGAATGAGGGCGGGGCGATTGGTGCGCGCAATCACTTGCGCCATGGTGAAGGTCTTGCCTGAACCCGTCACGCCCAGCAGGACTTGATCGCGCTCATGGGCTTCAAGGGCCGCCGTCAGCTCTTCAATCGCGCGTGGCTGGTCGCCGCGTGGCTCATATTCGGACACGAGTTTGAATGTAATGCCGCCTTCGGACTTTTCCGGTCGCTCGGGGCGATGCGGCGTCCAGGGCTGGGCCTCGCGCAGATTGGGGTCGCCCTGTTCGAGCAGATCCTTCAGGCTCTCGACGGTCGCCGTGGCGCCTGTAATGCCCGCCATCTTGGGGCGGACGCGACGCACCTCGTCAGTGGGATAAGCGATATCTTCGCCCCCGGCGCGGCGACGCAATTTGCGCTCAAGCTCGGGATCCATCCCGGTGATATCGCCACTGTCGAAGCCGGACTGGGGCGCCTCTTCAAGGCCCGGGCGCCGCTCATTGAGGGCCGGGTTGAGCAAAGCGGCCAGATGCTCGCCAAGGGGCTGCACATCAGGGCGGGAGGCTTTGGACTTTGGACTGCGCGCAGCGGGCTTGGCTGTGCCGGATTTGGGGGATTTGGCCATGGGGGGAATATGGGCCGAGTCCACGCCCTCTCCAAGGGCTGATCCGCATCTGCGGCCATGCGTAACAAGGAGAGCTGTGGGAGAGGCCACTTTCCGCACAGATATGGTTGCCCTCTGCCCGCGCCGCGCCTATGGTCCGCGCCGCAAAACCTAGCTGTTTTTGGAGACTCAAATGTCGTTCCTCGCCGGAGCCGTAACTCGCGTGAAGCCTTCCGCCACCATGGTGGCGACCCAGCGCGCGCGCGACCTGAAAAACAGCGGGCGCGACATCATCTCGCTCTCCGTGGGTGAGCCTGATTTCGACACGCCGGATCACATCAAGGAGGCAGCTATTGCTGCCATCAAGCGCGGCGAGACGAAATATCCGCCCGTGCTCGGCATCGTGCCGCTGCGTGAGGCCATCGCCGCGAAGTTCAAGCGCGAGAACAATCTTGATTACAAGCCCAGCCAGACCATCGTTGGCACGGGCGGCAAGCAGATCTTGTTCAACACCTTCCTCGCCACCTGCGATCAGGGCGATGAGGTCATCATTCCTGCGCCTTACTGGGTCAGCTATCCCGACATGGTCATCATTGCCAATGGCAAGCCGGTGATCGTGCCCACGAAGCTGGAGAATGGCTTCAAGTTGCAGCCTGCCGATCTTGAGCGCGCCATCACGCCGCGCACCAAGTGGCTGTTGCTGAACTCGCCTTCGAATCCGACCGGCGCTGCCTATACGCGCGCGGAGCTGAAGGCGCTGACCGAAGTTCTGATGCGCCCTGAGAACAAGCATGTTTGGGTGCTCACCGACGATATCTATGAGCATCTGACCTATGGTGATTTCAAATTCACCACGGTCTGTGAAGTCGAGCCCAATTTGATGGATCGCACGCTGACGCTGAATGGCATGTCGAAGAGCTATGCCATGACCGGCTGGCGTATTGGCTATGCCGCGGGCCCTGACTCGTTGATCAAGGCGCTTGATTTGCTGCATGGGCAGCAGACTTCTGGTGCGTGCACGATTGCGCAGTGGGCATCGGTGCAGGCGCTGAATGGTCCGCAAGACCATCTGCCGATCTTCCGTGATGCTTTCGAAAAGCGCCGCGATCTTGTGGTCTCGATGCTCAATCAAGCCAAATATATCAAGTGCCCGATGCCGGAAGGCGCGTTCTATGTCTATCCCGACTGCTCGCAGGCGATTGGCAAGAAGACCCAAGCCGGCAAGGTGATTGAGACCGACGAGGACTTCATCTCCAATTTGCTGGAGCAAGAAGGCGTCGCTGTCGTGCATGGCTCGGCCTTTGGTCAAGGCCCAAATTTCCGTATTTCTTATGCGGCCAAGACCGAGCAGCTCGAAGATGCTTGCCGTCGCATCCAGAAGTTCACGGCGAGCCTCGTCTAAGACCAAGGCGCCATGAGATTGAAACAGCGGCCCCTGTGGCCGCTGTTTTTTATGCCTGCTGCTTGCGCGGGCGGCCGCCCTTCGCGCCATTGGCGCGGGCTGCTGCGGCTTTGGCGGGCGATGTGGCGCTGCCCGCGACTTTGGCGAGATAGCTGCGCGCGCCGAACAGGCCGCTCATCAGGCCCGGCACGGACAGATCTGTGTCGAGGCTCTCCCAATGCAGGCCATAGCCAGCGCCCAGCACCTCAACCTCATTGAGTTGCTCTGTGGTGGCCTGCGCCAGCTCAGGGGCCAGCTGCGGGGGAAAGGCAAAGGTGCAGCCGTTGCTCAAGTCCACGACGATGCGGCTGGCCTTGGCGTCATAGCGAGCACTGAGTGCGCGCAGCTCTTGGCGGCGGGCGCGCTGGCCCTCGGCGATGGCAGCATCAATGTCGGCGTCAGTGAGGTCAGTCATGGAACTCATCCCATTTCTTTTTGAGATAATCGCGATGCTCGATCGTGGTCCGCATGGCTCGGCGCAGGTCGTTATGCGCCATGCCCTCGCACCAAACGAGGCGAGGCGTCTGCGGCCATAGATCGATTTTGGCCTCCCCCCGTCCCAGAATGACGTGCACATGTGCGGGCTCATGATCGTTTGAGTAGATAATGAAACGCAGGCCATTGGCCCTCAAAACAGTAGGCATGAAATAACCTATCTAGTTGGGTTTTGCAATAGGGTTTTTAAAAATGGAATGAGCGCCCCGCAGGGCGCCCAAATTGTCTTAGTCAAACAAGCCCTTGAGAGGCAGGAAAAGTTCTTCGATGGGCATCCGCCGGCTGATCATATTCTGCTGGTGCAGATAAGTGATCAGTGCCTCCAGCGTGGAGCGGTTCGGCTCCAGCCCATAGGGCCAGGGGTCGCCCCCCATCAACTCTTCGATCTCGTCGAAATCATCGACATGCCAAGGGAACATGGTCGATTGGGTGATGGACACGCGCATCAGATCCACCGCAAAAGCCTTGGCCTCTTCGAAGGCTTTGAACAGGCTCGTCGCCACCCATGGATTGCGCTCATACACATCGCGGCGAATGGCGAGCAGATGCATGACGGGATGAATTTTGGCGCGTTTGTATAAATCGCGCTCAATCTCGCGGAAGTTGGGGAAGAGGCGAACAATGTTTGGGTCTTTGCCAAAGCCCGGCGGGCGACGCGCGGGAATCATGGCATCGATCTCACCGCGCGCCAGCAGCTCTGCGAGTGAATAGGGACTCTCATTCTCCGTGATGTCCACAGGCTTCAGCAAAGGACGCGTTGTGGGCTGACCATGGGGGCCGGGTTTTTCAATCGCGCCTTGCACCCATTTCACTTTGGAGAAATCGACACCAAAATCATTTTGCAGATGGCCGCGAATCCAGACGGCAGCTGTCTGCGTGTAGAGGCCTGTGCCGATGCGCTTGCCCTCAAGGTCTTTGGGTGTGCGAATCCCCGCATTTTTATTGATGAAAATGAATCCGTGGCGGAAGCAGCGCGAGGGAAAAACGGGTAGCGCGACAAAGTCTTTCGCGCCTGCATCTACCATGCGCACATATTCAGATGTCGAGAGCTCGGCGCAGTCGAACTCCTTATTGCCGACCATGCGATCGAAGATCTCGCGGGAGGCTTCGATGGGAATGTAGTTGAGATCGATTCCCTCGGGCTGCACTTCACCTGTGCGCAGCGCCATGGTGCGGTCATAGCGACCACAGGCAAAAGTGAGGGGCAAGCGAGTCATGAGCGTTCCTCTGAATGGTTATGGTGAAGAGTTTGAGCAATTTGAATCGCTTGGGCAAGCTTGCTGATGCCGTCTCTTCACTCCTCATGCAGAGCCGCTTTGCATCTTTCCACATCAATGCGCACAGGGAATCAGCAGAAGAGGCCTCAAGCAATTTCAACTGAGGTCATTTGCTGCAATATTGGCCTATCGAATTGATTCGTCGGGGGCTTCGCCCACGACACAGTAAGTGTTCCGGTCCGGGTTGCGCCCGCGTCACCTTTGAGTCCCGCTCGCGTTAACGCCCTGCATCCAAGGCAACACAGCTTATGTCCATGATTGAGTCCGAGGCCCGACGCACCGCTCACCCGGTCGACGTCGTCGAGCAAATGGCCTCGCTGAACCACTGGTCGTTCGATCGGGAAGCCGAAGACGAGATCTCGATCTCTGTCACCGGCGGCTGGACCGATTATCACGTCGCTTTCACTTGGCTGCCCGGCCTTGAAGCGATGCATGTCGGTTGCGCTTTCGACATCAAGTTCAACGAACGCCGCCGCGCCGAGATCATGCATCTCGTTTCTCTTGTGAACGAACAGTTGTGGGTCGGCCACTTCGGTTTGTGGGAGAAAGAGAGCGTCATCATCTTCCGTCACGCTTTGCTGCTTGCAGGCGGTGCGGATCCCAGCCGCGTGCAATGCGAAGCCGTGTTGCAGGCTGCCATTAATGCGTGTGAGCGCTACTATCAGGCGTTCCAATTTGTGATCTGGGCTGGTCGCAGCGCCAAGGATGCGCTTGAAGCTGCGCTCTTTGAAACGGCAGGCGAGGCGTGAGCACGACGCAGTCATCATCTTCATCGCTTCCCTCTTCGCTCATTCTTGTGGGCGCGGGGAAGATGGGTGGCGCCATGCTGCAAGGCTGGTTGTCGTTGGGCCTTCCCGGTCGCAATGTCACCGTGCTCGATCCTTTTGCAGGGCCGGAGATGGTGAAGCTGTGCAGCGATCAATCTGTCGCGCTCAATCCGCCTGTGTCGAGCCTCAGCGCACCGCAGGTTCTCGTTCTGGCCATCAAGCCGCAGATGCTTGATGAGGCTGCCCCGGGCATTGCGCCGTTGGTTGGCAGCGAGACGCTCGTCGTCTCCATTCTCGCGGGCAAGACCATCGCCAATATCACCGCGCGCCTGCCGGCCAAGGCTGTGGCGCGCGCCATGCCCAATACGCCGGCCTCTGTGGGGCGCGGCATCACCGGTGTCGCAGCCAATGCGCAGACCACGGCGGCTCAGCGCGCCATGGCGGATGCTTTGCTGCGCGCCATCGGTCAGGTCGAATGGGTGGCGGATGAAGGCCTGATTGACGCGGTGACCGCTGTCTCAGGCTCTGGCCCTGCTTATGTCTTCCATATGGTCGAGGCGCTGGCGGCAGCGGGCGAGAAGGCTGGCCTTCCGGCTGATATTGCCCTTCGCCTGGCGCGGGCAACGGTCGAGGGCGCGGGTGAGTTGCTCCATGCCGAGCCTGACACCAGTGCGGCCCAGTTGCGCAAGAATGTGACCTCGCCCGGCGGCACCACAGCGGCGGCCCTAGAGGTTTTGATGGGCGAGGGGGGGCTGACCCCCTTGATGGAGCGCGCTGTGGCCGCTGCAGCGCGCCGTGCGGGCGAACTGTCGGGCTAAATCGACGCAGCTGCTTGGCGTTGGCGTCCCGGAGGCCTAGATAGAGGCCGAAGATGGGAGCCTGACATGGCAACGGACACCGTAACCGCCGCATCACTGACGCCGCCTGCCGACATCCGCAATCGCATCATTGATGCGTTGATGGAGCTTGCGAGCGAGCGGGTGTTTGACGAGATCACCATCAATGACATTGCGCGGCGCGCGGGCATTACGCTCGCCCAGTTCCGCGATCATTTCCCCTCCAAGGGGGCTGTCCTGTCTGGCTTCACCAAACGCATTGATCGACTGGTGCTGGAAGGCACGAGCGATGATCTTTTGGGTGAGCCCGCCAAGGATCGGTTGTTTGATGTGCTGATGCGCCGCCTCGATGCGATGGCGCCTTACAAGCTCGCTATTGAGAGCATCATGGAATGGGTGCTGCGTGATCCGCTCTCGGCGGCAGCGCTCAACCGCGAAGTGGTCAATGCGATGCGCTTCATGTTGGAGGCTGCCGAGATCGACAGTGAAGGCACGCTGGGCGCGATCAAGCTGCAGGGGCTCGCGCTCGCCTGGACGCGTATTCTTGATATATGGCTGCGTGACCATGAGCCTGACCAGTCGCGCACGATGGCGGCGCTTGATCGTGAATTGACGCGCGGCGGGCAGCTCGTTGCGCGCGCCGAAGATCTCAACCGCCTTGCTACACCGCTGCGCTCACTTGCGCGCGCCGCGATTGATGTGCCGCGCAGCTTCGGCGAGCGTATGCGCAATCGCACCAGCGCCCGCGATGATGATGTGGAGATGACCTGAGCCGCAGCCTCAGCGCTGCGAGCCTCAAGGATATTTAGACCGGCACGCGTACGCTTGCGCGCAGGCCACCCATGGGGCTCTGACCCAGAATGATGTCGCCACCATGGGAGCGCGCAATATCACGGGCGATGGCAAGGCCAAGGCCGGTCCCGCCCTCATCCTGATTGCGCGCTTCGTCGAGACGGTAGAAGGGGCGGAACACATCTTCGCGTTGCTGCGGGGGGATGCCCGGACCATCATCATCCACATTGACAGTCAAGAAGCGGTGGTCGCGTGTCGCTTCAATCTCGATGCGATCTCCATAGCGCTGTGCATTGCTGACAAGATTGAACAAGCAGCGTTTGAACGCATCGGGGCGCACGGTCACAACAGGCTCGCCTGAAATGCGGATCTGGGTCGCATGGCCGTGGCGCTCAGCATCGGCTTTCAACTCTTCCAGCAAGGCGCCAATGTCGGTTTGCTGCGAGGCTTCGCCCGCATCGCCGCGCGCAAAGGCCAGATAGGCCTCCAGCATGCGCTGCATCTCTTCCACATCTTTGATCAAAGCCTCTGTCTCTGGCCCTTCTTCAAGCAGAGCCAGCGAGAGTTTGAAGCGCGTGAGAATGGTGCGCAGGTCATGGCTCACGCCATTGAGCATAGCAGTGCGCTGTTCCATTGTGCGCTCGATGCGGCGCTTCATTTCAAAGAAGGCATAGGTTGCTTGGCGCACTTCGCGCGCGCCAGCGGGTTTGAAATCATGTTCGCGGCCTTTGCCGAAATCTTCAGCCGCTGTAGCCAATCGCAGGATGGGGCGGATCTGGTTACGCAAGAAGGCGACCGCGACACCCAACAGAACAAGCGATGTGCCGATCATCCACATCAAGAAAATATGGGAGTTGGAGGCATAAGCAGAGTTGCGATGGGTGATGACGCGCAGCACGCCGCCATCCATCAAGATCTGGATCTCGATCAGGCTGGAGCGGCCGACCGTATCAATCCAATAAGGGCGCTTGATCTGGCGCGCGAGTTCGCGCGAGAGAGCATTGTCGAGCAGTGAGAAGAAGGGCTTGGGCAAGGGCAGGGGTAGTTCTTGCTTGGGCAGGATATCGACATCAAGCTGCAAACGCTCGGCTGCGATGCGGCGCAGGGATTCGCGCTGCGACGCATCGGGCAGCAGCGCATAAAGATCCATCGTCGCGCCAATGTCGCGCACGACACCAGCGGACAAGCGGAAGGTGACTGTCTGCCAGTGTCGCTCCATGAAGAAGAAAGCGACAGCCGATTGCAGGATCACCATAGGCAGAATGACGATCAGCAAGGAGCGCGCATAAAGCCCCTTGGGCATCAGAGCGGCGACCCAATGAGCAAAGCCGCGCCAGCGCGATTGCCAGCGTGCGAGCGGGGCTGATGTGGTGAGGGGGCTCATCGGTCCGCCACCAATCTATAACCGGCACCGCGAGCTGTTTGCAGGAAGAGCGGATTGGCCGGATCAATTTCGATCTTGCGGCGCAGGCGGTTCATCTGCACATCAATCGTGCGTTCATTGCCCGCCGGCCCATCGCCGGCCAAAGCCTCGCGCGAGACGGCCTCGCCCGGCGTTTGCGCCAATAGCTTCAGCATATAGCGTTCGCGGTCTGTCAGGCGCACCGGTTCTTCGCCAAGGCGCAATTCGCTGCGATCAAGATCAAAGCTGAAGTCGCCAAAGCGCACGACATTTTGCAAGGCAGGTTCTGGCTGCAGCGGCTGAGCAGCCGTGCGTCGCAAGATGGAGGCGATGCGCAGTGACAGCTCCTTCGGGTCGAAGGGCTTGGTGAGATAATCATCCACACCTGCTTCAAGTCCGCGCACACGGTCGGTTGTTTCAGAGCGCGCAGTGAGCATCAAAATCGGAATCTGCGAGGCGCTGCGCAGCGATTGGGCAAAGTCAAAACCGTTTTCGCCGGGCATCATCACATCGAGGATGAGCAGATCAAAGGCGAGGCTTTTCATTTGGTGGCGCGCATCAGCGGCGTCTTGCGCGGTGGTCACGCGATAGCCTTGCGTTCCCAGATAGCGCGACATCAATGTGCGAATGCGGCGGTCATCATCGACCAGCAAGAGATGGGGCGCATCATCAGCAGGTGCGATGGCTTTGCTCATGTCGCTGACCTGTGACGGAGCTGGGGGATCTCGCCCCACACGAGCTTGGCGACTTTTTCGCGCTCGGCAGGGTCGATCATATTGAGCAAAAATTCAATCGCATGGGCGCGCGCCTCCGGCCCCATGGGGCTAAGAGCGCGCACGAACCGCGCTGTTTGCAAATCAGCGAGATCTTGCGCGAGCTTGCGGCCCTTGGCGGTGGGGAAGAGTAATCTTTGGCGCCTGTCGCTCACACCCGCTCGCTGCTCCACATAGTCTTGATCCAGCAGCTCCTTCAGCACGCGCGAAAGACTCTGTTTGGTGATGCGCAGAATATCCAGCAATTCGGCAATGGTGAGGCCGGGCTGGCGATCCACGAAATGCAGCACGCGGTGATGCGCGCGTCCAAAGCCGATGCTTTCCAGCAAGCGGTCGGGATCGCCCACGAAATCGCGATAGGCGAAGAAAAGCAATTCAATGAGGTCGAACATGGGCTCGGGGGCGTCGCCACCCGCCACCCCGCGGCCGTCCGCCTTCTGTGCGGCTGATCCCATCAGCAGGCTCGCGTGTTATGTCAGCTATGTTGACATATCTCAGGTTGGTTGCTACTCGTCAAGGCCTGCGAAAACATCAATCCGGGCGGAGAATGGGCGCTTTTGGAGCCACCGCCTGCAGGAGCGTGATTCATGTCTGTCCTTCCTTTTGACCAGCGCGACGGGTTTATCTGGATGAATGGCACGCTTGTGCCGTGGAAGGATGCCAAGCTCCATGTTCTCTCGCACGGCCTGCATTATGGCAGCTCGGTCTTTGAGGGCGAGCGCGCTTACAACGGCAAGATCTTCAAGAGCACTGAACATTCGCAGCGCTTCCACAAGTCGGCTGAAATTCTCGACTTCACGATCCCCTATAGCGTGGCTGAGCTTGATGCTGCCAAGCAGCTTGTGGTCGACAAAAATGGCTTCAAGAGCTGCTATGTGCGCCCTGTGGCGTGGCGCGGCAGCGAGATGATGGCTGTTGCAGCCCAGCATGCTACGATCCATGTCGCGATCTGCGTGTGGGATTGGCCGAGCATGTTCGATGTGAATGAGAAGATGCGCGGCATCAAGCTCGATATCGCCGAATATCGCCGCCCTGATCCGGCGACTGCACCGTGCCAGTCCAAGGCTGCGGGCCTTTATATGATCTGCACGATCTCCAAGCACCGCGCCGAGCGCAAAGGCTATGCGGATGCGATGATGCTGGATTGGCAGGGCCGTGTGGCCGAATGTACCGGCGCGAATATCTTCTTCACCAAGGGCGGCGTCATTCACACGCCCATCGCCGATTGCTTCCTCGATGGCATCACACGCCGCACGGTGATTGGTTTGGCCAAGGCGCGCGGTATCGAAGTTGTCGAACGCCGCATCATGCCTGAAGAACTCGCGACGATGGACGAATGCTTCATCTGCGGCACAGGCGCTGAGGTGACCCCCGTGTCAGAGGTTGGCCCTTATAAATTCACGCCGGGCAAGATTTCGCTGACGCTGATCGAAGATTATACGGCAGCTGTGAACGCCTGATCTGATTGAGCGCTGAAGATTTCAGCCGCCGGACCGCGCAAGCGTGGTTCGGCGGTTTTGTTTTCTAGATCAGCTCCACATGTAGGCGGCGTCCAACAGCTTGGGCAGCTTTGGAGAGTGTGCCTAGCGTCACCGAGTCGTTTTGCGGATCAAGCAACCTATCGAGTTGGGCGCGGCTTGTTTGCATCCGGCGCGCCATTTCAGCTTTGGAAATATGTTGGTCCGTCATGAGCGCGTTGAGTTGGCGCGCGACAACGCGTTTGATGGCGCGTGCGGTCACCTCCTCAAGAATGCCTTCTTCACGCAAGAAGTCATCAAAGGATGGTCCGGCTGGGCCTTTCGCTGTCTTGGTCATGAGAACTCACTCAAGCGTTTCAGGGCGAGGGATAGGTCTGTTGTTGGCGTTTTCTGCGTTTTCTTGATGAAGCCGTGAAGGAGATACAACCTGTTATCGACCACGCTGAAGATCGTTCGCCCAATCCGCCCGCCAGTCAGGTCGTGCCGAACTTCCCAAAGGCCTCGCCCCAAGCTTCGGCAAAGAGGCATTCCGATCGGCCAACCAAACTCAACGTCTTTGATATCCTCGCCAATGATGGCGCGATCCTCAGGGCTGAGTGATTTAATCCAGTCTCGAACAGGGGCCCGCCCCGACGGCAGTTGATAAAAAAATGCAGGGAGCCGCTTCAAAGCCGCCTCCATATGTATCAAAAATGGTACTTGTTGTCAAATGCAGAAACTAAAAAAGCCTACCACCGCGCAGCCGCGGCATCATCTACATCCTTCGCCTCAACCCACTCACCCGCCGTTCCGTCTTTGTGATGTTCCTTCTTCCAGAAGGGGGCGCGGGTTTTGAGATAGTCCATCAGGAAGGTCGCAGCCTCAAAAGCTGCGACGCGGTGGGAGGATGCGGTGACGACGAGGACGATTTGTGCGCCAGGTTCAATCTTGCCGAAGCGGTGGATGACCGTGACGCCTTGCAGGGGCCAGCGCTCAATCGCTTGGTCCACAACGCGGCTCATCTCCTCTTCGGCCATGCCGGGATAATGTTCGAGTTCGAGCGCGGCGAGCTTGCCGCCTTCATCACGGCACAGGCCTGCGAAAGTCACCACAGCGCCGATATCCGTGCGGCCTTTCGTGAGCTTGGCGCTTTCGAGCGCTGCATCAAAATCCTCGTGCTGAACGCGGATTGTGCGCAGCACCTCAGCCTCCCGTCATGGGCGGGAAGAAAGCGATTTCGCGCGCATCCTTGATCGGCGCATCATGTTTGACATGAGCGCGGTCGAGCGCGATGCGGATGACTTTGGGATTTTCGAACGCATAGGCATATTCTTCGCCACGCGTGATCAGCCAATCAATGACCTCGCCAGCGGTGCGGATATTTTGCGGCAGGGTGATCTCTTCTTCGGTCTTGCCGATACGTTCACGCACCCATGCGAAATAGACGGCCTTCATGGCTCAGTCCTCGACATATTTCAGGCCAGCGCGCAGATAGTCCCAGCCCGTATAAAGGGTGAGAATGGCCGCTGCCCAGAGCAGTGTCAGACCAATCATCGTATTGCCGGGCAAGACATCATCGCCTGCGGGGCCTGCAATGAGGAAGCCGAGCGCCAGAAGCTGCACAGTGGTCTTCCATTTTGCGACGGTGGAGACCGGCAGACTGACGCGCAGCTCAGCCAGAAATTCGCGCATGCCAGAGACGAGGATCTCGCGGCACAGAATGATCAAAGCCGCCCAGATCGACACGCCTGTGATGGCGCGATCAGCAATCAGCATCATGAGCGTGGCGGCAACGAGCAATTTGTCGGCGATAGGATCGAGCATGCGCCCGAGCGCTGATTGCTGGGACCAGATGCGCGCCAGATAGCCATCAAAGAAGTCGGTGATGGCGGCAGCTGCATAAACGCCAAGCGCAGCCCAGCGTGCCCAGTTCTCCTCTGGATAGAAGAGAAAGGCAGCGACAATAGGCACAGCCACCACCCGACCATAGGTCAGGATATTGGGGAGGCTCCAGCGCCGACTCGTTGTGGAAACAGACATCACCATGGGGGAAGGGAACAGGCTCTCAGAGGAAAGGTCAACGCTATTCGAGTTTGGCACCAGAGACGCGCACCACCTCGGCCCATTTCTTCTCTTCAGACTGGATATAGGCGGTGAATTGCTCTGGGCTGTTGCCAACCAGAATGGCGCCGATGGGCTCAAGCTTCTGCTTCACCTCAGGCGAGCGCAGCGCGGCCACAATGGTGGCGTGCATTTTGTCGAGGACGGGCTTGGGTGTGCCTGCAGGGGCGACAATGCCATACCAATTCTCAGCCTCTACAGCGGGCAGGCCCTTTTCGGCGGTGGTGGGCACATCTGCCAGCATGGCAACGCGTTGCGCGCTGCCCACAGCCAGCGCCCGCAGCTTGCCAGCCTGCACATGGGGCAGCAGGACGGGGATGTCGGCAAACATCATCTCAGTGCGCCCGCCCAGCAGATCCGTCACAGCAGGCGCTGCGCCTGAATAAGGCACATGGACCATGTCGAGCTTGGCAGTGGCCTTCAGTAATTCAGCCGCCAGATGCGGCATGCCGCCGGGGCCAGTCGAGGCATAATTGAACGAGCCGGGCTTGGCCTTGGCTGCGGCGAGAAAAGCGTCCAGCGATGTGGCGCTGGAGGTTGCTGGCACCACAAGCAGCTCAGGCACTTTGGCGACCAGGGTCACGGGTGCCAGATCGCGCGTTGATTGATAGGGCATGCGCTGCAATGAGGGCGAGATCGACAGGGCGCCTGCACTGGTAAGCGCAATCGTATAGCCATCAGGGGCAGATTTCGCGACTTGGTCGGTGCCGGTCACACCGCCCGCACCGCCGCGATTGTCGATGACAACGGGCTGGCCCAGAGCATCGCTCATCGCTTGTGCGACAACGCGCGCGATGATGTCGGTCGGGCCGCCAGCGGGGAAGGGGACCACCATGCGAATGCTGCGCTCAGGCCATTGCTGAGCGCTGGCCGAGATCGGCACAAGCAAAGCCAAAGCGCAGAGCGCGGTCTTCACACGGGTCATACTGTCCCCTCCAGCTCTTGTGTCAGTTTGCGAAGCGGAAATGCAGAACGTCGCCGTCTTGCACGACATAGTCTTTGCCTTCGAGGCGGAACTTGCCAGCTTCGCGCGCGCCTGTCTCGCCTTTGTGGGTCACATAATCGTCAAAGGCGATTGTCTCAGCGCGGATGAAGCCCTTTTCGAAATCTGTATGGATGACGCCAGCAGCTTGCGGGCCGCGTGTGCCTTTTTCAATCGTCCAGGCGCGGGCCTCTTTCGGGCCAACGGTGAAGTAAGTGACAAGATGCAACAGATCATAGCCTGCACGGATCACGCGGTTGAGGCCGGGCTCCTGCAAGCCTACAGCGTCAAGATAATCTTTCTGGTCTTCCAGCGGCAGAACCGCGATCTCGCTCTCGATCTTGGCCGAGACGACAACCGCCACAGCGCCTTCTGCGGCCGCGCGTTCTTTCACTTTCTCAGAAAAAGCATTGCCCTTGTCGGCGGCGGCTTCCTCCACATTGCAGACATAGAGCACAGGCTTTGATGACAAGAGGCCAAGGGCCGCAAAGGCCTTGCGCTCATCGCTAGAAATATTGGCTGTGCGTGCGGGCTTGCCTTCGCGCAGGGGAACAAGGCAGCGCGACATCAGGTCGAACATTTCCTTGGCTTCCTTGTCGCCGCCCTTGGCTTTCTTCTCGATGCCGGTGATGCGCTTTTCGAGACTTTCAAGATCCGACAGCATCAGCTCGGTTTCGATCGTCTCGATATCATTGATCGGATCGATCTTGCCTTCGACATGGGTGATGTCGCCATCTTCAAAGCAGCGCACAACATGGGCGATGGCATCGCATTCTCGGATATTGGCGAGAAACTGATTGCCGAGGCCCTCGCCCTTGGAGGCGCCGCGTACCAGACCCGCGATATCCACAAAGGTGAGGCGGGTGGGGATGATCTCTTTGGAGCCAGCAATGGCCGCCAGCGTATCGAGGCGCGGATCGGGCACGGCCACATCGCCGACATTGGGCTCGATGGTGCAGAAGGGATAGTTCGCGGCCTGTGCGGCAGCGGTCTGGGTGAGTGCGTTGAAGAGGGTCGACTTGCCGACATTCGGCAGGCCAACGATGCCGCATTTGAAGCCCATGGTCGTCACGTTCCTGAAGGGATGGCGCGCAGCGCCCACTGGTCAGCCGTATGGGGCTCGGCGGCGCAAAAGGCAAGAGATCTGCACTCCATGCGCAAGGCCTCTTGCCCCGATCCCCCCTGATGTCTTAACTGCACCCATGACCCTGACGATTTGCCCTTGCCGCCAGACGGCCCCCACCCAGCTCTCCTATGCGCAGTGCTGCCAGCCCTATGTTGAAGGCAAGGCCAAAGCGCCGAGTGCCGAGGCGCTCATGCGCTCGCGCTATTCGGCCTTTGCGGTCAGCGCCATCGACTATCTCTTCGAGACCGTTGCCCCCGAGCAGCGTCACGATATGGATCGCGGATCGCTGGAATCCTGGTCCAAGGAGAGCCAGTGGAACGGGCTCGACATTCTGGCGACCGAAGGCGGCCAGCCGGGCGACAAGACGGGCACGGTGGAATTCACCGCTCATTTCACCCGCGCAGGCTCCAAAGAAGCCCATCACGAACTCTCCACCTTCCGCTTTGATGACAAAGCGGGCTGCTGGTTCTTCGTCGATGGCCAGAAGCCCAAGGGCAAGACGGTGGTCAAAGGCGCGCAAGTTGGCCGCAACGACCCATGCCCCTGCGGCTCAGGCAAGAAGTTCAAGAAATGCTGCGGAGCGGCGGCCTAAGGTCTCTCGAAGGCTGGCCCTCGCATTCCTGCAGAAAGGAGGGTCCATGTTTCAGACTCACGTCGGAGCAGATGCGCCGGTGGGTGCAGTGGTCACAAAGGCAGTGCTGCGCGCTTCGCGGCAGCTAGGCCTGAGCGAACGGCAACTCGGGCGTGTCATTGGTCTTAGTGAGCAATGTGTGTCCCGCATGCTCAATGGCGATTTGATTCTCAAGCCTGCGACCAAGCCTTTTGAGCTTTCGCTACTCTTCATCCAGTTCTTTAAATCACTCGATAATATTGCGAGCGGCGATGAATCCGTAGCACGCGCATGGCTCACGACTGAGAATATGACGCTTGATGCGCGTCCGATTGATCTGATTCAGTCGATCGCGGGCTTGATGAACGTCACGGCCGATCTGAATGCCCGTTGCTCATTTTTGTGAGAGAATTAGGTGTTAGCGCCTTCTGGGCGCGCTGATCACTCGGCGTTAAAGCCCGCAGCTGCCATCGCCAGATGCACTTTGTTCTGGAAGCCTGCGTCATCGCCGCGGGCGAGCACATCGGCGTTGCGCGCGACTGTGCTGCACAAAGCCTCGACCCAGCTCTGTTCTGACTTGGCAAAATCACCCAGCACATGATTGTGCACGAGCGCCTTATCGCCGGGATGTCCGATGCCCAGGCGCACGCGGCGATAGTCATTGCCCATATGGGCTGTGATGGAGCGCAGGCCATTGTGGCCCGCATTGCCACCGCCCGTTTTCACGCGCAGCTTGCCCGGTGCCAGATCTAGTTCGTCGTGAAAGACGATGATGTCGCCAAGGCCGATCTTATAGAATTTCGCGGCCTCGCCGACACTGCGGCCAGACTCATTCATGTAAGTTGCGGGCTTGAGCAGAATGATGCGTTCGCCGCCGACGGAGCCTTCGCTCGCATGGCCCTGAAAGCGGGCGCGAAAGGGCGGGAAATTGTTGAGCCTTGCCACTTCGTCCACGGCCATGAAGCCGATGTTGTGGCGATTGGCTGCATAGGCTTTGCCGGGATTGCCGAGGCCGACGAAGAGACGCATGGGCTTGCCTGCGGCGAAGAGAAAGCTCCCGCCCTTGGGGGGCGGGAGCGGAGTTTATTACTTCTTGGCGGCAGCAGCGGCAGGCGCAGCAGCAGCGGGGGCTGCAGCGGCCGGCTCTTCCGACACCTTCGGCGGCACGATGGTCGCGATGGTGAAGTTGCGGTCACGGCCATGCGGCAGGGGCTTGCAGCCCTCGGGCAGCACCACATCGTCGATATGGATCGACGCATTGATGTCAGCCTTGCCCAGATCGATGTTGATCGCTTCGGGGATGGCATCAGCAGGAACGCGCATGGCGATCTTGTGAAGCACCACATTCAACGTGCCAGCCTTCTTGATGCCGGGGCTCGTCTCAGTGTTGAGGAAGTGCACGGGCACTTCGATGCGCAGCGTCGCACCAGCCTTCAGGCGCAGGAAGTCGACATGCATCGGCGTGTCCTTGACGACGTCGAGCTGATAGTCGCGGGGAATGACGCGCTCTTTGCGGCCGTTGACTTCGATGTCGAAGATCGTCGTCAGGAAGTGACCTGCATAGATGAGCTTGTTCAGCTCGCGATAGTCGAGCGTAATACCCGCCGGAGCTTCGCCACCACCATAGATGACAGCTGGAATACGGCCTTCACGGCGAATGCTGCGGGCGGCCCCCTTGCCTGACCCGCTGCGAACCGTGGCCGCGAGAGTCTTGATCTCGGCCATGTTGTTCGTCCTTTTCAAAAGATAAACCCGCCCACGCCTCCAGGGGTGTCGGAAACGGGCGGGTCGGGGCGGTTTATAGCGGCAGTGTTGGGGGGAGGCAAGCCGGGAGAGACGCGGTCCCCCGGCCTTGATCCTCAGTCAAAGAGGCTGGAAACGCTCTCTTCGCGGGCGGTGCGGGCGATGGCCTCGCCAATCAGCGGCGCAATCGACACGACACGGATATTGGGGGCAACCCGCATAGCCTCGGTCGGCTGGATCGTGTCGGTCACGACCAGTTCCTTGAGCTTGGAACCCGCGATGCGGGCCACCGCGCCACCCGACAGAACGCCATGGGTGATATAGGCGCGCACATCCTTGGCGCCCTGCGCCAGCAGCGCTTCAGCGGCATTGCAGAGCGTGCCGCCCGAGTCGACGATATCGTCCACAAGGATGCAGCTGCGGCCTTGAACATCGCCGATGATATTCATGACTTCTGACTCGCCAGCGCGTTCGCGGCGCTTGTCGACAATGGCGAGGGGCGCATCAATGCGCTTGGCCAGCGCGCGGGCGCGCACCACGCCGCCCACGTCAGGGGAGACCACCATGACATTGTCGAGATCCAGATGCTCCTTGATGTCGCGCACCATGACGGGCGCACCAAAGAGATTGTCGGTGGGAATGTCGAAAAAGCCCTGAATCTGGCCCGCATGGAGATCAACCGTCAGCACACGGTCAGCGCCCGCATGGGTGATGAGATTGGCCACCAGCTTGGCAGAGATGGGTGTGCGGGGGCCGGGTTTGCGGTCCTGACGGGCATAGCCGAAATAGGGGATCACAGCGGTGATGCGGCGCGCAGAGGCGCGGCGCAAGGCATCCGTCATGATCAGCAATTCCATCAGATGATCATTGGTGGGGAATGAGGTTGACTGCACCACGAAGGCGTCAGCGCCGCGCACATTCTCCTGGATCTCGACGAAGATCTCCATATCTGCAAAGCGGCGAACCTGCGCCTTGCAGAGCGGCAGGCCGAGATAGGCGGCCACCGCATCGGTGAGCGCGCGATTGGAGTTTCCTGCCAAAATTTTCATCTTGTCGGCCATCAGACGACTCCCGTTTGCGCGCGCATGCGGGGGCCTCTTACCAAGGTTGAGCGGGGCTAACAATATGTGTGAGCTCTGACATCACAGCGTTTGTGGCCTTATGAGGCCTTATTCGCTCAGCGCTGCTGTTTGTGTGCGCTTGGGCGCGCTGGCCTCTGCCAAAGCTTCGGGCAGGCTGGCGATGAGACCAGCGAGATCTTCGGCGCTTTTGGAGGCCAAGCTCGACAGAACCAGCTCATCGGCCAGTGACCAAGGGTCACGCGCGGTGCCGCGCACCGAAATCTCATCTTCAAGGCGCTGAATGCGGCGCTGGGAGCTGTCGAACACATCCCACACATAGGTGAAGAGCGTCGTATTGGCCTCGCCTGCATTGGCGTTCAGATAGCCAACCACGAAATAGCGCGCTGCATCTGCCTCAACGGGGCGGATCTCGCGGCTGCGGGCCTCGCTGGCCAACTTCTCAACGAAGCGGGTGGAGAGGGCTGCGGGCGGCCCTTCAAGGCTGGTGAAGGCCACAGGGACGCTGCGGGGGTTGCCCATGCGCACGATGGGGGTGCTGGCATCCAGCGGTCCAAGCGACTCATTGCAGCCAGCCAAGGCAAGGGCCAGCGCGCAGGCGCAGATACGGGCAAGGTTGGACCAGGAACTCATGGGGCCAAGACTAGCCCGGTGCCGCGCCTTGGGCGAGTCATAGAGTTAAAATACGGTAAAGATCGAGCCGGCTGCCGGTCAGGGGGGCGGTCGGCCAGCTCCCCACACGCTCATAGGCGTGGGGGCAGGTGGGCGGGCCAAAGGGGGGCTTTTGCTGGCCCAAAGGCTCGCCATACCAGCCCTGCGCCACGAAAATCAGCTGCCAGCGTGGTGGGTTAGCGCAGTCCGGCTCTGCCGGGGTGAGCAGAGCGTCCCGCTGATAAAAGCGCAGCAGCCGGATCGCCTCGCGCGGCATATTGCTGGCGACCTGTGCGGGGCCGTCAGCCTCCATCATCGCCACCGCTGCGGAGGGCTGGCCGCGTCCATCGCCCAGCAAGGTGGTGAGGAGCATGGCTTGACCTGCCAGCATCAGCCCCCCGAGGGCGCAGGCGAGCCATAGGCGGCGCTGGCTCAGGGCGCTGAGCAGACCCGCCAGCGCGAGCGCCAAAACGAGCCCCATGAACAGATGAAACCGCGCAAAGCCGACATTGGGGATATGCGCCACGATGGCCGCGAGCGGAAAGCCGATGAAGACCGCGCAGAGCAGCGCCCGTTTTCGCGCATCTGCGCCCCAGATGGCCGCGAGCGCGATGAGGCCCATGAGGCTCGCGCAGAGGGTTAGGCTCCAATCCTGCGGCAGGCCGAGCGTGAAGCGGGCGAGATCGCCAAGGCCGGTGGTGAGTTGCCATAAGAAGAAATCATTCTGGTGGCCGCGTATCAAAGACATGCTGCGCCAGGCGCTGATGGCCAGACAGGCCAAAGCTGGAAGGACTGCGAGTGTGGCTGCGCTCGCCAATCGCGCGATGGCGGACCATGGGCGCTTGTCTGTGCGCAGCAGATGCCAAGTCGCGGCAGCACACATCAGCGCAAGCGGCAGCAGCATGGTCAGGTGGCAGAACATGCCAATGGCGCCCACAAGTGCAAAGCGCTGCAGCGCAGGCTCTTGTGTGGGCTCATCAAGCCATTGATCTGCGAATAGCAGGCACAGCAGAGCGCACAGGATGAGGCCTGCATAGCCGCGCGCCTCTGAACTATAGACGACGAAAATATAGCCAAAGGCAATGGTGGTTGCGGCGATCAATCCTGCGCGCGCGCCCATGGTTCTGCGCGCCAGAAGGGCGGCGACCGGCACTGCCGCTGTGCCGCATAAGATAGATTGCAGGCGCAGCAAAAGGGGCGGGGCCTGCGCGCCCACGGCCCAGAGCCAGAGACTGTTGAGAATATGATTGTTGTCATTGGGCAGGCCCAGAACAATGTCGAGCGGGCCGGGAAGGTCGCTGATCAATTGCAGCGACCAGATTTCATCCAGCCACAGATCGCCGCGCGCGGCGGCCAGACGCAGGGCAAGGGCGGCCAGAGTGATGGCCGCGAGGGGCGCGCCAAAAGAGCGCTGTGCGAAGAAAATGGCTATCTGAAACATAACCGCTGCAGCATAGGACTTGGCTGTGCATGGTCAATGGACACGCCATTGCATTGCCCCCGCGCTCGTCTAAATCTCATGCCATGAGCCGCAAGCGCGCCGATCTTCCTGATGAGGACATGCCGGACTCCGACCTTCCCGCGCAGGAGGGGGCGGAGGAGGATGCTTTTGTGCCGCTCGAACTCGATCTTGCCAATGAAGAGGCGAGCGAAGAGCGTGTGCTAAAAGGCGTCGAGGTCATCAAGTCGCATCTGCTCCATGCGCCCAAAGGTCCGGGCGTCTATCGCATGGTGGGGGAAGGCGGCGAGATCCTCTATGTCGGCAAGGCCAAGAGCATCCGCAAACGCATCGCCAGCTATGCGCGCGGCATGGGCCATTCCAATCGCATTGCGCGGATGATCTCGCTCACTGTGAGCATGGTCTTTGTCTCCACCGAGACAGAGACAGAAGCGTTGTTGCTGGAAGCAAATTACATCAAGCAGATGAAGCCGCGCTTCAATGTGCTGCTGCGCGATGACAAGTCCTTCCCCTATATTTTGCTCACGGGGGATCACGTCTCGCCGCAATTGACCAAGCATCGTGGTGCGCGCAATCGCAAGGGTGATTACTTTGGCCCCTTCGCGAGTGTGTGGGCGGTCAATCGCACGCTCAATGCTTTGCAGCGCGCATTTTTGCTGCGCTCTTGCTCGGATAGCTATTACGAGAATCGCACGCGCCCCTGTCTGCTCTGGCAGATCAAGAGATGCGCAGGACCCTGCACGGGTGAGTTGTCTCATCAGGACTATGCGGCGCTCGTCGAAGAAGCGCGCGACTTTTTGTCGGGCAAAAGTCGCGCGGTGCGCGACCGCTTGGCTCTTGATATGACGCAGGCTGCCGAGACGCTCGACTTTGAACGTGCGGCGCGGCTGCGTGATCGTATTGCGGCACTCTCTGCCATTCAGGGCGAACAGGGCATCAATCCGAAGAATACCGAAGAAGCCGATGTGTTTGCGGTGGTGGAAGAGGCGGGGCAATTTGCCATCGAGGTCTTCTTCTTCCGCACCTTCCAGAACTGGGGCAATCGCACTTATTATCCGCGCGCGGATCGTTCGCTCACACCGGGCGAAGTGCTTGATGCGTTCGTCGCGCAATTTTATTCAGATAAGCCTGCGCCGCGCCTGATTTTGCTGTCGCACGAGATTGAGAGTGCGCAGGTGCTGGGTCAGGCTTTGAGTGTGCGCACGGGCCACCGGATTGACGTTCTGGTGCCCCAGCGTGGTGAGAAAAAAGAGCTGGTCGATCATGCCGCGCAAAATGGCAAAGAGGCTTTGTCGCGCAAATTGGCAGAGGCGGCGAGCCAGGAAAAATTGTTGGCAGCTTTGGCGCAGGCGCTCGGCATCGAAAAAAAGCTGCGCCGCGTCGAAGTCTATGACAACTCCCATATCATGGGGACCAATGCGGTTGGTGGAATGATCGTGGCTGGTGGCAGTGGCTTTATGAAAAGCCATTATCGCACCTTCAATATCAAGTCCGACGAGATCACGCCGGGCGATGACTATGGCATGATGCGCGAAGTGCTGCGCCGCCGTTTCACACGCCTCATGAAAGAAGAGAGCGCGCAGGAGGGCGATGCGACCACGCCGCGCGACGAGACAGATGTCTTCCCCTCGCGGCCCGATCTTGTGGTGATCGACGGTGGTCGCGGCCAGTTTGATGCCGCGCGCGAGATCTTTCAGGAATTGGGCGTTGAGGGCATCGCGCTGATCTCCATCGCCAAGGGCGTTGATCGTGATGCGGGGCGCGAGACCTTCTTCATCGAGGGGCGCGAGCCCTTCCGCCTGCCCCCGCGCGATCCGGCGCTTTATTTTGTGCAGCGCCTGCGCGATGAGGCCCATCGCTTTGCCATTGGCACGCATCGCGCGCGGCGCAAGAAGGATTTCACCAAGAGCCCGCTGGACGAGATTTCTGGCATTGGTCCTTCGCGTAAGCGCGCTTTGCTCCATGCATTTGGCACGGCAAAGGCCATCTCTCGCGCGGCGCTGGCTGATCTTGAAAAGGTCCCCGGCATCAATGCGGCGACTGCCAAACTCGTTTACGACCATTTCCACGACCGCCAGTGAGCGTTTGGTTGATGTGAACAGGTGTTGCGGGGCTTTTGTCGCGCGGCGCAATTGTGTATGCGCTGTTATCGGCTTTTGGCGGGAGATCGGTGTGGGCGAGGGCAAGAAAAAGGGCTGGAGCCTGAAAACCCTGCCGGGTGAATTTTTGACCATCGCCATTGGTGCGGCCGGCGGTCTGTTGTTCGATGCCCTGCATATTCCCGGTGGCGCAATCTCAGGCTCGGTGATTGCGGTTGCTGGCACGACGACCTTTGCCAATCCCACGCCGCTTGGTGGTCCGTTGCGCATGTTGGCGCTCGCCACGATGGGCATGTCGATTGGCTCGGTCGTGGGGCCGGACACATTCTCCAATATGGCCGCCTATCCCGCCACCATCGCGCTCATGGTCTTTTGCGTGATCGCGATGACTTTGTCGTCGGCGGTGGTCTGGTTCTTCATCATGCGCTGGCCGCCTGCCATGGCCTTTTTGTCATCTGTGCCGGGCTCGATGTCTTACATCGTCTCGGTCTCGATGAGTTTGGGTGCTGATTCTGCCAAGGTCGTTGTCGTGCAAATGTCGCGCGTGATCTTTTTGGTGACGCTGCTGCCTTTCATCGTCGTTTATGAATCAGGCGCGCAATTTGGCGGTGTGCTGCAAAATCATCCTGACCCTGTGAGCAAGCTCTTTGTCATTCTGGCAGCGGGCATGGTGGTGGGCGGCATTCTCACCAAGCTGCGCATGGGCGGGGGCATGTTATTTGGCGCGCTCGTCACTTCCGCAGTGTTTCACTATGCAGGCTATGGCGAAGGGCGTGTGCCCAATTGGGTTCTCGTCTGGGGGCAGATCTTGCTCGGCTCGTGGGTCGGCACGCGCTTTGTGGGCTTTGACTGGAGCCTGTTTGGCAAGATCTTCCTTGGCACGGCGGCCTCTGTTTGCGCGGCCATGGTGATGACCGTGCTTTTTGCCGTCATCGCCTCGCGCTATTTTGATGTGTCCTTCGGCACGGCGCTGATGGCCTATGCGCCCGGCGGGCAGGATGCGATGATGATCCTTGCTCTGTCTTTGGGTGTTGATCCGATCTTTGTCAGCGCGCATCATCTGGCGCGCTATTTCTTCATCAATATGTCGCTGCCATTCGTCGTTGCTCGCTTGCAGCGCAAATATGCGGCGCAGCCTACCAGCGGAGACAAACCATGATTCTGCGCACCACCAACAGCTCTCCTTTTGGTCGCAAGCCGATGATGGCGGCGCGTTATCTTGGTCTGATGGATCGCATCAAAGTGGAGCCCGCTGATCCGCTCGATCCCAATGATGTGCTGCGTCGTGATAATCCGCTCGGCAAAATGCCGGTGCTCATTCTCGATGATGGCCGCAGCATTTTCGACAGCCGCGTGATCCTCGAACATTTCGATCATCTGGCAGGGGGCAATCGCATCATCCCGAGCGATTGGGATCAGCGCATGGACGTGCTGACCTTGCAGGCGCTCGCTGATGGTATGAGTGATGCTGGCATTTTGATTGTCTATGAAGGGCGTCATCGCCCCGAAGACAAACATCACGAGCCTTGGCTCGCCTATCAGCGCGGCAAGATCGAGCGCGCTCTGGCGAGCCTTGCAGCCAATCTGCCTGATCCCACGCGCATCACCGCTGGCACAATCGCGCTGTCGGCAGCGCTTGGCTATCTTGATTGGCGCAAGCAGGTTGATTGGCGCCAGACAACGCCCGCGCTTGTGCCTTGGCTCGAGACCTTCCGCAAGACATCGCCGATCTATGACGAGACCGCTGCGTGAGCGAGGGCAAGCTCCATTTCGAGGATTTTCCCGTCGGCTCTGTCTGGCGGGCGTCTGGCTATCGCATCACGCAAGATGAGATCATCGCCTTTGCGCGTGAGTTTGATCCGCAGCCCTTCCATCTTGATCCTGTGGCAGCGGCGAAAGGCCCCACTGAGGGCTTGATCGCGCCGGGCATGCTCACCTGCTCGATTGTCATGCGCATGACTTTCGATGCATTCATGTTCCGCACTGTGGGGCTGGGCGCGCCGGGCATTGATGAGACCAAATGGCTGCGGCCTGTGCGCCCGGGTATGGAGCTTGATCTGGCGATTGAGATTGTCGGCGCGCGCGTTTCGCAATCGCGGCCCGATACGGGCCTGTTGAATTTTTCTCTGCTGCTCTGCGATCAGACGGGCGAGCCGGTCATGAGCCAGCGCTACACGGGCTTTTATGCGCGGCGTGACACGACACCGCCGCCGCCTGCGCCGCCCTCTCCCAAAGCGGCTGCGGTTATTGCGCCCGACCTGCCAAGCTTTACCGATGAGCGCACCAATCTGACGCGCTTTGCTGCGCGCTATGATGATGTGCTTGTGGGTGCGCGCGTTGTGACGGGCTCTTATGACTTCACCAAAGAGAATGTTATTCCCTTCGCCGCCAAATATGATCCGCAGCCCTTTCATCTCTCCGATGAAGGTGCGGCGAATAGTCATTTCGGCTTTCTGGCATCCTCAGGCTGGCTCACGGCGGCCTCTTTCGTGCGCAGCCTTGTGGATGCGCGTGACCGCGCTGTGGCGCGTCAGGCTGAGCTCGGTTTTCCGATCCTCGTTGATCGCCCTTCGCCGGGCTTTCAGAATCTGCGCTGGGTGCGTCCGGTACGCGTGGGCGACCGCGTGACCTATGACACGCAGGTGATCAGCAAAGAGCCCGACTATCGGCCGGGCTTTGGTTTGGCGCGTCATCGCGGCAGCGGCGTCAACCAAGCCGGCGAGATTGTGTTCCAGATCGAACACACTTCGCTCGTCTCGATGGATTAGTGCCCGTCAAAGCTCACAAGCGTGCGCACCGGTACGCCCAGATCGCGGATCTTTTGTGCGCCGCCAAGTTCGGGCAGATCGATCACGAAACAGGCCGCGACCACATCGGCGCCAATGCTCTTCAACAGTTTGACCGCGCCTTCAGCCGTGCCGCCTGTGGCGATGAGATCATCGACCAGAATCACGCGCTCGCCGGGTGCGACTGCGTCTTCATGCAGCTCCATTTCATCAATGCCATATTCGAGCGAATAGGCGACTGAAACGGTTGTCCAGGGCAGCTTGCCTTTTTTGCGGATCGGCACAAAGCCAGCCGAGAGCTGATGGGCGACAGCTCCGCCCAGAATGAAACCGCGCGCCTCCATCCCCGCCACTTTGTCGATCTTGGTGCCCGCCCAAGGCTGCACCAATTCATCAATCGCTCGGCGAAAGGCGCGCGCATTGCCCAGCAATGTCGTGATGTCGCGAAACATGATCCCGGCTTTGGGATAGTCGGGAATGGTACGGATCGACGCCTTCAGATCATTTTCGATGGACATGTCATTGGCCTTTGTTGAGGCGGCTCATCACAGCATCGAGCTTGGCGAGCAATTGGGGATCACGCATGGACGGCTGCGTCATGATCGCGCCATCCAGCGCGCAGTCAGAGCGCACGGGGCAGGGCTCATGCTCGGCAGGGAAATCAGCGAGCAGGCGCGCCAGCAAGCGCGCAGCAGCGCCCGCATTTTCATGCGCGACCTTGATGACGGAGGCGACATCGACGTCATCATGTTCGGGGTGCCAACAGTCATAGTCAGTGACCATGGCGACGGTCGCATAAGAGATCTCAGCTTCGCGCGCGAGTTTGGCTTCGGGCATGGCAGTCATGCCGATCACATCGAAATCTTGCGCTTTATAGGCGATGGATTCGGCATAAGAGGAGAATTGCGGCCCCTCCATGCAGACATAAGTGCCGCCTTTGCGGTGGCGAATATCTGCGGCCTGCGCGGCTGCCACAAGGCGCGCGACGAGTTTGGGTGCAACGGGATGAGCCATGGAGACATGGGCGACGCAGCCATTGCCAAAGAAGCTTGAAGCGCGGCCCACCGTGCGGTCCACATATTGATCAACGAAAACGAAAGTGCCGGGCGAGAGTTCAGGCTTGAAAGATCCGCAGGCTGAGACCGAGACCAAATCAGTGACGCCTGCGCGCTTCATCGCATCAATATTGGCGCGGTAGTTGATGCCTGAGGGCGAGAACACATGGCCGCGTCCATGGCGTGGCAGAAAGACGACATCGGTTGCGCCCATGCGGCCAAAGCGCAGCGCGTCAGAGGGCTCGCCCCATGGCGTTGTGATGCGCTCCTCGCGTGTGATCTCAAGTCCGGGCAAATCATAAACGCCCGACCCGCCGATAATGCCCACCACTGCTTTGGTCATGATCCCCTCACTTTACCTTAGCTTTTTGCCTGTGTTGGCGGGTCGGCGCAAGCCTGTATCAGGGCCAATCCTGCAGGCCGACGGGCTCATCTCCCCGTCTGCGTTGATCCAAAGGGGGTGTCAGGACGAAAGACTTTGGTCGGGCGCTTGCGAAGCCCCGGCCCGCGCTCCATGTTGGGCGCATTGGTTGGAGACCGCGTCATGAACATCATTCACCGCAAAGGTTGGGAGATCTCAGAGCGCGATGTCACGCCTGAACATCTCTTTCTCAATCGTCGCTCTGTGCTGAAGGGCTCTGCTGCGCTCGGCCTTGGTGCCATTGCGCCTGCTGGCTCCGCGCTGAGTGCCACTTATCCAGCGCCCGCCAATGCCAAATTCACCGGTACGCCGACGCCCGAAGATGTCGCCTCGCGCTACAATAATTTCTACGAATTTGGTCTCACCAAGCGCGCCTTTGTCGCTGCCGAAGCACTGAAGCCGCGCCCTTGGCGCATCAAGGTCGATGGTTTGATCGACAAGCCCTTCGAAATTGAGGCCGATGATCTCATCGGCAAGATGACACTTGAAGAGCGTATCTATCGTCTGCGTTGTGTGGAGGCTTGGTCCATGGTTATTCCGTGGACGGGTTTCACGCTCAAGCAGCTCGTCGAATTCGCCAAGCCCTCCGCGAGCGCAAAATATATCCGCTTTGAAACCTTCTTCGATCCCAAGGTCGCCTCAGGTCAGCGCAGCTTTTTCCCTTGGCCCTATGTTGAGGGTCTGACGATTGAAGAGGCGACCAATGATCTGTCGCTGATGGTGACGGGTGTCTATGGCAAGCAATTGCCGAATGTCTTTGGTGCGCCGCTGCGTTTGATGGTGCCGTGGAAATATGGCTTCAAGAGCATCAAGTCGATCAGCCGCATCAGCTTCACCGACACGCGCCCGCAGACCTTCTGGGAAGCGGCAGGCCCCGGCGAATACGGCTTTTGGGCGAATGTGAATCCGCAGGTGCCGCATCCGCGCTGGAGTCAGGCGAGTGAAGAAGTGGTCGGCACTGCTGATCGCAAGCCGACCCAAATCTTCAATGGCTATGGCGAATTTGTCGCCGATCTCTACAAGGGGCTGGAGGGTGAGAAGCTCTATATGTGAGCCTCTTCACCTTCAGCCTTTGCGCTTGTAGGGGCCAAGTTCTTTCACAGCCCAGTCGAGATAGGTCGTATCGACGGCCTTCTCGACTTCGACAGGCACTTCGATCAGCCCCTGTTTGCGCCACACGTCCAGATCATCTTTCATGCTGGGCATATGCAGCGCGCCATCAGGGCCGCAGGCGCTGAACACAAACGAGCGCCACACGGCAGGATCTTTGAACGGGCCATATTGGGTGAGGATCGAGACGATCTCATCACCCTGCGCGCCACTGAAATTACCATCGGCGCTCAGCGCATCATTGTGGTAGCGCACACCGCGCAAGAAGGCGCGCATGAATTTTTTGGCGACCTCCGGTTGGCTTTTGGCAAAGCGACCTGAGTAGAGGATCGCTGAAATCTGATGTGCGGGATAGACATCATAGTCGTTGGCGACAGCAACAATATCGCCAAGGCGCAGCGCTGAGCTGACAGCGGGTTCTGCGGGGAGCGCCGCATCAATGGCTTTGTTCTTCAGCGCAATGCCCATCTGCGGGAAGGCCATATAGACATTGTCGATCTCGTCGGGCTTCACGCCGCCTTTTTCGAGAAACTTCAAGATCACGGTGGAGGCAGAGCTGCCAGGTGCAGAGCCCGCAATCTTCATGCCTTTGAGATCGGCGAAAGTCTTGTAACGGCCAGAGTCGATGAGATCCTTGCGCACCAGCAGTTTCTGGCTGCCCCGTCCGGTGACATTCTGGCTCTTGTCCGCGACGATGCGAATGTCGATGCCGCGACCAACAGCATTGAAGAGGCCGGCAGAAGGGCCGCCCGCGCCCACATCAAGATCGCCCGAGCCCAGCACTGCATTCATGCGCGCGGCCGAGTCGAAATTGTTGAACTGAACTTCGATGCCTTCGTCTTTGAAATAGCCCTTCGCATCGGCGACCCACAGGCCGACATCGGTCGCAGCGCCCGTGACGCCGATCATGACTTTGGCATTTTGTGCGCGCGCAGGTGACGCAAGGCCAGCCGCCGCTGCGGTGGCAAGAAAGGTGCGCCGGGTGGTCTTGATCATTTGTTCCTCCGAATTTGTCTTCGACTTACCACGCGGCCGCGCGCACAAAAAGAGGCCGGACCTTGCGGCCCGGCCTATCCCGGAAAACCGGGCCTTCCAGAGGGATGCTGAAGAGAGCCTGAGGCACTGGAGGCATAGGCCAGCTCTCTTACGCCTTGTCAGGATTGCATTGCTGGGTGGCAGCGAGAAGCGCGGGGATCTCATGGGAGATCTGCGCAGCTTGCATGGCGGCAGCGCTCAATAGTCCCAGCGCTGCGCATTGGCGACGAGGAAGTCGCGGAAGACCTGAATACGCGCGACATTTTTCATTTCCTCGGCATAGACGAGGAAGCACTCAAGCTCAGGCATGTCGGCTTGCGGCAGAATGCGCACCAATTCGTGATGGCTTTGCACCATATAGTCCGGCAGAACCGCAATGCCCACGCCGCCGATGACGGCATTTCGAACGCCCGTCAGATTGTTGATGGTGAGGGCACTGACGCGGGGCGTATTGGTCTCGCGTCCTGTATACTGCAGCGAGTTAATGTTGTTGAGATAGTTCCCCGCCGAGGCGCCGTAGATCAGGATGCGATGCGTATCGAGCTCATCAAGCGAGCGCGGCTGGCCATGCCGCTTGATGTAAGAGGGCGAGGCATAGGCGTGGAAATGCATGGTGAAGAGACGGCGGCGGATGAGGCCGGGCTCTTGGGGTTCACGCACGCGGATGGCCATATCAGCCTCGCGCATCGACAGATCCAAATCATCATCGCTCAAAATCACATTGAGTTTGATGTCGGGATAGAGTTCCAGAAATTCACCAAGGCGCGGTGAGAGCCAATTGGTGCCAATGCCCACCGTCGTGGTGATGCGCAATTCACCGGTCGGGCGCTGGCGGCTGTCGGACAGGCGCGTGCGGGTTGATTCAAGTTTCTGCACCACCTCCTGCACCGTGCGAAACAATTGCTCGCCTTGTTCGGTGAGAATGAGGCCGCGCGCATGGCGGTGAAACAGCGGGACTTGCAGATCGCTTTCGAGCGCACTGACCTGTCGGCTCACCGCAGATTGGCTGAGGCCGAGCACATCACCGGCATGGGTGAAGGAGCCCGCTTCAGCGGCTGCGTTAAAGATGCGCAGCTTGTCCCAATCCACGGCCTGTCCCTTCGGTTGAGCCCTGCTTATTTGGCAGCGTTATGATCCTGCGCGGCGAGCCAGCGCTCGGCTTCCAGAGCTGCCATACAGCCCATGCCGGCGGCGGTCACAGCCTGACGATAGATGTCATCGGTCACATCACCCGCAGCATAGACGCCTTCCACATTGGTGGCGGTGGAATCAGCGGCGGTGTGAATATAGCCATTGCTCTTGATCTCGAGCTGGCCGGTGAAAAGCTCTGAGGCCGGCTGATGGCCGATTGCGACGAAGACGCCGTCCACGCGCTTTTCCTGCACGTCGTTGGTCTTCACATTGCGCAGTTTCACATGGGTGACGCCGGGGGGCGAAGCTTCGCCACACACTTCATCAAGCACCGTGTCCCACATCACCTCGACCTTGGGATGTTTGAACAAGCGCTCCTGCAAGATGCGCTCAGAGCGGAAATGATCGCGGCGATGAACGACCGTGACCTTGGAGGCGAGATTGGCAAGATAGAGCGCCTCTTCGACAGCCGAATTGCCACCGCCCACGACGATGACTTCCTTGCCGCGATAGAAGAAGCCATCACAAGTGGCGCAGGCCGAGACGCCATAGCCCTTGAACTTTTCTTCTGTCTCGATGCCAAGCCATTTGGCCTTGGCGCCAGTGGCGATGATGAGCGCATCGCAGGTGTAAGTTGTGCCGCTGTCGCCGAACAAAGTGAAGGGGCGCTTGGAGAGATCAACGCGCGTGATGTGATCGGAGATCATGCGTGTGCCGACATGTTCGGCCTGCGCCTTCATCTGTTCCATCAGCCAGGGGCCTTGGATCGGATCGGCAAAGCCCGGATAGTTTTCGACATCCGTCGTGATCATCAGCTGGCCGCCCGGTTCAAAGCCCGCAATCATCACCGGCTCGAGCAAAGCGCGCGCGGCATAAATGGCAGCTGTGTAACCAGCAGGCCCGGAACCGACGATCATCAGGCGGGCGTGGAATGTCTCGGACATGGGTCTCTCCGGGGCGCCGCTCCAGCCAAGGAGCCATGCGCCAGATAGGTCAGAAATCAGGAAAATGTGTCAGAGCCATGTATGCCACGCAGGGCTGAGGGGGCCAAGACTGGCCCGCCCCGCATCTGTGGGAAAGTCGGCTCGAAGTGGCGCCTATTTGGCGGCGAGCTTGGCTTCGAGTTCAGCCAGACGGGCGGCGAGGCGCTCGTTTTCGTCGCGGGCGCGGGCGGCCATCTCTTTCACGGCCTCGAATTCTTCGCGATTGACCGCATCCATACTGGCCAGCAGGCGCTCAAGCTGGGTGCGGACCACGGTATCGACCTCACGGCGCATGCCCGAGGCCAAGCCAGCGGCATCTGTGACCAGACGGGCGAATTCATCGACGATGGTGCTGCGGTTGTTCATGTCGGCTCCTGCGGGCAGGCCCTAGTCATGCGGCGGCCAAGCGCCTGATGCAAGCCCCAAAAGGAATGGTCGACAGGGCGGGCGCGCAAGGCCAAGATCGGGGCAAAGGAGAATGGATCCACATGACCACAACCAGCTTCATTCAGGCCGCCCCCGCTTTTGCGTCAGGCGCCGACACGCCCCGTGCTTTTCTGGAGCGTTGCCTTGCCCGGATGGAGGCTCGTGAGGGTCAGGTGAAGGCCTTTGTGGAGACTGCGATCCCCGCCGCGCGCGAGGCCGCTGATGCCGCCACTGCCCGGTGGGCTGCCGGTCGGCCTTTGTCCTCGATTGATGGCATGCCTGTGGGCGTCAAAGATGTGATCGAGACGAAAGATATGCCAACCGGCATGGGCTCACCCTTGTTCACTGGCTGGCGCTCGGGCCGCGATGCGGCAAGCGTCAAAGCGCTGCGCGAAGCAGGCGCTGTCATTCTGGGTAAAACAGTCACGACGGAATTCGCCGCCTCTGTGCCGGGGCCAACCTGCAATCCGCATGATCTGACGCGCACGCCCGGCGGCTCCTCGAGCGGGTCTGCGGCGGGTGTGGCCGCTGGCTTTATCAGCGCGGGATTGGGAACGCAGGTCGTGGGCTCCATCCTTCGGCCATCGAGTTTTTGTGGCGTCTATGGATTCAAACCCTCGCTCGGCGGCATCAATCGTTTGGGCTCGCATGACTTCATGAGCCAGAGCTGTCAGGGCGTCCTGGCTGCGAGCCTTGGGGATGTGTGGCATCTGGTTATGGAAGTTGTGGCGCGGGCGGGCGGTGATCCGGGCTGGCCGGGTGTCGCTGGCCCCATGACTTTGCCGCTTGCCAAAAAGCCCAAGCGTCTCGTCTTTTTGGAGACGGTGGGTTGGAGCAAAGTTTCGGCTGACCTCAAAGCTGAGATGGAGCGTGTCTTTGTCAAATTGTCGGTCGCTGGTATCGAGATCGTCAATCGCTCCATGGCAGCCGATATTGCGACTGTGGAAGAGGCCCTGACGCGCGCGCTCAGTGTGACGCGCGAGGTCAATTGCTGGGAGTCGCGCTGGCCGCTCAATATTTATGCCGAGCGCGATGCCTCCAAGCTCAGCCCCGAGATGCGCGAGCGTCAAAAAGAATCAGAGGCGATGACGCCCGACCAATATCGTGCGGCTCTAGCGCAGCGCGAGGCCATTCGCGCTGCTTATGCCAAGCTGCAGAGTGGTGCGGATGCGTGCCTGACTTTGTCGGCAGTGGGTCCCGCGCCTGTTGGTCTCAATTCAACCGGCGATCCGTCTTTTGCTGTACCGGCCTCCTTGCTGGGCGTGCCTGCGGTTTCGATGCCTTTGCTGGCAGAGGCTGGCTTGCCGGTTGGCTTGCAAGTCATGGGCTTTGAGCAATGTGACGCTGATCTGATGGCGATTGCCCGCGCGGTTGAGGAGATTGTGGGACAAGTGTCTGCGTGACATTGACGAGGCAGGCAGGGCCGCGCACACAAGGGCAGGCCCTGCACGGGATTCGTGATGCTTGTCGCTGCCCTTCAATGGCCGGAGATTGATCCGGTTGCGCTTCAGCTCGGCCCTGTGCCGATCCGCTGGTATGCGCTCGCTTATATTGCCGGGCTGATGCTCGGCTGGGCCTATGCGCGCGCGTTGGCTGCGCAAGATGCGCTCTGGGGCTCTGTAAAACGCCCCAGTGTTGTCAGTCTCGATGATCTTCTTGTTTATGCCGCTCTTGGCGTCGTGCTGGGCGGGCGGCTTGGCTATGTGCTCTTCTACAATCCCGGTTTTTATCTCGACCATCCGGGCGAGATCATGGCTGTGTGGAAGGGCGGCATGTCTTTTCATGGTGGGCTTGCTGGTGCAGCACTCGCTATCTTCATCTTCGCGCGTCGCCATCAAGTGCCGGTCCTTGCCGTTGCGGATTTGTGCGCAACCGTTGTGCCCATTGGCATCTTCCTTGGCCGCATCGCCAATTTCATCAAGCCCGAATTGTGGGGCCGTGTGAGCGATGTGTCTTGGGCCATGGTCTTTCCCGGTGCTGGCGATGAGCCGCGCCATCCAAGCCAGCTCTATGAAGCAGGACTTGAGGGCCTTGCCCTGCTGATCGTTCTTTATGTCGCAGCGCGCATGGGTGCGTTTAAACGTCCCGGTCTAACGACGGGCCTTTTTGCGGCGGGCTATGGTGCCGCGCGCATCATCTGCGAATTTTTCAGAGAGCCGGATGCGCAACTTGGCTTCCTGTTTGGCCAAGCCACGATGGGCATGTTGTTGTCGTTGCCGCTCGTCATCGCGGGCCTTGCGCTGATCACCTATAGCCGACGCGCGAGACAGATATGAGCGGGCTGGCCGATCATCTGCGCGAATTGATTGCAGACGAGGGGCCGCTGACGCTCGAGCGTTTTATGTCGCTTGCGCTTGGCCATCCAACGCTCGGCTATTATCCAACGCGCGATCCTTTGGGGCGCGAAGGGGATTTCATCACAGCGCCCGAGATCAGCCAGATGTTTGGCGAATTGCTGGGGCTGTGGGCCGCCGAGACTTGGGTGAGCATGGGCGCGCCCGCGCAATTGCGTCTCGTCGAGCTTGGTCCCGGCCGTGGCACATTGATGGCGGATGCTTTGCGCGCGGCAAGTGTGGTGCCGTCTTTCGCGCAGAGCATTGACGTTCATCTGGTCGAGACATCGCCAGAATTGGGCCGCGCACAGCATGAGCAGCTGGAGAAAACCGGCGTGCCGATCACCTGGCATGCGGGCATAGAAACCCTGCCGCCGGGGCCAGCGATCATCATCGCCAATGAATTTTTTGATGCGCTTCCTGTGCGCCATTATGTGCGCGGTGCAAGGGGCTGGCATGAACGGCTTGTTGGGCTGAATGACGCGGGCGCTTTCGTGTTTGGCCTGTCGCGTGAGATTGAGCCAACACTGAGCGCTGAGGGACCCGAAGGCAGTATCATCGAGATTTGCCCTGCCGGTCAGCAGATCATCAGCACCTTGGCGCAGCGCCTTGTGGCGCAGGGTGGTGCGGCTGTGCTGATTGATTATGGCTATGTCGAAACGACATTGGGCGAGACTTTGCAGGCGATGAAGGGCCATGCCTTTGTGGATCCGCTTGCTGAGCCTGGCGAGGCTGATCTCACCACCCATGTCGATTTTGCAGCTCTTGCGCGCGCTGCAGCCAAAGAAGGCGCGGTGGTGCATGGCCCCTTGCAGCAGGGATTCTTCTTGTCGCGGCTTGGCATTTTTGAACGCGCCCAAGCTCTCGCGCGGCGGGCTGATGCAGCGCAAGCCGCGCAGATTGAATCAGCCTTGGTGCGTTTGGTTTCCACGCAAAAGGGCGTGACGGTTTCGCAAGGCACGGTCGATGGTATGGGCGAATTGTTCAAAGTGCTTTGCATCACATCGCCAGAACTGCCTGTGCCGCCAGGCTTTGGTGAGGCGCAACTATGAGCGCGGCCTTTCTCACCCATGAGGCTTTGTCTTCGCCGATCATTCGCCATGCTTTTTTCACGCGCCAAGGCGGTGTCTCGCAGGGCGTCTACGCAAGTTTGAATGGCGGGACAGGCTCGCGCGACGCACCTGCGGATGTGGATGAGAATCGCCGTCGCATGGCCTCAGCGCTTCATGTGGAGCCCAGCCATTTGCTGGTGCCGTATCAAATTCACTCAGCCGATGTTGTTGTGGTCGATGCGCCTTGGCACGAGCGCCCGCAAGCCGATGGACTTGTGACGACAGTGCCGGGCTTGGCGCTGGGCGTGACAGGCGCTGACTGCGGCATGATCTTGTTCGCCGATGTGAAGGCAGGTGTGATCGGTGCATGTCACGCAGGCTGGAAGGGTGCCGTCGCGGGCATCTTGGAGGCGACACTTGATGTGATGGAAGCGCAGGGTGCGGATCGTGCGCGCATCCATGCTGTGCTTGGCCCCGCGATTGGCGCGGCAAGCTATGAAGTGGGACCAGAATTTGTAGCCCGCTTTCAGGAGGCAGAGGCGCAGGCGGGGCATTTCTTTGCCCCTTCGCAACGCGCGGGCCATGCGATGTTTGATTTGCCCGCTTTCATCGCCATGCGCTTGCAGCGCGCAGGGGTTGGACGTTTTGACGATTTGGCGCTTGATACTTATGCCGATGAGACGCGCTTCTTCAGCTACCGCCGCACCACGCATCGCAGCGAGCCTGACTATGGCCGGCTCGTCTCAGCGATTGCGCTTGTCTGATCAATCTTGCGCGCGCGCCACAAACATCATGCGTGTTTGATTGTGGCCAAGGTTGTGACCCGCGCGCACACCGGCAAATCCATGGCTCGCCAGCAGCACATGGATTTCATGCTCATCATAACTGGTGATGCCAAGGGTCGAGCGCAGTTTGCGATAATCTGAGAAGAAGGTCGCCACCAGCCCCACGCAAGCGGCAAAGAAGAAGCCGCCCTGCCATGCAAAGCGCAGCAGCGCTGTCACATCGGCCACCATATCGGTCTGTTTGGGCAGAATGTCTGCGAGCACCAGCTTGCCGCCGATTTTCAATTTGCGCCGCCAGAAATCGAGCAGGGCTTCAAATTCGGCATGGGTCAAATATTGCGCCAGCGAATTGGCAACAACCATATCGAGCGAATGATCGGCGATGGCGTCCAGCGAGGCGCTCGACAGAACGACGATCTTGGGGTTCGCATCAAAGCGCAGATGTTGGCGCATCTGCACATTGGGTGCTGCATCGTGCAGATACAAAAGACCGCAGTGTTGCGCGACCGTGGCGGCTGACAGCGCTTCGCCCGAACCATGGTCGAGAACAAGCCAGTCGCGCTGTTCGATGAGGTCACAGATGCCACGCGCAATGCGATCATAATGCAGCACCTTGTGGCGCTCATTCACATAGATCGGATTGTCGCGGTTCCAAAAATCGCGCCAGTTCATGTCAGTCTCGGTCCCCCCGGGGTGGGGCATCCTATCCGCGATGGGCGGAATGACAATGGCGAAGGTGGCAGCCTGAGCTCAGGCTGCCTTGTTCTTCTCGATCAAGTCGACGAAGCGCTTGAAAAGATAGTGGCTATCCTGCGGGCCGGGGGCAGCTTCGGGATGGTGCTGCACCGAGAAGGCCGGACGATCGGTCAAAGCAATGCCGCAGTTGGAGCCATCAAAGAGCGAGCGATGGGTCTCTTTGGCATGCGCGGGCAGGGTGCCGGTATCGACCGCAAAGCCATGATTCATAGACACGATCTCCACCTTGTTGGTGGTGTAGTCCATGACCGGATGATTGGCGCCGTGATGGCCCTGATGCATTTTCATCGTCTTGGCGCCCACCGCCAGCGCCATCATCTGATGGCCAAGGCAGATGCCAAAGGTCGGCACTTTCTTGTCGAGCAACTGGCGAATCACAGGCACGGCATATTTGCCGGTCTCGGCCGGATCGCCGGGGCCGTTTGACAGAAACACGCCATCAGGCTTGAGCGCGAGAATGTCTTCGGCCGACGCTGTGGCCGGCACGACAGTCACATCGCAACCAGCAGCTGCGAGCAGGCGCAGAATGTTGCGCTTCACGCCATAGTCGATGGCGACAACCTTGTGCTTGGGCGCGGTGAGTTGGCCATAGCCTTCGCCCAAAGTCCAAGTGGTCTCGGTCCAGTCATAGCGCTGCGCCGTGGTGACGCCGGGCACGAGATCCATGCCATTGATGCCTGGCCATTCGGCGGCTTCGCGCTTCAAAGCGGCAAGATCGAATTTGCCATCGGGCGCATGAGCGATGACGGCATTGGGCATGCCCTTTTCGCGGATGAGCGCGGTGAGGGCGCGGGTGTCGATGCCGCTCAGGCCCACAATATTGCGGGCTTTCAGCCATTGATCGAGATGGCGCGTGGCGCGGTGGTTCGAGGGATCGGTGATGGCCGCATGAATGATCATGCCGCGCACACCTGCGCTCGCCGCCATATTCACCGTCTCGATATCTTCCTCATTGGTGCCGACATTGCCGATATGGGGGAAGGTGAAGGTGATGATCTGGCCGGCATAGGATGGGTCGGTCAGGATCTCTTCATAGCCCGTCATGGCGGTGTTGAAGCAGACTTCGCCGACGGCCTTGCCGGTGGCGCCGAGGCCAAAACCCTCGATGACCGTGCCATCGGCGAGAACCAAGAGGGCGGTGGAGGTGGGCGCGGCCCAGACTTTGTCTTGATGTGCGGACATGGTCGCTCTACACGTTTCGCGCGTCCTTGCGCGCGCGCCTGAAGGCGAGCGGGGACGCGCTGATGGGTCTCTTCGGAACTCGTGCGGAAACTAGGGGAGGCCGTGTTGGAGGTCAACCCAGCGACCGCTCTGGAATCCGCTGAAAAATCAGCTATTTGATCAATTAAACACTTGGCGTCCCCAGTTTTCTGACTGATGGGATCACCCAAACCTGAAAGAGGACATCATGCGCGAACAGTTCACGGCCATGCTCAAGACCGCCATGAAGGCTGGTGACAAGCGCCGCGTTGATACGGTGCGCATGATCACCGCCGCCCTCAAGGATCGCGACATCGAAGCGCGCGGTCAGGGCAAAGAAGTCTCGGATGCCGATATTCTCGCCCTGTTGCAGAAGATGGTGAAAAGCCGTCAGGAATCGATGGAGATCTATGAGAAGAATGCGCGTCCTGAGCTTGCCCAGCAGGAGCGCGAAGAGATCGCCATCATTCAGGAGTTTCTCCCCCAGCAGATGAGCGAGGCGCAAGTGACCGCCGCCATTCAAGCTGCCATCGCTGAGACAGGTGCTGCCTCGATCAAGGATATGGGCAAGGTCGTGGGTGCGCTGAAAGCAAAATTTACGGGCCAGATGGATTTCGCCAAAGCCAGCGCGACCGTGAAGGGCTTGCTCAACGGCTGAGCGTTGCGCGCAAAGCGGTGAGACGGTCGCAAAATTCTGCTGTGGTCAAAACAGTGTCTTTGGGATCGTCTCTGCCAACGGTGTGAATGAGTTGGCGCGTGCCTGTTTCGATGAGCGCTGCGCGATAGGTTTCATTCTGCGCAGCAAGAGCTGCATAGGCGCGATCTAACAGCGCTTGATAGTCCGGCCCAAAGCGGTCGATGATCTGATCTTTGAAATAGAGCTGCCCCTTGGTCTGCCAGTGATGTTTCACGCCTGCCTTTTTGGCTTTCTCCCCATTTTTTGAATAAAGCCGCGCGCGGTCAGCGGGATCTTCGATTTTCAAACTCTGCAGGAAGGCTTCCATACAGGCGAAGGTGATCCCATCCAATGTGAATGGATGCGGCGCAAAATTTCCAAGCGTGCCTGCGGGTCCGGGAAGGCCTGACTTGATGTCGAGTGGTTCGGTCATGGGGGGAGAGTAGCACAAGTTGCGCTTCCTTCTCCCAGTGGGAGAAGGTGGCCGCGCAGCGGACGGATGAGGGGATCGGATGTTGATTGAGTGAGGCACGATCAGCCTTCCTCATTCTGAGAGTCTCGATCCCCGCCTCAGTCAGCATCCGCTGACAGCTCCTCCCACTGGGAGGAGCGGGCGTCCCTCTTACGCAGGCTTCTGATTGTAAGCCTCCCTCATCTCCCCGATCTTGTGCAGCTTGGCGTGGAAGAGCCCCCAATCATCGTGCTCGGCAATGGGGGACCAGATAGCCTCCACTTCGTCGATCAGCATGGTGCAAGGCTGGGAGCGCGCGAAATAAGGATGATCGAGATTGGCGCTGCTGTCATAATCGGCGAGCGCGGCAAAGACGGGCTCAAACTCTGCGCTTGCGTAGAGCGAAGCCGATGGACTTTGGCTGGCGCGCATTTGCGAGGCAAGCCCGCCATGCCAGTCGAAGAATGTTTGCTCGAAGGGCGCTTGGCTTGCGATCAAAAATTTCACCCAAGCTGACGCAAGGCGCGTGTCATCACTCAGTGACCTGCTCTTCACGCCGAGGCGGCGCAATATGGCGCTGGCAAATTCGCGCTGGATGATTGGCTCGAATTGGCTGAGTACGGCTTCGAGCTTGTCAGCTTGCGTCAGTGGCAGCAAACATTCTGCGAGCCTTGTGAGATTCCATAGCAAGGTTTCAGGCTGACGACCAAAAGCGTAAAGCCCGCTCTCATCAAAATAAGCAGCGGTGAATTTTGGATTGAAGCTGGGTGCAAAACGCCATGGGCCATAGTCGAAACTCTCGCCCGTGATGTTGATATTGTCGGTGTTCAAAACACCATGAACAAAACCTGCGGCCATCCACTGCGCGCCCATGCGCGCTACATTGGCTTGCACCTCTTCCAAAAAGCGCAGGGCCAGAACAGAAACGTCATTCTCTTGGAGGCCCGGATAATAATTCGCGCAGCTATAGCGCAGAAGATGTTCGGTTGAGACTTTGTCTTCGTGATGGGCGAGGCGCTGGAAGGTGCCGATGCGAATATGCGAATGGCTGAGACGCACCAGAACGCTCGAACGTGTGGGGGAGGGTTCATCTCCGCGCATGAGGGCTTCGCCGGTTTCGATCAGGCTGAAGCTTTTGGAGGTCTCAACGCCCAAAGCCTCCAGCATTTCGGTGGCGAGAATTTCGCGCATGCCGCCTTTGAGGGTCAGGCGTCCGTCGCCGCGCCGTGACCATGGTGTCTGTCCGCTACCCTTGGTGCCAAGATCGAGCAGGCGCCCGCGCTCATCACGCAATTGCGCAAACAAAAATCCACGACCATCGCCAAGGTCAGGATTGTAGGAGCGAAATTGATGGCCGTGATAACGCAGAGCCAAGGGGGTCTCAAAAGAACCCGGCAGGGGTTTGAAGCGGCCGAAATGCTCCACCCATTCGGCATCGGTCAAAGTGCCCAGACCCAAAGGCTCGGCATGGCGCTGGCTGCGATGGCGCAAGATGGTCTGCGGAAAATCGGCGGCCCGGACGGGGTCGAAAAACTCCGGCCCCAGCTCGGCATGGAGGGTCTGTGGGCGATAGGCGGGGCTGAAGGGCATCAAAAGTCCATGTGGATAACGGGCATAACGGGCATAAGCGGGCGGCTTTGTGCGGGCTGTGCGCAGAAGGGTCTGATCCCTATATAAGGGACACGGCTCCTAAAGACGCAAAGATGCGATTCCCACCCTCTTTCCTCGATGAGATCAAGGCACGGCTTCCGGTCTCGGAAGTGGTGCGCCGACGCGTCAAGCTGATCAAGGCTGGACGTGAATGGAAGGGCTTGTCCCCATTCAGCGCCGAGAAAAGCCCCTCCTTTTTCGTCAATGACCAGAAAATGGCCTGGTTCGACTTCTCTTCGGGCCAGAACGGTAATGTCTTTGACTTCGTGATGCGCACGGAGGGATTGAGCTTTCCCGAAGCCGTCGAGCGGCTGGCGGGGGAGGCGGGGCTGCAACTGCCGACCGTGTCGCCCGAGGCCGAGCAGCGCGAGCGCGTGCGGGCCAGTCTGCAAGATGTGACCGAAATGGCCGCCCAGTTTTTTGAGGCGCAATTGCAGGCCAAGGATGGCGCCCGCGCCCGTGGCTATCTGGCCGATCGTGGTCTGGCCCCGCAGGTGCAGCGCCAGTTCCGCATCGGCTTTGCCCCGGCCGAGCGCTTTGCCCTGCGCGATCATCTGGCGTCCAAAAATGTCACGGCAGAGCAGATGATCGAGGCCGGCCTCTTGGTGCATGGGCCTGATATTGCTGTGCCTTATGACCGGTTCCGCGACCGCGTCATGTTCCCCATCTGCGACCGCTCTGGCCGCGTCATCGCCTTTGGCGGGCGCGCGATGGAGAAGGATGTTGCGGCTAAATATCTCAACTCCCCCGAGACGCCGCTCTTTCATAAGGGCCATGTCCTCTACAACCACCACAATGCCCGCAAAGCCGCCCATGACAGCGGCAATGTGATTGCGGTGGAAGGCTATGTGGATGTGATCTCCATGTCGGCGGTCGGCTTCAATCATGTGGTGGCCCCGCTGGGGACCGCGCTCACCGCCGATCAATGCGAGCTTTTGTGGCGCATGGCCCCCGAGCCGACCCTGTGTTTTGACGGCGACCGGGCGGGCCGCAAGGCGGCCTATCGCGCCATTGAGACTGCTTTGCCCCTGCTGGGGCCGGGCAAGAGCCTGCGCTTTGCCTTTCTGCCCGATGGGCAGGATCCCGATGATCTGGCCCGCTCAGGCGGGGCAACCGCAATCACCGAAGTGCTGGAGGCCGCCAAGCCGCTGGTCGATGTCTTGTGGACCCGCGAGACAGAGGCGGGCCCGCTGGATACGCCAGAGCGCCGGGCCGCGCTTGAGCGCCGCCTGATGGAGACGATCAAGGCCATTCAGGACGAGACCCTGCGCCGCCACTATAAGGCTGACCTCGACCAGCGTTTGCGAGGCCTGTTTGGCGAGACACAATCGGGCAGGCAGATTTATCAAGGTCAGCGCCCGCAGGGGGGTAGCCGGGCGGGCCGAGGCCGCTACGGGGCCCCCCAGGCCCCGCGCGGCTATGTGGAGCAGGGTCTGACGCCCAGTGCGGGCCTGACCCGCTCGTCCCTTCTGGCCCCCGCCAGTGCGCTCAGCCCCCGCGAGGCACTGATCGCCTTGCTGGCGATGAATCAGCCGATCCTGGCCAGCCGCTATGCCGAAGAGCTGGCGGCGGTGGATTTTGCCAGCCGGGATCTGTCGCGTATGGTTAAGCTCGTGCTTGACCGAGCTGCGGTGCCAGATATTGACGCCCTGCAGGTCCGCCATGCCCTTGAAGCCGCTGGTCTGGGCGAATTATTGGGCCGGGCTGAGCGGGTGACGAGTGGCTCCATGGGCTGGTGTATCGGCCCGGGAGCGGCAGAAGCTGACGCTGAAGAGGTTTTGAAGCAGGCTCTGGCCTTGCATCGGCGAGCGCGGGCGCTACATAGAGAGCTGAAGTCCGCAGAACAGGCCCTCGGCAGCGAGGCCACGGACGCCAATTTCAACCGCCTGAGGGAAATCCAGGCTGAACTGTCCGGCATCGAGGGGCGTGAAGCCGTGATCGAGGGTTTTGGCAGTTCAGTGGGGCGGCAGAGCACAGGTGTGTAAGGGGAACGGGATTGGATTAAGCGGCGCTTAATCTGCCCTCTGCAATCTGCGGCTCGAAGAATCAGGGGCGGCCTCTTGGGGCCGTCCGCTTGTTTTTTTGAGGCGGGCGCCCTTTCGCGATTACACGGAGTTGGACGAATGGCAAAGAAGGACGAAGAAAAGACGGAAGCCGAAGGTGCTGCGGCTGAGACCGTCGACAGTCCTTTGCTCGACTTGTCCGATGCCGCCGTCAAGCGGATGATCAAGCTCGCCAAGAAGCGCGGCTTTGTCACCCATGACGAGCTCAATGCTGTTCTGCCCTCCGAAGAAGTCTCCTCCGACCAGATCGAAGACATCTATGCGATGCTCAACGAGATGGGCATCAATGTGATCGAAGGCGATGACGCTGACGATGCTGAAGAGGGTGAGGCTGAAGAAGAGCAAGAGGGCGGCGACCTTGTGGAAGCTGCGCGCCCCGCTGCTGTTGTTGCCACCGTTCGCGCTGAGCCCGCCGACCGTACCGATGATCCCGTGCGCATGTATCTGCGCGAAATGGGCTCTGTGGAATTGCTGTCGCGCGAAGGCGAAATCGCCATTGCCAAGCGCATTGAGGCTGGCCGCGAAGCGATGATCGCGGGCCTGTGCGAAAGCCCGCTGACCTTCCAAGCCATCATCATCTGGCGCGACGAGTTGAACGACGCGAAGGTGCTGCTGCGCGACATTATTGATCTTGAAGCCACCTATGCTGGTCCCGATGGCAAGCGCGTTGACATGACCGCCCCCGGCGCTGCCGAGGCTGCGCCCGCCACCGCGCCGCGCACGCCCCCCGTTGGTCTTGAAGGCGATATCCCGACCGAAGAGTTTGCTGAGGAAGATGACGACATGGAAAATTCCGTGTCGCTGTCGGCCATGGAAGCTGAACTGAAGCCCAAGGTTCTCGATACTTTCGATCGTATCGCCGACGCTTATAAGAAGCTGCGTCGCCTGCAGGATCAGAATGTTGAAAACAAGCTGAAGAATGAGACCCTGACGCCTGCTCAAGAGCGCAAATATAAAGCGCTCAAGAAAGAGATCGTGGCGGATGTGAAGTCGCTCTCGCTCAACCAGAACCGCATCGATGCGCTGGTCGAGCAGCTCTATGACATCAACAAGCGCCTGCTGACGCTGGAGACGCGTTTGTTCCGCGTCGCCGAATCTTATGGCGTTGGCCGCGAAGACTTCCTGCGCAACTATCAAAATTCCGAGCTGGACCCCAAATGGGTTCTGCGCGTGTCGAAACTCGGCTCGCGTGGCTGGAAGGAGTTTGTCGCCAAGGAGAAGGATCCGATCAAGAATATCCGCTCGGATATTCATGCTCTGGCGACTGAGACCGGTCTTGAGATTCAAGAATTCCGCAAGATCGTTCAGATGGTGCAGAAGGGCGAGCGCGAAGCTCGTCAGGCCAAGAAGGAAATGGTCGAGGCCAATCTGCGCCTCGTGATCTCGATTGCGAAAAAATATACGAACCGTGGTTTGCAGTTCCTCGATCTCATTCAGGAAGGCAATATCGGTTTGATGAAGGCGGTCGATAAGTTCGAATATCGCCGCGGCTATAAATTCTCGACCTATGCGACCTGGTGGATTCGTCAGGCCATCACGCGCTCCATCGCCGATCAGGCGCGCACCATTCGTATTCCGGTGCATATGATCGAGACGATCAACAAGATCGTGCGCACTTCGCGCCAGATGCTGCATGAGATTGGCCGCGAGCCGACGCCTGAAGAATTGGCCGAGAAGCTCGCCATGCCGCTTGAGAAAGTGCGCAAGGTTCTCAAGATCGCCAAAGAGCCGATCTCGCTCGAAACGCCGATTGGTGATGAAGAAGATTCACATCTGGGCGATTTCATCGAAGACAAGAATGCGATCCTGCCGATTGATGCGGCGATCCAGTCCAATCTGCGTGAGACGACCACCCGCGTTCTGGCCTCGCTCACCCCGCGTGAAGAGCGCGTGTTGCGCATGCGCTTTGGCATCGGCATGAATACCGATCATACGCTGGAAGAAGTCGGCCAGCAGTTCAGCGTGACGCGCGAACGTATTCGTCAGATTGAGGCGAAGGCGCTGCGCAAGCTCAAGCATCCGAGCCGCTCGCGCAAGCTGCGCAGCTTCCTCGACAATTAATCGTGCAGTCGCCGGCTTTGCTGGCGGCTTTCGTCCGGGGGCTCCATGTCGTTTTTCAAAAAGCTCTTCGGCCTCGGGTCTGGCTCGGCTGCTGTAAGCCCCGAGCCCAAATCCATCGAACATGAAGGCTATGAGATCATCGCCACGCCCTATGAAGAGCGCGGGCGGTTTCAGCTCTGTGGTGTGATCGCCAAAGAGATCGACGGCGAGCGCCGCGAACATCGCTTCATTCGGGCTGACCAATTCACCACGCTCGATGATGCGGTTGAGATGACCTTCTTCAAAGGCCGCCAGATCATCGACCAGAGCGGCCCGCGCCTGTTTGAGATGGGCTGAGGGCTCCTGCGGTCCCTTTTACTTTCCATTTGAGGAAAATTGAGCGGTTGACCCTTTTGGGACAACTCATATATATGAGTATATGACTTTCCCCGACGCTCGCCTCCCCCTTTATCAGCGCCTGCGCGATGACCTCGCCGGCCGGATCACCCGGCATGAATGGCGACCGGGAGAGTCTATTCCCTCTGAGGCAGAGCTTGCGAGCGCCCATGGCGTTGCGGTGGGGACTGTGCGCAAGGCTATCGACCAACTGGTCGCGGAAGGTGTTTTGGAGCGTCAGCATGGGCGCGGCACCTTCGTGAGGCGTGCGCAGTTCAATTCCTCGCTCTTCCGCTTCTTCCGTTTTCAGTCCGAACAGGGCGAGCGGCGTGTGCCCGAGAGCCATATTCTGCGGCGCGAAACCATGGCAGCACCCAGTGCAGCAGCCTCGGCTCTGCGGCTGCCCGAAGGAACGCCGCTGATCTTCCTCTCGCGCCTGCGACTTCTTGGCGGTGAGCCTGTGCTCGCCGAAGAGATCTGGCTAGAGCAGGTGCGGTTTGACGCATTGTTGAGGCTGGAGCCCTCCGACTTCGGCGATCTTTTATATCCACTCTATGAAGAGCGCTGTGGGCAAGTCGTGATCAGCGCGGAAGAGACTTTGAGCGTGGAGGTTGCTTCACCCTTGCAGGCGCGTCTTCTGCGCCTTGAGCCGCAGTCTCCCTTGATTGTTATTGAGCGTCTGGCCTTTGATTTGGAGCGTCGTCCCATTGAGTGGCGACGTTCGCGCGGGCCCGCCAACAGATTTCGTTATCACGTTGAAATTCATTGATTTTTTCGGAGGGGCGTCATGTTCAGTTGGTACACGGAATCCTCGCCCAAAGAGCGCAAGACTTTTTGGGCCAGCTTTGGCGGCTGGGGTCTTGATGCGCTCGATGTTCAAATGTTCGGGCTGGCTATTCCCGCGCTCATTGTTGCTTTTGGCATCAGCCGCGCAGAGGCGGGCCTTCTTGGCTCGGTGACTTTGTTCTTTGGTGCGATTGGCGGCTGGTTCGGTGGTGCGCTGGGTGATCGCTTTGGGCGCGTGAAGGCGCTGCAAATCACGGTAGCGACCTTTGCTCTGGCAACATTTGCTTGCGCTTTCACGACGACCTATTCGCAATTTCTGGTGTTGAAAGCCATTCAGGGTTTGGGCTTTGGCGCAGAATGGGCCTGCGGCGCTGTGCTGATGGCTGAGATCATTCGCCCCGAACATCGCGGCAAGGCGCTGGGTGCTGTGCAAAGCGCATGGGCGGTGGGTTGGGGCGGCGCGGTGCTGCTCTCGGCCTTGGTGTTCACGCTTGTTGAAAAAGACATGGCCTGGCGCGTGCTGTTTGCGCTGGGTCTGTTGCCCGCTTTGTTGATCATTTTCATCCGGCGCGGCGTTGAAGAGCCGCCGCGCTCCATCAGCAAAGAAGATCACGCGCCTTTTTTCAAAACGCTCGGTGGTATTTTTCATCGCGATGTGTTGCGCGCCACTTTGATAGGTGGCCTGTTTGGAACAGGTGCGCATGGTGGCTATTCTGCGCTGACCACATTCCTGCCGACCTATCTGCGCGAGGTTCGGCAACTCTCGGTCCTTGGTTCGAGCGCTTATCTTGCGGTCATCATCATCGCCTTTTTCTGCGGCTGTCTGGCCAGCGGAATCCTTAGTGATCGTATCGGGCGACGCGCCAATGTGGCGATTTTTGCCTCTTGCTGCGTGGCAACAGTTCTCATCTATATCTTCGCGCCGCTGAGCAATGAGCAAATGCTGGTTTTGGGTTTTCCGCTCGGCTTCTTTTCTGCTGGCATTCCTGCCAGCATGGCCGCGCTTTTCAGTGAGCTTTATCCCGCAGGTATTCGCGGCACGGGCGTCGGCTTTTGCTACAATTTTGGTCGTATTGTCTCGGCTGCCTTCCCATTTCTTGTTGGCTTTTTGAGTGACCGGATCGGCCTTGGCCCTGCCATTGGCATTGATGCAGCCTTTGCTTATTCGTTGGTGCTGGTGGCAGTTGTCATGCTGCCAGAAACGCGCGGCAAGAGCTTTGAGTCGACGGCGGCGCGACCTTGACGAGCAGGCTCTTGCGGATCGACAGTCATGCGCATGTGTTTCACCGTGGCCTGACGTTGGCCTCGGCGCGGCGTTATGCGCCCGATTATGATGCGCCGCTCGAGGCTTTTACGCGCGAGCTTGATGCGCACGGCATCACCCATGCCGTGCTGGTGCAGCCAAGCTTTTTGGGGGCGGATAATAGTTATCTGACCTCCTGTCTGATGGCGGCAGCTGGTCGTTTGCGCGGGGTTGCTGTGGTCGAGCCTGATACGCAGCGCCATGAGCTCTTGGCGCTGGATCAGGCAGGTGTCGTTGGTATCAGGCTCAATCTCTTGGGTCAGAGTTTGCCCGATCTTTATGCGCCCTCTTGGCGCGATCTGCTCGCATGTGTCCAGTCGCTGGGCTGGTTTGTCGAAATCCAGAGGGGCGCAGCTGATCTGGCCCTGCTTGCAACCACAGTGATGGCCCAAGGGATCAGGGTTGTCATTGACCATTACGGACTACCCGATCCAAAGCTGGGCGTGGCGGATCCGGCTTTTGCCGCTTTATTGGCCCTCGGCGCGAGTGGCAAAGTCTATGTGAAGCTTTCGGCGCCTTATCGGACGGCCCCCGATGGCGCAGACTTCGCGCGCCGGGCTTGGCCGCTTCTGCGTGAGGCCTTTGGCGCGGAACATTTGATGTGGGGCAGTGATTGGCCCCATACACGCTTTGAGCCCCACCAGACCTATGCCAGCAATCTGGATTTTCTGCGCGACCTCGTGCCTGACGCAGCCGAGCAAGAGGCGATTTTGGCGTCGCCCCAACATCTGCTGCGTTGGTAGGAAGCGCAGGCTGCTTGCGGTGGAGCCTGTGAGCGGGCACAGTCGGACATCTTTTTTCGCGAGCCTTTCTGATGCCAGAATCCAAGCCAAACATGCCGCGCGGCCAGTTGACCGTTCGCACCATCGCCATGCCGGCTGACACCAATGCCAATGGCGATATTTTTGGCGGCTGGGTCATGTCGCAGATGGATCAGGCGGGCGGTATTGCGGGTGTGGAGCGCGCGCAGGGTCGTGTCGTGACGGTGAAAGTGGATTCCATGACCTTTATCGCGCCGATGAAAGTGGGCGATGTTTTGGAGGTCTATACCGAGGTCGAGAGCATTGGCCGCAGCTCGATGAAAATCCATGTCGAGGCATTTGCGCAGCGTTTTCAGACGACCCGCCGCGATAAAGTGACGGATGCGACCTTCACCTTTGTCGCGATTGACGACAGCGGTCGCCCGCGCCCTATCCCCGCCGCTATTGCCAGCTGACATTGAATTCACGGCCGCGCACAGCTATGCAGGGGCACCCGTGACGAGGGCACGGGCCGATAGCTCAATGGTTAGAGCCGGCCGCTCATAACGGTCTGGTTGCAGGTTCGAGTCCTGCTCGGCCCACCACTCACAAACAGTCGTCCGTGCTCACATCATTATAGCCGGTGAAATGTTTCACCCAGCGCTCGCGGCCAAAATGCGCGAGGAAGTTGCGCTTGGAATTGCCCATATCCATCACGCCCCAGACCAGCAAATGCTCGTCTTCATGTTCTTCGAACCGTTCGGTTGAAACGGGCTTGCTGAAAAGGCGATGTGTGGTGGTGATCTTTTTGCTGATCGTGTCGAAGGTCACTTCATATTTGTGCCGCGCATCCTGACAGGTCAGCAGCAGCTTCTTGGCATGTGCCGAGCTGGTGGCAAGGGTGAGGACGAGAGCAAGCAGAACGGGGCGCAGCACAGCGATCTTCCGATGGAGAATGGTCACGCAAAATGGCCAGTTCTGCGTTGTTTTGTCAAAATTGCGCGCGCTATTCCCAAGGTCAAGTTTCTACATGCCGCGCATGCAGTCTTCATAGGCGCTGCGATAAGCATTTTGATTGGGCTGCATCATCGACCATTCGCTCTGCGCATTGGTGGATGAGCGCGGCGTGCCCATCTGCGGATTGGTCGCAAAACCATTGGCCGTGTTGCGCAAGGTTGAGGCGCCCGTGCGCGGAGCAACAACTGCCGCATAGTCGCGCGCTCTGCGCTCGCATTCAGCCTGACGCGATTGCGCCATGGCCGATGTGGCGCAGAGGCAGAACAAACCGATAAGGGCAGCGCGGATCAGCATCGCTCCAGTCTAGCGCCTTTGTGAGCCTGTGTGCAGTCCTTGCATGGGCGCTGTGTTCTTCTAAACTTGGGCGCATAGGGGAGGAACAGATGGATCTGGAAACCATGCCGGGCCGTGATCGGCTGAAGGGCAAAGTGGCGCTCGTCATTGGCGGTGGCTCGATTGGGCCGGGCTGGGGCAATGGCAAGGCAGCAGCCTTTGTCTATGCGCGCGAAGGGGCGCGGGTGGCGGTGGTGGATTTTCATCTGAGCGCTGCGCAAGAAACGGTGGGCCTGATTGCAGAGGCGGGAGGCGAAGCCTTTGCACTCCAGGGTGACATGACGCGCGAAGATGATGTTGCGCGCGTCGTGCAAGAAGTACTCACCCGCTATGGCCGGATTGATGTGCTGCATAACAATGTGGGCGGTTCAGGTACGGGCAAACATCTGGGCAATATTACACTCGATGATTGGAACCTGACGATGGCGCGCAATCTCACCAGTGCCATGCTGACTTGCCGTGCGGTGGTTCCGCATATGGAACAGCAGGGCGGTGGTTCGATTGTGAATGTCTCCTCTATCTCTTCGCTGCGTTATCTCAATGTGCCGACCACGGTCTATTCAACCGCCAAAGGCGCGCTGAACGAATTCACCAAAAATATCGGGCTGCATTATGCGCCCAAAAATATCCGCGCCAATTGTGTGTTGCCGGGCTATATCGACACGCCCTTTATCAATCGCAAAGTTGGTGGGCGGCCCAATTATGAATTGAAAGGTTTTAGTTCGGCAGAAGATTATGCTGCCGCGCGCAACAAACTCATTCCCATGCGCCGCATGGGTACGGGTTTTGATGTGGCTTATGCAGCGCTCTTTTTGGCGAGCGATGAAAGCGCTTATATCACCGGGCAAATGCTGGTGGTGGATGGTGGCGTGACCTCAGTTTGCGCGGGTGTGTGATGAGCAAGATTGAATTGAATGGCGTGAGCTGCGTTGTCACAGGAGCTGCCAGCGGTCTTGGCCGTGCGATGGCGCTTGGGCTCGTGCAAGCGGGCGCGCATGTCGCAGCGCTCGATGTCAGTCTGGAAGGACTTGCGGCCTTGCGCACAGCAGCGGGTGCTGATGCGCAGAATCTCTTCACAGCCACAGCAGATATTCGGCGCGAGGAGGATTGCGCGCGCGCTATTGAGCAGACCCGCGCGCGCTTTGGTCATGTGAATGTGCTGGTGAATTGTGCGGGGTTGGGCATGCCCTATATCCGGCATGATTATTTGCGCGACCCCATTCGCTTTTGGGAGATTGATCCGCAGAAATGGCGGGATCTGATTGATGTGAATATTCATGGCGCATTCTTGCTCTCGCGCGCTGCGGCCCCGCAGATGATCGCTGATGGTTGGGGGCGTATCGTCAATGTCACGACCAGCTTCTCAACCATGATCCGTGGCGGCAATATGCCCTATGGCGCAACCAAAGCTGCACTTGAGGCTGCGTCACATGGCTGGGTGCAGGATCTGGACGGCACGGGTGTGTCGATGAATGTGTTGATCCCCGGCGGGGCAGCTGCCACCGCCATGATCCCGGATGACTCGCCCTATGATCGCGAGAAGCTCGTCGACCCATCTGTCATGGTTGCGCCAATCTGTTGGCTGGCCTCTCGCCTGTCAGATGGTGTGACGGGTCGTCGGTTCGTTGCGCGCAAATGGGATCCCGCCTTGCCTTGGGAGCAAGCGGTTGCAGCGTCATCAGCCCCCATTGCATGGCCCGATCTTGCCAATGAGGCGCTGAAGAGCCAGCCGCGCAGTGCAGGTGCACTCAAAGCCTGATCAGGCGAACTCGATGAGTAACTGCGCGAGTTCATGCGGCGCATCGACCATGACATCATGGCCTATATCGAGCTCAACCGTGCGCCAACCTGCAGCCTTGCAACTGGCCAGATGCGCATCGAAGGTCGGCTGTGCATAGGCGCTGGCGCGAATATAAGCTTTTTTGGCCACGCGTTCGCGCGCGCCGGTCAAAGTGATGGGCGTGAAAGAGACGCCGATGGGCTGCGGCGTCATCATGGCATCAACCCAAGCCTGATGTTCTGGCTTCACGCCAAAGGCGGCAGCGCTGGGGCCTTTGCGCGCAATATCGCCGCGCGCCACTGCGGCATGAACCGAGGCCGCGCTTTCGGGTGACTGTGTCTCAATGCCAGCCTGACCATGTTGCGGCAAGAAAGCGTCGAGATAGACCACGCTGCTGACCTGCTCACTGATCTTCTCCAAAGCGCCAGAGACGGGCCAGCCACCATAGGAGTGGCCAACGAGGCAGATGTCATGGAGCCTCTCAAAGCGCACGAGATTCACAATATCGGCGATATGGGTGTCGAGCGTGATATCTTTGCTCATCAGATGTGAGCGCTCGCCAAGGCCCGTCAATGTTGGTGTGAAGACCTCATGACCCTGCGCAGTGAGGGCATCGCGCACAAATTTCCAGCACCAGCCACCATGCCATGCGCCATGAACGAGGACAAAGGTCTTGGTGCTCATAGTCAGCCTCTCTCTTTGGGCACAAACTGCAGGGCGCTCAGGCCTTGGTCAAGCCTCAAGGTTGACACTGGGGCTCCAGAGCCAAATGATGTTGGCAAGGCCGCCAGAGCCAGTTGAGGAGGAAGCCATGACCTTTATCTCCACGCCCGAATTGAGGTCGCAGGTCGTCACCGCCTGCAAGGTGTTGCATCATTTCCGCATCGTGGAAGGCTTTGGCCATATCAGTGTGCGATTGAAGGATCGCATAATGATCACGCCGCGCAAGGCACTCGGTCTTGTCAGCGAAGATGAACTTGTCGAACTCGATCTTGATGGCAAGCAGGTTGCGGGCAAAGGCTCGCCGCCTCTTGAATGGCCGATGCATATGGCGGTCTATGCGCGCCGCCCTGATGTGATGTCGATTGCACGCGGCCATCCGCGCAATGTGGCCGCCTATGCTTGCGCGGGCGAGCCTTTGCGTGTCGCGCATGGATTTGGTGCCAATCTCACTGAGACAGTGAATGTGTTTGAGCAACCTTTCCTTGTTGCCAATGCGCAGATGGGGGAGGGTGTCGCCGATGCGTTGGGCAAGTCTGAAGCTGTGATCTTGCAATCCAACGGCATGTTGGCGGTCGGGCAGTCGGTTGGCCATGCCTGTGTGCAGGCTTTGTTTTTGGAAGAGACTGCTGAGCTGCAACTCAAAGCCCATGCTGCAGGCTTCACGCCGCGCTTTTATTCACCTCAAGGAGCCGAGCGCCGCCATGGTGATGACCGCGTGAATGAACCCATTCGCGCATGGGATTATTATGTGGCCGTAGCTTTGGGGCGGGTGTGATGAGCTTTATCGAAAAATTTGATCTGTGGAGCGACGACCAAAAGCGCAAAGCTGCTGAGATCCGTCAGCTGCTGCAAAAAGGCGATGTCAAGCTGGTGCGTCTGGCTTGGGCTGATCCGCATGGCTATTCGCGCGCCAAGATGGTGACGGTGCAGGTTCTGCTGAGCGCACTCATCAATGGCTATAATATCAATGTGGCGACCAGTACGCTTGATTCCGCTAATGCGCGCACCTTCTCGTCTTTCACGCGCGGCGGCGGTATGGGATTGGAGGAGATGACGGGTTCGCCCAATCTCACCATCGTTCCAGACCCGATGAGTTTTCGACTCTTGCCATGGGTGCCGGGTGTCGCATGGATCATCTGCGACGAATATTTTAACAATGGCGTGCCGTTTCATTTCTCACCGCGCCAACAGCTCAAGCGCCAAATCAAAAAGCTCGCTGACGAGGGCAGGCGCTTGGTCGTGGGGCTCGAGATCGAATGGTATTTGTTGAAGGTCGAGCAGGAGCGTCTGCGCGATCGCAATATTGGCCTGCCGGGTGTGCGCGGTGAGCCGATTGAAGTGAGCGCGCCGGAGCCCGGCTATAGCTATCACTCCGAATCCAATCTCGACATGATGCAGCCTTTGCTCAGCGAATTGGCCAGCGCCTATGAAGTCATGGGCCTGCCGCTCCGCTCCATTGAGAATGAATGGGGCCCGGGGCAGGTTGAATGCACCTTTGCGCCGACGCGCGCGCTGGCGGCGGCTGACAATGCTTTGTTGTTCCGCACGGCGACGCGGCAGATTTGTCGGCGGCTTGGTTATTTCGCAACCTTCATGTGCCGTCCGGGTCTCAAAGGCTATTATGCGAGTGGCTGGCATCTGCATCAATCTGTGGTGGATGCGACGACGGGTGCCAATCTCTTCATCCCACAGGAAGAGGGAAAGAATCTATCGCCGCTTGGTTATGAGTTTCTGGCAGGCCTGCTCGCCCATGCCGTGCCTGCAAGCGCATTCACAACACCAACCGTGAATGGCTATCGTCGCTTCAAGCCCAATTCTCTGGCGCCTGATCGCGCGACCTGGGCCTATGATCATCGTGGCGCGATGCTGCGTGTGCTGGGTGGCCCGGGTGATCCTGCGACGCGGATTGAAAACCGTTGCGGTGAACCGGCGGCCAATCCCTATCTTTATATTGCCTCGCAGATCATCGCAGGTCGTGCGGGCATGGCGCAGCATCTGGTACCCGGCCCTTCAGATGATGAGCCCTATACAGCAGAGCGTCCGGCCTTGCCGACCTCTCTGCCTGAAGCTTTGACAGCTTTGAACACATCTTCGCTTTATCGCGAAGAGATGGGCTCGGTCTTCATTGATTATCTCGTCAAGCTGAAGAGCAATGAAGCCAATCGCTATCTCGCAACGATCCCGGAGGGTGGTTCGCCCAGCCCCGAGACGAGCGAGTGGGAACAGAACGAATATTTCGACTTCTTTTGATCGCTGGAGTGGCGAGAATGACAGGCCTGCGCAGCACGAAGCCCGTGACGGGAGCCTCGCTCGGATATGATTGGAGCGAGCTTGTCCAAGAGGATCGGGTTCATCGGTTGATCTATGCCGATCCGCAAATTTTCGCGGCAGAGATGAGCAATATTTTCGGCGGCATCTGGGTCTATATCGCGCATGAGAGCGAGATCCCCAATGCCAATGATTTTGTGACAAGGCGTTTGGGTCAGCGCCCGATGATCGTGTTGCGTGACAGTGCGGGCAAGTTGCGCGCTTTGTTCAATCGCTGCACCCATCGCGGCACGACTTTGACGCGCGCTGAGAAAGGCAATGCCAAGAGTTTTTCTTGCCCCTATCATGGCTGGAATTTTCTCAACACAGGGCAGCTGCGCGGTGTACCTTGGGCCGATGGCTATGCCTGCGATTTTCGCGACAGCACTTATAATGTCGCGCAGGCACCGCGCGTGGAGAGCTATCGCGGATTTATCTTCGTCACATTGAACGAGAAGATGCCGCCTTTGCGTGACTGGCTGGGTGGCATCACCAAGCCGATTGATGAATGGCTTGATCGTAATCCCGGCGGCAAGGTGAAAGTGTGCGAGGCAAATCGGTTCAAGTTCAAAGGCAATTGGAAGCTCGCCTATGACAATTCATCCGATGGCTATCACGTCATCTATTCGCATCGCTCCTTGATCGAGACAGAGGCGCGCTTTCAGGATGGGCCCAAGGGCATGTCCTATTACAAGAACTCGCCCGACAGTCTCGATATGTATGTGAAATATACGGGCAATGGACATCACTTCAAAGACAAGCGCCCCAATCTTGAAAAGCGCCCCGGCGGTCTTTGGGCGATTGAATCCGTCCATCCAGGCATGGAGCATGTGGAAGAGAAGTTCCGCAGACTCTATGGCGCACGCGCGGATAGTTTGCTCGATCTGGCAGGATCTGAGCCGGTGAATATCAATATATTCCCGAACCTGTCTTTGCTGGGCAATCATATTCAGGTCTTTGAGCCTGTCAGTGTCAATGAAACCAATGCGGTTTGGTATGGCACGATGATTGAAGATGAGACGGGGGAGTTGGGCGAGGCGGTGCAAGACATCAATGCGCTGCGCATGCGCACGCAGGAACAGTTTCCGAATTTTGGCGAAGTGGATGATTTGGCCAATTTCGAACAGATCCAGCGCGGGCTCGATTGTCTGGAAGATGAATGGGTCTATATGCACCGCGGCCTTGGTATTGCCGGCCGCATCAAACATCACCCAGATGGATCCATCACCGGCCCAGCGACGGACGAAGTTTTCATGCGTGAATATATCGCGCAGTGGCGCCGCCTGATGGAGTGTGATCCCGATCTCACCGTGACGCGGGAGATTGCGCCATGACGAGCCTCACACGCGATCCCTCCCGCAGCTCTTATTATGTCACCGATGAATTCTATAGCGATCTCATCGCCGCCTTCACCGATTGGCAGGGCGATGATCGTGCGGTGAGTGATCTGGGCGAGCGCGATCTCTTCCGCCGCCTCATTGAGCGCGAGGCGCGGCTTCTCGATCAGGTGAATTACGAGGCTTGGCTGCAGCTCTATCTGCCTGAGTGTATCTATTGGGCGCCATCAACGCCTAATGCAGGTGATCCGCGCCGCGAGATTGCGGTGATGTTTGATGATCGCCGGCGGCTGGAGGATCGCATCTTTCGGTTGCGCACGGGCTATGCCTGGTCGCAGGCTCCCCAATCGCGCACCGTGCGCCTCGTCACCAATGTCGAGACCTTTGCAGGCAAGAGTGCACAAGAGCGTATGGTGCGCGCTAATTTCCAGATCAATGAATTTTGGGATGGTGAGATGCGCCTGCTGGCCGGCTGGTCAGGCTATCGCTATGTGCTCAGTGGTGGGGAATGGCTGATTGCGGCCAAGCAGATCAATCTCATCGAATGTGATCGCTCGCTGCGCAACCCCAGCATTATCCTGTAAAAGGAAACGGGGGCCAGTGGCCCCCGCTCGCTTTACTTCTTGTAGTAACTTTTGAACAGATCGGCCATCTGCTCCTTGCTGAGTGGCTTTTGCAAAAGCTTCATCTCGACGCCGTCATTCATGGCGTCTTCAACGCCTGACAAGCGCTCCAGCAAAAGATTCTTCTTGGGGAAATATTCGTCGCGCATGCCTTGGGCGATATCGAGCGGGGTCTGCGTCCAGTCCGACCAACGCTTGATCGCATCGGGGTCAGAATACATCCACTCAACAGTCTCAGCATAAGCGGCATAGAATTTGTTGAGAGCTGCGCTTCGCTTGCTGATCACATCGAGATTGGAAATATTGACGCGCACCGTCATGTTCTGAAACTTCGGCACTTCGCTCTCGCGCACGAGCATGCGAATGCGCCCGTCTTTCAGATCTTTCAACTGCAGCGGTGCTGAGGACCAGCCAATATCAACTTGTCCCGACATGGTCTGTGCGAAAGAAGCAGAGGGGCCGCCCACAGCGGTGGGCTTCATATCGACCTTGTAATAGTCGATGAAGCCCAGCACCGCGACATGGGTGGATGAGCCGCGTGTTGAATAAGAGATCGTCTTGCCACCCGCATCTTTGATTGTCTTGATCGGCGAATTGGCGGGGACATACCAATAAAGATCATCAGCGCCGGTCATGGAATTGCTGATGGGGCGAACAGGGGCGCCTTTTTCAAAGGCAGCCATGACGCCGGTCAGGCCCGCAGCAAGGCCGATGTCGACGGAGCCTGAGATGACAGCCTGCACCGTCTCGCCGCTACCTTGTGTGTAGAGCACTTCAAGGTCGAGGCCGTGTTTTTGGAAGATGCCTTTTTGCATCCCCAATGCTGGAATGGCCGTATCCCAATTGCCGCGCTGTCCCACAGCGAGCTTCAATTTCTCTTGGGCAATAGCGGCGGGTGCGAGAGATGCCAGTGCACCAAGCGTCGCGAGCAGCAGGGTGCTGCGGGTCAGTTTCCTCTTCATTGTATCACCACAGGTTCGAGCCTTGGGCGTGTCCAGATCCGTAACGATAGTGGAGCGTCGTAGCCTGTGCAATCGAGAAGAGAGGAGGCTTCCAAGCCCCTCTGACAGTCGATGCTCCGCATTGGGCGTGGCTTTGCGCCTTGCAGTCGCATGCCATGCACGCTTCTCAAGGCCATAAAAAAGGGGCGCATCCGAAGATGCACCCCTGAACGTCAGGACTGTCTGAAAAAGATCAGACGGCTTCCTTGAGTTCCTTGGCAGCGCGGAAGGCAACCTTCTTGCTGGCCTTGATCTTGATTGCTTCGCCAGTGGCAGGGTTGCGGCCCATGCGAGCAGCGCGCTTGCGAACCTGCAGGATGCCCAGACCGCCGATGCGGATGCGAGCGCCCTTCTTGAGGTGCTTGGTGATGAGGCCGACCATGTCGTCGAGCATGGCGTTCGCCTGCTTCTTAGACACTTCATGGGTCTCCGACAGCGAGGCTGCGAGCTGGCGCAGGGTGATGGTCTCGACCTTCACCTTTGCACCGGCTGCTGCGGGCTTTGCAGCTGCCTTGGCGGCGGGCTTTGCGGCGGACTTGGCTGCGGGCTTTGCAGCGGACTTCTTCACGGCGGCTTTAGCCATAGGTTTTCTCCTCCAGAGAATCAGTGAACCTGCAGTGACCATAGCGCGTGGTTTGAAAAAATATAAAGCCCTAAACGCTTTAAAAACGGGGGTTAAGCACAGGTCGAGGTCTTTTGAGGGGCTGTTTTCAAGGGTTTTTGATACTTCTGTCTTATGAAAGCATCTTGCATATGTGCGAATCAGCGCATGCATACACGCGCTGATATGTCAGAAACCCCACTGATTCGGGCCTTACTTGCGCCGCAGCTCGCTCGATGAGTTCACCATGGCGTGAATGGCGCGCGCAAAATGAACGGCCTTTGGCATATCGATGGGCTGTGCCTGCACACCATATTCCTTCACCGCCAGCACAGCAGCTTTGGGACTTGCCACCAAACGCTCGATCAGCGCATTCACTGTGGCATCCAGATCAGCAGGGGGCACAACATCGCTCACAGCACCGATGGCGAGGGCTTTTTCAGCGCTGATGAACTGGCTGGTCCATACATTATACATAAGGGCCTTCATCGGCACGCGGTCGATCATGGAGGACATGACCATGGTCGGCATGATGTTGTGGCTGAATTCGGGGATCTGGAAGCGGGCGGTATCAGCTGCAATCGTGATGTCTGCAGCCGCAGCCAGGGCGAAACCAAAGCCGAGGGCGCGGCCCTTCACGGCGGCAATCACAGGTGCCTTTGAGCTGCGCAGCAGGCCATAGCAGCGAAACACATGGTCACTGAAGGCGCGCACCTCGAGTGCCTCTGGCGGGGCAGCGCGGCCACCACCTGTGCCAAAGCGGCCGGCGCAAAAATCATCCCCCGCACCGCGCAGAACAAAGAGGCGGGCCTTTTCATGCTCAGCTTCCACAATGTCGCCGAGCTGGCGAATCATGGCGTCCGACATGGCATTGCCACGCTCTGGTTGGTTGAGGGTGATCTCCACAACATCGCCGGTGTGCTGAACGATCAGGTCGTCACTCATGACTGGTGTTCCTCCGCTTATGTTGTTCTTCGATTAGGCTGTTGCGGTGAGCGGGGCAAGAGGGCGAAACCGCGTTTCAGGCCGCAGAACGCATTCAAATCGGCTTCTGCCCCATGACGCTACCGACCAAAGTTCAAGCCGTAAAAGCCCTGGGTTCAGCGCGCTGTGAGCGCATGGCTGCTATGTTCTGAGCCTCGCTTGATTCAAATCAAGGCTCTGCCCTCTCTGCAGGAGGATAGCTTGCCTGTCCTGTGATGCGGGACCGATTGAAAGGTCGATCATGCAAACCGCCACTCTGCCCCAGAAGAAAATGACTCCGGCCGAAATGAGCCTGATTGTCATCTTCCTCGCCCTCGCCGCCTTTTGCACCCTGATTTGGGCCAGAGCTTGGGAGCCCGCTTATGGCTTCCACGCTGCGCTCTTTGTTGTGGGCAGTTTGGCTTCGGCCTTCGCCATTTTTGCGCGCTTTGAACAGCGTGACGCAGAGCCCGCGCCACAAGAGATCGATGGTAAACCCAATTACAATATTGGGCCGATCAAATTCGCCTCCATTGCGGCTGTGGTCTGGGGCGTTGCTGGTTTTCTGGTGGGTCTGATCGCAGCTTTGCAGCTCGCCTATCCGGTGCTCAATTTCGATTTGCCATGGATCGCCTTTGGCCGCTTGCGCCCGCTGCATACGTCAGCGGTGATCTTCGCGTTTGGCGGCAATGTTCTGTTGGCGACGTCCTTCTATGTCGTGCAGCGTACATCGCGCGCGCGTCTGGCGGGTGATCTGTCGCCCTGGTTCGTCGTGCTGGGTTATAATTTCTTCATCATCATTGCGGGCACGGGCTATCTGCTCGGCATTACGCAGAGCAAGGAATATGCAGAGCCTGAATGGTATGCAGATCTGTGGCTCACTGTTGTGTGGGTGACTTATCTGCTCGTCTTTCTGGCGACATTGTGGAAGCGCAAAGAGCCTCACATCTATGTGGCCAACTGGTTCTATCTTGCCTTCATTCTGACCATTGCCGTTCTGCATCTGGGCAATAACGCAGCTGTCCCTGTGTCGATCTATTCATCGAAATCCTACATCGTTTGGTCTGGTGTGCAGGATGCGATGGTGCAGTGGTGGTATGGTCATAATGCTGTGGGCTTCTTCCTCACCGCTGGCTTCCTTGCCATCATGTATTACTTCATCCCCAAGCGCGCGGAGCGTCCGGTCTATTCCTACCGCCTCTCCATCGTGCATTTCTGGGCGCTGATCTTCCTTTATATCTGGGCGGGTCCGCATCATCTGCATTACACAGCGCTGCCTGATTGGGCGCAGACGCTTGGCATGGTCTTTTCCATCGTTCTGTGGATGCCCTCTTGGGGCGGCATGATCAATGGTCTGATGACGCTGTCTGGCGCATGGGACAAGCTGCGCACCGATCCTGTGCTGCGCATGATGGTTGTGTCGGTGGCCTTCTATGGCATGTCGACCTTCGAAGGCCCGCTGATGTCCATCAAGGCGGTCAATTCGCTCAGCCACTACACAGACTGGACCATTGGCCATGTGCATTCGGGTGCTTTGGGCTGGGTTGGTTTTGTGTCCTTTGGCGCGCTTTATTGCTTGGTGCCGTGGCTGTGGAACCGCAAGGGTCTTTGGTCGCTACGTCTGGTGAATTGGCACTTCTGGCTCTCCACCATCGGCATCGTCTTCTACATCACCGCGATGTGGGTGGCGGGCATCATGCAGGGTCTGATGTGGCGCGCTTACACCAAACTGGGCTTCCTCGAATTCTCCTTCGTGGAAACCACAGATGCGATGCATCCGATGTATGTGATCCGCGCCTTTGGTGGTCTGCTCTTCGTCGCGGGCTCGCTCATCATGGCTTACAATATCTACAAGACCATCGCTTCGCCGAGTGCCGGTGAGGTTCCTGAAAAGGCCTTGGCGCGCGAAGGCGTGCTGGCCCCTGCGCAGTGATGGAGGGCTGACACATGGCAACCACAACATCCAAATTCAGCCACGCGATTTTCGAGAAGAACTCCATTCTTCTCGTCATCGGTGTGCTGGTCGTCATCTCCATCGGCGGCATCGTGGAAATCGCGCCGCTTTTCTATCTCAAAAACACGATCGAAAAAGTCGACGGTGTGCGTCCCTATTCGCCGCTCGAACTGGCGGGCCGTGACATCTATGTGCGCGAAGGCTGCTACAATTGCCATTCGCAGATGGTGCGTCCGCTGCGCGATGAAGTCGAGCGTTATGGCCATTACTCGCTCGCCGCTGAAAGCATGTATGACCATCCCTTTCAATGGGGCTCCAAGCGCACCGGACCAGATCTGGCGCGTGTGGGTGCCAAATATTCCGACGCTTGGCACCGCGACCATCTGAACAATCCCCGTTCAGTGGTGCCGACCTCCATCATGCCGGGCTATCCTTTCCTCGAGAAAACATTGCTCGATACGCGGAGCATCGCTGCGCGCATGACAGTGCTGGCAATGGAGGGCGTGCCTTATACGCCTGAGATGATCGAGAAAGCCCAAGTCGATCTCATCGCCCAGGGCGCCATCGACAGCAATGGCGTTGATGCTATGCAAAAGCGCTATCCGCGCGCCATCGCACGCGATGCCAAAGCCGACAAGGGCGAGTTGACGGAGCTTGATGCGCTGATTGCCTATCTGCAGCAGATGGGTACGCAGGTCGATTTCAAGATCTATGACGACAAAGCAAACATCAGGTGAGGCCGTCATGACTTACGACTCAATGCGTGAATTCGTGGCGGGTTTTGGATCGCTCTATTTCGGCGCCATCTTCACCATCGCCGTTGTCTATGCCCTGCTTCCCTCGCGTCGCAAGACCTATGAGGATGCAGCCCAGATCCCTCTGCGTGAGGATTGATCCATGTCGAATCAAGTTCATGTTGACGAAGTCACCGGCACGGCCACAACAGGTCATGAATGGGATGGCATTCGCGAGCTCAATACGCCTTTGCCGCGTTGGTGGCTTTATACGATCTATGCAACCATCATCTGGGGTATCGGCTATATCGCTTATTATCCCGCGCTGCCGCTGATTGATGGCGCGACGAAAGGCATGTCGGGTTGGAATGCGCGGAGCGAAGTCGTGGAGGAATTGTCAAAGCTGCGCGCCCAGCGCGGCCCGATGAATGACAAGCTCGCCAAGACGCCGCTTGCGGATGTGAAAAAAGATTCAGAATTGCTCGCCTTTGCCTCTGCTCAAGGCTCAGCTGCTTTTGCGACCAATTGCGCGCCTTGTCACGGTGCGGGCGGGCAGGGTGCCAAGGGCTATCCCAATCTTCATGCAGATCGCTGGATCTGGGGTGGCAAGCTTGAGGATATTCAGCAGACCATCACACATGGCATTCGTTGGGATAGTGATAGCAAGACGCGCTCTGGCGTGATGCCTTCTTTCGGCCGCGACAAAATCTTGAACGAAGATCAGATCTCGCAAGTGGCAGACTATGTCCTGTCCTTCACCAACCGTGCTGATAAAAGCGCCAATCTTGCGTCTGGCAAAAAGGTCTATGAGGAGAATTGCGCAGCCTGTCACGGTGATGCGGGCAAGGGCAATCGTGACTTGGGCGCGCCCAATCTCACAACGCAGGTCTGGCTCTATGGCGGCACGAAAGCTGACATTGTTGAGCGTGTGCGTTTGGGCGGTGGCGGCGTGATGCCTTCTTGGTCTGAGCGTCTCGATACCACGACGATCAAAGCGCTGACGGTCTATGTGCATGGCTTTGGAGGCGGCGAGAACTGACGTGCTCTCCCTTTTTGGAAGCAAGGTTGCGAAAGGGGGCGTTGCGCAAGAGCGTATCGCCTCCGCTGCGCATGTGGCGCAGCTCTACGCCGCGCGCAAAAAAGTCTATCCGCAGAGCGTCTCTGGCTTTTATCGTAACATCAAATGGGCGGTGCTTGGTCTGGCGCTTGCTGTTTATTACTTTCTTCCCTTCCTGCGTTGGGATCGCGGGCCGCTTGCTCCCTCGCAGGCCGTGCTGCTGGATCTTGCCAATCGTCGCTTTTATTTCTTCTTCATCGAGATCTGGCCGCAAGAGGTCTATTACATCACCGGCCTTTTGATCATTGCCGCGCTGACCTTGTTTTTGATGAATGCGGTCGCGGGGCGAATTTGGTGTGGCTATCTGTGCCCACAGACGGTTTGGACAGATCTGTTTCTGGCGGTTGAACGCTTTGTGGAAGGCGACCGCCGCGAGCGCATGTTGAAAGACAAAAGCCCCTTGACGCTTCATCGGGCTGCGCAAAAAGCGCTAAAACATTTTATCTGGTTGATGATCGCCTGGTGGACCGGCGGCGCGTGGGTTTTGTATTTCTCTGATGCGCCGACTTTGGTGCGGGATTTGGCTACATTGCAGGCGCCCTTTGTCGCTTATATGTGGATCGGCATCCTCACATTCACAACCTATCTTCTTGCGGGTCACGCGCGCGAACAGGTCTGCATCTATATGTGTCCGTGGCCGCGCATTCAGGCGGCGATGACGGATGAGAATGCGCTGAATGTCACTTATCGGCTTGATCGTGGTGAACCGCGCATGTCAGTCAAAAAGGCAGAGCAGTTGCGCGCTGCTGGTGAGCCTGCAGGCGATTGTGTGGACTGCGACCAATGTGTGGCTGTCTGCCCGACTGGCGTCGATATTCGCAAAGGGCCGGATCTGGGCTGTATTCAATGCGGCCTGTGCATTGATGCCTGCGATACGGTGATGCATAAAATTGACCGCCCTGATGGGCTCATCGCTTTCGATACGGATGTGAATATTGTGCGCCGCGCGCAAGGCAAGGCGCCGATCTATCGCCCCATTCGGCCGCGCACAGTTTTATATGCAGCAGTGATCGCGATTGTTGGCAGCGTAATGCTCTTTACGCTACTCACACGCGCGACTTTGGGTGTGGCAGCGATCCATGATCGCAATCCCCTCTTTGTGAAATTGTCGGATGGCTCGGTGCGGAACTCTTATACATTGCGCCTGACCAATAAAGGGGCTGGTGAGCGCAGCTTCGTTCTTGGCCTCGAAGGCTTGGTGGATGCGAAGATTGAGGCTGTAGGAGCTAACACCCAAAGTGATGGCAATCCTGTCATCACAGTGGGGCCCGACCAGACACGCGAAATGCGCATCCATGCGACTTTGCCTGCGCGCGCAGTTGAGGCCGTGCGACGCGAAGTTGATGTGGCTTTCACACTGCTTGACCACCTAAGTGGCGAGCGCGCGCGCGCCAAGGAACATTTCTTTACGCGCCTGTCGCATGAGGACTCAAAATGAGCAGCATGGTTGCCAAGGGACGCGAGCTGACCGGTCGCAAAGTTCTTGTGATGATCGTCGGCTTTTTCGCAGTCGTCTTTCTCGTCAATGGCGTCATGATTCATCTGGCGTTGAAGACCTTTCCCGGCGTTCAAGAGAAGCAACCCTATGAGCGCGGCCTTGCATATGATCGCGAGATTGAACAGGCGCGAGCGCAAGGGGCGCGCGGCTGGAGTGTCGATGGCCAATTTATTCGCACGAGCGAGACACAGGCAGAACTGACACTCATGCTGAAAGATCGCGAGGGTGCCTTGCTCAGCGGCCTTGAGGTCACAGCCCATCTCGTCTCGCCGCAATCCCATGCCCAAGACCTTGATGTGATTTTGCGCGAGGCTGGGCCTGGCGAATATCGCGTCGCAGTCGCAGCCGCGACGGGGACATGGACGGTTGATCTTGTTGCCGCGCAGGCGGGTGAGCAGAAATTTCGGTCCCGCAATCGTGTGACCATTCGGTGATCTGATGGGCTCCAACCTCGATCTCTCGCTGTTCGTTCGCCATAGTGATGATGGTGTGGCGCAGCTTGACCTTGTGGTCGAGGGAATGAAGACGCCTGCGGCCATTCTTGATATCGAAAAAGCCATCGGTGCTGATCCCGCTGTGCTGAGCGCGCGCGTTAATTACACGAGTCGCCGCGTCAGTGTGGAATGGCGTGATGGTGATTATGATCCAACCCGCTTGGTCGATTTACTCGATCAGCTTGGCTATCCAGCCCATCCCTTTCAGGTGAATGAGCAGGAAGAGCGCGAGACGCGAGTCTCGCGCTATTTGCTGCGTTGTCTGGGTGTCGCTGGTTTTGCCAGTATGAATATTATGCTGCTGTCAGTCTCAGTCTGGTCTGGCCATGTGAGCGGGATGGGTGAAGAGACACGCGACTTCTTGCATTGGATGTCCGCGCTCATTGTCTTGCCGGCGGCCGCTTATGCGGGGCGGCCTTTCTTTGCGAGTGCATGGCGTGCCTTGAAGGGCGGCGGTGTCAATATGGATGTGCCGATCTCTTTGGGGATCTGTTTGGCACTTGTCATGTCGATCTTTGAGACATGGCATCATGCGGAACATGCCTATTTCGATTCCGCCATCATGCTCATCTTCTTCTTGCTGACAGGTCGCTATCTTGATCACGCGATGCGCCGCAAGACGCGGGCTGTGGCGGCTAATCTAGCCGCTCTGCGGGCCACCAGCGCCAATCTCATCGCGCCCTCTGGCGAAGTGATTTGCGTGCCCGCTGAAAGCCTGAAGGCGGATGATGTGATTTTGCTACGTCCGGGTGAGCGTGTGCCCGCCGATTGTGTGGTGCTCTCGGGTCATTCAGAGGTGGATGACAGCCTCGTCACGGGTGAAACCCGTTGGCGCCAATTGGGCGAGGGCGATCTCCTTCATGCCGGATCTGTGAATTATAAAGGCGCGCTGCGTCTGCGCGTTCTCGAAGGTTCCTCGCAATCGCTCGTCGATGAAATTGAGCGGATGATAGAGGCTGCGCTGACAACCAAAAATGCCTATTTGCAGTTGGGTGATCGTGCAGCGCGGCTCTATGCGCCTGTTGTCCATGCAGCGGCCCTTACAACCGCTATTGGCTGGTATATGGCGGGTGCGACGGCGCATGATGCGATCATAACGGCCATTGCTGTGCTGATCATCACCTGTCCCTGCGCGCTCGCTTTGGCAGTACCTGCTGTGCAAGTGGTGGCGAGTGGCGCTTTGTTTCGTAGCGGTGTCTTGCTCTCCTCAGGTGATGCGATTGAGCGTTTGAGCGAGGTTGATGTAGTCATTTTCGACAAGACAGGCACACTCACTTTGCCGCAACCAGCTCTTGTCAACCGCAGTGAGATTGCGCCTGAGCTTGTCGAGCGTGCCGCGCGTTTAGCCTTGTCGAGCCATCATCCATTGGCGCGCGCTTTGAGCACGCTTGCTCTGTTGCGCGAGCCTTTCGACACGGTTGAGGAAGAGCCGGGCGAGGGTGTGCGTACCCGGTTGCAGGGGCTTGATCTGCGGCTTGGCAGTGCAGCCTTTTGTGAGGCGCAGGGCGCGGCGGAAGAGGCAATGGCGCGTCATCCCGACGGGTCGCTGATCTGTTTGCGTCATGGTGATCAGGCAGCTGTCTTTGTCATCGAGCAGGCGCTGCGGCCTGATGCTGTGGCCTGTGTGCAGGCGATCAAGGCGCTTGGTCTTGAGTGTCGCCTGTTGTCGGGTGATCGCGCTGCGAGCGTTGAGCCAGTTGCCCAAGCGCTTGGCATTTCCAACTGGCGTGCCGGAACCAAGCCTGCAGACAAAATCGCTGCGCTTGAGGCGCTCAAGGCGCAGGGCAAGCGCGTGTTGATGGTAGGAGATGGCATCAATGACGCGCCTGCGCTTGCGGCCGCTCATGTCGCCATCTCACCCATTACGGGCTCTGATCTGGCGCAAGCGGCCAGTGATGCAGTTTTTTTGGGCGAGAAGCTCATGCCTGTGCTCAAAGCGATTGAGATTGCGCGCAATGCGCGTTCGCTCATGCGGCAGAATCTTGGCCTTGCGATTGTGTATAATGCTTTGGCGGTCCCGCTGGCGGTGGCGGGCTTTGTGACGCCTTTGTTTGCAGCGGCAGCCATGTCGGGCTCATCCATTCTCGTGACGGTGAATGCGCTGCGGGCCAGTCGTTTGAAGGAGGCTAAGCTATGAGCGTGATCCTCTATCTCGTTCCCATTGCCGTTGGGCTTGGCTTGATCGGCCTAGTCGCTTTTTTATGGTCGATGAAATCAGGTCAATATGAAGATCTCGATGGCGCAGCCTCTCGTGCCTTGTTCGATGATGACATCAAGTCATGAGCACGATTGAATTGCAGCGCGCACAGGGACGAGGCGGCTTACTCAGCTGTGCTTGCGATCCTTTGATGATGCCGGACAGTGTTGATGCTGCCCCCGTCACGCGCTGGCCGCTGACCATTTTCACACTCAGCAATGCTGTGACCATTTTCGCGCAAGCTTTGGTGCTGACGATTGTGCCGGTTGGCGGTGCCGTTCTGGGTAGTGGCGTGACAGTGGCGCTCCCTTTCGCCGCGCTGCTTCTGGGCGCTGCGGTTGGGACTGTGCCTGCTGCCTGGTTGACGGGTGTTGACCAGCGTTGGGGCTTTGCTCTTGGTGCGACTTTTGGCGTTGCAGGCGCTGCGCTCGGGGCTTTTGGCATCGTGGCAGGCCTGTTCGGCGCTTTCGTGCTCGGTAGTTTTTGGCTCGGCCTCGCGCAGGGCTTTGGCAATTTCTACCGCCATGGCGCGGCGGGCTTGGGTCGGCGAGATGCTCGCGCCATCGCACTCGTCTTTGGGTCTGGTGTTGCCGCGGCCTTTGCGGTGCCGGGCGCTTTGACTGCGGCTAGCGCCCTCGCAGGTCCATTTGCAACGGCAGCAACGCTTGTTATCGCAGCACTCGCACATTTCTTCGCATCAGCACTTGCGTTCTTTTTGCCGCGTCAGCGTGGCTTTGTTGTGCCCGGTGATACTGGTCCCGTGCCTCATTATGCCTTCGCCACCATCACGGGGGCTTTGTCCTGGGGTGCTATGGCTTTGATGATGGGACTTGCGCCCTCTTTGATGTTGGGTTGTGGCATTGGCCTGTCGCAGACGAGCGGCACGGTCGCTTGGCATATTGTAGCCATGTATGCGCCAGCCTTGCTGCTCGGCTTTGTCATCACGCCTAAGCGCGCACCGCTGGCTTGTCTGACCGGTCTGGCGCTCAGCGCTGGCGCGATTGGGCTGGCTTTTGTGGCGCAGACGCAAGCGCTCTTCACATGCGCGCTCATCATGTCGGGCATTGGCTGGTCAGCCACGACGCTGGGTGCCACGACTTTGCTTCATGCACAGGCAAACCCGACCCGGGCGCAACTCGCCTTGCATGATTTCATGCTTCTGGCGGCTGCGCTCGCGGGATCTGCGGCTGTCGCGCTGGCGTGATCAGGCCTGTTCGAGCGCGGGCAGGGGGCTCTGGCCCTTGATCATATCAGCTGCCTTCTCTGCCATCATTAAGACGCAGGCATTGATATGTGCGCCGACCATGTCTGGCATGGCAGACGCATCGACCACGCGCAGCTTTTCAACACCGCGCACGCGCAATGTTGGGTCAAGCACTGCTTCTTCGTGAATACCCATCTGGCAAGTGCCTGCAGGATGATGCGCGGTGAGGGCGGTCTTGCGGATCCATGCGTCGATCTCCGCATCCGTCTTGACCGCATCCGTCGGCGATTTTTCAACACCACGGAAGGGTGCGAGCGGTGCACTATGGGCAATATCGCGCGCGATTTTGAAACCTTCGCGCAAGCGCGGCAGATCATTGGGTGCGGAGAGGAAGTTGTAAGTGATCTTGGGTGTGTCGAAAGGATCAGCGGAATTCAAACGCACAGTCCCACGGCTGTCAGGATGCAAGAGGCAGGGGCGAATGCCATAGCCATCTTCATAGACAGGCTTGATGCCGGGGAACCACAGATGCGCATGAGTGGGAATGCCACGGAACATGAATTCAATGTCTGGCACCGCCAATTCAGGATTGGATTTGATGAAGGCATGCAAGCCGCCGGGAACGACTGTGGCTGGGCCTGAACCAAAGAGCTGCGCGCGGATCATGTTCCACGCCATGCGGTCAAAGCGCATATTATCGCGGAAGCTGCTGGGGTTGTTGGGGCGCGTGAAAAGAATAAGCGCTGCCAAATGATCTTGCAGATTATCACCGACCGGCAGATTGACGCGTGTCTCAATCCCCATGTCGCGCAAATGCGCGCTGGGGCCAATGCCTGAGAGCATGAGCAATTGCGGCGTGTTGTAGGTGCCACTGCACAGGATTACTTCACGTGTCGCCTTGGCGTGAATCGTGATGCTGTCCTTCACATATTCGATGCCTTCAGCATGGGTGCCATTCATCAAAATGCGCGTGACATGGGCATTCACATCGACAGTGAGATTCTTGCGATTGCGCACGGGGTGCAGATAGGCAACGGCGGCGGATGAGCGGCGGCCATTGCCAATCGTATATTGGCTGCGCCCGAAGCCTTCATTCTGCTGGCCGTTGTAATCATCGCTGACGGGGATGCCCTTCAGTTTTGCAGATTCGATCCAAGCTTCGTAGAGCGGATCTTGCGTCGTGGCATATTGTACCTGCAGCGGGCCATCGCCGCCGCGCCATGTGTCGGCGCCACCTTTGAAAGTTTCGCCGCGTTTGAAATAGGGGAGCACCTCTGCATAGGACCAGCCCTTGCAGCCCTTCTGTGCCCAGCGGTCATAATCTCCGCGATGGCCGCGCGTATAGGCCATGACATTGATGGAAGAGGAGCCGCCGAGGACTTTACCGCGCGCTGCTTCGATCCGGCGATTGTTGAGATTGGGCTCCGGCTCTGTGTGATAGCCCCAATCATGCATGCCATATTCGTGCATCTTGCCCATGCCGAGCGGAATATGGATGAGGGGATTGAGGTCGCGACCGCCAGCTTCGATCACAAGAACCGTCGCGCCTTGGTCTTCGCTCAAGCGATTGGCCAGAACGCAGCCGGCTGAGCCTGCGCCGACGATGACATAATCATAGTTGCGTGTCGTGACCATTTGTTCCCCCGAATGAGTCTTTGTCTCTTTGTATGTTGATTAGCGCGCCGACGAAAGAGTGCTTCGCCGTGCTGGTTTGCGGGCCTTGTCGCGAAGGCTTGAGATTTGGCGCGTGGAGGGCATGCGCCGCTCCTTGCGGAACTGCTCCTCCTCGTCGCGGGCGAGATTTTGGATCATTAAAAGCATCAGATCGCGCGCGGCGGCCACTGTTGCTGCATCTGCGCCCTGCAAGGCGATGGCATTCACTTCTTCAGCGAGTGGCACCAATTTGTCGCGCAAGGCACGGCCTGCAGGCGTGAGAAAGACATAGACCTTCTTGCGGCTGTCGGGCTGCTGTTTGCGTAACACATAGCCCAGCTGTTCCATGGCTTTCAGCGCGGAGAATGTTGTGGGCTCCATCAGGCCCGCGCGCTCGCTCAATTCGCGTTGTGTCAGCCCGTCCTGTTCCCACAAGATGCGCAAAAAGGTCCAATGGCCAAAGGAGACGGAATGTTCTGTCAGGCGCATTTGCAAGGCGCGTGTGAGGCCGCGCGTCGCATCTTTGACGAGATGGGCAAAGCGATCATTGGGCACAGCCTCGCGCCAGTGGCGCAGAATGGCTTGTGTTCCAGGTTCCTTCGGTTTCTTGGGCTTTGTGTCAGTCACGCGCGCGCCCCTGATGGGTTAGCGGAATTTCACGCTGCTGGCGGGCGGAGTCGAGCATGGCAAAGCAGATTTCCATCGTCGCCATTGCCCAATAGCCATCATGCAGTGGTTTGTGATCGTTAAACACAGCGTCGCAGAGTTCGTCCATTACTTCTACACGCGGAACACCGGGGGCGGGTAGATCTTCAAAGCGGCGTTGTTCATCGCCATAGATCCAGATTCCATGTGGCTGTGGGCGCAGATCGCCATGTTCGCAAGAGGCGATCAGCAGTCCGAAATGCTGATGCCAGCGCGTGGCTGTGCCATCGCCATGTGGCGGCTTGTAAGCCTCGCCGCCGTAATTGAGCTTTTGCTTCAGCTCAACTTCCGCATTGCCGCCGACGCCTTTGAGGGCCGCGCGTGTGACGCCATAGCGGGCGGCATCTTTGCGCAGGCCCGATTCTGCAATCCAGTCACAGAACTCATCGGAGTCGAAATGCGCATAGCCATTGTAGGTGAGGGAGGCGGTGACGCCATCTTCAAAGGTTAGAAACGCTTGGTATGCGCCTTCTGTTGGGCGGCTCGCATCCCATTGGCCGACCATGGCGCGCAGGCTTGTGGCGCGCGAACCTGCAATCATGCGCACATTGTCGACTTGGTGCGGAGCTTGATTGAAGATTACGCCGCCGCCTTGTGTGGTGTCGAGTTCTTCCGGGCGGCGCGGGCGATAGAGAAAATCTGTGAATTGCATCGCATTGATCATGCGCAGCGCGCCATAGTCACCCGAGGCAATCAGCGCGCGTGTTTGCGTGATGGGGCGATCAAAACTGTGGCTATGACCGACCACCATATGAATGCCGCCGCGCTCGGCGGTCTCAATCATAGCGAGGCAATCGTCAATCGACAAAGACATGGGCTTTTCAACGAGCGCATGTTTGCCATGGCGCGCAGCTGATTCAACATTGGCCCGGTGGAATTGATGCGGGGTGGAAATATAGACTGCATCAATATCGGGTGAAGCGCACATATCTTCGACGCTGGCGAAGGTCTTGCCGCCCAAGTCGCGCTCAAATTGTGCGCGCGCCTCAGGACGTGGGTCAGCGCCCGCTGCGATCTGAATGCGCGTGTCAGCCACCAATGTAGGCAGCATGAGGCTGAACGCGCGCCCCAGACCTGCACATCCAAGACGAAGCACTTTGTCGGTCACGGGCGACCTTTCACAGATCGAGGGTCAGTTCATCCGTCTTCGCGCGCGAAACACAGATCATGATGTTGGTGGCATATTCACGCTCGGTCAAAACCAGATCGCGATGGTCTGCGTCCCCCGCGAGCAGCTTGGTGCGGCAGGAGCCGCAAGTGCCACTCTCGCAAGAGCTTGAGACAGTGATGCCATGCGCGCGCAATGTGTCGAGGATGGAGACATTGGCGGGGATGTCGAATGTTTGGCCACTGCGCGCCAGATGGACGCGAAAGGCTTTGTCATCGGCTTTGTGGGCGGGTTTGGTTGCGCCAAAATCTTCAAAATGTACCGCCGCGCTTGACCAATGGCCGCTCATGTCGCGCACCGCTTCCATCAAGGGACGCGGGCCGCAGCAATACAAATGACGACCCTGAGGTTTCTCAAGTGCCGGCCACAGATCAAACATGCGATCAGGATCACCCTCATCATGATGAATGGTGACTTGGCCGGGGAACTCCGCCTTGATCTCATCGTGGAAGGCGGTGAGGACGCGCGAGCGGGTGAGATAGATGAGTTTGAAGCGACCAGCGCCGCTGCTCTTCAGATGGCGCATCATCGACAGGATCGGCGTGATGCCAATGCCACCTGCGATGAAGAGAAACTGCTGGATATTGCCCGCGAGCGCGAAGTCATTGCGCGGCTCGCCAACCTCTATCGCATCGCCGATCTTGGCGTCTGTGGTGAGTGAGAGCGAGCCGCCTGTGCCGGGGGTCTCACGCTTGACGGCGATCACATAGCGATGGCGCTCTTGGGGGTCATTGCAGAGCGAATATTTGCGCAAGAGCCCATTGGGTACGCGCAGGGTGACATGGGCGCCGGCTGTGAATTCGGGCAGGTCAGCGCCATCGGGGCGCGCAAGCTCGAACATCACAATATCCTGGGCGATCTCCTGTCGCGCTGTGATGCGCAGGCTCAGGGTCGGGCCGTCGAAAGCTGCGTCTGACATAGGTGCTCCCAAACGAGGTCAGGGCCGGAACTTAGATGTCTAAAACGAGCCCTTCAAGGCCCGTTCGCGGGGATTTGCACGGCTTTGCCGCACCCCGCCTATCGACAGGGAGGGGCTTTTGCGCTACAAACGTCTTAGAGCACTAAGATGTTGGGCGGCAAGCTCCATCTGGGCAGGATGGCTATCTTGCAAGGAGTTTCTCCATGCTGACGAAAGAAGAGAATGATCAGCTGACCCGCGTTGAGCGTGATGCGCCCATGGGCGGCATCATGCGCCGGCATTGGCTGCCGGCCTGCCTTATCGAAGAGGTTGAGGAGCCCGATGGCGATCCCGTGAAGATCCGCATTCTGGGCGAAGACCTCGTCGTCTTTCGTGACAGCGAGGGCCGCGTTGGCGTGATCGACGAATCTTGCCCGCATCGCAAGGCCTCGCTCGTCTTCGGGCGCAATGAAGAATGCGGTCTGCGCTGCCTCTATCATGGTTGGAAATTCGACGTTGAGGGCAATTGCGTTGACATGTCCTCAGAGCCGCCTGAAAGCGCGCTGCCGGAGAAGGTGAAAATCAAAGCCTATCCCGTGCATGAGCAGGCTGGCTTTGTGTGGGTGTGGATGGGGCCGAAGGAAGAGATGACGCCCTTTGAGGCGCCGGTCTTCCAGCCCTCGCCCGACACGCGCATTTCCATCGCCAAGATCATGATCGACTGCAATTGGGCGCAGATTTTGGAGGGCGCAATCGATTCTGCGCATTCCTCCAGTTTGCATTCATCTGACATGGTGCCCGCGCGTGTGGCGGGGGCGCAGGCCAATGACCAGAACTGGCTGCGTCCCTCGACCGATAAAGCGCCGCGCCTGTATGTGGATCGCACCCCTTGGGGCTTTCGCTATTCCGCGATCCGTCGTCCGATTCAAAATGCCAATACGCATGAATATATCCGCACGACCTTGTTCATCGCGCCCTATACGGTGCAGATCCCGTCCAACGATCAATACAATGTCGCGATCATGCATATTCCGATCGATGACACGCATACCGCTTTCCACTTCATCGCTTGGGGCGGTGAGACGGTGCCCAGTACCGAGAGTTGGCGCAAATTCTTGCATGCGCAGGTCGGTATTGATGTCGACAAACATTTCATCAAGAAGCGCACGCGCGCCAATAATTATCTGCAAGACCGTCAGTGGATGAAGCTTGGCAATTTCACAGGCGTTCCGGGCATTCCCAATCAGGACATTGTGATGTGGGAAACGATGGGTCCGATTGCCTCGCGCAATGACGAGATTCTGGGCGCGAGCGATTTGGCTGTCGTGGAGTTTCGCCGTCAGATGGTCGAAGCAGCGCAAACTTTCGCCAAGACGGGCAAAGCGATTGGCGCTTTTGAAGGCCGTGTGCCGCAGAACCGGCTGAGGTCTTTTGAAGGTGTCGTGCCCAAGGGGTCGGATTGGCGCACGCTGGGCTGTTCAGATGAAGAGCTGGCGTGGAAACAGGCCAATGAGGCTAAATCCACCGCCGCTGAATGAGTGCTCTATCACCAACAAAAAAAGCCCCGGTTCAGAGCCGGGGCTTTTGTGTGCTGGTCGCTCAGGCGATTTCGATATCAAGGCCCAGATCAAGGATCGGGGCTGAATGGGTGAGCGAACCTGAGGAGACGAGATCAACACCGGTCTCTGCAATCGCCTTCACCGTTGCTTCATTGACGCCGCCAGAGGCTTCGAGCTTCATGCGGCCAGCCACCATCTTCACAGCTTCGGCCATCATCTCAACGCTCATATTGTCGAGCAGGCACACATCTGCGCCTTCTTCGATCACTTCGCGCAATTGATCGAGTGTATCCACTTCGATCTCGACCTTTACCAGATGGCCAGCAGCTGCTTTGGCTGCGCGCAGCGCCTGACGAATACCGCCAGCCACGGCAATATGATTGTCCTTGATGAGGAAGGCATCATCGAGGCCAAAGCGATGGTTCATCGCGCCGCCGCAGCGCACGGCATATTTTTCAAAAGCGCGGAAGCCCGGTGTTGTCTTGCGCGTGCAGCAGATCTTTGCATTGGTGTGAGACACCAGTGCGACATATTTCGCGGTCAGCGTCGCAATGCCCGAGAGGCGCGTCAGATAGTTCAGCGCGACGCGCTCAGCGGTCAAAATGGAGCGTGCGTCACCCGACACACGCGCAACAGGCGTGCGATTGCCCGCAACGCTTGTGCCGTCTTCAACGAGTGCCTCGAACTTCACCGATGGATCAATGATGCGGAAGGTTGCCTCGGCCACCGGCAGGCCAGCCACAACGCCGGGCTTGCGCACGGCGAAGACGGCGGTAGCCGTGCGGCCTTGGGGAATGGTGGCGAGCGTGGTGATGTCGCCAGCGCGGCCAAGATCTTCGTCGAGTGCAGCGCGCACGGCATTGTCGAGATAGATGGGATTGAAGAAGGTCATCGACATGGCATTACTCTCGATCAGACGCGGAAACCGCCGCGTTTGCGGCCCTGCGACACATTGAGGAACAATTCGTCAAGCGGCCAGCGCCGCTTCATCATGCCCTGCTCATAAGAGTAGCCGACCAGCGTGTCCAGTGTGTGGCGGTTCTTGTCGGTCAGCCCATATTCCCAAGGGTCGTTGCCAAAGAGCTTTTGCTGCTCATCCCAAGCGTGGCGATACCACACCAGCGGCACGATACGCGGATTGAACATGCGCTGCATGGCAAGGCCCTTGGCCTTTTCAAACGCCTTGAAGATGTTCACGGGTAGCCAGGGATTGTCGCGCACGATCTGCCGCTTGATCGCCATCACATGCATGATGGGGAAGATGCCGGTCTTTTTGAAATAGCGCTCTTCTTCGCCCTTGTAGTCGTCGAAGAGACGCGCGATGCGCTGATCACCATTGAGATAGGGCTCGATGAGATCGGAATGAATGACAGCATCAAGCTCGCCATCCAGCAACATTTCTTCCAGCGTCTGGTCGTTCTTCAACCGCGTCCATTTGAGATCGGGCGCGGGAGTGAATTCCACATCTTCGTCGATCTCCGAATGCCAATGGATCGATTTGTGCGGCACGCCATATTCATGTTCGAGAATGCCGCGCATCCACAAGATCGCTGAGACCTGAAAGCTCTTCACGCCGATCTTTTTGCCGATGAGATCTTTGGGCTCTTTGATGCCCTTCTTCGTATTGATGAAGATGAATTCGTGACGGAAGCGGCGGTGCAGGAAGACGGGGATACCCTCGATCTCCATGCCATTGTCGCGCGCCAGCAAATAAGACGAGGAGGAGACCTCCGCGAAGTCGAATTCCTGATTGCGCAAGAAGCGCCAGTGGCGCGTGCTGGAATCAATATCGGTGAGAACCGTCAGGTCCACACCGTCGATCTTCACAGTGCCTTCCTTGATCGGACGCACGATCTCATAGTCACCGCAGGCGACCGTTAGATGGATATTTCCCATGGGTGTCCCCCTCAGGGCCCTTTGGCGGGCCGCAGTCACAGGCGTTTTGACAGTCTCGCCCGCCCCATTCAACCAAAAAGAAGGGCTCCCCCGCTGGCAGGGGAGCCCGTTGGATGCGGATGGCTTGGCGGTCAGGCGGCGAAGAATTTGTCCATCTTCTGATCGACGCCATTCTTGCGGGTCTCCTCGACCCAGATTTGCTGAATTCGAGCGTCCTGATCGTCATATTCGACCTGATCGCCGCCCTCTTTGATACTGGTGGAGACTGCGCCCTTTTCGCCGGGCTTCAGCCCCAGCAAGGAGCGGCGCTGCTGCACGGTGAGCGGATAGCGCAGGCCCCCCACGCCCGTTGCCAAATAGCGCGCGGGCTGCGGGCTCGTATTGAAATGCTGGTGGAACTGCTGATCAGCGGGCGGGAAGACGACGCCATGCTTCCAGTCGATGCGCAGGAAGTCCTTGTCCTTGTCGAACCACAAGAGCGAATAGCCGTGACCGGTGACGCACATCACATGGAAGCCGGGGCCGTGGCGGTGTCCCTTTTTATAGGTGCCAACCGGCATCTCTGAAATATGCGCATGCATCGTTCCATCAGCCAGAACGAACATAATATTGGTACCGCCTGCACCGCGATCACCCCAGCTCTTGAGTTCAATGGCAGCAAGATCGGGAACGAAATTCGTCTCCCACATATGATTGCCGGGGCGCACCGTGATGAGATCGCCTTCGCCGCTATAATAACCGCTCTTGCCGGCGCGCTCGGAAAAGTCGAAGGGCGTGTCGAAGATGAATTTTTCATTGTGGAATGTATTCATCACCAGCGGCATGTCGGTTGTGGTAACGAGCAAAGCGCGTTCGCGGCCGCTGGAATTGAAGTGGCGATGTTTGGCATTGAGCGGAATGGCAAAGAGGCTTTTGGGCCCCCATTCAAAGCTGCGCTTGGTGCCATCAGCAAGTTCGATTTGCGTCGAGCCAGAGCCTTCCAGAACGTAATAGACATCTTCGTAAAGATGGCGCTGCGGTGTGGTGGAGCCTGCGGGCGGCAGTTCGATGAGGAACATATTGCAGAAGTCGCCGCGCCCTTTGAGATGGACCGCCGCGCCTTTGACGCCGAAGCGTGGCCACATCTTCATCTCGACCTTGAAGAGGTCGATGCCATAATCTTCCGTGACGGGAATGCCCTCTTTGTCGACCCAATCAAGATAGGGGTCGATTCCATAGCGCGGTGCGGATTGCTCACTCATCTGCATTCCCCTTTTTATGAAAACAGAAGCGACTTGATGACAACGGGTACGACGCCGGGTGGCGAGATCAATTCGCCCACATCGACATAGTCGAGCTCTTGCAGCTGTACGCCATCGACCGAGACGAGGCTGCCAGGAAAGTCGAGCTCCTTCATGAGCAGATTGCCCATGCTCTTGCCCACATCGCCATCAATCATCAGCAGCAGGAGGTCATGTCTCTTGCCCTTGGGTGCTGCGCCTTGGGCGATGCCTTTGGCCATGGCGAGCAGGCGCGAATATTCAGGATCGCCTGCGAAGGTGAAAGAGATCGCCATGCGCCCACCGGGCGTGATGTCGAGCTGCTCAACCTTCTGATGGATGAGGCTTGCGACCTCTTGCGGGTCGATCGTGCCGGATAGATCAAGATCGAGATGGACCACCGGGACATTGTGCACGGGCAGCACATCTTCACCTGACAGATAGATCGTCTTTCCGCTCACCTGCACAGTGAATTGCGAGGCACCGATGACAGTGGCGCGGATGCGATTGCCAGGATCAACGACCTTGATACTGCTGCGCGCCGTCAACAAGCGCCGCACCTCCATCGCAAGCATTTTGGCAATATCGCCAAATTCGCGTGTTTCAGTCTCGAAAATATATTCAGACACGCCGCCTGAGAATGTAATTGCGTCGGGCAGTCCTGCGCGGTTCAGCGGCTCTGTCAGTTCAAGCTGGCGTCCCAGATCATCGAGCGGTTCACCCATGATCTGATCGACGCATAGTTCAGCCAGACGACGAGCAATGCGTTGGCGTATGGACGGATCGCTCAGTGTCTTGGCATCGGTGGCAAGGCCAAGCTCTTTGGCCACGAGCCAGGCTGATTGATCAACTCGCGTCCATTCGCCCTGCGTGTCAGCGGCTAGCAAGCGCCCACCCACGGCAAAGGCAGCAACGCTTTTGATGACGCCTTTTTCAATCCGCGCGAGCTTGGTCGTGCCGCCACCAATATCTACATGGAGCACGCTACATTGGCGCTCACGCGACAGGCCGACAGCGCCAGAGCCATGGGCTGCCAGAGTGCATTCAAGCTTATGGCCCGCCGTGGCGCAGACGAATTTGCCCGCTTGGTCGGCGAAGAGCTCATCAATGGCGCGCGCATTTTTGCGCTTGATCGCCTCACCCGTGAGAATGACTGCGCCGCTGTCAACATCAGCGCGCTTCATGCCGGCTTGTTTGTAGGCATCGTGAATGAAGTGATCGAGCGCATGGGCGTCAATCGTCCCATCGCTGACAAAGGGTGTCAGCATGATGGGCGAGCGCCAGACGACTTCTCTGTTGGTGACAACGAAGCGGCTCGACAGGCCTTGCGACTGGCGTTGCAGGGTGACTTTGGCGAAGAGAAGATGAGACGTAGAGCTGCCGATATCGATGCCGATTGTTTTCAGCTCGACGCTTTCCTGACTCCAGATGAACTTGGCCATCTCAAGTTTGTCGGCATCGGACAACGGCGCATGTTCGTGGTCAAAATCGATGTCGTGCATTTCCGTCCCTTTGACCAGAGAGGTTGGTCCTCTCTTGGTGTTAGGGCGGGTTGAGCCCGCCGCTCTTGTTAGTCGTTGAGACTAGTGGAGGGCGGCGGGATTTGTCTAGTGAGGCTGGATCAAATCGGCCAATCGGTCGGGATGACGCCCTGCGCCTGTCCGCTTTCGATGTAATAGCGCCACAGCTTGTCGACATGGCGGCCGCGTTTGAAATATTTGGCGAAGGAGTCCATGTCGGCCCCAGACAGCGGCGCCAGTTTGCCCAGCAAGCAGGCGTGATACATGGCCTGTGCATTCTCAACAAAATGGATCGAATCCGTCAGGACGGCCTCAACCGATTCTGCGGTGATCACTTGCCCATGGGCGCGAATTTGCAAAGCGTGATGCGGCCCCAGCGTGGCAGCAACGGCGCGGCCCAGCTCGGCATTGGCGACATGGGCAGGGTCGGCATGAACCGGAATGCCACTTGCCCAGCGAATGGCGTGGTTTTTCACGATGCGCAGCTCGACGCCTTCGACCAAGGTGAAGGCATTGGTGAGGTCGTGATGGAAATGGGCGACCGAATTGATGTCAGGGCGCGCGCGCAGGATCTCGCAATGCAGCGCGACCTCGGCGGGAGCCTTCATGCCAGGTTGACCCTGCAAGACTTTGCCATCGAGATCGACCACGAGCAGATGTTCGGGGCGCAAGCCCGAGCGAGGCACATCGATGGGCTGGATGAGGAAAGTGTCGCCACCGGGCAGACGCGCGCTGACATGGCCTGAATAGTTCATGCACTGCGTATGGACGAGCATCAGCGTGCAGGCGGCAACTTTCATGCGCAGCTGGGCTTGTGTATCAGTCTCAGTCAAAGGGGCCTCCCGACACGGTTGGGCGCTTGTGAGAGCGCGTTCGGGCGGCACCATCGCGCTCAGGCCCATATTTGTCTAGCCGCTTGCTTGCGGGTGAGCGGGATAAAGGCCACAAAGGCTCATGTCCTTTTCAACGCGCTATCTAGAGCCTCTGCGGCAGGAAAAGCGGCTGGCGCCCCTGCTGGTCATGATCGCCTGCGTGATGATGGGCAGCGGCCTTGTAGCGCCTGTTCTGTCGCTCTATGCGCAGACCTTTGGTGTCACCAATGTGCTGGTCGGCGCTTTGATCACGGTCTTTGGTGTGGGTCGTCTGCTGGCTAATCTGCCCGCAGGCTATCTGTCGCAGCGCATTGGTAGGCGTCCGCTCTTGCTGGCTGGCTCTTTGTTGGTGGCAGCCTCATCGGTCGCCGCTGCGCTGACGGGCGATTTCAATTGGCTGCTCTTCTGGCGATTTCTGCAGGGTGTCGGCTCTGGTGTTTACATCACAGCGTCTGTTGCAGCGCTGGCTGACATCAGCCCACCGCATCGGCGCAGCACCAATATGGCGCTCTATCAATCAGCCTTGCAGATCGGCTCCAGCCTTGGGCCCGCAGTGGGTGGTTATGCGGCCTATGCATTCGGCTTTGCCTCCTCCTTCTGGCTCTATGCGGGCATGAGTTTGCTCGCCTCTGCAACAGCGCTTTTCTCCTTCGAAGATACGCTCAATGGTGCTGATGCGCGCAAACCCATGCCAACAGAGGTGCGCCGCGCGGGTTTGATGACGGGGCCATTTACGGCGATTTGTATTGTGTCGCTAACGGTGTTCTTCACGCGTACAGCGGCGATCTTCCAGCTCATTCCACTCATCGGTCACGAGACTTTCCATCTTGATGTGGGCACGATTGGTCTGGCTGTGACGATGAATGCCTTCATGATCTTGCTGATGGTTCCCTTCAGCGCTCCGCTGACCGATCGCTTTGGCGCGCGCGCCAATGTGCTGTGGTCGACACTCGCCACAGCGGTGGCTTTGTGGATGCTCTATGCATCCACAACGCTGCTTGGCTTCTGGTTTGCGGTGGTGATGTTTGGTGTCGCCTCGGGCGTCAATTATCCTGCCATCGGCTCCTTCACCATCGCGGCACTGCCGCGTGAGCGCTATGGTCCGGGCATGGGCATGCAGCGCAGTTTTGGCGACATCGGTTTTGTGCTCGGCCCCGTTCTCGTTGGCTTGATCGGCGATATGACGGGCGGGGCGCATCTGGGCGGGGTTTTGCTCAATCTTGCCCTTCTGGTTCTGGCCTCTTGCTTCTTTTGGATCGCCAGCGCGGGTCTGCGCCGCGAGCTGCCCTCGACCAAAACCTAATACACACGCGCCTTCAACGCTTTGTAGATGTCGCTGGCGCACAGATGCGCCGCGCGCATAATGACACTTTCCGTTGCGTCAGGTCATTGTTTGATGCGTTGCGTTTTGTGTCTTGTGTGGCTGCTTTGGGCAGCGCCCGTTCATGCGGGCGCCTTTCTGCAGCGCGAAGGCATGTTGCTGACCATTCATGATGTGGCCGTCAGCCAATCGCGCGGCGCCTATGGAGCGCAGGCCTCCCCTTACAAGAAAATGGAGGGCGACACGTCGATGGAATTGGGCGTGATCTCATGGTTCACGCTGCTCACACGCGTCCAGTCCATGCAGCTTTTGACAAGCACTGACGCGCAATGGCGCGCGGGGCCGCGTATGGCGGAGCTGGGCGGTCGTCTGCGGCTATGGCAGTCGCGCGACTATATCCTCTCCACGCAGCTCGTCTTGCGCCAGCCTGATGTCATCTCCCCGCAGCCCGGCGCGCTCTATGCGCGCGACTGGCGCATCATGCTGGGGCGCTCTTTCGACATTTATGGCTGGCCAGCCTTTTGGTCATTGGCGCCGGGTCTTCGCCAGCGCGGGGGAGGGGCAAGAGATGAAATCCATCTCGAGATCACGGCCGGGAGCTTCATCGCGGATCGCTGGCAGGTGATTGGCCAAGGCTTCAGCCTCTGGCGGCAGGGCAATGGGCTGGAGCCCGGTGGCTATCAGCACAAATTGCAGGGCAGCCTCATCTTTAATGCCGGGCGGGCTTGGTCCCTTGAGGCGGGCTATTTCTTCACGCTCGCCGGACACCAGATGCGGGAGGAGGTGGGCTGGAAGCTCGCTCTGTGGCGTCGAATGTAAGTGTGGGCCCGGGAAAGTAGGGAATTTCCCACTCGCCCACTGGACAGGCCCCGTAATAGGAAATAAAGATATCTTTATATCTAACTGGACCTTTGCCATGGCCTCCACCCAGCCCGCCTCTTTTGCGGTCGCGCTTGATGCCCTTGAAGCTGCCGGGGAAGTGACCCGTCTGCGCCTTCTGGCCCTGCTCAATGATGCTGAGCTCACTGTCACAGAGCTGATGACCATTTTGGGTCAGTCGCAGCCGCGCATTTCGCGCCATCTCAAATTGCTCGTCGAAGCCGGCCTTGTGGATCGCCACCGCGAAGGGGCTTGGGCTTTCTTTCGCCTGAGCGAGGGTGGGTCAGCCGATGCTTTGGTGCGCGATGTGCTCAAGGGCATGGATGAGAATGACCCCGTTCTGACCGCAGATCGTTCGCGCTTGGCAGAGGTGCGCCGCGCGCGTGCCGAACAGGCCGCGCGCTACTTCTCAGAACAAGCGCGCAACTGGGACCGGTTGCGCTCTTTGCATGTGGCAGAAGATATTGTTGAGGCGGCGGTGCTGGAAATTGCTGGCACGCAGCCTGTGCAATCCTTGCTCGATCTTGGCACCGGCACGGGCCGCATGCTCGAATTGCTCGCCCCGCTCGCTGAGCGCGCGATTGGCGTGGACCAGAGCCCGCCCATGCTCAATCTGGCGCGCACGCGTTTGGAGCGTGCGGGCCTTCGCAATGCGCAATTGCGGCAGGGCGATATTTATGCGCTGCCTGTCGAGCAAGACTCTTGCGATCTCGTGATCGTCCATCAGGTGCTGCATTATCTCGATGATCCCGGCCGCGCCTTGCGCGAGGCAGCGCGCATGTTGCGCCCGGGCGGGCGTTTGCTCGTCATCGATTTTGCCCCGCATAGCCATGAGTTTCTGCGCGAGCAACATGCCCACCGCCGCCTCGGTTTTGCCGTGGAGGAGATCGAGGGCTTTATGAAAGAAGTTGGTCTGCGCGATTTCTCGCATCGCGCCTTGGCAGGTACGCGCAAGCAGCATCAGCTCACCGTGTCTTTGTGGGTTGGCCGCGATGCCCGCGCGACGCAGATCCTTGATCAGCGGGAGAGCGCATGATGTTTGAACAGCTCGCACGCGCCAGCCGATCGCGCTCGACGCAGATCAATGTCTCTTTCGAATTCTTCCCGCCCAAAACGGCTGAGATGGATGTGGCTTTGTGGGAGGCGATTACGCGCCTTGCGCCACTTGATCCAAGTTTCGTGTCTGTGACCTATGGCGCTGGTGGCTCAACGCGCGAACGCACCCATGCCACAGTTGAGCGGATTGTGCGCGAGACGAGCCTCAAACCAGCAGCGCATCTGACTTGCGTTGCAGCTACACGCGCCGAAGTGGATGATGTTATCCGCTCTTATCAGGCAGCGGGCGTGCGCCATATCGTTGCGTTGCGCGGGGATCCGATGGGTGGTTTGGGGACGAGCTTTGCCGCGCATCAAGGTGGCTATGCCAACTCAACCGAATTGGTCGAGGGCATTCGTCGCATCGGCGATTTTGAAGTCACCGTCTCGGCCTATCCCGAGAAACATCCTGAAAGCGCCGATTTCGAACAAGATCTCGATGTGTTGAAGGCCAAGGTTGATGCGGGCGCGACACGCGCCATCACCCAGTTCTTTTTCGATAATGCGCATTATCTGCGCTATGTCGACAAAGTGCGCGCGCGCGGCATCCATATTCCGATCATCCCGGGCATTGTGCCGGTGCAGAATTTCAAACAGACCGCGAGCTTTGCCAAAAAGACGGGCGCCAGCGTGCCGCAATGGCTGGCTGATCGCTTCGAGGGTTTGGAAGAAGATGCCGCCACCCGCCGCTTGATCGCGGCTGTGGTCGCAGCCGAGCAGGTGATTGACCTTGTCGATCACGGCGTCACGGATTTTCATTTTTACACCATGAACAAGGCTGATCTTGTTTATGCGATTTGCCATCTTCTGGGCCTGCGGCCGAGCCTTTCTGAGAGGGCTGCCTGATGACGACATTCAAAATGGCTGATGCCAAATCAGTGCGCGCTGCGCTGACCCAAGCTGCCCGCGAGCGCATCCTCGTGCTGGATGGCGCGATGGGGACGATGATTCAGGATCTGCGTCTCGATGAAGCTGGCTTTCGCGGCTCTGTCTTCAAAGACTGGCACCGCGATCTGCGCGGCAATAATGATCTTTTGAATATCACCCAACCCGAAGCTATCCGCGATATCCACTATGCTTATTTCATGGCGGGCGCGGATATTGTCGAGACCAACACGTTCTCCTCCACAACCATCGCACAAGCTGACTATGGGCTTGAAGCCCATGTGGTGGAGCTGAACCGAACTGGCGCAAGGCTGGCGCGCGAGGCCGCTGACCGGGCTGAAGCGAGCGATGGGCGCAAGCGCTTTGTGGCGGGCGCCATTGGTCCGACCAATCGCACGGCCTCGCTATCGCCTGATGTGAATGATCCGGGCTTTCGCGCTGTCACTTTTGATGAACTGCGCGTCACCTATGGTCAGGCTGCCAGAGCTCTTGTCGAGGGTGGTGCTGATGTCATTCTCATTGAGACGATTTTCGACACGTTGAATGCGAAAGCCGCTTTGATTGGCGTGTGGGAGGCTTTTGACGCTCTGCGCATTCATTTGCCGATATTGCTCTCAGGCACGATCACAGATCTGTCGGGCCGCACTCTCTCGGGTCAAACGCCTGCCGCCTTTTGGCATTCGCTGCGTCATGCCGAGCCCTTCGCGGTTGGGTTCAACTGCGCCTTGGGCGCGCGCGAAATGCGCCAGCATGTGGCCGAGATTTCGCGTATCGCCGATACGCTGACCTTTGCTTATCCCAATGCAGGCCTGCCGAATGAATTTGGCCTCTATGATGAGAGCCCCGAATATATGGCGGGCATGCTCGGTGAATTTGCCGAGGCGGGTCTCGTCAATATTATCGGTGGTTGCTGTGGTACGACGCCAGCGCATATCGCGGCTTTTGCGGATCGTGTGAAAGGACTTGCGCCACGTCGTCCGCCCAAGGTGGAGCCGATGCTGCGCCTGTCAGGTCTTGAGCCTTTCACGCTCAACAAAGATATTCGCTTTGTGAATGTGGGCGAGCGCACCAATGTCACGGGCTCGGCACGTTTCCGCAAGCTCATCAAGAATGGCGACTATGCCGCAGCGCTTGATGTGGCGCGCGATCAGGTCATCAATGGCGCGCAGATCATCGATATCAATATGGATGAAGGCCTGCTCGATTCCCAGCAGGCCATGGTCGATTATCTCAATCTGATCGCAGCTGAACCGGATATTGCCCGCGTGCCGATCATGGTCGATTCCTCGAAATTCGAGGTGATCGAAGCGGGCATGAAATGTATTCAGGGCAAGCCCGTGGTCAATTCGATCTCGCTGAAGGAAGGCGAGGAGAAATTCATCGAACAGGCCAAGATCGTGCGTCGCTATGGCGCGGCAGTTGTGGTCATGGCCTTCGATGAGGCAGGCCAAGCTGATACATTCGCGCGCAAGATCGATATTTGTAAGCGCGCTTATGAAGTGCTGGTTCACAAAGTAGGCTTCCCGCCTGAAGACATCATCTTCGATCCCAATATTTTCGCAGTGGCGACGGGTATTGAAGACCACGACAATTACGGCGTCGATTTCATTGAGGCGACGCGCGCCATCCGGGCCTCTTTGCCCCATGCCCATGTGTCGGGCGGTGTCTCCAATCTCTCCTTCTCCTTCCGTGGCAATGACCATGTGCGCGAGGCGATGCATTGCGTGTTTCTCTATCACGCAATTCATGCAGGCATGGATATGGGCATCGTCAATGCGGGACAGTTGCAGGTCTATGAAAAGATCGATCCTGAATTGCGCGAGGCCTGCGAAGATGTCGTGCTCAATCGTCGCAAGGATTCGACCGAGCGCCTTCTCGCACTGGCCGACAAATATCGCGGTGTGACGCAGGAGACCAAGGAGAAGGATCTTGCCTGGCGCGATCAACCTTTCGACAAGCGTCTCGAATATGCGCTCGTCAATGGCATCACCGATTTCATTGATGAAGATGTTGAGGCCGCGCGTTTGGCTTTGCCGCGTCCGCTCGATGTGATCGAAGGGCCTTTGATGGCGGGTATGAATGTGGTCGGCGATTTGTTCGGCTCTGGCAAAATGTTTTTGCCGCAGGTCGTCAAATCAGCGCGCGTCATGAAACAGGCTGTCGCCGTGCTTATGCCTTATATGGAAGAGGAGAAGGCAGCGGGTGGTGATCAGCGCCAGATGGCGGGCAAGATCCTCATGGCGACGGTTAAAGGCGATGTGCATGACATTGGCAAAAACATCGTCGGCGTTGTGCTCGCTTGTAACAACTATGAAGTCATCGATCTTGGTGTGATGGTGCCTGCCAGCAAGATTCTGGAGACGGCGCGCCGCGAAAAGGTCGATGTGATTGGCCTGTCGGGTCTCATTACGCCCTCGCTCGATGAAATGTGCTTTGTGGCGAGCGAAATGGAGCGTGAAGGTTTTGATCTGCCCTTGTTGATTGGCGGGGCGACAACAAGCCGGGTTCACACCGCAGTGAAGATTGATCCCAATTATTCCAGGGGTCAGGCCGTTTATGTGACCGATGCCAGCCGCGCGGTGGGTGTTGTGTCGGCCTTGCTCTCGAGCGAGACACGCGACAGTTACAAGGAAACGATACGCGCGGAATATAAGCGCGTGGCTGAAGCTCATGCGCGCTCTGAGGCCGACAAGCAGCGTCTGCCTTTGACCAAGGCGCGGCAAAACCAGTTCAAGATCGACTGGGATGCCTATCAGCCGCCCAAGCCGCTCTTCACGGGCACACGCACCTTCCGCACTTATGATGTCGCCGAATTGGTCCCTTATATTGATTGGACGCCCTTCTTTCAGACTTGGGAGATGAAGGGGCGTTTTCCTGCTTTGTTGGATGATCCGGCACAAGGGGCAGCAGCGCGTCAGCTTTTTGACGATGCGCAGCAGATGCTGACACGCATTGTTGAAGAACGCTGGTTCAATCCCAAAGCCGTCATCGGTTTTTGGCCTGCGCAGGCTGAAGGCGATGACATCAAGCTTTATTCGGGCGAGTCGCGCCGCGATGTGATCGCGACCTTGCACACATTGCGCCAGCAATTGCTGCGCCGGGATGGGCGACCCAATCTGGCTTTGTCAGATTTCATCGCTCCGCGCGGTGGGCCTGCTGATTATATCGGCGCCTTTGTGGTGACAGCTGGCACGGAGGAGGAGAAAATCTCCGCTCGGTTTGCGCAGGCCAATGATGACTATGGCTCGATCATGGTGAAGGCCTTGGCTGATCGTATTGCAGAGGCTTTTGCCGAGCGCATGCATGAGCGCGTGCGCAAGGAGTTCTGGGCCTATGCCAGCGACGAGGCTTTGACCACCGAGGAGATCATCTCCGAAGCCTATAGCGGTATCCGTCCTGCGCCCGGCTATCCTGCGCAGCCTGACCACACCGAGAAAGCGACTTTGTTCAAACTGCTCGAAGCTGAGCGTCGCACTGGCGTGAAGCTGACCGAGAGTTTTGCTATGTGGCCGGGCTCATCTGTGAGCGGGCTCTATTTCTCCCATCCTGAATCTTATTATTTTGGCGTCGCCAAAGTGGAGCGCGATCAGGTGGAAGATTATGCGCTGCGCAAGGGAATGGAGATTGGTGAGGTTGAGCGCTGGCTCGCGCCGATCTTGAATTACGAGCCTGCGGCCTATGTGGCGGCGGCTGAGTGAGCTTCTTGCTGTAATCCAAAAAGAAGAGGCACCCGCTTCTCCCAGTGGGAGGAGCTGTCAGCGGATGCTGACTGAGGAGGGGATCGCGCCTCACAAAAAAAGGCGCAGTCGAAACTGCGCCTCTCTTAATTCAGACCCGATCCCTTCATCCGCCCGCATCCGCGGGCACCTTCTCCCACTGGGAGAAGGAAGTCACCGCCCCATGGCTTTGCGTACGCGCTCCACGACGGGTTGCGGTGTTGCATACATTTCCTGAATGAGGCGCTGCAGCTCTTCGCCTGAGGTCGGATCAGCGTCGATATTCATCTTGCGGGCATCGGCCTGCAATTCAGGATCAGCAATCGTCTCCATGAAGATCTTGCGCAGCGCAGCCACGCGATCAGCTGGCACACCGGGGGGCAGGATGAAGGGGCGGCTGAACGCATTCTGCGAATAGAACATCGCGAGTGCCTGACGCTCTTCATCAGTCTTGGCCAGCGAAGTAATCAGCGGCACGCCTTTGGCGTTGAGTTCAGGATGGCCCTTGAGATCTTCCTGCACGAAGACACTCGCAAACATGTCACCCTTCAAAATGTCGGGGAACTGCACTTTCACAGTGGACCAGCCAAGGCCGCAGATGCCCTGCACTTCGTTCTTCTCAACTGCGAGCGTCACTTCACGCGAGCCCTGATAGCCCGTGACGAGTTTGAACTTCGCGCCGAGCAGACCTTTGGTGATGGCAGGATAATCAGCCGTGGTGCTGCCAGGTGCAGTCGCACCGATTATGATATTGGCGGAGATAAATTCATTCAGCGCTTTCACACCAATGTCACGGCGCAGCAAGCAGACCAGCACTTCAGAATTGGCATTGCCGACATAGTTGAATTTGGTTGGATCATAGCCGCGATGATTGGTGTTGAGCAGCGGGTCAATCATGATCGAAGGGAAGGTGACGCCCATATAGGTGCCGTCCTTCGGAGCGATTGTGTAGAGATTATTGGCCAGAATATTGCCGCCCGCACCGGGCACATTCGACACGACAACATTAGGATTGCCGGGAATATGTTTGCTGAGGTGGCGCGAGAGCAGGCGGCCGAATGTGTCGAGGCCACCGCCCGGCGAGGAGGCCACAGCGATGGTCACGGTCTTGTCCTTATAGAACTTGGCCAGTGCCTCATTGTCTTGCGCCAGCGCGCCCGAGGCGCTGCCCAGTGCAAAAAGGGCGGCCATCATGGTTCGGAACTGCATCGAATTCTCCTGATCCGGTGGCGTTGCCAGCCACCTCCTTCGTCGGCATGATGCTCTACAACAAAAAAGGGCGCGGGACAGCCTGTGCTAAAGGGAGGTCGTGATGGTTCGAGGGCTTTTACTGGCCGGATGGGCAGTTCTATGGGCGATTGGCCCTGTGGGCGCGCAGGATTTCCCCAATCGCACGGTGCGCCTCGTGGTCAATTCCCAGGCTGGCGGCACGGCTGACCAGACGACTCGTCTGCTGGCGGATGAGCTCTCCCGCCGCTGGTCGCAATCGGTCATCGTTGAGAATGTGGTAGGTGCAGGCGGCAATACGGGCGCGGCGCAGGTCGCGCGCACCGAGCCAGATGGTCATACTCTCTTGGTCAGTCATCCCGGGCCCCTGACGATCAATGGGCTCTTGTTCAAATCCATTCCCTATGATCCGAAATCTCTGGTGCCGATTTCCATTCTCGTCACCTTCCCCAATGCGCTGGTGGTGAGCCGCTCGTTGAATGTCAGCTCGGTCGCTGAGCTGGTTGCTTGGGGCAAGAAGAATGCAGGTCAGCTGACCTATGGATCGCAGGGCGTGGGCACGACGACGCATCTGGCGGGCAGTCTGCTGGCTGCGCGCACTGGCGTTGAGATGGTGCATGTGCCTTATCGTGGCAGTCCTGCTGCCATCATGGATCTGACAGGCGGTCGGCTCGCAATGATGTTTGATAATCTTGGCACGGCGATCCCCCAGCATGAGGCCGGCAATACGCGCATTCTGGCGATTGCAGATGGCAAGCGCTCGCCACTTCTGCCCAATGTACCAACATTGGAAGAAGCAGGCGTGAAGGATCTGCGCTCAGTGACCTGGTTCGGCTTGATGGCGCCGGAGAAAACATCGCCCGCCTTTGTCGAGCGCATCTCGCGCGAGATCGTGGCGATCTATCAGGATCCCGCCTTCGTCGCCAAGCTGAAGAGCTTCAATGTGGATCCGGTGGGCGCCACGCCGCCGCAAGCTGCGCGCTTCATTGCTGATGAGACCGTGCTGTGGAGTGCCGTCGTCAAAGACGCGAAGATCAACCCCGAGTGACCGGCAGGGCTTTGATGAGATCGCGCAGAGTTGTGATGGTGGAGGCATCGGCCACGCCATCCACGCGCTCTTGGCGGAAGTGACGCTGAAAGGCAGCGACGACTTGCTCCGTCGCCAGATCATAGATGCCTGTTACCTCTAGCCCATAGCCATAGAGGGTCAGCATGGCTTGCAAAGCCTCGACGGGCTGGCCCTGTTCACCGCGCGCCAGAAAGCGCCCGCCTGAAATTGGCACAGGCCGCACATAATGGCCGATGCCGCTGGCGTGGAGCCTCTCCCAAGGGAAATGCTCGCCCGGATCTCGCTTGCGGGCTGGGGCAATATCCGAATGGGCGAGAATGCGCTCAGGCGCGATTGTGTGGCGCGAGGCAATGTCGCGGCACAGTGCAATCACGCTGTCGATCTGCACATCGGGGTAAGCGGGCAGGCTGGCGCCTGCGATGATGGCGTCATGGCCCTGATTGACGATTTCGATCCCGATCGAGGCGGAGTTCAGATCCTCCTCGCCCTTCCAGCGGCCAACGCCCGCATGCCAGGCCCGCCGCGCCTCTGGGACGAGCTGCAGGATGGCGCCATCCTCCAGAACGGCATAATGGGCGGAGACTTCGGCTGAGGGGTCACAGAGCCGCTCCAGAGCCGCCTCGGCGGTGGGCATGCCCGTATAATGAAGAATGAGGCAGTCGGGCGCGCGCCCGTCCCGCCGCTCGCCATGGTTGGGTGAGGGGAGGGGCTTGGCCAGAGTAGTATCGGTCGAAAAGCTCATGCACAGGCTTTAGCGCTGCGCGGGCTAAAAAAGAAGGCCCGCTGACGCGGGCCCCTTTTGCTCAGTAGTCGCGTACCCACCGGGTGCAATAGGGATTGCCGTAATAGTCATAGCGCACGCGCACACAGCGACGCGCTGGTCCTGAATTGGCACCAATCAGACCGCCAGCTGCTGCGCCGATCAGGCCACCTGCAATCGCACCACCTGCGCGCCCTGTTGCAGCGCCGCCGATGATAGCGCCAGCTGTGCCACCAACTGCTGCGCCTGTGAGCGTGCGCTCCTGACGCGTCTCCCCGCAACCAGATAGAACGAGCGCGGATGTGAGTGCGCCTGCCACAAGAAGTGTCTTCTTCATGGTGAACCTCCTCTCCCCAGCTTTGTCATGTAATCAGCACTGCGCTGCCGCGTCTATCAGTGATTAGATGCAGAGATGTTATTGTGTGGCAGCAACTTGGCTGTTCGTGTATCAGCGGACATAAATTTCGGTCACGAAGTATTATAAAATATTTCGCCCTGTAGAGCGTCTTTATTGAGCAGGCGACAAAAGAAGAAATCCTATTCTTGCAGCTTGAGCGCCTGTTTATGGCCTTATTCGAGCTTAGTTTGCGCGTCATCTTTAATGTCAGAAGGAAATTTTTCGAATGATGCATAACAAGCTTGTCCTGTCTCTCATGTTTGGCCTTTCCATTGCTGCTGCGATATTGGCCTCGAGTAGCGCGCAAGCGCGTGGTGAACCCCAGCCCCATTTGCGTGCCATGGTGGCGCAACATGCTGCACAAAATGGAATCCCCTTTGCGATTGCGGATGCAGTGGTGCGCATTGAGAGCGGTTACAATCCGCGCGCAACAAATCGCAGTGGCGCTATGGGTCTCATGCAGATCAAGACACAGACAGCGCGCGGTCAGGGCTTTGCAGGAAGTTCGGCCGATCTGCTCAATCCCGATACGAATCTGCGCTATGCCATGCGTTATCTCGCCACTGCATATCGTATGTCGGGCGGCGATCTGTGCGGCACGGTGATGCGCTACCAGTCAGGCCATGGCGCGCGGCGCATGTCCTCGGCGGATGTGAGCTATTGCGCCAAAGCGCGCAGCTATATGGCCATGGCACGGGGCTAAGCTCTGCCAGCTTTGCTAAAAATGCGCGGGTCCTTGAGCATTTCTCCACAAGGACCCGCTAGCCAAGCTGCTTTTGATATGTGACTTTTCTGCACAGTTACTATTGGGGGGGACACCTATGTGGAGACGGGCTTTTGCAGCCTTGTGTCTGGGGGCTTTGGTCGCATCAAGCGCCGCCGCTCAGACCTGGCCGACCAAACCAATCACCTTTGTGGTGCCCTATGCGCCGGGCGGCAATGTCGATACGGCTGCCCGTATTCTGCAGGCGGCTTTGGGCAATGCTCTGGGTCAGCCCATCATTATTGAGAACCGTGCGGGTGCCGGCGGCATCATCGCAGGCGACTATGTCGCCAAATCTCCCCCCGATGGCCATATCGTCTTCATGGGCTCCAATGGCAATGTGATGCTGGGGCCGATGACGATGGCCAAGCCGCCCTATCAGTGGGATCTGGTCTTCACGCCTGTCAGCATGGTGTCGGTTGCCACCAATGTGCTCACAGTGCGCTCGAGCCTTCCGGCCAAGACGATTCCCCAGCTGGTCGCTTATGCGAAAGAATCGCCGGGCCGCCTGACTTTGGGCAATAGCGGCGGCGCGAGCATCAATCACTTCATGGGTGAACTCTTCCGTCTGCGCGCGGGCATCACCTGGACTGAGGTCGCCTATCGCGGCAATGCGCCAGCGGTGGCTGATCTTGTGGCGGGCCATGTTGATATGGGCGTGCAGTCTCTTGTTGAGACTCTCGGCCATATTGAAGCTGGCAAGCTCAATGCTCTCGCCGTTCTTGGCCCCAAGCGTTCACCTGCCATTCCCAATGTCCCGACCATGGCGGAGGCGGGCTTCCCCGATGTGCAGGGCGAGACCTGGAATGGTCTGTTCGTTCCCAAGGCAACCCCTGCTGCCATTGTCGCAAAGCTGAGTGAGGCGGTGCAAAAGGCGCTGGCCTCGCCCATGGCGATTGAAAAGCTCGGCGCTCTTGGCTCGGAGCCGCGCGGCAATTCGCCCGAACAATTCAAAGCCTATCTCGAAGCGGATTTTGCCAAATGGTCCGCTGTTATGAAGCAAGCCAACATCAAGGTGGTGACTGAATGAGCGAGACCAGCAAACGGCCTCTTTCGCCGACAATTGATCGCAATTATCCCAAGCCGAAATTCGTCGCTCCTGCGGGTGCCTGCGATACGCATTTCCATTTCATCGGGCCGCAGAAGCTGTTTCCGCTGAAGCCCGATCATTGCTTCTCGCATCTGGAATTTGCCGATACGCCGATTGAAGATTGGCTGAAGCTGCAAGATGCTCTGGGCTTCCAGCGCGGCTTGCATGTGCAGTCGATGATGTATGAGAACAATTATGATCTTGTTCTGCATGCGCAGTCGCGTTTTCCTGATCGCTTGCGCTCTGTCGTCATTCCGTGGTCGGGTATTACCGACAATGAATTGTCGATCCTCACCAACAATGGTGTGGTTGGCTATCGCGTGACATGGCGTTTGCTCAAAGAACTGGATCATCGTCTGATCGCACGCTGCCACGAACATGGCTGGCAGATGCATTATCTGGTGAAGCCGGAAGATCAGCCCGATTGGCTGCCGCATATTCTCAAATCACCCGGCAAATTCGTGCTGGAACATTTGGGCGGCGTTGATCCCTCCAAGGGTCTCGACAGCAAGGGCTTCAAATTCGTGCTGGAGGCGCTCGATACTGGCCGTTGCTGGCTGAAGCTGTCGCCGCGCCCCTCCAAGCAGGAGAATTTCCCCTTCTCCGATATTGACCCCTTTGTGCAGAAGCTCGTCCAACATGCGCCCAATCGTTTGATGTGGGGCACTGATTGGCCGCATCCGCAATATTTCAAGCCGATGCCCAATGACATCGCGCTGCTCAATCAGCTCTATGACTGGATGCCGGACGAAAAAATCCGCAACATGGTGTTGGTTGATAATCCGGCTGAATGCCTCGGTTTCCCGAAGATCTGAGGGCGGCCTGACAGTTTGGGGAGCGGTGGGGCTTTGGCCTTGCCGCTCTTTTTCTTTGACCCTTCTGTGCGCCTGCCGCTAAGTGGGCTCGCCAGTCGGCTGGACGGCCGCTCCTTCGGGAGAGGAAAGTCCGGGCTCCACGGAGTAACGGTGCCGGATAACGTCCGGCGAGGGTGACCTCAGGGAAAGCGCCACAGAAAGCAAACCGCCTGCCTTTGGCAGGTAAGGGTGAAAGGGTGCGGTAAGAGCGCACCGCGGACGCAGTAATGCGGACGGCACGGCAAGCCCCACCGGGAGCAAAACCGAATAGGGATGACAGGGAGCCGCAAGGCTCCAGACCTCTCCGGGTCCGTCATCCGGGTTGGTTGCTTGAGGCAGTTGGCAACAACTGTCCCAGAGGAATGGCCGTCACGCGTGCCCAGCAATGGCCACGCCCTACAGAACCCGGCTTACAGGCCGACTGGCATTTTCGTTTTAGAACACCCTGCGTCTCGTCATCCGCCCTCAAAAGAAGAGGCGCGCGCTTCTCCCAGTGGGAGAAGCTGTCAGCGGAGCTGACTGATGAGGGGATCGGGACGTGCCGAATGAGGCACCATCCTTGCCGCTTCATTTTGCAAGATCATTCCCCTCATCCGCCGCCATCCGCGGGCACCTTCTCCCTCTGGGAGAAGGAGGGCGTGCGGCCTTCCTCCATCACATCTGCGAGGGTCGAATTGACTCTTCTCCCCCAACAGGTGCGCAATCTGCCTTGACGAAGCGCCACAAGCTTCGCGCAGGAGGAGCATCCATGACGCATTCACGACGCGATGTTATGACCATTGCCGGTGGCTTGAGTGTTGCGGCAGCTGCGGGCGCGCAGGCCCAAACACCCAAAACTATTTTCCCCGTGGCTCCGACCTTCATTCCCATCGTTGGGACGAGCGATCTTTACCCTGTGCGCCGCATCTATTGTATCGGGCGCAACTATGCCGCTCATGCGCGCGAAATGGGCTCTGATCCCACACGCGAGCCGCCCTTCTTTTTTCAAAAGCCAACAGATGCGATTCAGAATGTGAAGATTGGCGAGGTCGCCGATCATCCCTATCCGAGCCTCACCAAAAATTATCACTATGAAGTTGAACTTGTCGCAGCGCTGAAATCAGGCGGGCGCAATATCGCGATGGATAAGGCGCTCGATCATGTCTATGGCTATGCGGTCGGGCTTGATATGACGCGCCGCGATTTGCAGCGCGCGATGGGTGATGAGAAGAAGCCGTGGGAGATCGGCAAGAGCTTTGACATGTCAGCCCCCATCGGCCCCATCCATCCCGTCGACAAGGTCGGGCATTTCACCAAGGGTGCGATTCAGTTGTCGGTGAACGGACAGGTGAAGCAGAAGGCTGATCTGTCCTTCATGATCTGGAGTGTGGCCGAACAGATCGCCAAATTGTCGGAGGCTTTCGAATTGAAAGCCGGCGATATCATCTATTCAGGCACGCCTGAAAATGTCGGCCCGGTGGTGAAAGGCGATGTGCTGCTCTGCCAGATCGAGAAGCTGCCGGATCTGTCGGTGAAGATTGTGTGATGGGGAGCGCGCTCTGCTTCTCCCAGTGGGAGAAGCTGTCAGCGGAGCTGACTGATGAGGGGATCGGGACATGCAGACTAGAGCGACTAGCGATAGTGCCTCGTCTTGAAACATCATTCCCCTCATCCGCCCGCATCCGCGGGCACCTTCTCCCTTTGGGAGAAGGATGACAGCGGCGTGTGACAATAAAAAAAGAGGCACCATCGCTGGTGCCTCTTCTTGAAAGTTCTCGCTGTTTGGAAATCAGCGGCTGAACTTCTTATACTTCAGGCGATGCGGGATGACGCTGTCGACGCCCAGACGGCGCTTCTTGTCTTCCTCATAGTCATGGAAGTTGCCTTCGAACCATTCCACATGGCTCTCGCCTTCAAAGGCAAGCATATGGGTGGCGATACGATCCAGGAAGAAGCGATCATGCGAGATGATCACAGCGCAACCGGCAAATTCGGTCAGCGCATCTTCCAAGGCGCGCAATGTATCGACGTCGAGATCGTTGGTCGGTTCGTCGAGCAGCAGAACATTCGCGCCGCTCTTGAGCATCTTGGCGAGATGGACGCGGTTGCGCTCACCACCTGACAACATGCCGACCTTCTTCTGCTGGTCGGGACCCTTGAAGTTGAAGGTCGAGCAATAGCCGCGCGAATTGATCTCGCGCTTGCCCAGATAGATGATGTCATTGCCGCCGGAGATCTCTTCCCACACGGTCTTCTTGTCATCGAGCGTGTCGCGCGACTGATCGACATAGCCCAGCTGCACACTTTCACCGATGGAGATCGCGCCACCGTCGGGCTTCTCCTGACCGGTGATCATGCGGAACAAGGTCGTCTTACCAGCACCATTGGGACCGATCACGCCGACAATGCCGCCGGGGGGCAGCTTGAAAGACAAATCATCAATCAGAAGCTTGTCTTGGAAGCCCTTCGAGAGATGATCGAATTCGATGACATTCTGGCCCAGACGCTCAGCCACCGGAATGATGATCTGCGCGGTTGAAGGCGCCTTGTCATTCTGCTTGGCGAGCAATTCGTCATAGCGCTGAATACGCGCCTTGGATTTGGCTTGGCGGGCTTTGGGCGAGGAGGCAATCCACTCGCTTTCGGCTTCCAGCGCGCGCTGGCGTGCCTCTTCTTCGCGGCCTTCTTGGGCAAGGCGCTTCTGCTTTTGCTGCAGCCATGAGGAATAGTTGCCCTCATAGGGAATGCCGCGACCGCGATCCAATTCGAGAATCCAGCTCGTCACATTGTCGAGGAAGTAGCGATCATGGGTGACGATGAGAATGGCGCCGGGATAGTTGCGCAGATGGCCTTCGAGCCAGTTCACCGTCTCAGCATCAAGATGGTTGGTCGGTTCGTCGAGCAGCAGAAGTTCGGGCTGTTCGAGCAGCAATTTGCACAAAGCCACGCGGCGGCGCTCACCACCCGACAGACGGTCCACGGCCCAGTCATCGGGCGGGCAGCCGAGGGCTTCCATTGCCTGATCAACCTGACTGTCGAGATCCCACAGGCCCTGTGCCTCGATCTCGTCCTGCAGTTTGGTCATTTCATCGGCCGTCTCGTCAGAATAATTCATGGCGAGTTCGTTGTAGCGGTCGAGAATGTCCTTCTTGGGCTTCACGCCCAGCATGACATTGCCGCGCACATCAAGGCTTGTGTCGAGCTGCGGCTCTTGTGGTAGATAGCCAACGCGCGCGCCCTCAGAGACCCAGGCTTCGCCCGAAAACTCCGTGTCCCATCCTGCCATGATTTTGAGGAGGGTCGACTTACCCGCGCCGTTCACACCCAGCACACCAATCTTGGCGTCTGGATAGAAGGACAGATGGACGTTTTCGAGAACCTTCTTGCCGCCGGGCCAGCTCTTGGAGAGACCCTGCATGTGATAGATGAACTGCCGCGCCATGGGGCTGAGAACCTTTGAATGGAAGGAGACTGCAGCTCTTTTAGCTGTGCCGCGACTTAGGGTCCAGCACGATCAGGGGCTGGATTGAGGTCAGCTGTGCGGGGTCGATCAAGCCACCACAGAGCCATGAGCGCGATCACGATGCCCGCCACAATATCGGTCAGGAAATGCCCACCGATGGCCAAGGTCGACACCAGCATCACGCCATTGAGCACCGCCCCCACAGGCCCAAGCCAGCCGAGCCGCCAAAAGGCGCGTGTCATGATCACCGCCAGCACGGCGTGGAAGGAGGGGAAGGTGACAAGTCCCTCGACCTCACGCAGGTCGAAAGAAGCAAAGCTCCCATCGCGCAGCGCATGATAATGGGCCAGGTGATAGCGCCCGAAAGGCTGCAAAATATCTGCGCCAATCTCGTGAAAGGGATAAGTGCCCAGCGCCGGCAGAAGGGCAGAGCCTATGAGAACAACGAGGCTGGTGAGCGTGTAAATCGTCAGGAAGCGCTCGAGCGCCGGACGATCTTTGATGGCAAGGCCGATGAGGATGAAGATCAATTGTCCTGAGCAGCTGAAATAGACCCATTCCAGCAAGGTCGAGATGTGAGGGCGCTCCACCAGCCATCCGATATGGGCGGGGAAATCAAAGCCCAGCGCTTGATCCATCGCCGCCAGTTCCTGATCGCGCAATGGCAAGGCGCTGGTGGTGATGATGTAGCTGAACAGGGCCGCAACTGCCGAATAGGCGACGAGAAAGGCTGTGGCACTCAGACTGGCCGCGATGATGGGGGCAGGGCGGCGGGTCGCATAGAAGCCTGCCAAAGCCAGCAGCACGGCGCTCAGAGAGGCGATGGCGAGCAGCGGCATGCTGACCACAGAAAAGCCCGCCCAAGGCAGTAGCGCAGCATTGAGCGCGGCAAGGCCGACAGTGGCGATCCAGATGCTGGGACGGGGCAGGAGGCTCATGGGACGAGATGTCGCCCATCAGCTCAATCTTGGCAATATGGAGGAGCGCTATTTTGAGGGCGGCTCGATCTTCGGCAGGTCTTTTTTGCGGACGAAGAGATTGGCGATGACCGCATGGGCGACATGTTCGGCCATGCATTGATAGCCGGTGTCGTTCAAATGCAGATCATCACCCGAGACGAGGCTCTCGCTGCCGGGTTGGTGTCGCGCAATGAACTGCATCGCATCATAGCGGCGCACATGAAGAACATTGTGCTCGCTCGCCACCTTCTGCAGGGTTTGGCGAATAATGAAGTAGTTCTCATCGCGCGCGAATTTTGGCGTGTACTGAAGGCCGACGAGCACAACGTCGATATCATTGCCCTTCAGCCATTCAACGGTTGAGCTAACGGTGCGCTCAAAGTCCGCTGCGCTCACGCGCGCGAGTGCGTCATTGGTGCCAAGCTGCCACAGGACAACGTCGGGCTTTTCCAAAGCCACTTCCATGCGCAAACGATCGGCGGTGGTGGCAGCCACTTCGCCCGAGACGCCGCGATTGGTGATCTGCGCCTCAACACCCTTGAGTGCTGATTCAAGAATGCCACGCAGCTGAGCTGGATAGGTCTTGCGGCGCGAAGAGGCGCCAACCCCAGTGGTCGAGGAGGAGCCGATGGCAAGGATGCGCAGCGGGCCACCTTTTTCAAGGCGTTCAGCCAGATGGGCGAGGGGTGCATTGGCCGCAATGTCGGAGCCGGGCGCCTCGCATTGCGGGCTCAGCGGCGGGGGATTGCTCTGCGCCATTGCTGATGAGCAAAAGGCAAGCACAAGCAGAGTTGCAGCAAAGCTCCTCATGATCCGCGCTGACGCCCCCTCCACTCAACGATCCAGGCTGTGAAGCCCATGATTATTATTCCAACACCTAACACGCCGGTGTCCACCCACAAACTGCTCCCCAACTCGTAGCGCACATATTGCGATAACAGAGCCGTGATCGAACCAAGCGAGAACACATAAAGTGAGTTGCGCCCTAAAAGCGAGAGAAAGCTGGTTATGGAGGGTAGAAGGCGACTGATAACCGCAAAGAGCCCCGAAAATAAGGCAACCAGCGCCAGCAAATGTAGGATGCGCGCAGGGGCCGCAAAGGTCTTGTCGAATGTGAAGAGCAGGCGCGGCTGCGGCATCGACAGGGGATTGGGTGTGAAGTCAGTCAAGGCGAGCCACAGGCTCACCAGTACGATCGGCGCAGCCAGAATGCGCAGCAAAGTACGGTGGTTGCGGGTAAAGCTGAGCACGCCTTTGGGGTCGGCCACAACAAAGCCCAGAACGAAATTCAGCTGCCATGCGAAGGGGTTGAAATACCAGCGCCCTTCGACCGGCCAGGTGGGGATATTCATGCCCGTGATGTGGGTGGCCAGATAAATGGTCAGGCCAAGGGCCAGAGGAAGCCAGCGCGCCGTGCGATCTGCGATCACGAACAGCGGTGCCATAAACATCAGGACCACATAGAGGGGCAGAATGTCGAAATAGAAGAGCTGATGGGTCAGGAGCGCGAGGCCAATCTGGGTCTCGACCGGCTCCTGAAAAGCAGCGGCAGCGTTATTCCATTCCAGAAACAGCGGATTTTCAAAGATCAAGGCGCCCGCAGCCGTAATGGCCAGCGCCAGCTGCGTCAGGATCATCTGCACGGTGAAGATGGTGATGGCGCGGCTCTCGAGACGGAGCGTGGATTCCAGCACGCTCATCCGGCCACGGCGGCCATCGACCAGCAGGCGCATCGACCAGCCTGCCAGAAAGACGAAAAGCTCGGCCGCATCCGACAGGCCGAAATTCCGCATCGTGTAATTTTCGAAGACCAGACCGGGGACGTGATCGATAAAAATCGTGATCAGCGCGAAGCCTCGCCAGAAGTCGATCTCATTCGGCGCGCGCATTCGGCAGCTCAGTCCCCGTTGGCCCGAAGGGGCCTTAACGCACAGGTAGCATGCTGGCCGGGCGAGGCAATAAGCAATGAGAACAAGCTTGGGCGACCATGGGAACCTGATGGCAAAAATGCTGTCCGAACGGGCACCTTCCTGAACACTTCCTTAACTTTAACAAGTCCTAATGGCCCCCGTAGCGGGGTGTCCCGTTTCGACTCACTCTATTGACGCCCATAAAATCCCATGGTATCCCAAACCATCCCGTACCGAGTTGCGTGCGCATCGGCGTTGCTGGCGATCCGTCCCAAGACGGCGCGCCCAGTCTCGTTGCGCCTGCTGGCCGGGAGCGTGAGTGGAACCCTTGGAACGATTTGTCTCGCACTACACCAACCGGCTCGATGCAAAGGGCCGGGTGTCGATCCCAGCACCCTTTCGGGGCGTTCTGGCGCGGGACGGATTCGAGGGCCTGTATGTTCACCCTTCGCTGGATGCGGAGGCGCTCGACTGCGGCGGCCACGCCTTGCTGCAGGAGATCGACGGGTTGCTGGGCGCGCTCTCCCCCTATTCGGAGGAGCGGGACCTGCTCTCGACGGCGCTTCTGGGTACCAGCGAAGTCCTGAAGGTCGATCCGGAGGGCCGGGTCATCCTGAGCGAGGGTTTGCGGGCCTATGCGGGCATCTTTGGCGAGGTGACCTTCGTGGGGCAGGGACACAAATTTCAGATTTGGGAGCCAAGCCGGTTCCGCGCGCATCTGGACGAGGCCAGAAGCCGGGTGCGCGATTTACGGAAACAGCTCAGCGCCCGACATACGGCCGGACGGTCGTAGCCTCGAGGAGCACAAGAATGATGACGGGCCACGGCGATGACCACAATCTCGCCGTTGGCGGACCGGCCCGACACATTCCTGTGCTCCTTGATGAGGTTCTCGCCGGACTTAATGTTCATTCAGGCGGGCTGTATCTTGACGGCACCTTTGGAGCTGGCGGCTATGCGCGCGCCATCTTGAATGTCGCAGGCACGCGCCTGATCGCGCTCGACCGCGACCCCAATGCGATTGCAAGCGCAGCCCCCTTGGTGGCGCAGATGGGCGAACGCTTGAGCCTCGTGCAAACGCGCTTTGGCGATCTGGCCAAGACGGTCCGCGAGCTTAATCTTGGCGGGCTTGATGGCATCACGCTTGATATCGGCGTGTCCTCGATGCAGCTGGATGAGGCTGAACGCGGCTTCTCCTTCCGCTTCGATGGCCCGTTGGATATGCGCATGGAGCAGGCAGGTCGCAGCGCCGCTGATATTGTCAATGAGGCGAGCGAAGAAGAGATCGCCAATATTCTCTACTACTATGGCGAAGAGCGTCTCTCGCGCCGTATCGCGCGTGCCATTGTGCATGATCGTGAGACGCGGCCCTTCACCACAACGCGCTCTCTGGCAGGCTTGCTCGAGCGCATCATTCCGCACAAGCCAACCGATATTCATCCTGCCACCCGCACCTTTCAGGCATTGCGCATTGCGGTGAATGATGAGCTGGGTGAATTGGTGCGCGCCTTGGCGGGTGCTGAAGAGGTGCTCAATGAGGGTGGTCGCTTGGCCATTGTCACCTTCCATTCGCTTGAAGATCGCATCGTGAAGCAATTCTTCGCCGCGCGCTCGGGCCGTGGTCAGGCGCGCTCGCGCTTGCTGCCGGGTGAGCCTATTCCTGCACCGCAAACTTTTGATCTCATCGGCAAGCAGCCTGTGATTGCGGGTCCCGAGGAGACAGCGCGCAATCCGCGTGCACGTTCTGCCAAGCTTCGCACAGCCGCGCGCACCAGCGCGCCAGCGCGTGGTCTTGAGCCTGAGCTTCTGGCGCTGGCGGCTTTGCCGCAACTCAGCCACAAAGGACGCTGACATGATCCGTTATCTCAACGTTCTGTCCATTGCAGCGCTTGTCGGCTCTGCCGCCTATGCCTATTCGATCAAATACGAAACCATGCGCTACTCAGCTGAGATCGTGAAGCTGAAGCATAGTATCGAACGTGAGCATACGAATATCGGCATGCTGCGCGCCGAATGGGCGCATCTGACCAATCCGGCTCGCATTCAAGTGCTCGCTGATCGCCATCTTGAGATGCAGGCCGTCAGCGTTGATCAGATTGTGAAGCCCAGCGATTTGCCTGAGCGCCCGCAACGCGTCGATACGATTGGTCGAAAGTTGGAAGCGCTTGGCTTGGGTGACGTGACGTCAACGCCCGCGCAAAAGCGCGCTGGCAGTACAACGCCCACGAGCGGTGGGAGGTGATATGAGCGGATCATTGGACCCACGCTATGCGCGTCCTCTGGACGAGACGCGCGGCCCGCAAGAGCCCAAGGCCACGCCGCCCCGCAAGGGGTGGTTTGCGCGTTTGATCTCCAGCCTCATTCACACGCGTATCGACAAAAGCACATGGCGCATCCGTCTTGTGGCGCTGGGCTTTGCTGCCTTGTTCTGCGTGATTGGTGGTCGCCTTGTTTATCTGGGCATGAAGCCTGAGACGCAGAGCCTGCGCCGCGCTGTCTATGAAGCTGTGTCGCGTCCGCGCCCCGACATTCTGGATCGCAATGGTGAAATTCTGGCAACCGACATCAAGGTCATGTCGGTCTATGCCGAGCCGCGCCGCATCATCGATAAAGATGAAGCCGTGGAATTGTTGACCGCTGTTCTGCCAGATGTGAATGCAGCAGAGTTGCGCGCGCGTCTGTCATCCCGCAAGGGCTTTGTGTGGGTCAAGCGCGGCATCAAGCCCAAAGAGCAGGAAGATATTTTCCGCCTCGGTCTGCCGGGCATTGGCTTTATGGCTGAGAACAAGCGTGTCTATCCCAATGGGCCTGTGGCTGCGCATGTGTTGGGATATACGAATATCGACAATATCGGCATTGCGGGGATCGAGAAATATCTTGATGGGCAGGGCTTGGGCGATCTCGCCAGCTTTGGTTTGCGCATCAAGCCGACTGATCTGCGCCCCGTGAATCTTTCGCTTGATCTGCGCGTCACCCATGCGCTGCGCGATGAACTTGAAAAGGGCATCGAGAAATATAAAGCCCGCGCGGGTGCTGCGGCTGTTCTTGATGTGAATACGGGCGAGGTCATCGCGCTCGCGTCTTTGCCTGACTACAATCCCAATAATCCCTCCGACGCGCTTGACCCGATGCGTATCAACCGTATGAGTGTTGGCGTCTATGAAATGGGGTCGACCTTCAAAGCGATCTCCATCGCCATGGCGCTGGAAGCCAATAAGGTCAATTTGAACTCCCGTCTCGATGCGCGTGAAAATCTGCGCTACGGCGGTTTCTCGATTGGCGATTTCCACGCACAGCGACGCATGTTGTCTGTCACCGAAGTCTTTACCTATTCCTCCAATATCGGCACCGCCAAAATGGCGCTGATGGTGGGTGTTGAAGGCCATAAGGCCTTTCTACGCAAACTGGGCCAGCTGGATCGCTTGGTCACTGAATTGCCAGAGAATGCAAACCCACTCGTGCCGCGCAACTGGGGTGAGCTGAGCACTGTTACGATTGCTTATGGCCATGGTCTCAATGTCGCGCCTTTGCAGGCCATGATGGCGGTGGGCGCGCTCGTCAATGGCGGCAAGCTCATCAAGCCGACGTTCATGATGCGCGGTGAAGATGAGGCGAGGGCCGAGGCGCCGCAAGTCGTGCGCCCGGAGGTCTCCGAAGCCTTGCGCTATTTGATGCGTGTGAATGCCGAGCGTGGCTCGGCGCGCACGGTGGATGTGCAAGGCTATTATGTGGGTGGCAAGACCGGCACGGCGGAAAAGTCGATCCGTGGTCGCTACCAGAAGGACAAGGTCTTCACGACCTTTATGGCGGTGGCGCCCGCTGACAAGCCGAAATATCTCTTCCTGACTTTGCTCGACGAGCCGCAGGGCATTTCTGAAACCCATGGCCAGCGCACCGCTGCCTGGAACTCGGGCGCTGTCACAGGTCAGATCATTCGGCGTGCAGGCAATATGCTGGATCTGCCGCCGCGCCTCGATTTGCCGATGCAGCCCTTCCCCTTGCTGGCACGCATGGGCTTTGGGCAAGTCGTGCCCGGACCGAAAGGCAATCTATGACCGCATTGCGCGATCTTTTGCCTGACGATCACTTGCCCGCATCTGCGGGCTTGTGTGCTGTTGCAGGCATCGCGTCTGATAGCCGGGCTGTGAAGAAGGGCGATCTCTTCTTCGCAGTCTCTGGCGTGCGTGCGGATGGTTTGTCTTTTGCCCCGGCAGCTGTGGCTGCGGGCGCTTGTGCGGTGGTGGCTGAGCGGGCACCTGACACTGAGCTTGGCGTGCCGGTGATTGTTGTGGGTGATGTGCGCGCAGCTTTGTCGAAAGCTGCCAGTCGCTTTTATCCCCGCCAACCGCAGGTCATTGTTGCTGTCACGGGGACAAGCGGCAAAACCTCTGTTGCCTCTTTCGTGCGTCAAATCTGGATTGCAACAGGCCAGCGCGCAGCTGCTTTGGGTACAACAGGTTTGGTCACGCCTGATGGAGCGACCTCTGGTTCGCTTACAACGCCCGATCCTATTACGCTCCACGCTTTGCTTGATGAGATTGCTGGCGAAGGTGTGACGCATCTGGCCATGGAGGCCTCCAGCCACGGGCTTGATCAGCGCCGCCTTGATGGCGTTCATCTGAGTGCGGCAGCTTTTACAAATCTATCGCGCGATCATCTCGACTATCATCCCGATGTTGAATCTTATCTGGCTGCAAAACTACGTTTGTTCGATACGCTCTTGAAGCCTGGCCAAGTGGCGGTGATTGATGCTGATGCGCAGATCGCGCCGCAGGTGATGGCGGCCTGCAAGGCAGCGCATCTGCGCCTCTTCACGATTGGCGCCAAGGGCGATGCGATCAAGCTCGTCTCGATGAAGGCAGGGCCGGCCTCTGCCGCCATTTCGATCATCCATGCGGATGAGGCCTATGACATCACTGTGCCGCTCGCGGGTGATTTCATGGTGTCGAATGCTTTGGTGGCCGCTGGTCTGTGCATTGCAACAGGTTCGAAGCCGCGCGCTGTCTTTGCCGCGCTGGGTGGACTCAAAGGTGCGCCCGGGCGTCTCGAAAAAGCAGGCGAATATCGCGCAGCGCCGATCTATGTCGATTATGCGCATAAGCCCGATGCACTTGAAAAAGTCCTTCAAGCACTGCGCCCGCTTGCTTCCAAGCGCCTCGTTGTTGTTTTTGGTTGCGGCGGTGATCGGGATGTAGGCAAGCGCGCGATCATGGGCGAGATCGCGTCGCGTCTGGCTGATTGTGTCATCGTCACAGATGATAATCCGCGCTCTGAAGATCCTGAGGTCATTCGCGCTGCCATTCTGGCTGCAGCGCCTGGAGCTTTGAATATAGCTGATCGCGGTGAGGCCATCGCTCATGCGATTGGTATGCTCGAAGCTGGCGATGTGTTGGTGATTGCAGGTAAGGGCCATGAAACCGGCCAGATCCTGCGTGATCGTGTCATTCCCTTTTCTGATCATGAAGCGGTGCGTGCCGCGCTTCAGGATGTGTCGCAATGAAAAAGAATTATCTGTGGTCTGGTCTTGGTCTTGTTGCTCCCCTTGCAGCGCGCGTTGTGGGCCGTGCGCCGCTTGGTGTTGCGGGTATTTCGATTGATACGCGCACGCTTGAGGCGGGAGATCTCTTTATCGCGATCAAGGGCGAGACCTCCGACGGTCATGACTATGTGAAGTCGGCTTTTGAGAAGGGTGCTGCTGCGGCTGTTGTAGACGAAGCTCATGTGGAGGCTTTGCGTCAGGCCGGCTCGCTCTTTGTTGTCAACGACACATTCGCCTCGCTGCAAGGTCTGGGCATCGCCGCGCGCAATCGCACGGAAGCTGGCGTGGTTGCTGTCACGGGCTCTGTTGGCAAGACGGGTACGAAAGAAGCGCTTGCCTTGGTGCTGGGCCAGCAGGGCAAGACCCATGCAGCAGCGGCCTCCTATAACAATCATCTGGGCGTGCCGCTGACTTTGGCGCGCATGCCGCGCGACACGCAATTTGGTGTCTTTGAAATCGGGATGAATCACCCCGGCGAGATCACGCCCCTGACCGGCATGGTCCGCCCGCATGTGGCCATCGTAACGACGGTGGCGCCGGTTCATCTTGAATATTTCGACTCTGTCGATGCGATTGCCGATGCCAAGGGCGAGATCTTCAGTGGTCTTGAGCCGGGCGGTGTTGCGATCATTCATGGCGATATTTCGCAGACGCAGCGCTTGCGCAATCACGCTGAAAATTCCAATGCTGCGCGTATCCTCACCTTTGGCGCTCGCGCTGACGCAGATGCGCATTTGGAAGATGTGCAGCCCTTCGAGGGTGGATCACGCGTCACGGCGCAGATTTTGGGCGAGGTCTATCGCTACACAGTGGGCGCGCCCGGTCGTCACATGGCGATGAATTCGCTGGCGGTACTGTTGGCTGTTCAAGCATTGGGCGCAGACATGGCGCAGGCAGCAGAGGCTTTGCGTGATTTTGCGCCACCCAAAGGGCGCGGCGAGCGCCATCAGCTGCATTTGCCCGCTGGTCCCTTCACGCTTGTTGATGAAAGCTACAATGCAAATCCAGCCTCCATGCGCGCGGCTTTGTCAGTGCTGGCTGAGATGGCGACAACGGGTCGGCGCATTGCGGTGCTTGGCGATATGTTGGAGCTGGGTCCGCAGGGGCCATCCCTCCATGCTGAGCTTGCGAGCTTCATCGAAGACAAAGGCATTGATCTTGTCTTTGCCGCAGGCCCGTTGATGAAATCTTTGTTTGATCGCTTGCCTACCTCAACGCGTGGTGTTTGGGCGCAGCGCGCGGATGACATCGAAAAAGAACTCGCCATGGCCATTGGCGCAGACGATATCGTGATGATCAAAGGTTCAAACGGCAGCCGCATGCATATGCTGGTGTCGAAGCTCAAAGAGCGCTTTGCAGCGCCGACATCGAGCGTTGAAGGATAAAGCTATGCTGACATTTCTCGCAGAGTTCTCCAATTATGTCGGCGCGCTGAATCTGTTCCGCTACATCACCTTCCGTACGGGTGGCGCAACAGCGACGGCTTTGTTCTTCGTCTTCTTCTTCGGTCCCTCGATCATCGCGGCCTTGCGTCTCAAGCAGGGCAAGGGCCAGCCCATTCGCGAAGATGGCCCTCAATCGCATTTGCTCACCAAAAAAGGCACGCCCACGATGGGCGGCTTGATGATCCTGTCAGGCCTTGTTGTGTCGACTCTGCTCTGGGCCAATCCGCGCAGCGCCTATGTGTGGATCGTTTTGTTCGTCACACTCGGTTTTGGCGCGATTGGCTTTTATGACGACTATCTGAAAGTCACGAAGCAGAGTCACAAGGGCTTTTCAGGCAAAGCGCGATTGGCAGGCGAATTCGTGATTGCGGGTTTGGCTTGCTATTTCATGATGTGCGCCAGCTTGACAGTGCAGATCAACTCTATCGCCGATCTTCTTGGCGCGCTTGCAGCACCACTCACCATGGACTCGCCGTCAACCCGTTTGGCTGTGCCTTTCGTCAATGGCTATGTGCTCAATCTTGGTTGGGCTTATCCCGCCTTTGGCGCTTTGGTAATTGTAGCAGCTGGCAATGCGGTCAATCTCACCGATGGCCTTGATGGTTTGGCCATCGTGCCTTCGATGATCACGGCCGGCACTTTTGCCATCATCGCTTATCTCGCGGGCAATACAATTTTCGCGTCATATCTTGGCATCAATTATGTCGCAGGTACGGGCGAATTGGCGATTGTCTGCGGCGCATTGATTGGCGCGGGCCTTGGCTTCTTGTGGTTTAATGCTCCACCAGCGCAAATCTTCATGGGTGATACGGGCTCTTTGGCACTGGGTGGTCTTATTGGCACCATTGCGGTTGCAATCAAACATGAGATCGTTCTCGTCATCGTCGGCGGCTTGTTTGTTGTTGAGGCGCTCTCGGTCATTGTGCAGGTGACAAGCTTTAAACTGACGGGCAAGCGCGTTTTTAAAATGGCGCCGATCCATCATCACTTTGAGCAGCTCGGTTGGTCAGAATCGCAAATCGTTGTGCGCTTCTGGATCATCTCATTTGTCCTCGCCCTTACCGGCCTTGCGACGTTGAAGGTGAGATGATGACACCGATCACCAGCTTTCGCGGCAAGACGGTTGCGCTCTTCGGCCTTGGTGGGTCGGGGCTTGCAACTGCGCATGCGCTGAAAGCCGGTGGTGCGCAGGTCCTGTGCTGGGATGATGGCGAGGCAGGGCGCAAGAAGGCTGCCACTGCAGGCTTTGCTCTGGTTGATTTGGCATTGGCTGATTGGAGTGAGGTTTCAGCCCTCATTCTCGCGCCCGGTGTGCCACTCACCCATCCAACCCCTCATTGGAGTGTTCTCAAAGCGCAGGCCGCGGGCGTCGAAATTATCGGTGATGTCGAGCTTTTTTGTCGCGAGCGTAAACTGATCGCGCCAGATGCGCCTTTCGTGGCCATCACCGGCACCAATGGCAAATCCACCACAACTGCTTTGATTGCCCATATTCTGCGCGCGGCAGGTCATGATGTGCAATTGGGGGGCAATATTGGCACGCCGATTCTCGCGCTTGAGCCGCCTTCGCCCCAGCGCATTCATGTGATTGAGTGCTCCTCCTTCCAGATTGATCTGTGTCCCAGCCTCAATCCTTCAGTGGGTGTCCTGCTGAATGTCACAGCCGATCATCTCGACCGTCATGGCACGATCGAACATTATGCGAGTATCAAAGAGCGTTTGGTGCGCGGCAGTCAGTGCAGTGTTGTGGGTGTTGATGATGATTTTACCCGCGCCATTTATCAGGGCCTCGTGTCGTCAGCTGCGCGCGTGACGCCGATTTCGACTGTGCCGAATGCCCTTTCAGGCTGCATTTTTTATGACTGCGGCAAGTTGATGCGCCAAGGCGAGATAGTTGTTGATCTTGGTGGGGCAAAAGCCCTGCGCGGTGCCCATAATGCGCAAAATGCTGCAGCAGCCTTTGCAGCTTGTGATTGGCTGTCCGTTCCTGCTCATCAGATCCGCGCAGCCATTGCGAGCTTCCCCGGTCTTGCCCATCGCATGGAAGAGGTGGGACGTATCGGCTCTGTGCTCTTCATCAATGATTCAAAAGCGACCAATGCGGATGCGGCGGAAAAGGCTCTGCTGTCCTTCGACAAGATTCATTGGATCATTGGCGGCAAGTCGAAAGAGGGTGGTATCGAAACTCTGCGGCCGCTCTTTCCCAAAGTGACGAAGGCCTATCTGATTGGTGCGGCGAGCGATGACTTTGCGCGCACCCTGGAGGGCGCTCTGCCTTATGAGCGCTGCGAGACTTTGGATGTTGCCACCGCGCGCGCTGCGCGTGAGGCTGCCAGTGTTGGGGGTGAAGCTGTGGTGCTCTTGTCGCCCGCTTGTGCCTCTTATGATCAATTCGCCAATTTCGAAATGCGCGGAGAAGCATTTCGCGACATTGTCGCGGGCCTAGTCGCCCGCGCGCAGACGAGAGGTTGAGCCATGGTGTCGCGCGCAGAACGTTCGCCCTTTGCCGATTGGTGGTGGACCGTTGATCGTTGGCTCTTGGCCTCGATTGGCAGCTTGATGGTGCTGGGACTTGTGCTGACTTTGGCAGGCTCGCCCCCTGTCGCTGAGCGCCTTGGTCTGCCAACGTTTCATTTCGTCAATCGTCAGGTTGGCTATCTCATCCCCGCCGCCGTCTTGCTGTTGGTAACATCTTTTCTGTCGCCGCGTTTGGTACGCCGCGCTGCGCTTCTGCTCTATGCCGGTGGCATGGGGCTCGTCATTCTCGCTATTCTCTATGGTGTCGAGATCAAAGGTGCGCGTCGCTGGATCTTTGGCATTCAGCCTTCTGAATTTGTGAAGCCCGCTTTTGTCGTTCTCGCTGCTTGGGCTTTTTCTGAGGGCGCGCGTCGACGCGATGTGCCGGGCAATGTCTTTGCCCTGATGCTGCTGCCGGCCACCATCGTGCCGTTCATTTTGCAGCCCGACTTTGGTCAGACGATGCTGGTGTCGATTGTCTGGGCCGCGCTGTTCTTCATGGCGGGATTGCATTGGTTCTGGGTTGCGGGTCTGGGCGGGGTTGGCACTTTGGGCGTGTTGCTCGCCTATCGCTTCATTCCGCATGTGCGCTTGCGTATCGAAAAATTCGTCGACCCTGCAACGGGTGGCGGCATGGGTGATACATTCCAGGTCGATACGGCGATGGAAAGCTTCATCTCGGGCAGTTGGTTTGGCAAAGGTCCGGGCGAGGGAACACTGAAGCGTATTCTGCCCGACAGTCACACGGACTTTATTTTCGCGGTGACGGGCGAGGAATTCGGCGTGCTCTTCTGCATCGGCATTGTCATGCTCTTTGCTTTCATCGTGCTGCGCGTTTTGTGGCTCGCCTCTAAAAATGAAGATCCCTTCTGCCGCTTTGCGTCGGCCGGTCTTGTGATGCTGTTTGGTCTGCAAAGCGCGATCAATATGATGGTGAATGTGCATCTTATGCCCGCTAAAGGCATGACATTGCCCTTCATCTCTTATGGTGGCTCATCGCTTATTTCACTCGCGCTTGGCATGGGTTTCCTCGTTGCTGTGACGAGGCGCAGGCCCAAGTCGCAAATCGTCGGCAGGGTGGGCGCGTAATGTCCGGCACTGTGCTTCTTGCTGCAGGCGGTACGGGCGGGCATTTGTTCCCGGCCGAAGCGCTGGCCATTGCTTTGGCGCAGCGCGGTGTGCAGGTTGAGCTTGCAACCGATGATCGTGCTTTGCGCTATGGCGGTGCTTTTCCAGCCTCTGCTGTTCACACAATTGCGTCAGCAACGCCGCGCGGCGGCTCTGTGCTTGGCAAGGTGATGGCAGCCTTCACGCTCGCACAAGGCACATTGAGCGCCTGGATGTTGCTGCGCGCGCGCCGTCCATCCTGCGTCATTGGCTTTGGTGGTTATCCCACAGTGCCACCCGTTTTGGCGGCAAGCTTGCTGGGCATTCCCACGATCATCCATGATCAAAATGCCGTGCTGGGCAAGGCCAACCGGTTTTTGAGTGGCCGTGTCAGTGCCATTGCCTGCGGTTTTCCTAATTTGGGTGGCGTGTCGCAGGCTCTGCGCGCGCGTGTGAATGTGACGGGTAATCCTGTGCGCCCCGCTGTGATTGATGCGGCTACAACGCCATTCCCTGACACAGCCGATGGGCGCTTGCGCCTTCTTGTGACCGGTGGATCGCAGGGTGCGAAGGTCATGTCTGACATTGTGCCTGCGGCGATTGAGCTTTTGTCGCCCACGTTACGTGCGCGTCTTGTCATTGTGCAGCAGGCGCGCGGTGAAGATGAAGAGCGCGTGCGCGCAGCCTATCAGTCCATGAGCCTTGCGGCTGAGGTTGCGCCTTTCTTCAAAGATCTGCCGAACCGCATTGCGCAGGCCCATCTTGTGATTGCGCGATCGGGTGCCTCTACGGTGTCAGAGCTCGCGGTCATCGGGCGGCCCAGTATTCTGGTGCCTTTCCCCTTCGCACTCGATCAAGATCAGGCTGCCAATGCGCGCGAATTGGCGCAGACAGGTGCGGCCCAGATCATCAAGCAAGACCAGTTTTCCCCTGAGTGGCTCGCTGCCCGCCTTGAAGCTGCCATGAATGAGCCTGAAAGCCTTCGCGCACAGGCTGCAGCTGCCAAGGCTGCAGGTGTGCCAGATGCGGCGGATCGGCTCGCTGATCTCGTCATGAGCGTGATGGCGCGCGCAACGGAGAAATCATCATGAAACTGCCGCGCGAACTCGGCCCCATTCATTTCGTCGGCATCGGCGGTATTGGCATGTCGGGCATTGCGGAGGTCTTGCTGAACCTTGGTTATGAGGTGCAAGGCTCGGACGCAGCAGACAGCGCCAATGTGAAGCGCCTGCGCGACAAGGGCGCAACAGTCTTCATTGGTCACGATGCCAAGAATCTTGGCAAGGCGGCGGTGATTGTCGTCTCCACCGCCATTCGCCGCGACAATCCTGAATTGTCGGCAGCGCGCGAGCGCCGTCTGCCTGTTGTACGCCGGGCTGAAATGCTCGCCGAATTGATGCGCCTCAAGCAATGTATCGCCATCGCGGGAACGCATGGCAAGACAACGACGACCTCGATGGTCGCAACGCTGCTTGATAAGGGTGGCTTTGATCCCACAGTTATCAATGGCGGTATCATCAATGCTTACGGCACCAATGCGCGCCTTGGTGAAGGTGAGTGGATGGTGGTTGAGGCAGATGAGAGCGATGGTACTTTCTTGAAGCTGCCCGCCGATATTGCCATTGTCACCAATATCGACCCTGAACATCTCGATCATTTCAAAACTTTTGATGCGGTGAAAGAAGCCTTCCGTACTTTGGTGGAGAATTTGCCCTTCTATGGTTTTGCGGTGATGTGTCTTGATCACCCAACCGTGCAAGAGCTGGTGGGGCGTATCGAAGATCGCCGCGTCATCACCTATGGCGAAAATCCGCAGGCCGATGTGCGCTTGCTCGATGTTGATCTGACAGGCGGTGTGTGTCGCTTCAATGTCATCATTCGTGACCGCAAGACATCACGCGCGACCTATATCGAGAATGTGCTGCTGCCCATGCCCGGCCATCACAATGCGCTCAATGCCACAGCGGCTATTGCGGTTGCTTATGAGCTTGGCATGCCGGTTGAAGCGATCCGCTCTGCGCTTGCAGGTTTTGGTGGTGTGAAACGTCGCTTCACCAAGACGGGTGAGTGGAATGGCGCTTTGATTTTTGATGACTACGGTCATCATCCGGTCGAGATCGCCGCTGTTTTGCGCGCGGCGCGCGCCTCGACCAAGGGGCAAGTTGTGGCTGTGGTGCAGCCACATCGCTACACGCGCCTGCAGGTTTTGTTCGAGCAATTCTCGACCTGTTTCAATGATGCTGATGCCGTCATTGTGGCCGATGTTTATGCGGCTGGTGAAAAGCCGATTGAGGGCGTTGACCGTGCTCATCTTGTCTCTGCCATCAAGGCGCATGGCCATCGCAATGTGATCAGCCTTGAGAGTCCTGATGGTCTGGCATCGATCATTCGTGATCTCGCGCAGCCCGGCGACTATGTGGTCTGTCTGGGTGCAGGCAATATCACGCAATGGGCTTATGCTTTGCCGGAGCAATTGGCCGGAGGCACGCGGTGAGCTTTCCCGACCTCGTCCCCGCGCTAACGGCAGCCATGCCGCAATTGCGCGGGCGTCTCACAGCCAATCAGCCGCTTGCGCCTTACACATGGTTCCGCGTTGGTGGTCCGGCGCAGATTTTGTTTGTGCCGGCGGATGAGGACGATCTTGCCTATTGTCTCGCGCATCTGCCGCGCGACATTCCCGTGACGGTGATCGGTCTTGGCTCAAACCTCATCGTGCGCGATGGCGGCGTGCCGGGTGTCGTGATCCGGCTGAGTGGCAAGGCTTTTGGCGAGATCGAAATTCTCGACGATTGTCTGGTGCGCGCGGGTACGTCCGTGCCGGATGTGAAAGTGGCGCGCGCAGCGGCAGAGGCGGGAATCGATGGCCTTGCCTTTTTGCGCGGCATTCCCGGCTCCATTGGCGGGGCTTTGCGCATGAATGCGGGCGCGCATGGCGGGGAGACGACCGATATCTTGGTTGAGGCGCGTGGTGTTGATCGTGACGGCAAGATCCGCGTCTTTTCGCACGCAGATATGGGCTTTTCCTATCGGCACAGCGGTGTGTCGGATGATGTGATTTTCACCAGCGCGCTGTTTCGTGGTCGCCCCGGTGAGCCCGCGCAGATTTTGGCCGAGATGGACAGAATCACGCAGGCGCGCGAGGCCTCACAGCCCATTCGCGAGAAGACGGGTGGCTCCACTTTTGCCAATCCCAAGCCCGAAAGCGCCTGGAAGGTGATTGATGCGGCTGGCTGCCGTGGACTGGTGCGCGGTGATGCGCAGGTGAGCGAGATGCATTGCAACTTCCTCATCAACAGAGGTCAGGCGAGCGCTGCCGATATCGAGGGGCTGGGCGAAGAGGTGCGGCGCCGCGTGAAAGAGAATTCTGGCATCGACCTGCGTTGGGAGATCCGGCGCATTGGACTGCCCTGAGGGGGAATGACCATGACCAAGCATGTCGCTGTCCTGATGGGGGGCTGGTCCTCCGAGCGCGACGTCTCGCTGCGCTCGGGTGAGGCCTGTGCCAAAGCGCTGGAAGGCGAGGGCTACCGCGTTACACGCGTCGATGTAACGCGTGATGTTGCCCGTGTTCTGGCTGATTTGAAGCCGGATGTGGCGCTCAATGCGTTGCATGGCCCCTTCGGCGAGGACGGGACGATTCAGGGGATTTTGGAGGTTCTTAACATCCCCTACACCCATTCAGGCGTGCTGGCCTCGGCGCTGGCCATGAACAAGCAGATGGCGAAGGTCGTTCTGGCGGCTGCTGGCGTGCCGGTTCCGGGCGGCAAAGTGGTTAACAGGTTCGAGGCCGCAAAGGCCCATGTGTTAACCCCTCCCTATGTGCTGAAACCCGTTGCAGAGGGCTCGTCCTATGGCGTTTTCATCGTCAAGGAGGGCGATCAGCATCCCCCTGCGGAGCTGGCCTCGGACAGTTGGTCCCATGGCGATGAAATGCTCGCAGAACCCTTTATTTCCGGGCGGGAATTGACCTGTGCGGTGATCGGGGACCGGGCTTTGGATGTGATCGACATCCGGGCAGCGGATGGCGGTTGGTATGACTATGCGGCCAAATATAAAAAAGGTGGCTCAATTCATATCCTTCCTGCTGATCTTAAAGGAAATATTTACCAACTTGTTCAACAGTTGGCCCTCAGGGCGCACAAGGCGCTCGGATGCCGGGGCGTGAGTCGCACCGACTTCCGTTTCGACGACCGACCGGGTGGAACCGGGGAGCTCGTGGTTCTGGAAGTTAACACTCAGCCCGGGATGACCGAGACCTCGCTTGTGCCCGAAATGGCGGCTTATGCCGGAATGTCATTTGGTGGGCTGGTGCAATGGATGGTGGAAGACGCCTCCTGCGATCGATGAAGGGGGGCCTTGGGGCCCCGGCTTCCGCGCGCGCCGCTTTTGCTGGCATGACGCCTGAGACTGAGGCCGCCCAGCGCGGTGCCTCGCTCTCCTCCTACACATCCTTCGCGCCGCGCCCGACCTATGTTGGTCGTCGTCGCTCCTTCGCGCGTCCCAATCTTGTGCTGCGCTTTTTGAGTCGCCGCGGTGTTGGCTCGCTGCTGGCGCTCAGCCTGCTATGCGCAAGCCTGGCCTATGGCGTGATGCGCGGCGGGCAGTATGACGATTTCGTCGCTACCTATGGCACACCGCGCGATGCAGCGGCCCGCGCGCTCGGCCTTGGCCTCGAGCAAGTCACGATCACCGGCACACATGGCATGTCGGAGGCGGCGGTTCTGAATGCGGCCAATCTGAGTGATCGCAATTCGCTGCTGTTCCTTGATATCGCCGATGTGCGTGAGCGCTTGAAGGCTGTGTCGCTGGTGAAAGATGTGCGCGTGCGCAAACTCTATCCCGATCAGCTCTTGATCGAGTTTGTTGAGCGCGAGCCTTTCGCTGTTTGGCAGCGTGAAGGCCAGCTCGTTCTCGTCTCCAAGGATGGCTATCCCATTCAGGAGCTGACGGACACACCGGCTGAAGACATGCCCTTCGTTGTTGGGCCTGGCGCCAATGAGCGCGTGGCCGAATATCTTCGTATCGTTGATGCCGCAGGTGATATGCGCAGCCGCATCCGCGCTGGCATTCTTGTGGGTGAGCGTCGCTGGACGCTCAAGATGACGACTGGTCTTGATGTGAAACTGCCCGAGAATGATCCTGAAGCCGCCATTGCCCAATTTGCGGCCATGGCGCGCGACCATCGCTTGCTCGACAAGGATCTGGTCTCGGTTGATCTGCGCGTCCCCGGTCGCATCTTTGCCCGTCTGACGGAAGAGGCGATGGCTGCGCGTGAGGCTGCGATGCCTCGCCGCAAGAAGGGGGGCCAATCGTGAATTCGCGCATCTATACGCCGCGCATGAAGCCGCTGTCGGCGCGCAAGACCACGATCCTGTCGGTGCTGGATGTTGGCACGTCCAAAGTGGCGTGCCTGATTGCGCGTCTGATGCCTGCTGAGCCTTCTGAGATGCTGCGCGGGCGCACGCATCGTTGCCGCATTCTGGGCATTGGCCATCAGCAATCGCGCGGTCTCAAAGGCGGCGCTGTCATTGATATGGAAGAGGCCGAACATGCGATCCGCTTGGCGGTCGACTCGGCTGAGCGCATGGCGCGCGTGCAGGTTGAGAGCGTCATCGTCAATGTGACGGGTGGTCGTCTGGGCTCGCATCTCTACAGCGCCAATGTGCGCCTTGGCGGCAAGGCTGTGCGCGAAGCTGATACGCATCGCGTGCTGGAGGCAGCCGCCTCTTGCACTGCCGAGCAGGGCCGCGCTGTCTTGCATTCGCTGCCCAATGGTTTTTCGGTCGACTCCATGACCGGCATTCGCGATCCCAAAGGGATGATGGGCGAAGAGCTGGGCGCAGCCATGCATGTCGTGTCTTGCGATACGGCGGCTGTGCGCAATCTGATGCTCGCGGTCGAGCGTTGCCATCTCAATATCGAAGCCGTCATCGCCACGCCTTATGCGGCGGGCCTGTCGGTCTTGGTTGATGATGAGGCGCAGCTTGGTTGCGCGCTGGTTGATTTTGGTGGTGGCACGACCACGATTGGTGTGTTCTCCAATGGTCATCTCACCCATGTCGATGGCTTTGCGCTGGGTGGCAATCACGTCACCATGGATATTGCGCGCGGCCTGACCATTCGCCTCAGCGATGCTGAGCGTCTCAAGACCTTCTATGGTTCGTGCATGCCGTCGGCCTCTGATGATCGCGAGACGATCTCGGTGACGAGCGTGGGTGACGATGGTGCGCAGCCCCAGCATCTGCCCAAGTCGCAGCTGGTGCGCATCATCAAGCCGCGTGTCGAGGAGATCCTCGAACTCGTGCGCGATCGTTTGAAGGCTGCGGGCTATGGTCCCCAAGCTGGTCGCCGCCTCATCATGACGGGCGGTGCCTCACAGCTGACGGGTCTGCCTGAAGCCGCCAGTCGCATCATTTCCTCGCAGGTTCGTGTCGGGCGTCCGCTCGGCATTCAGGGCCTGCCAGAATCAGCCAAGAATCCGGCTTTCGCCGCGTCCGTCGGTCTGCTCGTTTATCCGCAAGTCGCGGGTATCGAGCATTTCGAGCCGCGTGGAAATACGGGCTATGCGGCAACCGGCACGGATGGATACATCACCCGCGTCGGTCGCTGGTTGAAGGAAAGTTTTTAACGAACAGCCTTTGGACGGGCGCGCGGCGCGCACGTTTGGGGGATGAGGGTGAACCGGACGCAAGCGTCCAACGTCGAGAGGCCAGACGATGACGATTAATTTCCAAGCTCCTGAACTGCAGGAACTGAAGCCCCGGATCATGGTTGCCGGTGTTGGCGGCGCAGGCTGCAATGCTGTGAACAACATGATTGTCTCTGGCCTGACGGGCGTGGAGTTCATCGTTGCCAATACCGATGCTCAGGCGCTCACCAGCTCCAAGGCAGACCGTATCATCCAGATGGGCCTGCAGGTCACTGAGGGCTTGGGCGCTGGCGCACAGCCTGAAGTTGGTCGCGCGGCGGCTGAAGAGGCCATCGAAGAAATCCGCGATCATCTGGCTGGCGCGCATATGTGCTTTGTCACCGGCGGCATGGGCGGCGGCACCGGCACGGGTGCAGCTCCTGTCATCGCGCGCATTGCTCGCGAGATGGGCATTCTGACGGTGGGTGTTGTCACCAAGCCCTTCCACTTCGAAGGCATGCGCCGCATGCGCATCGCAGAAGCTGGCATTCAGGAACTGACCAAGGCTGTCGATACCCTCATCGTCATCCCCAACCAGAACCTCTTCCGCGTGGCCAATGAGAAGACGACCTTCGCGGACGCCTTCGCCATGGCCGATCAGGTTCTTTATTCCGGCGTTGCCTCCATCACCGATCTGATGGTCAAGCAGGGCCTCGTCAATCTCGACTTTGCGGACGTTCGCTCCATCATGCGCGAAATGGGCAAGGCCATGATGGGTACGGGCGAAGCCTCTGGCGAGAAGCGCGCGATCCTCGCGGCTGAAGCTGCCATCGCCAATCCGCTGCTCGATGAAGTCTCGATGCGCGGCGCGCGCGGCCTGCTGATCTCGATCACTGGCGGCAGCGACATGACTCTTTATGAAGTTGATGAGGCTGCCAGCCGCATCCGTCAGGAAGTGGACGAGGATGCCAATATCATCCTCGGCGCGACCTTCGATGAATCGCTGAATGGCATCATCCGCGTCTCGGTTGTGGCTACCGGCATCGACCAGCCGATCCATGCCCGCGAGCTGAATGCGACCGAAACGCGCATTGCTGATGTGGCGGCCCGCTTGCGCGCCACCACCCAGCCGCGCAGCCCCGAATTGGCCCGCCCCGCAGAGCCCGTCATGGAGCAGATGGTGCCGCTCGCCCCGGTCGCACCTGCGCCCGTCGAGCCTGCCTATCAGCCCCAGCCGCAGGCCCAGTCCTATGCCATGCCGCAGGGTGTGCAGGTGCAGCCAATGCAGCGCCCCGTTGCGACCTATCAGGAGCCCATGCAGGAGGCCTATGCCCCCGAGCCTGAGTTCCAGCCCGGCCCGTTCATCCCCCCGGTGGCTGAACAGCCCGTTCGCCAGACCCGTATGCCCTCGATTGATGAGCTGCCCACCCCGGCCCGTGCCCAGTGGGAAGCCCACCACAATCCTGAGGCCCAGCAGGTCCATTCGCCCGATGCCAAGCGCCGCACCTTGCTTGACCGTCTGGCCGCCTTTGGCCTGAGCCGTCAGGAAGAGCCCCAGGCTCAGCCGGCACCGCGTCCCCAGATGCAGCGCCCCGTGGCTCCTGGCCCCGTTCACGCTGAATATGGCCAGCGTCGCCCTCCGGCCGGCCCGCGTGTCGAGCCCCAGCGGGTCACCCAGCAGGCCCGCACGGCTGAGGAAGACCAGCTCGAAATCCCGGCTTTTCTGCGCCGTCAGGCCAACTAAAGCCTAACCATTCATAACAGCTTTTGGGGCGCCCCGACTTCGGTCCGGGCGCCCTAATTAATTGAAAAACAACAATTTCATTAGAAGCTGTATCAGTGGCGACGGCTTGGCGGTGTTACAGAGCGTAAGAAAGAGTGATTTTGTTCCACCGCTCAGCCAGCTTATTTTCGCCACTGTTCAGGCAGGGATTCGTCCGGCTTGATCCTAACCATTCAGCCCGTAAGGGCTCCGGACCTTCCGCCCCGGCGTCATGCCAGAGCTGCAGGTCTCGCCCCGGTTCTCCCGCCGGGCATAGGACAGAGTGACATGACGGCAGTGAAACAAACGACCCTGCGTGACCGCGTGGTTCTTTCCGGCGCAGGCGTCCATTCCAACGCACCCGCCCGTCTGGTTCTGCATCCTTCCGAGGCCAATAGCGGCATCTCCTTTCTGCGCACCGGTCTGCCCGGTGGTCGCGAGCGCCTGATCGAGGCGAAATATTCGCAAGTGTCGATGACCGAGCTGTGCACCGTTGTGGGTGCAGCTGATGCTTCGGTCTCCACGGTTGAACATCTTCTGGCCGCTCTCTGCGGCCTTGGCGTTGACAATGCCGTGGTTGAGATCGACGGCCCGGAAATGCCCATTATGGATGGCTCTTCGGCAGACTTTGTTGAGGCCATTGATCAGGTCGGCCTGACGCAGCTCACCGCTGCGCGCCGCTATGTGAAAGTGCTCAAGACGGTGCGTGTTGAGAATGGCCGTGCCTTCTCTGAACTGCGCCCTGCCGACCGTGGCTTCCGCCTCGAGGTCGAGATTGATTTTGCCGCTGGCGTCATTGGCCGTCAGAAGAAGGTCGTGGATCTTGATCCCACCGTCTTCCGCAATGAATTGTCGCGCGCCCGCACCTTCGGCTTCATCCGTGATGTGGAGCGTCTGTGGAAGGCTGGCTTCGCGCTCGGCGCCTCTTTGGACAATACGGTGGCCCTTGATGGCGACCGCATTCTCAATCCGGGCGGTCTGCGCTACCCGGATGAATTCGTCTGCCACAAGACCCTTGATGCCGTCGGCGATCTGGCTCTGGCTGGCCTGCCGCTCATTGGCTGCTATCGCTCCTTCTGCGGCGGCCACAAGATGAATGTGGCTGTGCTTGAGGCACTCTTTGCTGATCGCGCCAATTATCAGATCATCGAGAGCCAGCCGCGCCGCGAGCCGGCCCGCGCTGAACATGCCTTTGGCCTGCGCCCGGCTTTTGCGCCCGAGGCCAACTGATCCCCATTGTGTCGAAAAGACCGCACGGCCGCCCCTCAGCGGCCGTGAACTGTTTTTTGACTTGCTCCGGCCATAATCAGGCGGTCTGAACAGGGGTGAAGGCGCGGGAAGGAGCCATAGTGGCATTCCGGCGGCTTATGAGATAAATAGCGGATCCGGTTGCAAGGTGCTCCGCGTCCCATTTTGAACGCTGGCTGAGAGTTTGGCATGATCTTGTCTGCAAATTCATATTCGGCCCGTCGGGTGGATGGCCCTGTGTTGGCGCGCCTCGCGTTGGCCATTGGCATGATGTTCCCTTTGGCGGCTTGCTCCACGCTCGAATCCCTCAACCCCTTTGGTGGTGAGAAATACGAGACAAAGATTCTACCCGAAGAGCCCGCTGACCAGATCTATGATCAGGGCCTTGCGCGCTTGCAAAAGGGCGATGGCGAAGGTGCTGCCAAAAAGTTCGCGGATCTTGAGAAGCAATATCCCTTCTCCTCGCATTCGCGCCGCGGCATGGTCATGCAGATCTATTCCAACTATCAGGCCTCGCAGTGGGACGATGCGATTGCCAATGCGCGTCGCTATATCGCGCTCTATCCTTCAACGCCTGAAGCGCCCTACGCGATGTATCTCGCCGCCATGTCCTATTACAGCCAGGTGCCGGATATTTCGCGCGATCAGGAGCGTGCCGAAAAGGCCCTGCAACTGTTCGAACAGCTCGCCGAGAAATATCCCAAGTCCGAATATGCTGAAGATGCGCGTTACAAGATTCAGGTGACGCGCGATCAGTTGGCGGCCAAAGAGATGTCGATTGGTCGCTTCTATCTGGCGCGCAAGAATTACACCGCCGCTGTGAACCGCTTCCGCGAAGTCGTCGCCAAATATCAGACGACGCGTCACATCGAAGAGGCGCTCTATCGTCTCACCGAAGCCTATATGGCGCTCGGCATCACCCAAGAGGCACAGACGGCCGCTGCCGTTCTGGGCCATAACTATCCTGACAGCCAATGGTACAAAGACGCCTTCGCACGTTTGCAGGGCGGTGGTCTGGAGCCTCAAGAGAATAAGGCCTCCTGGATCTCGCGTGCCTTCAAGACTGTCGGGCTCGGCTGAGGGCTCATGCTCGCGCAACTGTCGATCCGTGACATCGTCCTGATTGATCGGCTCGATTTGCAGCTCGGTCCCGGCCTCGTCGTGCTGACGGGCGAGACCGGCGCTGGCAAGTCCATTCTTCTTGACGCATTTTCTCTGGCTCTGGGCGGGCGCGGCGATGGATCGCTCGTGCGCGAGGGTCAGGCGCAGGGGCAGGTGAGTGCGGCTTTTGATCTGCCGCTCGATCATCCCGCCATTCTCGCCGCGCAAAAACATGACATCGTGATTGATGGCGATCTCATTCTGCGCCGTGTGCAGATGGCGGACGGACGCACACGCGCTTTCGTCAATGACCAACCCGTGAGTGTGCAGGCGCTGCGTGAGATCGGCAAAGTGCTGGTCGAGATTCACGGCCAGCATGATGATCGCGCATTGGTGGAACCTGCCATGCATCGCGCTTTGATTGATGCGTTCGGTGGCTTGAGCAAAGAGCTTGCAGCCACGCGCGAGGCACATGCCACTTGGCGCGATGCCAAGACCGCCCTTGCCGAGGAGGAGGCGCGGATCGCGCGCGCGCGTGAAGAGGCCGACTATCTGCGCCATGCGCATGAGGAGCTGTCGAAACTCGCCGCCCAGCCCAATGAAGAAGAGGCGCTCGCCGGTCGTCGTCAGACGATGATGCAGGCTGAGAAAGTCACTAGCGAATTGCGTGAGGCGCATGAGGCTTTGGCGGGCGATCATTCGCCCATCGCCAGCTTCTCGTCTGTGCAGCGCCGTCTTGAACGACGTGCTGCGCAAGCCCCGCACTTGATCGAGCCCTCTGTCAAAGCGCTCGCATCAGCGATTGATGCGATGGAGCTGGCTGCGCAGGCCATGGAACAGGCTTTGCGCGAGGCAGAGTTTGATCCGCGTGAATTGGAGCGTGTCGAAGAGCGGCTCTTTGCGCTGCGCGCAGCGGCGCGCAAATATAATGTGCCAGTTGTGGAGCTGCCTGCGCTTGCTGATCGGTTCACGGCAGATTTGGCTGCATTGGATGCAGGTGAGGCACTGCTTACCAAACTTGCCAAAGAGACGGCTGCTGCAGAAAAAGCCTTTCATGCTGCAGCGGCAACTTTGTCAGCTGGTCGCAAAAAGGCAGCTTCCCAGCTCGACAAGACGGTCAATGGTGAATTGCCGCCGCTCAAATTGGAGCGCGCGATCTTCACCACCCAGATTGAGGCAGATGCGTCAGCTGCTTCGGCTGATGGTATCGACCGCGTGGAATTCTGGGTGCAGACCAATCCTGGCACACGCCCTGGCCCCTTGATGAAAGTGGCCTCAGGCGGTGAGCTTGCGCGTTTTATGCTCGCGCTCAAAGTCGCGTTGGCGGATCGTGGCTCGGCACCGACACTTGTCTTCGATGAGATCGACACGGGCGTGGGCGGTGCGGTGGCTGATGCCATTGGCCAGCGCCTCGCAAGGCTGGCGGCCAAAGTGCAGGTGCTCGCTGTCACCCATGCGCCGCAAGTGGCGGCACGCGCCAGCGACCATTTCCAGATTGCCAAGGGCGCGACCGACAAGGGCAAGCGTGTGGCGACCCGAATCACCCAGCTCCTCGATGAGGCGCGCGGCGAGGAGATCGCCCGCATGTTGTCGGGTGCGACCATCACCGAAGAGGCCCGCGCGGCCGCCCGCCGCCTGTTGCAGGGTGCCGACTGAGCCTGCCTTTGCGGGAGCGCCGGGCTTTGTTAAATCTGGGGCATGAAAAAGCCCCTGCCCATCGACCAGCTCACGCCGCTTGAGGCCCGCGCCGAACATGATCGGCTGGCCGAGGATGTGGCGGCCCATGACCTTCGCTATCATCAGCAAGATGCGCCGATCATTTCGGATGCTGACTATGATGCGTTGCGCAGGCGGCTTGAGGCGATTGAGGTCGCTTTTCCCGAGCTGCGCGCATTGGTCACGCAGAAAGTGGGCGCGGCCCCCTCTGAAAAATTCGCCAAAGTGCAACATGCCGTTCCCATGCTCTCGCTGGGCAATGTGTTTGATGATGGTGAGGTGGAAGATTTCGTTGGCCGCGTGCGCCGTTTTCTTGGGCTGAGCGCAACAGCCCCTCTGGCTTTCACCGCTGAACCCAAGATCGACGGCCTGTCCTGTTCGCTGCGCTATGTGCGCGGTGAATTTGTGCAGGCTGCGACGCGCGGTGATGGATTTGAGGGTGAGGATGTCACCGCCAATGTGCGCACAATTCACGAAGTGCCGCATCGTCTGAGCGGGCGCTTTCCCGATGTGTGCGAAGTGCGCGGCGAGATCTATATGCGCCATGCTGATTTTGCGGCTCTCAATGAGCGTCAGGCGGCAGCGGGTGACAAGCTCTTTGCCAATCCGCGCAATGCGGCAGCGGGATCTTTGCGGCAGCTTGACGCAAAGATTACAGCGCAGCGCCCGCTTCATTTCTTCGCCTATGCTTGGGGCGAGATGAGCACCATGCCGGCTGAGACGCAGTTCGAGATGGTGCAGGCTTTCAAGGCCTTTGGGTTCCCAGTTAACCCGCGCACGGTTCTGTGTCGCTCGGCGCAAGAGATGATTGACCATTATCGCGCCATCGAAGCTGAGCGCGCCAAGCTTGGCTATGACATTGATGGTGTCGTCTACAAGGTGGATGATCTGGCCCTTCAGGCGCGGCTTGGTTTTGTTTCGCGCTCCCCGCGTTGGGCTGTTGCGCATAAATTCCCTGCCGAGCAGGCCACGACTGCTTTGCGCGATATTGAAATTCAGGTTGGCCGCACGGGCGCCTTGACGCCTGTCGCGAAGTTGGAGCCTGTGACGGTTGGTGGTGTCGTCGTCTCCAATGCGACGCTGCACAATGAAGACGAGATTGCGCGCAAAGATATTCGCATCGGCGATACGGTGGTTGTGCAGCGTGCGGGTGATGTCATTCCGCAGATCGTGCGCGTGGTGGAAGAGAAACGCTCCGCAGATGCGCGCGCCTATCAGTTTCCTCACCACTGTCCGGCCTGCGGTTCGGTTGCTGTGCGCGAGATCGATGAGAAGGGCGAGGTGGATGCGGTGCGTCGTTGCACGGGCGGTCTGATCTGTCCGGCGCAGGCGGTGGAGCGCATCAAACATTTCTGCTCGCGCAATGCGATGGATATTGAAGGGCTCGGCGACAAACAGGTCGAGTTCTTCTTTGAAAAAGGCATGGTAAAAACGCCGAGCGATATTTTCACCCTGCAGCAACGCGATGAAGCGCCGGGCAATTTGCAGCGCCTGCGTAATTTTGAAGGCTTTGGCGAAACCTCTGTGCGCAATCTCTTTGCGGCGATTGATGCGCGGCGCATTATCCCGCTCAACCGATTTATCTTCGCGCTTGGTATTCGCCATGTGGGTGAAACAAATGCCAAACGCCTTGCGCGTCACTTCGGCTCTTTCGAAGCCCTGCGCCGTGTTGCCGCGCAAGCGGGCGATGCGCAGAGTGAAGCACGCGCTGAGATTAATGGTATCAGTGGCATTGGCGATGTTGTCGCAGAAGCGGTTGCTGACTTTTTCTGCGAGGCGCATAATGAGCGTGAGCTTGATTTGCTTTTGGCTGCTGTGGAGCCGCAAGCGCTCGAAGAGGTCAAGACAGATAGTCCCGTTGCAGGTAAGACCGTTGTGTTCACTGGCGCGCTTGAGCGTTTGACGCGCGACGAGGCCAAAGCGCAGGCTGAGCGTTTGGGTGCCAAGGTTGCGGGCAGTGTCTCGAAGAAGACGGACCTTGTTGTTGCGGGTCCAGGTGCTGGCTCCAAGCTTGCCAAAGCAGCGGAGCTGGGGATCGAAGTCATCAGCGAAGATGATTGGTTGCAGAGAATTGGGGAAGGCGCGTGATCTGAATTTTTGGGGTGATTTTGTCTCTGATTAGCTTTGTCGATTAGCGATTTTCTTATTTTATTTCAGTGATCGGATTGGTGATGCCGAAGGTGTTGTCTGGTGCCCATTGGCGCAATGCGCGACGTGGTCTTTTGTGCTCAAGCGCGAGCCTGGCGCTCAGCGCTCTTTTGTCTGGATGCGGTGGAAACCGCAGCACGAGAAGCGGGGGGAGTGGCGGCGGGCCATCGCCTGTGCCAGACCCTTTGACCAATCCCCAGCCCATGCCCAGTGGCTTTATCGTATCTGCCGCTGCGGTTGTGACTCCTGTGGAGATCGGGTCTGTCGGGTCCAATTTTCTGGGCCTTAGTTTTGAAAAATCGATCCTGATTGCGCGCACTTTGTCTGTGTCAAACCCTGACTTTTTGGCGCGGCTGAAAGAGCTAGGTCCCGGCAATCTACGCATCGGGGGCAGCTCGGTGGATTTGGTTGTCTGGACGCCGGATGGATCTGGAGGTCAGGCTGATCAGCTGTCCAAAAGGGATATCGAATATTTTGCGATCTTTGTGAAAGCGTCTGGCTGGCGCGTGAACTACGGCATTAATTTGGCTCAGAATACGCCTGAAGATGCTGCCGAAGAGGCGGCCTTTGCCGCGCAACAGCTGGGCGACAGTCTCGATTGTTTTGCCCTGGGCAATGAGCCGGATCTTTATAGAAATGTCTTCATTGCACCGGACAAGACGAAGAACTGGAGCTATTCGGTCTTCAAGTCACAGTGGGATCTATTCAGAAGTGCGATTGTTGCGCGGGTCAGTACCGCGAAATTTTCAGGTCCAGAAGCGGCCAATAATCTTGCGACCTATGCGACGCCTTTTGCCAAATCCCTCGACAAGACACGGTTGAATCTGCTGACCCAGCATCATTATCGAATTCATGGTAATGATCCAAAATCTTTGGATTTCTTGCTCACAACTCCAGATCCACAACTTACGCTTGGTAGCTCAGTCGAGCCCGCGCGTCTGCCGACTTTGAAAATTGCAGCCGATGATCTTGGCGTCCCCTTTCGCTTAACCGAGGTGAATTCCGGAATCGATGGGGGTGTTCCGGGGATCAGCGATGTTTATGGTTCCGCTCTATGGGCGCTGGACCTCTTGCTTACTGCTGCAAAGGGTGGTGCTGAGGGCGTTAATTTTCATTCCGGCGGGCTCGTTTCTTATTCGCCTTTGGGTTTTGAGGGCTCTTTGCTGGTTGAGGTGCGCCCTGCCTATTATAGCTATTTGCTGTTTAAGATGATGGGGCAGGGCAAGCTTCTCACTGCCACGATCGAGGCGGGCGGTGCGAATATTTCGGTCTATGCGATTCAAAGCGCCGGACGCGTGAATACGCTGTTTGTGAACAAAGATGCCACGCAATCTTTCAAAGTTACGCTGCAACTGCCGAGCACACCCAGCAAGGTCACGGCCATTCAGCTGTCGGGTCCGGGCCTTACGTCAAAGACCGGAATCGAAATTCAAGGTGCGAGCGTGAGTGTCGTCAATGGTCTTGGTACGATGGGCGCGCCCTATTCAGTTTCCGTTCATGAGCAAAGAGCGACATTCTATGTGCCGTCGCTGATGGCTGTGCTTGTCACAGCTGTTTGATTTTATATTTCTGCCTGTTTATTTTAGGAGGGCATTTGCATGACGCTCAAATTTCACGCGCATCATCATTCCTCATCAAGGCGCCATATGCTGCGTGGCGGCGCTGCTGCCGCCATATCTCTTGCTGCAGCCCCTTTCATGCCTCTACAGGCGCGCACCGTTGCTGATCGCACGATCCCGCAACCCCGGCCCAAAGGCCAATTGGTGTCTGCGAATGCGCGTGTGGGCTCGTTTGGTGGCGCGCTGATTGGGCCGAAATTTCTTGGTCTGAGCTTTGAGAAGTCGAGCCTCGTGCCGCGCACTTTGTCTTTGTACAATCGCGATCTGTTGACGGCGTTACGCGCCATCGGTCCGGGTATCATGCGCCTTGGCGGTGCGGCCTCAGATCAGCTGGCTTGGGTGCCCGATGGGTCGGGCAATGTCGCGCGGCAAATTTCCAAAGGCGATATTGATGACTTTGCGCCTTTCATCAAAGAAGCGGGATGGGAGGTCATTTACGGCATCAATCTCGCGCAGGGCAGTGAGGAAGCTGCAGCTGATGAGGCTGCTTATGTTGCTCGGCGCTTGGGCGATAGTCTTGTGTGCTTTGAGATTGGCAACGAGCCCAATCTTTTTCGCAAAAACTATCCCGCTCCCCAAGGCGCGAAGGACTGGACCTTTGATCTTTATCGCGCGCAATGGGAGCGCATTCGCCAAGCGATCTCGCGCCGCGTTCCCCATGCGATGTTTTCTGGGCCTGATGCGACAGGCGGCGCGGTGGAGAGCTATGCGCTTCCCTTCGCGCGCTCGGTCGATAAATCCTATATGAAATTTTTGAGCCAGCATCACTACCGCCTCCATGCCGATGATGCGCCCACGATTGAGGCCTTGCTCGTCACGCCTGATCCAGCGCTCACAATTGGTTTGGGCAAGCGCCCTGCGATGTTGCCCGCGCTCAAGGCGGCGGCCGATCAATTGGGCGTGCCATTGCGCTTTACCGAATCCAACTCTGCTGTAGGTGGCGGGCGTCACGGTGTGAGCGATAGTTTTGCCTCCGCGCTCTGGTCGCTCGATTTTATGTTCACCATTGCCAAAGGTGGCGGGTCGGGCGTGCATTTTCACACAGGCCGTTCGGCTGCCTATACGCCGCTCGAATTTGATCGTTCCAAATTGGTGAAGATCAGACCTGAGTATTACGGTTTGCTCTTTTTCAAAATGATTGGCGAGGGACGCTTGCTGCACACGCAGATGGACGCAGGTGGGGCCAATCTCTCGATCTATTGCGTGCAGACACAGGCTGGCATCAGCACGGTGCTCGTTAATAAAGATCCGCAGCGCTCGTTCGAGCTGACATTGAAGCTCCCCACAATTGTCGCTCAGGCGAGGGCCATCGCACTCACGGCCCCCGATTTGTCGGCCAAGACGGGCGTGCAGATACAGGGCGAGTCCATCAGTGTCGCAGATGGCCTTGCGCGCAGAGAGCCGGAGTTTTCTCTGCAGACGAGCGGGCAAAGCCTATCGGCCTATGTGCCGGCGGGCTCGGCTTTGCTCATCAAGACCGCTTGATGGCCTTGGTGGCTGAGGTGAGCCATTTGCGTGTGGCAGCATCGAGCTTGGGGAGCAGCTCTTTGCGCAAGCGCGCATGATAGGCATTGAGCCATTGCAGCTCTTGCGCGGACAAGAGTTTGGGCTCGATCAAAGCAGCATCAAAGGGCGCGAGGGTGAGGGTTTCAAAGCCGAGCATCTTGCGCTCAGCGCCCTCGATCTTGCGCGGCTCAACGACGACCAGATTTTCCAGACGGATCCCATAATGACCCGTTTTGTAATAGCCCGGTTCATTGGAGAGGATCATACCCGGCTCCAGCGTGACATGACCGAGTTTGGAGATGCGCTGGGGGCCTTCATGCACCGACAGATAAGAGCCAACGCCGTGGCCTGTGCCATGGTCAAAATCAAGCCCGACATCCCACAAAGCGCGGCGGGCAAAACTGTCGAGCTGCGCGCCTGAAACACCTTGCGGAAAGACGCTGGTGGCAATTGCAATATGGCCTTTGAGGACGCGCGTATAGTGATCGCGCATTTGCGCAGTTGGTTTGCCAATGGCAATGGTGCGCGTGATGTCGGTCGTACCATCTTCATATTGCGCGCCTGAATCGATCAGGAAGAGACCGCGCGTCAGTTTGCGATCCGTCTTCTGCGTCACGCGATAATGAACAATCGCGCCATTGGGCCCCATGCCGGAGATTGTGGGGAAGGAGATGTCTTTGAGCTTTTTGGTAGCGCGGCGGAAGCTCTCCAGCGCCTGTGTCGCGCTGATCTCGGTGAGTTTGCCCTTGCTGGCCTCTTGCGAAAACCAAGCCAGAAAACGCGCAACGGCCAAACCATCGCGCAGATGGGCCGCGCGCATGCCGCGCAATTCGGCCTTGTTCTTGCGCGCCTTCAAAAGCGCTGTGGGATCAACGCTCAACTCCGTCTTGCCGCCAGCGGCCTCGACGCTCTGCACAAGACGGGCTGGAACCGTGCCAGAGTCAAAGCGCACCAAGGCGCCTGTTGCAGCAAGTTCGCGCAGCTGCGGGACGAGCTGTGCGGGTCCTGCAAAATCTGTCAGGGCTGCAAGCTGGTCTTTCGTGGCTGCGTCCACTTTGCGCGGATCGATGAAAAGTGTTGGCTTGCCGCTGCGCGGAACAATCGCAAAGCACAAAGCAATCGGCGTATGGGCCACATCATGGCCGCGTATATTCAGCGTCCACGCAATTGCATGGGGGTCGCTCATGACCAGCGCACTGGCTTCGCCCATCGCTTCTTGCACATGCGCGATTTTGGCTGCGGCGCTTTCACCGGCGAGTTTCTCGGGGTGGATCTGCACAAGGCCCTGAGGTGGCTCTGGCTGGTCGAGCCAGATCACGTCAATCGGATTGGGCTCAGCGGCGACAAGCACAGCACCAACCGCGCTGAGCGCTTTTTCAAAGCGCGCGAGCTGGCCGGGCGTGTGCAGCCATGGATCATAAGCGATCCGTATGCCTTTGGTGGAATGTGTTTTCAGCCATTGGTCGGGGGATGTCTCGCCACTGTTGAAAGGGGCGAAGGCTTGCAGATCGACTTGATCGCGTATCTGCAACGTGTAGCGCCCATCGACAAAGATCGCGGCCTCGGTCTCGAGCACGATGGCCATGCCTGCCGAGCCGGTGAAGCCCGTCAACCAAGCGAGCCGCTCGCCCGAGGGCGGAACATATTCATTTTGATGTTCGTCGGTGCGTGGCACCAAAAAGCCGTCAAAACCGCGCCGCGCAATTTCGAGGCGCAGCTGCGCGAGGCGCGCGAGGCCGAGGCTTTTGTCGGCGGGATCGTCGAAGGATTGGAAGTGGCTTTCAAACATAGCGCCAGCCTAAAGGCCGCGCGGCGCCCTAGCAATCGTCATCATCATCGTCGTCATCGAGGATGGGACGGCGCGAGCCACCGCCCCGGCGCAGGCGCAAACAGGCCCAGCCTTCCAGATCAATGCGGCGCGTGAGTTTGAAACCCTGCGCGCCATAGCTCGACAATACGCCGGGGACATCGCCATTCAAAAGGCCGGACAGCACGATGTCTTCGGTGGCCAGCGCGCAGATCGAAGGGGCGAGCGCCCGCAAAGGCCGCGCCAGAATATTGGCGAAGATGAGATCGTAGGGCCCATCGCCCTGAATTTCAGGATGCTGCACACCGCGCGCGACAACCGGGCGAACCCAAGGTCCGGCCCCATTCAGCACGGCATTGGAGCGCGCAGCCTCAACCGCAATCGGGTCAATATCGCTGCAAGTGACCGACTCGCGCAAATAGCGCGCAGCGGCCAGTGCCAGAACACCCGTGCCCGTGCCAACATCGAGGACGCGCTCGGGGCGGCGCTCTTTCAAAATCGCATCGAGCATCAAGAGGCAGCCGCGCGTCGTGCCATGATGGCCTGTGCCAAAGGCGAGGGCGGCTTCGATCTCAAGGGCGATGTCATTGGGGCGCACCTTGTCCCTGTCATGCGAGCCATGGACGAGGAAGCGGCCCGCGCGCACAGGGGCGAGGCCTTCGAGAGAAGAGGCAACCCAGTCCTTTTGCGAGATCGTATCAAATTCGATTGCGTCAGCGGCAGCCTGTCCGGCAGCCGTGGCCACGAGTTCGCGGATCCAGTCCTGATCAGGCTCATAGGCGAAATAGACTTCGACCAGCCAGGGCAGGGCGTCCCAGTTTTTCGTCTCGTTGGGGCTCTCTTCAAAAGCGGCAGCCGCCGTCTCTGCAGGGTCGTGGGTTTCCACGATGATGTCAGCGACGGCCACGGCCGTGGCTTCATCGCAGCGCAGGCGCATCACAAAGGATGCATTGTTGGGGGGGAGACCTTCGAGCATGGGGCTGGGTAACATGCGGGGCGCGCTTTTGTCGATATGCCGGGCGGGGCTGGCGATCCTTTAAGCTTGCCAAGCAATTGGCCCATTGTGGGGTGCGCCTTGGCTTGCGCGGACGCGCCGATCATGCACAATAGAGAGGTTATTGAGCGCATTTGCGGCGCATTTTTCTAAGTCTTTGTTTCTTTTTCTCTTTGTGACGTCATGGCCAAAACACTTGTTTTCATCACGCGCGATATTCCCGCGCAGCTTCAACTTCTCTTCCTGACTTATCCGGTGTTTGGCCGGTTGGTTCGCTTTTTGGGCGTTGGTCTTGTGGGCCTTGCCTGCGATAGCGCGCTCTTTTGGGCTTTGTTCCAAAGCGGTGCGAGCGCGCAATGGGCGCGTGGCCTGTCTTTGCCAGCCGCCACGCTCGTCACCTGGGCGCTCAATCGCATCATCACATTTGAACCCAGCGGACGGGCCTGGTGGCACGAGCTGCTGCGCTATGTCGGTGTTGCGGCCCTCGTTCAGGGCTTCAATTATCTTTTGTTTTTGTCGCTCGTCTATGGCGCAGCGCTGCATCCACTTCTCGCATTGCTGATCTCTGCTGTTGCAGCAGCGGCTCTGTCTTTTGCTGGCCAGAGCCTCGTTACTTTTGCACAGCGCCCACGCGGGCGGACGGATTTTTAAGGAGCTTTCATGGTTGAGGTTTTTGACACACTGGTGATTGGCGCAGGCCCTGCAGGTCTCACCGCTGCTTATGAATTGACCAAGTCTGGCCAGCGCGTTTTGGTCATAGAACAAGATGATGAATATGTTGGCGGCATTAGCCGGACTGTGAATTACAAAGGCTATCTCTTCGACATCGGCGGCCATCGCTTCTTTTCAAAATCCAAAGAGGTTGTTGATCTGTGGGATGAGATTTTGCCGCAGGATTTTGTTGAGCGTCCGCGCCTGTCGCGCATCTTTTATGGCGGTAAATATTATTCCTATCCGCTAAGTGCCTTTGAGGCGCTGCGCAATCTGGGACTGATCGAGAGCGCTTTGTGCATGCTCTCTTATGCTCATGCGCGGTGGAAACCGATTGCCAATCCGCGCTCTTTCCATGACTGGGTGCGCAATCAATTTGGCGAACGCCTGTTCTCGATCTTTTTCAAAACCTATACGGAAAAAGTTTGGGGCATGTCCTGCGATGAGATCTCTGCCGACTGGGCAGCACAGCGCATCAAGGGGCTTAATCTTGCGGCCGCTGTCACCCATGCTTTGGCGCGCTCCTTCCGCCGCTCGCCTGCCAAAAAGGGCGGGGCTGTGATCAAGACTTTGATCGAGAGCTTTCGCTATCCTCGCAAAGGCCCCGGCATGTTGTGGGAGGCTTGCGCGAACAAGGTGACGGCGCAGGGCGGCACATTGCTGATGGGCCACAAGCTCGAACGCATCATGCATGATGCCGATTATGATGCCTTTGTTGTCACCGCGCGCGGTAGCGATGACATGATGCGCAGCTGGCGCGCCCGCCATGTCATCTCCTCTGCGCCAATCACCGAATTGATGGGGTGCCTGTCGCCGCAACCGCAAAGCCTGCCCCATGCGCAAGCGTTGCGCTATCGCGACTTCCTCACCGTTGCGCTCATCGCGCGCAGCTCCAAAGATTTCCCCGACAATTGGATCTATATCCACGACCCTTCTGTCAAAGTCGGGCGTGTGCAGAACTTCCGCTCATGGTCGCCCGAGCTTGTCCCTGAAGAAGGCATGACCTGTCTTGGTCTTGAATATTTCTGCTTTGAAGGCGATGGGCTGTGGACCATGAGTGATGAGGATCTGGGGGCCTTGGCGCGGCGCGAGATCGAGAAGATCGGCTTGTTGAAAGCCGACGAAGTGGTTGATGCCTGTGTCGTGCGGCAACCCAAAGCCTATCCCGTTTATGATGATGCCTATCGCACACATGTTGATGCCGTGCGCATGGATCTTGAGGCCAATTGGGCGGGGCTGCATCTGGTCGGGCGCAATGGCATGCACAAATATAACAATCAGGACCATGCGATGATGACGGCCATGTTGACGGCGCGCAATATTCTGGCGGGTCGGCGCCTCTTCGACATCTGGGGCGTCAATGAGGATGCTGAATATCATGAGGCGGGTGTTGAGGGCGCGCAGGAGGCGCTTAAAAGCGAGCGCTTCGTCCCGCGCAAAGTTGCCTGATTGGCGCGAGCCAGCAAGCGGTCTAGACTGGGCCTATGAAACGCTCAGTCTTGGCCCTTCTCATCTGTGTCATCGCCGCGCCTGTGCTCGGTGATGAGCCGCGCGCGCCTTCACTGCCGGCAGCTGAAGCCATGCCTGCAACGGTTTTCAGCTTTGGGGCGGAGAATCCTGACTGCGTTGAGTGGACCAACGCCTGCCAGATCTGTACGCGCAGCAGTGCGGGCGAGATGCAATGTTCGACGCCCGGCATTGCATGCACACCCGGCGTGCCAATCTGTCGCGCCAGAAAGGCCCCCTAATGAGTGATGTGAGTGTGCAAGAGGCAGCGCCCTCGGTGAATCCTTTGCATGTGGCAGCCTATGCGGGACTGCTGGTGCTGATGGTGTTTGTCATTCGCTCGGGCGACCGGTTCTGGCTCAATTTCATGCATGTGATGTCGGGGGTCTTGTGGACCGGCATTGACCTCTTCATGGGCTTCTTTGTGGGGCCTGCGCTGCGCTCTGCCCCCTTTGAGGCGCGGCGCGCAGTGACGATGCGGCTTGTGCCGCGCACGCTCTTTCTCATGCCCACGCTCGCCATCATCACCGGCACGACTGGTTGGTATCATGCCCAGCAGCTTGGCTTTCTGGATGTGGACTGGCCGCAATATGGCTGGGTGCTGGCAGCGCTCATCATCATCACCATTTTGACAGTGCAGGGGCTGGGGCTGCTGCTGCCCACCAATGTCCGGGTCTATCTGGAGCTGCGCAAGCCAGAGCCTGACAAGGCGCGAATTGGTCAGCTGATGAAGCTCTATATTTATTTCGTTGGTTTTCAGGGTGTCATGCAGATTGCCATGATTTTGGTCATGGCCAAGTTCGTGACCGGCCTTTGAGGGGGATAGGCTGCCTTGAAGGGGTGGCCATGGGGCGCGGTTGGGCGTAGAAGGATTCTACTTCTGTTCTCATTCGAGGCCCTCCTTCTTGTCCGATCCCTTCGACCTTTCTGGCGCCGAAGAGCCTGACTTTGCTTCCGTTGCCCCGGTCCCTCGGGAGGGTGGCATTGCCGCGCGTGCGCGCGCTGCCGCCATGGGCGCTGCATCGCGCTATTTGGAGGGGCTCAATCCCGAGCAGCGCGAGGCGGTGGAGAGCATGGACGGGCCTGTGCTCGTTCTGGCGGGCGCGGGGACGGGCAAGACGCGCGTTTTGACCACGCGCATCGCACATATCATCGCCACAGGCCGCGCGCGGGCGCATGAAATTCTCGCCGTCACCTTCACCAACAAAGCCGCGCGCGAAATGAAAGAGCGCGTTGCTTTGCTGGCAGGCCCGACCGCTGAGGGCATGCCCTGGCTTGGCACTTTCCATTCGATTGGCACGAAGATATTGCGCCAACATGCCGAACTTGTCGGCTTGAAGAGTGGCTTCACCATTCTCGACACGGATGATCAAATCCGTTTGCTGAAGCAGGTGCTGCAGGCTGAAGATATTGACGACAAGCGCTGGCCTGCGCGCGCGCTTGCCCATCAAATCGACAATTGGAAAAATCGCGGGCTTGATCCAGCCCGCGTGCCTGCGGGCGAAGCGGGGGCTTTTGCCAATGGCAAGGGCGGCAAGCTCTATCAAATGTATCAGGACCGTTTGAAGGTTCTCAATGCGACGGACTTTGGTGATCTGTTGCTGGAGAGCCTGCGGTTGCTGCGCGATCATCCTGATGTGTTGAAGCAGTTCCAGAACCGCTTCCGCTATATTTTGGTCGATGAGTATCAAGACACCAATACGGTGCAATATTTGTGGCTGCGTCTTCTGGCGCAGGGCCGCAACAATGTGTGCTGCGTGGGTGATGACGACCAGTCGATCTATGGCTGGCGCGGCGCAGAGGTCGACAATATCCTGCGCTTTGAAAAAGATTTCCCCGGCGCGAAAGTCATTCGTCTCGAGCGTAACTATCGCTCGACTGCGCATATTCTGGCTGCTGCGGCCCATCTCATCGCCAATAATGAAGGGCGTTTGGGCAAAACGCTGTTTACGGACGGCGATGATGGCGACAAGCCGACGGTCACAGGCGTGTGGGATTCTGAAGAAGAGGCCCGCACGGTTGGTGAGCAGATCGAGCAATTGCAGCGCCAGAAGCAGAATCTCGATGAGGTTGCGATCCTTGTGCGCGCCTCCTTCCAGATGCGCGAATTTGAAGAGCGTTTCGTCACTCTGGGTCTGCCCTATCGCGTGATCGGTGGTCCGCGCTTTTATGAGCGCGCTGAAATTCGCGATGCGCTCGCCTATATCCGCTGCGTTGCGCAATCCTCTGACGATCTCGCCTTTGAGCGCATCATTAATGTGCCCAAGCGGGGCCTTGGGGATGCCAGCGTGCAGGTGCTGCATGACTATGCGCGGCGCGAGCGTGTGCCTTTGATGCAGGCGGCGCGTGTTGTGGTGGAGAGTGAAGAGTTGAAGCCCAAGGCGCGGGGCACTCTGCGTGCTTTGCTGCAGGATTTTGCGCGCTGGTCTTCTCTGATTGAGACGATGAACCACAGTGAGCTGGCTGAAGTCATTCTCGAAGAATCCGGCTACACCGACATGTGGCAGAAGGATCGCTCTGCCGATGCGGCTGGCCGATTGGAAAATCTGAAGGAGCTTGTGCGCTCCATGGAAGAGTTTCCTGATCTGGGCTCCTTCCTTGAGCATATCTCCTTGGTGATGGATGTGGAGAATCGTGAAGGCGGCGAGCGCGTCTCCATCATGACCTTGCATGCGGCCAAGGGCCTTGAGTTCGACGTTGTGTTTCTGCCCGGTTGGGAAGAGGGGCTCTTTCCCCATCAACGCTCGCTGGATGACAATGGCCGCGCGGGGCTCGAAGAAGAGCGGCGTCTGGCCTATGTCGGCATCACGCGCGCCAAGCGCCAATGCCATATTTATTTTGCCACCAACCGGCGCATCCACGGCCTGTGGCAGACGACTATTCCTTCGCGCTTTCTCGACGAATTGCCGAGCGATCATGTGGAGGTTGTCGAGGCCGCGTCAGGCACGAGCTATGGCGGTTATGCGCAATCGCGCTTTGCCAATATAGACACCTATACTTCAAGCTATTCGACGCCGGGCTGGCAAAGAGCGCAGTCACGGCGCACTGAACAATCTGGTTCGTCCTCGGGCAGTTGGGGCAAGCCGGGTGCTGCCCGCAAAGGCCCTGCGATGATCGAAGGCGAGCTTGTGGCCAAGTCCACGGGCGGCTCATCGCTGGCACCGGGCATGCGTGTTTTCCACATCAAATTTGGAAATGGCACGGTGGCCAGCGCGGACGGCAACAAGATCACGGTCGAATTCGATAAGGCTGGCCGCAAGATGGTGCTCGAGAGCTTCTTGCAGAAGCCCTGAGGGCTGTCACGCTGATGCTTAGCTTTTGGCCGGTGAATCACGCTAGAGTGGGGCGATAGATGGATCTGCCCCATTGCGCGAAAGCCTGACCATAGCTGCATCCGTGCTCATCGTTGCGCTTTGCGCAGCGCTTTTTGGGCCGATGTTTGTTGACTGGACCGCGCAGCGCAGTTTCGTCGAGGCGCAGCTCTCACAAGCCATGGGCACGCGCATCTCGACGCAGGGGCGCATTGATGTGTCTTTGCTGCCAACGCCGCGTTTGCAGGTCGATGCTTTGGAATTTGGGCAGAATGGCGCCATTGCGCTGCGCTCCCGCGCTGTGCGGTTGGAGCTTGCCGTCATGCCGCTGCTGCGCGGTGAATTGCGCTTCATGGAAGCAAGCTTTCAAGAGCCGCAGGTGGAGATTGCGATTGATCGCCTTCGCACAGCAGGCGCTGATGCGCCCGATATCCAGATCGAAAAGCTGAGCCTTGAGAAGGCGCGTTTTGTGTTGCGTGAGAGCGGCCGGGAGATCGCCGTCCTCAATGAGGTTGATCTGTCGGGCGAGGCGTCATCCCTTGCAGGGCCGTTCAAGGGGCAGGGCCAGTTCAAACGTGAGGATGTTGCGGTTGGCTGGCGCTTTTCGACAGGGGCCATTGAGGCTGATCGCCTGCGGCTGAAATTCACCAGCGATGAGGCTGCGGGCCTTTCGCGTCTCGATCTTGATGGCGCGCTTGTACTCGGTGCCAAGCCACGTTTTGAGGGGCAGGCGATGGCCTCTGCCACTCAGCCTTTCGCATGGCGGCTTGCAGGACCTGTTGTGATGGATGCGCAGCAATTGCGCGCCGAAACGGTGGAGCTGCGTGTGGGCGGCGAAGAGGGTGCTTTGACCCTCACAGGTGCGCTCAATCTGCATTTCGACAAGCCCCGTATCGAGATGCAGTGGCAATCGCGTCAGCTCGATTTGGATCGTGCCTTTGACAAGATTGCAGGTCTGCGCGCTGCGGTCATGGGATTTGGCGCGGGCGCCTTGAGCGATACTGACATCGCGCTCAAACTGACGACACCAACCATTTTGATGGGCGGTGAGGGCGTCAATGATGTGTCGCTTGATCTGTCACGCAAAGGCATAGCGCCTGTGCTGATTGATCTTGCCGCGACTTTGCCCGGCCGAGCGCAGCTGCAGCTCAATGGTGTGATCGAGACAGGCTTTGCGGCGCGTTATGAGGGCAAGGTCCAGGCCTCTCTGCGCGAGCCGATCCGTCTTGCTGATTGGATGGCGCCACTCTTGCCCGAGCAAGCGCAGATGCTGCGTCGCTTGCCTGTGCGCAATCTCGAGATTGCTGGCGATGTCGATCTATCGGGTGCGGGTGTTTCTGCGCGCGGCCTGCGATTGCGTCTTGATCGCTCCAATCTGTCGGGCGCGCTTGCCTATACGCGCGCCATTGGTGGCGAGCGTCCGCGCTTCTTTGCTGATCTGACCAGCGATGCGCTTGATCTGGATGGCTTGCCTGATCTGTCTGGACCGAGCGCTGCTTTGCGCGGTGCTGATATGTCATTGAGCTTGGCAGCGCGCGGTGTGCGCCTTGCGCGGTTTGGAGAGGGCGTTGTGGATGCAGGGCGCATCTCGCTCAAACTTGTGCAGAACCGCGAGACCTTGCGGCTCGAGACATTCTCGATTGCGGGTCTGGGCGGGGCTGATGTGAATGCCAGTGGCATGCTGCAAGGGCAGAGCGGCGCCTTTGACATTGGCATTGATGCACAGCGACTGACAGAGCTTGCGTCCCTGTGGCAGCGCATCGCGCCGGGGCCTTTGCCAATGGCATTGGCACAGCGCGCTGTTGCGCTCTCTCCAGCCAAACTCAATCTGCATATTGAGGGCGAGGCGCAGGCAGATGGCTTTCGTCTGTCAGTGCTCGAAATTGAGTCCACCGCTCGCGGCACGCGCGTGCAGGCCAATCTGCGTCCCCAGACAGGCGGGCTTGCGAGCGGCGTCATGCGCATTGAGACGCGCGATGCAGCGATGCTGCTGCGCCAGTTTGGTTTTGAGGTTCTGCCACTCCCCTTGAATGGTGGCGGGCGTGTGCAGGCGAGTTTGCGCGCCATAGCCAAGGGTGGATTTGAACTGGCTGCCTCGGGACAGATCGGCGGAGTTGATCTGACATTTGATGGGCGCGCAGGTGAGGCGGTCGGATCGGTTGAAGGCGCGGTGACGCTCAATGCGCGCGATGGCGCGCAGATGCTTCGCGTTCTGGGCTTTGGTCTTCCAGATGTGACCAAGCCAGCGCCCTTTGAGGGCAATGCGCAACTCCTGTGGAATCGCGAGGGCTTTGCCCTGAATGGCCTCAGCGCTGTTGTCATGGGCGCGCAAGCCAGTGGTGATCTGCGCCATATGCAACGTGAGGGGCGATCAATCCTCACAGGCAAAATTCAACTCGATCAAGCCTCGCTGGCGCAGGTCTCAACCCTCTTGCTGGGACCCGTCCTGTCTGTGCGCGCAGGACAATTGTGGAGCGATCAGCGCTTTGGTCCGGGCATGGCTGATTTGCCGCGCCTTGATCTTGATCTGCACAGCAAAGCATTCACGCTGCCCAATGACTATGTCTTGCGCGATGCCAAGCTGCGTCTTCAGACAGCGCCTGGCGTGATGAATTTTGATGCGGTGGAGGGCGCGCATGAGAGCGGACGTCTTTCGGGCCGTCTCACCTTGCGGCGCGATGGAGCCAATGGCTTTTTGACGGGCGCGCTGAAAGTCGACGGATTGTCTGTGCCAGCATCATTTGCGCAGGCGCAGATGAGCCTTGAGAGCGAATTCACCTCGAGTGGCGATACGCCTGCCGCGCTGGTGAGTGGCCTTGCTGGCACAGCGCGTGTGCAATTGGGAGCGCTGACTTTTGCGCAAGCAGACCCCGGAGCTTTGGCGCGTGTCTTTGTCGCGGCGGAAGATGATCGTCTGTCCTTGAACCCGAAGGATTATGAGAGTGCTTTGCGTCGCGAATTGGAGAAGGGGCCATTCACTCTGCCTTCACGCGATGCTTTGGTGACACTTGCGGGCGGTGTTGCACGCATGGCCTCGCCGAATTTTTCAGCCAGCGTTGATCTGCGTAATCTGAGCGCAGAGGCGCGGCTGTCGCTCAGCCTGCCTGTTGAGCGCCAGATCTTCCCCGGTATTGCGCTTGTGTGGCGCGGGCCATGGCAGGCGATGCAGCGCGATATTGAGGCTGGGGCTTTGCTCAATTTGATGAGTGCGCGGGCGCTTGCGCGCGAACAGGCGCGCTCGCAGGCTTTGGATGAAGATATTGCTGAGCGTGCAGGCTTTGCGCGTCGCCAGCGCGGGCTCGATTTCTTGCGCCGTCGTCAACGCGAGGTTGACGAGTTTATGGCGCAGCAGCCCCGTTAACGGCGCAAATCTTCCAGCACGAAGACGCGAATGGCGGAGGAGAGATTGGCCTGCCCGCGACCCGCATCAATCTGTGCCACAAGTCCAGCCAGTGACAGATTGCGCGCGTTCGCAATGCGCTTCAGCTCTTGCCAGAAGGGATCTTCGAGCGAAATCGAGGTGCGGTGGCCAGCAATGACGAGTGAATGTTTGGCGATGCGAATGTCGCGCACCGGCGCGTCAGTCATCGCGCTTGGTGTCTGGGTCAAGGCGGTGGCCCTCCACATGGCGTTCGCTGCGCTCTCGCTCATGGGTCTGCGCCTCGCGCTCCAGCTTGGTGCGCCCAAAGGCAAGCCGGTTCGCCTCCGCCTTTTGCTCGGCGGCCTTGCGCTCTTTGTCCTTGCGGAACTGTCGGAGATTGACGATCTCGCCCATGCTCAACCCTCATGCTTGCCGTGAAGCATAGGCCTCTTCAGGCGCAGGTGGCTACAGGCTTTTCATCACGTCTTTTTGCGAAAGGCGTCGATGGAGACCACTTTGGAATCGCCCGAAGGCAGAGGCTCTGCCTTATCCTCATCTGCAGCCTTCTTGGGCTTGGCAGTGGGCGCGCTTTCGGTCGGCTCTGATGCAGCACCGCGCGGGCCTTTGAGGGGCAGGGGAGCTGCGGGTGCATCCAGCGGCTCTTCATCATTGGCACCCTCGTCGGGCTCGCCATCTTCCACTTCAAACTTCAGGCCGAATTCAACAGACGGATCGAAGAAGCCGCGCACGGCCTCCCACGGCACACCGAGTTTCTCGGGTACATTCTGGAAGGACAGACCAACCTCAAAGCCAGCATCTGTGACGGCAAGGTCCCAGAACTGATGCTGCAGGATGATGGTGATCTCTTCGGGGAAGCGCTCTTTGGTGCGCGGTGAAATGCGCACACCCGGCGCGTCCGTACGGAAGGTGATGTAGAAATAATGCTCGCCCGGCAGGCCGTTGGCAGCAGCATCCGCGAGGATCTTGCGGACAACGGACCGCAGCGCATCCTGCACCAGGAGGTCGTAGCGGATGGTGTCGGTGGGCATAAGTCCTCGCAAAAAAATCAGTGGAGGCTTCTGTTGCCAGGTGCCTCCGAACCCCGCCTAGAGGTGCAACCCCCTAGGACTTTAAATTCGGTACTGGCACCGCATTACGCGGCGACGGCCACCGGAGCATAGTTGTCATTGGCAACTATAGGTTTGACCCGATAACGGCGGTATCATGCCGGGCAAAAGCACACCCTTTACACCCCCCGTCGAACCTATTTCGCCCCCCCGAAGCTCGCCGTAACGGGCTTGGGTGGAGGCGCCGGGTACCGCCCCCGGGTCCGAAAGGCTTATTTCGGTGACCGTTTATCGCCATAGTCTCCCTTGCGGGTAGCACAGCGAATATAGGGCCACCGATCAGCGTTTGAAAGTGGGGCAGGTGTCAGCGCAGCGGGAAATCGCGCGCGAACACAAAAAAGGCGGGGAGAGCCCCCGCCTTCTTGGGTCTGATCGCAGTGCTGCTCAGAGATTCTGGATCTTCGGCATGATCTGGGAGCGGAACAGCTCCATCGAGCGCAGCGCTGCCTCGAAGGGCAGGGTACCGAAGAACATATAAGCGAGCAGGTAATTGGTGCCCAATTCGCCCTGCTGCTCGATGATCTTGCGCAGAACCGTCTCCGGCGAGCCGCAGATCGCCATGCCATTCTCCTCGCAGCTCTCAAAATCGATGCCGCGATGAACATTGAGGCGGGCGGTCAGCTCGCTCGAGCCGTTCAGCTTGCGAATATAGTTCAAGCTCTCGAGGTGATGTTCAAAGGCCGGTTTCATGATGCGGCGGGCCTCAGCATCGGTGTCAGCAACGACGATATGGCGCAGCTGGCCAATCGCGACACCGCCCGAGAATTCAGCCTTGGGATTGGCCGGACCACCGCGCTTTGCCAGCGCTGCCTTGAAGGCGTTGATATTCACCTTGGCGTGTGACGTTGCGCCATTGGCGGTGAAATGCATGCCCTGTTCGCCGGCAAAGGTCGCGCCGATCTCATTGGACGAGCCATACCAGAAGGCGGGGTGCGGGCCCTGCAGCGGGCGCAGTGCCATCGGCACATTGGTATATTTGTAATAGGGGCCGTCATGGGTCAGGGTCTCGCTGGTGAGGCCCTTCACGAGGCAGTCATAGGCATCGAAGAAGATGTTGCGCGAATCTTCGTGATTGACCTTGTGATAGTTCAGCTCGAAGGGCGAGACGCCGCGGCCAACGCCAACCTCGAGGCGCCCGCGCGAGAGGTGATCGAGCATGCAGATTTCTTCGATCAGGCGCAGCGGCGAATAAAGCGGCAGCAAATAGCACAAAGGCCCAAAGCGCAGGCGCTTGGTCAGGCGCGCGAGTGCGCCCATATAGACGCCCGGCACCGGCACCATATTGAGCGGCGTGCAGTGATGTTCGGCAAGATGCAGGCAGTAGAAGCCCGCTTCATCGGCCAGCTGGGCAAATTGCAAACGCTCATCAAAGATCGTGGCCAGAGCCCGATCCGAGCGCTCGATGTGATCAAACAAACCGACTTTCATGATTCCTCCGCAGGGCGAGCCAGTGCCCCGTTCGTTGGGCGCACTCTAGCCCCGGACGCGCCAAGAAAAAAGCCCGCTAAGGCAGGCTTTTATCTTCAATTTAGTGGATCGGCGGCTGATTATCGCCAATCGTCACGCGCTTCATCAAGCGACGCTCGTTTTCGGAGAAGTCCGTGCGGGCATGTTGGGTGGCGCGATTGTCCCACACAACGATGTCGCCCACTTTCCATTTGTGCTGATACACGAAACGCGGATTTTCTGCGTGATCGCACAATTGATCGAGAATTGCCCGGCTTTCCTGCGGATCAAGCCCATTGATCCGGTCGGTCATCAGGCGGCAGACATAGAGCGACTTCTCGCCTGTCTCAGGGATCGTGCGCACAACAGGATGCTCGCATTGTGGGCCAGCGCCTTCGCGCTTGTCCGGCGATGTCGCGCCATAAGTGAATGTGTTGAGCGCTGTGCGCCCCTCGATCTTTTTCTTCAGATCATCGGGGAGTGCGGCATAGGCTGCGACCATATTGGCGAACAAAGTGTCGCCGCCCTCTTGAGGGATTTCGAGCGCCATCAGCGCGGCACCCTTGCAGGGCTGTTTTTGATGGATGCGGTCGAAGTGGAAGGACATTTCGCCATCAGGCAATTGGCCGAGCGGTTTGCCATCTTCACGAATATTGGAAATGACCATGATGTCATCGCGGCCTGAAAGCGGCGAGATCACGCGCGACTTTTCAATCGGCCCCAGACATTTGCCAAACTCCACCAGCTCCGCATCGGTGAGCTTTTGGTCGTGCAGGATGAGGATGTGATATTTCAGGAATGCATCGAAAATGGTCTTGGAATCTTGCGGCGTGATGTTGCGCGCATCGAGGCCAATGATTTCCGCTCCCAAGGGCGCATCAAGAGGCTTCACTGTCACGGGCATATATCTGCTCCCTCGCGTGCGCCGCTGCGGGCGCCTTCACCCGTAAGGTAGAGGAAGGAGAGGGGTCGCGCCAAGCCTGTCTTTGAGGCGGCGGGCCAGAAGTACTTGCATTGTCTGTGGAGGCCCGCAAAATAGCTGCAAAACAGGGGGGATGCGGGATGGCCCAAATGCGCCAGTGGTATGTGGCGGCAGGTTTGTTGGCGGCAATGTCCGGCCATGCGCAGGCGCAAGACGCCGTGGCTGCTTTCTATAGGGGCAAGACCGTGACGATGGTCATCGGCTCATCGCCCGGTGGTGGCTATGATCTTTATGCCCGCCTGCTCACGCGGTTCCTTTCGCGCCATATTCCCGGCAATCCCACCGTGATCGCTCAGAATATGCCCGGTGCCGCCTCCAATGTGGCAGCCTCCTATATTTACAATGTTGCGGCCAAAGACGGGACGGTGATGGGCGCGCTGTTCATGGGGGCGGTGGTTGAGCCGCTCTTTGGTGAGAGCAAGCGCAATACGCATGACATGTCGAAGTTCAATTACATCGGTAATGCCAATAGCGATGCCTATGTCTGCCTTGTGCGCAGTGATGCGGGTGTGAACAGTTTTGCGGATCTGTTGACCAAAGAGGTTGTGTTGGGCGCCAGCGCTGAAGGCGCATCGACGCGCGATTTCCCGGTTCTGCTGAAAAATTTGCTCGGGGCGAAATTCAAGATCGTGGCGGGCTATCCCGGCACGCGCGAGATCAATCTGGCGATGGAGAAGGGCGAGGTTCAGGCAGGTTGCGGACAGACATGGTCTTCGGTGGCTGCAACTTATCCAGCCTGGTTCAGCAACAATCTCGTCAAGCCGATCGTGCAGGAATCCAATGTCGATTATCCCGAGCTTGGCCGTATGGGTGTGCCTTTGGCGCGCAACTTCGCCAAGACGGAGGAACAGAAACAGATTTTGGAATTGGTTTATAGCCAGACGACATTTGGTCGCCCCTATGTGGTGGCGCCGGGCGTGCCAGGTGAACGTGTCGCGGCTCTGCGCAAAGCTTTCATGGATACGATGAGCGATCCTGACCTTGTGGCCGAGGCCAAACGGATCAAGCTCGATATTGGTGCTATTTCGGGTGAAGAGCTGCAGGCTTTGATCGCCAAGCTCTATGCGACGCCGGTCGAGATTGTCGACAAGGCGCGCGCCGCTGTTGCTTACAGGCCATAACCGTCCCCCGAAGGGGACGGCTGTGGTGATCTTACTCGCTGCCGAGCAACTTCTTGGCAAGCGCAACCGCCTGCGGGGGCGTTGCCACGATCTCGCGGGCGAGTTTGTCGAGATTGTCGCCGCCATTGGGCTCAATCGGGATCATCAGCTTTTTGGCTTCTGCCAAGAAGTCAGGATCCTTCATCGTCGCATCAAAAGCGCGGCGCAGAGCATCCACGCGGTCTTGGGGAACACCTGGCGGCAGGAAGACCGCGCGCGCAAATTCAGACGAGCCGCAGATCATCAGCAAGGCAGCCTTTTGCTCGGGTGTCTTGGCAAGTTCAACGAGGGTTGGCACGTCAGGCAGTAGCGGATCGCGGGTGAGGCCATCCACCACCAGCGGCTTCAGCTTCTTGTCCTGAATATATTGCGGGGCCTGTGTGACAACGCTGATCCAGCTGGCGCCGCGACCTTGAATCTCACCGCGCTCCATCGCGAGATTGAGATCGGCTGCGCCATTATAGCCCAGAACGAATTTGAACTTGGTGCCGACAACTTCATTGAGCGCTTGCGGCACGGTGAATGTGGGTGAGTTGCGCCCTGTCGCGCCGATCACGACTTCTTTCTGTGTCGCTTCTTCAATCGACTGTGCGGGGGCTGTGTGCCAGACGCCGACGAAATTGCGGAGCGGGGCCATATTGCCGATCCAGCGCCATTTCGAAATGTCGTATTTGCCCGCGACCTGTGTTTCGACGAGCTGGCTCGTCACATTGGTCTGCTGGGTCATGCCGATCATCGTGCCGTCTTTGGGCGCGGTATGTTCCATCTGGATGGAGGTGGAGATACCACCACCCACGCCGCCCGCCAGCTTCACGATGATCATCGGCTTGCCGGGAATATATTTGCTCATATGGCTGGCGAGCGTGCGCGCATAGATATCGTAGCTGCCGCCAGCGCCCGCGCCGACCATGAAAGTGATCGTCTTGCCGGTATAGAAAGCCTCGACGCCCTGTGCTTTGGCGGCCATGGGGGCCAAGGCCAAAGCCATGCCGCACGCCATGGGAAAGAGACGACGCATATGATGTCCTCCAGTGGCCCTGTGGGCCGTCGGGCTCGCCATAACACAGGCTGAGGCTTCCATCCATCGGATGGCGGATATACCTATCTGCATCCGCATGGCATTTTGCGATTTGGTCATGCGTCAGGGGAGGTCGCGATGTCGCAAGTGGCTGCACATCCAGCGGTCAAGGTCGAGATCCCCGCCAAGGCGGGGCGACCGCTGATCCGTTCACTCAAGCGTGATGACGTTGTCGCCGCGCTGGAAGCTGGCTGGCGCGATTTCAAAGCCGCCCCGCTTTATGGCCTGGCTTTTGGCCTCATCTATACGCTGGGTGGCTGGGCCATCATCGCTCTGTCGAATATGGCGGGGCTTTATTATTTCTCTTATCCGCTGGCGACCGGCTTTGCCCTCATCGCGCCTTTCGTAGCGGCAGGCATTTATGATGTCAGCCGCCGGCTTGAGCGCGGGGATCCGATCAGTTGGGGCGGCATCATCCAATCTGTGCGTATCGCTGGGGCGCGTGATCTTGGCTGGATGGCGTTGGTGCTGACCTTCGCGCTGATCATCTGGCTCGATTTTGCGGTGTTCCTCTATCTGATGTTCTACGGCGTCCATATGCCGGACTTCAGAGAGTTCTTCGTGGAGGCGGTTTCCACACCTTCGGGTCTTGCCTTTTTGGCTTTGGGCAATGCGCTGGGTGCGGTGATGGCTTTTGCAGTCTTCTCCATCACGGTGGTGGCTTGCCCGATGCTGCTCGACCGCGATGTTGATTTTGTCACCGCGATGCTGACGAGCTTGCGCTGCGTGCGCCAGAATCTCTGGCAGATGCTGGCTTTTGCCCTCATCATCGCGTTGTGGTTTGCGGTGGCGATGGTCACGATGCTGGCTGCGCTGGTCGTTGTCCTGCCGGTTCTGGGTCATACGACCTGGCATCTCTACCGCTTGGCTATTGTCCACGAGGCCTAGCCGCGCCACATTCAGCTCAGTGCTTCTTTGACGCTTTGCTGGATGACCTTTCATGCACACCGATATTGAAGAGGCCCCGCGCGTCATGTCGCTGGTGGGGCTCGTGTTCAGCCTCATCATCATTCTGGGCCTTGCTGGCCTGCTGCTGGGGGCGGTGGCCGGGGGCCTCGCCCTCATTGATCTGGGACTCAATGGCTGGGACCATTTGATCGCCTCGCTTGATCTTGTGTCTCATCTGTCACGCCGGGATGAAGGGGCTGAGCTGCTCGGCTTCCTGTTGGGCTGCGCGATTTATGCGGCGGTCGTGGTGGCTCTGGCATTGGCCTCGCGCTGGCGCTGGGGCGGGCGCTGGCTATTGGAGATTGGCTGGCGGCCCCTCCGCCCCGGCTCGGCCTATTGGGGCTCTGTGGCCCTCGTTATGGCCTATGGGGTGGGGGCCAGTCTGGCCCTCAGCCAGTTCCATGCGACCGAGCATCCGGTTTTCACCATGCCCGAATCCTGGCTCGGGATCGGGGTCTCTTTTTTGCTGATCGTGGTCTGTGCGCCCCTTGCCGAGGAGTGGATGTTCCGGGGCTGGATCTGGGCCGCTCTGAGGCCGCGCGGCTTTCGGGTGGCGCTGTGGACGACGGCACTGGTCTTTGCAGCCGCCCATTGGGGCGGTACCCCCCTCTATAGCCTCGCGATTTTGCCGATTGGGCTGATTTTGGGGCTGCTCCGGGAGAAAAGCGGCAGTACGCAGGCTACCAGCCTGTGCCATGCGCTCTACAATTTCCTGATGTGGGGCCTGACCTTTCTGGGGAAGGCGTAAGCGGGCAGGGGAAATGGGGGGCAAGATCGGCTAGATTGCCGCGCACCCAGGGACCGGACGGACGATTCATGCAAGCCTATCACGACCTTCTGCGCCGCGTTCTTGACGAGGGTGCCCGCAAATCTGACCGCACCGGCACGGGCACGGTCTCTGTCTTTGGCCATCAAATGCGCTTTGATTTGTCGCAGGGCTTTCCGCTCGTGACGACGAAGAAGCTGCATCTCAAATCTATCATCCACGAACTGCTGTGGTTTTTGGCGGGCGACACCAATATTGCCTATCTCAAAGAAAATGGCGTTTCGATTTGGGATGAATGGGCCGATGCCAATGGCAATCTTGGTCCCGTCTATGGCAAGCAGTGGCGCTCATGGGAAGGTGCGGATGGGCGCACTCATGATCAGATCAAATGGGTGATCGAAGAGATCAAGCGCAATCCTGACTCGCGCCGCCTTGTCGTATCAGCGTGGAATGTTGCTGATCTCGACAAGATGAAACTCGCGCCCTGCCATTGCCTGTTTCAGTTCTATGTCGCCAATGGCCGCCTCTCCTGCCAACTCTATCAGCGTAGCGCGGATATCTTCTTGGGCGTGCCTTTCAATATTGCGAGCTATGCCTTGCTAACGCAAATGATGGCGCAGGTCTGCGGTTTGGAGCCGGGCGACTTTGTGCACTCCTTTGGCGATGCGCATTTGTATTTGAACCATTTCGACCAAGCTGCTGAGCAGCTGACGCGCCAGCCGCGCGCTCTGCCGCGTCTGCGTCTCAATCCCGCTGTGACCTCCTTGTTCGACTTCCGCTTCGAGGACATTGCCATTGAGGCCTATGATCCTTGGCCGGCGATCAAAGCGCCGGTGGCCGTGTGAGGCCCCCGCTCGCGATTGTGGTGGCGGTGGCCCGCAATGGGGTGATCGGCGGCGACAACAAGCTTTTGTGGAAGTTGCGCAGTGACATGCTTCACTTTCGCGCGATCACAATGGGAAAACCCATGATCATGGGTCGGCGCACTTGGGACTCCATCGGTCGTCCCTTGCCGGGCCGCCAGAGCATTGTGGTGACGCGCGACACCAGCTTTCAAGCCGAGGGCGCGCATGTCGTCCATAACATTCCAAGCGCGCTGCTTTTGGCGCAGGACGTCGCAGAACGCATGAAATCCGAGGAAATTGTGCTGGCAGGCGGTGGGGAACTCTATGCCCAGATGTTGCCCCAATGCGATGTGCTGCATGTGACAGAGGTCGATCTTGCCCCGCCGGGTGATGCGCTCTTTCCCAAGATCGAGCCCAGCCAGTGGCGGGAGATCAGCCGGATCGCGCATCAGCCGGGGCAGGGGGACGAGGCTGCTTTCAGCTTCGTGGACTATGTGCGCTGCTGAGGTGCCGTTGAAATAGGTGCCTGCGGTGTTTACGTGACTCAATAGCTTTTCAAGCAGGTGAGGATCGAATGCCCTGGAGCAATCAAGGTGGTGGTGGCGGTGGCGGCGGCCCATGGGGCAAGCCCCCGGGGCAAGGGCCATGGGGCCAAGGGCCTTCGGGCAATAACAATGGCGGCGGTCAGATGCCGCCTGATCTTGAGGCGATGCTGCGGCGTGGGCAGGACCATCTGCGTCAGGCGTTCCCCGGTGGCGGCTTTGGCGGCAAGGGCATTGTGCTGGCCGCTGTGCTGGCGCTGGGCGCTTGGGGCCTTAGCGGCTTCTATACAGTGCAGCCCAACGAAGTTGGCCTCAACATGGTGTTTGGTCGCTATGCGGGCAAAACCAGTGCGGGTTTGAACTACAACTGGCCCTCGCCGGTTGGCTCGGTTCAAAAGCTGCGCGTGACGGATCGCAACTCGACCAGTATCGGCTTCAACTCGCGCCTTGATGCGCGCACCGGCAGCCAGATTACGTCGGATGTGAATGAAGAAAGCCTGATGCTGACGGGCGATGAAAATATCGCCGATGTGAAATTCGTCGTCATCTGGCAGATCGATCCGATCAAGCCAGAGAATTTCGCCTTCAATGTGCGTCGTCCTGAATTGACCATCAAGGCTGTCGCTGAAAGCTCGATGCGTGAGATCGTGGGCCGCAATCAGATCCAGCGCATTCTCACCGCAGAGCGCAAGACCATCGAACCGGCTGTGCAAGATTTGATGCAGAAGGTGCTCGATGACTATGGCGCGGGTGTGAAGATCATTCAGGTCCAGCTGCAGTCGGTTGATCCGCCAGAGCAGGTCATTGCTGCCTTCCGCGATGTGACAGCTGCGCAGCAGGATCAGGATCGCTTGCGCAATGAAGCTGAGGCCTATGCCAATCGCGTTGTGCCAGAAGCGCGCGGTGCGGCAGCGCGAATCATGCAAGAGGCGCAGGCCTATCGCGAACAGACCGTGGCGGAAGCCTATGGTCAGGCGGGTCGCTTCGCGCAGGTGCTCGAAGAATATCGCAAGGCACCCACGATTACGCGCGAGCGTATTTATCTTGAGACGATGGAGCGTGTGCTCGGTGGTATGAACAAGGTCATTCTTGATCAGCCAGGTGGACAGGGCGTTGTGCCTTATCTGCCGCTCAGCGGGCTTGAAGCGCCCCAGCAGCCCCAGACGATTCCTCAGTCACAGCCCCAAACCCGACAGGGGGGTACGCGATGAAGTCCTCTTCTCTTCCCTTCGTCGCATTGGGCGTTCTGGTTCTCGCCTTGATTGGCGTTGGCAGTGCCGCCTTTACCGTGCGTCAGACCGAGCAGGCTTTGGTGCTGCGCTTTGGTGAACCGATCCTTGGGCGCGGCCAGATCTCCACGCCCGGTCTGCACTTCAAAGTGCCTTTCATCGAGACGGTGGTTTATCTCGACAATCGCATTCTTGATGTTGAGACCTCCAAGCAGGAGGTTCTGGCCTCCGACAATAACCGCATCGAGGTGGATGCCTTCTTGCGCTACAAGATCGTTGATCCGCTGCGCTTCTATCAGACCGTGCGCTCGCCGCAGGGTGCTGAGGCCCAGCTTGGCAATGTCTTGAACTCGGCTGTGCGCCGCGTTTTGGGTGAAGCCAATATGGCGCAGATCGTGCGCGATCAGCGTGCGCAGCTCATGGTGCGCATCAGAGATCAGGTGGAGACGGAAGCCACCAAGTTTGGCGTCAGCGTCAAGGATGTGCGCATCCGCCGTGCTGATCTGCCGCGCCAGATCTCGGAACGGGTGTTCAGCCGTATGCAGACGGAGCGCGCCCGCGAGGCGGCTGAGTTCCGCGCGCAGGGTGCCGAGCAAGCGCTGCGCATCACCTCGAAGGCCGATCGCGATGCGGTGGTCCTGCGCGCGCAGGCCCAGCAGCAGGCTGACCAGCTGCGCGGCGAGGGCGAGGCAGAACGCAACCGCGTCTTTGCTGAGGCCTATGGCAAGGATCCCGAATTCTTCGGCTTCTGGCGCAGCATGCAGGCCTATGAGACAGGCCTGAAGTCCTCCGACACAAGGCTCATCATGAGCCCGACGTCGCAGTTCTTCCGCTATTTCGGCAAGCCCGGTGGTGAAGCCGTTGCCAAGTAAAGGGCACTGAAGTGACAGCGCGACGAGAAAATATTTTTATGGCTGTTTTCTCGTCGCCTTTCCGCCCCATTCTGTAGTTCGATTGATGCGCGTTGCCCCGCCTTGGCGGTAATGACAGGAGACTATTTCATGGGCTTTGACCCGATCCACCTTACAGGCCGTGCCTCTCGCAAGGCTGTGACCACAGTCGCGCTGGCGCTTGCCATTGGCCTGACCTCTGTTCCTTTGCCCCATCTGACGACGCCCGCTTTCGCGCAGGCGAACCGCCCCACCAGTTTTGCTGATCTTGCCGAGCGTGTGAGCGATGCGGTGGTGAATATTTCTGCTGCGCAGACCGTTGAGGCGCGCCAACCACAAGCCACCCCCAATCTGCCGCAAGGCACCCCCTTTGATGATCTGTTCGAAGAGTTCTTCCGTCGTCGTCAGGGACAGGGCGGCGAAGACGCCCCATCGCCGCGCCAACAGCAGCAGCGCCGCTCCAATTCGCTCGGCTCAGGTTTTGTGATTGATGCGGCTGGCATCGTCATCACCAACAATCATGTGATTGCTGATGCCAATGACATCACCGTCATCTTCACCGATGGTCAGCGCCTGAAGGCTGAGATTGTCGGCAAAGACGCCAAGATTGATATCGCTGTGCTGCGCGTGAAGCCCGACAAGCCGCTCAAGGCTGTGAAGTTTGGTGACAGCGACAAGGCGCGCGTGGGCGATTGGGTCATGGCGGTCGGCAATCCCTTCGGCCTTGGTGGCACTGTGACGGCGGGCATCATCTCTGCCCGCAATCGCAATATCGATAGCGGCCCCTATGATAATTACATCCAGACCGATGCCTCGATTAACAAGGGCAATTCGGGTGGTCCGCTGTTCGATATGAATGGCGATGTGATCGGTGTGAACACTGCGATCTTGTCGCCCTCGGGTGGTTCGGTGGGTATTGGCTTTGCCACGCCCTCAGCCTCGCTGATGCCGATCATCGCGCAGCTGCAAGAATTCGGCGAGACGCGTCGTGGCTGGCTGGGTGTGCGCATTCAGAATGTCGACGAGACCATTGCTGAAAGTCTCGGTCTTGGTCGCCCGCGCGGTGCGCTGGTGGCGGGTGTTGATGAAAAAGGCCCCGGCCGTCCTGCAGGCATCAAGGTTGGCGATGTCATCGTGAAATTCGATGGCAAGGATGTGAAGGACTCGCGCGAACTGCCCAAGCTCGTCGCGGTCGCTCCTGTGGGCAAGCAGGTTGAAATCACCGTCGTGCGCGGTGGCAAGGAGCAACCGCTGAAGGTGACTTTGGGCCGCCTCGAAGATGGCGAGCGTCAGGCTTCGCTTGATACTGGCAAGGGCGGTGGTGCTGAGCCGCGCACAGCCGTGCAAAAGGCCTTGGGCCTTGAGTTTGGTGCTGTCACTGCTGAGATGCGCAAGCGCTTCAACATTAAGGACGGTGCTGAGGGCGTGCTGGTGACTTCGGTCGAGCCTAACTCACAGGCCGCTGAGCGTCGCATTCAGCCCGGTGATCGCATTCTTGAAATCAATCAGGATGCTGTCGCCAAGCCTGAAGATATCGCGCGCAAGGTAAAGGAGCTGAAGGACGCGGGGCGCAAATCCGCATTGCTCTTCGTGGCCTCGCCCAATGACGACAAGCGCTTCGTGCCGCTGCCGTTAAATTAGGCTGCAATGTTGCCCTTCTCCCAGAGGGAGAAGGTGGCCGCCGAGCTGACGGATGAGGGGATCGGGAGATTGCGGAGAGAGGCACATCCCTCGCGCCTCATTCTGAGAGGCGCGATCCCCTCCTCAGTCGGCATCCGCCGACAGCTCCTCCCATTGGGAGGAGCGGGAGCCTCTTCTTTTTAGTTGTTAGCAAACCTGCGTCACCCTTCTCCCAGAGGGAGAAGGTGGCCGCGGAGCGGACGGATGAGGGGATCGGGAGATTGCGGAGAGAGGCACATCCCTCGCGCCTTTTTTTGTTAACCGCAGCAAACTGCCTCTTACTTCGCCTGTGCCTTCTTCACGAAGCGATCATCGAAAGTCTTCGACAGATCGACATTCGCGCCCTTCAATTCGGGATCGAATCTGGTGAGCATATCGGCGGTAGATTGCATGCCCGATGGTTCCAGCACGCCGGTGAGCGAATAAGAGGCTTTCGAATTCTTGGCAGACAGCATGTAGAGCTCGCGGTCGCCGAGCAGATATTCAGGCGGCACGGTGTTGGCGATCTCTTCAGGCGTTGCCGTCTTCAGCCATTGCAGGGTTTTGTAAAAGGCATTGGTCAAAGCCTGCATCGTGTTGGGATTGGCATCGATGAAGCTCTTCTTGGCGTAAAGAACGGCTGCGGGATTGGAGCCACCAAAGAGTGCGCGTGTGCCTTCTTCGGTGCGCGTATCAATCACGACGCGCACTTCGCCGGCTCGCTCCAAAAAGGACAGAACGGGTTCCAGATGCGAGACCGCGTCAATCTCGCCCTTTTGCATCGCGGCCAAAGCTGATTGCGCCGAGCCAATGCCGATGAAGGAGGCGTCAGAGGGCGACAGGCCCGCCTGCGCCAGCACAAAGTTCATCAGCATATTGGTGGAAGAGCCGGGTGCTGTGACGCCGATCTTCATGCCTTTGAAATCGGCGGGGCCATTATATTTGCGATCTTTCTTCACTGCGACCGCGATGGCGGGAAAGCGTCCAAGCTCAATAACGGCGCGAATATCTTGCCCCTTGGCCTGCATGCGGATTGTATGTTCATAAGCGCCGGTGACAACATCAATCGAGCCGCCGACCAATGCTTGCAGACTGCGCGCACCGCCTGCGAAATCTTGAATCTCGACATCAAGACCTTGCTCTTTGAAGAAGCCTTTGCGCTCAGCAATGGTGAGCGGCAGATAATAGAGCAGTGCTTTGCCGCCAACGCCCAAAGTGATTTTGGTTTTCTCAGGGGCTTGCGCAAAAGCGCCTGTCGCTGTGACAGCCATACAGGCTGCAGCCATCAAACTGACGAATTTCATATTGGGCTCCTTCAGATCATGAGTGGCCAGCAGCAGGTGGGCGCCATGACAGCAAGCGCCCCTCTACCAATGTCACGCAATAGTCGATGAGAATGACGAAGGCCGACAAAATCACCATGCCCGCGAAGACTCCAGTGACATCGAATGTGCCTTCCGCTTCATGGATGAGATAGCCAAGCCCTGCCGCTGAGCCCAGATATTCGCCCACCACCGCACCAACAAGCGCAAAGCCCACCGAAGTGTGCAGTGACGAGAACATCCACGAGAGGGCTGAGGGCCAATAGACATGGCGCAGCAATTGCCGCTCATTCATGCCCAGCATGCGCGCATTGGCGAGCACGACGGGGCTGACCTCCTTGACGCCTTGATAGACATTGAAGAAGACGATGAAAAACACGAGCGTGAAGCCCAGCGCCACTTTCGACCAGATACCAAGGCCGAACCACAGCATGAAGATGGGCGCGAGAACGACGCGCGGCAAAGCATTCGCCATTTTCACATAAGGGTCAAAGACAGCGGCCACGAGCGGCTGACGCGCGAACCAAAAGCCAATGACGATGCCAGCGCCCGAGCCAATGACGAAAGCAAGCATGGTCTCGGACAAAGTGATCCACAAATGTTTCCAGATGCTGCCGGAGACAAAGAGCTTCCAGATACGTTCTGTCACATCGAGCGGTGTGGAGAAAAAGAAGCGCGCAGTTTTGACATCGCCGAGTAGCGGATAATTGGTGACGATATGCCAGATGCCCAGTAGCGCGATGCCGACACCAATTTGCAGAAGGGTGAGTTGCAGGCGCTTCATGCTGCGCCTCCCATTTCTGCGCCATAGGTTTTCATCACCTCATCGCGCAGATCATCCCAGATGGCGCGCTGCAAAGCGTGAAAGCGCGGCTCATGACGCACTTCATTGATGGCGCGCGGGCGCGGCAGATCAATCTGGTGGTCCGCGACGATGCGCGATGAGGGCCCCGCTGACATGACCACAACGCGGTCAGCCAGTGAGATCGCCTCATCAAGATCATGGGTGACGAAGAGAACAGCTTTACGGTCTGCCTGCCAAAGCTGGAGCAAAAGATCGCCCATCAGACCGCGTGTTTGCGCATCAAGCGGGCCGAAGGGTTCGTCCATGAGCAAAATGGCAGGATCGCGGATGAGCATCTGCGCGAGCGCGACACGTTTGCGCTGACCGCCAGAGAGCTGATGGGGATAGCGATGCAGGAAGCGGGCAAGGCCAACGCGGGTGAGCAGAGCCTGCGCGCGTTGCTGCGCCTCGGTTTGGGCGATGCCGGCGACTTCGAGCGCGACAGCGACATTGGCGAGGGCCGTCTTCCACGGCATCAAAGCATCTTGCTGGAAAAGATAGCCCGCCTCGCGCGTAATGCCCGCGACGGGGCGGCCGTGAATCTCGGCGCGGCCAAGGGCGGGGGTCAAAAGTCCGGCCGCGACATTCAGCAAAGTGGATTTGCCGCAGCCTGTGGGGCCGACAATGGCTACGAATTCGCCAGCTGCGACGCAAAGGTCCACGCGCGAGACCGCCTCGAACAGATCTGCGCCCTGACCAAAGCGCACACTGACTTCATGCAGGGCGACGGCAGGGGCGTGAGCTGCCGATGCATCCACCGGCGCAGCAGTCAGGGCAGTCATGGGCGCTTGCTTCCTCCAGATGAGCCACGCTGGCGCAAATGGCGGGTTCTGGCAAGCAGCACTCAGGAGACGAGTTCGACCAAGGCCATCGTATCGCCAAGGGTCTTCAATTCGGCGATGGAGCCATCCTCAAAGCGGAACCAGTCACTGAAGGAGGCGGTGCAGACTTTGCCCGTACCGCGATGGCGCAAGCGGCAACTGCGGCGCACCACAACACGCGACCCGTCGGTCAAGACATCGTCCAGATCTTGGCGAAGCACTTCATATTCAATGTGAATATGGCGGAAGGCCTGACGGATGGCGGAAGCGCCCTGATGGCGGCCATAGAAGGGCATGGCGCGCAGATCGCTGCCCAGTTCCAGAACAGCCTGCGGGTGGAAGAGGTTCAGGGCGCGGTCGAAGGCACTGTCGGCGAGGTAGTCATACAGGTCGCTGGCCCGCCGCTCGAGGAGATCGCGGTCGATGTGAGCCAGAATATGGAGTGCCTCGAAGCTCTGCATGAATCACCCTGAATGCCACAAGCGTTGCAGTAAGTGATGCAGATAGTTACCATTAATGTTTCGAAGAACAAGAAGATTTAGTTGTCATTTGTCCACAATTGCAAAGAAAAAGGCGGAACTTCCAGAGGAAGTCCCGCCATTTGGGATTTAGCAAAAATACTTGCTTGAGATCTTAGTTGCGAGCCTTGTCGACCAGCTTGTTCTTGCCGATCCAAGGCATCATGCCGCGCAGCTTGGCGCCGACTTCTTCGATCTGGTGGCTGTCGTTCATGCGGCGAATGCCTTTGAAGCGCGCTGCGCCCGAACGATATTCCTGCATCCACTCAGAGGTGAACTTGCCGGTCTGGATGTCATTGAGAACACGCTTCATTTCAGCCTTGGTCTCTGGCGTAATGATGCGCGGGCCGGTGACATATTCGCCCCATTCAGCGGTGTTCGAGATCGAGTAGTTCATATTGGCGATGCCGCCTTCGTAGATCAGGTCCACGATCAGCTTCACTTCATGCAAGCACTCGAAATAGGCCATTTCGGGAGCATAACCAGCTTCCACGAGGGTCTCGAAGCCAGCGCGGATCAGCTCGACGAGGCCGCCGCAGAGCACGACCTGCTCGCCGAAGAGATCGGTCTCGCACTCTTCCTTAAAGGTGGTCTCGATGATGCCCGAGCGGCCACCGCCGACGGCCGAGGCATAGCTCAGGCCGATGTCATGTGCATTGCCCGACGCGTCCTGATGGATCGCGATGAGGCAGGGCACGCCACCGCCCTTCAGGAACTCGCCGCGCACCGTGTGGCCGGGGCCCTTGGGGGCGACCATGAGCACGTCGATGTCCGAGCGGGGCTCGATCAGGCTGAAATGAACATTGAGGCCATGGGCGAAGAGCAGGGCCGCGCCGGGGCGGATATTGGCTGCAATCGACTCGCGATAGATATCGGCCTGAAGCTCATCGGGGGTGAGCATCATGATCACATCAGCCCATTTGGCGGCATCGGCCACTTCCATGACCTTGAGGCCTTCGCCTTCAGCCTTCTTGGCCGAGGGGGAGCCCTTGCGCAGCGCCACGACGATGTCCTTGACGCCGCTGTCGCGCATGTTCAGCACATGGGCATGGCCCTGCGAGCCATAGCCCACAACGCAGACCTTTTTGCCCTTGATGAGATTGATGTCGGCATCCCGATCATAATAGACGCGCATGGCGTGAGTTCCCCGTTAAACGACGGGCCACCCGTCGCGAAAATTTTAAGACTGCGCCTTCTATGCGCCTCGGCGGCTTCCGTCAAAGGAAACTGCGCCGACAGACGCAGTTGGCCCTGTACATGCTGCCGAGGCAATAGATTAACACGTTGAAATTTAAGTGGATTTATCCACTTTCCTGAGCGCTTGATCGCGCTCAGGCGGCTTTACATGGGCTGGGGGCCGCGTGTGATGGCCGCAACACCGGTGCGTGAGACTTCGACCAGACCGATGGGGCGCATCAGCTCCACAAAGTCGTCGATCTTGCGCGGCTGGCCGGTGAGTTCGAAGATGAAGCTCTCGATGGTCGCGTCAATCACCTTGGCCTTGAAGGCTTCAGCAAGGCGCAGGGCCTCATTGCGGTTCTCACCACGCCCGCAGACTTTGATCATCGCAAGCTCGCGTTCCATATGCTTGCCCGACACCGACAGATCGGTGACTTTGTGGATCGGCACGATGCGCTCAAGCTGATGCGAAATCTGTTCGACAACTTCCGGTGTGCCGGTCGTCACGATGGTGATGCGCGAGAGATGTTCGGCATGGGCCGTCTCTGCCACCGTCAGGCTTTCGATATTATAGCCACGGCCAGAGAAGAGACCCACGACACGCGCCAGAACGCCCGGCTCATTATCAACGAGAACCGAAAGCGTGTGGCTCTCCACCTTGGACTTGCCGATGGAGGATGAATAAGGCGACAGGGCTGCAATATCATTCATGGTCGTATCTCATTGTTGGTGATGGTGGTGGAGGCTTTGGCCTCACACCAGCATCTTGCCCTTTTCGTCGATGACGGAGCCGATCTCGATACCAGCATCATCACCCAGTTCAGCCAGGAGCATTTCGTTATGCGCCTTGCCCGAGGGGATCATCGGGAAGCAGTTCTCTTCCTTCTCGACGAGGCAATCGAAAATAACGGGCTTGGGTGTGTCGATCATCTCCATGATGGCGCGATCAAGATCGGCCGGATCAGAGCAACGAATGCCATGGCCGCCATAGGCTTCAGCAAGCTTCACGAAATCGGGCAGAGAGTTGGAATAGCTCTCAGCATAACGCCCACCATGCAGCAGCTCCTGCCACTGGCGCACCATGCCCATATATTCGTTGTTGAGGATGAAGATCTTCACCGGCAGGCGATACTGCACAGCGGTCGACATCTCCTGCATATTCATCAGGATTGACGCTTCACCGGCAATATCGACGACGAGCGCATCAGGATGCGCCATCTGCGTGCCAATGGCCGCCGGTAGGCCATAGCCCATCGTGCCAAGACCGCCCGATGTCATCCAGCGGTTGGGCTCTTCGAAATGATAATGCTGCGCGGCCCACATCTGATGCTGGCCAACTTCGGTGGTGATGTAGCAATTGCGATTCTTCGTCAGTTCATAAAGACGCTGGATCGCATATTGCGGCTTGATCGTGGTCTTGGAGGTGCGGAAGGCAAGCGACTTGCGCTCGCGCCAATGATTGATCTGCTTCCACCAAGAGGCGAGCGCCTCTTTGTCGGCCTTCATGCTCTCCGCGCGCCAGATGCGCACCATGTCTTCGAGCACATGCGCGCAATCGCCGACGATCGGCAGATCGACCTTGACGTTCTTGTTGATCGAAGAGGGATCAATATCGATATGGATCTTCTTCGAGCCGGGCGAGAAGGCATCAAGACGGCCGGTGATGCGGTCATCAAAGCGCGCGCCGATGCAGACCATGAGGTCGCAATCATGCATCGTATGATTGGCTTCATAAGTGCCGTGCATACCCAACATGCCGAGCCAGTTCTTGCCCGATGCGGGATAAGCGCCAAGGCCCATCAAGGTCGAGGTGATGGGAAAGCCCGTCAGCTCCACCAATTCACGCAGCAGCGTGGAGGCCACGGGGCCTGAATTGATAATGCCGCCGCCCGTATAGAGCACGGGGCGCTTGGCCTTCTGCATCATGGCGAGCGCTTCACGGATGCGATCCATGTCGCCCTTCAGCTTGGGCTGATAGGTCTTGTGCTGGATATTCACAGGGCCTTGATAGGTGCCGGAGGCAAATTGCACATCCTTCGGCAGATCAATCACGACGGGGCCGGGACGACCGCTGCGCGCGACATAGAAAGCCTCGTGCAGAATGCGCGGCAGGTCTTCAATCGAGCGCACCAGATAATTGTGCTTGGTGCAGTGACGTGTAATGCCGACCGTGTCGCATTCCTGGAACGCATCAGAGCCGATGAGATGGGTCGGCACCTGACCCGTCAGACAGACGAGCGGAATGGAGTCGAGCAAGGCGTCGGTCAGGCCGGTGATCGCATTGGTTGCGCCGGGGCCTGAGGTGACAAGCAAAACGCCCACCTTGCCGGTCGAGCGGGCAAAGCCCTCTGCTGCATGAGCGGCGCCTTGTTCGTGGCGCACCAGCACATGCTTTACAGCGTCCTGCTGGAAAATGGCGTCATAGATCGGGAGTACCGCGCCGCCCGGATAGCCGAAGACTGTGTCCACGCCCTGATCCTTCAGGGCCTCAACGACCATTTGCGCACCGGTCATTTGCTTCGCCATCGTCATCTCCGTCGTCTCAGTCACGCGATCAGGTAGGGGCAACAAAAAAGGCCCTCTGGGGGGCCTCGGTCTAAGCGCCATCGGCGGGTGATCCGGGGTTAAACCCGGCCCGTCTTTGGCGCCTTACATACAAGAAGCTTCGCGCGCATTGCGCCTCTCCACCTGAAACTCCCCTGACAGTAGCGAAGGGCCATATGCGGGTCAAGCGTGTGGGAGTGCCAGTCTTTGCTAGGGTTAAGAGCGCGCGCGCTCAGCCAGCATATGTTGCAGGCGGGCCTCAGCCTCTTGCGGTGGCGCCCAGATGAATTCGGGCAGCTGGTGGCGAATGAAGGTGAATTGGCGCTTGGCATATTGGCGGGATTGCGCCTGCGCCTGCGTGATCGCCTCAGTAAGGCTCAGCTCGCCGCGCAGATAGGCGCTCAAGCCTGACACGCCAAGGGCGCGCATGACGGGCAGGGCAGGGTCGAGCTGGCGGGCGGCCAGCTGTGCCACCTCATCAAGGGCGCCGGTGGCGATCATGGCCTCAAAGCGGGTGTCGATCCGTTCATAGACCCAATCACGTGCGGGACTCAGGAACAGGCACAGGCAGTGCGCAGGGTCGAGCAAAGCGGGGGCGCGCTTGGTCTGGAAGGTCGCAAGGCTCTGGCCCGTGGCGGTAAAGACCTCCAGCGCCCGCAAGATCCGCTGCGGATCGGAGGGGCGCAGGCGCTGGGCCATCATGGGATCGCAGGCGGCCAGTCGGGCATGCAGCTCGCTGGCCGCGACGCCCTCAGCCTGCCGCCTGATCTCTTCGCGGATTTCGGGGGAGACGGGCGGGATGTCGGAGAGGCCGCGCAGCAGGGCTTTGAAATAAAGGCCCGTACCGCCGGTTATGATGGGCAGACGGCCCTCAGCCGTGATCTGCCCCAAAATCTCTTCAGCCTCGCGCAGCCAATGGCCGAGCGAATAATTCACGGCCCCGTCCATATGGCCAAAGAGGTGGTGGGGGGCTTGGGCCTCCTCCTGCGGGCTGGGCCGAGCCGTCAGGATGCGCAGATCGGCATAGACCTGCATGGAATCGGCATTCACCACGCTCCCGCCCAGTTGACGAGCGAGGGAAATCGCCAGCGCAGACTTGCCGCTGGCGGTCGGTCCTGCAATGAGAATGGCCGAGAGCCCGCTCGCCATCAGCGCGCAGGGCCCCTGAACCCGATCGAAAGTGCCTGCCTGCTATGACGCATGTTCTCACACTGGTTGGTCCCGCGAGCCGGGCCATTGTCGACCCCGCACTTGCGCGCGCCCTGGCCTCTCATCTGCCCGCACCCGCTGAGCCGATCTGGCTCTGCGAGGGCGTGGCGGTTGATATTCCTTTCGCACCGCAAGGCCCGTTCGACAACCGCAACTTAGCCGATGCGCTGCGCCTTGAACTGGGCGATGCGCCGGTTGATCTGTTCGTGCAGCCCATCGCCCATCGCCGCAAGAAGCTTTTTCTGGCGGATATGGATTCCACCATCATCGGGCAAGAATGTATCGACGAGCTGGCTGATTTCGTCGGCAAGAAGGCCGAGGTTGCTGAGATCACCGAGCGCACGATGCGCGGTGAATTGGTATTTGAGACTTCGCTGCGCGCGCGTGTGGCTTTGCTCGCGGGCCTGTCGGCTGATGTCGTGGCCACCGTGATTGCCGAGCGCATCACGCTGACGCCAGGTGGTACAGAATTGGTGCGCACGATGCGCAAACATGGCGCTTATACGGCGCTTGTGTCGGGCGGCTTCACGCTCTTTACAAGCCAGATTGCCAGCAAAGTTGGCTTTGATGAGAATCGCGCCAATACTTTGCTCATTGAGGGCGGGGCCTTCAGCGGCAAAGTCAGCGAGCCTATTCTTGGCCGCGAAGCCAAATATGAAACGCTCGTTGAACTGCGCGCCAAGCTTGGGCTTGTGAAAGACGAGACCATGGCGGTGGGTGATGGCGCCAATGATCTGGCTATGATCGAAGAGGCGGGGATGGGCGTTGCATTCCATGCCAAGCCTGCGGTGGCTGCTGCTGCTGGCTCGCGCATCGACCATGGTGATCTGTCGGCCTTGCTCTATGCTCAGGGCTATAAGAGAAGCGATTTCGTCACCGCATAACGAGACTTGCGCATGGCCGCGCGGACTATGCTAGCTTTGCTGGATAGCAAGAGGCGGCCATGCGACGCAGTTTTTATACACTCGATGTTTTTACCGATACGCCCTTTGAGGGTAATCCGCTGGCGGTGGTGACTGATTGCCAAGGCTTGAGTGAGAGTGCGATGCAGGCCATTGCGCGCGAATTCAATCTCTCCGAAACCGTCTTCGTTCTTGAGCCGCATGATCCGGTCAACACAGCGCGGCTGCGTATCTTCACACCCACACGCGAATTGCCATTTGCCGGTCATCCCACGATTGGCGCGGCGGTGCTCATCGCGCAGCTGCGCGCAGGCGATATGATGGCGCGCGAAGATGTGGTCCTCATGCTCGAAGAGCAAGTGGGCGTGATTGCCTGCACAGCGCGCAAGCGTCAGGGCAGGGCTGCGCAGGCGCGCTTCACCCTGCCGCATCTGCCTCATCATGTGTCTGATGCGCGTGATGCAGCTAACATAGCCGCAGCGCTTGGCCTTCATGCCTCCGACATTGGCTTTGATGAGCATCGCCCCAGTGTGTGGAGCGCGGGCAATCCCTTCACCTTCGTGCCGATTGCATCTTTGGAGGCGCTACAAACAGCCAAGCCCAATGCCGCACTCTTTGCGAGTGCCTTTGAAGGTGCGCGACCTGCCGCTTATCTCTATTCAAAAGAAGTGATGCGCGAGGGTAGCGATGTTCATGCGCGCATGTTCGCGCCCGGCCTTGGTATCAGCGAAGATCCTGCAACGGGTTCAGCGGCAGCAGCTTTCGCAGGCGTGGCGCTGGCCTTTGAAGCGCCCGAAGATGGCGATCATCTGTTGGTCATCGAGCAGGGCTTTGAGATGCATCGCCCCAGCATCATTCATCTGCGCATGAGCGTTGAGAATGGCGCGTTGACGGAGGCTTCGATTGGTGGCTCGGTGGTGCAGGTCTCGCAGGGTTTGCTGAGCGCCTGATCAGCCCGGATAGCCGTGACGGCGCTTTGAGGCTGAGATCATGCCGCGCGCTTCTGCATCACGCCCTGCCTGACACACAGAGGCGGCTGCGGTGATTTCGGCTTGAATGCGATCATAGACCGATTTGCTCACATGGCCGGTCGCCAGATCATTGTCCTGAATAGCCTGCCAGCGCGCGACATCGCCTGCGCAACCTGTGCCGCTTGGCAGTTTGAAATCGGGCGGCGTGACACCGGGGGGCAATTCGCGCGCATAGGTCGGCGTTGCTGTCGCTATGGTGACGGGCGCGGTGCCTTGCGAAGAGGTGGCATTGCAACCAGCAAGGGCGAGAGCGGCGAAAGCGAGGGCAGCGCAGGCTGGCTTCATAATGCGAACTCCGGACGGCTTGGCAATGGGTGCAGGATTGACGCGCAGATTGGGCGCGTCAAGCCATAGCGTTGCGTTGATCAGCGATCATATAGAACGCGGGCGCGGATCGTGCCCTCGATCTGGCGCAGCTCTTCCAGCATCTGGTTAGCTTCTTCATGCGGGCCTTCAGCATCCACAACCACATAGCCGGTTTCGCCAAAGGTCTGCAGATATTGCGAGGCGATGTTGTGGCCCCTTGAGGAGAAGGCTTGATTGAGGCGGTTCAGCATGCCCGGCACATTGCGATGCACATGGATATAGCGCGTGCCAGCGGGACGCGGGGGCAACTGAACCTGCGGGAAGTTGACCGCACCAAAGGTTGAGCCGATGTCAGAATATTCGATCAGCTTCTTGGCAACTTCTGACCCGATACGCTCTTGCGCCTCTTCAGTCGAGCCGCCGACATGGGGGGTGAGAATCACATTGTCGATGCCCTGCAGCGGCGTGACGAATTTCTCCTTGTTGGAGGCGGGCTCCACGGGGAAGACGTCAACGGCAGCGCCTGCCAGATGCTTGTCTTTCAAAGCGCGGGCCAGAGCATCAAGATCCACCACCGTGCCACGGCTGTTGTTGATGAGGAAGGAGCCCTTGCGCATCATGCGCAGCTGCTCTTCGCCGATCATATTCGCCGTCTGGGGTGTTTCAGGCACATGCATGCTGACGATGTCAGACTGGGCGAGCAATTCTTCCAGCGTGTCGACAGGCTCGGTATTGCCGTGGCGCAATTTGTCGGTGAGATCGAAGAAGATCACGCGCATGCCCATCGCCTCGGCGAGGTTGGACAATTGCGAACCGATATTGCCGTAGCCCACAATGCCCAGCGTCTTGCCACGCACTTCAAAGCTGCCATCAGCCGATTTGTCCCAACCACCTTCATGGGCCGAGACTGAACGGGGAATGATACGGCGCAGCAGCATGACGATCTCGCCGATGACGAGTTCAGCCACGCTGCGTGTGTTGGAGAAGGGGGCGTTGAACACCGGCACACCGCGCTTTTGCGCTGCATCCAGATCAACCTGATTGGTGCCGACACTGAAGCAACCCACAGCGATCAAGCGGTCTGCAGCGGCAAAGACCTCATCGGTCAATTGTGTGCGCGAGCGGATGCCCAGAATATGGGTGCCTTCCAGAGCCTGGCGCAGCTCTTCGCCGTCGAGCGCCTTGGTCAGGCGGGTCAGATTGGTGTAGCCGGCAGCCTGAAACAGGGCGACAGCACTGTCGTTGATATTTTCGAGCAGAAGGACACGGATTTTGTCCTTCGGCATGGACAGGCGTTCGCTCATGAGAACCTCCGGGCGGGAAGGCGGGTCGGATTAGGCGCCCCTTTTACTCTTTGTGATCGAAACCGCCAGCCCCTCATACTTGCCAACAGGGGGATCTCAGGCGCACAAATCGTGGAAAGGGATCTGGAGGAAATACGAATATGACCGTTTCTCGGTTTTGGCGCGCTGCGGCCGCCGCCCTGCTTTTGTCGACAACGGGCGCTATGGCCCAGACTTTCCCGGAAAAAACCGTGAAGATTGTCGTGCCCCAGCCCCCCGGCGGCGGGTTCGACGCGACCGCCCGCATCATCGCGGACCGGATGCAGGCGCATCTTGGCCAGCCGGTTGTTGTGGAGAATCGCCCCGGCGCAGGCACGCTGGTGGGCACTGAATTCGTCGCCAAGGCACCGGCCGATGGCTATACGCTGCTGCTGGGCGGCATCTCCAACATGGCCTTCAATTCGGGCCTCTATCCCAAGCTCTCCTATGACCCGGTGCGCGACTTCCTGCCGGTCAATATGATCGTGAGCTGGCCCTATATGTTCATCACCCGCAAGGACATGCAGCTGGGCAGCCTGAAAGAGATCATCGACTATGCCAGAGCCAATCCCGGCAAGCTGACCTATGCATCGGGTGGGCGCGGCACGGGCCAGCATCTGGCCGCAGCGGTTCTGGCCCATCTTGCCAAGGTTGAGCTGGTCCATGTGCCCTATAGCGGCGCACAGCCCGCCTATCAGGATCTGCTGGGTGGCCGCATCGACATCTTCTTCGACAATTCCTCCACCGCTTTGCCGCAGGTGCGCGCTGGCAATGTGAAGGCTTTCGCCATTTCCACCGCCCGCCGCTATGCCCCGGCGGCTGATCTGCCGACCGTCAAGGAAACCGGCGTGGCTGATATGGATATGGACAGCTGGTTTGGCCTGTTTGCACCGCGCGCGACCCCGCCTGAGGCTTTGGGCAAGTTGCGCGAGGCTCTGGGCAAAGTGCTGGCCGACCCTGCGGTGGCCGAATTGTTCGGCAAGTCGGGCGGCCTGATGGCCAAGACCACCCCTGCCGAGGCCGAGGCCTTTGTGAAGAAGGAGGCCGAATATTGGGCGCCTCTCATTCAAAAGGCAGGCGTCACCGCCGAATAGAGCCGCGTTCTGTGCTTGTCAGGGACACTTCCTGTCGTTTACAAGGAAGTGTCCCGCTGACGGGATGAATGGAAGAGGACGCTGTGGCCAGCTTTGCCACCATCATGACCGGATTTGACGCAGGCGCTTGCGCCGCGCGGTCTGTCGTCGCGTCTTCGCTTACGGGTCTCCTCCTTCTTAGCCGCCCCTGAGGGCCGGCCGGGCTATGCCTGGGCGCTCAGGGGATCGGAGGCACGAGGATCAATCCGAACCGGCTTTCACTGCCGGACCAGTTTCAGGACAAGCCATGACCACCCAGACCATCCCCCCCGTTGAAGGTTCCAACAAGGACCGCGTCATCATTTTCGACACGACCTTGCGCGATGGCGAACAATCGCCCGGCGCCACCATGACCTTCGAAGAAAAACTCGAAGTTGCCGATCTGCTCGATGCTCTGGGCGTTGATGTGATCGAAGCGGGCTTCCCCATCGCCTCTGAAGGCGACTTTGAAGCGGTGAGCGCAATCGCCAAGCGCGTGAAGCGCGCCAGTGTGGCTGGCCTCGCGCGCGCGGCGGCCAAAGACATTGATCGCTGCGGTGAAGCTGTGCGCCATGCTTTGCGCCCGCGCATCCACACTTTCATTTCGACCTCGCCTCTGCATATGAAATATAAATTGCAGAAGGATCCGTCCGAAGTGCTCGACATGATCAGCGCGCAATGTTCGCGCGCGCGCAATCTCGTCGAAGATGTCGAATGGTCGGCCGAAGATGGCACGCGCACCGAGATGGATTTTCTGTGCCGCGCCGTTGAACTCGCGATCAAGGCGGGCGCCACGACGATCAATATTCCTGACACGGTCGGCTATACGGTGCCGGAGGAATATGAATATATCTTCCGCACCGTGCGCGAGCGCGTGCCCAATTCCGACAAGGCGATCTTCTCGGTTCACTGCCACAATGATCTGGGCTTGGCGGTTGCCAATACATTGGCGGGTCTGGCCGGTGGTGCGCGCCAGATCGAATGCACGATCAATGGTATTGGCGAGCGCGCCGGCAATGCAGCTTTGGAAGAAGTGGTGATGGCGCTGCGCACGCGCGCAGATCGTCTGCCCTATATCAACAATATCGAGACACCGATGTTGACGCGCGCCTCCAAGCTCGTCTCTGCCGTGACCTCATTCCCGGTGCAGTACAACAAGGCGATTGTGGGCCGGAATGCTTTTGCGCATGAAAGCGGCATCCATCAAGATGGCATGCTGAAGAATGCGCAGACCTATGAGATCATGACGCCCGAAAGCGTGGGCGTACAAAAGACCTCGCTGGTCATGGGCAAACATTCTGGCCGCAATGCTTTCCGCACCAAGCTCAAAGAGATGGGCTATGAGCTGGGCGAGAATGCGCTGCAAGATGCGTTCAACCGCTTCAAGGATTTGGCCGACCGCAAAAAGATCGTTTACGACGAAGATCTGGAAGCTTTGGTCGATGACGAGATCGGTCACGCCGGTGAGCGCATCAAGGTCGAAGATCTGACCGTGATTGCTGGCACCAAGGGTCCGCAGACGGCGACACTGAGCCTGAGCATCGATGGCCAGCATGTGACGAAGGAAGCGACCGGCAATGGGCCGGTCGATGCCATCTTCAATGCGATCAAGGAGCTGGTGCCCCATACGGCGGTGCTGGAGCTCTATCAGGTCCATGCTGTGACCGAGGGCACCGATGCGCAGGCCGAGGTCTCTGTGCGCCTCAGCGAAGAGGGCAAGAGCGTCACCGCCAAAGGCGCCGACCCCGACACAATGGTCGCCTCAGCCCGCGCCTATATCGCTGCGCTGAATAAGCTGGTGGTCAAGCGCCTGAAGGGCAAGCCAGAGGCCATGGGCGCAACGCCCTGATCTTTCCCGAGGCGCTGAGAACACAAAGGGCGGTGGTCTTCGGGCTGCCGCCTTTGTCTTTGTCGGGGCTGATGTCGCCAGGGCGAGGGATTTATATGCGGCTCATACGCCATATGTCTGCGCGCAATTGACCCCATGCGCCAAAGCGTCATCCACAGGCAAAGCGCCACCAAAACCGCCTTTTTAAAGCCAATGCCCCCGTTCACCGGCCTGTTCCCGCCGCTGCGCGCAACATTCTTCACCACAGTGCTGGACAGGGGGGAGCACCTTTGCTACACACCGCCTCGTTCGCGGGCCACCCCGCGATTTTTCGATGGGCGCATAGCTCAGTTGGTAGAGCAGCTGACTCTTAATCAGCGGGTCCTAGGTTCGAGCCCTAGTGCGCCCACCATCGAAAGCTTCTGGAAAATTCAGAAAAACCCGGCGCGCTCCAACGCGCCGGTTTTCGTTTGCCTGTGCTTTATCTCAGCACCTCAGCCTTAATCCGCACTCACATTGGTGCTGCGGATCAGCTCGCCGAATATCTCTTTTTCCCGGCGAATACGCTCAGCAAAAACCTCCGGCGTTGAGGCGATGGAATAAGTGTAGCTCGGCGTCAGGAACTGGTTTTGGAAGGCGGCGTCGCTGAAGATGCGCTGGGTCTCGGCGCTGATCTTGGCGACGATCTCTGGCGGTGTGCCTTTTTGCACGAAGAGCCCATACCAGGAGCCAGCATCAAAACCTTTCAGCGTCTCATTCAAGACGGGCACGTCAGGATGGCGCTCGAGGCGCTTTTCGCTGCCGAAGGCCAGAACCTTCAGATTGCCGCTGTTCCAATGTTGCGCGATGAGGCCGATGCTGACGATCATCATTTTGATATGACCGCCCAGAAGATCGGTAATCGCAGGCGAGGCACCGCTGTAATGAACCGGCGTATATTGTGCGCCTGTGCGCTTTTCGAGATTGAGAATATTCAGATGGCCTGACGAGCCAATGCCGAATGTGCCGTAGAAAAGTTTGTCGGGCGAGCTTTTGGCAAAAGCAGTCAGCTCTTCGAGATTTTTGGCGGGCACGGAGGGGTGGACGACCAGCGCTTGCGGGCTCAGACCAAGCCCCGAGATGGGGATGAAATCATCCGCCGAATATTTCAGCTTGGAATAGAGATAGGGATTGGCCGTAAAGGTCGTGTCGGATGTCACGAGCAAAGTATAGCCATCAGCGGGGGCTTTGGCTGCTTGTTCCGTGCCAATTTGACTATTGCCGCCGGGGCGATTGAGGACGACGGCCTGTTGGCCCCAGGCATCACCCAAACGCTGTGCGAGCGCGCGCGCAAGCACATCGGTCACGCCGCCGGGTGCATAGGGCACGATGATCTGGATCGGTTTGGAGGGATAGGTCTGCGCGCTGGCTGATGTTGCCAGTGCGGCGCTCATCAACAGTGCCGTACCCAATGTAAAGAGCCTCATCCCAACCTCCCGATTTGTTCGGTAGTGTTGAGGGATGAGGCTCTTGCCGTCAACTGTGGCGCGCGGCTTTTACTGTGCCTCGATGCCGATCTCCTTGGCGATATCGCGCCAGCGCTGTTGCTCTCTTGCAATGAAAGCGGCTGTTTCTGACGCCGTGCGCGGGCCAGAACTGTCGAGGCCCACTGTATGCATGCGCTCTTTCGTCGAGGGCAGTTTGAGAAAGCCCGCGACGGCCGCATTGAATGTCTCGATCATCGGCATGGGCGTGCCTGCCGGGGCGACCACAACAAACCAGCCATCGACTGAAGCACCGGGGATTGTCTCACCCACGGTTGCAACATCAGGCATGGTGGGGAAGCGTCGTCCTGAGAACATGGCAAGAGGGCGCAGGTCGCCAGAGTCTATGAAGGGCTTGGCCACTGTGATGGAGCTGACGAGAACGGGAAAGCGTCCAGCCGCTGCATCCTGCACCATTTGCGGTGAGACACGATAAGGCACTTCGGCCATATCGAGCCCCGCGCGGCGGCTGAGTAATTTGGCCTGAAAGCCTGAGGCGCCTGCCGTAATGTCAAAGCCATAGCTGACAGCGCCGGGATTGGCTTTCACCCAGCTAATCAGGTCGGGGAGTGTTTTGGCCGTGACAGATTTATGCACGCTCATCATTTGCGGCGACAGATCGCTGATGAGGGCGACGGCGGTGAAGTCTTTGGTCGGATCATAGGGGAGTTGCTTGAAGGCAACTGCATTCAGCGCCATGCCCGATGTGTTTGTGAAGAGAAATGTATAGCCATCAGGCGTTGCGCGCGCAGTGGCAATATGGGCGGGCAGGCCTGAATTGCCCGCAACATTTTCCACATAGATCGAGCCATTGATGGCGCGAGAGACTTCATTGGCGAGCAAGCGCGCCATGACATCGGTCGCGCTGCCGGCTCCTGTTGGCACGATGAGTTTGATCGGCCGCTCAGGCCAGTTTTGCGCTTGGGCACTGACAGTGGCGAGGGCCAAGAGAGCCGCAGCGCAGGCAAAGAAACGCTTCATAACAACCTCCCTTTAGCTGCGTGTCATGATCTCAAGCGCACTGACATGGTCGGCCAGGATCTGTTGCAATTCGTCAGGGCTGCGACGGCCAAAACCGCAATAAGCAGCAACACCGACCTTGGGCAGAACCGCTTTGGCGGCTTGGTAGCGCGCAGCGAATGTCTCCATACTGTGGACCATGCCAAGATAGATGCGCGTCTGGCTATCTTTGAGCGCAGAGAGCGGCTCGTAATAGGCTTGGTCGGTACGATCGAGCACGGGGATATGCACCCAATCCACCTTGCGACCCATATTGGAGATGATCGCGCCTGCCATGTCAGCGGCCTTGTCGGTGCTGTCAGGCGCAAAGCGCGGCCAGCCGCCCAAAGTGCCAAAGCACAGATGGAACCCAAGCTCGACCTCGTCTGGAATGTCTTTTGAAACCTCGCGCAATTGCGGAATATTGCGCTCCATCATCTGCGCAGGATCAAGCCCTGCAATCGAACCATAAGCATCCTGCAGCTCGGTCGAGCAATCCCATTGGATCGCAAGCTCGTGCGCAGGAATATGTTTGAGGATCGCGGCAACCTCTGCGCGCGCAGCGTCAATATAACCGGGGCGCACTTTGGCCAGATCGCCGGGGGTCGGGAAGACGCGCGGGGGCAGGGCGCTCACTGCGCTGGGCATCGAGACCTGAAAGCGCACATGGCGCGGGATCTGGCCCTTCTCCTGCAGATGTTTGAAGAAGTGATAGGAGTTTAGAGCGTCCTGATAATAGCCAAGTCGCCAGCCTGCATGACCGAAGACGACTTTGTCGACGCCTTCGCGCACACGGAAGTTCCAGTTGTCGGATGAGTCATGGGGATAGATGCGCTCAATCCCATCATCGCGTCGCGGACGCTGAATGATCTCAAGATCAGGATGAAGCGCCAAAACCTGAAAATGGACCCGTGAAATCCAGAAGCGGCGCATGCCCACTTCGCCATCAGGGATGGTCTTGAGATGCGCGCCCAAAGGAGCGCCAAACATCGCCATGGCTTCGGGGGTCGAATTATGCGGAATGCTGCCCACGAGCATCATGTCAGCCATGCGCTCTGTCCTCCCTGTTTATTTATGACAGCAAGATCTGCGCTTGTTGCAGGCTTGTTGGCTACTGTCTCAGCTCAGTCTTTCACGCTGAGTTGGTCTTAGCAATGAAGGGAGGATAGTGAATTTTGTTGTACTCTTCAGTCAATCTGGTGGGCGCCCGCGCTTGCCGCTGATTGCGGCGCGCTTAGCGGCGGTGCTCTTCCAATCCGCAATTCTTCGCGCCATAGCCTTGGTTGCAGATCTCGCGGCGATCTTTGCCGCGCACCTCTGTCTCACACGACGGGCGGTGGCAATGATATTCCCCCGTCTTGCGATTGTAGTGACCGCCGCGCGCATCAACCCCGCCTGGATGAGCGAGCGCTGTTTGTGGTGCCGCCAGTAGAGCGACAGCAGCAAGAGTGATGATGGCGCGATGCGTGAGCATGGTGTTTCCGTTTGAAAATGATCCATCCATGTTAGCGCAGTCTTGCAACGAATTTGATGGGTACAATGGATGTGGAGCTAATTTATTTGCGAATGGATTTGCTGACGTTACTGTCAGCGCTGTTTGAAGTGATCGAATGCAGAAGAATAGCTGCGGCTTATCCACATGCCGTAAGGGATTTCAAACCCTCAGAGGCAAGGGCGTGGCTTCATATTGAGGCTGTGCCTGCGCTCGTCACAAAGTCTTCAGCCAAGCCACGACATTTTCGCGTCCTTTGCTTGGCGTGTCGAAATGACTGGCTTCGATTTCGATATAACGGCTCTTTGGATGAGGCTTGGCCTGATCGAAAATATAGCTGCGGCCGATTGCCTGCAGCGGGTCTGACTTGCCCATCACGATGAGAAGCGGTGCAGACAGGCGCGCAACCATCTTGGGCATGGCGGCCAGGCCATTGGGATCAAAGAAAGAGAAATAGGCCTCTGCTGTGCCACTCACATTGAAGGATTGGCCGACATTGCGATCAGGCCAGCTTTCGCGCGTCGCGCCTTGCCCTTTGGCGACAAGATCGCGCGCATGCGCAACGGCTGCCAGCATATCAGGTTGGCGCATGCGCTCTGGCGTATGCCCGGGCGCCAAAGCAATCACGCCGGCAAGCCCTGCGGGTTTTTGCGCAGAATAAGCGATGGCTGCATTAGCACCCAGACTTTGTCCCGCGATCACGATGCGCTTGGCACCGCTCTGGCGCAATTGGGCGATGGCAGTATCAATCGCGCGCAAAGATTGCGCATAGGTCACGTCATAAGAGCTTGGCTGGCCGCGCGTGCCTGTCCATGCCATGGCGGGCATGACGACCCTGGCGCCTTCAGCTTCCAGAGCGGCAGCGAGTGCACCAATCAAAGCGCCCGGCTGACCGCCTTTGCCATGCATCAGCACGACACCAAAGCTCGAGAGGCTGCGCTGCTGGGCTTGCACGGCCTGTGGCAGGAGGAGCAGCGCGAGAAGGGCAAGCCGGAAGATGTGAAACATGATTGGACCTGATCCTTGCGCGGTACTGCGCTCGACCATGAGACTATCAGACCATAGCTGTGGCTGCGATCAACAAGCTTAAGCTGCGCTGGACTCATATGTTTTCGTCGCCTAGGCTGCGGGCTCTGGATTGGATTGCGGCCAGAAGACATTTGGGAGTGACCTGTGACTGCAACTGCGGATTGGCTGACGAAGGTCTCTTTTAACAAGCCTCGCAAAGTCACGGATTCGGCCTGGATGGCCCATGCCGCTTTTGGCTTTTGGCTCATTGAGCAGTTGCGCCCGCGCAGTCTTGTCGAGCTTGGCTCGTGGAAGGGCTATTCCTATCTCGCTTTTTGTCAGCAGATTGTTGAATCCCAGGTCGCGTGCAAATCTTGGGCGGTTGATACATGGCAAGGCGACGAACATGCTGGCTTTTATGGAAACGAGATCTACGCCAATTTGAAGGCCTATCACGACCCGCTCTATGGCGCGTTCTCGACACTCGTGCGCGCGACATTCGATGAGGCGGTCTCGCAATTTGAGGATGGTTCGATCGATTTACTGCATATTGATGGTCGGCATTTCTATGAAGATGTGAAGCACGATTTCAAAACATGGGAGCGCAAGCTTTCAGACCGCGCGGTCGTTTTGTTCCACGATACGCAGGTGCGCGAAAACGACTTTGGTGTGTGGCAGTTCTGGGAAGAGATTTCGAAAGATCGTCCTTCTTTCGAATTTCACCACTGCTTTGGCCTCGGCGTTTTGTGCTATGGCACCGCGCCGGATGTCCTCGCTTTGCCAATTTTTGCAGAACCCAGTGAGGCCAAGGCGCAGAAGATCCGTCATGCTTACGAGGTTCTGGGTGAGCTTCTTGTAAATGGCGCTGCCATTGGTCAGCGTTTGCACTTGAAGCGCAATGAACTGTGCCCTTGCGGATCTGGCGAGCGCGTCAAGCGCTGCCACGGGACGTTTCTGTAAGGCGGCTTAACGCAACGCAGCCACAATCGTGCGCGCATTATGGCGCATCATGTCGATATAGGTCGTGACCTTGTTATCGAGCGTGTCGGCATAGAGTGTCCCGCCAATCTTGGCGCCGCTCTCTGCCGTGATCTGCTGCAAGACGCGTTGTGGCAGGCCTTGCTCGAAGAAGATGGCGCGGATGTGCTGGTCGCGAATTTGGCGGATCAATCGTGCCATATCTTGCGCACTGGGTTGTGCATGGGAGCTGACGCCCTGCGGCGCGAGAAAGACCACACCATAGGCGTCGCCAAAATAATTGAACGCGTCATGTGACGTCACAACCTTGCGCTGTTCAGCGGGAATGGCTGCAAATCCACGTTTGATCTCGCCATGGAGGCCATCGAGTTGGCGCTGATAATTGGCTGCATTGCGCTGATAGAAAGTCTCACCAGCAGGATCGATCTTGATCAGCGCATCGCGAATATTGGCGACATAGATGCGCATATTCTCGACATCTTGCCAGGCATGGGGGTCGATACTGCCGCGCACAGACAGGGCTTTGAGGCCGCGTGAGGCTACCAGCCTTTCGCCCCTGAAATTGGCGCTGCGCAAGAAGCGGTCGGCCCAAGGCTCAAAACCCAGACCATTGATGACGACGAGTTTGGCTTGCGCAACCTGCCGCGCATCATTTGGGGTCGGCTCGAAGTCGTGCGGATCAGCATTGGCTGCCACAATCGGGCGCACGCGCACATGCTCGCCGCCGATCTGGCGCACCAGATCAGCGATGATCGCATTGCTAGCGGCGACTTCGATCGGATTTTGCTGCGCGAAACTGGGGGTCGACAAGCCGGCGCAGAGCAGGAGCAGCGCGAAGCGTCGGGTGAAGCGGCGCGATGTCATGGGCAGGCCTTCCGGGGCAGGGGTGATGTTATAATATAACACTCTGAGCTACGGTCTTGGCAAGATGGAGCCCATCCGATCGCTTTTCGCGAAATCCTCATCAACTTAAGTCGAAAGCCGTGCATGCAGGCTAAAAAAGGTAATTACAGCACCGTTATAGATAGCTATCCTTAGCGTTGTTGCAGATTCGCCTTCTTTCAAAGCTTTCCGAGAAGCGTTTTTTAAAAACGACTTAGGGTTGGCAATAGCCGATCAACTGGAAGGGCCTGGCATGACTCGCGACGAGATCAACGCGATCAAAGAAGACATCAGAAGTTCTTACGCACTGCCCGTGCGGGATTTTCTGGAGTTTACCTATCGCGCCAGGTTCCCGGAAGACACCTCAGCCCGCGTCGCATTTGTTCTTGGCCATTACAATTACTTCTTGAACGCTGTCGCAAAATCCCCCGCTGAACTCGCGCCTCATCGCGATAGCCTGCTGCGGCTGTGTGACCGGTTTGCCGTGCCAGCAGAGACTGTTGAAGAGGTCAATCAGTCGCTGGTGCTCGAACTGATGAAGCTGACAGCCGTGCAGCGCCGCAATTCTCCCGATGTGCTGGCGGCCTATAATTTGGTTGTGGCGATGATCGCCCATGCCCTGTGGGGAAAGAGCGAGGCCACAGGCCAGAAGCGCGTCAGAGCCGCCTGAGAGGGGCGCCGGGAAGGGGCAGGGGGCCACAGGGCTGCTTGTCATGGTGCCAGTCAGGCCAGAGGCCTTGGCAACGACAGAGGGATCAGGAGCGCATCCCTGAGCGTTCCAGCCTGATAGTGATCCCGATTGCCACAGCTGTCGCAATGCAACAGGACGTGGGCGCTTTCGTATAGCTGCTGCAGCCTTGCAGCACCCATCATGAGGTGCTGATAGCAGAAGTTGCAGTTCATATGGGGCGTGGCGACTGTCTCATGAGCTCATCAGGTGAGTGAGCCGACGATAACGTGGCGATAAAGTTTAGGTTCCGAATTACGGTTAACGCTGAAAAGCCTAGGGTTTTCTGGCCTTTTCCACTGCTGCTGATTTTTTTTCCACAAAGCTGCAATTTCGCGCTTGCGCCATCGCAGAGCCTGAGTCTATAAGCCGCCCACCCCGGACGACATGTCCGGACGTTCTGCCCCTGACAGACGAGCGCACTAGACCCGGATGGGTTGTCCGGGCGCTTCGACGTCGCGAACAGAACCGCTGTTTGACATTTGAATCGGAAGAAAGAGAAACGTGGACGGCGGAGTCCTTGCGGGCATTCTCCTTGTGGGAGTGCTGTGAGAGATACTCTGACTGTCACGTTAATCTGAGTACACCATCGCGACGTCGTGAGATGTCAGCGAGTGTGCTTGGGACTCGTCAAGAGTATAACAGTGACCAGTCAGGCATCAAAAA
>CANGJJ010000005.1 GCA_947454485.1 Beijerinckiaceae bacterium
ATGATTGAGGAACATCTCTTTGGTGAGGGTCGTGCCCTTACGCAGCGAGAGCAGCTCAAGCATCTGATATTCTTTACCGGTCAGATGAACGCGCACGCCGCCGACTTCGACCGTCTTCTGATCGAGATTGACGACAAGATCGCCTGTGGCGATGACCGATTGGGCATGGCCCTTGGAGCGGCGCACGATGGCGTGGATACGCGCAACGAGCTCGTCCTTGTGGAAGGGCTTGGTGAGATAATCATCCGCGCCGAAGCCCAGACCCTTCACCTTGTCCTCAATGCCAGCAAGGCCGGAGAGGATCAGGATCGGTGTCTTGACCTTTGCGACCCGCAACGTGCGCAGAACCTCATAGCCCGACATGTCGGGAAGGTTCAGATCGAGCAGGATGATGTCATAGTCATAGAGTTTGCCGAGATCGACACCCTCTTCGCCCAGATCCGTCGCATAGACGTTGAAATTCTCAGACTTGAGCATCAGCTCAATGCTCTGGGCGGTCGCGCTGTCGTCTTCAATGAGTAATACGCGCATCTTAGTCCCCACTTGCCCCGGAAAGCCCCTCTGTCCTCGCTTGCGCGATTCGGAATCTGGCCTCCTCAGACGGGCTACGGCCCGCCGTAAAATCTTTCACGCTGATCGTTAACCACCAATGGTTAACAAAAGATGATTCAACCGTGCAAGTGGGGCATGAAAAATAGCGTAAAATCGATGAAAGCGCTGAAAAACCGGGAGATTCATGCCAGCCAAACACTTAAGAAAATGGTTTAAGATTCAAGCTTAACCGACTCTTTCGACTCTGCCGAATCAGCCAAGGGGCGCGATGGAGAGGACAGTCGGTGATCGAGGGGCCAAGCCCGCTTCGTTTCGCAAAAGTAAAGGGAAGCGGTTAGCGCAACGTAAACAAAGGCAGAGAATCACTCTGCGAATACGAATTCTTGGATCGAAGCGCCTCGGGGTAAGAAACGGTCAACCTCCATGCGCCATCATCCCCTTGTCTCGCGGAACCTTTCACCAGCCGAGCCCCTCGGGGTCCGGCCCTCAGTCACCTGCGTCGCGGAGTTTGCGTATGAAGTCGCGGGATACCCTGATCCGCTTGAAGCGGTTCCAGGCCGATGAAAAGCGCCGTCGAGTGGTGCAGATCGAAACCATGATGAGCGAATTCGCCCGCATGGCAGCTGATCTTGATCGAGAGATCGCCACCGAAGAACAGCGCTCCGGCATCGCCGACATGAATCATTTTGCTTATTCCACCTATGCGCGTGCGGCGCGCGGGCGGCGGGATAATCTGCGCCAATCTATTGAGGATCTGCGCAACCAGCTCGACGACGCCAAGGCCCTGCATGGGGAAGCGCTCGAAGAACTGGCGAAAGTCCAGAGCCTTGAGGGCCGGGAAAAGGCCGAACGCCCGGACATTGGCCGCGAGCGCAGCGCCGATATGCTTGGCCTTCGCTAAGAGCCATCTGACCAAAAGCCCAAACACGAGAACGCGAGCGGAGCATGACTCCGCTTGCCAGCACGGGTCTGGTCGTGCAGGGATGATGACCGTCGGCCCCCGTCGATCTCGCCAAACGGTCAGGAATGAAGCGCTACCTCGATTTTGTCTGGCCGCTCCTTGGCCTCGTGGCCGTCGTGCTCTCGGTGAAGCTTCTCTATGAGAAGCTGAAGTCGGAAGCTGCGAGCGATCCGCTGGTGCGCGCCATGCTCGCGACCGGCGACTTTTGGGCTGATCTCAAAATCATTGGCAGCGTGATTTGGCAAAAGCTCGCCATCATCCCCCCGCATGCTTATGTGCTGGCGCTGACCTCTACCCTCGTCGCTTATATTGCGCTGGCTTGGTATGACCGCATTGCGCTCATCCATCTGGGCAAAGAGCGCGGCATCTCCTTCTTCTATGTCGCCACCTGCTCCTTCGTGACCTATGCGCTCTCCCATAATATCGGCGCCTCGGTCTTCTCTGGCGGCATGGTGCGGTTGCGCGCTTACACCGCCAAAGGCCTGACCGCCGCTGAAGTCGCGATGCTGGTCGCTTTGTGCTCCTTCACCTTCGCCTTTGGCACTTTGTTGCTGCTGGGCCTTGTTCTGCTTTTTGAGCCAGAGATCATCAAACCGCTGACCTCCCTGTCGCGCCATTTCGCCATTGGTGAATCGGCTGCACGGCTTGTGGGCGCAGGTTTTCTGGCCTTTTGCGCCCTCTATACATTCGGCGCCTGGATGCGGCTGCGCCCGCTCAGCATCGGCTCCTTCCGTCTCGTCTATCCGCGCATGCCCATCGTACTGCGCCAATATTTTGCAGCGCCCATCGAGCTGATCGGCGCAGCCGGCATCATCTATTTTGCATTGCCAGAGGGCAGCCCCGGCCCGCATGTCGTGCTGGGCGCGTTTCTTCTGTCTTTCTCCGCAGGCCTTTTGTCGCAAGTGCCGGGCGGTGTCGGTGTGATGGAGGCTGTGTTCCTCGCAGTCATGCCGACTGTGCCAGCAACCTCAGTCTTTGCTGCGCTTCTCGTCTGGCGTTTGTTCTATTTGCTGGTGCCGCTGGCCATGTCGATCCCGGTGATCTTGCTGTTTGAGCGGTCTCAGCTCAGCCATGCGATCCATACCGATGCGGCACAAAAAGAAAACGCGCCGAACTAGTCGGCGCGCTTCCTGACGCAGTCACACTGGAGATGTTACTGGCGGTATTGCTGGATGCGCGTGGTGCGCAGGCCGGCCAGTCCATGCTGATCGATGGACAATTGCCAGCTCAAGAATTCGTCAACCGTCAGGGTATAGCGGCTGCAAGCCTCGTCGAGGGACAAGAGCCCCCCGCGCACGGCGGCAACCACTTCAGCCTTGCGGCGGATCACCCAACGCTTGGTGTCGACCGGTGGCAGGTCGGCAATGGTGAGCGGGCTTCCGTCGGGGCCGATGACATATTTGACCCTCGGGCGGTGGGTATCGGTCATGTTACGCACTCGCTACTCGAACGCTTTGATGAGCCTACAATAGGCGCTCCCGTTTAAGATTTAGCTAAGTGGGCCTGCGGCGAAGCTGCTGCGTTTCTTTCCAAAAAGGCGGTTTTCCTTGCCAAAATCTTAGCCTCCGCCCGCCATCCGTGCCTGTCTGGGACAGACAGAGAGGCGCTCTTAACCATATGTGCGCGCAGCTACGACCAAGCTGGGCAATAGGCCCGCCTCTCTTCTTGTTGCAATTAGCGGCGACTTGGGGTTTCTCTCAGGCCCTTAAGAGGGCTCCCATGGACCACGTCACCACAGACGCCCCCCCGGCCTTGAACCGGGACCCGGTGAACTCGCTCGGCCTGCCGGGCGAGCCAGCCAACACGCGCGTCGTTGTTGCTATGTCGGGGGGCGTTGATTCCTCCGTCGTTGCCGCCCTTCTGAAGAAGGAGGGCTATGACGTCGTTGGCGTCACGCTGCAGCTTTATGATCATGGCGCGGCCACCCATCGCAAAGGCGCCTGCTGCGCGGGGCAAGACATTGCCGATGCGCGCCGCGTCGCAGAGCGGCTCGGCATTCCCCATTATGTGCTCGATTATGAATCGCGCTTTCGCGAGAAGGTGATTGATCCTTTTGCGCGCAGCTATGTGGCGGGTGAAACACCCATCCCTTGCGTTGCCTGCAACCAGCACATCAAATTCGCAGATCTGTTCGACACAGCGCGCGATCTGGGCGCTGATGTTCTGGCGACTGGCCATTACATCTCCTCGCGTGATGATGGTCATGGCGGGCGCGCGCTTTATCGCGCAGCCGATGCTGATCGCGATCAAAGTTATTTCTTGTTCGCCACGACACGCGAACAATTGCAGCTGCTGCGCTTCCCGCTCGGTGATTTGCCCAAGAGCATGGTGCGTGATCTGGCGCGCGAATTTGATCTCGTTGTCGCCGACAAGCCCGATAGCCAAGACATCTGCTTCGTACCCTCGGGCAAATATACCGATGTCATTTCGCGCATCGTGCCGCAGGCTGCTCAGCCCGGCGACATTGTGCATATTGATGGCCGGGTGCTGGGCACACATCAGGGCCTGATGCATTACACGATCGGCCAGCGTCGCGGTCTTGGCCTCACGCAATCGCATTTAACCGGCGGTGAGCCGCTCTTTGTATTGCGCCTTGAGGCGGCCCATAACCGCGTCGTTGTTGGCCCGCGCGAGGCTTTGGCAACACGCGCTGTGGTATTGCGCGATGTGAACTGGATTGGCGAAGGCGGTCTTGATGCCATCCCCACCAGCGGCCTTGAGATGGCTGTGCGCCTGCGCTCAACACGCCCGCCCGCGCCCGCATTGCTGATGCGTAGCGAACAGGGACAGGTGATGGTCGAGCTTTGCGATACGGAGGCGGGTGTGTCTCCGGGTCAGGCTTGTGTCTTCTATGAAAGTGCCGAGCCGCGCGCGCGTGTTCTGGGCGGCGGCTTCATCACAACCACCCAAACCTTGCACCCAAACCTTGGTTGACACAGCGAGCGACTGACATGACAGCGCCCTCTTTGACGAAATCGAACGTTGAAAGCGCTTATGCCCGTTGGGCTCCGATCTATGACACAGTCTTCACCCTGACCTTGCGCCCCGGACGTGTGGCCGCTGCACAGGCGATCAATCGCCTCGGCGGACGCGTCATTGATGTGGGGGTTGGCACGGGCCTCGAACTGCCGATGTTTGGCCCGCAGGTGCAGGTCACAGGCATTGATCTGTCAGAGCCCATGCTGCGCGTTGCGCAAAAGCGCGTCGAAGAGCGCAAACTCACCAATGTCGAAGGCCTGCTGGTGATGGATGCCATGAAACTGGCGTTTCCTGATGCGAGCTTTGATGCGGCGGTTGCGCCCTATGTGCTGACTGTCGTGCCTGAACCTGAGCGGACGCTGGACGAGATGGCCCGCGTGGTGAAGCCGGGCGGCGAGATCATTCTGGTCAATCATGTGGGCGCTGAGCGGGGGCCCCTGGCCCTGATCGAGGCCTGGCTGGGCAAGCGCAGCGAGGCCCTTGGCTGGCGGCCCCAGTTCCCCTGGTCGATCTTGGGGGATTGGATCGCCCGCCGCCCCGACATCGAATTGGTCGAGCGCCGCGCCCTCGCCCCGCTTGGCCTGTTCACATTGGTACGCTTGAAACGCCATTGAGGCGGCAGCGCTTTACTCCCCCTGTCCGATCCGTTAAGCATTCCCCGCAACGAGCCCCGGCCTTGCGCCGGGGTTTTTCTTGTGGCGGGATGCCCTGCCCACGCTTCTGGTGAACAGCGAAAATTACCATGGCAAATGTGGTCGTCGTCGGCGCCCAATGGGGCGATGAGGGTAAGGGCAAGATCGTCGACTGGTTGTCGATCGAGGCCGATGTGGTGGTGCGCTTTCAAGGCGGCCATAATGCGGGCCATACCCTCGTCATTGATGGCAAGGTCTATAAGCTGTCGCTGCTGCCTTCGGGCATTGTGCGCGAGGGCAAGCTCTCCATCATCGGCAATGGCGTTGTGGTTGATCCCCACCATCTGGTGAAGGAGATCGCCTCCATTGAAGCGCAGGGCGTGACCGTCACCCCTGACAATCTCAAGATTGCCGAAAACGCCCCCCTCATTCTCTCGCTGCATCGCGAGCTGGATGCGCATCGCGAAAACGCGGCCTCTGGCGGCACAAAAATCGGCACCACCATGCGCGGCATTGGCCCAGCCTATGAAGACAAGGCTGGCCGCCGTTCGATCAGAGTCATGGATCTGGCTGAGCCCGATACGCTCGATGCCAAGATCGAGCGTCTGCTCGCCCATCACAATCCGCTGCGTCGCGGCCTCGGCCTGCCTGAGCTGGCTGTCGCAACGATCCGCGAAGAAGTCTTGTCGGTCGCCCCCAAAGTGCTGCCCTTCATGGATGCCACCTGGGATTTGCTGGATGGCCTGCGCCGTCAGGGCAAGCGCATCTTGTTTGAAGGTGCGCAGGGCGCGCTTCTGGATGTCGATCACGGCACCTATCCTTTCGTGACCTCGTCCAACACAGTGGCGGCCAATGCAGCCACGGGTTCGGGCCTTGGTCCCAATGCCATCGGCTATGTGCTGGGCATTGCCAAAGCCTATACGACCCGCGTCGGTGGCGGCCCCTTCCCCACCGAATTGCAGGATGAAACCGGCCGCCTGATTGGCGAGCGTGGTCATGAGTTTGGCACGGTCACAGGCCGCGCCCGCCGATGCGGCTGGTTTGATGCCGTGCTGGTGCGCCAGACGGTGAAGACCTCGGGCATCACGGGCATTGCTTTGACAAAGCTCGACATTCTCGACGGCTTCCCAGAGATCAAAGTCTGCGTGCGCTATATGCTCGATGGACAAGAGATCGACCGCCTGCCTGCCAGCCAAGCTGCGCAAGCCCGTGTTGAGCCCGTTTATGAAGTGATTGAAGGCTGGTCGGGTACGACCGCAGGCGCTCGCTCTTGGGCAGAATTGCCGGCACAAGCCATTAAGTATGTTCGTCGCATTGAAGAGCTGATTGGCGCGCCGGTCTCTCTTCTCTCTACAAGTCCGGAACGCGGTGATACTATTTTGGTGCATAATCCTTTCCAGGACTGACAGCCTTCTTTCGCCCTAATTTCGCAAGAAGCTGCCAGTCTGGACTCATTGGTGATCCGACGCGGCAATGGCTGATTATTACCCGCTTCTAGAACGTGCTGTGTCGAGCTTGGCTGCATCGACGCCGCAAAACAGGACAGCGCTTTATGATCGCGCGCGCAATGCGCTGCTGACTCAGATGCGCAATGTCTCGCCGCCAGCTGCACAAGAAGATATCGACCGCGAAGTGGAAGCTCTTGAAGCTGCCGTCGCCAAGCTCGAAGCCAAACTGGAGTCTGAGCCCGCGCCAGAGCCTGTCCTTGAGGCCAAGGACGAGCCACAGCCAGAGACGCAACAAGAACCCAAACAAGAGCCTGAGGCGCAGGTCAGCGCCGAGCCTGCCCCCGCCCCCATGGACGAGGCAGCTCCTCAGCCAGCCACCATCGCGCGTAGCACGGCTGCGCGCCCGCAAATACCCGGCCTTGCGGCGGTTGGTTCTGCCAAGACTGCACCTGTTGGCCCCACACGCAGCAGCGCCTTCAGCGGCGTAGGCGGTCTTGCCTCGCGCTTTAGCCGCACCAAACCTGCTGTAGAGGCGCCGAGCCTGCCGCCTGCTCCCTTCCCCGTCCCACCGCCCATCATCGAGCCCAGCGCTGCAGAAACCCAAACGGTTGAAGCCAGCGAGGATGAGATCAAGCGCGAGCAATTGCGCCCCGCAGCGCCTCTGCCTGCGCCTGAGCCTTTGTCGATGCGCCGCATGGCGGTGTTCGGCGCTTTGCTCTTGGGTACGGTTGTCGCCATCGCCGCTCTTGCGGTGCGCTGGAAAGACAATCCTGAAGATTACATTCGCGCGTCGCGCCCTGCGCCGGCACAAGATGCCGATGCGGACAATATATCGGGCAAGATCGTGGATCGCGTCGGCGGTTCGGCGACAGGCACCGCGCCCGCGCAACAAACAAGCCGCAGTCCGTCTGCCAATGACACACTGCCCGTTGCACAGCGCGCGGTCATGATTATTGAAGCGCCCGACGAGCCGCAGCGCGTCAAGACATTCTCCGGCACCACTGTGTGGCGCTTTGACACCAGCACCAATCCGCCTGCTCTTATGGGCGAAGCTGAGATTGGCGATCTTGGCCTGCGCGCCAGCCTGCGCATCACGCGCAATCTCGATACGCGCTTGCCTGCGAGCCATATTCTGGAAATCCGCTTCAGCCCCAAAGCTGACAGTGAAGCGCCCGCGATCAAGGCCATCGACACACCGCAAATGCGTCAGGAAGATCGCACGACGGGCGATGGTCTGGCAGGTGTGCCAACACCGATCACGGAAAACTTCTTCCTTGTCGGCCTGTCGAATGTCGAGCCCATGGCCTCGCGCAACCTTGATCTCATCAAGAGTCGCGGCTGGTATGACATTCCGATCCTTCTGACGAATGGTCGCCTTGCCAAGCTTACTTTGGAGAAGGGCTCCAGCGGCGAGCGCTTGCTCAACCAAGCTCTGCAAGTCTGGAAATAGCCCAAGCACATAGGCACATGAGCAGCCTTGCTGTAGAAGGAGAGTGCCTTCTCATCGGGATGTGTCGTGACCGCTCTTCTTGCCCTTCTGCGCCGTGGCTTTGACAATCCCTGGCTCCTCATCAGCCTCACCTGTATTTTTTGGGCCGGCAATGTGGTTGCCGCGCGCAGCGCCATCGGTCACATCTCGCCTTTGCTGCTGGTGTGCGGACGCTGGGTGATTGCGAGTGCGATTCTGCTCGTCATCGCCAATAAAAATCTGCGCGAAGACTGGCCCGTCATGGCGCCCCATTGGCCGCGCATTTTCGCGATGGGTGCTTGTGGCTTCACCCTCTTCCACGCCTTCTATTATGTGTCGGCTTACTATACGAGCGGCGTCAATCTCTCGATCATGCAAGGCGTCAGCCCTGTTCTTGTCTTGCTGGGCGCGTGGGTCATGTGGCGCACCCCAGTGACAATGGTCCAGATGATGGGCTGCGGCATCACCATGATCGGCATTCTCATCGTCGGCACACATGGCGATCTGACCATGTTGCGCGATCTCCAATTCAATGTCGGCGATATCGGCATGTTGGTGGCGGGCGTCATCTATGCGGGCTATACGCTCTCCTTGCGCAATCGCCCCAAGACATCGGCCATCGGCTTCTTCGTTGTCATGGCGCTGGCGGCTTTGCTGTCCTCCATTCCCGGCGTCATCTATGAAGCCTGGCGCGGTGACTTGATCTGGCCAACAACATCAACGGGCGTGATGGTCCTGCTCTACACAGCCATCTTCCCCTCGCTCATGGCGCAGATTTTCTACATTCGCGGCATTGAACTGATCGGCCCCGGACGCGCGATCATTTTCTACAATGTGACGCCTGTACTCAGCGCCATCTTCGCCACTTATTTCCTGAACGAGCCTTTCGAGCTCTATCATTTTGCTGCGCTGGTCTTCGTGATTGGCGGCGTCACTATCGCCGAAAAGCTGCGTCGCCCAACATAAAAGCGCCGGGTTTCCCCGACGCTTTGAGTGTGTTTGTTCGGCTTTGTATTTTAAAATTTAAGCAGCTTGGCTTGTTTGACGCCAGAAATCTGCTGCGCCTTGGCCAGCACAGTGTCAGGCACATCGCCATCCACTTCCACCAGCGCAATCGCAGAACCACCGGCGCGGTCACGACCAAGCGCGAAGGTCGCGATATTGAGACCCGCATCACCCAGAAGACTGGCAAAGCGACCAATGAAACCGGGCTTATCCTCATTGGTCACATAGACCATCGAGGGCGCAAATTCGGCATCAACCTTGATCCCCTTGATATTGAGGATGCGCGGCTTGCCATCATGGAAGACTGTTCCTGCGATGGAACGCTCCTGCGTCGGTGTCGTCACCGTCAGCGTGATGAGCGATTCATAATCACCCTCAGCTGCGCGGCTCACTTCATCAATCGCAATGCCCCGCTCTTTCGCCACGATGGGCGCTGAGACGACATTCACATCACTCAAGAGCGGACGCAGCAATCCGGCAATCGCGGAGGCTGTGAGCGCTTTGACTTTCAGGTCAGCCACCGCACCTTCATAGGTGATGGTGACTTTGGAGATATTATTCTCCGTCAACTGACCTGCAAAAGAACCGAGCTTCTCTGCCAGCGCGATGAAGGGCTTGAGCTTGGGTGCCTCCTCCGCCGTGATGGAGGGGAAGTTCACTGCATTGGAGATCGCCCCGCGCATCAAATAGTCCGACATCTGCTCGGCAACCTGCAGCGCGACATTCTCTTGCGCCTCATTGGTTGAGGCACCCAGATGCGGCGTACACACGACATTGGGCAGACCAAAGAGCGGATTGGTCGTGGCGGGCTCTTGCGAGAACACGTCAAAGGCACCGCCCGCGACATGGCCACTCACAATTGCCGCGCGCATGGCCTCTTCATCGACAAGCTCACCACGCGCACAATTGATGATGCGCACGCCCTTCTTCGTCTTGGCGAGATTTTCGGTATTCATGATGCTGCGCGTTTGCGGCGTCAGCGGCGTATGCAGCGTGATGAAGTCAGCGCGCTTCAACAGATCATCCAGCTCGACCTTTTCCACACCCAGCGCCATAGCGCGTTCGGGTGACAAGAAAGGATCAAAGGCAATGACGCGCATGCGCAGACCAACAGCGCGCTCAGCCACGATAGAGCCGATATTGCCGCAGCCAATAATGCCGAGCGTCTTGGCGGTGATCTCGACGCCCATGAAGCGGTTCTTCTCCCATTTGCCAGCCTGTGTTGAGGCATCAGCCGCGGGGATCTCGCGCGCCACAGCAAACATCATCGCTATGGCATGTTCGGCGGTGGTGATGGAATTGCCGAAGGGCGTGTTCATCACAATGATGCCCTTGGCGGTTGCAGCGGGAATATCGACATTGTCGACGCCAATACCCGCGCGCCCGATCACTTTCAGGCGGCTGGCTTTCTCAAGTAAATTGGCGGTGACTTTGGTGGCAGAGCGGATGGCGAGGCCATCATAATCGCCAATGATCGCGGCGAGTTTGTCTTTGTCCTTGCCAAGATCGGGCTGGAAATCAACCTCCACACCGCGATCCTTGAAGATCTGCACGGCGGCAGGTGAAAGAGCATCAGAAATGAGTACGCGAGGCGCCATTGTGTCTGTCCTTCGCTGGTAGGAATGAGCCCCCTGCTCCCAACAGGGGGCTGCTCAATCTTACTTCAAGCCAGCTTTGGCAGAAGCAAATGCCCAGTCGAGCCACTGGGTCAGAGCGACAACGTCGCTGGTCTCGATCGTGGCTCCGCACCAGATGCGCAAGCCCGCCGGTGCATCGCGATAACCGTCGATGTCATAGGCGATCTTTTCCTTATCGAGCATGGCGGGCAATTGCTTCACGAAAGCTGCTTGCTCGTCTCCCGACAATGCCGTGATGGCCGGATCCACGATCTTCAAACACACGCTGGTGTTGGAGCGGATTGCCTCATTGGCGGCGAGGAAATCAACCCACGGCGTCTTGGCAACCCAATCAGCCATAGCTTTCAGATTGGCATCAGCACGCTTGATCAAACCATCGAGGCTGCCGATGGACTTCGACCATTGCAGTGCGTCGATATAATCTTCCACGCAGAGCATGGAGGGCGTGTTGATCGTATCGCCTTCGAAAATGCCCTTGATGAGCTTGCCGCCATTGGTGAGACGGAAGATCTTCGGCATAGGCCATGCAGGCGCATAAGATTCCAAACGCTCCACCGCACGCGGCGAGATGATGAGCATGCCATGCGCGGCTTCACCACCCAGCACTTTCTGCCAGGAGTAAGTCACCACATCGAGCTTCGACCAATCGAGACGCTGTGCGAAAGCCGCCGAAGTCGCATCGCAAATGGTCAGGCCTTTGCGATCAGATTTGATCCAATCACCATTGGGAACTTTCACGCCCGAAGTCGTGCCGTTCCAGGTGAAGACAACGTCATTGTCGAAATTGACCTGCGACAGATCGGGCAGCTCGCCATAGGGCGCCTTCAATGTGCGCACATCCTTGAGCTTCAGCTGCTTGACCACATCAGTGACCCAACCATCGCCGAAGCTTTCCCAAGACAGCATATCGACGCCGCGTGCGCCCAGCAGCGACCACATCGCCATTTCCACCGCGCCCGTGTCAGAGGCAGGCACAATACCGATGAGATAATCAGCCGGCACTTGCAGCACTTCGCGCGTCAGATCGATGGCGAGTTTCAGCTTCACCTTGCCAACCTTGGCGCGGTGCGAGCGACCCAGCGGCGCATCAGCCAGATTGTTGAGGGAATAACCGGGGCGCTTCGCGCAGGGACCGGAAGAAAAATTCGGATTAGCGGGCCGAACGGCCGGTTGTGCTGTCATGGAAAGCCATCCTCTCAGATGGGCGCCACCCGTTGGGGGGAGGTGTCCCACAACCGCGATACGCCCCGGCTCCAGACCCGTCAAGGCCGCTGAAGTCGGGGCAAAATGCCTGATGTTATCAATCAATCATGTAACGAAAGCCAAGGCGCAGCTGCTGCGATGTGAGCGCGGATTTGGCGACACCGCCCGATGCATTGGCCAAGCTGGAGAGCGTGCCCGAATTGACATAGCGCCAGCTGAGATCGGCTTTGAGATTTTGCGTCATATCCACCGACACACCAGCAATCAGCGACCAAGCGGGTTGCAGAGTGAGGCGGCTCTCTTTCCTGTTCCAATTGGTCTTGTCAAAAGCCACGGGCGGATTGCCCGAATGGACTGTGCCGCTGGCATCCGTCCAGCTGGAAATCGCAGCGCCATAAGGATCAACCCACACATGAGGTGCGGTCCAATCAGTAGAGGGGGTCAGGTCGGTTGAATAAAGCTCGCCCGTGCTGGTCTTGCGATATTCCATACCACCCTTCAGCTGCACGACGCTGAAGCCCATGCCCGCGCCCACATAGGGTGTGAAATAGGACCAGGTGCCAAGATCAACCAGAATGCTGGCAATGAGATCGACCTTGTTGAGATTGGTGCGGTCCATCGTCGAGCAGGTGTCGCGCGCCTCATCCCACAGATAGCCCAGATATTTGCCGTCCGACTGATTTTGAAGTCGCGTCAGCTGATAAGGACAGACAACTTTCGACCCGGCCCGCGATGAATCGCGCACCTTGTTATAGTCGGCGCCCAATTCCATGCGCAGCCAGTTGTTCAGCTTGTAGCCGCCACCCACGCCCACCACCCAGCGTGTGGCTTCAGGATCGGCGAAATCGGCCGACAAGCGCGCTGAACTGTCGAGACTGGCGCCAAAGTCGCCGCGCAAATACCAGCCAGTTCCCAGTTCAACCGGGCGCTGCGAGGAGTCGCTGCGATAAATCGCCTGCGGCGACGGAGAGGGATCCGTCGGAAACGAGATTTGTGGCAGTCGCTGATCGGCGGCCCCTGCGGAATTCGCGGCGGCCAAGGCGCCAGCAAGCGCAATGGTGGCAACAACGTGCCTCAAAACGCACATATGAAATACCTTTCGTAAGCGGCAATGATTCGCTTGAAACAATTTTTTGCAGAAAATGCTTAAAAGTGTGTAACTCTACTTGTTACACAAGCAGATCAAAGACTTAACCCGGAAGGGACTGGTTTAGCGGGCGAAGGACATGAGGCGCGGCGCCTCGCCCAGCGCATAGCGCAGACCCGCACGTAGATCATGGCCCGACAGGCGCGCTGTTTGTGAGCCGCCATTGCAGGGTGTGCCGCCACTCGTGCACATCAGAGCGCCCGTATTGATCGACCCCAGATGCAAATAGCGATAGCCGATGTCGAGTTTGATACGCTCGCTCATCTCCCACGCAAGGCCAGCGGCCAAAGACAGCGCGAGCGCATTAGTCGTCGCGCCCTGCCCGCTGCCACCGCCATGAACGCCATTGTCCGCGATGGTCATGCGGCCGGTGACATTGCGCGTATAGCCAACGCCAAGGCCAATATAAGGCGTCACATCAAACCAGGAGCCAGCTTCAAAATAGGAGCTCACCAGAACAAGCGCGCTATGCACATCGGTGCGATAGACATCCGAGCCGCCGGTGTAACTCACATGCGAGATGAAATCGCCGCCGACGCGATAATCAGCGGTGATGTCCATGCGCCACCATTCGGCAATCTGATAGCCGATGCCAATGCCAACCATGCTGGCGCGCGACATGTCGAAACTGTCTTGATGAAAGCCAGTGACACCACTGGAGAAAGTCGAGGGCCCCGTGCCGCTGCGCTGCAGGCTCGCACCCAAATCACCGCGCATATAAAGGCCGGTCTCTTCGGTGAAACCACCGCGCAGAGCCAGATCATCCAGACTTGGGGCTTGCGGCAATAGATCCTTCGCGCCGGCGGGCGCGAGCAACAGGCCTAAAACAACAGCAGTCAAGAGGGCGGTCTTGCCCATCGCCAAGCCTCATGGGATGCGGAACGCGCCCACCATGGCTGACAAGTCTTAAGGTCCGATTAACCTTAACTTATTGCTACGCTTGGTCTATTCGGCGGCCTGCGCGCTGGCCTTCACGGCCGCGCAAATATCATCCACCACGCTCTCAACAAGCCCATGGTCATCGCCCTCGGCCATGACGCGGATGAGGGGCTCTGTGCCGGACGGGCGAATGAGCACACGTCCCGTCTTGCCAAGACGCGCCTCGCCTTCGGCAATCGCCGCTTTCACATGCGCGCCCTGCAAAGGCTGGCCGCCGCTATAGCGCACATTTTTCAAGATCTGCGGCAGCGGCTCAAAGAGGCTGCACACTTCGCTCACCGGCTTGCCCTGACGCTGCACAACAGCGAGCAGCTGCAAGGCTGCCACAAGACCATCGCCGGTCGTGGCATAGTCAGACAGAATGATATGGCCTGATTGTTCGCCGCCCATATTGTAGCCATGCTCGCGCATATATTCGAGCACATAGCGATCACCCACCGCTGTGCGCGGCATCTCAAGGCCGATGGAATTGAGATAGCGCTCAAGACCCAGATTGGACATGACCGTTGTCACAATGCCGGGCTTTGACAGACGGCCATCTTCTTTCCAGCTCTGCGCAATGACCGCCATCAACTGATCGCCATCAATCACGTGGCCGCTTTCATCCACCAGCAGAACGCGATCCGCATCACCATCCAGCGCAATGCCAATATCGGCACGCATCTCGCGCACTTTAGCGGCCAGCGCATCAGGCGAGGTCGAGCCGACATCCTGATTGATATTGAAACCATTGGGCTCAACGCCAATGGAGAAGACTTCTGCGCCCAGTTCCCACAGAGCTTCGGGCGCCACTTTATAGGCCGCACCATTGGCGCAATCGACCACGATGCGCATGCCTTCCAGAGAGATCGCGCGCGGCAAAGTGCGCTTGGCAAATTCGATATAGCGCGCATGAACGCTTTCGATGCGCTTGGCGCGACCAAGATCGCGCGACTTGGCCAGCTGCGGCGAAAGATCCGATTGCAGCAAGGATTCAATCTCGCGCTCGACATCGTCGGAGAGTTTAAATCCATCAGGACCAAAGAGCTTGATGCCATTGTCCTCGAACAGGTTATGCGAGGCAGAGATCATCACGCCCAAATCACTGCGCATGGAGCGCGTCAACATGGCGACTGCAGGGGTTGGCACGGGGCCGAGCAACAGCACATCCATGCCCACTGAAGTGAAGCCCGCCACCATCGCATATTCGATCATATAGCCGCTGAGGCGCGTATCTTTGCCGATGACGACGCGGTGACGATGTTCGCCGCGCTGAAAGACAAGACCCGCCGCCTGCCCGACCTTGAGAGCCAGTTCAGGCGTAATGAGGCCATTGGCGCGGCCGCGAATGCCATCGGTACCAAAATAAGTTCTGCTCATCGGTTCTCGATCCGACCCTGTGTGGCCGCTCTTATACCAAACCCGGCCACGATCACACGCATGGCCAAGGCGCAAAGACTTCACGAATTGTCACCAAGCTTAACAGCGCAGGTTCGGCCAGCATGGCGACCCAAAGAAAAAGGCCCGGATCTCTCCGGGCCTTCGATAGGGGCGCTTTCGTCTTAGACCTGCGGCTGGGGCTCAAGGCCACCGGCATCGGGGCGACGCTTGGTGGAGGGAACCACCGTCGAGGGACGTGATGAGGGCGGCTCGGAGGAGTCACGCACCGGCTCACGGCCATCCAGAACGCCCATGATCTCATCGCCCGACAAAGTCTCATATTCGAGCAATGCACGGGCAACAGCCTCAAGGCCGTCGCGCTTTTCAGTCAGGATGCGGCGGGCCTCTTCCTGACCTTCCTGAACGAGGCGACGCACTTCAGCATCAATCGTCTGGGCGGTGGCTTCCGAGACAGCGCGCTGGCGGCCCATGGACATGCCAAGGAACACCTCTTCCTGATTTTCACCATAGGCAACGGTGCCCAGCACATCTGAATAGCCAAGACGCGTCACCATAGCGCGCGCCATGCGGGTGGCCTGTTCAATATCGCTCGAGGCGCCAGAGGTGATGTTCTGTTTGCCGAAGATGAGTTCTTCGGCCACGCGGCCACCCATGGCCACCGCAAGGTCAGAGGTGAACTCGATATATTTCTTCGAGTGACGATCACCCTCCGGCAGACGCATCACCAAACCAAGCGCGCGACCACGCGGAATGATAGTGGCCTTATGCACGGGATCGCTCGCCGCAACATTCAAAGCCACAATCGCATGGCCAGCCTCGTGATAGGCGGTCAGACGCTTTTCTTCATCCGACATGACCATGGAGCGACGCTCTGCGCCCATCATCACCTTATCCTTGGCGTCTTCGAATTCAGCATTGGTGACAATGCGCTTGCCACGACGTGCCGCCATCAAAGCTGCTTCATTAACGAGGTTCATCAGATCAGCGCCGGAGAAGCCGGGCGTACCACGCGCCACAGTCTTGAGATCGACATCAGGAGCCAGCGGCACTTTGCGCACATGGACCTTGAGGATCTTTTCGCGGCCCATCACATCGGGAAGTGGCACAACGATCTGACGGTCAAAGCGGCCCGGACGCAGCAGCGCAGGGTCAAGAACGTCAGGACGGTTGGTCGCTGCGATGATGATGATGCCTTCATTGGCCTCAAAGCCATCCATCTCGACAAGCAACTGATTGAGCGTCTGTTCGCGCTCATCATTGCCACCGCCAAGGCCCGCGCCGCGATGGCGACCGACCGCGTCAATTTCGTCGATGAAGATGATGCAGGGCGCATTCTTCTTGGCCTGTTCGAACATGTCGCGCACGCGGCTCGCGCCAACGCCCACAAACATTTCGACAAAGTCAGAGCCCGAGATGGTGAAGAAAGGCACATTGGCTTCGCCCGCAACAGCGCGCGCGGTCAAGGTCTTACCTGTACCGGGAGGGCCAACGAGCAGAACACCGCGCGGAATGCGACCACCAAGGCGCTGGAACTTTTGCGGATCGCGCAAGAATTCAACGATCTCTTGCAAATCTTCCTTGGCCTCATCAACGCCTGCGACATCTTCAAAGGTCACGCGTCCATGCGCTTCGGTGAGCAATTTGGCTTTTGATTTGCCAAAGCCCATCGCTTTGCCGCCCGCCCCTTGCATTTGCCGCGACAGGAAAATCCACACACCGAGGAAGGCGATCAGCGGCAAGCCATTGACCAGCAATGTCACCAACCACGAATTGCCATCGCTGGGAGGACGCGCGGTGATGGAGACATTCTTCTTGTAGAGATTTTGCACCAAGGACGGATCATTGGGCGCATAAGTCGAGAATGCGCGATTGTCCGTGTAGTGACCGCTGATCTCATGACCGGCAATCGTAACCTCACGAACACGACCCTGATCCACATCGCTGAGCAGCTGGCTAAAGCTGATCTCAGTGGTCTGTGACCTCTGGCCGGGGTTCTGAAACAGCATGACAAGTGCCACCACCAGCAGAAAGATGATGACCCAGAGCGCAAAATTCCGGAAATTCGGATTCATCTGTGATCCTTCACGGACCCGGTTCGCCACAACGTGCAGCGACAGGCCGCCTTCCCAACCAATCTAGGCACCGTCATGGGCCTTGCCAAGGGAAGGGCGCCCTATCTCTTGCAGATGGTCAATCTCATCACGTTATTGTTAGACCCGGCGGGCAGGCTCAGGGGTCACAACCAACTGGCCCTGCACGCAGGAGACCAGCGCACCGGCCAGATTGGCGCGGTGGTCGCGCCCCTCCCGCAGAGCCCCTTCCAGAGCCTCTGAGAGGGCCTCCAGCTGCTCAAGCCGGGGCGGGGTGGCCATCTGCCCAACCCGCAGAATTTCGGCCTCCAGCAGGCGCAGAAGCGCTTCAGAGGGCAACTGGCGCAACGCCTCGCCGGGGCAGGCAAACAGGCCGGGGGACCGCTGCGCTGGCAGCTGCGTCAGCCAGCCCTCAAAGGCCAGATCGAGCGCTTGGGCGGCCCGCCCCGCCCGCCGCCCCAAGCGAAGCAAGGCAGCCCGGTCGAGCCCCTCCCCCGCCAGTTGAGGCAAAAGGGCGCGCAGACCCGTGCGGGCAAAGCGGGGGTCGTGATTCGACGGATCGCTGATGACATCCTGACCCTGCGCCGCGCAATAAGCGACAAGATCGGCCTTGCCCCAACCAAGCAGGGGCCGCGCGAGCCGCAGGCCTTGGCGCTGGGCGATGGGCTCCATGCCCGACAGGCCGGCAATGCCACTGCCCCGCAACAGGCGGAACAGGATCGTTTCAGCCTGGTCATCGCCATGATGGCCGGTGGCCACCACATCCGCCCCCAAGGCCTTGGCGTGATCAAACAAGAGCCTGTAGCGCGCCTCCCGCGCCCGCTCTTGCAAGCGGGTGGCAGGCTTGTCGCCGGTCCAGCTCAAAATCTGATGGGGAATGCCGAGCGCTGCGCTCCAGTGGGCGACCTGCTCGGCCTCCTCGCGCGCCTGCGCCCGCAGGCCATGGTCAACCGTAGCGGCAAAAATCTTGGGGCCGCCTGCGCGCTGCCAGCCAGCGGCCAGATGCAGCAAGGCCATGGAATCAGGCCCGCCCGAGACTGCGACCAAAAGGCCCCTGACCTCGCCCAGAGGCGCAAAGAGCGCGCGAGGATCAGACAGATCGCTCATTCAGCACTGAACGCGCTTGCTCTCGCGCTCCGCGCTTTGGCGCACACTGACAGGGGCGCTGGGATATTTGCGCGGCACTTCGCCAAAGGCAGCGCAGGCCTGCTCCTTCGCGCCGAGCTTCTCCAGCGCCAAACCCAGACGCACCAAAGATTCAGGCGCACGGGCCGCGCGCGGAAAATCTGTCGAGAGCTTCAGATATTGCTCGGCGGCCTCACGCGGGCGGGCGCGGCGAAAATAGCTTTCGCCCAGATAAAAAATCGCCTCTGAGCTCAGCCGATCCTTGGGATGCTCGGTGAGATAGCTACGCAAATACTGCTCAGCCTGCTCCAACTGCCCACCGCGAAACGCGGCCAGACCCAGCTCGTAATTATCAACGGGGATCGAGGCTGTAACCGCCTCTGGGGCACGCAAGGGCGCATCCGTCATCGGGGCCGCAAGGCCTGCACTGGCACCCCGGCCACGGCCCATCAAATCGAGCGGGGCATTGGGATCAGGCAATTCATCCTCTGCCGCCAAAGGGCCGGTGGGCAGGTTGGAGACGCGCGGCGCAGGGGCGGCATTGGCACCGGGAGCCACACCCACCAGATCACGCGGCGCACCGGGGGCTTCAGGATTGGCGGAGGGGTCAAAGGCATCGCCCCGCCGACCGGGGCGAGCTGGCTCCAAAGTCGCCACAGCGGGGGCTGTCGTCTCAAGCTCGCTCCGGCGACCGGGCGGCGGGGCCGCAGGTGCAGGTGCGGGCGCAGGGGCCGGAGCCGCCCCGGGCTTGGCGCCAGCGGGCTTGGGCTTCATCTCATCAAAGCGAAAATCCACATCCTGCTGGAATTTGCGCAACTGCTCTTCAAGGCGGCGGATCTGGAATTGCTGTTGCTCGATCTGGCCCGTCAGATTGCGCACCTGATTTTCAAGCCGGTCCACACGCACCGAGACAGCTGCCGCATCAAGCCCTTGGGCATGGGCTGACAGTGGCACAAGCGGTGTGAGGAGAAGGGCCGAAATGGCGGCAAAACGGGCAAAGGGCAGCATGGTAAAAGTCCGGTCAGCGGGAGAATTCATCTTTACCATAAAACCACAGCTGCGGCCAAAATGGGGACGCGCTGCGGCCTCAGCGTGACAGGGGCCAAAGACAAACGGCGCCCCAAGGAGCGCCGTTCACATCACGCCAGAGGCTATGATCAGGAATTGCCGCCCGACAGCACCGTGACGGCGCGGCGGTTCTGCGACCAGCAAGAAATGTCGTTGCACACAGCAACGGGGCGTTCCTTGCCATAGCTGATCGTGCGCATACGAGAGGCCGCGATGCCGCGAGCCGCCAGATAGTTCTTCACCGATTCTGCACGGCGTGCACCCAGCGCAAAATTGTATTCGCGGGTGCCGCGCTCATCCGCATGACCTTCGATCGTGAAAGTATAGCGCGGATATTGCTGCAGCCAGCTCGCCTGCTTGTCGAGCGTCTGCTGACCGGTCGTGGTCAATTCGGTGGCGTCGGTTTCGAAGAAGACGCGATCGCCAACATTGACGACGAAGTCTTGCGGGCTGCCGGGTGTGGCAACGCCAGCACCACCAGCACCAAAACCATTGGCGCCATCGGCGTCATTCGGGTTCTTCGAGCAGGCGGCCAGAGACAGGGCCGCCGTCAGGGCGAGCGCGAGCTTCAAGCCACGGCCGCTGGACAGAAACATCATACCGGTTCTCCTTCTGACTCCGGATGTCGAGACGCCTTCATAAACCCCCGGAAGTTAACCAACCTTGAGGACCGCAGGCTTGAGACGACTCTGCATGTTCAAAACACCAGCATGGTTAAGCCATGCTTAACGGCAAGATTGCGACAAAGAGGCGGCGCTCGTGAGAACGCCGCCTCTTTTGATTGTCATCCACAGGGCTGAGGAGCCGCCCGAGAGCCTTATTTCAGATTGGTAATCTGAATGAGGTCAGACAGTTGCTTCTCATTCAACGCCTCGCTGAGGAATTTAAACTGAATCGCATCCTGCATGCTCTCCTGCAGGCCGGAGATGCGGTCAATCTGCAAACTCTCTTTGGGGATGAACTCTGCCAGCATCTGCCGCACTGAGGCTTCGGGCAGGCCAGAGAAATCCATATAGCGCTTCACCGCATCATCCGAACTATACATCCACTCAAGCGTATCGCGATAAGCAGCCAGATAGCGCTTGATCAAATCTTTCTTCTCATCCAGCGCGCGCGCATTGGCGATCTGGACGCGGATGGTTTGACCACGAATGCGCAAAATATCGCTGCCCTTGGCGAGCAGGCGAATCTCACCCTTGCGCAGCGGCTCAAGATTGAACGGCGCGACGCACCAGCCAATATCAACCTGACCGGACATGACCTGCGTGATCGTGGCCGACACATCGCCCGAGGCGACAGCGCGCGCATCTTTCAACCCATATTCGCTGATGAAGCGCAGCGCGGTGATATGGCTCGATGCGCCCGTCGTCGAATAAGAGATCGTTTTGCCATGCGCCTGTTTGATATCGGTGACAGGCGAAGACGCGCGCGTATACCAATAAACTTCCTGCGAGCCCGTCGAACTGGCTCCGATGATGCGAATGGGCGCGCCCTTCTGGAATGCCCCCATGACGCCCGCCGTGCCAGCACTCAGGCCAATATCAACCGCGCCCGAGATGACGACCTGCAAAGTCTCACCACCACCGGACGTATAGAGAATTTCAAGATCAAGACCGTGCTTTTTGAAAATGCCCGCCTGTTTGCCAAGTTCGGGGATCGCACCTTCCCAACTGCCACGTTGCGGAGAGGCAATCTTGAGCACCTGCTGCGCTTCAACCGGCATGGATATGAATAGCGCCACGACAGGCGCAAGCCATCGCATAAAGCTCATCACTCATCCTCCCTTGAAGCGGCGCGTTGATCGCGCTCGCCCTCTTCTTTGGTGCACCTTGTTGGTGCAGACGAGCGCTTACGCGCTCGCCTTGATCTCAGCGGGCTGCAAACCGGGTTGCTGCAAATAGGGCATCACTTCGCTGGCGAAGAGACGGATGTTCTTCTCGGTCAATTCAGCAGGCAAGCTTGCAACCTGCAGCATCGCCATCAAATGACCAAAGCCCATTTCTTTTTGGCAGGCGAGAATCTTCTCGCGCACCGTCTGCGGGCTGCCCACCAGGATCATGCCATTCTTGATCAGGGTTTCGAGCGTCGAGCTGGTGCGATTCTTGAACTTCAGCTCCATGAGCGACTTGGTCGAGGCAATCGAAGAATAGCCCGGCGGCAAGCGCATTTCGATGGAGGGGAAGCGCAGGAACTTGTTGAAGAAGGTCTCCACATGCGGCTGCAATTCGCGCATGGCGATCTCATCGGTCTCTGCCACATAGGTGGGGATCGCCCAGCCCATCTGATCGGGCGAGGCCTCATAGCCGTGCTTGCGCGCCTCTTCCTTGTAAGCGTTGAACGCTTTCAACGCGACAGGATAGGGGCTGAAGGTTTGCAGATAGGTATATTTGCGCTCAGGCGCAGCGCACCACACGATGGTCTCCATCGAGCCTTGCGAGGGAATCCAAACTGGGGGATGAGGACGCTGCAGAGGGCGCGGCCACATATTCACATAATCGAACTGATAGTGCTTGCCCTGATAGCGGAAGGGGCCCGTCTCCGTCCAAGCCTTCAAGATCAATTCATGAGCTTCATAATAGCGCTCATGCGAGAAGGTCGGATTGACGCTGTTGGAGAAATATTCCGACCCAATGCCGCGCACAAAGCCAGTGATGATGCGCCCGCCGCTCATATGATCGAGCATGGCGAATTCTTCAGCGATCATCATCGGATTATTCACGAGCGGCAGCGCGCGGCCCAGAATGCAGATCTTGGCATTCTTGGTGGTGCGCGCCAAAGCAGCGGCGATGAGATTGGGCGCAGGCATCAAACCATAGGCGGTTTGATGATGCTCATTCACGCACACGCCATCAAAGCCGAGCTGATCGGCAAGCTCCAATTCGCCGATATAGCGATTGTAAAGCTTGGTGCCGACCGCTGGATCAAAACAATCATTGGGGATCGTCACCCAAGCTGAATTGTATTCATCGGACTTGGCAAGATCGAGCTCGCCATAGGGCATGAGATGGAAGAAATAAACCTGCATCACTTGGCTCCGCTGCTGCGCGAATGGGCATTGCCCATAAGGGCTGACATCAGGCGCGCGACTTCCATGCCGCGCTCATGAGTGATGGCATGGCCGCAGGCGGGGAAGCCCACAAATTTGGCATGCGCAATTTCAGCCGTGAAGGTCTTGTGATTGGCGAAGGGCAGAATCTTGTCGTTCTCGCCCCAGGCAATCAAGGTTGGCACATCAATCCGGTGCAGCCACTGCGCGAGTGTCACGCTGGCCATGCGCGGCGTCCAAGCCAGACGCGCCAAGCCAGCACGGTTCTGCAACGTGATATCCAGAAGATCATCCGCCCGGCGCAGCAATTCAGCATCCGCCAGTTTTTGATCATGGAAGAGTTGGCGCACACCCGCGTCCCCGGTCAGCAAGAACACATCTTGCTGTGGTGCCTCGACCGGCATGACGCCCGCAGGGGCCAGCAACGTGAGCGAAGCAAGATCATGGGTGCAGCGCGTGGCAATCTCAGCGGCAATCCAACCGCCGATCGAATGGCCCGCCAGATGGATCTTGGGCTCGCCCAAAGTCGCCATCAAATCCATGACGAAATAAGCAGCATCGCTGATGCCCATCATCCAGTCAGGAATGCCGGAGTGACAGAAGCCCGGCAATTCGGGGACAATCACGCGGTGGGTTTTGGCAAGTTCGACATTGAGCGGATCAGCGCTCGGCCCATCAATGCCATGCAACATGAGGACGGTTGGCCCCGTCCCTTCTTCCAACATTCGGACAGGCGTGCCTCGAACGTCCTGCACAACTTCCCTCACTGCGTCGTCCTCCCGTGATCTTTGATGACAGTCTAGTCAGCCACGGAAGGAGACACAATGCGCGATTGATCGCACCCATCAGTTCAACAGCGGCGACCACGAGGGGTCGGAACCGAAAGAGGGTGTGGGCAGCTGGAATTCCGCACGGCCGAACACATCGGCCATGAAGATCTTGGGGCCACCCTGCCCGCCCGGATCGCGGAAGAACATCACATAGAGCCCATTGGGCGCCCAGGTCGGCCCCTCATTGTGATAGCCATCGGTGATGATGCGCTCGCCAGACCCATCGGGCTTCATCACGCCAATACCGAAAGAGCCGGACTTTTGCCGCGTGAAGGCGATGAGATCGCCCTTGGGCGACCAGACTGGTGTCGAATAGCGCGCGCCATCGCTGTAAGAGATGCGCTTGGCACCACCGCCGCCCGCACTCATCACATAGATCTGCTGCGAACCGCCACGATCACTTTCAAAGACGATCTGGCTGCCATCGGGCGAATAAGAGGGCGATGTATCAATCGCGGCCGTATCGGTGAGGCGCGTCGTATTGCGCGAGCGCAAATCCATCGTGAAGAGATTGGTGGAGGAGCCTTGCGACAGCGACATGATCACGCGCTGGCCATCAGGCGAAAAGCGCGGCGCAAAAGTCATGCCGGGGAAATTGCCGACCACTTCGCGCTGACCATTTTCGATATTCATCAGATAGACGCGCGGATCGCCATTGCCAAACGCCATATAGGTCACATCTTGCGATGAGGGCGAGAAGCGCGGCGTCAGCACAAGATCATCCCCGCGCGACAAGAAGCGCGGATTGGCACCATCTTGATCCACCAAAGTCAGGCGCTTCACACGGCGCTCTTTGGGGCCAGTCTCATCAACAAAGACCACGCGGCTATCAAAAAAGCCTTTCTCGCCCGTGATGCGCGAGAAGATTGCATCGGACACAATATGCGCCACGCGGCGCGCATTGTTGGGATCAGTCACATATTGCTGGCCCGCCACCTGCTGGCCGCTCAAGACGTCCCACAAGCGAAACTCGGTGCGCATACGCCCATCGCTGGCGCGGCCCGCGCGGCCCGTCACCACGAATTGCGCATTGATCATTTTCCACTGATCCATGCGCGGCTGTTCAGGCACCGTGTTTTTCTCAACAAAGCTCGCAGGATCGAGCGGATTGAGAAAGACCGACCGGCGGAAATTATTGGTGACGATCTGCGTCATCTGCGCACCGCCATCACCCACAAAATTCGTCACCGCAATCGGGATCGGCGTGAAATTGCCACCACGGCGAATGTCGAGCGCAGATTGCGCCAAAGCCTCATGCGTCAAAATCGGTGAAGCAGCCAACAGGCCAGCGGCCTGTCGACGAGTGAAGAGCTTGCTCATGTCAGCACGTCCTGCAAACAGCGAGTGAAAGTAAAAGGCACATCATCCCGCCATCTCCTCGGGATCAAAGCGCAGAATGCGGCTCTTCCACTGATCGTAGTAGGGCACAAATTGCGCGGGGATCTTCAGCGGATTGCAGCGGCGCACAGCACGCAGCGCGCTTTCCGACAACGTATTGAGATTGGCATCGCCGGGGGGATTGAGCAGGACAGGCTGGGCCGAGAGCGAGCCATCAGCGGCAAACTCAACCTTCACCTGCGGCACATAGCGCGTCGTCGTCAAGCCGACATAGCTCCAGCACTGGCGATATTGCTCTTGCATCAAACCATCGAGCTGGCCCTGCAAAGAGGGCGACATTTTCGCAGCATTGGCGGTGGCTGTACCAAGCGCTGCTTGCTGGCTGGGATTGCGCGCGGTTGCCGCACGCCCGCCCGGTGCCTCTTTCGACAAGAGGCTTGAGACGGTCGCCGCATCAAAACGCGTGCGCTGTGCATTCTCCTCGCCAGACTTCGGCTTGGCCGCAGGCTTGGGCGGCTCCGGCACTTTCTCCAGCAATTTGGCGAGCGCCGCGCGATCAAGCTGCTCGGTCTTGGGCTTGGGCTCTTCCTTGGCAAGCGGGCGCACGCGCGTGGGCGGCAGAGGTGTGGGCTCTGCTTTCTTGGGCTCCTCCTTCGGCCGCACGGGGGGCTTGGGCGGCTCAATCGCTTCCGCATCGGGCTTGGGCGGCTCGGGCTTTGTCTCGGTCTTCGGTGGCTCGATGGGCTTGGCCACGGGCTTGGCAGGCTCGGGCTGCACGGCGGCCATGCGCTGGGCCGGCTGCGGGGGCGCAGGCTCTTTCTCATCGCTCTCGCCGGGATCCGGCATGCGCTTGGCAGGCTGGGGCGGGGTTGGAATATCGCGCTTGGCCTCAACCACAGGCTTGGGCCGGCGCTCTTCCTCTTCTGCCTGTTTGTCGGCACGGGTCGCGGGAGTCGGTTGCTGCTTGGCGTCTTTTTCGCCGCGCATGATTTCATTGAGCTGTGAGTCGGTGATGATCTCAACCGGCACGGACTCTTGCGCATCAGCAAAAGGCTTGGTCTCCGAAAAGCTGACAAGCGCCATCATCAGCGCGCTCGTATGAACGAGGGCTGAGACAACGATGCCGGGCTTTGAGGTCGAGACCTTCACGGAAAAGCTCTCACTTCTTTTCTTGTTCGGTCACCAGCGCGACCTTCTTGTAACCCGCGCTTGTGATGATCGACATGACTTGCGCCACGCGGCCATAATTCACCTGGCGTGAGCCGCGCACATAAATGCGCTCGTCAAAGCCAGACTTGGCGAGGCTCTGAATCCGCTCCGCCAATTGCTCGATGGCGATGGGCTGATCCATGACAAAAATATCGCCCTTGTCATCGACCGCCACCGACAGCGGCTTCTGGTCGATATTGAGGGACGCAGCTTTCGTCTCAGGCAAATCAATCGGCACGCCGGTCGCCAGCAAAGGCGCTGCCACCATGAAGATGATGAGCAGAACGAGCATGACGTCGATGAAGGGCGTCATATTGATTTCGGCCATAGCGCCATAGCGCGGCACGCCGCGACGCCGACGCCCACCCTTCTGCGCTGCTCCTACAGACATTCCCATATCAGCAGCCCTTAGTTCACGCGGTCGCGTTCATTCGCCACATGCTGGTCGATCTGACGCGACAGAATGGAGGAGAATTCATCCGCAAAAGATTCCATACGCGCCTGCGAGCGCGCGACGCGGCCCGACAGAATGTTGTAGAAAATCAGCGCAGGAATAGCTGCAAACAGGCCAATAGCCGTGGCAAACAAAGCCTCTGCAATACCGGGCGCGACAACGGCGAGCGAAGTGTTCTTGGACGCTGCAATCGAGCGGAACGAGGTCATAATGCCCCACACCGTACCAAACAGACCCACGAACGGACCGGCTGAAGCCACAGAGGCCAAAACGAGCAGTTGTGATTCCAGACGCTCGACTTCGCGCGCAATCGTCACATCGAGCACTTTTTCAATACGCGCCTGAAGACCCATGAAGGCCGAGGCCGCGCCAGAAAAAGAGCGCTTCCATTCACGCATCGCCGCAACAAAGAGCGAGGCCATGCCGCTCGTCTGCGCTTGCGAGAGCGACTGATAGAGATCTTCGAGCGAATTGCCGGACCAGAAGGTTTCTTCAAACCGGTCCATCTCATTCACGACGCGGCGCATCAGCAGCGCCTTGTCGATGATGATGGCCCAGCACCAGACAGATGCGCCCAGCAGTCCGAGCATCACAACCTTCACAACGAAGTGCGCGCCCCAAAACATTCCCCACAGGGAGACTTCCGCCGAGACACCGGCGCCCGAAGCAAGATCGGCTGGGTTCATATTATCGTCCTCGAATCTGGGCGGGTTGGAACTTCCGTTCCTCGCTGCCAATTCCGTCAAATGTGGGGCTTCGCCATGGCACGGGCCGATGGCGGACCTGTGCCGCTGCATCGCAGTAGAAGACCCGCTATGGTTAAAGTCGGGTGAACAGGGAGCTAGGGAACGATGTTTGCTCATAAAAACAGCAAAGCTCGAGACAGTGTGATCGCGACAAGCGCCCTTCTGGCCCTTTTGGCGGCCACCCCCGCCCTCGCCCAGCGCCCCAACACAAGGGCGATGAGCTGCCAACAGGCCGCCGGCCTCGTCGCCCGCAATGGGGCCGTGATCCTCTCCACAGGGCCTGATCTGTATGACCGCTATGTGGCGCGGGAGAGTTTTTGCGCCACAGGCTATTATGGTCGCCCCGCCTTTGTGCCCACCAAAGACCATCCACACTGCCTGATTGGCTATTATTGCAGCTCGTCCCCGCCCTTTCCCTTCGACTGAGGCGGTGCCGGGGGTATAGGCTGCCCCCATGAGCGCCTCCTTGATTGATTCCCCGGCCGCCTGGAAGCGGCTCGCCATAAGCCTCGGCTTTTGCACCTTCGGCTCCATCGGCTTCTGGTCCTATGTCGTGGCCCTGCCCGCCGTACAGGCAAGCTATGGCGTCACGCGGGCCGAGGCCTCCCTGCCCTATACGGTCATCATGCTGAGCTTTGGTCTGGGCGGGCTCGTCATGGGCTGGCTGATGGATCGCTACGGCGTCATGCGCCCCTGCCTCATCAGCGCGGCCTGTATTGTGGCGGGCTATGTGCTCTCAGCACTGGCGCCCAATATGCTCGCCTTCACCCTCTCGATGGGGCTTTTGGGCTTTGGCGCCTCGACCTCTTTCGCACCTCTGCTGTCTGATATTTCGCATTGGTTCTTAAAGCGGCGCGGCCTTGCCGTGACCATCGTCTCCAGCGGCAATTACATTGCAGGCACGATCTGGCCGACCATCATTCAATGGGCGGTGGAAGAACATGGCTGGCGCAATGCCCATTATGCATTGGCCGTGATCTCGCTCATCGCGCTCGTGCCCTTCAGCATCGCGTTGCGCGCACCCCCGCCCCATACGCCGGGCGGCAAAGCCATGCCCGCCCCCACGCGCGGCACCATCGCCATACCGCAGAAGGCCCTGCTCTGGGTGCTCGTGGCAGCGGGCTTCACCTGCTGCGCCGCCATGGCCATGCCGCAGGTTCATCTCGTCGCTTATTGTGCGGATCTGGGCTATGGCCCCGCGCGCGGTGCGCAGATCGTCTCCATGACTTTGGGCCTTGGCATTATCAGCCGCATTCTCTCAGGCGCTCTGGCAGATCGCATCGGCGGCTTGCTGACCCTCATCATTGGCTCGACCATGCAGGCGGTGGCGCTGTTTCTCTACACGCTCTTTGATGGCCTCTCCTCCATCGTACTCATCTCCGCGCTCTTCGGCCTTTTTCAAGGCGGCATCATCCCGATGTATGCGGTGATCGTGCGCGAATATTTCCCCGCCAACAAAGCTGGCTCCTATATCGGCCTTGTTATCATGGCGACTGTTGTGGGCATGGGTGCGGGCGGGTGGATGTCGGGCGTCATCTTCGACTGGACCGGTAGCTACCGCGCCGCCTTCTTCAATGGCGCTGTGTGGAACCTGGTGAATATGTCCCTCGTCGCGCTCATCATCATGCGGCGGCGGGATGCACCGGCAAAGCCAGCCCTGTAAACTCCAAGCTTCACGCGAATCGGCGCATCCATGATCGGCAAGCTCAAAGGCATTATCGACAGCTATGGCGAGGACTTCGTGATCCTCGACGTGCAGGGCGTTGGCTATGTCGTGCAATGTTCCACGCGCACGCTGCAAAAGCTCCCGCCCGCAGGTGAAGCCGCAAGCCTCGCCATCGAGACCCATGTGCGTGAAGATGCCATTCGTCTCTATGGCTTCTCCTCTGACGCAGAACGCGATTGGTTCCGCCTGTTGCAAAGCGTCCAGGGCGTGGGCGCGAAAGTCGCCCTCGCGATCTTGGGTGTGCTGCCGCCGGGCGATCTTGCCTCAGCGCTGGCCACACAAGACAAGACCATGGTTGCGCGCGCACCGGGCGTTGGCCCCAAACTCGCCGCACGCATTGTCTCGGAACTCAAAGACAAAGCCCCCGCCTTTGCGAGCATCGACCCTGCCGTCATTCGCCTTGCGGGCGAAGACGAGGCCAAAGGCGCACCCAAGCCCGTGCAAGATGCCATCTCAGCCCTCGTCAATCTTGGCTATGGCCGCCCACAAGCCGTCGCGGCTGTGGCTGCGAGCGTGAAAGCACTGGGTGAAGACGCAGAAACACAGGCCCTCATCCGCCGTGGCCTGAAGGAGCTGGCGCAGTGAGCGACACCCCCCGCCTCCTCTCGCCCGAAAAGCGCGGCGATGATGTTGATGCTTCCATCCGCCCGCTGTCTCTGCTCGACTTCACGGGCCAAGAGGCTGCGCGCAAGAATTTGCGTGTCTTCATCGAGGCGGCCAAGGCGCGCAATGAGGCGCTTGATCATGTGCTCTTTGTTGGCCCGCCCGGCCTTGGCAAAACAACACTCGCGCAGATCGTCGCCAAGGAGCTTGGCGTCAATTTCCGTTCGACCTCTGGTCCGGTGATTGCCAAAGCGGGTGATCTGGCTGCGCAGCTCACCAATCTGGAAGAGCGCGACGTGCTCTTCATTGACGAGATCCATCGGCTCAATCCGGCGGTGGAGGAGATCCTCTATCCCGCGATGGAAGATTTTCAGCTTGATCTCATCATCGGCGAAGGCCCTGCGGCGCGCTCAGTCAAAATTGATCTGGCGAAATTCACGCTGGTGGGCGCAACAACGCGCGCGGGCCTTTTGACAACGCCGCTGCGCGATCGCTTTGGCATCCCGATCCGCCTCAACTTCTATACGGTCGAGGAGCTGGAGAGCATCGTGGCGCGTGGTGCGCGCGTGCTCAACATTCCGATGAGCCAAGATGGCGCCAATGAGATCGCGCGCCGCTCGCGTGGCACACCGCGTATCGCAGGCCGCCTGCTGCGCCGCGTGCGCGACTTTGCCATTGTCGATAAAGACCCGCAGGTGACGCGCGAAGTCGCCGACCGTGCCTTGCGCCAACTCGATGTGGATGCGATTGGCCTCGACATTATGGACCGGCGCTATCTCGACATGGTGGCGATCAATTTCGGTGGCGGCCCCGTGGGCATCGAGACGATTGCAGCGGCTTTGTCAGAGCCGCGCGATGCGATTGAAGATATTATCGAGCCCTATCTCTTGCAGCAGGGCTTCTTGCAGCGCACCCCGCGCGGGCGTGTTTTGACGGCTGCTGCGTTCAAACATCTGGGCCTGCAAGAGCCGCGCCGCGATGCAACGCAATTTGGCCTCTTTGTAGATGGAGAGGAGCCGTGAGCGCGCATGAGTTCTGTATCCGCGTTTATTATGAGGACACGGATTTTTCTGGCGTCGTCTATCACGCCTCTTACCTGCGCTTCATGGAGCGCGGCCGCACAGAAATGTTGCGCGCGCGTGGCATCGAACAAGCAAACCTCACATTCGGCTTTGCTGTGCGCGCCATGCAGATCGACTATCTCAAACCCGCCCGGATGGATGATCTTCTGACCATTAAGACCAAGGTCAGCAAGATGGGCGGTGCGAGTTTGGATATGGAGCAGCGCGTTGTGCGCGGCGAGGAAGTCTTGGTAACGGCCAGCGTTCGCATCGCCTGCCTTGCAGAGGGCAAAGCCGCGCGCCTTCCCGCTGAGATACGCGCAAGGCTCGAAGCCTAACGCTTCAGCTCCATCTGGAATGTCTTGAGGCCGGAGCGTTCATTGATACCCTCGCCCACAATCACAAAGCCTTCGGCTTTATAAAAAGCCACAGCACCCGCATTATCTGCATTCACATCGAGACTGATGGGCTCATCCGTGCGCAAACGCACCTGCCGCATCAAAGCGCGGCCACAGCCCTTGCGCGCCGCATCAGGGGCGACCGCCAATTGATCAAGATGGCCGCTCACCGGATCGAAGATCACAAAGCCGATGATGCGCGATCCATCTGACGCGCAAAGCACCACATAGCCGCGCGTATGCAGCTCGCCCACATGCGCATTGAACCAGCCCCGCCGCGCCTCAAAGTCGATCTGCGGCATGGCCTGTTGCCAGCTCTTGACCCATAGGTCTTCCAGCTGCGGCCAGTCGGCGCTTGAATAATCGATCATCATCATGAGAGCTGCTTACCGCTCTGTGAGCTTCAACTCAATGCGGCGGTTGCGGCGCAGCGCCTCGTCACTCTCGCCACTGTCGATGGGCTGAAACTCCCCAAAGCCCGCCGCCACCAGATGCTGCGGCGAGACGCCCTTACTGACAAGATATTGCACCACCGAAATGGCGCGGGCCGAGGACAATTCCCAATTGGATTTGAATATGCCTGAGACGGGGCGGCGATCTGTATGGCCATCCACCCGCATCACCCATGGCAATTCAGGCGGGATCATGCGTTCCAGATCCTGCAAGGCCATGGCGAGCTGATCCATCTGCGCGCGGCCCGCTGGATTGATCTCAGCGCGGCCTGATTCAAACAGAACCTCGCTCTCAAACACAAAGCGATCCCCCACGATGCGCACACCGGGACGCGAGCCCAAAATTTCGCGCAAGCGTCCGAAGAAGTCAGAGCGATAGCGCGCCAGCTCCTGCACCTTCTGCGCGAGCGCCACATTGAGCCGCGAGCCCAAATCAGCAATGCGCGCTTGCGAATCTTTGTCCTTTTGCTCGGAGGCTGAGAGCGCTTCTTCAATCGCGGCGAGCTGACGACGCAGAGCCGAGATTTGCTGATTGAGAATATCGACCTGCGCCTGCGCACGGGCAGAAAGCTCCTTCTCAGCACTCAGAGCCTGCGCGGCTGCACTGGCTTGCCCACCAGCGGCACTGGAGGCCACTGAACTGCTCGCCATCATGTCTTCAAGGCGCTGGCGGTCGGCATTGGCAGCCTCCAATGTCGCTTGCAAAGCTGCGATTGTGGATTGGCGATCAGCCTTGCTCGCACTCTCCAAAGCCAGAAGCGAGGTCAGCTCTTCAATCTGCCGATTGAGTTTGGCGAGCGCTGTATCTTTGCCGCTGATGTCGCGCGAGAGGAAAAACTGCGCGAGCATGAAGACCGACAGCAAGAAGATCAGCGCCAGCAACATGGTCGAGAGCGCATCGACGAAGCCCGGCCAATAATCAAAGCCGGCGCGCGCGCGGCGATTGCGCCCCAGAGCCATCAGCGACGCTCCACATCTTTGGCAAGACGATCGATGGCGAGTTTGAGATCGCGCTGCACCTGCGCCTGCATCTCCACCCAATCGCGGATCTGCTGCTGTTCCTGACGCATATGCTGCACAAGTCCATGCACACCTTCCGCCAGATTGGCGATGGCAGCGGTGGCGCGCGCAGGATCGCTCTCTTCCACCTGCAGCGGCGCATCCACCGTATTCAGCGAGAGACGATCTTCCAGTTCCGTGAAAAAGCGGTTCTGCGCTTGGCCTGCCTGCAGATCCAGAAAGCCCAGAACCAGCGAGCCCGCCAAACCAAACAAAGAAGATGTGAAAGAGATCGACATGCCCGCGATGGGCGCGGCCAGACCATTCTTCAAATCATCAAACATCACCACAGCATCAGCGCCCGTCTGCATCGACTTGATGACATTGCCGATAGAGCCGACCGTCTCCAGCAAGCCCCAGAATGTGCCAAGCAGACCCAGAAAAACGAGCAAGCCAATGAGATAGCGCGCCATCTCGCGCGATTCATCAAGCCTCGTGCCGATCGAGTCGAGCACAGCGCGCAGGCTCAAGGTCGAGATGGCGCGGCGCGCAAGGCCCTCGCCCAAAATCAGCGCAACAGGGGCGAGCAAGACGGGCGGATCGACCTGTTGCACCTGACCAACGCGCAGCGAATTGACCCAGCGAATTTCAGGCAGCAAGCGCACCACTTGCCGGATCGACAAAATGATGCCGATGACGAGCACGCCGAGGATCAGCCCGTTGAGACCGGGATTGGCGAGAAAGGCAGTGATGATCTGGCGATAGAGAATCAGCGCCAGAAAGCCGACGAGAATCAGGAAGACCATCATCCGCAGCAGAAAAATATGCGGAGATGAAAGGCGATAGGAATCATTCGCGCCAGTCATAGACACCCCTTCCCCTTGCCCAACCATGCAGCATGGCAAGCAGACGGCATCTGCCCGCCACAATCAAGCGTCAGGCACAAGTTTGGGGATTATAAGGCTCAGGCTTTGCGGACGGTCGCCAGAAGCGCGCGCTGAATATGCTCATTACCAGCGCAGACCGAGCCCTTGTTGAGCATGTCCTGCTCGCCATCGAGATCGGTGACAAAGCCACCTGCTTCTCGCAGCAGTACCAGACCCGCTGCAATATCCCACGGCTGGAGATTGCGCTCCCAATAGCCATCAAAGCGGCCCGCCGCTGTCAGCGCCAGATCCAGCGAGGCCGCGCCCAGACGGCGCACATTGGAGGCGACCGCCATGACCGCGCCAAGCTCTGCCTTGAAGCGGGGATGATGCGAGGCCTTGCCCAGATGGGGAATGCCGCAGGCAATCAATGAGTCAGACATATCGCGGCGCGGCGAAACGCGCAGGCGGCGATTGTTATACCAAGCGCCCTGCCCCTTTTCCGCGACATAAAAATCATCGGTGGCGGGATTGTAGATGACACCGGCGATCAATTGGCCCTCGCGCTCCAGCGCGACAGAGATGGCGAAGATCGGCAGTCCATGGAGAAAATTCGTCGTGCCATCGAGCGGATCAATGATCCAGCGATGGGTTTTGTCCGCGCCCTCAACCGTGCCGCTCTCTTCCATCAAGAAGCCATAGCCGGGACGGGACTTGGACAATTCCTCAAAGAGGGTCTTCTCGGCCTTGCGGTCGGCGGCGGTCACGAAATCGCCCGGGCCCTTGACCGAAACAACCAGATTTTCGACCTCGCCGAAATCGCGCTTCAGGCTGCGTCCGGCCTTCAGCACGGCGCTGGTCATCACATTCATCAGGGCGGAGCGGATCATGGTGGGGTCTCGGTGGGCCGAAGGAGCCGGAGAGGCGTTCTAGACAAGGTCGGGGCGAAAGTCACCCGTGGATGGCCCTAGGGGCCGCCGATTTGCTTGCGCAAGCCCTCTTCCACAGCCCGCCGCTCAGCTGGCGACAGAGTGTTGAGCTGGGCATCGAGCCAGTCGTCCTTGACGCCAGAGGAGCGCGCCAGAAGGTGCCATTTCATGGCCTCGATCATATTTTTGTCGACCCCGCGCCCTGTCGCATAGAGGCGGGCGAGCCGATTGGCCGCCACCGGATTGCCCCGGCCAGCAGCCTTTTGGAACAATTTGGCGGCCTGCCCCTCATCCCGCGCGATGCCATCGCCATTGAAGAGCATGATCGCATAGTCGATCTGCGCAGCGACCAGATTTTCAGCCGCCGCCTGTTTGAACCAGCGCGCGGCCTCGGCCTTGTCGCGCCCCACGCCGCGCCCGTCTTTATACAAAAGGCCCAGCGCATAGGCAGCCTCATGGCTGCCAGCCAGCGCGGCTTTGCGGAAATCCTCCGCCGCTTTGGCAGGATTCTGCAGCTCACCTTCCAGCTGCATCATGCCCAGCTGATAGAGCGCCGTAGCATGGCCCTTGGCAGCAGCAGCTTCAAGATAGCGACGCGCCTGAGCCTCATCGACGGGCAGATCCTCCCCGCGCAAATAAGCAATACCAAGACGAAAAGCGCCCGATGCATTGCCCAGATCCGCTGCGCGGCGATACCAGCTGAGCGCCTCTTTGGCAGAGGGGCGCACGCCGAGCCCGTCTTGATATAATTCGCCGATCAGCACCATGGCCGCAGCGTCTTTGGGATCTTCGGCCAGACGCTTTTGCGCTTCTTTCATCGCCGTCACATAGAAGCCACGCTGAAAAGCACCAAAAGCAAGATCAGGCTTGACGCTCTTGGAGAGATAAGCACCCGGCGCAGCCTCTTTGCCTTGCGGCAGCACCTGCGCACAGGCGGGCGTAGCAGCCAGCAAAACCAGACATGCCAGCCGCGCCTTCATCTCACGCAGTCCGCACGAGAGCGGCCTGCGCCTCTGCCACAGCAGCAGCAGGGCCGCGACCATCGCTCCACACAGCATCGCCAATTGCAACAAAGTCAGCGCCTGCTTGTGCAATCAAAGCGACATCTTGCAAGCGCGGCGCAAAGCCAACGCAAGGGATGGTAAAGATCTCGGTCCACCACGCCACACGCTCCAACACTTGTTCAAGCGGAGGCACCCAGCCATCGGGCGCTGGATCACCAAACATGATGTAATCAACATCAAGTTCGCCAATCGTCATCGAGTCATGGCGCGTCTTCACCCCGCCCGCCCCGACGATGCGATCAGGCTTCAAACGCTCCAGCGCTTCTTCCAGACGCTCTTCGCCGCTCGTGTCGATCACACGCATATGGACGCCATCTGCATCTGCGCGCACCGCCACCTGCGCATCGCCATCAATCAGCAAAGCTGCATCGCGCTTTTGCACGATGGGCAGCAAGGCGCGCACGATCTTTTTGGCTGTGCCTTCATCCGCGCTGGCGCAGCGCAGGAGGACGCAGGCCACATCGCCCGCATCCAGTGCCGCTTCCAGCTGCGGGGCAAAACTCTCGCCCTCGGTCAGGGCCGGGGTGACGAGATAGAGGCGCTGAGGCTCAAGGACCTCTTCAATGGGCTTCTTCTTGGTCATGGCTCGATCCTGAATAAACGCCGGACGGGCGGGCAGGCCTATGGCTAACCCCAGAAAGTTAAAAACCCTTCCCGTTTCCAGGAAGGGTCTGGAGCCCCTTGGCGGGAGCCAAAACAGCCGAAACTTACGAGAAGGTCGGGTCGAGCTTGCCAGCGCTATAGAGCTTGGCCATTTCCGAGAGCGGCCGAATCTTGCCAATCTTGGAGGCCTGACCCGCCGTGCCAAACTGCTCCAACCGCTCGCGGCAGATCTTCGACATCGATTCCATCGCGGGCTTCAAATATTTGCGCGGATCGAACTCGCCGGGATGTTCCTGCAAGACGCGGCGGATCTGGCCAGTGATGGCCATGCGGTTGTCGGTGTCGATATTGATCTTGCGCACGCCATGGCGAATGCCGCGCTGGATCTCTTCCACCGGCACGCCCCAAGTCGGCTTCATCTGGCCGCCGAACTGATTGATGATGTCCTGCAAATCCTGCGGCACCGACGACGAGCCATGCATGACGAGATGCACATTGGGCATGCGCTTGTGGATCTCTTCGATCACATTCATCGCCAGCACTTCGCCATCAGGCTTGCGCGAGAATTTGTAAGCGCCATGTGACGTGCCCATGGCGATGGCCAGCGCATCGACCTTGGTGGCCTTGACGAATTTCACCGCCTCATCGGGGTCGGTCAGCAACTGGTCATGGCTGAGCTTGCCCTCGGCGCCGTGACCATCTTCCTTGTCGCCCATGCCTGTTTCCAGCGAGCCCAGAACACCAAGCTCGCCCTCAACCGACACACCGCCCATATGGGCGATGTCCACCACGCTTTTGGTAACGCGCACATTGTAATCATAATCGGCGGGCGTCGTACCATCGGCCTTCAGCGAGCCATCCATCATCACCGAGGTGAAGCCAGACTGAATGGCAGTCATGCAGGTGGCCTCGACATTGCCGTGATCGAGATGCACGCAGATCGGAATATGCGGATACATTTCGGTCAGCGCATCCATCATATGGCGCAGCATAATGTCATTGGCATAGGAGCGCGCCCCGCGCGAAGCCTGAATGATAACAGGCGCATCCAGCGCATTGCAGGCTTCACCAATGGCGAGCGCCTGTTCCATATTGTTGATGTTGAACGCAGGCACGCCATAGCTATGTTCGGCGGCGTGGTCGAGCAACTGACGAAGAGTAATGCGGGCCATGAAATCCTCCGGATGAGTTTTAGCCTGCGGCTGTTTTTAGGAAATCTGAAGCGCTTGAACGCCGGGAAGTTGCTTGCCCTCGAGCCATTCGAGGAAGGCACCGCCGGCGGTCGAGATATAAGTGAAGTGCTGGGCAACGCCCGCCTGATTGAGCGCCGACACAGTGTCGCCACCACCCGCCACCGTCAGCAATTTGCAGCTATCGGTGAGTGCGGCAGCGACTTTCGCAACCGCATTGGTGCCAGCATCGAAGGGCTGCAATTCAAACGCGCCGAAGGGGCCGTTCCACACCAAAGTCTTGGTGGCACCGAGCAGCTCTTCGATCCGCGCAACGGATTTGGGACCAAGATCAAGGATCATGTCATCCGCACCCACATGATCAACACTGACCACCTGGCTCGGCGCATGGGCCTTAAACTCTTTGGCCACCACCGCATCGACGGGCAGAATGATTTCGCATTTTGAGGCACGTGCCTCGTCGACGATTTTGCGCGCCGTGTCGAGCAGATCCATCTCGCAGAGCGATTTGCCGACCGCCTTGCCCTGAGCAGCAAGGAATGTGTTGGCCATACCGCCGCCAATGATCAGGAAATCGACTTTCTTGGTGAGATTGCCCAAGAGCTCAAGCTTGCTTGAGACTTTCGCGCCGCCCACCACAGCCGCCACAGGACGCTGCGGCTTTTCGAGCGCAGCGGTCAAAGCTTCAAGCTCGGCCTGCATACCACGACCAGCATAAGCAGGGAGTTTATGCGCCAGACCTTCGGTCGAAGCATGGGCGCGATGCGCAGCTGAGAACGCATCATTCACATAAAGATCGCCCAGCTTGGCAAGCTCTGCCACGAAAGCTGGATCATTCTTTTCTTCGCCCTTGTGAAAACGGGTGTTCTCGAGCAAGAGCACATCGCCATCATGAAGTTTGGCGACGCCTGCAGCTGCGGCCTCACCAATACAGTCAGAGGCGAAAGAGACTGGCTTGCCCAGATGCGAGGCCAAAACGGCAGCGACAGGCTCAAGCGAATTTTCTTTATCAGGCCCATTCTTCGGGCGACCGAAATGCGACAGCACAATGATCTTGGCGCCGAGCTTGATGAGATCTTTCAACGTCGGTAAAGCGCGATCGATACGGGTCGCATCGCTCACACGGCCGCCCTCCATCGGCACATTCAGGTCGAGGCGGAGGAGAACGCGTTGGCCCTTGGCGGGCGCTTGATCAAGTGTTCGGAAGGCCATTGTGTGCCCGGCTCTGTGCCGGCCTCATGAATGAATGAACGCGGCCCAAAGGCCGCGTTCATTGAAGATGATTAGAGCAGCTTGCCCATGGCGACAGCAGTGTCGGCCATGCGGTTCGAAAAGCCCCATTCGTTGTCATACCAGGACAGGATGCGCACGAAGTTGCCGTCGATCACCTTCGTCTGGTCCATGTGGAACACCGACGAATGGCTGTCGTGATTGAAGTCGATCGAGACATTCGAGACAGTGGTATAACCCAGCACGCCCTTCAGCTCGCCATCAGCAGCCTTCTTGATGGCTGCGTTGATCTCGTCCTTCGATGTCGCCTTCTTGGCGCGGAACTTCAGATCAACCACCGAGACATTCGGGGTCGGCACGCGGATGGCCGAACCATCAAGCTTGCCATTCAGCTCAGGCAACACAAGGCCGACAGCCTTGGCAGCACCGGTCGAGGTCGGGATCATCGACAGCGCCGCAGCGCGGGCGCGATAAAGATCCTTATGCATCGTGTCGAGCGTGGGCTGATCACCCGTGTAAGAATGGATCGTGGTCATGAAGCCATGCTCGATGCCAACGGTTTCGTTGAGCACCTTGGCAACCGGCGACAGGCAGTTCGTCGTGCAAGAGGCATTCGAGACGACGAGATGATCCTTGGTCAGCTTGTTGTGGTTCACACCAAACACGACGGTCAGATCAGCATCATCGCAAGGGGCCGAGACGAGAACGCGCTTGGCGCCAGCCTCAAGATGCGCCTTGGCCTTGTCCTTCGAGGTGAAGATGCCGGTGCATTCCAGCGCAATATCGACACCCAGCTCCTTGTGCGGCAGCTCGGCAGGATTGCGGATGGCAGTGACCTTGATGGGGCCAAAGCCAACATCAATCGTGTCACCATTGACCTTCACCTCATGGGGGAAGCGGCCATGCACGCTGTCAAAGCGCAGCAGATGAGCATTGGTCTCAACCGGACCCAAATCGTTGATCGCAACAACCTGAATGTCCTTGCGGCCTGATTCAACAATCGCGCGCAACACATTGCGGCCAATACGGCCAAAGCCATTGATGGCAACCTTCACCATGGGATCCGTCCTCTTCTCTCGTTCCAGTCACATATTCGCCGCAAGGCGAGCTTTGATCACAGGCGCTTTTGCGCGGCCTCTGCCACCGCCTGCGCGGTGATGCCGAAATGCTCATAGACCTGCTTGTAAGGCCCGCTCTCGCCAAAGCTCTTCATGCCGATGAAGATACCCTCTTCACCAATCATTCCGTCCCAACCCTGACGCACTGCCGCTTCAACCGCAATACGAACCGGGGCTGTGCCGATCACGCTCTTGCGATAGGCTTCGTCCTGCGCATAGAACAAATCCATGCAAGGCACGGAGACAACACGCGCCGCGATGCCGCGATCCGCCAGCAAAGCCTGCGCCTCAAGGCCGATCGACACTTCAGAACCGGTGGCAAAGATCGACACTTTGGCCTGACCCTTGGCAGGGCTCAGCTCATAAGCGCCGCGGGCGCTGAGATTGTCAGCCGTGAAGGTCTTGCGGGCCTGCGGCAGATTCTGGCGCGTCAGCGCCATGACGCTGGGGCTCCACTTGGCCTCCACCGCCAACTGCCAGCATTCCGCCGTCTCAGTGCGATCTGCCGGACGGAAGACCAAGAGATTGGGAATGGCGCGCAGCGAGGCGAGCGTCTCCACCGGCTGATGGGTCGGGCCATCTTCACCCAGACCAATCGAGTCATGCGTCAGCACTTCGATATGGCGCGTACGCATCAGCGCAGCCAAGCGAAGGGCGGGGCGCATATAGTCCGCAAACACCAAGAAGGTCGCGCCCGAGGGAACCAGACCCCCATGCAAGCTCATGCCATTGATGGCGGCAGCCATGCCATGTTCGCGAATGCCCCAATGGACGAAGCGGCCAGCATAATTGCCGGGCGAGATCGCAGGCGTTGCGGCAACCTTGGTATTGTTGGAGCCGGTGAGATCAGCCGAACCCGTCACGAGTTCAGGCAAAGCCGGTGCAATCGCGCCGATGACGGCCTCAGAGGCCTTGCGGGTCGCAACATCGCTCGTGTCTTCGGCCGCCTTGCGCTTGAACTCAAGGACCGCCTCCGTAAAGGACGCAGGCAGTGTGCCGGTGATGCGGCGCTCAAATTCCGCGCGCTTGGCATTGGCCGCCAGACGCGTCTTCCACTGTGCATGATCAGCTGCGCCGCGTGCACCCGCCGCGCGCCATGCATCCAGAATATCCTGCGGCACGACGAAGGGCTCAGAGGTCCAGCCGAGCTTCTGACGTGTGCCAGCCACTTCCTGCTCACCCAGCGGCTCACCATGCGACTTTGATGTGCCAGCGCGGGTCGGCGCGCCATAGCCAATCACCGTCTTGCAGGCGATATAGCTGGGCTTATCGGAGGCCTTGGCACGGTTGAGGGCAGCCAGAATGGCCTCAGGGTCGTGACCATCAATGCGCTCGGCATTCCAGCCGCAAGCCTCAAAGCGCTTCACCTGATCGACCGAGTCGGCCACCGACAGCGGGCCGTCGATGGAAATATCGTTGTCATCATGCAGAACGATCAAACGCGACAGCTTCAGATGGCCCGCGATGGCAATCGATTCCTGGCTGATGCCTTCCATCAAATCGCCATCAGAGGCGAGCACATAGGTGCGATGGTCAACGACATCGCCAAACTCTGCATTGAGCATGCGCTCAGCCAGCGCCATGCCCACCGCCGTAGCGATGCCTTGGCCCAGCGGGCCCGTCGTCGTCTCAACACCAGGGGTGTGATGCACTTCGGGATGGCCCGGGGTCTTGGAACCCATCTGACGGAAATTCTTGATCTGGTCGATGGTCATATGCTGTTCGCCGGTCAAAAAGAGCAGCGAATAGAGCAACATAGAACCATGACCGGCCGACAAAACGAAGCGGTCACGATCGGGCCACAGCGGGTCGGCCATGTCATATTTCAGAACTTTGGTGAAGAGCACCGTGGCAATATCGGCGGCGCCGAGGGGCAGGCCGGGATGGCCGGATTTTGCCTTTTCAACCGCATCCATGGACAGGGCGCGAATGGCATTGGCCATGGACGCATGGGTGACGCTCATCATCTGGTCCCGTTCTGGAAAGGCCCGCCACAAGAGGCTGGCGCGGTTGCATGTCTGGGTTGGGCGGCTTGATAACACTTGGCCCGCCTCAGTCAAAGCACTGAGGACCGGTGATCCCACGACATTTTCAGCCGCTGGCGCGGGCCAAGGCCCATTGTCCTGTGGGCGGAGGCTGCAGTGCGTTGACGCTTGAGGGTGCTTACGAGCAAATGGAACAAACCTTGGGAAGGCCTTGACCCTCCATGACGACTCCTCCGGCCCTTGCGGTCGCGCTGAAACGGCTGACCGCCGCCATCGACCATCTGGACGCTGCCGCCGACCGCCGGTCGAAGGCTGACGCTGCGCGTGGCGATCTCGACGAAGAGCTGGCCATCATGCAGGACGACCGCTCCCGCCTCGCCATCGAGCTGGAGGGCGCCTTGGGCCGCCTCAGCCGCATGGAGAGCGCCCATCAGGAGGCCGAACGCCGCCTCGATCAGGCCAGCGCTACGATCCGGGCCGTGCTGGGCGAGGAGGAGACCCCCGCCGTGCCACATGATGGGGAGAGCTGAGCCATGGCGCAGGTAGCTGTCACCATTGCAGGGCGCGTCTATCGCATGGCCTGCGCGGATGGGGAGGAGGCCCATCTGGAGGGCCTCGCCGCTGATCTCGACAAACGCATCACAGAATTGCGCGGCGCTTTTGGCGAAATCGGCGATCAGCGTCTGACCGTCATGGCAGCGCTCGCTATCGCCGATGAGAAGATCGAGGCCGAGCGCCGCGTCACCAAGCTCGAACAGCAAGCCCATGAACTGCTGAGTGCCAGCGACAGCGCCAGCAAATCCCGCGATGACTGGAGCAAGAAAGCTGCCGACGCTATTACGCAGGCCGCCGAGCGGATCGAGCGCGCCGTGCAGCGCATCAATGCGCAGGGGCGCGCGGGCTAAAGCTCAATAATATTTTTCCGTGATGACATATTTGACCTCTTTGGCGCGCTGCGCCGAGAGGCCAGAGCCCACCAGCCGTTCCAACAAAGCCGCCATCTCATCAGGCTCGCCATAGAGCGCGGGCTGCTGCTTCTTTTCAAAATCCGCAAGCGCCACAGGATCGGTCAGGATCTCGCGCACGACCTTGCGCAGATGGGCCAAGCGATCAGCTTGCGTATTGGGCGGCACGATCAGCAAGCGACCAATCTTGCGCACATCTTCGCGAAAATCGATCCACCATGTCGCCTCTGCATCCATGCGCGCAGGGGCGGCTTCGAAGATCGTCGGCACATTGGGCATGAGACTTGAGCGCTCGCGCGATGTCACAACGAGCGGGCGCAATTGGCCCCCCTCTGCATAGCGCGCCGAACTATCTTCAACGAGAATCGTGCCATCCATTTCGCCTGTCACAACAGCATGGGCGAAGTCTTTGGAGGAGGGATAGCCAATGGTGATCTTGCAGGCGATCTTCATCGCATGACACATCACAGCTGATGTATCGGACGCCGCGTCGGTCTTGCCATTGGCACCAATCTGAATGGGCTTGTGCCATGTCAGCATGTCGCCAAATGTTTGCCACGGCAGTTTTGGATTGACGATCAAGACACGCGGTGCGGTGTTGACGCGCGCAACAATCGGAAATTTCGTCAGATCAAAACGCACACCCGGCTCATCGGTGAGCTTGGCCAGGATCGCGCCTTCTCCGGGCGCCAGCATCAAGGTCAAACCATCAGGCGGCGATGTCCAGGTGTGGTTCATGGCGATGAGCATGCCAGCGCCGGGGCGGCTCTCGACCACCACGGTCGCACCGAGTTTCTTTTCGAGATAAGGCGCGAGCATGCGCGAATAAAGATCAAAGCCGCTGCCCGCTGCCCCGCCATTCACAAGACGCACCGTCTTGCCGCGATAAAAATCGGCCGGGCTTTCCTGCGCCAGACCCACGGCAGGAGCAAAGGCTATGATAAGCGCCAAAAGGCGCGCGCCAATCGACATGAGCGTTTCCTGTATCTTTGTTCGTTAAAACGAAGACTAGCCGTGCTGCTGCGCCCTCGCAATGGCTCAACCAGGCCCGCAACGGCCTCTTTTGCGCCGACAGGACACTGGCAATTCCAGCCCACAGGCTCTACATAGGCCTTGCGGAGCTGCGGGGTGCGTGTTGGACTCTTATCCCTGGGGCCTTATCGATCCAACGGGAGCTGTCCCTGCCCTTGTCCCTGGACTTTGGCACATGGCGCCCACCTACTCTGTAGGTTCCCAGGATCGATGTCCCACGGCCACTGTGGCCCCGCACTTTTCCCCTTCCGTTTGACAACAAGCCCTTTGCTGCCGATACCCGAAGCATGTCGGCGTCCAACTCCAAAGCTGCCCTCAGACAAGCGGCCCTCGCCCGGCGACAGGCCGTGGATGAGACAACGCGCGAGGCCTTTGCCACCCGCCTTGCGCTGGAGGGGGTGAAGCTCGCCCGCAGCGCCATTGTGCGCACGGTGGCCGCCTATTGGCCCATGCCCGATGAGCCTGACACGCGCGGCCTTCTGGCAGCGCTCAACTATCACGAATTCTCCGTGGCTTTGCCCGTGGTCGTGGCCAAAGGCCATCCGCTTCTCTTCCGCAAATGGTCGCCGCGCGATCTTCTGCTTGAAGGCGCTTTCGGCATTATGGAGCCCTCCTCGCGCCTGCCAGAAGTTCTGCCCGATATCGTCTTCGTGCCGCTGGCCGCCTTTGACCGACGCGGTCATCGCATTGGTTTTGGCGCAGGCTTCTATGACCGCACATTGCACCATTTGCGCTCGGTCAAAAATATTCTGGCCATCGGCGTCGCCTTCAATGTGCAAGAGGTCGAGGCCGTGCCTGAAGACCCCCATGACGAGCCCCTCGATTTCATCATGACCGAGACCGACTTCATCGCCTGCAGGAACAACTGAGCCATGCGCCTTCTTTTCATCGGTGACATTGTAGGTCGCGCGGGCCGCGACATCGTGCTGGAGCGCTTGCCGCATCTGCGGCGCGACTGGAAGCTCGATTTCGTTGTGGTCAATGGTGAGAATGCCGCCGGTGGCTTTGGCATTACCGAGGCCATTTGCTCCGAGGTTCTGGAAGCAGGCGCTGACTGCGTGACCTTGGGCAACCATGCCTGGGATCAAAAAGAAGCGCTTGTCTTTATCGAGCGGGAGTCCCGCCTCATTCGCCCGCTCAATTATCCCGCAGGCACGCCCGGGCGCGGCGCCAATCTGTTTGAAGCCCAAAGCGGCGAGCGCGTTTTGGTGATGAATGCCATGGGCCGCGTCTTCATGGATCCGATGGATGATCCTTTCGCGGGCGTTGAGCGCGAACTCAATGCCTGTCCGCTGGGCATGGGCTGCGATGCGGTGATCGTTGATATGCATTGCGAAACGACGAGCGAGAAATATGCGATGGGCCATTTCTGCGATGGCCGCGCCTCTTTGGTCGTGGGCACCCATACCCATGTGCCCACCGCCGATGCGCAGGTCCTGCCCCAAGGCACAGCCTATCTGACCGATGCGGGCATGACGGGCGATTATGATTCTGTGATCGGCATGGACAAGGGCGAGCCGCTGCAGCGCTTCACCCGCAAAATCTCCTCCGGCCGCTTTGAACCGGCCCTCGGCCCGGCAACCCTGTGCGGGGTCGCGGTCGAAACCGACCCGCGCACTGGTCTTGCCCTCTGGGTGGCCCCGGTGCGTCTGGGCGGGCGATTGGCTGAGGCTGTGCCGGCGGCTTGGGTGTGAGATATAACAAGTTTACTGAAGTTTATTAAAAAATGATAATCTATGATAAGGTTCTTATAAATGGACCCCAGACAAAATCCCTATGCCCCCGGCGCAGGTACAAAACCTCCCGAATTGGCAGGTCGCGACCAGATCATTGACCGAGCTGCCGTTTCGCTGGACCGTATCCGGCAGGGCCGGGCGGCGCGCAGCATGATCCTCTATGGATTGCGCGGCGTTGGAAAGACGGTTTTGCTCACAGAAATCAGGATCGGCGCCGTGGAACGCGGCCTCATCCCCGTCTCGATTGAAGCACCTGAAGATCGCTCCCTACCCAGCATTCTTATCCCTGCGCTCCGGGCTGCCCTGCTCAGACTCAGTCACAAAGATGCTGTCAAAGCGAAGGTCAACGAAGCGCTCAGGGCGTTGGGAAGCTTCACCAAAGTCTTTAAAATGAAATATTCAGATGTCGAATTCAGCGTCGACATGGCCGGAGAGGCGGGCGTCGCTGACAGTGGCGATTTGGAGGGCGATCTTGCGGACCTCTTGGCAGCCGTTGGCGAAGCAGCAAAAGCCGCAGGGACTGCCGCCGTGCTCTTTATTGATGAGCTGCAATATATCCCCGAGGAGCAGCTCGCAGCGCTCATTTCAGCACTGCATCGCACCAGCCAATCGCAACTTCCCATCACGCTCGTCGCAGCCGGATTGCCGCAACTGGTGGGGCAGACGGGGCGCGCCAAATCCTATGCCGAACGCCTGTTCGAATTCGTCCATGTCGACAAGCTCGATCCGCAAGCAGCACAAGATGCTTTGTGCAAACCAGCCGAACGCGAGGGCGTCGCTTTCGCGCCGCTGGCCGTGGCTGAAATTCTGACTCAGACCCAAGGCTATCCCTATTTCCTGCAGGAATGGGGTAAACATGCTTGGGACATTGCCGAAATATCGCCGATTGACGAAGCAATCTCGAAAGCTGCAACGGAAAGCGCACTGGCCGAACTCGATCAAAGCTTCTTCCGTGTTCGGATGGATCGCCTGACCCCAACCGAAAAACTTTATATCCGCGCCATGGCCGAACTCGGGCCGGGGCCACACAGATCCGGCGATATCGCCGAGAAGCTCCATAAACCAGTGAGCGCGGTCGCCCCGGTACGCAACAAGCTGATCGCCAAGGGTATGATCTATAGCCCCTCCTATGGCGACACGGCCTTCACCGTACCGCTCTTTGACGACTATATTCGCCGAACGATGCCCTTTTGATTTGCGCAGCATCCCGGCCTATAAGGCTGCAAATTCCGGTTGAACGCCCGAACGCTTGAGGGAAACCATGGCAGGTCATAGCCAGTTCAAGAACATCATGCACAAGAAGGGCAAGCAGGACGCTTTGCGCTCCAAGCTCTTCTCCAAGCTCGCCCGCGAAATCACGGTGGCTGCCAAGATGGGCATGCCTGATCCGGCGATGAATCCGCGCCTGCGTCTGGCGGTGCTCGCGGCGCGTGCTGAAAACATGCCCAAGGACAATATCGAACGCGCCATCAAAAAGGCCTCGGGCGGCGACAGCGAGAACTATGATGAAGTGCGCTATGAGGGCTATGCGCCCGGCGGCGTCGCAGTCATCATCGAAGCGCTGACCGACAATCGCAACCGCACCGCTGGCGAAGTGCGCTCTTACTTCACCAAGGCTGGCGGCGCGCTGGCAGAAACCGGCGCCGTGTCCTTCATGTTCGATCATGTCGGCTCGATTGAATATCCCATCAGCACCGGCTCTGAAGATGCGGTGATGGAGGCAGCCATTGAGGCTGGCGCGGATGATGTCGTCACAGGCGCTGACACCTACGAGATTTTCACCTCGATTGAAGCTTTCGCGGAAGCCGCCAAGACGCTCGAAGCCAAATTCGGCGAGCCGCGCAAATCAAAGCTGGTCTGGAAGCCGCAAAACACCATCGTCGTTGACGATGAAGCGGGCGAAAAGATTTTGAAGCTGATCGGCAATCTCGAAGACAATGATGACGTGCAGAACGTCTATGCCAATTTCGAGATCTCGGATGCTCTGATGGCCAAGATGGGCGGCTGAGCTCATAGCTCAACCGCGCCTGTCGTTGAAGCGCTCGCGCCTTGATGGCCCGAGCGCTTGTGCAGGTTAAAACCGGACCTCAACCCCACCGCGCAGGCCCTGCCCTTGCAGTCCCGAACTCAGGCTCGTCATATATTCGATATAGCTGGAAACGCCCGCCTTATCAGCCACCATCAAGCCCAGTGAAAGGTTGACAGCGTGACGCGCTGAGGTCGTGCGCTCGATACTATAGGTCGTTGAAGCATCGTTCGCATAGCTCAGCAACTGCGTCGCCTGTCCAGCCATCGCACGACGATATTCGAGCCGCCCCGTCGGCGATACAGTCAGCGATGGCGACCATGCCACGTCATATTGGCCACGCAGGCCCAGGGCGACATCGCTGCCGCGCAGCCGCGCAGACTGATAGGCCAGCGCCAGTTCTGCCGGACCCGTTTCGGAATAGGACTTCAATGACCCGCTCCAGCTATCGAGACGCATATAAGGGGCGTAGGACAAAGCGCCGTCCTTCTGCTCCAGGCTTGCAGTCAGCGACCCAAAGACTGCGCTGGCGGAGCGATCACCGACAATGGCCGATCCCGAAGCTTCGTCATTGCGACGAGACTTGAAACGAAGGTCGCCATAGCCGAGCAGCCCGTCGACGAAGACCGGCCCTGAGACATTCCACGAAGCGTAGAACGTGCCAGTCACGCCCCGCGTGTCATTCTTGGTGCCAACGTCGTCAATCTTGGCGCTCTGCTGAGACAGGCCAATCGCAAGGCCGCCCTTGAGCCCGGGCGCGAGCTTTGTGTCCATGCCCACCAGAGCATTAGACATGGTCGAGCGCGTCTTCTGCGTCTGGCCCTCGTAAGAATCGCGACCGATCGTGACCGAGCCGGAGGTCCAGACTGCGAAACTTGGCGTCTCAAGCTTCTCTGGCCCTTTGTGACGAGGATCGCGCTCAGGGGCCAAGGCATCGATGGCGCGGCCGCCAGCACTCCGTTTCGAAGCCTCCTCGATCACGTCGTAACTCGATACCTGCTTGGGCGCTTCGGTCGGACTACGCAGAGCGAAGCCGTTGTCAAAGCCAGTGACATCGCCATGCAACCGCTCAAGACGCCGGTTCACCGCGCCCATGGTCGACGACGCCAAATATTCGACTCCGTTCATCTGCGCATTGACGATGGCACGAACCTTCGGGTCGAGATCGGGTCGTGCGGAGTTGCCAGTGCCACTGCTTTGCACCGTCAGGTTAAATGACGCCTTGGCTGTCGCCGACGTCGGGTCGGTTACGGTCACCGTGTAGAGGGTCTTGCTCTGCACGGATGTCGGCGTTCCCTTGATCGTGGCTTCCATGGAATCGAAACTCAGGCCTGCAGGCAAAGTCGGAGAGATCGAATACATAAGCGTACCCTGTCCCCCCGAACCCTTCACGGGAATGAAGGCGTTTACGGGCGTATTAACAGTGAGTGTCACGTCTGGGTTTGTCGCAGTGGCAGTTAGAGCCGATTTCGTGTCACTCCATCCAACCAAAGTTAAGTGATAGCCAACTGTACCACCAGCTGGATCGAACGGGTTCTTCCCGAAAGACCCGACCACGGAGATAGATTTATTAGATGAATCGGTGAACTTATAATTAATTATAGCATAACGAAGGGGTCCTTCCTCGGCAACAACGGTTCCGGCATTATCTGTTATTTTCCAATTTATAAATTCAGCTTGGTCTACCTTTACTTCGATTTTTAAATATTTGGCAGAATCGCTTGGTTGAGAGGACGATAAGCCTTTTGTATCGACGCAATAGTCTACAATACTTCCAGCGGAGATCGAAGAACGGTCGCATTTAAGATATTGCGCATTCGCAAAACTCATAGCCAGCAATCCAAAGGTGCCAATAAGCACAAGCCTCAGAACGCCCAGGCGGGATAAAAAAATTGTCCGAATCATTGGAAAAAAGCCTTGTAAAAAAATACGCATAAATGTTATATTTCTAGAAACAAACAGTCAATATTTTAATACGTATGAAATTAATTTCAACACTGCGGCGGCCGCAAGAGGGCGCTCAGCCCTCTCTGGCGCTTACTGTGCTGCTGACCCCAAGGCCGCTGCGCCCGTCTCAAACTGCAGACGCGCGAGGCGCTCATAAAGGCCGCCGCGATTGACAAGGTCGCTATGCGTGCCCTGCTCGACGATGCGACCATCTTCCATCACAAGAATACGGTTGGCAGAGAGCACGGTTGCCAGACGATGCGCGATGACGAGCGTCGTGCGACCCTTCATCACATTCTCCAGCGCCTTCTGCACCAAGGTCTCATTCTCCGCATCGAGCGCAGAGGTTGCCTCGTCCAGCAACAAGACAGGCGCATCCATCAAGACGGCGCGTGCAATGGCAAGGCGCTGACGCTGGCCACCTGAGAGGGTCACACCACGCTCACCAATCAATGTGTCATAGCGCTGCGGCAGCGCCCGAATGAACTCATCCGCCGCTGCGCGCTCGGCAGCTTCATACAGTTGCGCATCGGTGGCATCGGGGCGGCCATAGCGGATATTCTCCGCCACGCTCGCGCCAAAGATCACCGGATCTTGCGGCACCAAAGCCATGCGCCGGCGCACCTCAGCCGGATCAGCCTGACGCAGATCCACCCCATCAAGACGGATCGAGCCAGACTGGGGATCATAAAAACGCATCAGCAATTGGAAGACAGTGGATTTGCCTGCGCCCGAGGGACCCACAATCGCCACTGTCTCGCCGGGGCTTACCTCAAAGCTCAAACCGCGCAGCGCCTGATCAGCAGGGCGCGTGGGATAGGCAAAACCAACCGTGTCAAAACCAATGCGACCCTGCGCAGGTTTTGGCATGGCCACCGGCACGGCAGGCGCAACGATGCTGGGCTGTTCAGCAAGAAGTTCTGCGATACGGCCAGCCGCACCTGCAGCTGCCGACAATTCGCTCCACACTTCGGAGAGCTGGCCCAAAGCGCTCGCACCCAGCACCGCCGAGAGAACGAATTGCGACAGCATGCCGCCTGAAATGCGGCCCGCGATCACATCTTGCGCACCCAGCCACAACACAGCCACAACGCTGGCGAAAGCCAGAAAGATGGCGACCATGGTGAGCAAAGCGCGCGCCAGCAAAGCATCACGCGCCGCACCATAGGCAACCTCAACCGCGCGCTGAAAACGCCCCACCGTTGCCGCCTCAGCGACGAAGGCTTGCATCGTGCGCATCGCGCCCAGATTTTCGGCGGCAAAGGAGCTGGCATCGGCCAGCGTATCTTGCGCCATGCGCGAGCGCTGACGCACCGAGCGGCCCGACATCACCAGCGGCAAAACAATGATCGGGATCGCCACCAGAACGAGGCCCGACAATTTCGGGCTCGTATAGATCATCATGCCAATCGCACCGACGAACATGAACATATTGCGCAGCGCGATGGAGGCCGACGACCCGAAGGCTGATTTCATCTGCGTCGTATCAGCGGTCAGGCGCGAGACCAGCTCGCCCGATTTGGCCGTGTCATAGAAAGCTGCATCAAGCCGCGCGAGATGGGAGAAGACATCGGTGCGCAAATCCGCGACCACGCGCTCACCCAGCGACATGACGAGAAAATAGCGCGTGCCCGAGGCCACCGCCAAAACCGCGACGACGACCAGCATGGCGAGAAAATATTGCGTGATGACCCCCGCCTCTCCCTCAGAGAAGCCATGGTCGATCATGCTGCGCACCGCCACAGGCACGCTGAGCGTCGCGGCAGAGGCCACGACCAGTGCGGTCAGTGCCGCCGCGATCCACAGGCGATAGCGGCCCGCATAAGGCAGCAGCGGCAGCAGCGCCTTCAGGGAGGTTTGCGGCTTCAGGGCCGGGGTCGTGGACATCTCGCTCATCTGCATCCTGTGGTGAAAGCGCCCCGGCTGGGGATAGGGCGCGTGGCAGGGCGACCCAACAGACTTGTGCCTCCTGCCAGCCTGCTGTATAGGACCGCCACCCCTGTTTTGGGAACACTCTTCCGGCAGCGTCGTCGCTTCGGCGCGCCCTGTCCCGAGCTTTGTCGAAGGAATAGACGATGAAGGCCGATATCCACCCCCAATACCACCTCATCAAGGTCGTCCTGACCGATGGGACCGAATATATGACCCGCTCGACCTATGGTAACGCGGGCGACACGCTGAATCTCGACATCGACCCTAACACACATCCGGCCTGGACCGGTGGGTCGCAGCAGCTGCTCGATCGCGGCGGCCGCCTGTCGAAATTCACCTCCCGCTTCGGCAATATCGGCGCCAAGAAGTAAGCTTCTGGCCCTTTTGCCTAAAAAGAACCCCGGCTTGGCCGGGGTTTTTTGTTTCCTAAATTCAAAGGCTTGAGCCTTAAGCGCTCTTGTTGAACGCCTCGCGCAGCATGGCCATTTGGCTCTCCAGCGCCACGGGGCGGGCGCGGCTGGCGGTGCGGGATGTGTTTTCGTAGAGCAGATGATCAAGATTGAGGATGCGCGATTGCAGGCGCAGGGACTGTTCGCACAGCTCCTTCAACTGGTCGGGCAGGGTGTCGAAAGCTGCCTCATCGCAGGACAGATCCTGACGGATGAGCTTCACTTTATTTTTTTCCTGCGCGGCCTGGGCCTGCGTCATCTCGCCTTCATTGACCGCCCGCTGCAGCAACAGCCAGGAGGCGAGCTGCATGAGGCGCGTCGTCAGGCGCATACTTTCGGAGGCATAAGAGAGCGCCACAGCGCGCGGCAGGGCTTTGGATTCGGTCCGTCCCGGCCCATCGAGATAGGCCGCAGAGGCTTCCACCAGCTGCATACCTTCTTTGAACAGCGCTTTGAACACATCCGACTGGGCGACCTTTTGCCCAAAGGAGACGGTATTGCGCGCGTGATCTGACAGACTCGTAACGCTGGACATACTCAACCCACCAACTGAACTCGGGCACTCTACTGGCAAAAACGCGCCTGCGCCGACCTAACTGGGCGCAGGGTTAATAGATCAGCCGGGCTTGAAAAAAGCATCAGCTGCTTGTTTAGACGCTTGCTTGGACTGGCGGGCCACCGTCAGTCGCTCGATCTCCTGGTGCAAAAGTGCGATGCGCTCATCCAGCTCATGCACCGAGAGCGCATCGAGCAATTGGCCAATCTCATGGGTCAGCGGCTTTTTGGGCCGCGCGCCAAATGGGTCGTGGTCATCGTCAAAAAGGGCCATAGTGTCCCACCTTCTCGTCAGGCCCATTTTACACGGGCCTTTGCCGCCCGCTACCGGCTTTGGAGCTTGCCATGTCTCTGCCCGCCTCAATGACTGCCATCGCCATCACCGAGCCAGGTGGGCCAGAGGTGCTGCAGCCGCAGACCCGCCCTCTGCCCGAACTGGGGCCGGGCGAGATCCTGATCAAGGTCGCAGCCGCTGGCGTGAACCGCCCCGATCTATCCCAGCGCATTGGCCGCTATCCGCCCCCGCCCGGCGCCTCTGATCTGCCGGGGCTCGAAGTCGCGGGCGAAGTCGTCGCCTGTGGGCCGGGCGTGAGCCTGTGGAAGAATGGCGACAAAGTCTGCGCCCTCGCCCATGGGGGTGGCTATGCCGAATATTGCAAAGTGCATGAGAGCCATGCCCTGCCCGTCCCCAAGGGCCTCTCCATGATCGAGGCTGCCGCCCTGCCCGAGACCTTCTTCACCGTCTGGGTGAATGCCTTTGAGATGGCGGGCTTGAAGGCAGGCGAATGGCTGCTGGTCCATGGCGGTACATCGGGCATTGGCACCACCGCGATCATGCTGGCCAAGAATTTTGGGGCCAAGGTCATCGCCACTGCTGGCTCAGACGACAAATGCGCCGCCTGCCTGAAACTGGGGGCCGATGTGGCGATCAATTATCGCACGCAGGACTTCGTGGAGGTCGTGAAAGAGATGACCGGCGGCCATGGGGCCGATGTCATCCTCGATATGGTCGGGGGCAGCTATGTGGAGCGCAACCACCGCTGCGCTGCCATGGATGGCCGCGTGGCCCAGATCGCCTTTATGGAGGGCACCAAGGTTGACCTCAAATATCTGAGCCAACGGCGTATTCGTCATATGGGCTCGACCTTGCGCCCCCGCACCGTGGCCGAAAAGGGGGCAATTGCCTCAGCTTTGCGGGAAAAGGTCTGGCCCTTGATCGAGGCCGGCAAGATCCGCCCCGTGATCGACCAGACCCTGCCCCTGAGGGAGGCTGGCGCTGCCCATGCCCGGCTCGAAAGCTCGGCCCATATCGGCAAAGTCGTGCTTACGCTCTAAGGATGAGGGCTTTATTGGCGGCCGCGCGTTGCTTTCCGGCAGGCGCGGTCTTATATTCCAGCCATTCCCGTCATGGATGGATGCTTGAGGCTCAGCCTCGGCCGGGCCGAAGCCCGGCGGCGCTTGTCCTCGACTGTCATCATGCCGCGCCCCGCGCGCACAAGGAGAGTACCATGAGCAACGCCCCGTTGATGCCAAAGGCAACGGCTGTGTGGCTTGTTGAGAACACTTCGCTCAGCTTCGACCAGATCGCCAATTTCTGCAAACTGCATCCGCTCGAAGTGAAGGGCATTGCGGACGGCGAAGTGGCGGCTGGCATCAAAGGCCACGACCCCATCACATCCGGCCAGCTGACGCGCGAAGAGATCGCGACCGGCGAGGCGGATGGCAATCACCAGTTGCGTCTGGCTGTCTCCAAAGTCGCTGCGATCATGGAGAACAAGGTTCGCGGCAAGCGCTATACGCCGAAGTCACGCCGCGAGCATCGCCCCAATGCGATCCTCTGGCTGCTGCGCAACCATCCTGAATTGAAGGATGCGCAGATCATGCGTTTGGCTGGCACAACCAAGTCGACGCTGGCCTCGATCCGCGAGCGTACCCATTGGAACGCCGCCAATCTGACGCCGATGGATCCGGTTGCTTTGGGCATGTGCTCGCAGATGGATCTGGATCTGGAAGTGGGACGCGCCAACAAGGATCGTCCCCAGAGCGAGATCGACAATGGCGCAACTCTGCTCCCTGCAGAGGTCACGACCCAGCCGCGCTATGAGCAGCCGCTCAGCCAGGAAGATGTGTTCGGCAAGGCCTTGCCTGTAGCACCGGCCGAAGAAGATGATCAGCCCATCGATGTGGACTCGGTCTTCGCACGTCTCAAAGAACTCAAGGGCGAATAATCAGCCCCTCCATCAAAAGGCCCGCTGCGAAGCGGGCCTTTTTTATTGGTCAAATGCCTTTGGCTTTCAGCGCCGCGCCGATCTCATCGAGCACTGCAGGATCATCAATCGTTGCAGGTGCTGACCAGTCATCGCCATCAGCGATCTTCTTCATCGTGCCGCGCAAGATCTTGCCAGACCGCGTCTTGGGCAAACGCGCCACGGTGATCGCGATCTTGAAAGCGGCCACTGGGCCAATCTTCTCACGCACCAGACCGACGATCTCTTTTTCGATCTCGGCCGGCGAGCGCGTCACGCCCGACTTCAGCACAACGAAGCCGCAGGGTTGCTCGCCCTTCAACTCATCCTTGATACCGATGACCGCGCATTCGGCCACATCCTGATGCGAGGCGAGCACTTCTTCCATGCCCCCTGTTGAGAGGCGATGGCCCGCGACATTGATGATGTCGTCAGTGCGCCCCATGATGTAGAGATAGCCATCATCATCTTTGAAACCCGCATCAGCGGTTTTGTAGAAGCCCGGAAATTCGGCGAGATAGCTCTCGCGCATGCGCTCATCATTGCCCCACAGCGTGGGCAGACAGCCGGGCGGCAGCGGCAACTTGATGACGATGGAGCCCATCTTCCCATTGGCCACAGGCTTGGCCGCCTCATCAACAATCTGCACATCATAGCCTGGCATGGGCACCGTGGGTGAGCCATGTTTGACTGGCAACATGCCAAGGCCGAGCGGATTGCCCACAATGCCCCAGCCTGTTTCGGTCTGCCACCAATGGTCAATCACCGGCACGCCCAAAATTGTTTCAGCCCATTGCACCGTGTCAGGATCAGCACGCTCACCGGCGAGGAACAAGGCACGCAAGCACGATGTGTCATATTTTTTGAGGAACTCCGCATGGGGGTCCTCTTTCTTGATCGCACGGAAGGCGGTGGGGGCCGTGAAGAGCGAGACGATTTTATACTCTTCAATCATGCGCCAGAATGCGCCCGCATCGGGCGTACCAATGGGCTTGCCTTCATAGACAACGGTCGTCGCCCCATGAAGGAGCGGCGCATAGACGATATAGCTGTGACCCACGACCCAGCCCACATCAGAGGCCGCCCAGAAAGGCTCACCCGGATTGATGCCGTAGAGATTTTGCATCGTCCATGTCATCGCGACCATATGGCCGCCATTATCGCGCACGACACCTTTGGGGACACCTGTCGTGCCGGAAGTGTAGAGAATATAGAGCGGATCGGTTGCCTTCAGCGTCACGCAGTCAGCGCGCTTGCCAGCTGCGCGCGCCGCACTCATCGCCTCGACCCAATCATGATCACGACCCGCAATCATCGAGGCCTGAGCTTGCTCACGCTGCAACAGCAAGACAGTTGTAGGCTTGGCGCTCGCCAGCGAAATGGCTTCATCAAGAAGCGGCTTATATTTCACCACACGGCCCGGCTCGATGCCGCAAGATGTGGTGAGCACAGCCTTGGGCGCAGCATCATCAATGCGCGTGGCCAACTCCTTGGCCGCAAAGCCGCCGAAGACCACCGAATGGATAGCGCCAATGCGCGCGCAAGCGAGCATGGCGAACAAGGCTTCAGGGATCATCGGCATATAGACGATGACGCGGTCGCCTTTGGTCACGCCCATCTCAAGCAGCACAGCCGCCAGTGTGCTCACTTCATCGAGCAGCTGCGCATAAGTGTAGCGCTTCTTCTGGCCAGTGACGGGACTGTCATAGATGATCGCATCTTGGTGCGCGCGCGCGCCCTTGGCGTGACGATCCACCGCATTGAAGCATGTGTTGCAGGTCGCATCGGGAAACCAGCGCCCATAGACGCCGGCCTTGGGATCGAAAATCTGGCGCGGCGCCTCGACCCAATCGATCTCTCTGGCGGCCTGCGCCCAGAATGCCTCAGGATCCTTTTGCCAACCGGCATATACTTCGCCATAACGACTGGCCATAACCGCCTCCACCCTGTCCCGGCCTGCTTTGTGCGGTCCGGGGAATTTCCTGACAACTGGCAGGCACTTAGCCATTAGGCCAAGGACCCTCTGGCAAAAGCAGGAAAAAACCGGAAAAGCCGACGAAGGTATGATCACCGATTGGTATTTTTATCTGGCCGCCGTACCCGCTGTGATGATGCAGGGTATGGGCAAGGGTGGCTTTTCTGGCATGGGCGCTTTGTCCCTGCCCCTGCTCTGCCTCGTCGTCTCCCCCGTTCAAGCCGTCGCCATTCAGCTGCCAATCCTGATGGCGCAAGACATTGTGGGTGTGTGGGCCTATCGACGCAATCTCAACCGCCGCCATCTGTTCTTTTGCCTGCCCGGCACAATGATCGGCATCGCCATTGGCGCTGTCATGGCCGCGCGTGTGACGCCCGAATTCGTGCAGCTGATGGTGGGCGTGATCGCTGCGGGCTTTGTGCTCATCAGCGTTCCGCGCGGCAGGAGTGAGCCAGCTGAGCCCGCCCTTGGCAAAGCGACATTCTGGAGCAGTGTCGCGGGCTTTACGAGCTTTGTGGCCAATGCAGGCGCGCCGCCCCTGCAGGTCTATTTGATGCCGCTCAAACTCTCCCCGCCCGTTTATTCAGCGACGATGGTCGTGCTGTTCTTCATCGTGAACTGGGTGAAATTTGTTGTCTTCATCGGGCTGGGACAAATCTCGACCCCCAATCTGAGCACCTCGGCCGCGTTGTTGCCTGTCGCCATTGCGGCCACTTTTGCAGGTGTCTGGCTCGTCAAGCGCATGTCAGGCGCGAAATTCTATCCCATCATTCGCGCGCTGACCTTCTTCGTTGGCCTGAAGCTGATTTGGGATGGTGCACGCGGCTTGATGGCGGCAGGCTAAAGCCCACGCTCAGCCATGGCGGCCGCCAGATGCTGCAGCTTTCCGCTTTTGAGACCAAGACGCTTCAGCGCCCCCATTGGATCTCGCGCCAACCACGGATCGGCAACCCGCAAACGCTCCAATGCATCTTGCGCCGCTGCATCATGGCCAAGGCTCGCCTGCATCAAGGCGCGGGCAAGAATGCTGAGCGGTGATTCTGGACCATCTTTGGCCGCGATCAGACTTTGAACGCTGTGAAGCTCATCGCATTCCAAAGCCGCTATAAAAGCAAAGAAACGCACCCAGCTGGCAAAGCGCGGATAATCAGTTGTCAGGCGCTGCACTATGCGCATCGCCTCGTCATAATATCCGTTCACCACCAGAACGCCCGCCAATGTGCTGAGCGTGTCAGGATCAATGGGATTCATCTCCAGCGCATGACGGGCAAGGCGAAGCCCATCCTCTTGCTGGCCGCGCAAAGTCAGCACACGCGCCAAAATCACATAGCCTGTTGTGCGCTCTGGTCCCAGCCGCAAGGCCTCGCGCGCATGACGCTCAGCCTCGTCGAGCCCGCCGGATAAACTGGGCGGCTTGTTGGTGATATATTCTTCGACCAGAAGATTGGCGAGCCAGGCATGACCGAGCACAGGCTCGCTGCGTTTGCTGATCTGATTCAAAGCGCAAGCGACAAGGCCTTGACGCAAATCATCTCCTGCGCGCAACTCATATTCGCGTGCGCGCAAGGCGCAGCTGACGCCCTCAGACACCGGCATACCCCGCCGCCAGCGCATGATGAGATCATCTCCCATCACACCAATAGGCTGCGCCATGCCAACGCGTAATTTGGCGGCCAAAGTTTTGAGATCCGCCGCCTCAAGATGAACGCTCGGCAAGCTGTGGCGCTGCGTCCAGATTTTGGTGCCATCCCCGCGCGCCAGCCCCAAAACCAAACTCGGTGGATTCGCCATCAGCTGACCTGTCAGAACAAAGCCGATGGATGGTGACAGCGGCGATTGAAGATCGCTCGACGAGCGCACACGCAGTCTGTCGAAACGCGACAGCGCCTCACCCATCTCGCGCTGCAAATAACCTGCTGTAGCAACCGAGGCAGAAGTCCCGTCCGTCTCAAAAGGCTGCATCACCAAGACGGGGCGCGGATCAAGCTGCCCATCGGCAGGCTCAATCTCTGCATGGGGGGCGAGCCCCTGCCACAAGGGCACAACCGACATGCCCAGAATAAACACAGCCGACATCAAAGCCGCGCGCCGCTGGGCTGGCGCCATCCAGGTGAAAAATAAAGGCCCTCTACCGGGCAAAGGCGGCACGGGCCGGGGCTCAAGCGAGGGCGGCGCCGGCACAGGCTCAGACAAGATCTCACGATAACGAAAGAGCGGCACATAATTGCCGGTGGGCAGCTCGATCTCGATGGGTTCCCGCGCTCCTGCGCGCTCATAAAAGCCACGCAACGCCTTGCGCAAACGCGTCGCCTCCACCCGCACAATGGGATTGGCATGGGCATCGAATTTCTCATCCCGCCCAAAAACATGGATCGCGATGGTGGCGGCCTTCAGGCTCTCTGTCTCACCCGACAGTGCGCGTTCGACAACGAAGGACAGAAAGTGGCGCAGGCGATTGGCACCTAAAAACTCGGGCTGGCTCAGAATATGTGCGAGAGCCTCGCGAACTTCAGAGGGTGTAGGCTCGCGCAGGCGCACTGCTTGGGCAGATGCGGAAACCGCTTCGTCAACCATGACATTCACAACAAATTCGAGAAAAAATAGACTTTCAAATCACTCGCACAATATCCCACAAAGGCGCTCGCGATGCGAGCCCTTCTTTGGGTCATGCCGCAAGAGTGCAGACAGCAACACCCCGCACATCAACAATGAGGCGGGGCGTGCCGAAGACAAGACAGCTAATTGCGGATTCTCACACTGCGAGAACGACCTTGCCGTTTTGCAGTTTTGAAATCTCGTCTTTCAGAAGCAGCTTTTTTCGTTTGAGTTCTTGGAGATGCTGGTCACTTGAGGATGGTCGAACAAGTTCAATCTCAATTTGACGTTCGAGACTACGATGACGACGCTTCAATTCTTCCAGATGGCCTTGCACTGACATCCGTCAACTCCGTTGTTGTTGCGGATGCATTGAGTGTGACACAGCCATGACAGGCTGCAAGCGGAATTCTCTCAAGCCAAGGTCATAAGAACTTGAACATTACGCCACTCACCTCACATGGTGAGGAGCAAACAGCTTGGCCATTGCAGGATGGCGAGACCCAGCGCATACTCAATAAGTTAAGTGCGGATTTGCCATGGCTGAGAAGTTGAGTGATGACGAGCGGCGGGCTTTCGAGGCTGAGTGTCTTCGCCTGCGCGAAGAGCACCGCGACCTTGATGCTGCGATCGATGCGCTGCATCAGGCAGGGCCTGTGGACCAGCTGCAATTGCAACGACTGAAAAAGCGCAAATTGACCCTGCGCGACCGCATCTCGTTTCTGGACGATATCCTCACCCCCGACATCATCGCATGAGACGGGCGAGCCAAGACCGCCCCTCCCCGCAGCTTGCAGGCCGGGCGGGCTTGGACTAAGAGCGCTTTTTCTCGAAATCAGGCGGGACCGACCGTGACCAAGACCGCGCCCCCAGTCGCCATCATCATGGGCAGCCAGTCCGATTGGCCCACCATGCGCCATGCCGCCGAAACGCTTGAGGCTTTGGGCGTTGCCTTTGATGCGCGCATCGTCTCGGCCCACCGTACCCCTGACCGGCTCGTTGCTTTTGCCAAAGGCGCCAAGGCTGAGGGCTTCAAGGTCGTGATCGCGGGCGCAGGCGGAGCCGCCCATCTGCCCGGCATGACCGCCGCCATGACCTCCCTGCCCGTGCTGGGCGTCCCGGTTGAGAGCAAGGCCCTGTCGGGTCAGGACTCGCTCCTCTCCATCGTCCAGATGCCCGGCGGCATCCCTGTGGGCACATTGGCCATCGGCAAGGCTGGCGCGATCAATGCCGCCCTGCTGGCGGTCTCCATTCTGGCTTTGCAGGACGAGGCTCTGGCCAAGCGGCTGGAGGCCTATCGCGAGGCACAGACGGCCTCCGTCGCCCTGCGCCCCTCCAACGAGGGCTAAGCCCCCATGACCACCGCTCCCTCCCTCGCCCCGGGCGATACGATCGGCATTCTGGGCTCGGGCCAGCTCGGTCGCATGCTCGCCATGGCCGCCGCGCGCCTTGGCATCCGCTGCATCATCTATGCACCTGAGAGCGGCCCTGCCTGCGATGTGGCCGCCGATACGATCATCGCGGCCTATGAGGATGAGGCGGCTTTGGCCGACTTTGCCGCCCGCGTGCGCCGCGTGACCTATGAATTTGAGAATGTGCCAGCCGCCACCGCCGCCTTTCTGGCGAGCCGCCTGCCCGTTCACCCCAATCCCAAGGCTTTGGCGCAGACCCAGGACCGCGCGACCGAAAAGACCTTTCTCAATGGCATCGGCATTCCCACCGCCCCCTTTGCTGAGGTGAATGATGTCGCCAGCCTGACCAGCGCTCTTAAGACGCTTGGCTACCCCGCCGTGCTCAAGACCCGCCGCTTTGGCTATGACGGCAAGGGTCAGGTGATGGTCAAAGAGGGGATGGATCTGGCGCAGGCCTTTGCGGCCGTGGGGAGCGTGCCTTGCGTCCTCGAAGGCTTCGTCCCCTTCTTGCGTGAAGTCTCGGTCGTGGGCGCGCGGGCCGAGACCGGCGCCTTTGCCGCTTTCGATGTCTGCGAGAATGTCCACGAGAACCATATTCTGGCCCGCACGGTCGTCCCGGCAGCCATGGGCGAGGAGACGGCGACCAAGGCGCTGGAAATGGCCAGCCGCATCGCCCGCGCCCTCGATTATGTGGGGGTCATCTCGGTCGAGATGTTCCTGGTGGGCAGCGGCGAAGACGAGCATCTGGTGGTCAATGAGATCGCCCCCCGCGTCCATAATTCGGGCCACTGGACCCTCGATGGGGCCGCCACCTCCCAGTTCGAGCAGCATATCCGCGCGATCTGCGGCTTTCCGCTGGGCTCAACCCGCCGCCACGGACGGGTCGTCATGCAGAACCTCATCGGGGATGATATCCACAGCTGGCGCGAGCTGATGGCCGAGCGCGGGGCCTGCCTGCATCTCTACGGCAAGCATGAAGCGCGGCCGGGGCGGAAGATGGGGCATGTCACCCGGATATTCCCCGAATAAGCCCACAAAAGCGCGAAAAACGGGGCAGCGCGCTAGACAAGCCTGCTGGGCTCTGGTATCCGCTCGGCCAACGGTGAGGCGCGCCGCATGCGCCATAGACCTTATTTTGCCAACTTCCGGCGGCTTACCCAGCCCCGCAGCCAAGACAGGATCAACGCGTGCAAGTTCTCGTTCGCGACAACAATGTCGATCAGGCCCTGAAGGCCCTCAAGAAGAAGATGCAGCGTGAAGGCATCTTCCGTGAGATGAAGCTCCGTGGCCATTACGAGAAGCCCTCTGAGAAGCGCGCCCGCGAGCAGGCAGAAGCCGTTCGTCGCGCCCGCAAGCTCGCGCGCAAGAAGATGCAGCGCGAAGGCCTGCTGCCGATGAAGCCGAAGGCTGAGATGGGCGCTCGTCGCTAATCCATCCTCCACCAGATTTTGAGGTCACGGCGTCGCGGGTCCCCCGTCGGCGCCGTAACTTTTTTAACGCTTTCATCGGATATTTACCCTGACGATTCGGCTCTGCGGCTTTCACCGCATTCTCGCCGCATTGAACAGGCTTTCAGGTGCAGTCAGCCATTCGCTCCGGCCCCTGCCCTCACAGATGAATGCATCCGATGACCGCTGCACATTCACAGTTCCGTTCGCCCCTTCTGCCCTTCGCGGGGATTTGCCTCACCGCTTTGCTGCTCGCAGGCTGCGGCCCGACCGGCACCAATCTGCTGGGGAACGGCCCGCGCATCGCAGAAGTCGAGGCACCTGATGCCTCCTTCTCCGACAATATCGCCTCGCTCAGCGATGTGGTGAAACGCAATCCTGAGTCACCAGATGCCTACAACACTCGCGGCGCTGCCTATGCCCGCGCTGGCCGCTATCAAGAAGCCATTGCCGACTTCACTCAGGCGATCCGCATCAATCCCAATCATGCAGCAGCCTATGTGAACCGCGCCCTCGCCAATCGTCAGATCAATCGCAATGATCAGGCACTGGCGGATTTCAACCGCGCGATTGAAGCCAATCCGCGCCATGCCCCCGCTTTCTTGGGCCGCGCCAATCTGCTGCGCACACAAGGCGCGCTCACTGAGGCGCTGGCTGATCTTGATCAGGCCATTCGTCTGGCCCCTGAAGATGCGCAGGCCTTCCATGCGCGTGGCCTGATCCATCAGCGAAATGGCAACCATCCGCGCGCCATTACAGATTTCGACAATGCGATTGACCGCAATCCCTTCGTGGCAGCGCCCTATCAAGCGCGCGGTCAAAGCCTGATCGAGATCGGCAAATATGATGCGGCGGTGGAAGACTTCAACGCGACGCTGAATGTGAACAATCGCAATGCCGATGCATGGGCAGGCCTTGGCCTTGCCTATGAGCGCCTCGGCAACAAGCCCAAGGCGGTTGAATCTTACGAGCGCGCTTTGGTGGTCGAGCCCAATCACAAATTGGCCCGCGATGGCCGCGCGCGTCTGGGCCGCAGCTGATCACAGCCAAATTTTGCGTAATAAAAAAGCCCGCGAGATCATCGCGGGCTTTGTTGTGAGAGGCTGCTGGCCTAGTGGCCGAGCGCCTTGACGATATTGTCGACCATCTTCTTGGCATCCGCAAAGAGCATCATCGTATTGTCGCGGAAGAACAGTTCGTTCTCAACGCCTGCATAGCCTGAGCCCATGCCGCGCTTGATGAACAAAACCGTCTTGGCTTTCTCAACATCAAGGATCGGCATGCCATAGATGGCAGACTTGGGGTCCGTCTTGGCGGCCGGATTGGTCACGTCATTAGCGCCAATCACAAAGGCCACATCAGCCTGACCAAACTCCGAATTGATGTCCTCCAGCTCGAAGACTTCGTCGTAGGGCACATTGGCTTCGGCGAGCAGCACATTCATATGGCCGGGCATACGACCCGCCACGGGATGAATGGCATATTTCACCTCAACGCCTTCCTTCTTCAAAAGGTCAGCCATCTCACGCAGAGCATGCTGCGCTTGGGCCACCGCCATGCCATAGCCCGGCACGATGATGACTTTGGACGCATTCTTCATGATGTAAGCAGCATCATCGGCAGAGCCTTGCTTGACGGGGCGCGTTTCCACGACGCCCGCACCAGCAACTTCCGTGTCGCCACCAAAACCGCCCAGAATGACGGAGATGAAGGAGCGGTTCATGCCCTTACACATGATGTAGGACAGGATCGCGCCTGAAGAGCCAACCAGCGCGCCCGTGATGATGAGCGCCAGATTGCCAAGCGTGAAGCCGATGCCCGCTGCTGCCCAACCCGAATAAGAGTTGAGCATGGACACAACCACCGGCATGTCAGCGCCGCCAATCGGCACGATGAGCAAGACGCCCAGCACCAGAGAGACGAGCACGATGAGCCAGAAGAGGAGATGGCTCTGCGTGACGCAGAACATCACCACCAGCAGAATGAGGCCAGCGGCCAGAGCTGCATTGATGAGATGACGCTGCGGCAGCATGATCGGCTTGCCCGACATGCGACCATCGAGCTTCAAAAAGGCGATGATGGAGCCGGTGAAGGTGATGGCGCCAATGGCCGCACCAATCGACATCTCCAGCAGGCTGGCTGCATGGATATGCTTGGACGTGCCAATACCGAAAGCCTGCGGCGCATAGAGCGCGCCAGCGGCCACCAGAACAGCCGCAAGACCAACCAGCGCATGGAAGAAAGCCACCAGCTGGGGCATGGCCGTCATCTGCACGGTGCGGGCGCGCCAAGCGCCAATACCACCGCCCAGCACAACGCCGCCAATCACCAGCGCCCAGGAGGACAGGCCAGAGGGCAGGCGATAGAGCAAGGTCGTGCCGACCGCCAAGGCCATGCCAATCATGCCGTAGAGATTGCCCTGACGCGAGGTCGAGGGATGCGACAGGCCGCGCAGCGACAGAATGAACAAAACGCCTGCGACGAGATAGAGAAGGGCTGCAAAATTCGCGCTCATGCTTTAGCCCTTCTTCTTGTACATGGAGAGCATGCGCTCTGTGACCATGAAGCCGCCAAAGATATTCACGCAGGCCAGCACCAAAGCGACAAAACCGAAGGCGCGTGCATAAAGCGCCCCATCATCGCCCGGGCTCGACGCATCAACACCCACCGACAGCAAAGCGCCCACCACGATCACAGACGAGATCGCATTGGTGACCGACATGAGCGGTGTATGCAGAGCGGGCGTCACCGACCACACAACATAATAGCCAACGAAGATCGCCAGCGCGAAAATCGCGAGACGAAACACGAAGGGGTCGATTGCACCGCCGGACGCAGCACCCGCCACATCACCTGCTGCTGTTGCCATCTGGTCAGCATAGGTTTGTGCGGCTTGCTGCACGCTGTTCAAAAATGTCTGGGTAGCCTCATTTGCCATGACTGCCCTCACAGTTGGCCAAAGGGAAAGCGAAACGCTTTACGCCTTGGGCTGGAAGTTGGGATGAACAATAGCCCCGCCGCGTGTCAGCAGCGTTGCCTGCACAAGCTCGTCGTCCCAATTGGGCGCGAAGCTCTTGGTTTCTTTCGCCACCAGCGTCTCGATGAAGGCGAGCAGATTGCGCGCATAGAGGCTGGAGGCCGTCGCCGCGATACGGCCAGCGACATTGAGATGGCCGACGATCTTCACGCCATTCTCGGTTGTGACGACTTGGCCCGGCACAGCCAGTTCGCAATTGCCGCCGCGCTCAACCGCAAGATCGACAATCACAGAGCCCGCGCGCATCGAGCGCACCATATCGGCTGTAATGAGGCGCGGAGCGGGACGGCCGGGAATGAGCGCCGTGGTGATGACGATATCTTGCTTGGCGATATGCGCAGCGGTGAGTGCTGCCTGCTTGGCCTGATAGTCTTTCGACATTTCTTTGGCATAGCCACCGGCTGTCTGCGCCTGCAAAAACTCTTCGTCTTCGACCGCGAGGAATTTCGCACCCAGCGATTCCACCTGCTCCTTGGTGGCAGGGCGCACATCGGTCGCAGTGACAATGGCACCCAGACGGCGCGCAGTGGCAATCGCCTGAAGGCCCGCGACGCCCACGCCCATGACGAAGATCTTGGCGGCCGGCACGGTGCCAGCGGCGGTCATCATCATCGGCACAGCGCGGCCATATTCAGCCGCACCATCGAGCACGGCGCGATAGCCCGCCAGATTGGCCTGCGAGGAGAGCACATCCATCACCTGCGCACGGGTGATGCGCGGCATGAACTCCATCGCGAAACTATTGAGCCCGGCCTGCGCATAGGCTTGCAGCGCTGCCTCTTGGCCGTAAGGATCCATGACAGCGATGACAGAGGCACCAGCGGCCGCGCCACTCAGCGCAGAGGCCTGCGGGCGACGCACCGCCAGAATAACATCAGCACCAGCAATGGTCGCACCAGCGCCTTGCGCAATGGTGGCACCTGCTGTTTCAAAGTCTGTATCGGTAATTCCGGAGGCCAAGCCTGCACCGGATTGGACCGCGACCTGCGCACCCAGCGCGATCAATTTTTTGACGGTCTCGGGAGTAGCTGCCACGCGGGTCTCATTGGACTCGGTTTCAGCTGGAACAGCAATGCGCATTCAAGCCTCCCTCTCAACACTCACAAGTATGGAGGCCGCTGAGCCGCCAGGTGGCGAGCCCGGCGGCTTGCGTGATTAGAGCAGTGTGACTGCCATGAAGACCATCACTGCAACGCAGAAAATGGTGCCCCACTTGGTGAGACCAACGAAGAGTTCGTAGGTCTTTTCGTGTTCGACATAGTCCATACCGGACTGGCCTGCACTGTTGTGATGTTCAGCCATGAGGTCCTCTCAACTGGGCAAATGGGATGTAAATTGCTTAGCCGAATCCCTGCCCGGTCGCAATCCGGCCGCGCCCGTGCTTTCGGGCCGAATAGCTGACAAAAACGATATAGGCGCTGAGCCCCAAGGCCCCGACCCAATGAATGAGCGCAAGCTGCCCCGCGCTCTCCACTCCCATGGGCCCGGCATGCCGCACCCACACCAGCGCCCCCAGAGGCATGGCGAGGGTGATGATCTGGGCCAGACGCTCCTCCTTGCGGAACAGCAGCAAGCCAACCAGCAGGACCGGCAGGTGATAGGCCTCGACCGCCGAGGCAGGCCCAAGGGCCAGCGCCACATAGAGCGTCACAAAAGTGCCCGCCAGCCCCAGCAACAGCCGCCCAGCGACCGGCCAGCGTCCCAAAAAGGGCACCAGAAGGAAGAAAGGCGTCGTGAGCCAGGCGACCCGGGCCACCCAACCAGCATCGCCGATGATCCAGACGAGCCCCAGCGGATAGAGCGGCTGGCCAGAGCCAGCAAAGAGCGCAATCCGCGCCCCTGCCTGCTGCAAAGGATCATCGGTGGCCGCTGCCGCGCTCAGGCAGGCCCAGAGGGAGCGAAGAGCGGCGATCATGGCGTGAGCCCCGCATGGGCAAGGGCGGCCGCCTGACGCTCAGCGATCGCCCGCGTCGAGAAATGCTCGCCCATCGCCTCTTCAAACAGACGGTGGAAATTGAGCTTGGCATCGAGATGCAAAAACACCCCGCCCAGACCAATGGCCGCGCGGTCCATAAAGACAAACTCACGCGGCACTTTGACGGGGCCTTTTTCCTTGAGCGCCTTGTGAACCGTGAAGGCCTCGCGCCGACCATATTGGGCAGGCTCAACACCATCAGCAATGGTGCGCACGCGATCATCGAGCAAAGGCCCGTAGATGAATCGCGCCCAGATATTCAGCACGTCAATCAAATCGCGGCGCAGATTTTTGAAGCCCCAGGTCTCATAGGCATGGACCACTTGGGCCTCATCATTGCGCAGCAAACCTTGGTAGAGATCCACCACACCGCCCACAAAGCTGGCGGGGAAAATACGCACACAGCCATAGTCGAGAAGATTGATCCCCTCGCCATCTCCAAAGACCGTGTAATTGCCCAGATGCGGATCACCATGAATGATGGCGAGCTGACTGAAAGGCTGCCACCAAGCCCGAAACATCGCTGTTGCAATGCGATTGCGCGTATCCTGATCAGCGCCTTTGAAGCTCAAAAGCTTCTCACCCTGCAACCAATCCATCGTCAGCAAGCGACCCGTCGACAGATCATGCCACACGCCGGGTACGCGAATTTCGGAACGGTCGCGCAGAATATGCGCATAGAGCGCGGCATGTTTGGCCTCACGGCGATAGTCGAGCTCTTCGCGCACACGCGCGCCAATCTCCACCGCCATATCGCGCGTGTCGATCGCCGGATCAAAACGCCGATGCAGCGCAAACAACATATCGAGTTGCGACAGGTCCGCCTCAACCGCAGAGGCCATATCAGGATATTGCAGCTTCACGGCAAGCGCCTTGCCATCAAGGCTGGTGGCGCGATGCACCTGCCCCAACGAGGCAGCAGCTGCCGGATGCAGATCAAACTCAGAAAAATGCGCGCGCCAGTCAGGCCCAAGCTCAGCCTGCATCCGGCGCTTGACGAAGGCCGCGCCCATGGGCGGCGCATCGGACTGCAGCTTTTGCAGCTCGGCCGCATATTCAGGCGGCAGCACATCGGGAATTGTGGCCATCAGCTGGGCCACTTTCATCAGCGGACCCTTGAGCCCGCCCAGAGCACGCGCCAGCCCCACGGCATGGGCGCCTGTGACATTGCCTGCCACAACCCGCTCCATGGCCATGCGCGCAGCCACCCCGCCCACATTGGTCCCAACACGGGCATAGCGGGCGGCTCGGGCCGAAAAGCGATTGGCTTCCTCGTCTCTCATGAGGCCAATACGCGCCAACAAGGCCGTAGGATCAAAATTGACCGGGCTGAGCCTTCTTAGACCTCAACCGTGTCCACATTATAGGTGAAAAGCCACTCATAACGTTGGTTGATCGCCTCGGCGCTCCATTCGCGGTTGATATAGGCATCGGCCCGCTCAACATCGCGATATTCGGGATTGTGGAAGTGCCGGACCATGTCATTGGCCCCCGCGACCATCTTGTTGTCGCGCACCAGACGGGCCGCCTCATAGCGCTGCAGGGCGACTTTGACGTCCTGATATTTCTCAAGGCAGCGGGCGAGCACCACGCCGTCCTCAAGCGCCATGACCGCACCCTGCGCCAGGAAGGGCAGGGTCGGATGGCAGGCATCGCCCAGCAAAGCCACGCGGCCATAGGTGTAATGAGAGAGCGGATCGCGCACCAGATAGGCCCATTTGAGCAGCTGTGGCGATGTGTCGATCATCTCATGAATATCATCATGCCAACCGGCATAATCTTCATGGCATTGCTGCTTGGTGCCCGGAGCCGTCCAGGTCTTTTCATCCCATTCGGCCCGCTCGATCGTGGCAGCAAAATTGAAGATCTTGCCTTCGCGCAAGGGATAATGGACCACATGGCCATTGGGGCCAATCCAGTTCACCGCCATGCTCACCTGCATACGCTCTGGCAGCAGATCAATCGGAATAACACCGCGCCAGATCATCATGCCCGGATAGCGCGAGGGCGCATCATTGGCGGTGAGGCGGCGAATGACGGAATTGACGCCATCACAACCAATCAAAGCATCGCCTTCAAAGCTGCGACCATCTTCAAGGGTCAGCGTCACCTTGTTGTCGCGCTCGACATAAGAGGCAACGCGCGCATTCAGATGCAGCACCTCAGGATGATCGCGCAGCACCGCTTCACTGACCGCCGTCAACAGATCGGGGCGATAGACGGTGAGATAGGGATAGCCATAGCGCTCGATAGCAACCGGCCCCAAATCAAACAGCTTCCAGACCTTGCCCGTGTTCCACAGGCGCACTTCCTTGCGCTCGGCCTTGCAGGAGAGCTGACGCAAAGTTTCGAAAGCGCCGATAGAATCGAGCGCGCGATTGCCATTGGGGCTGATCTGAATTCCCGCGCCCACTTCGCGCAATTCGCTAGCCTGTTCGAAAATCTGCACGTCAAAGCCGCGCTGCAACAAAGCTGCAGCCGCACACATGCCGCCGATACCGCCACCGGCGATGAGAATGCGAGGTTTTGATCCAGCCACCCGAGCGTCTCCTTGTTCTTGGACAGCTTCCTAACGCAGGAGCAGTCAAAAACGCAATGCGATGTGACGTCTTATGCGTCCATCGCTTCAAGCTCGGCAATCATGCCCTCGATCATGGTCAGACCGATCTGCCAGAAACCGGGATCGCGCGCATCAAGCCCGAAGGGGGCCAGAAGTTCAGAATGATGCTTCGTGCCGCCTGCCGAGAGCATGGCGAAATATTTCTCCACAAAGCCGCCCTCAGCCTTCTGATAGACGCCATAGAGCGAATTCACGAGGCAATCGCCGAAGGCATAGGCATAGACATAAAAGGGCGAATGAACGAAATGCGGGATATAGGCCCAGAAAGTCTCATAGCCCTCGCGCAAAGCAATCGCCGGCCCCAGACTCTCAGCCTGCACGCTCATCCACAAGTCCCCGATCTGCTCAGCCGTCAACTCGCCCGCACGGCGCGCCTCATGCAACTTGCGCTCGAAAGAGTAGAAAGCGATCTGGCGCACCACCGTATTGATCATATCCTCGACCTTTGCCGCCAGCATAGCGCGGCGCTGCTCGGGGCCTGACTGGGCGAGCAAGGTGCGGAAGGTGAGCATCTCGCCAAAGACACTGGCCGTCTCAGCCAAAGTCAGAGGTGTCGGCGCCATCAAGGCCCCGTTATGCGCGGCAAGCACCTGATGCACGCCATGACCCAATTCATGCGCAAGCGTCATCACATCGCGCGGCTTACCCTGATAATTCAGCAGCACATATGGATGCGCAGAGGGAACGGTGGGATGAGCAAAAGCACCGGGCGCTTTGCCGGGGCGCACAGGTGCATCAATCCAGCGCTCATCAAAGAAGCGCTGCGCGATCTGCGCCATTTTCGGTGAAAATTCGCCATAGGCCGAGAGCACCAGATGGCGCGCATCTTCCCAATTATAGCTGCGGGTCGGCACATTGGGCAGCGGCGCATTGCGATCCCAATGATCGAGTTGCTCACGCCCAAACCATTTCGCCTTCAGCTTGTAATAGCGATGCGACAATCGCGGATAGGCATCACGCACCGCGCTCACCAGTGCATCAACCACTTCGCGTTCAACACGGTTCGACAAATGGCGCGAATCCGCCACATCACTAAAGCCGCGCCAACGATCGCCAATCTCCTTGTCCTTGGCGAGCACATTTGTCACCAGCGAGAAGGTGCGAAGATTGGCGCGCAAGGTCGTGGCCAAAGCCTGCGAAGCATCGCGGCGCACAGCCTCATTGGGATCTTGCATGAGATTGAGCGTCGGCTCGAGCGACAGTTCCTTATCGCCCACCTTGAAGCGCAGACCCGCGATGGTCTCGTCGAACAAGCGGTTCCATGCGCCCCGGCCCGTGACGGACTTTTCATGGAAGAGCTGCTCAACGCGGTCCTCAAGCTGATAGGGCTTTTCGCGGCGCACATCTTCAAGCCAAGGGCGATAATGGGACAGCGGCGCTTGGCCCATGACAGCGGACATGACGCTGTCCTCGATCCGGTTCAGCTCAAGGGTCAGGAACAAGAGATCGGTCGAGGCATTGGTGATCTTTTCTTGCGCATCGCCATAAAATTTCGCGCGCGCCGGATCGGTCGTATCCCCGGCATAGATCAGGCCCGCATAGGACATGACCCGGCCGATCAGATCCTCCAGCGCCTCATAGCGCTGCAACATGGCAAACAGGGTCTGGCTGGCGTCAGGGGCCCCAGCCATCTGAGCGAGCTTGCCGCGATAGTCCTGCGCAAAAGCCGCGCAATCCTGCGCGATCCGGGCAAGGTCGCCGGCATAAGCGGGCGATTCCATGCCGGGATAAAGATCGGCCAAATTCCACTCCGGCAGCGTGCCTTGGTCAGCAGCGGCCCCCGATGAGGCGGTGGCGCGGGCAAGCTTGAACGAGGCAGGCGAGGCAAACATGGGCTGACCTTTCGGCTGGAAACGCCCTCTATATCGGGCCTTCCGCGCCCCGCTTCAACCGCAAAACCTGTGATCGTGCCAAGCTGACACGCTAATTAATCAGCCGTTTACCCTGTTTGCCTCATAGTTTGGTCCGAAGCAGGGGCAAGCCCTGCTGGAGAGTGAATCGCGGCATGACTTCCACCATCCTGATCGCCGATGACGATCCTGTTCAACGGCGACTGCTTGAGCAGATGGCCCGGCGCTTTGGCTATGTAGCTGAATGCGTGGAGGGGGGCGAAGCCGCGCTTGCGCGCCTTGCCGCCACAGACCAGCCGCGCATCGACTGCCTGATTCTCGATCTCGTCATGCCCGATCTCGATGGGATGGGCGTTTTGGGCAAGCTGCGCGAGCGCCGCTCGACCCTGCCCGTGATCGTCCAGACCTCGCCCAATTCCATTGAAGCGGTCGTCTCGGCCATGAAGGCGGGCGCTTTTGATTTTCTCGTCAAACCCGTGGGCGGCGAGCGCCTGCAGGTTTCGCTGAAGAATGCCCTTCGCCTCAGCGCGGTTGAGAGCGAATTGCGCCGCCAGCCCCCGCAGGGCGCAGCCTCCCTCTCACTGCGCGATCTGGCGCAAGATTCGCCCGATATGGAGCGCATCTTGCGGCTCGGCGAGCGCGCCGCCAAATCCACCATGCCGGTCCTGATCGAAGGCGAGGCGGGTGTTGGCAAGGAACTCGTGGCCCGCGCTGTTCATGCGGCCTCTGATCGGCGCAACCGCGCCTTCATTCCCGTTCACTGCGCCAGTCTTGATGCCCAAAGCGCGGATATTTTCCTCTTTGGTCAGGAAAAGAGCGCCAGCGACCGCAGCCCCGGCAAATTGGTCGAGGCTTTGGGTGGTGCGCTTTATCTCGAAGACATCGGCCAGCTGCCGCTCGAGACACAAGCCCGTCTGATGCGCTTGCTGCAAGATGGCGAGATCGACCCTGTGGGCGCGCGTCGCCCGCTCAAGATCGACACGCGCCTCATCTGTTCCACCAGCCTCAATATGATCGATCTGGTAAAACAGGGGCGCTTCCGTGAGGATCTGTATTACCGGCTGAATGTCTTCCCCATCACCGTGCCACCGCTACGCTCGCGCCGCGATGACATCACGGCTCTGGCCCGACGCTTTTGCGCGCGCTTTGCAGCCCAAGAGGGAAAACATATTCGCGGCCTCTCCAGCGAGGCTTTGGCCTTGCTGACGAGCTATGATTGGCCGGGCAATGTGCGCCAGCTGGAAAATGCGCTCTTCCGGGCAGTGGTTTTGAGCGAGAGCGATGAACTGACACTGGCAGAGTTTCCCCAGATCGCCGCGCGCGTTGATGGTTTTGATGTGCGCATTCCCCCCGTGCCGCTGCATGCAGCAGCCCCCGCACAGCGCGAAGTCATTCGCATCGAAGTGCGCGATCCCCATGCCATGCGCCCGCTCGATGATCATGGCCATGTGCGCAAGCTCGATGAGATGGAAGCTGAACTGATCCGCTTCGCGCTCGCTTATTATCGCGGTCAAATGTCAGAGGTCGCGCGCAAGCTTGGCATCGGGCGCTCGACGCTCTATCGCAAGATGAAGGATCTGGGCGTGCAAGAGCCCGATCAGGAGCTGGTGCAAGATGCAGCGCCCCAGAAGAGCGCTGCAGCCTGACATTGCGCGATTATTTCTTGGGCCGGTAAGGCCCAAGCTCTTTCACAGCTGCATCAACAAAACTCGTATCGATCACCTGTTCGATACTGACATCACCGCGCACGAGCCCAGCCTGTTTGTAGAAGGCAAGATCCTTGCGCAAACTCTCGACCCCTACTTTGCCGTCAGGATCGACATAGTGGGGGATGATGCGCGCGAGCACCGCTTTATCTTTGACGGTCGAATAGCGCGCGATGATGTCGATGATCTCATCGGCTCCCGACCCTGCCAGACGCGCATCTTTCAAAGCATCCACATAATCGCGCAGGCCGCGAATATAGGCCTTCATCACTTTGCGCGCGACATCGGGGCGCGACTTGATGAAATGATCGCCATAGACAATCACGCCACTCACATCATCTTCGCGCAGTTGCGAGATCGGCACCATGCTCACCACCGTGCCTTGGGCGATGGCTGAACTCAAAAAAGGCTCGGGCAAAATACTGGCGTCGAGCGCCTTGCTGGAATAAGCCGCCACCTGCTGGGGCATGGAGAGCAATGTCGTATCAACATCACTGGACGCAAGCCCGACTTTGCGCAGCGATTCATCCATGACAGCGGCTTCATTGGCACCATTGGCTGTCATCGCGAATTTGCGGCCTTTGAGATCTTTCAACGAGCGCACCGCGCCGCTGTCCCAAAGATCTTTGCGCACCACAACCGCCTGATAGGAATAGACGCCCTGATTGCGCGCCTTGTCGGCCACCGCGCGCAAGCTGATGCCGCGTTCAAAGGCATTGTAAGTGCCTGCATTAATCGCGCCTGAGCCCACATCAATTTCGCCCGTCGCCAAAGGGGCGACCATGCGCGCGCTGGAGTCGAACACAATAAATTGTGCCTCGATCCCTTCGGCTTTCAAATAGCCCTTTGCATCGGCGATATAAAAACCGACATCTGCCGTTCCGCCGATATAAGCGATCTTGACCTGATCGGCCGCACTCACCGGGCTTGCAGGCCAAAGCGCTGCAAAGCCTGCAAAAAGGGCGATTAGCCCGCGCATGGCTCTCATCCTGTCCTCCCTTGCGGGGGCCTTATGGCGGCCCCTCACCTAGAGAATGCGCTGGAGAATGGGCCCTGTCGAGCGGCCATACCTTATTGATGCCCAATTTGACTGGCTTTGCTTTCCACCTTGGCATCGGTAAGCTTGTGTCCCGGTTCTGATCACTGCCGCTGAGGGTGGGCTTACGGCCCATTAACCCTTCTCGGCAACACTTCGCTCACCTTACCGAGCTGCGGCGTGATTGCGGCTCGTCCCAACGCGAGTGGTCCTGTTGCAGAAGTTGCGTCGCCCCATGATGTCTCGAACCTATCGCGTGGCGAGCACTGGTGTGCTGGCCCTCGCGCTCTCTTCGATGCTGCCGGCGACGACCCAGACTGCCATCGCCAATGGCGATACGCGCACCCTCAGCCTCTATCACACCCATACGCGCGAGAGCATCGAGATCGCCTTCCGCGTGAATGGGCAATATGATCAGGCAGCGCTGAAAAAGCTGAACTGGTTCTTGCGTGATTGGCGTCGCGATGAGCCCATCAATATGGACCCGCGCCTGTTTGACGTTGTGTGGGAAACCTATCGTGAATCGGGCTCTCGCGAGCCCGTGTCGATTGTCTCGGCCTATCGCTCGCCGCAAACCAATGCGATGTTGCGCCAGCGCTCCAAAGCAGTGGCCGAACAATCGCAGCATATGCTCGGCAAGGCCATGGATATGCACTACACCGATGTGCCCATGTCGCGCATTCGCGAGATCGGCATGAAATTGCAGCGCGGCGGCGTTGGTTATTATCCCGGCAATGGCTTTGTGCATCTGGATGTCGGCAGCGTGCGCGCTTGGCCGCGCATGAGCTATGACCAGCTTGTGCGCCTCTTCCCCGATGGCAAGACCGTCCATCTGCCGGCCAATGGCCAGCCCCTCGCGCGTTACGAAGAAGCGCGCGCTGAGATTGAACAGCGCAATGGCATCTCCATGCCGACCTATGCGCAGGCGCAATCCAAATCCAAAGGTTTCTTTGCCACCCTCTTCGGCCTGAAAGACGAGGATGAGGATGAGGCACCAGCGCGCGTCTCCAGTGGCCCGCGCTCGCGCGTGGCGACCTATATGGAGAGCCGCCAGCAGCCCAGTCAAATGGCCGCCGCCGAGCCTGAGCGCCGTGCACCTGTGATCGAGAAAGCGCAAGGCAATCTGCCCAAGGGTGAGACCTTTATGGCCGCCACCCCCCTGCCACCCAGCCGCCAGCAACCCACGGTTGTAGCCAGCCTGAGCGCGGTGGATATGCCGCTGCCACCCCGCCGCCCGGGTAGCGAGACGACTGTCGAGACCACCGCCAGCATGGCTGCCACCATTCCCCTGCCGCCCCTGCGCGCGGTTGCTTTGACCACACCGACCGCCATGGGCCGTCCGGTTGATCTGCCCTCGGCCATCACCGGCCAGAGCGCCCAGAACACCCCTATTGAGGCGCTGGCCTTCGCCCCGCTGCCCGAGCAGATGAGCGCAGCGCCCCTGCCCCCCAGTCGCCCCTCTGCTAGCGCCCGTGCGCGGACCATGACTTTCGCCCTTGGCAAAGCTGAGCTGATCGCGGTGCGTCTTGATCGCTCGACCTTCTCGGCCCTGCTGAGCGGCACAAGTCTGGCGAGCCGACTGCCCGCGCTCCCGCCCGCTGCCACCAGTCGCACTGAGATGAAGACTGCGATTTTTGGTCGCCCCACCGCCATGCCACAGGCCTGGACGCGCAGCCCTGTGCAGCTCTCTTCGGCTGGCTTCACACAACCTGCGCAAAAGAGCGTCAGTGCAGCTCCGCTGGTTTTCGGCCAGCTGCAGTGACTGTTCACATCTCCGCCATTGCGTAAGCGGCGCTCATTGACGCCTCTGGCAGGGACCGTTACACAAATACAGTCAAAAATAGACGTCTAAGATCCTATGACGGGGAGGTCAGGTGGATTAAATTTTGCGCCATCCACGCTTTGCGCTTGCGCGCGACCCCTCCCCCATAATGCAACCCGATATCTGATCGGACTTTCCCGAAAGATCTGGTGACATGACAGAAGCTTCCAGCGCTGCAACCGTTGCGTCCGCAACTCAGCCGCAACTTGTGATCGACAATGTCTTCAAGCAATTTGGCGAAGGCCCCGGCGCGGTCATCGCGGTCGACAATGTCTCTTTCGATGTGAAACCGGGCGAATTCGTCTCGGTGATCGGCCCCTCCGGCTGCGGCAAATCCACCCTCTTCAACATTATTGGCGGCTTGCTGGACGAATATTCCGGCAATGTCATGATTGAGCGCGAACGTATCGCAGGTCCGCACAAAGCGGTCGGCATGGTGTTTCAGGAAGAGTCGACTTTCCCTTGGCGCTCGGTGATGGACAATGTCGCCTTTCCGCTGGAGCTGCAGGGCGTCGCAAAATCCGAGCGGCTTGATCGCGCAGCCCATTTCATCGATCTCGTCGGTTTGAAGGGCTTTGAAAAGCGCATGCCCTTTGAATTGTCCGGCGGCATGCGCCAGCGCGTCTCAATTGCCCGCACATTGGTCTCCGGCCCGCAGATCTTGCTGATGGACGAGCCCTTCGCCGCGCTCGACGAACAGACCCGCTTGCTGCTGGGCGACAAGATCACGCAGATCCAGCAAGAGCTGCATCAGACAACGCTGCTCATCACGCATAATCTGACCGAGGCCGTGCAACTCTCCGACCGTATCGTCGTGATGACCTATCGCCCGGGCAAGGTGAAGCGCGTCGTCAATATCGACCTGCCCCGTCCACGCACCTCCGATGTCGTCTCCAGCGATGCCTTCGGCCATTACGTCGCCGAAATCTGGGCAGATCTTCGCGAAGAGGCTAGTCGCGGCATGCAGGACAGCGAGAATATGCAGCGGGGACGCGCGCGCCGTGGGTAAACTCCTCAACAGCCGCGCCTTCGCGATCTCGACAGGTGTCTTCACCGTCGTGGGCGTCTTCGTTCTGCTCGAAGTTCTGCTGCGCATCGGCGCCATCAACAAATATATCGTGCCGCTGCCGAGCCAGGTCATCATGAGCCTGGAGCGCATCATCTTCGAAGAAAATATCATGTCGCGCGTGGCCGAGACGGCCTATGAAATGTCCGTCTCTTGCGCGGCGGTGATTGTCATCGGCGTGCCGATTGGCGCAGTCCTGTACAAATGGGTTGCCCTGCGCCGGGCCGTCCTCGACTGGGTCGCAGCCATGGCCGCTGCACCGCTCGTCCTCGCCTTCCCGCTCTTTCTCGTGATGTTTGGCCGCAGCTCGACGACCATCATCGTCATGTCGGTCATCACCGGTCTTGCGCCCATCATCATCAAGACCACTGAGGGCTTGCTGGCGGTGCGCCCGGTGCTCATCAATGTGGGCAAGAGCCTGAAGCTGACGCAGCAACAAATGTTCTGGAAAATTCTGCTGCCTGCCGCCATGCCAACGATCTTCTCGGGCATTCGTCTGAGCTGGACCTTCGTGCTCATCTCTGTGGTGGGCATCGAATTCCTGATCAATCTGGGCGGCCTTGGCCAACTCATCAATGATCTTGCCGAACGCTATGACCTGCCGGGTACCTATGCCTCCATCGGCTTTGTCATCGTCGTCAGCGTGATCTTCTTCGTCCTTCTGGAGCGTGTGGAAACATGGCTGCGTCCGGTGAAATAAGAACCGCCACGATGGGCTTCCGCGCGAAGCCCAATAGTATGGCGCGTCAGACGAATATCATTCGCATCGCCATCGTGCTCATCATTGCGGTGAGCTGGGAAGCTTTGTCGCGCTCGGGCCTCGTCTTCAAAGATGTCGTGCCCTCGCTCTTCTCGATTGGCGCGGCGATTGGCAAGCTGCTCACACTGCCCGCCTTCTATGCCAATTTGCAGGTGACGGCCTGGGAGATCTTCCTGTCGCTCGCCATCGGCTCCAGCCTTGGCATCTTTGTGGGCATTCTGCTTGGCTCGAACCGCTTCATGTCCTTCGCCTATGAGCACTATGTCTATTACTTGGCCCCCACACCGCGCATCATCTTCTTCCCGGTGATGATCATGTGGTTCGGCGTTGGCATCGCCTCCAAGATTGCGCTAGGTGCCTTGTCTTGCTTCTTCACCGTCGCGCTCTCCACCGCTGGTGGTATGCGCGAGATCGACAAAGTTCTGATCCGCGTGGGCAAAAGCTTCCGCGCAACTCCCATGCAGATGGGTTTGAAAATCTATCTGCCCGCCATGCGCGTGCCGGTGCTCAACGGCATTCGCCTTGGCTTTGGCACCGCAACTGTGACCTGCTTGCTGGCTGAGACAAAGCTCTCCAATCAGGGCCTTGGTTACATGATCATGCAGATCTATTCGCGCTTCGACATGCCATCACTTTATGGCCTGCTGATCATCGTCTTCGTCGTCGCGGGAATTGGCAATCTGATCTTGGGCAAAGTGACGGGAACTTCGGCCTAAGGCGCGACACGCGCAACGACGGCAAAACAAAAGAGGCACCATCACTGGTGCCTCTTTTTTCATGTGCCGATCTTTGCCTCAGCCGCGCGGCTTAGAGCTCGCCGAGAGCCTGCAGATAAAGCTCCAGCACCGTCTCTTCTTCAACACGCTTGTCGCGATCCATACGGCGCAGCGAAATCACCTTGCGCATGATCTTCACATCAAAGCCATTGCCCTTGGCCTCAGCATAGACCTCTTTGATGTCTTCCATCGTGGCGCGCTTTTCTTCTTCGAGACGCTCGATGCGCTCGATGAAGGCACGCAAATGGCCACCATCCACATCCACCGATTCAGGGCTAATTCGTTCGAGCTTGTTCATGGGGCCTGTCCATCTGGAAAACAGTAGCCCCTTCGATGCGACCCCAAGGCCGCTGGGTCAAGGCCGATAGCGCAAAATCGCCTCGCCCGGAGAATTGTGGGGAAAAGTATGGGCAATTCTAGCGCGCGCCTCCTTCTCCCAATGGGAGAAGGTGCCCGCGGAGCGGGCGGATGAGGGGATCGGGTGTCCGCCCAGAGAGGCTCACCCAAACAGAGCCTCCTCCTGAAAGTCTCGATCCCCGCCTCAGTCGGCATCCGCCGACAGCTCCTCCCACTGGGAGGAGCGGGTGCCTCTTCTTTTGAGGCACCGCCCCGCAGGGCTCACCCGTGCTTGGCAGGATCTTTCATCACAGAGGCAAATTGGGACTGCTGATCAGGCGAGGCCTCGCGCTGATAGAGCTGCTTCCAGCTATCATAGGGCATGCCATAGACCGCTTCGCGGGTCTGATCGAGCGTGAGGCCGAGCGCGCGCTGGTCGGACTCCTCCTTCATCCATTTCGACAGGCAGTTGCGGCAGAAACCGGCCAGATTCATCAGGTCGATATTCTGCACATCGGTTCGCTTGCGCAGATGCTCCACCAAGCGGCGATAGGCGGCGGCCTCAAGTTCGAGCCGTGTTTGCTGGTCAATCGTCATGGCGATCCCCTCAGGCGGTCAGCGCCGCGCGGTGCGGCTTTCATAATGTTCAATCATATGGGTGCGCGGATCGGCGAGTACAGGGCGCAGCACATCGGCCAGACGACCCGCCCAGCGCGCCACCCCCTCAGCCTCGCTGATCTCATCCTGCCGGACCTCGATCAAGACATGGGGCAGACCCGTGCTGGTACCATGTTCATAGAGCGTGTCGCCCTTCAGCGCCCCATCATAGGGCTCATTATCGCCCACACAGACGCCCTGAGCCCGCAGAGCCTCCAGCACAGGCACAGCCAGGCGCGGATCGCTATCCCACAGCACAGCCGCCTCCCAAGGCCGGGGCTGGCCCTTCCAGAGCGGGGTGAAGGAGTGCAGCGACACAATCGCCGGGACAGGGCCAGCGGCCCGCATGGCCCCCAGCCGCTGGCGCACGGCATCGCGATAGGGCTGCCAAAAAAGGCGGCGGCGGGTCTCAATCTCTGCCCCATCCACCCCCGCATTGCCCGGAACAATGGCCCCATCCGACAGGCGCATGACGAGGGTCGGGTCATCCGCCCCCCGGTTGGGGTCGATCAGCAGGCGCGAAAAAGTGGTCAAAATGGCTGGCGCGCCAAAGGCCTGCGCCAAAGCGCGGGTCAGGGCGGCCGCCCCAATGTCATAGGCGATATGGCGCTCAAACTGTGCGTCGGGCAGGCCAAGCCGCCCATAGCGCTCCGGCAGAGCGGGGCTGGCATGGTCGCAGATGAACAGCACACCGGCGTCATATGCGCCGCCGATCTCTTCAACGGGAGCATCCATGGCCCGCTTGTGGCGCGGCCCGCCGGGCCGGTCAATGGCTTTGCAGGGCACCCCAGATCAAACCCGGGTCAAACGCCGGTCACAGTTCTGCAAGATCGTGGCAGCACTCGCCCCGTGCAGCGATTCGGGATAGATCTAGCGCCATGCATTTTCGCAAAGCCGTTCTTCCCCTCCTTGCCCTTGCCGGGCTGTTGCTGGCAACCGAATCCGCCCGAGCGGATTTTCGACTGTGCAACAACTCCTCTGGACGCGTCAGCGTCGCCATCGCCTATACCGATGGTCGCGGCTGGGTGAGCGAAGGCTGGTGGAATCTGAAGAGCAATGGCTGCGAAGTTCTGCTGCGCGGCAATCTCGCGGCCCAATTTTATTATGTCTATGCGATGGATGAGCGCGGCGGCGAATGGAAAGGCCGCGCTTATATGTGCACCCGCGACCGCGAATTCCGCATCGAGGGACGCGACAACTGCCTTGTGCGTGGCTTCGACCGCACCGGATTCTTCGAAGTAGACACAGGCCGCGATGCAAAAAATTGGACCGTGCAACTCACGGATGCCAATCAGCAGCCGCGCTAACAAGAGGTTTGAGATGAGACGTCTGCGCCGTGTGAAAATTCTGGCAACGCTGGGTCCAGCCTCGCAAACACCTGAGGTGTTGGAGCAGCTGGTGCGCGCGGGCGCGGATGTGTTTCGCATCAATATGAGCCACGCCAGCCATGATGCGATGCGCGAGCGCATTCGCATGATCCGCGATCTGTCGAAAAAGCTCGGCCACGAAATTGGCATCCTTGTCGATCTGCAAGGGCCCAAGCTACGCGTGGGTGAATTCAAAGATGGCGGCTTTGATCTCGTCAAAGGCCAGAGCTTTGTGCTCGACGATCAAAAAGTGCCCGGCGATGGGACGCGCGTTCACCTGCCTCATCCTGAAATTCTGCGTGCACTGCGCCCCGGCCATACGGTGCTCATCGATGATGGCAAGGTGAAGCTGCATATTGTGGACGCCTCGCCCACGCGCGCGGTTGCCAAGGTCGATGTCGCAGGTCGCATCTCCAACCGCAAAGGCGTCAGCCTGCCAGATACCGAAATTCCTGTCTCTGCCATGACAGAGAAGGATCGTGGCGATCTGGATGCTGCGCTGGAAGAGGGCGTTGACTGGATTGCCGTCTCTTTCGTGCAGCGCGCCGATGACATTGCCGAAGTCAAAAAGATTGCGCGCGGCAGAGCCATGGTTCTGGCCAAGATTGAAAAGCCGCAAGCCATCGCGCGTCTCGACGAGATCATGGAAATCTCTGATGCGCTCATGGTGGCGCGCGGTGATCTTGGCGTTGAGATGCCGCTTGAAAAAGTTCCCGGCCTGCAAAAGCGCATCACGCGCAATGCCCGTCGCCTCGGCAAGCCCGTCGTGGTGGCAACGCAAATGCTGGAATCCATGATCACTTCGCCCGTGCCCACACGCGCAGAAGTGTCAGATGTCGCCACCGCCGTCTTTGAAGGCGCGGACGCCGTCATGCTCTCAGCCGAAAGCGCTGCGGGTCAATTCCCGATTGAAGCTGTCAGCACGATGAACCGCATCGCCGAAGAGGTGGAGCAAGACGCCATCTATCGCACCGTCATCAATGCACAGCGCAGCGCCCCTGAAGCCACAGGCGCTGATGCGATTGCGGTTGCTGCGCGCGATGTCGCTGAAACACTCGATGTGAAGACCGTCTGCGCCTGGACATCATCTGGCTCGACAGCCTTCCGCATTGCGCGCGAGCGTCCCGCCCCGCCCATTCTCGCCCTCACGCCCAAGCGCGAAACGGCCCGCCGTCTGGCGCTTGTCTGGGGTGTCCATGCCATCGCGACCAAAGATGCGAATGATGTGGATGATATGGCCAAGCGCGCCTGCAAATTCGCCAATCGCGCAGGCTTTTCGCAAGAGGGCGACCGTATCGTGATTGTGGCTGGCGTTCCCTTCGGCACACCGGGCGCGACCAATATGGTGCGCATCGCCTTCACGGGCGACGAAACTTAAGCGGGCGCTTAAATCTCCCGTCCCTCCACTTCGAGCCGCAGCTTTTCCACCAAACTGCGCACGCTCTCTTGTTGGGGATGCAATTCAAGGGCGCGCCGCAACAATGCGAGTGCGCCTTTATCAAATCCAGCGCGGTGCATGATGGAGCCCATGCCCGTCAGAGCGCCAAAATGTTTGGGCTCCAAAGCCAGCGCATGAGCAAGATCCTCCGCAGCGCCTGCTTCATCCTGCGCATAGAAGCGGGCGATGGCGCGGCGATGGCGCGCCTCGGCCCACTGCGGTTCGATCTCGATGATCGAGTCCAGCACTTGCAAGGTGAGAGTATAATTCTTGCGCGTCATGGCCTGCATGGCACGGCCCATCAGCAAATCTGCCGTGTCGGAGCCAGAGCGCATCCACACGCGCTGAATGGCCCGCTCAATGCCGCGCGCTTCGGCAGCATCCTGCGCCTTGGCGAGGCGCTCGAACAATTCATCGAGCACTTTTTGGCGGCCGGGCTGACTTTGCTGGATTGGGGTCGCGCGCGGCACCTCCTCGCCAGCCTCTACAGGCAAAGCGAGGCCGGAGGCGAGGATCAAGGCACTGAGAAGGAGACGCAGGCTCATAAACAAAAGCTAGTGCGCCTCAAGGGCCGCGTCAAAGGCCCAGCGGCCCGCGGCAAACACAAAAAGCCCCGGCACTGGGCCGGGGCCTTTGAAAAAGGACAGACGTGCTGCTTAGCCCTGACGAGCCTTGTAGCGCTTCTGGGTCTTGTTGATGATGTAAACGCGGCCCTTGCGGCGCACGATCTGGTTGTCGCGATGGCGACCGCGCAGAGACTTGAGTGAGTTACGGACCTTCATGGTCGTCCCCGAAGTTGAAACGGCGCCGCAGATGCGCAGCGCCAGAAAGTGTTGCCGGGTCTATGCCCCACGAGGGGCGGCTGGGTCAAGCCGGAATCCGCCCGGCAGCGACTTTTTGCCCAATTTGCCGGCTCGGCCTTTGACCTTGCGCCGCCTCAGGTCTATGCGAAAAGGGCAAGGCGGAGAGAAAAATGCCCCGCGACGAGGATGCCCAGATCACAACGCAGACCCCGCCCCGCCAGACGATTGTCTGGCCGGTGCTGTTTGCGATCAGTTTCTGCCATGTTCTCAATGACTTGATCCAAGCCCTCGTCCCCGCCATCTATCCCCTCCTGAAAGACAGTTTCGGGCTCGATTTCGCGCAGATCGGCATGATCACCCTGGCTTGGCAGTTGACCGCGTCGCTGTTCCAGCCGGTCGTGGGTCTGGTGGCTGACCGCAAGCCCATGCCCTATTCGCTGGCAAGCGGCATGATTTTCACCCTCGCGGGCCTGTTGCTGGCTGCTTTTGCCTCAAGCTATGCCATGCTGATCGTGGCCGTGGCGGCCATTGGCGTTGGCTCGGCCATCTTCCACCCCGAGTCCTCACGCATCGCCCGCCTCGCCTCAGCGGGCCAATATGGGCTCGGCCAATCGGTCTTTCAGGTCGGCGGCAATCTGGGCTCGGCCCTTGGGCCACTGGCCGCTGCCTTCCTCATTCTGCCCTTCGGCCAATTAGCTTTGGGCTGGTTTGGTCTGGCTGCCGTGCTGGCGGGGCTCATCCTCTTCAGGATCGGGGGCTGGTATGCCACCCATCTGCAGGAGCGGGCCAAGCGCCCCGCCCGCCCAAGGCGCGACTGGGGCTTCTCACGGGCCAAGGTCGCGACCTGCCTTGCGATCCTCATCAGCCTCAGCTTCTCGAAGAGCTTCTATACGGCGAGCATCTCAAGCTTCCTGCAATTCTACATGATGGACCGCTTTGCAGTGGATACGCATGACGCGCAGATGTTCCTCTTTCTGTTCACCGGCGCTGTCGCGCTCGGCACCTTCTTTGGTGGGCCGATTGGTGATCGCTTTGGCCGCAAGGTTGTGATGCTCGCTTCTGTTCTGGGCGCGCTGCCTTTCACGCTCGCTTTGCCCTATGCGGATTTGTTCTGGAGCGGTGTGCTGATCGTCATCATCGGCCTCATCGTCGCCTCCACCTTCTCCGTCATTCTCGTCTATGCGCAGGATCTGCTGCCCGGTCGCACGGGGCTCGTCTCTGGCATCTTCCTTGGTCTTGCATTTGGGCTCAGCGGCGTTGGTGCAGCTGTGCTCGGCAAAGTGGCAGATCTGACCAGCATCAGCTTTGTCTTCTCCATCTGCTCATGGCTGCCCGCCATTGGGCTGCTCATCTTCTTCCTTCCTGATCTGCGCCAAGAGGTTCGTTCGTGACTGACGCTCGCACTGCCGCCTTTATCGAAGCCCGCCGCAATCGCGATGTGATCGGCTTTGACTATGCGCCCGCCACACTCGAAGAGGGCTTTGCGATTTCTGCGGCCATGCTGCGCGCACTGAATGAAAAAGTCGGCGGCTGGAAAGTTGGCTATGCGCCCGATGGTTCAGCCGTCGCCTCGCCCATGTATGCATCCGGCTTTTTGAAAAGCGGCGAGACATGGCAATCAAAAGCCGACCGCCCGATGATCCCCGAGATCGAAATCGCCGTGCGTCTGGCGCAAGATCTGCCCAAGCGCAGCAAGGCCTATGTGCGCGAAGATATTGAGAATGCCGCGAGCGAATATCTGATTGGCATCGAGATCATCGAGCGCCGCATCCCGATGCAGAATATTCCCTTCCCGATGAATCTCGCCGATGATCTTGGCAATGTCGGCTATGTCACCGGTCCCGGCACAACGAACTTTCGCGCGCTCGATCTGCCCAATCTCATGTGCACATTTCACATGGCGGGCGAGCTTGTGACGCAGCGCCGGGGCGGCCATCCCAAAGGTGATCCGCTTCTGCCGCTGATTGATTGGGCCAATCAGCAGCGTGATGATGTGGGCGGCTTGCGCGCCGGTCAGATCGTGACTCTGGGCAGCCTCACGCCCCTCGTCATCATGCCTGGCCCCGGCCTTGTCGAGGCCAATATCGAAGGCCTCGGCGATATCACTTTGAAGGTCGCCTGATCAGCGCACGATATTGCGCATATCATCAAGCCTGCCGTCTTGCAGGCAGATGAGATTATGCTCAACGACCGGCAGAATTTGCTTGTCGTAAATATCGCTCATGCCGCCGATACGCGGTGAGATCATGACATTCTTCATGCCCCAGAAGGGATGATCCTTCGGCAGGGGCTCGGTGTGAAACACATCGAGCCCCGCGCCCGCGATCTCACCGCTTTGCAAAGCGGCAATCATCGCATCCTCATCAATCACATCACCACGCGCGAGATTGATCACAAAGCTCGACTTCGGCATGGCTTTGAAGACATCCGCATTAATCATGTGATGGGTGCGCTCATCAAGCGGCACCAGAACAATCATGAAATCGCAAGCGGCCGCTGCCTCCAACAATTTGGCGCGCGGCACAATCTTGTCAAAGCCAGGTGACTGCGTGCGCGCATCACTGACGCCAACCACATTCATCTCAAAGGCCTTGCAACGCGCCGCCACAGCCTCACTGATCGCGCCAATACCAACGATCAGCGCTGTCTTGCCAACCAGCACAGGTTGCGCCCAACGCTCCCACACGTGGTCCGAGCGATTGTCTTCCATGCGCAGATAATTGCGCGACAGGCCGATCATGAACAAAAAGGCGAGCTCCGCCATCTGTGGCCCATGGATGCCGCGCCCATTTGTAACCCGCACCGATGGCTTCAGGCTTTTGCAGGTCCACAAATGATCGACACCGGCTGACAGCGAGCAGACGTAACGAAGCTTTGGCATGGCCGCGATCAGCTCATCGCTGACATTATGCGCGAGCGCGATCAGCACCTGCGCCTCGCCCGCATGGGGTACAGCCTCAGCGGCCGTCTTGAAGGCCTGGATCTTGTGTTGGGGAAACAGCGCCCGCAGATCATCGGGGATGATGTGGCGTTCGCGCTCGACAATGATGATTTCCATCACATTCTCCCCAATTTCACTGTACCGCATCTCGGTTTTCTTGTACCACGATGTGAAAGACTGACAAGGTGCGGGAGCCATGACGGACGCAGCAGAGGCCACAACCCAAGACCGCAACGGCGTGCAGGTGATTGCCCGCGCCGCCGCCATTCTGCGCGTCTTGGAGGAGGATGTCTCTGGCCTCAGCCTCGGCCAGATAGCCCAGCGCACGGGCCTTGCCAGATCCACCGTCCAACGCATCGTCGCTGCGCTTCACACCGAAAAATTTGTCATCGCCGCCTCACCCACCGGCCGCGTCATGCTCGGCCCTGCCTTGCTGCGTTTGGCGGGTGCTGTGCGCTCTGACTTCCTCGAATTTGCCAAACCCATTCTTGCCCGCCTCTCGCAAGAGCTGAAAGAGACGGTTGATCTGGCGGCCATTCGCAAAGACCGTCTGCTCTTCGTCGATCAAGTCATCGGCCCGCAGCGCCTTCGCACCGTGTCAGGCGTGGGCGAAACCTTCCCGCTCTATTGCACCGCCAATGGCAAAGCCTATCTCGCCATGCTTGATAATCGCAGCGTCGAGCGCCTCATCGGCGCGGAGTTTGAAGCGCGCACACCCCATACGATCACCAAGATCGGCCGCCTGTTTGAAGAGCTCGACCAGATCCGCAAGACAGGCGTTGCCTTCGATCATGAAGAACATACGCTTGGTATTTCGGCGGCCGGGATTGCGCTGCTCGATGCGCTCGCAAACCCCATCGCCATTTCAGTGCCCGTCCCCACCCAGCGGTTCGACGATGCGAAAGATCACATCGCCGAACGTTTGCTGGAGACCAAGCACGCGCTGCAAGATCTCGTTCAGTCGCGTTAGAACTTCACAAGATCGCGGCCCTTGAGGCCAAGCATTTCGCGCGCTTCATTGGGGGTGGCGGCTTCATAGCCGAGCTCTTCAATGATGGTGCGGATCTTCGTCACCTGCTGCGCATTGCTGTCAGCCAGCTTGCCGCGTCCAATGAAGAGCGAGTCTTCCAGACCCACACGCACATGGCCGCCCATCATCGCTGCCTGCGTGGCAAAAGGCATCTGGAAGCGACCCGCCGCCAGAACCGACCAGCGATATTGATCGCCGAACAATTTGTCGGCGGTCTTCTTCATGAACATCAAATTTTCAACATCAGGGCCAATGCCGCCCAGAATGCCGAAGATCAGCTGCAAGAAGACCGGCGGCTTGAACAGGCCGCGATCAAGGCAATGGGCGAGATTGTAGAGATGGCCCACATCATAGCATTCATGTTCGAACTTCGTGCCATGGCCCTCGCCGAGCGTCTTATAGATGCGCTCGATATCGCGGAATGTGTTGCGGAAAATATTGTCATCTGAATTAACGAGATAGCTCTCTTCCCAATCATGCTTCCAATTCTTGTAGCGTGAAGCCATGGGATAGAGCGCAAAATTCATCGTACCCATATTGAGCGAGCACATTTCGGGCGAGGCCACCATCGGGGGCGCAAGACGCTCCTCAACCGTCATCTTCACCGAACCACCCGTGGTGATATTGACGACCGCATCGGTTGCTTCACCGATGCGCGGCAAGAATTCCATGAAGAGTTTGGGATCAGCCGAGGGGCGACCGTCTTTCGGGTCGCGCGCATGAAGATGCAAAATCGCTGCGCCTGCATTAGCTGCTTCAATCGCAGAGGTTGCGATCTCATCGGGTGTGATCGGCAGAGCATCCGACATCGTGGGTGTATGAATGGAGCCAGTCACCGCGCAGGTGATGATGACCTTGTTTTGGAATTTCTTGGCGTCAGACATGACTATCCCCTTTGGATTTGGCAAAAACGACCCGCCGTGACAGCGGGACAAGATCAAAGCCCAGCTTCTCACTGAGCCAACCGGCAATGCCGCGCGGTGCGCGCAGCATGATCACAATCGCAACAAGCCCCAGCATCATCAGATAGAGCGCACCCATATCCGCCAGAGTTTCGCGCAACACGAAGAAGATAAGACAGCCAATGATCGGGCCTTCGATACGGCCAATGCCGCCAATCACTGCCATGAAGATCACAAAGGCGGTCCAATCATTCACACTGAAGGCTGCATCAGGCGAGATGCGCAGCTTCTGCAAAAAGATCAGCGCGCCGACCATTGCTGTGCCAAAACCCGCGAGCACAAAGACGATGAGCTTGACGCGCGTCACATTCACACCGCTCGCCCGCGCCGCGCCCTCATTATAATGGATCGCGCGCAGAGCCAGACCAAAGCGCGAGCGCAGCAGAAAGATGGTGAGGCCAATGACCACAACCGCAATGGCAAGCCCCGTCCAATAGATCACATATTCACGCCAGACGCGGCTCGAGGCCATGCTGGTGACGATGCGCGCAGGCAAGCTTGTACCAGAGCCACCACCCAGCGCCGAGATCTGCGAAGCAAGCAGGCGAAAGACCTCCGCCGCCACCCAAGAACCGATGGCAAAATAAGCGCCGCGCAAGCGAAACAACAGGCCCGCCACAGGCAGCGCAATCACAGCCCCGATAATGCCTGCCAGCGCCAAAGCGAGCAGCGGATGAAGATCTGCAAAGATGGTGAGACCAAAGAGTGCATAGCCGCCAATGCCAACGAAGGCTTGCTGGCCCACAGACACAAGACCTGAAAAGCCCGCCAGCAAATTCCACAAAGTCGCCAGCGCCAGATAAGCGAAGATCTGCACCATCAAATTGAGATGCGCGCTTGTGGCAACCAGCGGCGCACAGGCAAGCGCCAGCACAGCGCACAGAGCCAGCACCATAGTGATGCGGCCAGAGCGTGTCGTATCGGTGATGGTGATCTCAGGGCTCAATGTTGCACCCTCGGGAAAAAGCCTTCGGGACGCACAGCCAGAACGATCAAAAAGACAAGATGACCGGCGAGCAATTGCCAGCCCGGATCAATCTTCGCGCCAATGGCCTGCGCCACACCCAATATGACACCGCCCGCCAGAGTGCCCCACAAATTTCCAAGCCCCCCGATGATCACAGCTTCAAAGCCGAAGATGAGGCGCGCAGGCCCCATGGAGGGATCAAAATTGGCGCGCACAGCCAGAAACACACCAGCCACAGCAATGACCGCAAGCGACAGTGCCATCGCCATGGCAAAGACATGCCGCGGATCAACGCCCACCAGCTGCACCGTTGTTTGATCATCTGAGGTCGCACGGAAGGCACGGCCCCAGGCTGTGCGATAGGACAGCAATTGCAATCCGCCGATGATCGCCACCGCCACACCAAATTGCAGCAGAGGCAAAATGCCCAGCGACAGATCGCTCGAGAGCGTCAGGGTTGCCGTCTCAATCGCGCCAGCCTGCAATTTGCGACTGTCGGGGGTGAAAATTTCCATCAGCCCATTTTGCAAAATCACCGACAGGCCGAACGTGACAAGCAAAGGCGGCAAGAGATCATCGCCCAGAGTGCGATTGAGAAGGAAGCGCTGCAAAGCATAACCAATCAGCGCCATCAGCGGCACGATGATGAGGAGGGAGGTCAGCGGATCAAGCCCGAGCGTTGTCGTCACGACAAGCGCGAGATAGGCGGCCAGCACCACCAAATCGCCGTGGGCGATATTAACGAGGCGCATCACGCCGAAAATCAGCGACAGGCCAGCAGCGAACATGGCGTAAAGCCCGCCCACCAAAATGCCCTGCGTGATGGAGTTGACCCAATCCATAATCAGGATCCGAAATAGGCTGAGGCGATGGCCTCGCGGCTGATGGATTGGCTCTCGCCCTCCAAAGTCACACGGCCCTCTTGCAGGCAATAGACACGGCGCGAGGCTTTCAAAGCCTGCACGACATCCTGTTCGACAATGATGAGCGACATGCCATCGCCCGTGATCTGCGGCAGGCGCTCATAAATCTCGCGCACAATAATTGGCGCAAGGCCAAGGCTGATCTCGTCACACAGCAAGAGGCGCGGATTGGACATGAGAGCACGGCCAATCGCGACCATTTGCTGCTGCCCGCCCGACAAAGACGTGCTCGCCTGATGGCGGCGCTCGCGCAGGATCGGGAAGAGTTGATAGACGCGCTCCAAAGACCAAGGGCCTTTGCGACTATAAGCGCCGCCGATCTGCAGATTTTCTTCAACGCTGAGCGACGAGAATAAACGCCGCCCCTCAGGCACCAAAGCGATGCCCTGACGCAGCAAGTGATGCGCAGGCACGCCGCCAATCGGAGAGCCCGCAAAAGTCACAGCATCGGGGCGCGCAGCAATGAGGCCCGCGATGGTTTTGAGCAAAGTGCTCTTGCCCGCACCATTGGCGCCGATAATGGCAACGACCTCGCCCTCGTCCACGCGCAAGGACACATCAAACAGGGCTTGAAAATCGCCATAGAAGCTGGCGAGCTGCGAGACATTCAGCAGAGGATCACGCATCAGCGGGAATCCCCATATAGATCTCTTGTACCTGCGGGCTGCGAATGACCTGCGCGGGATCACCATCACCGATCAAAGCACCACCATGCAGCACAACGAGGCGATCAACGACAGCGGTGAGCGCATGGACGATATGTTCAATCCAGATCAGTGTGACGCCGCTATCTTTGACTTCGCGCACCAGGGCGACGAGTTCGTGGCATTCTTCTTCCGTCAGGCCGCCTGCCACTTCATCAAGCAACAAGAGTTGCGGTTCGCTCGCCAGAGCGCGCGCCACTTCGAGCCGCTTACGCTGCAACAAAGTGAGTGTGCCTGCGGGGCGATTGGCTTGGTCTGCCAAACCACAGCGCGCAATGATCTGCGCACAATCGCGCTCAAGCCCGCTACTGCGCTTGGCGCGACCAAATTGCGCAGCCACAAGACAATTCTCGAACACACTCATACCGCCGAAAGGCTGGGGGATTTGAAAGGAGCGTGCCAAACCGCGACGACAGCGCGCATCAGCTGACAAGGAGGTAATGTCCTCGCCTTCAAACACAATGCGCCCCGCATCGGGACGCACAGCGCCGGTGATCATGCCAAAGAGCGTTGTCTTGCCAGCCCCATTGGGGCCAATCATGCCGAGCGCTTGGCCTTTGGGCACGACAAGATCAATACCTCCGGCCACAACGACGGCGCCGAACCTCTTTTCAAGTCTCTTGAGTTCGAGGAGCGGCGCCATCTGTGATCACAAAGACTGCAACTTGCCGCCAACCGGAATCTGCGGCGCGGTTTTGTTCTGAGCGATGATGAGATCAAAGCCCTTGTCCGTCTTGCGCCACTGACCCGCCACAAGCGGCGTCTTGGTGACATTCTTGACGGGCTGGCCGGTCCATTTCACCGGACCCACAATCGAATTGTAATCGGTTGCGATGATCGACTCCAAAATGGACTCAGGCTTCTTGGGGTCTTTGGTGCGCTTGAGCACATCGATCGCGACTTCCCAAAGCGCATGTTGGAAGCCAATGGGCTGCGTCCAAGGACGACCCGTCGCCTTCGTATAGGCATCGGTCAAATCGCGGCAGCTCTGACCGGTAAGGCTCGACTTGAAGGGATGATTGGGCGACCACCAGATCTCGCTCGACAGGCCATCACCGCGCGCACCCAGCGATTCAATGACGGAGGGGAAGAGCAGCGCCTTGCCAATCGTCACAATCTTCGGCTTGAAGCCCTGCTGCGCGCATTGTGCCCAGAAGGTCGCAAAATCCGGCGGGATCATATTGCCCGTAATGATCTCAGCGCCCGCTTGTTTGAAGGCCGTGATCTGCGCGGTGAAGTCATTCGACATCGGCTGATAGCGGCCCGGATCAACCAGCTTGAAACCAGCCTGCGCGAGTGCGGGCGGGAAGCCGATCTTCTGATCGCCCCATGCATTGCCATCCGCATCATTGGGGAAAATACCGCCCACGACTTTGTTGGTCGGCACTGTCTCCCAAAGCGCAAGGAAGCTGCCGATCACATCTTCCAGACCCCAGAAGAAATGATAAGTCCATTTGAAACCCTTGGCCGGATCGCCCTTGCGGCCGAAGAAATAAGGCTGCCACGGGCAATTGGTGGTGATGCAAGGCACTTCATTCACTTCAGCCTGATCAGCCACCGGATTGGTTGTCTCAGGCGCAGAAGTTGCCAGCAGAAGATCAACCTTGTTCGACAAGATCAGCTCTTGCGCGACTTCAGCCGCGCGATTGGAATTGGACTGGCTGTCCTTCGAAATGATCTCGACCTTCCAGTTTTTGCCGCCGCTCTGCACACCATTGGCGAGCAGCTTCTGGATCTGATCCAGCGTGAAAGCATCCGCCTCACCAAAGCCCGCGAGCGGACCAGTGCGCGCATTCACATAACCAATTTTGAGAACACCTGCGGTCTGCGCATTGGCAGAGGAGATGATGGCTGGCATGGCCAGAGCGCCCGCGCCCAGCTTCACCGCATCGCGACGTGTCAGAAAAGTTTTATCTGTGCTCATATTTCAGCCTCCCCGAAATGTTGAGTTAGGCGTCGTCTTTGCGCGCCTTCTTCAAATGCTGAACAACCTTTTGTCGCAGAGCATCTTGTTCCCCTGCGGTCCACTTTCTGAAGCCCTCGCCAGACTTCATGCCCAGTTTGCCCTCTGCCACCAGCTTTTCAAGATAGGGCGAGGGACCAGGGCGGCTTTCAATGGCGGGCAGAACCGTCTTGTGGATCGCGAGTGTCAGATCCGTGCCGACAAGGTCAGCATTTTCGAGCGGGCCAAGCACAGCGATCCGTCGGCCAAAACTCGCCTTGATAACAGTGTCGACCGTTTCAGCATCGCAGATGCCATTTTCAACGAGCGAAATTGCTTCGCGCCACAGCGCATGTTGCAGACGATTGCCGACAAAGCCGGGCACATCTTTCTTCACATGAACAGGCGTCTTGCCGATGGATGTGTGCAGCTCCATCGTAAAATCAATCGTCGCTTGCGAGGTGCGATCTGTGCCGATCACTTCCACCAGCGGGACAAGGAAAGGCGGGTTCCACCAATGGGTACCCACCGTGCGGGTGCCATCCTTGATATTCGCCATAATGGCCGTGATCGGAATGACCGATGTATTGCTGGCAAGGACTGCATCAGCGCGCGCATAGCGCTCAACTTCGGCGAAGAGTTTTTGTTTGACGGCGAGATCTTCCAGCGCGGCTTCCACGACAAAATCGGCATCGCCCACGCAGTCAGCAATGGTGGATGAGGGCGCCACATTGGCAGCCGCGCCCTCATCTTCATCAAGATCACGCAGATTGGCGGCGATGCGATCACGCAAACTGGCGAGCGCTTGGGCTGAAGGGTCATAGACCCGCACCTGATGGCCCTGCAGCGCAAAGACTTGCGCAATGCCATGGCCCATCAAACCTGCGCCCAAGACACCAATTCGCGCTTTGCCCATTCGCCGTCCCCTTTAACCTGCTGTGTAACCACCATCCGCATACAGGATGTGGCCGGTGTAGAAATTCGACGCATTAGAGGCGAGGAACAACAAGGGGCCGGCAAGATCAGAGGCTTCACCCAAACGGCCCTTGGGCACACGGGTGAGGAAACCGCCACGCACTTGCTTGGCATTGTCGGTGTCTTCGAACATCCATTGCGTCAGCGGCGAGCGGAACACAGTCGGTGCAATGGCATTGACGGTGATGCCGGTCGGGCCCAATTCGCAACCCAGCGCCTTGGTAATGCCATCCACCGCTGCCTTCGAGGCGCAGTAAGCCGTATAGCCTGCAGGATGACCCAACAGACCACGCGCAGATGACATCAGCACGATCTTGCCGCCATCACCCTGCTTCATCATCTGAGCCGAGCAAGCGCGCGCCATCAGCCATGACTGGGTGACATTGGCATCCATCACATCAAGGAAGCGCGAAGGTGCCATTTCGGTAATCTTGGCGACATCATTCTTGCCAGAGGCAACAACGAGAATATCGACACGGCCGAAACGCTTCACCGCTGCATCCACAATGCCAGCGCAAGCCTCTTCGCTCGAGGGACGCACATTGACGCCCTCGACCTCTGCGCCAAGCGCTGCACAAGCGGCGCTGACTTCATCAAGCTCAGCCTTCTTGCCAGCGGTGAGCACGAGCTTGGCGCCCGCACCCGCCAAAACCTTGGCGGCGAGCGCACCAAATGCACCCGACGCGCCGGTTACGATCGCCACTTTGCCCTTCACGGAGAAGAGCGCGAGAGGATCCTTGAGGAAGTCTTCGCTGCTCATGGCTTATGTCCCGGAGGATAGGGAATGACGACCAGCAAGGTGCAAACTTCGTTGCTGCGATTGATGATCTCGCGCACTTCATTGGCTGTGATGGTGCAGGAATCGAGCTTCTTCAGCACGGTCTCTTTACCATCCACAATCACGCACATCTCACCTTCAAGAACGACATAGATCTTCTCGAAGGGAGTTGAGTCAGGGCCAGCACCACCACCAGGAAGGAAGTAGGACAGACCGACCCATTGATTGGTCGGCCCGCCGGGCTCAAAGCCCTGCAAGCGAAGGCCCACATTGCCGCGATGATTCACGGCATCATAGGGCTTGGCGTCTTCGATGCGCTTGACGATCATCAGAAGCTCTCCCCGCTCTCAATGCGATACTGACCGCGCTTGTCGATCATCGCGACGAGACGAATGATGCAACCATCGCCACGTTCCCAGTTCCACGGGAAGAAGGCGAAAGTGACGCGCTTGCCGGTGATCTTGTCGAGATCGCCACCGACATTCTCAATGCCAAGAATGCCGTTGTTGAAGAGGATACGATGCACAGGCTCCCACTCCGGGAAGTCGTCCTTCCAATCACGTCCGCCCGACCACTCGAAATATTCTTCCTTGAGATGGGGCAGCAGCGGACCATTGCGCTGCGGGCCAATGGCGGTCGCGAGCGGATGGTCATTGGCCTGCGTGTCATGGCCGACAACCTTGACCTTCTTTTCCACGAACCATTCGCCAGCGGAGGCCACGAAGCCCGGCGCGCGTGCGAAATAGTCTTCGTTGTCTTCGTAGATATGGTGCCAACCGGTGTTGACGATCACGACGTCGCCGGGGCGCACGACTTTGCCGGCAGCCTTTTCCAGATCGTCATAGGTGATCGGCTCCCACTTCTTCTTGGGGATCGAGACAACAATGCCCGTGCCGAAGAAGTGCGGCAGCGGCACTTCATTGATGAAGGGGGTGCCAGCCACGACATGCGCAGGCGCATCAATATGCGTCGTATTGTGCATGGAGGTGGTGATGCGCTGTGACAACACGCCCGACTTGGCCATGTAATGGATGCGCTCGATCTTCACATCCTCGAAATAAGGCCAATTCGGTGATTGATAGCCGAAGCGATGCGAGAGATTGTAGAATTCCAGACCCATCGAATTGTCGAGATTGTCCTCGAAGTCGATGCCGCGAATCTTGATCGTCATATCCAGAGACCTCCCAATGGTGTTGACCCGTGATGTGGTGCAACTGTATCAATATGCGGATACGCTAGCAAGGGCTCGAACACTCACCCAGCCCAGAACGCGACAGGGATAAACGCCATGAAGAAGATCGCCCTCGAAGAGCACTTTATGTCACCGGGTCTTGTTGACTACTGGCAAGCCACGATGGCCGATGTGCCGCGTCCGATCTACGACAAAATCTTCGCGGCCTTGACCGATTTCGACGATATTCGCCTGAAAGCGATGGATTCTGCCGGCATCGAAAAGGCGGTCCTGTCGGTCGCTGGCCCCGGTGTGCAGGTTGAGCCCAATGTGGCTGCCGCCAACAAAGCTGCTGCTGAAGCAAATGATTTTCTGGCCGAGAAAATCGCCCGCCATCCGACCCGTTACGAGGGCTTCGCGCATATTGCGCTGCAAGATCCAAATGCTGCAGCGCGGGAGCTCGAGCGCTGCGTGAAAATGGGCTTCAAAGGCGCCATGATTAACGGCCATTCGCTCGGCCATTATCTCGACGAGCGCCAGTTCGATCCCTTCTGGGCGAAAGCTGAGGAGCTCGGCGCGCCGATCTATCTGCACCCTGCCGATCCCGTCGAACAATATGCCACCTATGGCAACTATAATGAGATCAAGCGCGCCACCTGGGGCTGGGGCGTCGAGACCGGCACCCATACGTTGCGCATGATCTTTGGCGGCGTCTTTGACCGCTTCCCCAAGGCGCTTTTGCTGCTGGGACATCTTGGCGAGTCGCTGCCCTATATGCTCTGGCGCATCGACAGCCGCGCCAAACTCTATGGTGTTGAGCTGAAGCGCGAGCCCTCCGACTACATTCGCAACAATATCGCGGTGACGATCTCGGGCATGTATTCGCCTGAGCCACTGCACTGCGCCGTCTCTGCCCTTGGCGCCTCGCGCGTCATGTTCTCGGCCGACTTCCCCTTCGAAGACATCAAGGAAGCAGGCCACTTCATGGATGATGTCGCCATCGATACTGAGCTGCGCGAAGCCATCGCCTGGCGCAATGCGGCCCGCATTCTCAACATCAAGATGTAAGCGATCTGTCGCAAGTCTGAGCTTTGGGCGGTGTATTCCTCTTGCAGGGATGCGCCGCCCTTTGCACAATAGCGCAGGAGGATCCCATGAGCGCCTATGCCCTCAATAAACTGCTGCGGCAGGTCAACCAGAACCCCGCGATCCGCGAGCGCTTCTTTGCCGACCGCGCAGCGGTTGCAGCTGACTTTGATCTGACTGAGGCTGAGCGCGAGGCGCTCCTGAGCCAAGATGTCGGCGCGCTCTACAAATTGGGCGTGCATGGATTGATCCTGCGTCCCTTCACCCTGCTCCAGCAAATGCCGGAGCCTGATTATCTGACCGCTATCAGGGGCTGACCATGCCAATCGTCTACACTTGCGCAGCCAGCCACGCCCCCGGCCTCACCGCTTGGGCTGATGCGGCACCCGCAGACCAGAAAGCCAAACTCTACAGCGCATTTGAGACCATTCGCGATGAGCTGCAGGCTGCGCGTCCCGATGTGATCTTGCTGCTAACCTCCGAACATTGGGCCAATTTCTTCGAACATGTCGGCGCCTTTTGCATTGGGCGCGGCGAGACATTCGAAGGCCCGGTTGAGCCTTGGCTCAAAGTGCCCAAGACAGATGTGAAGGGCGATCCCAAACTCTCCGAGGCTCTGCTTGAGCGCGCTTATGCCAGCGGTTTTGAGCTCAACTTCTCGCATGAAATGCGCCTTGATCATGGCTCCATGGTGCCGCTGCATTTCCTCACGCCTGAGATGCAGACCAAGGTCGTGCCTTTGATGTTCAACACACTCGCAGCACCGCGCGCAACTCCCGCCCGCTGCGTCGGTCTTGGTGAGGCGCTGCGTCCCGTCCTGGAAGCCTGGCCTGAGCGCATCGCCATTGTCGCCACCGGCGGTCTCTCGCATGATCCGGGCGAGCGCGGTCATGGTTTCATCGACACAGATTTCGATGCGACCTTTATCGACCGCCTCACCCGCGCTGATCTGCCAGCACTCGCCAGCTATCGTGATGCAGAGATCATGGCAGCTGGCGCTGGCACGGCTGAATTGCTCGCTTGGCTCTGCATGGCCGGGATTATGGGCCAGACGCAGCCGCGCCTTGTGGCCTATGAGGCCGTGAAGCCCTGGGCCACAGGCATTGGCATCATCAGCTATTCGAAAGCTGCCTGATCAGACCTGCGGCGGGGCGACACCATTTTGCTCGGCAAGTTCGAGCAGCCCCGCCCAGACTTTCGGCGACAGCGGAATGCCCTTGGCGCTGCGCTCAGCAAATGAGGCTGCGCCGCGCTCGCCCGGCAACATGATCGCGCTATCTGGATCAAGACGCGGCAGCGCTTTCACCACAGCGCCCAATTCGCCCATATCGCGCTTGAACTCATCAAGAGGGCGCAAAGCTGCAATGTCGATGAGGATCAACATCGCATTGTGACGATGCTTCACCTTGCCGCCCGGACCAATCATTGAGACGAGCAGCGGATTGGCGGCAAGCACGCTGGTGATACATTCGAACATGAAAGAAATGCCAGAGCCCTTCGGTCCACCCAGCGGCAACAAAATATCTGCCGTGTTGGGATCGGTTGTCGGCTCGCCCTCTTTCGTCAGCGCGCAGCCTTCAGGAATGGATTGACCAAGGCGGATCGCTTGCTGCAAGCGGCCATTGGCAATCGTGGAAGTCGCCATATCAAGCACAAGCGGACCATCGAGACTTGGCACACCAATCGCCATCGGGCTTGTGGCAAGGCTTTTCACCTTCGCGCCGTGATAGGCCATATTCGGCGGGCCGCTGTTGAACACAACGCCCACCAGCCCCTGCTCTGCCGCCACATGCGCATAATGACCAATCGCGCCCGTATGTGTCGTGGCGCGGATGAGACCAAGCCCGACGCCAAAAGCCTTGGCGCGTTTGATACCTTCTTCGAGCGCCAGTTTCATGGCAACGGGTCCCGGGCAGCGATTTCCCTCAACCACAAACAAAGCGCCCGCTTTGCTCTCGATCTGCGGCACCGCTTTGGGATCAAGATCCCCATCGCGGATGGTGCGCAGATACATTGAGAGGCGATTGACGCCATGGGAGGAGACGCCGCGCAAATCGGCCCAGACGATCACTTCAGCCAAAGTGCGCGCATGGGCAGGGATCATGCCCTTGGATTCCAGCAGCGCTGTGGCAAAGGCAATGAGATTGTGCGCAGGCACGCGCATAGGCTGTGAAGACACGGCAACTCTCCCAATCGAGCTTGATTGCCGGTCTATTCCGAAAGTGGAGGGCCTGGCAACCGCTTGGGTACCTTGCTCCGGCTGCGCTGCATGGTTAGTTTGCCGCCATCAAGGATGGGGAGTGAGACGATGGCAGGCCATAATGGGCAGATGGTGCTCGGTGTTTTCTTCAACCACACCGGCCATCACGTCGCGTCCTGGCGCCACCCCGATGCGGACGCCGACGCGGGCATCAATTTCAAACATTATATCCGCCTCGCTCAGACGGCCGAGAAAGCGAAGTTCCATTTTCTGTTTTTCGCAGACTGGCTCGCCGTGCGCGAAGCCTCTGATCTGACGCTCAGCCGCTCGGCGCAATATACGGCACATTTCGAGCCGCTGACTTTGCTCGGCGGTCTTGCAGCTGTCACCGAACAGATCGGCCTCGTGTGCACAGCAACCACCAGCTACAACGAGCCCTTCCATGTCGCGCGCAAAATGGCCTCGCTCGATCATATGAGCGGCGGGCGTGCGGCTTGGAATGTCGTCACCTCCTCCTTCAAGGCAGAGGCCTATAATTTTGGCCGCGAGGCTCATTATGATCACGAAGACCGCTATGAGCGCGCGCGTGAATTCGTCGAAGTGGTGAAGGGCCTGTGGGACAGCTGGGATGATGATGCCTTCATCCGCGACAAGGAGAGCGGCATCTATCTCGACCCGCAGAAAAAGCATGAGCTCAATCATCAGGGCAAATATTTGCGCGTGCGTGGTCCTCTGAATGTGCCGCGCCCACCACAAGGCTATCCCGTCATCATTCAAGCAGGCGCGTCGGACACAGGCCGCGAATTGGCAGCAGCCACCGCAGAAGTCGTCTTCACATCACCACAAAATATCGAAGCAGGCGTTGCCTTCTACAATGATGTGAAAGGCCGCATGGCAAAATATGGTCGCCAGCCCGACCAGCTCAAAATCCTGCCCGGCCTCAGCGTGACGGTCGCCGAGACCGATGCACTGGCGCAGGAGAAATTCGATTATCTGCAATCCCTCGTACATCCCGAAGTTGGCCGCGAGATTCTCTCGCTCATCTTCGAAGGCGCTGATCTGTCATCTTATGATCTCGACGGCCCCATGCCGGATCTGAAATTTGAGGGTGGCACACCGCGCGGCGTGATGGAGATGGCGCGCAAAGAAAATCTCACGATGCGACAAGTCTATCTGCGCCTTGCGGGTGCACGCGGTAAACGCAGCATCGCGGGCTCAGTTAAAAATGTCGCTGATGAGATGGAGGCTTGGTTCAAGGCTGGTGCCTGCGATGGCTTCATCATGCAGCCGCCCTATCTGCCGGGCAGCCTCGATGAGATCACCACTCTGCTGATCCCTGAATTACAGCGGCGCGGTATCTTCCAGACCGACTATGAAGGCACGACGTTGCGCGACCATCTGGGGCTTGATCGCCCTGCCAGCCGCTACGCCAAATGATGAGCCAAGTGATGAGCAGAGGGCGCAGAGATCTGCGCCCAACTCTTAGAGGATGATCGCGCCGCCGCGTTGCTTCCAGCCGCCCGTGCCGAGCGCATAATGGACGACATCCTTGCGACCGGTGGCCTGCACCTGTGCCAGCGCCTTGGCGGAGCGCCCTCCCGCCTGACAGACGAGTACGACAGGCTTGTCTGTGGGCAATTTTGCCGGATCAAATTGCGACAGGGGATGATTGACCGCATGAGGAATGCGGCCTGCGGCATATTCATGCGGCTCACGCACATCAATCACATGGCAATGACCCTCAAGACAGGCCTTCTCAAAGTCTTCATGTTCAATCGCAGGCACGCTGACGCTTGAGGTCAGGCGGGCGAAGAGACTTGCAAGCGACATGGAAGCTACCTCTCAAAATAACCGATGCTGCGTCAGCATGACCGGCCTGATGAGCTGAGGCAACCATGAGCTGATGCTTTCAGATTGCGCAGAGCCAACAGAACCTGTCCGATTCATGCCTTGACTCATATATTAGAACTTATTAAATTAGATAATATGAATTTAATAAAGCTCACTCCCAAAGCCGCCGAGGCAGAGGCTCTGCTGAAAACTTTGGCCAACCGCCATCGCCTGATGATCTTGTGCGAATTGAGCCATGGTGAGCTGAGCGTGAGCGACTTGCAGCAGAGATTGGCGCTCAGCCAATCCTCTTTGTCGCAGCATCTGGCGCGTTTGCGCGCTGACCGACTGGTGGCAACACGCCGCGCGCAGCAAGCGATTTTCTATTCCCTCGCCGATGAAGATGTCATGCGCATCATCGGCCTCTTGCATGATCTTTACTGCAAAGACGCCGTCTGAAGGAGCTTCATATGAAACCCAATATCGGAACATTCGACCGCATTGCACGGCTCGCGCTCGGCATCCTGCTCATCGCCTATGCGATCCCGATCGGCTTCCCCAATACGGGTTGGAACTTTGTTGGCTGGATTGGCGTCGTGCCGATCCTCACCGCGATCTTCCGCTTCTGCCCGGCCTATACGCTGATCGGTCTCAACACATGCCAGACGAACAACAAGGAGGTGTGAGCATCATGTCAGTCTCATCCATCGCACAGAATGTGCCGCAGTTGGCTGCGCGTCGCATCAACTGGACGCCCTATCTTGTGGGCATTGGCATTGGCGTTTTGAGCTGGATTGCCTTTGCCATCGCCAAAGATCCGCTCGGCGTCACCACGGCCTATAGCCGCATTGCTGGCGAAGTCGCCATCCCTGTTCTGGGCGCGGAAACTGTCGCCACCAATAGCTATTGGAAGTCCATGCCCTTTGCCTTCGACTATGGCGTGATCTTTCTGGGCGGCTTGATGCTGGGCGCTTTTGTCTCTGCTCTTCTGTCCGGCACTTTCAAACTCGAATATGTGCCAGACGTCTGGAAGCAGGAGATGGGCAGTTCTGTCACCAAGCGCTTCATCAGCGCATTTCTGGCGGGCATCGCCATCATGTATGGCGCGCGCATGGCCGGTGGCTGCACCAGTGGTCATGGCATTTCAGGCGGGCTGCAACTGGCCGTCTCCAGCTGGCTCTTTCTGGCGGTCATGTTTGCCACAGGCCTGCTCACCGCCAAACTCACCTTTCGTCATTTGAAATAGGAGCAGATCATGACCTCTTTGTTTGGTCCGGGCGGGCTCGGCCTTGCACTTCTCATCGGCTTTGCTTTCGGCTTCTTGCTGCATCGTGGTCGCGTCACCAGCTGCGATGTGATCGTCAATCAGTTCCGCTTGAAAGATTACACCGTCCTCAAAGTCATGCTCACCGCGATCATCGTCGGCGGCATTGGCGTGATGCTGCTTGTTGACGAAGGCCTCGCCAAATATGCACCCAAAGATGCCAATCTGCTTGGCGTGGCTTTGGGCGCGGCGATCTTCGGGGTTGGCATGGTGATCTATGGCTATTGCCCCGGCACGGCCTTGGGCGCCATTGCCACGGGCAGCATTCATGCGGCTGTGGGGGCGCTCGGTATGATCGTGGGCGCGGTGCTCTATGCGCTCTCCTTTGACTGGGTGAAGGCACATATTCTGAATGTCGGCAGCTATGGCAAAATTCGCCTGCCCGATATCACCGGCCTGTCGCCAGGCGTCATTTTCGCAGGCCTCACCGTCATGGCTCTGGCATTTTTTGTCTGGGCAGAGCGCCAGCCAAAGAGCTAAGCTGATGCATGAACCCCGGCCGCCTCGCAGCGGCCGGTGCTTTAAGGGGGGTGGACTATGGGTGAATATGACCGCTGGCAGGGTCGCTATGCCGCGCAAGAATATATTTTCGGCGAAGAGCCCAATGTTTTTCTGAGCCAGCAAAAGCATCTGCTGCCCAAGTCAGGCACATGCCTCGCCGTGGCCGATGGCGAGGGGCGCAATGGTGTGTGGCTGGCTGAACAGGGGCTCGATGTGGTCTCGCTCGACTTCTCTGAAAACGGCCAAGACAAAGCCAAGGCGCTGGCCAAGAAGCGCGGCGTGACCAATATCGAATTTGTGCTCGCCGATGTGCACAACTGGACCTATCCCGCAGATGGCTTCGATGTGGTCGCAGAGATCTTCACGCAATTCTCAGACCCCGCTCAGCGCGCCAGCAAATGGGCCGGCATGCGCCGCAGCCTCAAGACGGGTGGCCTGTTGCTGATCGAAGGCTATACGCCCAAACAGCTCGACTATGGCACCGGCGGGCCCAAAGAACTCGATCATCTCTATACGCGCGAATTGCTGCAGGCAGAGTTTGGATATTTCTCGCGCCTCGAAATGAAAGACTATGAATGCATGATGGCAGAAGGCAGCCGCCATGCTGGCATGGCGGCGGTGATTGATCTCATCGGCTGGAAATAAACGAAACGAGCAATCACCCATCGGGTGGTTGCTCAGTCCGTCAGGGCTGCATGGAGGAGAGCGATTCTTCGCTCATCACACTCGACATATCGACATCAGCCTCGTCATCATGGCCTTTGATAAAGGCCTGCTCGCCCAGTGAGGCGGCAACGGAAGGCGCAGCGGCCATCTCTTCGAGCGATTGTTTGCCGTAAAGCGCTTGGGCCACCATATGCCAATCAGCAATATTGGCGATGGCATAGGCACCACGCTTGCGCGTCAACAGGCCGCAATCAGCCAGTGTCGAACACCAGCGCGCAACCTTTTTGGAATCGACATTGATGATGCGCGAGATCTGCAGCGGTTTCATCTGGCGAAAATGGATGAAGCCTGTTTCATCACGCTGGATATTCAGGGCACCGATCAGCGCATAATAAACCGTGCCGGTGATCGACGTATCATGCTTGGTCGCAAAAGCCTCGAGCACAGAATAGCTCTGAGTGACATGAGCGCAGACTTCCAAAAGATTTTGGCTCTGGGCTAACATGGCAGGCGTGCACCTCTTGTGGCCTTGAAAAAAGGAAGACCCCGGCGCGAACGCCGGGGTCTGGTTTAGGATTAGAAGTTACGCTCGACGCGCAGCTTGGTCGACCAGTTGGTCGCCTTCAAGCCAGTCGCATCGGTCAGAGCAGTCGTGCCCTGCACCTTGTTCTTCAGCTGAGCATACTGAAGCTCGAGGCCGATATCCAAGTCCTTTGCAGGAGAATAGATGAGCGAGCCCATGTAGTTCTGCAGCTGACCCTTACCCCACTGCTGAATGCTAGCAGTTTCCTTGGTGGGGGGGATAATTTCGACATAACCAGCGACAAAGTTCGAACGCCACTGGGGAGCCCAGTAGTGAGTGAACAAGCCGCCAACGTTCCAAGCGGTCACATTGTCAACCGAAGTTTGTGAGGTTTGGACGATGTTGGTCAAAGAGCGGAACACACCGCCGAGCAAACGGTTCTGCGAAACCGTGTTCACTGCGTTCAGAGTAGCGCCACCCAGGATCGTCGAGATTGCGCCATCCGAATAGTTTGCGGTCAGCCACAGGTTGTCGCCAGCGCCAATCATCGGAAGCTTCAGATTGACCGTCGCACCGATGGCGTAGCCCTGCTTCATAGCGGTGCTAACCGCCGTTGTAGAAGTGGTCGGGCTAGCTGTCAGACCAGTGTCGGCACTGAAGTCAGCCATCGTCGGGCCAACTTGACCAGTCGCGTTCTTATAATAGGAGTTCGGCATTGCCAAAGCATGGACAGCGGCCATACCCCAAGCCTGGTCGAGGCGGATGTTGCCGACATAGACGATGCCATTGGTCGGGGTCGAGTTGGTAGCACCCAAGGTCTGGACGAAGGTATCGCGACGATCTTCCAAGGCAATAGTCGCCGAGAAGCCGCCACCGAGGTTCTGGGTGTAGGCGAGCTGGTTCATGCCGCTGGGGAAGCCAGCCCACGGAGCGCCACCATACATGATGCCAGGCATCATCGCATAGTTTTCAGAACCGCGGCCGAAAGTGAAGCCGGCCCACTGGACCATAGCTGCTTCGAGGGTGATGGCAGCAGAGGTCGCAGCACCAAGAGCCATGCCGCCGGCATTGACCTGAGCGACAGAAGCGCGAATACCCGAGGTAGAAGCCGTGCGCAGACGAACGAAGGTACGAGCCGGGCCCATCGAGGTGGGGGTACGGGCATCAACTTCGATGCGGCCACGGACTTCATAGCCCATGGTGTCCTGAAGATTCTTCGGGATTGCGGCAGCGGCATAGACCGACTGCAAGGTCGCAGCGACAGTCTCAGCCTTGGGCGTATAGGTGTTCACAGCCGGGGTGTACTGATATTCAGCACGCACATAGCCACCGACATGCAAGCATGTTTCGGTGCCGGGAATGTAGAAGAAGCCTGCGCCATAAGCGTCGCAGATCTTCACATAAGTAGCAGGAGCAGCCTTCTTCGAGGGAAGGTCAGCAGCCTGAGCGCCAGCAACAGCGACGAGCGTCGCAGCGGTGCCGAGCAATGCGCTCTTCATGATGTTCATTCGGAGTACCTCCAATGGGATTTCGGATCCAAGGGCCGCCCCAGGTCCGACTGCGCCACGATCTAGGTCGAGGCTGCAGATGGAGATACAAAACTCGGATTCTGAAAGAAGAACCAGAACAACTTTGAGTTCAAATGTCGATAGTACAAGCACTGTTGTTGTAAAGCATCGAATTCGCCTATGATGAATACTTAGTAATACTTTCATTATGGACAGCTCGTTTTGGGTATTCATTTTCTACGAGCATGATCGTTATTATCTGCCCATTTTAAGGTCAATGTAATAGTTAAAATTTGAAAATATTTTTCACGAATACTGTCAAGCTAAAGGTAGGTACACACCAAAGGCTCAGCTCGCAAGGCAAACAGCAAAGTTGCCGCTTGCAGGAGCAGATTGCGAACAGGACTGACCCGACAAAATGACGAGGCGCAAATCAAGGCGACGCGCAGCTTCGAAGGCTCGGCTTGGCGTGGCAGACAGGCGCGTCACCTCTCCTCACCTGCAGAGGCGAACAAGCGCGCGCCTTCAATGAAAGGCGTCATTGAATTTCGTTGGTATCGGCTTTTGCAGATTGATGCGGGATCGAAAGCGAGCTGCGACATCATCAAACACCACACATCTCATGAGGGCGCAGCCTCATCGCGACAGGGGCGATTTTTCATCATGCTGTGAGTGTGACGCCCCTAGGGGCTGGCCTATGAAATCCAAGGCCTCAGGATATTCGGCAATCAGTCTATTGGAAATGGATCGATCAAGCGTGGATGGAGGCCACCCAAGCAGCGATCGCTGCAAGGATGGCCACCGAGATTATGAGTGGATCAAGCTCAGAGCAGACCCAGGCCACCCAAACCGATCAAACGGCTCGGACGGATCGGCTCCAAGGAGGCGCCCGAACGGTCACGCTCGAACAGTGTCGAGGTGCCGAAGTTCAGCTTGATGCCGGCCATAGCGCGGGTCTCGTTTTCTTTATACGAACCATCGAAGGAAACATTGTTCCAAGCATGGCTCAAGTCGCCGTAAACGCTGATCGGCGATGCATCGAGGCGATATTCAGTGCGAGCACCAACGCGCCATGCAGTCTGCTTGACGGCAGAAAGAATGAGACCATCACCAGTGAGGTTCTGGTAGTCGACCTTCAAAGCCGCCATCCAATTGGGCTCCATAAAATGACGAACCTGAGCAGACAGGTTCATGCCACCAAAGGAGAGTTCAATAGGAAGGTTAATAATGCCGCTGCCGTAAGACAGGTTCTGATAGGCAGCCTGACCGTAGATGGTCGTCTTGCCGAGGAAGTACTGGCCTTCAGCACCCAAGAAGTAACGGCGATGCTGCGTATTTTCGAAAGCCACATTCTCAGTGGTCGAGTTGCCCTGAGCAATCACACCCAGAAGCCCAGTATTGTTACGCGCGAAAACGTGACCCGCGAGGCTGCCGGTCTGCTCAACGCGATCGAACATATCGCCCAAGCGATTCGAGTTACGCACGAATTCGCCATCGGCCTGGATGCCAATTGCGCCGGTCAAAGGAGCTGCGAAAGTCGCACGCGTCTCGAAGTTGACGCCGTTCATGCTGCCAACTGACTCACCGTCAACATTGGCGCCAGCCCAGCTATAGCCAAAGCCGGCCGACACGAAAGCGTCGATGCCCATCTGGGTGAAAGCATTGGCAGGGCTCTTCTTGGACGGAAGATCGGCTGCATTGGCGCTGGCGATCGCGAGGGTCGCGGCGGAGCAGAGCAAGGCGCTCTTGATGATGTTCATTTGGATGACCTCCAGAGGATTGATGCCTCGTGAGTTTCACGAGGCCTCCTGCGCTCTGAGCGAGTGCTCAAGACCACAGCTGGAGCTACAAAACGCGGATTCTGATAGAAGAGCCATACTTACTTTCAGTTTAACCATCGATCACTGAAGTACTGTTGTTTGTTAGCATCGAAATTGCCTATTATATACTGTATATCTTATATCCATTATATATTGCCTGTTTTAGGTATACTTATCTTCTAATCTTTTTCATTATATATCACCCATTTCAGGTGTTTTATTATGATAAGTAGATATAGGCTACCGCCGATCATTGTCTGCAATGCGCCAAGACTTTGCAGCCGATTCCATTGGCTCAGTGCGCAATGAGCCCCACTTGAAAACAGGGCTCGTCGTGATGGCCTTAGCGGCGCGGATGATTGGCGCCGGGCGCATAGGCTGACGCGCCACGGGCGCCTGTGAGGGGCCATTCCCAAACAGATCAACGCATGGTGCTTTTGGTGAACGCATGATGCGTTCAAACGCTCACGAAATGATCACCGACAGTACCAACAAGGATCAGACCTGCCCGAACTTGATGGAGATGAAGTCCAACTGCCACATGAGCGTCATTAACTCCATGACGCGGCGTGTGAGATCTTCACCACGCCCCGCTACAGTCGGCAGATTCGCAGCCTTTGCGATGATCTGCTCAATCGACAGAGCCCCATCGACGCAGCCCAAAATGGCCGCTTGAAAATCATCAAGCTCCATTTGCCAATTTGGCCTGATCATGCGGCGACCTTCGATGTAACAGCGAAATCGAAAGACGGGCACATAATGACGCGCTGACGCTGAACCCAAGTCGATCCTGTAGGTCTGCGGCGCTCTGTCAGCGCGGCACGCCGTAAAGAAGTGGCAGCCATTGCGAAAATTGAGGCGCTCCATCATCGCCCAGCGCTGACGATCTGATGCAGCCGCCAGTGACGACACAAAACGACCATTCAGACCAAGGGGGATCTCGTAAGGCGCCCTCAAAAAGAAGTTTTGAAACTCAAGCCCGGCACCTTCCACCAACTCAAAGCAACCATCGACTGAATAACTTCGATCGCGGCCATGTAGAAACGTGTCCACCAACCCCGCATCATAAGCCAGATCTGGGGCCATCTGGATGTAACTCTGAACCGGATGATCGTTCGGCAGCAGTGATATGGCTTCTTTCACAAGCTCAAGAGAGTTTTCGTTTTGGCTCAGACCCAGATCACGAAACACCCCTTGCAGCATTTCGACGCCAAGACGCCCGTAACATGCGTAGAGCATGAGTGCCATAACGCCATCTTGCCGCAGACATTGCGACAGGCAAACCAGACCCTTCAGCGGATCGGCCAGATGATGAAGAACCCCGGTCGATATAATCAGATCAAATTCGCGCTGGAGAGACGACACCTCTTCAATCGGCAGCCTGTAGAGATCAAGATTTTTCAGATTATATTTGCGTTTGAGAGACGCGTGGTTGTCCAGCGATGACTGGCTCACATCAATTGCAACAACACAGGCCTGTGGATTCGTATAGGCCAAAACCGCCGCCTGATTGGTGCCACAGCCCGCCACAAGGATCTGCATGCCCGGCCAATAATCCCGATCGGGCCAGAACATCAGATGCGAATGGCTTGGATCGAACCATTGCCAATTCGACTGAAGCCAACCGGGCAAATCCACGATGGGTTGAGGATAGACCCACCGTTCATATTGCGCCGAAACAACATCTGAGAGCGGATCCGTCGTCATAGCAGCCCCTTGAGTCCCGATACATCGTCATTGGCAAAAGACATTTGTGCAGACCAACGCCTTAGCCGTCGTATTGCAACGAAGTTTACGTATATGCTGTGGCAAAACTTGAAGGTTCAAAGGCGAGTCTCATGACAATCGGTTGGGCTGAACTTCTGCTCGCAATAGCCTGGATAGGTCCATTCACATTCGCTGGGTTTTTTACGCTGATCGAACGCAAATATCCCGATGGCCAATATCCCAAAGAAAGCCATGTGAAGGTCAATTTTCTTTTCGGCGGAATGACGGCACTCATATCTTTTTGCTTTCTGCAGACCATGCAGGACTCGATTGGTGCGACAATGAGCGTCTTTGATTTTGTCGATTTTTCAGACCCTGTGCTGCCTGAGATCCTGCACTACAGCCTGTGCTTTCTCTTCATTGACTTTGTCTATTATGCCCAACATCGGCTTTCTCATCATATATCGCTGCTCTGGCGACTGCATAAAGTACATCACGGCGACGACAGGGTGACAGCTTCAACATCTCTCGTTCATCATCCACTCGAAGCGATCTTCGTTTCCGCGACTGCTTTTTCGATCTATGTGCTCGTCAATATGCCTTTGGGCGTGATCCTGAGTTACGGGGCCGTGAATGCCGTTCATGTGGCTTTTGTTCACAGCAACATCACAATGCCCAGACGGCTCGAATGGAGCCTGTCAAAAATCATCTACACGCCAAGGCTTCACAAAATTCATCATTCAATCCGCATGGATGAAGGCAATTCCAATTTCGGCATGATCTTCGTGATCTGGGACCAGATGCTCAGGAGCTGGCGCTCTAGCGCCTGCGTCAGTCATGAAGCTCTGCAAATGGGAATTGAAGATTTCAAACACCCACGCTGGAACATGACAAAGCTTTTGCTTCTTCCCTTCAAATAAAGAGGCCTGCTTAGCAGCACGCCTTTCAATCATGGCGGAGGTGAGCCACCGCCGCCGTTGCCGCCGCCGCCGCCATTGTCTAGCGTTCTCAACGCGCAGGAGGGTTTACGCAGCGAATTCACCCCGACATAAGGCGCGAATGAATTGGGTACTGTGTAATTCAAACCTGCCGTCGAATAGGGCGCCTGAACGCCAACCGCAAACAGAGGCTGGTTGGTAGCAAAGCTCCAGCCCAATCCGGCTTCACCCTGAACATCGCAGCTTCCTGCGAGCCCCATGGCGCGGAAAGTTGGCATTGTCCAAGTCTTGCTATCGAGCGGAATAGCGACATCAAGCTTCGCACCCGTGACCTGCGAGGTGTGACGCGACTGTGTCGTGCGCACGCCCAGCACCAATTCTGGTTTGGACGCGCCAAAGTTCCACTGAATACCACCGAAGGCGAGGGTTTCGTTCCTGTTCGTCAGCGTTGTGGTGACGACAGCTCCTGCTTGCGCATCACATGCGACAACAGAGCAGAGCAACAGTGCTGTAAGCGACTTATTCATATGCCTTGCCTTCCGCGAGCCGATTTATAGAGGAGCGTTTGCCTTGAACGCACAGGCCGGCTTGCGCAGCGAATTCACACCCAGATAGGGAGCGAATGAATTGGGAATGGAATAGTTGACGCCAAGGGTTGAGTAAGGCGCCTGAACGCCCAGAGCGAAGAGCGGATGATTGGTGGCGAAATTCCAACCCAAACCAGCTTCACCCTGAACATCGCAACTGCCGGCAAGACCCATGGCGCGGAACGTCGGCATCTTCCATCGGATGCTGTCCATGGGAATAGCCATTTCAAACTTCACGCCTGTCACATGAGACGTCGAATTGGATTGGGTCGAGCGTGCGCCCAAAACCAGTTCAGGCTTTGATGATCCAAAGTTCCATTGGATGCCACCAAAGACGACGGTCTCATTTTGCTTATGGAGAATTTCCAAATTCGCAATGGACCACGCGGGCGTGGATGCGGTGACAACAAGAGCCAATGCGATCAGAATTTTCTTCATAGCAAGAGTCGCTTTCATAAAGCTTGCGGATCAAAATATTCATCAGCCAAACAACGATAAAAACAATCGAAAATGCTGGGTCAAAACTGCGTAGTTTCACCTATTGTGGGCACAATAACGCGATACAATTATGGTGATCTCTTCCTCAGAAATCCGTCTCGTTAAACATAGACTTTGTCGTCATGATAGTGAACTTGAAGCATGAATAGTGAGACTCAGATTTGTCTCATGCGCTGAGAGCCCAAAGCTCAATGAGCGGGTGTTCGTTTTTTTATCTTACTGATGCAGCCAAGCTAAATTTTCTGCCTGCCTAAATGACACATGACGTCATAGCGTATAGCGCTCGTCTCATAACGTGAGTGGCGCGTGAGCTTCCGCAATTTTCAGAATGCGTCTCGCACTGGTTTAACGTCCCTGGGCAAACAACAGAGCGAAATGCGAATGGGATTGTTTGGGAGGACACTAAACTTGGCGCAGAGATTCCTGAAGATCATCCCAGCACGCGGCCATGACAGCCCGCATGTCTGGCGCTGACAAAAGGCTCACAAAGACTGGAAGGTGTTTGGAAGCTGGATGGGAGAGAGTTTCCAGCTTTTCCGGCGATGACCATTCCTGCCACTGGGGCAAGGAATGGTGGGCGCGACAGGGATCGAACCTGTGACCCCTACCATGTCAAGGTAGTGCTCTCCCGCTGAGCTACGCGCCCGCCTGCGCCCTCAAGGGGCATGCGGAATGGAGGGGGGTATAGCGGCAAGCGTCGGTGGGCGCAAGCGCCGAACGTCACGCTGCCAAAAGACGCTGCACTTCGCTGACGAGATCGCGCAGATGGAAGGGCTTGGAGAGGATTTTGGCCTCTTTGGGCGCCTGATTGTCGGGGTTGAGCGCCACGGCGGCAAAACCGGTGATGAACATGACCTTCATATCCGGATCGAGCTCAGTGGCGCGGCGCGCCAGCTCAATCCCATCCATCTCCGGCATGACGATATCGGTCAGCAAAAGCTCGAAAGGTTCTTCGCGCAGGCGATTATAGGCCGACAGGCCATTGTCGAAGGAGGCGACCTCGAAGCCCGCATTCTGCAAAGCGCGCACAAGGAAGCGACGCATATCATTGTCGTCTTCTGCGAGCAGGATCTTGGTGGACACAACGCCAGTCTCAGTCATTTCAGCCTCGATACTTGACCTGCGACCATAGGGACCCAAGCGGGTAAATGATCAGTGAAGACAGACCTGAAATAGCCTCGTCAGCGTTAATTCTTTCTCTTGGCAGCGCCCGCCTCTCAAGGCAGTGTGGCCCCAAGGACCTGAAACAGCCATGGATCGCTTCGACCTCAAAGCCTCTGCCCTGCCGCTGAGCAGCCCGGATTTCGGGACGCCCTGCGCGCCTGAGCTTGCGCGCCCGCTTGAGCTGATCGACCCCGCCCAGAGCCCCGGCCCGGTCGTGGTCTCCTCGCCCCATTCGGGCGCCATTTATCCGGCCGCCTTGATCGCGGCCTCCCAGCTCGACGCTTTTACCCTGCGCCGCTCCGAAGATGCCTTTGTCGATCAACTCCTGAGCAGCGCGCCCGAGCTTGGTGTGCCTTTGCTCAAAGCCCATTTTCCGCGTGCCTATCTCGATGTGAATCGCGAGCCCTATGAGCTTGATCCGCGCATGTTCGACGGGCCGCTGCCAAGCTATGTGAACAGCCGTTCTCTGCGTGTGGCTGGCGGGCTTGGCACGATCGCGCGCGTTGTGGGCGAGGCCAAAGACATCTATCCGCGCCGCCTGCCGGTGAGCGAGGCTTTCGCGCGGATTGAGGCACTCTATGTGCCGTGGCATCGCACATTGCGCGGCGTGATGGCGCGCGCCCATCGCCTGCATGGGCAGGCCGTGCTGATCGACTGCCACTCCATGCCCTCGCATAATGGCCGCGCTGAGCGCATCAAGACCGATATTGTCTTGGGGGATCGCTATGGAACGAGCTGCGATCCTGCCGTGACCGATGCTGCCGACAGCGTTTTGAGCTCATTGGGCTATCGCGTCTCACGCAACAAACCCTATGCAGGCGGCTTCATCACCGAACATTACGGCGACCCGGCGATGGGCTGGCATGCGCTGCAAATCGAAATCAACCGCGCGCTCTATATGGATGAAGCCACGCTCGAACCCCTGCCCTCTTTTGAAGACCTCAAAGGCCATCTGCATCAGATGATCGCGCAGATTGTGGAGGTTGTGGACAGACCCGGCCAGCGGCGCCTCGCGGCGGAGTGAAGGGCCCTTGCGGGCGGCAGTCGGCAGATCGGCAGTGGGCAGTCGTGTGCGGTGATGGTGCCCCACTCCGCCAACACACGATCCCCTCATCCGCCGCCATCCGGCGGCACCTTCTCCCACTGGGAGAAGGATGACGAAGGATTGCTACAAACTAAAAAGAAGAGGCGCCCGCTCCTCCCAGTGGGAGGAGCTGTCGGCGGATGCCGACTGAGGCGGGGATCGAGACTTTCAGAATGAGGCTCACACTGGGCGAGCCTCACTCCGCCAACATCCGATCCCCTCATCCGCCCGCATCCGCGGGCACCTTCTCCCACTGGGAGAAGGAAAACCCGGCCCCAAAAAGAAAAGAGGCCGCGGTGAGGCGGCCCCAAGTCAAGGGAGGAAACGCCCAAAGGAGGGCATTTGCGCCCCGACATGCGGGACGCGAGGGGGATATGGCTGCATTTGCAGATGATTGCAAGTGCAAACAGCGAAGATTCGCACATTTTGGGAATTCTAACGTAGCGGGAGGGTTAATCGACCGCTCACGGCACCTTTTAAGGTACCCCAAAAGAAAGGAGGCCGCCGGCAAGTGCACAGCGGCCCCAAGTCTAGGGAGGAAACGCCCAAGAAGGGCAAGCAACACCGAGGTGTTGCATAGGCATATGTATAATGCTGCATTGCACAAAAAGCAAGAGCTTTTTTTGGGTTCCTGCAGAACGGCGCAGACAGGCCCTTGCCGGTTCATGTATGTCTGGCCACCAATCTACGGGAGCAGCCATGAAGCCGGTCGATTTTGCCCATTTCGTTGAAGATCTGGCCCGAACATCCGGCGAGGCGATTCTCCCCTTTTTTCGCACGGCCATCGGCGCCGACGACAAAGCTCCGGGCGGCGTTTTTGATCCTGTGACAGAGGCGGACCGCGCCGCTGAAGCTGCGATGCGCCGTCTCATCACGCAGGCCTTTCCCCATCACGGTATTATCGGCGAAGAATTCGGCAATCAGAATGAAGATGCTGAATGGGTCTGGGTGCTCGATCCGATCGACGGCACCAAGAGCTTCATCTCCGGCATGCCGGTGTGGGGCACATTGATCGGCCTGCAGCATCAAGGCACGCCTTGCTATGGTGTGATGAACCAACCTTTCACACGCGAGCGCTTTACCGGTGACGGCAAAAGCGCCTCATGGCGCGGCATGGATTTGCATGGGCAGATGAGTGAGCGCCGCTTGCATGTGCGCGCCTGCGAAAATCTTGCGCAAGCAACTTTGATGACAACCCATCCTGCGCTTCTGGCAGAAGGCACGCTCGCACCTTATCGCCGCGTGGAAGAGCAAGTGCGCCTGTCGCGCTATGGTGGTGATTGCTATGCCTACTGCATGTTGGCCGCTGGCCATGTTGATCTTGTCATCGAGAGCGGATTGAAGCCTTTCGACATTGTCGCTCTGGTGCCGATCGTTGAAGGCGCTGGCGGTGTGATCACCAGCTGGGATGGTGGCAGTCCTGCCAAGGGTGGCTCTATCATCGCCTCTGGTGACAAGCGCATTCATGAGCAAGCTTTGAAGCGCCTCAACGCCTGATCAGGCCGAGCTTGTCTCAAGCGTCATCGAGCCGGGGACAAAGGCATCAAAAGCCGCCCAAAATTGCGCGCGCAGATCCTCCCGCTCTTGCAAAATTTCATGATGAGAGCCGGGCAGAACAATCACACTGCCAGCTTTGAGCCTTTGCCCAAAGCGTTCAATCGCGCGCGCATCCGTCACACGATCAGATCCCGCACATAAAACTAATGTCGGCACCATAATGCGGCGCGGATATTCGGCATCCGCAAATTCATCCATCAACCGAAAGGCGGCATTGACCCAGCCAATGGTGGGATCGCCGAGGCTCAGCCTGTCATCCGCGCGCAACACGTCCGCACAGCGATGATAGCGCGCCTCATCATGGGTGAGTTTGTTGCCATAATAAGCGCGCATCAAACGTGCTTGCGATGTACCCAAGGGAATGAAGGCCGCGCCCAATCCAATGGCGTCGAGCAATTCAGCGAGCGCGCGTGAGGCGCGCGGAAAATGCAAACCATATAGATCAATCATCGGTGCTGTGGTGACAATGCGCGCGAAGGGTGAGCGCCCCGCGCGGGCTTGCGCCAGGACAATCGCACCACCCATGGAATGGGCGAGCGCAAACCACGGGCGCGGACAAAAGGGTTCGAGCACTTGCGCGAGGATCGCATCAAGATCGCGCTCATAGATCGAGAAGTCGTCAATATGGCCTTTGAGGCGATTGGGCAGTTCACGCTCTGACAATCCTTGGCCGCGCCAATCAAAGGCAACAACGCTGAGTTTGCGCGCCAGCAACTCGCCCACCGTTTCAAAATATTTCTCGATGAATTCTGCGCGGCCCTGACAGATCACCACCGTGCCGCAAGAAACACCGGCGGGGTGCCAGCGCGTGACGCGCAGATCAAGCCCATCGGCCGTGCGCAGAGTGGCGGTGAGATGGCCGCCGGGCGCTGGATTATCGGGGGTCAGAACAAGATCCATGGGAAGACTTATAGCGCAGCCAGCCGCGCGCGACAGGGCCACCGCCCCTCTTGCAAAGCGGCAATCCCATTCCCACCTTTTTTCTGCGCGGGCCAAACCGGACGCGCATCAACCCTAGGGCGCCCGGATGGGGCCTCACCGGCACACCAGGCGTCCATGTCGCTCAGATGAGGATATGAACCATGCGTCACTTTGATCTGTCCCCCCTCTACCGCTCCACGGTCGGCTTTGACCGTATGTTCTCCCTGCTCGATCAGGTGACAGGCGGCGGCGATGGAACAACCACTTATCCGCCCTACAATATCGAGCGCACCGGCGAGAACGCCTACCGCATCACTGTTGCGGTTGCGGGCTTTGCTGAAGATGACCTCGCCATTGAGGTGAAAGAAGGCGTCCTGCTCATTCGCGGGTCGAAAGAGAACCGCGCCGCTGACGCTGAGCGCGAAACTGAAGTCCTGTATCAAGGCATCGCAGCCCGCGCTTTCGAGCGACGCTTCCAACTGGCCGATCATGTCGAAGTCACAGGTGCCAGCCTGCGCAACGGCCTTCTCCATGTTGAGCTGACGCGCCATATTCCCGAAGCACAAAAGCCGCGCCGCATCGAGATCGGCGGGCCGAAATCCGTCGAGGCCACGCGCGAAGCTGCGTAACGACGCCGCACCGGACAGACTGAAAAGGGCACCTCTCGCGGGTGCCCTTTTTAATCAAGCGGATTGATCGGCACGCCATTGGCAAAGCCCGGGCCGCTTTTGGGCACGAAGGGCGGCGCGGGCTTGGAGGGCGCGGGGGCCGCTTGCTGCGACGCAGGCTCGCTGGAGGTGGCCGGCGCATTCGCCTCGCTGCCCTTGGGCTGTGGGGCGCTTTGTTGCGGGCTCGTGCGGCTGCGCGGCGGCGCGCGCTCACCGGGCGGGGCGCCCTCAATTGTGCCGCGGCGCGGCTCAACACTGGCATTAGGCAGCGCGACATGCTGCAGCACAGAGCCATCCACCGGATCGACCAGCAACCGGAACGTCTGACCCGCCAGATCTGTGGCTTCAGCCACATAGCCTTGCGGGCTGCGGCGCAGGCGTACGACTTTGAATCCCATTCGCGTCAGGCGGCTCGTAACCACATCGGGCGGCAAGGGCGGCGGGGGCTCAGCCGAAGGAAAGCCAAAAAGCTGCATGAATTGCGCGGGTGCAGGCCCTGCCGACAGGCTGAGGCTTGCCGCCACCAACCCGGCTGTGATGCCCGCCCGCCTCCAAAAATGCTGCATCGTTCCGCCTCCTGAACCCCTCTAACGCCCGAGCCCGCGTTTGGTTACGCGAGGACTTCCCGGACGATATGGGCGAAGCGGTCGACCTCATTGCGGGTCGTGGCGAAAGAGGTGACGAGCCGCACGAAGATCTCATCCTCGCGTGGGGCCTCTTCTGGCGTCAGACCGCGCGAGCCCCAGTCATAATAGACCGCCCCCTCCATTTTCAGGGCGAGATGGGCCTTATGCGGCAAAATGGCGAAGACCTCATTGACCTCGGTCCGCCAGGGCAAGCGCACGCCGGGCACTTCTTTCAGCTGCACCGCCAGCCGCTCGGCCATGGCATTGGCCTGAATGGCGAGATCGAGCCAATGGCCGCCCTCCAGATAAGCGCACATCTGCGCCCCGACGAACCGTGACTTGGAGAGAGTCTGGCCTGCCCTTTTGCGGCGGAACACCAATTCGCGGGCGAGCATTTTGTTAAAGACAACCACCGCCTCGCAATTCAGCGTGCCGTTTTTGGTCGCCCCAAAGGACAGAATATCGACGCCCGCCTTCCAGCTCATCTCAGCGGGCGAGCAGCCCAGCTGCACCAAGGCATTGGCAAAGCGCGCCCCATCCATATGGACATCCACCCCCGCCCCATGGGCCTCATCGCACAGGGCCTTGAGGCTCGCCAGATTATAGAGCGTGCCTGATTCTGTGGCCTGGGTGAGGGAGAGGACCGAAGGCTGCACCTGTTTCACCAGCCCACGGGGAAAACGTTTGAGGCCCGCCTGAAAGCTCTCGAGCGTGATGCGGCCCTTTTCGCCGGGCAAAGGCACCAATTTGGCCCCGGCAGTGAAAAATTCCGGCGCACCGCATTCGTCATTCGCAATATGGCTATCTGCGTGACAGAAGATCGCACCATGGGCTGGCGAGGCCGCGGCCAGCGCCAAAGCATTGGCCGCCGTGCCCGAGCCCACCAAAAACACCGCGCAATCTGTCTCAAACAGCTCCTGCAGGCCCTTTTCAGCCGCAGCGGTCCAAGGATCGGCCCCATAAGGGAGGGCATGGCCGGCATTGGCCTCAACCAGCGCCGCAAGCACCTTGTCTGAGGCGCCGGAGGCATTGTCACTGGCAAAAAACATGGCAGTCCCAGGGTAGGAGCGCTGGCCCCAAGGGAGCCTGCAGCGCTTGGCTTCAAACGTCGTCCACAACAGGCTTACAACCACTCGGAATCAAGAGCCAACCCGCTTGTGCGGCCAGTTTAAATCTGTCATGTTCGCGCGCCGTAGATAGGACAGCGTTGCTGACCATTTTACGGAACGGGCTCCCCTCTTCTTCAAGTCTGGCTTGGCTGCTGCGGTATGCGGCTTGCAAGCCGGTTTTGCCGGTGTCTGGCGAGATTGGGTGGGGAGCGCGGCAACGAGGCCGAGCTCGGCGCGCAGGCGCTGAATGGAGCAGACCATGGACGGGCATGACAACAAGGGACTTGAGCGAATGGCGACCGAATTGAAATCGGGCACGTCCAAACGCATGCCCTCGCCCGTAAAGACATCGACCGCTGTTTCTTCTGGAGCCGCCCCCATGTTTGGCCCGATTTCTGATCCGTCTCTTCCGCAGGCCCAAGGCCTGTTCGATCCGCGTCTTGAGCGCGATTCCTGCGGCGTTGGCTTCATCGCCAATCTGCACAATGCCAAGTCGCACGAAATCGTGCAGCAGGGCCTGCAGATTCTGCTCAACCTCGATCATCGTGGCGCGGTCGGCGCTGACCCCAAATTGGGCGATGGTTGCGGCATTCTTGTGCAGATCCCGCATCGCTTCTTCCAGGAAGAATGCGCAAAGCTGGGTCTCAAGCTCCCCGGCGCGCAGGAATATGGCATTGGCCAGTTCTTCATGCCGCGCGATGCCAAGGCCCGCGCAGAGGCTGAAGAGGTCGTTGCCAAGGCGCTCGCCCAAGAGGGCCTGAGCCTCATCGGCTGGCGCGATGTGCCGGTTGATAATTCGGATCTGGGCGAAACTGTGAAGGCGGTTGAGCCTGTGATGCGTCAGGTCTTCGTGGCCCATGGCGCAGGCACCAAGGATGAAGACCATTTCGAGCGCCAGCTGTTTGTGGCGCGCAAGGTCATCTCTAACAATATCTATGCGCTGGCACGTCGCGAGATGGCGGAATTCTATCCCGTCTCCATGTCCTGCCGCACCATTGTCTATAAGGGCATGGTGCTCGTCAGCCAGCTGGGCTCCTATTACAAGGACCTTGGCGACACGCGTTTTGACAGCGCTCTGGCCCTCGTCCATCAGCGCTTCGCCACCAACACATTCCCCAGCTGGCGCCTCGCGCATCCCTATCGCATGGTCGCGCATAACGGCGAGATCAACACGCTGCGCGGCAATGTGAACTGGATGGCGGCCCGTCAGGCCTCGGTCGCCAGCGAACTCTTTGGCGACAACATTTCGAAGCTGTGGCCGATCTCTTATGAAGGCCAGTCCGACACGGCTTGCTTCGACAATGCGCTCGAATTCCTCGTGCAGGGCGGCTATTCGCTCTGCCATGCGATGATGATGCTGATCCCCGAAGCTTGGGCCGGCAATCCTTTGATGGATGAAGATCGTCGCGCTTTCTATGAATATCATGCAGCCTTGATGGAGCCGTGGGACGGCCCCGCCGCCATGGCTTTCACCGATGGTCGCCAGATTGGCGCAACGCTTGATCGTAACGGCCTGCGCCCCGCGCGCTATATCGTCACCGATGATGGCCTTGTGATCATGGCCTCCGAAGTTGGCGTTCTGCCGATCCCCGAAGAGAAGATCATCACCAAATGGCGCTTGCAGCCCGGCAAGATGCTGCTCGTTGATCTGGAACAGCATCGCATCATCTCGGACGACGAGATGAAGAAGACGCTCTCCACCGCTGCCCCTTATGGCAAGTGGCTCGGCGATACGCAGATCGTTCTGGAAGATCTGAAGCCCGTCGAGGCTCGCGCTGCACGCACCGATGTGTCGCTGCTCGATCGCCAGCAGGCCTTTGGGTATACGCAGGAAGATCTCAGCATCCTGATGTCGCCCATGGCCGTGACGGGTGAAGAAGCTGTCGGCTCGATGGGCACCGATACGCCGATCTCCGCGCTCTCCAACAAGTCGAAGCTGCTCTATACTTACTTCAAGCAGAACTTCGCGCAGGTCACCAATCCCCCGATTGATCCGATCCGCGAACAGCTTGTGATGAGCCTCGTCTCCTTCATCGGCCCGCGTCCGAATATTTTCGACCGCGAAGGCAATTCCAAGCGCAAGCGTCTGGAAGTTCGCCAGCCAATCCTGACCAATGAAGATCTCGAGAAGATCCGCTGCATCGGCCATCTGGAAGATACTTTCGACACCAAGACGCTCGACATCACCTATGCCGCCGAACATGGCGCCAATGGCATGGCGGCCATGCTGGAGCGTCTGTGCGAACGTGCTGAACAGGCTGTGCGCGGCGGCTATAACATCATCATTCTGTCCGACCGCATGGTGGGCCCGGACCGTATGCCGATCCCCGCTTTGCTGGCGACGGCTGCCGTGCATCATCACCTGATCCGCAAGGGTCTGCGCACCTCTGTGGGCCTTGTGGTGGAGACGGGTGAAGCGCGCGAAGTGCATCACTTTGCTTGCTTGGCCGGCTATGGTGCTGAAGCGATCAATCCCTATCTCGCCTTCGAAACTCTCGCCAATATGGCCAAAGAGTTCCCCGAAGAAGTGGATGAATATGAAGTCGTGAAGCGCTTCATCAAATCCGTCGACAAGGGCCTGCTCAAGGTCATGTCGAAGATGGGCATCTCGACCTATCAGTCCTATTGTGGCGCGCAGATCTTCGACGCCATCGGCCTGTCGAGCGAATTTGTGAAGCAATATTTCACCGGCACCGCCACGACGATTGAAGGTGTTGGTTTGGCAGAAGTCGCCAAGGAAAGCGCTGAGCGGCATCAAGACGCCTTTGGCGATGCGCCTGTCTATCGCACCGCGCTCGATGTGGGCGGCGAATATGCCTATCGTACACGCGGCGAGGCGCATGCCTGGTCGGCGCAGTCCGTGTCGCTGTTGCAACATGCGGTGCGTGGCAATGCGCAGGACAAATATCGCGCCTATGCCCAGCTCCTCAATGAGCAGGACGAGCGCTTCTTGACGATCCGTGGGCTCTTCCGCCTGAAGGGCGCTGAAGAGGATGGCCGCAAGCCAGTTCCGCTCGATGAGGTGGAAGCCACGGTCGATATCGTGAAGCGTTTTGCCACCGGCGCCATGTCCTATGGCTCGATCTCGCGTGAAGCGCACACCACACTCGCGATTGCGATGAACCGCATTGGCGGCAAGTCCAATACGGGTGAAGGCGGTGAAGAGTCAGATCGCTTCAAGCCCATGGCCAATGGCGATAGCATGCGCTCTGCGATCAAGCAGGTCGCGTCGGGTCGCTTCGGTGTGACGACGGAATATCTCGTCAATTCCGACATGATGCAGATCAAAATGGCGCAGGGCGCCAAGCCCGGCGAAGGCGGTCAGCTGCCCGGCCACAAGGTCGATGCAGTCATCGCCAAGGTGCGCCATTCGACACAGGGCGTCGGCCTCATCTCGCCCCCGCCCCATCACGACATCTATTCGATTGAAGATCTCTCGCAGCTGATCTTCGATCTGAAGAATGTGAATCCCTCAGCACAAGTCTCGGTGAAGCTCGTCTCGGAAGTCGGCGTCGGCACAGTGGCGGCTGGCGTCTCCAAGGGCCGCGCCGATCATGTGACGATCTCGGGCTATGAAGGTGGCACGGGTGCGTCCCCGCTCACCTCCATCAAGCACGCCGGCAGCCCGTGGGAAATCGGCCTTGCTGAGACGCACCAGACTCTCGTCCTCAACCGTCTGCGCTCGCGCATTGCGGTGCAGGTCGATGGTGGTCTGCGCACGGGCCGCGACGTTGTCGTGGGCGCACTCTTGGGCGCTGATGAATTTGGCTTTGCCACGGCACCTTTGATTGCAGCGGGCTGCATCATGATGCGCAAGTGCCATCTCAACACCTGCCCTGTGGGCGTTGCGACGCAGGATCCTGTGCTGCGCAAGCGCTTCGTGGGTCAGCCTGAGCATGTCATCAACTTCTTCTTCTTTGTGGCTGAAGAAGTGCGCGAGATCATGGCGTCGATGGGCTATCGCCGCTTCGATGAAATGATCGGCCAGATGCAGATGCTCGACAAGGACAAGGCTGTTGAGCATTGGAAGGCGCGCGGCCTCGACTTTGGCAAGCTCTTCCACAAGCCTGTGACCCAAATGCCGACCCCGATCTTCCACACGGAAAATCAGGATCACGGCCTCGAGAAGGTCATGGACAACAAGCTGATCGAACAGGCCCGCAAGGCCATCGACACCAAGACCCCGGTCGTCATTGAAGGCACGATCAGCAATGTGGACCGCACCACCGGCGCGATGCTGTCGGGTGAAGTGGCTCGCAAATGGGGCCATACCGGCCTGCCGGACAATACGATCAACATCAAGCTGAAGGGCACTGCAGGCCAGAGCTTTGGTGCATGGCTGGCGCAAGGCGTCACGCTCGAGCTGCAAGGTCAGGCCAATGACTATGTCGGCAAGGGCCTGTCGGGTGGCCGCATCATCGTGCGCCCTGCTCCTGAGGCCAAGAAGATCGTCGCACATGAGTCGATCATCGCGGGCAATACGCTGCTCTATGGTGCGATCTCCGGTGAATGCTATCTCAGCGGCGTGGCTGGTGAGCGCTTTGCGGTCCGCAACTCCGGCGCCATCGCCGTTGTTGAAGGCACGGGCGACCATGGCTGCGAATATATGACCGGTGGCATCGTTGTGGTGCTGGGTCAGACGGGCCGCAACTTCGCGGCGGGCATGTCGGGCGGTATTGCCTATGTGCTCGACGAAGACGGCAGCTTCGCCAAGCGTTGCAATCTCTCGATGGTGGATCTGGAGCCGGTCGAGGAAGAAGAAGAGCTGAACCAGCGCCTGCATCATCAGGGCGGCGACCTTCAGGGCCACGGCCGCGTGGACATTATGAAGGATATGACGCGCTTTGATGCTGAGCGTCTGCACCAGTTGGTGTCGAACCACTTCCGTTACACGGGCTCTGTCCGTGCGAAGGAAATCCTCGACAACTGGGACAGCTTCAAGGGCAAGTTCCGCAAGGTCATGCCTGTCGAATATCGTCGCGCCTTGGCCGAACTGATGGCTCAATCGGGCGAGCAACTCGCTGTTGCGGGAGAGTAATCATGGGCAAGGTCACTGGCTTTCTCGAAATCGACCGTCGCGACCGTCGCTATGCGCCGGCCTCCGACCGCATCCGTCACTACAAGGAATTCGTCATTCCCTTGAGTGAAGAAGCAACGCGCGATCAATCAGCGCGCTGCATGAATTGCGGCATTCCCTACTGCCATAATGGCTGTCCGGTGAATAACCAGATCCCCGATTGGAATGATCTGGTTTATCACGGCAACTGGGAAGAGGCCTCGCGCAACCTGCATTCGACGAACAACTTCCCTGAGTTCACGGGCCGCGTGTGCCCTGCGCCTTGCGAAGCGTCCTGCACATTGAACCTCACCGATGCGCCGGTCACGATCAAGACCATCGAATGCGCCATCGTGGATCGTGCTTGGTCGGAAGGCTGGTTGAAGCCGGAAGTCGCTGCACAGAAGACCGGCAAGAAGGTCGCTGTGATCGGCTCTGGCCCTGCAGGCCTTGCTTGCGCGCAGCAGCTCGCCCGCGCAGGCCATGAAGTCCATGTCTATGAGAAGAACAGCCGCCCCGGTGGTCTGCTTCGCTACGGCATTCCTGACTTCAAGATGGAGAAGCAACTGATCGACCGCCGCGTGGAGCAGATGAAGGGCGAAGGCGTCACATTCTTCTGCAACAAGAATGTCGGCACCGATGTGAAGGTCTCTGATCTTGTCGCGCAATATGATGCGGTGGCTTTGGCAGGCGGTGCAGAAAAGCCGCGTGATTTGCCGATCCCGGGCCGCGAGCTTGCGGGCGTGCATTTCGCGATGGATTTCCTGCCTCAGCAGAACCGCCGCGTCGGCAATGAGCCGGTTGGTACCAATGAGCCCATTCTTGCCAGCGGCAAGCATGTGGTTGTGATTGGCGGCGGCGACACGGGCTCCGATTGCATCGGCACCTCTGTGCGTCAGGGCGCTTTGTCTGTGACGCAGCTTGAGATCATGCCCAAGCCGCCGGAGAAAGAAAACAAGCTGATGACCTGGCCAGAATGGCCGCTGAAGCTGCGCACCTCTTCAAGCCATGAAGAAGGTGCAGAGCGCGACTTCGCCGTGAATACGGTTGAGTTCCTCGGCGAAGGCGGCTCGGTCAAGACGCTGCGTTGCGTGCGTGTTGATGGCAAGTTCCAGCCGATTCCCGGTTCGGAATTCGACCTCAAGGCCGATCTCGTTCTGCTCGCCATGGGCTTCGTTGCGCCCATGCAAGAGGGCATGATCAAGGATCTGGGCGTGAAGCTCGATGCGCGTGGCAATGTGCAGGCCGATACGCTGCAATATAAGTCCTCGGTCGAGAAGGTCTTCACCTGTGGCGACATGCGCCGTGGCCAGTCGCTCGTCGTATGGGCGATCCGCGAAGGCCGCCAATGCGCCCATTCGATCGACAAGCAGCTGATGGGCACCACCAGCCTGCCGCGCTAAAAAGCGAAAAGGTCCAAACACAATACGCCGCTCGGCACCAGCCGGGCGGCGTTTTGTTTATCCTCCTGGCACAAACATCCAGGCCCTGATGCAGAGCGCAGCCTTTGACGCAGGCCCCATGGTAAAGACCTTCTTAAGTTTCCTCTGAGAGGCTAAGCCGAGCCTGTCAGATGGACTGAACCATGAGCGACCTCGGGATCCCCTGCTATACATTCCGCGCGCAAAAGCCCATTCGCGGCAAGGATATGACTCTGGCCCAGAGCCTGCGCGCCCTGCTTGTTCTGGCACTGTTCAGCAGTATCATCCTGCTCTTCTCTCATCTGCCGGGCCATGCGCAGCAAGCCAATGACGCGGCACAGTTCCGCGCCTTTGTCGCAAGCCTGTGGCCTGATGCGCAGAAGAAGAATATTTCGCGCGCAACATTCGACCGCGCCTTTCAAGGCGTGACGCTTGACGAAAGCGTCATTGCAAAAACGCGCAAACAGCCCGAATTCACGCGCCCCGTCTGGGACTATATCAACAGTGCCGTGTCGCGTTCGCGCATCGAAACCGGCACTGTCAAAGCGCGTGAGCTTGATGCTCTGCTCGACAAGATTGAAGACAAGACCGGTGTGGATCGCTTCGTCGTTCTGGCTGTATGGGGCATGGAAACCAACTTCGGCAGCTTCACCGGCAATACGCCTGTTATTCGTGCGCTCGCCAGTCTGGCCTATGTGCGCTATCGCGGAGAATTCTTCCGCAATGAATTACTGACCGCTTTGCAGATCTTGCAAGAGGGTCATGTCGATCTTGCCAATTTCAAAGGCTCATGGGCTGGCGCCATGGGCCAGACGCAATTCATGCCCTCGAGCTTCCAGCGCTTTGCTGTCGATCATGATGGCGATGGCCGCAAAAATATCTGGAGCAATATTCCCGACGCTCTCGCCTCCACCGGCAATTATCTGGAGAAGAATGGCTGGGTGCGAGGCGCGACCTGGGGCTATGAAGTCAATCTGCCCTCTGGCTTTGATATGACGCAGATCAACAGCACCAAGAGCTTTGGCAGTTTTGCACGCCAAGGCGTGACACGGGTCGACGGCGATGCGATGCCCAATGAGCCCATGGCAACGCTGGTCGCTCCCGCTGGCGAGCAAGGTCCGGTCTTTTTGTTGACCGACAATTTCAAAGTCATCCGCCGCTATAATAATTCGCTGTCTTATGCGCTGGGCGTTGCCCTGCTGAGCGACCGAATCGCAGGCCTGCCTGCCTTGCGCACGCCTTGGCCCATGACAAAAGAAGCGCTGCGCTGAGCCTGACGGCGCGCGCGCCCTGCGCTATATTGGGCTATGCGCGCTTCATTATCTTTGCGTCTTAGCCTGAGCTTGGCTGCGGTCCTGTGGGGTCTCAGCTCGCCTGTCTTTGCGCAAATGCTGGATGAACCTGCCGGCGCCTTCTTCCGTCAGGAATGGGAGCGCGAACGTCGCAAAGCGCAATCACCCGTGCGCCAGCGCCCCACCAAGCTCATTCGCCGCGCTGCGCCCGTGCCGGGCTTTACGGTTGATGCGCCTCATGAGACGACCACAGAAACACCTGCCGCTGAGAGCCCCACAGACAAGCCCGTGCAGGAGGCAGCGCCCGTTGCGCAGCCCAGCGAGCCGCGTGCAGATGGCAGCTTTGCCATCGCAGTGCTGGGCGACAGTCTGGGGACTCTGCTTGCGCAGGGGCTAACGGAAGCTTTCAGTGATCGCAGGGAAGTGGCAGTGCTGCGCCGCGCGCGCGATGGCTCAGGCCTTGTGCGCGATGATTGGTACAATTGGATGACTGCGGCGCGCGATCTTCTTGCGTCCGAAAAAATCAGCGCTGGCGTCATGATGATCGGCAGCAATGATCGCCAGCAGATCCGCGACAATGGCATTTATATCGATGTGCTCACACCGCGCTGGAAAGAGCTTTATGGCCAACGCGTGGCCACGCTGGCGCAGCTCTTCGCACAAAAGAAAGTGCCGCTCTATTGGATCGGCCTGCCAGTGACGCGCAGCGAGCGCTTTGCCGCTGACATGTCTGCGCTCAACTCGATTGCGCGCGAAGAGGTCAGCAAAGCTGGCGGCATTTTCATCGACATCTGGGATGCTTTTCTCGATGATCGTGGTCAATTCACCAATTATGGTCCCGATGTGAACGGACAGTTTCAGCGCTTGCGCTCTGGCGATGGTCTGCACTTCACACGAGCAGGCGCTCGCAAGGCTGCCTATTTTGTCGAGACAGAATTGCGCCGCCAGCTGCAAGATGCGCAGCCGCGTATTGACCCTGTCGTCGCCCCTGTTGATCCGCGCATGACACGCGAGCCCGCGCCGCTGCCATCAAGCCCTGCGCCAGAGGCCATAGCGCCGAGCGATCCTTTGGCAGCACTGCCAGCTTTGGCACCAATTCCCGATGTATTCATCCCCGTCAAACCCGCCGCGGGACAAGTGGCGCCACTGACAGGGCCTGTTGTGTCGCGTGGTGGTGAACTTGCCACACAGCGCCGTCGCAGTGCTGCCCCCAATGAGGCTGAACTTTTGCTAGATCGCACTTTGGTGCAAGGACGACCACCAGAGCCGCGCCCCGGCCGCGCCGATGACTTCAGCTGGCCTCGCCGCCCATAGCGCACGACTTTCGCTTCTGGACCAAGTTCCACGCAAAGGGAACAGATCAGGCCACGCCCACGCGATAAAGATCATGCAGATGCACGATGCCGACGGGCTTATGCGCATCATCGACCACCAAAACCACCGAACGCTTTGTCTCATTCAGCAGAGCCAGAGCTTCAGCGGCCATAGTTTCACTTTTGATCGTCATCGGATTTTTGGTCATCACCGTCTGCACGGATTCAGACAACAGATCGGTGCTGGTCTTCATATGACGGCGCAAATCACCATCCGTGATAATGCCCGCAAGCAGGCCCGCCTCATCAACAACCCCAACGCAGCCAAAGCGCTTGCCGGTCATTTCGATGAGAGCTGCTTCCATCTTCGCACTGCTTGTCACGAGCGGCACTTCCTCGTCCACATGCATCACATCGCGCACGAAAGACAGACGCGCACCAAGCTTGCCGCCAGGATGGAAGAGGCGGAAATCTTGCGCGGTAAATCCACGCGCCTCCAGCAAAGCCACCGAGAGCGCATCGCCCATAGCCAGCTGCATGGTTGTGGAGGTGGTGGGGGCGAGCCCATTGGGGCAGGCCTCTTCGGATTTCGGCAGACACAGGCAGACATCCGCCTCAGAGCCCAGCGCCGAGTCAGCGCCCGATGTGATCGCAATGAGTGCGACACCATAGCGGCGCGAATAAGTGATGATATCGGCAAGTTCTGCCGTCTCGCCCGACCAGGACAAGGCCAAAATGGCATCGCCCACCTGAATCATGCCCAGATCCCCATGGCTCGCTTCGCCCGGATGGACGAAATAAGCGGGCGTGCCGGTAGAGGCGAGGGTGGCCGCGATCTTGCGGCCCACATGGCCAGACTTGCCCATGCCCGTCACAATGACGCGGCCGGTCGCACGGGTAATCAGCGCCACCGCAGCATCAAACTGGGCTGCCAGATGACTGGAGGGACCGCTCAGCGCGTCTTCGATGGCAGCAATGCCCGCACGCTCCAGCTGGAGGGTGCGCAGGGCCGAACGGGTCGAAATGGGCAGGTCGTGGGTCTTGGTCATAGGCGGCTTCATACCATTGCCAAGCCCTGCCTGTCATTTGTCCTGCGACAGGATTAGACTGGACAGAATGAAGCGCAAAAGCCTCCCGCCTGACCCTGAAGCAACAGACCCCCAGAATGGGTCCAAGGCTAATCTGCTGGGCTCGCTCGGCCCCGGCCTCATCACCGGTGCTTCAGATGATGACCCCAGCGGCATTGCCACTTATTCGCAGGCAGGCGCGCAATTCGGCTATGGCCTGTCTTGGGTCATGCTGTTCTCTTGGCCGCTCATGGCCGCCGCACAGATGGTCAGCGCGCGCATTGGCCGGGTGACAGGCCACGGGCTTGCGGGCGCACTCCATGCACAGGGGCGCACCCTTTTGCTGCGCGGCATGGTGAGCTTGCTGCTCATCGCCAATGTCATCAATCTGGGCGCCGATCTCTCAGCCATGGCTGATGCGACACGCTTGCTTCTGCCACTGCCGCAATGGCTGATGGTGCTGTGCTTCGGCGTCTTCTGCATCTGGATGCAAGTCTTCCTGCCCTATGCGCGCACTGTGAATATTCTCAAATGGCTCACCCTGTCGCTCTTTGCCTATTTCGCGACAGTGATGATTGTCGATGTTGATTGGCGGCAGGTTGCGCGCGATCTCGTCATGCCCGATCTCAAACTGGATCGCGATTATCTCACCACCATCGTCGCCGTGCTGGGCACAACGATCAGCCCCTATCTGTTTTTCTGGCAAGCAGCAGAAGAGGCCGAAGATGTGCGCGCTTACCCCAAGCGTATCAATCTGTTGAATGCGCCCGAACAGGCTGATGTCGCTTTGACGCGTATTCGCAACGACACTTTGGTGGGCATGGGCTTTTCCAATCTCGTGGCACTGGCGATCATTCTGACCACCGCTGCAACTCTGCATGTCGCTGGCATCACGCAGGTACAGACCTCTGCTGAAGCCGCTGAGGCCCTGCGCCCACTCGCAGGTGAATTTGCCTTCACGATCTTTGCATTAGGGATTGTTGGTACCGGTCTCTTGGCCGTGCCTGTTCTGGCGGGCTCTGCGGCTTATGCCGTCAGCGAGACCTTCCATTGGCACACAGGCCTGTCGCGCAAACCCTCAAAGGCTCGCGCTTTTTACACAACGCTGGCGGTGGCCACTGCGCTCGGCATGGCTTTCAGCTTCGCGCCGATTAGCCCCATGTCTGCTTTGTTCTGGGCGGCTGTGGTGAATGGCGTGATCGCCGTACCGATCATGGTTGTCATGATGACCACTGCGACAAAGGCCGATGTCATGGGGCCTTTTGTGGTGCGCGGTTCTTTGCTCATCGGCGGCTGGCTCTCGACAGCCGTGATGACCGTCGCGAGCCTCGCCATGTTTGTGATGATGACGCTTTAGAGCGAGCCCACCAGCTTCTTCAATTCAGCGCGGAAGGCTGGCGCAATATCAGGGCGCGACAAGGCAAAGGCGACATTCGCCACCAGGAAGCCGACCTTCGAGCCAGTGTCATAGGTCTTGCCATCAAAGCGCACGCCATAGAATGACTGGCTCTGCGACAGCGCCTTCATGCCATCGGTCAATTGAATCTCGCCACCCGCGCCCTTCTCGATCTTTTCCAAAATCTCGAAGATCTGCGGCTCCAGCACATAGCGACCCGAGATGATGAGATTGGAGGGTGCCGTACCCTGCGGCGGCTTTTCCACCATGCCGCTGATCTCGAAAGAAGCGCCGAAATCTTTGCCGACAGAGACAACGCCATACATATGCGTGTCAGAGGGCGGCACTTCTTCCACTGCAATGATATTGCCGCCATGCTCTTCATGCGCCTTGATACATTGCTCAAGGCAGCGCGACCCGCGTGCACCGGGCAGCGTAATCATGTCAGGCAGAATGACCGCGAAGGGCTCATCGCCAATAATATCGCGCGCGCACCACACAGCATGACCAAGACCAAGCGGGGCTTGTTGACGCGTGAAGCTTGTTGCACCAGCAATGGGCGTATCAGCGATGAGCGCTTCAAGCTCTTTCACCTTGCCGCGACGCTGCAACGTATCTTCGAGCTCATAAGCAAGATCGAAATGATCTTCGATGGTCTGCTTGTTGCGACCTGTGACGAAGACGAAATGTTCGATGCCAGCTTCGCGCGCCTCTTCGATGCAATGTTGCAGCACCGGGCGATCAACCACAGGAAGCATCTCCTTGGGGATCACTTTGGTGGCGGGAAGAACGCGCGTGCCGAGACCGGCGACGGGGAAAACAGCCTTGCGAATGCGCTTTGTCATGTTGGGTCCACAGTTCGCGGCCGAGCTGGCCTAGCATGGGTCTGACGTTCAATTGGGGTGGAATCACGGCAGGCCCAAACCCGTTTCCATCCCGCTTTACCTCCGCTCGAGGCTCCCTTACCTTAAGGCCATTCTATTACCGATACCTTTGCGGAAAAATCATTATGACAGTCCTGGTGACAGGCGGAGCCGGTTATATCGGCAGCCATATGGTCCTCGACCTTTTGGACGCTGGCGAAGACATCCTCGTTCTCGACAATCTCTCCACCGGCTTTGCTTGGGCCTTGCCCGCAGGCACGCGGCTGATCCGGGGCGACTTTGGCGATGCCGCCCTTCTGGAGGAGATCTTCTCCACCCATCCGATCGAGGCCGTGCTGCACTTCGCCGCCCGCAGCATCGTGCCAGAATCGGTCGCCCAGCCGCTCGATTATTACGATACCAATGTCGCGGGTGGGCGGGTTCTTCTGGCCCAAATGCTCAAGGCGGGCGTGAAGACCCTGATCTTCTCCTCCACCGCCACCGTCTATGGCGATGCGGCGACCAGCCCCCTGCATGAAGGCCTGCCGCCCTGCCCGCTCAATCCCTATGGGCGCTCGAAACTCATGGTCGAATGGATGATCGAAGATGCCGCGCGCGCTCATGGGCTGCGCTGTGTCGTGCTGCGCTATTTCAATGTGGCGGGCGCTGACCCCCGAGGCCGCACGGGCCAATCCTCGCGCATCGCCACCCATCTCATCAAGATTGCCGTGCAAGCGGCTCTTGGCCTTCGCGAGGGGCTCGAGATTTTCGGCGATGATTACCAAACGCCCGATGGCACATGTTTGCGCGATTATATTGCGGTGAGCGATCTCGTGCGCGCGCATTCCGACGCGCTTTCCTATTTGCGCGCGGGCGGTGCCAATCTCACTTGCAATGTGGGCTATGGGCGCGGCTATTCCGTACGCGATGTCATTGCCTCGGTGCAGCGCGTCTCAGGGCGTGATCTATCCGTGCGCATGACAGGCCGGCGCGCGGGCGATCCTGCCAGCCTCATCGCCAGCAATGAGCGCATTTGCACGGCGCTGGGCTGGCGACCGCAGTTTGATGATCTGGATCTCATCACGCAGCAGGCCTTGTCTTGGGAGAGGCAGCTGCAGCAGCGCTTACAGCCAGCCTGATAATTCGCGCCGCACCACATCCTCAATCACATCCATGCCCTCAGGGCTGGCATTGAGGCAGTCGATGCGCGCAAAAGATTCGCCGCCATGTTCGAGGAAATACTCACGGTTCTCTATGCCGATTTCCTCGATGGTCTCGAGACAATCAGCGGTGAAGCCGGGCGTGATGATGGCGATTTTCTTGACGCCCTTACGCGCCAGCTCTTTCACCGTCTCATCCGTATAAGGCTTCAGCCATTCAGCCGGCCCAAAGCGCGACTGAAAGGTGAGCATCAATTTATCTTTCGACCAGCCCAAAGCCTCGCGCAACAGACGCGTCGTCTTGGCGCATTGGCAATGATAGGGATCGCCCTTCATCAAATATTCTTTCGGCACGCCATGGAATGAGGCGAGCACGACATCGGGTTCAAAATCGAGACCCGCAAGACCAGAGCGCACAGAGCGCGCCAAAGCATCAATGTAAGAGGGCTCATCATGCCAAGGCGGGGCGACACGCAAAGTCGGCTGCCAACGCATCGCCTTCAAGGCATCAAAGGCCTTGTCGCAGACCGTCGCACTCGTGGCCGCTGCATATTGCGGATAGAGCGGCACGAGCAAAATACGGTCGCAACCCTGCGCCTGCAGGCTCTCCAGCTTGGAGGCGATGGAGGGATTGCCATAGCGCATGCCCCAATCCACCACGACCTGCTCGCCTGCGGCACCCAAAGCACCATCAGCAATGCGCTGCGCCAAAGCGTCCGACTGGGCGCGCGTGATCGTCTTCAGCGGGCCTTCATCGCGTTCGCGATTCCAGATCGTGTCATAGTCCTTGCCTTTGCGGCCCGGGCGGGTCGTCAGAATGATGAGATTCAAAAGCGGCCACCACAACAGGCGGCTTGTCTCGATCACGCGGCGATCAGAGAGAAACTCTTTCAGATAACGGCGCATCGACCAATAGTCGGTGGCGTCGGGCGTGCCCAGATTGACCAGCAGCACACCAATCCGCCGAGCCATCACGCGGGGGTGATCGGCAGGCAGGGGGCCGGGGGCTCGCATCGCATCGCGCGTCATGGCATTCATGGCTCGTCCAGGAAAAGTGGGCAGGGAGCATTCAGGCTTGATCTAGAGCGCCAGAACGGCGAAGTCGATGCATCTCTTGAGGGAAAGTGACAGGACCATGCTGAACCGCCGCACTTTAGTCCGTGGACTTGGAGCGGGCCTGCTCACGCTGGGGGCAAGCCCCCTGCGCGCGGCCGATGCGGTGCGCCTGACCTTCGTCCTGGTCAACGATATTTACAAGATGAATGAAGAGGCCGGGCGCGGCGGCATTCCCCGGCTGGCGAGCGTCGTGAAGGCTGAGCGGGCCAAAAGCCCCAATGTCATTTTTGCCCATGCTGGCGATACGTTAAGCCCCAGCTTGATGTCGGGCTTCGATCAGGGTGCCCATATGATCGAGCTGTTCAACGCGCTCCCGCCCGATGTCTTCGTCCCCGGCAATCATGAATTCGACTTTGGCCCGCAGGTCTATCTCAAGCGCATGGGCGAGGCGAAATTTCCCATTCTGGCCGCCAATCTGCGCGGCGGTGAGGGCGAGATCCTGCCCCAGCATCGCGATGTGATGATGGTGGAACGCGCAGGCATCAAGATCGGCCTCATTGGCGCGGCGCTCGAAACAACGCCCCTTGTCTCAAGCTCGGGCCCCTATCGCTTTACCAGCGCTCTGGAGACGGTGAGCGCGGCCAGCAAGGCCCTGCGCGCACAGGGTGCTGATCTGACCGTGGCAGTCGTTCATGCCGATAAGGCGACCGGCCAAAAGCTCATGGCCGCAAGGGCAGCCGACATCATTCTGTCGGGCCATAACCACGACCTCAATATCAATTTCGATGGCAAGGCCGCGATTGTGGAATCGGGCGAAGATGCCAATTACGTCGTTGCCATGGATGTTGATGTGGCGATCCGCACCGAAGAGGGCGCGCGCCGTGTTTCATGGTGGCCCAATTTCCGCATCTTCGACACCAAGGATGTGACGCCTGATCCAGACTTGCTCGCCCATGTGCAGCGGATTGAGAAGGCGCTGGGCGCTGAGCTTGATGCGCAGATCGCCACCCTCGCCTCTCCACTTGATAGCCGCACTGCGATGGTGCGCAGCGCTGAATCAAGCTTTGGCAATCTCGTTGCCGATGCTGCGCGCGTGCAAAAAAAGGCCGAGATCGCGATCATCAATGGCGGCAGTATTCGCGGCAATCGCCTCTATGAAGCGGGGCGCAAAATCACCCGCCGCGATATTCTGGGTGAACTGCCCTTCAGCTCAAAAACCGTTGTTATTAAGGCTTCGGGCGAGGCGATCCGCCAAGCCATCGAGAATGGCCTGTCGCGCGCAGAAAGCCCTGCCGGGCGCTTCCCGCAGGTCTCGGGCCTCAGCATCATCGCCAATAAGACAAAGCCCGCTGGTGCGCGTGTTGTGTCGATCAGCGTCAATGGCGCGCCGCTCGATCCCGCGCGGCTCTATAGTGTCGCGATCAATGATTTCATGCTGCGCGGCGGCGATGGTTATGTGAGCTTTGCTGATCCCAAAGCAACCGATGACAGTGGCAATCAGCTCATGGCCAATGATGTGATGGACTATGCGCGCGCACTCGGCACAATCGACATCAAGACCGGCACTCGCATTACATTTCAGTGAGCGTCCACATGTGATGCACTGGTCCATGGCCACTGCCCACATCAAGCCGCACTGAATCGCGCAAAGCCTGTGTCAGATAGGCTTTCGCACTCTCCACTGCTTGGCGCAGCTCCACGCCTTTGGCCAATTGCGCTGCAATGGCGGAGGACAGAGTGCAGCCTGTGCCATGCGTATTCTTGGTGTCGACGCGGGGCTTTGAAAAAACCTCCGCGCTCTCGCCTTCAAACAACAGATCGCTCGACGCCTCACCCAGCATATGGCCGCCTTTGACGAGCACAGCGCGCGCGCCCTGCTCGGCCATAGCCGCCGCCAGCGCTGCCAGATCATGCACGCTCTTAGGCTCACCCAGACCCGTGAAAGCCATGGCTTCGGGAATATTGGGCGTCACCACACGCGCCAGAGGCAGCAGCTTGTCGCGCATGGCCTCAATGACACCGGGGGCGCCCAGACTGTCGCCACTGGTGGCCACCAAAACAGGATCGAGCACGATATTGCGCGCGCCATGACGGGCCAAAGCATCCGCCACCACAGCCACAATCTGCGGTGAGCCCAACATGCCGATCTTCACCGCATCCACGCGGATATCCGCGAAAATGGCGTCGATTTGCTGGGCCACGAAATCGGCGGGGGGCATGTGAACGCCGGTGACGCCGCGCGTATTTTGCGCCGTCAGAGCGGTGATGACCGCCATGCCATAGCAACCCAAAGCCGCAAAGGTCTTCAGATCTGCCTGAATACCTGCGCCGCCCGAAGGGTCAGAGCCAGCAATGGAAAGAACATTGGGAAGTGAGGGCATGGCCGCCTCGCTATCACGCAGGGCTGCGCTCGTCCACGATCAGCTGGCCATCGTCCGGCAAAGCCCCCACCGGCACCAGCTCGATCTTGGCGTCGAGACCGGTCAGCACTTTCAATGTGGCGCTGAGCTCTTTGGCAAGGCCATCGGCAGGTTGGGCGCTCTCGGCATGAAGCACCAAAGCATCGCGCTTGCGCTCGCGCGTCAGCACAAGGCGCAAACGGCGCACGCTGGCATGGCGCGCGGCCAGATCAATCATCTGCGCAGGCGAGACAGTTTGCTCGCCCAGCTGCACCGCCTGATCGGCGCGGCCGAGCCAGCCTTTGATGCGCAGATTGGTGCGACCGCAGGGCGAGGGCTCGCTGAGAAGGGCCGTGAGATCCCCGGTGCCAAAGCGCAGCACAGGGCAATCAAGATTGAGACGTGTCACCACCATCTCGCCGATCTCGCCCGCAGCCACCGATTGCTGCGTGCCGGGCTTCACCACTTCAAGGATGAGGCCTTCATTCAGCACCATGCCATCATTGAGTTGGCCATCGCGGTTATCAGTCTCATAAGCAACAACGCCGAGTGAAGGCGTTGCATAGGCCTGATAGAGGCGAATGCCGCGCGCTTCGATACTGGCCCGCATATGGCTGGTGAGCGGCGCGCCAAAGACAAAGGCGCGCTTGAGGCTGGAGATGTCGCAGCGCAGCTCCGCTGCCTTTTCCAACAACAAGTCGAGAAAGCCCGCCTTGCCACAAAAGCCTGTGGGACGAAGCTTTTCGATCACTTCAAGATGGCGCTCCACCGATACAGAGCCAGCGGGAATAACGCCGCAGCCCAGCGCCTGCGCGCCGCTTTCGATCAGATGACCGGCTGAATCGAGATGATAGGAAAAACCATTGTGAATGAGATCGCCGCGCCGAAAGCCAGCAGCATGCAAAGCGCGGGCAGCCCCCCACCAATCTTTCGCTTGGCCTGCCAAAGCACCGGGAAACACATGGCGCAAAAGACCGGGGCGCGCGCTGTTGAAGCCACCAAAGGGCGGCTCCAATTCGGTCATCTGCGCCAGATCAGCCTTGCGCAAAATGGGCAGCTGCAGAAGATCGTCGCGGCTTTTGATGTCGGCGAGTTTGGCCTGTCGCATATGGCGACGCAGACCCGCAGCGCGGGGCTTGGCCAAGGCAATGATCGCCTTCAGATCGCGGTAGTTGGCGAGATCGCGCGCTTTGGGCGTGCGCGTCTCCAGGCGATCAAGATAGTCCAGCATTCTCGCTCCCCCCGGAGCAGGTCTTACGCAACTTTTTCTATCAACTGAAAACGAGAGTGAAAATCAAGCTGTAGACAGCCAGAAATTTAGATTCTTTTAACCATCCATGTCATTGACAATGACGCGGGTTTTGATCCAGGCCCGCCGTAACCACGATGCGGGCCACATTACGCATCACGCATCGCGCCCTTGATGACGCAAGGCATGAGCCGAGCAGATCGCAGCAAGCGTCAGGCTGGCAAATCGAGCAGGCCTGCAGTGCCATCTTCCGCACCGAAGATCAGCCGCTTGCCATCTTCATTCCACGCCAGTGCGCTGATGGGCGAGCCCTTGTCCTCATAGCGATGCACCATCAGCTCGGCCCCATCACCAAGGCGGAAGAGCATCACCCAGCCATCATCATAGCCAGCCGCCAGCACCATGGCGCGTGGATGAAAGGCCACACGCGTCACACGCGCCGGGCGCACACCGCATTCGCGGGGCCCCTTGCCCATCGGCCCATCCTTGCTGTCGAAGGGCCATACGATACAGGCCTCAGCACCAGACGTTGCCAACCATTTGCCATCATGCGACCAGGAGAAAGAGCGCGTTTTCGACGGATAGCCCGTCATGCGCATGTCTTTCTTGTCGGCAATGCGCCAGCCATGCAGCGCATGTTCTTGCATGGCAGTGATGCAAAAGCGCCCATCGGGCGAGACGGTCACATCCAGATGCGAGCCGCGCCACGCAAGCCCATCGGGCTCAGCCGCCGTATTGGGGAACCACATGGACACGCCATTGTAGTGCGCCAGCGCGAGGCGATAGCCCTTGGGCATGAAGCAGAGACCGCGCACGCTGCTGGGCGCGGACATCTCCTTCACCTCGCCTTTGGGATCGCGCGCCTTGACGGTCTTGCCCATGGTCCAGGCGGTCGAGCCATCATCGCGCAGTGCGAGCGCGTCAATCCATTTGCCCTTCTCATTGGCAAGTTCCGTCACAGACCCATCGCCGCGCAATTCCACCACCCGGCCATCATCGCCGCCCGTGACCATACGGCCTGCCATGGACTGCGCGGTGAGAATGGTCGCATCTTCATGCAAGGTGAAGCGCTGCTCGGCACCAACTTCGGCCAGAACGCCCGTGCCATCGGCCAGCGCAAAAGCCGGGGTGCGGCCCAAAAAAGCAGCGCCCACAACTTCCGCGCCCAGCGTCAGCGGCGTCACATGTTCAGTCAGCGAAGTTTGCGTCACAGCCATGGTCTAAAGTCCTGTCGGCCCGTCTGTCTCAGGGCGAGGCAGATAGTGGGAGACGTTAAGCTCGATATCACACTCAACCAGCGCATCCAGAAATTCCAGCGGCCAGCTGTAGGAGAAACGGTCCCGTGAGGCATCGGCCAGAATGCCAAATTCCAACACGAGTTTGGCGGCGTGATGCACGCCAGCAAAAGGTGAGCGCTCGGGAGCAAACAGACGCCGCAGGCGAGAGGCTAAACCCAGAGCTGCCTCTTCGACGCCGAGCGCTTCGGCACTGGTGAAATCATAGACCAGCACACGGGCCTCTTCAGCGCCGACCTCATCACGCAGCGGGGGCTTGGGCAAAGCTGGCGGCGGACCTGTCCATCCGCGCAGCTCAACCCGCAGCACAACGCCCAGCGCAACTGCCTGCGTCAAGCTGCACAGCTCGCGACGCCCTTGCGCAGCTCGTCTTCCTTGAGATTGCGGCCGATGAACACGACCTTGGACTCGCGGCGCTCGCCGGGCTTCCATTCGCGCTGGCTGTCGCCATCAAGGATCATATGCACACCTTGGAAGACGAAGCGCTTGGGATCATCCTTGAAGGCCAGAATGCCTTTGGAGCGCAGAATATTCGGCCCCTCGCGCTGCACGAGATCATTGATCCAGGGCATGAATTTATTGGGGTCCATATCGCCATCAATACGGATCGCGACCGACTGCATCTCTTCATCATGATAGACTTTCAGCCCGCCATGATGGTGGCCGTGGTCGTGGCCATGATGATGATGCCCGTGATCATGGCCGTGATGATCGTGACCATGATGGTCATGCCCGTGGTCGTGGCTGTGGTCATGATCGGGATGATCGCAATCAGGGCCGCAAGCCAGAAACTCCGGCTCGATCTCCAGAATGCGCTCGAGGTCGAATGCATTGCGACCGAGCACAGCATCAAGCGGCACCTGACATTTGGTTGTCTTGTGCAGCTTGGCATAGGGGTTGATGGCGCGAATACGGCCCTCGACTTCGCGCGCTTCTTCTTCGCTCACAAGATCCATCTTGTTGAGGATGATGACATCGGCAAAAGCGATCTGGTTCTTGGCTTCGGGCGCATCCTTGAGGCGCGCGCTGAGCCATTTGGCATCAGCCACCGTCACCACCGCATCAAGGCGCGAACGTTCTTGCACATCTTCATCGACGAAGAAGGTTTGGGCGACGGGTGCAGGATCAGCAAGGCCGGTGGTCTCGACGATGATCGCATCGAATTTACCGCGACGCTTCATCAGGCCTTCGACGATGCGAATGAGATCGCCGCGCACCGTGCAGCAGATGCAGCCATTGTTCATCTCGAAGACTTCTTCATCAGCACCGACCACAAGATCATTGTCGATGCCGATCTCGCCAAACTCATTCACGATGACCGCGAATTTATGGCCGTGATCTTCCGACAGGATGCGGTTGAGCAGCGTCGTCTTGCCCGCACCCAGATAGCCTGTGAGCACGGTGACGGGGATCTTGTCAGACATGGTCTCTCCGAGAATGGGCGCAGGGGCGCAAAAGTCTGGGGCGGCGGGCAGGCCCGCTCGGCCGGATGCCCCTTATATTGGGTGAAGGGGGCCTGATGTAAGTCCCCGGCCACATTTCGACCAGCTCAGGCCTCAAGATGGCGGCGCGGGCGGATGAGCCGCACCAAGCCGCCCGCCCGGCCAAAGACCAGCGAGACGAGATAGAACAGCCCCGCCACCAAAATGACGAGCGGGCCGGAGGGCGCGCCCGTGTGGAAGGAGACGATGAGGCCCAGATAGGCCGAGGCCACCCCGATGGCGCAGGCAATGATGCTCATGGCGCTGATATCGGCACTCCACATGCGGGCTGCCGCCGCTGGCAGCATCATCAGCCCCACCGCCATCAAAGTGCCAAGGGCATGAAAACCGGCAACGAGATTCATTACCACGAGCGCCAGAAAGATCAGCTGAACCGGCGCACCGGCGCGGCTGACACTGGCGAGGAACAAAGGATCGACCGTCTCCAGCACCAAGGGACGATAGATCAGAGCAAGGCCGAAGAGGGTCATGCTGGCGATGGCGGCGAGGAGATAGAGCGTTGGCTCATCCAGCGCCAGCACATTGCCGAAGAGAACATGCAGAAGATCGATATTCGAGCCTTTGAGCGAGACGATGGTCACACCCAAAGCGAGCGAGATGAGATAGAAAGCGGCCAGCGAAGCATCTTCGCGCAGCACCGTGACGCGCGCCACAGCGCCCGAGGCCAGAGCCACCACAAAGCCCGCAATAAGACCGCCCAAAGTCATGGCACCCAGCGACAGGCCAGAGACGAGATAGCCAATGGCCGCGCCCGGAAGGATCGCATGGGACATGGCATCGCCGGTCAAAGACAAGCGGCGCAGAATGAGAAAAATCCCAAGCGGCGCACCCGCCAGTGCCAAAGCCATGCCACCGATCAAAGCGCGGCGCATGAATTCAAATTCCGCGAAAGGAGCGAAGAGAAGATCATAGATCACGCGACACGCTCACATTCATGCGCTTGCCGGTCGAAAGCCTCGACCATGCGCCTTGCGCGCAGCAGATTTTCGCCGGTCAGGACGTCATTGGTTGCGCCCCAAGCCACCGCCTCGCGCGCCAACAAAAGCGCTTTGGGGAAGTGCCGGCGGATAATCTCGTCATCATGCAGCACAGCAATGACGGTGCGCTCTTCGCGGTGCCAGCGCGCAACAACGGCCAGCAAATCTGCCGTTGTTTTGCTGTCGATGGCGGTGAAAGGCTCATCGAGCAAAATCACCGGCGCATCTTGCAACAACAGCCGCGCGAATAACATGCGCTGCATCTGCCCGCCCGACAAAGTGCCGATGGAGCGATCCTCAAGGCCGGTCAGACCCACAGAGGCGATGGCGTCAAAAACACGCTGGCGCTGAGCGCGGGAGATGCCGCCAAACAGGCCCAACGAATGCCAAAAGCCCATGGCCACCATGTCGAAGACATTGACCGGGAAGCTGCGGTCGATTTCGGCAGCTTGCGGCAGATAGGCAATCTCGCGCGCCTTGCAGGCGAGCCGCTCCACCTTGCCGCCCAAAGGCTCGATGGCCCCGGCAATGGCTTTGAGCAAAGTGGATTTGCCCGCCCCATTGGGACCGCAGACGGCCAGCAGATCGCCGCGCGCCACACTGCCCTCAAGATGATGCACGGCGGGGTGCAGGTCATAACCCAAAGTCAGGTCATGGAAGTGAAGAGCTGCCGCCATGTCAGCGCACCGCCCAATAGACGCCCAGCCAGATGGCCGCAGACAGGCACGCCGCCAGAGCTATTCTAAGGCCCGCAGACAGGCGAAGCAGAGAGGCCGCTATAGGGGCAGCTTGAGCATGAGAATGGCCGCCAGCGACCATCTGTGGCCCAGCATGAGCATGGCTATGGGCCGACCCGTGGCTGTGACCGTGGTCATGGCTGTGGCCATGCTCTGGATGATGATGCTGCAACGCCATCGGACCCGTCCTGACTGAGATGTTACATTATAACATCACCCCCCTCAGGTCCAGACGCCATGGCCCAGGATGGCGCGTTAACGGGTCAGCGCTATGCTGGGCGTCCGGGATGCCCCGCCTCATTTCGAAAAGGATTTGCCATGAAGACCAGAGCCGCTGTCGCTTTCGCTGCCAAAAAGCCCCTCGAAATCGTCGAACTGGATCTTGATGGCCCCAAGGCGGGCGAAGTGCTGGTCGAGATCAAGGCCACCGGCATTTGCCACACCGATTATTACACGCTCTCGGGCGCTGATCCTGAAGGGCTCTTTCCCTGCGTGCTCGGCCATGAAGGCGCGGGCATTGTGGTGGATGTGGGCGCGGGCGTGACGAGCCTCAAAAAAGGCGATCACGTCATTCCGCTCTACACGCCTGAATGTCGCCAGTGCAAAAGCTGTCTGTCGCGCAAGACCAATCTGTGCACCTCGATCAGAGCGACACAGGGCAAGGGCCTGATGCCCGATGGCACAAGCCGCTTCCGCTGCGACAGCGAACCCGTGCTGCACTATATGGGCACATCGACCTTCTCGAATTTCATCGTTGCGCCAGAAATTGCGCTCGCCAAAATCCGCGAAGACGCACCCTTCGACAAGGTCTGCTATATCGGCTGTGGCGTCACCACCGGCATTGGTGCGGTGATCTGGACCGCCAAAGCAGAAGCTGGTTGCCGCGCTGTGGTCTTTGGTCTTGGTGGCATCGGCCTCAATGTCATTCAGGGTCTGCGCATGATTGGCGCAGAGCAGATCATCGGCGTTGATATCAATCCCGCCCGCAAAGCCATCGCCGAAAAATTTGGCATGACGCATTTCGTCAATCCCAACGAAGTGGGCACCGATCTTGTGCCTTATCTCGTCAACCTCACCGATGGCGGTGCAGATTATTCCTTCGACTGCACGGGCAATGTGACTGTCATGCGCCAAGCACTCGAATGCTGCCATCGCGGCTGGGGCCAATCCATCATCATTGGCGTTGCACCCTCAGGCGCAGAGATCTCAACACGCCCCTTCCAGCTCGTCACCGGACGCGTGTGGAAAGGCACTGCCTTTGGCGGCGCGCGCGGGCGCACCGATGTGCCGCGTATTGTCGACTGGTATATGGAAGGTCGCATCAATATCGACGACCTCATCACCCACAAACTGCCGCTGGAACGCATCAACGAAGGCTTCGACCTGATGCATGAAGGCAAGTCGATCCGCAGTGTGGTGGAGTTTTAGAAAAACCACCCGCTTCAACCAATCTGCGCTTTGTGCTAGATTTTCGCCATGACGAAGCGGGCCTGCATGTCAAAAAATGCTATGCCCTTGGGGATTGGATGTTATTCAATTCCCGAGGCGGCCCGTCTGTTGAAGATCGATGCCGCCAGCATCCGCCGCTGGGTGAGTGGCTATAGCTACAAACGGGGTAATGAGCGCCATCGCCAGCCAGCTCTGTGGCCAGTCCAATGGCCCCAGGGTCGCTCGGTCGAGCTCGGCTTTCGCGATCTCATGGAGCTGCGCTTTGTGGCGCAGTTTCTTGAGATAGGCCTCTCGCTGCAAACCATCCGTACATGTTTGCGCCACGCCCGCGACTCTATTGGCGATGACCATCCCCTCAGCACGCGCCGCTTTCAAACAGATGGCCGCACGATTTTTCTTGAAGGGCTGAAAGAGGCTGATGTCGCCGTGCTGGACCTCAAGCACAAGCAATATGCGCTGCGGGACATTATTGCACGCACCTTCCGCGACCTCGATTTCGATGAGAGTGGCAAGGTCATGCGCTGGCGGCCCTTTCATGGCCGCAAGTCAATCATCGTTGATCCTGCGCGCGCTTTTGGTCAGCCCATTCACGCAGGCTCAGGCATTCCGACCCTGACCTTGGCACAGGCTTTCGAGGCTGAGGGCTCCGAAGACATTGTCGCCAATCTTTATGATGTTTCCATCCAAGTTGTTCGTGACGCCATTTCATTTGAGAAAGAGCTTTTGGCTGCTTGAAGATCTTTTTTGATCACAATCTGTCACCCGCCATGGCGCGGGCGCTGCGCGAATTGTTCAAAGGCAGGCACGATGTGACCTGGCTCTCAGAGCGTTTCGACCGCACGACGAGCGATGTGGACTGGATTTCTGATTTAAGCGCCCACGGCCAGTGGGTGGTCTTCTCCGCTGACCGCGCCATCACCCGGCGACATGCCGAACGAGGTGCGTTCCAGCAGGCAAAATTTGTCGGCTTCTTTTTATCGCGCGGTTTGGAAAAATCGACCGTAGTAAAACAGCTCGAACGCATTTTGGCGAACTGGCCAAAAATCGAAGAACTGGCCAGTTCCACTCCGGGTGGCGCGCTCTTCGAACTCACGTTGAAGACGAACCACCCGAAGAAATTGCGCGCCTGATCACACGCCCTGCGCGGCCGGCAATTTCGGCAGGCCGCGAATGAAGTCGGCACCGCGCTCGGCGATCATCAAAACGCAGGCATTGATATGCGCACCCACGATGCTGGGCATGGCAGACGCATCGACAACGCGCAGACCTTCAATCCCGTGCACGCGCAATTCAGGATCGAGCACCGGACCAATCGGGCAAGTCCCGCAAGGATGATGCACGGTGATCGCGGTCTTGCGGAACCACTCCTCAATATCCGCATCGCTCTTGATTAAGGGCGGGCCAGCGGGCGCGCCGCGATAGTCATTCATCGCAGGCTGATGCGCGACATCGAGCGCCAGACGCGTGCCCTTGATGATGGTTTTGAGATCATCTGGATGGGTGAGGAAATTATAATGGATCGCAGGCTTGGCGAAGGGATCGCTCGAGCGCAGCAAAACTTCGCCACGGCTCTTTTGACGCATCAAGGCCGGACGAATGGCATAAGTGTCCTCAAAGGGCGGCACGATGCCGGGGAACCACAGATGCGCATTGGCCGCCGTGCCACGGAAGATGAATTCCATATCCGGATATTCAAGTGACGTATCAGTCTTGATGAAGGCAAACAGACTGCCCGGCACATCCGTCCCCGGACCTTTGCCAAACAAATAGGCCTGCATCATCGCAATCGACATACGATCAAAACGCAGCAATTGATGGAAGAAGCCCGGCTGTTTGCGTGACCATGCAAACCATGCGGCCAGATGGTCTTGCAGATTTTTACCAACCGGCAAATCAACCAGAGTCTTGATGCCATGTTCGCGCAAATGCGCATCAGGCCCGATGCCCGACAGCATCAACAATTGCGGCGCATTGAACGCACCCGAAGAGATGATGACTTCTTTTTCCGCATAGACGCGGTGGGTCATCTCATCCTTGCGATATTCCACACCCACCGCGCGCGTACCTTCAAACAAAATACGCGTGGCATGGGCTTTGACTTCGAGGCTGAGATTGCGGCGCTTGAGTGCGGGATGCAGATGCGCGCGCGCGGCTGAATGGCGCTTGCCGTCCTTGATCGTCTGCTGGATGAGACCAAAGCCCTCGGTCGTCTCGCCGTTGAAATCCTCGTTTTCGCGAAAGCCAGAGGCCTTGCCCGCTTGCGTCCAGGAATCAAACAAAGGATCAGGCCGCCCGCTCCAGCGCACGAAGACCTCGCCCGAACCACCGCGATATTTATTCTCACCCTCGCACCAGGTTTCGCCGCGTTTGAAATAGGGCAGAACCTCGCGATAGGACCAGCCGGTTGCGCCCTCTTCGCGCGCCCAGCGGTCATAGTCACCCCGATCACCGCGCGTATAGGCCATCACATTGATGGAATGCGAGCCACCCAGAACCTTGCCGCGCATCGCCTCAATCGAACGCCCATGGAGCGCAGGATCGGGCTCGGCATCATAGCCCCAGTCATGCAGGCGATATTGATGCATTTTGCCAAGGCCAACCGGCACATGAATGAGCGGGTCAAGATCGCGCCCGCCCGCCTCCAGAATGAGGACATTGTCTGTACCTGACGCACTCAGGCGGTTGGCCAAAACGCAACCGGCCGAGCCAGCACCGATGATGATATAGTCGTAGCCGCGCTGTGCGGTCATTGTGTTTCCCCCAAGAGGCCGTGGCCTGACCTTGATCTGCGCCACAGCTTGCCACGTTCGGGGGGCATAAGAAAAGAGCAGGCTCGTAGCGCCATCTCGGCATTTGGAAAATTCTCGCCCAGACCCCATAATTGGCGCCAAGCAATGGAATGGGAGGACGACCTATGACGACCACACGCCGCCAGTTCACCGCTGGCCTTACCGGATCTTTGGCCGCAGCCATGACCCCCGCCTTTGCCCAATCGAGCGACTTCATCAATGTGCTGACGGGCGGCACATCGGGTGTCTATTACCCGATGGGTGTCGCGCTCTCAAAAATCTTCAGCCAGCGCATTCCAGGTGCGCGGCCTTCAGTACAGGCCACCAAAGCCTCTGTTGAAAATCTAGTCCTGTTGCAATCGGGCAAAGGCGAGATTGCCTTCACACTGGGCGACTCCTTGGCCTTTGCTTGGGCCGGCGATGAAGAAGCAGGCTTCAAGGGCAAGCTCGACCGTTTGCGCGGCCTGTGCGCCATCTATCCCAACTTCATCCAAATCGTCGCCTCCAAGGAGAGCGGCATCAAGACGCTCGCCGATCTCAAGGGGAAGCGCCTGTCGGTGGGCGCGCCGAAGTCGGGAACCGAACTCAATGCGCGCGCGATTCTCTCAGGCGCTGGCCTCAGCTACAAAGATCTCGGCAAGGTCGAATATCTGCCCTTCGCTGAATCGGTCGATCTCATCAAGAACCGCCAGCTTGATGCCACGCTTCAGTCTGCTGGTCTTGGCGTTGCAGCGATCCGCGATCTTGCTGCCTCGCTCGAGATCAATGTGGTGGAAGTGCCTGCCGCGCTCGTCGACAAAATCGGCGCCCCCTATGTCAAAGCGATCATCCCGGCCAATACTTACACCGGCCAGACGCAAGATGTGCAGGCCGCTGCTGTGGTGAACTATCTCGTGACACGCTCCAATCTGTCGGACGAGCTTGCCTATCAGATGGTGAAAGGCGTGTTTGAATCGCGCGACGAACTCGTGGCCGCCCATCAGGCCGCCCGCGACATCCAGCTTGAAAAAGCCCTCGAGGGCATGCCTGTGCCGGTTCATCCGGGCGCGCAGCGCTACTTCCGCGAAAAAGGCATTGCCAAATAAGATGTCCCTTTTGGGGAGCCTGCGGGCTCCCCAGTTTCAGGATGAGCTTGATGAGCGTGACACACCAGAGCGAGCAGATTCAATCTGCGCCCAGCGAATTTGATATTGAGCATCACCTGCCAGCAGGCTTTGGCTCTGGCTTCTCAGGCCTCGCGCTCTTTGCCATCGCTGTCGCTTTCTCCGTCTTTCAGATTTACACGGCGATCTTTGCGCCGCTCCCCACGCAAGTGCTGCGCGCTGTGCATGTCGGCTTGCTGGTTCTGGTTGCCTGCGGCCTTGTTGCCAATCATCGCGCGCCCTCGCTTGTGTTCAAAAGCCTCATCTGGGCAGCTGGTTTTGCAGGCCTTGCCATCGGCCTCTATCACTGGATTTTCTACGCCGAGCTTGTGAACCGCGCAGGCGAATTGACGCATGAAGATTACGCCATCGGCATCGCCACCATCGTCATTCTCTTTGCTATTTCGTGGCGCCTGATGGGAGCGGCCCTGCCACTCATTTGCCTTGCCTTCATCGCTTATGCGGCCTGGGGCCATCTGCTGCCCGCGCCTTTTGATCATCGCCCCTTCGACTTCGAACAGATCATCGAACAATTGAGCTTTGGCACCGAGGGCATCTATGCAACGCCCACGGGCATTTCTGCGACCTATATCTATCTCTTCATTCTATTCGGCGCGTTTTTGGAACGCGCTGGCATGATCCAGCTCTTCAATGATGTCGCGCTCGGTCTTGTGGGCTGGGCGCGTGGCGGCGCTGCCAAAGTCGCGGTCATTTCATCTGCGCTCATGGGCACGATCTCAGGCTCAGGCGTTGCCAATGTTGTCACCGTGGGTCAGTTCACCATTCCCTTGATGATGCGCTTTGGCTATCGCGGCTCTTTTGCGGGCGGTGTTGAAGCGACCGCCTCCATGGGCGGGCAGATCATGCCGCCTGTCATGGGCGCCGTTGCCTTCATCATGGCTGAAAATATCAATGTGCCTTATGCGGAGATCGTCAAAGCCGCGATCATTCCTGCTATTCTGTATTTCGCCTCGGCCTTCTGGATGGTGCATCTGGAGGCTGGCAAACATGGGCTTATGGGCATTCCGCGCGCTGATCTGCCAAGCCCGCTCGCAGCTTTCAAACGTCAATGGCATCTGGCTCTGCCACTCGCTGTTCTCGTCTGGTTGTTGATGGATGGATTCACGCCGCTCTTTGCAGGCTCCATCGGCCTTGCTCTGACAGTCGTCATGATTTTGGGCAGCGCGGTTGCGCTCAATCTCAAAGGCAATGCACTGCGCGCCGCGATGTGGATCTGCCTTGGTCTTGTAGCGGCAAGCTTCCTGAAGCTTGGCGTCAATGTCTTGCTGTGGCTCGTGGGCGCTTTGGCACTCGCCTGTTTGCTCACACGCGGCGGGCGCGAGACCCTGCTCATCTGCCGCGATGTTTTGGCTGAGGGCGCGCGTCAGGCTCTGCCTGTTGGTCTTGCCTGCGCCATCGTTGGCACTGTCATCGGCACACTCACTCTCACCGGCACGGCAACGATCTTCGGCAATTGGATCGTGTCATTCGGGCGCGAGTCACTCTTCTTGTGCTTGCTCTTGGTGATGGTGACCTCGATCATTCTGGGCACAGGCCTTCCCACCATCCCCACTTACATCATCACCGCATCGCTCGCTGCGCCCGCTTTATTGCAACTGGGTGTGCCGCTCATCAGCAGCCATATGTTCGTCTTCTATTATGGCATTATCGCCGATCTCACACCGCCTGTAGCTCTGGCAGCCCTCGCAGCGGCCCCCATCGCCAAGGCGAGCCCCGATGCGATTGGCTGGCAGGCGACACGCATCGCACTCGCAGGCTTCATCATCCCCTTCATGGGTGTCTATGAGCCAACTTTGATGATGCAGGCCGGCGGCGCTTTGGCGGCTGAATATGGCTATGTAGTGGAACTTGGCTGGGCCTTCTTCAAAGCCTGCCTGACCATTTTGATCTGCGGTGTCGCGGCCATTGGGTATTTCATGACACAGGTCACGAAGCTCGAGCGCATCACCGCTGGTTTGGCGGGTGCCTTCTTCATCGTGCCCAATACCAATTTGCATCTGGTGGCCGTGGCGCTCACCGCTGTCCTCACCATCAGCAATTGGCGGGCGGCGCGGCGCGCATGAGTCTGTGCATCGTCACGGCAGCGGGCCTCATCAAGCTCGCCGCCTCGACCTTCACTCTGGGCTGGACGCATTCCATCGAAAAGACGCGCTGGGAAGAAGACTGGCGCGTCACCGAACAAGGCCTGTTGCTCGAAGAGGCGCGGATTGAGCATATGGGCGCGGGGATGGAGCCAGGAGACGGCGCGCGCTTTGATGGTCGCTGGTGGCGCTGGACGCCCAAAGTCCCCGCCCTGCCAGAAGTCCTGCTGCGCCGGTCAGATGCGATCCCGCAAGGTTGGTCGCTCTGCGCCAACGGCCAATGCCAACGCATCGGCACACCGCAAGACGGCGGCGACATCATGGTGATGAAACCCTGCCCGTAAGGCCTATTCGCGGATGGGCTCGACCTTCAGCGCCGCGCGCACGAAGTAATAGAGCAGCACCAGACCGACGATTCCGCCCAGCACTTCGACGCCCGCGCTGACGATGGGGGGCAGACCCAAAAGGCCGCCCAAGGCCCAACCGGCAGCCCAGGTCATGCCCACAAGCTCAGTGCCAACCAGAATGGCCACGCTGACGATGGTCAGTGTGTTTTGCCAGTTGATCGCCTTGGCCTTGGTCACAGCCTGCTCCGAATGGGACTCGCTTGGGGTCATGGAGGCACCTATACCATCCCTCTGCACCGGTGCAACACCAAGGCTTCTATGGGTCAGACTGAAATCTTCGCGAGCGCCGCCGTGACCGCACCCCATGGGGCGGCCACACAAAGCGGCCAGACCATTCTGGCGATGGGCGGCACGGCGGTTGAGGCCATGGTCGCCATGGCCGCCACGCTTTCAGTCGCCTATCCCCATCTCAGCGGCCTTGGCGGGGATGGTATCTGGCTGGTGCGCGAGCCCAAGGGCCGTATTTTGTCCTTTGAAGCGAGTGGCCTGGCCGCAAAAGCCGCCAGCGCGGACCCTTTGCGCAAGCTGGGCCATGTCACTATGCCCCGCCACGGCCTTGCCGCCACCCTCACCGTGCCGGGCGCTGTCAGCGGCTGGCAGCTTGCCCTCGACTATGCCCGCGCGACCGGCGGGCGCCTGCCCCTGTCCGATCTGCTGCGCGATGCCATCTCGCTCGCCCGTCAAGGCGCAGCGGTCTCGCCCTCGCAAAACCGCCAGCGCGCGCCCATCGAGGCCCCCGGCTTTGCCACGCTCTTTCTGGAGGCAGGCGAATGGCCGAAAGATGATGCGATCCGCCGCTATGAGAAACTGGCGGATGTTTTGGAGCAACTCGCCCATGCGGGCCTGCGTGATTTTTACGACGGCGATGTCGCGCGCGAAATCGGCGCTGATTGCGAGGCCCTGCGCCATCTGTTGACGCGCGAGGACTTCGCCAAGCAAGAGGCCAAAGTGCGCGAGCCACTCGCGCTCAAAATCGCAGGTCGCAGCCATTATGCGCCCGCCTCCTCAACACAAGGCCTCGCTGCTTTGCTGCTGCTCGGCATTTATGAGCGCAAAGCGATCAAGCGCTGCGACAGTGCTGACCATTTACATGTCCTGATCGAGGCGAGCAAGCGCGCACATAAGTTGCGCGATGCGCTGTGCGTGGATCCTGCCTTCGCCGATCATCGCGCCGCTGATCTTCTGGCAAGCCCCTTGATGGAACGCGAGAGCGAAGCCGTGGACATGGCGCGCGCAGCATCATGGCCCGCCCCCACAAGCGCGCTTGATGGCGTCTTCATGAGTGCCAGTGATGCGCGCGGCTTTGTCGTGGCCTATAGCCAATCAATCGGTACGCCCTATGGGTCAGGCTGCGTTCTGCCACGCACCGGCGTTCTGCTGAACAATCACGCGGCCCATTTTTCGCTGGACCCAAGCTCACCGCAACTCTTGCAAGCCCGCAAGCGACCTTTGCAAAAGCTCAGCCCCGCTTTGTGCGTCTTTGATGACGGGCGTGTGCTGGCCTATGGAAGCATGAGCGGCGATGCACAGCCAGCTGCACAAGCGCAAATCGCCTCGCGCATTGCTTTGGGCATGGATCTGGCAGAGGCCATCACTGCGCCACGCTTTCATGCGCACAACGGAAGTCTTGATCTCGAAGAGGGGCTCGACCCCACAGTGCTGCGCGAACTCTCCAAGCGCGGCCATGAGATCAGCGAAGTGGCGCGCAGCGAGACCTTCGGCCATGCGGGCGCCTTGCTGCGTGACACAAAGGGGCGCATCGCAGCGGCGCATGATCCGCGCGGCGATGGCGGCGTGCTCGGTCTTTAAAAACCAGCGCCCGTCACGCCCAGCAACAGGCCAATCCCAAGCGCGCAAACAAGCACGGCTGCTGTGGTCTCAAGTGCGCGCAGCACAATCACGCTGCGCTGCGAGTCCGCACTGGTGAGGCGTAATGCTGTGCCTTTGGCAAGAACAGCCAAAGCTGCAAGCGCACCCGTCGTCAAAGCCGTACCCAGCGACATGGCGATGGTGGCCAAAATACCGGCGTAAAAAATCCCCTGCGCCATCGCAAAGACGAGAATGAGAATGGCACCTGAACAGGGGCGCAATCCCGCCGCCACCACAGTCGCAGCAGCCTCTTGCCAGGAAAAATCGCGCCCCAATTTGGCAGGATCGGGCATATGAATATGCCCGCAATCGGGGCCATGTTCATGCGCGGCATCAGCCTCGCAAGCCTCACAGATGAAGCGCGCACTCAGCGCAGGCTTTGGCCGCAGCGCCCACCACAAAGCGCGCGCCTTGCGCCACGTGAGCCAAGCGCCAAACAGGGCAATGCCCGCGAAACTCGCAATCTCGACCATCTGTGCCGCATCGCGCATCTGGCGCGCGGTTGCGTTGAGAAGCAGTGCGAGAATACCCACAACAGCAATGGCGATGAGACCTTGCAAAATCGCAGCGGCGAAAGAGATGACAAGACCGCGCTTCAGCGCCTGCTCATTGGCCACAAGATAGGCTGCCACCACCGCCTTGCCATGGCCGGGCCCCGCGGCGTGAAAGACACCATAGGCAAAAGCCAAAGAGACCAAGGCCCACAGCCCGCCTTCACCCGCGCGAATGGCGCGCACGGCAACACTCATCATGCGCTCAAACATCGCCTGTTGCGCGAGGATGAAACCAACCGCGCCACTCGCCTGCCCGCCGCCTTCGCTAATGCCCACTTGAAAGGGATGACGCGCCTGCGCCATCGCCTCGCCGCCCACCAAGACAACAAGACCAAGAAGTGCAGCACAGAGTGCGATCTTACGGACAGGCGACAAGAGCGCGATCCGCCAATTTGATGCCGAAGTCTGCACCCGGCGACAGGCCTGAGAAGAAAGATTCGTTCAGTGTCTTGCTATCATCCTGCGCGAGAGGCTGCGGCTTGGTGATACTCAGCGAGCAACCTTGCGGCGCCCCGACCAATGTCACCGACTGCCCCTTTTCGAAAGCAAAGCTGACGAAATAGCCCGGATCATAAATCTGGAAGGCAAAGGCACGGCCTGCCAAAGCACTTTGCAAGGGCAGAGTGAAATGCAACGTCGCCTGCTGCGTCTTGGCATCATAGGTCATGGAGATGTCGCTGGGCTCACCAAAGGCGACTTTGCGACCGGACTCTTTTGGCACCGTGAAGTAAGAAAAATCTTTGAGGTCGGCGACATTCTGCTGCGCAATGGCTGCCAGATCAGCCGCGCTCGGGCTCTTGCCTGCCTCTGTCAGATTGGCCGTGACAAAGGCCGAATACATATCATCGAAGGTCCAGTGATGGCGGATGCCAGAGATCTTGCCGTCAGTGAACAGAACCTCGCTCGTCACCACGATCCACACATGGGGATGGGCGCGCGCGGGCAAGCTCCACAGAAGCAAGGGCAGTAAAAGGGCAAGGCATCGCATCGCACAGAGCCTCCAACGGCTCACCATGAGTCGCTGACAAGTTTGACGAGAAAGCGGCAGAAGGCAAATCAAAGACCGTTCCACGAAAAAGGGCGGACCTTATGGCCCGCCCTTTGCGCTTATCGCACCAGAATATTGCGGAACTGCCAGGGATCGCTCTCGTCAATATCTTCGGGGAAGAAACCGGGGCGATCATCAAGCGGCGTCCAGTCGGTGTAATAGCCTTTGACCGGACCCAAATACGGCGTCTGGACTTCGAGGCAGCGCTTGTAATCAAGCTCATCAGCCTCAACGATACCCGCATTGGGATTTTCCAACGCCCAGACCATGCCCGCGAGCACAGCAGAGGAGACCTGCAAACCTGTTGCATTTTGATAGAGCGCAATCTCACGCGTCTCTTCAATCGAGAGCTGCGATCCATACCAATAAGCATTCTTGCCATGGCCATAGAGCAGCACACCAAGCTCGTCGATCCCGCTGACGATATCATCCTCATTGAGGATATAGTGCTGGTCCTGCACCTTGCCCGAGCGGCCAAACATTTCATGCAAGGAGAGCACGGCATCATTGGCGGGGTGATAGGCATAGTGGCAGGTCGGACGATAGACGACCTTATCGCCCTCACGCACCGTGTAGTAATCGGCGATCGAGATCGATTCATTATGCGTGACGAGGAAGCCATATTGCGGGCCGGGCGTCGGGCACCAGCTGCGCACGCGCGTATTGGCACCTGGCTGGTTGAGATAGATCGCCGCGCCGCAGCCAGCTGAATGGGTGCCAGCATTGGCCGGCTTCCACTTTTCATGTGTGCCCCAACCCAGTTCGGCAGGCTGCATGCCTTCAGACACAAAGCCCTCAACCGACCAGGTGTTGACGAAGACATCCATGGGCTTTGGCGTCTTGGCGACTTGCGTATCGCGCTCGGCAATATGCACACCCTTCACACCCAGCTGATGCGCCAACTTCGCCCAGCCTTCGCGCGTCGTCGGCTCTTCGCCCTTGTGGCCAAGATCGCGCGCAATATTCACAAGGCCCTGTTTGACGAACCATGACACCATGCCCGGATTCGCACCGCAGGTGGAGACAGCCGTCGTGCCACCGGGATTGCGACGACGTGCAGCGAGCATCGTCTCGCGCAGCGCATAATTGGTGCGCGCATCAGCACCCAAAGACGTGTCGAAGTAAAAGCCCGCCCAAGGCTCAACCACCGTGTCGATATAAAGTGCATTCAATTCGCGCGCGAGTTCCATGATCGCAACGGAGGATGTATCGACCGAAAGATTGACGCAAAAACCCTGACCACCGCCAGCGGTGAGCAAAGGCGTCAGCAATTCGCGATAATTATCTTTTGTCACCGAGGCCTTGATGAAGCGTGCGCCATGCTTCTCGGCCAAAGCGCGATCCGCATCATTGGGGTCGATCACGACAATGCGGGTCGCGTCATATTTGAAGTGACGCTCGATGAGCGGCAAAGTGCCCTTACCAATAGAGCCGAAGCCGATCATCACGATCGGGCCACTGATGGATGCATATACGGGCCAGTTGCTCATTCTCATCTCCAAAATGCGAGCGGGGCCCAAAGGACCCCGGCCATTCGCCGTGTTTCAAAACTGCAGCGCCAAGCCTCAAGCCGCGCGCGACAGAGCTGCCTCATCCAGGCGGCCAGTGGCCACCACCATGCCTTGCGCGCGCGCCAGACTTGCAGACGCAAGCTCCAGAGCCAGAAAGCGCGAAGGCTCATACCAGCCCGGCAAATCAAGACGCGCCGCATTTGCGCGCGAAAAGCCAAAGCGAGTGTAATAAGCCTCATCACCCACAAGGATGACAGCTTTGTGACCGAGAGCTGCCGCGCGCGCCAGACCCGTGCGCATCAAGGCACCACCAAGCCCGCAGCTGCGATGGCTATGGGCCACAGCCAAAGGTCCGAGCAACAGCGCATCAACGCCACCCGCATTCACATGCCAGAAGCGCAAAGTGCCAACCACCGCGCCTTTGTCTTTTGCGACAAGCGCAAGATGACGTGCGGGCAAACGCGCCACGCGCAACAGCTCGCAGGTCTTCTCAAAACGCGATGCACCAAAAGCATCGTCAAGCAAAGCCTCGCGCGCCGCCACATCGCAGCGCTGCTCATCGCCAATGCGCATTGAGGCCGCTTCAACGACGAGCGGATAAACGGGCGCAGAGATGCGCGCAGCAGCAGACAAGGTCATGCAAGCCTCCTTCGAGGACATGGACGACCCTCGCACCCCTAGGGGCCGTTCGGGACAGACTGAGGGATGAGGCGCCCCGCTCCGCGCGGGACGTCAGATCAGATGACGTAAGACTGAAGCGGCGGGAAGCCGTTAAAGCCCACAGCGGAATAGGTCGTCGTATAGGCGCCCGTTCCTTCAATCAGAACCTTCGTGCCGATTTCGAGGCTGACGGGAAGGAAATAGGGATCCTTCTCATACAGCACATCGACACTGTCGCAGGTCGGGCCCGCCAAGACACAAGGCTCAACCGCATCGCCGTCAAATTCCGTGCGGATCGGATAGCGGATCATCTCATCCATAGTCTCGGCAAGACCATTGAACTTGCCGATGTCGAGATAGACCCACTTCACAGAATCATCGTCCGACTTCTTCGAAATCAGCACGACTTCCGCTTCGATCACACCTGCATTGCCGACCATGCCGCGACCCGGCTCAATGATCGTCTCGGGAATGGCATTGCCAAAATGCTTGCGCAGGCTGCGGAAGATCGCTTGGCCATAGGCGCGCACCGCCGGCACATCCTTGAGATATTTGGTGGGGAAGCCACCGCCGAGATTGACCATCGACAGGTGAATGCCGCGCTCAGCCAGCTCACGGAAGATTGTGGCCGATGCCTTGAGAGCGCCGTCCCACATGCGCGGGTTGCGCTGCTGCGAACCCACATGGAAGGACACGCCATAGGCCTGCAGGCCGAGCTGATGCGCACGATCGAGCACCTGCGTGGCCATCTCAGGCACGCAGCCAAATTTACGCGACAGCGGCCATTCAGCGCCCGAGCCATCGCACAGAATGCGGCAGAACACTTTCGAGCCGGGAGCGACACGCGCAATCTTCTCGACCTCTTCGACGCAATCAACGGCGAAGAGGCGAATGCCCAGCTCATAAGCGCGCGCAATATCGCGCTCTTTCTTGATCGTATTGCCGAAGGAGACGCGCTCAGGCGAGCAGCCGGTTGCCAGCACTTGCTGAATCTCCACGACCGAAGCCGTGTCGAAGCAAGAGCCAAGGCGCGCGAGCAGGTCGAGCACTTCTGGCGCAGGATTGGCCTTCACGGCGTAGAAGACGCGCGTATCAGGCAGCGACTGCGCAAAGGCTTTGTAATTGTCACGCACGACATCGAGGTCGAGGACCATGCACGGGCCCTCGTCACGTCCCTCTTCGCGACGTCGGCGGAGAAAGTCTTGGATACGATCGGTCATCGCAGCATCCCTTCGAAGGGTACGGCCTTTGCCGCACACATTCAGACTGGCTTCGTGGATGACGACTTCCGCCATTCGCGTGATGGAAACGCGGATAGCAGACTATCGCCAACCGTGACCGGACCCTTGGGCTTACAGCCTGAGGGCACCCGGTCGGGTGCAGCGCCGTGGACACTTTTCGCCCGATAGACATTACGTCATCAGGTTCGGGTGGCCATCGTTTGGACGGGATGAGCTCCCCTCCGCACGTGCGGCAAGATAGACAAGCCTCTTCGGTGAGTCGGCTTTGGAGGCCGACAGAGACGAAAAAGCCCGGTCCGTCGTTGCTTTAAGTCGCGTCCCCCGTTTGGCGGGGTTCGCCGGTTCGCCTCCGGCTGCCGGTTTTTTCTGACGGTTAACCGGCCTCTTGTCCGGATCCCCGCCAACCGACACACGACCACAGGCACGTGCGATTTGGGCAAGCGGATAAATATTCAGATTCTCGCGGGACACAAGCGAAAATTAAGCCTCTCCCGAAGATATTTTGCGAAGCGTGCGCTTGGAGGCCAAGTGTTGCCGTCGCACAACGCTTGCCCCGCCTCGCAAAGCTCGCTACCTCCTAATTTACTGCCGTGTGGGAGTTTGTTGCCGCCATGACGAAGATCGACCGCCGCAAGCTTCTCGCCTCCCTTGCGCTCAGCAGCGCCACTTGGACGGTGAGTGCGGCCCTAGCGCAGCAACCCCAAGGCCAGAGCGCGCCTGCAGTACCTGCGGCCCCGGCCCCCGCCCCACGCTTTACCTATGAGGATGTGACCAAGCGCGCCCGCGATCTGGCTGGCGCTGCGCTGGTGCCGCCGCAGAGCCTGCCCGAGCCACTCGCCAAGATGGATGCGGAGAGCTGGGCGGATATCCGCTTTCGCCCAGATCGTGCCGCGCTCGCTGGCAATGGCGCCCTGTTTCGCCTGCAGAGCTTCCATCTGGGCGCCCAGCATCGCAGGCCCGTCACGATCAATACGATCCGCGATGGCATCGTCACGCCCATGGCCTATACGGCCAATCTGTTCGACTATGGCCGCAACAAATTCGAAAAGCCTCTGCCGGTGAATACCGGTTTTGCGGGCTTTCGACTGCATTTCCCCCTCAATGATCCTCGCCAGTTTGATGAGGTCTTCGCTTTTCTGGGCGATCAGTTCCAGATTCTGGGTCGTGGCCAGCGCTATGGTCTGGCGGCAGGCACTTTGCTCTTGCCGGGTGCTGGCGCGCAGCAGCCCTTCTTGCGCGAAGTCTGGATCGAGACACCTGAATCGGGTGCTGAGCGCATCACCTTCTATGCCTTGGTCGACAGCGAGGCCCTCACCGCCGCCTATCGCTTTGATCTGACCCCCGGCCAGACGACGGCGGTGGATGTGCGCGTGACCCTCTTTGCCCGCAAGGCCGGTGTGCAGATTGGCCTTGCGCCCCTCACCTCCAGCTTCTTCAGCGGCGAGAATGACCGCCGCATCGCTGGCGACTTCCGCCCCGAACTGCACAATTCAGACGGGCTCTTGATGAACAATGGCGTGGGTGAATGGCTGTGGCGTCCGCTGCGCAATCCCGCAGGCATCGAGACCTCTTCTTTCATGGACAAAGACCCCAAGGGCTTTGGCCTTGCCCAGCGCGACCGCACTTTTGAGCATTATCAGGATCTCGATGGTGCCTATGAGCTGCGCCCGACCTATTGGGTAGAGCCGCAGGGGAGCTGGGGCGAGGGCCTCGTCCAGCTGATCGAAAGCCCTGCGCCTGATGAAGCGACGCAGAATATCTCGGCCGCTTTCGTACCCAAGGCGACCCCCGAACCCAATAAGCCGATGAGCTTTGGCTGGCGCATCACATCGGGCCTTGAGATGCCGCGCTTGCCCCCACTCGGCCGCGCGATCAATACCTATCAGACACAGGCCAAAGCGGTCAGCGTCAAAGACCCTGCCCCGCCCAATGCCCGCCGCTTCATCATTGATTTTGCCGGTGGCGATCTGCCCTATTTCCAGAGCGAGCCCAAAGCACTCGAAGTCGTGGCCAGCAGCTCCAAGGGCCGCATTCTGCACAGTTTCGTTGTCGCCAATCCTTATACCAAGGGCTTCCGCGTCGGTGTCGATGTGCAGGTTGACCCCGTTCAGGTGGTGGATGTGCGCGTCGCGCTCAATGCAGGCGGGCGCGCGATCACAGAAACATGGACCATGCCCTGGAAGAGCGAGTGAGCTAGTCGCTCACCAAGCGCGCCAGATCAAAGGCATCCACATCCTGCAGCAATTCAATAAAGGCGCTGACGCCATAGTCAGCCGCCGCCTCGCCTTTATGCGCACTGGCAGCCGCAGCATTGCCCATGGCGCCGCTCTCCGACAGATCCTGCGCCATCCAGCCCATGGGCAGACGCCCCGTCGCACTCAACCACTGGAAGGTCTGCGCCATATCCACACTGGCGGGGACGAAATCTTGCAGCTCTTCTGGCCGCACCAGATCGGGACGAAACTGCAGCATGAGCGAGGTTTCAATATCTCCGCCATGAATCCCGTGCTGGCGCTCATGCGCGCTAAAGAGCCCATCGGGATAGCCAAAGCGATGCCATGAGGCCGAGACCGCCAACATGCGATGGCGCAGGCGCAACTCACGCGCCAAAACATCCATGAGGCCGATATGGCCGCCATGCGAATTGGCGATCACCAATTTGCGGCAGCCCGTGCGCGCGATGCAGACCCCAATCTCAAGCCAAGCTGCCAGCGCTGTTTGGGGCGACAGGCTGAGCGTGCCGGGAAAATCCAGATGCTCCTGCGAGACGCCAATCTGCTGCACGGGCAGAACCAGAACAGGCAGGCCCTCTGGCAGGCGCTCCAGCACCAGATCGAGATAGGCCTGCAAAATCTGGCTGTCAGTGCCGGTTGGCAGATGCGGCCCATGCTGCTCGATAGCGCCCAAGGGCAGGACCGCGATGACGCGCTCCATATCCGCGCCCTCAAAGTCGCGGGTGGTCATTTCGGTCCAGAGGCGTGTTGGCAACATGGGCGAAGGCTAGAGGGAGGCTGCTCCGCTCGCAAGCCCATAGCCGCTAGACTGATCGGCCTTGCGCCGCCATCCGTAAACCGCGACAAGAGGAGAGTTTTGACACCGGGGGCCCGCATCGGCCGGAAGGAGGCATCGTGAAAAATACACTTATGGCTTGGGGCGCTACGATTGCCCTTTCCCTGCTCAGCACCAGTGCTGTGGCGCTCGACAAAATCACTTTCGCCACCAACTGGCTCGCCGAGGCGGAACATGGCGGCTTCTATCAAGCTGTGGCCGATGGCACCTATGCCAAATACGGGCTTGAGGTGAAGATCATTCCCGGCGGCCCGCAGACCAACAATCGCTTGCTGCTCGCCAGCGGCAAAGTCGATTTCTATATGGGCGCGAATATGATTCAGGCCTTCTCGGCCGTGGAACAGAATGTGCCGACCCTCGCCGTCGCTGCCATGTTCCAGAAAGATCCTTTCGTGCTCATGGCCCATCCTGATGCAGGCTTTGACAAGCTCGAAGATCTGCCGCGCGCCACAGCTTTTATCGGCAAGGATTCGCTCGTCTCGGTGTTTCAGTGGTTGAAGCTGGCCTATGGTTTTCGCGAAGAAAAAGTGAAGCCCTATACATTCAACCCCGCGCCCTTCATCGCTGACAAAAATTCGATCCAGCAGGGTTATGTCACAGCCGAGCCTTTTGAGGTCGAGCGTCAGGGCAAGTTCAAGCCCAAACTCTTCCTCATGGCCGATCATGGCTATGACACTTATTCGACCACAATTGATGTGCGCCGCGACATGATCGAGAAGAATCCCGATCTTGTGCAGCGCTTCATCGATGCCTCTGCCATTGGCTGGTATAATTATATCTATGGCAACAATGCTGCCGCCAATGATCTCATCCGCAAAGACAATCCCGATATGCGCGATGACCAGATCGCCTTCTCCATCGCCAAGATGAAAGACTATGGCATCGTTGATTCAGGAGATTCCCTCACGCTGGGCATTGGTGCGATGACCGATGACCGGATGAAAAGCTTCTTCGATAAAATGGTGAGCGCGGGCGTGGTGAAAGCCTCGATTGATTATCGCCGCGCCTATGACACACGCTTCGTCAACAAAGGCGTTGGCCTCGCGCTGCGCCCGAAGAACTAAGCCGATGTCCGCTTTGCTTCATCTGCGTGGCCTTGGTAAAAGTTTTGCCAAGGGTGCTGAAGCGCTCGCTGATCTTAATCTCACGATTGAGGACGGCGAGTTCTTGAGCTTGCTCGGCCCCTCAGGCTGCGGCAAATCAACAGCGCTGCGCCTCATCGCAGGTTTGATGAGCCCGAACGCAGGCAGCATCGACTGGGTGAGCGGACAGCCTGATATCGGCTTTGTCTTTCAAGATGCCGTGCTGATGCCTTGGGCCAGTGCTTTCGACAATGTATGGCTGCCATTACGCTTGGCCGGATTGTCGCGCGAGGCTGCGCGCAAAGATGTAGAAGCCGCGCTCGACAGCGTTGGGCTTTTGTCTTTCGCGCATGCTTTCCCGCGTGAATTATCGGGCGGCATGAAGATGCGCGTGTCGATTGCGCGCGCTCTGGTCAAGCGCCCCAAGCTCCTCCTCATGGACGAGCCTTTCGCGGCGCTTGATGAAATCACCCGCCTCAAACTCAATGATGATCTGCTGCGCGTCACTGCAGAGCTTGGCACGACCATCGTCTTTGTGACGCATTCTGTGTTTGAAAGCGCCTATCTGTCGAACCGCATCGCCGTCTTCTCAGGTCGGCCTGGCCGCGTCATAAAGACTATCCAGGTGGATGGGCCACGGCACCGCACAGAAGACTTCCGCCTCACAAGTGCCTATGCGCAGGCCTGCAAGCAAGCCTCAGCTGCATTGCATCTGGCGATGGGAGAGCCCGCATGAAGCGCCTGACCGATTGGCTCTTGCCGCTTCTGGTCTTCCTCGCCGCGCTCGGCCTGTGGGAAGTCTTGGTGCGCGTGAATGAGATTCCCCACTATGTCTTGCCAGCTCCCTCTTTGGTCGGGCGGACCCTGATTGAGGATTGGGGCATTCTGTCCACCGCCCTCTGGGTGACACTGACCATCACCTTTCAGGCTTTGCTGGCCGCCGTGATTGGCGGCGTGGGGCTTGCGATTCTGTTCTCCACATCGCGCGTCGTCGAGCGCTCCTTCTTTCCCTTCGCCGTGATTTTGCAGGTGACGCCCATTGTCGCGATTGCGCCGCTGCTGCTCGTCTATCTCGAGCCGCGTCAGGCCGTGCTGATCTGCGCCTTTCTCGTCGCCTTCTTTCCCATTCTCTCCAATATGGCTTTGGGTCTCGCCTCAACCGATCATCATTTGATTGATCTGTTTCAGCTCTACAAAGCCTCGCGCTGGAAACAGCTCATCTTGCTGCGCCTGCCAGCAGCACTCCCTTATTTTCTGGGTGGCTTGCGCATAGCAGGTGGGCTTGCGCTCATTGGCGCGATTGTCGCCGAGATTGCAGCGGGCAGCGCGGGCCAAGGCGCGGGCCTTGCCTTCCGCATTCTGGAAGCAGGTTTTCGTCTCAATATTCCGCGCATGTTCGCGGCCCTTGTGCTGATCTCGCTCGCGGGCATTTTGATCTATGTGCTCTTCACCATGCTCTCATGGGCGCTGCTCTCACGCTGGCATGACAGTGCGCGCGAGCGCGGCCTTTAAAAGACCAAGCGCGTCAGTATCCCCAAAGCCGCCATCACAAAGACGCTGCGCACCACGCTCCAATGAAGGCGCATGATGAGCACAAAGGCGAGGGCTGAAAGGACAAAGGCCTGCAGATCAAAACTCGCCAGCACGACGGTTGGCAAACGCACAGCGCCCATCTCATACCAACCGCTCTGCGCAAAAAGCAGATGCAACGCAAACCAGACGGCCAGATAAGACATCACGCCCACCACCACCGCCGTGATGGCTGACAAAGCTGCCGCCAGTCGCTTGTTGGCGCGCAATTGCTCCATATGCGGCGCACCCGCGAAGATCCACAAAAAGGACGGTGCAAAGGTCGCCCAAGTCGTGACAAGCGCAGCGAGCGCTGCCGCCACAGGTGCAGAGAAAGGCTCAGGCGCGCGCCAACCAGCCAAAAAGCCAACATGCTGGGTGACAAGAATCGTGGGGCCGGGCGTTGTTTCAGCAAGGCCCAAACCATCGGCCATTTCAGCTGCGGTGAGCCAACCCTTCACACTCACAGCATCTTGCGCGAGCCAAGCGAGCAAAGCATAGGCCCCACCAAAAGACAGCATGGCGAGTTTGCTGAAATAGACGCCGATAGTGACGAGCACATGGGTCGGCCCCAGTGCCAGAGCGATCACACCGATGGGGATCCACCACACACCGATCCACGAGAGGATGGCGATGAAAGTCTGCAGGAAGGTGACAGGCGCCTGCGCCTCCACATCTTGCGCAGCGGGCGGAAAGACATGAGCCATATGTGGTTGCGCGACATAACCAAACAGCGCAGCCCCCAGCACGATCAGCGGGAAAGGTGCATCCGCCACCATCAGCAACGAGAAGGCCAGCACGGCGATCAGAATAAACAGGCGATGCCGGAAGGCCCGCGAGGCAATACGCGCCACCGCATGAGCCACAATGGCCAGCACCGCCGTCTTGATGCCAAAGAACAGGCCCGCGATAAGTGGCAGATGGCCGCCATAGACATAGAGAAAACTCAAACCGAGCATGATGAGCGCGCCGGGAATGACAAACATCAGCCCCGCGAACAAACCACCGCGCGTCCCATGCCACAGCCAGCCCAGATAAGTCGCCAGCTGCTGCGCTTCGGGTCCCGGCAACAAAGTGCAATAGTTGAGAGCATGGAGGAAGCGCGGCTCCTCGACCCATTTGCGCTCATCGACCAAAATGCGATGCATCATGGCGATCTGGCCAGCTGCGCCACCAAATGAGGTGAAGCCGATCTGCACCCAGACCCGCGCAGCGTCGATGAAGGATGGTGTCGTCACAAGGCTCTCCCGTCCCCTCCTCAGTGACGAAGGGGGCAGGCTCTGTCAATGAAAGGGCCAGCGGATGTCGCGCGGCACTCCACCAGAGCTCCAACGCGCCTTCAGCCAAAATGGGGGCGCTGCCTGACAGGCTCATAACGGTCTTTTGACAGAGCTGCTAAGAGGCGGCCTTGACCGAAGTCCAACAAAGCGGCACGGATTTTCCTGATCTTTGACAGGAGCAACCTCCCATGACCCATTTCGCCCTCTCCCGCCGTGGCTTTGCCAGCTCGGCCCTGGCCACACTGGCCGTCGGCTTGCCGGGCCTTGCCAGCGCGCAGGCCGCTTGGCCGACCAAGCCCGCGCGCGTTCTGGTGCCCTTTGGTGCAGGTGGCATTGCCGACATCACTGTTCGCATCGTCGCTGAGCGGGTGGGTGATGCACTCGGCCAGCGCTTCGTCATCGAAAATCAGGCTGGCCCCGGCGGCATCAATGCCGCACGCGCTGCGCTGGCTGGCGGCAATGACGGCTATTCCATCGCGCTCTTTTCCAACGGCACGGCGGTCGCAGCAGGCCTGTTCAAAAATCTGCGCTATGATCCCGTCACAGAATTCATGCCCGTCTCGACTTTGGGCTATTTCGATTTCGTCTTTGCGACGAGTGGCGAGGGTCGCTTCAAGACCTTGCAGCAATTGCTGAGCGAAGCGCGCGCCAAGCCCGGCACATTGAATGTCGGCACGATTGCCACTGGCAGCACGCAAAATCTGTGCGGAGAGCTCTTCTTGTCGAGCGCCAAGATTGATGCGCGCATTGTGCCCTTCCGCACCACGCCTGATCTGCTTCTGGCTGTGCTGCGCGGTGATGTGGATCTGGCGATCGATTCTTATGCGTCGATGAAGTCCAATCTCGAAGATAAGAAATTGCTGGCACTCGCCACCTCCGGCATCAAACCCTCGGTCGTTCTGCCCAATGTGCCGACCGTCGCTGCGGCGGGCGTCGCAGATTTTGACGTCACCTCGTGGAACGCTTTCTTTGTGCCCGCCGGTACGCCGCAAAATGTCATCGACATTCTCAACAAGGCGACGATTGACGCCCTCGCCCAGCCGCAGACCAAGAAGCAGTTGCTGGAACTGGGTATCGAAGCCAAAGGCTCCACCCCGCAGGAATTGGGCAAGAAGCTCGCAGACGACATTGCGAAGTGGACGGATGTGATCAATAAGGCCAAGATTGAGAAGCAATAAGGCTCACCACCGCAGCCCGTCTCAACAGGGCGGGCTGCGCTGGTCTGGATGAGGGGTATTTGTGATGGCACAGGAGAGCGTTACGCGTGAGAGCGTGGTCCTGCCGGTGCCACTTCCCCCGCTGGTACAAGACAAGCTGGCACAGCGATTCGATCTCATCCCCCTGTGGAATGCACCCGATCGTGAGGCCCTGATCGCGCGCATTGCGCCGCAGATCCGCCTGATGGCCACCGCCCTGCCCGTCATCGCCGATGGCGTCAAACATCCCATCACAGCCGATTTTATGGATCGCTTCCCCAAGCTCGAAATCATCGGCAATATTGGCGTTGGCTATGACAATATTGATGCAGGGGCCGCTCACGCACGCGGCATCATTGTCACCAATACGCCTGATGTTTTGACCGATGAGACAGCGGACACAGCCTTTGGCTTGCTGCTCAGCGCTGTGCGCCAACTGCCGCAGGCAGATCGCTATGTGCGCGAGGGCAAATGGCCAGCGAAAGCCTTTCCGCTCACAACAAGTCTGCGCAATCGCACCATGGGCATTGTAGGCTTGGGGCGCATTGGCAAGGCCATCGCACAGCGTGGGCAAGCCTTCGGTCTCAAGATCGCCTATCACAGCCGCAGCCAGCAGCAGAACATCGCTTATCCCTATTATGACAAGCTCGAAGATCTCGCGCGCGCATGCGACATTCTGGTTGTGGCCACGCCGGGCAGTGCGCAGACCGTCAATCTCATCAATGCATCCGTGCTCGATGCACTCGGCCCCGATGGTATTCTCATCAATATCGCGCGCGGCACTGTGGTGGATGAAGCCGCCCTCATCACCGCACTATCCGAAAAGCGTATCCTGACCGCAGGCCTTGATGTCTTTGCCAAAGAGCCGGAAGTCCCCGCCGAGCTGATCGCCATGCCGCATGTCGTGCTGCTGCCGCATGTGGGCTCGGCCACCCATTGGACGCGCGATGCTATGGGCCAGCTGATGGTTGATAATCTGATCGCCTATGCGCAGGCGCGCGGCCCGTTAACTCCTGTTGCGGAAACACCTTGGCCGCGCGGCTAGAAGGCTGCACAATGGGTTTCAGATTGACCTGTCTTTGAGGAGACGCGCGATGAAAGCGCTCCCGACCCTTTGCGCCCTCATGGCTTTGACCAGCTCCGCTCTGGCGCAGGTCGAGACTTTGCGTGGCCCCCCGCCGCTCGCAGCCACGCTTGGCCAAAAGCCCATGCCGCTCGCCGAACCTGCTGCCACGACAACGCCAGCCAATTTTCGCGGCACGAGCGCAGAGATCGCCGGCCGCTACAATATTCTGCGCGAAGGCGCGAAAGATACGGGCTGCTTGCTGACACTCGACGACAAAGGCCGTGGCCCCAATGGCAGCTTTAAGGCTCAGCTTGCCCCCGCCTGCCGCGATCAGGGGATCGTCATCTTCGATCCCATCGGCTGGCGGTTGGAACGGGGCGCGCTTTTCCTTGTAGCCCGCAAGGGTCATGCCGCGCGCTTTGATCTGCAAAATGACGGCGTGTGGTGGAAAGACCCGAAAGATGGTGGCAAACCACTCGGCGTGAAGAAGTTTTAAGGCCAAGCGCCAACGCCACCTTGCATTCTGCCTCCCATACAGCGAGCATGGCACAAACCTCGCTTCCCGCCTGAACAGGATGCGCTTTGCGCCTGTCTCGCGTCATTGGGAGAATGAAGGATGTTCTTTGGGTGGAAACAAACAGGCAGAACGACCATTCTTGCAGCAGTGGGTGCTGCGCTCAGCCTATGCAGCGCGCTGCAACCAGCCCAGGCTGATCCGGTCGAAGACTTCTATCGTGGCAAGACACTGCGCGTGATCGTCGGCTATGCGGTCGGCGGTGGCTATGACATTTATGGCCGCGCCTTTGCCGAATGGTTTGGCCGCTATGTGCCGGGCAATCCAACTGTCATCGTGCAGAATATGCCCGGTGGCGGCAGTTTTGTGGCCGCCAAATATCTCTACGCCGCAGCCCCGCGCGATGGCACCGTCTTTGGCTGCCTGTCGCAAACACTCGCACTTGATGCGGCAATGAATGAAGACACTGCCAGCTTCGATGTCACCAAGCTCAATTATCTGGGCCGCCTGCTCGATAATGTCGATGTTGGCACAGGCCTGCCGGGGGCCAATTTCAAAACCTTCGATGATGCACGCCAGCGCGAAATCGTTGTGGGTGCGACAGGTGGCGCATCGCCAGGCTTTTTGGTTCCCGCTGCCTTGCAGAAATTCGGCGGCGCAAAATTCCGCATCGTCTCTGGCTATGGTGGCAGCGCTGATATTGCTTTGGCCGCTGAGCGCAAAGAAGTTGATGTTGTCGGCTCCATCGGTCTGGCGCTCATCATGCAGCGCAATCCCAAATGGGTGACTGAGCGCGAAGCCCCGATCCTCTATCAAATCGCCATCAAGCGACATCCGCTTCTGCCGCATGTGCCCGCCATCAGCGAATTGGGTCTGACGCCTGACGGCACTGCCGTGCTGCGCGCGATTGGCTCGTCTTCAGAGATTGGTCGCTCCATCACCACAACGCCCGGTGTGCCGGCTGAACGTTTGGCCGCCTTGCGCACGGCCTTTCAGAAAATGGTGAATGATCCAGCATTCATCGAAGCGATGAAGAAGCGCGAAGTGCCGATCTTTGGTGCCACGGGCGAAGAGATGGATGAGATTACGCGCGATGTGATGCGCACACCGCAAGCCGTGCTCGACATCACCAAAGCGCTGATGAAACAATAAGCCCAGCACAACGAAAAAAGCCGCCTCGCGAGAGGCGGCTTTGAAAAAGGCTCGATGAACTTAGTCGAGCGTGAGGCCGATGCGCTTGATGACCGGCACCCAGCGGTCGATCTCCGCGCGCACGAAACGCTTGGCCTCTTCTGGCGTATTGTCGAGATGCGGCTCAAAGCCCGATGCGACGAGCAGATCAACAAACTGCTTGTCCTTCATCGCTGCCTGTGTGGCCGCCGAAACCTTGTCGATCACTTCGCGCGGCGTGCCAGCAGGAGCAAACAGACCACCAAAGTTAATCGCCACGCAGCCCGGAACGCCCGCCTCTTCAGCAGTGGGCAGCCAAGGCGCTCCAACCGGACGCTTGGGGGTCGTGGCCGCGAGCAAGCGGATCATGCCCGCTTTGTGAAGCTCAAGTGCCTGCGTCGAGACATTGATCATGCCCACCGGCACATGGCCCGCGACAAGGTCATTCAGGGCCGGACCGCCGCCACGATAGGGCACATGGCGGATATCGGTCTTGGTGAGCGATTTGAACAATTCAGCGCCCAGATGGGTGGCCGAGCCGACGCCTGCCGAGCCATAGGCCAGCTCTCCGGGGCGCTTGCGCGCATCGTCGATGAGATCCTGAAGCGTCTTGGCGGGATGCGAAGCTGCCACCGCAATGCCGATACCGCTCACCTGAATGATGGAAATGGCCTCGAAAGCCACTTCGGGATCATAAGGGGGCTTGGCTGAGGCAAAAGGCACCACAATATGGGTCGCGCCCGAGCCAAAGAGCAGCGTGTAACCATCAGCCGGCGCGCGCAGCACATTGTTGGCACCCACAGCGCCACCAGCACCGCCGATATTTTCAATGGAGACACGCGGAAGCATGCCAGACACTTTCTCAGCCCAAGGGCGAGCCACAGCGTCATTCACACCACCAGCGGGGAAAGGAACAATCACGCGGATCGCGCGGTCCGGATAGCCCTGAGCCTGCGCCCAGCTCGGCACGAGTGCGCTGCCGGCCATTGCTGCACCGAGCTTGAGCGCCTGTCGCCTGTCCATATCATACTCCCATTTTGAGCGCCTTGGTTCTGCAAAGCCATCACATGATTGCATAGCGCTTGGGCAACAAGATGGCGGCAGCTGGGGCCAATGTAAAGGCCGCATCAGGCCCGCCAAGCTCTCCCAAAAGCAACACGTTCGCGATGGACGAACGCAACCGCGCAGTTGCCCCGGAAAGGTCAAGCCGCTACGGTCATGTCAAATAAATGGGAGGACAATATGATCGGGCGAAAAAGCCTCACACACGCGCTTATCGCCACGACGCTTGCGCTCAGTCTTTCCGTGACTGCCAAAGCCGATGATTTCTACAAAGGCAAGGTGATCACCTTCCTCGTTGGCTCAGGCGAAGGCGGCTCCTTTGGCGTCTATGGTCAGGTGCTCGCGCAGCATATGTCCAAGCACATTCCCGGCCAGCCCAAGATCATCGTGAAATATTACGGCGGGCAATCGGGCGGGCTCACACTTGCCAATCAAATGCAAAGCGCTACGACGCCCGACGGCCTGACCTTTGCGATGACGCAGCAGACCATCGTCCCCAACCAACTCATCAATCCAGACTATGCGCAATATGATGCACGCACATGGATCTGGATTGGCAATATGGCACCCATCCGCAACATGCTTGCGCTCTATCACACCGCCAAAGCGCAATCGGTGGACGAAGCCAAACAGAATGAAGTGATTGTTGGCGCAACAGGTCCAAGCTCTCCAACTTATATTCTGCCCGACCTGCTCAACAAATTCCTCGGCACCAAATTCAAGATCATCACTGGTTATAAAGGCACAGCTGATCTCAATCTCGCAATGATGCGCGGCGAGATTCAAGGGCGCGGCGGCTCATGGCTCAGCGTCATTCAGGCAGCCCCCGAGATGATCGAAAAGAAAGAGATCAAGCCCATTGTCTTTGCGGCTCTCTCGCGCGATCCAGCAAGCCCTGACACACCAACTCTGCCAGAACTCATGAAAGATCCTGCACAGAAGCAGGCCGCCGAATTTGTCTCCTCTGAGTCAGATTATGGCCGCGCCGTCTTCTTGCCGCCGCGCACGCCGCAAGATCGTGTCGACATTTTGCGCAAGGCTTTTGACGCGACAATGAAGGATGCTGAATTTTTGGCCGAGGCCAAACGTCTGCAAATGCCCATCGAGCCAATTTCGCCCGAACGCATGAGCGAGATCACCGCGCGTATTCTGGCGACCCCGAAACATATCGTTGACATGACGAAGTGAGGACGAAAGCAAAACTATGGAACAGCCTGTCACCTTTATCTCCGCCGGCCTGAAACTCTCCGGCGTCGTCCATCTTCCTGACAACGTCAAACCGGGCGAGAAACTGCCAGCTATCATCGTGCTGCATGGTTTTGGCAGCAACAAAAATGCCGGCAATGTGCAGATCCCCTGCAAGATGCTCAATGAATGGGGCTATGCAGCCATGCGCTTTGATATGCGCAGCTGCGGGGATAGCGAAGGCGAGTTCGGTCATATTCTGTGCCTCGATCAGGTCGAAGACACGCGCAATGCGCTCACCCATTTGCAGAGCCATCCCAATATCGACCCCAAGCGCATCGGCGTCATGGGGTCGAGCTTTGGTGCAGCCGTTGCGCTTTATTCCGGCAGTGTTGACGAGCGCTTTGCCTGCGTCATCTCGTCAGGTGGCTGGGGCAATGGTGAGCGCAAATTCCGTGGCCAGCATCCAGGTGAAGCCGCCTGGAAGACCTTCACCGATATGCTGGAGGCGGGCCGCCGCTACAAACAAGAACATGGCAAACCCATGATGGTGGATCGCTATGAGATCGTGCCTGTGCCTGATCGCATGCGTCATCACATTCTGGAAAAGTCAGTTGATATGTTCCCCGTTGATACGGCACAGAGCATGTTCGACTTCAAGGCTGAAGAGGTGATCCACAAACTCAGCCCCCGCCCGCTTCTGCTGCTTCATAGTTCGGTTGATTCAGTGACGCCAACTGAACAATCCATCGCTCTCTTCCACAATGCCGGCAAGCCGAAGGATCTGCATCTGTTCAACGAGACCGATCACTTCATGTTTGCTGAGTCCATGCCGCGCGTGCGCACGGTCGTGAAAGACTGGCTGCACCTTTATTTCCCCTTGCAAGCCTGAGGAACGAAAATGGCCTCCGATCTCCCCCCCATCACGCGGCCCATGACAGTTGTCCCGCCGCTGACACCTTTCACCGAAGACCTCAAAGTCAATTATGATGTACTGCGCTCTGTCGTCGACTATGTCGTCGATGATTGCGAAGCCAGCATGGTTGTTGCCGCTGGCGTTGAGGCACAAGAATATCAATATCTGACCTGGGAGGCTCGCAAAGAGCTGATCACCAAGACGATGGATTTTGTGGGTGGTCGTCGCCCCATCGCTGTTGGCATCACCCATCCCTCCTTCAAGCAAGCCATCGAACTCGCGCATCTGGCCGAGAAGAATGGCGCCTCGTGCTTGCAGGTTCTGGCGCCCAATCGCCCCATCGGTGGCCCAACGCCGACCCATGACATCATCGCTTATTTCGAAGCCATCGCGCGCGAAACAAGCCTGCCGCTCATGCTCTATCTCAATCAAGGCCCGGGCGCTGATCCAACACCCGCCGCTACGGTGGAGATCGCCAAGCTCGATCGCATCAAATATGTGAAAGAAAGCTCGCGCGATCTGGCGCGTGTGTCCCGTTTGATCGTCGAGATCGAACATGCTGGCCATGCGCATTACTTCACCACAATGCAGATGCTGCTCGCATCGCTTGTGCTGGGTGGCACGGGCGTCACCTTGCCGCCGCCCGGCGCTTATCTCGCCAACAAAGTCATCAAGGCCTTTGTAGCAGGCGACATGAAAGAGGCCGCGCGCTTGCAATTGCAATTCGCGCTCTGGCCGGCCCGCTGGATGGATGCAGGCATGTCCACCGTCATGAAACATACGATGAACTATCTCGGCATTCCGGTTGGCAAACCCTATCCGCCCTATCCGCCTATGGATGCGGCGCGCATTTCCCAGCTCGAAGCCTTCCTGAAGACCACCGACTTTCAACCCGCAAAGGCCAAGTGATGTTGAAGATTGATCGCCTCTCTCTCGCAGAAGCCCATATCCTCGTCGAAGGCGCCACCAAGAAGTCGCATGACATGGGCATTCCCATGTGCATCGCCGTCACAGATGAGGCGGGCGATCTTGTTGCCTTCGACCGGATGGATGGCGGCAAGATCAGCTCGATCTCGATTGCCATCGACAAGGCTTTCACAGCCGCTGCCGCGCGCAATCCCACCCATGTCTATAATCAGCTGTGCCAGCCTGGACAGCCGACCTTTGGCATTCATGTCACCAATGAAGGCCATTTCTGCATCATCGGCGGCGGCTTCCCCGTCAAGGTGAATGGCACGGTTGTGGGCGGCATCGGCATCAGCTCGGGCACCGCCCTGCAAGATATCGAAGTGGCTGAAGCAGCCCTTGCCTATTTCTATGAAAAGACCGGCCTCAAAGCCTGACAAAGGCGAGCCAATCGAGGAGGAGACAGCCATGAACCGCAGACAATTTTTTGCAAGTGCCGCCACCGCTGCCGCAGCTGGCGTCTGTTATGGATGCGGCATGCGCGGTGCCTTTGCGCAGGTCAATCCCAGCGCGCCGCGTCGTCGTACGCAAATTGATGGCAAGGCCGTGAGCGTTGTCGATATTCACTGCCACTGCGTCGTTGCAGAGGCCGAGAAGGTCGTACAAGGCACGTCACTGGAAAGCCGTTATGCGGGTGCGGCCAAGAGCGCCTATAACAATCCCACATTGGAGAAGCGCATTCAGGTGATGGATGCGCAGGGCATCGATGTGGAAGCGATGAGCGTCAATGCCTTTTGGTATAGCGCTGATCGTGAATTGTCGCGTCGCCTGATTGATGTGCAGAATGAAAGCCTCTCCAAGACCTGCGCAGCCTCAAACGGCCGCCTGGTGGCTTTTGCAACAGTCGCATTGCAATTCCCTGAGCTTGCCGCTGAACAGCTCGAACATGGCATGAAACATCTTGGCCTGAAGGGCGCAGCCATTGGCCCGACTGTTGAACAGTGGGAATTGTCTGATCCGCGCTTTGATGTGTTCTGGGCCAAAGCTGAATCACTCGGCGCCTTGCTCTTCATGCATCCGCAAGACTCAGCGCGCGTCACTGGCATTGCCAATCGCGTCAAAGGCAATGGCTATCTCGACAATACAATCGGCAATCCGCTTGAGACGACCATTGCGCTCTCGCATATGATCTTTGAGGGCGTGTTTGATCGCTTCCCCAATCTCAAAGTCTGCGGCGCTCATGCGGGCGGCTATCTGCCCTCTTATGCGGGCCGCTCGGATGCTGTCTGCGTGACCTTCCCTGATCGTTGCACACCCGGCGTGCCGAAGAAGCCGCCGTCTGAATATCTCAAAAAGATCTATGTCGACTCCATGACTTTCAATGCCGAAGGCTTGCGCCATCTGGCAGCGGTTCTTGGGCCGGGTCAGATCATGGTTGGCACAGATTACGGGTTCCCCTGGGTGAAAGATCCGGTCGGCCATGTGCTCGAAACATCGGGTCTCAGCACTGCAGACAAAATCGCCATTCTCGGCGGCACGGCCAAGGAACTGCTCAAGCTCTAAGGCTTGGGCAGTCACCACATACAACAAACGGGAGGACCGATGCTCAAGAGCTGGACCAGCGCGATCGCGCTGATGGCCTGCGCCCTCATATCGAGCGCGCAGGCACAAACCTATCCCGACAAGCCGGTGAAGATCATCGTCGGCTTTAGCGCGGGCAGCGGGCCTGATGTCATTGCCCGCACGATTGGCGCGCAGCTTGGCAATGATCTGAAGCAGCAATTTTATGTTGAAAATAAAACCGGCGCGAATGGAGCGCTCGCCATCAAATCACTGATCACCTCTGATCCTGATGGCTATACGATGCTCTATTCCAGCTCCTCCATCTCCTCCGTCCCGCATCTGTATAAATCACTCGGTCACGACATCATGACCGATATGATTCCTGTGGCGACATCAGGCATTCTTGATGGCTATTACATGCTGGTGAATCCCTCGACGCCTGTGCATAGCGTTGCGGAGTTCATCGACTATGCCAAGAAGAACCGCGTTGTTTATGGCTCGCCCGGCGTTGGCAATGTGCTGCATCTGGCCGCCGAACTCTTCAAGCTCAAGACCGGCATTGAGATGGAACATGTACCCTTCCGGGGTGCATCGGATGTGACAGCAGCTCTCATGCAAGGCAGCATTCATGTGATGTTTGTCACGCCGCCCTCGGTCCTGCCCTTGGTGGAAGGCGGCCAGCTGCGCGCCATCGGCTTTACCGGATCCAAGCGCTTTCCGCCCACACCTAATGTGCCGCTGGTCAGCGAAACCGTGCCAACATTTCCGGTCACCGGATCATGGGGCATGTTTTATGTGCCCGCGAAAACACCGGCGGCTGTGGTCGACAAACTCAATGCTGCCATTCGCGCCAGCATGAAGACACCGACGGTTGAAAATATCGTCGTCAAATCTGGCTATATCCCCGATGAGCGCAGCGCAGCTGAAACAGCCGCCTTCTTCCGCAAGGAAGTGGATGCGGCGGGCGAGGCTGTCCGCGCTGCACGGATCGAACCCAACTAATCAACCCCTATCAAGGTAAGTCTCATGTCTCTTTCTATTCGCCGCGTCGTGACGGGCCATAATGCAGACGGCAAAGCCGTTGTTCTCAAGGATGAGATCTCGACCAATATCCGCAACAATCGTCCCGGTTGCCAAAGTGCAGTTCTGTGGTCGACCGAAGGCTTCCCCGTCAATAATGATGGCGATCACGACCCCACCAGCAAGCAACTCGGCACAACCGAAGAGAATGGCACGGTCTTTCGCATCGTGCGCTATGAGCCCGGCGTGACACCGCGCCGCCACCGTACGGATTCGATTGATTATGCCGTCGTGGTGCAAGGCACGATTGATATGGAGATGGATGACGGCACGGTCGTCACGCTCAATCAGGGCGACACTTTGATCCAGCGTGGCACTGTCCATAATTGGGTCAACAGCTCCAAAGAAGTCTGCATCATTGCCTTCGTTCTCGTCAGCGCTGATCCCGTCAAGATCAATGGCGCTGCCCTTCCCGCTCACGGCTGAGAAAGCTCATCATGCCACAGGCACTCGTGCGAGGCGTTGTCCTCAATTATGAAATCATCGGCACATCTGGCCCCTTCATCGCCCTGACCCCCGGCAGCCGCCGCGACTATTCAGAGCTGGTCGATCTGGCGCGAGATCTATCAAAAAAAGGCTATCGCATTTTACTGCATGATCGCCGCAACTGCGGCGCATCCGATTGCGTCTTTGATGCTTCAGCCTCTGAATATGAAGTCTGGGCGGATGATTTGCATGAGCTGGCCCGCCAGCAAAATGCATTACCGCTTTATGTGGGCGGCGCATCTGCAGGTGCACGTCTGGCCATGTTGTTCGCGCTGCGCCATCCCAAAGCGCTGCGCGGCCTTTTGCTGTGGCGCGTCACGGGCGGCCAACATGCAGCGACAGAACTGGCTGAAAATTACTATGGCGCCTTCATCAAGCTCGCGCAGAAGGGCGGCATGGAAGCGGTGGCCACCTCTGACCATTTCAGCGCCTGTATCAAGGCACGCCCCAGCAATCGCGAACGCTTGCTGAGCCTGCCGGTCGAGCCCTTCATTCAGGCCATGGAGATTTGGCGCGAGCACTTCATTCGCGCGGCCAATATGCCGATGATTGGTGCGACCGAGGAACAGCTGCGGGCCATGACGATCCCGCTATGTGCCATTGCGGGCAATGATCTTATCCACACACCCGTCACGGCGCGCAAACTCGCCTCGCTCATTCCCAATTGCGAATTGCATGACGATGTCGTGCGGAAATTCGATGATGCCAATCTGCTGAAAGATTGGGATCGCAAGGAGTGGAAAGATGCCGAGCCACGCATGCTCGACATCTTCTCAGCCTTCCTCAAAAAGCACGCTTGAGACAGCGCGCTGGCAGGGCTGATCAGCCCTGCTTGGCCATGACGAAATCATAAGCGATCGTCGAATAGGCCGTGTCACGCTTGGAGCCGTCGGGCGCAATGCCCGGCGGATGTTCCACATAGTCGCGCACCAATTCTTCCTTCACGCCAAACACAGCATCCGAGTCGAGATATTTGTCGGCGCGGTCGAAAATATGCGTCACGAGCTTGCGATGGCCGGGCGCGCGGATGAGGAAGTGCAGATGCGCCGGACGCCAAGGGTGACGACCCTGCGCATGCAGCATATCGCCCACGGGACCATCGGTCGGCACCGGATAGAAGGTCGGCTTGATCGTCCAGAACCAGAACTTGCCGTCCTTGTCCGTCTTGAAGCGGCCACGGCCCGCAGCGCCGCCGAGCTTCTCGAGCTGCTGCACATCATAGAAGCCGTCATCATCGGAGTGCCACACATCGACGAGAGCACCTGCGAGCGGCGTGCCGTCCTGCGAGGACACAGAGCCCGACACATAGGCAGGCGTGCCGCGCATATTGCCGGTAATATCGGCGCCGAGTTCAAACTCAGGCGCATCATCGACAAAGAAGGGGCCAAGCACGGTGGAGGAGGTCACACGACCATCGGTCGGATTATTGATCGCATCGACCAGCATGGAGACGCCGAGCGTATCGGACAGAAGAATGAACTCCTGACGGCTGGAATCGCAGATCTTGCCGGTGCGGGTCAGAAAGTCGATGGCAAACTCCCACTCTTCATAAGTGGGGCGAACCTCGCGCACGAAATCGTGGAGATGACGCACAAGGGAGTCGCAGACACCCTTCACACGCTCATTGGGTGCTCCGCTGAAGCGCTGAATCACAGCATCTGTGATCGTCTTCTCGTTAAAATCGCGCATCGTCCTCTCCAATCACCCCGAATGTGGTCTTCGGCAGTCGCCATTGTGTAGCCTATGATAGCGGGTCAGACCAGAAGGTCAGCCCCCCGCTTGGGCAGAGAGGGGCACTCTGCCCACAGGCGAGGCAACTGCCTGGACTTGCGCCCAAAACTTGAGCATTTATTGTCAAGCTTCGGCTTAGATCACTGCCGAATCGTGGTAATTCGCGCCATGTTGCATGGCATGGCCTTTGCGTTCACCACGGCATCATTCCGGCCATCCGGCCCTAGCCTCCAGATCGGAGACCTTCATGAAAAATGCCACCTCCAAGATTGTCCTGGCCGCTGCCGCCCTTTTGATCGGCAGCCTGCAGGCTCAGGCTCAGACCGCCGTCAAATTCGCACTCGACTGGAAGTTTGAAGGCCCCGCCGCCCCCTATTTCACCGCGCTTGAGAAGGGCTATTACAAGGCTGAGGGCCTTGATGTGACCATCGACACAGGCCCCGGCTCGGTCGCAGGCATTGCCCGTGTGGCCGCCGGCACCTATCCGCTCGGCTTTTTCGACATCAACTCCCTGATGCGCTTCCGCGATCAGAACCCGGATCAAAAGGTCCAGGCGGTGATGATGGTCTATGACCGCCCGCCCTTCTCCATCGTCAGCTTGAAGAAGACCGGCATTGCCACCCCCAAGGATCTGGAAGGCAAGGTGCTCGGCGCGCCCGCTCCTGACGGCGCTTTCGCCCAGTGGAAGGCCTTTGTGAAGGTGAACGGCTTTGATGCAGGCAAGGTGCGCATCGAGAATGTCGGCTTCCCCGTGCGCGAGCCCATGCTGGCTCAAGGTAAGGTTGACGCCATCACAGGCTTCTCTTTCTCGTCCTATTTCAACCTGCTGCAGAATGGCATCAAGGGCGAAGAGATCTCCGTCATGCTGATGTCGGACTTCGGCATCACCATGTATGGCAATGCGATCATGGTGAACCCGGACTTTGCCAAGCAAAATCCCAAAGTCGTCGCGGGCTTTGTGAAGGCGACCGTGAAGGGCTTTATCGACGCGGCCAAGAATCCCGACGAAGCCATCAAATATGTTTTGAAATATAACCCGACCGCTGAGCCCGCTATCGAACTTGAGCGTTTGAAAATGTCTCTGCGCGACTCGATGGTCACACCTTGGGTGAAGGCCAATGGCGTGGGCGGTGTTGATATGCAGCGTCTCGAAAAGTCCATCGACCAAGCGGCCGATACTTACGACTTCAAGAACCGCCCGACCGCGCAGGATATTTTCAACAGCGAATTCCTGCCGCCCGCAGCTGAGCGCAAACTCTGATGATCGAACTCAAGGACATCTCGCTAGCCTATGCGGGACGAACCGGCCCTGTGCTGGCGCTTGATGGCACCTCCATCAGCGTTGGCAAGGGCGAGTTCGCAGCCGTCGTCGGCCCTTCAGGCTGTGGCAAGTCAACCTTGATGAAGCTCGTCACGGGCCTCATCAAGCCGACATCAGGCAACGTGAGTGTCGATGGCGCGCCGGTCCATGGGCCGGTGAAAATCGCAGGTATGGCGTTTCAAAATGCCAACCTGCTCCCCTGGCGCACAGTCACTGAGAATATTCTGCTGCCGCTCGAAATCGTTGAGCCCTATCGCAGCCAGTTCCGCGCGAAAAAGGCTGAATATCGGGCGCGTGTTGAAAATCTACTCGAGATCGTCGGCCTGCAAGGCTTTGGGGATCGCTTCCCTTGGGAACTTTCAGGCGGCATGCAGCAGCGCGCTTCTTTGTGCCGCTCGCTCATTCACGAACCCAAGCTCCTGATGCTCGACGAGCCTTTCGCTGCGCTCGACGCTTTCACGCGCGAGGAGCTGTGGTGCGTGCTGCGCGATGTGTGGCAGCGGCTCAACTTCACCGTTGTGCTTGTTACCCATGATCTGCGCGAAGCTGTGTTCCTTGCTGACACAATCCATGTGATGAGTGCGCGCCCGGGCCGCATCATCGAAACGCGCAAGGTCAATTTCGCACGGCCGCGCGATCTCGACGTCTGCTATGAGAAGGACTTCACCGATACGGTGCAGGTGCTTCGTCACAAGATTGCGGAGGTCCGCAAGGCATGAACAAGCAAATCGAATCTGCAGCGCCTTGGCTCTTCGTCGTCGGCCTGTTTGTATTCTGGGAACTCGCCTGCCGACTTCTCAGCGTGCCCACCATCATCCTGCCCGCACCCAGCGCTATCTTCGCCGCCTTCCAGCGCTTTGGTGGCCCCATCGCCACCAACTCCTTTGTGACGCTCTGGACGACCATGGCGGGCTTTGCCCTCTCAGTTGTCTTCGGCCTCATACTGGGATTGGTCGTTGGCTGGTCACGCACGATCTATCGCAGCTTCTATCCGGTGATGATCGGCTTCAACTCGATTCCCAAAGTCGCCGTTGTGCCGATTCTCGTCATGTGGTTCGGCATTGGTGAAGTGCCCGCCATTCTCACAGCCTTTCTCATCTCCTTCTTCCCCATCGTGGTGAATGTGGCGACGGGTTTGGCGACGATTGAGCCGGAACTGGAAGATGTGCTGCGCGCGCTGGGAGCTTCCAAGCTTGATGTGATGCGCAAGGTCGGTATCCCCCGCTCCATGCCTTACTTCTTTGGCTCGCTGAAAGTCGCCATCACACTCGCCTTTGTCGGCACAGTCGTCTCTGAGACGATCGCTGCCAATAAAGGCATCGGCTTTTTGATGGCGCAGGCTGGCTCCAACTTTCAGATGCCGCTGGTCTTTGCTGGCCTCATCGCTTTGGCGATTGAAGGCATCGTCATGTATGCAGCCACAGCTTGGCTTGAACAGCGCATGACGGGCTGGGCCTTCCGCTCACAAGGCAGCGCAGCTGCTTAAAACAAAGGGCGCCTCTCGGGGCGCCCTTTTTTCTTAGCGACGCGGCAAAGGCGCGTGGCGATTGACGTCTTTGTACAAAAGATAACGAAACGGCCCCGGCCCACCTGCATAGCAAGCCTGCGGGCAGAAGGCGCGCAACCACATGAAGTCGCCTGCTTCCACTTCAACCCAATCCTGATTGAGCCGATAGACACCCTTGCCTTCGAGCACATAAAGACCGTGCTCCATGATGTGTGTCTCGGCGAAGGGAATGGAATTGCCCGGCTCAAAGGTGACGATATTCACATGCATGTCGTAGCGAAGATCGGCGGGATCGAGAAAGCGCGTCGTGCGCCATCCATCATTCGTGCCGGGCATGGAGGAGGTCGGTGCCTCGCTCTCATGCGTGACGAGGGGCTCAGGTCGCGCGAGCCCATCGACCTCTTCATAGAATTTGCGGATCCAGTGAAATTGCGCAGGACCATCTGCGCGATTGCGCAAGGTCCAGCGCGTGCTGGGCGGCAAGAAGGCAAAGCTGCCAACACGCAACGCATGGTCTTGGCCTTCAATCGTCAAAACAAGATTGCCCTGCGTGACAAAGAGCGCGCCTTCTGCACCGGGATCTGACTCAGGCCGATCACTGCCACCACCGGGCAGAACTTCCATGATGTATTGCGAGAAGGTCTCGGCGAAACCCGACAGCGGACGCGCGAGAACCCAGCCGCGCGTTGCATCCCAGAAGGGGAAGACGCTGGTCACAATATCTTGCATCACGCCTTTGGGAATCACCGCATAGGCCGTGGTGAAAACGGCGCGACCGGTGAGCAGATCGGACTGCGGGGGATGACCACCGGGGACTGTGTAATAGTTGCTCGCCATAGCCTGTCTCCCGCTCAGAGCGGCCACTGCACATGCAGCGGCGCTTCGAGCCATGTTTCGTCCAGATTATTGCCCTGACCTGCGCGGTCGACGATGAAGAAGCGGTCGCCTTTTTCACGCACGAGCAAAGGGTGATGCCACACACCCGGTGCGTAATTGACGCCCTGCGTCCCGCTCGCCTCAAACGCGCGATAGGTCTCAGGCTTCAAAGGATCAGCGCAGACCACAACGAGCCAGTTGCGATTCTGCAGCGGATAGAAAAGCTGCGAGCCAAGCGGATGGCGCTCCATCAAGGCAATGGCAATCGGCACGGGACGCGGATCAGCCACAAAGATGCTGGTCTGCGTATGGCCGCCCTCGCGCGTCTCGACTTGTGCCTGCAGATTATAGCGCGTCGCGAAGCCCTGATTGATCGACAGGCCCTGCAGCCCCGCATGATCGACCACTTGACCAAAGGGCGCGAAGCTCGCCTGCGTCAAAGTTTCAACCGTGAGCAGCGTCATGCGACAGCCTTATTTTTTCGCGAGCCACTGGGCGAGCACTTTGCGCTCCTCGCCTGTGATCTCGGTGATATTGTTGGGCGGCATCGCATGGGTCATCACAGCCTGCACACGAATGGCCTCAGCCTGACGCGCGATATGCGCAGGCTCATCGAGCAGAACGCCTTTGGGGGCTGCGGCAATTCCATCCCACACAGGCTGGGCCGCATGGCACATGGAGCAGCGGCTCACGATGACATTCTCCACCTCTTTGGGCAGATCCGCCTTGGCCTGCTGCACAAGTGGCGCATCCAGCGGGGCAAGGCCCAACTGATCACGCGCACCTGGATTGCTCCACACGCTGATGCCAATGACGATGAGCATGGCGATGATGGACACAATCCACGCCCACCATTTGTCACCACGCCCCGCATGACGCTCATTGTAGAAGTGACGAATGAGGGCGCCGGCCACCAGAATGAAGCCAATCATCACCCAAGCATAGGGCGAAGAGAAGACCAGCGGATAATGGCCCGACATCATCAAGAAGACGACGGGCAGCGTGAGATAGTTATTATGGCTGGAGCGCACTTTCGCCTGATAGCCATATTCAGGATTGGGCTCGCGGCCTGCGATGAGATCAGCCACAACCTTCTTCTGGTTGGGGATGATATTCATGAACACATTGCCGGTCATGATGGTCGCCATCAAAGCGCCCGTATGCACCATCGCGCCGCGGCCCGAAAAGATCTGCTGGAAGCCGTATGCAACCGCGATGATGAAAGCAAAGCCGATCGTCGCCAGCGGTACGACATGTTTGGCGAGCGGCGACTTCATCATGCCATCATAAACGAGCCAGCCGAGCGCCAGACCACCGATCCCAAACACAGCGGCCATATGCGGCGTGAGCTGTTTGATCGCAGGGTCGATGAGATAAAGCTCAGAGCCGAGGTAATACATCCACATCAAGAGGAAGAAGCCCGACAGCCAGGTCGAATAGCTCTGCCACTTATGCCAGGTGAGTTCGGCAGGCATGCGCGCGGGTGCGACGAGATATTTGCGCACCTGATAAAAGCCGCCGCCATGCACTTCCCATGTCTCGCCCCCGCGATCAATCTCGGGGATCTGACGCAGCGAGGCATCAAGATGCATGAAATAGAAGGATGAGCCGATCCATGCGATGCCGCAAATAATATGCAGCCACCTCAAGAGCAGATTGCCCCATTCCATCGCGATGGATTCCATCACTTCCCCCTACCAACCTGCTTCATAAACATTTCAACGGTGAACCTACACAAGGCGGCTCGCGCCTGAAAGCCAGCATGGACTGAAGAGCGCCCAGAATCGCGGCCCCGGCGGTAAAAGAAACATTCAAAATTAATTTGAGGATCAATATACTGTCCCCGGACATGCGCGACCCTGGCTTTTCCTCCATAACGGAGGGAACCAAGGTTCGGGGGTGATGTATGGGACGGCTTTCAACCCATGTGCTCGACATCCACGGCGGGCATCCCGCTCAGGGTGTCGCCATTGAGCTGGGGCGCATCGGCACCTCTGGCTCTTTTGAGCTCATCAAGACCGTCACCACCAATTCTGACGGGCGCACCGATGCGCCCATCCTCACCGGTGAGGACTACAAGCCCGGCACTTATGAGCTGCGCTTCCATATTGGTGACTATTTCCGCGCCCGCTCGGCCAAGCTGAATGAGCCCGCCTTTCTCGACATTGTGCCCATTCGCTTTGGCATGAGCGAGCCAGATGGCCACTATCATGTGCCTCTGCTCGCCTCGCCCTGGGCCTATTCCACCTATCGGGGGTCATAAGATGAGCCGCTATCCGCGTGACATGGTCGGTTATGCGGGCAAGCCGCCCCATGCCCGCTGGCCCAATGACGCGCGCATCGCTGTCCAGTTTGTAATCAATTACGAAGAAGGCGGCGAGAACAACATTCTCCATGGCGATGCCGCCTCCGAGGCCTTTTTGTCCGAGATCGTGGGCGCACAGGCTTGGCCCGGCCAGCGCCACATGAATATGGAATCGATCTACGAATATGGCTCGCGCGCAGGCTTTTGGCGCCTCCACGACCTGTTCACCAGCCGCAACATGCCCGTCACCGTCTTTGGTGTGGCCACCGCCATGGCGCGCAATCCTGACGCGGTCGCGGCCATGCGCGCGGCAGATTGGGAGATCGCCAGCCACGGTCTCAAATGGATCGACTACAAAGACTATAGCGCGGCCGATGAGCGCCAACATATCGACGAAGCCGTGCGCCTGCACACCGAAGTCACGGGCGAGCGGCCGCTGGGCATGTATCAGGGCCGCACCTCGATCAACACGATTCCGCAGACCATCGCGGAAGGCGGCTTTGTCTATAGCGCCGATGTCTATGCTGATGAGCTGCCCTATTGGTCGCAGGATGAGGACCATCAATTCTTGATGGTGCCCTATACGCTCGATGCCAATGATATGCGCTTTGCCACCCCGCAGGGTTTCAACTCCGGCGATCAGTTCTTCTCTTATCTGAAGGACAGTTTCGACGTCCTCTATCGCGAAGGCTCAAGCGCGCCCAAAATGCTCTCCATTGGCCTCCATTGCCGCCTTGTGGGCCGTCCGGGCCGCGCCGCAGCCCTCGAGCGTTTCCTCGATTATGTGCGCCAGCATGAGCAAGTCTGGGTGGCGCGCCGCATCGATATTGCCCGCCATTGGATCAAGACCCATCCGCCCAAAGGTGGCTTCAAACCCTCGATGATGCCGCGCGCCCTCTTTGTTGAGGCCTTCGGCGATATCTATGAACATACGCCGCAGGTCGCAGAGCGTTCCCATACGCAGGGCCTCACCAGCGCACATAACACAGCCAGCGGCCTGCATGAGCGCATGGTCGAAGTGATGCGCGCCATGAGCAAGCCCGAAAAGCTTGCCCTCATCAAAGCCCATCCTGATTTGGCGGGCCGTTTGGCGCTGGCCAAAAAGCTCACCGCTGATTCCAACAATGAGCAAAGCTCGGTCGGGCTTGATCGCCTGACGCCTGCGGAGCTTGAGCGCTTCACCACGCTCAATGACACTTATCGCGCGCGCTTTGGCTTCCCCTTCATTTTCGCCGTGAAGGGCCGCACGAAAGACGAGATCATCGCCTCTTTCGAGACGCGCATTCACCATTCCCAAGAGGCCGAATTCGATGAGGCTTTGCGCCAGATCGAACGTATTGGCCTGTTGCGGCTGAAAGATCGCCTGCCGGATTAAGGTCCGACAGGCTGTGTTGAGTTGAGTGAATTGAAACAGACCCTGCAATCAGCAGGGCAGATAGGGGTGGAGCGCAAAGGCGGAAAACCGCCAAGCGCGGCATGAGGCTGCCAGCCACTCCCGACTGAGAGAGAAACAACAACCAGAGGGGTTCACCATGAGTGACAACAAAGTCCATCCCGTTGATGAAATGCTGCCAGCGCCCAAGCTTGCAGCCCTCGGCATTCAGCACGTTCTGGTTATGTATGCCGGCGCTGTTGCTGTGCCGCTCATCATTGGCCGCGCGCTCGGCCTGACGCCTGAGCAAGTCGCCTTCCTGATCAATGCCGATCTGTTTGCCTGCGGTCTTGTGACCCTCGTACAGGCTTTCGGCTTCCCCGGCGTTGGCATTCGCATGCCGGTGATGATGGGCGTAACCTTCGCCTCCGTCGCCCCGATGCTGGCCATGATTGCAGCTGGCAAGGCTGCCAATGCACCTGCCGCACAGACGCTCAACACGATCTATGGATCGGTGATTGCAGCGGGTGTCTTTGGCTTCGTCATCTCACCTTTCGTCAGCCGCATGCTGCGCTTCTTCCCGCCTGTGGTGACTGGCACGATCATTCTTGTGATCGGCATCACCTTGATGCGCATTGGCATCAGCTGGGCCGCTGGCGCACCGTCTGACGCTATGCCGGGCTATGGCGATCCCGTCCATCTGGCTGTGGCCGCTTTCGTGCTCGTCGTCATTCTCGCCATTACCAAATATGCGAATGGCTTCTTGCAGAATATCGCTGTTCTGCTGGGCATCGTGGTTGGCGCGATTGTGGCTTATCTCATCGGCAAGATGGGCTTTGCCAAAGTTGAGGCCGCCCCGTGGTTCGCCTTCGTCATGCCTTTCCAGTTCGGCATGCCGGTGTTCGATCCCATTTCGATCCTCACCATGTGCCTTGTCATGATTGTGGTGATGATTGAATCAACCGGCATGTTCCTCGCGCTGGGCGCGATGACGAGCCGCAAGGTTGATCAGGACGCCCTGACACGCGGTCTGCGGGCTGATGGTATCGGCACGATCATCGGCGGTGTGTTCAACACTTTCCCCTACACATCCTTCTCGCAGAATGTGGGCCTTGTCGGTGTGACTGGCGTGCGCTCGCGTTGGGTCTGCGTGGCGGGCGGTGTGATCTTGATCGTGCTTGGCCTCATTCCCAAGCTCGCGCAGCTGGTGGAATCGGTCCCGACCTTCGTGCTCGGCGGTGCAGGCATTGTCATGTTCGGCATGGTCGCAGCCACGGGCGTGCGCATCCTGTCAGGCGTCGACTTTGCGAAGAACCGCAACAATCTGTTCATCGTCGCCATCTCCATCGGCTTTGGCATGATCCCGCTGGTTGCGCCGAAGTTCTTCCATCAATTGCCCAAGGGTCTCGCACCCTTGCTGGAATCGGGCATCTTGCTCGCGGCTTTTGCAGCCGTGCTGCTGAACGCCTATTTCAACGGCACATCGGCGACCGATGCCGAGAAGGATGCGGCTGAAGCCAGCAGCGCCTTCAGCGGCGGCCACTAACAGCAAGCGGGCGGGCCTGAAATGGCTCGCCCGCCCTGCCCCAAAGGGCAGATCTTTTTAAATTTTACTTTGGCAGGATTCATGCAATCTTCCCGGCCATCAAGGGCCTAGAGAGGATCTGAGCATGAAGCCGCAAGAACCCTGGATCGGCAAACGCGCCCGTATCGGGGTGATTATACCCTCCACCAATATCGGCGTTGAATATGACTGCCAGCGCATCATCCCGCCCGGCGTCACCTGGCACTTTGCGCGCTTCTTTGTAAGCCAGCCCGATCTGTCCAGCGACAATATGTTCCTCGCCTTCATCGATGCGATTCGCGACACGATTCCCGATGCGATGCGCGACATCATGACCTGCGAGCCCAGCTACATCATGATGGGCATGTCGGCTGAGACCTTCTGGGGCGGCCTTGAGGGCAATGTCGAATTTGAAGCGCGCCTGCGAGACATGATCGGGCCGAATATGGGCCTGACCAGTGGTGCAGCGGCTTTGAAAGACGCGATTGATTGCTTCGGCGCCAAGACGGTTGCGGCGATCACGCCCTATCAGTCGGTCGGCGATGAACAGGTCCACCGCTTCCTCGAAGAATCTGGCTACAATGTCACCAAGGTGATCGGGCTGAAATGCGACACGGCGACCTCCATCGCTCATACGCCCCCGCGTGAAGTGATCGACACAATCATCAAGGAGCTTGATGGCTCGAATGTCGATTGCATCGTGCAGGCTGGCACCAATCTGTCGACCATCGACATTTTCCCCACATTGGAAAAACAACTCGGCAAGCCGATCATTCCGATCAATGTCGCGACGATCTGGCACGCTTTGCGTGCGCAGGGCATCAACGACAAAGTCTATGGCAAGGGCTGGCTGATGGAGCGCTTCTAAGCGCCCCGCATGAGGTTTAGTGCATAATGGCAAGCGATAAGCGTATTCTCATCTCGGGCGCCGGGCCAGTTGGTTACACAACTGCGCTCAATCTCGCCCGTTACAACATCCCCTTCACTTTGTTCGAAGCCGCCTCTGACATTTTCGAAGATCCACGCGCGGGCACAATCCATCCGCCGACTTTGGAAATGTTTGAGCCCAGCGGCGTCACACAAAAGATGCTGGAACAGGGCTATCTCGTCCCCAACTATCACTATCGTGATCGCACACAGGGCATCGTGGCCAATTTCGAACTTGGCATCTTGAAGAACGACACGCCCCATCCCTATCGCATCATGCTCGAACAGCACAAACTGTCGGCCATTTTGCGCGAGAAGCTGAAGGCCTATTCCAATTACGAAATCCTCAACAACCACCGCCTGCTCAGCGCCACGCAAGATGCTGATGGCGCGATTGCGAGCGTTGAGACACCGCAAGGCACAAAGACCTTCCGGGGCGACTATCTGATCGGCTGCGATGGCGGCCGCAGTCAGGTGCGCAAGTCGATGAATGTCGGCTTTGAAGGCTTCACTTGGGCCGAGCGCTTCCTTGTCTTGAGCACGCGTTATGATTTTGGTCAGCATGGCTATGCGCTCACCAATTATATCGCGGACCCTGAAGAATGGTGCGCCCTCTTCAAAGTGCCGGGCTATGATGGCAAGGGCCTGTGGCGCATTCTCTTCCCCGCCGACACTGAAGCAACGCAGGAAGAGCTTTTCGATGAGAGCTCGATCCAGCGCCGCATTCAGGGCTTTCAGGCCAAGACCGGCACTTATGAGATCTACCATCGCAATCTCTATGAAGTGCATCAGCGCGTGGCCACTTGCTATCGCGAAGGCCGCCTGCTGCTGGCGGGCGATGCAGCCCATATCAACAATCCGCTCGGCGGCATGGGCATGAATTTTGGCCTGCATGACAGCTTCAATCTGACCGAGAAGCTGGCCAAGATCTGGCATGAGGGGGCGAGCACAGATCTGCTTGACCTTTACGACCGCCAGCGTCGCACGGTCGCGCAAGAATATCTGCAGCGCCAGACCATCGAGAACAAGAAAAACATTGAGCAGAAAGATCCTGCCGCCCGCGAAGCCTTCTATGAGGAGCTGCGCGCCATCACCGCCGACCCTGACAAGCTGCGCAGCTATCTGTTGCGTGTTGCCATGATTGAGGGCATACGGCGTTCCAACTCAATCACCTAAAAACGGAGGGGCCAAAATGGCACTGAAACTCGCAGTACCCGATCTCATCTCGAACTCTTATTTCTCGGCTGTGGCCGCCATCGACCTTGGCTTCTTCAAGAAGGAAGGTCTCGATGTTGAGCTTGAGCTGATCTTTCCGGTCAACAAGACACTTGAAGTGCTGCGCGATGGCGGCCTCGACTTTGTCGGTGGCTCGGCCCATTCCGTGCCCTTCGCCTTCCCCGAATGGAAGGGCGGCAAGCTGCTCGGCTCGCTGGCGCAGAATATGTATTGGTTCCTCGTCCTGCGCAAAGACCTCAAGGCCAAGAAGGGCGACATCAACGCCATTCGCGGTCTGAGCATTGGCGCAGCTCCCTTGGTTGATCTGGGCCTGAAGCGCCTGCTCACCGAGTCCGGCATTGATCCTGACAAGGATGTGAAAATCGTCCCCGTGCCCGGCGCCTTTTTGGGCGAGAGCAAGAATTTCGGCGTTGCAGCTGCCAAGGCTCTTGGCGCTGGCATGATCGACGGCTTCTGGGCCAATGGCATGGGCGCGGAAGTCGCCGTCACCAGCGGCTATGGCGACATCATCATTGATGCGCGTCGTGGCGATGGTCCGCCCAAGGCGCTCAACTACACAATGCCCGCCTTGATCACCTCAGACGCTGTCATCAACCGCGATCCCGAAGTAGCGGCCGCGGCTGTGCGCGCTCTGGTGGCAACGCAGAAGGCGATCAAGGCTGATGTGAAGCTTGCAACTGAAGTTGGCAAGAAGCGCTTCCCCGAAGCCGAGGCCGGCCTGATCGCGCAAGTTGTCGAGCGTGATTTGCCCTTCTACACTGCCCATATCACCCGCGAATTCGTGGCGGGTATGATGGAGTTCCAGCAGCATATGGGCCTCATCAAGGCGCCTGTTGCCTATGAGGACGTTGTGGCCACGCAGTTCTCGCATCTGTGGGATGCATAAGGAGCGATCATGAGCGATCTCGAAGTCTATAAACAGCAAGGTTTTGGCGCCAGCTCAGGCTTTGGCCAACGCCCTGCTTTGTTGATCGTGGACTTCGTGAATGGCTTTGCTGATCCCAAATATTTTGGCGGCGGGAATATTCCTGCCGCCATCGACAACACCAAAGTGCTGCTTGAGGCCGCGCGCAAGCTGAAGCTGCCGATCTGTTACACGCGCCAATATTACGAGAAGGATGGCTCCGACCACGGCGTCTTCAATCTCAAAGCGCCTAATCTGGGCATCCTCACTGACGATCATCCCTCAAGCCATGTCGTCGATGCGTTGAAGCCGCAGAGCGGCGAATATGTGCTGCGCAAGCTCGCGCCTTCAGCCTTTTTCTGCACCGATCTTGTGAACTGGCTCGCCTTCCGCAGTGTCGACACTGTGATCGTGACAGGCTGCACCACATCAGGCTGTGTGCGCGCCAGCGTTGTGGATTCGATGAGCTATAACTATCGCACCATTGTTGCGACCGACTGCGTTGGTGATCGCGCGATGGGGCCGCATGAGGCCAATCTCTTCGACATGGGCCAGAAATATGCGGATCTGCATGACAGCTCCGCGATCATTGAGCGCCTGTCAAAGCGGTAGCGCCGTCGCATATTTGACTTGATCGAGAGCAAAGCTCGACTCGATGGAGGAGATGCCTTCGAGACGCGTGAGCTTTTGCTTGATGAAGCGCTCATAGGCGGAGAGATCCGAGACGACAACGCGCAGCAAATAATCGCGGTGACCCGTCATCAGATAACATTCCAAGACTTCGCTCCATTGCGCGACCGCCTTGTTGAAGCGCTCCAGATCCTCCTCGCGCTGGCGAGCGAGCTTGATCGACACAAAGACGCTCACCGGAAGGCCCACCGCCTTCTGGTCCAAAGTGACCCCATAGCGCGTGATGATGCCGCGCTCCTCCAAAAGCTTGATTCGCCGATGGCAGGGCGAGGGTGACAGGCCCACCTTTTCGGAAATCTCCTGCATGGTGAGGCGGCTGTCCTGCTGCAGCAAGGACAGGATTTTTCGGTCAATCGCGTCGAGTTCCATATTTGGTATATTAAACCAATATAGCCCCCTCCAACAGCCCGCTGTCCTGAAATTTTGCCTGAATAGGCAAAAATTTGGGAAATTTCGCTCATCCCCCTCCTGTAGCGTTGGGCGCATAAATTGGCTGATTCCAGCCCCTGAGCGATGAGGACGAGAGCTTGAGCGGACCGCTGTCCAACCTGCGTGTGATTGAGCTGGGAACGCTCATCGCGGCCCCCTTTGCCTCGCGCCTGCTGGCCGAATTTGGCGCGGATGTCATCAAGGTCGAGCCGCCGCAGGGCGGTGATCCTTTGCGCAACTGGCGCAAGATGCATAAAGGCACCTCGATCTGGTGGTATCTGCAATCGCGCAACAAGCGCTCGCTCGCCATTGATCTGCGCCAGAGCGAAGGACAAGAGATTGTCCGCCGTCTCGTCAAAGATGCGGATGTGGTGATCGAGAATTTCCGCCCCGGCACTTTGGAGCGTTGGGGCATTGGCTGGGAGCAACTCAGCGCCATCAACCCTAAGCTCACCATGGTGCGCATCTCTGGCTATGGCCAGACAGGCCCCTCCGCACAGCGCCCCGGCTTTGGTGCGATTGGTGAGGCGATGGGCGGCCTGCGCTACACAACGGGCGAGCCCAATTCGCCGCCCTCGCGCATGGGTGTGAGCATTGGCGATTCTATCGCATCTTTGCATGCTGTCTTTGGCGCACTCATGAGCGTCATGAATGTGAAGACCAATGGCGGCACGGGTCAGGTTGTCGATGTCTCTTTGTGCGAGAGCGTCTTCAATATGATGGAAACTTTGGTGCCTGAATATGATCTCTTCGGCTTTGTGCGCGAGCGCTCAGGCGGACAATTGCCCGGCATCTGCCCGTCAAATACCTATCGCACCGCTGATAGAAAATTCGTCGTGGTCGCAGGCAATAGCGATTCCATTTTCAAGCGACTGATGAGCGCGATTGGCCGCGATGACATGGCGCAAGATGCAGCCCTGTCCAACAATGAAGGTCGCGTGAAGCAAGTCACGCGCATTGATGATGCGATCTCCACTTATACGATGCAGCATCCATTGAAACATGTGCTCGATGTGCTGGATGCTGCAGAAGTGCCTGTCAGTCCGATCTATTCAGCCGCTGACATTGTGGAAGACGAACAGTTCCAGGCCCGCGACATGGTGGTGACGGAAACCCTGCCCGACGGCACCAAGGTGAAAATGCCCGGCATCTTCCCGCGCCTGACGGCGACACCGGGTGAGCGTCGCTGGCTCGGCCCTGAGCTTGGCGCACATACAAATGACATTCTGGCGAGCGCTGGCTATTCAGCCCAAGAGGTCGAGGCTTTGCGCAACAAGAAAGCCATTGCGTGATGGCAGACCGTGTTGAGATATTCGAAGTTGTCGGCCGCGACGGACTGCAAAACGAAGCGCGCTTCGTTGAGACGCCCGACAAGATCGCGCTCATCAATGCGCTGTCTGGTGCAGGCTTCACCAAGATCGAAGTGACGGCTTTCGTCTCGCCCAAAGCCGTCCCCAATATGCGTGATGCTGCCCAAGTCATGGGCGCGATCACACGGCGTAGCGGTGTCATCTATTCTGCGCTCGTTCCCAATCTGCGCGGCGCGCAAGCAGCGATCGACGCCAAGGTCGATGAGGTCAATCTCGTCTTCTCAGCCTCGGCCAGTCACAACCAAGCCAATGTGCGCATGAGCTGCGAAGAGTCTCTGACGGCCCTCGCGCAGATCGTGACGGCCTGCAAAGAGGCGGGTGTGCCGGCCAATGTCAGTATCGCCACCGCCTTTGGTTGCCCCTTTGAAGGTGTGATCGCACCAGACCGCGTGCTGGGCTTTGTGGGCAATTGCGTCGATATGGGCGTTGCGGGCGTCACGCTCGCCGACACAACAGGCATGGCCAATCCTGCGCAGGTGTCGGCCCTCGTGAGTGCCGTGCGCGCCCGCTATCGCGCCCTGCCTCTCACGCTTCATTTCCATGATACGCGCGGCATGGGCCTCGCCAATGTTTATGCGGCCTATCAGGCGGGCGCGCGGCGCTTTGATTCGGCCTTGGGCGGGATCGGCGGCTGCCCCTTCGCGCCGGGGGCCACCGGCAATATCTGCACCGAGGACACAGTTCACATGTTCGAGCAGATGGGCGTCCCGACCGGGCTGAACTTGCCAAGTCTGCTTGAAATCGCCAAAACTCTGCCCGCGCTGGTTGGCCACGACACTTTCGGGCATGTGATCAAGGCGGGACGCTCCTGCGACCTGCATCCCCTGCCGGGAGGGGCCTCCGCGCAATCGGCTTAAGCCGACTACGCAACGGAGGCCTTATGCCCAAGGGTTATATTATCGCACGCGTGACCGTGACCGATCCTGAGTCCTATGCGCTCTATGCGCAGGGCTCGACAGCGGCCATCAAGAAATTCGGCGGCCGCGTGATTGTGCGCGGCGGTGCCCATGAAGCGCTCGAAGGCCCTGCACGCCCGCGCAATGTCGTGCTGGAATTCGACAGCTATGAGCAGGCCAAAGCCTATTATTATTCGCCTGAATATCAGGCGGCGCGTGCTCATCGCGTGGGCAAGAGCGAAGGCGAATTCGTGCTCGTCGAAGGTTTCGACGGCCCGCAGCCCGCACAGTCCTGATCATCCTGACCACCATCCGGGCTCTGCGCCTTACGGCACAGAGCCTGCATAGATAATGCGGACCCAAAGCAGGTCCTGGAGAGGGAGTATTGATATGAGCTGGTCTTTCGCGTCGCTGTCGCGGCCCAAGACTCTTTTTGCCTTGTCTTGCGCCGCTGTTGCGGCCTTTGCGGCCTTCGCGCAGCCCGTCATGGCGCAGGCATGGCCCTCGCGCCCCGTCACTGTCGTCGTGCCCTTCCCCGCGGGTGGCAATACAGACACGATGGCGCGCCTTGCGTCTGAATATCTGTCCGCCAAACTCGGCCAGCAATTCGTCGTGGAAAATCGCCCCACGGGCGGCGGCATTGTTGCTGCAGCCCAGATCGCCAAAGGCCCAGCCGATGGCTACACATTGTTCTTCGCTTCGGCTGGTCAGATGGTCATTCTGCCGATGATGCAGAAGGTCAATTATGATCCTGAAGCTGACTTCACACCCGTCAGCATTCTGGGCACTGGCCCCTTTGTTCTGGGCGTACGCTCGACCATGCCGGTGAATAATTTCGCCGAATTCCTCGACTATGCAAAGAAGCAAAAAGACGGGCTGAATGTCTCTTCGGCTGGCCAAGGTTCAATCGGCCATCTGTCCGCAGGTCTTCTCGCCAAGCGCGCCAATTTCAACATCGTCTATGTGCCTTATCAGGGCGGTGGGCCCGCCATGAATGCACTGCTCAATCACGATGTCGATTTCTACTTCGGCAATGCGTCTGAGCTGCTGCAACATGCTGACGGCGGCCGCATCAAGATCCTCGCCGTCTCGACCTTGGATCGTATGCAACAGCTGCCCAATACGCCGCCCGTGGCCTCTGCTTTCCCCGGCTTTGAAACCTCATCCTGGAACGGCTTCCTCGTTGCCAAGGGAACCCCGCCCGAGATCGTCAAGAAGCTGATGGAAGAGACGATTGCTGCGAGCAAGGATCCCAAGATCGCCAGCCGTCTTGAGGCGCTGGGCATCAAGCCGATTGGCTCAACCTCAGAGGTGATGGCTCAAGTGATCGCAGCTGAGCGCCCCGTTTATAAAGAGGCCATCGAAGCTGCCGGCATCATGCAGACCCGCAAGCAATAAAGAGGGCGCATAGAATAAACCCGCCGCAGGCGACTGCGGCGGGTTTTTTGTTGGCTTAAGCCAGACCTTCCATCTTGATCGCCTTCTCCACCGCCGGACGCGCGCGCATGCGCTTGTAATGCGCGGCCAGATGGGGCGGCAGCTCTTCCTTCAGGCGATTGACCTTCCAATATTCAACATAGAAGACCGCATAATCAGCGATACTGGGCTGTGCGCCACCGAAATAATCAGCACTGCCAAGCAGCGCATCAAAATGCGCCAGCCCCTTGTCATAGACGCCGCGACCTTTCTCCTTGATCGCGCCATGGTCATCCGCATTGGGGGAGAAGTGCTGGGGCATCCACATACGCGTGAAGCCCTGCATATGAACGCTGGCGACAGCATAATCCACCGTCTCCAAAGTGCGCGCCATGCCTTCAGCATCTGTTGGCAGCAGCTTCTTGTCAGGATTGGTCATGGCAAGCCACACAGCAATGGCCGGCCATTCGGTGAGCAAAGAGCCGTCATCACGCTTCAGCGCAGGCACTTTGGACTTCGGATTCACGGCCACAAATTCGGGCTTGTACTGCATGCCCTTGGTGAGATCGACCAGCTCGAGCTCATAAGGCTTGCCGATCTCTTCCAGCATGAGATGAATCCCAAGGCTGCATGTGCCGGGTGAATGATACAAAGCGGTCATGGATGTCTCCTCGTAAATTGTCATCAGTCTAGCGCGCGAGATAGCGCATGAAGAGCCTCAATCGCATTTTTGCATGACATGCATGAAGCCGCTCTTGGGCGTCACCATGATCAGCAAATTGCGATTGGAGATTTTCTGCAGCGACCAGATTTGCTGATCCTGCCAGCGCATGCCCTCACCCTCGCACACAAGCCGCACCTGCCATGTATTGCCGGTCTCCTTGAGACCCTGCAGGCGGCAGCCTGATTCATAATGGGCTGTGGCGCGCGCTGTGACTTTCATCAAAGCATCGCTCTCCATCTTGTCGAAGTCGCCGCGCTTGCAGCTGCGCTCTTCCTCCGGGCTTTGGGCCAGCCATTCGCCCTGCAAAGCGGGCGGAAATTGCTGCGCCTGTGCGCCGCCCAGTCCCAACAATATAAAGCCGCAAGTCAGGCTCGCAGCCCGCAAGATAGTCTTGATCATGTCCGCCCCATTACTAGTGATGGGAGCAGTATATTTCAGTCATCACCCAGACGCCAACCAGTCATCGAAAGGCAGTAGCCACCTTGCGTCGCCGTTTGGCAGGCGCTGGGCGGGCGGACGGGATGTGCCGCAGACCATGCGCAAGTCGACCACTCTTGGCCGCGGCATCTATGATGGGGAAGACCTGCGGGGCTTGCTGTGCCAGACCCGCCATGATGCCTTGCAAGGCCTCGAATTCGCTCTTGCTCAGACCGCCGAATAAAGTGTCATTGACCGGCTGCTGCACCTGTCCAAGATCCTGCAAGATCTGCCGCCCCTTTTTCGTCAGCGAGAGAACAACGCGCCGACGATCTTCAACATTGACGGCTTTCTTGACGAGACCTGCGCGCACCAAAGCGTTCACTTCAATCGTCACAAAAGCCCCGCTCAAATGCAGATGTATCGCAAGTTGATTGACGCCTAAATCAGCTACACGTTCGCTCAGCCGCGCAATGGCGATGAGGATTGTATATTGCGCACCCGACAGGCCGATGAGATCGCCCAAGCGATTGCGCACCTCCTGCACCACAGCGCCGAAAGCCAACATGTCATGCACGAGCTGACGAAAGGCATGGTCATTGCCCTCGACCAGAAGTTCGCTGCGCGACACTGACGAGGGAAGACTGGATGACGAAGAAAGAAGACCTGAGCCCATAGCCAATATGCACCCCATTGGGCGCAAATATGAGCTTGAGCTTAGCCTTTGTCTATGGGGTTACTGTTTGACGCTCCAGCATGTCTTAATTGGCATCGCGCAACCGCGCGGCCAAGGGGCCCCAACGCTTCAATTCACCCGCGACAAAGTCGCTAAACTCTTGTGGCGTGAAGCTCTTGGGCTCAGCTGCCTCAAGTTCAAGCTGGCGCTTCACGCGCGCATCGCCAAGGCTTGCGATGGCGGCACTGTTGAGCTTGGCCACCACATCAGCGGGCGTGCCTGCCGGTGCGGAAAGCCCGTACCAAGTTGCCATAACAAGATCAGCATAACCAAGCTCACGGAAGGTCGGCAGATCAGGGAAGCCAGGAATACGCGCGCCAGATGTGATCGCAATCGCCGTCAACGCACCAGCAGAAACATGCTCGCGCGCCGTCGACCAATTCATGCTGGCAACTTTCACATGGCCCGCAACAACATCCAAAATCGCCGTACCACCACCCTTGTGCGGCACATGAACGAGATTGATCTTCTCAGCTTCTGCCAAATAAGAGGCCGTCATATGACCCGCCGTACCAACACCGGGCGAGACATAACCAACTGACTCTTTCGCATTGCGCATATAGGCGAGAAACTCAGCCATGGTCTTGATGCCGGTGGAAGGATGCACCGCAAGCACTGTCGGCGCACCGCCGAAATAGGCGATATGGGTGAACTCTTTCACTGGATCGAGATTGGCATCGCGGCTCATCAAAGGGGCAAGCACATGCGAGGCCGCACCCGAGATGACTAAAGTGCGACCATCGGGCGCCGCGCGCGCAACCTGACGCGCGCCAAGCAGGCCACCCGCACCACCCACATTTTTGAGAATGAATGTGTGACCAAGGCGTGTGCCAATCGCATCCATAAAGACGCGGCCCATCACATCAGCCGCGCCGCCCGCTGCATAAGGCACGACCACTTCGACCGGACCATCGGGCCATTCAGCGCAAGTCGCAGGCAGAGGCAAGCAAGCCACGAGCGCAATCAGCGCAGCCTTGATCTTCATGACATCATCTCCACGTCAGCCGCGCTCACTGGCGCAGACTATCTGCAATTTTTTCCGCCATCATGATGATGGGTGCATTGATATTGCCACCGATGAGATCGGGCATGATCGAGCCGTCCACCACGCGCAGACCTTGCGCGCCATAAACACGCCCAACCTGATCGACGACCGCCATGGGATCATTCGACACGCCCATTTTGCAGGTGCCTGCAGGGTGATGAACCGTGATGCCGGTGGCCGCAATATGCGCATCAAGCGCCGCGTCAGACATATCCTGCGGATTGGGCATGACCTGTTTAGCGATATAGGGCTTGAGCACATCCTGCTCACCAATCGCCGCCACCATGCGCAAACCACGATGCAAAGCGGCGCGGTCTTTGGGCGATGACAGGAAATTCTGCGTGATGCGCGCTAAAGCGAAAGGATCTGCACTGGTCAGGCTCACCTTGCCGCGACTTTCAGGACGCAGCACAACCGCGCGGCAGGCAAAGCCATCTGCATAGGGCTGCACAAAGGGCTTCAGATAAGGCGATGCCGTCATCGGCGCAGCATTGAATAGCAATTGAAGATCCGGCAACTGCTCGTCTTCTGATGATTTGAGATAGGCCATGACGCCGCTTGGCAGATCATTCGAAATGCCAGTGCCTGCGAGATAGGTCTTGGCCAGATCCAGGACGATGCGATCAAGACGCATCACCTCATGCAAAGGACCGGGCTCTTTGCGCGTATAATGCACGGCCGCAGACATATGATCCTGCAGATTTTGACCAACACCCGGCAGGTCAATCTGTGCCGCAATACCATGCTCGCGCAAATGATCGGCAGGGCCGATACCCGACAGCATCAAGACCTGCGGCGAATTGATAGCGCCGCCGCTCAAGATGATCTCGCCTGCATGGGCCTTGTGCTCAGATCCGCGCTTGCGCCATGAGACGCCCACGGCGCGCTCACGCTCCATCAGGATCTTGGTGACATGCGCGCCTTTGATGAGCGTCAGATTGGGGCGATGCAAAGCTGGATAGAGATAGGCATTGGCCGCACTCCAGCGACGACCATCACGGATCGTCATCTGCCAGCGACAAAAGCCCTCTTGCTCTTCCCCGTTATAATCTGGCGTGAACCCATAGCCCGCATCGACACCTGCAACGAGATAGGCATCAACCAGCGGATCCGAGAAAGTGGATTCCTGAACGCACAATGGCCCCTCTGCACCGCGATAGGACGAAGCTGCACCATTCCAGTTCTCGCTCTTGCGAAAATAGGGCAGCACTTTGTCATAGGACCAATCGGTCAGACCGCTGCGCGCCCAACGCTCATAATCACCGCGATGTCCGCGCACATAGGCCATGGCATTGATAGAAGAGGAGCCACCCAGTACCTTGCCACGCGCACATTCAATCGCGCGCCCGCCCATGGCCGCATCTGGTTCGCAAAAATACATCCAGTCATGCAGGCGATTGAGCAGCAAACGCGGCCAGCCAAGCGGAATTTTGATCCATGGATCATGATCCGCCCCACCCGCCTCCAACAAGAGCACGCGTGTCGAACCATCTTCGGTGAGACGGTTGGCGAGTGTGCAACCCGCCGATCCGGCCCCGATGATGATGTAATCGTAATCTGTGCTCATTGTCTGTCCAATCACTGTGCTGCCATAGCCTTACGGATGCGCTCAATCACCTCTGGCGAAGCGGCATAAACCTTCTTCACCATAGCTTCCATGTCTTCACCTGAATTGGGCTCAGCATCGGTCATCATTTTGGCAGCCTCATCCTGCAGAGCAGGACTGCGGATTGCCTCCATGAAAGCCTTACGCACAAGCTGCACACGATCTTGCGGCACGCCGGGTGGCATCATGAAGGCACGCACATATAGACCCTGCGAATAGAAGATCTCCAAAGCCTCCCGCGTGGCTGCATCTTTGGCCGAATCAATCGTCAGAGGCACCTTCGCTGCATCAAGCTCGGGATAACCGGTTGAACCCACCTGCGCGATAATGCGGAACTGACCCTTGCCCTCAAGTGCATCGGGGAAATGCAATTTGGCGGATGACCATGCAAAACCGCATACGCCCTGCACTTCCTTGTTTTGCACCGCAAGCACGATCTCCTTCGTGCCGGGATAGCCGGTCACGATTTTGAGTTTCGCATTCAGCAGAGTCTTGAGGACAGTTGTATAGACATGAACAAGGCTGCCACCGCCGGGTGTGCCGACGATGAACTCTTTGTCATACATATCCGCGCTCTTCTGGATGGGTGAATCCGTGCGCGACAGACAGACGAGCGATTCTGCATTGCCATTACCGATGAAGTTGAACTTCGTCGGATCATATTTGTCCTTCGAATCGCCCGGCTGCGGATTGAAGAGCGGATCGAAGAAGGCGCCAGGCAAGACACTCGCTATATGCAAACCGTCTTTTGGGGCGAGCGTATAAAGATGGCGCGCCGCTGTCAGGCTGCCTGCACCCGGCATATTCTGCACCAGCACCGTCGGATTTCCGGGAATGAATTTACCCAAATGTCGCGAGACCAGACGCGCGAACAAATCGACACCGCCACCAGCCGAAGCGCCCACCACAATGGTGAGCGTTTTACCTTTGTAAAACTCCTCGGCGGGCTGCGCATGCACAGGATTGGCCGCCAAAGCCACACAACCAACCAATCCCAGAAGGGCATGTTTGCTGCGCTGTGACAGGTGATGCAACATGATCTTCACTCCCTGATATTGTGTGCGCTCACGCGCCCAGGCCATCGAGCAGATAGCCGAACTTCTCACGCGCTTTGCGCGCAAGTTCGGGGCTAGGCGTATTGGAGATGGGGAACTCATGCCGCCAGTGATAGGGACGGCAGGCATTGATGATGGCAACCGAGTGAGTCATATCGCCGGCCTTGCGCTTCTCAGGCGGAATACGCGGATCGGCAGGCGAGTCCCAAGCCCCATCCAGAATCTGGATGGATTCAATCGGGTCCGTGCGCGTCAGCATCGCCCAGATCAACGCCTCCAGATTGGTGACATCCACATCTTCATCCGTCACGACGATATATTTGGACGCATAGGCCGAGCCACCACATTGCGCGGCAATCGTGCCCGCCTGCAAAGCATGACCGGGATAGCGCTGCTTGATCGACACGCCATGGAACATGCGCGCGCCGCCCACTTCATGACACCAAACCTGCTGCACATCAGGCACGCCAGCATTTGCCATATTCTGCTTGATCGTCGCTGAGCGCATCACAGCGCGATATCGTGCCATTTCATCAGGCCCTGCGCCCATTGGCGGCACGCCAAGCAAAATAGGATCATTGCGGTGATAGATCGCCTTCACATCAATCACGGGACAAGGCTTGGCACCGCCTGCATAGTGTCCCGTCCATTCGCCAAAAGGACCTTCAACGATCTTGCGATCAGGATGGACAAAACCTTCGATGACAATTTCAGCATTGGCAGGAATTGGCAGACCCGTGATCTTGCCACGCACCATCTTCTCCGCGCGGCCACGCATGCCGCCGATCATGTCAAATTCAAATGTGCCATAGGGCGCTTCAAGACCGCCAAGCAGGAAGGCCAGCGGATCACCGCCCACCACCATGGCAACGGGCATGGGTTCGCCCTTCTTGAAATATTTGTCGCAATGGATGGCGCCATGATGACCAGCGGCCATCAAGATCCCAACGGTCTTGGCGTCAAAGACTTGCCCGCGATAGGCGCCCGCATTCAGCCAATTCTCATCAGGATCGCGCGTGATGGAATAAGTGCCTGTGCCAATATATCGCCCACCATCTTTCTCATGCCAGATCGGTGAGGGAAATTTTGTCACATCCACATCATCGCCCATGATGATGTTCTCGAAGATCGGGCCTGTTTCGACGATCTCATGGGGAATGCTTTTCTGATTGGTCAGAAAGGCGTCTCGATAGCCATCGCTCAATTCCCATTTGTTCAACTCGGCCGGAAAGCCCAGCGTCATATTGCGCCGGCGACCTGCGAACATATTGAGCAAGAGACGAAAGCCCTTCGGGCAATCTTTCACATCCTCAAACAGAACGCAGGGGCCATTTTCCGCGCGCAAAATGGCCTCGGCAACAAGACCAACATCTTCTTCCCAGCTGGCGTCACGCACTGTGCGCACTTCGCCAAGACGTTCGGCTTCCGCCAGCCATTCACGCAGATCATTATAAGCGATCACGGGCTTTGAATTCGCACTCATACTTATCTCCAAAACAGCTGGCGGATGTTCAATCAGGCGGACAATTGCTCTGCCATCCAGTCAGCTGACTGGTTGCGGTATTTATAGGCGCGGTTATGGGCAACATGATTGCCATCAGGAATGACCAACAAAACCGTATTGCCCTTGGCTTCGCGCGCCAGACGCTCTGCATCTTCAGGCGGGCACAAACGATCAAGACCACCTGCGATCACAAAGAGCGGGCATTCGATCTTTTCAGCAACACCCGTCAGATCAAGCTGGAAGGCTTTCTGCTTGGCTTCATCGAGCGTTTTGCTATGGCTGCGCTGCACATAGGCATCGCGTGTCAGGCCCGGAAGCTTGTCCCACAGCGCACCCCAGTTATATGGCCCGCAATTGGCAATCGCTGCTTTGATGCGCTTCTCATATGCGGCCGAGCGCGGTGCATAATATCCACCAAGGCTGATGCCCCAGATACCGATACGGTCGGTGTCGACTTGCTCTTTACGCGTCGCAATGAGCCAATCAATCACGGGACCAACGACATTTTCGTAGTCGTAACGGATCGGGAAATCATATTCCGCTTCACCTTGACCCGGGCCATCAAAAGCGAGGATTGCCATGCCGCGCTCGAGGAACGTCTGCTCAAAGGTCAGCAACTCCTCCTTGGTGGAATCAAGACCCATGGTCATCAGAACGATGGGCGGGCGCTTGACGCCTTTAGGCAAACGCAATGTGCCAGCCAGCTGCTTGCCCTCATAAGGGATCATCACGCGCTCACCGGGCGGATCAAGATGCGGCAAAGCCAGATCGAGACAATCAACCGCCTTCTTATGCGCGGCTTTCATCTGCTCCATGTCCTGCACGAAGAGATATTTGCCATAGTGATAAGTGACAGAGGCTCTGGTGAGATGATCAGCAGCGCTCACATATTTCTTCTTGGCGAGCGCCTCGCGGCCCATAGCCTCATGAACAGCTGCACGCTCAGACCAAGCGCGGCACCAATCACTCCAGCTCTTGGTCTGATTGATCAGATCATCAAAATCAGCTGCGGCCACGCCATTGACCGTAAAGCGCGAGAGAAAGTTGCGCGCGTGATGGATAGGATCCTCTGACATATTCGCTCCCGTTGGTGTTAAGTTTGACTGCTGTGTTGTGAACCAAAAAGTTCCATCGCGGCATCGACGATGCCCTGATAGCCCGTGCAGCGGCACAGATTGCCGGACAGTGCTTCGCGAATCTCATCTTCGCTCAAAGCTCGCCCCTCACGATCTTGATCAAGCTCCAACAGCGTCATAACGACGCCGGGCGTGCAATAGCCGCATTGCAGACCATGATGACGCGATAAGGCCTCTTGCACGCGATGCAATGTTCCATCCGCGCTCGCCACACCTTCAATCGTGGTGATTGCATGGCCATCGGCCTGTACCGCGAGCATCAAACAGCCGCGCGCGCTCGCGCCATCGACCAAAATCGTGCAGGCACCGCAAACACCATGTTCGCAGCCCAGATGCGTACCGGTGAGTTTGAGATCGCGGCGCAAAAAGTCGGCAAGATTCATGCGTGAATCGACAACAGCCTCAATGGCGCGACCATTCACGGTGAGTTTGATGGGTCGCGGATCAAACATGAGCCACGCTCCGCGCTTGCGCCAAAGCCTTCGATAAAGCGCGCCCAATCAGGACAGAGGCAATCTCGAGACGAAACTCGGCTGGATAAAGCTCATCACCATCGCAATCGAGCCCGCGCAGAAGATCTTCGCCAAAGCCCTCATGCACGGTCCTTGCACCGCTCAGCCCACTTATGTCGAGCACGAGAGGCGCGCCCTGCACACCGCCCAGAGCCAAGGAGCTTTGTGCAATCGTACCATCGTCTTCAAGCACAATCTGCGTTGCAACCGACACGACCGCAAAATCAGCCGGGCGACGATTGAATTCGAGAAAGGCTGTGCCAGCGCCTTTGGGGGCTTTCGGCCAAAGGATCTGCTTCACGATCTCGTCAGGCTCGAGACAGGAGGTGAGATAGCCTTGCGCAAAATCAGAGAAGGGAACGATGCGCTCACCGCGCAGGCTTGCAATGGTGATAGTGGCATTGAGCGCTGCAGCTGCGACCGGCAATTCAGCACCCGGATCAAGATGGCTGACACTGCCACCAATCGTGCCGCGATTGCGCGTTTGTTGATGGCCCACATGACGGATCGCATCGCGTAGCAGCGGGCAAATTTCACCGACCTCAGGCGAGCGCTCGACTCTGCGCTGCGTGCACATAGAACCCGTCAGCACCCCACCCTCGACTGATTGGAGCGCCTTCAACTCTTCAATGTGACCAAGATCGATCAGATGATCGGGGCCTGCCACGCGCAGATTGAGCATCGGCATCAGCGATTGGCCGCCCGCCAGCACACGCGCATTGGGCAAATCGGCCAAAAGCTGCAACGCGTCTTTTAGCTGCGTGGGCGCATGATAGGTGAAGGCTGGCGCTTTCATGACCGCACCTCCTTCGCCTTGCGCAACAGACTGCGCAGCCGCGTCGGTGTGACTGGCAATTCAGTGATCTTGATGTCGAAAGGCTTCAGCGCATCTTCAATTGCCGAGACGATCACACTGGGCGCACCGATCGTACCACTCTCAGCCGCACCTTTCACGCCAAGGGGATTCAGCGGCGTGGGTGATTCAATATGGTGCATTTCGATACGCGGCACGACATCGCTGGTGGGTAGCAGATAGTCAGCGTAAGTCACACTCAGCGGTTGGCCCTGCGCATCATAGCGCATCCATTCGAACAGAGTGGCACCAATGCCATGCACAACACCACCGACGATCTGGCCTTCCACCATCATCGGATTGATCATGCGCCCACAGTCATGCACGACAATATAACGCAGAATGCGCACTGTCCCGGTTGCAGGATCGACCTCGACCTCGCAGACATGCGAGCCATTCGTATAGGTGAGGCCATTGGCCATATAATCGCTATTGGCAAAGAGGCCCGGCGGCAGATTGCCCGGCAGGGCAAAGCCCGGCGCGCCTGCCAAAGCGCGCGCCATCTCTGCGAGCGTTTTGCCGTGATCCGGCACACCCTTCACATGAACACGCCCTTGCGAGACTTCGAGATCATCGGGCTGCGTCTCCAGCATGGCGGCGGCTGCGATCTTGATCTTCTCGACAATCGCGAGAGCAGCATGATGGGCTGCATTGCCCGCCATCACGGCTTGACGGCTCGCATAGGCACCAAGGCCAGAGGGGGTCAGCTGCGTATCGCCCGTCACGACTTCGATCTGTTCTGCACGGATGCCAAGACCATCGGCGACAATCTGCGCCACCATAGACTTCACGCCCTGCCCCTGCGCTGTCGCGCCTGTGGCAGCGATGATCTGGCCTGACGGACTGATGCGCACAGACACACTTTCAAACGGCCCGCGTCCCGTCGCCTCCACATAATTGGCAAGACCCAAACCAATGAAGCGGCCTTCAGCGCGCGCTTGTTTTTGGCGTGCGGGAAAATCCTGCCACCCAGCTGCTGCGAGCGCTTCTTGCTGGCAACGCGGATAATCGCCCGTATCATATTCCATCGTGCTGCCATCGCGCTGGCGCACAGGAATCGGGAAAGGCATTTGATCGGGCGTAATGAAATTGCGGCGGCGAATCTCTTCGCGCGACAGGCCGAGCTTTTCAGCGGCACGATCGAGCAAACGCTCCATCACAAATGTGCCTTGCGGACGACCTGCCCCGCGCGTTGGTGCAGCCGGCGTCATATTCGTCAGGCACAGTTGAATATCGATCTTGTAAGCGGGCAGATCATAGGGCCCAATCAGATTGGTCGCCGCATTATAGGGCAGCGCAATGCCATAGGGCGTCGAGGCGCCATGGTCGTAGCGCAAGGTGCCGCGAATGGCGAGCAACTTGCCCTCATTCGTAAAACCCATCTCCATCGTCCAGATTTGATCGCGCTCGCCGCTTGTAGCGGTGAAACTTTCAAATCTGTCTTCCACCCATTTCACTGGACGCTTCAGCAAAAGTGCAGCTGCAGGGATCGCCAGCTCTTCAGGATGGAACACAGCTTTGGGACCAAAGCCGCCACCCACATCCGGCGTCACAACGCGCACCTGAGATTCATGCAGGCTCAGCGCATCGACCAAAATTGATTTGGCACGATGTGGCATTTGCGTGGAATCCCACACTGTCAATCGCTGCTCGATGTCATCAAAGCTCGCGAGCACACCGCGCGCTTCGAGCGAATGACCCCCGCCTTTGCTCAGACGAAACTCGTCGCGGATGACATGGGGCGCGGATGCAATGGCGCGATCAGCATCGCCATAATCAATGCCGGTCCGTGCAACCAGATTATCGGGCAGGCCAAGACGTGCGGGCGGCGAATGAGGCTCGAGCCCCGCAACAGGATCAACCACCGCTGGCAAAGGCTCGATCTCAAGCTCGATCAAAGCCAGCGCGTCTTCGGCAATGCGCCGGCTACTCGCCACGACAAGCGCAATCGGCTCGCCGACATAGCAGACCTCTTCCACCGCCAGCACATCAGGATCGATCACATGACGCAGACCACCGGCTGGCAGAGCCAGCGGCATGTGATCGCTGCTCATGAGAGGGCGCAGATCTGCGTAGGTATAGACAGCCTCAACACCGGGAAGGCCGCGGGCGGCCGTGATGTCGAGCCGCTGTATGAGCCCATGGGCGACAGGGCTGCGCAAAAAGGCAGCCTCAAGCAGGCCCGCAGGGGCGAGATCGTCCAGAAAACGACCCTGACCACGCAGCAGCACACGGTCTTCAAGGCGCGGCATCGCCGCCCCGATCCGATCATGTCCCAGATTGCCGCTCATCTCATCCCCATTCTTGTATGTTTGTCATACAAAGATAGCTCTCGGTCAAGCCATTCCCCTGCCCTGCTCAGGCTGCATCGGGTTTGGCCAAAGCGTCTTCAAACTTGAGCGCTGCTTCTGCCGCGCGCTCCACATGTGCGACAGCGGCTGCGCGGGAGAGCTCGGGACTGCGGGTGCGCAGGGCCGCCGCAATGGCCTCAATCTCGCGCAAGCTCTGTGGCCCACGGTCCGTATTGGAGCGCGACAGGCTGCGCAGGCGGTTGATCTTGGAATTGAGCCGCGTCAGCAGGTCATGCACCACGGGGTTACGAGCCCCAAGACACAGAACCTCATAGAAGCGGTCCTTCTCGGACAGGATCGCGGGGAAATCCTCTGCGCGATAGGCGGTCGACAGAGCGGCCACCACCGCCTCAAGGGCGGCAAAATCCTGCTCATCGGCTTGGCGGGCGAATTGTTCGGCGACCAGCCCCTCAAGGGCGGCGCGCACCGCATAGACATTGCGCGCCTCATCCGGGGTCACCCCTGCCACCATGACGCCGCGCGTGCCACGCTCCAGAAGCCCCTCGGCCTCCAGCTCGCGCAGAGCCTCGCGCAGGGCTGTCCGGCTAACCCCCAGATCCTGACACAGGTCCTTCTCCACCAGCCTTGTGCCGGGCGGCAGGCTGCCATTGGTCATGGCCTCGCGCAGGCTGGCGGAAATCTTACGGCGCAGGGGCGCAGCTTCCTGCACCAAGGGCTTCAGGCTGCTCATGGGCGGCACGTCCTCTCAGGCCACTTGATATTATTGTCAGACAAAAGGGGAGGCAAGCGCCTCCCCTTCAGGGTCTGTCAAAGCGGCCGACCGGTCACTGGGTCTTCAGATTGCCCTTGGTCACCACCTCTTGCCACTGCTGCGCCTCGCGGGCGATCTGCTTGCCAAAATCAGCAGAGCTGCCGCTGGCGACCGAGGCACTGACCACGGCAAAGCGGCTCACGACATCAGGATCGCTGAGCGCGGTCTGCACAGCTGCATGCAAGCGGCGCACAAGGGCCTCAGGCATATTGGGCGGACCAACGAGACCGGCCCAGGCCTGCACATTGAAGCTCTTCAACTCCGGCAAGCCGCTGTCTTTGGCAAGCGGCGATGTGACCTTCGGCAAGGGCTTGTCGCCCGTCACGGCGACCAGCTTCAACTGGCCTGCTTCCACGAAAGGCAGAGTGGTGGAGGCGGAGGAGATGATCATATCAATCTGTCCACTCACCGTATCGGTCGTTGCATCCGCTGCGCCTTTGTAGGGCACATGGCTCATCTTGAGACCGGTGAGCTGTTTCAAATATTCACCCACAAGATGGCCTGAGCTGCCTGTGCCAGCTGAGCCATAAAACAGCTCTTTGCTGCCAGCCTTTTTTGACAGCGCAACGAGTTCAGCCAAATTGCTCGCAGGCACTTTAGGATTGGCCACGACCGTCATGGGCGTGTCGATGATACGCGCGATGGGGGTGAAGTCTTTCACCGGATCAAAGCCAACACTCGTTCCCAAAGCCGCACCAATGACCAAAGTGCCATCGAGAACGACCATCAAAGTGTATCCATCAGGCGCACTGTCAGCGACCTGCCGCGCCGCCAATGCACCATTGGCGCCCGCGCGATTTTCAACCACCACCGATTGTCCAAGCGTTTTCGACAAGCTCGGTGCAATCAGACGGGCCGTCTGATCGGCAAGCCCGCCGGGGGCGAGGCCCACGATCATGCGGATGGACTTGTTGGGATAGTCAGCCTGCGCCCATGCGGGTGATGCAAGGAGCGAACAGGCGACGACCAAACCCGAAAGCAGTTGACCTGCTGACATGCAAACCTCCCCTTATTTATTTTCGTTATGCGAAACTGAACTCACCGAATTTTGCTTTGGCAGCTTTGCGCAGTGCAGGCATCACCTCTGCGGCAAAAAGCTCCATGCTCCGGCGCGTCAAATGCGCCGGCAGAGTGCCGAACTGCATCATAGCGAGGAAATTTCCAAAGCCGATCTCGTCTTGATAACGGATCAAAGTCTCTGCGACTGTCTTGGGACTGCCGCAGGTCATCATGCCCAGCTCATTGGCGCGGCGCACATCAATCTTTTCATGCGCCGCCATTTTCGCTGTCACAATACCCTTGGCCGATTGTGCCGAGGCATAGCCGGGCGGCATCACCATTTCGAGCGGGATCTTCGACAAGAATTCATTGCGGAAGAAGTCGTAATGCGGCGCGCATTCGGCCATGGCCTGTTCATCCGTATCGCTCACATAAAGCGGCGTTGCCCAGCCCAATTGGCGCGGATGATGCGTATAACCAAAGCCCTGCGCCACCTGCTTGTAAAGATCGAGATTCTTCTTCACCGCAGCGATGGCGCTGAAGGTCTGCAAATAGGTGTATTTGCGCGACGGATGTGCGGAGAATTCCACCGTCTCACGGCTGCCTTGCGAAGGAATCCACACAGGCGGATGGGGCTGCTGATAGGGACGCGGCCAGACATTCACATATTCGAAGTTGTAATGCTTGCCATGATATTCAAAGGGGCCGGGCTCGGTCCATGCCTTGATGATAATGTCATGGGCTTCGCGGAAGCGCTCGAGGGATGTGGCGGGATTGATGCCGAAGGCATGATATTCCGCACCAATGCCGCGCACGAAACCAGAGATCAGGCGACCGCGCGTAATATTGTCGATCATCGCATGTTCTTCAGCCACCGTGAACGGATGGCTGCGCAGCGGCAGCGCATTACCCAGAATTGCAATGCGCGCTTTCGTGGTGCGGCGCGCCAGCGCAGACGCGGTCACAGTTGGCGAGGGCATCATGCCATAGGGCGTCTCGTGATGTTCATTCACGCAAACGCCATCAAAGCCCAGCACCTCGGCATATTCGAGTTCATCGAGATAGCGATTATAGAGGTCAGCGCCCTTGAGCGGATCATAGAGCGTATTGGGCATAGTGACCCAGCTATTGGGATATTTCGCCGCTTCACGCGGATCGAGATCCGCATAGGGCATGAGGTGAAACATCATAATATTCATTGGTCGTGAGCCTTGGCGAAAGTGGTGACAAGCGTCGTAAAGCGCGCGCTCTGTTCAAGAGCCAGAAGATGACCGCATTCAGGGATCATCTCGACGTGTGAGCCGGGGATCAGCTGCGCAAATTCGCGCGCGTAACCGGGCGGCAAGATCTTGTCATTCGCGCCCCAGATGATTTGCGTAGGACAAGTGACGCGATGCAACCATTTCTTGAGTGCAGGATCAAACAGACGCGGCTCCCAAGCGATCCGCGCCAAGGACACGGCGCTCTTATAAGTCGCATCGAAATTGCCGATCGGATCGAGTGTCGCAATCGCTGTCTCGGCATGGGCCTGATTGAAATAGGAGTTGCGCAAGCGCTCTTCAGCGGGCCACAAAAAGATATCGCCGCGACGAAGCCCCTCTGCATAGATGCCCGCAGGCGCTGCCAGTGACAGGCTCTTGATACGCGTTGTATTTCGCACCGCCATTTCAAGCGCGATCCAACCACCGATGGAGGAACCTGCAACGTGAATCGGCTCTGGCCCAAAGCTCTCGATGAGATCGAGATAAAAATAGGCAAGGTCGTGAATATTCTCGAGCCAATCAGCATCAGCAGAATTGCCAAAGCCAGGATGCTCAGGCGCAAAGACCTCGAATGACTCACTCAGACTTTGCAGAAATGGATGCGCCTCACCACTGGCTTCAAGCCCGTGAAGATAGAGCAAGCGAGGCCCGGCCCCGCCGCGCAGAACTGACAATTGGCAACCTCGAGCCGCATAGGACTCTCTCGTCACAGTCACGCTGACATCCTCCCGTCTTTTTCGGCTCCTATGTTGGGGGTGGACAGTCATACTGGCCAATATATTATTCGTTCAGTTCTAATATCGAACGGGTATTAACGTGGAACTTCGGCTGCTCCGTAGCTTCGTTGTCCTCGCCGAAGAGCTCCACTTCGGTAAGGCCGCCCAAAGGCTCAACATTTCCCAGCCTCCGCTGAGCCGGCAGATTGCCCAGCTGGAGCAATCCATGGGCATATTGCTGTTCGAACGAACCAAACGCCGTGTGGCACTCACCCATGCCGGCCGTGTTTTGTTTGAGCGCGCGCGTGAAAATATTGCTGCCCTGGAGCGCTCCTTTGCTGAGGCCGTCAGTGTCTCGCGTGGTGAGAGCGGCCATTTGTCGATTGGCCTGCTCGGCTCTTCAGCTTTTGACCTCTTGCCAAAAATCTTGAGCCCCTTCCGCGCGGCCCATCTGGGCGTCGCCTTTCGCTTTCGGGCTATGACCATCACGCAGCAGATCGAGGCTCTCCACAATCGGCAGATCGATGTCGGCATTGTGCGCACCCCGGTGCGCAGCGATGGCATTGAGATCATCAGGCTTGAGGAAGAAGACTTGATGGTCGCCTTACACCGCCATCACCCGCTGGCCAAAGAGCCTGCCATCGCCATCCGCATGCTGGCAGAAGAGCCTCTGCTGATCTCGGCCCGCGCCGATGCCGTTGGCTATTATGAAGAGCTGGTCGCGCTCTGCGCACGGGCGGGCTTCACCCCCAAGATCGCCTGCGAGGCGCAGCCCTTCACCACTTTGATCGGTCTTGTAGCCGCCCAAATGGGCATCGCGGTTTTGCCCGCCGCCTTGCGGGCCGTCCATCTGGATGAGGTGGTCTATCGCCCGCTGCAAGACCATGTGACCAAGACAGCTTCCGCGCTCGCCATCCGCCACAATGAAACCTCGCCCTTGGTGAAGGCCTTTGTGCAATTGGCGCAGAAACATTCACCCGCCTGAAACCCAGCCATTATCTCGCGACACTGTTCTAAAAAGTCATCGCTGGCTGCCTTTTTCTTGATTGTGAACTCGGCCCTGCCTGCTAGCGTCGCGGCACAGAGATCCGGGAGGAAGACATGCGTCTGGTTGCTGCCCTGACAGCACTCATTATCGGCTCGGCATTGGCCGCACCGACGCGACTGGCCGCGCAAGATGCCAACTGGCCCTCGCGCCAATTGCAGATCATCGTCCCCCTGCCCGCAGGCTCTGCCGCTGACACGGTTGCCCGCTTGATCGGGCAAAAGCTCTCGGAGCGCTTCAACCAAAGCGTCATTATCATCAACCGCGATGGGGCGAGCGGTGCTACGGGTAGCCGCGAAATTCTCAAAGCTGATCCTGATGGCTACACGCTGGGCATCGCAACCTCGACGACACTCGTCACCGCGCCCATTCTCAACACCAAAGTTGGTTATGACGCGCTGAAAGATTTTGCGCCCGTCGCCATGGTCGGCTTCTCGCCTTATGTGCTTGTCACCCATCCCGGTGTGCCAGCCAAAAGCGTGGCTGATTATATCAAGCTCGCCAAGAGCAAGCCCGACACGGTCACTTACTCCTCTGTTGGCGAGGCGAGCCTTGCGCGTCTGGCCGCAGAGCTGCTCGCCAATATGGCAGACATCCGTATCGTGCAGGTGCCTTACAAAAGCTCGACACAAGCCATCATCGACGTGCTAGGTGGTCGTGTTGATTCACAATTCGGCATTCTCACCACAACGCATCAATATATCCGTGAGGGTAAGCTGAATGCGCTGGGCGTGACGACACCCAAGCGCGTCGCCGAATTCCCTGACATTCCGACCATCGCAGAATCTGGCTTGCCTGGCTATGAAGCCTCGCTCTGGCTTGGCATTGTCGCACCCGCTAAAGTTCCAACCGAGATCGTGACCAAGCTGAATGAGGCGATCAACGAGATCCTCAAACAGCCTGAGACGCGCACCGCACTTTTCAATCAGGCCATTGTCGTTGACGCGATGAGCGCACCGGCCTTTGCCAAACACATCGATGCCGACTTGAAGCGCTGGGGCAGCCTCGCGCAAAAGGCCGGACTAATCGCGCGCTGAACAGGGGGAGACCAAGCGTGGATGATCACAAACAAGTTCCGCGACTGAGCGGAACGGCCATTATAGCGGCGCTGAAATCGGCCGCCATCAGCACTGTCGTAGCCCTGCCCGACATTACCACCAGCCATGGCTTGCTGTGGCCCCTCTCACGCCAGAACGAATTGCGCCTCGTGCGTGTTTGTAAAGAGGACGAGGGCATTTCGATTTGCTCGGCGCTCGCTTATTGCAACCACCGCTCGGTGATGTTGATGCAGCAGACAGGCCTGTTTGACTCGCTCAATGCCGTGCGCGGCATTGCGGTTGAATATAAGCAGCCCGTCGTCATGCTCGTCGGCCTTCTGGGCAAAGAAGGCGGCGTGCCGCCGGATGAGAGCAAGAAATATTCCGTGCGCACCGTGCAGCCGATCCTGCGCGCGATGGAAGTCGATCACATCTGCCTTGAGAGCGATGAGGATGTGCCGGGCATGATTGCCGCCATCAACCGCGCTTATGAAATATCGCGTCCCGTTGTCATTCTCTTCGGGGGGAAGATCCAGTCATGATGGTTCGTACAGAAGCCCTCACAGAAATCGCCCGTCACCGCGCTGATGCGCTGGTCGTGGCCGTCTATTCCTCCGCCTTTGAATGGCTCGACATCTCGCCCCATCCGCTCAACTTCCTTGCGGTCGGCGCCATGGGCCAAGCCTCATCCAGCGCACTTGGCTTTGCCATCGGCATGCCCAAGAAGCCGATCATGGTTTTGGATGGCGATGGCAGCTTGCTGATGAATCTTGGCACGCTCGTCACCATCGCCAATGAAGCTCCCGATAATCTCACTCATTTCGTGGGCGAGAATGGTTGCTATGAGGCCAATGGCGAACATCCAACGCCAGGCTCTGGCAAAGTCTCCTTCGCAGGCTTTGCGCGCGCAGCGGGCTACAAGACTGTGATGGAGTTTAACGACATCGAGACTCTGCGCCGCGATCTGCCAGCTTTTCTGGCATCTCCCGGCCCGCGTTTTGCCAGCCTGCGCATCCAGCCCAATAGCGTGAAGCGCGAACTCGATTACTCGCTGGTTCATGGCGATGCAGCGCGCAAGCGCTTCTCCGATGGCCTTGCAGCAGATATGGCGCAGCAGGCGCGTTGATCAAAAAGGAAGTCACGTCATGAGCGCCGTTAGCCTCGACCTTCAGACCCATCTTGCCGAGCTTGAAAAGCGCGGCCTCTTGGTGCGTGTCGATGAGCCCATTAACAAAGACACAGAGCTGCATCCGCTCGTGCGCTGCCAATTCGTGGGCGGCGTGCGCGAAGATCAGCGCCGCGCCTTTTTGTTCACCAATGTGCATGATTCAGCCGGCAAGAAATATGACATCCCGGTTGTGGTTGGCGCTTTGGCAGCCTCGCCTGAGATCTATTCTGTGGGCATGGGCCGCGCCATTGGCGACATCAGTCAGGCCTGGATGAAGGCCATCAACAATCCTGTCGCGCCTGTCGTTATCGACAAAGGCGTGTGTCAGGAGGTTGTGATGATGGGCGATGAATTGACCGCGCCCGGCGGCGGCCTCGCGCGCCTGCCCGTGCCCGTCTCGACACCCGGCTTTGATGCCGCACCGACGCTGACGGCAACTTTGTGCATCACCAAAGATCCTGAGAACGGCATTGCGAATATGTCGACCAATCGCGCCGCGCTGAAAAGCACGAACCGTTTGGGCGTGCGCATGTCGTCCCGCATTGGTGGTTCGGGTGGTTATCAGCACTGGCTGAAATATAAAGCCATGGGCAAGCCCATGCCGGTGTGCATCGTCGTCGGCGCTGCTCCCGTTCTTTGCTACAATGGCCCGCAGCGTTTGGCGCAAGACTTCGATGAAGTCACTGTGGCTGGCGCTTTGGCTGGCAGCCCGATCGAAATGGTGAAAGCCAAGACGGTTGATCTGCTCGTTCCTGCCAATGCCGAAATCGTCATCGAAGGCCTCATCAGCACTGAAATGCTGGAACCCGAGGGCCCCTTCGGCGAGTCGACCGGCTATGTCGCTTTGGAGGATTTCAATCTCTCCATGGATGTGACCGCGATCACCCATCGCAAATCACCCGTCTTCACCTCGATCATCTCTCAGGTGACGCCGAGCGAGTCGAGTGTGATGCGCAAGGTTGCGCTGGAGCCTTTGTTCCTTGGCCATCTGCGAGACCAGCTTGCCGTCAAAGGCATCAAGAAAGTCTCGATGCATGAGATCTTGAGCAATCTGCGCCCGCTGATCTTCCTGCAATTTGCAGCCAATGCACCGCGCACCGAAATCTGGCGCGGCCTGCAAGCAGCCTCCTCGCGCATTGCGGATTGCGGCAAGATCGTGATTGCGGTGAGCGAAGACGTAGACCCTGCCAATGCCAATGCAGTGTTCTGGTCGATGGCCTATCGCTCCAATCCGATCGAAGATGTGCTGATCGTTCCCTTCCGCTCGCCCGGCCACGGCCCGAGCTCGGATCGCAAGGGTGGCACAAAGGCTGATGCACGCACCGCCAATTCAACTTTGTTGATTGATGCGACGCTGAAACATGCCATGCCGCCCATCGCTCTGCCGACCAAGCCCTATATGGAGCGCGCCGAAGAGCTGTGGAACAAGCTCAAGCTCCCCGCTCTCAATTTCCAAGCGCCTTGGCATGGCTATGCGCTCGGTGATTGGAGCGACATGTGGGAAGAGTTTGCGCAGAATGCGACGCAAGGTGAGTGGGAAAAGAATGGCGCCAATACGCTTGGCCGCCGACGCGGTGGCCTGACGCCAGAGACACCCACACGCTCTGTCGAGACCTAATAAAAAAGCCGGAGATCATCTCCGGCTTTTTGTTTAGCGGCCAGCTTCAAGTGGCGCGAGAATTTCTTTCAATCGCGCCACCGCGCTGGGTGGCGTGGCAAACAGATCACCGACGATCTTCTGCAACTGAACGCCACTCACCGGATTGAGATCCATATTCGCGCGCTGTGCAGCGGCCAAGAAGGCAGGATCCTTCATCGTCTCATCAAAGGCCTTGCGCAAAGCTTCCACACGCTCGGCTGGCACATTGGGGGTCGTGAACAGGGGGCGACCGATTGCGGTCGGCGCTGACAACAAGCGCATCGCGGCCTTGTCATTGGGATCACTGACGAGATCCATCAGAAGAGGCACATTCGGCAGGTCTTTGTCTTTCTCAAGACCGATCTGCACGAGGATCGTCAGCTTGCCCTCGCGGATCCAGTCCATATGCTGCGACTTCCACGACGACCAGGAATTCTGACCGCGAATGGCAACTTCGCCACGCTGCATAGCCAGATTGATATCTGTGCCGCCGGGATAGGCGGTGACGATTTTGAATTTCGTACCCAGCAAAACATTCATGGCTTGCGGATATTGCGCTGAAGCTGTGATGCCATTGGCGCCCACAACGAACTGGCGTTGCTTGGCAACATCAACACTTGTTGCGCCAGAGTCCGTCCAAGCCGCCATTGTATTATTGTCGGCGATCGGGTTGCCAATCCAGATGAACTTGTTCGCATCGAACTGAATGCCCGGATCATTCAGGACTTGCTGCATGGCGATGCCCTGATCAGCGGTGGCGAGTGCCGTGCCATCTTGCGGAGCCAAGCGGAACATATGGGCAGCCGCCGCGCGGCTCCCTGCGCCCACCATCTGCTTGGGAATGATCTTCGGCTTACCGGGAACATGCTCGCCCATGAAGGCCGCCACGAGGCGCGCATAAGTGTCGTAAGTACCACCCGGCGTGAAGCCAATATAAAGATCGATATTCTTGCCGCGATAGAAAGTCTCGACAGAGCTTTGCGCCAGGCTGGCGCCACTGCTCACAACAAGCATCAAGCCTGCCACAAGGCTCGTCTTCAGACGGAGGGAGGTCTTTGTCATTGTGTCTCGATACGCTCCAACAGGGGCAAGAGATAAGTTGCAAAGAGGTCGGGATTTTCGCTCATCGGAAAATGCCCCATGCCCTGCATGGCAACAAGTTCGGCGCCGGGAATAGCGCTTGCCGTGCGCGTCATATCTTCACGCGTGCACGAAAAATCATAATCGCCTGACATCAGGAACAGCGGGCATTTCTGTGTGTCGATCGTCGCAATGCCCTCTGCAAGACCTGCGCTCTGGCGATAGAAAAACAGATCGCCCTTAAAGACGCCGGGACCGCTCTGCATATAGGACCACAGAGTTTCATGGCGACGCGCAGAGGGGCTTTGCGGTGACATCAGGCCCGACACAATGCCAGCGCAGACTTCACCGCCATGCACATCACCGCGATGCAGCCATTGCGTATCATACCAAGGGGTCGTTGAGACGGCGCAGGCAATGCCAATCATGGCGCGGAAAGCATGACCATGGGTGATGGCCAGATGCAGCACGATACGCCCGCCAATCGAGCAGCCCATGACAGCAGGTCGCTCGAGCTTGAGCCCCGCACAGACCGCTTCAATCGTCGCCACATAATCTTCGAGCGTGAGGCGATAGTCTTCTTGCTCAAAACCATCAGGCGGCGTCGACTTGCCATGCAGCGGCATATCAAAAGCGATGACGCGATAGCGTGAGGTGATGCGCTCGTCACACATCAAATGCCGATATTGGCGCGTATCAGCACCGCCCGTATGCAGACACAAAAGCGGAATGCCCTGCCCCGCCTCTTCAAAATAGATGCGATGGGCTTTGCCCTTCAACGTGACACCAAGATAGCGGCCAAGGATCGGCTCCAGCGCGCTCATGGGCGTGTCTCCAGAGCGCGCGGCAAAGCAAAGAGCTCTTTGAAGAAGAGTAGATGGCGCATGAAGGGCGTCAGATCGCCCTCCAGCACAAAGCGCTTGGCCTTGGTGAGGGCGAAAAGGTCATGAAAACCCGGCGGTGGCAGCGGCTGCCAGAAGAATTCCCAGGCCTGCGCATCGCCGCGCAGAGCAAATTGCCAAGAGCGCATCAGCAAAGGGCCGGGCGAGAGGGTCAAAGCGCCATCGACGAGATCGCCATGGAAGCTCTGGTCCCCGATCTGCAGCAGAAAAGCACAGGAGGCCGCGCGGGCGCGCTGCTGCAACAGGCCATTGCTGGCCAGTAGCGCAGGCATGGCCTCAACGCGCTTGAGACTGTCGCTTTCCCCCACTGCATCCTCCCGGTCAGAACCTTAAGATCAAGTCTGTGTCCTTGACAGGCAATTTCTTTATCGGTAGCCCGGTATGACAATAACTCACAGGTGCTCTTTGAGCCGTAACATACCGCCTCTCAACCCTTTGCATGTTTTCGTCGTGGCGGCGAAGACGGGCAACTTTACGGCTGCAGCGGAGGCTCTGGGCGTGACCCCCTCGGCGGTCAGCCGCCAGATCGCGGTACTCGAGGGCTATCTCGATACCCGCCTGTTCCATCGCGGCGTTCATTCCAACACCCTCACCGATACGGGCACAGGCTATTTTCGGCAGGTTTCCCCGGCCTTTGAGATTATTTCGCTGGCGACACAATCCATTCAGGACAATCGCAGCACTACGCCGCTGAAGATTCGCGTTTTGGCGACTTTCGGCATGCGCTTCCTGATCCCGCGCCTGCCTGCCTTCCGCGCCCAATATCCCAATATCCATTTGAGCATCGACACGGGCTTTGCACCCGCCGACTTCAGCCGCGCGGATGTGGATGTCTCCATCCAGATTGGCGATGGCAATTGGCCGGGGACCCAGTCCCACCAGCTCTTTGCGACCTATATCCAGCCCATCTGCGGCGGCCGCCTGATCGAAGAGGCCCAACAGATCACTCATATGGGCGAGATCTCCCGCCTGCCTCTGCTCTCCTCCAAAAACCGGCCAGATGACTGGGCCTATTGGTTCCGCGCGCGCGGTCAGGATCAGGGCCAGCTGCGCAATGTGGAGATGATTGAATTCTCCAATTCACTCTTGATGTATCAAGCCGCGATGGATGGCGTTGGCATTGCGCTGGGCCAATTCCCTATTCTCTCGCAGGATGTGGCCTCGGGTAAGCTCAAGCCTCTGCTCGGCCCGCCCGTTATGCAGGCCGCCTATCATGCCGTCTGGCGCGCGGGCGCTGAGCCCAATCGCAAGATGCGGCAGTTTCTGGCTTGGCTCGAGAAAGAAGTCGAAGCGGCCTTCGGCGCTGACATGCGCGCCCTCGACCAGCAGTCGTGAGAAAAACTCAAACCGCTTTGCCCGATACGAAGTTGTGACGCCCGCCGCGCTTTCTATGCTCGCTTGAGGAGCTTTGCTCTCTCACAGAAGGGCTGGAAACATGGGCGATTACGACAAAGGACTTGCAACGCGGCGTAAGATCCTGGGCGATGCCTGGGTGGATCGCAGCCTCCAGAACCTCAACGACTTCAATTCAGAGTTTCAGAACTTCATCACCCGCTATGTGTGGGATGAAGTGTGGAACCGCCCCGCCATCGATCACAAGACGCGCCGCTATATGGTGCTCTCCACCATGATGGCGCTCGGCCGCTGGGAAGAATGGCGCTTGCATGTGGGCGCTGCGATCCGCGCTGGTTTCACCAAAGACGACATCAAGGAAATCATCATTCAGCAGGCCGTCTATTGCGGCGTCGCAACAGGCAACCACGCGACCGCAGAAGCACAGCGCGTGTTTGACGAGATGAAGATTTAAAGGATCGCACCATGATCATCGACGCTCACGCTCATTACGTTCCCTCTTCCATCATCGAGACCTTGCAGAATGGCGGCCTGCGCCAATTCCCCTCCATCAAAATGGCGGTGGAGGGCGAGGCTGTGCGCTTTGCATTTGCAGGCAATGAGCCCAAGCGCCCCATTCCCAAAGGCATGCGCGATGCAGAAGCCCGTCGCACATGGCTCAAAGATCACCGCGTCGACAAACAAGTTGTCGGCGGCTGGCTCGATATGTTCGGCTATGACATTCCCGCAGAAGAAGGCGCCGATTGGGCGCGTTTTCTCAATGAACATATGCTGAAAGGCGTGCGCGATTATCCTTTCTTCGTGCCGCTCGCCACCGTGCCGATGCAAAATGGCAAGCTCGCCGCCAAAGTGCTCGAAGAAGCATTGGATGCAGGCTTTCATGGCGCCATGATTGGCACACAGCCCAAAGGCGCGACTGGTGTGCTCGATGATCCTGACCTCGATCGCTTCTGGGAAGTTGCCTCTGAGCGCAAAGCCGCACTCTTCATGCATCCGACCTTTGGTGCGCGCGATGACCGGCTCAAAGCCTATGGTCTTGTGAGCGCGATTGGCCGCTTGACCGACACCAGCATTGCCATTGCGCGCCTGCTCTATTCAGGCCATCTGCTGCGCTATCCCGGCGCCAATCTCATTCTCTCGCATGGTGGCGCTGCTTTGCCGATGGCACTGGGCCGCTTGCGTCGCAGTTTTGCAACCGCGCCTGCGGACAATGCAGATCCTTATGAGGGCTTCCAGAAGCTTTATTTCGACACGGTCGTCTATGACCCCGCCACGATCCGCTTCGTTGCGGAACTGGCCGGCACAGACAAGATTTTGCTCGGCACCGACCAGCCCTTCACCATTGGCGAAGATCATCCGGTCGAGTTCCTCGAATCTTGCAAATTCGACGCTGCTGCACAGGCCGCCATCGGCGGTGGCACAGCCCAGCGTCTATTCGGCATCAAGGGTTAAGCACACATGCCTCAAGTCACAATGCAGGTGAATGGTCGCAGCGTCAGCGGTGAGGTCGAAGCGCGCACATTGCTCGTTCAGTTCCTGCGCGAACATCTCGAACTCACCGGCACACATGTGGGCTGCGACACCACCCAATGTGGGTGCTGCACGGTCCATGTCGATGGCGTTGGCATCAAGTCTTGCACCATGCTGGCGCTTGCCTGTGAAGGCGCGAATATCACCACGATTGAAGGGCTGGCCAAAGGCGATGTTCTGCACCCGATGCAGAGCGCTTTCAGCGAGCATCATGGTTTGCAATGCGGCTTTTGTACGCCCGGCATGATCATGTCGGCCATTGATATGGTGAACCGCAAAGGTCACGCGCTCGATGAAACCACCGTGCGCAAAGAACTTGAGGGCAATATCTGCCGCTGCACCGGCTACCACAATATTGTCAAAGCCGTGCAAGCAGGCGCGGCCGCGATGAAGGGGGCCTGACGCAGCATGTATGATTTTTCCTATCACCGCCCCACATCGCTGCAAGATGCCGTGAGCCTTCTGGCCAAGCAGCCTGACGCCAAACCAATGTCCGGGGGCATGAGCCTGCTGCCCTCGATGAAACTACGCCTGTCGAAATGGACCGACGTCGTGGATCTGGCGGCCATTCCCGATCTGTCAGGCATTCGCGAAGAGGCTGGCCATATCATCATCGGCGCACGCACACGCCATGTCGAGGTTGCAACCTCAGCCCTGCTTCATGCCAAACTCCCTGCGCTGGCAGAATTGGCTGAGGGGATCGGCGATCCGCTGGTGCGCAATCGCGGCACAATCGGCGGCTCCATCGCCAATGCTGATCCTGCTGCTGATTATCCCAGCTCCGTTGTTGCGCTGGATGCGACGATCATCACGACACGCCGCGAAATTGCCGCAGATGCTTTCTTCACCGGTCTCTTTGAAACGGCCCTTGCACATGATGAGCTCATCACCGCTGTGCGCTACAAGATCCCCAAACGTGCAGCCTATATGAAGTTCCGCCATCCCGCCTCGCGCTACGCCATTGTCGGTGCATTCGTCGCGCAGATGGAGGGCGCAGTGCGCGTTGCCATCACAGGCGCAGGCCCGCATGTCTTCCGCATCGCAGCCTATGAAGACGCGCTGACCAAAACATTCTCCAGCGCGGCTCTTGATGGCGTCACGCCCAAGCTGCCCTCACTCAATACCGATCTGCATGCGAGCGCGGACTACCGCGCCCATGCCGTCGTCGAAATGGTTCGCCGCGCGGTTAAGGCCGCTGCGGCCAGAAAGAGCATCTGACATGGCTGCTACAACCAAGACCACTGGCATTGGTGCCGCACTTCGTCGCAAGGAAGATCTGCGCTTGATCACCGGACGCGGTGAATTCACCGATGACTTTCGCGAAGCTGGCCAGCTCTATATCTATTTCCTGCGCTCGCCCCATGCTCATGCGCGCATCATCAAGATCGACGCCACCGAGGCTCTCGCCCTGCCGGGTGTGAAGAGCGTTCTGACTGGCAAGGAATTGCTGGCGGATGGCATCAAGCCACTGCCGCACCATGTCTGGGCGCTGCATCCTGCTGACATTGCCATGCCCAATGTCGATGGCTCCGAGACTTTCATGGCGCCCCATCATGCGATCGCTGTCGACAAGGCGCGCCATGTTGGCGAGATCGTCGCCATGGTGGTTGCCACCAGCGTGGCCCTTGCCAAAGATGCAGCTGAACTCATTCATGTTGAATATGACATCCTGCCCTCCGTCACCAACACATGGGACACGGTGAAGCAAGACGCGGCTGTCGTGTGGGACGAGAATGGCTCCAATGTCTGCGGCGATGTCGAAACCGGCTCGCGCGAAGACACCAATGCCGCTTTCGCCAAAGCCGCGCATGTGGCGCGCATCGAAACATGGGTGCAGCGCGTCACCGGCGTGCCGATGGAGCCGCGCGCAGCCCTGGCCGTCTTTGATGAAGGCACGGGCCGCGTCACGCTCACAGCTGGCAGCGGCGGCTCTGTGCGCCTCAAATATGACCTTGCCCATATGCTCGGCATGAAGTCAGAAGATGTGCGCATCATCATGAAAGATGTCGGCGGCAATTTTGGCACGCGCGGCATGATCTATGCCGAATTCTGCCTTGTGGGCTGGGCCGCGCGCCGTCTCAAGACGCCGGTCAAATGGACGGCCGAGCGCAGCGAGTCCTTCCAAAGCGACTATCAAGCCCGCGATCTGGCCGTCACTGCAGAGCTTGCCCTCGACAAGGATGGCAAGTTCCTGGCCATGCGTGGCTCCAATATCGGCAATGCAGGTGCGCATACGTCGAATTTCTCGCCCCTTCAAAAGGGCGTCGAAATCATGACCAGCATTTACAATATTCCCACCGCCTGCTTCCGCGCGCGGCCCGTGGTGAGTAATACGTTGCCCACGCGCCCCTATCGCAGCGCAGGCCGCCCCGAAGTCATGTTTGTGATGGAGCGGCTGATCGATATTGCTGCGCGTGAATTTGGGTTCGACCGCGTCGAACTGCGCCGCAAGAATCTCCTGCACAAGGAGGATCTGCCGTTCAAAAATCCCTTCGGCATGATCTATGACAATGGCGACTACCATGCCGTTATGGAACAGGTGCTGGAGCTGGGCGACTGGACGGGCTTTGAAGCACGTCGCGCAGAAGCCAAAGCGCGTGGCAAATTGCGCGGCATTGGCGTTGCCAATTATGTCGACACGGCCACCGGTGTGCCGCGCGAGCGCGCGGAGATCACCGTGCGTCCTGATGGGCAAGTCGATGTCATCATCGGCACGATCTCACAAGGCCAGGGTCATGAGACGAGCTTTGCGCAGCTAGCGACCGAGTTTCTGCATGTGCCCGAAGACAAAGTGAACATCATCACCGGCGACACAGATGTGGTGAAAGTGGGCGGCGGCACGCATTCAGGTCGCGGCATGCGCTTGGCCAGTATCGTTATCTGGAAAGCCTCCAACGAGATCATCGCCAAGGGCAAACGCATCGCAGCTCTCATGGCCAAGGCCGACCCTGCTCAAGTGACTTTTGAGAAGGGTCACTTCCACGCAGCAGGCCAATCTTTATCCCTCTTCGATGTGGCCCGCGCGGCCAGTGAGCGCAATGATCTGCCTGATGATCTGCGCGCACCGCTCTATGCAATGAGCGATGAGACCGTGAATGAAGCCGCTTTCCCCTATGGCGCACATGTCTGCGAAGTCGAGATCGACCCTGCGCTCGGCACGGTCGAGATCGCGCGTTATTCGACGGTGGATGATGTGGGCCGCGCAGTGAACCCCATGATCATCCATGGCCAGACCCATGGGGGCATTGCCCAAGGTGTCGGGCAGGCCTTGATGGAAGAGATTGTCTATGATCGGCAGAGCGGCCAGCTGATGACCGGCTCCTTCATGGATTACACCATGCCGCGTGCGGATAACTTCCCCTTCTTCGATGCTGGCTTTGCAGAGATCCCCTGCACAACACATCCGCTGGGCATTCGCCCTGCGGGTGAAGGCGGCACGACACCCGCCTTGGGCGTCACGATGAATGCGGTCGTCGATGCGCTGCGCGATTTCGGCGTGACCCATATGGATATGCCCGCCACCCCCGAAAAAGTCTGGCGCGCGATTCACCGCAAGGCGTGAATACGGCGGCGCGGCACCGAAAACTGCCGCGCCCTGCCCCTCTTTGACCCAGACCTGCAGCAATGGCAGGATGGCGACAATAAAGAGGGAGGAAGACCATGCGCGCGCTCGCCGCTTTGCTCATTGCCTTGTTTGTTGGCCACACGCCCGCCGCCGCACAGGATTGGCCGATCCAAACTGTGCGCATGATCGTCCCCTTCCCGGCCGGCGGTCCCGCAGACATCATCGCGCGCTATGTCGCCGAGCGCCTGTCGCAGAACTGGGGCCAAGGCGTCATCATTGAGAACAAGCCCGGCGCCAATACAGCGATCGCTGCTGCCCAAGTCGCCAAGGCGCCAGCGGACGGCTACACATTGTTTGTCGTGATGGATGTCACCATGGTGCTCAATCCACTCACCATGAAGTCGATCTCTTATGATCCGCGCCGCGACTTCGTGCCCATCACCATGCTTTCCAAAAACACATCCCTGCTGACCGTTCATGCTGATGGTCCCAAGACCATGGCGGAGTTGATCGCCAAAGGTCGCGCCAATCCGGGCAAACTCAATTTTGGCGCAGGCATTATCACCACGCGTCTGGCTGGCGAATTGTTCAATCGGGAAACCGGCATGAGCGTGCAATATGTGCCCTTCCAGGGTAGCCCGCCGACCGTGCAAGCACTGCTGTCAAAGTCTGTCGACTTTATCGTTGACGGGCAAGCTGCCAGCCTGCCGCTCATTCAAAGCGGCACCTTCCGGGCTCTGGCCAAGACGAACAATGGCCCCGTTCTGGCTTTGCCCAATCTCAAGACGATGGCGCAAGAGGCCAACTCCTCTGAGCTTGAAGACATCTCCACATGGATCGGCCTTGTTGCGCCCACCGGCACACCGCAGAACGTCGTCGACAAAGTACAAAGCGCGATTGCCAAGATGTTTGCGGAGCCCGGCGTCAAAGAACGTCTGCTCAACATGGGGATCAATGCGACGGCGAGCACACCGGCGGAATTTAACGATTTCATGAATCGCGAGACAGCCCGCTGGAGCAAGGTCGTCAAAGAGGTCAATATCGAACTGAACTGAGGCCACAGTTGCTCAGGGCAGCTGCCTCCTCTAACCTGCGCCGCGCGCAAGGATCATTAACCCGGCGCTCCAACGAGAAGCGAGACCATGACCAATTCTGCCTATGAAAATCTGGACGGATTTCGCGTAGAGATCGATGTTGCGCGGGAGCGCGCTGATATCATCCTCGACCGCCCACCGATGAACACTATTTCCATGGTCGAACGGGACCAGCTGCGCAAAGTCTTCGAAGCGCTCGACGAAGACGATCGCGTGCGCGTCATTGTTCTGCGTGCTGTGGGCGAGCACTTCTCTTCGGGTGGCTATATTCGCGGCTTCCTCGATGCCACGCCCGAACATGTGTCGAAACTGGCATGGAACATTGCAGCGCCGGCACGCTGCGAAAAGCCGGTGATTGCAGCCAATCGTGGCTATACTTTCGGCGTTGGCTTTGAAATCTCGCTCGCTTGCGATTTCCGCCTCGTTTCGGAGACCTGCTTCTACGCCTTGCCCGAACAAAAGCTCGGCCAGATCCCAGGCTCCGGCGGCTCTGCACGATTGCAAAAGATTGTCGGCATCACACGCACCAAAGACATTGTGATGCGCTCACGCCGCATCGCAGGCAAACAGGCCTATGATTGGGGCATCGCCACCGAATGCGTAGCTGATAGCGAGCTTGAAGCCGCGACCGATCGCTTGGTCGATGAGCTGCGCAGCTTCTCCCCCATCGCACAGCGCACGGCCAAAAAACTCCTCAATGATACGGAGGATTCGACGCTCGCCATTGCCATCGAGCTTGAGGGCCATTGCTACAGCCGCCTGCGCCAGTCAGACGATTTCCGCGAAGGCGTCGAAGCCTTCCATGAAAAGCGCGCCCCAAAGTTCACCGGCCGCTGATTGGTCATTCCAGTTTAGAAAACACGCCCCACGCACAACGCCCCGGCGATTTCTCGCATGGGGCGTTTTTTGTGTTGGGTGTGGAGACAAAAACTACCAATAATTGAACTATTCATTTTAACCTTTCTGCATTTGGGAACAAAGAAACGTTCAGGTCAGCAATCACCGATGCCTTCGTTGAGGCCCGCGCTTGACTCTTCAGTTGGTCTACTTAATCATTCGAAAAAATATTCGCGATCCGAAAATATGACCACAAAACTCACCTCCTCCCCCACCGATGTCGCCGCCGAGTCCTCGGAAAAGGCGCAGAAAAGCTCTGTTCAGTCTCTCGCCAAGGGGCTTAAGATCCTTGAGATTTTTACGGCTGACGATGAGCCTCTCACCGTCACCGAAATCTCGGAACGGGCCGAACTCGACCCCGGCACAACCTTCCGCATGGTCAACACGCTTGTGGCGCTCGGCTATGTCACGCGTAGTGAAAAGCGCCGCTATGCGCTCAGCCTCAAAGTGCTCGACCTCGGATTCAATGCGATTGGCCGCCGCGACTTGCGCTCCAGCGTCCGCCCAATTCTACGCGGCCTTGTTGGTGAGAAGATCGAAGCTGCAAGTTTCGGTGTGCTTGAAGGACCGAATGTCATTTATGTCGAGCGTGTGCGCGCTGGCCTCACGCGCCTCGGCGTCGACATTCGCGTTGGCTCTGCCATGCCAGCGGCCATCAATATTCTGGGCCAGGCTATACTCGCTCATCTGCCAATAGCCGATCTTGATCAGGCCTTATCGAAAGAGAGCGCAACAGCGGCGGGCTATCCTGTCGTTTCGCGCGCACGCCTGTTGCCGCAACTCAAGAAGATCAAAGAGACAGGCTTTGCCTCAGATGGCTCACTGATCACAGCTGGCCTCAATGTGCTGTCGGTGCCTGTCTGCGATGACGAAGGCTACCCAATCGCAGCCGTGAGTGTCGCAGCGCCAAGCCTCATCTGCTCATCAGAGCTTTTGCGTGAAGATGCATTGAAGCGCGTGAAGGCCGCAGCAGCGGACATAGCGAAAGTCATGCAAATCAGCGGCACCAGCCGGTTTGGTTAAGCGATAGGGGGTCTCACCATGGCAAAACGTTCATTCCTGAAAATGGCATTTGGTCTCTTGGCAATCGCAACGCTTGCAGGCCCGGCACTGGCACAAATATCTGGCGTCCCGACGCAACCGATCAAACTCGTTGTCCCATTCGCGGCAGGTGGTGGGGTTGACGCCTATGCGCGCTTGCTCGCGCAACATCTGAAGGACAAACGCAGCATCGATATCGTCGTCGAAAATCGCCCCGGCACGAATGGTGCCGTCGGCGGCCTTGCTGTGATGAATGGCGAGCCCAATGGCACCATCCTGCTCTTCTCAGCTTCAACTCATGTCATGGCGAAGCAGGTGATGAAGAACGCTCCTTATGATCCCCAAACCGACTTCGCGCCGATCGCCCGTGTTGGCGAAGCGCCCATGCTTGTCGTGATGAGCCCGAAGAAGCCGCAAAAGAACATAACGGAAGTGATCGCAGATGCGAAGAAAGACCCTTCTAAATGGGACTTCGCAGTTTCCGCACTCGGCTCGATGGGGCACCTGACAACGGTCGCGTTCGGCAATTTGGGCGGCGTTAAATTCACTGTTGTGCCCTATCGCGGCACAGCACCGGGCCTTGCTGATGTCGCGGCTGGTCATGTGCAATTAATGATTGACCCTGTGATTGCTCTTTTGCCGATGGCAACAGCTGGCAATGTGAAGCCGCTTGCTATCACCACAGCCAAGCGCACACGAATTGCACCTGATATTCCAACCTCGGCAGAAGCTGGCATGCCCGGCCTTGAATTCTCGTCATGGTATGGCGTGTGGGGCCCCAAGACACTGCCGAAGGAACTCATCACGACCTATAACAACCTCTTCAACGAAGCTGTGCGCGAACTCGCGAGCACCGGCCGGCTCGACACACTGGGCATTGTGCCTGTGACCGAGAGCCCAGAAGACTTCGTCGCCTATGTCGCAAAGGATGTCGCGCGCAATACTGAGTTGCTGCGCATCGCCGATTTCAAGCCGGAATAAGGCTCATCTCTCTCTGAGGACCTCATTATGCCTGACGATCTTCGTCCCATGAAAGTGGGTCATCTGCGCATTGCTGTCGATATTGGCGGCACATTTACGGATCTTGCCGCCTTTGACGAAACAAGCGGCAAGCTGCTCTTCGGCAAAGCGCTCTCGACCCATGATGACCTGCCGCGCGGTATTCAGGATACGCTCGATGGCGCTGGCGTCTTATGCAGCGAAGCAAGCCTCTTCCTTCATGGCTCGACCATCGCCATCAACACCCTGCTCGAACGCACCGGCGCGCGCACAGCCCTTCTCATCACCGAAGGCTTCCGCGATATTTACGAGATTGGCCGGGTCAATCGTCCAGATGCCTATAATCTGTTCTTCTCGAAGCATACGCCTCTCATCGAACGCGCCTTGCGCTTCGAGGTGCCTGAGCGGCTTCTGGCAGATGGACAGATTTATAAAGAGCTCGATGAAGAGCGTGTGCGCGCCACAGCGCGAATGCTCAAGACACTGAATATTGAATCTGTCGCCGTCTTGCTTTTGCATTCTTACCGCAATGCCGATCACGAAACGCGTGTGAAGCAAATTGTGCAGGAGGAATTGCCAGGCATCTTCGTAAGCGCCTCACATGAACTTTCCCAGGAATATCGTGAGTTCGAGCGTGTCTCGACGGTTGCAGCCAATGCCTATGTTGGCCCCCGAGTGTCAGACTATCTTGGCAATCTTGAAACCCATCTTGAGGCAAAAGGCTTCAAGGGTAGTTTCTATGCCGTGCAATCAACCGGCGGTCTTTTTCCTGTCGCTCATGCACGACGCGAATGTGTACGAATGCTGGAATCTGGACCCGCGGCTGGCGTTATTGGCGCGCAAGCTGTCGCAGCCCAACTCGGCCTTGCCGATGCGATTGCCTTTGACATGGGCGGCACAACTGCCAAGGCGGGCGTGATCGAGAATGGCAAGCCACTCACCACCGGCAGCGCACTCATTGGCGGTTACGAAAAGGCCCTGCCCATTCAGATTCCGATGATAGACATTTTCGAAGTCGGCACCGGCGGCGGCAGCATTGCACGCGCAGGTAAAGGTAAGTCTTTGCGCGTTGGCCCTCATAGCGCTGGTTCCATGCCGGGGCCCGCTTGCTACGGACGCGGCGGCACTGAACCAACCGTCACAGACGCTAATCTACTCCTCGGCCGCCTCGATGCAGACCACTTCCTGGGTGGGCAGATGAAGCTTGATATTGCTGCTGCCAAGCGCGCTATGGAAAGTGTCGCGCAAGAACTAGAACTTGATGCCACACAGACTGCCGATGGTATTTTGCGCATTGCTGCCACAGCCATGTCCTATGCAGTGAAAGCCGTAACGACTGAACGCGGGTTGGATGCTGGCAAATTCACGATGATCGTTTATGGCGGTGCTGGCCCTCTACATGCTTCCGCTATTGCGCGTGAGATTGGCGTTCGCAAAGTGCTTATCCCCTATGCGCCGGGCTATTTCTCGGCCTATGGCATGTTGTTTGGCGATTTGCGCTATGACTATGTACGCTCTTGCTTCCGCAAGCTCGCCAATGTTCCCTTTGCAGATCTTGAGAGCATCTATGCGGAGATGGAAGCTGAAGGCCGCGCACAAGTTGCGTCCTCCCGTGTAAACCCGACCGATATTGTCATCACACGCGCTGCCGATATGCGCTATGTCGGGCAAGAACATGCTGTGACAGTAGAGCTTGATAACAAGCTCTTCGCTGACCAAGATCGTTCAGGCCTCAAGGCTGAATTCGATCGTGTGCATGAAGTTCGCTACGGGACTTGCGCGCCTTCAGAACCCGCCGATCTCGTCAGCCTTCGCGTCACAGTGACAGGCGTGATGCGCAAGCCGCCGATGACGCCGCTTGAAGTATCAAGCCAGAGCGCAGAAGCAGCAATTCGCGCGACAAAACCAGTCTATTTTCGCTCCGCTGGCAACCATGTACCAACGAAGGTTTACACGCGCGATCGACTGCGACCGGGTCAAAAGATCGAAGGCCCAGCCCTTATCGAAGAACATGCATCAACCACGGTTGTTCAGCCGGGCGACCGGCTGGAAGTTGATGCCTATGGTAATCTTCTGATCGCGATTGGTGAATGATATGACGACAACGCAACACACAACGGTTGATCCGATCACCGTCGAAATTATACGCAATGGTCTTCTCGCCGTGACGGAAGAGATGAAGACCAATTTGATGCGTACTGCCTATAACCTCATTATTTATGAAGCACTGGATTTTACGGTGGGCCTCTTCACGCCCAAAGGCGAGACGATCTCAATCGGACTTGGCCTACCGATGTTCATTCGCGGCATGGCTGAGACGGTCAAGGCCAAGATCAACCATTACGGCCTTGAGAATATCCATGATGGCGACATTCTCGTCACCAACGATGCTTATATCACCGGCAGCCACCTTAATCATTTCACCTTCACGCAGGCCATCTTCCACAAAGGCGAAATCATCGCTTTTGCGTGCTGCATGGCGCATTGGCTTGATGTTGGCGGCACACTGGGACAAGTGACGACGGATATCTTTTCCGAAGGCATTCAGATTCCAATCGTCAAATATCGTCGCAAAGGCGAGGTTAATCAGGAACTCGTAGATATTATCGCGATGAATGTGCGCATGCCTGAGCGCGCCATGGGCGATTTACGCGCACAGATTACCGCAATCACCACAGGTGAGCGTCGCTTCAGCGAACTGGTCAACCGCTATGGCAAAGATGCTGTTCTGCAATCCATCTCCATTATGATGGACCAATCAGAAGCCGTAGCGCGCGAGAATACGATCAACATTCCAGACGGCACCTATGAAGCCGAATCCTATATGGATGATGATGGTGTTGATGTAGGCCAGCGCATTCCAATCCGCGTGAAAGTCATCAAGACGGGCGATGAAATGACCATCGACCTGTCTGATGTCAGCAATCAGGTGCGCGGCTTTTATAATTCAGGTTGGACAACCGGCATTGCCTGCGCACAGGTGGCGTTCAAATGCCTCACTACCCCAACCGAATATCCGGTGAATGATGGCAGCTTCCGTCCGTTGAAAGTCATCATGCCCATGGGCAAAGTGATCAGCGCCGAACGTCCCTTCCCCATGCGTGTGTGGATGACTTTTCCCATGACGGTCATTGATACGATCTTCAAGGCGCTCGCACCTGCCATCCCGCAGCGCTCGATTGCAGGTCACCATGCGGATCTCGTCTTTCCCTATATTCACGGCCTGTCTCCTGCTGATGGAAAGCTCTTCATCGTTGGTATCGGGCCGTTGGGTGGTGGCTGGGGAGCGAAAGCGAATGAAGATGGCGTATCAGCGACCGTTTGCATCAATGACGGCGATACGCATAACAGCCCAACCGAACAGCTTGAGTCCAAATATCCGGTGCTGGTTGAGAAATATCAGCTGCGCACTGATAGCGCAGGCGCGGGTCGTCAGCGCGGCGGGCTTGGTGCTGAGATGGTTGTGCAAGCACTCTCTGCTTTCACGCTCACAACCCGCATCGACCGCATGCATTGCAAGCCTTGGGGCCTTGAAGGCGGGCATGATGCGATGGGCAATTCTATTGGCATCCGCACCGACGGAAAATGGCAGGATGATCTGCCCAACGCCAAGGTATTTGGCGTACGCATCAAAAAGGGTGACGCTTATGTCATGCGCTCCGGCGGCGGGGGCGGCTTTGGCACACCCCTTGAGCGCAACCCTGAACTCGTGGCGCAGGACGTTGAGCAAGGCTATGTCAGCGAAGACGCTGCACGCGAAAGCTATGGCGTCGTTCTGAATAGCGGCAAGGTTGATACTGCAGCCACGCAAAAACTGCGTCAGCAAATGAAGATAGCCTGAGATGCGAGCGCTGACGTTGGAGGCAGATAACATGAACACCATGACCGCCGCACAACGTCACGCAGAAGCTCAAAGACTGGCGGGACTGTGGAGCCGCATCTCCCGCCAGCATCTCTCATCGGGTCAAGGCTGCGCCTGCGGCTTCGGCGGTGGGCTGATCTTGCAAGGCGCTTCTTTTGAGCTGGACATTATTGAGTTTGTCGTGGACGAAGCCAAGAAGCACGGCCATGTGGATTTGGAGCGCTTTGTTGATGCCGTCAGCAAGCGAGGGCCAGAACGTTACAGCCTCCTCGATTTGCTTGAAGCGATTGGCAAGACGCATAGCGAGCTGGAGCAACAACCTTCTCAATTGGATTTCATTCTCACCAAAATCAAAGACGTGCTCGAGGGAATGGACGCGGCACACAGCGGTCGGTTCGCTTGTGCTTAATGCGGGAGCAGGAAGTCACCGGTAGTTGATTTTTTTAACCAACAAAAGGGATGGAGGTACATGACTTCAACCCTTACGCGTGTCGGCCATCCAACCTATTAGCAAATTTAAGGTGAACGACGTCCGGCGTCCCATACGAGACAGCTTTCGGCAAGCTCCAAAATTGCAAGCGATGCACAAGCTAACGCTAGCGATCCAACAAAAACATGTCAGCAAACAGAGCAAGGCACCTGATCCAGCCCCTCTTCCGTCTGTATCCTTAGAAAAGCTGCAGCTATAGCAAGGCGGCAGTCGCAAGCGCGCCATAGGCACAAGAACTCTGCAAATTATGCCACTGCGACCCAATAAAATTGGGCCCTCAAATTTGTCCAGGATCGGCAGAAGATGGACATCGCTTTGGAGTTCTGACGGCTGTTGAGGCAACCGGGGGAATACTTTGGGTTGATTGCCCGCAGGCGTCTCTCAGGGGCACAAGTTATACAAGAGCCCTACCCAATCGCTGATCCGCTAAGCTCACAATCCACGCTCGACTTAACAGGACAAGGCTGTGGGTTACGGGCTCGTCTGTTCTTCATGACTTCCCAAACCTATCGGTTTTTTAATCGCACCAACAGGCCAGAAAACTGTTCGTCATTTGGAAAAACACGAGAGGCTGCCTCCGTAAACCTCAAAGCTGAGGCATTATCTGATGCTTGTAATGCAAAACTAATGAGCGCCATGTAACTCATCCTGTCAGCAGGATGACGGATGATATTTTGTGACAATGCGGCTGTTGCCTCTAATAAGCGATCAGCAGAGTGCAGAGCAACGCCGAGCACATAACCATATCGAGCATCGCCCGGATTCAGCTCCGCTGATGTCGCAAATTCGCTGATCGCCATATCGAGTTCGTTGAGACGCACCAGAGCCAGACCAAGTGCATAATGCAAGCTTGCGTCATTGGGGATGACAGACAATATATCGCGCAAAATTTTTTCCCCGTTTCGATCTTGTCCCACCAGACGATAAACATCTGCCAGATTGATGGCTGCAGGCGTAAAGGCAGGGTCAAGTCGAAGGGCTGCCTTCAATTCTTCCTCAGCCTCAGAGATCTGCCCTCGCTGCGCAAAAAATCCACCCAGCGCCGTGCGCGAGTCAGGTCGATCCGCATTGAGCCTTTGCGCCGCGACGAATTCTTGTCCAGCCGCTTCGAAACGCTCACGATCAAGGGGGGATTGTTCTGTGCTTGGTGTTGCCGCGAGCAACTGGGCGGCTCGAATACGGATACCCGCGACAGGATCGCTGAGGGCGGGCGACGCAATGCTCCAAATCTGAGATGCAGGCGCATGTTCAAGCATATTAAGCGCGCCCATCCGCACTAACGGATCTATATCAGCCAAACCAGCGCGGGCAAGTAAAGCGAGCGCTGGCGAAAGAGTTCTACCAACTTCGGCGAGAGCCGAAGCGCGGACAACTGCAGGAATTGTGTGGTCTGCTGCAATAGTTACCAGCAAGCTTTCTGCGCCCGACTGTCCAGACCAAGCAGAGTGAAAGACAGGACCATAGCTGTGTAAAGCTTGGCGACTTTCACCGTACCAACGTCGCAGAGCATCCGACGCCCATTGAGCTGATTGTTCACGATGACAATCGTTGCAAGCGTTAGGAGCATTGATGATGAGCGATGTTTCAGGTCGAGGAATTCGGAAACTGTGATCATGACGCGGATCGATACGCATATAATTGCGCACCGGCATATGGCATGAGACACAAGTCAATAATTTCTGCTCATTGGAATGGTGATGATGCGAATGAGTTGAAAATTTTCCACTTGAGTGGCATTGCAAGCATAAACCATCTCCAGATACGCGGAGTTTGCCGCTGTGGGGATCGTGGCAATCACTACAGGTGACACCGGCAGCAAACATTTTGCTCTGCTTGAATGGCGTATAATTATATACCTCATCCAGCATTTGCCCATCGGGATAAAATAAATCGCGGCTGAGGACAGAAACACTATGTGTCTCAGACAACCAACGTCCGGGCTTCCAATCTTCTGACAATTGACTTCGACGAGAATGGCACAGCCCGCATGTCTCAACTTCAATCCGCAAATTGGGTGGCGAACTATTTCGTTGACCACTCCCCGTCGCAGGATTGATGCGCCAAGCGCTTTGCGACCGCTCACCAAATCGGATCAGCAAACCAAATGATGACTCGGAATTGTTGTTTTCTGTCGATGAACCTCCCTTTTTTTGCGCCCAAGCGAGATGTTTTGAAGCCTGCCCATGACATGTTTCGCATCCAACACTGATTTCAGAAAATGTTGTTTTGAATGTGTTTGAAAGCGGATCGTAATTTTTGCGCACACCCGTTGAATGGCATTCTGCGCACATAAAATTCCAATTTTGATCTGGTTGCGTCCAATGTAATCGGTCTCGAGGTCCGATCTTTTCATCTGGATAAAGATGAAACCATCTTTGACCACCATCTTCCTTGGATCGCGAGTCCCAAGCAATAGAAAGTGCCTGAATTCGTCCATCAGGAAATTCGATCAGATACTGCTGCAGGGGTTCAATGCCAAAGGTATATTTGATCTCGAATGTGCCGAGTTCGCCATCGGGCCCGTCCGTGTCAACGAGATATTTGTCGCCGCTGCGATAAAACCGCGATCGAATTCCCATATGTTCGAATTCAACATTATTAAAATCACCCCGTATATTATTTTCATCTGCATGAGCCATTGCATGCGCATGCTGTGATTGGTTCCAAAGATTGAATTGCGCTTGATGACAAGCCGCGCATTGTTCACTGCCTACATAAGTGAAAATATTTTTATCATGAGCTGAATTCAATCGAATATGGGGTCTAAAAAATGAAAATAAGGCCATTATGATCGCCGTTACAAAGACAATCACAATGAAGACTATTTGCAATTTTTTGAACGTAGATAGATAGGCAACGGCTTGCTGCGTGGGCCCACTTCCTACCTGTTTTGATATTTGAAATGTTACTTTTTTGCTTGCCATTGAGCGTTCCGGCCAGATCGCGTCTCACTTATCATTCGTTGAAAATTCGCATGCCTTGTCGAAAAGACGGCCGGTCGCATCCACAGCTGCAGCACGATCAATTGCGAATTTTTGAGTGACTGTGTAAACGTCAATTATGAGCTGCCATGATAATATGGGAATGAAGACCGTTGCTGCGACTTTCTGAGGATTTGGGGAGATGCAATTCGATTTCCCTCCCCATCTAAAGCTTCGCGCATACAGGAGAAACACTGGGGATAATCACATTGTTGTCCCGAACATATTTCTCCCAAAGGCGCAGCAAATCAGCTTTCATCCGGGGCCGTTCTGCGGAAAGGTCTTTCGTTTCACCAGGATCCAATTTCAGATTGTAGAGTTGCCAGTCACCGGGACCAGCTGGCTGGCAAAGCCAGAGCAGTTTCCAATCGCCTTTGCGAATTGAACGATTTCGGAACATCTCGCCACCGATCCATTCAGATGGACCCCGGACAGAGGTCTTAGAATTGTTGAGGATCGGGAGCAGCGACTTACCGGTCATCGGCATCACATGTTGATCTTTATAGCGTGCGGGATAGTTGACCTTCGCTATTTTGAGGATTGTTGCCGGCACATCGGTGACATGTGTGAGGGCATGAGTGATCCCCCCACCAGCACGAACAACTGGGCCAGACATGATCATTGGAGCTCGAATACCACCCTCACTTTCATATCCTTTAAACATGCGGAAGGGACCCGCGCTCACTTGCGCCCATGCGGCACCATATTGAATGAAGGTGCCCTTCTTTCCCCAATTCTCAATTTTTGAATTATCCCAGGGCGCAGCCATATTCCACGCCGTACCTTCTGGTCCATTATCAGAGAGAAAAATAATCAGAGTATTGTCATAAAGATTGTTGTCCTTGAGATAGCGAATAAGACGACCAACATTGTCATCAAGATGCTCAAGCATCGCTGCATAGAGCTCCATCTTGCGCGCTGATTTTTTCTTCTCGTCCGCACTCAGCGCCATCCAGGCTGGCAGATTTGGCAGACGTGGAAAGATGGTCGCATCTCGATCCAAGATGCCAATTTGTTTCATACGATCAATGCGCGCAGCACGAACGGCATCATATCCTTGATCATAGCGTCCCTTTGCTCTGTCGAGCCAGTCATCAGGGAGCTGGAATGGATCATGCGGTGCCTGAAATGCGAGATAAGCAAAGAACGGCTTCCCGTCCGTTTTGTTTTCGTCGATATTCGCGATGATGGCGTTAGTGTAGTCAACGCTCGAATGAAAGCCCGCGCGAAGTTCGGTGATGACTTTCCCATTATGCGTGTAAAGCTGCTTTTCTCCCTTGGCACCCCACATATCGTCGAAATGGCTGCCGCCACCTGGGATGAGGGTCAAATCTCGCTCAAAGCCACGCGCTGCAGGAAAGTGGTCTGGCTCCTCACCCATATGCCATTTGCCAGCCATATAGGTGTGATAGTTCGCATCTTTTAATAGTGCAGCCACAGGCGCAACGCGATGGTTCAGATAGCCTTCATAGCCCGGCTTTCCTTTTTGATTTGGCGCCATCATCTCTGCCATATTTCCAAGGCCCGCGAGATGATTGTCAACACCACTTAGCAACATGGAACGTGTGGGCGAGCAGGTTGGGCCTACATAAAAATTCGTGAAACGAATTCCAACAGATGCGATCGCATCGATATTAGGCGTATTTATCTCACCGCCGAATGATCCTAAATCCGCATAACCCGCATCATCTGCGACGATAAGAACGATGTTTGGCCGCTTGTCTTGAGCCTCTAACGCAGACGAAGCTATCAAGCAAAAAGCAAAAATGGACAATGCCATTTTGATGAATGATTTTGGCTGCTTTTCACGAATGCCGTTAAGCAGCTCATCCACTTCATAGCCCATCTCTATCTCCCAAAACAAAGGCTTGTCTTATGAAATGGCCTGCATGTCTCAGTGTGAGCGTGCCCTCGCCACCAAGAGACATGATCGATGTGCATCAAAGTTGGACGCCGAATTGATGCGACAACATCAAACATTCTGACAGTTTTAATTATATTTCCAAGCGATGACGCAGCTGTGTCACGCGAATGTCTCCGATAAAAAAAACTAACAAGGAAGTTTTCGCTCATCGATTGGATATCATCAGCACACAATCGCAAATGATAGCGTCAACGCTGCAGTCACAACTTTTTTCGATTCAGAAAGGCGCTGAAAGCATCTTCTTTGAGGTCGAGATTTTATCAAAAACATCCAGGCTTGATGACAGATAGAACTACGCGATTATATCCTGCGTGGGATGATAGTTTTGGATGATCGACTTGGAGGCTTGGATGCTGATCGTTTTCTGCCTCTATCTTGGCCTTGCGTGGCTGCTTTTTGGAAAGTTCAAGATTCTTCAGTGGAATTGGACGAATGGATCCATCACGTCCATAGTCGGAGTCATTATTCTTTGCGTGTTCCTCGGATTGTTCAATTATTTCACACCGACGGGCCGCTTTGTGATCGGCGCGCGCGTTGTTGAGGTGACGCCCAATGTTGGCGGACAAATCATCTCTGTTCCGGTCACACCAAATAAGGTGGTCGAACGTGGCGAGATTCTTTTTCAAGTCGATCCAGCCCCATTTCAATACAAGGTGAAACAGCTGGAGGCGTCGCTTGTGAGCGCCCAGTTCCAAGCACTTCAGCTGATAAGCAATTTTGATCAAGCCACCGCGAATGTTGATGGCATGACCAAGGCACTCGCTTATCATTCTCGCAGGCTCGAGGATACGCGACGTCTCCTCAAAGCTGATGCATCGACAGCTTTTCGAGAACAGGACATTCGCAATCAGGTCGATTCAGCTACCTACCAATTGGCAGCTGCGAAAGCTGCGCAGGAAAGTGCGAAACACGCACTTGCGTCCGAGGTCGACGGAGTAAACTCAAATGTTGCAAATATTCAATCGCAACTTGAAAGTGCCAAATGGGAGCTGGAGCAAACCACTATTCGTGCCCCCATGCGCGGATATGTATCCTCACTTGCCTTGACGAAAGGCGACAGGGCGACCCCTGCAAGCTCGGTCCTTTCTTTTGTTGAGAGTGATGATACGAAAATAATAGCTCTGTTTTCGCCCAATGGGTTTGAAACAATAACAGAGGGGACGCGGGTGAAGCTCGTCTTTGACAACCGACCCGGCAGAGTTTTTCAGTCAGAAGTGACCAGCATTCCGAGAGCCGTTGGGCAAGGGCAAATCGCCGTGTCCGGTCTTCTTGCAAAGACGGATGCAATTCGTGGTGTAGAAACTTATCCGGCAGTGATTGCTATTCCTTCGGAAATAGCGGTAGCCGATCTACGCTTGGGGATGCCTGGGAGCGCAACAGCCTTTTCAGCAGATGCCGGCGTCATTGGGCTGATCAGATCCGTGCTCGTGTGGATCAGTTCTTACCTTGCTTATCTTTGACCTTTTGCCCCACGCACAACGCCCCGGCAATTTCTCGCGCGGGGCGTTTTGTGTGTCTGTTTGGTTGCGGGGACAGGAAACCACCGACGATTGTCATGTTGTGTTTGAGATAGCAGGAGGGAGATAGCGGGAGGCTGCTTGGCCAGACAGGCGCAGCGTCTCAGCACCGCGCCCTGCCTCAGCCTCAGCTTGCCTTCTTGACCGGCTTCAGCGGGGCCCTAAGACCAGCCTAGGCGTTCCCTCCTCCGCCATATCCTCGACTGGATATCCAGATCCCTCTACGGGCGCGCTTCAACTCTGCCAAAGATGGCTGAACCGATCGGCGACGATATCTTCGAGAGCCAGCGGCTTGTCGACCAACCCGTTTGCCATTGCGAACTTGTTCAATCCATCCACGACGTCGGGCGAGATGGTGGCATCATAGAACGGAGCATCGCGTTCGATCAGGATTGGCATGACCTCCGCCTCTTCTTCTCCGGGAAACAGCTCATCGCAGACTTTCTTTGCCAGCGACGGATCGGCTTGAAGCGCTTTCTGAGTCGCAACAATAGCGCGCACGGCCGCGGCCGCGACTTCGGGCTCCTTTTCAATCAAGGCATCGGTGACAGTCAGCGCCGCGAAATTGTAGCGATGCGCGCCGGGCGGTCCGTCGCCACGGCGAAGGTCGAGATGTAACTTCGCCACACCCGCTTTTTCGGCGAGCGCCAGCCGCATGCCGTTGCCCCAGAAGCCGTCGGCATGATTCTGCTGGATGGCCGACACACCATCACGACTGTGCCACTCGGACGTGGTCGGCAAGCTCTCGACGATACGCACTTCGTCATGGTCCATGTCGAGACCGGCCTCCACAAGCATGTGGCGCAGCGCCGTGCGCGGAAAGGCAAAGGACGAGGAGATGCGCAGACCCTTCAGCGCCTTGATGTCGCCGCGCGGAATATCGAGGTCCTTGCGCACGCCCATGAACCAATAAGAGTTCTGCGATAGCGCGCAGAGGAGTTTAGCGCCCTTCCAAGCAGGAAATGCGCGCGTTGCAGCAAAGGCCGGCCCGCCAAAGAAATGAATACCGCCGTCGCGCAGCTGCTCAGGCCCATGCTTGGCGCCATACTCAGGCACGAATTCGACGTTGACGCCTTGCTGCTCGAAGAAGCCGAGTTTGACCGCCGCCGTCGCCACGAAATAGGAAGGCGAGTCCACATCCGCAACCATGAGCCGATAAGTAGTCATTGATGTCCTCACTGCGCTGTTCACAAGGTCCGAGTTGATGACTGAACCGCCCCAGGTTTGCCGGAGGCTGGCTTGGTGTAGTTAGGCTGCCAGGGACCCATTTTCGAGGGCAGCATAGACCTTCTCCCCGCCTTCGGCACGATCCAGCGTCCTGCCGGATACGAACGTGAGGACGAAATTTATAGTTACACCGGTGGCCTGCCCCCTGAAAAGTGCTTCGGGATAGATTCTATGGAGCTGCCGCTCCGCATGCGAGGACGCACAAAAAATGACAAGGCTCGAAGCAGATCACGACCTTGCCCTCACTAACCACTCTCTTTGCTCTAAACGTGATCCTTCCACTCAGGATGGTGTGCGCGCAAAGATGGAACTAGATGCGACAAAGCCACTGGATGCTCAACCGATGCGTTACCTTCGGATACGGGTGCCAGAAGAAGACGTCGTTGATCTCAACAACGTGATGACTGGCGAGAATAGGCACTAAAGTCACACCACGTTCCTCTCAACCGACACCATTGCACATCTTCGCTCTTGGTGAGCGCTGTCATTCGCAGCTCAATGACTGAGCGCGTGATTCTTCATCTGCGCAGGGAGGGCAAAGAACTGAATGCAGACCTTTATGGAGATCTCGCCAATATCTTGAATGCATGTATTGGCGCACAAAAAAACGCCCTGGAGCAAGGGCTCACAGCGCGTCAACTGTTGTTGTTTGCGCGGACAGGAAACCAGCTTTATCGAACATCAATCCAATCCGATTAGATAAGAGCCTTTTCAGCCAGCACCTGCTCACGTTGCCGTTTTAGAAATGCCGTCTAAAAGATATATGAATTATTCATTTAAATAGCGACTCTCCTTGTTTTATTGCAAAGCCAGTGACAGATTGAACTGAAGAAAGTCTCTTGCATTCGAGGAAGCGCTCTTGTCCATTCCAGCTCCAAACTGGAAGCCGCCCTTTACAGTCACCCGCGCCAGCCATGTTGTTTTGCGCGTCAAGGATCTTTCTGCCAGCCGCGACTTTTATGAGCAGGTGCTGGGCCTCATTGTGACAGCGCAAGAGGGAGAGGTCCTCTATTTGCGCGGGATTGAAGAGGCTTGTCACCATTCATTGGTGCTCAAAGCAAGCAGCACCTCGCCCTGTTGCGAGCGTATCGGCCTGCGGGTGCAGACCGATGAAGATCTCGATCTTGCCTTTACATGGATGCGCGCGCAGGGGCTCTCTCCTGCCTTCGTCGATATCCCCCACCAAGGTCGCACTTTGCATGTGAGTGACCCAGTTGGTGTCCCGCTGGAATTCTGTGCCTCGATGCCTGCCCAACCACGGCAGATCACTAATTTCATCGCACATCGAGGTGGTTGCGCACAGCGCATCGACCACTACCAAATCTTGACCCCCGATGTACGCAGAGCTCTTGGCTTCTACGCCTCGATGGGTTTTCGCTTGTCGGAATATATCGGCACTTCAGAAGCCGATGTCCGCGGTGCTTTTTTGCAGCGCAAAGGCAATCCTCACGACATCGTCTTCTTTGGCGGTGACGGGCCGCGCCTGCATCATTTCGCCTATTTCGCTCCCGAGACCTATCAGTTGCTGCGCGCCTGCGATGTCGCCGGGCAGCTTGGCTTTGGCCGCGATGTCGAACGCGGGCCAGGCCGACATGGTCCTGGCCATGCAATGTATGTGTATTTCCGCGATCCCGATGGTCATCGTGTCGAACTGTTCAACACGCATTACCAAATTATGGATCTCGAAAATGAGCCGCAAAGATGGGATCCGGGCGATCCCAATATCTCATTCCCATGGGGCCTGCCCGCGCAGGAGCGCTGGTTCCATGAGGCGATGCACTTTGCCGATACACCCGTTACACAGGCCATACCAAAACCCCAGCCCGTCACACTCGAAGCATTCCTCGCCCAGATAAAGCAATAAGGCGAGATCCAAGGGAGGATGTCATGAAAAAGTTTGTTCCCGCACTCTTGGTCAGTCTCGCAGCTCTCGCTGCGCCGGCTCACGCACAAAATGTGACACTGCGTTTGAGCCATTGGCTGCCTGTCCAGCACCCGATGCATATCTCGTTGAATGAATGGAGCCAATCACTCAACAAAGCGAGTGGCGGCACAATCAATATTACGATCTTCCATTCCGAGCAGATCGGTAAAGCCTTCGACCATTATGACATGGTGCGAGATGGTATTGCAGATGTGGCCCTGATCAATCCGGGCTATCAGCCAGGTCGCTTTCCCATTTCAAGCGCAGCTGAAATGCCCTTCATGATCGCCGATGCGGTCAAGGGCACAATAGCTGTCGACAAATGGTATCGTAAATATGCGCCCACCGAGATGAAGGATGTGCAATTTTGCGCGGCCTTCTTGCGACCATCTGCTGTGATTCAATCGCGTACGAAACCGATTGTCGTTCCAGCTGACATGAAGGGCATGCGCATTCGCCCGCCAGACGGCACAGTCGCAGCACTCGTCACATCTCTGGGAGGCACCAATGTGCAAGCCTCTGCGCCTGAATCACGCGATGTCCTCGAACGCGGCGTTGCCGATGGCACTGTCTTCCCGTGGGGTTCAACAGTCCTTTTCGGTGTCGACAAAGCGCTCAAATATCATCTCGATATGCCCGCCGAGATGGGGTTCTTCGGGCTTGCCATCAACAAGTCACGCTATGATCGTCTGAGCAGTGATCAGAAGAAGGCACTCGACAGCCATTGCACGACGGAATGGGCTGCCAAGCTTGATGCGCCTTGGGGCATGTTCGAAGATGAGGGCCGCGCAAAGATCGCTGCCCTGCCGGGCCATGAGGTCATCAAGCCCACGACTGAACAAGTCGATCTGTGGCGCCAATCGGCCAAACCCCTTATTGAAGAATGGGCCAAAGCTGCCGCCAAGACCGGCATCAATCCGCAAGCGACATTTGACGAATTGAAAAAGCTGCTCGCAGCCGAAGGCGCAGCGCTCTGACGTGATATGAGCGCGCCTCACCACAGGCGCGCTCATTTGTCTTGAGAGGATGATCACTTGCGACTCTGGATGGACCGTTTCATCGACACGATCGAGTGGATTGCTGCAATCTTCGTAGGACTTGTCGTCGTTCTGACCTTTACCTCGATCATGCTGCGCTATTTCTTTGCGGCGCATATCCCAGACTCGCATGATTTGAGCCGTATGCTCCTTGGAATCCTGATCTTCTGGGGCATTGCTGCCACCAGCTATCGCGGCACACATATCACGGTCGACCTTGTGTGGTCGGCTATGGGACCACGCGGCAAGCGTATCATCGATGTCTTTGCAACACTGGTCCTCTTGCTGGTCGTAACCGTGCAGACCTATACGCTGTTTGGCAAAGTGGCAGATACCTATGCCTCAAATGTGCTGACCTATGATCTGCACTGGCCAACCTGGCCCTTTTTTGCACTGGCATGGGCGGGCGATGTATCGGCTGTCTTGCTCATCATCATCCGCGCTTGGCGATTGATCTTCCATCCTGAAGAGATTTCGGATTTGTCGCATACAAAATTGGCGGACTGAGCATGAGCCCCGATCTTGTCGCCCTCATCGGCTTTATCTGCCTCTTCGTCTTGATGCTCTTGCGCGTGCCTGTTGGCATGGCCATGGGCCTTGTGGGCGTCTGCGGCTTTTCTTATCTGACGAGTTTCGACACAGCGCTGAAAATGGTGGGGCAAACCACTATGCGTACGGTGACGGATCTCAACTTCGGCATCATTCCAATGTTCCTGCTGATGGGAGCTTTTGTGTCTCATGCTGGGATCAGTGGTGAGATCTTTCGCGCAGCCAACGCCTTTATTGGTCATTTGCGGGGCGGTCTTGGCGCTGCCACCGTTCTGGCCTGCGGCGGCTTCGCTGCTATTTGTGGATCATCAGTGGCCACTGCCGCCACTTTTTCTGCCGTCGCTTATCCAGAAATGCGCCGCAATGGCTATCCCATCTCTTTCTCGACTGGCGTCATTGCTGCGGGCGGCACACTGGGCGTGATGATACCGCCCTCGACGATTCTGGCTGTCTATGGACTGATCACACAGCAGGATATCGGGAAGCTTTTCATCGCCGGCATTTTGCCAGGTTTGGCTCAAATCGCCGTCTTGCTTCTCACGATCTGGGTGATCGTGATCCTTCGTCCAAACTTCCTGCCGAAAGCCGAACGCGCCGATTGGTCGGCGCGCTTGGTCGCCTTGCGCGAGGTTTGGGCACCTGTAGCGCTATTCGTCTTCGTCATCGGCGGCCTTTATGGCGGCCTCTTCACTGCAACAGAAGCTGGTGGCATGGGAGCAGCAGGCGCTTTCATCATCGGCGTGTTGCGCGGACGCTTGCCTTTGGTGTCGATCAAAGCCTCGCTGCTCGAGGCTACGCGCACAGCCGCCGCTGTCTTCACCATTTTGATTGGCGCGCTGATCTTCGGTTACTTCCTGACCATCACACAAACACCGCAACGCATCACCGAATTTCTGACAGGTTTGGGCTTTGGCCCCTATGGCGTCCTCGCGCTCATCCTGCTCATGTATCTCGTCCTTGGCTGCCTCATGGACACGATGGCGATGATCATCCTGACTGTCCCGATCATCTTCCCGGTCGTGACGCAACTCGGCTTTGACCCCATCTGGTTTGGCGTCATCATCGTGATGACGGTGGAGCTGGGGCTCATTCATCCCCCCGTTGGAATGAATGTCTTCGTCATCAAAAGCATGGTGAATGAGGCGAGCTTTACAATGATCTTTAAAGGGGTCATGCCCTTTGTAGTTGCGCTACTCGCCTTCCTCATCGTGCTTGTTGCTGTACCCGAGATCGCGTTGTTCTTGCCATCACGAATGTAAGACTAGACCCAGCGGCTCTTCGGACGTGGCAGACCCAAATGTTCGCGCAGGGTCGTTCCGATATAGTCGCTTTTGGCAAGACCACGTGATTGCAAGCGAGGGATGAGATGTTCGACAATTTCTTCGAGCCCACCCGGCAAGAAAGCGGGCTGAAAGATAAAGCCATCGCAAGCCCCATTGGCAAACCAATGCTCCATCTGATCAGCAACTGAATCATAAGAGCCAATCATGGTCAGCTTGCCGCGGCTCCCGGCATAGGCCTTATACACATCACGGATGGTCCAGCCATTGTCATAAGCGCGCTGACGAATAGTGCGCGATTGGCCGGAGGTCTGAGGCGTGACCTCAAGCACAGGCAGTCTGTCGTCGACGTCGAATTGATCGAGCCTGGCTTCCAAAATGAGCGCGGCAAAGGCCTTGCCGACTTCTGGATGAATGAGAGACTGAAGATAGTCATCTTGTTCACGCGCTTGGGAATCGGTACGTCCCAGAATGGGTGTGAGACCTGGAAGAATTTTCATCTGTTCGCGAGCGCGGCCATATTTAGCCATTCGCGTTTTGACATCTTCATAGTGGTCTTTTTGGCTCTCAAAGGTCGCGCCCGACGTAAATACGCCCTCAGCCGTCCGCGCCGCCAATTCACGCCCCGCATTAGAAAAGCCAGCTTGGAAAATGACCGGATGACCCTGCGGGGGACGTGGCAGATTCAATGGTCCCCGCACAGAATAAAAATCGCCCTTGTGATTGAGGTAGTGAACCTTCTGCGGATCGAAGAAGAGGCCGCTCTGTTTGTCACGAACAAAAGCATCATCATCCCAGCTATCCCACAATCCCTTCACGATCTCGACAAATTCTGCCGCGCGCAAATAGCGTTCGTCATGATCATAATGATCTTCGCGGCCAAAGTTTTTCGATGCCGCTGCTTCGCCGCCCGTCACAATATTGAGCGCTGCACGGCCATGACTTATATGGTCGAGTGAGCCAAACAAACGCGCAATATTATAGGGCTCATAATAGCTCGTAGATGCGGTCGCCACTAAACCAATTCGGCTTGTCACCGTTGACATCGCGGTCAGCAAAGTCACCGGCTCGAAATAGGCTGTATATTGCGCCGAGCGACACAAAACATCGAAAGGTGCATCACGCACGCTCGCAGCATCTGCAAAAAAACAAAAGTCGAGCTTTGCGGATTCGGCCAATTTGGCGAGATCTAGATAATGCTGAAGATTCACTGCCGCATCGGCCTGCGCCTGCGGATGCCGCCATGATGCAATGTGGTGGCCAGTGTGGTTGAAAAATACCCCAAGTGTCATTGGCGTTTTCATCATCACACCCTCACTCAGCCTTAGCACCTGACAGGCGCACCAAATCTTGCCAGCGCGGCGTTTCAGATTGCAAGAATTTTGCAAAATCATCTGCAGTACCCATCTGTGGATGGGCCGCAAGCTTGTTCAATGTTGCTCTGGCCTCTTCAGTATTGATGCCCTCATTAATCGCTGCATTGATACGATTCACAATTCCAACTGGGGTGCCAGCGGGCGCAAAGACTCCTGCAAAAGCCAGCATGGTGAAATCAGGAAAGCCCGCTTCAGGCATGGTCGGCACATTTTTCAAGCCCGGCCAGCGCTGTTTGTCGACGGTCGCCAAAGCACGAAGTTTGTCGCCCTCGATCAAAGGCTGCAGCACGGTAATCGCATCAAACAGAATATGCGTCCGTCCACCCAACATATCGGCGATCGCCGGCGCCGCACCCGTATAGGGTACAAAATCAATATCGACTTTGGCCTGCGCTTTATAAAGTGCGCCCATCAGATGAGGCGCCGTACCTAGCGAACCGGCGTAATTATATTTACCCGGATTCTTGCGCAACAAATCGGTTAACTCAGCGAGCGTCGTCACCGGCAGCTCTTTGCTCACCACCATGATATGCGGCAGCTTCGCGACCAAAGCGACGGGCTTCAAACTTGAAGGATCATATTTCTGCGCACGGTATAATTCAGGACCTGCTGCGATACTGCCTGACGTACCCCATACCAGAGTATAGCCATCCGGCTCAGCCGCCATGCCCTGCCGCGTGCCGATCGTGCCGCCGCCACCGCCACGATTCTCAATGACAAATGGCTGGCCGAGCTTCTTCTCCAGTGACTGAGCAGCCAGCCGCGCCATAATGTCCATCGGACCGCCTGCGGCAAAGGGGACGATGATGCGCCCGGGCTTTGTCGGCCATTGCTGCGCGAGACCCGAAGAGGCGCCCCATAGAGAGGCAGCCAGAACAAAAAAGCCCACGAGCCCGAAGCGTCGATATGTCATGATCCCTCCCCCGTTTTATTAATTGTAGCCTACACCAGCCTGCACATTAGGGAAGTTGCACAAACAGGCGGGCCTTGGTGGTGAGACGCTATTCAGCCCCCCAACGCCAAACGCCCCGGCGATTTCTCGCGCGGGGCGTTTTGTTTGTATTTGGTTGCGGGGACCCGATGCCGCCTGTACCGAACAAATTGCCCGAAAGACTAGATAGCGTTCGGAGTTGCTCATTGAACAGGCACCCGAAGGGCAGCAGAGATATTGCTTAGCTCATGATAACGGCAGGAGCCGCTACCCCCCCGCACGAACACGACTTTGCACACTTCTTGCCTCTGAGGGGCATGGCCGAAGACGCGCTGCGCATTTTGGTGATCGATGACAACCGAATCCGCGCCTCTGTGATTGAGCAGGGGTTGCTGGAGGCTGGCTATAGCCATGTCACTGTCATCACCGACATCGAGGCATTGATGCGCTGCGTGGTCGAAATCGACCCCGACATGATCTTTATTGATCTCGGCAACCCCAATCGCGACAGTCTTGAGGCCGCCTTTGCCGTCTCCAAAGCCGCTCGTCGGCCCATCGCCATGTTTGTTGATCGCTCGGATGCGGCCGCGATGTCGGCTGCTATAGATGCAGGCGTCTCTGCCTATATTGTGGACGGATTGCGCAAGGAACGGGTGAAGCCCATCCTTGATCTCGCCATCGCGCGCTTCAATGCCTTCTTCCGCCTGCAAAGGGAATTGGAAGAAACCCGCAGCGCACTCGCCGAGCGCAAGATCATCGAAAAGGCGAAGGGCATTCTGATGCAGAGCAAGGGCATCAGCGAACAGGAGGCCTATGACCTCCTGCGCAAACAAGCCATGCGCCAAAATCGCAAACTTGCTGAAATTGCCGAGGGGCTCGTCCTCGCAGCAGGGCTTTTGGAGTGAGGGGGATGACAGGGCTTCGCCATCAAACACAGATCGCGCTTGGTTTTGTGCCATTGCTGGATGCCTCTCCCTTGATCGTGGCGCAGGCAAAAGGCTTTGCCCTTAAGGAAGGGCTCGATCTGCGGCTCTTGCGTGAAATGTCATGGGCCGCCTTGCGCGACCGTATTTCCATCGGTCACATCGACGCAGCGCATATGCCCGCACCCTTGCCCATTGCGACGACGCTGGGTCTCGGCTCGCTGCCTGTTGAACTTGAGACCCCAATAGGACTGGCAACCGGAGGCAATGCTATCACGGTCTCAGAAGAGCTGTGGAGACACATGAGGGACGCTGGAGCCCCTGAGGTAGCGGGGGACCCGATTGCCTGCGGACAGGCTCTAAAACGGGTTCTTGAGGCATGTCAAAAACAGCCCGCGCGTCCACTTGTTTTCGGCGTTGTGCATCCCTTTTCATCGCACAATTATGAACTGCGTCACTGGCTCTCCGCTGGCAGCATTGAACCAGACCGCGATGTGCAGATCACTATCTTGCCGCCGCCTTTCATGGTGGATGCGCTGGAGGCCGGGCGCATCGACGGCTATTGCGTGGGCGAGCCCTGGAACAGTCTTGCCAGAAAACATGGCTCTGGCCGCATCGTCACGACGAAAAATAGACTCTGGCCAGGCATTATAGAGAAAGTGCTGGCCATGCGCAGTGGCGCGGTTGATGCAGATGTCACGCGCCGGCTCATCACCGCCATCACACGCGCAGCTGAGTGGTGCGACGATGTCAATCACCGCGAGGAACTTGCCGATTTGCTCTCGCAGCAAGACTACATGGCCCTGCCGCCGCCTTGCTTAATGCCGGGGCTTACTGGTGAGCTGATGTTAGGTGACGCGCCGCCAAGCCTCGAACCCGACTTCCTCCGCTTTGGCGGATCAGCGACAGTTCCCCTCCCCTCACAGGCGCTGTGGCTTTATGCGCAAATGCTGCGCTGGCAACAAACAAGCTTCAGCCCACAAGATGCCGAACGCGCCGCAGCGGTCTATCGCCCCAACCTCTGGTGCGAGGCGACAGGACTGGCCTTACCGCAGCCATTCAGCATCACGACCTTTGATGATGTGCATTTTGATCCAGGGCAAATCCAGACATGGCTGGCGCAATACGCAGCATGCGTCGAGTGACTAAGCACACTGCCTGATTTTTGTGCGCGCCTGCGCTGGTCACCCGCCCTCGCACTCACGGAAACCTCACAAAACCAGCAAAAACAGAGATTGGCACGCTCCCTGCTTGCGTAACACCAGTCGCCGCCATTGGTGGCGATCCATGTGCCCCTGAAGGCCCCCGGCAACGTCGCCGCAAAGCATGCTCTGAAAGAGCCTGACTTTGTGCGGCGTTTTTTTGTGCCTTCAGACCAGACAGTCAGGAGCTCGCGATGTCGCAGAAGAATGATGCCGCCACCAGCACCAATATCCATGCAGGCCGTCGTGAGTTTCTGCGCAATTCAAGCGCAACAGCATTGATCAGCGCTATCAGCAGCAGCTTCCCCAGTGGCGTCTTTGCGCAAACATCAGGCCCAGAAGTCAGCAAGGCAGTGCTTGGCTATATCGCTTTGACGGATGCAGCAGCCCTCATCCTCGCCAAAGAAAAAGGCCTCTTTGATAAATTTGGCATGAAGGATGTCGAAATTTCAAAACAGGCGTCATGGGCGGCCACGCGCGACAATCTCGTTTTAGGTGGCGAGAAAAACGGCATCGACGGCGCACATATCCTCACCCCGATGCCCTATCTCATTTCAACCGGCAAGGTGACACAAAATAACGTACCGACGCCGATGTATATTCTCGCACGCCTCAATCTCGACAGTCAGGCCATCTCGGTTGCGCAGGAATATAAAGACACAGGCGTCGGACTGAATGCCTCTGCACTGAAAACGGCGTTCGAGAAAAAGAAAGCGGCAGGCAAGGAAGTGAAGATCGCGATGACCTTCCCCGGCGGCACGCATGATTGCTGGATCCGCTACTGGCTCGCAGCTGCTGGCATTGATCCTGACAAGGATGTCTCAACCATTGTCGTGCCGCCGCCCCAAATGGTTGCCAATATGAAGGTTGGCAATATGGACGCCTTCTGTGTGGGCGAGCCGTGGAATGAGCAACTCGTCAATCAGGGCATCGGCTTTACGGCCTGCACCACGGGCGAAATCTGGAAGAAGCATCCTGAAAAAGCACTCGGCATGCGCGCTGATTGGGTCGATAAAAACCCCAAGGCAACGCAAGCAATTCTGGCCGCTGTTCTCGAAGCCCAACAATGGGCCGACAAGATCGAGAACAAGGAAGAGATGGCCAATATTCTTGGTCGTCGCCAATGGTTCAATGTGCCGCCTGCCGATGTGCTCGGCCGCCTCAAGGGCGACATCAACTACGGAAATGGACGCATAGCCACTGCAACTGGCCTTGAAATGAAATTCTTCAAGGACGATGCCTCTTATCCTTTCAAGAGCCATGACGCATGGTTCCTCGCGGAGAATATCCGCTGGGGCAAGTTTGATCCAGCAACCGACATCAAAGCGCTTGTTGACAAGGTAAACCGCGAAGATCTCTGGCGCGCAGCTGCGAAATCAATTGGCGCAATCGCACCTGCGTCAAGCTCGCGCGGCAAAGAGACATTCTTCGACGGCAAGGTCTTCGATCCGGAAAATCCGAGCGCCTATCTCACAAGCCTCGCCATCAAACGCGTCGCCTGAAGGGAAATCCCATGCCCCTCCCTGTCGCAAAAGCAGATGTGAAGGCGGAAGCGGAAGTCCCAGCAAAGGTGCTCGCGCTGCCGCTGAAAAAGACGAGCCTGATGAAAAATTTTGCGCCCGGCATGCGCGATCTCGCATCGCGCATCATTCCGCCCCTCGTCATGACAGGTGCTTTTCTACTGATCTGGCAGATGCTCTGCGCCAAGCAAGGCGCAACGCTTCCTGCACCCAGCGTCGTGTGGCGTGAAGCATCTGATCTCATCACACAGCCCTTCTTTATTCTTGGCCCACAAGACATTGGGCTTGGCTGGCGCGTGCTGACCTCGCTGCAACGCGTGATGTTTGGCTTTGGTCTAGCAGCGATCGTAGGCGTCTTTGTCGGCGCACTGATTGGTCAATCTGTGTGGGCGATGCGCGGGCTTGATCCGATCTTTCAGGTCATGCGCACTGTGCCACCACTCGCATGGCTGCCCATTTCACTAGCAGCTTTTCGGGATAGCAATCCATCGGCCATTTTCGTGATCTTCATCACGTCGATTTGGCCGATCATCATCAACACGGCCGTCGGCATCCGCAATATTCCCCAAGACTATCGCAATGTCGCTGCAGTGCTGCGTCTCAATCATCTCGAATTCTTCGTCAAGATCATGATCCCTTCTGCTGCGCCCTATATTTTCACGGGTCTGCGCATCGGAATCGGTCTCGCATGGCTCGCGATTGTTGCGGCTGAAATGCTGACAGGTGGCGTGGGTATTGGCTTCTTCATCTGGGATGCATGGAACTCATCGCGCTTACCCGACATCGTCGTCGCTCTGATTTACATCGGAATCGTCGGCTTCATTCTCGACCGCATTGTTGGCGCCATCGGTGAGCTGGCAACGCGCGGCACCGCTGCTGCTTGAGGATCTAACATGCTGCCAAGAGCCTATCTCAAAATTGATCAAGTCTGTCGCTCCTTTCAGCGCGGCCCGACGACAAGCGAAGTTTTGAAAGACGTCTCAGTGACAATCGACAAGGGAGAATATGTCTCCATCATTGGTCATTCGGGCTGCGGAAAATCAACCTTGCTCAATATGATTGCTGGCCTGCTTCCCGTTTCAAGCGGCGGCATTCTGCTTGAAGACAGGGAAGTGAACTCGCCCGGTCCCGACCGCGCAGTTGTCTTCCAAAACCATTCACTCCTGCCTTGGCTCACTGTCTATGACAATGTGCGACTTGCCGTGAACAAGGTCTTTTCCAATACCAAGAAAAAGGCAGAACGGCATGAGTGGACCATGCACAATCTCGATCTTGTGCAGATGGCTCATGCCAAGGACAAGCGTCCTTCTGAAATATCTGGCGGTATGAAACAACGCGTTGGTATCGCTCGCGCGCTTGCGATGGAGCCAAAAGTTCTCCTGCTTGATGAGCCTTTTGGCGCGCTCGATGCTCTGACCCGCGCGCATCTGCAAGACAGCGTGATGCAAATCCATGCTGCACTGAAAAACACCGTCATCATGATCACGCATGACGTGGATGAAGCGGTTTTACTTTCAGATCGCATCATCATGCTCACCAACGGTCCCGCAGCGCGCATCGGCGAAATCGCAAATGTCGATCTCGCCCGCCCGCGCCGTCGCCTCGAGCTCGCATCCAACGCAAATTACATCGGCGCCCGCGAAGCGGTTCTGCGCTTCCTTTATGAGCGCCACCACTTTGTCGAAGCAGCCTGAGTAAGGACGCAACCATGTCACAAAGACTAGTCGTCATCGGCAACGGAATGGCCGCAGGCCGTGTGCTTGACCATGTGTTTGAAGCAGATGACAGCCGCTATAAGATCACGATCTTCGGCGCCGAACCCCGCGTCAATTATAACCGCATCATGTTGTCGCCGGTTCTCTCAGGTGAGAAAGAATTTGCAGACATCATCACACATGATGAAGACTGGTATGAGAGCCACAAGATTGATCTGCGCAAAGGTCGCAGTATCGTCGCCATCGACCGCGCTGCCAAAGCTGTCATTGACGATCAAGGTCATCGCACGCCTTACGATAAGTTGCTGGTGGCAACCGGCTCGATGCCCTTCATCATTCCTGTCCCTGGCAAAGATCTGAAAGGCGTTGTCACCTATCGCGATCTCGATGATGTCAAGGCCATGCTGGCAGCAGCTGACAAAGGTGGCTCTGTCGTGGTGATTGGTGGCGGCTTGCTGGGTCTTGAAGCTGCAGCTGGGCTTGCAATGCGCGGCATGAAAGTGACCGTCGTGCATTTGATGCCAACGCTGATGGAACGCCAGCTTGATAGCGCCGCTGGCTATCTTTTGCAGAAAGAGATTGAAGAACGCAGCATAAATGTCATCACCAAAGCGAATACCAAATCCATCATAGGTCACGATGGATATGTCAGCGCAGTCGAATTGGAAGACGGCACCAAAATTCCTGCCGATCTGGTTGTGATGGCGGTTGGCATTCGCGCCAATGCCGCTCTTGCCAAAGATGCTGGCATCACAGTGAATCGTGGTATCATCGTCGATGATTATATGCGCACCAATGATGAAGACGTTTTTGCAATTGGCGAATGCGTTGAACATCGTGGCCAGTGCTACGGTCTTGTCGCGCCGCTCTTTGAAATGGCCAAAGTGGTCGCCGCGCGCCTCACGGACAATGCCGAACCCACTTACGAAGGCTCGACCCTTTCGACCAAACTCAAAGTCACAGGCATTGATCTCTTTTCTGCGGGAGACTTCGCCGAAAGTAAGGACCGCGAAGAGATCGTGCTGCGTGACGCTTCGCGCGGCGTTTATAAGCGACTTGTCCTGCGCGACAACCAACTCATCGGCGCCGTCATGTATGGCGACACAAGCGATAGCGCATGGTTTTTTGATCTGCTGAAGAACGGCACTGACATCAGCGAGATGCGGGATGTCCTAATCTTCGGCCAAAGCTTTGCTGGAGGGACCAAAGCGGACCCTTTGCTAGCCGTTGCCGCGCTGCCTGATGGGGCTGAAATCTGCGGCTGCAACGGCGTTTGCAAGGGAACTATCGTCGAGGCCATCGCGACGAAGCAGCTCACAGATGTGAATGGCGTGCGCGCCCACACCAAGGCCTCTGCCTCATGCGGCACTTGCACGGGGCTCGTCGAGCAACTTCTCTCCCTCAGCTTGGGTGAAGGATTTCAGAAAGCTGCCATTGAGCCCATGTGCGGCTGCATCGATCTCGGTCATGCAGATGTGCGCCGCCTGATCGTGGCAAAGGAATTGAAATCAGTTCCAGCGGTCATGCAAGAACTCGAATGGAAGACCTCTTGCGGTTGCGCCAAATGTCGTCCCGCTTTGAATTATTATCTGCTTTGCGACTGGCCGGAAGAATATGAAGACGATAGCCAGTCGCGCTACATCAATGAGCGCGTCCATGCGAATATTCAAAAGAACGGCACATACTCCGTCGTGCCGCGCATGTGGGGCGGATTGACCAATGCGAAGGAGCTGCGAGCCATCGCCGATGTCGCAGATAAATATGACATCCCCACTGTCAAAGTGACTGGCGGCCAGCGCATCGATTTGCTCGGCGTGAAGAAAGAAGATTTGCCTGCAGTTTGGGCCGAGCTCAACAAGGCGGGCATGGTATCAGGCCATGCTTATGCAAAGGGCTTGCGCACGGTGAAGACTTGCGTTGGCACTGACTGGTGCCGCTTTGGCACTCAAGATTCGACCGGCCTAGGCGTCAAAATCGAAAAATTCATGTGGGGTTCATGGACGCCGCACAAGGTAAAGATGGCCGTCTCTGGCTGCCCGCGCAACTGCGCTGAATCCACCTGCAAAGATATTGGTGTCATCTGCACAGATGCTGGCTACGACATTCTCTTCGCAGGCGCAGCTGGCCTTCATCTGCGTGAGACGGAGCTCCTGTGTAAAGCTACAACAGAAGAAGATTGCATTGAGCATATAGCAGCCCTCACACAGCTCTATCGCGAACAAGGCTTCTATCTTGAACGCATTTACAAATGGGCACGTCGCGTAGGTATCGATACGATCCGCGCGCAGGTTGTCCAAGATACGGCACGACGCAAGGCGCTTTTTGAACGCTTCGTCATCTCCCAGCGCCAGGCGCAGATCGATCCTTGGGCCGAGCGAGTGGGCGGGAAAGACGCGCATGAATTCGAACCAATGGCAAGACTTGGCGTGATGGAGGCGGCACAATGAATGCGCCCCTGAGCGCTTATGTGGATGTAGGCGCAGCTGCCGATGTGCCCCTACGCGGCTCGCGCGTGGTTGCCTCGCCCCACGGCGATATCGCCATCTTCAAAGCAGCAGACGGGCTTCTCTTCGCATTGCGCGATTCTTGCCCGCATAAGCAAGGCCCCCTCAGTCAAGGCATTGTGCATGGCCATTCGGTCACCTGCCCGCTGCATAACTGGGTCATTAGCCTCGAAACGGGCGCAGCACAGGGCGTTGATGAAGGCTGCACGGGCGCTATTCGACTTCACGTCGAGAATGGCCGCATTCTTCTCGATGTTAGCGCACTCACTGCAATGTCGGCTGAGTGAACTATCATGGATGATCTGAGCCGCTGCAAATCAGTCAAAACCACTTGCCCCTATTGTGGTGTGGGATGTGGCGTCATCGCAACTCCGCAGGCTGATGGAACAGTAACGATTGCAGGCGACCCCGATCATCCGGCGAATTATGGGCGTCTGTGTTCAAAGGGCACAGCGCTTGGCGAAACCCTCTCGCTTGATGACCGCCTTCTCTATCCACTAATTCATGGCAAGCGAGCAGATTGGGACAGCGCGCTTGACCTTATCGCCTCCACATTCAAGCAAACAATCGCAGAACACGGTCCCAACAGCGTGGCCTTCTATGTCTCAGGCCAGTTGCTGACAGAGGATTATTACGTCGCAAACAAGCTGATGAAGGGCTTTATCGGCTCGGGTAATATCGACACCAATAGCCGCCTTTGCATGGCCTCTTCCGTTGCAGGTCATCGCCGCGCCTTCGGCACAGACACTGTGCCTGCAGTCTATGAAGATCTTGAAAATGCGGATCTCGTTGTTCTCGTCGGCTCCAATCTTGCCTGGTGTCATCCAGTTCTCTTCCAGCGCCTCATGGCTGCGAAGGAAAGCCGCGGCACAAAGATTGTCGTCATTGATCCGCGCCGCAGCGCCACATGCGAGAGCGCTGATCTCCACCTCGCAATCAAGAGCGATGGCGATGTCGCGCTCTTTTCCGGATTGCTCGGCTGGCTTGATAGTCATGGCTATCGGGATGATGCCTTTGTCGATGCACACACCAACGGTGTGCAGGCTGCACTCGAAACGGCGCAACAGCTTACACTTGCACAGATCGGAAAAGAGACAGGACTCACCACTGAACAGATCGAAGCCTTCTATAAGCTTTGGGCCAAGACGCCGCGCGTTGTCACGGCTTGGTCGCAAGGCGTCAATCAATCAACCAGCGGCTCAGACAAGGTTAATGCCATCATCAATTGCCACCTACTAACCGGGCGAATTGGCAAACCGGGCGCAGCGCCTTTTTCCATCACAGGCCAACCGAACGCCATGGGCGGCCGTGAGGTGGGCGGGCTTGCCAATATGCTCGCAGCCCATCTCGATATTGAAAACGATGCGCATCGCGCCTTGGTGCAAAATTTTTGGGAGTCACCGGTCATTGCGAAAAAAACCGGATTAAAGGCTGTCGACCTTTTTAACGCGGTTGCAGACGGCAGCATTAAAGCCATCTGGATCATAGCGACAAATCCTGTCGATTCCATGCCCGATGCTGATTTGGTGCGTGGTGCGCTTGCCGCTTGTCCCTTTGTTGTTGTCTCCGATGTCATTCAGCACACTGATACAACCCACACTGCACATATATTGCTTCCTGCAACAGCATGGGGCGAGAAAGATGGTACCGTCACCAATTCAGAGCGGCGCATCTCCCGCCAACGCGCTTTTCTGGAAGCACCGGGTGAGACACGCGCAGACTGGCGCATCATCTGTGATGTGGCAAAGCGTATGGGCTTTGAAGCTGGCTTTGCCTTTACATCACCAAGCGAGATTTTTGCAGAACATGCGCATCTGTCGCAGATCACCAATGGCGAGCATGGTGACTTCAACATCGGGGCGCTGGCGGAAAGTTGTTATGACAGTTTTGCACCAACACAATGGCCAACGACTGACCGGACGAAAGGCGGTCGCTTTTTTAGCGACGGACGATTCTTTACCCAGGATGGCAGAGCGCGTTTCGTTGCAACAGCTCTACTCGAAAAGACCGGATCCTCGCGCCATACCTTGACCCTCAATACGGGCCGCATCCGCGACCAGTGGCACACGATGACACGCACCGGCAAAGCGCCACGCTTGATGGCACACCTGCCGGAGCCTTTCTGCGATATCCATCCCCTTGATGCAGAGCGACTCGGCATTGAAGACCAAGCTTTAATGCAGGTCGAGAATGAGCTTGCAGCCTGCATCTTGCGAGCGCGCGTCACTGAGGATCAAGCGGAAGGATCACTCTTCGTTCCTATGCATTGGACGGATAGCTTCTCTGCCAAAGCCCGCGTTGATTCACTCGCGCAAAGCACTTTTGATGCCGTCTCTGGTCAGCCAGGCCTAAAATCCACGCGCGTCTCTGCACGAAATTTCCCGTTCAAATGGTCCGGTTTCGCCGTTTGCACAAATAAGCCGCAAGCGCACTGCGCTTATTGGGCACTTGGCCCGGTTGAAGGCGGCTGGCGCATTGAACTTGCGGGTGATGAATTGCCAGCCGATTGGCAAAGCTTCGCTGCGAGCTTGTTCAACATTCAGGAAGAGCAAGTCGACTGGATCGCTTATAGCGACCGCAGCGGAGACAATCATCGTTTTGCAGCCTTCCACGGTGATTGCCTGCTTGGCGTTCTGTTCGTTTCATCAACAACACTATCTTGCGCACGCTCTTTCCTGATTGATGCCCTCAAGGCTGATCACGACGGCAACAACCGCATCCGCCTGCTCGCCGGTCGCCCTTCTGGCCCCGCAGTCGATGATAGCAAGACTGTTTGTGTCTGCTTCTCTGTCGGCGAGAAGGCGATCCTGCGCGCTATCGAAGCGGGCGCAGAAACAACAGAGGCAGTGGGTCTGCAGATCAAGGCTGGCACAAATTGCGGCTCATGCCGCAGCGAAATCAGGAGGCTCTTAGATGAATATCATCTCGCGTCAGCCCTCTGAGGCGCAACCCAACAGGCTGGCCGCCCTTGCGCGCTTACCGATCTTTCTTGATCTGCATGACAAGCCCGCCGTGCTCGCAGGCGGTTCTGCAGGCGCGGCCTGGAAGGCAGAACTTCTGGCTGCTGCGGGCGCTCATGTTCGCATCTATGCCGAAGAGCTTTCTACAGACATGACACATTTGCTGGAGCGCGGGGCAGCTGCTGGCAGCCTGACACATTATGCTCGCGCTTGGCAGCCGTTAGACCTGAACGATGCAGCCATCGGCATCGCTGATTGCGAAAGCAAAGAAGAGGCGCTCGCGTTTCAACGCGCCTGCAAAGTTTCTGGCGTTATCTGCAACACGATCGACAAACGCGAAACATGCGATTTCGAGTTTGGCTCCATTGTTAATCGCTCGCCTGTTGTGATCTCCATCTCAACAACGGGCGGCGCGCCAATTCTCGCGCAAGCCATTCGTCGCCGCATCGAGACCCTGCTCACGCCTTCGCTGGCCGACTGGGCGCAATGGGCAAAGGAAATTCGCAAAGACGTGATGGCCCGCCTATCGGCAGGACCACAGCGCCGCGCCTTTTGGGAACACTTCGCAGATCTCGCGCTCTCCTCGAAGGCACCATCGAAGAGCGAGCTCAATCTCGACCTACTCCTTCAGCAAGCAAGCAACAAAGCGCCTTCTCAAGGCCGCGTCACTCTTGTGGGTTCAGGACCTGGTGACGCTGAGCTTCTGACTCTGAAAGCCGTACGGGCACTCCAATCTGCAGACGTCATTCTGTTCGATGATCTCGTCTCTGATGATGTGCTCGAACTCGCACGACGTGAAGCGCAGCGCATGATGGTGGGGAAGCGGGCACGCTCCCCTTCCTGCGCTCAAGACGACATCAATGCGTTGATGTTGAAGCTCGCGAAACAGGGTAAACATGTTGTGCGTCTAAAGTCAGGCGACCCGATGATTTTTGGGCGTGCAGGTGAAGAGATAGAAAATCTGCGCAATGTCGATATCCCGGTTGAGGTTGTGCCCGGCATCACCACAGCTAGTGCCTTTGCAGCCTCGCTTGGTCTCTCCTTGACGCATCGCGACCATGCGCAGTCGGTTCGATTTGTCACCGGCCACGCGCGTACCGGCGAATTGCCGAGTGATCTTGATTGGCCAGGCCTCGCACATGCAACCACGAGCCTCGTTTTTTACATGGCAGGTCGCACGGGACCGATCATTGCGCGCACGTTGATCGAGCACGGCATGACAAAAGACATGCCGGTTCTCATTGGCTGGTCCGTCTCGCGCATTAACCAGGGACATTGCGAAATGACTTTGGAGCAACTCGCCAACAGCACCAGCAACCCTGCCAAAGGCAGCCCAGTCCTGCTCTGCATCGGTTCTGCATTTGCCAACACTGAGACCATGAAAGCCCTGCAATCTCTCTCGCTAGCATCCTGACAAGGATTACCGACCGTGCGTGCTCCGCTTCCTCCCTTTAACAACATTACAGCCACCCAAAAGGTACGCGCTGCAGAAGATGCGTGGAATACACGCGATCCTGAGCGCGTAGCTGGCGCCTATACGCCAGATTGCTTATGGCGCAATCGCAGTGAGTTCATCCATGGCCGATCAGAGATCGTCGCATTCCTCACGCGCAAATGGGAAAAGGAATTGGATTATCGTCTCATCAAAGAGGTCTGGGCCTATACCGACAACCGCATTGCCGTTCGCTTCGCTTATGAATGGCATGATGATAGCGGCCAATGGTACCGGTCATATGGGAATGAGAATTGGGAGTTCGATGAGCAGGGCTATATGAAAATCCGTCGCGCAAGCATCAACGACGTGCCCATTAGAGAAGAAGAGCGCAAATTCAGATGGCCTTTGGGCCCACGACCATCTGACCATGTAAGCCTGACGGAACTGGATTTGTAAGCGGATCGCCAAAACACTCTCTTCGACCAAAAAAAGGCGACGCTCGCAGGTGGAAAAAAGCGGTTCAAAGGCGCATAAGACATAAGATCAGCGCGGCATGGTCAATTTCGGTTGCACGTACCGCAGCGGACAGGATCAATTGGTCAGGCATCACTGTCAGCTTAAGGGCAACTATCTCGCAGTTTCGACGAGCCTGTGAGTCGATCGGAGAGCCCAAAAAACGCAGCGATGGATACGCGCAGTGTTGTGCCTAATAGTCGATTGAAGTTTTCAGCTGATATTGTGTTCCTACGGCTACTTTGTCGTGAACGTTGACTCAGCAGAACTAGATGGCAAACATTGCCTCTGACGTCTTGCCCGTGCCTGGAGGCGACAATGAGCGACATACCAGAGTCGGACATTGACCTATTTGACGACACCGGAATTGCTGATCCCTATCCCCTATACAAGCAGCTACGGGATATTGGACCGGCAGTCTGGCTTATAAAGCATCATATTTGGTGCCTTCCGCGCTACAAGGAAGTGCGAGAGACCCTGTTTGATTGGCGTCGCTTCACAACGTCTCTCGGCGTGGCCATGGATGAGACGGTCAATCAGGCTACCTCTGGGCCCGGTCGAGCTAATTCCCTGACGAGCGATCCGCCATTGCATGATGAAATCCGGCGCATCACCGGAGCTCCGCTGCAACCTCGGGCTTTGGAGACTATCAGGGAAAGAATTGCTGCCACCGCACGCGACATCGTCGATGATGTCTGCAAGCGGAAGTCAGTGGATGGGATGCAGGACATCGCACAAGTGCTCCCGTTGACCGTGGTGTCCGATCTAGTCGGCTTACCGGACCAAGGGCGCGAGTCCATGTTGCGATGGGCGGCCGCAACGTTCAATGCGATGGGTCCGATGAATAAATTGGGCCTCGAAGCATTGCCGCAAATTCGTGAATTGCATCAATTCTGCCAAAAGGATGCCGTCCCGGGGAAACTCAAGCCGAACGGATGGGCCGCAAGGCTCTACGAAGCTGCCGAAAGAGGCGAAGTTCCTGTCGAGCAGTGCCCCGGAATGATGCGCGAATATATCGGGCCGGCTCTTGATACTACGATATTCGGAACTGGTGCATTGATACGACTGCTGGGTGAAAATCCGGACCAATGGACGTTTTTGAAGAATGATAGGACCCTTGTTAAACATGCAATAAATGAAGCGCTGCGCATGGAGTCTCCCGTTCGCTCCTTCACGCGATATGCTCGCGAAGACTCGTCATTCGACGGGGTCGTGGTTCCAGCTGGCAGCCGAATTATTGTACTTTATGGCTCCGCGAACCGCGACGAGCGCAAATGGGACCGCCCAGATAGCTTCGATATTATGCGCGAACCATCAGATCATCTCGCATTCGGCTACGGAATTCACGCTTGCGGCGGGATGCACCTAGCAAGAATGGAAATGACTGAGCTTCTCAACGCAATGTTGGATCGCATTGCCTCGTTCTCCGTGGGGTCGCCGACCATCGTAGCAAACAACACCCTCAGAGGTTACGAGACACTGCCAGTGCAGATTATTCCCGACTGAGCCTCCCGGAAACACCAAACGGCGAAGCCTTCATTGAGATTGTCCTGCCCCTAAAGTTAGACACTATTTTGGTTAGCTATTGAGTTGTTGAAGCGCTTGGGATTGGTAGCCCAGACACAGAGTTAGTTTCAGCGGCTTTTTTACCCGCCGCCGATAGCGAAAGGCTTGCCTGCAAAAGTTATTAAATCTTGGCGGCGATAGAAATTTGCGCACCGATGCCGCGCAGAGTGATGCGCAGGTTCTGATCGAACAGGAATTATGCGGGGACGCTCCTGTTGAAACAGAACACCTGAAATGCTGAAGGCCAAGCCCAACGCACAACGCCCCGGAGCTTTGCTCACGGGGCGTTTGTTTGTGTGTTTGGAAGGATTGCTTACGGGGACAGGAAACCACCGACAATTTAATTGTAAAGCTTAAGTCTCTTGTGAGATCTCGTTGCGCCTAATTGCATGAGGCTATCTTCCCAAACTCAGACGCTGTCTTGCTACTGTCATATATATCGAATATTCTCGATATATGGATCAGATACAAGCCATCTCAGCCCTCGCGGCTCTCGGACAACCAACCCGCCTCGAAACCTTTCGGTTGCTCGTGCAGCGCGAGCCTGAAGGCGTCTCTGCAGGTGAATTGGCCCGCGCTGTTGAGGTCCCGCAAAACACATTATCGGCCCATCTCTCAGTCCTCTCCCATGCGGGGCTGGTGCGGGGTGAGCGGCACAGTCGCTCCATCATCTATCGCGCAGACCTGACCCGCTTTCGCGAGCTGGTTGAGTTCCTGTTGAAGGACTGCTGCGCAGGCAGACCAGAGATCTGCACCCCCCTGCTCCACGATCTTGTGTCTTGCGAGCCCAACAAAGGAGGATGCGCATGACTGACCGCATCTACAATGTCCTGTTCCTATGCACCGGCAATACAGCCCGCTCTGTTTTGGCCGAAGGCATTCTGCGCAAAGATGGGGCTGGTCGCTTCAACGCATTTTCAGCGGGTAGCCAACCAAAAGGCATCGTGAATCCTTTCGCCCTTAAGACACTCGCGGCCCATGGCTATCCAAGTGAGGGCTATCGATCCAAGAGCTGGGATGAATTTGCAGTGGCGGGCGCACCCGCCATGGATTTCATTTTCACTGTCTGCGATAGCGCAGCCGGAGAGGCTTGCCCCTACTGGCCAGGAACGCCAGCAACCGCGCATTGGGGCATTGAAGATCCCGCAGCTGTTGAAGGTCCCGATCTCGTCAAAGAAGCCGCCTTCGAGCAAGCCTTCCAATTTATGCGCAATCGCATAAGCGCCTTCATCGCCCTACCCGTCGCGGGGCTCGATAAGCTCACATTGAAAACAAAACTGGCTGAGATCGGCACAATGCCCGGCGGCAGCACTGGCCATCAGGAGGCATGATGTCGACTTTCGAACGTTATCTGACGCTGTGGGTTTTTCTGTGCATCTTGGCGGGCATCGGCGCAGGCCATCTCGCGCCCAATCTGTTCCAGTTGATCAGCGCAGCTGAAATCGCCAAAGTCAATATGCCAGTCGCTGTGCTGATCTGGTTGATGATCATCCCCATGCTGCTGCGCATCGACTTTGCCGCTCTGCGCGGCGTAGCCTCCCATTGGCGCGGCATTGGCGTGACGCTCTTTATCAACTGGGCCGTTAAACCATTCTCCATGGCATTGCTCGGCTGGCTCTTTGTTGGCTATGTGTTCCGCCCCTATCTCCCCGCAGACCAGATCGACTCCTATATTGCGGGCCTGATCTTGCTCGCAGCGGCACCCTGCACCGCGATGGTCTTCGTATGGAGCAATCTGACACGCGGCGAGCCACATTTCACTCTCTCACAAGTCGCCCTTAATGATGCGATCATGATCGTTGCCTTTGCACCGATCGTCGGCCTGCTGCTGGGCCTATCCGCCATCACAGTGCCATGGGACACACTGACCCTGTCAGTCGTGCTTTACATCGTCATCCCAGTCGCGGTTGCGCAGCTCATTCGTCGCCTAGTCTTGACGCGTGCAGGGCAGACCGGCCTCGATAAGCTCCTTGCAAAACTTGGCCCCGTATCGCTTGTCTCCCTTTTGGCAACGCTTGTGCTTTTGTTCGGATTCCAAGGCGAGCAGATCATCAACCAGCCGATCGTCATCGCCATGCTGGCAGTGCCAATCCTGATTCAAGTCTATTTCAATTCGGGATTGGCTTATTTACTCAACCGATGGCTCGGCGAACAACATTGCGTTGCGGGCCCCTCAGCACTCATTGGCGCGAGCAATTTCTTTGAACTGGCAGTCGCCGCCGCCATCAGCCTCTTTGGTCTTCAATCCGGTGCAGCGCTGGCAACAGTTGTAGGCGTATTGATCGAAGTGCCGGTCATGCTCTCGATTGTAAATATCGTGAACGCTAGTGCGCCCTGGTATGAGCGCGCGCTCCCTAAAGGAGAGAGACAGGCGCGGTGATCAAACAACACGCCTGATTTTGATATAAACAAGAAGATTGAGTTGACGGCATGAACGCCGTCAGCTCACAGTCTCCGATGCGTCGAGGCTCACTTTTTTCTTCTTCGGGCTTGTCTCAGCCTTGGAAGCCTTCTTCAAGATCTTCATTTCGCCCCGCACAAAGGCAAGATCATTCTTGGCAAAGGCGAGACGAGACTGGATACGCTCAACCGCCTCAGAAATCGCTGGCGATGACGCCCAGTCTGCACCGTCAAAACGCCCGACGATACGATCGCCTCCATCGATCTCCTTCTTCAAGAAGGCTTCAATACGATCGAGGGTCTTCAAAGCTTTTTTTGGCTTGTCCATAGCACTCACTCCATACATGGAGTGAAGGCTATGAAACGAAACTGTCATAATCAATGACACTGTCGACCAGTGTCACAAAGTAACAGACTTGAAACAAACAGCTTAGCGTTTGCCAAAATGCTCATCGAAGGCGTAGCCGGCACCCCGCACTGTGCGGATCGGATCTTTTTCACGTCCACGAACTATAGCCTTACGCAACCGACCGACATGAACATCAACCGTGCGCTCATCAATTTCGGAAGACAGGCCCCAGACACCATCGAGCAATTGATCGCGCGAGAAAACACGTCCCGGACGGCTCATCATATGTTCAAGCAATCGAAACTCTGTGGGGCCCAAATGGATTTCACGCTCACCCCGATGCACACGACGCGCATTGCGATCCAGCTTTAAGTCGCCAAGCTCCAAAAGCCCGATCACCTTCTCAGGACGAGCGCGGCGGAGGAGCGCCCGAACACGCGCGAGCAATTCGGGAACAGAAAAGGGCTTTACGACATAGTCATCAGCACCGATAAAGAGACCGCGAACGCGTTCGTTTTCCTCGCCACGCGCCGTCAGCATAATCACCGGCAAATCGCTTGTCTCTTCGCGCGCACGCAAGCGCCGACAGACTTCAAGCCCCGAAACAGCAGGCAACATCCAGTCCAGAATCAAAAGATCTGGCACCTGCTCAGCAAGCATCAACTCAGCTTCATCCCCTCGCGACGCGTGAACGACACGAAAGCCTTCCGCCTTCAAATTATAAGTGAGCATGAGGGCAATAGCCTCCTCATCCTCGACGATCATCACCAGAGGCTCAGATGCCTTCCCCTTGGCACGCATCTGAGCCTTGTTGCCTTCGGTATTCATTTGCCCGTCCCTGCGATCACACTACGCGGCCGCTCCAGCGGCAATGTCTGACCCGTCGCCACGTAATGGACAGTCTCAGCGACATTGGTCGCATGATCGCCAACTCGCTCAACATTCTTTGAGCAGAACAGAAGATGCGTGCACACCGAAATATTGCGGGGATCTTCCATCATGAATGTCAGCAGATCTCGGAAGATCGAATCTTCAAACGCATCAATCTCAGCATCGCGTGTCCACACGCCATGAGCACGCTCAACATCGCGCTGCGAATAAGCGTCAAGGACATCCTTCAGCTGCAAGGCAGCCATTTTGCCCATGTGCCGCAGGCCGACCATGGCGCGCGGCATTTGCTGTTCGTGGCCAATGGCCACGGCGCGCTTGGCAATATTTTTAGCCAAATCACCGACACGCTCAAGATCTCCAGAAATACGCAAAGCGCCGATTACTTCGCGAAGATCGATCCCTACAGGCTGACGACGCGCAATGATATTGACGGCTTCTTCTTCGACATCGCGCTGGAGCGTGTCAAGCTTGACGTCACCATCAATGACATTTTGAGCCAACACGGAATCGAGACGGATCAAAGCATCAATGGAATCGGTCAGCATCTTCTCGGCAAGACCACCCATTTCAGCGATCTTCGTGCCCAGCGACTGAAGCTCTTTGTCAAAAGCCTTTACAGTATGTTCGCTCATCTTGCTCTCCGCGATCAGCCGAACCGGCCGGTAATATAGTCTTGGGTGCGCTGCTGCGCGGGCGAGGTAAACATCTTCGTTGTATCGTCGAACTCGATGAGTTCTCCTAGATACATGAAGGCCGTCTTGTCAGATACGCGCGCGGCCTGCTGCATATTGTGCGTGACAATCGCGATTGTATAATGAGCCGACAATTCGTCGATCAGCTCTTCAACCTTAGCGGTTGAGATCGGATCAAGCGCTGAGCAAGGTTCGTCAAACAAAATGACTTCCGGCTTGATCGCAACGCTACGAGCGATGCACAAGCGCTGCTGCTGACCACCCGACAGGCTAAGCCCACTTGCATTGAGCTTGTCTTTAACCTCTTCCCACAGGGCCGCGCCACGCAAAGCCTTTTCGACACGCTCGTCCATGTCTGCTTTGGAGAGCTTTTCATAAAGGCGAATGCCGAAGGCGATATTGTCATAAATCGTCATCGGGAAGGGAGTCGGCTTTTGGAAAACCATCCCGATCCGTGCGCGTAGCAAGTTCACATCCTGCTGAGGCGCAAGAATGTTTTCGCCATCGAGCAAGACCTCACCCTCTGCGCGCTGATTAGGATAAAGGTCATACATACGGTTCAAGACACGAAGAAGCGTGGACTTGCCACAACCAGACGGGCCAATGAAAGCCGTCACTTCATTGGTCGCCAAAGACAGGTTAATCTTCTTAAGCGAAGGCTTTGCGCCCCCGTAATAGAAGTTGAGATCTTGGACCTTCACCTTGATCGGTGCGGTATTGGTGTCACTCGGCATTGTCATTTGTGTTCTCTCCCAGCAGAGAGGCTGCGTGCAATGATGTTGAGGCTCAGCACCGCAAGGGTAATGAGCAGAGCTCCAGCCCAAGCAAGACGCTTCCAGTTCGGATCAGGATTATTGATGAAGTTGTTGATGGTCACAGGCAGATTGGCCATCGCGTGAAGCAGATCAATGCTCCAGAATTGGCTTGAGAGCGCAGTGAAGAGCAAGGGAGCTGTTTCACCACTCACGCGAGCGACGGCCAACAGGAACCCCGTCACCAACCCAGTGCGCGCAGCACGCCAAGTGATACGGCGAACGACATAAGATTGCGGCATACCCAGTGCAGCTGCGGCTTCTCGCAGCTGAGTGGGAACCAGCAGCAACATATCTTCGGTTGTACGCACCACGACTGGGAGTGCAATAACCGCCAAAGCAATCGCACCCGCCAGACCTGAGAAAGAGCCCATCGGAACAACAACGGCGCCATAAACAAACAGGCCGATGATGATAGAAGGCGCACTCAGCAGAATATCGTTGATGAAACGAATGACAGATGTGAGCCGCGACCAGCGTCCATATTCTGCCATGAATGTACCGGCGAGCAAACCGATAGGGCCGCCGATGCCGATACCCAGAATGGTAAGGACCAAACTACCAGCGATCGCGTTCAACAGACCGCCACCTTGAGAGCCCGGCGGCGGTGTCATCTGGGAGAAGACTTCGGCGCTGATGCCTGCAAATCCATTCCAGAACAATGTGAATAAAATCATCACTAGCCACATCAGGCCAAACAAAGTGGCAGCAAGGCATAACGCCATGGCTACTTTGCTGGTGCGGCGACGGTGAACATAAAGAGAGCTCATGTCAGGACCCCTGCTTGCGTTCGATGCGCATCAGCAAGAGACGAGCTGCTGCAAGAACAAAGAAGGTGAGCACGAAAAGAAGCAAGCCAAGCAAAATAAGCGCCGACTGATGCAGATCACTTGCCTCGGCAAACTCGCTAGCGATTGCCGCTGAGATTGTCGTGCTGGGAGCGAAGATTGAAGATGAGATGCGGAAGGCATTACCAATGACGAATGTCACTGCCATGGTCTCACCCAGTGCACGCCCAAGCGCGAGCATAATGCCGCCGATCACACCAACCCGCGTGTAGGGAATGACGACATTGCGCACCACTTCCCATGTCGTACAGCCAAGACCATAGGCGGCCTCTTTGAGAACCGGAGGCACAGTGCTGAAGACATCACGCGAAATAGCCGTGATGAACGGTAGGATCATGATCGCCAAAACAATCGATGCATTGAACAGGCTCAAGTTCGATGCCGGTCCTGCGAAGATCACATTGAGAACGGGTATATGCTCCACCGCATCGATGATGCCGGGGATGAGGCTGTCAGCCAGATAAGGACCCAAAACGAAGAAGCCCCACATGCCATAGATGATCGAGGGAATACCCGCGAGCAACTCAATCGCGACACCAACGGGACGCCGCAACCACTGCGGGCACAGCTCTGTGAGAAAAATCGCGATGCCAAGACCAACAGGTACGGCGATCAAGAGCGCGATGACCGAACTGACCAATGTGCCGTAGAGCGGACCAAGGCCGCCCAAGATTGGCTGCGGACGCGCATTAGGCGCCCAGCGCTGCGTCGTCAGAAAATCGAAGCCATAGGCCGAGATTGCCGGCCAGGCGCCAATCACCAGAGAGATAATGATCCCGCCCAACATGGCCAGCACTGTGAGCGCTGCAATCTTTGTCAGGAAGCTGAAGAGGCGATCTCCAGCCTTGAACGCGGCAAGAGCTTTTTCACGCCCTTCTGCAGATCCCGGGGCAATCGACACGGCGCGCGTTGCGAAATCAGTCACGGCAAGTCTCTTTTGAAATGGGAGAATGGAGGGGGAGCAGTCTCCCCCTCCTCAGAGGCTTACTTGTTCTTGATGCTGTCAGCCCAAGTCTTGCGGATCAGGGTGACAACCGAAGCAGGCATGGGGATGAAGTCGAGCTCTTCAGCCATGGCATTGCCCTTCGAGAAGGCCCAGTCGAAGAACTTGATCGCCTCCACAGAAGCAGCCTTATCGGCAGGCTCTGCATACATCAGGATGAAAGTAGCAGCGGTGATCGGCCAAGATGCATCACCAGGCTGGTTGGTCAGGATCTGGTAGTAACCAGGCGCATTCGCCCAATCAGCATTGGCAGCCGCCGCCTGGAAAGAGGCAACGGTCGGCTGGACCTTCTTGCCTGCTGAGTTGATCAGCGCGGCATAGGTCAGCTTGTTCTGCTTAGCATAGGCATATTCGACATAACCAATCGAGTTCTTGGTTTGCGCGACATTGCCGGACACGCCGTCATTGCCCTTGGCGCCAACGCCAACCGGCCATTCAACGGCCGAATCCGCACCGATGGTCTTTGCCCAATCAGGGCTTGCCTTGCTCAGATAGTCCGTGAAGTTGAAGGTCGTACCCGAACCGTCAGAACGGCGAACAACCGTGATGTTGGTCGAGGGAAGAGCAAGAGAGGGGTTCAGCTTCTTGATCGCCGCATCGTCCCACTTCTTGATCTTACCAAGATAGATATCGGCGAGGGTCACGCCATCAAGAAACAGTTCACCAGACTTGATACCTTCGATATTCACAACAGGAACAATCGCGCCCATGACCATCGGCCATTGCACGAGACCATCTTTCTTCAAAGCATCAGCCTTGAGCGGCATATCAGACGCGCCAAATGTGACAGTCTTGGCCTGGATCTGCTTGATGCCAGCGCCCGAACCGATCGACTGATAGTTGAGGCTGTTTCCCGTTTCCTTCTTATAGGCATCAGCCCATTTGGAATAGATCGGGAAAGGGAAAGTGGCGCCAGCGCCCGTGATATCAGCCGCATTCGCTGCTGCTCCGACAGTCATTGCAAGCGCAACAACGGCCGCGCGCGTCATGATACTGAACTTCATATGAGCCTCGTTGTAATTGGTTGCCGGGTTTTTTGGTCTTAACCACCCGCCCGGTCGCAGGTTGGATGACCACAGTCGTAGCCGTCGCGCGTGACACGTTTATGACAAAGGGCGATTGAGCGACGCATGTGGATAAGCGCTGTCACAAAAGTGTCATGCGAGTCTGTGTAACAGGGATTCTGGGAAATTCGTCACAGACCCGAAAGATCGCGACTTTGAAAAATCCTGACTTTCATTCATCAGCCATGGTTTTTGAAACCTTCGTTGATCCCCTCTTCGTGGTAAGCGGCGAGCGAACATTGCTGTCAGCAAATTCAGCTGCGCGCGCACTGATTCCTTTTACCCGCATCGGCGATCCCATCACGCTGACGCTTCGCTCACCCGATATTTTGGCAAGCATCGACCATGTTCTGTCGACTGGCGAAGCGCAAAAAATCGAATGGCATGATACTGTCCCGGTGGATCGCTATTTTGATATCCGCGTCACACCCCTGACGCTCGACCGTCTCGGCCATTCGGTCGTGATCGTGCTGCGTGAAATCACAGATATTCGAAATGCCGAACGTATGCGCGCTGACTTCATTGCCAATGTCAGCCATGAATTACGCACCCCCCTCGCCTCGCTGGCCGGCTTTATCGAAACGCTGCAAGGGGCCGCGCAAGATGACGTAATAGCTCGCAAGCGATTTTTGGGAATCATGCACGAACAAGCGCAACGTATGTCGCGCCTGATTGACGATCTATTGTCCCTTTCGCGCATTGAACAAAGAGAGCATCTGCGTCCGCGTGACCCGGTCGATTTGACCCAAGTGGTTCGCAATGTCACCGATGGCATGAATCTGATTGCACAGCGCCACCAATCTTTGATTGGTGTTGATATGCCAGATTCACTGATCGTTCCGGGTGACCGAGATGAATTGCTTCGATTGTTCGAAAACCTGATTGGAAATGCGCTCAAATATGGAACGCGCCCTGACCAACAAAATCGCATCGATGTAAGCGCTTATTACGATAGTGCCTATGCCATCATGTCGGTGCGCGATTATGGACCCGGCATTGCTCCCGAACATTTGCCACGTTTGACAGAACGATTCTATCGCGTCGATGCGGCAACCAGCAGGGCACGCGGTGGAACCGGACTCGGACTTGCTTTGGTCAAGCATATCACGACTCATCATCGCGGTCGCCTCGAAATCAGCAGCGAACTTGGTAACGGCTCCTGCTTCACAATCAAACTGCCACTGACTGTCTAATCGTCACGGGACCGACGCAGAATCATGATTTGAGAGCCCTCAAGGGATAGAGGGATTATCATGCGCCTATTGATCGTAACCGATGCTTGGCAGCCCCAGGTGAATGGCGTGGCGCGCACTTATGAATGGCTCTCCTCACATCTGGCCTCGCGCGTTGACCTTCATATGCTCACACCAGACGGCTATCCGCGCGCGCCCATGCCAACCTATCCGGAGATTGAACTGGCGCTCGCCTGGCCCAACACAATTGCAGCATCCATCCGCAAGACGAATCCCGACATTGTCCATATTGCTACCGAAGGACCCCTTGGGCTTTGGGCAAGGCGCTATTGCCGTATCGCCCGCATTCCTTTCACGACATGCTACCACACGCGCTATCCTGAATATGTCGCACGTCGTTTTCCTATTCCTGTGCGCTGGAGCTATGCGGTTTTGCAGCGCTTCCATAATGCAGCCGCCCGAACATTGGTCGCAACCCGAGGGCTTGCCCAAGAACTGCGCCATCAGGGATTTGCGCGCGTTGTGACCTGGCGTCGAGGCGTGGATGTGAAAAACTTTGCAGATGGGCCCTTGGCTAACCTCAACCTGCCCCGTCCCATCTTCCTCTATGTTGGCCGCGTCGCCATTGAAAAAAACATAAGCGACTTTCTTAAGCTTGATCTACCCGGCTCAAAAGTCGTTGTGGGAGATGGACCTGAGAAAAATCGTTTGCAGGCGCAATATCCAGATGCCCATTTTTTAGGATCACTTCACGGCGACCAACTCGGCGCCATCTACCGAACCGCTGATTGTTTTATCTTCCCCAGCAAGACTGATACGTTCGGCCTTGTCATGGCAGAAGCACTGGCAGCAGGCGTGCCTGTTGCCTGCTATCCCTCATCAGGGGCTCAGGAGATTTTCGGCGGCGAAGCCTGCGGCATTATGAGTGAGGATCTGCAATCTGCAGCGCTCAAAGCGCTACATCTCTCGCGTGACCTGTGCCGAGACGTTGGAAAGCGACACTCGTTGGAGTCGAGCGCCGAGAATTTTGTCTCGATCTTGCGTGATGTCGTGGCAGACTATGCAGCCACCGGTTCACGGCTGGCAACACCAAGCTGACCGAGCTTTTGATCTCGCGTCTTGTGCCAGTTGCAAATCTCCAATGCACCATCATGATGCTCAAGGATTGCGGTGCAGGACTCAACCCAATCACCTGAATTGACATAGGTGACGTCATCGAACTGCTTGATCGTCGCTTTGTGGATATGCCCACACAAGACAATATCGACCTTATGGTGACGCGCATCACGCACCACGGCTTCTTCGAAGGCTGTCACGAAACTCACAGCGCGCTTGACCTTATCCTTGCTCCATTGGGAAAATGACCAATAAGGCAATCCCAGATGCCGCCTCACACGCGCGATATGACCATTCAGCCAAATGGCGAAGTCGTAGGCGTGGTCACCAAGTAGCGCGAGCCACCGCACATTGCGCACGACAGTGTCGAATTTATCGCCATGCAAGATGAACATTTTGCGACCATCTGCGCAGGTGTGAAAAGCTTCTTCCACCACCTCAACGCCGCCGAAATTTGAATCCGCATAATCGCGCAAAAATTCGTCGTGATTTCCTGGAATATAAACAACGCGAGTTCCCTTGCGTACTTTACGCAAAAGCTTCTGGACAACGTCATTATGGCTTTGTGGCCAATGCCATGATTGGCGCAACCGCCAACCGTCAACAATATCCCCAACCAGATAGATCTCTTCTGCCTCATAGACCTTCAAAAAGTCGAGCAGGGAGTCAGCCTGACAACCTCGGGTGCCAAGATGAACGTCCGAGATGAAAAGGGTGCGAACATGGCGGACGCTTTCAGTCATTTGACCCTCTTAATTCTTAGCCTTTTCCCGGACATGACTGATTTGCATCTCGGTTTTGTGACACCAGCTCAGCTATTCAACGCGAGGGACGCCGCAATGCTGCTATGAATGTGTAGCTTCCATAGAGGCGAACAAAATCAACCTGAAGCCCATTACGTTCGGCAAGATCGTTCAGTACTTTTTCAAGGTGGTCTCGCGGCTCAACATGAAAAAGTGACAACCAGTGCCGCAACACCCATTTGAACATGGGTGCAAGATCACGCTGGTCACCAAAATCAGCGATCAAGAGAGATCCGCCGGGTGCCAGCCGCGTGACCGCATGTTCAAGTGCTTGCTGCCAAGCCGGAATCATCGACAAAGTGTAGGAGAAGAAAATTCGATCGAATCGCTCAACGCGAAAAAGATCGAGCGGAAAGCATGTCGCATCGCCCTGTGCCGTCTCAACCTGAAAGCCAAGCCCAGCTGACGCGATGGCGGTGCGTGCCTTTGTGAGCATGACAGGAGAGACATCGAAGCCGAAGAAGCGCGCATAGGGCCAACGTCGTGCCGCGTGAATGAGATTGCGCCCGGTCCCGCACCCAATTTCGAGCACATGACCACCAACAGGGGGCGCAAGCGACTCGATGAGGCGGTCACGCCCCAAAAGATAGGGCTTGCGGGTCAGATCATAGATGCCCGTTTGCCATTGATACATACGATCCATGCGCAGAGCTGCATCAGACATTATGCCCCCCCTTCAATTCATAAAGATGGAAAGCGCCATAGATGGCTGAACGATCCCGGGCATGCAGAGCCTCTGAACGAGCATCATTACGCGCCCAATGGCGCAGGGTCTCATCAGCAACGCGCCCGGGCAGCAAAAGCTCATTGGCCGCCGTGCGGAAGATGACGCGTGCGCCAGGACGAGCTGTTCGGGTTATCTGGGCCCACAAAGCATTCAGATCGGCATTATTCATCCAATCCTGCGCATCGAGCAGAACATAACAGTCCATACTGTCAGCTGGCATGGAGGCTAATTGCTTGGTCATGGAAATCTGGATGACTTCGACACGCTCAGCTGCCGCGCGGATGCGCTCATAATTGGCCTGCAGCAGATAAGGCGGCAAGGGGCCTTCAGATGCCGTAGAATATGCACGCCCGAATGCCTGCCAAGCGAAGTAGTTCTCAGTCAGGGGATAGTCACAGGCCAAGCGACGCACGCGCTCACGCAGCGCACCCACCATGCCTTCGCGATGATCGCCAGCAAGTGCACGATATTGCGCAGGCGGGATACCAAGCCCGTAGAGCGAGGCCGGCTGTCCCGCCAAGCTACGGATCAGCCAACGATCAAACAGCGGCGCGATATCTTTTTCAAAGATCGCAATCTGCTCATCTTGAGTTTTGGCCTTCAAGATCTTGTCGATCTTGAATCCATGCAGACGCGACAAGGCATGTACAAAGCCGATGAAATGTCCGAGCAGGCCATAACGATAAAAACCGCGCGCAAAACGCGTGATATGCCGACGGCCCAGCCAATCTCTCTGCTCCCAATAGGCGCGGCTCTGGGCATCAAGGTGGGACGCCAGAATACGATCATAGGCGTCTACATTCTTCGTATCAGCCGCACCCGCAAAGAAGCGATACAGAGCAGCATAGCTCGGCAAATACTGAATGGCTGACAGCTTGAGACGGTTGAGCGCGACATGGGAGGCATTGAGGTCAACGGCAATGATCTGTTGCGGTTGGGCCACAAGATAACTGGCAACATTACAGCCGCCGGAGGCAATCGCAATCAAACGGTCTGACCGACCCAGACAAAGCGCATCCATATCACCGACAGGGTCTTCCCAAATCTGCGGATAAACGAGACCACTAAATAAGAAGGTGAAGAGACGCTCCAGCATCCCCTCTTTGGTCAGCGCGTCATTTTGGTGAACAGCAGCTGCTAATTGATCACGTGACCCGCGGGTCGAACCAACAAACAAATTCACTGGAAACTCCTGTCGCAGAACCTCATCCCTTGGGGGCTAGACGATTCATGTGACGGGTCCATGTCGGAACGGTCAGGTTTCTGTGACTTGCAAAAACCTGACCTTATTCGTCCTTCTATCTTATGCGCAGCGACCTGCAATCAGCTGCCGATACGCCCGCCACCCCGTTTGGTGATGGCGACAATCGAGGGGCGCGGTGGCATAGCGTCTTTAAAGTCAGGCCAGCGGGTCGTGGGATTGTCATAGGTCGAAGGCGGCCCTTTAAAATCCTCTTCTGTTTCGCCCGGATGCTGGACAGCAACAAAGAGCGTCTCATCATCAGGGGTGAAGAAGGGGCCGCACATTTCTGCGCCCGCTGGCGTGCGATAGAAATGCTTGGACAGACCACGCAGCTCGCCTTCGGTCTCAACCGCCCAAATGCCATCTGCCCGACCCGTCTTGGAGGGCGAATTACCGTCTGTCGCAATCCACAGGCCACCACGACTATCAATGGCAACATTGTCAGGCATTCCGAACCAACCATCCTTGCTGGTTTGGGGATGAAAGCTGGCATTGGTTGACGCAACCATATGGTCCCCAGCCTTTAACAAAATATCCCAGCGGAAAGTGAGCGCTGTATGATCCTCTCCCTCTGGCGTCATTTCGATCAAATGACCAAAGCGGTTCACCGCGCGCGGATTGGCAGCGTCAGTTTGTTCGGCTGTGCGACGATTGTTGTTGGTCAAAGCGACATAGACTTTGCCCGTCACAGGATTGGCCTCGACATCTTCAGGCCGATCCATTTTGGTCGCACCCAGCGCGTCTGCCGCCAGACGCGTATCAATCAAAATATCGGCCTGCGAAGCAAAACCATTCTGTGCGTTCAAAGGTCCCTGATTGTGGACCAGAGGCAACCATTCGCCCGTTCCATCTCCTTTGTAGCGGGCAACATAGAGCGTTCCCTCATCCAAAAGATCGCGATTGGCGGCCAGGTCTGTGGTGTTGACCTTATTCTTCGTCACGAATTTATAGACATAGTCGAAGCGCTCATCATCGCCGAGATAAACGACATAGCGGCCGTCTTTCGCAACGATACCCGCAGCGCCTTCATGTTTGAAGCGCCCCAAGGCCGTGCGCTTTTTTGGCGTCGAGGTTGGATCGAAAGGGTCGATCTCCACAACCCAACCAAAGCGATTAGGCTCATTCGGTTCTTTGGAAACATCAAAGCGGTCGTAAAACTGACCCCATGCATACATATTGCCGGGAATGCCGTAGCGGGTCAGCTTGGCAGCCTCGGGATGGCCATCCTTTGCGCCACGAAAATAGTAGCTGAAGTTCTCTTCACAGGTCAGCCAAGTTCCCCATGGCGTCAGGCCACCTGCGCAATTGTTCAACATCCCCTTCACAGCGCGGCCCGTCGGATCTTCTTTGGTACGCAGGCGCTCATGACCGGCTGCAGGACCAGACAATGTGATCGGCGTATTTGCAGTTAAACGGCGAGCATAGCGTGACGCTTCGACAACCGTCCATTTTTCATCGCGGCGCACTTCAAGAATACTGCCGCCGTGAGCTGCCATTTCAATATCAACCAGCTCCTTCGTCATTTTTGCGAAGGCGGCTTCTTTCGTCTCCTGCACGCCGATGCCTGCAAACATCAGCTCTTCATTCGTATATTCGTGATTGACGACGAGCAAGCCATGCCGGCCTGGCTGAGCTGCACCCGGCATGGGAATGAAGCCAAGATAGTCGTTATTATAACCAAACTGCAGCTCTTGTGCTTTGGCGCTCTGGGCTGTGGGATTGAAGGCCGGAGCCCCGCTCAGGACAGGATCACCCCAGCGCATTAGCACCTGCGCATCATAGCCTTCAGCCACATGATGATAGGGACCACTACCTGCCTCAATCTCTTTAAAAGTGAAGCGCGCAGGCGTGCCAGCGGCCATTGCAGGCAGGCTCACGCTGGAGAGGGCGGCAACGGCCAAAGAATTTTTGAGAAAGTCGCGACGACCCAATCGCTGATTGATCATGTCGCCGATCGTGTCGTTATTTGAAGTGTTCGTGCCGATATCCTGGGACTGTTCGGCCGCGCGTGCACGATGAAACATAGGAACCTCGTAAGAAAGAAAGCCCCCTTGCGCTATCCAGCGCTCGTGACAGTTGCATGACAAAAGCAACCCCAGATCGACATGAAACTGTCATCTGAATCGGTCATTTGCTCGTCATGCGAATTCTCAAACTCTCCGATGTCTTCTTCCCGCGCGTGAATGGCGTCTCGACCTCCATTCAAACCTATATGGGGGACATCGTCGCGCTGGGGCACAATTGCACTCTCGTTGCGCCACTCTATCCTCACCCTGCGGAAGAGCCGGATAGCGAAAATCTTGTGCGCATTCCCTCCCGCCAAGTTCCCCGAGACCCGGAAGACCGCCTTCTGAAATGGGGACACTTCACGTCTTGGACGAAGGGTTTAAGGAGCGGCGACTATGATGTCATTCACATCCATACGCCCTTTACCGCTCATTACGGCGGCATTCGCATAGCTCGCCAGCTTGGAATACCTGTGGTGGAAACCTACCACACCTATTTCGAACATTATCTGCACCACTATGCGCCATTCCTGCCGGCCACTTTAACAAAGTCGTTTGCGCGCAAACTGACGGTCTCGCAATGTCATCAGGTTGATGCGATCATCTCTCCCTCCCCACAAATGGCGCAGGCTCTTCTTGATTATGGCGTGCAAACCCAGATTGAAGTTCTCCCTACAGGTCTGCCTGATACTGCATTCGAGCCTGGCGATGGCGCCCGCTTCCGCGAGCAGCGCGGCATTCCCGCCGATCGGCCAGTAGCTCTTTTTGTGGGCCGCGTTGCCCATGAAAAGAACATCGATTTCTTGCTTCATATGTGCGTACGCCTGCGGGAACTGGTGTCGAATGTCTTGCTCATCATTGCAGGCGAAGGCCCCGCTGAAGCCCATGTCAAAGCCCTGACAGTCTCACTTGGCCTGCAAGAGAATGTCCTGTTCGTGGGCTATATGGACCGCGCCACCACTTTGCGCGATTGCTACAGCGCAGCCAATGCCTTTGTGTTTGCCTCCCGCACGGAAACGCAAGGTCTTGTCCTTCTCGAGGCTCTCGCTCAGGCAACACCTGTCGTCTCGACTGCAGTGATGGGCACAGCCGATGTTCTTCGAGACGTGCAAGGCGGCATCAAAGTCCCCGAGCAGGTCGAGCCATTCGCGCAGCACACAGCACGTGTACTGACCGACAAGACTTTGCGCGCCGATCTTGCCAAGAAGGCTCCAGATGATGCGCGGCAGTGGTCATCGCGTCAGATGGCGCATCGCCTCACCTCACTTTATGAACAGGTTATCGATCAGCACGGCGCTAAATAGGCTACGCCCCGCGTCCGTAATCATCTTGTCACAAATTAACGATTTGTTAACGACAAGTGATCTGCGCGAGTCGGAGGGGTCCATGCATCAGCATCCAGCCTTATACACCGCCACGAACTGGCATCACATCGCTGAACTGATCCTGCAGGCGTTGGAAGACAGCGGCGACATTTTTGAAGATCGGGCTCACGCCTTAGCGAAAGTCGAGAAACAAATCTCTGTCGCCTTGAGCCTGAAAACGGCCCAATCAAGCCCTGCCTATGACAAAGACTATCTCAGCAATATCGACTTTGGCCGCAATGATGCTGAATTCATATTTCGAACCCCAAATGAAGCGCAGGACATGAGCCATAGGCATGCGCATTTGAATGACACGCCTCCTTCTCTGACCTATTCGGATATCCGATGACACAGAACAACACTCCACCCAGCTTTGAAGATCGTATTCGCGCCGAAGTTCTCGATAGTTTCGATGAGGAGTTGGAGCAAGAAATCGACGACTTGCGGCTTGCAGCGATTATGAATGAAGAGGCCAGTCATCCAGATGCGCAGAGCGCCGATCGCGCGCTCTATTTTCGCGAATTGTTCCGCTTGCAACGCGAACTGGTTCGGCTTCAAAACTGGATTGCTCATAGCAAGGAAAAAGTCGTTGTCCTGTTTGAAGGGCGCGATGCGGCTGGCAAAGGCGGCGTGATCAAGCGCATCACCCAGCGGCTAAATCCGCGCATTTGCCGCGTTGTCGCACTCCCCGCCCCGAGCGAGCGCGAACGCACGCAGTGGTATTTCCAACGCTATGTGTCACATTTGCCTGCCGCGGGCGAGCTGGTTCTCTTCGACCGCTCTTGGTATAATCGTGCTGGCGTCGAACGCGTCATGGGCTTTTGCCGCGAAGATGATGTGGAGGAGTTTTTCCGCAGCGTTCCCGAATTCGAACGGATGCTGGTACGCTCCGGAATCAAAGTAATCAAATATTGGTTCTCGATCACCGATGAGGAGCAACATCTGCGCTTTCAGATGCGCATACATGATCCGTTGAAACAGTGGAAACTGAGCCCGATGGATCTGGAATCGCGCAGGCGCTGGGAGGCTTATACCAAGGCCAAAGAATCAATGCTGGAGCGCACCCATATTCCAGAAGCGCCTTGGTGGGTCGTTGAAGCGGTCGACAAAAAACGCGCGCGGCTGAACTGTATCGCGCATCTGCTCTCGCAATTCCAATATGAGGACATACCGCAGGCTGAAGTTGTCTTGCCTGCACGCGTGCACAATCCTGATTATTTCCGCGCGCCTGTCCCCACCAATATGTATGTGCCGAAAGTCTACTGATAAGGAGATCTCTCGGCACTTAAGAACGCCGAGAGCTCACCCACACAACGGCATAAGTGAGCAAAGACGACAAAAGACAGAGTGCGAAGGCCATCCAGAATCCGCTCTCGTCGTCAGCAAAGGGAAGACCCTTCATATTCATGCCAAACATGCCCGAGATCAAGGTCGGCGGCATGATCAAAGTTCCCAGGATCGTCAAAATAAAAAGCTGCCGGTTGGTTTCGCTTGCCAGCTGCGCATTCAGCTCTTCATGAAGCAGACGCGCGCGATCCTGAATTGAGCTGCTTTCATGCTGAACATTTTCCAGATGATGGCCTATATGAACCAGCAAATCCTGGGTTTGCGGATAAAGCTGCGGCAGTTTCTGCATCTTCAACACTGCGCGGTAGTTCGACGATATCAACCGATGCGCCGAGGCCGCCGATCGACGGATCTGACTGAGCTGATGTCGATCATCATACATATTATCATCAAGGACATGGTCCTCGATATGATCGACACTCGACCATAATTGCTCAACACGAGCTTCAAAACCGTCGACAATTTTTTCAAGCAGTAGTTTGAATATATCGATGGGCCGATGAATATCCGCCTGACTCTGCTCAATAGCACGGCGCGCCTCAATGGAGGCATGAACCGGGTGACGGCGCGCTGTGATAATCACGCGATCAGTGACATAAAAGCACAAGCGACTGACTTCATCGCTTGCACCATCCAATTCTTGTGTAAAATCGCGAAACACGCCGCAGATATAATTCTCATGCCCCGTGAGATGCGGCTCTTCATCCTCCTGACTGAGCAGGACCTCTTTGACCGAGTCAGGAATATCAATCTGCGCACGCAGCCATCGAATAGCGCGTACATCTGCCCGTTTCATGTGAATCCAATAGAAGCCACCGTCTTCGGCCTCCAAGGCCTGCGGAACAGCGTCGATGGATTGGACTGCACCATCAGAATTGATGTGCAGGACCCAAGCAAAGGGCAGATCATTTTCCGGAGCGTGTCGTCGAGCCATGGGGCATCTACACCACGCATAGTGACAGTCTTGTGACACATAATCCGAGCAAAGGCGCCGTAATCATAACGTCATGCGAATCACCGGAGATGACTCCTCAGTTGCGTTGGTTCCATTTGCCCTTGCTGTCCGGAGTGCCTTCATGGCCAAACAGAAGCAGAAGCATCGCCGCCACGAAGACGATTTTCACCTCGCAAACATCATCCCCATCGGTAAGAAAAAGACGCGATTTTCAGAGGAACGAAAGCCACAGCCCATCATTGCGATGACCAGCCGACAGGCTGAATATCTGGGTCATCTGCGCACGCAGCCCCAGATTTTTGTCTTGGGGCCGGCAGGCACCGGCAAAACCTGGATCGCAGCCAGTTACGCGGCCGATCTTTATCGCAGCGGCACTATCCGCAAGATCATTCTCACCAGACCCAATGTGGGCTGCGGCAGATCACTCGGCTTCTTTCCCGGCAGTCTCGAAGCCAAATTCGCCCCCTGGGCTGTACCTGTAACCGATGCCATTCGAGATCGTCTGGGCGCAACCGTGTTCGATATCGCGGTCAAAAATAAAGATATCGAAGTTGTTCCCTTTGAAGTGATGCGCGGGCGATCATGGAAGGAAGCCTTCATCCTTCTCGATGAGGCGCAGAACACATCTAAAGCAGAAATGAAAATGTTCCTCACTCGTGTCGGAGAGAATTGCATCTCGGTCATCAACGGCGACGTCATGCAATGCGACATCACAGAAGATTCAGGTCTGAACTTTGCGCTCACGCTCATCCGTGAGAAAGACATGCCGATCCCCATCGTCGAATTCTCGCTCGACGATATTGTGCGGTCAGGCATATGCGCCATGTGGGTTCGCGCTTTCGCAACATAAGATTGAAGAACGATCACTGCCTCTGGATGATGTCGTCAAACTGTCGCGTAACTGTCGTTCTGCTGTCGAACAAATCAGATTGTATCGCCTCACGATCGAGAGGCACTCCATGTTCGCACAGACAAGCAGGCGCGATCTCTTAAAGCTGGGCGCTGGCGCTGCGGCCTGCTCGACACTGACAGGTGCAGCTGACCTGCACTATATCAAAGGGCAGGTGCGCTGCTCACTTACTCATAAAGGCCTGCCCGGTATTCGCATTTCCAACGGGCGCAACATCGTCCGCACCAATGACCAAGGCAACTATGCCATCGCGGCAAGCAAAGACGACATCATTTTTGTCGTCAAGCCACGCAATATGGCTGCGGCCCTTGATGAGCGCAATCTCCCCAAAATTCATACAAAAGCTGGCGCAGATACCTACGACTTTGTCCTGACCCCCGTGCGCGAAGATGACCAGTTCAATGTTCTGCTGATTGCCGATCCTCAACCATCTAATCCGCAAGAGTTAAGTTATCTCGCGGAGATTCTCGCGCAAACAACGCAGCACGAAACACCAAATTTCGTCCTGACGTTGGGCGACCTGATCGGGGATCAGCCGCAACTTTATGACGCTTATGATCGTTTGATAGCGCAACTCGGCCTGCCAATCTGGAACATTCCCGGCAATCACGATCTCGACTTCACCACATCATCCCCGACTGAGGCGCGCGCATTCTGGCGGCAGAAATATGGTCCCGGGACGCATGCCTTTGAATATGGCCCCGCCATGTTCATCTGCCTCGATAATATCGGCCACGGCGCTTCGAAGGGTTCATACTATGACTACATGGGTCATGTGGGCGCAGATAATCTACGTTTTGTGGAATCTTTGCTGCGAGATGTGCCGAAAGACCAACTGATCATTTTGGCGATGCATATTCCTCTGATCAGTTCTGAGCCTAAGAATACGCTAGCCTGCCACACACATGATCATCAGGCCCTGTTGGCGCTTCTCGAAGGGCGCCCCTGCATCAGCCTCTCGGGCCATATGCATCATTACGAGCATCACGAAATCACAACCCCACTGGGCACCCAGCACCAGCACCATGTCTTGAATGCCATCTGCGGTTCGTGGTGGACGGGACCTTATGATCCGGCAGGCCAACCAGTCGCGCAAAGCTGTGATGGCACACCCAATGGCTGGTACATTCTCGTCGTCGATGGCAATCAAGCTCATCTCAAGTTCCAGGCCGCGCGCGGCTCCTCATCCTTGCGTGTGATGTTAGGATCGGAACACGGACAGAATTGTACCCTTCTTCCGCAGCGCATTTCCTGCGCGCTGCTGCCACAAGCAAAACTGTTTGCGAATGTCTTTTCAGGAGGTGCCCATACGCGCGTCTCCTTCAGACTTGCTGGTGACCAGCCGCAATGGATGTCTCGCAGCAGAGCTATCGACCCCTCAACACAGGCCCTCTTTCAGGCTGCAGGTAGCAGCCGAAAGCCTTGGGCAGAACCGGTCGTAAGCACGCATCTGTGGAGCGCCCCGCTGCCGATGGATCTGTCGGCAGGACAACACAGGATTGATGTCGAAGTCTTCGAGCATGATCACGCGGTTGCCCGAACCGCCTATTTCCTGGAGACCACAGTCGGTTCATGACCGCCCTGACGCAAGGCGCTGGGTGTTTCGTTATGCTTTTGGTTTCGGGGTAGCGGAGTTAATTCGTTTGAATTGAGGCTACCCAAACTTGGGGGGCTGCAAGTTGGGGAAAATGGGCACCGTTGTTGCCAGCATGTTCAAAGATACTCGGAATTTTGGCTATATTACTGGCATCGACCACAAGGGGTCACGGTGGCTAGCGTCAACGTGGGGGCGATTTTCAAGTTTGTAAGGAGACCCCAGCATGCCTAACATCTTCAAACATGACCGCGAAGACCTGGTTGACCTTCTCGGTGCTATGCTCAACCGCCTTGACTTAAGTGAACGCAGAAACAAAGCACAACTGCTGCTAAAAGCCGTCGAAGATTCTGTCGGTCGCTATCGCTCTGAGAAGAGCTCACGATTCCACCACGGCGACGTTCGAAAATCCCTACTGCTGCTTTGGAAAGCGGCAGACAAAGGCGAAGACAAGTCCACGCTCCTCGGTCTCCTGACCACATCTGCACCGGGAACCCTCGAATATTTAACCCAACGAGCCGAGCGTCTCTGGCCTTCACTTGGGCTCGCTCCGCTCTTCCAATGTGCATTGCTGGACTGGGCTCAAAAGGCACCGCAAGAAAAGCTCGCAACAATGCTCATTCACTGCTGCGCGGAAGGGCGCCAGTTTGTTGATGGCCGCAAACGTCCTAAGGACAAACAGAGCAAAGGCAAGTTCGAGCCAGTCATCCTTTGTATTGCAGAGGGCGCTACCGGCAAGAACACCAAGAATGTTGAGATGACTTACACCGATCCTGCGTTCAAGGCTTTGCCTCAAAGCTCAAAAGCCGGCCGCTCGCCTATAGACCCAGAGGTCGATTTGATCATGAATCTGGCGAACGATTGGTATCGCATCACCGGGTTGTTTGAGGCAGGCGGACGCAGCGACCAAAGCCCGCTGGTCGAATTCATCACGAGCGTGTTCCGTTGGGCTAGTATCAAGAACGCTGAAAATGCGCTTCGCGTGTACTGGGCCGAAATGAAGGCAAGGAAAGCTCGCTCGGCTCCCGACATCCTGCCAAGCCCAATCGACGAAGCCCTTCCTGACACGCCCGCACTCTAACCTGACCGGCTTCAGCACCCTGTCAGGGGATTTTCGCCAACGGGCCTTTTGAGCGTGAGCTAATTGGATGGGGCATGAGCGATTCGCGCCCCCTTCCCCGCGCTTCGGCGCCCAAGGAGCCCTCGTCCCAGCAGACGGGGATGAAGGTGGCGCGCGCCCGTACGACGGACCCCAAAGCCCCAACTGCTGACATTAAGAGAGAAGACCTCGCCGCAGCCGCCAACCTGCAGCCGTCTAACACCCGTCGCCACCCCTCCCTGAACGCTCTGGCGCGTCTTCTGGGCCGCCAGTTGGCACGTGAGACCTCCGGCAAAGGGGGCTGCGATGACTAAGAATCCCTCCCCTTACGAGACTTTGATCCTCTCCTGGCTAGAGGCTTTCTGGCCTCTTTTATAGAACATAAACTACTGATTTTATTGTCAGTACTGAAATATACCTGCAACTTCAGCACCAATAACCTGAGTTGCAAAGAGGACTTACATCCTATAAGGAGTAAACCCATGGCACGCCCGTTCATCCCCTCTTTCACCCCCCTCACCCCTGCTTGGGTCGACCTGTGCGAACCTATCGCGAACAAGCATGACCTTAGCTTTATGCGTCAGCTTGGCTCATACTGCTCAAGCATTGGCATTGAGCCCCATCAGGTGGATCAGGCGGCCCTTGTTGCCTATGAGGCAGCGATCCGAGCCAAGGGCGGCAAGCGCCCAACCCAGCTTGCGCGCGACACCCGCAAGACCTGGAACCGCCTTTCGGCCACACTGCCAGGCTGGCCCAAGACCCAGCTTGTCGTGGAGAACCGCCGCACAAATCCTTCTGTCATCCCTGAGGGCCTGCCAGAGCCCTTCATCTTGGATGTGGAGGCCTTCATCCATCGCTCTTCCAATGGCGGCCGCTTTAAGCCCCTGCGCAAAGGCCCGCGCGCCGACGCAACCAAGCTCGACACCCGCCGTAAGATCTTTCAGCTGGTGACAATGCTGACCACGAAAGGCAAGGATCTGAGCACGCTCTCAGGCCTCAAAGACCTTGTCCTTGATCGCACAGCACTCGACATCATCCTCGACACGATGTGGAGCGAGGGCGCTGGGGAACAATGCGCCCACCACTACAACCGCGTGCGCCTGCTGAAGGCGGTCGCAAAAGACTGGGCGCACTGCGACGAAGAAATCATGAACCTCCTCAAGGAGGCAGAGAGCGCCTTCCGCGAAACAACGGATGGCCTGACTGAGCGCAACAAGGCCAAGATCCGCCAGTTCGCTGACGAGAACAACATTCGCCGCCTTGTGATGTTGCCCGCCAATGTGATTGAGGATCTGCGACCTGAAAAGCCAACTCTTGGCGAAGCCATTACCGTTCAGTCCGCACTCGCCGTCTCGATCTTGCTGGCAGCTCCTGTGCGCGCCAAGAACTTGGCGTCGATCGACATCACTAAGCACATTCATCGTGTGAGTGATGCAAACTGCTATCTCGTCTTCCCGGACCATGAGGTCAAAAACAAAGTCGATCTCGAATATCCGCTGCCGCCGGCAACGATCGATCTGCTTGACCTTTATATGAGGGTCTATCGCCCCTTGTTGCTGGCTGAAGAGACCAATGCACTCTTCATCTCTCGCTCAGGTCGCCAGAAGACTGCTGCTGAGCTCGGCGCCCAGATCCCTCGCTTCATCAAGGATTATCTTGGCATTGATCTCAACCTTCATCTCTTCCGCCACCTGGCCGCAGCCCTCTTCTTGAAGAAGTATCCAGGTGAATTTGAGACTGTCCGTAAGCTCCTGAACCATAAGTCGAGCCGCACGACGATGAAGTTCTATGTTGAGCTCAACAACGTCGAAGCCTTCAAGCGCTTCGATGCAATTATGACGTCCTATACCTTCAAGAAGACGAAGGAGGGCTGAGATGAAGGCTTTTCATCCACACTCACTTCCCTTTGAAGATTGGCCACAGATTCATCAAGAGCGCTGGCTGAAAGCACAAGAATATAGCGGGCCGTTTCGGCCCGCTGGCCGCGCTGCTCATTGGCGTCCGCATAGCATCAGCAAGACGCGCAAAGGCTATGGCGTCTTTCTTTCTTGGAACATTCAGAAGGGTCGCTCGATTTCAGACACTGCACCAGAAGACCTCATCACTGAATCCTCTGTCGACGGTTATCTGACCGACGTTGAAGCGACCAATAATGGCTGGACGCCCTATAACCGCGCGCAAGAACTTTATGATGCGATCCGCGTTATGACGCCTAATCTTAAACAGGCGGAGTGGAACTGGCTGCGCATAGGATTTGAAAATCTGCGCCTGATTGCAGTGCCTCACCGCAACAAGATCGAGCGACTCAAACTTGCCTGGCAGATCGAAGAGCTGGCCTTGAGCCTTCTGGAAGACGCCGAGACCTTGCCTCGGAAGAACTATCACAAGGGTACCGGCATCACGACGCTTGAGCGCGCCATGCTCTATCGTGACGGGCTTGCGCTCCTCATCATGATCCGTCGCCCTTTCCGCATCAAAAACTTCGCGAGTATACGCATCGGCAAGCAGCTCTTGCTTGATCCAACGACCGGAACCCTCAGCTTTCCTGCAAGCCAGATGAAGACAAAGCGGAGTATTGAGGCACCCCTGCCCGATCATGTTGTGATCGCTCTTCATCGCTACATCACGCACTACCGTCAGATTCTGCTGACGACATCAGGCAAGGCAAAGCATATCGAAACCAATGCCCTGTGGATCTCGCGCGATGGAACAGAACTCGCTGAAGGCTCCCTTCACAATGTATTCCGTCGTCGCACTGAGGATGAGTTTGGCAAGCCCATCCCTCCGCACTGGTTTCGCGATATGGATGTCACAACGCTTACGCGCCACAGCCCGGAAGATGCGCGCATCGCCAGCATCATCCTTGGCCATTGCGACCCAGAAGTAACAAATCGCCACTACAATCACGCGCTGCATATTGATGCTGCCAAACGCCATCTCGATGTTTTGAGTGAATGGCAAACGCCCACACCCCAACCCTCACCCTGAGCAACTCAATGCGCGCCGTAATCTACGCCCGCTACTCATCTGACCTGCAGAGCGAAGCCTCGATTGAGGATCAGGTTCGCATCTGTGAGGGCTTTTGTGCGGGGCGCGGCTGGATCAAGCAGGAGGTTTACGCGGATCGTGCACGTAGCGGCTCGAACAAGCTTCGGCCTGCCTATCAGCAGATGTTGGCTGATGCGCGCAGCGGCAAGTTTGATGTGATTGTCGCTGAAGCACTCGATCGCCTGTCCCGCGATCAAGAAGATATTGCGGCACTCTTCAAAGCGCTGCGCTTTGCAGGCGTTGCGCTCTTTACATTGGCGGAAGGCGAGATCAGCGAACTTCATGTTGGCCTGAAGGGTACGATGAACGCGCTCTTTCTGAAGGATCTCGCAGCCAAAACCCATCGCGGCCTGCGCGGCCGTGTCGAAGAGAAGAGATCAGCTGGCGGCATTTGTTATGGCTACCGCGTTATGCGCGAACATGACGCCAAGGGCGAACCAATCCGCGGAAAACGCGAGATTGACGCTGAGGAAGCAAAAACTGTTCTGCGCATTTTCGATGAGTTCTGTCATGGCAATTCCCCAAGGGCGATTGCCAAGCGTCTCAACAGCGAGGGCATCACTGGGCCCAATGGCAATCCCTGGCAGGACACCACCATTCGTGGTCATGTACGGCGCGGCACAGGGATTCTGCGCAATGAACTTTATGTCGGGCGGCTTGTTTGGAACCGACAACACTTTGTGCGGGATCCCGAGACCGGCAAGCGCGTCTCGCGCGCCAATCCTCCTGATCAGTGGGTGATCGAAGACGTGCCTGAGCTTCGCGTCATCAGTGACGAACTGTGGAGCAAAGCCAAGGCGCGCCTCGAAGAGATCGCTGCCTCTCCTGCAGCACTCACGGCCAAAGAAAGTGCCTTTTGGACCAAGAAGCGCCCGAAGCACATCCTGACAGGCCTCGTTCATTGCGCAAGCTGTGGCCATCCAATGGCAGCGATCGGTAAAGATTACCTGCGTTGCGCACGCGCGCAGCGCAATGGCCTTTGCTCAAGCAAAGCGAGCATCCGTCGCAACTATTTGGAAGGGCTCGTGATCAAGGGACTGCAACACAATCTGATGGCGCCAGACTTGGTCAAAGAGTTCGTTGCTGCGGCCAATGAGGAGTTTAACAAGTCACGTCGCGATGAGACCGCACAACGGGATACTGACTCATCAAAGCTCGCGAAGATCGAGAAGCAGATCGAAGCAGCAGTCGATGCCATTACGAATGGAGTCTATTCGACGGCGCTCAAAGCGCGACTTGAGGCCCTTGAGGCTGAGCGCGGTGACCTTGCGCAAAAGCTCGGAAGCCCGGCTCCATCACCCGTGCGCCTCCTGCCCAATCTTGCTGACGCCTATCGACAAAAGGTCGCTGATCTTTCAGCAGCACTCTATGCAGAAGAGACACGCGCAGAGGCCTTTGAGATCGTACGGAGCCTGATCGACAAGGTACTGATCCATGAAGGCAAAGATGGCAAAGTCCAGATTGAACTGATTGGTGACATTGCCGCGATGGTTGAAGTTGCGCTTGAGCCTGAACAACAAAAAACCGCCCGTGGAAGGGCGGTTTTTGGTGACCGAGAGAAGCGTTCGGTCAAAGTGGTTGCGGGGACAGGATTTGAACCTGTGACCTTCAGGTTATGAGCCTGACGAGCTACCGGGCTGCTCCACCCCGCGTCGAAGAGTTTTGAAACGTCGAAGCGGCTGAGGTTTTTTGACCTTAGCCGCTTTGATGTTTTGATTTGAAGA
>CANGJJ010000006.1 GCA_947454485.1 Beijerinckiaceae bacterium
ATCTTAAGGTTGATCAGGCTCCAACGGTTGACACAGGAACTTTTGCGAACAGATTCCTTGACAGTCCTTCAATGCGCGATGCCTACGGAATCTTCATGAAACAAAATAATTTTCCGTCCTCGGCGATTAGCAAAGACCTTTCGGGGCTTAAGGGTCGACTAAGACGCCGTAAAATAACTTTCAAATCAGACATTCAACTCTCGGCTACTGTCGAGGATTTCGAAAATCTCGTCACAGTCGAAGCACTGAGGGGTGATATCTTACCGGACGGTTCGCGTTCAGAGTGGACGCAGATCACTGTTCGTGACCGCATAAGATCCCAAGAATGACTGAGGAGGAGCTCCGACTAAGATGGGAGGCTGAGAGCCCACTCTATGAAGAGTGGGGGCGGCACGTCATCAATTGCATAAAAGAAAAGCTGGAGGCGATAAGCCATCCTCGCTCGCTAGATGAAGTTATAAAAATTCCCCCGTATCCACGCATCAAGACCACGAGCTCTTTGATCGATAAATCGCTGTACCGCAAGCGATATGAAAACCCTTATGAGGACGTCGAAGATAAAGTCGGTGTGAGGTTTGTTGTTCTCCTAACGCAGGACATCCGGTTGGTCGAGCAGGCTATCAGATCCTGTGGATTCACGACCTCGAAGGACCGCGATTTCGAAGCAGACAAGAAGAGCAAGCCGCTCGAATTTGCTTACCAATCAGATCATTTTGTGGTCCGCGCGGCCGCTGAAATTGTGACTGAGGGGCGCACGTTTCCTCGCGGGATTCCGTGCGAAGTTCAGGTGCGTACGCTTCTGCAACATGCGCATGGCGAACTGACACACGGCCGCGTCTACAAGGGAGAGGCTGAAACTCCTGCCCTCGTCAAGCGGACAGTGGCAAAGAGTATGATGCTTGTTGAGGTGGCCGATGATTTTTTCTCAGCAGTAGTCACTGCTTTAGAAGAGCACGAGCAACCGACTAAAGAACTGCTCGACTTTCTCACGTCTACTTATGAAAATGAGTTTCAAAACATCCAGCGTGACCGGGCTAAATCGAACGTCGGCATCATCCAAGCTCTCCATCCTGTTTTGGGGGCGAAGGTGATAGGCGACATTAAAGATCTCTTAGACAGCAAGCCCTTCCTAATTGGAAAAATTTCTGATCGCGCCCAACTGGGGCACCTTTTTCGACAGCCAGCAATCCTTCTCGCCTATCTGGGCGCAGCGACGAAGCCACACGAAACAAAGCGAGCTTGGCCTCTAACAATTGAAGAGCTTCGACCGATATTCACGGATCTTGGCAAAAACCTTGATGATTTCTGACGCTGCCTAGCGAGAAGCAATTTCCGTCGATAGGTAAAAAATCAAAGGGCCCTGCAAGATCAAGAATAACACGCCAAATAACGTGGACGATTTTTCGCCTTTTTGCCTCAACCACCGCGAAAATGCTATTTATATCAAGTTATTGGTGCGGACGGCGGGGGTCGAACCCGCACGGGAATCCCGAGGGATTTTAAGTCCCTTGCGTCTACCAGTTTCGCCACGTCCGCAGATGCGCTGTTGCGCAATCTCGATTTAGCGGCAGACTGATATGAAAGTCGAGCCGCCCCTTTGGGGAGCGGCTCGCTATTCAAAGATTATTCAGCGGGAGGCACAACCGGATGCGCCGAAACCGTCTTCTGACGGCGTGCACTGGCAACCAGACCACCCTTGCGACCTGCTTCGGTCGCGAGCGCGTTATCGGCCGAGAAAGAGCGCTTGTCCTTCGGCACATTGGCGCCGCCCTTACGACCAGCATTGGCCGCAAGATCGGGATTGCGAGCGAAGCTGCGGGCCTCACTCGGCACCGCCTTGCCGCCCATGCGCGCAATCTCACGACGGCGTTCAATGGACATGGAGGCGAAACCGCGATTTGAAATAGCCATGACTTTTCCCCTCTAACCGATGAACTTGGCTCTTGGCTGCAGGTGAGAGACGCTTTCGCAAAATTGTCTCTTTTGTCCCACTTTGCTTAGAAGCTTCAGTCCTTCCTGAAACGGTTACATTATTACCTTAGCAGTAACATAGGTAAAAATCTAGACCGAAAACGCTCAAACTGCCATCTGACCAACAGCAGAGTTCTTGTAACGCATACGACACCTCAATTAAGCTGATAAAAAAACAGGGGAGGCATAGATGAATGACACTCAACTCATTGGAAAAACTTGTTTTTTGACAGGCGCAGGCACCGGGCTTGCGCGCGCTATGGCACTCGGGCTCAGCGATGCAGGGGCGACAGTTATTGTCGCCGACATCGACGAAGCGGGGCTGGATGAAACCGTTACAATGGCCAAGGGCCGCCCCGGTAACCTGCATAAATATGTATTGGATGTGCGCGATCAGGCCCAATGCGAGGCCGCTGTCGCCAATACGATTCGAGACCATGGCTCGCTGGATGTCTTGGTGAATTGCGCAGGGCTCGGTCCTGTTTACATGCGACGCAATTTCGTCGCTGACCCTCTGCCCTTCTGGGAGGCCGATACCGAGAAATGGTGGACCATGATCGCGGTCAATCTGCGCGGGCCATTTCTGCTCTCGCGCGCTGCAGCTCCTCATATGATCGCGCGCAAATGGGGACGCATCGTCAATATCACCACCAGCTTCTCGACCATGATCCGCGCGGGCAATATGCCCTATGGGCAGACCAAAGCGGCCTTGGAAGCAGGCTCGGCCAGTTGGGCGGGCGATCTGGCGGGAACAGGCGTCACAGTCAATGTGCTCATTCCCGGCGGCGCAGCTGATACCGGCATGATCCCGCTCGAAGCCATGCCGGACCGGTCCAAACTCGTTCCCCCGCAGGCCATGGCAGCGCCGATCCGCTTCCTCGCATCCACTGCCTCAGATGGTGTGACGGGCCAGCGTTTCGTCGCACAGCATTTTGATCCGGCCCATCCGCTCAGCGCACCTGGCTGTGCGCCGGTCGCGTGGCCCGATCTGGCGGCAGGCGCCTCGCGCGGGCTTGGCGAAGACAAGCGCTGATCAGCCAGCGCGGATCGGGGCTTTCATGGGCGGCAGAACGCCGCGATGAAAATCCAGCGACAATTGCAACGACTGGGCGACACGTTCCGCCCGGTCGACAAAGAGCGCAGCAGCGTCAGGGGGCGCGATCTCCTGCGCGGTCTGGCGGAAGAGAGCGAGCCAATGCTCGAAATGCGGTCTGTCGAGATTGGGGATTTTGACATGCGCAGGCACCGGACGCCCATCATAGCGCTTGGTCATCAGCAACATGCTCGACCAGAAATCGCACATCTTCTCCAGATGCGGATCCCAGTCCTCAATCTCCGCGCTAAAAATAGGCCCCAGCACCGCATCGGCGCGAATGCGATCATAAAAGGCAAAGACCACCTTGCGGATCATCTCTTCTGAGATGCCCACCACCGCCCCCGGCGCGGGGCGATGGATGACATGGGGTGGCGCGCGGTCGCTCATCACCTATCTCCAGTGATGCATCAGCCTTTGCCGTGGATCGGCTGCGCATAAGAGAGTTCCAGATCCCAAGGGAAATAGATCCACGTGTCCTGAGACACTTCCGTCACGAATGTGTCGACCAGAGGGCGGCCAAGCGGCTTGGCATAGACCGTCGCCACATGGGCCTTTGGCAACAGGCCCCGCACCACCTTCATCGTGGCGCCCGTGTCGACAAGATCGTCAACGATGAGCACACCCTCGCCCTGCCCTTCGAGCAGCTCAGGCGTAATGCCCTTCAGCACCTTCAATTCGCCCTGCTGGCGGTCCTCGCCATAGCTGGCGATGGAGACAGTCTCAACGACGCGGATGCCCAGCTCGCGCGCCACGATGGCCGCTGGAACAAGGCCGCCACGGGTGATGCAGACCACCGCGCGCAGACCTTTCTCGCTGGCCAAACGCCAAGCCAGAGCACGGGAGTCACGGTGGAACTGGTCCCAAGAAACCGGAAATGCCTTGGCAGGATGCTCGCTCATCAAACCCTCCGAATTGCACCCCCGTCCTAGCAAGCCAGAGCCTTGCACAAAAGGGCCTCGACGCGTTTTGAGGCGCAACCGTTGTCGGGCGCAAACATTCATGCCACATCTGTCAGGCAACCGTTACACAGAGAAGGCAAGTTGTCGCTTAGCCCCGGATCCGAACCCTCGCGCAAATATGGCCTACCCCTCGCCAGCCTTCGTCAACAGGCTGCAAGCGCGAGCGCGGTCGTGGGCTGGGGTGCCTTTGTATGGACGGCGGAGCCCGAACCCTCCTTGCTGCTGGCTGTCATTGTCCTTCATATGGCGACCGCTCTTTTGCTGGCAGCCCTGTTACGCCGCCCACGCTTTGCCTTTGCGGTGACAACCTGTCTCTTGCTCGCAGTCTATGTCGCCTCACGCGCGAAATTCGCGCTGGTGGCGATGAATCTCCACGCCTATGATCTTGCCTTCTATTTCAGCCGGTCGCCGATTGAATTCTTCTTTTCAGCTTATCCGCGCCACGCATGGTTGATGACTTTGGCCCTCGCGATGAGCGCCGCCGGCCTCTATGCCTTATGGCGCCGCGAACCACCGCGTGATTATTCACGCATGCGCCGCAGCAGTTTTGTGGCTCTGTCGCTCTGCCTTGGTTTGTTCGGTCACTTGCCACTCACCCAGCGCAATGCCGACTTCTTCAATGAGCGCCATTTCGCGCTCTCCTCTTTCATCACATCGCTGGGTGATCTGCCGCATCTATTCTCCAACAATGGCATGATCGAAGTTGCAACGCGCCCCAGCATCACGCCTGTGACAGCTGATGCAATCATCTGCCGCCCGCTGACAACACCGCCCGATATTGTGCTGACGCTGAATGAATCAGCCATGCCGCCGGGCGTCTATGAAGGCCTGACTTATCCTGATGAGTTGAAGGGCTTCTTCAACTCATTCGATGGGCGCATTCATCGCCTGCGCGTCGAGACTTTTGGTGGCGGCACATGGCTGTCTGACTTCACCGCACTCACAGGCCTGTCGACTTATTCCTTCGGCTCCACGCGCAACTTTGTCAGCAATTTCATGTCAGGCCGCCTGCGCCATTCTTTGCCGCAATATCTCAAGGCCTGCGGCTATGAGACGAGCATCGTCTTCCCTGCATCAGCTGGCTTTGCAGGCGTTGGTCGCTTTTATGAAGCCATCGGCTTTGATCGTGTCATCGACACACGCATTCACCGCGCACCCGATCAACGCCAGCGCGATGCCTTCTATCTCAACGAAGCTGCCAAAGTGCTCGAGGCCAAACCAGAGCAAGGCCCGCGAAAGCCGCAATTCGTCGTGATCGCCACCATGTCGACCCATTCGCCCTGGGACTTCAACTTCGCGCCAGAGGCGACACGCGAAACCGATGTGCTGCGCTGGAACAAGGATCCAGAGTTCGACGAATATCTCTGGCGTCTGGTTCTGGCCAAACGCGATCGCGACGACTTCCGTGAGCGCCTCAACAAGACCCTGCCTGACCAGAAGGTCCTCTATGTCGGCTATGGCGATCATCAGCCCGCACTCGCGCGCATTCCGCTGTCTGACAATCGTCAGCTCGCCGATGAAGGCCGCTCATGGCAGCTCGATAAGAGTTCGAAAGCGTTTGAGACCTATTTCAGCATCGACGCAAAAGGCTTCACGCCGCGCATCATCGGGGCCAATCACCCCATTACCGAGATCACCTATCTGCCAGTGATCACACTGGCGGCGGCTGGCTTGCCGCTGGATTCAGTGACCCAGCGACGCCATTGGCTCTTTGAACATTGCAAAGGCCTCTATGCCACCTGCCCCGATCATGGCGCCGTGCTGGCCTTCCAGCGCTGGCTTGTCGACAGCAAATGGATTGCGCAGAACTGATCAGCTCTTCTGGCTTTTCAGATCGTCCAGCATCTGCGCGATTGCCTCAACACCCGCTTGCAGCTTGGCACCATCTTTCGAGCGCACAACAATCTGATTGCGGAAGCGGCCATCCTGGAAGCTGGGATAAGACCCGATGATAATATCGGGATGCGCCTTGGCGATCTCAGACAAAGCCGTCGCATAAGTGCCTTCAGCAAAGCCCGCTTCCAGCGTCTCCATCATCATGCGCGTGCCTGTCTTCAGACGCGGTGCCACATCATCCATCATCGCTTGCATGATCGCAGGCACACCCGCCATAACGATGACATTCTCGATCATGAAGCCCGGTACTTTGGAGATTGGATTGGCAACATGCTCCGCCCCTTCAGGGATGCGCGCCATGCGGCGGCGGGCCTCGTTGAGATCGCCCGACTGCAAACGCTCCAGCATGGCCGCGATGATGCGCGGATCCTCATAAAGGGGAATGCCCAACGCAGCCGAGACCGCATCAGCCGTGATGTCATCATGGGTCGGACCAATACCGCCGGTGGTGAAGAGATAGCTATAGCGCTTGCGCAGCACATTCACCGCCGCGACGATCTCCTCCATCTCATCAGGGACAACGCGAACCTCTTTGAGGTCGATGCCAATATTGGTCAGATATTCGGCGATATAGCCGATATTCTTGTCCTTGGTGCGGCCCGACAGGATCTCGTCTCCAATGACGAGCAGGGCGGCAGTGACGGCTTCGTTCGACATGAGGCGACTCCCTTTGCCCAAGCTTTAGGGCGAAATGGCGCGCAGGAAAACCCCACACCCCGGCCGCGATCCTGAAAGCCTGTCAGGCAAGTTCATAAATGCCATTGCAGCGCGTGCGCATGATCTCGCGATAGCCACATTCCAGCAGCAGATCGTCGAGCTCAGCAGACCAGCTGCCATGACAAAATTCCATCACCAGGAGCTTGGGCCACAGATGGGCCGGCGCATCGCGAAAGAAGGGCTCAAGGATCAGATCTTCCGCACCCTCTACATCGAGCTTGACGCAATCAACACGCTCAAAGCTCTCCTGTTGAACGATGGAGAGCAAAGTGCTGGCAGGAACGCGTAGCTGCTCACTATGGGAATCAGCATTCACGATGCGCATGGAGGTCTCACCCTTGTTGCCTTGGGCAACAAACAAAGTGACCTCGCCCTCAACATCCGCCACAGCGCAATTTAGCGCCTTCACATTGGGGAAATTGTTGAGGCGGATATTATAGGTGAGCCGCTCAAAGATCTCCGGCTGCGGCTCGATAGACAAGATCCGCGCGCGCGGACCTGCATGAGCTGCCACAAAGAGCGTATAGCCCCCGATATTCGAGCCAATATCGAGAAAGACGAAATCCTCTGTGAAGCGCGCCGCGATCAGATCGCGCTCAGCCTCATCGAAATATTGCGGCGTGAAGAGAATGCGCTTCTCGCACACATTATTGTACGGATAGAGCCGCATTTTGGCGCCCATCGCCTCGGTATCGACGGGGGCTCCATTGAGCGCACGCACAGCCAGACCGCGCAGAAAAAACGCCATGCGCTTGCCAAGCCAATCGCCCTTGCACCGACGCGTCCGCGCCAGCACCCGGCCCACGAAGGACGTGGGCGCAAAATGGCCAAAGGCGGGGGAATCAGCGCTCATGAGATCCGTCTTAGCGAAGCAGGAGCCGCTCATAGCACGACCGCCCCCTGCAGGACCACCTCCCGAGATCTGCCTGAAACGGCAGGGCAAGGCCGGCCTTGGTGGGCTATTCCTCCCTCGCAACAATGGCTTGGGCTGCGATTGAGCAAGCTATGTCTTAAGACTGTGCCAACTGGTAAAATGACGCCTTACAGGCCATATCTTTTCATGCCCCCCAGTTTACCTTAGAGCTAGACCTCCTCAGCATGACCCCGTCCGGTGACCAGATGACCTTTGTAGATGCCTCTCTCGCGCCCGCTCGCAAGACTGGCCAGATCAAGCTTCACGGCCCCGCCGATTTTGAGGGCATGCGCAAGGCTGGCCGCTTGGCTGCGGAGGCTTTGGACGTGCTGGTGCCGCATGTGCAGCCCGGTGTGACGACAGAGGCCATCGACAAGCTCGCCTTTGAATTTGCGATGGACCACAAGGCCTATCCCGCACCGCTGGGTTATCGCGGCTATCGCAAGTCGATCTGCACCTCAATCAATCATGTCGTCTGCCACGGCATTCCAGACGACAAGCCCCTGCGCAGCGGCGACATCATCAATATCGATGTGACGCTGATCGTTGATGGCTGGCATGGTGACTCAAGCCGCATGTATACGGTGGGCGAAGTGCCGCGCCGAGCCGAACGTCTGATCGAAGTGACGTATGAGTCGATGATGCGCGGCATCGCAGAGGTAAAGCCGGGTGCCACAACAGGCGACATCGGCGCAGCCATTCAAGAATATGCCGAAGCTGAGCGCTGCTCGGTCGTGCGCGATTTCTGCGGCCATGGTCTGGGCCGCCTCTTCCATGACGAGCCCAATATTCTGCATTATGGCCGACGCGGCGAAGGCGCAGTTCTGAAGCCCGGCATGTTCTTTACTATCGAGCCCATGATCAATCTGGGCCGTCCGCATGTGAAGATCCTCGCCGATGGTTGGACCGCTGTGACGCGCGACCGCTCACTCTCGGCGCAGTTCGAACATACGGTGGCGGTGACTGAGACAGGCGTTGAGATCTTCACCCTGTCGCCCTCTGGTCTGCATCAGCCGCCCTATGGAGCTGCCGCGTGACATCGGACCCTGAGGACGGCGCGCGCCCTCAGGCTTTTGCGGAGGCTCCCCAGCCCCATTACATCGGCCATCGTGAGCGCCTGCGCACACGTTTGGCTGAGGGTGGTGACGCGGGCATGGCCGATTATGAGCTGCTCGAAATGCTGCTCTTTCTCTGTCTGCCCCGCCGCGATGTGAAACCCATTGCCAAAGAGCTCATCGCCCGTTTCGGCTCGCTGGCCGGCGTATTGGGCGCCAGACGCGAGCGCCTGACCGAGGTCGAGGGCATTGGCGAGACGGTCGCGCTCAATCTCAAACTCATGGAGGCTGCAGGGCGCCGCCTCGCCCGCCAAGCCATTCAGGACAGGCCGGTCCTTGGCTCATGGAAAGATGTGATCGACTATTGCCACGCTGCCATGGCCCATGCGGACCGGGAGATTTTCCGCATTCTCTTCCTCGACAAGCGCAACCACCTCATCACCGATGAGATACAGGGCGAAGGCACGGTGGACCATACGCCCGTCTATCCGCGCGAGGTCATCCGCCGCGCCCTGGAGGTCGGGGCCACCGCCGTCATCCTCGTCCACAATCACCCCTCGGGCGATCCTGCGCCCTCACAGGCCGATATCCGCATGACCAAGGATATTATGGCCATCGCCGAGCCCATGGGCATTCTGGTCCATGACCACATCATTGTGGGTCGCAATGGTCATGCGAGCCTGCGCGGATTGAAACTCATTTAGAACCCTTCCAAGTTGGCCTCCCCCTTAGGATAATCTTGGAATTGCTGGCCACGGGCTGCTATTTCTGCCCCATGACCTCTTCCATCACACACCGCTTGGGCGACCTGCACTGTGGCTATCGCGGGCGCATCAGCGCGCTCTCGCCCCAAGATGCGCACTCCTCCATCAGTGCGGACGAACTCGAAAGCCGGCTGCTGGAGCTGGGATTCGTAGAGGGCGCAGAGATCTGTGTTCTGCATGAAGCGCCTTGGGGCCGCGACCCGATTGCGGTGCGCGTGGACAATATGACCATCGCCATCCGCCGCCGCGAAGCCATGGCGATCTTGGTTGAGGATAGCTCCTCATGACCACGACACAGCTCGACACATTGCGCATTGCGCTGGTTGGCACACCCAATTGCGGCAAGACCTCCTTATTCAATGCGCTGACAGGCAGCCGCCAACGCGCTACCAATTATCCCGGCGTAACGGTTGAGAAGAAAAGCGGACGCTTCACCACAGCTGATGGCAAAGTGCTGACCGCGATTGATCTGCCCGGCACCTATTCGCTGCGCGGCCGCAGCCCCGATGAAGCGATCACACGCGACATGGTGCTCGGGCGTGTTGAAGGCGAAGACAGACCTGATCTTTTGCTCTGCGTCGCAGATGCCACCAATATGCGCCTGACCATTCGCTTGGCGCTTGAATTGAAGCGCACCGGCCAGCCGATCATGCTCGTGTTGAACATGATGGATCTGGCACGCCATCGCGGCATTGGCATCGACATGCAGGGCCTGCAAGAGATGCTCGGCATGCCCGTTGTGACTGCCGTAGCCATCCGCACCGGCGGTACGGCCGAATTGCTGGCAGCTCTTGATGAGCGCTTGCGCTCGCCTGCGCCCGAAGCAGGCCCCAGCCTGTGGGAAGCGCCGACCTCTGCGCAAGTGCGCGAAGATCAGATCAAGGCCGATGCCATTTTGCGCGCCTGCGTCACCCCGCCCAAAAAGCCCGATACGCTGACGACACGTTTTGATGCCATCGCCCTACATCCTGTCTTTGGCATGATGCTGCTGCTCGCTGTGCTCTTCTTGATGTTTCAGGCTGTCTTCACGGGCGCACAGCCGCTGATGCAGGGCCTTCAGAGCGCTTTTGAATTTCTCGGCCAGATCGTGCGCGAGACTGTGCCAGAAGGCCTGCTCCAGAGCTTCTTGCAAAATGGTGTGATTGCAGGCGTTGGCAGTGTCATCGTCTTCCTGCCGCAGATCGTCATCGTCTTCCTGTTCATTCTGGTGCTGGAAGATTTTGGCTATATGGCGCGCGCAGCCTTTCTGATGGACAAGATCATGGGCGGGGCAGGCCTGCATGGCCGCGCCTTCATTCCGCTTCTGTCGAGCTTTGCCTGCGCCATTCCCGGCATTATGTCGGCGCGCGTGGTGGATCAACGCCGTGACCGGCTCACCACAATCCTCATCGCGCCACTGATGACCTGCTCAGCGCGCATCCCTGTCTATACGCTGCTCATCTCGGCCTTTGTGCCAGACCACAGCATTTGGGGCGTCATCAATCTGCAAGGCCTCGTCATGTTCGGCCTTTATGCAGCGGGTATTTTCAGCGCTCTTGCTGTCTCCCTCGCCGCCAAGCTCATCATGTGGCGGCATCAACCGCCCTCGCCCTTCATGCTGGAACTGCCGGATTACAAATTGCCGCGCCTCAAATCCGTTGCCATCGGCATCTATACGCGCGCGATGAATTTTCTGGAGCGTGCTGGCACGACCATCTTCGCCATGATGGTGCTGATCTGGTTTCTCGCCTCCTTCCCCCAGCCACCCGAAGGCGCGAGCGATCCTGCGATTGCTTATTCACTGGCTGCAAGCATCGGCCATTTCATCGAGCCCGTTCTGGCGCCGCTTGGCTTCAACTGGCAGATCTCGGTTGCACTCGTCCCCGGCATGGCAGCGCGCGAAGTCGCGGTCGCAGCGCTCGGCACGGTCTACTCAATCGAAGGCGGCAAAGAAGCCTCTGCCGAGATCGCCCAAATGCTCGCGCAGAATTGGAGCATCGCCACCGGCCTTGCGCTCATCGCCTGGTATATTTTTGCGCCCCAATGCGCCTCCACTCTGGCGGTCATTCGCCGCGAGACTGGCAGCGCATGGTGGATGCTGCTGACCTTCGTCTATATGCTGGCACTGGCCTATGTGGCGGCCTTTGCGACCTATCGCATCGCCTGCGCCTTCGGGCTTGGCTGATCGGCAAGGCTTGCGCTCGCAGCTGGCCTCACCCACATAGGGGCCAGACTTTCTAAAGGCTCGCTCGTGCGCACATCAGACTTCGACATCCTCCTCATTCCCGGTCTTGGCGGCTCTGGCCCCGACCATTGGCAAAGCCGCTGGGCCTCCAAGCTCTCGACCGCGCGCGTGGTGGAGCAAGCTGACTGGCACAATCCCAGCCTCAGCGCATGGACGCAGCGCATCATTGATGCGGTCGAGCAAGCGCAGCGGCCCGTGCTGCTTGTTGCCCATTCGCTCGGCGTGCCCGCTGTCATTCACGCTGCCCCCAAACTCAAAGCTGGCGCTGTGCGCGGGGCCTTTCTTGTCGCGCCCCCCAGCGAGATGGGCGCAGCAAAACTGCCCAAAATAGACCCCGCCTTTGCGCCCTTCCCGCGCGAGCCCCTGCCCTTTCCCTCACTCGTTGTCGCCAGCCGCAATGATCATCACGGCAGCTATAACGAGATCGAAGAGCTCGGCTTTGCTTGGGGCAGCCACTGCCTTGATGCAGGTGAGGCAGGTCATATCAACAGCGAGTCAGGCCATGGGCCTTGGCCTGAAGGTTTGATGTCCCTCGCAGGCTTCCTGAAGAAGCTCTGAGGTCTCAGGGCCTGCTTTGCGAGGCTGCAGGTGCATCGCGCGCCACCAACAGGCCTTGCGCGAGCAAAGCGTCCCAAGCACTTTCCGCGTCATTGGCAAAACGTAAGAGGCCAAGCGCTTCGCGATCAATCATGCCTTCCTCCACGAACGCCTCGAAATTCACCACACGCCGCCAGTAGGTTTCATCGAACAGAACGATGGGGACGCGCGCGGCTTTGTTGGTGAGGCGCAGATTGAGCATTTCGAACAGCTCATCCATCGTGCCAAAGCCACCGGGAAACACGATCAGCCCATTGGCGCGCATCGCCAGATGCATTTTACGCATCGCGAAATAATGAAAGCGGAAGGTCAGTTCCGGCGTCGTATAGGGATTGGGCTCTTGCTCATGCGGCAAACTGATATTGAAGCCGATAGAGGGCGCGCCCGCATCCATCGCGCCGCGATTGGCAGCCTCCATCAGGCCGGGGCCACCGCCTGTTGCAATGACATTCTCACGCACATTGCCATTATGCTTCAGAGCGCCGCCGCGCTCAGACGCGATCCGCCCAAAACGCCGCGCCTCTTCATACCAGCGCGGTTGATTGTTGGGACCATCTTCGCGCACACGCGCCGAGCCAAAGGCGACAATGGTGGAATGCACACCCCAGCGCCGCAGCATCTCTTCTGCAAAAGCATATTCCAGCTGAAATCGTACGCCGCGCATTGAGTCGCCCAGCAGGAAATCCTGGTTAAGCGCAGCAATACGATAAGAAGGAGAGTCGAGCTGTTCACGCGAGGCCATAGGCATATCCATTTGACAGGGGCAGGCTGAGCGCGCCAACTCTACAGTTCCAGAACGGTTCTGACGAGAGAGACCCATGCGCCTGAGCTTCCACGGAGCGAGCCACACAGTCACCGGATCCTGCTTCTTGCTGGAAAATGGTGGTGCGCGCATTCTCATCGACTGCGGCATGTTTCAGGGTTCAAAGACCGAGAAAGAGCTCAACTATCGCGCGTTCCCCTTTGACCCTGCGCGCATTGACGCCGTGGTACTCACCCATGCGCATATTGATCATAGCGGCCTTCTGCCCAAACTCGTCAAGCATGGCTTCAAAGGGCATATTCATGCCACGCAGCCCACTGCTGATTTGTGCACAGTCATGCTGCCCGACAGCGCGCATATTCAGGAGATGGAGGTCGAGCAACTCAATCGGCGTAACCGCCAACGCGGACAAGATGAGGTTGAGCCGATTTATGTGTCAGAAGATGCACAGGCCTGCCTCGACCAATTTGTCGCGCATGACTACGCGGCATGGGTGCAGGTGGCGCCGAATTTTCGTATCCGCTTTTGGAATGCCGGCCATCTTCTGGGCTCTGCCTCTGTGGAGGTCGAAGCTACGGAACATGGCGCGCCAACCATTTTGCTCTTCTCTGGTGATATCGGCACCAAGGCGAAACTGTTACAGCGTGACCCACAAGGGCCCAGCGGCATTGACCATCTGATTTGTGAATCAACCTATGGCGATACCGAACGTCTGTTTTTATCAGAGAGCGCGCGGCGCGGCAGCCTGCGCCATGAAGTTCTCGATGCTGCCAAACGCGGCGGCGCATTGCTGATCCCCTCTTTTGCGGTGGAACGCACACAGGAACTCATCGCCGATCTTGTGGCATTGATGGATGCCAAAGAGATCCCCGAATGCCCCATCTTCATCGACTCGCCACTTGCAACACGTGCCAGTGAGGTCTTCAAAGCCCATACAGATGATGTTGAGAACGGCCCTGCCCTGCTCCATGCGATGACCTATCGCAATGTGCATTTCACCGAGAGCGTTGAGCAGAGCAAAGCCATCGGACGTTTTCGCGGCTTCCATATTGTTCTCTCAGCGAGCGGCATGTGCGAGGCGGGACGCATTCGCCACCATCTCAAAAACTGGCTCTGGCGAGACGATGCCACCATTTTGATGGTGGGCTTTCAGGCGCAAGGAACTCTCGGGCGCATTCTGCAAGAAGGTGCTTCAGTCGTGCGCATCATGGGCGAGCAGATCCGCGTTGCAGCCACGATTCGCACTCTGGATGTTTACTCCGGCCATGCTGATGCCAAGGGCCTCATGGAATGGGTGACGCAGCGCCTGCCGGTGCGCGGCCAGATTTTTCTCGTCCATGGCGAAGAGCATGCAATCGAAGCGCTCAAGGCTCGCTTGGCGCAGGCCCTGCCCGATCAATCCGTGGTCGCGCCCACCATCGACCAGTGCTTCTCGATTGAGGGCGTGGCGGTGACGACGACAGCGGGCGGCAAACCGCGTCTGGCAGCGGAGGGCATGGGCCATCGCGATTGGCACAATGACCTCTCGCGCCTCATCCTTGATATTGACGATGCGATCCGCCGCGAGGCTGATGAAAAAAACCGCGCGGTCCTCATCCGCCGCCTGCGCAAGGCGCTCGAGGCCTAATATCGACTCTGCCCTGCGCTCATGTAAAACTGGCCCCAATAGAGGGAGGGCCAAATGAAGAGCACAGGGGCAAAGTCCAAGAAAAAAGATCTCAAGCTCGCCACCGCGCGCTTTGACGACAAGGACCAGCTGATCAAGACATCCAATGCAGAACTCGGCTGGGCGTCGGATGCCATGGCCGAAATGTTACGCCGCCTCGATCTGCGCTACATCGCCCTGACACCGGGCGCGAGCTATCGTGGCCTGCATGACAGCATGGTCAATTATCTTGGCAATCGCGATCCCCAAATGCTCGTCTGCCTGCATGAAGAACATGCCGTTGGCATTGCGCAGGGCTATGCCAAGATCACCGAAAAACCGATGGGCGTGGCGCTCCATTCCAATGTCGGCCTGATGCATGCCACTATGGCGATCTTCAATGCTTGGTGCGCGCGCAATCCGATGGTGATCCTCGGCGCCACGGGCCCCGGCGATGCCGACGAACGCCGCCCGTGGATTGACTGGATCCATACCGCAAAGGATCAGGGCGCGCTGATCCGCAACTATACGAAATGGGATGATGAGCCGCGCTCAGCCAAGGCCTCTATCGAGGCCCTCACGCGCGCTTGGCAAATTGCCAGCACACCGCCCTATGGCCCAACCTATGTGTGCCTTGATGTGGGCCTGCAAGAGAGCAAGCTTGCGAGCGAAATCACCTTCCCTGATATGGACCGGTTCCAGCCCGGCAAGGCGCCCGCGCCCTCCGCAGACTCTGTGACGGAGGCTGCCCGCTTGTTGCTCAAGGCCAAGAAGCCGCTGATCCTCATGGGTCGCTGCTCACGCAATATGGATGATTGGGCCGCGCGTGTGGCGCTCGCCGAAGCTTTGGGCGCAGCTGTACTCACAGATATGAAATTGCCACCCGCCTTCCCAACAGATCATCCGCTTCATCCACTTGAGCCGCGCTTCCGCCCCTCACCTGCCTCTGCGCAGATGACGAAGGATGCCGATGTAATCCTCTCGCTTGATTGGGTCGATCTGCGCGGTCACTTCATCCAGACGCTCGGCAAAGATGCGCCTGTGAAAGCCAAGGTCATTCACTGTTCGGTGGATGATTATCTGCACAATGGCTGGAGCATGGATTATTTCGGCCTGCCGCCTGCTGATCTTAAAGTGCTCTCCACCTCTGACCAGATGGTTCATGCGCTTCTCGCAGAAGTGCGTGCACAACGAGGCACCAGCGCCAAGGCCAAAGCCAAATGGCCGGTGCGCGCTGCAGCCCCGCTGCAACCGCCCAAGAAAAAAGGCGTGATGAGCCTGCGCGATCTTGCACTGGTCGTGCGCGACTTTGTCGAGGGCCGCGATGTGACCATGGCAGGCTATGCACTGGGCTGGCCCGCTGACACGGTCAACTTCACCCATCCGCTCGACTATGCGGGCATTGATGGTGGCGGCGGTGTGGGCTCTGGCCCCTCCAATGGCATTGGCACGGCACTCGCCCTCAAAGGCTCAGGCCGCTTCCCCATGACTGTTCTGGGTGATGGCGACTTCACCATGGGCTGCAATGCCTTTTGGACGGCCGCCCATATGGGCATTCCGCTGCTTGTCGTGGTTGCCAACAATCAGGTCTATTACAACGACGTCGCGCATCAAGAACGCATGGCCGTTGTGCGCGGTCGACCTGTCGAGAACAAATTCGTTGGTCAGGAGATGATCCGTCCCGCCATCGACATTGTCGGCCTTGCCAAAGCGCAGGGCCTTGATGGCGAAGGCCCTGCGATGAATGCCACAGAATTTGCCGCAGCGCTCAAGCGCGGCGAGAAAGTTGTGCGCGCAGGCGGGATTTATGTGATCGATGCGCGAGTGGATGTCGGCGCCCCCGGCAGCGAACGCGGTCACACATCAGGCCGACGCGACTAACAAAAATGGCCGCCCTTCGGGGCGGCCATTTGCTGTGTGAGAGGCGCTTATTTGCGCGGCGGAATCTGCACCAATTCGCGCATCTGCTCAGGCGTCAAAGGCGCGGGGATATATTTAAACTCCACCGCAGCGGCGACCACACCTTCAAGATCTGACACGCGATCAGGATTGGCGGCCTCTTTGGTGACGAATTCGGCCAAAGTGCGCGTGGCAATCGGCACCGGCACTTCAGCCCAATTGGCATAGGCCTCTGCGCCCTGCGGGCCAGAATAGACAAACTCTGTCGCCTCGCGATAGCCATCCATATAACGCTGCGCAAGATCGCGCTTGGCGCTCAAGAAGCCAGCATTGGCGATAATAACACGCGATGTCTGTTTGGCGAGTGCGGGGACATCAGAGGCGCGCCACAGAACGCGGATATCGCCCTTCTCGATCTGCGCGACACCAAAAGGCGCGCCCGACCAACCAACATCCACTTGGCCTGTCATGACCTGCGTTAATGTTGCTGGCCCTGTGCCGGTCGCCGTCGGCTTGAACGTCACGCCAAGATATTTCTGCATTTGCAGAACGACATTATGGGCAGATGAGCCACTCGTCGAATAGGCGACCGATTTGCCATTGGCATCAGCCGGCGTCTTGATGGCACTGTCACCGCGCACATACCAAAAGAGGTTGGAGTCGCCTGTGAAGCTCGCACCAATCACCCGTACAGGTGCGCCTTTGGCAAAAGCGCCCACAACGCCGAGGAGGCCCGTTGCCACACCGATATCAGCGCTGCCGGAGATCACAGCCTGCTGCGTCTCACCGCTGCCAGCCGTATAGGTGATCTCAAGATCGAGTCCATGTTTAGCAAAGATGCCTTTGAGTTTGCCAACTTCAGAGACTTCAGACTCGCCAAGCCCGCGACCACCAACCGCCACGCGCACTTTGTCGAGCGCGCTGGCAGATTGGGTCATAAGGGCGAACTGGCCAAGAGCCAGCACAGCAGCAAGCAAAATGCGCATCAGGTCTTTCCTCCCTTGATGGGACCGGCGGTTACTTCGCCAGTTCCCGAATATGAATCAGTGCAGCAGATGAAGAATGAAAGGGATCTTGAGATAGGTGCCGCCCATCACCGCAAGGCCAATCGCGCCAAATACCATAGCGACACCTGCGAAGATGAACACATTGGTCAGCAGCGTCACAGAGCACATGACAATGCCGAGCTGAATGAGCAGCGAGGCAATCTCATAAGCGTGATACTGCTCAAAAAAGCCATCACGCTTGGTTTCAAGATCGCGCGCGCGCTTGGTCAATTCACGGCGACCCTCATTGGTCTCAGGCTCGCTCTCCCAACGGTCGATATTCGACTGCCAGGCCTGCATCTGCTTGATGACTTCGGGGCGCGTCTGGTCGGCATTGATGCGCGCGCTATCGAGCTGCGCGCGCAAAGCCGTCTGGCGAATGGTCTTGGCCTGAAAGAAGTTCCAGGTATTGCTGGCCTCAATATTGATGGCGAGTGCATTGGTCTGCGCCGATTTGCCGAGCATTTCCGAGACAGCCAGACACAGCGCCAGAACCGAGATGAGAAGACCAATCAATTTGGCATTGGACTTGCCGCTATGCGCCGCCTCATGCGTCGCCTCATGAGCCACTTCGTGAACAGCTTCCGCCATGAGAACACCCCCACACTATTTTGATTCGTTGAAATCTAGCACGGCGCCATCACCGGCCCGAGCCTTGACCACTTCATGCCGCCGGACCTTGGCAAGATCAAGGGTGCCGCATGCTCACCCCGCTATTCCCCCCGCGCCCTTGCAGCGCTAAAGTCGCTTGAAAGCTCGACTCGAGGTCGGGCCATAGATGTCGGGGAGTGCTTCAGATGATCTCACGTCGCGAATTCGTGATGACCGGTGCCGCCTATGCGGGCGCGCAGACCCTGTCGCCGGCCCTTGCCCAGACAAGCCCGCTGATCCGCAAAGCCATCCCCTCCAGCGGCGAGATGATCCCCGTCATCGGCCTTGGCACCGCGCGCCGCTATGAAGATGTGAAGGGCGAGGCCGATATGCCCCCGCTGCGCGAAACCTTAAAAGCCTTCAAGGCAAGCGGGCTCACCGTCATCGACAGCTCCCCCAGCTATGGCACGGCAGAAGCGGTTGTCGGCGAGATTCTCGAAGAGCAAAAGAGCCGCCCGGGCCTCTTCTTGGCCACCAAGGTCAGCATCATGGGCCGCGAGGCTGGCATCAACCAGATTGAACAGTCCTTCAAGAAATTGCGCACCGACAAGATTGATCTTCTGGCCGTGCACAATCTGCGCGACATAGATGTGCATCTGAAAACCCTGCGCGACATGAAACAGCAGGGGCGCATTCGCTATATCGGCGCGACGACCTCCTTCGACAATCAATATGCCGATTTCGAAGCCATGATGCGCCGCGAGACATTGGATTTCATTCAAGTCGATTATGCGCTCGACAATCGCAATGCGGGCGAGCGCATTCTGCCGCTTGCCAAAGATCGAGGCATGGCGGTCATGGTCAATCTGCCTTTCGGTCGCGGCCGCCTCTTCAGCGCTGTGCAGGGCAAGCCCCTGCCTGCTTGGGCGGCAGAGTTTGACTGCAAGAGCTGGGCGCAATTCTTCCTCAAATTCATTGTCTCGCATCCCGCCATCACCTGCACCATGCCTGGCATGGCGCGGCCCGATTATGTGACTGACAATGCGGGCGCCGCCCAAGGCCGCCTGCCGGATGCAGCCGCACGTTTGAAAATGGAACAGTTCATTGATACTCTCTGATCAGCCGCAAGAGACCAGCCGCTCGCATCGTCTGCTCAACCGCATGGTGCAAGTGCGCTCGGATGAAGTGAGCGCAGTCCTTCTGTCCTGCCTCTTCATCTTCTGCGTGCTCAGCTCTTACTATGTGCTGCGCCCCATCCGCGATGAAATGGGGGTCGCGGGCGGCGTTGATAAATTACCATGGCTCTTCACCGGCACTTTGCTCGCCATGCTTGCCTGCAATCCGCTCTTTGCGGCCTTGGTGAAGCGGTTTCCGCGTCAGACTTTCATCACCGTCGCCTATCGTTTCTTCATGCTCAACCTGCTGGGCTTTGCGGCCTATATTGAATATGCGCCAGCTGATGATCAAATCTGGGCGGGGCGCGGTTTCTTTATCTGGACATCGGTCTTCAACCTCTTCGTCGTCTCTGTCTTTTGGGCCTTTATCGTTGATATTTTCGATTCAGAACAAGGCAAACGCCTGTTCGGCCTGTTCTCTGCTGGCGCGACTTTGGGCGCCATTTTGGGCTCCTCCATCACAGCCGCTTTGGTCCAACTGATCGATCAGCATTATCTCTTTTTCGTCTCCATCGCCTTGCTGGAAGTCGCCGTCTTTGCCGTCCACCGCCTCTCCAAACTGAGCAAGGGCTTCCACCACGATGTGCCGGTCGAGACGACGCCCGCAGAAGCGCCTGTGGGTGGCTCCATTCTGGCGGGCTTCACCCATGCCTTTACCTCGCCCTATCTGCTGGCCATCGGCGGCTTCATGCTGCTTTATTCCATCACCTCAACGATCATCTATTTCCAGCAAGCTGAGATCGTGCGCGATGCCTTTACCGACCGCGCTGCCCGCACGGCCTTCTTTGCCAATGTTGATCTTGTGGTAAATGTGCTCACGCTGGTGTTGCAGATCTTTGTCACCGGCCCTGTGCTGCGCCGCTTTGGTGTCGCGGTGACGCTGATTGCACTTCCGCTCATCAGCCTGCTCGGCTTTGGTCTGCTGGCGGTTCTACCTACAATCGCGATCCTCACCTGCGTGCAGGTGGCGCGGCGCGTTGGCAATTTTGCCTTCGCACGCCCCTCGCGTGAAATGCTCTTCACCGTACTCAGTCGTGAAGACAAATATAAAACGAAAAATATGCTCGACACAGTTGTCTATCGCGCAGGCGATCAGGTCGGCAGCTGGTCTTACGCCGCCATGGGCGCACTCGGCCTCAAGCTCGCCGGCATTGCGGTTGTTGCCGTCCCGCTCTGCGCGATCTGGGTCTGGCTCAGCAACTGGCTCGGCCAACGCCAGCAGCAACGCGAAGCCGAGGCTGCTGCCAAAACTTAAGCCTTCAGTGGATGGCCCTTTGTATCGGCCATCCACTGGCCCGGCACCAAGGGCCATTCAATCTCACTGATCGGCGCGCGGACCGGCACGCTCTCATCCGCTGTGCAGATCGGCAAGGTGAGATGGCTGGGATGAGCCACATCGCGAAAGATCGTATTCTCAACGGGCCAGGGCAAAAGCTGCACATCAATATTGCGCAGCGGATTGTTGAACTGAATATCTTCACTCGAGATCGTTAACTGCAAGCGATGCCCCACTTTCAATGTGTGGAATACGGGGCGCATCTCAATCTCAAAATCATAGACCTTGCTCGGCTGTAGCGGCTCCATCACATCAAATGGGTGCCAAGGCTGTCCCGGCTTTGAGGCTCGCTCATCCACTGCACGCAAAGAGGCACGCAACATGCCGCGACTGAGCGCTGTTGCTTTGCCCTGCGGATCAATGTCGAAAAGATTCACGAACCACAAAGTGTCGATCTGACTTGAAGAAGCATGAAGCGTCAGACTCACAGGCCCAGCTAATCGCAACGGCATAGACAGTGCACCGCTCTCATAGCTCAACGAGGGCTGTCCCTTCACATGCAGCGCATAGCTCTCCGGCAAGCGATAGGCATCGGCTGCCTGATGCACCTGTGGCGCTTCGATCGAGAGCGCATGCTCATTGAGAAAGAACTTCGTCCAATTGATGCGTGGACTGGGATAGGCCTCCTCATGGCTCCAACTGCGTGTGCCAGAATCAAAGATCGCCACCTCGGGCTCTTGCAAAATGCCCGTATCCTTGCCCTTCAGCCAGTGATCGAACCAACGCAACATCTGCGCATTAAGCGCGGGATGGGTGAGATAACGCACATGCGACCAGAAGCCGGTCGGAGGTACGACGAGCAGCTTCTTGGGAGACTTGATCTGCGGATAGCCCGCCAATTGCCCGCGAAAATGCATCTGCCCACCCTGCGGCGCAATGCTCATCACAGGTACTTCGATCTTGTCGAGATAAGTGATCGCAGAGCGCTCGCGCCACCACGGCCCATCGACGGGGTGTTGTGCAATTTCAAAATGTGTATTCATCGGTGGCAATTTGCCGTCAACTGCTCCCGGCCAAGCGGACATCGCCGTTTGATAGGCGACCCAGTCATTCATAAAAGCCGCGTTGAAAATACCACCGGGATAGCAAGCATCGCGATAAAGATCGGTTGTGGCATCGCATTGGCAGATGCAGCGCAAATGGGGCGGCTGCGCGGCTGCAACGAAATATTGGCTCCAACTCCAATAGCTGTCGCCAATCATGCCCACATTGCCATCGCACCAGGATTGCGCTGCAATCCATTCAACCAGATCATAGCCGTCAGTGCGCTCTTTCTCGTCAAACCATTGCCACTGCCCCTGCGACAGACCGCATCCGCGCACCTGCGCGATGACATGGATATAGCCATGCGAGACATAAAAACCCGTCGCGCCGGATTCGATCGCATGGCTCCATTGGGGGGGATTTTGCTGAATGTCTTTTGAATAAGGCGAGAGCGACAGCAAGACAGGGAAAGGCCCGCCACTCTTGGGGGCATAAACATCCACGCATAGTGTGACACCATCGCGCATCGGCACGCGCAGATTCTCGGTCATCTGCACATGATCTTCTGGCACGGGAGAGCGCAGATAGGCCTGCGGATAATGTGCCCTCACCTCAACCATCGCTTCACCCTATTTCAGCGGCCTTGCGGCTCGTTGGCACGCAATGAACCAAATAGGTGCAGCAAGGTCAAATCATCACTTCAAGATGCGGAGCTTTGCTCAATGGGCTTGAGATGTAGCGAGGCAATCGTGCCATGGGGTAGATTATCCGCAATCTCGATTTTGGCATCGTGCAAATCAGCGATGCGCTTTACAATGGCCAGACCCAAGCCTGATGAGCCGCTCTTGTTACGGTCATGACGCCAAAAGCGATTGAAGATTTGCTCGCGATGGTCATCGGGAATGCCCGGACCCGTATCGAGCACACTCACAGTTCCATCCTGCGCCAAACGAATGATAACGGCGCTACGTTCGGGCGCATATCGCAGCGCATTTTCGACCAGATTGCGCAGCGCGCGGAAGAGCAGCTCGCGCCGCCCATGAACAAAAATGGATTTCTCGGCCCCTTGCAGCTCAATCTCGCGATGGCGATCAATCGCGAGCGGGGCGAGAAGGGCCACCACCGACAAAGCGACATCGCGCAGATCGGCCACATCATCGGCTGCAACCGACAGGGTTTCAACTTCGGCCAGGTGCAAAAGCTGTTCGATCATGTGAGCCATGTGATCGACCGAAGGCAGTAATTTGGCGCGCTGACTTGTATCAGTCAGATTCTCGATCTGGATGCGCAGAACCGCCAAAGGCGTGCGCAGCTCATGCGCTGCATCAGAACTGAAAGTCTGCTGCGCGCGATAGGCTGTCTCCAGACGCTCAAAGGCTCTGTTGGCAGCATCCACCAAGGGAACAACCTCTGCTGGCATACGCTGACGACTGATACGGCCTGCCAAATTACGCTCAGAGATCTCTTCGGCCTCCCGCGAAGCATCGCGCAAAGGAGCCAGCGCCTCACGGAAGATCAGCAAATCAAAACCAAGCACAATGAGAATGAGTGGAATAACCACCCAGAAAATCACCACCGAAAAGACCTTCATCACATCATCGAAAAAGACGTCGCGATGAGAGAGATTTTCGCCCAGCTGAATCGTATAGATCTGCCCGCCCCGTTCAATGGGCACATTCACGCCCTCGACATCAACAGCACCGGCGGAGGTCTCAAGAGAGCCCTTCGTATAGGCATTGAGCGAATTGAAAATCGGCTTGCCGTTTGACAAGGACGAGAGGACGGGCTGGCCTTTGTCATCCAGAACCGCATAAAAATATCGGCCATATTCTTCAGAATAGAGATCTTCGAGCGAGGCTGAGATTTTTAGGCGCTTTTGCGAAGTTGTGTCTTCATCTGCCAAAAAAAGCGCCAGCGCCTCAGCCTGTTTACCGAGCGTTGCCGCATGAAGCGAAATGAAGACTTGATGCAAAAACAGATTGAGCGCGACCGTCATGATGAGCGCGGCCAGCGCCAGCATAAAAGAATGGGAGAGAATGACGCGGTGGAGGAGCGAACGAAACTTCATTCGCTATTCCTGTTCCTTCAAGCAATAGCCAACACCGCGGATTGTGTGGATCTCGATCTGCGCACCACATTCAGCCAGATGTTTACGCAAGCGATGCACATAGACTTCAATCGCATTGGAGCCAAGCTCGCGTCCTTCTTCAAACAAGCGCTCTTCAATCGCCTCTTTGGGCACGACCCGCCCCTTGCGGCGCAGCAGGCTCTCCAGCAGATCCATCTCGCGCACGGGCAAACTCACCGTCCGCGAATCCACAAGCAGCTGGCGATGAGTTGCATTGAACTGCACATTGTTAAGCGACAGAATAATCTCGCTCGGCGGATTGAGGCGGCGCACGATGACGTCCAGTCGCGCCACCAACTCCTCCATGGCGAAGGGTTTGGTCAGATAATCATCTGCACCACTCTTCAGACCTGTGACCCGGTCTTGAACCGTTGAGCGCGCGGTCAGGATCAAAAGCGGCAGGTCAGATTTCGCCGCCCGCACTTCGCGCACGAGCTCATAGCCGTCACCATCAGGCAGACCTAAATCCAGAATAGCAGCTTCAAACTGAGTGCTCGCCAATTCTTTGCGCGCCTCTTCGATCGTGCTGGCCCATGATGTCAAATGACCAAGACTGACGAGGCTTTTGCGCAGCTCCATCGCCAGCTCTTCATTATCTTCAACCAGCAAAATACGCATGGCGCACAAACCCTGTTGCAGTGGTGAGGCTGAAAGGCCCGCGCCAAAGCTTACACCGGTTCGGGGGGCGATATCTATTCCAAACAGAGCAGCCTGTTTCATGTAAGGCAGCTGTAAGCTCAGCAGAACATAAGCTTTTTACATAAACATAGCTTTGAAGATCAAGCCACGTCCCACCTGTTTGGACTGGCCTGCAACTGAGCCAAGCCTATTGCGATTAAGGAAGCAAAGCTATATTTCCGGGGCCTGTTCTCCATGGCTTTGCCTTTGAGGTCTGACATGACCGACATCACTTCCCCCGCGTTAAACGCGCATATTGATCTTGACGCTCTCGAGCGCACACCGCTGCAGCGCGATCCTTATGATTTCACCATCGTGGAAAATTTCATTCACCCCGATGCGCTGAAGGCGGTGATTGCAGATTTTCCCAAAGTCCCCGGCCCCGGCTCCCATCCCCCGAGCGTGCTCGACATTCACGGCCATTTCGGTGCCTTGATGGATGAGATGATGGGCGATGATTTCCGCCATGCGGTTGCGCGCAAATTCGGTGTCGACCTCGAAGGCCGCCCGGCCATGTATACTGTGCGCGGCTATGTGCGCGACACGGATGGCAGTATCCACACCGACACCAAGACCAAGATCATCACTGTTCTGCTTTACCTCAACGAAGGCTGGGATGAGGGTGGCGGTCGTTTGCGCATTCTGCGCTCGGGGACGGACATCGAAAATTATGTGGCAGAGGTCTCGCCCTTTGCAGGGACATTGCTGATCTTCCGCCGCGCCGACAATTCATGGCATGGCCATCTGCCCTTTGGCGGTCAGCGCCGCGCCATTCAGCTCAATTGGGTTGTCTCGCAAGACGTGGTCGACAAAGAGCAGCGCCGCCACCACATCTCCTCGACCTTCAAAAAGATCAAACACGCCATTCTTGGCGCATAAACTCAAACCAATGGCGCGGGGCGGCTCTGTCGCTCCATCCAGTGTGGTACTGGCAATTTGGCGGCCTGCAAGAAGCCCGGATTATAGAGCTTGGTCGCATAGCGCGCGCCAGAGTCGCATAAGATGGTCACGATTGTATGGCCGGGACCGAGTTTGCGCGCGAGCGCCATCGCCCCCGCGATATTGATGCCTGATGAACCGCCCAGCAGCAGACCTTCTTCCTCGACCAATGCGAAGATGATGTTGAGTGCCTCTTCATCATGGATCTGGAAAGCGCAATCAACAGGCGCATCGACAAGATTGCCGGTGATGCGGCCTTGCCCGATCCCTTCGGTGATCGAGTTGCCCTGCGCCTTCAAAGCACCATGCGCATAATATTCATACAGCGCTGATCCCATCGGATCCGCCAGCGCAATGGTGACGCCGGGGTTACGCGCCTTGAGCGCCATGCCAACCCCTGCGAGCGTGCCACCTGTGCCCACAGCGCAGATAAAACCATCGACTTTGCCCTGCGTCTGCTCCCAAATTTCAGCGCCCGTCGTCTCCATATGGCCTTCGCGATTGGCGACATTGTCGAACTGATTAGCCCAGATCGCACCCTGCGGATGGCTCTTCGACAATTCCTCGGCCAGACGCTGGGAGACTTTCACATAATTATTGGGATTGGCGTAAGGCACAGCCGGTACTTCGATCAATTCAGCACCCTGCATGCGCAGAAAATCTTTCTTCTCCTGCGACTGGGTTTGCGGAATGACAATGACCGTTTGAAAGCCGAGCGCTTTAGCCACCATCGACAGGCCAATACCCGTATTGCCCGCCGTGCCTTCCACAATGAGACCACCGGGACGCAACTCGCCACGCGCCATCGCATCACGGATGATGGCAAGCGCCGCACGGTCCTTGACCGAACCGCCCGGATTCATGAATTCGGCTTTGCCCAAAATCGTGCAGCCCGTCTCTTGCGAGGCGCGGCGGAGCTTGATGAGCGGCGTATGGCCGATGGCGGTAAGAACAGTATCGTGGGTCAACATCCCGCCAATGTAGGCAGACCGCTGCAAAGCCTCAAGGCAGATCGGTTCAAAAACGCTTGTCCATAAGCAGGGGGCAAAAACTTTTGCATAACTGCTGAGCTTGGAGCGCCGCTGGGCTTTTGGCTGGTTGGATAGGGCTTCGGGGTGCTAAATGAAGCCTCCCGCAGGAACCGACCCTATGACAAAGCTCACATTTCGCCGCCCCGATGACTGGCATGTGCATTTTCGCGATGGCGATATGATGCGCACTGTTGTCCCCTTTACGGCGCGGGCCTTCGGGCGGGCCATCATTATGCCCAATCTGACGCCGCCGGTGACAACGGCTGCCATGGCGCAGGCCTATCGCGAGCGCATCATGGCTTGCGTGCCGCAGGGCGTAAGCTTCACCCCTTTGATGACCTGCTATCTGACTGATCACACAGACCCAGCTGATCTTGTCGCAGGCCACAAGGCTGGCATCTTTACGGCCGCCAAACTCTACCCCGCCCATGCCACGACCAACTCCGCCCATGGCGTCACCTCGGTCGATCACATCATGCCGGTACTGGAGGCCATGGCCGAGCATGGCATTCCGCTGCTGACCCATGGTGAAGTCACACGCCAAGAGGTCGATATTTTTGACCGCGAAGCACGCTTTGCTGAGGAGATCCTAGACCCGCTGTTGCAACGTTTGCCGACATTGCGCGTCGTCATGGAACATATCACTACGGAAGAAGGCGCGAGCCTTGTGCGCGCCAACAAGGAGCGCATGGGCGCCACGATCACACCGCAGCATCTGCTCTATAATCGCAATGCACTCTTTCAGGGTGGCCTGCGCCCGCATATGTATTGCCTGCCTATTCTCAAGCGCGAGAAGCATCGCTTGGCCTTGCGCAAGGCTGCGACAGGTGGCGAGCCCTGCTTCTTTTTGGGTACGGACACAGCGCCCCATCTGCGTCACCTCAAAGAGGCTGATTGTGGCTGCGCGGGCGTCTTCTCCGCACCCGTTGCCGTTGCTGCTTATCTCAAGGTCTTCGCCGAAGAGAATGCGCTCGACAAATTCGAGGGCTTTGCCTCGCTCAATGGGCCTCGCTTCTATGGGCTGGCGCCCAATGAAGAGCGCGTGACCTATGAGCAGCGCTCTGGGCGGATTGCCGAAGAAATTGAGGTTGGCACACAAGGCAAGCTCGTCGCCCTGTTCGCAGGCGAACCCGCCCCTTGGGTCGAGGTTGCCTGAGACCGCATCCTGCCCCATAAGAAGAGCAACATAAGGGGGGTGCGGTGATCGCGACACGAGTCTTTGGCGGCGCTGCCAGCGCTCTGCGCATCCCACTCTATCGGCGCTATTTCACCGGCCATTTCCTCGCCAGTATCGGGCGCTGGATGTATCGTATGTCGATTGGCTGGCTGGCTTGGGAGCTGACTGGCTCCAGCGTCTGGCTCGGTGCCGTTGCTTTTGCTGATCTAGCCCCCACAGCCATCCTCACCATCGTCGCGGGCGCTTATGCTGATCGTTTGGGGGCTGTGCGCATCATCCGCATGACGCTCCTGCTCTGCACTTTGTTGCCGGGCCTGCTGGGTGCGCTCGTTCTGACCAAACTCATCAGCATTGAAATGTTGATCTGCATCGCCTTCCTGAATGGCTGCGTGGAGAGTTTCAGCCAACCCGCGCGCCTGTCCATTATCAATTCGCTTGTGCCCAAGAGTGATCTGCCCTCCGCCATTGCGCTCGGCTCCATGTCCTTCAACGCCTCGCGTATCGTTGGGCCAAGTCTTGCGGGCTTTGTGATCGTGCAAACGAGTGTCGGCGCCGTAATGCTGCTCTGCTCGCTCGGCTTCTTTTACTTCTGGCTGGTCATGCGCAGCCTGCGCGTCGATGACAAGCCCGCCGCCAAAGCAGAGCACCACGGCTTGTGGGCCGATATTGTCGATGGCTTTCGCTACACCAAAAACCACGCCGGCATCAGCTTTGTGATGATCCTGCTCACAGCGACAAGCCTGTTCATTCGCCCCGTCATTGAAATGCTGCCGGGCATTGCTGACAAAGTCTTCCATGTCGGCCCGCAACAATTGGCGCTCATGCTGGGCGCTATTGGTGTTGGTGCGGTGACAGCCTCGTTCTTTCTTGCAAGGCGCGGTGATCTGCGCGGCCTCACCTCTGTCCTCGTCGCCTCAACTTTCGGCACAGGCATTGCGGTGGCGCTTGCCATGCAGATGCCAAGCCTGTGGCTGGCGAGCCTGTGCTTTGCCTTCATGGGCGTCTTTATGTTGCTGGGCAATGTCAGCGCGCAGACACTCATTCAGAACAATGTGTCAGCTGAATATCGCGCCCGCGTCATGGGGCTGTTCATCATGTTCGGCCATGGTCTTCCAGCGGTAGGCGCCCTTGTGCAAGGCGCAATGGCTGATGTGATTGGCCTACAAAGCGCCATTGGCAGCTGCGCCATCGTCATGCTGGCCTTCTGGCTTTGGGCGATGTGGAAGCGCGGCCCCATGGTCAAGCTGCTCGAACATCCAGATCGCTGAGCGCTCTACACCCGCGCCGAAAAACGATTGTAAGCATTGATCGCAACAAGCGGCAAATCAACCTGCCGTGCATAAACTTCCTGCTCGAGAAAAGCGCGCTCGATGCGCAACTGCTCTTCACTCACATCAATATACCAAGCCCGATGCGGTCCCTGCCCCTCTGCATTCCAGCGGTAGCCCCGCTCGCGCAAGGCGTCTTTGAATTCAAAAGGCGCATAAGCAGCAAATAAACGCCATGTCGTCTTGCGCGCTGCATCGAGCAAAGTGCGAAAAGCAATAACGCCAGAGACGGGCAACGGCTTCGACAGCAATTCAACCGCTGCATAGCAATCATTCAGCGCGCGATGTTTCTCGAAGAAATAGCCCGCCCCCGCGACAAGATAACCAAGCCGCGTGCCTTCAAAGCCCTCGCCCGCCCAATCGACTTGCGCATGAGAACAGCCCCAAGGCTTGTGCTCAAAAGCCTCGCAGGCGCGTTCCAGAAACTGGCGGTCGAAAGAGGCATTATGCGCAAGCACAATGTCAGCTCCCTCAACCATGTCAGCAACAGCAGCCCAATCAATGCTCTTGCCAGCTACCATCTCATCAGTAATGCCAGTGAGCCGTGTGATCTCCGCGCTGATCGGCTCTTTGGGCTGCTGCAACGCATGGAAGGGCGTTTGCGTTGCGCAGATCTGGCCACCCTTGTCATAGGTGAAAGGCACCATGGCGATTTCGATGATCTCATGGCGCGCAGAATCAAGGCCAGTCGTTTCCACATCGACAAAGAGCCCACGCTTCACCGGACCATCGGGCACGGCCATATCTGTGCGCGGCACAAGACGGCGCAAGACCCGATAGTCCCCGCTCGCCTCAAGTGCTGTGATCATCTCGTCGAAGGTCATATCCGTCCCGCGGGAAAGCCTGCGAAGGACAGAACAGCCATTCGGACGAGAAAGAAATACTGCAACTCTTACTGTGCACAGCCAGTCTTCAACGTTCCCTTTGGGAAGAATACTTAACCTTGACTATAAAGCGCCTCCCACACAACCCGCTTTCTTGATCTTCAGGTCGATCTTGCCCATTCTGCCCTCCCCGGCATGCGCGTGAACCCGCCGGGCCCCGCCAAACGGGTCATAAAAAATCGCGCAGGAGGAAAATTCGTGGCCACCCAGCTTGCCGCCCAAGATGCGCCTTTCACTTGGCCCTCACAGGACACATCGCGCGTTCCCTATCGCGTCTATACTGACCCTGAGATCTATGCGCTCGAACAAGCGCGCCTCTTTCAAGGCCCGACATGGAATTTCCTTGGCCTTGATGTCGAGATCCCCGAGCCCGGCGATTACAAAACCACCTTTGTCGGTGATGCGCCGATCATCATGCTGCGCACGATGGATGGTCAGATCAATGCGCTGATGAATCGCTGCCAACACAAGGGCTCGCTGCTCTGCTACAAGCCGCGCGGCAATGTGCGCGAACTCACCTGCGTCTATCACAACTGGACCTATAATCTGGATGGCGAGTTGACCGGCGTTGCCTTCCGCAAGGGCGTGGGCGGCAAGGGCGGCGTTGGCCCTGAATTTGAGATGCACGACCACAATCTCGTGCGCCTGCGCGTCGATGTCTATCGCGGTCTCATCTTTGGCACATTTAGCGAAGAGACCCCGCCCTTCACCGATTATATCGGCGCTGAACTCACAGCCTCGATCGACCGCGTCTTCATCAAGCCACTCAAGGTTCTTGGCTATCACAGCCAGATGCTGCCCAATAATTGGAAACTTTATGCAGAGAACAACAAGGACTCCTATCATGCGAGCTTGCTGCATGTGTTTCACAACACATTCGGCGTTGTGCGCCCGAATATGGGTGGAGGCATCAAGCTCAGCGCCAATGGCTGGCACCATCTGAGTTACACTGAGCGCACACCGCCCAATGATGATGCGACCGGTACGGAGAAGGTACGCTCTCTCAAAGAGCAATATAAACTCAACGACGCATCCGTGATGGAACATCGCCTCGAACTTGGCGATCTTGTCACCAATTCCATCCAGACCATCTTCCCCAACCTCGTCGTGCAGCAAATTCTCAATGCACTGGCAGTGCGCCAGCTCATCCCGCGCGGTGTGGACCGTAGCGAATTGATCTGGACCGTGCTCGGCTTTGCAGATGATACGCCCGATATGCTGGCACTGCGCCTCAAGGCGAATAATCTTGTTGGGCCTGCAGGTTTCATTTCCATGGAAGATGGATGCGTCGGCGGCTTTGTGCAGCGCGCAGCCAAAGCCAATCCTGATGATCAGACTGTCATGCCCATGGGCGGTAGCGGCATTGAGCCCAGCGCTGGCTCACGCGTCACAGAATCCGCCGTGCGCGGCTTCTGGAAGGGTTGGCGCGATTGCATGAAAATTTGAAGCGACAGGATCAGACAATGACAACAACACTCACCCCGTCGCTCAGCGCACGCCTGACCGTGGAGGCCTTCCTCCATGACTATATGCTCACAATTGACAGTGACCGTTTGGAAGATTGGCACACATTCTTCGAAGAAGATGGCACTTATAACGTGACGACACGCGAGAATATGGAGCTTGGCCTGCCCTTGAACCTCATGTCCTGCGAAGGTCATGGCATGTTCAAAGACCGCATCGTAGCGCTGCGCACCGCCAATATTTTCGAGCCTCATGTCTATTGCCACATTCCCGGCGCTTTGCGTGTCACCAGCATCAAGGGCGATCTGGTGGAGAGCGAATCTTCCTTCACCATCGTGCGCACCACAAATGGCGGCGATATGGATGTGTTCATCTGCGGACGCACCCATGACACAGTGCGCCTTGGCAAGGACGGACCAAAGCTCAAAAACAGAACAGTCATTCTGGACTCGCGCCAAATCGACACTTTGCTGGTCATTCCGGTCTAAGCGGGAGATGGATGATGACAAAGCTCGCGCTCACAATGGCCTGCGGGCCTTACGACCGAATGGAGGCCTTGGCCCAAGGCCATGTGCAGCCAGAGGGCATCGATCTTCGTTATCTCGGCATCCAGTCACCCCCCGAAATCTTCGCGCGGATGATCAAGACCCGCTCGTTTGATGTCGCGGAAATGTCGCTCGCCCATTATTGCATCATGCGCACGCGCGGTGACTTCCCCTTCGTCGCGATCCCTGTCTTCCCCTCGCGGGTGTTCCGGCACGGCTATATTTTCGTCAACAAGAACTCTGGCATTCGCGAGCCAAAAGATCTCGAAGGCAAGCGCGTGGGTGTGCAGGAATATCGTCAGACCGCAGGCGTATGGGTGCGCGGCATATTGCAACATGATTACGGCGTCGATCTCGACACAATCCAATGGGTCGAGGGCGGCGTGAATGAACCTCGCGTTGCAGATCATGATATGGATTTGCGCCCCGTGCGGCCCTTGAAGCTGGAGCTGATCCCCGAAGATCGCACCCTCAATGATATGCTGGAGTCTGGCGAGATCGACGCCTATTTCGGTGCGCGTCGTCCGATCGCGCTCGACAAAGGCAAAAACGTCACGCGCCTCTTTCCTGATTATCGTGCGCGCGAAAAAGACTTCTATCAGCGCACCGGCTTCCACCCAATCATGCACACATTGGTGATCCGCGAAGAACTCTTCAAAGAGCAACCATGGGTGCCTGAGAGCCTCTTCAAAGCCTGTCAGGAGTCAAAATCATGGGCGCTGAAGCAGATGCGCTTTTCTGGCGCACAGCGCAGCATGTTGCCTTGGCTCTATGATGAGATTGCAGAGATGGATGCGCTGATGGGGCCAGACCCTTGGCCTTATGGGCTTGAGCCAAACCGCAAGATCCTCACGGCCTTCGTGCAATATCTCGTGGATCAACATTTCATCGAGACAGCGCTGCCGATTGAAGAGCTGTTCGCACCCATCATCGCCTGGAGCGAATGAAAAAGGCGGCCATCTGCCGCCTCTCTCACTTCAGCTATTGACGAGCTGCTTCAGCTCGGGCCCTGACTTGAACAAGCGGTCCCCGCGAAAGAGCGGATCAATCGTAATCTCGCCGCCCCCAGCCATACGTGACACGCAAGCACAAAGCTTGTCACCGGCTGTATGTTGCGCGGCGGAGAAGAACATATCGCGATGGTCGATCTCGCCCTTATGTTCGACAATGCTCAGAACGCAGAGCCCGCATTCACCGCGCCGACAATCATACACAACGCCAACGCCCGCCTCTTCCAAAGCCTCCAGCATGGATTGGTTGGCTGCGACCGCAATAGGCTCATCACGCCCCACCACATGAACCGTGAAGGGCTGCGACGCAAAGCGCCCACTCGATCCGAAAGTCTCGCAGATGAAACGGTCGGGCTTGCGGCCACTGTGCTCCCAAACTGTCCGCGCAGCCTCCATGAGACCAATCGGTCCGCAAATATAGACTTCGCCTTGGGGCGCAAGGTCAGCAAAGGCTTTGGCCAAATCCATGCGCTCGCCCTCTGCATCCACAAAGAGTGAGAGATGATCACCAAGCGCTGTCTGCAGCTGCGCAACATAGGCCATCTGGTTGCGCGCACGCCCGGCATAAAAGAGACGGAACTTGCGACCAGAGCGCATCAAGCGTTCTGCCATGCCGATGATGGGCGTGATGCCAATCCCACCTGCAATGAGCAAGGCCTCGTCGGTTCCACGCGTTAATTCGAAATGCGTGTCAGGTTCTGCCACCTCAAGCCGCGCCCCCACAGGCAGCGACCACATATAGGCAGAGCCACCGCGGCCGGGCTCTTCACGCTTCACCGCAATGCGCCAGCACTCATCAAGAGGCGCTTCGCCAACGAGCGAATAATAGCGCAGATCCGTCTTGCCCTGAATCAAGACGCGCACAGCCAGATGCGCGCCAGAAGGATAGCGCCCCGCGCCACTATGCGGCTTGAATGTGAATTCGCGAATGCCCTCTGCAACATCGCGCGTCGCGACCAATGTGGCAGTGGTCCAGTTGCGGTCTGTGCGCATCTGCCCCTCCTCAGCCAACGCGCCGCAGTGGCGGCTTGCCTTGCGCTTCCAAGGCGACCATCGCGTCAATCTGTCGACGCGCCCACATCGCACCCGCATCAATATTGAGATTGTAGAAGACGTGATCGGGATTTTCGTCGATGGCGCGCTGCTGCGCCTCAACGATCAACTCATCCTCACCAAACACCTTGGTGATGGCATCGCGGATTTCTGTCGTGACCCGCTGCTCATGGATTCGATAATCGCGCACATTGGCCCAGAAATAATGACAGGTCTTGTCGGTCGCGGGCGTGATCGTATTGATGACCACCATGCTGACGCCCTGCGAGCGATCACCCTGCGGCGCGCCTGTGCCGGTCGGCGCAACACCCACATCAATAGCGACTGTGCAAGGCGCCTGAAACTGAATGATCTGCCAGCGATCCACATTGCCGGGCTTGCCCAGCTGCTTGGCCCAGAATGGCGGGGGTTCAATATCAACCATCCAGCGCGTGACGGTCGTGGTGCGATCCCCATGCGTCACATCGAAAGGCGCTTCTGCCACAGCATCATTGCCAATGCTGGAAGAGTGAATGAAAGTCTCGTGCGTAAGATCCATCAGATTGTCGACGATGAGACGATAATCGCAATTGGCATGGATGGTCTTGCCATCACCCGCCCAAGCCGGATCGTGGTTCCAATGCAAATCCGGCACGAGCGCAGGATCGGCCAGAGCAGGATCACCCGGCCACACCCATACAAAGCGATGGCGCTCGACAACGGGGAAGCTGCGCACGGCTGCGGAAGGATTGATCGTCTCTTGCGAGGGCATGAAAGTGCAGCGCCCTTGCGTATTGTAGCGAATGCCATGATAGGCGCATTGCACATCATCGCCGATCAGTTTGCCCATGGAGAGCGGCACAAGCCGGTGCCAGCATGCATCCTGCAAGGCAATCGCCTCGCCTTCGAGCGAACGATAAAGCACCATTTTGATGCCGGTGATGGTGCGCGCCAGAAGCTCATGCTTCAGCTCTGAGTCCCAAGCGGCGGCATACCAAGCGTTCAGCGGAAAATTGCGCGGCGCGGTCATCTTCGACCTCCCAAAGAGTTTGGCCTCTCAAGGCCGATTGGAGATCTATCTAGCGCGCGCTACCCATGCTTGGTAGTTGCAGATTTTGCATAAAGCCATTACGATTTGGCATGACCATCGACCATCAGCAACTCAGTATCTTTTTGGCCGTCTATCAGCACCGCTCCATCGGCAAGGCCGCGCTGGCACTGAATGTCACCCAGCCTTGGGTCAGCCGCTCGCTACGCAAACTCGAGGATCATGTGGGCGCGCCTTTGTTCGAGCGCCACTCCTCCGGCGTCATCCCCACTCTGGCCGCCGATGTGCTGCGCCCCTATGCGGATGAGATCATCTCGGACTCGCGCGCGGCTCTGGAAGAGATTGCCGCCCTCTCTGGCAAAGGCACCTCCATCGTGCGCGTTGGGGCTTTGGCGGGTGTGTCAAATTCACTGTTGCCCATGGCCATCGACCAACTTTTGCAGAAATGGCCCAACCTGCGCGTGCAGTTGATTGAAGCAGTCGAGGATCAACTGAGCGAAGCACTCGCACGCGGGCAGATCGACATCGCCATTGCAGGGGCGATGCAACATCACGAAGTCACCTTCTCCGCGCCCCAGCGCATGACTGATCCTGTGATTGTTGTAGCCAGTCGCGATCACGCCCTGTCGCGCAAGGCGAATGTCTCGCTGCAAGATCTCGCGCAGTATCGCTGGGTCATGCCGCCGCCCTCAACCGTGCCGCGTCAGGAGTTCGAGCAGCGATTTCGCAAAGCAGGCCTTGAGCCACCAGTTGTCACGGTTGAGACGCGCTCGGTCAGCGCCATTCGCGCGCTTGTCGCCCTCACGGACATGATCTCTTGGCAACCGCGCGCAGTGCTGGCCATCGACAAAGGCGCGGGGCCGATTATCGAGATCAAAACGCCAGAGCTGATTTGGGATCGTCAGTTCTCGCTCTTCCGCCGCGAGAAGGGTCTTTTGGCGCCGGGCGCCAAAAAGCTTGTCGATGAGATCAGACTACTGTGTTCACCACCGGCAACAAGCCGCCCCACACGCAAGACGCGCGCCTAGGGCGACTTGCGTGATGGTTAGTTTGGCTTAATGCCGGCCGCTTTGATGATGGCCGCGTTGAGCTCGACTTCCTTGCGCACATAATCGTCAAATTCGGTGGCACTCATCGGCATGGGATCAGCGCCCAAAGCCGCAAAGCGCTCGCGCACAGAGGGCGTCGCCAAAGCGGTGCGCAACTCGGCTGCCAAACGCTCAACAATGGCGCGCGGTGTTTTGGCAGGCGCAAAAGCCCCCACCCAGAACTCATAGCCAGAGTCGGGGAACCCCGCTTCAACCGTCGTCGGCACATCAGGCAGAACAGACGAGCGACGCGCACTTGTGACTGCGAGCGGCATCAGCTTGCCATCACGGATCAGCGAGAGCGCAGGCGGCACGGGCGAGAAGTAAAAATCAACGCGGCCCGACAGCACCTCATTGATCGCCTCTGGCGCACCGGCGAAAGGCACATGCACGCCCTCAAAACCAGCAGCCACGCGCACACGCTCAGCTGCCAGATGGGTGGAATTGCCAATGCCGCCTGAGGAGAAATTGATCGAGCCAGGCTTTGCCTTGGCAGTGGCGACAAAATCCTTCAGCGTCTTCCAACCCCGAGAGGGCGGCGTGACCATAACAGTGGGAATGCTGGCGAGTGGCGCAAGACCGGCAAAGTCGCGCGTCACATCAAAGGACAGATTGGTGAACATGGATGCGAACAGCGTATGCGTCGAAGAATTCACCAAAAGCGTATAGCCGTCTGGCTCAGCGCGCGCGGCAATGGACGTCCCCAGCGACTGCGCCGCACCAGGGCGATTTTCTATTACAAAGGTCTGGCCGACTTGCCGCCCCACTTGCTCAAAGGCAAGACGGGCCAGCACATCGGTCGCACTACCCGCCGACAAAGTGACAATCACCTTCACAGGCTGCTTCGTCGGCCAGTCCTGCGCGGATGCAGGAACATTTGCTGCAAGGCCTGCAGCAATCAGACAAGTTGCGATCCAATGTTTCATCAAAGTCATCCCTCAATAAGTCTGGAATTGCGCAGGCGCCGCTGCCTATTCAAGAGCGATCTTTGCCTTGGTGACGATATCGCCCCAGCGCTTGATTTCTTTCTCGATGAAGCTGCGGAACTCGGCCGGCGTCATGGTCCACGCCTCTGCGCCATCGCGGTCGAGGGCCTCCATCACCGCTTTGTCGGCCATGGCTTTGCGCACTTCTGTATTGATCTTCGCGATAATGTCATCGGGCGTGCCCGCAGGCGCAATCAAGCCATACCATTGCGAGGCCTCAAAGCCGGGGATGAATTCCGAGATCGAGGGAATATCATTGGCCGAAGGCAGACGCGTCGTGCTGGCCGTACCAAGCGCACGCAGCGTTCCCGCCCGTACATGCGGCAGAACAGCAGGACCGCCCGTCATCATCAGCTGGATCTGACCTGACAAAAGATCCGCCACGGCAGGCGAGGTTCCACGATAAGGCACATGGGTCATCTCAGTGCCCGTTGCGACCATGAAAGCAGCGGTGGCGATATGCGCCGCACTGCCATTGCCGCCACTGCCATAATTCACCTTACCCGGATTCTTCTTCAGATATTCGACGAGCTCGGTGATGTTTTTCGCGGGAACAGAGGGGTGCACAACGGCGATATTATGCACCTTCGCCAGCATCGAAATATGGGCAAATCCATTCACAGAATCATATTGCAGATTCTTGTAGAGCGAAGGATTGACGCTGAGCGTGCCGATATGGCCCATGCCAATCGTATAGCCATCGGGAGCGGCACGTGCGATCTGCGTCGTGCCAGATGAGCCACCCGCACCGGGGCGATTTTCCACGACGATCGACTGACCCCAGGCTTCCGTGAATTTCTGGCCGATAATGCGCGCCAGAATATCCGTCGAGCCGCCGGGCGTGAAAGGCACAACAAGCGTGATCCCGCGATTGGGCCAAGCCTGCTGCGCGTGCACACCGCCCAAACCCACAAAGCCGCTTGCGACACCACCGGCAACAACCGCACGACGTGACAGGATGGTTTTCATAACAGCCCTCGCCAGAAGCAATGATCTAGTCCCTCCAATACCATTCGAGCTTTGGTCTAGGCAATCACCGCCGGTTGCCTGCCAGCGCTCAAAACCTGTAAAACAAGGTCACATTCTCTTCAGTTGCCCAAAGTCAGGGATCCAGCGCATGTCTGATTCGCTCGCAACCATGGTCAAAGACCTGCAAGCCTGGATCGGTCGCTCGCGCCTCTTGCATGACGAGCTCTCAGCGCAGGCGGTTAGACGCCTCGTGGCAACATTGGGTTGCGAACCTGCCTGCCTCGACCATGGTGCGGCAGTGCCGACCCATTGGCTCTCCATTCTGTTTGATGATGCGGCACCTGCCAACATGCTGGGCCGCGATGGGCATCTCAAGCTCGGAGAATTTCTACCGCCTGTTCCCCTGCCCCGCCGCATGCTCGCAGGACGCAAACTAACATTCGAGCGGCCCCTGTGCATCGCAAAACCCCTTAGCCGTGTTTCAACCATCACCAAGATCGAGCACAAGAGCGGGCGCAGTGGCGAATTGATATTCGTATCCGTGGAACACATCATCAGCGATGCTGAGGGCACGATCGCCATTGAGCTGCATGACACAGCCTATCGCGAAGAGGCGAGCGCCAAACCTGCGCCGCGCATTCAGCCAACCAAAGATGAGCGCATTGCCGCATGGCAGGTGCCTTTTACACCCGACACGACATTGCTCTTTCGCTACAGCGCCCTCACCTTCAATTCGCATCGCATTCACTATGATGCGGACTATGTGCGCGATGTTGAGGGCTACCCCGGTCTCGTCGTCAATGGCGGTCTGACGACCATCATGTTGCTGGAGGCAGCACGTCGCCACACAGGCCGCGAATTGAAGACCTATGGTCTGCGCATGCGCAAACCACTCTTCGTCAACAGTCCCGCAACTTTGTGCGGCGGGCCACTCACCGGCAACCAAATGACGCTCTGGGCGGTTGATGAGGCCGGTGATGTTCTCATTGATATTGAAGCGGAGTATGTAGCTTGAGTGGCCCTCTGCACGGTTTGCGAGTCATTGATCTGAGCTCGGTTGTTGTGGGCCCCGTTTGTACGGGGGTCCTCGCCGAACAAGGCGCACAAGTCATCAAAGTCGAAGGACCGCAGGGCGATCTCTTGCGCGCTTTGGGTGGCGCTGGCCGCAGCAAGGGAATGTCCGGCAAATTTTTGAACTTCAATCGCGGGCGCTATTCGCTCTGCCTCGACCTCAAGAAGGACAGTGCGCGCGCCACATTATTGCGCCTCATCCAATCAGCAGACATTGTTGTGACCAATATGCGCCCTGATGCGCAGCAGCGCTTGGGCATTGACGCAGAAAGTCTCTGCGCTGACGCACCGCGTCTCATTCATTGCTCCATCGTGGGCTTTGGGTCAGGTGGCCCTTATGAAGGTCGCCCCGCCTATGACACTGTCATTCAGGGCTCGTCCGGCATGGCTGGATGTTTTGAAGCCTCGACCGGCGAACCTCGCTTCATTCCCATGGTCATTGCCGACCATATGGCCGGATTAATTGCAGCCCAGATGATCGGCTTTGCACTCTATCGACGTGAGCGCACTGGCAAGGGTGAGGCCATCGAAGTGCCGATGTTCGAAAATATGGCGGCCTTTGTGCTGCAAGAACATTTGGGCGCGATGACCTTCGATCCACCCTTGGGCAAGCCCGGTGATGCACGCATTTTGAGCCCAGACTCGCGCCCCATCCCCACAGCTGATGGCTATATTTGCGTCTCTGCGAATACGGATGCACAGGCTCATGGCTTCTTTGATGCGATTGGTCGCAGCGAACTCAAGAGCGATCCTCGTTTTGCAACCCTCAGCGCGCGCGTTGCCCATACGGCAGATTATTTCGCGCTGCGTATGTCATCGCTCAAACACAAACCAACAGCGCAATGGCTGCAGATCTTCGACGCCCATGATGTGCCAGCCATGCCTTACAATACGATTGAATCCCTTCTTACCGATCCTCATGTGCAAACTGTGGGTCTTGTCTCGCGGGAAGCTCACCCTACTGAAGGCGAGACTTTTGCCATTCGCAGCCCCAATCATCTGAGTGGCGGCATGGCACCTTTGGGTCGCCCTGCTTCACGCCTTGGTGAAGATGGAGTGAGCGTCCTGCAAGACTTCGGTTTCGCCGAAGATGAGATCGAAGCTCTGCGCGCTGACGGCGCGCTCCTCACACCTACCTGAGACCTGCGATGCTGCGTTCTTTTCTCTATGTGCCAGCTCATTCAGACCGCTTCGTCGCGCGCGCCCATGAGCGTGGTGCAGATGCCATCATTCTTGATCTGGAAGATTCAGTCCTGCCTGACCAGAAGGCCACAGCGCGCGCAGCACTCGCAACGGCGATCCCCTCAGTCCGGCAGAATGGCGCGAAAGTCTTTGTGCGCGTCAATGCCGATTGGGAGATGATGCAACTTGATGCCATCGCCGCCTGCCAAGCGGGCGCTGATGGCTTGTTCGTCCCCAAAGCGAGCAATGTGGATGGCCTCTTGAAACTCAGCGAGCTTCTGACGCGAGAAGAGACAGGCCAGCACCGCGCCCCGATGGATCTGGTGCCCATGATCGAAGATCCCGGCGCAGTGCTGGATGCGCGCGCAATCCTCAGTTGCACACCGCGCATCTTGGGCGTTGTGACGGGCGGCGAAGATCTCGCAACCACCATGAATGCACAGCCCACACCCGATGTGTTGCGCATCCCCAAAATCATGGTGCATCTGGCCGCCAAGGCTGTGGGCGTTCTATCCTTTGGCCTCATTCGCACTGTGGCTGATTTCAACGACCATGCCGGGATCACTGAGAGCATCCGCGAGGCACGAACATTTGGCTTTGATGGCGCGACCTGCGTTCATCCGTCTGTTGTCGCCCTGTTAAACCAAGGCTTCGCACCCTCACAGGAGGAGCTTGCAACAGCACGCGCCATGATTGAGGCTTTTGACGCGCGTGAGACCAAAGACGGCGCTTTTCTCTTTGAGGGTCGCATGGTCGATGCCCCCATTCTGGCGCGCGCCAGAAAGCTTCTCGCCCTGACTTGACTACGGCTCGCGCTCAGTTTCTCCTGTCACAAAATACAGGGAGGATGACATGGCATATAACAGGCGCGAGATCCTTATCGGTTCAGTTGCAGCTTCGGCGCTTCTGTCATCACCGCTACAAGCCCAAAACACGAAGTCTGAGGTCTATGACGCCAAGGCACTCAGTCAATGGCCGCGCACGGGTGATGCCAATTGGACGCTCGCGGGCGATGTGATTCAGGCGACATCTGGCAGCGGCTATCTCGTCTCAGCCAAAGCCTATGGTGACTTCAAATTGCGCGCAGAGTTTTGGGTAGACACGCCCGCCAATAGCGGCATTTTCATCCGCTGTCAGGACGCCAACAAACCTGCCACGACGACCGGCTATGAGGTGAATATCTACGACACTCGCAAAGACCCTTCCTATGGTACAGGGGCGATTGTAGAGGTCGGCAAAGTCGACCCCATGCCAAAGGCCGGCGGGAAATGGAATGTGATGGAGATCACGGCCCAAGGCCCCCTCTTCAATGTGCTCTTCAACGGCGAGAAGACAGTGGTGAATGCACGCGATGAAAAATTCGCGCGTGGCCACATCGCCTTGCAATATGGCGCTGGCGAGGTTCGATTCCGCCGCATCGAAATTACCGAGCTTTAAAAGGCAAGATTGCACCGGGCTTGGCGATCACTTAATTTCCCCAAGCAGAATCGCCATGCCCGTGCAGGAGACAGAGCGTGAATATCGTCATCCACCACAATCCCAACTGTGGGACCTCGCGCAATGTCATCGCCATTGTGGAAGCCGCTGGCTATAAGCCAACCATCATCGAATATCTGAAGACCGGCTGGACGCGTCCTCAATTACTCGCGCTTTTTGCGGCAGCTGGGCTCACACCGCGCAACGCTTTGCGTATCAATAAATCTCCCGCTGAAGAGTTGGGCCTTCTCAATCCTGACGTGAGTGACGAGACGATTTTGGAGGCAATGGTGACGCACCCCATTCTCGTCAATCGCCCCATCGTCTGCACATCAAAAGGTGTGCGTCTGTGCCGCCCAAGCGATGAAGTTCTAGATCTTCTCGACCAGTGGCCAACCGGCCCCTTCGCCAAAGAAGATGGCTCCTTGTTGATTGATGCGCAGGGCCAACGGGTCGGCGCATGACTCCACCGCTGCGTTGCAGCTTGAATTAAAATGCGCTGCATGTACCCAATTGCAAAAGGGAACTGACACAGCTCCCTTTCACAAACGGGAGCGAAGCATGAGCGAGCAAACAGAACGCACATTCCTTCTCGTTTTTCGTCTGCTAATGGCTTGGACTTTTCTCTACGCAGCCTCGCACCAGGTCTTTAATCCAAAATTCAGTGCGGTTGGTTTTCTGTCCAACACAAAAACATTCCATAGCGTCTATACGCTCATTGCACGTCCGACTTTCGATCCCGTTCTCACTTTTCTTGTCAGCTACGGACATTTGCTCATCGGCTTGTCGCTCTTGTTTGGTTTCATGGTGCGCGTGAGTGGCATCGCAGGAACTATCCTGCTGATGGTCTATTGGACCGCACATATGGACTGGCCCTATATCGAGAACCGCAACAATCTCATTGTCGACTACCATATCGTTTATTCAGTCGTGCTCCTGTATCTGGTCGCCAAGAGCGCAGGCCAAGTCTGGGGGCTTGATGCCATAGCCAAAGACATGCCGTTCTTCCGCAAGAATTCAACCCTTCACGCACTTGTCAGCTGACAACGAAGTTTTTTTAATCCACCTCCAGCGCGCCCACGTATCCAGCGGGCTCAACCATGGAGGTGTGCTTGGATCTCGCCATTCAGAATCTCCTCTCGCCCATGGTCCTCTTTTTTGCCCTTGGGCTTGCCGCTGCTTCAGCGCGTTCTGATCTCAATGTTCCAGATTCTGTTGCAAAGCTTCTGGCGCTTTATTTGCTCATGGTCATTGGCTTTAAAGGCGGCGTACAAGTTGCACTCAATGGCCTGACCTTCGGCCTCATCGCAACGATCCTGGCCGGTATCGCACTCTCCTTCATCATCCCCGTGATTGCTTATGGTCTCTTGACCAAAATGAGCAAACTGTCCTCGGTCGATGCAGCATCCATTGCCGCACATTACGGCTCGATCTCGGCTGTGACCTTTGCAGCAGTCACAGGCTCGCTCTCACTGCTCGGCCTTCCCTATGAAGGCTATATGGCAGCAGTCGCAGCTGCGATGGAAACACCCGCCATCTTCAGCGCCCTCATCATCGCGCGCCGCGCAGATGGGATGCAGCAAGGCCCGCTGATACCACCCCATCTGTTGCGCGAAGTTGCGCTCAACGGCTCCATCGTCATGCTTCTCGGCGCCTTCGCGATTGGCATAGCAACGGGCGAGCGCGGCTATACAGCACTCAAACCCTTCCTCACAGATCTCTTCCCCGGCTTCCTCTGCTTGTTCTTGCTCGATATGGGACTTGTGGCAGGACGCGGTCTTGGTCAGGGCCGCAAATATCTCTCGCCCGCAGTGGTTGGATTCGCGGTGTTGATGCCCTTCATTGGCGCAGCGCTCGCAGCTCTCCTCGCGCGCATGATCGGCCTGTCAGTTGGTGGTACCGCTGTCTTCATGACGCTCGCGGCCTCAGCCTCCTATATCGCTGTGCCTGCGGCGATGCGTCTTGCTCTGCCACAGGCCAATCCCGCCATCGCACTCACCCTGTCGCTTGGCGTCACCTTCCCCTTTAATCTCATCATCGGCATCCCGCTCTATATCGCGCTTGCCAAGACCATTGCCGCACCATGAGGACAGCCATGGAGACATTCCCCAAGACGCGCATCGAGATCACGATTGAAGCGCCGATCCTGTCGCGCGTAACGCAAACGCTCGATTCATTCCCGATCAGCGGCTATTCAGTCCTGCCCGTGATTTCAGGCCGCGGTCATGACGGCAGCTGGTCGATTGCAGGCCAGATCAGTGATGCTGGCCGCATGTTGATGATCATCTGCATCGTCGATCCCTCGAAAGCCGAGGCGATCCTTCAGGCCATCTTCCCCATCGTTCAAGGACAGATCGGCATTGTAACGACGAGCGATGTGCGCGTGATCCGGCAAGATGCCTTTTAACAAAAGCGCGCGGTCATCAGCCGCGCGCCAGGTGCCTATCCATAAAATCAATTGAACGCGCCCAAGCCAACCGCGCAGCCTCTGGCTTATAATAAGCCTGATCGGGGTTGAGAAAGGCGTGGCCTGCGCCCTCATAGATATGCATCTCAACAGAGGGATGCAGGTCCTTGATGCGCTCGATCTGCGCGAGCGGCACAACAAAATCCCCATCTCCATAATGAATGATGGTCGGGCAGCGCGGCGCCAGATGAATATGATCCTCCAGATGCACATGGCTGCCATAAAAATTCACCTGGGCGGCAAAATCAAAATGCGCCGCCGCACGCCAGGCCCAACTCCCACCCGTACAGAAACCTGAGATGGCTGTGCGCGCCAATCCGCCCGCCTGATCCGCGCAGGCCAGAACATCTGCGAAGATTTGCGCCTGCGAAAGTGCTGCATAAGACTCAACCCCACCCTGAACACCAGCCTCCGTGTAAGGATGCACCTGATGTGGACTGAGGCGATCATAGAGTGCGGGCGCAACGGCCGTATAACCAGCCTCAGCCCAGCGCGCGCATACAACAGCAATCGCCTCTGCCAATCCAAAGACCGCATGAAGAACGACCACCCCGCCTTTGGAGGATCCCTGCGGCTTGGCGCAAAAGGCCTCAAATTGATGCCCGTCAGCGGCTGTGAGGGTTACAATTTCAACGCCTGCGCGTTCATCGGTCTTCATCACCCATCCTCCACGAGGAGGACAGGCTATGCCCTATCGAAGTGCAAGCAAAGCGGTTAGCCGCCTCTTGGACAGATAGGGCGCAGCCTTCAATGTGACGCCATAGCCCCGCCAAGGGGAACTGTGATTGTCAAAAACCCCGCATCGCCTTGCAGCCGATTGACCGCCCTGAATTCATGTAACCAGCGCAGCGATGTCAGAACGGGCCTATTGCCGACTTTGAAATTATAAGTGAGGTTGGGACCAATGGCGGCCACCTCGCCTTTAAAGCTACCGAGCACGGCTCCCGAGCCACTGTCACCCGTCACCTGCTGATAATAATATCCAGCGGCGCCGAAGGCGAAGTCCTTCGACATATGTTTCATGACCGCAGCTTCCGCATGAAACTCAGTGCCTGTGCTGTAATGTGTATCTGGATTGCTCCCATTGAAGGTAAAGCCACTCGCCAAAGACACTTCAAATCCTGACAGTGGATCAAGCCATGTGCCCGATGCTGTCACATCTGCCGCCCAGCGATTGAAACCCATATTGACGAGATTGGTGCGTTGGTAAGATCCAACAGGCACATTGACCAAGCCAGCCAGTTTCCAATGCCAATTTCCAGAATCCCAACCAATAAAGGCAGTGGCAAGTGGGTCACCCATTGCGAATGTATTATCCGACAGACGGCGACTTGAGTTACGCGCCAAGACCGAGTTGTCGGGAAAGGTGAGAGCTGTGCGCGCGGTCACATCAACGTCGACATGCTGATATCCAACTGGCAGCAAAGCGCCCAAGCCAAACCGCCCACCCAAAACGGGATCTGGTGCAACCCAGAGGATCGACACAACATCCAAGACGACATTGGCCTTCAAACGCAGATCTGCGTCTGTCTGCAATGTCGTGAAGGCAGGTAGCTGCGTTCCACTTCCCGGCAAGACGCGGCTCAGCGCTGCAGCACCCGTTGCATCGCCCGTATAGGCATAGGTGAATGACGACACATAGGTGCCAGACGGCGGTGTCATCCCCGCCATCGATGCCGATGCACCTAGAAGATAAACGCTCTTACCTTGCTCGGCTGCGCGCAGCTCTTGATTGATCACCAGCGCTCCAACCAAGCAGGTTCCTGCAACAAGACGACGCAACGTGACCTTCATCAGAAATGCCCCCATTAAGTTCAATTAAATGCGCGGATGATGTGACTAGCGCCAGACACAGCCTCGCGGCAGTCCGGGCGCTGTGCAATAAATGATGGCGCGACGAGTGGCGCGGCGTGTCACGCGGCGATGCACACCAGCTGCACTTCTTGCCGTGGCCGGCCGACCTACGCGTGCTTGCGCGGCTTCAAGTGACAGCGCGGGTCCTTTGGACTGCGACCAGTCGATTGAAACGGGAAGCGCGCAGAGTAAGGCCGCTGTTGAGAGAAGAAATATGTTCCGCATGACCGTCTCCTTTGTCATTGTATGAAAAGCGCAGACCATCGCATCCAAGAGAAAAGCTATTGGCCGTCGGGCGAACACTCGCCAGCTCTTGAAGAGAAAGTAGAGTTACGACGCCTCAACATTGAGCACCCACGCTCGTTGGGTGAATGCGCGGCGACCTGACGAAGCGACCATCAATGCGATGAAATATTGCATGCCGACCATTGTTTGCTCCTCGATGAAATTTCCAACAGGCGTCGGCGCAGCTTTGACTTCGCAAGTTCCTGCATGCACAGCGTCAGCTTGTGCTTATGCGTTACATGGCAAAGCTGGAATTCACTCGAGGAGCATTTGGTTCCGAAAATAAATCACGTTTGAATTGATGAATCTGGAATCGCGCGCAATCATGCTTGCCAAGTCAGAGCAATCATTCGCGCGTGAACGAGTTCTGTTTGCACCAGCCAAACAAAAGGCGCCCCGAAGGGCGCCTTGAGTGTCGTCGGTCTGATCGCAGCAGTGATTAGCGCGAATAGAATTCGATGACGAGATTGGGTTCCATCTGGACCGGATAGGGAACTTCCGACGGCAGGGGAACGCGCACGAATTTGGCGACCATCTTGCCGTGATCGACTTCGTAATATTCCGGCACATCGCGCTCGGGCAGCTGGCTGGCTTCGAGCAGAACGGTCATCTGCTTCGAAGTCTCCTTCACCTCGACCACATCACCCGGCTTCACCATGAAGGAGGCGATGTTGACGCGGCGACCATTCACCTTGACGTGGCCATGGTTGACGAACTGGCGGGCGGCGAAGGGGGTCGCGGCGAACTTGGCGCGATAGACCACCGCGTCGAGGCGACGCTCGAGCAGGCCGATCAGGTTGTCGCCCGAGTCACCCTTCATACGGATAGCTTCCGCGTAATATTTGCGGAACTGCTTCTCGGAGATGTTGCCGTAATAGCCCTTGAGCTTCTGCTTGGCCTTCAGCTGGGTGCCGAAGTCCGAGAGCTTGCCCTTGCGGCGCTGACCATGCTGGCCGGGGCCGTATTCACGCTTGTTGACCGGGCTCTTCGGACGGCCCCAGATGTTCTGGCCCATACGGCGGTCGATTTTGTACTTGGATTCTGCGCGCTTCGTCATCGCGGTCCTCATCTTTCAAACAAAGATGGCGCAAGGACCAGCGCCGGACGGCCCCAGAAGGGCTCTCCGAACTCGCGTGTCCTCTCGCCGGTGGCGGAGGAACGCGCCCTCCTCTGCCCCTTGCAGGGCCGACAGGCTACTCACGACAGGTCGGAGCAGCCACGGGTGCGTAACAACATCGCGCGCCACAAGGGCGCGCAACGAGGGGTCAATAGCCCGGAAAAACCGGCGGAGTCAACCAAAGCACCTATTGGGCGGCCCCGAATTTGGCGGCTTTGGCAACAATATCCTTGGGCGCTTGATAGGCCTTTTCCAATAAAGCGAGGATCTGCGCCCCGCTCAAAGCATCAATGGAAAGCCGGATACGGGCGGCATCGGCCAGAAAGGCGGGGTCCTTGATCGTGGCTGCAAAGGCCTTCTGGAGCGCCTCAGCCCGATCTTTGGGGACCCCGGGAGGAGCCATGAAGGGGCGACCAAACTCCTGCGGCAGAACCACCAGCTCAAAGAGCTGCCGCTCGGCAGGGTCTTTCAATAAATCCACCGCCAGCGGCACATGTTTCAATTCAGCATGAGGCACCAGCCCCATTTGCAGCAGGGGGCGGATCTGCCGTCCCTCGATCCATTGTGGCACCACCGCCTTCAAGGTTTGCCAGGCAAGTCCACAGATGCCCTCCACCTCGCCCCGCTCCAATGCGAGACGCATCTCGGTCGTGGAATAACCGCTGATGACTTTGAAGCGTGTCTTCAACAGCGTGTTGAGCAAAGTGGGAAAGATGGCAGGCGTCGCATTGATGCCCGTCGCGCTGACCTGAATCTCTTGGCGCTTGGCATCCTCAATGCTCATGACTTTGGATGTGTGCCAGACCATGCAGGTGGCCGTCTGCTTATCGAGACTGCCAATCCATGTGAATTCGCGCGGATCAAATTTCGCGGCCTGATCGCCGAACAAGGGTAGCATGAAAACAGTGTTGAAAGGCGCGGCAATGGCAGAGCCATCACGCGGGGCCTGCGCATACATGTAATTCACATTCAGCAAACCACCCGCGCCCGGCATATTCTTGACGATCGGTGTCGGATTGCCGGGAATATGTTTGACGAAATGCTGCGCAAAGACACGCGCGATTTCATCAAAACCACCGCCTGCACCAGAGCCGACATAAACGCTCAGCTGGTTCTTACGATAGAACTCTTCAACGCTCTGCGCCTGCGCAGCACCTGCCGCGAGCCAGAGCATCAAGGCGGCGCAAGTTCTGCGAAGGCGCATGGGCTTCTCCTATTTTTGCGAGAAGGCCGGGCTTTTAGCCACCTCAGCCCATTTCTTGATTTCCTTATCAAGATGCTGGCGCAGCGCATCTGGCGGACCACCAACCAATGTATAGCCAAGACCGATGAGACGGCTGCGCATCTCTGGTTCTGCCATCACCTCATTGAAAGCTGCATTCAGCTTTGCAATGGCAGGTTGCGGTGTCCCCTTGGGTGCAAAAACGCCAAACCATGTTGAGGGTTCAACAAGCGCAATGCCCTGCTCCTTGAAGGTCGGCACATCGGGAATATCGCGCGCGCGTTCTGCACCAGAGACAGCCAACGCCTTCACAGCGCCCGCTTGCACATTGCCGATATGACCACCGAGCGTCGCAATCCAGAACGAGATGCGGCCTGTTTGCAAATCGGTCACCGCTGAACCGACCGATGTATAAGGCACATGCGCCGCCGTGAAGCCCGCAAGCTGGCTAAACAGAACTGTCGCCAAATGCCCGCTCGACCCCAAACCAGTCGAGGAATAATTCAACTTGCCGGGCTCTGCTTTGGCAGCTGCGACCAGATCGCCAATGGTCTTGTAGGGACCATCTTTGGAGACCATCAACACATCCTGCGCATAAGCGACAAATACCACCGGTTCAAAGTCGCGTTGCGGATCGAAATTGGGCGCTGGCACCAAAGTCACATTGGTGCCGAGCGACTGTGCGCCCAGATGAATCGTATAACCATCAGGGGCGGCCTGCGAGGCTGCAATCGCGCCGATATTGCCAGCACCACCAGCCCTGTTTTCAACAGTGATGCTCTGCCCGAGTTTTTCACCAACCTTATCCGCCAAAATGCGGCCCAATGTGTCGATCGTCCCACCCGATCCAAAAGCAATCATCATCCTGATGCCGCGATCAGGATAGGTCTGGGCGCAGGCCCATGAGCCAGACAAAGCAATGATGGTGGCAGTAGCGCAGACACGCGCCAGATTTCGCCGCGACAGCATAGGCGTTCCTCTCCCTGTTGTTGGAGGCAAGGTGCCACAGAATGCGGTGAAGTCCAAGAGAGACAGAATGTAACGCGACTGCGCCTCAGGAGCCCTGTGCGTAAAAGGGCGCGAGTTGCACAGGCGGTGCCTCGATCTGAAGATTGTGCTTGGCCAAAGTTTGCGCGAGCGATGCCTTGGGCTTCAAACCGCTGGTGAAGACTGCAACGCCATTTTGCGCCGCTCTGTGCTGGTCAGCCTCAAAACCCTCTTCGCGCAACACATGATCAACACGGCGCGCAATGGCAGGTGCAGGATCAACCCAATCCACCGGCCAAGGCGCGAGCCGCTCGAACTGCGCACGCAACAAAGGATAATGCGTACAGGCCAAAACGACGTGATCCGTACGCCGCCCGTCCTTTTCAACAAAACAGGGCGCAATCTCATGCGCAATGGCCATGTCATCGACCATCTCGCCATGCATGAAATCTTCAGCGAGCGAGGCGAGTGTTTCACTCCCCACCAAAGTCACATCGCAATGAGCGGCATAATCGCGGATGAGATCGCGCGTATAATCGCGCGCCACAGTCCCGGGCGTTGCAAGCACAGAGATCATATGCGAGCGCGACTGTTCAGCCGCAGGCTTCACCGCCGGTACAGTCCCCACGAAGGGAATTTCGGGAAAGGCCGCGCGCAGATCCGGCAGCACCAAGGTGGACGCGGTGTTGCAGGCGATCACGATCACATCAGGCCTATAGGCGAAGATCATGCTCTCGATGACACGGCCCACGCGCGCAATCACATCATCGGGCTCAAGTCTGCCATAAGGAAAGACCGCATCATCGGCGACATAGACATGGCGTGCGCTTGGACGCAGGCGCTCCACCTCGCGAAAGACGGTGAGACCGCCGAGGCCGGAATCGAAGATAAGAATCGTAGGCTCTTTTTGCACAGCGTCACAGGCATAACCCGAAGCCGCAGCCCCAGCCAAGCGTTACGGCTAGAACTTAATGGCGCGGGCCGCAGAGGCCCCCGCCAGAAAGGCCCCGCCCGCCGTCATCGCAGGCCCAAAGTCCCCATCCACAGCCGCTGTCGCCTCGCCCGCGAACCAAAGACGTTCCGCCACAGGCTCGGCGAGCTTGGCGCGCGCATCAGCCTGTCCGGGTAGCGCATGGGAGTAGCAGCCCAGCGACCAGGGATCATTCACCCAGCCATGGACGCTGCCTTTGACGAAGGCCCCGCGCACATCCTCCCCCAGCAAACGTGCGAGACGATCCACCAGCGCAGCCACAACGCCCGCATCGCCCTGGCTCAAAATCTCGCGGGCCAGATCTCCACCAAAGAGCGCAACGACGAGATTGCTGTCTCCCGGCCAGAGTTCGAAATTGACGCCCGCGCCATCGCGGCTCGTGTCCCACAGATTCGTATTGGCGCTGAGGCCAAAGCGATGGCCCGAAAACTGCAGCCCCACCTTGCTCAGTGCCCCCATGCCAAGACCATGAAGGCCCTCTTGCGTGCGCATAGGCAATTGGGGCGTGAAGGCAATGCCGCCTTTGGCCAGAACACTCACAGGCACAGTGATGATGGCCGCGCGCCCTCGAACTGTGCCTTTGGATGTTGTGACTTCAACACCCGCACCGTCCCAGCGGATCGCGTGCACCGGCGTCGAGAGATGAAGCTGAAAGGCTGCACCAAAGCGGCTCACCAAAGTGCCATAGCCTTGCGGGACGATGAGATCATCGCCCGACCAGAGCCGCGCATAATCTTTGGCTGACAATCGCTCTGGCTCTTCACCCAAAGACATGCGCGCCATACCGCGCACACCGGGCAGCAGGTCAGGATTGTCGGCGACATGTTCTGTGAAAGAAATGTCGGGCACGCGCGCGGGCTCATCATCGAAGCGGCGCGAGATCTCGCCAAAATAATTGCGCCGGCCAGCAGCCTCAATCCGCGCACCATCTTCAAAGCGCAGCCAAGCCCCGCGCGGCAAAGCACCATCATCCATGGTCTCGATTTTCAGATCGCGCGCGATGTCAGCCCATGGATTGCGCTCGGCCCAATGGATGTAATAGGCGCCCGCATCAAAAGCCGCACCCAGCGAGTGATCGGTGAAGACGCGCCCACCCATCCGCTCGCGCGCCTCAAACATCACATAGCTTTTGCCACGAGCAACGCAGGCCTGCGCAGCACCAAGTCCCGCCGCGCCAGCGCCAATGATCACAACATCTGTGTCGAAAGATTGCGCGCGCACCAGACTTGGCAGAGCCAGACCGGAGGCCAGAAATAAACGGCGGGAGAGACGGGCGCGCATGCAATCCTCGACGCCTCTCCCACTATCGCGGTTATTGAGGCTTGATACCGGCTTTCTGGATGATCGGCCCCCACTTCGCAAGATCATCCTTGGTGAGCTGGCCCAGCAGATCGGGGCCAAGCGGCATCGGGTCAACACCCAGACCTGAAAAACGCTCGCGCACGGCAGGTGCCGCCAGCGCTGCAGCAAAGACAGCATTCATGCGGTCAATGACGGGCTTGGGCGTGCCGGTGGGCGCATAGACACCGAACCATGTGCTCGCCTCAAAATCCTTCAAGCCGGATTCGATGGCGGTCGGCACATCAGGCATCACGCCGGAGCGCTTGGAGCCCGTCGTTGCCAATGCGCGCACGGAACCAGCTTGCACATGCGGTCGGCCCGTCAGGACGAAGTCGAAGAAGACCGGCACTTGTCCGGCAATCACATCCACCATCGCCAGCGGATTGCCACGATAAGGCACATGCACAAAATTGGTTTGTGTCTGCGCCATGAACAATTCGAAGGCCAGATGATTGGTCGTGCCAAAGCCAGCCGAGGCATAGCTGATATCGCCGGGCTTGGAGCGCGCCAGCGCGATGAGATCGGGCAACGTCTTCACCGGCAAGGAAGGATGCACCACGATCACCATCGGAATATTGCCAACGAGTGTGACGGGCGCAAAATCTTTCACCGGATCATAACCGGGCTTGGCGTAGAGAACCGGCGCGATAGCGACCGAGCTTGGGGTCAGAAGAATGGTGGACCCATCTGGCTGTGCGCGGGCGACTTCTGCCGTGCCGATATTGCCACCAGCACCGGTGCGATTTTCGATGACGAAAGTTTGGCCCGTCGCCTCTTGCATCGCTTGACCCAGAGTGCGCGCCAGCGTGTCCGCCGAGCCGCCTGCAGGGAAAGGGACGATGATCTTGACTTGGCCGGTCGGCCAGCTCTGCGCCGCAGCGGGGCCAGCCATCATCAAGGCACCCAATGCGAAAGCGGCCATGCGTGTCGTGAAACCCATCTGCACGTCCCTCCTGCTTGTTGGTCTACAGGATGAGCGCCGCCGGGGGCCGATGCAAGCCTGTGTCAGACCTTGGGGTCGGCCTTGGGCTTGCGTGGCTTTGACAGTTTCGTGACCGGTGCCTCACCCGGAGCTGATACGGGCTCCTTGGGCGGTCGGATCCGTTTGCGGGTCTGGGCCTCTTTGCGCGGACCTTCGACCAGGCGCACCAAGGCACCGCGCAAGGTGCGCACATCCTGCTCGGTCATATTCATGCGATGGAAAATGTTGCGCAGATTGCGCTGCATGATGGGCCGCTTGGTGGCGGGGCGGAAGAAGCCATTCACCTCGAGCGCATCTTCAAAATAGTTGAAGAAGGAGAGCATCATCTCGCGCGGGGCTGGCGGCGAGCGATCAATCTGCTCGAAGGGCAAGGCATCGCCCTGCGAGGCGCGGAACCATTCATAGCCGGTCAGCAAAACTGCCTGCGCCAGATTGAGCGAGGCATAGGCAGGATTGACGGGGAAGGTGATGAGCGCATCAGCAAGTGCAATCTCATCATTGTCGAGGCCAGTGCGTTCTGGCCCATACATCACCCCATATTTCGCGCCGCCCGCGATGCTGAGCGCGGTCTCGCTCATCGCCTGAACGGGGGGCAGAATGCGCTTGCCCTGCCCGCGCTCACGCGCAGTCGTGGCCCAAACGAAGTTGAGATCAGCCACCGCGCTTTCAAGCGTGTCATAGAGCTTGGCGCCTTCGAGCAGATGCACAGCGCCAGCCGCAGCCGCATAAGCCCCCTTGCGCAGAGCCCCAGTGCGCGGCCAGCCTTCACGCGGATTGACGAGGCGCAAATCCACGAGGCCAAAATTGGCCATGGCGCGCGCGCACATGCCGATATTCACGGCGAGCTGCGGGCGCACCAGAATGATCGTCGGCCCGCCCTCAATCTTGGGGCGCGATTTATCGGTTCCAGCTCCAGTCACACTCGCCTCCGCAAACTGAGCCTGCCCTTAGCCCGTTGGGGGCGCGCAGGCAATGCGCTCAGCGCGGCGCTGCGCCATTGGCACTGGCCGTGATCGTGACAAGCTGCAACAGGCCCATGGGATTGCCCATATTGATTGAGGAGAACGCCAGCGGCGCGCCCTTGGCCTTGACGCTCAAATTCAGCGATTTGGGGTTTTTGATGAACTCGCCCACAGCGCCGGCAATCTGCAAGGAGGAGGGATCGCCGCCCATGAGCAAAGGCGTGAATTGCATCACAGTGGCGCTGGCTTCCTGACGCAGCTCATCAGGCTTCTTGCCTTGTTCTGTGGCGAGCGCCTGAACGCCTTTTTCGAAAATACCTGCATTGTTGATGACAAGCTCAGTGCTGATGAACTGCGTGTTCAACAAAGCGAGCAATTGCAGCTCTTGCGGGCCCTTCAATTGACTGGGATCAAGATTGCCAATCTGCAAGCGCAGAGTCACACCACCAATCCCTGCACCCGAAAGAGTGAAATCCTCCAAACTCAGCACGCGGCTCTTGGGATCAAAACCAGCATTCCAGCTCGCACCCAAATCGAGACGCTCATAACCGAGCGAGGCCAGAACGCGACCCTCTTCTGAGGCGCGCGGAAATTCGAGCATGAAATTATTCATGCGCCCGCGTCCCTTCAGGAACATATCGCCGTCAAAGTCGGCTTCGGACTCGAACAATCCCACGCGCAGCTTCACCAGATTACCACCGACCGCTGTAGCCGGCGTGTCATCGTCAGGTGCATGAACCTCAATGTCGCGCCAGCTGATGCGCCGTGCCTTGGGTGCCAATTCGCTGGAGGACTTGCTGGCAATCGCACGCAGCACCGAGCTCAGATCAATATCTTCGATCCGCAACGGACCAGAGCGCACAGAACCAGGAACACCATCGATCATGGGGCCCGAGTCCACGGCCTCAAAACCAACCAGACCGACGCGACCCTGATCGACGCTTTCAAGCTTGAAGCCCTTCACCGTGATCGCGCCTTTGGAGGCATCGCCCACAATGAGCTCGGCGATCGAGGCGCGCGAGGCTTTCAGTTTGGCCGCCAGAGCAAGGCGCTGTGCATCGGTGGTGGTGGGAGCAAAAAGCGCGGCGATCTCATCGCGCGACAGATTCGAGCCCATAACCTCGACCTGGCGCAATTCGGCGACTTCATCGCCCTCCCCGACCTTCAGACGATCAATCCGAATATCCTCAGCCCATGACAGGCCCGCTGAACCAGCAAAAAGGGCTGCGCTGACAAGAAGGCGCAAGGGAAAACGGATCATCATCGGGCGTCCTGTTGGGAGTTGGCGCGGAGCTTTGCCCGATGCTGGGGACTTGGCAAGCAAAAAGCCGCCCTCACCACCGGACGCGCCGCCTCACCTGCCCACCATGCGGGTTGGCAAATAGGGCTGAATTTCGCGCTCTTCCCCCTTGGTCGCCTTTGCCGCCCGTGCGGCCAATGCTATAGGGCCTCTGGACGGTCGCGGGGTTAGCCCGACGAACCCCGTGCTCAAGCGCGATAACACCAGAACGAGGTCGAAACACATGTCCAAGATCAAGGTCGCCAATCCCGTCGTCGAAATGGACGGCGACGAGATGACCCGCATCATCTGGAAGTTCATCAAGGACAAGCTGATCCATCCCTATCTCGACATCGACCTCAAATATTATGACCTGTCGGTTGAGAAGCGCGACGAGACCAACGACCAGATCACCATCGATTCGGCTGAAGCCACCAAGAAGTATGGCGTGGCCGTGAAATGCGCGACCATCACCCCCGATGAAGCGCGCGTGAAGGAGTTCAACCTCAAGGAAATGTGGAAGTCGCCGAATGGCACGATCCGCAACATCCTCGGCGGCACGATCTTCCGTGAGCCGATCATCTGCAAGAACGTCCCCCGTCTCGTCCCCGGCTGGACCCAGCCCGTCGTCGTTGGCCGCCATGCTTATGGCGACCAGTATCGCGCCACTGATTTCAAGGTTCCCGGCAAGGGCCGCCTGACGATCAAGTTCGAAGGCGACGATGGCACAGTGATCGAGAAGGAAGTCTTCAAGTTCCCCGGCGCTGGCGTTGCGATGTCGATGTATAATCTCGACGAGTCGATCCGCGACTTCGCCCGCGCGTCGTTGAACTATGGCCTGATGCGCAAATATCCGGTCTATCTGTCGACGAAGAACACGATCCTGAAGGCCTATGACGGTCGCTTCAAGGACATCTTCCAGGAAGTGTTCGACGCTGAGTTCGCATCGCAGTTCAAGGCACTCGGCCTGACCTATGAGCATCGCCTCATCGACGACATGGTGGCTGCGGCCCTCAAGTGGTCGGGCGGCTATGTGTGGGCCTGTAAGAACTATGACGGCGACGTTCAGTCCGACACGATGGCGCAGGGCTATGGCTCGCTCGGCCTCATGACCTCCGTGCTGATGACGCCCGATGGCATGACCGTGGAAGCTGAAGCTGCCCATGGCACCGTGACCCGTCACTATCGCCAGCATCAGCAAGGCAAAGAGACCTCGACGAACTCCATGGCTTCGATCTTTGCCTGGACCCGCGGCCTCATGCACCGCGCCAAGCTCGACAAGAATGAAGAGCTGAAGCGTTTTGCTGAGACCCTCGAAAAGGTCTGCATCGACACGGTGGAAGCCGGCGACATGACCAAGGATCTCGCCATTCTCGTGGGCGCTGATCAAAAGTGGCTGTCGACCACCGCCTTCCTCGACAAGATCGACGAAAACCTCAAGAAGGCCATGGCTTAAGCCTCACTTTGCGAGACATGACAGAAACCGCCGGCCCTCAAGCCGGCGGTTTTTTTGTGCCCTTTAGCTGTGGATGACCACGTGAGCCGCTCTGCGGCCAAGGTCCCAAACCCGCGCGCAAAGCCCCGAAAAAGCCCCTTTTGCCAGCGTGAGACGAAGTTTCACATTCTTGTAACAGCGGGGCGGCATCGCTATAAGGGCGCTACTTCACGTCAGGGGAGTCGATCAGGAATGGCCAAGGCCGGTACAATCGACAAGGACTATAAGCCGTCCGAGAAAGAGCCGTTCATGAATGAACGGCAGCGGGACTATTTCCGCCGCAAATTGCTCGACTGGAAAGACGAGATCCTTCGCGAAAGCCGCGAGACTCTCGCCACGCTCCAGACCGAAAACGAAAATCACCCCGACATCGCTGACCGCGCATCGTCGGAGACCGACCGCGCCATTGAATTGCGTGCGCGCGATCGTCAACGCAAACTGATCTCCAAGATCGACGCCGCCCTCGCGCGGATCGACGATGGCACCTATGGCTATTGCGAAGAGACGGGTGAGCCCATCTCGCTGCGTCGCCTCGACGCCCGCCCCATCGCCACTCTGTCGATCGAAGCCCAAGAGCGCCACGAACGCCGCGAGAAAGTCTATCGCGACGATTGAAGCGATCCTCCGCGCAAGGAGATGAAGCTGAATTCACAAAGGCGCAGTTTCGACTGCGCCTTTTTGTTGTCAGCAATCCTGCGTCATCCTTCTCCCAGTGGGAGGAGCGGGTGCCTCTTTTTGAAAGTCCGAAGCGGGCGTCATCCTTCTCCCATTGGGAGAAGGTGGCCGCGGAGCGGTCGGATGAGGGGATCGAGTGCCTGCCAAGAAAGGCTCACCCTGACGGAGCCTCATTTTGAAAGGCGCGATCCCCGCCTCAGTCGGCATCCGCCGACAGCTCCTCCCACCGGGAGGAGCGGGAGCCCTTACTGCTTCTCGGGCGGGCGGCCCAGAAGCTTGGCCATCTCTTCTTCCAGAGCGTCGAGGGGATTGACCTCGGCGGCGGGAGGTGTGGGCGGTGCAACGGGCGGTGCCTGTGTCGGGGCGGGAGCCTCAGGCGTCATATCGAGCTTGGGCGCCTCATCAGCACCCTCAAGCTCGTCCTTGGCCTCAACGGGCTTCACCTCGGGGGCGACCGGCCTTGCGGGTTCCAGATTGGCGCGCGACAGGGGGCGGCCAAATTCGAACCGGCGCGGCTGCTCGCCACCCTCAGGTGCGGGCGAAGGCGCGCTCATACCCGAACGCACACCAGGAGCCGGCGGCGCGCCGAGCGGGCGCATGGGAGGAATGGGAGCCGAACCGGGAGGGCGCGGCGGGGTCGACAAGCGCGAGGGGCCACCGGGGGGCGTAATGCGAGGGGCTGGCGGCGGCACTGGCGAGGGGGTTGCAGCAGCAGTCGGGCTGCGCAAAGGCACGGAGCCCGGCGCGGCCAGATTGCTGGCAATGGGCGGCGCCATAGCCGGTGCCACAGGGGCAGCCGGGGGCATCGGGGCCAATTGCGGGGGAGCCGATACGGGGGCTGCCGGAGCAATGCTGGCGGGTACATCTTCACCGGGCGCGCGGCTGCGGACTTGCTCGCCGGCGCGCACGATGGCGGTTTCCACCACCACATCGTTCGGGCCACCGATCATGATGAGATGTTCGACATTGTCACGGCGCACCAGCACCAGCTGACGCTGCCGATCAAGATCAAACGCATCCACAATGCCAAGCCGGGGCTGGCGCGAACGTCCACCGCCCGCGCGCACGCGGCTGAAGAAGAACGACCGTAAAGCCAGCAGCAAAATCAGCAGCAGAATGACGAAAACAATCGCGCCCAAAACAAAGGTCGCGGTTGAGCCGAGTTTGTCGACCAAGGATTGCATAGGGACATCCATTATGCGGCCGCCGAGGCAGCCCTTAGCTTCAAACTACTAGCACGGGAGCGCTTGCGCCACCCGCAGAGGTTAACGCATGGTTAATGACATTCCGGGCAACATTGCAAACTATGCGGGCCGGCCCCATCCTGCGGGCGAATCGCGGGAGCCCCCGCAACAAGGGTTTTTACATGAGCCAGACCCCGACACAGCGCGGGTTCGACCGTAGCGAGCGCACGGGCAGCCCTGCCCTTGTGCTTCTTTTCTCTATTGTTTTCGTAGGCGCTGCCATTGCTTCAACCTGGCTGCCGCCCGAGCTTGGCGTGCGCCTGACGGTGGGCTTGCTGGCCCTTTTAGGCCTCATCGGCGTCGTGGCACTCTTTGCCTATGCTGTGGGTTTTGTTCAGATATCTGGTCAGGCTGCGCGCAATGACCTGACGAAATTGATGACTGATTCGTCCATCGAAGGGCTGATCGTCACCGAGGCTGATACGCGCATCATCTATGCGAACGAGGCCTATCTGCGTTTGTCGGGCGCGCGCGAGGGCACTGACCTGCGCACCGTCGAGCGTCTCTTTTCAGGCGCGCCTGATGTGTCGGAGGCGATCTATCGCCTCGCGCAGGCAGCGCGCGAGGGTAAACGCGGATCCGAAGAATTGCGCCTCTCCCCAGCGCTGGCCGGTGGCGGCGAGGTTGGGTGGTATCGCATTCGCGTGCGCCCGCTCGAGCGCTTTGGTCGCAAGCGCGCCACTTTGTGGATGGTCGCCGATGTGACGCGCGAGCGCGAGCGTCATGAAAATGTTTTTCAGGAGCTGCAGCACGCGATCGACTTTCTCGATCATGCGCCAGCCGGCTTCTTTGCCAGCGATGGTCTGGGGAGCGTGTCTTATATCAACGCCACCCTCGCTGATTGGCTCGATTATGATTTGACGCAAGTGGGCTCAGGTGGCCTCACTTTGTCCTCTATTCTGGCCGGCGACCGCGCCGAGCTTTTGACCTCGATCACCGGCGAGGCGGGCGATGTGAAAACGCAGAGCTTCGATGTTGAGCTGAAGACCCGCACCGGCGAGACCATTGCCGTGCGTCTCTTGCATCGCATCGCCTTTGGTCAAGATGGTCAGCCCGGTCCCTCGCGCACTCTGGTTCTCAAGCGCAGCGCCGATGATGCACCCGCCAACAATCTTCATGCGGCCGAACTTCGCTTCGCGCGCTTCTTCAACCAAACACCCATGGCGATTGCTGCGCTGGATTCCCATGGCCGGATTTTGCGCTCCAATGCTGCCTTTTCGCGGCTGGCAAAAGATGCGCGCCACAGCCTTAGCGACAATGACGACCTCATCTTCGCGCGCATTGTCGAGCGCGACCGCGCGGCTTTGGAAGCAGCCTTCCGCTCCGTTCTGCAAGGGGCGAGCGATGTCGCCCCGGTTGATGCAGAGCTTTCTGGCGATGGTGGACGCTCGGCCCGCTTCTTCATCTCGCCTGCCGAAGATGGCACGGATGGAACAGCCGCAACGATCTTCGCGCTCGACACAACCGAGCAACGCAATCTGCAAGAGAATTTTCTGCAAGCCCAAAAAATGCAGGCCATCGGCCAATTGGCGGGCGGTGTTGCGCATGACTTCAACAATGTGCTGACCGCCATCATCGGCTATTCAGATCTTCTGCTCTCAAGCCATCGCCCGACCGATCCGTCCTTTCAGGACATTATGCAGATCAAGCAGAATGCCAATCGCGCGGCGGGCCTTGTGCGCCAGTTGCTGGCCTTCTCGCGCCGCCAGACTCTGCGCCCGCAAATTTTGCAACTCTCCGACACGCTTTCTGATCTGCGCGAACTCCTCAGCCGCTTGGTGGGCGAGAAGATCGAGCTTGATCTCAAACATGGCCGCGACCTGTGGATGGTCATGGCCGATGTCAATCAATTCGAGCAAGTCATCATCAATCTCGTCGTCAATGCGCGCGATGCCATGCCCTCGGGCGGGCGCATCGAATTGCGCACTCTCAATGTCGCCGAGCAAGAATGCGAGCGCTTCCATGAAGCGACACTCACCCCCGCCGATTATGTGCTCATCGAAATCGCCGATACCGGCACCGGCATTCCCGAGGCCGTGAAGGAAAAGATCTTTGAGCCCTTTTTCACCACCAAGGAAGTGGGCAAGGGCACCGGCCTTGGACTGTCCATGGTCTATGGCATCATCAAACAGACCGGCGGCTCGATCTATTGCCAGAGCGAGGTCAACAAAGGGACCACCTTCCGCATCTTCCTGCCTCGCCATATTGCCCCCGCCATCGAAGCTCCCATTGCCCCCGTGGATGAGGCCCGCAGCGCCGCGCGCGATCTGACCGGACGCGGCACAATCCTGCTGGTCGAGGACGAAGAAGCTGTCCGCTCCTTTGGCGCGCGGGCTCTGGCCTCGCGCGGCTATAGCGTGCTTGAGGCGGGGTCCGGCGTTGAGGCGCTCGAGGTGGTCGAGGCCAAGGGCGGCCATATCGACCTCATTGTGTCGGATGTGGTCATGCCGGAGATGGACGGGCCCACCATGCTGGGCGAGCTGCGCAAGCGCGGCATCACCTGCAAGGTGATCTTCGTCTCGGGCTATGCCGAGGACGCTTTTGAGAAGAATCTCCCCGCCGGCGAGCAATTCGGCTTCCTGCCCAAGCCCTTCTCGCTGAAGCAGCTGATCGAGACGGTGAAGACGACTTTGGGCTGAGAACGGGGCTTCGGCTCTGGGTGCCACCCCGCAGCCGCCCCCTCCCAGAATCGGGCAGCCGCTCCTCCCACTGGGAGGAGCTGTCGGCGGATGCCGACTGAGGCGGGGATCGGGCCTCAAAAAAGGGGCCCAAACTCCAGCTGAGGCCCAGCCTAGGCGTTCTTCCACAGCCCCGCCTGAAAATTTTATCCCAAGATTCCATGGGCTTATAAAAAAGAAACGTGAGAACAAAAAAAGAACTTGGCAGTTGAGAACAAAAGCGGTACATTCTCCTCACTGAATGACCCGTTGCGCAATTCCAGAGCGCCTGCCAGAAGGAGAGCAAGCCGTGAGCCAAGCGAATCTACGCCTCGTGGAAGGAGCCTCCGTGGACAAGACCAAGGCACTTGATGCCGCTCTCTCTCAGATTGAACGCGCCTTTGGTAAGGGCTCGATCATGCGCCTGGGCAAGAACCAGCAGGCGGTCGAGATCGAGACCGTTCCCACAGGCTCACTTGGCCTTGACATTGCGCTGGGCGTTGGCGGTTTGCCGCGCGGTCGCATCGTCGAGATCTATGGCCCGGAAAGCTCGGGCAAGACGACCCTCACCCTGCATGTCATCGCCGAAGCCCAAAAGCGCGGCGGCGTCTGCGCCTTTGTGGACGCAGAACATGCGCTCGATCCCATTTATGCCCGCAAGCTCGGCGTCGCCCTCGATGATCTGTTGATCTCGCAGCCCGACACCGGCGAACAGGCTCTGGAAATCACCGACACTCTGGTGCGCTCGGGCGCGGTGGATGTTCTGGTCATCGACTCGGTCGCCGCCCTCACCCCGCGCGCTGAAATCGAAGGCGAGATGGGCGATGTGCAGCCCGGCCTGCAGGCTCGCTTGATGAGCCAGGCTCTGCGCAAGCTGACCGCCTCGATCTCGCGCTCCAATACAATGGTCATCTTCATCAACCAGATCCGCATGAAGATCGGCGTCATGTATGGCTCGCCTGAGACCACGACGGGCGGCAATGCTCTGAAATTCTACGCTTCGGTGCGTCTCGACATTCGCCGCACCGGCGCCATCAAGGACCGCGAAGAGGTCGTGGGCAACCAGACCCGCGTCAAGGTCGTCAAGAACAAGGTCGCCCCGCCCTTCAAGCAGGTTGAATTCGACATCATGTATGGCGAAGGCATCTCCAAGAATGGCGAGCTGGTGGATCTGGGTGTGAAGGCCGGTGTGGTCGAAAAGTCCGGTGCCTGGTTCTCTTATGACAGCCAGCGCCTCGGTCAGGGCCGCGAAAATGCCAAGCAGTTCCTCAAGCAGAATCCTGAGGTCGCTGCCCAGATCGAAGCTGCGATCCGTGGCAATTCGGGCCTGATCGCTGAAAAGATCCTCGAACAGGCTGGCCCTGACGACGGCGATACGGACGCCTGAAGCATTCCTCGCCCGGCATGGCAGGCTGGCCCCTGCTACCCTGAGATCGGTGGACGGTCCCCCCACCCCTCTCAGGATTGCCAGGGCGAGGCCTGGCGTCACAGGTTACGAAGACCGGGCGCCTCTCTCACAAGAAAAGGCTCCCGCTCCTCCCACTGGGAGGAGCTGTCAGCACATGCTGACTGAGAAGGGGATAGCGCCCCTCAAGACGAGGCGCAGTCCAAAGAGGGCCCTCCCGATCAACACCCGATCCCCTCATCCGTCCGCTGCGCGCCCACCTTCTCCCACTGGGAGAAGGACAAGCCGCCCCTCGACAGTGTCCCACTGCACGTTTAGAACGAGCCCGGATCCGGCAGATCCGGGCTTTTGCTTGTGAAGAGGCCAAGTGCCAGCACTCAGGCAAGGCTATCACCCATGCTTTGCCGGCAGGACGGGCCGCAGGGCGGCTGAACAGGAACGGTTCGTAAATGAGCGGCGTCAACGAGATCCGGTCGACCTTTCTCGACTACTTTGCCAAGAACGGCCATTCGGTCGTGGAGTCATCGCCGCTTGTTCCGCGCAACGACCCGACGCTCATGTTCACCAATGCTGGCATGGTCCAGTTCAAGAATGTGTTCACCGGTGTCGAGAAGCGCCCCTATACCCGCGCCACCTCGTCACAAAAATGCGTCCGCGCCGGCGGCAAGCACAATGACCTCGACAATGTCGGCTATACCGCGCGCCACCATACGTTCTTCGAGATGCTCGGCAATTTCTCCTTCGGCGATTATTTCAAAGCCGATGCGATTGAACTTGCCTGGAAGCTGATCACAACCGAATTCGCTTTGTCGAAAGAGCGCCTGCTCGTCACCGTCTATCACACCGACGATGAAGCCCATGCGCTGTGGAAGAAGATCGCTGGCTTCAGCGATGACAAGATCATCCGCATCCCCACCTCAGACAATTTCTGGGCGATGGGCGACACCGGCCCCTGCGGCCCCTGCTCTGAAATCTTCTATGACCAAGGCCCCGCTTTGCAGGGCGGCCCTCCCGGCAGCCCCGATGAAGATGGCGACCGGTTCCTTGAATTCTGGAACCTCGTCTTCATGCAATATGAGCAGGTCGGCCCCGGCGAGCGCATCCCGCTCCCGCGTCCCTCCATCGACACCGGCATGGGGCTTGAGCGCATCGCAGCCATTCTGCAGGGCGTTCATTCCAATTACGACATCGACCTCATGCGCGCGCTCATCCGCGCGTCATCCGAGGCCACCAATGTCGATGCCGATGGTCCTCAAAAGGCGAGCCATCGCATCATCGCAGACCATTTGCGCGCCTCCTCCTTCCTCGTTGCGGATGGCGTTCTGCCCTCCAATGAAGGTCGCGGCTATGTGCTGCGCCGTATCATGCGCCGTGCCATGCGCCATGCGCAGTTGCTGGGCGCCAAAGATCCGCTGATGTATCGCCTCGTTCCCGCGCTGATCCGCGAAATGGGCGATGCTTTCCCTGAGCTTCGCCGCGCTGAAGGTCTGATCTCCGAGACGCTGCGCCTCGAAGAGACGCGCTTTCGCACCACGCTCGCGCGCGGTCTTTCGATTTTGGATGATGAATCAGCCGGTCTCACCTCGGGCCAGAAGCTCAATGGCGAAACCGCGTTCAAACTCTATGACACTTACGGCTTCCCGCTCGATCTGACGCAAGAGGCGCTGCGTGCGCGCGGCGTAGGCGTTGATACGGATGCGTTCAACACCGCCATGGAGCGCCAGCGCGCCGAAGCCCGCAAGGCTTGGGCGGGTTCGGGCGAGGCTGCCACCGAGACCGTTTGGTTTGGCATTCGTGAGCGCGTCGGCGCCACTGAATATCTGGGCTATGAGACCGAGCGCGCCGAAGGCGTCATTGCTGCCCTCGTCAGCGGCGGCAAGGAAGTCGACACATTGGAAGCGGGCCAGAGCGGTTTGGTCGTGCTCAACCAAACGCCTTTCTATGCCGAATCCGGCGGTCAGGTCGGCGACACGGGCGTCATGAGCGCCACGGGCATCACTGCGCGTGTCACCAACACCCAAAAGAAACTCGGCGATCTCTTCGTCCATGAAGTGAAAGTCGAACTCGGCGCACTCAAGATCGGCATGGCCCTTGAGCTTGAGGTCGAGCACCAACGCCGCAGCGCCATCAGAGCCAATCATTCGGCGACCCATTTGCTGCATGAGGCTTTGCGTCAGGTTTTGGGCGATCATGTCGCGCAGAAGGGCTCAATGGTGGCCGCGGATCGTCTGCGCTTCGACTTTGCCCATCCCAAGCCCATCAGCGATGATGAACTTGCGCAGGTGGAAGAGATCGCCAATCGCATTGTGCTGCAGAATGAAGCTGTCGTCACACGCCTCATGGCGGTGGATGAGGCCATCGATTCTGGCGCACGCGCTTTGTTCGGCGAAAAATATGGCGATGAGGTGCGCGTCGTGACCATGGGCGTTGAGACCCATGGCGAGCGCGCCGGCAAAGCCTTCTCGGTTGAACTGTGCGGCGGCACTCATGTGCGTCGCACCGGCGATATCGGCCTTGTGTCCATTGTCTCAGAGAGCGCCGTTGCTGCCGGCGTGCGCCGTCTTGAAGCCAAGACGGCTGATGGCGCGCGCCAGCATCTCAATGAAGAAGCGCGCCGCCTGCGCGATGTCGCAGCTTTGTTGAAATCCCCCGCCGATGATGCGGCTGAACGTTTGAGCGCATTGCTCGATGAGCGCCGCAAGCTCGAGCGCGAATTGCAAGATGCACGGCGCAAACTTGCTATGGGCGGCGGCGGCGCTTCGGGTGATGACGCGATGCGCGACATTGCAGGCGTCAAAGTCTTTGCGCGCGCGGTGAGCGGCGTTGAGATGAAAGATCTCAAATCGCTTGCGGATGAAGCCAAAAGCAAAGTCGGCTCGGGCCTCGTCGTCATCGTCGGCGTGGCAGAAGATGGCAAGGCCGGCGTTGTTGTGGGCGTCACGCCCGATATGACTTCGCGCTTCAATGCAGTTGATCTGGTGCGCCTTGGCTCAGAATGCCTTGGCGGCAAGGGTGGCGGCGGGCGCCCTGACATGGCCCAAGCTGGCGGGCCTGATGGTGCGCAGGCGCAAGCAGCCCTTGATGCAATCACCGCAGCCATCGAGGCAAAGGCCAAAGCATGACCAAGGAGGGCCACGGCAAGCTCCTGCGGGCGCGACGACGTGTGCATCTCCTGCTGGATGGAGGCGAAGCTGATCTTGCCTCCAGACTTGTTCACCGCTCCATTGTCCTGCTGATCTTCGCGAGTATCACGGCTGTTGTTTTGGAGAGCGTGCCTGCGCTCGCGATGCGCTATGAGCATCTGTTCCTCGCCGTTGAAATTCTCGCCATTACTTTCTTCACGCTCGAATTTCTGCTGCGTCTGTGGTGCGCGCCAGATCACGCCCCCTATGCTGATTTGACACCCATGCGTGCGCGGTTTGAATTTCTGCGAACGGGCTCGGCCATCATCGACCTTCTGTCGATCCTGCCCTTCTATCTCACGCTTTTTGTGCCCGCTGAATTGCGCGTTCTGCTCGTCTTTCGTCTGCTGCGCTATTTCAAACTCGCGCGCTATTCGCCCGGCATGCGCTCGCTCATGGCGGCCTTGCAGTCTGAGCGCAAAGCCCTGCTCGCCTCACTCGTCATTCTCTTTGGCCTCGTTCTCCTTGCAGCCTCAGCCATGCATCTGGCCGAACATGATGTGCAGCCTGATCGCTTTGGCACGATCCCTGATGCAATGTGGTGGGCGATTGTCACCCTCACCACCGTTGGCTATGGCGATGTTGTGCCCATGACGGCCATTGGCCGCGTGATTGCAGGCTTCACCATGCTAGCAGGTCTGATGATGCTGGCTTTGCCCATCGGCATCATCGCCAATGCCTTTTCCGAAGAGATTCACCGCCGCGAATTTGTCGTCACCTGGTCCATGCTGGCGCGTGTGCCGCTCTTTGCATCCCTCTCGGCGGCCGAGATTGCCGATGTGATGGACTATTTGCGCGCACGCACAGTCCCCGCCGACACAATCATCATGCGACGCGGCGACACCGCTACATGCATGTTCTTCATTGCAGCGGGCGAAGTGGAGATCGAAGCGCCCACTGGCGTGCTCAGCCTTGGCGTTGGCCATTTCTTTGGTGAGATGTCTTTGCTGCGCCAAACGCGCCGCAGCGCCACAGCCCGCACGACCCAGCCCACCAAATTGCTCGTGCTCGAAGCCAATGATCTGACCGAACTCATGGCGCATAATCCGCAAATCGCCCGCAGCATCGAGGCTGTGGCGCAGTCGCGGCAGTAAGGAACCAACCAAGCTTTGCCGATGTTGATCTTCTGCTGCACAACGCAGCATGGAGGCGCACTCCCATGAATATCGGCAATCTGTTTTATTGGGCGCTGATGTTTCTCATTGTCGCCATCCTCGCAGCCCTGCTCGGCTTTGGCGGTGTCGCAGGCACAGCCATGGAGGGCGCGCGTTTGCTCTTCTGGGTTGCACTGGCTCTCTTCCTCATCTCCATCATCTTTGGCTTCATGCGGGGGCGGTGAGGAGATGTTTCACACCATTCTCGTTCCCATTGATCTGAGCGAAACCTCAATCAGCAAATCAGCTCTCGACAAAGCCGATGCGATTGCCCAATGGACCGGCGCAGCTTTGCGCTTGCTGAATGTGCAAGTTCTGCTGCCTGCCAATTTTCTCGACTATATGCCCGCTGATTTTGATACACAGCAGCGCCGCGAAGCCGAACGCTCGCTCGAGAAAATGGCGCTCGGCCTGCGTGTGCCACCAGAGCGAGTCTCAACCATTGTGCGCGTGGGCGGTGTTTATCCCGAGATCCTCGCCGAAGCTGATACATTTGGCGCTGATCTGATCGTTATAGGCTCACACCGCCCCGCCATGTCGACTTATCTGCTCGGCTCCAATGCCAAGACCGTGGTGCGCCATGCGCGCTGCTCTGTTCTGGTCGTCCGCGATTAGGCCTTGGTGATCGCGTCAATCGCAGACAGATCATCCACGCTCATCTGCCAGCGCACAGATGCCGCATTGGCGCGTACTTGCTCCGCCGTACTCGCGCCTGCAATCACACTTCCAACCGTGCCTTGACCCGCAAGCCAGCTCATCGACAATTCCAGAAGATTATATCCGCGCTCCTGCGCATAGACATTGAGCGCCTGCGCAATGGCGCGCTTGCGCTCATTCATATGGCGCTTGGCCATAGCCGGGAATTTGGTGAGACGCCCCTGCGCCTGCGCATCGCTAAGATATTTGCCGCTCAGCAAACCTCCGGCGAGCGGATAAAAGGGCAGCAGGCTCACGCCATGATGTTCCATCGCTGGTACAAGCTCAGCCTCAATCCCGCGCTCAACGAGGCTATATTCATTTTGCGCCGAGATGAAATATTCGAGCTGGCCGAGGCGCGAGGTCCAAAGCGCATCGCTCAACTGCCAACCGGCGAAATTCGAGCAGCCGATATAACGCACCTTACCTTGGCGCACGAGATCGTCGAGCGCGCGCAATGTCTCTTCCATTGGCGTTGCGGGATCTGGTTGATGCATCTGATATAGATCAATCCAGTCGGTGCGCAGCCGCCGCAAGCTCGCCTCGACCGCCTCCATAATATAGCGGCGCGATCCACCCTGTTTGCGCTCACCCATGGGATTGGCGAATTTGGTGGCCAGTACGATGTCTTGACGCCGCGCGCCCAGCACCTCGCCCATCACCCTCTCAGACCCGCCACGCTCGCCATAGACATCGGCTGTGTCGAACAAAGTGATGCCCGCATCAAGCGCCGCATGGATGACAGCGCGACTGCCCGCCGCATCCAGCCTGCCGCCGAAATTGTTGCAACCAATCCCAACGATGGACACTTCAAGGCCAGAGCGGCCGAGCCTGCGGCTTTTCATGTGCATTCCCCCTCTGCTGCGCCTATTCTGGCGAGCCATCGCCTCTTGTAAAGAGCGACACGCTTGCTAAGCTTGCAGCCAGAAACAAAATATCGGGAGGAGATATGGGTACGATTGTTGGGGGCTTTGGAGCGCCCCATTCGCCAAGCCTGCCATCTGTCGTCGCCAAAAATCCTGCCTTTGTGGAGAATGCTCTTTATGCGGATTTGCGTCGCCATATTGAGGAGGTGAAGGCCGATGTTGTACTCATCTTCTCCAACGACCATTTCAACACATTCTTCTACGACAATTTCCCACTCTTTTCGGTTGGCGTTGCGCCTGAAACATCAGGCCCCAATGATGAGACGCCGATGCCGCATCACAAGATCCCCCTTCATGAGGGCCTGGCTGCGCATATTCATCGCACCGGCATTTCAAATGGATTTGATCTATCTCTCACTCAAGAATTCACTGTCGATCATGCTTTCGCCGTGCCGTGGCATTTCATTGGCGCGGATCGTCCCATTCAGATGGTGCCGATCTTTGTGAACTGCTTCTCCAATCCCCTGCCGCTCGCAAGCCGCGCGCATGATCTGGGGCGCATGATCGGCAGCGCCATTCGGACCTTTCCAGAAGATATTCGCGTTGCGGTCTTTGCCAGCGGCAGCTTCTCGCTGGAGATCGGCGGCCCGCAAATTCCTCCCAATGAGCGCTCGGGCGTACCGGACCGTGTTTGGGTTGATCGTATTGTCGAATGTATGCGCAAGCCCAATATTCGCGACCTGATTGATGAGGCAACGCCGCTGCAATTGCTGCGCGCGGGTAATGCGGGTGGCGAATTGCTGAACTGGATTGCGATGCTCGGCGTTATTGGCGACCAAGCGCCTACCGAACTCCATCCCCAGTCACATGGTCACGCCTTTGGCACTTGGCGTTGGGATCAAGGGAACCGCGCATGAGCAATTATGGCATTCACAAACTCTGCCGCTCGGCCTTGCATGATCACGAGATCCGCAAAGCACTGAAGGATGACCCTCAGCAAGCCATGCAGCTCTTTCCCCTCACGCAGGAGGAGAAAGATTTGCTGATGGCGGGCGATGTCGCAGCTTTGTGGGAGCGCGGCGCAAGCGGCTTCTTGCTGAGCTATCTCACGCGCTGGCAACTCTTCGGCTTGAGCGTGGATATTTATTGCGAGCGCATGCGCAAAGCCAAGGACTGGCGCTATCCTGCAGGATGGCAGGGCGTGACCTCAGGCCGCGCGCGCGATTATCCCAATGTGTGAGGGCCCCCTCCTCCCACCGGGGGGAGCGAAGGCTTCGCTGGGCAAAGAATGATGACCTAAAGCGCCATCTTGTCTGGCGTGACGAAGCTCACCAGCCGCGCGCTGTGCAAAGACAGATCGACCCAGTCTTCAATATCAAGATCCAGCACAGCCAGGCTTGCTGTGGGCATGCCATGGGCAAGCTCATCACGCAGACCCGCCTGACCGCGCGCCACCATCAGATTGGCAAATTCCGCAATGCCCGGATTATGCCCGACATAAAGCAGCGTATGCACATCGCTTTGCACTTGGCGCAGCTCTGCGACAATGTCGGCGACTTCGGCATTGTAGAGACCTTTGCGCACAGACTGCTGCACGGGACTCGTCCAAGTCTGCTGCACCAGATCAAAAGTCTCGCGCGTACGCGCTGAGGGCGAGACGACCGCCAAATCGGGGAACAGACCATTGCGGGCGATGTAATGGCCGACCTTGCCGCATTCCACGCGCCCGCGCGTTGACAACTCGCGTTCGAGATCGCCGCCGGGAGAATGAGCCACCGCTTCCGCGTGACGAAGAATGAGAATGCACCGCATGAGGAGAATCTACAGCGCCTCGAGGCGAAAGGCGAGTGGCAGCGCGCCGCGCTTAACGCTGACTGCGCTCCTCATCCACGACCTTGTAATCGACATCAATGACATCGCCCGGCCCCTGCGCTTGCTGGCGCATGGCCTCCATCTGCGCATTCATCTGCGCCACGGCCTTGCGAATGCGGTGGCGTATGACCAAACCGCCCACGATCACCACAGGCGCAAGCAGCAGGGCCACACCAAGCCCCACGACCAGCAGCGCCGCGCCCATAGCCACCGCCACAACCAGCCCCAGCGCCATGCTCCACGAAGGAAAGCGCGAGACATGCGTGCCAGAGCGGTCAGAGATCAAAAAGCGGATCATGAAGCCTCCTACCCAAAAATTGGGACCGCACGGCCAGCTTTCAAGGCTGGGTTTTGGGCTCTGACTTGGGCTCTGACTTGGGCTCAGGCTTGGCTTTGACCTGAATAGAGCGCAGATAGGCCATCAGATCGGCGATTTGATTGGGCTGGAACTCGAAGAGCGGCATATCGGGCGCCTCATGGCCCACCATGATCCCCTCGGCCAAAGCCTCTTCCAGATCATCGAGCGGATAGCGCTGTGCCAAGGTGCGGAAGGCTGGCGCCTGCAAATTGGCGCTCTCGCCGGTGCGCGCGATGGCGTGGCACACCGCACAATTGCGCTGCGCGATGCGCTGGCCACGCTGGGCTGAGCCTTGTGCATAGGCTTCGCTGGCAAGGAGGGTGAGAAAAAGAGAGCTGAGCAAAATAGCGCGCATGGAAGTCCAGTCCTGAAGAAGGCCTCAGTTTAGCTCAATCTGCGTTCCCGCGCTCCCCCTTCTTTGGGAACAGACCAAGCCTTTGCAGTCTGCCTCTGTGTCGTTAAAACACCCCCAACGGAGGAACCACCATGACCGCAGCACCCGGCCGCATTGACGTCCATCACCATCTTCTGCCCGAATTCTACAAAGACGCGCAGCGCGCAGCGGGCATCGGCGGCACTGCCTATCAGGGCTTTCCCGAATGGAGCCCCGAACATTCCATCCGCTTGATGGACCGCGAAGGCATCGGCGCGGCTGTTGTCTCTTACACATCGCCCGGCATCTGGTTTGGCGACCGCGCGCAAACGCGCGATCTGGCGCGCCGCTTCAATGATTATCTGGCAGAACTCATCACCAAATGGCCGACACGTTTTGGCGCTTTCGCCTTTCTGCCTTTGCCTGATGTTGATGCATCGCTGAAAGAGCTGGAGCGTATTTCAGAGTTGAAACTCGATGGCGTCTGCCTGCTCACCAGTGTGGATGATCGCTATATCGGCCATCCTGATTTCGAGCCGCTCTATCAAGAGCTGAACAAACGCAAGACCGTCACCTTCATTCACCCCTGCTACCCACCGGGCGTGGAAGCCAAGGGCTGGGATCTGCCGCGCATGCTCGTTGATTATCCCGGGGAGACGACCAAGGTTGCAACCAATCTCATCTTGAAGGGCGTGACGACGCGCTGCCCTGACATTCCCTTCATCCTGTCCCATTCAGGCGGCACACTGCCGATGCTCGCCCACCGCATCTCGCTCTTCGACAAGTCGAACACCTTCAAAGACAACTATCCAGACGGCGCGCTGCATCACATTGCGCGCTTCTATTACGACACGGCTTTGTCAGGCCATAAAGTACCGCTGACGGCACTGCGCGGCTTTGTGCCCGACACACAAATCATGTTCGGCACCGACTATCCCTATATTTCGGAGGATAAGGTCACGCGCGAACGCGAGGGCTTTGACGCCTATGAAGGGCTGCAAGGGGCCAATCTGAAGGCAGTTGAGCGCGACAACGCTCTGCGCCTCTTCCCGCGTCTGCGCTAAGGCCTTTTTTCGCCAAGATCCATGCTTAGATATTGCGTGAACCAAAGGGCGCGCATGGCACTGGATTTGATCGACGAGGCACGCATCACGGCTCGCGCCTTGGCTGACTATGTCGGCGGGCGCGGGCTGCGGCTCGGTGTCACTGGTCTGTCGCGCGCCGGCAAGACCGTCTTCATCACAGCCCTTGTGCATAGCTTGTTGCGCGGCGCGCGTATGCCCGTCCTGCGCGCCATGAGCGAGGGCCGCTTGATCAGCGCAAGACTGGAGCCGCAGCCTGATGATGCTGTGCCCCGCTTTGCCTATGAGGATCATCTGGCCGCACTGACGGGCGGCATAGAAGGCCCACAGGCCCGCCACTGGCCGCAGTCCACACGTCGCATCTCAGAACTGCGCCTCACCCTCACCTTTGAATCGCAAAAGCGCTGGCGCAAAGGCGCGCGCAATCTCACCATCGACATCGTCGATTATCCCGGCGAATGGCTGCTCGATCTGCCACTACTCGACAAGACCTATGCACAATGGTCGCGCGAGACATTGGAGGCCAGCGCACAAGCCGCGCGCGCGCATCTGGCTTCTGAATGGCGCGGTTATCTCACCATACTCGATGCTGCTGGCGCGGCTGACGAAGAAAAAGCGCGCAAAGCCGCTCATCTCTTTACTGCCTATCTGCGCCACGCACGCGATGAGCGCTATGCTCTGTCCACTTTACCACCTGGCCGCTTTCTCATGCCCGGCGATCTTGAGGGCTCGCCCGCCCTCACCTTCTCACCCTTGGTGATGGAGGGCGACGAGCCCGCACCCCATACGCTTGGCGCGCTGATGCAGCGTCGCTACGAAGCTTACAAGTCATATATTGTGAAGCCCTTCTTTCGCGATCACTTCGCGCGGCTCGATCGGCAGATTGTTTTGGTCGATGCTTTGGGCGCGCTCAACTCGGGCCCAACTGCCGTGCGTGATCTCGAACAGGGTTTGAGCGATGTGTTGCAAGCCTTCCGCACCGGTCGCAATGGTGCGCTTGCGCAAATCTTTCGCCCGCGCATCGACAAAATTCTCTTTGCCGCCACCAAAGCCGACCATCTCCATCATTCCATGCATGATCGGCTGGAGATGATTGTGCGCCACCTCGTCGCGCGCGCCCTCTCACGCGGTGAGGCGAGCGGCGCGACGATGGATGTGATTGCTTTGGCTGCTGTGCGCGCAACGCGTGAACTGCGCTTGCGCGATGGCACACGCGAGATCGACGCCATCAGCGGCACGCCCCTGAAGGGTGAGCAGATTGGCGATCAGATTTTTGATGGTCAAACAGAGATGGCGATTTTCCCCGGCATCTTGCCCGAAGATCCACGCAGCGTCTTTCGCGGCGAGGGTTTGGCGCAAGACGAATCCGAAGCTGATTGGCGCTTTGCGCGCTTCCGCCCGCCGCTCTTGAGCGAGGGCGCACAGCTGCCCCATATTCGTCTCGACCGAGCCCTGCAATTCTTGCTGGCGGATAAACTCACATGAACTCCCTGCGCCCCAAAGCCTACCACCTGCAAGATCCATCTGTGGAGATGGATCTGCAAGAGGATGTCTTCGCTGAACATGACCTGCCGCAAAGCGATGAGAGCGCGGTAGAGGAGGCACAAGCGCGCGGGATTATCGCGCGCGGCTTGATGAGTTGGGGCACTATCTTCTGGTCAGCGCTTACGGCCCTTATTTCAATGGCGCTCAGTGCCTCAGCCTATGATCTGGTCAGTGACTTCTTTGCGCGCTCGGCAGCCTTGGGCGCGCTGGCTCTCACGCTGCTCAGCCTGATCATCATCGCAGCTCTCATCTTCATCACCCGTGAAGTGCGGGGCCTTTTCCGCCAACGCTATATTGCCGATCTCCATCAAGCCTTCGCCCGTGCGCATGAGATGGATGATCGAGATGCAGCACGCTTGCTGGTCGGTCGCTTGGCCAGCCTTTATGAGAACCGCCCCACCACGGCGCGGGCCCGCAGTGAACTGGCACGCCTGCGCGAAGAGATCATTGATGGCCGCGATCTGGTCGAACTCACCGAACGATATTTGGTGAGCGCGCTTGATGACGAGGCCACGCGAGAGATTGCGCGCGCTGCCAAACGCGTCTCAGTCGTCACCGCGATTAGCCCGCGCGCCATCATTGACTTGCTCTTTGTGCTTGGCCAAGCCGTGCAACTCATCCGACGCATTGCGGAGATCTATGGCGGCCGACCCGGCTTCTTTGGCTTTCTGCGTATCGCAAAATCCGTCGCCGCCCATCTGGCGATCACAGGCGGCATGGCAGCGGGTGACAGTCTTGTGCAGCAAGCTTTGGGTCACGGCATCGCCGCCAAACTTTCCGCCCGTTTGGGTGAAGGTGTTCTCAATGGCATGATGAGCGCCCGCATTGGCCTGTCTGCCATGGCACTTTGTCGCCCCCTGCCCTTCCTCACCAAACCAACCCCCGGCGTCAGCGATGTCGCGCCATTTTTGTTGTCGCGTGACAAGTGATGCCTCTCCCAGCGCCTGCGTCATCCTTCTCCCTGTGGGAGAAGGTGGCCGCGGAGCGGACGGATGAGGGGATCGGATATTCGTTGTGAGAGGCGCCATCCACCCTCCCCTTGAGGGGGAAGGTAGAGCGTTCTCAATTCTGCAACGCCCGATCCCCTCAGTCAGCATGCGCTGACAGCTCCTCCCACTGGGAAGAGCGGGCGCTTTATTTTGCGAAGGTGTTGCGCGCGGCCTTCGCCCCAAACCTCACGCGCACTTCCGCCAACACAGCCACCATCACGCCCGCCAGCAGCACCCACCATGCGGGGCGAATTGTGTAGCTGAAATCCAGATTGGCCGAGATGACACGCCAGATACTGACGGTCGTGGAGAGCTTGTAATAGAGCGCCTCCAAAGCAGCGGTCGCCACACCGCTCACCACAGCAACGCCTGCAAGATTAACAAAGCCCGGCACGAAACTTTTACGCACAGCACGAAAAGCCATCAGCAAAACAAAAAGGCCGCACATCAAAGCCGCCTCGCTCGCATCAAGCCGCACTTCCATGAAATAATGAATGAGGCTGAGTAACGTGGCGACATAGACCCAAGAATGGAGCACATTCCATTTCTGTGCGCCCAGATATCTGATGCCCATGTCATTCGACGTGAGCGCGAGGGGGATCATGATCAACGTACCGATCAGCCCCACCGTCAAAAACAAACGCAGCACCAATTCCAGCGCAATCGTCATCCATGCAAAGCGCAGATCAACACACCACAGCGCAATATGCGCCAGCGTATAGAAGAGCGCGGCCAGGCCCAGCATACGCCGCACGATGATAAGGCGATTGAGCCGCGCCACATAGCGCAGTGGCGTGACGGCCAAAGACAGGACAAGAATGCGGATCGCCCAATCGCCGCTCTCGCGCACAAGATCCGTGATGGGCTTGGGCGAATATAAACCCGCCTCAAATTTATAGACCATCCAGATAGCGGGCGCGATCAGCGCCAACAATGTGGCAAGCTTGAGCCATGACAGACGGCCTGCGCGATCTGTCCAAGGCATCCAAACAGACAGAGCGGCGGCACTCATGGCAGCAATCCTGCGCCCGCCGCCACGCTCATGCGACGCCGAGCTTCTTTTGCAGATTGGTCGACGAGGTCGTGTATTGGAAGATGACCTTCTTGTCGGGATAGACGTAGCGCTGCACCTTTTGCGCAGCGAGCGCGCCTTCGTGGAACCCCGACAGAATGAGCTTCAGCTTGCCCGGATAGGTATTGATATCGCCGATGGCGAAAATGCCGGGCACATTGGTCTCGAATTTTTCCGTATCAACCGGCACGAGTTGCTCATGCAGGTTCAAGCCCCAATCAGCAATCGGGCCCAGCTTCATCGTCAGACCGAAGAAAGGCAGCAGACGATCGCAGGCAATGTCGATGACACCATCATTGGTCTTGGCACTCACCGCGCTCAGCTGGCCATTGTCGCCCTTGAGCCCGGCGATCTGACCAATCACCAGATCCATCTTCTTCTGCGCCACAAGATCGCGCATCGCATTGACCGAATGAGGGGCGGCGCGGAATTCATCGCGGCGATGCATCAGCACAACGCGCTTGGCGATGGGGGCCAGATTGAGCGTCCAATCGAGTGCGGAGTCGCCACCACCCACGATCAGCACCGTGCGGTCGCGGAACTCTTCCATCTTGCGCACGGCATAGAAGACCGACTTGTTCTCGTAATCTTCGATGCTGGGCACGGGCGGGCGCTTGGGCTGGAACGAGCCACCACCAGCGGCCACGACAACGCATTTTGTCTCGAAGGTAATGCCGCCATCGGTGCGCACACGAAACAGCGGCGCTTCCGGGGTGCCGAGCACTTCGAGCGCCTCCACCATCTCATTATAATGGAAGCTGGGGCTGAAGGGCTCGATCTGCTTCATCAGATTGTCGACAAGGCCTTGGCCCGTGACCATCGGAAAGCCCGGAATGTCATAGATCGGCTTTTCTGGATAAAGCTCGGCGCATTGACCGCCAGGCTTGGGCAGAATGTCGATCAGATGAGATTTGATATCGAGCAGGCCGAGTTCGAACACTGCAAACAGGCCAACAGGCCCGGCACCCACGATCACAACATCGGTCTTGATGGTCTCGGTCATAAGTCAGATCTCTGCCTGCTAGAATATCAGCCCTGCTTTTCGGGCGTGGTGACGGTGAGCCCATCGAGCTCCGGCTTCACCTTGATCTGGCATGACAGGCGCGAGCTGGGGCGCACGTCGAAGGCGAAGTCGAGCATATCTTCTTCCATCTGCTCGGCCTTGGGCAGCTTCTCAACCCAGTCGTCCGCGACATAGACATGGCAGGTCGCGCAAGCACAGGCGCCGCCGCATTCAGCCTCAATGCCGGGAACGCCATTCTTGAGGGCGGTCTCCATCACGGTGGAGCCATTTTCCGCCTGAACGGTGCGGGACTGTCCGGTGGCATCAATGAAGGTGATCTGGGTCATGGTCACTCTCGCAGGGCGCTCAAGGCGCGAAAGGTGGGGCGGCCGAGCCGCCCGCCCTCATAGCAAAAGAGACATCGCAATGCGAGTGCGCCTCAAGCTCAAGCGAGCAGGGTCTTGATGGCGCTGGTGGCCGCGCGCACGGCAGCCTCAAGATCGGCCAAGGCGCTGGCCAGCACCTTATCCTTCACGGGACTGTCAGCCAGGCCCTCAAAGGTCTGGGCAGCGACCGCGACACCCCCCGCCCCCACGGCCCGGGCCGAGGCGGCCAAGGTGCGGGCGAGATCGCGCTGCAGGGCGCGGCTCTGGCTCGTGCGCAGCTGCCCCAAAAGCTGGGTGGCCTGCCTCTCAAAGAGGGACAAAAGCTCACGCTCAAGCTCGGCATTGCCGTGACTTTGATGGGCGAGGCGCACCAAATCGAGAGGCCGCTCGGCCTCTGGCTGGGGATAACTTGCGCCCTCAAGCGCCCTGACTTGCAGGCGGGCCGTCATGTGAGCCTCCGAAACAAATTGCTAAGCTACTGATGGAGCCCGGACTTTGAGATCACGGACTCGCGTCCCTCATCATGCCCCGCCCAGATGAAAGGGGCGTTAACGACGATTCAGTTTTCGCCCCTGCCAAGGTTTCAATTTGTGTAGTTCGCGGTTACATTTCTAAGTCATTAAGAATGGGATTGTTGGGTGGGCAAACCTTTCATCCCCGTAAGCTGCCTTACGGCAGCCCAAGCGTCATTTTTAAGTAGAGGCGGTAAGACATGGCGACGACACCCCAGGCGCAGGATCCGTCCGAAAGCGCCCTGTCCGCGATCGAAGACGCTCTGAATCTTACCGCAGCGGAAGGCAAAGACTTAGCCTCCGCCAGCGATGCCAACCGCCTTCCCAAGGTGGATGACAATAAAGACCTCGCGCCGCGACCGCGCAGCACGCTCACACCGCCTGAGCCTGCCAATGAATCCGCCCGCCGCAAAGCCGAACCCGACGCGATTGCCCCCTCGTCGAAGCCCGCCAATGACGACCGCCGTTCGGTTGGCCAGATCCTTCAGGCGTTGCAATACCGCCCCAGCAGCACACCTCTCGTCCTCGCAGGTCTTGCCTCGGCCTCATGGTTGGTTCTGTCCGCTCTTTATGTGAGCGGCGAAGCTGCCCTCGCCACCAAGGCGCAGATGGCTCTTTATGCATTGGGCGCTTTTGGCCCCTGCGTATTCTTCTTTATCTCTGCCAGCCTCACGCGCCGCGTGCAGGAGATGCGCCACACCGCCCGCTCCATGAGCGAAGTCGCGATCCGTTTGGCCGATCCTGAAAGCTTTACAACCGAACAAGTGATGATGCTGTCGCAGGCCATCCGCCGCGAACTCGCCTCCATGGGCGATGGCGTCGAGCGCGCGCTGGCCCGGGCCGGCGAGCTTGAAATGCTCGTGCACAATGAAGTCTCCAATCTCGAGCGCTCTTATTCTGACAATGAGCGCCGCATTCGCGCCTTGATCGACGAATTGGCCGCCGAGCGCGAAGCCATTGTTGGCAATGCTGACCGCGTGCGTCAGGCAGTCTCACAAGCGCAAGAGGCGATCTCGCGTGAACTCGCTCATGCGGGTGGGCGCATCGCCGAGCAGGTTACAGAAGCAGGCCTGCAGGTCTCCAATTCGCTGGGCAACCATACCGAGCAGATCACTCGTCAGCTGCGCGATTCAGGCAGCGAGATTCTGCATGCGGTGGGCGACCAGAGCCAGTCCATCGTGCAGCAACTGCAGAGCGCCGGCGACACGATCACCGAGAGCGTGCGCGGCTTCAACCATATTTTCGAGAGCTCGCGTCTGGAGCTGAACGAGGCTGGTCAGCAGCTCTCGCAGGTTCTGACTGAGCGCACCACAGCCTTCCATGATGTCGTTCATCAGGCGCGCGAAGAGCTCGACACTGCTGGTCAGCAATTGTCCGGCATGCTCAATGACCAGACCAATGCCTTCAGCACGGTCGTTCATACAGCGCGCGAAGATCTCACCGTCACTGGCGAGCAGCTCTCCAACTTGCTGAGCGAGCGCACCGAGGCCTTCCACACGGTCGTCAGCCATGCGCGCGACGAATTGATGGTCGCAGGCCAACATCTGGAAGCCACGCTCGACGAGCGCACCCGCACTTTCGCGGCCCTGTCCAGCGATACGCAAGTCGCACTCGCCACGACGGGCGACCAGATTGCGCAGGATATTGCCGAGCGCACCAATCAGGCTGCCGAAGTGCTCGCCTCCTCGCGCGACATCGTCATCGGTGCCACCACCGATGTTGAGAATGCCATCGCCGAACGTGTCGATCATTTGCGCACTGTTCTGGAGAGCGCGCAGGATACGATGGCCCAGTCGGGCGATCAGCTCGCCTCGACCTTCTCCGAAAAGACAGAGTCCCTGCGCCTTGCAGTGGAAACCTCGCAGCAGTCGCTCGTGGGCGCCAGCGAAGTTGTCGCGCAGGCCTTTGCAGAACGCGTCGACGAGCTGCGCTCGACCATCGAACAGTCGCAGGCCAATGTCGCCGATGCAGGCGATCTGGTGGCGGCAGCTCTTGCAAGTCGCGCCGAAGAGGCGCGCAACGCCCTCCTCGCCCAGCAGGCCGAATTCGAAACCGCAGGCGAGCAGCTCATTGTGGCGCTTGTCGAGAATATGAATGGCGTACGTCAGGCCCTCAGCGAGTCGCGCGGCGGCTTTGTGGAGGCCGGCGACGAAGTGGCCGCGACCATCGGTGCGCGGATCGATGCAGTCCATGCCATGCTGCAGGACGCAAGCCGCGAACTCACCCAGTCGGGCGAAGAGCTGGCGCGTGTGCTCGACCAGCAGACCGAAGTCACCAAAACCACGCTCGGCCATTCAGGCGCCGATCTCATCGAGATCTCCAACCGCGTCACGGCCGATCTTGCGATGCATGTCGCGACATCGCGTCAGGAGATCGAGGCCGCGCATATCAGCCTGCAAGAGCAGCTTGAGCTGCATCGCAGCTTCGTGCGCGAGACGCTCGACGAACATACGAGCGCGACCGGCACGCACTTTGCTGAATCCACCAACGATGTTCTGTCGGCCATCGCCGTTCATTCCGAGCGCGTGGCAGAGAATCTCGAAGTCCGCGTGCGCGAATTCCGCACCGCTGTTCTCTCGCTCGGCGATGCGCTGGGCGATCAGATTGCCTCGCAGTCGGAGCGCTTCTCGACCGATATCGGTGTGGGCCTCAGTGCCATCGAAGAGACCTTCAGCGTCCATGGCGAAGGCCTCAACACCAAATTCACCGAACGCACACAGGAAATTGCCAGCCAGCTTGGCGGCTTGATTGAACGTGTGGAGAGCGGCCTTGATTCGCGCTCGCGTTCGCTCAGCGATTCACTGGCCAATAATGCACTCGAAGTGGCGCGCAGCCTCGGCGAAGGCGTCAATGCGATCAACCGCGCGTTGGATCCTGCCGCGATGGATGAGGCCCTTGGGCAGCGTCTGGCCGAAACCAACACCCTCCTCACCGAAAAGATCGCCGCCCTGCAGGTCGTGCTCGACGAGGGTGCACAGACCATCGGCAACAGCTTCGAAGAGCGTCAGCAAAGTCTCGCAGCCTCCGTTGCCAAACATGGTCAGGAGATCAACGAGACGGTGGAGCTTGCCAGCCAACTCGTCAACGAGACCATGGGCTCACGCGCGCGCGAATTGCACGAGATGCTCGCTGCTACAGCGCGCAGCATGACCGACACGCTCGACACTGTGACCCAGACCAGCAGCACATTGAACGAAGAAGTGGTGCGCTTGGGCGAGACGGTCACAAATACGATTCAGGATCGCGCCTCGGCGATTGTCGATCATTTGGGCGAGAGGCAGGCCGAATTCGCAGAGAGCATCCAAGGCTCTATGGATGCGGCCCGCGACAATCTGCTGGGTGTCAGCGCGCAGGTGGAACAAGAGATCACCACCGCATTCGGCAATCTGGAGCGCACTGGCGGCGAGCTGCAAACCATGTTGGTGGCAGCCGACCAGACCTTCACCTCGATCGACAGCTCGCTGGTCGAAAGCGTTGCCAAATTGCAGACTGCGCTCGGCACGGTCTCGATGCAGGTCAACAATCTCAACCAGACGGCCAACAATACGCTGGGCGGCTTCGAAGCGGTCAGCGGCCAGGTGCGCGAGCACAATCTGGCGCTCGGCCAATCGATGGAAGATCTGGTGCGCACGCAGCAAGAGCTGGACGCCGCCTTCGAGGCGCGTCGCGCAGCCCTTTACGAATTGCTCCACAGCCTCGACCAGAAGGCCGAAGATGTGGATGCGGTGATGAAGTCCTTCAATGCGCTGATCGAAGGCTCCTTCCACGACGCCGAGAACCGTGCACGCGATGTGGGCGCCCTGCTCGCGCGCGCCAGCGAAAATGTCGTTTCGACCATCGCCGAACAATTCGGTCAGGTGCGCGAAGAGACGGGCAAGGAGCGCGAACGCACGCTCATGGCCATGCGCGCGGCCTACGAACAGGCCTCAAACGACGTGCAGCAATATTTCGGCAGCTCGCTCGAAAAATTCCGCGCTTCCACCGCCGAAATGCGTGGTATGGCGCAGGAGATCCAGCGCGAGATCAACGCTGCCCGCGAAGAAGTGCAGCGCGGTGCCGCCGAACTGCCGCGTGAGACGGCTGAACAAGCCGCCGCCATGCGTCGCGTTGTTGCCGAACAGATGAAGGCGCTCAATGAGCTGACCGAAGTGGTGCAGCGCTCCAACCGTGGCTATGACGTGGCTGACCCCGTCGGCGTCAGCGCGGCCGCCCCAGCTGCCCGCCGCGTCGAAAAGCCCCGCGCCCCGCGCGTTGAGCCCATCGCCCCGCCGGTTCTGGAAGAGCCCATCGCACCGGCTCCCGTGCCCCGTCCCCGCCCTGTCGTCCCGCCCCGTGCGCCTGCACCCGCAGCGCAGGCCGAGCGTGGCCCCGGCTGGCTGAGCGATCTTCTGGCCCGCGCCTCCAAGGACGAGGGTGAGGTTGCCGTGAAGGCACCGCCCCGCCAGGCGGCTGACGCCATCTCGCTCGATCTCGCCCGCCTTGTTGACCATGCAGGCGTGACTGATGCGTGGGAGCGTTACTATCGCAACGAGCGTGGCGCCTTCTCACGCCGCGTCTATACGCAGCAGGGTCAAGGCACATTCGATGAGATGCGTCGCCGCTACGGTAGCGATGCGGATTTCCGCGACACGGTTGATCGCTATGCGCAGGAGTTCGAGCGTATCCTCGCCGATGTGGCGCGCGATGACCGCGATGGCTCACGCACACGCGGCTATCTCCTCTCCGATCAGGGCAAGGTCTATACGATCCTCGCTCATGCGGCAGGCCGCCTCGACTGAGGCCTTTGCTGATCACTCTTCATCAAGGCGCGGCTTCGGCTGCGCCTTTTTTATGGGATCAGAAACGGCGCGTAGTGAATGTGATGATCTGGTCCATGACGCTCTGCAAGGCCTGATCAAGGGCAAGAGGCGCTTGATCGGCAGAGGCTTGCGCTGGCACGGCGGCACTGAACACTTCGCCAGCGAGAATGCGCCCACTGGCCTCGTCAATCAGTTTGACCGCTATTTCAACCGCCGCCTCACCGCGCGCGACATCCATCTCAAAGCGGCGAATTTCACTGTTCAGCGCATAGCGCGCGACCAAGCGACTATTGGGGCGCCCCACAAAGGCAACAAGTTTGCGGTTCTCGAAGCTCTGCACCAAACGCGTCTGCACAAGTCGCGGCAGGGGCTCACGCCATTGCACATCTTTGAGTGTGGCAACGCCCTCGCCCAGCGGGCGCACAATGATGCGATCTGTATCAGCTGGCGCTGAGGCCACGGGCTCATAGATAATGAGCTGGCCGCGCGGCGCACGCACAGCCTGCCCCTGCGGTAGTGCTGTCAGATCATAGGTTTGCGATGGCCCTGCCCCGCAGCCAGCCAAAGGCAATGCAACGGCCAGCGCAATCACGCGCAGGCACGAGGCAAAGCTGCAGCTTGGCAACACAGGCACAACAAGGTGCACAAGGGGCTCCATTCGAATCGCAATATACAGCGCGATCATTGCACGACTATGTGAACAACAGCGCCCTTCGTCATGCAAGACGCCACAATGGAGGGTGTAAACTGCATCACGATTCGGTGTGTCCTCTTGAGGCTCCATGATGATCGAACCCAGCTTCACGCAAGGCACAACAGCGCAGGCGCTGCGCTTTGGGCTGGGCGGTTGCTGGGTGATCAGCGCGCCCGCCCTTGAAGCGACAGCGACACAATTGGAGGCTGCCGCCCGCAACGCCCAACATATCGAGATTGATCTTGGCGAGATCATCGCACTCGACACGGCCGGTGCCTGGCTGATTGACCGTATGCGCTGCGCCATCAAAGCCCACGGCGGCGATGTGCGCTTGGTGGGCGCGCGCAGGGAACATGACATTCTGCTCGGCGCTGCCCATTACCGCCCCTTTGACGTCAAGCCTCCCGTGCAAGGCTCGTTATTGGTGGAGCGGCTGGCGGATGTGGGTGAGACGGTGGCGGATGCGGGACGCGATCTTTATCGCGGTGTCTCATTCTTGGGCGAAGTGATGAGCGCGCTTGTGCGCCTCATTCTCAACCCGGCACGGATGCGCAGCACATCTGTTGTCTATCATATCGACAGTTTTGCTCTGCGCGGCTTGCCGATCATCGCGCTCATCAATTTTTTGGTGGGCTGTATTGTCGCCCAGCAAGGCATTTTTCAATTGCAGCGCTTTGGGGCTGCAACCTTTGCGGTCGATCTCATCGGCATTCTGGTTCTGCGCGAACTCGCCGTGCTCCTCAGCTCCATCATGGTTGCGGGGCGTTCAGGCTCAGCCATCACCGCTGAATTGGGCTCCATGAAAATGCGCGAAGAGATTGGTGCTCTGCGCGTCATGGGTCTCGACCCGATTGAAGTCCTCGTCGTGCCGCGCCTGCTCGCCCTGCTCGTTGCCTTGCCTCTGTTGACCTTTGTCGCCGACATGGCAGCCATTTTGGGCGGCATGGTCGTCTCGATCACCTATGGCGACTTCAGCATGGATGTGTTTTTTGATCGCCTGCAAAATGCGATCAAGCTCAACACATTCCTCGTCGGCCTCATCAAAGCCCCCTTCATGGCGCTGGTGATCGCGATGATCTCAGCCATGGAGGGATTGGCAGTGAAAGGCTCGGCTGAATCTTTGGGCCGCTGCGTGACGGCCTCTGTCGTCAAATCCATCTTCATGGTGATTGTGGTCGATGGACTCTTCGCCATGTTCTTTGCAGCGATTCAATATTGATGAGCGCGCATAGCCCCCTCCCCTCACATGAGCTTGCAATCCGTGTGCGCGCGCTGCAGGTCGGCTTTGGCACGCGCCTCGTCCTCAACAATCTCGAACTTGATGTGCGACGCGGCGAAGTGCTGGGCTTTGTGGGCGGCTCTGGCACTGGCAAATCGGTTTTGGCGCGCACCATTCTGGGCCTTGTGCAAAAACGCGCTGGCCGCGTTGAAGTCTTCGGTGAGGATCTCGACCAATTGAGCAAAGAGGGCCACCGCGCGATGGAGAGGCGCTGGGGCGTTTTGTTTCAGCATGGCGCTTTATTCTCTGGCCTCACCGTGCTGCAAAATGTGCAAGTGCCGATGCGCGAATATCTCTCGCTCTCCCCCATCCTCATGGATGAATTGGCGCGGCTCAAGATCGCTCTTGTCGGGCTGAAGCCAGAGGCGGCGGATAAATATCCATCCGAACTCTCAGGCGGCATGATCAAACGTGCCGCCCTTGCCCGCGCCCTCGCGCTGGATCCTGAACTTGTCTTTCTTGACGAGCCAACCTCCGGCCTTGATCCAATCAGCGCGGCTGAGTTTGATGAGCTGATCAAAACACTGCAGCAGACTTTGGGCCTCACGGTCTTCATGGTGACGCATGATCTTGATAGCCTCTATTCTGTCTGCGACCGTGTCGCCGCTCTGGCTGATGGCAAAGTCATTGCCACTGGCACGATTGAACAGATGCTCGCAGCCGAACATCCTTGGCTGCGCACTTATTTCCACGGCACACGCGCCAGCCGATTAACGCTGGCGCGCGCGCAGTCCACCGGAGCCTGATGAGATGGAAACCAGAGCCAATTACGCCCTCATCGGTGTCTTTACGCTGAGCGTTCTAGCGGCCGCCTTTGGCTTTGTCTTTTGGTTCTCGGGTGGCGACAAGACAGCCAATGCCAAAAGCTTCCGCATTGTCTTCTCAAGCTCTGTCTCTGGCCTCTCGCGCGGCGGCGCAGTCTCCTTCAATGGCCTGCGCGTGGGCGAAGTGACCAAGATTGAGCTGGGGGACAATCCCTCCACCGTCTTTGCGATGATTGAGATTGATCAGCGCACGCCGGTGAAGGCTGACACGCGCGCACGGCTCGAGTTTCAGGGCCTGACCGGTGTCGCCTCTGTGGCACTGATCGGCGGCAGTGTCGATGCGCCTGATTACCACGGCACACGCCAAGCCCCCGCGCAAATCTTGGCTGAGCGATCCGACTTTCAAAACATCGTCGACACGCTGCAAAATCTCTCGGTGAAACTCGATTCCATGCTCGACAAGGCCGACAAGCTCGTGGGCGAAAATGCGGGCTCCATTTCGAGCACGGTCAAAAATATCGAAACCTTCTCCAAAGCGCTTGCAGATAATTCTGGCAGCGTGAATGAATTCGTCGCGGCCATGGGCGATGTCAGCAAATCGCTGAAACCCTTTTTGGAAACGCTCGACCGCAACAGTGGCAATGTCGATGCCATTATGAAAGATACGCGCGAATTGACCGCAAGGCTCAATGCAGCTGCTGGCAAGATCGACGGATTGATGGGTGCAGGCGGCGGGCCGGGCATGCTCGATGAGATTAGCGATGCTGCAAAATCCATGCGCACTCTTGCCGACAATCTTGATCAACGCACACGGGACATTGCCAATGGCGTGAAGCAATTCACTGGCCCGGGCTTGCGCAGCTATGAAGCTCTTGCAGCAGATGGTCGGCGCACATTGGAAGAGATCAATCGCACACTGCGTTCCTTTGAGCGCAATCCGCAGCAATTGATCTTTGGGGCCAAGCCACAGGTACCTGAGTTCAGCCAAAGGTAGGAAAAGACTTCAGCCGCAGTTGATCTGGATCATATCGGCTAAGCTGGTCAGCCTATACTAAGAATAAGACTCGACTGCGAGTTAGCCTGAGTTCGCATCCCTCCCGCGATCATCAGGCCAACCTTCAACCGCCCCTGTGGCTTAGCCCGGGGCGGTTTTTTTGCGCGTCAACGCTGCTTGGCCTTTCATGAATTGTTGCAGATCAAAGGCGGGATCAATCCTTTGGTCTCTACTATTTTTGGGCGGGGGCTTTGTGAGTGTGAGGAGACAGCTATGCGACTTCCCAGCCTCTGGTCCGGCCGTGACATGTTGGACCCATTCCGCGCCATGCAACGCGACATCGACAGCCTCTTCAGCGATTATTCGAAAGACTGGACCAAGGGCATGCGCATGCCTGCCATCAATGTCGGTGAAAGCGATGGCGAGATCGACATTACAGCTGAGCTACCGGGTGTGGACCAGAAAGACATCAAGCTGAATATTGAGGGCAACCGCCTGACCATCTCGGGCGAGAAGCGCGAAGAGAGCAAGAAGGATGAAAAAGACTGGCATGTGGTCGAGCGCAGCTATGGCTCGTTTCATCGTGCTGTTGCCCTGCCCTTCGAGCCAGCCAGCGATGCTGTTGAGGCGCATTTCAACAATGGCGTACTTCATTTGCGGGTGAAGAAACCTGCCATTGCCAAGTCGCAGCAAAAGACGATCGAGATTAAACCGGGAGCGCCAGAACAGCCCAAGCCCGAGGCCAAGGTCGAAACAAGCGCACAGAGCAAAGCGAGCTGATTACTCCATCACCGCCGCGCGCAAGATGCACACCATGGTTGCGCGCGCCGGTTCTTTGGAGAGATTGCGAATGACATGGGGGCGGTCGCAGCGATAGCGCAAAGTCTCGCCTGCTTTGGCCGCCTCTTTCACACCCGCGACCTCAACCTCAAGCTCGCCTTCGAGCACCGACAGACATTCAACCGAGCCATGCTGATGCGGCTCTGAGGCCAGAACGCCGCCCGGCTCCGCGCTGAACATATACCACTGCAGCCATTCAACGGTCTTGATCCAGCCGATGATGGCCAGATGGCATTTGCCATCTTCTGACACGAGGATCGGCGTTTCGTTCTTCGATGATTTTTGAATGAAGGGCTCGTCATCCGAGCCTTGCAACACACGGTCGATGGACACGTCCAAAGCCTGCGCCAAACGCCAGATGGTCGAGAGCGTGGGATTGGTCTCGTTGCGCTCGATCTGGCTGATGATGGATTTGGCGACGCCCGACTGGTCCGACAGTTCCGACAGGGACATGCTATGCGCCTTGCGCAGCCGCATCACCGCGCGGCCCAACTGACCCGACAGGGCCTGCGCCCCCGCTTCCAGAGCCTTCGCCTTGTCCTTGCCCTCGACGCCCATCGGTTGAATGCCCCTGCTGCACCGCCTCGTTCTTTTTATAGAACGAAATCGGCCTGTTTAACAGGGGGCGGATTAGCGCAGGCGGCGGGCGCGCTCGCCCACAATCACCAAAATACCAGCCGCCGTGACGATGGAGGCGCCCAGCAGCACGGTCGGGGTCGGGAATTCACCCAAAAACAGAACACTCAGCACCAGCACCCAGATCATGGATGTGTAATCGAAACAGGCGATGATGGACGCATCGGCCAGAACGAAGCTGCGCGTCATCAAGATCTGCCCGACACCGCCCAGAATACCCGCGCCAATCAGCGGCCACCAATGATGGGGCTGCGGCCAGACCCAAGCCAATGACTGCACTGAAGAGGCAGCAGGCCAGGACGAGGGCCAGAGCGCGCCCAACAACATCAGCAGCACACCAATGCCGCTGGCAGTGAGCTGAAAATAAAAGATCACCGCGCCCATATGTTCGGTCTGCACAAGGCGGCGCGTTTGCACCATGGCGAGCGCCAGACAAAAGGCACCCGTCAGCGCCATGAGCGCACCAATCGCCCCGCGCGACATGCCTTGCTGAAAACCACCGCCCAAATGTTCCGACAGCATCAGCAAGACGCCACCAAAACCAATGGCCACACCAAACCACCGCGCAGGCCCAACGCGCTCACCGAGCCAAAGTGCGGCCAGAACGACAATGATGAGAGGGCCTGCATAGCCAACTGCCGTCACATCAGCGAGTGGCAGGAACGAGTAAGCCGCAAACATCAGCACCATATTGCTGGTGCCGGAGATAGCGCGCAGAAAATGCCCACCCGGTCGCTTGGTATAGAGCGCATAACGAAGCTCGCCGCGCCACGCGAGCCATGCGCCCAAAACAAAGAGCGCAAAGAAGGACCGAAAGAAAACCAGCTCGCCCACCGGATATTCATTGAACGCCTTCACCACCGCCATCATGCAAGCGAAGGCGAGTGTGGAGGCGACCTTATAGGCGATCCCTGCAAGCATCAGGCTAGAACGCGCCGGGGAAAGCGCCCCCGTCAATCAGCATATTCTGACCGGTGATATAGCCCGCATGGTCGCTCGCCAAAAAGGCGCAGAGCTTGCCGAACTCTTCTGGATTGCCGAGCCGCTGCGCGGGAATAGCTTTCGTGCGCGCGGCCAAAATATCATCTGCACTCTGCCCCGGATTTTTGGCCGCAGCCGCGCTCGCCGTCTGGCGCAGACGATCCGTCAAAAAGGCACCGGGCAGGATGTTGTTGATGGTGACATTGGAAGCTGCCACCTGACGCGCCACACCCGCCACGAAAGCTGTGAGACCTGCACGCGCGCCCGAGGACAAATCGAGCATCGGCAGCGGCGCTTTCACAGAGCCTGATGTGATGTTGATGATGCGGCCAAAGCGACGCGCCACCATGCCATCAATGACGCCTTGGATGAGTTCAATCGGCGTCAGCATATTGGCCTCAACACCGGCGACCATGTCGCCATGCGAGAGTTGGCGGAAGTCTTTGGGCGGCGGGCCACCATTGTTGTTGACGAGAATATCAACCTCAGCACAAGCGGCCAAAAGCGCAGCGCGGCCTTGCGCTGTGCCCACATCAGCCACCACCGCAGTGACTTTTGCGCCTGTGGCCTGCGCAATAGCTTTGGCGGTCTCATCAAGCACCTGCTGATTGCGGCCATTGATCACGACTTCGCAGCCAGCCTCTGCCAGCGCTGTGGCGCAAGCACGACCAAGCCCCTTGCTGGACGCGCAGATGATCGCGCGACGGCCCTTCAATCCCAGATCCATGACATCCTCCGCCTGCGCTGACCTCACTCAGTCGTTCACAATCTCTTCGCCCGCGCCCTGCCATTCCAGCATGCCGCCGGTGAAATGAGCGCGCACATCCATACGGCCAGCTTCCTGCGCAAGGCCAAGCGCTGTGATCGAGCGACGACCCGAGCGGCAATGGAGCACAATGCGCTGGCCGGGTGTCTGCGGTGGGAGGCTGTCAGGGTCAAACACAGACAGAGCATTCAAAGTCGCGCCGGGAATATGGCCCGCATCCCATTCAATGGGTTCGCGCACATCAACCAGCACAATGGAGCCATTGGCGAGACCGGCTTTCAATTCTTCAAGGCTGACGTCTTCAACGATGATCTTGTCCACGATGCTCTCCAATCACTGGCTCACAGGCCAGATACCAGCAAATTCAGCCGCCACAAACAATGATGCGCCCGCAAAGAGCACGACAAAGGGATGCAGCTTGCGCCAGATGCTCAGCCAGATGCCGGCCCCCAGCGCGCAGACCCACACCAGAGCGCTATTACCCGATAGACGGATGATGGATATAGCGCCCGCCATCACAAGTCCGACAGCGATGGGCGCAAGGCCCTTCTCCAAAGCCGTATGCCATTGATGACCGCGATAGCGATCATAAAAGCGCGCCACGACCATGCACAGGATCGAGGCCGGCAAAAACAGCGCAAGCGTTGCCACCAAAGCGCCCAGCCAGCCCGCGATCTTCCAGCCGATCAAAGTCGCCAACATCGCACCGGGACCGGGAGCCACACGCGCGATGGAGAACAGATCAATGAATTCACGCGCCGTGACCCATTGCATCACATCCACAGTCTCGCGCTGCAAGGGCGCAAAAATGCTGGGCCCGCCGCCAATCGACAAAAGCGAGAAGGGAACGAGAATGACAGTGAGACCGATGAGGGGATTGTCGCGCATCACGCTTCCCCTCGCGGCCAAGCGAGCGCAATACTCAGCGGCGCCAAGACAGCCACCACCGGCACAAGTGGCCATTGCAAAATGCCGATGGCGACAAAGACGCAAAAGGCCATCAGCCCCATGGAAAATTCGCGGCATCCATGCGCTGCGCCCGCAAAGGCCATGCGCAACACCATGCCCACCGCAGTTGCGGCAATACCATCCATCGCCGAATGAAAGCCCGGCAATTTAATCACATCATCATAGACGCTCGCCAGCGCGATCACGAGAAAGAAGGGGCCGGTGAGAACACAGACCAGAGCCACCAAAGCCCCCACAGAGCCGCGCAGAACCTGACCAATATAAACGGCCATATTGGTCACATTGGCGCCCGGAAGAACCTGCCCGAGAGCCAGACCTGAGAGAAACTGCCCCTCACTCAACCATCCCAGCCGCGTGACTGTGAGGCGATGCATCCAGCCCGTCACACCACCACCGAAACTGAAAGCGCCGACCTGCAAAAAGACACGCGCAATAGCCCAGAGGGAAACCCGCTTGTCGGCAGCTTTTGTCTCTTCGCCCGGCATGGCAGCGGTCTCCCTCGATTCGGCCCTGTCCACCATGCCACAAAGCGCAACCAGCCGCGCTGTCTGGCGGGTTTTCTGCCACATGCGCTAGTGCTTGTTCTTCAGCCGGTCCTTTGCGAATATCGCGCCGGACAATTCGGCGCCAAGCCGATACGGGAGGACAACAGAATGCATGATGCGGCGCATAATCAGGTTCAGACCCTGAAGGGAATTGAGTTCGTCCGTCGTGGGGACGAAAGTCTGCAGGGCGAGCTGCATCTTCCCGCCAATGCCAAGAACGCCCCCTGCATCATCGCCATTCACGGCGGCGCCTGGCAGCGTGGCGGCCCCAAGAGCTATGCTAAGCTTGGCCCCTATCTCGCCCAGCATGGCATTGCAGTCTTCGCGGTGACCTATCGCTTTGCGCCCAAAAATCTCTATCCGGCGGCTGTGCAGGATTCGCGCGCGGCCATTCAGTTCATCCGCTCAAAGGGCGCTGAATGGGGCATTGATGTGAACCGCCTTGCCGTCATGGGGGATTCTGCAGGCGGCCATCTGGCGGCGCTGGTGGCACTGGCGGGCGATAACCCTGAATTTGCGGGCAAGCCTGAGGATGCCTATCCCGGCGTCAGCACCAAGGTGAAGGCCTGTGTGCCGATTTATGGCATTTTCGACATGGTGGCCCAGTGGGAGTTCGACCATCTGCTCGCGCCCAAGGGCAATCTGGGCGAGATCTTTTTGGGCTTCAGCGCGCTTGAAGATCGCTTTGGCTATCACAAGGCCTCGCCGATCAATTATGTCACCAAGGCGGCCACCCAGATCGCCTTCTTCATGGCTTGGGGCACGCGCGATGACATTGTGGACCCCGTATCCCAGTCCGAGCGGATGCGCGATGCCTTGAAGCGGGCCGATGTGTTCGTGCGGACCGCCACCGTCGATACCGGCCATTTCTGGATCCATGACCCGCTCGACGAGCCGGGCAGCTTCCCCGGTTTCGTGGCCCCCCGCCTACTGCGGTTCCTGCAGGAAAAACTGTGATCAATCGCTCTGTTGTCGGATCCTTAGGTATCTGATAATTTCTCCCCTCGACCGGATATATCCGGCGAGGGGCGAAAAGCCCCTTGAAACACACCGGCCAACGGTGGAGGGGGAGGAAGATGAACCAACATTCTCATATCGAGGCGCAAGCATCGGCTAATTTGCCATTGCTGATGAGCGCACTCGTCTCGCGGCTGGGCCGTGAGACTGTTCGTGGCCTCACGGGGCTGCGTTTGGGCGCACAGGGCGCCCGCGTTCTCGTCTATCTGGTCGAGCAATCGGGCCTGCGCTGTTCGTCTCTGGCGGCAGCCGTTGGTCTGGAGGCCACTGCGCTCTCGCATTTGCTGCGCAGCCTGTCAGATCAGGGCCTGATTGAGCGCGAACGCGCGCGCGGCGACAACCGCTCCATCGAGGTGCGGCTGACGGCCAAGGGGCGCGAAGTTGCGCTGCGCTGTCAGGAAATCGGCGGCAATGCCGAGCGGCATCTGATGACGGGCCTCAACGAGCAAGATGTCGCGCAATTGCACGAGATCCTGCGTCGCATGAGCGCCAATCTGGATGCTGCTGAGCGCGCCGCCTGATCAGACCGCCGCTTTGGCGAAGAGCTGGATGATATTGCCTTCCGGGTCACGGAAGGCCAGCACTTTGCCATGGCTGCCCATATCGCGCCGCTGCACAATCGTGCAGCCGCCAGCGATGAGCTTGTCTTCATAAGGCGCCAGATCATCCACTTCGAGGGCTGCCACAGCGCCGCCCTCCAGATTGGCGGATTCCTCGGGGCTGCTCAAAGCAAAGCTGACATTTCCGCCATCAAACTGCGCCCAGCGCGCCCCATCGCGAAACTTCAGCTTGAGGCCAAACACATCCTCATAAAAGGACACGGCCCGGTCCATATCCTTGACCGTGTAATAGACGCTCTGCACACGTTTCAGCACGACACTTCTCCCCAATGAATGTCTGCACCAGACTGGGCGAGCCGCAAGCCAGCGTCAACACACCGGTTGGGCCGGTGAACCCAAGCTGCTATAAGCCCCCGCGATAGGAAAACGCCACGGAGGCTCGCCCCATGTACAAGAAAATGCCGGTCATCGCCCTTGAGGAACATTATTGGGACCGCGAGCTTGCCGCCCAATTGCAAGGCGCTGAGGGCTCGCGCTCACAGGACATGCTGAACCGCCTCTATGACCTTGGCGATCTGCGCCTGAAAGAGATGGACGAGGCGGGCATCGACATTCAGGTGCTCTCGCATGGCGCACCCTCCGCACAAAAACTCGACGCTTCCATTGCTGTTGATCTTACCAAGCGCGTCAATGATCGCCTGGCGCAGGCAATCTCGCGTCACCCCACGCGCTTTGCAGGCTTTGCCGCTCTGCCCACGATCAATCCTGATGCCGCTGCGCGCGAGCTCGAGCGCTGCGTGAAAGATCTCAACATGGTGGGCGCGATGATCTGCGGCCTGACCAATGGCATGTTCCATGACGATGAGCGCTTCTTGCCGATCTTCGAAATGGCAGAAAAGCTCGGTGTGCCGATCTATTTCCATCCCTCCTTCCCCGACAAGAATGTGTCGGAGGTCTATTACGACAAATATGCGAAGGACTATCCGCAGGTCGTGCGCGCGGCTTGGGGCTATACGGTGGAGACCGCCACGCAGGCCGTGCGCCTGATCTTGAGCGGCCTGTTTGCCAAGCATCCCAAGCTCAATGTCATCCTCGGCCATTTTGGCGAGACCCTGCCCTATCAGCTGTGGCGCATTGATCAGGCTTTGAAGCGTCCCGGCCATGAGTCCGTGAACTTCCGCGAAGTCTTCACGCGCAACTTCCACATCACCACCAGCGGTCACTTCTCCACCACCGCGCTCGTCTGCGCGATGATGGAGATGAGCATGGATCACATCATGTTCTCGGTGGACTATCCTTTCGTCGCCAATAAGCCGGCGATGGATTGGCTCGACACGCTGCAGATTTCCAACACCGATATGCGCAAATTCCTGTCGGGCAATGCGCGCAATCTGTTGAAGATCTAAACCCAACACAGGCGGCCTCGTGCCGCCTCACTGCTGTGAGAGATAGCCATGGCCAAGAGCCAGACCCTTTATCTGCTGCCCGGACTTTTGTGCGACGCTTACACTTATGAAAAGCAGGTCGCCGCGCTGAAGGCTGACTATGACGTGCGTGTGCTGGATTTCTTCGGCTGCGAGTCCATGACCGACATGGCCGAGCGCGTCTTCAAAGACGCCCCCGAGCGCTTCTCGGTCTGCGGCTTTTCGATGGGCGGGCGCGTCGCCTTGCAGATGTATAAGATGCAGCCCCAGCGTATCGAGCGCCTGTGCCTGCTCGACACGGGCGTGACGCCGGTTGCAGCAGGTGAAGCTGAGAAGCGTCAGGCGCTCGTCGACCTTGCGCATAAGCGTGGCATGGCGGCCCTGTGTTCTGTCTGGCTACCGCCAATGCTGCATCCTGACCAGCGCAACAATCCTGCCCTTGTCGACCCCCTGACGGCAATGGTCTGCCGCGCGACGCCGCAGATTTTCGAAGGGCAGATCCGTGCGCTTCTGGGCCGTGAAGATGCACGCCCCCTGCTCTCGACCATGCGCATGCCCGTCAGCGTGGCTGTTGGCCGCCAGGACGAATGGAGCACGGTCGCTCAGCATGAGGACTTTGCAAAACAGATCCCAGGGGCCAAACTGACCGTGATCGAAGAGAGCGGCCATTTCGTGCCCGTCGAACAGCCCGAGGCTCTGACAGCGGTGCTGCGCGACCTGATGGCTCAGCCGATCTAAAGGAGGACGTGATGGCAAAAGGACCGTTTCGCGCTGACCATGTCGGCAGCCTGCTGCGACCGCAGGAACTCAAAGACGCCCGCGCGAAAGCTGCCAGCGGCGAGATCACACGTGATCAGCTGCGCGCTATCGAAGACAAATGCATTCGCGATGTGGTGCAATTGCAAGAGAGCGCTGGCCTGCAGTCTGTGACCGATGGCGAGTTCCGTCGTGCCATGTGGCATACGGACTTTCTCACCGGCTTTGATGGCATCGTCCCGACCCATTCCAACTATGCAGTGAAATTTCACGGCAAGGGCGGCGAGACAGCAGAAACGCGCTCCATGCTCACAGTCAATGGCAAAGTGCGCCGCTCCAAGCCCATCATGATCGACCATTTCGCTTTTCTGAAATCGGTCACGACCAAGACTGCAAAATTCTGCATGCCATCTGCGACCTATCTGCATGTGCGCGGCGGCCGCAATCTCGTTGACCCGACCGCTTATCCTGACATGCAGGAGTTCTGGCACGATATCGCACAGGGCTATCAGGAAGAGATCGCTGATCTTGCCAAGGCGGGCTGCGATTATGTGCAGATCGACGATGTGTCCTTCGCCTATCTGTGCGATGAAAATATCTGCAAGCAGATTGCCAATGATGGCGAAGACCCCAAGCGCCTGCCCCAGCTCTATACCAAGATCGTCAATACGCTGGTCGCCAAGCGTCCCGCCAATATGACGGTGACGATCCACACCTGCCGTGGCAATCACGACAGTATGTGGATGGCAGAAGGTGGCTATGACGCGGTGGCTGAGGCCTTCTTTACTGAAGCTGATGTCGATGGCTTCTTCCTTGAATATGACACCGAGCGCGCCGGTGGTTTCGAGCCCCTGCGCTTTGTGCCGAAGAACAAGAAGGTCGTGCTGGGTCTCATCAGCTCGAAAGAAGCTGCGATTGAATCAAAAGATCAGATCAAGCGCCGCATCGACGAGGCGACCAAATATATCGCGCTCGACCAATTGTGCCTCAGCCCCCAATGCGGCTTCGCCTCCACCGCTCCGGGCAACCGCATCACCGAAGATGTGGAACGCAAAAAGCTGCAGCTGATCGTTGAGATCGCGCAGGAAGTTTGGGGAAGTGCTGTGTAAGGCAGAGCTGCCGCTCCTCCAACAGGGGTCGGGCGGCTGAGGTTTGCTGCACTCCAAAAAGAAGAGGCACCCGCTCCTCCCAGTGGGAGGAGCTGTCGGCGGATGCCGACTGAGGCGGGGATCAAGACTTTCAGGATGAGGCTCCGTCAGGGTGAGCCTTACTCCGCCACACCCGATCCCCTCATCCGTCCGCTCCGCGACCACCTTCTCCCAATGGGAGAAGGATTATTCCGCCAGCGCATCCTTGATCCACGCACTCGTCTTCGCCAATCCACCAACGGGGAAGAAGTGGAAGGCTTCGACGCAGCGGCCTTTGTCACTCACCAACACATCGCCAAGACCGCGCACGACGCCCTCCGGCCCCGTGTCTTTCAACAAGCGGCCAATCGTGCCGATATGTTTTTGCACGGCGGAGATCGAATTGCCGATGCCACAGCGCAGGGCGAATTTCAGCAGCGTGGCCGGATTGGCAGGTCCTGCCAGACCAAGACGCACGGGCGCATCAAGCCCGATGTCGTGAATCGCACCCAGCCATTGCTCAATCGGGCGCGGATCAAATGAGAATTGCGTGACAATCCCATAGCCAAGCCCCGCCGCTTTGGCAGCATCGCGCTTATCAATGAGCACACGCATCAAACGCTCATGCGACAGACCGACATTGCCTTCAGGATGGCCCGCCACATCCACATGGGTGATACCCACTTGCTGCAGCACACCACTCTCGATGATCTGCAAGCTCGTTGCATAATCACCGCGCGCGCGGGTTGAATCACCCGCGATCAACAGCAAGCGCTTGACGCCGCCCTGCTCGACTGCGCCGCCGACATAATCAGCCAACATCTGTCGCCCCGCGATCTGGCGCGCTGGCAGATGCAAAACGGGATTATAGCCCGCATCATGCAAGATGCGCGCGATCTTGATACGCTCACCAAAATCATCCCCCGGCAGATAGCTCACATAGATGTCGGAGCCGGGACGAAAATAACTGTCGAGCACTTTGGGTGAGTTCTTTTCATAAACCTCGACCGTGGCCGCGCGCAGCAGGCTGGCGATCCGGTCTTGAACGAGTGAGGGCACAGGGGCGCTCCTTGAAGTGCGGGCAAGTGCGAGAGTCATTTACGCCTCACGCTTGCTTGCGCGAAATGACATAGGATTCATCATTGAACCAAAGCCCGCCATGTTTTTGCAGGACCTCTTGCGTCGCCTCGAGATAAGCATCGCTTTTCACGACCTCCGACAGACGCTGATCTTCAATCTGCGCGACATAAATCGCTGCATTCCACGCAGCAAACAATGTCGAGGTGCCAATCGCCCCCACCACTTCCCCCGGCAGCGTATGCATATCGTAGCGAAAGACTGAGCGCGCATCGGCATAGGCATTGAAGGTGAGATTGCGCCCCGCTGCCCCCAGCTCCTCTTTCACCGCACGCAGCACCGCATGACGATCAACCTCGAAGGGATTTTCACCCGGCCAGACTTTCTGCACGATCTCGAGGCCCGGATCCTGCCCCATAGAATGAATACCAATCAGCCGCCCGCCAGGACCAATGGCGCGCGCCAAAGGGCCAATCACTTTCTTGGCTTTGAACTCAGCCGAAGCGCGCGCGCGATAGGGCTGCGAGGCGATGATGAGATCATAATCGGCCGTCACGCGGCCGGGTTTTGGCAGAATAGAATCGAGCAAGAAGCGATGGTCTTCGCGATAGAGGGTGAGAACAATCGGACGATCATAAACAGGATTGCCCGTCTTGGCGCTGACCTTAGCATTCCAATTCTCGGACAAGAAGCTCTGCAGATCGGTCAGTTGCTCTTCAAAATCATGCGCAGAATTACCGGTGAGCGCGACATCTTTCCAGATGAGACCTTGCGCGGCGGCAGGGCTTTTGGGCGTCAGCCACGGCGCTTCAGAATAATAGAGATTGGTGAGCACGATCACGCTGGCAGGATGCTCGCAAAAACGATCCGGCAATTTCTCGAGCGTCAGGCGCACATCTTCAAGGCTGACCTCTTTGCCAACAACATAAAAGGGCATAGTGGGGTGACGCGCATGCATAGCGCGCATGACACGCGAAAGCACAGTGCCATCACCCACACCCGCATCGAACAAGCGCAAAGCTGGCGGGCGCGGATTGATATTGGCAAGCTCCATCGACACGCGATTGGCGACCACCCATTTCTCCGAACAGGTGTTCACGAAGAGCAGATATTTTTGGCGATTGTCGAAGAAGCGGAAATTCTCTTCCGCATTATGCGGCGGGGCCGCAAAGGCCATTCGCTGGGCCGGCGGATGAGGCTGCGCGCTGCGCGCACTGCCGCGACGGCGCACACGCAAGGCTTGGGGATTGTCGGCATGGCTGGCGATGAAACCGCGCAAACGGTCGAGCGTGTCGAGCGTCAGACTGCCACCATCGCGCAGCCGCGAGACGAGCTTGCCATCATTGACTGCAAGGCGCCCGAAGGTTGATTCCGCGAGGCCCGCGAGGCGACAAAAGTCGCTGATTTCAACGAGAATGTCCTGAGCACCCATGGCGTCCCCCATGGCTCCGCTCATGTCGAAGCCTTAGGGTGCATGATCTCCCGCCCACACTCACCGTCAACCACAAAATGCCTACACGAAAGTGGGCAACGTGAGTGGGCAAGAGTGGGACGGCTCAGACGCCGAGATAAGTCTCGTGAATGGCGGGATTGGCCATCAGCTCTGCCGTTGTGCCTGCCCAAGCGATCTCGCCCTTTTCCACCACATAGTGGCGATCGGCGAGCTCACACAAAGCCTCCAGCTCCTTGTCGATGACGAGGATGGAGAGGCCAGAGCCTTTGAGCGCCTTCAGCCGCGCCCAGATCTCTTCGCGGATGACGGGGGCCAACCCCTCGGTAGCTTCATCCAAAATCAGGAGGCGCGGATTGGTCATCAAGGCGCGGCCAATGGCGAGCATCTGCTGTTCACCGCCAGAAAGCTGCGTGCCGCTATTGGACATGCGCTCGCCCAGACGCGGAAAAAAGTCGATGACACGATCAAAGGTCCAGCGCTCAGCGCCCCAGCTGCGATCAATCCCCGCCATGAGCAGATTTTCGCGCACGCTCAGATTGGGGAAAATCTGGCGTCCTTCTGGCACCAAACCAAGACCAAGGCGCGCGATACTATGCGAGGGCAATTTTTCGATGCGCTCACCAGCGAGATGAATCTCGCCCCGCTCGGCGCGCACCATGCCCATAATCGTGCGCACGGTCGTTGTCTTGCCCATGCCGTTGCGCCCGATCAGCGTCACGACTTCGCCTTCGCCAATTGTCAGCGACAGGCCAAAGAGCACGCGGGCATGACCATAACCCGCTTCAATGTTGCGCATATCGAGCAGCATGGAGCCCCTCACGACCTGTGACCGAGATAGGCAGCCTTCACAGCTGCATCTGTGCGGATGGATTGCGGCTCGCCGGTCGCAATCATGCTTCCAGCCACCAGAACACTGACGCGATCTGCCAATGCAAAGACCGCATCCATATCGTGTTCAACGATGAGGATGGCATAGTCTTTCTTGAGCCCGCTCAAGATGCGGGTCATGCGCTGTCCATCCTGACGGCCCATGCCGGCCATAGGTTCATCCAGCAGCAAAAGCGAAGGCTTCATGGCAAGCGCCATAGCCAGCTCCAACTGGCGACGCTCACCATGGGAGAGATCTTCAGCCACGATTTGCGCGCGATGATCAAGACCGATCGTCGCCAAAGCCTCCATCGCAGGCCCGTTGAGCGCTGGATCGCGCCACGCATCGCGCCAGAATTTAAAACCATGACCCTGCTGCGCCTGCACCGCGAGCGACACATTGGCCAGCGCCGTGAACTGCGGAAAGATCGAGGTGATCTGGAACGAGCGCGCCATGCCGAGCTGCGAGCGCCGATGCGGCGGCTCTTGCGTAATGTCGCGCCCCTTGAAACTGATCGTGCCACTATCGGGCGCAAGCTCGCCCTGCAGCTGCGCAATCAAAGTCGTCTTGCCCGCGCCATTGGGGCCGATCAAGGCATGAGTTTCGCCGGGCATGACATTGAGCGACAGATCATTGGTCGCGACCAGACCCGAGAAACGCTTGTAGAGATTATTGACGGAGAGGATCGGCGTCATCAGGCATGCCCTCCCTCGGTATTGCTGGCGCTCTTGCTGCGGGTGAGGCCGAGCACATCCACCAGACCGCCACGCAAATAAACAACGATCAGCACGACGACGATGCCAAAAGGCAGCTGCCAGAACTGTGTCCAAGAGGGCAGATAGGCCTCCAGCAGAACGAACAAGATCGCGCCCAGCACAGGCCCCCACACACGACCCATGCCGCCCAGCACTGCCATGACGACATAATCACCTGCGCGCACCCATGACAGATCAGAGGGGCTGACAAAGGCCTGACCGCTTGCCCACAGCGCGCCCGCAAGCCCCGTCACTGCGCCAGAGATCGCAAAGGCCATGAGCTTGTAGCGCAGCGGGGGAATGCCAAGCGCCACCACGCGGCGCTCATTCTGCGATGTCGCGCGCAGGATGATGCCAAAGCGGCTTTGCACCAAACGCGCAAAGACAAAGATCGTCGCGGTGAGCACACCCACCGCCACATAATAAAAGGTCGTTCGTTTGGTGATGTTGAAATCAGCGAAATGCAGATTGGCGAGAACCTGCAAACCATCTTCGCCACCATATTGCTGCAAGGCGACGAAGAAATAGTAGAGCATCTGGTTGAAGGCCAGAGTGATCATGATGAAGTAAGTGCCGCTGGTGCGCAGCGAAATGATGCCCGTCAGCGCGGCAACACCCATGGCGCATAAAAATGCCAGCGGCATGGAGATCGCCAGATTGTCCGTACCCGCAAAGAGGCCGAGAAATTTCGTCGCTTCATAATCATGAAAGGCGAGGATCGCGACCGTATAGGCACCCACGCCAAACAGGCCCGAATGCATCAGGCTCACAAGACCGCCATAGCCGAGCACGAAATTCAGCGCCACCGCCACGATGGAGAAAATGACCGCGCGGGTGAAGAGGCGGATGAGGAAGGGATTGTCGGTAGCCGCAGCAAAAGTTGGCACAAGAGCCAAAGCGGCCAGCACCAGCAAGATCGGCCAGTTGCCGCGCAGCCATGCGCTCAGCGAAAAAGAGGGGTTCGATTGATCAGCCATGAACGGGGAACAGTCCCTTGGGACGCCATGCAAGAATGAGCGCCATGAGCATGAAGATGACCATGCTGCCCAAAGCATGAGGCAGCAAGACGCGACCGAAAGTGTCGACAATGCCAATCATCAAAGCCGCGATGAAAGCACCGCGAATGGAGCCGATGCCACCAATCACAGTGACAACGAGCGCAAGAATGAGAATGGGCTCACCCATACCAACTTGCACCGCTGTGATGGGGCCTGCCATCATGCCAGCGAGCCCCGCGAGCGCAGCGCCAGCAGCAAAGACCAGCGCAAAGACGAGCTGCACATCAACACCCAGCGCCGAGGCCATGGGACGATTGGAGGCGCCAGCCCTGATCCACATGCCGGTGCGCGTATGCACAACCACAACATAAAGACCGAGCGCAACAACAAGGCCCACGCTGAGAATGGCGAGGCGAAAGGCGGGATAGAGCACGCCGTCCATGATCTCGACCGAGCCTGACAACAAGGCAGGCACTGGCATAGGCACAGGCACAACGCCCCACACCATGCGCACAAGATCATTGAAGATGAGAATGAGACCGAAAGTGACGAGAACCTGATCCAGATGGCCGCGCGCATAAAAGCGCCGCAGCACAATCAGCTCCATCAAGATACCCATGATGGCTGTGCAGGGAATGGCGAGTGCAATGGCGAGCAGAAAATTGCCGGTGATTTTGATAAACATGGCAGCGAAAAAAGCGCCCGCCATATAGAGCGATCCATGGGCGAGATTGATCAAATTCATAATGCCAAACACCAGCGTCAAACCGGCGGACATCAAGAATAATTGCACGCCAAGCTGCACGCCGTTGAGCGACTGTTCAATGAAAAGGCTGAGGGTCATGTGAGACTCTGCAAAGCAGCCGGGGGATCTCTCCCCCGGCCGTTCGATGATTATTGAGCGGCCATCTTGCAGTCGCCCGAATATGCATCCGTCAGATCACTCATGATCTTCTGCTGGAGCTTGGCGACGAGGCGACCCTTCTCATCCTTCTCGATCTTGGTGAGATAGTAATCCTGGATCGGGAAGTGGTTCGTGTTGAATTTGAAGTTGCCGCGCACGGACTCAAACTTCACATTCTCCATCGCCTTCTGGAAGGCAACCTTGTCCTCGATCTTGCCGCCAATCGAATCGATGGCAGCCTGCATCATACGGCCTGTGTCATAGGCGAGCGCAGCATAGGGAGACGGAATGCGGTTATATTCCTTCTCAAAGTCAGCTGCGAAACGCTTGTTAGCGGCATTGTCGAGATATTCGCTCCACAGCGCGCCCGTATACATGCCAAGCGCTGCATCGCCGAGCGCGGGCAAAATGGTCTGATCAACCACGGCTGCGCCAGCATAGAGCGGGATCTGATCCTTGAGACCTGCCTGCGCATATTGCTTGACGAAGTTGATGCCCATGCCGCCGGGATAGAAGACGAGCACAGCATCGGGCTTGGCCGCACGGATCTGCGCGATCTCAGCAGAATAATCGAGCTGGCCCATGGTGGTGTAAACTTCACCCGCGACATCGCCCTTATAGTAGCGCTTCACGCCGGTGAGCATATCTTTGCCAGCGGGATAGTTGGGGGCCATGAGATAGATCTTCTTATAGCCCTTCTCGCGCAAATATTGGCCCATGCCTTCGTAGTTCTGGTCATTCTGGAAGGCGGCTGCAAAGAAGCGCGGATGGCACTGACGGCCAGCCACAATCGAAGGGCCTGCATTGGTCGAGATATAGAAGGCACCAGCATCCAGCACCGGCTTCAGCACGGCGAGCAGCACATTGGAGAAATTGATGCCGGTGACGATCTGCACCTTGTCGCTCTCGAGCATCTTGTCGACGACCTGACGACCCACATCGGGCTTCACCTGGTCATCGCCATAAACGACCTGCACGGGGCGGCCGCCGAATGTATTGTTGGCATGTTTGAGCGCGAGCTTGAAACCATCCGACAGGTCACGACCCAGAACGCCCTCAGGACCGGACATGGTCGAGATGAAGCCAATCTTGATAGGCTGCTGGGCCTGTGCACCTGCACTGAGCAAGAGACCCACGGCGGCGGCCGCAAGGCCCGCCAGACGAAGCGACGTCTTCATAAAATCCTCCACTGCGGCTGGCAGGACCTCCCCCGGCCCCGGCTCCAGCTTGGACCCGAGTCTTAGCGCAAATATACGACCCGCGCACCCCGTTCGCTTCAGGTGAATGGATCAATGCAGCTTGGGATTTTGTGCAATGCGGTTGCGGTCAGCGCTCACCACGCTGATCTCCAGCGTGCGCCCATTGCGCAGAATGCCGAGCTGTAATTTCGTGCCCACTGGCCCCAGCGCCCAGAGTTTTTTGTAAAAACCCGCCAGCTCCACGACCGGCGCGCCATTCACCGACAAGACAACATCGCCCGCTTGCAGATTGGCAGCTTTAGCTGGCCCGCGATCAGCGACCCCCATGACCACGACCTTATTGTCCATATCGGTCGCATAAAGACCGAGCCAGGGACGCGGTGGCTGATTCGGCTGGCCCGTCGCCAGAATGTCCTCGATCACGGGTTTGAGCAGATTGATCGGGATGCTCATATTGATGTTTTCGGTAATGCCTTTGCCGCGTTGCTGCTCAAGTTGCAGCGAGCCAAGACCCACCAGATCCCCCTCCGGCCCGATGAGCGCTGTGCCGCCCCAATTGGGATGGGAGGGCGAGGTGAAGATCGCCTGTTCGAGCAGATATTCCCAGTAACCGGCAAACTGCTGGCGCGCGACCACATGGGCCGCGACCGCGCGCAAACGCCCGCCCCCGCCTGCCATCACCACATCATCGCCAATCTGGATCATATCAGAATCGCCCAGCCGCAGAGGCGGGCAATCGAGCTTGCCGAGCGCTTGAACCAGCGCAAAACCGCTGGTGTGGTCAATGCCAATCACATCGGCGGGCACGACTTTGCCCTCCCCGGTGCGCAGCCAGACAGAATCTGCCTCATTGACAAGATAGCCAACCGTCAGCACCAACCCATTGTCGCGGATGAGCACAGCACTGCCCGCCCGTTCCGTGCCCAAAGTGGCCGCAGAAAAGGCCGTCTCGGGGACAATCGAGCTGATGTAAAGAACGCTGCCCAGAACCCCGTCCAGATCGAACTCATATTCATCTGGCTTGGGCTGAAAAGCCGCAGGCACTTTCCAGTCGCTGAACGACACAGGGCAAGCTCCATCTCTGCCGCAAAACCATGTCTATCATAGTCCGCGCTGAGCATCCGACAAGCACCCAGCCCTCAGGCGGGAACCTCGCCCAAAACAGTCACGCGCCGCAGAATACGCCGCTCGGTCGCGGGGAAATCTGACCTTGCGTGAAGCGTGCAGCGATTGTCCCACATGATCAGGTCGCCCACGCGCCAGCGATGCACATATTGAAACTCTGGCCGCTCTTGATGGTCGAAGATGCGGCGCAGAATTTCATCGCTCTCCGCGCGCGCCAGCCCTTCGATACAGGCTGTCATACCGCGATTGACATAGAGCGCTTTGCGTCCCGTCACAGGATGGGTGCGCACGATGGGATGGGCATAGTGCTTCGCGTTGGGCGGGATCTGCGGATACAAATCCATCGCCGCATCGCCATAGCCGCCCTCTTCATTATATTCAAAAATATTGATCGCCTTGGCCCCATCAATCTTGGCCTTCAGCTCCTGCGGCAGGGTTTCGTAAGCGCGATACATATTGGCAAAGAGCGTATCGCCACCCTGCGAGGGAATCTCGATCGAATAGAGCAATGCCGCCATGCAGGGACGCTCGACATAGCATTGGTCAGAATGGAACAGCATCTCGCCATCGGGCAGAGCGCCGATCAGCTGGCCGTTCTCGCGCACATTGGAGATCAGAAAAGAGGATGAATATTGCTGCGACAATCCGCTGTTGCGATTGACCGCGCGCGCCAATGGCCCAAAGCGCTCTGCAAAGGCGACTTGATGGGGCTCATCGAGCTGTTGCCCGCGCAGCAAGATCACGCAATGGTCGTGGAAGGCCTGGGTAATCGCAGCAAAGTCGCCCTCGCCCACGGGCTGGCTCAGATCGACACCGGTGATCTCAGCCCCTATTTCCGGCGCGAGCTTATGCACCCCAACAGCCGACTGACCCACTTCGCGCCTCCCCTGATTTGCACCCAAGTCTGGACACAGGGCGGCGCAAGTCAAGTCCACGCAAAAATGTGATCGAAGCGCCTCCAATGGCGTCACTTTGCCTTTGCTTCATGCGCTGTGCATGACAAACTTGCTTGTCGGCGCACCGCAGCAATCACAACATGTGGGCGTCTCTTGGAGGATCCTATGGCATTTCGTTTGAAGCCCGTCAGCGCGCTCTTGGCTGGCCTGTTGCTCGCGGCGCCCGTACAGGCGCAAGAGAGCTTCTATGCCGGAAAGACCATCAGCATCATTGTGGGCTTTGGCGCCGGTGGTGGCTATGACCTTTATGCGCGCCTGCTCTCGCGCTTCCTCGGCAAACACATCCCCGGCACTCCAACCGTCATCGTGCAGAATATGGAGGGTGCTGGCGGCGTGCGCGCGGCCAACTATGTCTATGCCAATGCCGCCAAAGACGGCACGGTGATCGCTGGCGTCAATCAAGGCGCGGCCTTGTTCCAACTGCTGGGTGGCAAGGGCGCGCAATATGATCCTGCCAAATTCCAATGGCTGGGCAGCATGGCCTCATCCAACAACACGGTCTATGTCTGGCACAAGGCAGGCGTGAACACGATTGAAGATGCCAAAGCCCGCGAAGTCTCAATGGCCGGCAGCGGCGTGATCTCAGATGCCAATATCTATCCTGCGATTTTGAATGCACTGGTCGGCACCAAATTCAAAGTCATCAATGGCTATGCAGGCACCAATGAGAGCAATCTGGCGCTTGAGCGCGGCGAGGTTGATGGTCGCGGCGGTGGAGCCTATTCGAGCCTCGTCAGCACACGGCCCCAATGGCTGCGCGACAAGCAGATCAAAATCATTACACAGATTGGAACTGAGAAAGAACCCGATCTCCCAGATGTGCCGCGCCTGCTCGATCTTGTGACGAATGAGGAAGACAAACAGATCGCCTCGCTGGTCACACTCCCCGTCTCCATCGGCTATAATTATTGGCTCGCGCCCGATGTGCCAGCAGAGCGCATCGCTATTTTGCGCAAAGCCTTTGTGGCGACGATGAGCGATCCTGAGCTCATCGCAGAAGCACGCAAACAGCTCTTCGACATCAGGCCCAAAAGCGGCGAAGAGCTGGAGGCCATGGTGCGAAAGGCCGCTGAGATACCAAAGCCGATCTTGCAACGCACAGCCACAATTTTGGGCTGGTAAGCAAAAGGGCCGGATCACTCCGGCCCTTCTTTATGCCTTGCGCTTGGCGGCTTGCACCAAATCCCAAATCCTGTTGGGCGACAGCGGCAGAATATTTGGCGCAACACCAAAACTCTTCAGCGCTGAGCTCACTGCATTGGCGACGACACCGCCGATGGGAATGATGCCGCCCTCGCCCGCACCCTTCGCACCAATCGGATGATTGGGGGTTGGATAATTATCGGTCGAGATGCAGTGAATATGCGGATAGTCGGTAGCAAGCGGCAGCAGATAATCGGCCAGCGATCCAACAAGCAAAGTGCCCTGATCATCATAGGCAAGCTCTTCTGAGAAGACGCTACCAAAGCCCTGCACCGCCGCACCCATCACCTGACCATGCAAGGTCAGCGGATTAATGATACGGCCCACATCGTCAACGACCAGATATTCAAGCACCTGCACATGACCCGTGTCAGCATCAACCGCGACATGAACCGCGCCCGCGCCATAAGTATAGGTCGGCGTCCAGCTCGTATATTTGGCCTCAGTGACAATCTTGGCAGAGGCGACCTCCGCAAGTGGCACAGAGCGCCCATCCGCATGACGCGCCACGCCTTCAGCAATGGTGAGTGACGAGGGATCGACATTGAGACGCTTGGCCGCCTCTTCGCGGAAGCGGTCCAACATTTTCTCAGCCGCCATCATGATCGCGCTGCCACCCATGACGGTCGCACGCGAGCCATAAGAGCCCCAACCTTCCTTCAACAGATCAGTCGAACCGTGATAGATGCGCAAGCGATCCATCGGCAGCTCAAGCGCATCCGCAGTGATCTGCAACATCACCGTCTCGACGCCCTGCCCAATCGAAGATGAACCGATATACAAAGTCACACTGCCATCGGCCTCCAATTCGAGCTTGCAAGCCTCGGAGGGGCCCGATGCACCACCTTCAATGAAGCTGGCAATGGCGATGCCGTGATAGCGACCATCAACCTGCTGACCATCCAGCTTGGCTTTCTCGTCCCAGTGAAACTCTTTCAGGCAGCGGTCGAATGTCTCGCGATAATCACCGCTGTCGCAATTGGTCTCCGCGCGGCCATCGCTCGGCAGAACAGTGGCGAGCGGATAAGGCATCTCGGTATTGGTAAGGAGATTCTTGCGACGCAGCGCCACGCGATCCATCTGCAGAGCGTCAGCCGCCATCTCCATCAGCCGCTCCATGAAGAAGCAGCCTTCATAGCGCCCCGGCCCGCGATAAGTACCGGCGGGTGTTTTGTTGCTCACAAAGGCATGGGCTTTGAGATCAATATTGGGCACACGATAAGGCCCTGTCATGAACTGCGCCGCATTACGCACAGGCGTCATACCGTTGGGCCGCACATAAGCGCCGATATTGACATAAAGATCGCCACGCATCCCCAAGATCGTGCCATCTTTTGACAGCGCCAATTCCACCTGCGCTTCACATTCACGCGAATGACCAATCGCGGTGAAATGTTCGCGGCGATCTTCAACCCATTTGATCGGTTTGTTGAACTTGCGCGCGGCAAAGGCGCACAAAAAGTCTTCGGGGTAGAATTCGCCGCGCGCACCAAAGCCGCCGCCCACATCAACCTCGATATAATCCACCGCCTCTTCGGGCAGCTTCATCATATCGGCCATGGTTTTGCGATTGAAGAAGGGGAGCTTGGCTGCACCTGACACGCGTAAGCGCCGGTTTTTCTCATCCCATTCGGCCAGAAGACCGCGCGTTTCCATCGGCGTTGCGGTTTGGCGCTGCGTATAGAAGCGATCCTTGACCACAACATCGGCCTTGGCAAAGGCCTCATCCGCACTGCCCTTCTGGGCATTAAAGACAGAGGTCACATTGGACTTCTGCGCCTCGAACAAAAGCACCTTATCGGCAAAGCAAGTTTCGCGATCAAGCACCGCCGGGAGCTGCTCATACTCCACATCAATCAAACCAAGTGCATCTTCAGCGATCTCTTGGGAGTCTGCCAACACGACCGCAATCGGCTCACCAAAATAGCGCACTTTGCCGCGCCCGATAATGGGCTGCGCAAAAGGACCGATGGTCGGATTGGGACGACGGAAGGGGATGGTGGGAACATCCTCACCCATATCATCGCCCGTAAGCACAGCGCGCACGCCCTCAAGCGCCAGCGCAGCCGAAGCATCAATCTTCAAAATGCGGCCATGACCAACGGGGCTGCGCAAGAAAACCGCATGCCACATGCCTTCGCGCGACATGTCGCCGACATATTCGCCCGTGCCCGTCAAAAAGCGCTGATCTTCGATCCGCTCAACGGGGCTACCAATGTAAGTGTTGACGGTGCGCATATCAGCTCTCCCCCGCCTTGGCGCGATAGGCTTCGCGCGCTTCCATCGCAGCTTCGATGATCGGAATATAGCCTGTGCAACGACAGATATTGCCCGACAAAACATCGCGGATGCGCTCTTCGTCCGCATCAGGCTCCTGGCTGAGCAAAGCGTGAAGCGTGGTCAACATGCCCGGCGTGCAGAAACCACATTGCAAACCGTGATGCTTTTTGAAGGCGAGCTGCAAGGGAGAAAGCTCCTCGCCAGCTCCGATCCCCTCAATGGTCGTGATCTTGGCGCCATCTGCTTGCACCGCGAGCATGAGGCAAGAGCGAACGGCCTCGCCATTCACAATCACTGTACATGCGCCGCACACACCGTGTTCACAACCCACATGCGTGCCGGTCATGCCCACATCATGGCGCAAGCAATCGGCGAGTGTTGTTCGCGCGGCTGGATCAACAGTGACCTTGCGGCCATTGACGTCAAAAGAAACTGTCATGGCGGACCTCACTTGGCAGCCTGCGCAAGCGCGCGTTTGGTCAAAGTGCCCACAAGCGAGCGGCGATAATCTCTCGAGGCATGAATATCACTCTGCGGATTAACTTCTCCGCTCGCGACATCACCCACAGTTTCAAACAAGGCCTCACTCGGCTCTTGACCATTCAAGGCAGCCTCAGCGTTGGGCAGACGGCGCGGAATATCGGTCGCACCAAAGACGCCGATATGGGCCTGCGTGATCAGTCCCTGCTGATCAAGATCATAGAAAGCAACGATCCCCGCGATGGCAAAGTCACCGCGCCGGCGCGCAAATTCTTGGAAGCCCCAGCGGCGGCGCTTGGGCCATACGGGCACGCGCACAGCTGTGATGATCTCATCATCAGCAAGGCAAGTCTCCAGAGCACCCGTGAATAAATCCGCCGCTTTGATCGCGCGCGCGCCTTTGCTCCCCACAACATCAATCACCGCATCGCAGGCCACAGCCAGTGCAGGGAACTCTGCAGCAGGATCAGCATGGGCCAAACTGCCGCCAACCGTGCCGCGATTGCGGATCTGATAATGCGCGACATGTTCCATCGCCGCAGCCAGAACGGGCACAACACGCGCAAGTTCGCGGCTCTCTTCGATCATGCGCCAGCGCACCATGGCGCCGATCTTCACTTCCTTGGCGAGCACCTCAATGGAATCAAGCCCGGGCACATGGCGCAGGTCGACCAATGCAGATGGCTGCGCGAGACGAAATGCCATGACCGGCATCAAGCTCTGCCCGCCTGCAATAGGACGCGCCGACCCTTCGGAGGCCGCCAGCAGTGCCACAGCCTCAGCCAGTGAGGTGGGCGCGTGATAATCAAAAGTGGGCAGTTTCATGCCACGAGCTCCTCAGATGCGGAAAACTTTGCCGCGCTTGTGGCCCTGCCCGACAGGCAGAAACAATTCATCAAGCGTCAGACGGCGACTGGTCAGGCCCTGCTCGTGCGAGAAGCCCGCCAGCATATCAAGCTGCTTGGCATTATTGGGCGTGAGGCCATATTCCCATGGATCAGGCCCCAAGATCTCTTCCTGTTCTTCCCAAGCCTCGCGATACCAAGCAAGCGGCGCAACGCGCGGATTTTCCATGCGCTGCATACCGATCTCTTTGGCCCGCTCAAATGCATGGAACAGATTGACAGGCACCCAGGGATATTTCTCGACGATCTCATGCTTGATGCCAAGCACATGCATGATCGGGAAGATCTGCGTGCGCTTATAGAAGGCGATCTCTTCGGCTTTGTAATTGGGAAACAGGCGGCCAACCCGCGGATCTTTATTGACGAGCGGCGCAATTAGATCGGGATGGATGAGCGCATCAATCTCACCCTCTGCCAGCATGGTCTCAATCGACTTGTCATCGGGGATGCGCTGCAGATTGAGGCCCGGAGGCGGCGTGAACTCAACAGCCTCGGCAAGCTCTGTGTACCAATCAATTGATTTGAACGGCACGCCATATTCATGGTCGAGCAAACCACGCAACCACAACAAAGCAGTCGATTGATATTGCTTGAGACCGACCTTGCGACCAATCAGATCCTTCGGGCTCTTGATGCCCTTAGATGTGTTGATGAAGATAAAGCCATGGCGAAAGCGGCGATGCAAAAAGACAGGCAGCGCATCAAAACCAAAGCCCTTGTCTTTGGAGGCGATATAAGACGAGCCGGAAACTTCACCCACATCAAAATCGCGGTTACGCAAGAAGCGATAATGGCGCGTGGTGGAATCCATCGCCGTGAGGACATTGAGCTCAATGCCATCTGGCTTCACCGTGCCGTCTTTCAGCGGGCGAATGATCTCATAGTCACCGCATGCCAATGTAAGCTCTAACTTGGCCATAAGCCCCTCCCCTTGCCGTTCTTTAGCGTGGCTTTGCGGTGGATGATTTTACCGATTGCATCAGTGAGCGAAGATAGGCACTGGCCGCTTCACCCTTGAGGGCCGTGCCCCACATTTCTTTCACAGCCTTCTCATGCAGCGTGAGCGCCTCTTGCGCCGATGTAATCATTGCGACGCCCACACGCACATTGGGATTTTCGCCCAATCGGAAAGGGCTCAGCGTCATCACCTTGCGGTCGGGCTGACGGAAGATTTGAAAGCCTGTCTGCGGCAAGGCATCACGCACGACACCAATCTGCACACCAATCGGCCCGCTGGAGATTAACTCAGCGAAATATTCAATCTCGGCTTGCGCCAATGCGCGGCGCTGATCCTGCTGATCTTGCGGCAGTTGCGCTTTTCCCACAAAGCCATTGCGCAGCAAACGTTCGATCTCGATACCAGAGATGAGATTGACAACACCGGGCTGACGACGCCGGAAGGTTGCTTTGCGCTCAACCAGAATGTCGAGGATGGTGTTGATATCCGCCATGACGCGTTCACGGTCGGGAATATCAGCTGCCACACTCTCGATCAGCAACTGTTTCAGCAATTCATCAAAGCGCTCTGAGGCGAGCAGGTAAGACAAGGGGCCAGCAAGAACGACGATATGTTCGGCCTGCTCTTCCAATTGCCGCAAGCGCTCGAAATAAGCCACAGCCGAGGAGATATATTCGATGCCAACACCCAAAAGTGTCGGGATCGACACATCCAGCAATTCAGCGAGCTTTTCGAGCGTCTCGATCTTGGCCAATTCACCGCGTTCGAAACGATAAAGAGCGGTGCGCGAAATACCGATACGGCGGGCGATTTCATCCGCGCTCATACCAGAGGCGAGGCGAAACGCCTTCAGCCGTTGCCCGATCTCATCGTAGCGAAAACTCATGCTGCACTCCACGGCAGCAAAATCATACGCCCTTGCGCTGTGCGTTCTTCAACAGCGCGTAGCGCCTGCGCAAAATTGTCGAGTGGCAACTCAGAAGCTGCGAGCGGCTTCAGCTTGCCCTGCACATAAAAATCAAAGACCTCGCGATAGCATTGCGCAACCTGTTCTGGGCGTCGCTTGCGATAATCGCTCACCTGCAGACCTGAGACTTCGATATTTTTAACGAGCAGATAATTCACTTTGACGGAGGGAATATGCCCAGCCGCAAAGCCGATAACCACAAGACGGCCACACCAGGCCAAAGCTCGGATGGCGGCGTCAAACACATCACCGCCCAAGGGATCGAGAATGATGTCGACGCCCTTGCCATCGGTCTGCGCATGAACCTGCGCACGCAGGCTCTCGCGCAAATCAGGAGCTGACAGATCAACGACACCATCAGCACCAGCAGCCAGCGCCTGCGCCTCTTTGGCACGCGAAGAAATGCCTGCCAAAACGCGCGCACCCATGGCTTTGGCCAATTGCACACTGGCTTGCCCCACAGCGCCCGTTGCGCCCAACACAAGAACAGTTTCGCCCGGCTGCAAACGCGCACGCTCGCGCAATGCAAACCATGATGTGTCGAAGGCAAGCGACATGGCGCCAGCCTGCGTATAAGACAGTCCGTCGGGCAGCGCATAGCAGCTCTTGGCAGGCGCGAGCGCATATTGTGCATAGCCGCCCTGCTCAGCCATGGCGAGAATACGCGTCCCAACTTTGAGATTGGTAACACCCTCACCAAGGGCTGTAACAACACCCACAGGGCCCTTGCCCGGCGTGAAAGGCAGCTTGGGCAAAAATTGATATTTGCCGCTGATGACCAACAAATCGACGAAGTTAACAGGTGCAGCATGCACCTCCATCAATACTTCACCGGGGCCGGGCTGTGGCACAGCCACATCCTCGACACGCGCATCGTCGTAAGGACCAAAAGAACGAAGAACAACGGCACGCATCAGTTCAGCCTCACGCAACAGCTTTGGGTTTGAAGCGCACAGGCACAGGTGCAAAACGACCCTCGCTCACCCCGCTCACCAGATCGCGCTTCAAAATCTTGCCGCTGGGTGTCAGTGGCATTTTGTCGAGCACAAGAACGAATTCAGGCATATCAAAGCGTGACAGACCTGCATCATCGAGATGGCTCAGCAAATCATCCGGCGTCATCGCCTCAGCCTTGCGCAGCACGACGGCCAAGCAAACCTTCTCGCCAAGGCGATCATCTGCCACAGGCAGAGCTGCTGCCTTGTCGACAAGCTCATGCCGCATAGCGAGCGCTTCGATCCGTGCGGGATAGATATTATGACCGCCACGAATGATGACGTCTTTCTTGCGACCCGTGATGCGCAGATAGCCTTTCTCATCCATCCAACCCAGATCGCCGGTCATGAACCAGCCACTGCGATTGAAAGATGTCTCGGTCGCTTCCTGATCGTCGAAATAGCCCAGCATCAAACTCGCGCCGCGCCCGCCAATCTGCCCAGCCTCGCCCGCGGGCAATTCGCGATCAGGATCATCCTGCGCAAAAATCTTCACCTCATAGCCAGAGCAAGCTCGACCTGAGGTTTCACAGATCGTCTGCGCATCATCGCTCGGCACGGTGTAGTGATGCGAGCCAGCCTCGGTCATGCCATAGCCACTCTGCGGCACAACACCGTGATCGAGCAAACCAGCTGCAACACTCGGCGGCACTGATGCGCCCGAGATGCGGAAGCCCTTCACCTGCCCCAGCTGTTTCAAACCGCGTTGGCGGATCTCGCTCAATAGGTCAATCGCATGGGTTGGAACGCCGATGATGAAAGTCGTGCCGGCATCAATGATGCGATCAACAAGGCTCTTGCCGCGTGGCAGATCATGGACAATGAATTCACCGCCACGAATGAGCGTCATACCACAAGCGCCATAGCCCAGATTATGGCTGAGCGGGCTCATCGAATAGACAACACTATCTTCCAGCAGCGACCAGTCAGCTGACAGCGCACGCGCATTGGCAAGCAAAGTATTGTCGCTATGCATGACGCCTTTGGGGATGCCCGTCGTGCCGGATGTGAAGGCGAGATAGACAATCGTATTGGGATCACTGCGGACCTCAGGCGGGGCGCCGTTCAGATCTTTGAACGAGAGCTTCGCCTCATCGCTCGAAAGCGGGTCAAGGCCATAAACCGCGCGCAGCGAGGGGATCGCACCAAGCTCATTGAAGATATCGGCCTTGTGCGCATCAGCCCCATAACCGCGCTCAGTGATCAAAGCGCTCGCGCGCATACGGATCATAAGATCGCGAATTTCAGCGACCGTGTGATCGCGATGGAGCGAGGGGCAGCAGACATAGCCATTGCGCGAACAGGCCAGCGATGCCACAGCCGTCTCAAGACGGCTCGGCAACCAGACAGCCACACGCTCACCAGCCTTGACGCCTTGACGATGTAGATCACCTGCGAGCGCCTCCACAGCACCAATCAAAGCGCTGTAGGTAATCGCCCGCTTTTGATCGCGCAAAGCAACCTTGCCGGGTGTCTTGCGCGCATGGGCGGCCACGAGCTGGAAGATCGTATCATCCTGCCAGTGACCTTCCGCATAAAAGCGACGCATGTCCTGCGCATTCAGCAAGGTGAGCATAGTTGACGCCACAGGCTTACTCCGCAGATTTCTTGATTTTAGGAATGGGCAGGCTGATCCCTGCGCGATCGCGCAGCCAGATGGAGGCTTGTAGCAAGCGCTGATCCTGCCAGCGCGGGGCAATCACCTGCACAGCGACAGGCATTTTGTTGCGACCGCGCGCCGCAGGCAGCGCAAGAGTTGGGACATGCAGGCAGGTCCAGAAGCCCTGGAACGCCGGCTCGCCTGTGAAAGCAAGACCCACAGGCGCTTCACCATGAACACAAGGGGCGAGCAAAATATCGTAATCGGCGAAGAGCTCATCAAGCTTCACGCGCGCAAATTCTGCAAAGCGCAGCTCATCATGATAGGCCGCCTCTGATGTCTTGAGACCAAGCTCAATGGACTTCGTCATCTGCGGGCTCAAAAGCCCGCGGTGATGCGCCCATTCCCATGCAAGCGAGCGTGCGCGCTCGACATTGTTGAGCACTTCGCGCGTCTCACTGATGCGCGCGAATTTGGCGGGCAGTTTGAACATGCGCACCGAAGCGCCAGCCGCCTTGGCTTTCGCAGCAGCTTCGTCCAAAGCCTTCTTCGTCTCGGGCTTTGCCTTCTCATACATTGGCGTCAGGCAAATACCGATCCGCGGCGCGCGCTTGGACGCACGCGCATCAATCTGCTGATTGGTGAGACCCGTTGAGAAAAGCGCGCAATCTTCAACCGTGCGCCCGAACAGGCCAATCGTGTCGAGCGACTCGGCTGCAAATTTCAACCCTTCGCGATTATAGGTGTTATAGGTCGGCTTATAGCCGACAATGCCGCAATAAGAGGCGGGGCGCAGAACAGAGCCACCGGTCTGCGTGCCAAAAGCCAGCGGCACCATGAAGTCAGCAACAGCCGCAGCCGAGCCGCTCGACGAGCCACCGGGCGTGCGCGTCACATCATGCGGATTGGTGGTAGCGCCCGGCGCAATGCCCGCAAGCTCGCAGGTCACCGTCTTGCCAAGAACAACCGCACCCGCTGCGCGCGCAAGAGCAACGCAAGCTGCATCATTGCGGCTTTGATAGCCGTCATAAATTGGGGAGCCCATCTGCGTCGGCAGATCATGCGTGTTCAAAACATCCTTCACGCCAACCGGAACGCCATGCAAGGGACCCTTGGGAGGCGTCGCATCACAAGCGCGCGCAGCAGCCAGGGCCTTGTCAAAATCCGTCGCTGACCACGCATGCACAACATCTTCGCGCGCCTCGATGCGCTCGATACAGGCGCGCACCAATTGCTCGGATGTAATCTCGCCAGCCTTGATCTTCTGTGCCGCCTCAGTGGCGGAAAGTTCGTTGAGTAATGTCATGATTGAATAACCTTCCAGGGAATGACTTCACCGCCGCGATAAATCAATGCACGCTCTTCCGGCCCCGCGACCTTAATCTCATCGGGGGCAACCCAATCCCGCTTCTCAAGTGTGATCGTCTCGCTATTGGGCTCCATGCCATAATGGCGCGGACCATTAAGCGAAGCGAAGGCTTCCAAATTCTGCAGCTTGCCCTGCTCCTCAAAAACCTGCGCATAGGTCTCAATCGCGACCGGCGCATTGAAGAGCCCGGCAGCGCCCACAACGCCGAGCTTCTTGGCAACAGCATGCGGCGCAGAATCAGTTCCAAGGAAGAAACAGGCATCACCCGATGTCGCTGCATCAATCAGGGCGAGACGATCATGCTCCGTCTTGATCACAGGCATGCAGTAGAAATAGGGGCGATTGCCCCAGCCGAGCCAATCTGTGCGGTTGTGGCGCAAATGATAGGGCGTGATCGAAGCGCCAACCTGCGGCGCAGACGAGCGGATATATTCAACGCCAATCTTGGAGGACAGATGTTCAAGAATGATCTTGAGACCGGGAAACTTCTTCGTCATCGGAATGAGGCGGCGCTCAATGAAGACGGCCTCGCGGTCGAACACATCCACCGCCGGATCGACCTCTTCCCCATGGATCAAAAAGCGCATGCCAATTTTTTCCATGCGCGCCAGCACGGGCTCAATCTTGCGATAATCAGTCACGCCCGCCGCTGAATTGGTCGTGGCATTGGCAGGATAAAGCTTCACGCCGGTGAAGATGCCCTCTTTGAAACCGCGCTCGACATCATCTGGATCCGTGTCATCGGTCAGATAGCAGGTCATCAGCGGCTTAAAGGTCGTATCCTTCGGCAAGACCGCCATAGCGCGCTTGCGATAAGCGTCTGCATCAGCAGCCGTGCGCACAGGCGGCACGAGATTGGGCATCAGAATCGCGCGGCCAAATTTCTGCGCCGTGAACGGCAAAGATGCTTTCAGCATCTCATTGTCGCGCACATGCAAATGCCAATCATCGGGCTTGCGAATGGTGATGCGCGTTGTCATGGGGCAGCAGCCTTCTCGATAAGGGAGACGAGATCGGGGGGCGTGATCGGCACGCGGGTGATTTTGACATTGAAGGGCGCGAGCGCATCATCCACTGCAGCGGCCACAGCCGCCGTCATCGGGATAACGCCCGATTCACCGACACCTTTGATGCCAAGCTCGTTGAGCGGTGTGGGCGACGTCAGATGCACAATGTCGACTTTCATCGGCATTTCTGTCGCACTCACCAGCAAATATTCTGCAAGGGTCGTGGTGACAGGCTGGGCATTTTCGTCAAAGCCCATCCATTCATACAGCGCATTGCCGATACCATGGGCCATGCCGCCGATGATCTGCCCCTCGACAATTTGCGGATTCAAGACATTGCCGCAATCATGCGCGAAAGTGACATGGGTCAGTTGCACAAGCCCCGTCTCAGGATCGACCTCAACCTCAACAACCGCTGTGCCATTGGCATAGGTCATATCATTGATGATGACGCGCTCGGTTGCCTCCAAACCCGGATCAAGACCACCGGGCACATAATAGCCAGGCAGACCGGCCAGAGCGCGCGCGATCTCACCCAAACCAACCTTGCGCTCGTCATTGCCTTTGAGGCGCACATGGCGACCTTCAACTTCGAGCGCTTGCTCGCCCACATCAAGCATATGTGCAGCAACGGTCAGAGCTTTGGCGCGCACTTTCTTGGCAGCTGCATGAGCTGAGGCGCCTGCCATAACGGCCTGACGGCTATTGAAGCCACCCATGCCATAATCAATGGCGGCTGTGTCGCCCGTCACGACAGTAATATTGCTCATGTCGCAACCAAGCTGTTCAGCGACGACCTGCGCGAGCATGGTCTTGGTGCTCTGGCCCATAGCAGCAGCACCGCTGGCCACATGAATGCGACCATTCTCGCCGATGCGTACACTGACAGGTTCAAAAGGTCCGCGACCTGTACCTTCAACATAATTGGCAAGGCCAATCCCAAGATAGCGCCCCTCTTTGCGCGCAGCAGCCTGACGCGCGCGGAAGCCCGCCCAATCGGCTTTCTCAAGAGCCGCCGCTTGAGTGGCAGGATAATCACCACTGTCGAGCACGACCTGCATACCGCCGCGCGTCTTGAGCGGCGTCGTATAGGGGATCAGCTCTGGGGGCACGAGATTTCGACGACGCACTTCATCGGTCGTCAGCTTCAATTCGCGCGCCACGCGATCCATCAAACGTTCCATCGCAAAGACAGCCTGCGGCTGGCCTGCACCACGAATGGGAGTCACGGGCACTTTGTTGGTGACGGCGAGTTTGATGTCGAGGAAGAAGCACGGAACAATATAGGGCAGCGTGATCGCCGCAGCAGATCCATAAGGCACATTCACGCCGCGCGCCGTATAGGCACCGTGATCGTGAACGAGCAGACCACGCAGACCAAGAATCTTGCCATCATTGTCGACCGCGATCTGCATATCCCAAAGCTGGTCGCGCTCTTGTGTCGTAGAGACGAAATGTTCGCGGCGATCTTCGATCCATTTGACCGGAGCGCGCAATTCACGCGCTGCCAAAGCAAGGATCACCTCTTCGGGATAGAAAACGAGCTTGGGGCCAAAGCCACCACCGACATCGGGCGTCACAACGCGCAGCTTGTCTTCATCAAGACCCAGCACATCGCAAATCACACGCTTGCAGGCATGGGGCGTCTGCGTCGAGCTCCAGAGCGTGATGATGTCTTCGAGTCGGTCGTGGCGCGCCACAACGCCGCGACATTCCATCGAATGGGCAACACCGCGATGCTGCCACAGCTCTTCATGGAACACATGCGGGGCGCTGGCAAAGACCGTCTCATGGTCGCCATAGCCCATGGTGAATTCGGCGACCAGATTATGCGGCTGGCTGGAATGAGCGCGCGGCGCATCAGCCTCCAGCGCGGCCTTGCAATCACTCACAGCCGGCAGCGGCTCATAATCGACCATGACAAGCGCAGCGGCATCTTCGGCGATATAGCGGCTATCGGCGATCACCACCGCAATGGCCTCGCCCACATGCACGACTTCTTGATCGCTCAGGGTGGGACGATGCAGCTCTTGCCGGAAGGCCGGGCTAGGCAGCGCGACTTTCAAGAGAGGATCGCTCAGATGATGGGCGATATCTTCCATACGCCAGATCGCGCGCACGCCCGGCACATCGAGCGCAGCGGAAATATCAACCGTGCGGATCAGCGCATGGGCTTCAGCACTGCGCACAAAAGCAGCATGCAACAGGCCGGGGAAGCTGATGTCGTCGACAAAGCAGGCCTGACCGCGCAGCAAGGCACGATCTTCGACACGCTCAACACTGGTGCCAACAATCCTGTTCATGCGCGGCTCCCCGCGTCTTTGATGCGCTGGGCGGCATCAAGCGCTGCCGCCACAATGCCCTCATAACCGGTGCAGCGGCACAGATTGCCAGAGATCGCGATGCGCACATCAGAATCGGTGGGCGATGGATTATCGCGCAGCAATTCGGTCAGCGTGGTCAACATGCCAGGCGTACAGAAGCCGCATTGCAATCCGTGATGATCACGCAAAGCCGCCTGCAAATGGCTCAACTCGCCCTTGGCAGATTCCAGCCCTTCGATTGTCTCGATCTCATGGCCATTGGCCTGCACCGCCAGCATCAGGCAGGAGCGCGCGGAATGACCATCAAACAAAACCGTGCAAGCGCCGCATACACCATGTTCGCAGCCCACATGTGTCCCGGTGAGGCCAAATTCATGGCGCAAACAATCAGACAAAGTCATGCGCACAGGCACGCTCGCTCTATGCAGCTTGCCATTCACCGTCACTTCAATCTCGCGCATCGGCTCGCTCATGACTTGCTCCCCGCGCTGGCCCGCTCACAGGCGCGCACAAGTGCACGCCGCACCATCACGCCGGCCAAATGCTGGCGATAGGAGGCTGGCGCATGCACATCTCCCAAAGCATCCAACTCTTTGCAGGCAGCGGTTGCTGCGCGGAAGAGTTCGGGCGAGGGCTCGCGCCCCATCAAGGCCGCCTCAATCGCCTCCATGCGCATGGGCGTGGCGCAAACACCGCCAATGGCAACCGCCACGCGGTCAATTGCGCCCTGCGCATCGAGCGTCAGAACCACAGCCGCCGAGGCTATGGCAAAATCACCATGACGGCGGGCGAATTCTTCGAACGCATAACCATGACCCTTGGGCCAGAGCGGCAGAGCAATGCGCGTGACAAGCTCATCCGCGCCAATGGCGGGTGTCATATAGCCAAGCGGAAAGTCGGCAAACATCAGGCCGCGCGGGCCGGAAGGGCCCACGACCTCCACTTGCGCCTCGAGCGCAAGGCACAGGGTCGGCAATTCAGCCGCAGGATCGAGATGGCACAAAGAGCCGCCAATCGTGCCGCGGTTACGGGTCTGGCGATGGCCGACCTGCAACAGGGCCTCTGCCAGAATGGGGCAATGGGTGGCGACAAGGTCGCTGAACTCCAGCTCGCGCTGGCGCGTCATGGCACCAATGACCAGCGCCTGATCATGCAGCTCGACGCCCGCAAGGCCGGGGATATTGTTCAGATCGATCACATGGTCGGGCAGAACGAAGCGCATATTGAGCATGGGCATGAGCGATTGCCCGCCCGCCAGCAGCTTGGCATTTTCCAAAGAGCCCAGCAGCGCCACGGCATCTTCGACGCTCTTGGGATCGTGATAGGCGAAGGAAGGAGGCTTCATCGCAAAAGCGGCTCCGGACCGAGTGAACCATTTTTTGTACTAAAGCTGCTTTTCGGTCTGCCCGCAAGAGCGCCACAGGGCCCCAACGCCTTTGTGCACATTTTGGCTGGCAGCTCGCAAAAGAGCGGAATAGCGGGCTTTCCTGCCCCTGTTTGTTTCTTTTGACAAAGACCGAACAGGCGTCGCCGCAGCATTGACCGGGCCTGCGGAACGTGATCCAATTTTGGCACAAACCAATGGTATCGGCTGTCAGGGCCAAGTTTCGGGAGACTTTCATGGCATCGTCGGGGCGCACCGCGCGGGGACAGGATTTGCGCGACTGGATCGCTCATATGGAGCGTGCGGGCGAGCTTATTCACATCGAGGGCGCCGATCGTGAGCGCGAGATTGGCGGCATTATCGATATCGCCATGCGCGGCATGAATCGCCCCTCGGTTCTGTTCGACAAAGTGCCGGGCTATGAGCCGGGCTTCCGTGTCCTCTCCAATCTGCTGACCTCAGTGAAGCGCATCGCCCTCACCCTGGGCCTTCCCGAAGATACGAGCGAAGTCGATCTGGTGCGCTTCTGGCGCGACTATATGAAGAATGCGCCGACCATTCCGCCCAAACAGGTCAATCATGGCGCGCTTTTGGAAAACACCTTCACCGGCGACGACATCGACCTTTTGAAAATCCCCACCCCCCGTTGGCACGAGGGCGATGGCGGCTATTTCATGGGGACCGGCTGCATGGTCATCATGAAGGACCCCGAGTCAGGCTGGATCAACTATGGCGCCTATCGCGTGCAGGTCCATGACAAGAAGACCGCCTCGGTCATGATCTCCAAGGGCAAGCACGGCGACATTCTCATGCGCAAATATCATGAGAAGGGGCAGCCCTGCCCTATCGCCGTCGTGGTTGGCGTTCACCCCGGCCTCTTTGCTGTGGCGGGTCTTGAGATCCCCTATGGCAAGAATGAGTTTGAAGCTGCAGGCGGCCTTTTGGGCGAAGAAATCCGCATCATCAACGGCCCCGTCACGGGCCTGCCGATTCCCGCCGAAGCCGAGATCGCTTTTGAAGGCTATGTGCACAAGGGCGACCTGATTGAAGAAGGCCCGCTGGGCGAATGGACCGGCTATTATGCCGGCGGCAAGGATATGCGCCCTGCCATTCGCGTCGAGACCTTCTGGCATCGCGACAACCCGGTTCTCACCGGCGCTATTCCCGGCGTGCCGCCCAATGATGATACATTCTATCGCGGCACCGCGCGCTCGGGCGCTGTGTGGCAAGAGTTGGAAGCCGCCGGTGTGCCCGAAGTACGCGGTGTGTGGTCGCATGAAGCGGGCGGCAGCCGCATGTGGCTCACCGTCTCGATCAAGCAGATGTATGCAGGCCATGCCAAACAGGCCGGCCTCATCGCCTCACAATGTCATGCGGGTGCTTATGCCAACCGCGTTGTCGTTGTGGTGGATGATGATATCGACCCGGCCAATATCAATGACGTGATCTGGTCGATCTGCACACGCTGCGATCCGCGCGATGATGTGCAGCTCTTGCATGGCTGCTGGAGCACCCATCTCGATCCGATGTCCTATCCTGAGGACAAGCACAATATGAACTCGCGCATGATCATTGATGCTTGCGTGCCGTGGAACCGCAAGGCCAGCTGGCCCGATGTTGTGCGCAACAGCCCCGAGCTTGAAAAGGATGTGCGCGCGAAGTTCGGCGCCTTCCTGCCGAAGAACTGGTAATGATCAAAGTCGCAGGCGGGGAATGACCTTGCCTGCGACTGTTCCAGCCCGATCAGCCGCCGCGAATATTGTCATTGGCGCTGAAGGACCATGGCCCGTCGCCAAGAGCCGGCGCCCCACGCCCCAATGCCAGAGAGCTGCGCGAAAAACGAATGGGGGTGCGCACACTGCGGATCCCATTGGCCTGCACCACAAGGCCGCGCGCGATCACCTGGGGATCTTCCAAAGCTTCAGCAACCGTATTGATCGGGCCACCGGGAATTCCAGCGCGCTCAAGCGCGGCGATCAGCTCGCCCTTTTTACGCAGTGATGTTTTCTGCGCGAGCATGGGGCACAGCACCGCGCGATTTTTCACACGCGCCGCATTGGTCGAATAATCTGGTTGCTCGGCAACACCGGGCAGGCCAAGCAAATCACACAAAGCCGCAAATTGCCGATCATTGCCGCAAGCGATGATCAGATGACCATCGGCGGCGGGGAAAACCTGATAAGGCACGATATTGGGATGGGCATTGCCCATACGGCGCGGCGTTTGCCCGACCAGATGGTTCATCGCCTGATTGGCAAGCACTGCAATGCCGGTGTCGAGCAGAGCCAGATCGACATGCTGACCAAGGCCTGAGCTTTCGCGCTCTGCCAAAGCAGCCTGAATGCCGATCACGCCATAAAGGCCAGTGAAGACGTCAATCCAGGCAACACCAACTTTCTGCGGCTCACCATCGGGCTCGCCTGTCAGATCCATAATGCCGCTCATGCCCTGGATCATGAAATCATAACCCGCTTGCGCAGCGCGCGGACCATCCTGGCCAAAGCCCGTGACGGAGGCATAGACAACACGCGGATTGATGAGGGCGACGCTTTCATAATCAAGGCCAAATTTGCGCAGGCCCCCGACTTTGAAATTTTCGATGACGACATCAGCATCCGAGATCAGCGCTTTCAAACGCTCCAGATCATCCGCATCAGAAAAGTCGCAGATGATGGATTGCTTGCCACGATTGGTCGCATGGAAATAGGCGGCGGAGCGATCCCCATCCGCGCGATCAACAAAGGGCGGTCCCCAGCTGCGCGTATCATCGCCCTGCGGACTCTCCACCTTGATCACAGTTGCGCCAAGATCGGCCAAAGTCTGGCCGATCCAGGGACCCGCCAGAATGCGCGCCAATTCGACCACACGCAAACCACTGAGGGGCGCAAGGGCCATGGTTCATCCTTCCAAAATCAACCGCGCCAGAAGATCACAGCTTCAGCGGATCCACAAAACTGTGCTCGATCGGGACATGCTGGGGAATCAGCTTCTGTTTATAGGCTGTATCTTCCAGTTTGAGGATCGTCGGCAGATTGGCCTCCATCCCATAGGGCAATGGATCTGAGCCCACGATCTTGCTGAGCGCACGATAGCGCTGGTCAACCGCCGTATTGGCCTCTCCCGCATGAAGCTTCACCAACCAAGCCTGTTTGGCGCGTTCAAAAGCATCATAGAGCGAGCGGGCAACCCAAGGATGTTCGGCCAGAACAGAATCCTTCACCACAATCGTCCCATGCATCGGATAAATGCCGGTGCGGCGATACCAATCGGCTTCGAGCTCTTCCACATTGGGGAAGATATCGGGATAGCCCTTGGCCTCAACCTGCGCCCAACCACCGGTGGGCGCGCCTGAGCGACCAATGCCCGCATTGCCATCAAAGCCAGCATCCAAATCACCGCGCGCCATCATCTCGACCAGCGAAACACCTTCGGGCGCGTGAATGACATTGGAGGGCAGCTGCAACTGGGTGACATGTTCTTCGTCATCGACGACCCATGTCACTTTGCTGGCATCGAGCCCATAGTCATCAATGAGAATGCCGCGCGTCCAAACACCCGTGGTGACGGAATAGGCACGCACACCTACGCGCTTTCCTTCCAGATCTTTGGGATGGCGAATACCCGCCTCCGGGCGCACCAGCAAACCACCGTGGTGAAAGCGGCGGAAGATGAAGATCGGCAAAGCGACAAAGGGCGCACCATAGGCGCGCGCGATCATATAGGTCGTGGGCGCAAGTTCGCAGACATCGAACTCAACCTGCCGCACCATGCGGCGGAAGGCGGCGATCTGCGGCTGCACACGGATGAACTCAGCCTCCACGCCTTCGATTTCAATTTTGCCATTCAGCAAATCGGCTGTGTGGGGATAATCCGCAATCGCTAGAGTGAGGCGTAATTTCTGTGCCATATTGTCCACCAATGTCATCTTTGCCGCGATGGTAGGGGATCGAGCCCAAACGCGCTAGTGCGCGCCTCCCTCCAATGGCCGATGGGGTGGACCGCCTGCTCGAAAGCGATTAATCATCTCCAAGACAGCTGCAGCCAACTTTGGCGCGCAAGCACTGCGGCGCCGCCCTTGAGCGGTTCGCCCCAAAAGAACATTCGGGTGGGAACAATGTCGTCTTCCTCTATCTCTCGCCGACAGCTGATGGCTGGCTCTGCAGCCAGTGCTGCCCTCATGGCATCACCTGCAGCCATTGCGCAGCAATTTCCCACCAAGCCGATTCGTATCTTTCTGCCTTTTGCTGCGGGCGGCATTGGTGACATCACCTTCCGCCTTGTGACCGCCAAAGTGACAGAGCGTACGGGCATCCAATTCGTCATCGAGAATCGTCCCGGTGCTGGTGGCATCAATTCGGCACTGGCGGGCAAACAAGCCCCGCCCGATGGCTATACGCTGGTGCAGATCGGCAATAGCTACACGATCAGCGCCTCGCTCTTCAAAACGCTCCCCTATGATCTGGGCAAAGATTTCATGTCGGTCTCGATGCTGGCGCAGTTCGACATGCTGCTTGCCACCAGAGCCAATCACACGATCAACACTGTGGCCGATCTCGTCGCCATCGACCGCGCCAAACCGCGCACGCTCAACTTCGGAGCGATCTCGGCCGGCAGTACGCAAAATCTTGCTGCCGATATGTTCCGCGCCACGATTGGCAGCGAAGCAACCGTCGTTCCATTCAAAAGCTCGCCCGAATTGATTCATGCACTCACGCGCGGCGATATTGATGTCGGCTTTGACTATCTGGCCGCCTTCGCCGCTCCGCTGGCCGACAAGCAGCTCAAGCTCATCGCCTCTGCGGGTGAGAAGCGCAGCTCACTGACCCCTGATACACCGACCGTCGCAGAGAGTGGCTGGCCGACCTATATCGTGACCTCATGGAATGGGGTTTCAGCACCTGTGGGTACGCCCAAAGAATTAATCACCCTGCTCAACAAAGAAATTAGCGCTGTGCTGGCTCTGCAAGATACCAAAGACCGTTTCCGCCAGCTTGGCATGGAGACAGCTGAGAGCACACCCGAGGGAATGGATGAACGTCTGCGTGCCGATATGGCGCGTTGGCGCGAGGTAATCGGCAAGCTGGGCCTTGCCCAATAATCTTCCGCAATTCTGACGACACGACGACACAGGAACGCAAGATGGACAAGACAACCAAGCGCCAAATGAAACTCTCGCTCTTCCTTACGGGCGATGGCAACTACCATATGGCAGGCTGGCGCTTGCCCGGGTCCAAAACCGATGGTGGTCAGAATATCGAACGCTGGGTTGAGGCAGCCCAAGCCATCGAGCGCGCCAAGCTGCATATGCTCTTCATTGCGGATGCTGCGAGCCCTCCGGGTACGGATGATCTTGAAACGCTGAGCCTGACCTCGCGCATCGACCGTATGGATCCTGTTCCGATCCTCGCAGCCGTGTCCATGGTGACGAAAAATCTCGGTCTGGCCTCCACCATGACCACGACCTATCTCGAGCCTTACAATCTCGCGCGCTCCGTCGCCTCTCTCGATCATATTTCGGGGGGTCGCGCCGCCTGGAACATTGTGACCGGCAGCAACAAAGATGATGCGCTGCAGTTCAACCGTGATTCACATGTCCCCCATGCAGAACGCTATGAGCGCGCCGAAGAATTCGTCGATGTCGTGCGCGGCATCTGGGACAGCTATGATGATGATGCTTTCCCGCGCGACAAAGAATCCGGTGTCTATATGGACCCCAAGAAGGTTCATCTGCTCAACCATACGGGCAAATATTTCAAAGTGCGCGGCCCCTCTGCTGTGCCGCGCTCACCGCAAGGTCATCCCGTTCTCATTCAGGCTGGCTCATCTGAGCCGGGCATGAACATCTCCGCGCGCGTGGCCGATGTCGTCTTCACCTCGCAACAGGTGCTGAAAAATGCGCAGGACTTTTACAACAATCTGAAGGGTCGCTGCGCCAATTACGGCCGCAAGCCCGAAGATCTTTTGGTCATGCCCGGCGCATTGTTGTTCCTGGGTGAGACTGAAAGCGAAGCGAAAGAAAAATTCGACCAGCTCAATTCGCTCATTCCGCTGCGCGTTGCCATGCAGCGTTTGTCGGCCAATCTTGGTGGCATTGATCTGTCAAAATTCGATCTCGATGCGCCCATGCCCGATATCAAGGTCAATGATGCGCGCGTCAGCGCGGTGGAGAGCTATATCGCCATTTCGCGCCGCGAAGGCTTGACCCTGCGGCAGATGGCGATGCGCTCGGCTGCGGCCAAACATCACTGGACCTTGGTGGGCTCGGTGAAACAGGTCGCTGATGAACTCGAAGAGTGGTTCACCAATGGCGCGGCCGATGGGTTCAATATTCTGCCCAGCGATATGCCCGGCGCGGTGACGATGCTCACCACCAAACTGGTGCCCGAATTGCAGCGCCGTGGTCTCTTCCAGACCGAATATGCGGGCAAGACGCTGCGCGAAAATCTTGGCCTTCGTCGTCCGGCCGATTTGTCCACGCGCCAACGCGCTCTGTGATATTCGCGTCACAACAATGAATCAGAGCCGCCTTCGGGTGGCTCTTTTTTTTTCACATGACTCAGTCCTGTTCATGTTCTGTTCATGTTGGGCGTGTAAACTCTATCTTCCATTTTGAAGATCGAGATTGCCGTGACCTTGCTTTTCCTGCTCCTCCTTGCCGCGCCCTTTTTGGCTCTGTATGCGCCCCAGCTCACGCTTGCTCAGGCGCGCCCTTTCCCTGCCTCGCGCATCGCCCTTGCCTCAAAGGGCGGTTTTCTGGCTGCCCAAAGCGGCGAAAGCGCCTTTCAAGGCAGATCCGCACTTGTGAGCGCAGGCCGGGAAGGCTATGCCTGCGACATGCATTTTGGCCGTAACGGCCTGTTGCCCCCGACCTTTGCCGCGAGCATGTCCGGGGCCCTCTTCCAACAGCGGCATCTTTGTCCGGGCGAATGGCCAATTGCGCCCACGGACACCTCCTCTCTCAAGGTCAGCTATCACCTCCATGCCATTTCCTTCGACAAACCCCAGCCTGGAACGCGCCCTCGCTTCGCAGGGCTATGCAGAACCCACCTCCGTTCAGGCCGCCGTTCTCCAGCCCGAGGCGCTCGAGCGCGATTTGCTGGTCTCCGCACAGACAGGTTCGGGCAAGACTGTTGCCTATGGTCTGGCGCTCGCCTCCACTTTGCTGCAGGGCGAAGAGCGTATGCCGCAAGCTGGCGCACCGCTCGCCCTTGTTGTGGCGCCCACGCGTGAATTGGCGATGCAGGTCCAGCGCGAGCTGATTTGGCTCTATGGCCCCGCAGGAACACGCGTTGCCGCCTGTATTGGTGGCATGGATGTGCGCCGCGAGGCGCGCGCCCTTGAAGATGGATGCCATATCGTCGTTGGCACACCCGGCCGTCTGCGCGACCATCTGGAGCGCGGTCGTCTCGACATTTCGGGCCTGCGCGCCGTTGTGCTCGACGAAGCCGATGAGATGCTCGATCTGGGCTTCCGCGAAGATATCGAATTCATTCTGGATGCGACGCCAGCTGAGCGCCGCACCCTGCTCTTCTCCGCCACCATTCCGCGCGACATTGCCAATCTCGCGCGCCGCTACCAGCGCGATGCCTTCCGCATTGATACGGTGGATCAGAGCCAGCCGCATGGCGATATCGACTATCGCGCCATTCGCATTGCGCCCAATGAGATCGAACATGCCACGGTCAATGTGCTGCGCTATTTCCAGGCGCGCGGTGCCATCATTTTCTGCCAGACGCGTGAGGCTGTGCGCCATCTTCATGCCAGCCTTCTGGAGCGTGGTTTTGCCGCTGTCGCGCTTTCGGGCGAATATTCGCAGAGCGAACGCACACAGGCGCTACAATCTTTGCGCGATGGTCGCGCGCGTGTTTGCGTGGCGACCGACGTGGCCGCGCGCGGTATTGATCTGCCCAGCATTGAGCTGGTGATCCATGCCGAATTGCCCAATGACCGTGACACGCTTTTGCATCGCAGTGGCCGCACGGGCCGAGCAGGTCGCAAGGGTGTATGCGTATTGCTCGTTCCCTATACGCGCCGCCGCAAGGCTGAATCTTTGATCGGCAATGCGCGTGTGGATGTTGTGTGGAGTGGCCCGCCCACCGCCGAAGAGATCCGCCTGGCTGACCAGCAGCGCATGAAGGATGATCCGATCTTCACCGATCCTACGACCGAAGAAGATCTCGTCCTCATCAAAATGCTCATGGCTGAGCGCACGGCAGAAGAGATTGCTGGCGCTTTGGTGCGCATGTATCGCGGTCGCCTGCCTGCGCCAGAAGATCTTTATGATGCTGGCAGCGCGCCGGAGCGTGGCCCGCGCGAGCGGCCCGACAAGCGCGCCCGCGAAGAGCGCAAGAAGACCACCGAAATTCGCCAGCGCTATGGCGATGGTGAGGGTGAGGGAGAAGCCCGTCAGGACAAATCCTTCAACCGCCGCTCCACTGAGCCGATGGTGTGGTTCCGCATGAATGTGGGCCGCACCAACAATGCCGATCCCAAATGGATCGTGCCGGTAATCTGCCGTCTTGGTCATGTCACCAAGAATGAAATTGGCGTCATCAAGATTTTTGATCGCGAGACGAAATTCGAAATCATTGAATCGGTTGCCGCGCGCTTTGCAGCGTCAGTGCGTAAATCATCCAATGAAGAGAGTGTGAATATTCAGCCTGCCGCTGGTGCCATGCAGGAGATGAAAAAATATCTGCCCAAGACGGATCGCAGCCCGCGCCGCGATTATGATCCTGATGCCAAGCGCGCCCATGCGGGCGCTGGCAAGCCGCCCTTCAAGGGCGGTTTTCAGGATGGGCCGAAGGAGCCTCGCAAAGACTTCCAGCCCAAAGAGCACAAGCCCAAAGAACACCGCGCCAAGGAGCACCGCCCTGCAGAAGGCGGCGCGCCCTTCCGTCCCGGTGAGCAGCGCCCTGCTGGAGCTGGCAAGCCGTTCAAGAAAAAGAACCGCCCCGCGCGCGCCTAATGCATCATCAGCGATGGGCTAAAAACCCATCGCTGCACCATCGCTACGCGGATCGCTGGCGCCCTCGAATGAGCCATCAGCTCGGCGCACAATCGCACCTGCATGGCCCATCGTGCTGGTGAAAGCTGGCAGCAATTCCACCTTATGTCCCGCCGCGCGCAAAGCCTCGACAAGCTGCGGATCAAAACGGTTCTCAAGTTTCAGCGTCACGCTCTCCTCGCCCCATGTGCGGCCCAAGAGCCAACGCGGTGCATCAAGCGCTGCCTGTAGCGGCTGACCAAACATCGCATAGCGCGAAAAGAGCGCCGCCTGCGTCTGCGGCTGGCCCTCACCGCCCATCGTGCCATAAACCATCTGCCGCCCATCATCGAAATGCGCCATGGCAGGATTGAGCGTGTGAAACGGTTTGCGCGCAGGTCCCAAAGCGCGCGGCCCCTCGCCGCCCAGCACAAAACTCGCCCCGCGATTTTGCCAGACAATACCGCTACCCGGCAAAACGCAGCCCGAGCCAAATTCAAAGAAGATGCTTTGAATGAAACTGACCGACAGACCCTTCTCATCCATCGCGCCCATCCACACCGTATCGCCTGCGCTGGCAGGTTGCGGCCATGGCAAAGCGAGGCGTCTGTCAATCCGCGCAGCAAGCCCATCAAGCACTACATCGCTCAAGAACTCTTCAGGCACAGTGCGCATGGAAGCTGGATCACCCACATGCGCATCCCGCAGCAAAAAGGCCTGTTTGGTGGCCTCGACGATGCCATGAAGATGATCAAAGCTCTCGCCCTCTTTGACAGCGAGCCGATCAAACAAAGCCAAAATGATGAGCGAGGCGAGGCCCTGTGTGGGCGGGGGAAAATTATAAAGCCGCGCACCGCGCAAGCGAACCGTGAGCGCCGCCCGCAATTGCGCTTGATGTGCCGTTAAATCGCTGAGCGTGACAGGACTGCCGATGGCGGCCAGATCATGCGCCATCTCACGCGCCAAAGCGCCCTCATAAAAATCTTGCGTACCAGCTGAACCAATGCGCTGCAGTGTGCGCGCCAAAGCAGGCAGACGCATCTGCGCGCCTTGCGCAGGGGCTGCGCCCTCAACCAAAAACACATCTGCAAAACCCGGCGCATCTTTCAATTCGCTCAGTTTGGCTAAGGTCAATTCATGCTGGCTCGCGCTGACAGGAAACCCATGTTCAGCCGACCAGACCGCATCTTCCACCAAACGCGCGAGCGGCAATTTGCCGCCCAATGTCGCGCTCAGGTCCAGCGCCTTGCCCCAACCTGAAACCGTGCCTGCAACCGTATTGGCAGCCAGCGGCCCACGTGTGGGAATGGTGCTGTAACCTTGCGCTGCATAAAGCGCTTGTGTGGCAGCAGCTGCCGCCCCTCCACAAGCATCAATCGCGACAGGCGCCGCGCCCTCTTGCGAGATCAGCCAGAAGCCATCACCGCCCAGCGAATTCATATGCGGATAGACGACCGCAAGGCTTGCAGCCATCGCCACAGTGGCCTCGATAGCATTGCCACCCTCGCGCAAGATGCGCAGGCCCGCCTCGCTGGCAAGATGATGCGGCGCTGTCACCATGCCCCGGCGCGATTGGGGTGAATTCACCATGCCTGTCTCCACAGTCTCAGAGCAAGCTGCCTGCAAGCGCGCATCCTGGCAAGAGCGGATCACGCACCGCGCGCGATGAGATCGCTGATGCGCTCGGCGATCATGATGGTGGGCATATTGGTATTGGCGCAGGGGATGGTGGGCATGATCGAGGCATCAGCAATGCGCAGGCCCTCAACCCCCAATACGCGCCCAGCAGAATCGCACACGCTCAAAGGATCGCTCATGGGCCCCATGCGGCAGGTGCCTGATGCATGCCAGACGCCGCCAGCGGCCTGCGTCAAAAAGCTGTCCATCATCCGCTCGTCAGCGAGCAAAGCATCCAAAGTCACACCGCGCGTGATGACATCATGAATGAGCCGATTCCGCAGCGGTCCCGCCAGATCAAGCATGATGCCGAAGAGCGCGGTCTGAAACGCATTCATCGGACTGGGCGTTGAGATTTTACGCACGCGGTCAGAGAAAGCCGCTGGAAAAGCGTGGCCCGTCACTGCGCGCATGGAACTGTCGGCAAAGACTTTTGCCGCCAAGCGAATGCCATCGGCAAGCCGCTGCCGGTCGCGCTCATCACTGAGCAAGCGAAAATCAACATCGGGCTCAGCACTGGGATCATGTGAGCGCAAGGAGACTTGCCCGCGCGAATAAGGCTTGTTCACCCAGACAAACAAAGTCGCCAAACGCTGGCCCACATGATGCCAAGCCGACTTGGCAACGATTGCCATATGCATATCGCCTTGCGGACAGTCACCCAGCTGCGAGGAGAAACGCAGGCACGCCTGAATCTGATGGCGCGTCGCCTCATGCAAACGCGCATGGGGTTTGAGAAAGGCCGAGAGTGCCAGAGAGGGATGTTCCATCAAATTGCGCCCAACACCGGGGCTTGCCACCAGCGTCTGAACACCCGCGCGCGCCAGATCAACGCTCGGGCCAATGCCGCTGCGCATCAACAAGGCGGGCGTATGGATGGCGCCGCAAGTCACAATCGTCTCGCGCGCGTCAATCAGCTGCAGGCCAGCAGGTGTTGCAATCTGCGCGCCCGTGACGCGCTTGTCTTTCAAGACAAGGCGCTGCGCGCTGGATTGCGACAGAATGATGAGATTGGGCCGCGCACGAACCTCGCGCGTGAGAAAAGCGAGCGAGACCGGCACACGCCCACCATCATCAGCACTCGCAATAGCAACGGGGAAGATCCCATCTTCCCACACGCCATTTTGATCCTCACGTACCGCATGGCCTTGGCGCTGCAAGACCTCGCAAGCCGCCGCAATGAATGGCGTGCGGTCTTTGACTTTGGCGCGGCGCACGGGCAGCGGCCCCGTCTTGCCATGCAATGGCCCGTCAAAATCGCGATCTGACTCGATCTTGCGGAAGAAGGGCAGCACCTCCTCCCATGACCAGCCGGACAGACCCAGCGCCGCCCATTCATCATAATCGCTTGGTGCGCCGCGATTGGCCGCCATAGCATTGATGGCAGAACCACCGCCCATGACGCGCGCTTGTTCATAGCGGCGCGGGATACGTTTGGGCTCGGCATTGCGCGAGCCAAGCCCCATGAGCCCCGTGAGTTGCGGCCAGATAAAATGCGGATTGAGAAATGCCCGGCCCGGATAGCTGCTCGCAATATCAGCGGGCACATCGGCCTCGCTGATGTCAGGCCCAGCCTCGACCAACACCACTTTGCGCGTCGGATCTTCGCTCAAACGCGCAGCCAGAACACAGCCCGACGAGCCGCCACCCAGAATGAGATAGTCGCAAGCCTCGATCATGCTCATGCGTGGAAAGTCGCTGGCAAATGTTCGAGACCGCGAATGATATTGTTGAGATGCCATTCGGGCTTGCCCACTTCAATGCGCGAGACTTTACGCACCATCGCATCAAAGATGCAGTTGGCCTCCAGACGCGCCACAAATTGCCCCGCGCAATTATGTATGCCCATGCCAAAGGCCAGATGACCCACAGGATTGCGATTGGCGATGAAGCGCGTAGCCTCCGGCCAGCGGCGCTCATCGCGATTGGCCGAGCCATACATCAACAAAACCGGCGAGTCGGCGGGGATTGTGACACCCTCCACCTCGACATCGCGGCTTGTGACACGGCGCAAGAGCTGGATGGGGCTTTCCAGACGAATGCCTTCATTGAAAGCCTGCGGAATGAGCTTTGTATTGGCGCGCACCGCCTCCCATTGATCAGGGTGCTGGCCCAAAAACATGATCGTCGCGCTGATACCATTGATCGTCGTATCGAGCCCCGCCATCAAATAAGCAATCATCAAGGGGCCAGCCTGTTCGCGCGTAATATCGCCGCGATCTGCGGCTGCATAAATGGCAGCGCCCAGACTGCCCGGGCGCAAACGGCCCGGCTGTTCGAGTGATTTGATATAGGCGGTGACTTCAGGGAAGCGCCCGATGGAGCGCTTCACGCGGTCATTGTCGGGGCCAAAGAGATTGAAGCCCGCATCCGCCCAGCCCAGCAATTGGTCGCGCCCATCTTCGGGCAGGCCAATCAAATCGGCCATGACAATGAGCGGAAAGCGGCGCGAAAAATCGCGCACGGCGTCAAAGGAGCCAAGCGCCAAGACTTCATCGACCAAGGCATCGGCTTTGGCCTGAATATCAGGCTGCAATTCGCGCACGGCAACGAGCGACAGGCGCTCATTCAGAATGCTGCGGATCTTGGTGTGATAGGGCGGATCACTGGCAATGGGCGTACCTTTGCGGGTTTGGTTGCCGGGCTCGTAAAGTCCAACGCCCTTGCCCGAAATATAAGTGACATGGTCTTCGAGCGCCTCGCGCACTTGCGTATAGCGCGGAAAGCCGAAGCACTGATGGCGGGTCAGGTAGACGACCGGCCCTGCCTCGCGCAGCATGTCATAGACCGCATAGGGGTCGCGTAGCTGATCGTCGGTGTACATATCAACGTCAAAGCTGGGAATGCCCGACAGATCGCGTGGCGTAGGCTTATTCATCTCGTCCCCTGACTTGCTTGGCTGACCGCTTTCTTGAGGTGCGGTTCGAGGGCCAAAGTCACATCTGATCACAGCGCAACTTAGGCTCTTGCACCATAACTCTAGCATTGCCCCCCTGCACTGCAATGGCCTTCCTGCGCTCGTACCAAGCGAACAGGCTTGCTAAAACGTCGCAATGCAGCGAAACTCATTTGCGGTGCGGCATCACCATTTTGAGCCGCCTTGAATGCGGATTGACAGCGCCATGTTTAACAAATTGATTCCACTTGTCCTACGAATGCGGATTTACCATACTCGTCCCACAAAAGAGTCTCCGGCTCAGACGCACAGGTCTGAAAGCCGGGCCACGGAGGAAACGGGAATGTCTAAATCTACCATGATGCGTCGCGCTCTTTGCGTTACGGCCCTCTCGGCCGTTATGGGGCTTTTCATTGGGGCGCAGTCACCTGCCGCCGCGCAAGCCATTACGATGAAGATCGGCATGGTCACGATCAATGATCCGATCCATGACTTCTCCAAGCGCTTTGCCGAAGAGATCAACAAGCGCTCCAATGGCCGTATCAATGCGGAGGTCTATCCCGCTGGGCAGCTGGGCAAGGCCGCGCGCCAGATCGAAAATCTGCAGTTCGGCACGCAGGAAGTTTATGTCAGCCCGCCCGGCTTCCTCGCCGGCATCAACCCGGCCTTCACCACCGTGGATGCGCCCGGCATCTTCCGTGACATTCCCCATGCTCATGCGGTCGTCACGCAGCCTGCCTTCCGCAGCCACTTCCTTGATCTTGCCAAGAGCCGCGGCATTGTGGGCGTCTCGCTCTGGGCCTATGGCCCCACCGCTGTCGCAGCCTCAAAGCCCATCAAGACGATGGATCAGCTGAAGGGCCTCAAGGTCCGCATTCTGGCCTCCGAAATCGAGCGCTCGACTGTTGAGGCCATGGGCATGTCTGGCGTGCCGATGGATTTCACCGAAACGCTGCAGGCCATTCAGAACGGCACGATTGATGGCACACGCACCAGCATGGTCGTCATGGGTGGCATGAAGTTCCAGAACACGGTCAAGAATGTGCTGCGCGACAATACGGGCATCATCTTTACCGGCGCATGGGTCAGCAAGGGCTGGTTCGACAAACTGCCAAAAGATTTGCAGCAGGTCGTTCTGGATGTCGGCAGAGACCTCGACATGTTCGGCACCAAGATTTCGCAGGACTACGAACTTGCGACCGAGAAAGAATGGGCTGACGCTGGCGTCACCATCAGCAAACTCGATGCTGGCCAGCAGAAAGAGCTGTTTGCCCGCGTGTCTGGCATCGGCGACAAGCTGATGGCGAACAATCCGCGCACAGCTGAGACCTGGAAGCTGCTGCAGGCTGCTTTGAAGGCCGTCGACGCGAAGTAAACTTCATCTTGAGGTCGCCACTGCGAAAGCCGTGGCGACCATTTTGTCTGGACACAGATTATGAATGACACCGCACAGACGGCCCCCGCCCCAAAACCGCAGATTGAGCGGTTCGGCGACAAGCTCAGCTATATTTGCAACTTTGCTGCCGCCATCGGGCTCATTGCCATCACCATTGTGAACGGCATCAATGTGAGTGCGCGCTACTTCTTCGACTTCGCCTTTCCATGGGCCGAAGAGCTGATGCAATTCATCATGATCGCGATGATCTTTGCCGGCTGTGTCACCATCACCTGGCGTCAGCTACATATTCGCATTGACCTGCTGCTTGAATCTTTCTCGCCCAAGCTGCGCCGAATCGTAAATGGCGCCGTCGCTTTGGTGAGCATTGCCGCAATCCTCTATATCGATCAGGCAAGCTTTTCCATTGTGGAGAAACTCTATCAATTCGAGCAAGCGAGCCTTGCTTTGGAGATCCCGCTCTGGATCCCGCAAATCTTTGTTGCTGGCGGCTTGTTGATGATGGCGGTGCTGATCTTTGTGCGCACTGCCCTTTCTTTCCTGCGCAGTCCCTCCGCTGATCAAGGTCACATCTGATATGACTGCTGCATTCGCACTTGCCCTTCCGGTTCTTCTGCTCGCATTCGGTCAGCCGATCTTCCTCGTCTTTCTGACGGCCGCCGTCGTCTTCGCCTTTGCCTTCCTGCCCATGATTCCGCCCGAGGCATTGCATACGGCGGTCTTTGGCAGTCTCGATAATTTCGCACTGCTTGCTGTGCCGCTCTTCATCTATGCGGGCGACATTATGGCGCGCGGCGGCATCGCCAAACGCATCATCGAGCTCATCATGACGATTGTGGGCCGTATTCGCGGCTCACTCGCGGTTGCCACCATCGCATCGGCCTCAGCTTTTGGCGCCATGTCGGGCTCAAGCGTGGCTTGCGTAGCAGCCATTGGCAAACTCACCCTGCCCTCGCTCGAAAAGGCAGGCTATGGCCGCACCTTCTCAGTGAGCATGATTACCGCGACCGGCGTGATTGACGCGATCATTCCGCCCTCAATCCCGATGATTATCTATGCGGTCACTGCGCAGCAGCCGGTCAATCTCCTTTTCACCGCAGGCATTCTGCCCGGCATTCTCGTCGCCATGGCTCTCTCGGCCTATGTGATGGTACGCGCCCATGTGCAGGTCATTCCGCTGGGCGAGCCCATGCAGCGCGCGGTCGTTTGGGCCGCCTTCAAAAATTCAATCTGGGCGCTCTTTGCTCCCGTCGTCATTCTGGGCGGCATTTATGGCGGCATCTTCACCGCCACAGAAGCGGCCGGCATCGCCTGCATCTATGCCATCGTTGTCTCAGTCTTCATCTACCGCGAATTGTCGTGGAAGGAGCTGTGGGACATTACGATGGAGTCCTCTGCTCTGGTTGGTCAGATCATGATCATCGTGGCGGCAGCGGGCGCCTATTCCTGGCTCATCACCACCAGCGGCTTCCCGGCCAAGCTCGTCGCCTTTGTCGATGGGCTGGGCCTTGCCACCTGGTCCTTGCTACTCGTCATCAATATCATGCTGCTCTTCGTGGGCAGTGTGCTCGAGCCGCCTGCCGCCATCCTGCTGCTGACGCCTTTGCTGACGCCCATCGCGAACAAAGCGGGCATTGATCCCATTCACTTCGGCTTGATCGTCTGCGTCAATCTGGCGGTAGGCATGTTCATGCCGCCCTTCGGGCTGAACCTCTTCGCATCCAATGCGCTGTTCAGAACGCCGCTCCCCTCGCTCTATCGCGGCGTCACGCCCTTCCTCATCATCTATATGGGCCTGCTGGTGCTGATCACTTATGTGCCAGCCATCACACTCTGGCCCCTGCAGATGATGCGCTAGCTCTTCCAGCGTGAGAAATGTGTCTCGGCGCGTCTGACCATTTCATTCAAGGCAATCGCCATAACGGCGAGAACCGAGATGAGCCCCAGAAGACGCGTCGGGTCAAAAGACTGAGTGAACATGCTGGTGAAATGGCCAATGCCTGCGGTTGAGACATAAAGCTCAGCCAGCAAAACTCCCAGCAATACGCCCGTCATGCCAAGCCGCAGACCCGCAAAGAAGCTCGGGATCATATGCGGGAAAATCACATAGCGCAGAATATGCCAGCGGCTCGCCCCCATGGAGCGCGCGCTCGTCATGAGCACGGGTTTGAGATTTTGCACACCTGCCACAATGGTCAGGATGATCGGGAACATGCCATGCGTCACGCCAAAAGCGATCTTGGAGGGCGCACCGATGCCAAAATACAGAATGAAGAGCGGCAGGATCGTGATCTGCGGAATTCCATAGAGGAGCAAAATGATCGGCATGAAAGAGCGGCGCGCGAAAGTCCCAAGCCCGACCGACAAGCCTATGACAAGGCCTATGACAACGGAGATCGCAAAGGCAATCGAGAGTTCAAACAGGGTCAGCCACAACGCATCAGGCACACCTTTGGTACCAAAAACGCGACCGATTTCCCCATAAACGCGGCTCGGCGGCGACAAGAACATTTTGTCGACAAAGAAGCGCGCAGCGATCTCCCAGGCCAGAAAGAACAGACCCAGCGTCAGCAGCTGTGACCAGCGCGGATGCTTTTGCATGAAGCTCAAAATGGGACGAGGGCCTGTCATCGCCATGACGTGCCTTTCTTCTCAAGCCAGGAGACGAGTTGATTGAGCGTGGCGGCTATGCCGATGACAAAGACGATATAGGCAAACATGCGCGCCATCTCCATCGCCTCAGCCAGATGCACGATGCGATGTCCCAAGCCCGCAAGAGACGCAATCGTCTCGCTACCAATGATCGAGAAGAGCGCAACGGTGAAGCCCATGCGCAGACCCGTCAGGATCACAGGGAAGGCCCCGGGGACGAGAACATAGCGCACCAACATAGTGGGGCTGGCACCCATCGAGCGCGCGGCCGTTACATAGACTTTCTCAACACTGATAAAGCCCGCAATCGTATTCAGTACGATGGGAAAGAAACTGATCGTGGCGCCCAGAGCGATCTTGGAGGGCGCACCCAGACCGAAGAACAAAACATAGAGCGGCAAAAACAGAATGATCGGCACCGCATAGACAGCGGCGATCAAAGGTTCAAAAACCTTCACCAGCGCTGGCGACAGACTGACCAGAAAACCGATGATGAGACCCAGCGAAAGGGAGATGGCAAAGGCTGCACCCAGCTCGCTCAAGGTCAAAACGAGATCAGGCCAGAACTCGCCAGAACGCAAAATATCTGCCAGCTCAACGAAGACGAGCTGCGGTTTGGGCAACAGAAGCGGATTGACGCCCCAATGGTTCGTGGCGAAATACCATAGGCCACCCAGCGCCACGACGAAGGAGAGCTGCACCGCACGGCTCGCCATTTTTTCGCGCTTGGTAGCTGGCAGGATCGAGCCGTGAAAACCGCTCATCAGAAGCCCCCGCCCCGCGAGCCAAGATCAACTGTCTTGCGGATCTCGTCATGGAGGAGATCGTAAAGCTCATTGCGCAGACGCGTGAACTTCTCTGCCGTCATGAAAGAGGGCTTGCGCGGATGGGCTTCATCCACATTGATCACTTGCTTGATACGGCCCGGACGCGCGGAGAAGACGGCCACGCGATCAGCCAGAAAGACTGCTTCGCCCAGACTATGGGTCACAAAGATGATCGTCTTGCGTGTGCGCGACAAGAGAACCGACAGATCTTCGCCCAGCACCATGCGTGTCTGCTCATCCAACGCACCGAAGGGCTCGTCCATCAACAAGACCGGCGTATCAAGACTCAAAGCGCGGGCAAGCGCCGCGCGTTGACGCATACCACCTGACAATTGACCGGGATAATGATTGGCAAATTCCATCAGGCCGACAGCCTTCAGGCTTTGCTGCGCGCGGTCTTCATGTTCGCTCTTGGCGACACCCTGAAACAACATGCCAAGGCGAATATTTTCGATGATCGTATTCCAGGGAAAGAGCGCGTTCTCCTGAAACACATAAGCGATCTCATGCGGCATCGGCCCGTCAACACGCTTGCCGCAGACATCAACGTGACCTTGCGCGGGATTGAGCAAGCCGCCAATCACATTCAGCAAAGTGCTTTTGCCACAACCCGACGGGCCAATCAGCGCAAGCAATTCACCACGATAAATATCCATCGTGGTTTCTTGCAGCGCCTTGACATGTTTGGCATCACCGCTCTCGCCAAAATGATGCGCCACGCCGTGAATGCTCACCGCGACTTGATCGACTGTCTGATTTTGCATGGACACGTCAGTTCATTCCAATCCGTCGCTCACTTCGGCAGCATGGCTTCCGTGAAGAGCTTGGTCATGTCGGTTTCGGTCTTCAAGATTTCCAGCTCGACGAGCGAGCGCGACAAAAGAGACAGAGCTTTGTCATCGAATTTGCCAGTATCCGAGAACATCGGCATCAATTCGTCATAAACCTGGGCGGTGATCTCCTCGTCCTTGTCGGTGACCTCGGCGGCAATTTTCACCGTCTCCGCCTTATTGTTGCGCATGAAGCGGATTGTCTCAAACCAACCTTCGAGGAAAGCCTTCACCGCAGCCGGCTTCTCGGCAATGATCTTGTCGGTGCCGAAGATCACATGGATGTGGAAATCTTTGATATCCGTGAAGCGCACGAGAATGCGCCCCTCACCCAGCTTCACCAGCTGCAGCGCATTGCCAATATCCATGATCGCGCCATCAATATCGCCGCGCTTCATGGCAGCAATCTGCCCGGGCATCGCTCCCATGGGCTTAATGTCGATTCCCTTCGGTCCCCAACCCTGACGACGCGCGGTTTCGCTGACAAGGAAATAAGTGAGCGAGCCCGGCGTGGAGACGCTGATCTTCTTGTCTTTCAAATCAGCAACAGTCTTGGGACCATCTGGGCGCACGACAATGGCGAGCAGCAAAGGGGGACCCGCCATAGCTGCAACGCCTTTCACAGGCGAGCCCTTGGCGATGAAGCCAAGGCCGGGGCCAGAGCCCAGCATCAAATCAACACCGCCAGCAGCAGCAGCCTGCTGCATCTTCGCGTCGCCTGCAAAGGCGATGGATTCCACATCGAGCCCGCGCGATTTGAAGAAGCCCTTGCGCATACCAATATCGAGCGGCACGAAAGAGAAAGCCTCCGGCACTGCCTTGCCGACGCGCAAAGGCGTTTGCGCCTGTGCGCTGGCAAGAGTGAGCGCTGCACCGAGCAGCGCACCCATGGCACAGGTCAGAACATTGCGAATGGAATGGGCCATGCGTGCCTCCTTCATTTCGGGAGCAGAGTTTCGGTATAGAGCTTGGTCATGTCAGGCTCAGTGGGCAATGTCTTCAGCTCGACAAACGACTTTGCCAAAACATCAAGTGCTTTGGGATTAAATCGCCCGTCATTGGAGAACATCGGCATCAGCTCATCATAAATAGCAGACGCGAGCTCAACATCGGTTCCCATCACCTCAGCGGCGATCTCGATGGTCTTGGCCTTGTTGGTGCGCATGAAGGCAATGGTTTCGAACCAGCCCTCAATGAATGAGGTTACAGCTTTGGGCTTGTCGGCAATCACCTTGTTGGTGGCGAACATCACATGGACGTGGAAATCACCAACCGCATCGCCAAAGCGCGCCAGAATGCGCCCTTCACCCGACTTCACATAATTGAGCGCTGTCGCAATATCGACGACTGCCCCATCAATGCCTTTGGATTTCACGGCCGCAAGGCGCGCGGCATTCTCGCCAATGCCAACGACCTTGATCGCGCCAAGGCCCCAGCCTTGTTTCACCGCGATCTGATTGACGAGCCATTGTGTGACGGAGCCTACGCCCGACACACCGATCGTCTTACCATTCAGATCAGCTGGATTTTGAATCGTCGTGCCATTGGGAACGATGAGGGCGAACAAAAGAGGCGGGCCTGCAAAAGCTGCCACAGCTTTGATCGGTGCACCTTTGACGATGAAGGCCATGCCCGGACCAGAGGCGAGCGACAGATCAATCGCATCAGCCGCCATAGCCTGCTGCAAACGTGCATCGCCTGAGAAGCTTGCGATCTCGACATTCAGATTGCGCTTTTTGAAAAAGCCCATCTGCACGCCAATATCGACAGGGACGAAGGAGAAAGCCTCACGCCCAGCCTTGCCAACGCGCAACAAATCTTGCGCAAGCGCGCAAGATGACATCAGCCCGATGGCTAAAAGAGTGGCGCATGCACGACGCATCAGATTCATCGCGACCTCCCTGCTCGCCCGAAGGCGACTGCCGCGCGGGTTAACCCCGCTGCGGCGTCTTGTTATGAGCCTCAGCTCATCCAGCCATCATACTACGCTGACGCTTGGTAGCTTCAAGATCAACTTCGCGCTTGGCGTTCAAAACCACGCCATAATCGCGCAGCGCGACCTCGGCCGAGATGAACTCTTCGACCACATCACGGCGCACCAACTCAGGCTCGCGCTCAAGCGGATTGCCCCAGCCACCACCGCCACCCGTGCGGGTGATGGCTTCGGCGCCAATCGGCACCTGCACATGGGCGCCGCGCGCGGGGGTGAAATCGCTCTCACCCGGCAGACGCAGCAGATAACCACCCGCCTCGCCCGGCTTGCCATTCCACAGACCCCACGGCGGGCATTTGGCGCGCTTGGTATGTTCGAAATTCCAGCGACCCTCGACCAGATTGCGCACGCGCATATCAAGGCCCAGACCACCGCGATGCTTGCCCGCACCACAGCTGTCCATACGCAATGCGCGTTCTTCAACCAGCACCGGACATTTCAGCTCGATGCCCTCGATGGAGCCGTTGCGCACATCGCCCTGGCACACAGAGACCGTGCCAGATTCGCCGTCTTCGGTTGGGCGTCCGCCCCAGCCGCCGCCTTCGAGGCTTTGCACCACGAAGCGCTTGCCCGTTTGCGGATGCACACCGAAGAACACGACCGCACCACCCAGCAGACCATGATGGCCAGCGGGCACGCGATCAGGCATGGCAGGAGCCAGCGCTGTCACGATGCAATCCACCACAGTGGGGATCACCGCACTCCAGCCAGACATGGGCGCAGGAAAACGCGCCATCATGATATTGCCTTCGGGGATGATAACATCCAGCGCACGGAACGAACCTTCGTTCACAGCTTCCAGAGGTGCTGTGAGTGCCTTATAAGCGACGCGCGCACCAGCCAGAGTGCGCGAATTGATTGCCGCTTTGCGCTCACCCGAACTACCCGACAGATCAATCGTCATATGGCCGTTCTTGATGGTGACTTTGGCGTGAACCTTGACGGGATCATCCTTCACAAGACCATCGTCGTCGAGCGCCCCGGCAGCTTCATAAACGCCATCAGGAAGCTTGGCGACAATGTTGCGGCATTTCTGTTCGGTCTCAGCGAAGATCTTGTCGATCGCGCCCAGCACCGTCTCCTTGCCATATTTGGTGAACAATTCGTCGAGACGCTTGGTGCCCAGACGGCAGGCCGCCATTTGCGACTTCATGTCCCCCAAAGATGACTCGGGGAAGCGGATATTGTCCTTGAGGATGCGATACATCTTCTCGTCAAGAACACCTTCTTCATAGATCTTGATCTGATCGAGCTGCAGACCTTCCTGCCACGGATCAGCCACGGTCGGGCCCGCACCAAAGCCGGTACTCATACCGCCAATGTCAATCCAATGCGCGCGTACCATGGTGAACATGATCAACTCGCCCTTGAAGAAATAGGGCATGTAGATGACGATATTGTTCAGATGCTGGCCTGCGACCGCCTGATGGTTGGTGATGATGACATCGCCCGGTTTGAACCCGTCTTTGCCATAGCGCTTCATGCCATCAACAATGATGACACCCAGATCAGCGACAAAGTGCGAGACACCGCCGACATTCTGACTGATCAGATCGCCATTGGGGGCGAGCAGCGCAGTACAGAAGTCACGCACCTCATAGATCATCATATTGTAAGAGGTACGCTGCAAATCGGCCGCCATTTCATTGGCGACAGCTGGCAAGGCATTGCGGATGACTTCCAGCGTGACGGGATCGAGTTTCGGTCCGGTCATGACAGGCCTCCTACCGTGATGATCAATTCACCTGTGTCAGCGACGGTGCAGACATCGCCTGCAAACATCACAGTGGTTGTTCCATGTTCCTGCACAATCGCAGGGCCGCTGAAGGTCGCGCCAGCGGGCAGGCTTTCGCGCTCATAAACGGGGCAGACAACCGGCTTGTTGGGATCGTCGAGATAGACCGTACGGCTGCGCACAGCCTTGGCCTCCAGCGACTTGGCAATGGTGGGGAAAGCCAGCGGTACGCGCTTGCCAACCGCCGCCACACGCACATTCACCACCTCGACCGGCTCGTCGGGCGAGGAGTGTGAATAGCGATGCTCGTACAGAGCATCGAAAGCTTTGCGGATCGCCTGACGATCACCAGCCTCGAGCATCTTTGCATCCACATTGACCGAGAGTGTGAACTCCTGGCCGACATAGCGGATGTCGAGCTGCGTCTGCACTTCGGCATTGGCCTGGAAGCGCAAGCTAGCACTCGCCTCTTGGCCCATCTCCGCAAGAACGCTCCTCAAACGTGTGAAGTCGAGCTTTTGCAAATCAGCGTAGAAGGTGCGCACGAAGTCATGACGCTCATCAGCCAGCAACATGCCCAACGCAGAGAAATGCGATGGAAAGAGCGGAATGATGACCTTGGGGATATAAAGCTCACGCGCAATCGCCAGCACATGCAGCGGACCTGCACCACCCGACGCAAAGAGTGCAAAATCACGCGGATCATAGCCCTTCTCCACCGACACTTCGCGCACAGCGAGCGCCATTTTGGAGACGGCAATATCGATGATGGCCTTGGCGGCCTCCATCGCATTCATACCCAGCGGCTTGGCAATCACGCGATCAATACCCGCGCGCGCGCCCTCAGCATCAAGCTGCATCGTGCCGCCAAGGAAGTTGTCGGGATCAAGACGACCCAGCACAACATTGGCATCCGTGATGGTCGGCTCAGTGCCACCGATGCGATAGCAAATCGGACCGGGCGCAGCACCAGCACTGGTCGGACCAACCTTCAGCGCACCGATCTCATCAATCCATGCAATCGAGCCACCACCGGTGCCCACTTCCACCACATCAATCATCGGCAGCATGACGGGATCGCCGCTGGCATAGCCACCGACATAATAGCCGGGTGCCAAAGTCGGCTCACCGTCTTTCACAAGGCTCGCTTTCGCCGTTGTGCCACCCATGTCGAAGGAGATCACATCGGCAAGCTCAAGCACCTGACCAAAGCGCGCCGCTGCAATAATGCCGCCAACAGGGCCTGATTCCATCATCGCCACAGGGCGCGAGGTCGCAACCGCAGGGGTCATCACGCCGCCATTGGAACGCATGATGGACAGATTGCCCTTGAAGCCGACCTTCGACAGATTGGCCTCGAGGCTCGACACATAACCACCAACCTTCGGGCCGATATAAGCATTCACCACCGTCGTCGACATGCGCTCATATTCGCGATATTCGCGCAGAATCTCATGCGAGAGCGACAGATAAGTGCCAGGCATTTCGCGCGCCACAGCAGCGCCCACAGCCTTTTCTTCATCAGGATTGATATAGGAGTGGAGCAAGCAAACCGCGACAGCCTCGCAGCCCTCTGCCTTCAGATGCGCAATCGCTTCAGCGACCGACGCAGGATCCAGCGGCTCATGCACATCGCCAGAGGCCAGTAAGCGGCCATTGACTTCGCGCGTCAGTGAACGGGGCACCAGCGGGCGATGGCGATGGAAGAAGAGATTATAGGCTTCAGGACGATTGCCGCGGCCAATGGCGTAAACATCGCGTGTGCCGCGTGTCACGATGAGGCCCGTCTTGGCGCCCTTGCGCTCAATCAGCGTGTTGATCGCGGTTGTGGAACCGTGAATCAGTTCTGAGATCTGCTCAATCGAGATCCCGCTCTTGTTCAGGCAGTCAATAATGCCCTGCACGAGATTGCCCGGCGTTGTGAGGCTCTTTGCTTGCAAGAAGCGCTTAGCCTGCGTGTCAAAGCCGATCAGATCCGTGAAGGTACCGCCGATGTCGATAGCAACGACAATCACACGCCTCTCCTCCCCTTGAGCGCCCTTCGGCGCGAATTGACGCCAGACTGCGTGTGCAGAGGGGCAAGATCAATGGGGTTGGTGGCTTGCATCATATAGCCATATGACTATATGGTTTGCGCAAGGAGCCCTCGTCCATGATCGAAGCCAGTCCGCGCCGCCTTCTTGTCTTTAAAAGCGTCGTAGATTTGGGCGGCTTTAATGCGGCGGCTGACCGGCTGGGCATCGCGCAGCCCTCTGTGGGCGCGCATGTGAAGGCGCTGGAGCGTCAAGCGGGCCAAGCCCTGCTCATGCGCCATCGCGGCACCAAGCCCCAGCTCACCGAGGCTGGGCGCATCGTCTATACAATGGCTGTGGATGTCATTCGCCTGAGCGAAGAAGCCTCGATGCGGCTGGCCAATATGAAGGCGCAGCAAACACGCGAAGTGGTCATTGCGGCCCATCGTGATTTGGCCGTGTCTTTCCTGCCGCCCTATCTCAGCCGCTTCTCTAAAAAACATCCGCGCTCGCGCATCGTCACGCGCATCGGCACGATTGAAGATGTGCTCGCCCTTGTGGAGAGTGGCACGGTTCAACTGGGCCTCTTGCTCAGCTCCGGCCCCGTTCAGGGCCTGCAATCGCAGATTGTGGGACAAGAGCCACTGCATCTGGTTGTGGGCCAGCACCATCCGCTCGCGCGCAGCAAAAACATCACCGCCGCTGATCTGCGCAAACAGCCTTTCGTGACGGGCCTACGAGATTCGCGCTATTTCCAGATGGTGGATCGCGCGCTGCGCTCCATCGGCATGGTGGATTATTCCGTCGCACTTGAGCTACAGGAATCAGCCTCTGTGCGCGAGGCCGTGCGTCACGGCCCCTCCATTGCTTGCCTGCCGGGCTGTACCTGCGAGGGCGATCTCAATGCGGGTACATTGGTCTCGCTTGATCTGGCAAAGCCGCTCACGCCTCTGCAAATCCGCTGCGTCTATGGGGCGGAACCAAGTCCCGTGGCGCAGCGCTTTATAGATGTGTTGCGCAGCGCCTAAAGACCGGGCGGCCAGAAGAGATTCTCACGCGGCCCCTCACCCTCGACACAAAGCGAGGACCAGCGCGCGCCGTGATGTTCAATGGCCACTTGCACAAGCCCACCCTGCGCAGGCAGCTCATCGGGGAAGGCGACACGATTGACATAGGCCGATGTAGCGGGCGCTTTGGCCAACTGCGCTTTCACCTGCGGCGCAACAGCTGCAATATCGCCCATGACAAAATCCCCATAGGCCCAATAACCATTCACCCGGATCGCGAGCGCCACAGGTAAAGCGCCTGCAATGGCCGCAGGTGCATCGGGCAAGCTGCAGGGACGACCCCAAGGCTTGCGCGCAACACGCAAACGCAGATCCTGCGCCTCCAATGCATAGGCAAAGCGCTCAGTCTTCAAGACCAGATCAAGCAAATCACCCCCTGTGCGCGCATGAGACACCATATGATCGGCGGTGAGTTGCAACAGGCGCGCACTGGCGCGCACAGCTATGATGTCAGCCAGATCTCCTGCGCGCAGGGCTTGCAGGTCCCCATCAAGCGCAACCATAGCGCCCGCTGCTTTCTCGATCTCAGCCCAATCGCCCAGCAATGCACTCGCCCCTGCGATGATTCCGACTTTGCGCTGTGCCTGCGGCTCGAGCCAAGCACTGACTTCTTTGCCAAGTCCTTTGAGCGCGGCCACCTGCGTCACCCAAGTCAGGCGCTCGGCAGAAGGCTTCATGCCCGGCCCGCCCGAGAACAAAAGGCGCGGCTCAGTCTCGAGTGTGACCAGCATCAAGGCAGGGCCGAGCTTGGGGGTGAAATTGGCAAACCAGCCCAGAGCTGCATGGTCAAAGACATTGCCATAGATGATGACATGGGTGAGCTGACGCGCGCGCATCAGATCACGCAAGCGCGCCAAGCGCTCCTCATAGACGGAGCGCGGCGTCACACTGGCATGAAAATCATAAGGGCCGGTGGGCAGAGAGATCGAGGGCATCAACATGGTTCAAACCCCCTTGGCAATGGCGAGCGCAGACGTCTTCTGGCTCAAAATCTCAAAGCCCGACTGCGTACAAACCACCGGCTCACCGCACATCATATAGCCTGTCTCTGGCAAGAATTGGTTGGGATGCACCATGAAGAGCATGCCACGCTGCAGCAGCGTATCATTATCAACCGACACATCGCCGGGCGCAGTGGAGCCGCACCCAAGTCCATGACCGCGACGACGAATGAAGGGCGGGCGCGAATATTGCGCATAACCACGTTCAGACAAATTATCGTCAATCGCCGCGCAAACATCGCCCAAACGCGCCCCCGGTTTCACGCGCGAAATGCCCTCATGCATGGCCGCCACAAGGAGGGGATATTTCTCTTCCACGATGGGTTGCGCAGCGCCAATGGCGACCGTGCGGCAGATCTGCGTGAATTGCCCTTCAACGCTGGGAGACAATTCGCAGAGCAGCAAATCGCCCTTTTCAATGCGGCGCTCACTCGACGGCATCACCGCATCCTGACGCGGGCCGCAATTGAGCATAAGGAAACTGTCATTGGCACCCAATGAGCGCATGTAAAGATTGACCTCAATGGCCAGATCACATTCGCGCATGCCCATGCGCACATAATCAAGCAGATAGGCATAGCCTTGCTCGGCAATAAAGGTGGCGCGTCGCGCAGCTGCCAGTTCCTCAACCGTCTTGGCCGCTGTCGCATCATAAAAAGCCCGATCAACCTGCGGCCCCTCAACCACAGACTGCACGGCGCGCGCGAGCGGCAAAGCCGCGTCTTGCAGGCCCACAAGCCCTATCTTGCCGGAGCCGATGAAGGCCCCAAGATCATTCAGCAGATGGCGCGACAAAGTGCGTGAAGAAAATCCAAGCCCCGCCACCGCATCTTCTTCATCAGCAGAGGCAAGAAGGCGTATCTCACCCGTACGCTCAAGCGCGATGAGCGCAGGACCCACCGAGCGATAGCCCACCAGATGAGCGACAGGATTATCAAGATCGATCATGTGATGGCCATTGCCAATCAGCACCAATCGGTCGAGCTTCAACTCAGCGATGAGCTCTATGACAGAATTCAGCCTGTCCTTGCGCGTCAAAGTCACAGCACCATCCTCACTCATCACAGCGACAGGCCAAACAGGCGCGCTGCATTTTCACCCACAATCGCATCGCGCATCTCTTGCGGCAGTTTGGACGCGCGCTCGACAAAATCGAGCGGGTTCCACTCACCAAAAGGATAATCGGTTGCCAAAATGATCCGCGAAGGATCAACTTTCAGTGCGAGATATTCCAACATGTCCGGATTGAACAAAACGGAATCATAATAGAAGCTGTTCAGATAAGAGCTGAAGTCGCCCTTCAAATGCGATCCTGCAAGGCCCGTGCGATACATATGGTCATGGCGACCTGCATAGAAGGGAATATAGCCCCCGCCATGCGCGACAACGATTTTGATCTTGGGGCACTCATCCATCACGCCATCATAGACGAGGGATGAGATAGCGAATGTCTCTTCCAAGGGCTGACCGACCGAGATCATCAGCTTGTTACGCATCATTTTGGCATCTTCATTGCCAGCAGGATGAATGAACACCACCGCACCCAAAGCCTCAGCCTTGCGCCAGAAGGGGCGCAGCCGTTCATCGCCCAGATCAATGCCATTCACATTGGAGCCGATGACGACGCCCTTCAGCTTCAAATCGCCCATCACCCGTTCAAGCTCTTTCAAAGCCAGATCCATCGCCTGCAAGGGCAAGGATCCGATACCGATGAAGCGGTCAGGATGTTTTGCGACAAGCTCAGCCACATGCTCATTGCTGCGCTGGTCAAGACGCAGCGCCAGCTCTGGCTCAAGCGGATAGGTGCATTGCTGCAAGATCGAGGGGCTGAGCACCTGCATATCAAGCCGCATCTTGTCCATGTCACGCAGGCGCACCGACAGATCCGTCATACGCTCCATATGCGCTGGCGCAACCGCCTGCGCACCAAGGCCCATCGCCTGCTGCATCTTGTTATAGAGCGAGGCCCCCATTGTGGCCTCAAGCACATCAGGCAAGGTGAAATGAGCGTGGAAGTCGATGATCCGGCGCGGCTTCGACATTACTGCGCCTCCACGCCGATGGACTGAATATGGCCCTTCCACAGATCATATTGCTTGGCAACGAAACTGCGGAACTCGGCCTGACTCATCGGCATGGGTTCAATATTGCGGGTGGCCAGACGCTTTTGCATCGCTGGATCTTTCAACATCGCTTGGGAGAGTTGATGCAGACGGTCAATGATGGGCTGGGGTGTCGCAGCTGGCGCGACAACGCCAAGCCATGTGCTCACCAGAAAATTCGGCATACCAGCTTCGGGCGCTGAAGGCACATCGGGCAGATAGGCAAGACGTTTGTTGGCCGCTGCCACCAAGACGCGAATAGTCCCACCATCAATGCCAGCCTGCAGATCACCGACCGAGCTTGCGATCATCGCGATACGCCCCGCCATCAATTCAGCCACGGCAGGCTGCGCCCCACGAAAGGGCACATGGACCATATTGAGCCCGGCTTGATGTGCGAACAAAGCAGCTGACAAATGCGGCAGCGAGCCAACACCAGCCGAGCCATAGTCAAAGCCGCCGGGCTTTTGTTTGGCCAGCGCGATGAATTCGGCGAGGTTCTTCGCCGGCAGCTGCGAATTGATGGCGATGAATTGCGGCGCCTCCACCAGCGAACTCACCAAAGCCAGATCTTTGGTGACATCGAGCGGCATCTGCTTTTGTACGAAGGGGCTGATGACGAGGCTACCTGAGATCGTCACAGCAATCGTATAGCCATCAGGATCGGCCTTGGCGACAACGCCAAGGGCTGGCACGCCAGCGGCCCCGGTACGGTTTTCGACAATCGCCTGCTGGCCTGTCTCGCGCGTGATAAAGTCTGCAAGATAGCGCGCGCCTTCATCAACAATGCCGCCGGGCGCAAAGCCAACGAGAATACGGATCGGTTTGGAGGGATAGTCCTGCGCTATGGCCGGAGCCATCCCCAAGGCCAGCGCCGCCACGCAGACAGCTGCACGAAATATCATTCTATCCTCCCCGTTCATTTGGCGCGAAGCTTAGTCAAACCCCCGCCCTTGTCGAGTGCCCTGCCTTCAAGTTTGGGGCTGACTGTGATAAATGAGGCTCAAAGCCCGCCCTTGAATGGGCGGCGGAGGAACGCCCATGCATATTATCGATTCGCATTTTCATTGGTGGCCGCGCCCGATCTTTGAGGCGCTGTGCAAGCGCACCAGCGTGCCGCTCGCCAAGCCCAATGACAAAGGCTGCTACACCTGTGTGCTGCAGGATGGGCCGGATTATGTGATGAATCTTTGGCCCGAATGGTTTGATCTCGATGACCAGTTCGCGCATATGGACAAACTCGGCCATCAGGTTGATGCGGTCGGCTCCATCGGTCCTTTCTCCGTTTATTTCTCTGCTCTGCCGGAAGCTGAAGGGCGCGATCTTGCCATTCAATGGAATGAAGAGATGGCGGCCGCCCAGCGCCGTTATCCCGGCCGCTTCTGGGGCAGCGCGGCCATTCCCTTCCAGAGCGAGAAAGTCGCAATGGATGTGCTCGATGATGCGATCAATCGCCTTGGCCTGATGGGCGTCAATCTGCCTGGCTCCATCGGCGCTGATCCGCGTATTGATCAAGACCGCATGCAATCTTTCTATGCACGCTGCGCTGAGCTTGATCTACCGATCTTCCTCCATCCCACCGATGCTGTCTTTAACCATATGCTCGATGGTTATAATGGCGCGCTGCATCTCTCACTCGGCCGCGTCATGGAAGTCAGCGTTGCGGCCATGCGCCTTGTGTTGTCGGGCACGATGGAGCGTCACCCCAATCTCAAGATCGTCATGTCGCATACGGGCGGCGCTTTGCCCTATCAATCAGGCCGTATGGACAAGAATACGCGCGCAGCCCAGTTGCCGCGCCCTGCCAGCGAATATATCCGCCGCATGTATACAGACACTGTCACGCCCCATTCAGCGGGCATGCGCTTTGCCATCGACTATTACGGCATCGACCGTGTGATGTATGGCACGGACTATCCCTGCTGGGATCCTTCAGCCTGTTTGCGCTTTATCGAAGAATTGCAACTGAGCGAGGCAGACCAAGCCAAGCTCTTCCGCGATAATGCGCGGCGCATTCTCAATCTCAAAAGCCCGGCCAGCGCGCAGGCAGCGGCTGAATAAAGCCAATCGCCTATAAGATTGTAGCCGCCTGCCCCATTGCCCTGCGCCCCCATGCGCAGCACTCTGGTGCCGTGTGAGACTCGCCCATGAAAGAAACCAGCATGAATCTGATGCGGCAACTGGCCCATTTCGTTGTTGAGGGCGATATCGCCACTCTGCCAACGCTTGATCGCGATATTCTGCGTCGTCATGCCTGCGATATCGCCATTGCGCGTGTTCTGGGTGGTCATTGCGAAGAGGGCCAGCATCTGCGCAGCGTCTTTGCGGGCGCTGGTGCTGAAGGCATAGCGGGCATCGCTGGCCTTGTGCGCATGACGGAGATGGATGACATCCACACGGGTGCCAATACAACACCAAGCTCGGTGAGTGTGCCGGTTGCCTTCTGCCTGTCTGCACAAAGCCCCTGTGATCCGCGCGTGGTGGAAAATGCGATCTATGTTGGCACCGAACTCATGGTGCGCTTTGGCAAGGCCATGGATGGCGCCAAAGCCTTGTTCCAGGGCTTTTGGCCCACACGGTCCAGCGCGGCTTTGGGTGCTTGCGCTGTAGCCTGCCGCATCTGGGGCTTGAGCGTCGAGCGCACGGAAGAAGCGCTGTCACTTGCCGTCATGACGAGCGCGGGCAAAAGCGGCCGCTTCTTGCGCGAGCCTTCGGGTCGCTGGATTGTCTTTGCCAATGCAGTTGCCACAGGCCTGCGTATGGCAGAGGCCGCACGTCATGGCTTTAATGGAGCCGAAAATTCCCCCGATGGCGAATGGATCGCCACCGCCTTCGGCCTTGCCTTCGATCAAGCCGAGCTGACGCGTGATCTTGGGCAGCACAGCATCTTCCCTGAATTGTCGATGAAGCCCTATGCAACAGCGCGTCAGGCTCTGGGTGCCACAGAGGCCATGCGGCATTTGATGAGCACAGGCCTTGAGCCGAGCCAGATTACCAAAGTGATGGCGCGTGTGCCGACCTCGCACAAAGCCATGATCAGCCAGCCGCTGAATGCCAAAGTGCGCGGCTCTGCCTTTGTCAGCGGCGCAGCGCAGATCGCCACCGCCGCGCTCTTGCCCGATGACCTTTACGACGTCGAGCGCCGCAATGTGCTGACCAATGGCGCCATCGCTGAACTTGCCGCACGCGTAGAGATCATCGGCGAGCCGAGGCTCGATGCCGAATTCCCCGCCATCTGGGCGGCTGAGATTGAGGTCGAGACCAAGGGCGAAACTTTACGGCACGCGGTCCGCGATGCGCTGGGCTCTCCCGGCAACCGCATGGTTGAAGCTGATCTTGAAGACAAAGCCCGCCGCGCTCTGCAATGGTTCGGTCAAGCTGAGCGCAGCGCCAGCATCGTGGCCCTCAGCCGCGACATGTTCACCCAGCCCAAGGCGATGCAGGCCATGGCCGATCTCTTCCTCAATGGCTGATATATTCAACCAATAAAATCGATTTTGTTGATCGAAACCGATTTTATTTGACTCAGGCAGGCCCCGCCGCAAAGATCCACCCAACAAATAGGGGAGGACGCGGTGTTGCAGGACTCGAAAACCCGCATGGCCTTGTCGGTGGGGCAACTCACCCAGACATTCCAGTCGCGCGGCGAAAGCCGGACAGTCTTGAGCGATATCTCGCTCGACATCCGCGAAGGCGAAGTCCTGTGCCTGCTCGGCCCCTCAGGTTGCGGCAAGAGCACCTTGCTCAACATCTTCGGCGGCTTTCTCACACCCGGAACCGGCATTGCCAAATGCGGCGATGACCCCATCACTGGCCCGCGCCCAGGCGACATCGCCTTCGTCTTTCAAGAAAGCGTCCTGTTCCCTTGGGCCACCGTCATAGAGAATATGGAGACCGCGCTCGAATTTCGCGGCGTCCCCAAAGCCCAGCGCCGCGAAAAAGCGATGACCTATCTCGCGCAGGTTGGCGTTGATGAATTTGCGCAGCACTATCCCGGCCAAATCTCCGGCGGCATGAAACAGCGCGTGGCTCTGGCCGCAGCACTGAGTCTTGAGACGCCCATCCTGCTGATGGACGAGCCCTTCGCGGCGCTCGATGAACAAACGCGCATGGTTCTGGGTGAAGATCTTTCGCGGCTGCTCACACAAACCAAAAAGACCATCGTCTTCGTCACGCATAGCCTCAACGAGGCTGTCTTTATGGCAGATCGTATTGTCGTACTCACAGCCCGCCCCGGTCGCATCAAGGGCATTATCAGCGTTGATGAGCCCCATCCCCGCTCGCCTGACTTCATGACGTCAGATTCATTCTCGGCCATTCGCCGCGATGTCTATTCCTTGCTGCGCGATGAAATCCGCAAGGCGGACGCATGAGCACACAGGCCACCAAAGATCAGAGCCAAGCCCGCAGCCACTTTGATCGTGGCGTGCAGCTGGGATTCATTCTGCTTCTGCTCGGCCTTTGGTATGCTGTCACAGCTTTTGGCTATGTCAGCAAATTGCTTCTCCCAAGCCCGCAATCGGTCGTGCAGGAACTCAGCGGCCTGCTGACCAAAAGCGACTTCTGGTTTGATGTGTGGATCACACTCACCAGCATCATTCAGGCCTATGGACTAGCAGTTGTGGCGGGAGTCGTTCTGGGCAGCCTGATCGGCCAAAGCAAATTTGCTTATGATGTGTTCCAGCCCATCTTTGCAGGGGCTTTCGCTATCCCCCTCATCATCATCTATCCGATGATCCTTTATTTAGCTGGCATTGGCCCGCTCTCGAAGATCCTGTTCGGCGCCATCTATGGATTTCTGCCCGTCGCCCTCGCCGCCATGTCGGCCTTTGCGAATGTGCCGGCCAAATGGCGACGCTATGCCGCCACGCTCACCACCAATCAATGGCTGGTGACGCGGCGTGTGCTCATCCCCGCGGCTATTCCTGAATTGCTCAGCGGCTTGCGCATCAGCTATGTCGTCACCTTCGCCTCTGTCATTGCAGGCGAGATGATCGCCGCTTTCGCAGGTCTTGGCCGTGTCATCTCCTATAATGCCGAAGTGCTCGAACCAGCGCGCATGTATGCCGCCATCATGGTCGTCATTGCCTTCGCGGCACTGGTGAACAGCCTGATGTCTCGCCTCCAGCCACGGAGCGAGCGCGCATGACCTACCCACAAAAAGTCTGGGCCTGCCGCCTTCTGGTTTGCGCTGCCTTGATTGGCGCGCTCGAAGCAGGCGCGCATATGATCGGGGCTGCGAGCGATCTTCTGCCACCGCCCAGCGTCGTTGTGGCTGATCTGCCCGCGCTCCTCGCCGATCCCAAAGTCGAACTGGCTATCTTCACGCTGATCAAACAGCTGCTGATTGCCTTTGCCTGCTCGATCCTGTTTGGCGCCTTGCTCGGCTATGGCGTGGCAGCCTGGCAGCGCATCGAGCGCATCACTTTGCCCATCGTGCTGCTCGTCTATTCAATCCCGCAAATCACCGTTCTGCCAGTCTTCGTCCTCTGCTTTGGACTCGGCTCAGGCTCCAAGATTGCCTTTGGCATTTCCCATGGCATCTTCCCCATTGCGCTGGGCGTCATCTCGGGCATACAAAAATCGCGCGCCAATCCGATCTATCTGCGCTGGGCCGATTCACTGGGCGCATCACGTTCGCAAAAACTCACAGCGATCTTGCTGCCGCAAGCTGTCGGATCGGTCTGCACAGGTGTGCGCCTGTCTATGGCCACCACCTTGCTCGGCGTTCTGCTGGCTGACCTTTATGTCTCGGACAATGGCGTTGGCTATTTCATCAAATTCTACACCGACACGCAGCAAGGCCCGCGCTTGTTTGGCCTTGTCGTCATTCTGGCCATGGCTGCTGTGATCATCAATTCGGCTGTCGGACGCTTTGAGCGTTACGCTGGCCGCTGGATGCTTTGACACTATAGAAGGGGAGAAACCTATGCGCCCACGTCTGACTGTTGCCTGCGGCGAATATGAAATTCTGCGGGCGCTCAAAGAGGGCAAGGTGAAAGTGGAGGGCGTTGACCTCGACTTCGACACCAAGCTCGGCCCCAAAGATCGCCACTGGAAAATGGCGAAGGAGAATTATTTCGACATTTGCGAATTCAATGCGCCTGCCTATTTCATGGCGCGTGATCGTGGTGTGAAATGGAATGCCCTGCCTGTCTTTTCGCATCGGCGCTTCCGTCACGGCTTTATCTTCGTCAACCCCAAGAGCGGCATCACCGAGCCCAAGCAACTCATCGGCAAGAAAGTGGGCGGCACCAATTTCCAGCCTGCTGGCAATATCTGGGTGCGCGGCGTGCTCGAAGAAGAATATGGCGTGCCCCATGACTCCATCCATTGGTTCACCGAGCGCGGCGAAGATATCGACTTTGAGCCCCATCCCGGCCTCAAGATCACCCGCCTGCGCGACGACCAAGATCTTGATCAAATGCTCATGAATGGTGAGCTCGATGCGCTGATTGAGCCCGAGTTCCCCGAGCCTTTCATGGAGGGCGATCCGCGCATGGTGCGCTTGTTTGCGGATCATGAGAGTGTTGAGCGCGATTATTTCCGTCGCACCGGCATCTTCCCCATCATGCATGTGACCGTCATCAAGCAGGAATGGGTGGACCAATATCCTTGGTTGCCGCGCGCACTGATGGAGGCCTTTAACGAGTCAAAGCGCATTGCGATGGAGAAGCTCGACAATCCGCGCATCGTGCCACTCGCATGGTGGGCAGCGGCTTGGGAAAATCAAAAGCGCGTCTTGGGCAAAGACCCGTGGGAATATGGCCTCACACCCAAGAACCGCAACAATCTGCAGAAGCTCATTCACTATACGAAGATGCAGGGCCTCATCAGCCGCGAATTCTCCGTCGACGAAATGTTCGTGGAATAGCGGAGCGGATCATGGCCTATCAGGAGCAGGCACGCAGCCCCGCACGCAGCGGCGGGCCACAGAAGCTGGGGGAGTTCGTCTATCCGACCTATCCCTATGTGGCCCCGCCTGAGATTGCTGCTGGCAAAGCAGGGCGCAGCCCTGTCGTTGTTGTGGGTGGTGGCATGGTGGGGCTCACCATCGCCATCGACATTGCGCGCAAGGGCGTCGCCTGCATCCTGATTGATGACAATGATACGGTGAGCGCGGGCTCGCGCTCTATCGCTCAGGCGCGCCGCACGATGGATATCTGGTCGCGGCTTGGTTGCGCTGAGCCCATGGTCGCCAAGGGCGTGTCGTGGAACAAGGGACACACCCATTATCGCGACAATTGCGTTCTGTCTTTTGAGGTCTTCCCCGAAGGTGGCGCGCGCTTTCCCTCTTTCACCAGTCTCGCGCAATATTATGTCGAGCACTATCTGGTCGAGCGTGCGGCCGCGCAGCCCAATCTGCAACTGCGCTGGCGCAACCGTTTGACGGGAGCCTCAGTCAAGACGGATGGCGTCTTGCTTGAGATCGACACACCCGATGGAGCCTATCAGATCCATGCTGATTGGGTCGTAGCCGCCGATGGTGCGCGCTCGGCCATGCGTCGACATCTCGGTCTCGATTTCAAAGGCAATCGCCTGAAAGATAAATTTGTCATTGCCGATGTGCGCGTCCATGCGGATCTGCCCAATGAGCGCAACTATTGGTTCGAGCCACCCTTCTATGATGGCAATTCTGTTTTGCGCGTGCCGCAATCTGATTCCATCTGGCGGATCGACTGGCAGATCGATCCTGATGCGGATGTCACCCAAGAGCTTGCGCCCGACAATGTGCAAGCGCGCCTCAAACGCATCTTTGGAGGGCAGACCCAATTCGAAGCTGAATGGGTCAGCACCTACACGTCCGAACATCGCTTGATGGACAATTTCCGCCATGGCCGCACACTCTTTGTCGGTGATGCCGCCCATCAGCTCTCGCCTTTTGGCGGCGGGCGTGGCGGCAATTCGGGCGTGCAAGATGCCGACAATCTCGCGTGGAAGCTCTGCGCTGTGATCAAAGGCCAAGCACAGGATGCCTTGCTCGATAGCTATGATCCTGAACGGCGCACCATCGCCATTCGCAATATCGCCGACTCCATGAAGTCGACTGAATTCATCACCCCCAAAAGCACCCATTCGCTCGGCCTGCGCACTGCTGTCTTGCAGCTTGCCAATGCCGCCCCCTTCGCCAAGGCCTATGTGAATACGGGACGCTTCGCAGTCTGGCCGGTTCTGGAGAATTCACCGCTCTCCATTCCTGATACAGAGTCCTTCAGCGACAGCGCGAGACCCGGAACGCCCGCGCTTGATTGCCTATTGAGCGCGCAGGATGGGAAAAGCCTCTGGCTGTCGGACCAGATTGGCGATGCCTTCACCCTGGTCATTTATGGCGATGAAGAGACGGTCAAAGTCGCTCGGCAAAAAGCTGAAGCTATTACGCAGAACATCTTCCCGCTACGCATCGTCGCCGTGACTGACAAGGCCTCTGCGCTCTCGCTCGGCGATCCGAAGGGTAGCTTTGCGGCGCAATATGATGCGCGGGCTGGAACAGCCTATCTCTTCCGTCCTGATCAACATGTGCTCGCCCGTTGGCGCGCCTGCGATCTCAGCAAAGTAGAAGCCGCCATGTTGAAAGCTTTGTGGCGCACAGCGGAGATACAGGCATGACCCTCTCCATAGACAAAGTTCCACCGGGATTTCCCGTTGATGATATCTATGCGCGTTTGGTCGCGATGGGCGCAGAGCGCTCGGATGACGACGCGCGCGCGATGCTCTCAGCCTTAGTGCTGGTTTTGATCAACCAGATCGCAGACCCGCAAAGGGTCTTTGCGGCCATCGATCTCGTCGAGACTGCGTTCAAAGATAAAAATCCATAAGAACAAAGTGAGGGAGGACATTATGAAAAACATGTTCAAGGCATTCGCACTCACAACCATGCTTGGCCTGTCACTCGTGATGCAGGCGAGCGCACAGGCGGCCGAAACAGTCCGCGTCGCATCCTCGGCCGCCGTGTGCTTTTGCTTCCTGCCTGCCGCCTTTGGCACTGAACTTGGGATCTGGGAGAAATATGGCATCACGGTTGATCTGAAATCCATGGCGGGCGATGCGCGCGTGCAGCAGGCCATGGTCGCAGATGCAATCGACATCGGCCTTGGCAGCGGCCCCGGCATTGGAGCGCTGAGCAAAGGCGTGCCTGCCAAAGCAGTCGCGGCCATCATGTATCGCCCTGCTGGCATGGCGCTCATCACCAAGCCAGACTCTGCGATCAAGAGCGCTGCAGATCTCAAGGGCAAGAAAATTGGCGTGACGACGGGTGGTTCACTCACTGAATGGCTGGCGCGCCGGGCGGGCACAGGTGCTGGTCTTGCGTTGAAGGATTTTCAGGTCGTGCCGCTGGGCGATTTGAGCAGCAACACCGCGGCCATGTTGTCAGGCTCCACCGATGCAATGGTCTATGGGTCTGAAGCTGGCTTTGCCATGCAGGTCAAAGGCACGGGCCGCGTTGTGGCAACCTTTGATTCCATCGTGCCGCATTTCGTCGCTCATACGATCTTCGTGACGGACAAATTCCGCTCACAAAAGCCCGAACTCACCAAAAACTTCCTGAAGGGCTGGCTCGAGATCATCACCTATATGCGCAACAATAAAGAAGCGACGGTGGACTTTGCCAGCAAGCAGCTCAACCTGCCCAAGGATGTGGCCTCCATGATCTATGACGTCAATCTTCCCCAGTTCACGCGCGACGGACAGTTCCCCGACGCAGCTCTGGAGATCTTGAACGAGTCCTTCGTCGAGCTTGGCATCTTGCCCGCCAAGGTCGATGTGAAGGCCCTCATTGATACGCGCTTCCTTCCCAACTAAGGGGCCCAAGGACAGTACAGATGGCAGATGCAGCCCGCCAAACCATGCAGAGCCTGACGGAGGGGGTCTATCTCTCCCTCCGCCGCGATCTGCTGTCCTGCAAGATCAAGCCTGGCGAGAAGTTGAAGATCAACGAGATCGCTTTGCGCCTTGGCGTCAATGCCAGTGGCATTCGCGAAGCGCTCTCGCGCCTGACCTCTGAGGGCCTGGTGGCAATGGAGGTACAGCGCGGCTTTCGCGCTGCGCCCGTCTCGATCACCGATCTGCGTGACCTGACCAAGACGCGCATACAAATCGAGACGCTCTGTTTTGAGACAGCACTTGCGCATGGTGATGTGGACTGGGAAGCGCACATCGTGTCAGCTTTCCACAAACTCAGCCATCTACCAGAGTTCGAGCGGATCAATGGCCAAGACTGCGTCAACGATGTGTGGATGAAGGCCCATGGCAATTTTCACCAAGCCCTCGTCTCGGCCTGCGACAGCGCTTGGCTGATGAAAATGCGAAGCTCCCTCTATGTGCAGTCAGAGCGCTATCGCCAACTCTCCGTCCCCTTCCGCCTCGAAGCGGAGCGCGCGCCCTATATCAAGGCACAAGAGGATGAGCACCGCATTTTGATGGAAGCCGCGCTGAAACGTGATCTTGCAACCATCACTGATATTCTGGATGCGCATTTCGGTCGTACTGCGCAATTCGTCGAAGCCCTTGCCAGCGATATTGCCTTCTTAAGCGAGTAACGCAGGCCTAAAGCTCGACATCAACTGCCTCTTGCGAACGCCGCTCGGCCAACTTTTGGGCAACCATATCGCGTATCTCGACCAAGGGCGGCAGTAAGCTCTTCACTGCCTCGCTTTCGCTCACTGCTGAAGCTGCAAAAGTCACACCCAGCGCGCCAAGTGAACCAAGCGGCCCGCGTAGGGCGACCGCGATCGTATTGGTATGGCCAAAGAAGCCGGGCGGGCGCAGTGCGTAACCGGTCTTGCGCACAGCCGCCACGCGCGCGGCGACATTCTTTGGCTCCAGCACAAGGGCATCCATCGGATCGCCCGAATTGCGCAGCGTCGTCAGAACGCCTTGCACGCCCGCATCATCAAGCGAGGCGAGATAGGCCAGCCCCAAAGACGTATGCAGCACGGGGAGACGAAGCCCAACTTTCGCTCCATCAAAATCCCATGGGCTTGCACGACGCGTTGTGTCACGCAGCAACATGCGGCCAAATTCATAAGTGGCAAAATCCGTCGGCCAGACGAGTTGCTTTTGCAACCGATCCAGAAAAGGCTCAACAAGTTCGGTCAGCCAATCCTGATCGCGATAGCCCACACTCAAATGAAGCACCTGACTGGTGAGCCTGTATGAGGCACCGCGCGCCTCGCGCTTCACATAACCATCCTGTTCTAACGTATCGAGAATACGATAGAGCGCGGGCCGCGAGATGCGGCTCATACGGCTGATCTCCAAGACCGAGGCGTGGCCTTTGCGGTTCAACGCGCGCAAAACTTCCATGGCACGAGAAACCGTCCGCAGCGTGCCTTTCAGCTTTTGCTCCACGGCACCCTCCTGTCCGCAGAGCGGACAACAGCTCAACGCTCACTCGCCAGTTCCGGCAATTCATTCATAGTAGACGACAGCTGCGCACCAAAGCGCAACATAGAAAACAGGGAGGAGATCTTGGGCGCGCCACAGTCGCGATTCCCAAAAAGCGAGATTGTGCCCGCAAGCGACGCAATCGGATACGCACACTGCCTTGCCTGCAAACTTCAATCATTTTCGACCCTTCGATGAGCCGTGCCGTGGACTGACCTTCCAACCGGAGTGCGCGATGAGACGGAACACCATTTCTCGACAATGCATCAGGTTGCTGGCCCTCGCCTGCCTGATCGCGCTCGCCCCCTCCTCTCATGCTCAAGCCCCCAGCAGTTACACTGGCAAGCAGCTGACCATTGCGCTCGGATATGGCACCGGCGGCACCTATTACACTTATGCAAAATTAATGGCGGACCATCTTGGACAATTCGTTGATGGCAAGCCCAATGTGCTGGTGCAATCCATGCCCGGCGCTGGCGGAGTGCGCATGCTCAATGCCGCCGCAAAATTGATGAGCGGCGATGGCACACAGCTCTTTGTCCCGCCCGACACAATGGTGATCAGCCAGACGATTTCCAAAGAAGGTGGTCAATTCGACGCGCGCAAGTTTCACTATCTGGCAACGATCAACCAGCAGAACAATGTATTCGTCGCGCGGCGCGATTCTGCCACAACGATGGACGATCTGAAGACGCGCGAGATCATTGTCGGCCATTCAGGCATCGGATCAGCGGGCCATATCGTTCCATCGATTGCCAAAGACATTCTGGGTCTCAAGCTGAAACTCATCGCGGGATATGAAGGATCGCGCGATGCCATTCTTGCTATGGAGCGCGGTGAAATAGATGCCGCCATCTTTGGTTGGGAAACCTGGGAACAGGCAGTGCCTCATTGGTTCAAGGGCGAGAATTCTTTCGCTGTTGCCTTGTTCCAGACAGGCTATCGTCGCGAGACCGCCCTTCCCGATGTGCCGCTGTTGCGCGACATGGCCAAAGGCGATGACCGCGCCCTAGTTGAACTCTCCGATACACAAGTGATTTTGGGGCGCAGCATCGCCCTGCCGCCGAGCGCGTCCAAATCGCTCGTTGAACAGTTCCGCAAAAGAGTCGCCAAAATGGTCGCTGACCCAGAGTTTCAGCATGACGCAGAGCGCAGACGCCTCATTCTCAATCCACTGTCAGGCCCTGAACTGCAATCGGCCATCGACAAAGCCATCAGCGCCCCTTCACCCGCCCTCATCGCACGGGCGAAAAGCCTGCTTCAGTAACAAAGACACGGGAGACCGCCATGGATGACCAGAGCACCAAAACCCCATATCGCTCCTTGAGCGTCAAAAAATGCAGCCCTCATGTGGGCGCGGAGATCGGCAATATTGATCTCACCCGACCCTTAAATGATCTGGAATTGTCAGAACTGAAGCGCGCCTTCACGGAACATGGTGTGCTCTTCTTCCGCAATCAGAAGATCAGCTTTGATGACCATGCGCGGCTCGGTGAATATTTTGGCCCGCTTGGCTCTCATGTCGGCAAAAAGACAAATAGCAAGCCAAGCGATGATCCGCGCATTCGTCTCTTCCATTTTGATGAGAAGAGCGAGCGCATCTCAGGCAATGTCTGGCACACGGATCAGTCCTGCGCACCTCACCCCCCGCTCGGCAGCATTCTCTACATGCATACAATCCCGCCCGATGGCGGTGGCGACACGATGTTTTCGAGCATGTATGCCGCCTATGATGCCTTGTCGGATCGGATGAAAGACTATCTTGAGGGCCTGACCGCCATGCATGATGGCGTGCCGACCTTTGGCGACGGCACACCACGCGCCATTCATCCCGTCATCGTTCGCCATCCCGAAAGCGGTCGCAAACTTCTCTACGTCAATGAGAGTTTCACCACCTATATGCTGGGTGTACCGCATCACGAAGGGCTCGGAGTCCTGCGCATGCTCTATGCACATGTGCAAAAGCCTGAGTTTTGCTTCCGCTTCCGCTGGGAACCTCATTCGATTGCCTTCTGGGACAATCGTTGCATGCAGCACTATGCCACCGACGACTACTGGCCGAATGTTCGTTCTGGATATCGCGTCCAGATCGAAGGCGTCGTGCCACCCAAAGCACCATAACGAGAAAGCAACGGGCAGATCATGATCGCACGCCATCCCCTCAGCGCGCTTCATGCAGGACTGATCTGCCTGTTGCTCCTCGTCAGCGCGAGCACTGGTCGCGCCAATGACTTTTATGCAGGCAAAACGATCAATCTTTATGTCGGCTTTGATGCTGGCGGCGGCTATGATCTTTACGCGCGCCTCATCAGCCGCCACCTCGCGCGCTTTCTTCCCGGCGATCCAAAGATTGTTGTGCAAAATATGCCGGGTGCTGCTGGCCTGCGCGTTGCCAATTATCTCTATCGTGTTGCCCCTCAAGACGGCACAGCATTGGGCCTTGCTGCTGAATCCATTGCGTTGGAACAAGCACTGCAGGGTGCTGGCACAGAATATGACGCGAGCAAGCTCAATTGGGTTGGCCGTGTCGCACCCAGCGCCTCCATCACTTTTACTTGGCACACATCAAAAACCAAGACTTTCGAGGATGCTCGCCGCAATGAGACCGTGATCGGCGCAACAGGGGTCACAGGCATTACGAGTTATACGCCACGCGCGCTCAACCGCCTTGCCAAATCGCAGTTCAAGCTCATCACCGGCTATAGCGGCTCTTCCAGTGTCTTGCTGGCGATGGAGCGCGGCGAAGTCGAAGGGGGATTTGCGATCTGGCCCGAATTTGCCAAGCAAAAGCCAGACTGGATCTCGGGCAAAAAGATCAACGTGCTCTACATCGTCGCAGGCAAACGCGCGCCAGAACTACCAGATGTCCCAACCACGGATGAGCTTGGCACCAACGAGACAGCCAACAAAGTTCTGCGCTTTCTCGCCAGCACGACTGAAATTGGTCGCGCCATCTTTACCACACCCAATATACCAGCCGATCGGCTAGACCTCTTGCGCAAAGCTTTCATGGAAATGACGCGCGACCAAGAGTTTCGCCGCGATGCAGAACAAGCCGGCCTGCAGATCGATGCTTTGCCAGGCGATATTCTGCAGGCGCAGGTCACCAGTATCATCACCTCTCCAAAGAGCATTATCGACGAAGCGAAAGCTGCGCGCGACTAGTCGAGCAAAAGCGCAAGCCAGAAGACAGGACGGTTCCTATGAAATTCGGCATTCAATACTTCCCCGTTCGCGGTGCCAAAGATGATGCTGTCGCTTATTTTCGCGAGTCGCTTGAGCTCGCCGTCGAGGCCGAGCGACTGGGATTTAACCATGCCCGCATCGTTGAACATTATTTCCACCGCTATGGTGGCTACACGCCCAATCCCCTCCTTTTTCTTTCCGCCCTCTCCCAACGCACCACGCATCTTCGTCTGGTCACAGGCGCTGTTCTGCCGGTCTTCAACAATCCACTAAAACTGGCAGGCGAGATCGCGATGGTCGATGCACTGTCAGAAGGTCGGCTTGAGGTTGGCATTGCGCGCGCGTTTTTGCCCCATGAATTTCGCCGCTTCGGCATTTCGACAGATGAATCACAAGCGCGGTTTCGTGAGGGAATCGAGCAACTGCATCTCCTTTTGACGCAAGAGCGCGCAACCCATAAAGGGCAATTCCACTCATTCGAGAATGTGCAGTCCCTTCCCCGCCCGACACAAAAACCGCGTCCAAAATTCTATGTCGCTGCGACTCAGAGCCCGGAGACATTTGAATTTGCGGGACGTGAAGGCCATGCGCTGATGGCTATTCCACTGGGAAGCATCAAGCCATTGCTGGAAATCTATCGTAAAGCATGGCGCGATGCAGGCCATCCCGGCAATGGGGATGTCATGGTCGCTTTCCATATGCTCTGCCACGAAGACGAGCAGCGTGCCCGGGACATCGCCCGCGATCCCTTTAATGATTATTTCGATGCGCTCAATGAATGCGCCAGCGAATGGGTCGATGGCGCTGAGTCGAAAGACTATGTCGGCTACAAACAATCGATGCAGAAAATCAAAAGCGTGAGCATGGAATCACAGATCGAAACAGGCGGGGCCTGGATTGGAACCCCCGATACGATCAAAGCCACGATCCGCAAATGTATCGACATGATTGGCCCATTCGAACAGGCCTCCGTTCAGGTCAATTTTGGTCATGTGCCCTTCACAGATGCCATGGCCTCGTTGCGCCTGTTCTGCAAAGAGGTCCTGCCCTCATTCCGCGACGCCTGATCCAATATTTTCGGGAGGATTGAATGAAACAGAAGAACCTGGTTCGCTGTGCCGGCATCGCCCTTTCACTCATCATCAGCTCATCATCCTTTGCGCAAGAGACTTTGCGCATGGCCGTTGGCCAAGGCATTCCCTTTGATACGGCCATTCCCATCGCTGCTGTCAAAGCTGGCATATTCAAAAAGCACGGACTCGATATTGAGCTGATCATCACCAGCGGCGGCGGTGAGACTTTGCAGGCCGTCATCTCAGGCAGCGTCGATATTGGTATTGCTGCGGGTACAACCGGTGTTCTGGGCGCATTCTCGAAAGGCGCTCCGATCCGCATCATTTCATCCACAGCAACCGGCGTGGACGACACATTCATTTATGTGCCGACCAATTCGCCCATCAAAACCGCGAAAGATATTGACGGCAAGACTGTCGCCTTCTCCACCGTAGGGGCCTCGACTTACACAACAGTGACCGGCATTTCGGACCATTACAAAGTGAAGCCAAAATATGTCGCCACTGGCAGCATACCGGCTACTTATTCGACAACCATGTCGGGACAAGTGGATGTAGGCTGGGGCGCGGTCCCCTTTGGCATCCAAGAACAGCGCGACGGAAAAATTCGCGTCCTTGCTTGGGGCTCTGATGCCGAGCGCACACGCGACCAGACATTGCGCGTCAATATCACCAATGCTGCCGTTCTCGACAAACGCAAAGAGGCTCTGAAGAAGTTCATGAGCGCCTATTATGAAGCGCTCGATTGGGCCTATAGTTCGCCGGACGTTTTGAAGATCGTCTCCGAGACTTTCTCCATCCCCGCTGACATTATCGACGAGACGCGCACGAACCACACGACGCGCCGCATGACGCAACTTGGCGAGGTCAAAGGCATCGAGCAGTCCATGCAAGATGCGATCGAGTTCAAATATATGAGCGCACCGCTCACCAAAGAACAGCGTGCCGAGCTCGTCCAGATCGACGCTCTGCGTCCGCCAGCCAAACCTTGAGGAACAGGCCATGACGCAAGATTACGCTGAGCTGCGGCAGGCATGGAAGGCAGCCAATCTGTCGCCCCTCTGGGAGAGTACGACAGCGCATAAGCCGCCACCACGCCCCGATCCCGCCCTGCATTGGGGATGGGACCATCTGCGCCCGCTGCTCGAGAGCGCGATGAAGGTCACATCACCCGAGGCTGTAGAGCGGCGCGTACTCTTGCTCGTCACACCCCATCCACGCGATGCAGATGATGAGGCAACCGCGCGCACTTTGGCAGCAGGCATTCAAATGCTGCTACCGGGTGAGCGCGCGCGCCCGCATCGCCACACGATGAATGCCTTGCGCTTCGTATTGGAGGGATCGGGCGCCACGACGCTGGTCGATGGAAAAGCCTGCCCAATGGACGTGGGCGATCTGATCCTCACGCCTGCATGGACCTGGCATGAACATCAGCACACAGGAACAGAGCCAACTATGTGGCTCGACGTGCTTGATGTGCCCTTGCATCTCTGGCTCGGCAATGTCGCCTTCCAACCCGGCCCCATCAATGATGCGCCTGTTACGACGCCCGACGCCGCCTTTAGTGCCGCCAATGTCGTCCCCGTGATGCAGGCTGTTGGGGCACCCCATTCACCGGTCTTTCGCTACCCTTATGCAGATGCAGTGCGCGCACTTCGACATGCGCCCGTCTTGGACGATGGCACCCGGCAGGTGCGCTATGCCAATCCGCTCACAGGCGGCAGCGCGATGTGCCTGATGGATGCACTGTTGATGCAGATCGAGAAAGGGCGCCCCAGCCGCCCGGTCCTCACCAACAGCAATTCGGTTTTCTGCGTCACTGAAGGCGAAGGCGAAAGCCAGATTGGCGGCAAAACCATTCGTTGGCGGCCGAAAGATATTTTCAGCGTCCCGCAGCATAATCCTTGCCGTCACACAGCCTTCTCGGAAACCGCGCGCCTTTTGCGCGTCAGCGACCGCGATGCCTTGAACCGCCTCGGCATCCTCAAAGAAAAAATCAGCGAGTGAGACAATGGCTGACGTGAAACTTTCCTTCGGGTGTGGCTGGTATGATCGTATTGAGCCACTGCGCAACAAGACAGTGGTGCCGGAAGGTATCGATCTTGAGATTGAAACGATCGAGGACCCCCGCCTTCTGTTTGATCGACTCTCCGGCAAGGGAGATTTTGATCTCGCCGAATTATCTATGTCCGAATATGTCGCCATGACCGCGGCAGGCACTTCTCCTTATATGGCCCTGCCCGTTTGGACTTCACGCGCCTTTCGTCACAGCTTCATCTGCATCAACACCAACGCCGGGATTACAAGCCCCAAAGATCTGGAAGGTCGCCGCATTGGTGTGCCTCTCCACACAATGAGTGCTGCCATCTGGTGTCGCGGCGCATTGCGTGATGACTATGGCGTCGATCTATCAAAGGTCACATGGGTAGAGGGCGCAATGGAACATGCAGGCCTTCACGGTACCGCACGTGATCATCACCTCGCGGTACCCACTACAATCACGCACAATCTTAGCCAATATTCCCTGAGCGAACTTCTGGATCGAGGCGAGATTGACGCTACTCTTGGCGCGCTGATGCCCACCAATTTTGGCACATCCCAAAATATCAAACGCCTCTTTCCCAATTACCGTGCGGTTGAGATCGCCTCTTATCAAAAGACCGGCGTCCATCCGATCATGCACCTGGTCGTGATCCGCAAATCAGCCCTTGAGAAGCATCGCTGGATCATTGACCCGCTGATGGAGGCCTTCACCAAGGCCAAGGATCTTGCGATGGCACGCTTGTTCTATACAGGCGCACTTCGCTCCATGCTGCCAATGCTTCATGCCGAAGTTGACGAGACACGTCGCATTTTCGGCGACGACCCCTGGCCGGATGGTGTTGAGAAAAATTTGCGCACGCTCGACCGTCTCATCACTTATATGATGGATGATGGCATCATCACGCGGCGCCCCTCCTATGATGAATTGTTCCTGATGACATGAGGGCTGCGATGATTTCGACCGACGGGCTCGATCCTGCCAAGATTAGCCAGATCAACTTGGGAGGAGCCGAGCTGAAAGCCAATGCGCGTCAGGTTCTGCTCGGCTGGGCCTCGAACCCGCCCTTCTACATTCTCAACAATGGACCGCCGCAAGTCATCGTAGGCCGCTATGGGGATGTGCAGGAAGTCTTCACAGACCCAGTGCGATTCTCCTCTGTCGTGCCGCGCGGTAAGGGCTATGAGCAATTTGACCGCTTCCTTGGCAGTCAATTCATCACGCAGATGGATGGTGAACAACATGCGCGGTTGCGTCGCTTGTTGATGTCCGCTTTCACACCCAAACGCCTTGCTCAACTTGAAACGCGCGCCGTCGAACTCATATCGGCTCTGCTCGACCGTATAGAGGCCAATGGGCCAGAGTTTGACGCCATGAACCACTATGGCGCACAGCTCGTCGTGGCCGTGTTGCTGACAGCCATGATGAATCTCGACGAAGACCAGCGCGCCGCTGTGCTGGGCTTTCAAGAGGTACAATCCCTCATGACCGCGATGCGACCGGGAGATGCTTTCCCTCAAGAAGTCCTGGACGCTCATCAGCGTATGGCTGATGTCATTCAGCATCTGATTGATGAACGGCGTGCCAAACCCCATTCGGATTTTCTGGCCGACCTTGTCGCAGCACGCGACGAGGGCGACCGTCTCAGCGACCGCGAATTGTTTGACACTATCTTTGGTACTGCAGGCGCGCTTGCCACTTTGCCCCGTTCCAGTTCGGGTAGCATTCACATGCTCTACACCCATCGGGATCAATTGCAGCAGGTGATGGATAACCCTTCGCTCGTGCCGCAAACGGTGGAGGAGTGCCTGCGCATCGCCAGCAATGGCTATTTCACATTCCCACGCGTGGCCACCTGCGACACACAGGTGGGTGGCACCGAAATTCGCAAGGGCATGATCGTGCGACCCTCACCTCAGGCAGCCAATTACGATCCAACCGTCTTTACTGATCCCCTCAAATTCGACATTCACCGCAACCCCAAACGCATCATGTCCTTTGGGGCAGGCCCGCATCATTGCATCGGCCACGCTCTTGGTCGCATGACATTGCAGATCGCTCTGCGCTCGCTCATCACACGCTTCCCAAAAGCCCATCTTGTAGATCCCCATTTCGTACCGGAATATGGGGGCGCAACTGGTGAGCTGAGAATGAAGGCGCTACCCATGCGTATCGCCTGAGCATATTATCGCGCGGAGACCTCCATCGCAGCCTGCGTCCGACGGATCACATCTTGCGGCGTAGCAAGAACTTCTCGAACAGCCGTCTGCATCTGCGCGCCCGACATAGGGTCTATATCAATCGCCATGCGCTGCGCCTCGGCGAGAAAGTCTGCATCAAGCATCGTTGCATCAAAGGCGCTGCGTAAAATAGAGAGCCTCTCCTGCGGAACGCCAGGCGGTGCAGCCAGCGGCCTGCTCAAGGCTGTGGTGAGTGACAAAAACCTCGCGACAGCGGCTTTGTCGGGCTCTTGCGCGACCAAGTCCTGGAACAGAGGCACTTGAGGCAAATCGCGATCTTTCTTGATGCCAATTTGGATGAGCGGCACCAAGCGACCATCCGCCACGGCTTGCGGAAGCGTCGATTTATAGCTGCCCCAAGTATTGGTGCCGCGTCCATCAATCTCTTGCCGCTCCATCGCCAGATTGAGCGCACCACCGCCATCATAGCCATAGACGACCTTGAACTTCGTTCCCAGCAACGCATTATAGACGGTCGGAATCTGCGCATCAGGCGCACCCACGCCTGTGGAGCCGAGCACGATTTGAATGCGCTTGGCCTCCTCCAGCGTTTTGGCTTTTGCCATATGCCAGACGGCCGTCACATTGGGCGCTTGTGAAAAATTACCCAGCCAACTGAGATCGGCCAAGGAGGCTTGCATACCCGATTGGCCCGTAGGCTCATGCACCATCAAACCCTGTCCGATGAGCGTCAAAAACGTACCATCACGCGGCGCGATACGCGCTGCATGATTGAACGCCGTCAGCCCACCAGCGCCCGGTTGATTCATAATGACGATGGCGGGATTGCCCGGCACATGCCGACCAAAATGACGTGCGAAGAGACGGATCAAAGTGTCATAGCCACCGCCCACACCTGCATGAGTGGAGATGGTGATCGTCTTGCCTGCATAAAAATCTGCCGCATTCGCAGTGGGGGCGCTCCAACTCAATCCGAGCGCCGCCACAAGAACACCGAACAACCCGCGCATCAGTCTTCGGCCACCAAACGACCCAGTGATGAGGCCAAATGATAGGGGCCGAGCTTTGCTTTTAGATGTTTGGCCGCGCCCCAAATCACAGCTTGATTGGAATTCACCACCGGCTTGCCGATGGCCTCTTCCAATGCAGCGATGGCCTCAATCTGCGTCGTATTTGTGCAGGACAAGAAGAAACCATCAGCTTCGGGCACATCATGTTTGCGCGCCAGTTCCACCCATTCTTGCGGTGTGATCTTGGCATAGTCCGCACCAGAGCCGCCATAGCCAAGGGCCACATCCCCGACCGTCTCGATGCCGACTTCGCCAAGATAGCGCACCGCATCTTTATTGGAACGATAGGGGCTGATGACCACGACCTTTTTCATATTGAGGGCGCGCATGGCCTCAACCACAAGACCAATGGTCGAGAAAGTGGGGCGCGATGTCGCCTGCGCAATCTTGGACAAGACGCGCTGATCTCCCTCAACGCCTTCCTTCATGGATGTACCGGTACAATGAAAGACGATGGCGTCAGGATCCGCATCCATCAACAAATCCGTCGCCTGTTCGATACGAGGCTCCAGATCGCTCAATGTTAGTTGAGGATTTCCAGCAATGCGTGCACGCATCACATGGATCGCCATTCCATCGGGCGCATATTTGTTGAACTGCGGCTCACTCATCGTATTCACTGCAGGGATGATGAGCCCGAGCCTCAGGCTGAGGGGTTGGTAGTCAGCAATTGCGCTCATGGCGTCCTCCCGAAGGTATTGAACCCAGTCTAGCCCATCACTCCTGGCAATCAAGGCTCGCCTTGTGCTTGCCTTTTGCGGTGATCTGGATTGAACTAACGAAAAGCTGCCAAAGAGCAGCCTTGTTTGGGAGGACATCATGCGTCGCAGTTTCTTGCGCTTTGTAGCTTGCGCTCTGGCAACAGCATCTCTCAGCGCACCGCTTCACGCTGCAGACTGGCCGCAAGATCGGGCCATTCGCATCATCGTCCCCTTTGAACCTGCTGGCTTGGTCGATATCATTGGGCGCATTCTTGCCGATCAATTGTCACGCGAACTCGGCCAATCAGTCGTGGTGGAGAATCGTGGCGGCGCTGGAGGCAAGAATGGGTCGTTGCAGGCCATGCGCGCGCCAGCTGACGGATATACGCTACTCTTGTCGGGCCTTGCCTCGCATGTCATCGCGCCTCTGACCTCTGATCCCAAGCCCTATGATGGCGTCAAAGACTTCACGCATATCGCCTATCTCAGTGGCCCACCCATGGTAGTTGCTGTCTCAGGTAAGAGCGACATCACTTCATTCGCCGATATAATCGCCAAAGCCAAAGAGTCGAAGGTTGATGGCTATGCATCAGCCGGCGTCGGTACTTTGAGCTATATCATCATGGAGTCGGTTCTGAAGGCGAACAAAGCCTCGATCCCACATGTGCCTTACAACACAGCTGCACTGAACGACATTATCGCAGGCCGGGTGCCAGTTGGCGTTTTCAGTTACGGCCCTGTTGCAGCGCAAGCAGCCTCTGGCACGATGCGCATGGTTGCTCTTTCGACAGCACAGCGTCATCCGGGGGCCGCCTCCGTGCCCACGCTCAAAGAGCTTGGCTATGACGTGGTCGCGCCCAGCTGGGTCGCATTGTCTGCGCCCGCCGGCCTTGATCCTGCAATTGTGCAAAAGCTCAATGCGGCGACCAATCGCATTTTGGGTCATGAAGAGGTCAAGAAGCGTCTGTTCGAAGACGCCATTGCCATTGAACTCATGTCACCGGCGCAGACAGCGGCGTTCGTTGCAAGCGAAACCACGGCTTGGACAGGCCGCATGAAATCCATGGGCATGATCAAATAGGACCGACCCTGGACGGCCTCTGGCCCTTATCTTGTCATGATCAGATCAGCATGGCATGAAAGTCCCATGGAAGTGGGAGATACTCATGTTGAAATCTATGCGCATCGCTGCAGCGCTCATGGTCACGGGCTTTGGCGTGCTCACGCCTGCGATCTCACAAGAGGCCTATCCCTCCAAAACAATCAATCTCGTCCTGCCCCTCGCTGCTGGCACCGGCATGGACAGCCTGCTGCGCATCTATGCGGATGAACTGCAGACTGCGCTCGGCAAGCCCGTCGTTGTGCGCAACGAAACGGGGGCGTCCTTCTTGATGGCACCCCAGAGCGTTGCCCGCTCAGTCCCTGATGGACACACTTTGCTGGCAACCGTAAGCCCGACGCTCGTCATCAGTCCGAATTATTTCAAGCAAATCCCCTATGATCCCGATAAGGACTTTGTCCCAATCGCGGCTTATGTGCAGTCCCCCTTCATTCTGGTCGCAAGCGCCAAGTCTGGCATCAAGACTGCGCAAGATATGTTGCGTGTGGCCAAGGAAAAGAAGGGCGCGCTCAATTACGCCACCTTTGGCGTTGGCACACAGCAGAGCCTTGCCTTTGAAGCTTTGAAACAACGCTATGGTTTTGAGATGCAGGAAGTGCCCTATCGCGCGACCCAGCAAATCCTGACAGATGTCAGCAATGGTGATGTGCAGCTCGCCTTCGTCGAAACAGCTGCGTCGCAAGCCATGATCAATGAGGGCAAGCTTCAACCGCTCGCTGTGACATCGAAGGGGCGCCTCGGCCTCTATCCCAATGTCCCAACTTTGGGTGAGGCACTGGGCGCTGCGGATCTGGATGTTGTGGCTTGGCACATTCTGCTGGCACCTGCGCAAACGCCGCCCGACGTGCTCGAGATCATCAAGAAGCAGACCAGCATCATCACTGCAAAGCCGCGCTTTACAGAGTTGGCAGCCAATCTCGGTCTGATTGTGCAGACACCACAGAGCTCAGACGAGATCCGCAAGATGCTTGAGAGCGAGCGTCAGCGCTGGGGCATCGTGCTGGAAAAGGCAGGCCTCAAGCATTCACGCTGAGGCCCGACCATCGCGTCACCCCATCAAGGGCGAGGGAAAAAACTTCTCCAACCAGCCCTTGATGATGGCACGGGTGCGCGGGGCATTGTCCGGTGAGAGCGGGAAATGGGACGTACCCGACATCATCATCAGCTCGGTATTGGAGCCAGCTTTTTCAAACATGCGCAGCGATTGCTCTGAAGGGGTCACGCTGTCATTGGCCATGTGAAAGAGCAGCAGAGGACGTGGCGAAATATTGCCGACCACATCTTCTGCACGAAAGTCGTTCATGCTCTGCGCTGTCTCAACAGGCACTTCCATCAGAGACTTCGGCGAAAGATTCTTGCGCAGATGTTCAGGGATCGGCACGACATCAAACCGCGAGACCCACATGCTCTCGCCTGTGGCCTCACGATGACGACGACCATCTTCCAAAAGCTTTGTGAAGCGCGCCCAAGCCTCAGGTGTGGGATGCTGACCACGGAACTTGCGCTCGCCATGACCCCAGCCACATGAAGAGACGACGCAGGCCACGCGCTCATCTATGCCTGCTGTATAGACAGCGACAGCTGCACCAAAACTGTGACCAATCACGCCAATGCGCGCAGAATCAATCTCGGGCAAGCTGGCAAGAAAAGTCAGCGCGTTCTTTGTGTCGGCAACCTGATCAAAGCATCGGATCTGCCCCTTGGCGCCTTCACTCGTGCCGCAACCGCGCATATCAAAACGGAAAGCCGCATAGCCAAAGTCCTCGATCATCCGCGCTTGCAGCTCGGCATGTGAGTCGTCTTTGGAACCTGCAAAACCGTGCAAAACGAGAAATGCAGGAAGCTTGCCATTGGCTGGACGCTTCTCAGGCAGGTGCAAGATCCCTGCGAGCTTCAAACCGTCAGATTGAAACGTATAAGCCTGTTCCACGCAGTCCCCCTGCTAGTCTCGACATATTGCTATTTTCGCAAGTTGTAGCGAAAAGCGACCTCCCATGCAATTTGAACCAGAGATTTCAAACCTCCAAGCATCAGGCGTTTGACAGAAGGTGCTTAGTCTTTATTCTTCGCACACAGAGGCCGCCAGAGCCCATCGGGGGAGTAAACCATGCCACTTGATCGTCGCAGACTCGTTTTGTCAGCCGGCATTACCAGCGCCGCCTTCGCACTCGATGGGCCTTTGGCGCTTTTCCCCGCCGCGCAAGCCGCACAGTTCAACAATACGACTGAGCCCAGTGTTCGCCGTTTCAAGGTCGGCGAAATTGAATGTATCGCGGTCAATGACGGCCTGTGGGAACGTGAGCACGCGGAAGATTTCATCGCCAATGCCAGCGTGGCTGACACAAAGAAGGCGCTCGAAGCTGGCGGCATGGATCCCGCGCGCATCTCCATGGCGATGACGGTGATGATCGTGAAGACCGGTGGCAAGACCTATCTGATTGACACCGGCACGGGCGGCGAAGTGGTGAAGACGGCGGGCACTCTGCTCAATAGCTTGAAGCTGGCTGGCATCACGCCGGAACAAATTGACGGCATTCTCCTCACCCATTTCCATGCCGATCACATCTACGGCATGATGGTAGGCAAGACAGACGAGCGAATCTTCCCCAATGCGCAAATGATCATGTCAGAAACCGAGTTCAATTATTGGACACAACCCGACATTTTCAAAGAACAGCCCGAGCGTCGTCACTCCTATATTCGCCGCATCCATAGCTTCTTCCCCAAATGGAAGAATATGTGCACGCTCGTAGCAGGAGAAAAAGATGTGCTGCCAGGCGTGCGCATCATTCCCGCTTTTGGCCATTCACCCGGCCATAGCGCGTTTCATATTTCATCCGGCAAGGACCAATTCTTCTATCTGGGTGACACCGCCAATATTCAGGCACTCTTCGTGCCCAATCCGCAGTGGCATGTGTTCTATGATCAGGATGGTGCTGTAGCTGAGGCCTCGCGTCGCAAGCTTTTTGATCGCGTTGTCGCCGAAGGCGCTATTGCCTGCTGCACACATTTTGCCTGGCCCTCGATGGGCAAGATTAGCAAGGACGGCAAAAGCTACGCTTACACGGCTGTGTGAGCGTAGATCCCCCCTCACCCTGCAAGCCAGGACTGATTATTCGCTATAAACAGCCTTGAGGCGCTGCGTCAGCGCCTCAGGCAAAGCACCCAGATTGTGGCTTAGCTGCTGGAGCTCCTCGCCCTTCATGGGCGACAGACCCAGACGCATCTGCGTCAACTCGTCGCGAAACTCTTTGTCCGTCATCGTCGCATCAAAGGCACGGCGCAGCGCTTCCACGCGCTCGGCTGGAACTTTTGGCGTGGTGAAAAAGGATGTCCCAACTTCGGTTGCTGAAACAAGTGCAGCAAGGATCTGCTTGTCCTCATACTTACGCGCAAGCTCAATCACCGTCGGCACGTCAGATAGATCAGGATGACGATTAAGACCGAATTGAACGAGAATCCGAATCTTCTTATTCGCGAGCCAATCAGGATGCGCGACCTTGAGCGCTTCCCAAGCCGTGTTGTGGCCCTCAACCTCGCCGCGCTCGACGGCAAGCATCGCTTCATTCGTTCCCTTATAGCCCATCACGAGCTTGAATTTGTAACCCAGCAAACGATTCATGACAGTGGGATAGATCGACACGGTTGAACCTGCGCCCGTGCCCGCCAGTACTGTCTCGCGGGTCAAAACATCCTCGACTTTCATCACTGGCACAGCATCGCTCACAAAGATCATATTGATGAGCGGATTGATCCGGCCAATCCAGTTGAACTGTGCCGTATCAAAGCGAACGCCCTGCACGCCCATCTTTTGTTCAAGCGAAAGGGTGGGCGCGCCGATAGACAGGACCGTGCCATCTTGAGGCGCGACAGAATAAACATGAGCCGCCGCTTGGAAACTCCCAGCCCCTGGCATATTGCGTGCGACGACCTGCGGCTGTCCGGGAATATGCTTGCCCATATGACGCGCCAGCGCGCGCGCATAGGCATCATTGCTACCACCCGTCGTAAAGCCAATGATGAGGTCGATGGTCTTGCCACGATAAAAATCCGCAACGCTTTGCGCTTGAGCCTGCGCGCTGACGAATATCAAGGCCAGCGCGGCCATCATGGGCTTCCACATCACAGATCTCCCCCACAGTCTTGTTCGCTTTTATCGAGCAGCGTTAGAGCGAGTGTAATCAGCTGAAACGCCCGGCGCCAGCCCCCTGGGCTGACAGGCCATGCGAGCAAGGGTAAACTGAGCCAAATCTCATTGGGGAAGGCTCTGACCATGCATCGTCGTACTCTGCTCTCAGGCATCGCGGCAGGATTGATTCTCGCACAGGCGAATGTGCAGGCTCAGGAGACCTATCCCAACAAGCCCATCAAGCTCGTGATCCCCTCATCCCCCGGCGGCGTGCATGATATCATCGCGCGTCTGTGGGCAGACAAGATGCAAGACGGGCTCGGTACTGTCTATGTTGAAAACAAATCGGGCGCTGGCAGCATTATCGGCACGGTTGAAGTCGCACGCGCGCAACCTGACGGCTATACGCTCCTTCTGGGCAGCAACACTACCCATGTTCTAGCCCCACTGCAGCAGACCAATATCGCCTTTCATCCTATCAATGATTTTGAATTGGCCAGCGTCTTTGCAACCACCTCACTCGCCTTGCTGGTCAAGGCGGACCTGCCCGTCAAGAATGTGCAAGAGTTGATTGCTTTGGCCAAGAAAGAGCCCAACAAACTCTCTTACGCCCATGCGGGTCTTGGCACGTCCACCCATGTCACAGCAGAATTGTTCAAGAAGGTCGCAGGCAATCTCGACATTGTGCCAGTTCCCTATCGTGGCATGGGACCAGCTATGTTGGATGTCGTGTCCGGTCGCGTCGATGTAATGTTTGCTAATATCACAGCGCAGATCGTCGAGTTTCACACCAGCGGCAAGATGCGCATGATCGCTGTCACCGCGCCCGAACGCATCGACATCGTGCCGCAAATTGCAACCGTGCATGAGCAAGGCCTTGCAGGCTTTGCATCCCAGAGCTTCTTTGGCCTTTATGCACCTGCAAAAACACCCGCTCCCATCGTCGCCCGCATCAATGAATTGACGGAGAAGGCGCTCGCTGATGAGACCTTCCGCAAAAAGCTTGCCGATGCGGGCTATGAGCCCTTGCGCGGTATGTCGCCCGCCAAATCGGCCGCTTATATGAAGGCCGAGATCGACAAATGGCGGCCCATCATGGCCTCGATCGAGCAGAAATAAGCAAGCCTCCAACAAAGCCAAAGCGCCCCGCTTCCGAAGTGGGGCGTTTTGCTTTGGTGAAGCAGAGATTGCACTTGAAGATAGAGAGCCCCCTCGCCTAACCTGTCACAAACACGCGGGCCCCTGTTCGGCCCAGCGGAATTAGGAGCGAAGAATGTCCAAGTTGAGCCGCCAGATTGCAGGCCTGTTTGTTGCTGCTTGTTGTGCAGCAAGCTCCATGAGCTCGGCACTGGCACAAAGCCGCACCATCAAGCTCATTATACCGCTCTCCGCTGGTGGCCCGAATGACACGGTTGGCCGTTTGGCCGCTGAGCATATTACACGCAATCAGGGCGTGACGATGATCGTCGAAAATCGCCCGGGTGCCGGCAGCGTCATCGGCACAGAAGTGGTCGCGCGCTCGGCCCCTGACGGTAATACCTTGCTGATGGCGGCAGGCTCATTCCTCGTCAATCCGCATATCAAAAAGCTGAGCTATGATCCGCTCACAAGCTTCGAGCCCATTTGCTATCTCGCGCGCTCGCCTCATCTCATCGTAACCCCCGCATCGTCTCCCTATAAAACCTTTCAAGAGCTGATTGCCGCAGCCAAGCAACGCCCGGGCGAGCTGATGTTCGCAGCCAATGGACCTGGCACATCGCAGCATATCGAGCTGGAGATGATGAAGGCGGCAACAGGCGCCAATATCACCTTCGTGCCATTCACGGGGGACTCTCCAACACTGAATGCACTGCTCGGCGACCAGATTTCGGTTGGCATCGTCGATCTACTCACCGCCTATGAATATGTGAAGATTGGCAAGCTGCGCGTGCTGGCTGTTGGCACACCAGAGCGTCTCAACAAATTGCCCGATGTGCCGAGTGTCGCTGAACTCGGCTTCCCCGGCGCTGACTGGGCTGGAACGCTCGGTGTCGTTGCGCCTGCTGGGACACCCAAGGATAAAGTTGAACAGCTGATCGGCTGGTTCAAAGCTGCGATCAATGCACCCGATGTATTGGCCCGTTTCGATCAGCTGGGGCTCTATCCGATGGGTCTGTGCGGCGCTGATTATGGTAATTATATGCGCACGAAATTCGATGAGAATGGCCGCGTGATCCGCGCCTCAAGCATCAAGGCCGAATAGGTCCACACACAAGAGCGCGAACTAACAAATGGGGGGAAGCATGGAGAGGTCTCGCAGATCTGTTCTGGCAGGCGGAGCAGCCGCTCTGTGCAGCCTCGCGACATCAACGGCTTTTGCGCAAGCTGCGCGCCCCCAAAGCGGCGAGGAAATGACGCGACCCGATATTGCTTATGAAGGCAGTAAGGCGCGCAAAAAGCTCTCGATCGTCAATCTTCTTGAGCTTGAACCCGAAGCCAAAAAAATCCTGCCCGATGGCGGCTTCCAATATATCGCCAGCGGATCTGGCGCAAATTGGACGCGCGAAGAAAACATGCGCGCCTTTCAAGACATACGTATTGAGCCACAATCATTGTCAGGAGTCAGCAAGGTTGATCTGAAGACGACAATCCTCGGCTCTGAACTCTCGATGCCTATATTTATTCCACCTATGGGCAGCCACGGCCTTGCGCATGTTATGAAAGAGGAGGCTGCATCACGCGCCGCCCATGCGGTCGGCACTTTAATGACGACCTCCACACAGTCCAATCTCAGCATGGAAGAAATCGCAAGCTTCAATCCGGGACCCAAATGGTTCCAGATCTATGTGCCTAGTGACCGTGGCTATTTGCGTGAATTGTGTCAGCGCGCAAAGGCAGCCGGCTATAGCGCCGTCGCACCGACAATCGACAATAACTACGCCTATCCACGCGAAGAGAATATCCGCAACTCGTTCCGCCCGCCCGCTTCGCTCGGCAAAGGCAATATGCCGCGCAGCATTGCAGACCCCAAAGAAGCAGCGCGTGTTTTTGATGAACGCAAGCGTGATCTCAATTGGGATGATCTCGACTTCATCAAGAAAGAATTCGGTGGTCCTGTGATCGTCAAGGGCGTCATGTCGCCTAAAGTTGCCGATATGGCCTGCAAACGCGGCATGGATGCTGTCTATGTGTCCAACCATGGAGGCCGCGCTTTTGACGGCGTTGAAGCCTCCATCCACGCCTTGCCACGCATTGCAGAGAGCGTCGCAGGGCGTTTGCCTATCATTTTCGACAGCGGCGTACGGCGCGGCACGGATGTGTTCAAGGCCCTTGCGCTGGGCGCAACAGTTGTGGGCTGCGGCCGCCCTGTGTTCTTTGGCGTGGCGCTCGGCGGCGCGGAGGGCGCACAAAGCGTACTGGAATATATGCGCGACAATTTGACGTTGGTGATGCGCCTTGCCGGAACCGCGCGGGTTGCTGACATCAACAAAGACTATTTGGTGCCGATGCGCCGGACTTGAGCGGCAGGCTTTGCCTGCGACTGATCAAGCTTTCGATTGAACCAGAAAGGCGATGAGGCTGAGTGTGCGCTCGCCTGAGACAGTCAGTTTCGACATGACCTGACGGAGCGTCTTGAAATCGTCCTCGCTCAGAGGCTCAAAGAGTGAGTCATTGGAGGGGACCTGTATGGGCTGCAACTGAACAAGCTTGCGGCGCGCAGCAGGTGTGATCGACAAGAGAACCCGGCGACGATCCACCGGGTTGGACTTTTTGGCGACAAGCCCTGCCGCCACCAGCTTGTTGACCTCGATAGTCACAAAAGCTCCGCTCCAGTGCAGCTGTTCAGCAAGCTGGTTGATCCCCAGTTCCGGCGACTGGTCGCTCAGCCGCGCTATAGCCATCAGAATCGAATATTGCGTACCCGACAGGCCAATAGCCTGACCGAGACGGTTGCGCACATCGTGGATAATGGAGGAAAAGGCGAGCAGATCATGGACCAGATCGCGAAACTCACTGTCTGACCCAGCCGCCAGAAGCTCAGGACGAGACACAGTCAGGGGAAGACCGCCCTTTGAAGGGTCCAAAGCCTTTTTCGCCTTCGCAACCGGCATTCTGCTTCCCTTATGTTTGCACTGCAAAACTATTGCCGAATATTCCGGCAAGCAAGAGTCTTGACCAAAGCTAGCTATCAAAATAGCTTTGGTTCAAAGCTATCTCTTAGGCGAGCTGATGCGAGACGAGTCTGCCCCTCATCCCCCCATCGACCCACGCGCCCTTCGCAATGCGCTGGGACAGTTCGCGACAGGGGTCGCCATCGTCACGGCCCCAGGCCTCGATGGGCAAGATGTAGGAATGACGATCTCCTCATTCAATTCCGTCTCGCTGGATCCACCGCTCCTACTCTTCTCGATTGCTCGTAACGCTCACTCGCTTGCTACGCTTGAGGTCGCGGGACGGATTGGCATCAATATTTTGTCGAGCGCACAAGAAGACCTGTCATCGCGCTTCGCCCGTGCGGGCACGGAAAAATGGAAAGACTGCACACGGGCTGTCGATGAGCATGGCGCCCCCTTGATCGAAGGCGCCCTCGCACATTTTGAATGTGCGCCCTATGCGCAACATGATGGCGGAGACCATGTGATTTTCGTCGTGCGTGTTTTACGCTTCGCGACACCCCATGACGCAGAGCCCCTTATTTTCTTCAAAGGCAAATATCGCTCGGTGACTGGACTACCGATGCCGGGCGAGACACAGATGGAGAGCCACTCATGATCAAGAACGGCCAGCAGCATCTCGAAAGCCTGCGTGACGGGCGCACCATCTATCTCGACGGCAAGCTCGTCGATGACGCCACAACACATCCTGCTTACAAAGGCGCCATCGCCTCCGTCGGCAAGATGTTCGATTTCCACTCGAAGCCTGAGAACCGAGATCTCATGACCTTCGAGACAGAGACCGGCACGACCGCCAATCGCATTTGGCAGCTACCCAAGAGCTATGAAGACCTGACCAAGCGTCGCGCCGGCCTTGAGGCTTGGACCTCACTGCATGGCGGCTTCCTTGGCCGCGCCCCTGATCATGTCGCATCCTGCCTATCGGGCATGTATATGGGTCTCGATGTTTTCGAAGCGTATGACAAAGAGCGCGCGGGAAAGTTGGCGGATTATTATCGCTACGCCCGCGACAACGACCTTTACCTGACCTATGTGATCATCAACCCGCAGGCTGATCGCTCCAAAAATGCCGCTGAGCAGCAAGACCCCTTCTTGTCAGCTGGCATTGTGGATCGTGATGCAGAAGGCGTAACGATCCGCGGCGCCAAGATGCTCGCCACCGGCGGCATTATGGCCAATGAAGTCTTCGTGACCTGCATTCAGCCGCTTGCGCCCGGCGAAGAGCGTTACGCGATCTCCTTTGCCATTCCGATGAATACAAAGGGACTCAAGATCCTCTCGCGCAAATCCTATGAAGCCAGCGCGGATTCGGTCTTCGACAATCCACTCGCCAGTCGCTTCGATGAGAACGATGCGGTTCTGTATTTCGATGATGTGAAGGTTCCGTGGGATCGCATCTTCGGTATTGATGATCGCGACATCATTGCCAAACAGTTCCACGGCACCCCTGCCCATGTCTATCAGAACTATCAGGCGCAGATCCGCCTCTCGGTGAAGCTGAAATTCTTGCTGGGCATCGCGCATCGCACGACACAGGTGAATGGCACGACGAATTTCCCGCAGGTGAAGGAGATGCTCGGCCAGCTCGCCGCCGAAGCCTCCATGATCGACGCCTTTGTTCATGCAATGGAGGTCAAGGGTACCTATTACGGTCCCTATTATGTGCCCGACAAGCACACGCTCTATGCCGCACAGACAATGGCCCAGCAGCTCTATTCAAAATTCATCACCTCGATGCGCGAATTGGCTGGCGGCGGCGTCATTATGCTGCCCTCTTCCGTGCATGATTTCGGCAATCCCGAGATTGGCCGCATCATCGGCAAGACTCAGCAGTCGCCTGTGGCCAATGCTGAGGACCGCGTGAAGTTCTTCAAACTGGCTTGGGATGCGATTGGCTCTGAATTCGCCTCGCGTCACACGCAATATGAAATGTTCTATGCGGGCGCGAGCTTCGTGGTGAAGAATCACGCCTATCGCACTTATAATTGGGCGCAGTCAGAGGGCATGCTCAACACCATGCTCGACAGCTATAAGCTGGAAGACGAGGTCAGCCGCAGCTATGCGCAAGCGGCTGAATAATTCGCCTTAATCGCATGACAAAGGGCGGCTCAATCGAGCCGCCCTTTTTGTTGGCACTCAAGAACGGGCCAGAATTCTGGCCCGCTCCATTGATACAAGCAGACGCTTTACTTCGGCATCCGTGTGTCCAGCAGCGTCCACTTGCCGCTTTTCACTTCCAAAATATAGACGGGCTTTACCGCATCGCCATCGGTGAAGGAGATGGCTCCTTCGAGCAGCGGCAAATTGCGAATCTTTGCGAGCGCATCACGCACCGCTTCGCGCTCTTGCTTCAACTTGCCCGCGTCGCCTGTAGCCTTGGCATTGTTCATCGCCTCAGCATAAAGATAGACGATGTCATAGACGGATGCGTCAAACTGGTTGGGCTCATTGCGTGGCAGACCAGCGGCGGTGGCGCGCTTGGCAAATTCTGCGGTGAAGGCGCGGGTCTTTTCATTCACTTCGGGGAAGAAAGTCGTGCCGATGGTGAGCGTCTCACCAGCGCCTGCCATGCGCTTGGGCAATTCAGGATCGGCAATGGTCGTGCCGCCAACGATGCGGGTGTTGACGCCCTGACGCTTCAGCTCCTTGGCCAAATTCACAGCGCCTTCGGGCGGCGAGCCAAGGCCCACAACGTCAGGAGCCATCTGCTTGATCTGCGCAACCTGCGGGGACAGATCGAAAGCTGCATATTGGAAGTCGACAGAGCCCTTCAGCGCCACATTGAACTTGGTGAACATTTCGGGGATCACGGCCGTGCCAATCGACTTCGACACAACGTCATCGGATGCGAAAACGGACGCACCTGTTGCAGCAGGCAGATTCTTTGCCTTGATCGAGGCGAAAACCTCCTCGATCACTTTGCCTTCATCGGTCGTATTGCGGAAGCCATAAGTGAAGCCCTTGGTCAGGCCGGGTGCGGAAGATGCCATCGACATCTGTGCAACGCCTTCGCGCTCACCCACAGGGAAGGTGGTGCGTACTTCTGACGACGAGAAAGGACCAATCACGCCCAGCACACCATCATCCTGCGCGAAACGACGCAGGGCAGTGGTGGCCTGCTTGGGGTCGCCCGATGTGTCGAATTTCACAACCTTAATCATCTTGCCATTGATGCCGCCCTTCTTGTTGATCTCTTCGACAGCAAGATCGACAGCAATTTCATTCGTATTCGCAAGACTGACATAAGGCCCGCTCTTGGCCATCATATAACCCAGCACAAGATCGCCCGCCAAAGCCGAACTTGTCTGCAAAGCGGCTGCAACCGCCAGTGTAAGAATGGGAAGCTTTTTCATAACCAACTCCTCTTCGAGATCTCAGGTTGACGCTTCGCCCAAATAGGCTTCCTGCAGCCGAGGATCCGCAGCCAAAGTTTGCGGATCTCCGGACATCATCACGCGACCAAGCTCCAGCACTGTCGCACTATGAGCGACAGCGAGGGCCTTGCCTGCATTCTGCTCGACCAGCAGAACAGACAATCCATCGCGGTTCAATTCTTTGATGAGATCGAACACCTTCGTCACGAACAGTGGCGAGAGGCCCAACGAAGGCTCATCCAGCATCATGACTTTGGGGCGCGCGAGCATGGCCCGGCCAATGGCCAGCATCTGCTGTTCGCCGCCTGACAGGCAAGAGGCGAGCAGATTGCGACGCGAGCCCAGATTGGGAAAGCGCTCGTAGATGCCTTCGATCTCTTTCTTGATCTGCACCATATCGCGGCGCAGATGCGCGCCAAGGAGCAGATTTTCTTCAATCGTCAGGGAGATTGCGATACGTCGCCCTTCGGGTACCAGAACAATGCCACGCGCAATCCGCTCATGCGCGGCGAGTTTTGTCACATCCTGACCATTAAAGATCATCGAGCCGCTTTGGCTTGGCGTTGCGCCCAGCACGGCCCGTAACAATGTACTTTTGCCCGCGCCATTGGCACCCAGCACGGTGACAATTTCGCCCTCACGCAAAGACAGGCTCACACCACTGAGTGCCTCAACACGTCCGTAGCGCACACACAGATCGCAGACGCTGAGGAAAGTCATGTCAGGCCTCCTCTTCCGTGCCCAGATAGGCGTCACGCACAGCCTTGCTCTTTTGCACCTGCGCCAATGTGCCTTCTGCTATTTTCTGACCGAAATTGAGCACCACGACATGTTCGCAAATCGAATCCACGAAATGCATATCGTGTTCGACAATCACCAGCGTGACGCCTTTGGCCTTCAGCGCTTTAAGATCATCGCGCAGCGCATTGGTCTCTGTGGGATTGAGACCAGCTGCAGGCTCATCAAGCAGCAGTACACTCGCGCCTGCCAAAGTCGCGCGCACAAGATCAACGCGCTTGCGCACACCGTAAGGCAGCGCACTCACCGCAGAATGCGCAAAGTCAGCCAGACCGCATTGGTCAAGCGCCTCCAAAGCATCGCGCTTCCAACGATGACCGGGAATGAGACGGTAAGGCGTGAGAAGATCCGCCAACCGATTGGCGCGGATATGCTGCCCGACCAAGAGATTGTCGAGCACCGACAAATGCGCCATCAAGCGAATATTCTGAAAGGATCGTGCGACCCCTGTGCCGATACGCAAACGTGAGCGCATCCGGGTCACATCTATACCATTGGCCAAAATCGTGCCGGCATCGACGGGATAAACGCCTGTCACGAGATTGAAGACCGTTGTCTTGCCTGCACCATTAGGTCCAATCAGCGCAGTCGCAAGGCCCTTGGGCGCCTCAAAAGACAGATCTGCAATCGCCTGCACACCAGCGAATGATTTCGACAGATTGGTAATGACCAGCGCGCTCATCAGACCTTTCCTCCATTGGGGCGTTTTCTAAACGCAGCAAAGAGAGAGGTTGTGATGAGACCTTGCGGGCGCACCGCCATGAAGACGATGATGAAGAAGGCGAAGATCGCATAGCGCCACTCAGCACTCGCACGCAGGAGCTCAGGCGCAAGAGTGAAGAACATCGCACCGACCAGCGGCCCAAACACGGTCTGCGTACCACCGAACAAAACAAACAACACCGGGAAGACACTGAGCATCACATTGAAGTGCTGCGCCTCGATGAAATTATAGGAGTGGCCATAAAGCGCGCCGCCAAATCCTGCGATGGCTGCACCAATCGCAAAGGCCGCTGCTTGAATGCTGCGCACCGAAATGCCCATCAAGTCTGAGACCGTGGAGTCGCTCTTCACCGAAGTCAGATAAAGCGCAAAGCGTGTCGTCGAGAGCAGCATCACAAAGAGCATCACGCCGGCGGTTGCCATGAAGATGACGGCAGGGGCTGCATAGGAGGCGACAGGATAGCCTGCCGCACCGCCCACGACTTCCAGATTGAGAAAGACAGCGGCAATCACCTGGCCCAGCGCAAATGTTGCCATCGCGAGATAGATGCCATGGGTGCGCAAAACCGGAATACCAATGACAAGACCGATGATGCATGACGAGGCAGAGCCAACTGCCACCGCTGGCCAAATCGACCAGCCCATTTCATTCGTCAGGAAAGCCGCTGCATAAGCACCAATGGCCATGAAGCCCGCAATGCCAAGATTGAGCTGACCTGCAGCCATGGGCAGATAAACGGCATAGGCAGCGATGATATTAAAGCAGAGCGTGACAAGAACGCCGGTGAGATAACCACTCATCACAGCTTCTCCCGTGACGGCGGCTGACCAATAAGGCCTTGCGGTCGCAGGATCAGGATGAGTAGCAAAAGCCCATAGGCGCTGATATTCACAAAGTTCGCGCCAACCGTTGAGATGGTCAGCACTTCAACAAGTCCGATCAACAAACCGCCGAGCACTGCACCCCAGATCGACCCCATGCCGCCAACGATCATGGCAGCGACGCCTTTGAAGCCCACGCCCTCTCCCATGAAGGGCGAGACCTGCTGATAGTTCACCGCGAACAACAAACCTGCAGAAGAGGCCAGCAAAGCGCTACCAACAAAGAGGCGCGGCACCAGCGTCCCCATATTAACGCCCATCAACAAAGCCGTTTCGCGGCTTTCAGCGACTGTTCGGATCTGCCGACCAGTATTGGTGCGCGACAAAAACCACGACAGCCACACAACCAGTAGCACGGAGAGGGCCATGGAGATGAGCTGTGCAATGCCAATCACAAGGCCGCCGAAACGCAGATTCATGTCAGCGAGCAGGGCCGGAAAGGACTGCTGATCCGAGCCAAAACGAACCAGCATGAGATTTTCAAGAAGAACGAGAAAACCAAGAGAAGAGACAAGCGGCGTCTCGGGGTCAGAGCCCTGCATCGGGCGATAGGCAAAACGCTCCACCGCCAAGGCAATGAGCGCTGCAGCCCCAAGGGCGCCCCCGAAGGCCAGCGGCCAAGGCAGACCCAAACGAAGCCCGCCAAAGGCCACCATACCGCCAATCATGAACAGGCCGGGGATGGAGAAATTGAGGAAGTTCAGCACCCCAATCGCCAAGGTAAAAGCAACCGCCACAAGCATATAAATGGCGCTCAGCATCAGTCCGTTGACGATCTGTTGTGTCAGCATCCCGTGCGCCCAAACCCACCCTTGTGCGCCCACCGCCTGTCGCAGCGGACTCGATATTTAGCTAAGCGTATTAGCTATCTATCTTGGCTTCAAGATGAGATTTCGGGCAGGAAGAGGGATGCTGAAACTGACCATTTCCAGCTTTTTGGGGAGAAAGTGGCGATTACCGAACGGCTCTTATTGCAGCAGCAAAGGGGAAAATTTGAGCAAATCAAAAGCGGGCTGCCAATACCGAATATCGCGCGATAACCCTAAATGGCGGCGTATAGTCGCCACTAATATTGGCGCACAAACGCCCTGAGTACTGACGAGTGAGTGATTTACGTTTATCCTGCCAGGAGCAATCGCAGTGAACGGGCTGAAGAGCAAACGCAGATTTGCCCCGCCTTGGGAGGAACAGCCATGAAGACCCGCCTTTTCGTCTTGAGTCTTGCTGCCGCCTGCCTTGCCTATGGTGCAGCAGCCCAGACCTTTCCCACGCGGCCCCTGCGGGTTGTCGTGCCATGGCCGGTCGCAGGTGGCCCTGACATTGGCACACGCGCCATGATTCCTGCCTTTGAAAAGCAGCTCGGCCAGACCGTGATTGTCGAGAACAGGCCCGGCGCAAACAGCATTACGGGTACACGCTCAGTCGCGGCGGCAGCGCCCGATGGCTACACATTGCTCTCAGGCAACACAGCCTTTTCGCTGAACCCCGCCGCGAAACTACAGCTGCCTTATGATTCCTTGAACGACTTCGTTCCAGTGGGTGAGATTGGACGCGGCACAGGCTATATTGTTTTTGTCGCACCAAGCTCGGGCATCACATCCGTGCCAGAACTCATCACGTCCTGCAAAAAGCGCGACTGCTTCTACGGATCCGCTGGCATCGGCAATGCGACACATCTAGCGGCTGCGGTCTTCTCGGCAAAAACGAACACGCCGATGAAACATATCCCCTATCCCGGCGTCGCAGATTCCATGCACGCTTTGTTGCGCGGTGAAGTGACGGTTGCATTTGTGACCCCCGCAGCTGGCACGGGAAAAGCTCTGAACGGAGAGCTTAGAGCCATCGCCTTCACAGGCGACACGCCCTTGAAGGAGCTGCCCGAAGTTCCCCTGCTGAAAGAATATGTCCAGGGATTTCGCCTGTCAGGCGCATGGCTGGGGCTCTTCGCGCCCGCTGGCACACCCAAATCTGTTGTCGAGACTATCAATGCAGCGTTGAGACGCGCTGGCAAAAATACGGATGTCGAAGAGCAGCTCTCGCGACTGGGTTACATCCCCAGTGATCGCTCGCCGGAAGAATTCGCCGACTTTGTTCGCAACGATATCGCCGATTGGGCGGCGGCCTTCAAGGTTGCAGGTGTAGAGGCGCAGTGAGCATAGCGCTTCTCACTTTTATCGGGAAAAGCGCGTCGTATAGACCAACCATGCACCCAATGTCGCACTCAGACCCGCTAAAGAGACGAGTGTGAACACCAACGAATGAACGCCCCAAATGTCCAATATAGCCGCTGTTGCTGAAGGCGCGAGCGCCTGCGCCAAAAGAGCTGGCATGGCGAGACGACCTAAAATACGCGCATAGGATTGCGGACCAAAAAGTGCCAGCGGCACTGTTCCCTTGGAGACAGAGCTCAAGCCTCTGCCCATCCCAAAAACACAGATAGCGGCGGTAGCCGCAATGGGCGCAAGGAGAAGCAAAGCTAGTCCGCTGAGGACGAGGGACGAGGCTGCTGCCATCGTCCAGACTGGATGATGGCGCCCTCCTGCCATCAACTCGATGATCCTCGCAGCCACTTGGCTTGGACCAATAAGCGCTGCAACAGCTACCGCCCCCATGGCCGAAAAGTCGATTGCCTCCAGCACTGTGAGGACATGAACAGACAGGGCCGACGATATGAACTCCATACAAGAGACGATGCAGGCGATGACAATAAAAAATTTAGTCGACGCCGCCTCTAAGGTCTGAGGCTCATCATCCTTTTGCCTACCAGAACTGATTGTGCCAGGCGGGACTGCCCAAGCATAGAACGGCAAACAAACCAACAGCTGTATGAATGCATAAGCAACACAAGTTGCGCGCCAGCCCCACAGCTCTACCAAGACAGCTGATAGCGGCCACGCAATCGTGCTGGAAAAACCACTTACAAGGGTCAAGGTCGTGATGGTAGAGCGCGCAGCTGTCCCATAGATCACGCCAAGCGTGGCGAAAGCTGCATCATAAAGCCCCGCCGCCATGCCAATACCGATCACGCACCAGCCCAGAAGAAAGATGGTCAAAGTCTGACTGGCTGCAACAACACACAGACCCGCACTCAGCACGACTGAGCTCAGCAAAAGCGAGGGGCGCCCGCCAAAGGTCTGGATCTTGGAGCCAACAAAGGGTGAGACGCAGGCAGAGATAAAGAGCGCAAGCGACAGGCCGCCAACCACCCAAGCAAAAGGCCAGCCCGTATCAGAGACAACAGGGCTTGCGATCACGGCCATCAAATAAAAACTGCCGCCCCACGCAAAAATTTGTCCGATGCCTAGGGCACAGATCAGCGCCACCCGCCCCTTGGGCTGAAAGCCGCGCTCAGCCATGAAGGCAGATCATGGCTGCAAAGGGGCTGCATGAATAGAACCGCTGAAGACATTTTCCAGTCACATGCCCTCCTCTCGAATGGCTATCGCGCGTGCAACATCAATCGATCTCAAAATTCTGGATGAAGTCGTGCGGCAGATTAGGCCCCCATACATAGAGGGAATCTTGCGCAGGATGATCGCCCGCATCCCAATCACAGGTCGAGGGCACATAGTCGATATCACCCGAATATTCGCTATAGCTGCCCCAGGGATCGCGCACATAATGGAAGAAGTTTGAGCCCAGCACATGGCGGCCAAGGCCCCATCCTCGCTCATAGCCTTTTTCGAGCATATAAGTTGCACCAAGGCCGATATCCGACACAGAGGCAACGTCCCAACTATAATGATGATGTCCCGGCGCCGATGACTTGGCGAAGGCCATCAAATGATGATCGCTGCCATGAATGCCATGCATGAAAGCAATGACGTCGCCAGACCGGTCTGACAGACGCAGACCCAGCACGCGCGAATAAAATTCCAACGCCCGCAAAACATCCGGCGTGAACAGCAAGACATGCGACAGACGGCGCGGACGACAACGCGGCGCAGAGCTACGATAGGGCGCACCGCGCACACAGGCTGGCGAAGAGGGTTCCCCAAAACTGGACTTCACATTGGGCGAGGTTTTGGGCGCAACCTTCACCTCAATCAGATTGCCGTCAGGATCGCGAAACCAATAGCCGGCGGACTCGATCCTCGCAGGCGGATCAAGCCGCTTCACCCCCATCTCGTCCAGACGCTTGCCGAAGGCTTTAAAATCCTCCTCAAACAGCGCAAAGGAGACATAGCCAAACTTCTTGCGCGCGCCCTCTCCAATGGTGATCCATGTGTGCGCATCGCCATGAGTGCGCAGGGCAAGCCCCTGCCCGCGCTCAACAGCATCAAGCCCAAAGCTGTCGTAAAAATGATGAGCCACTTTGAGATCAGGCACGACCATATGACAATGGTCGATGGAATGAACACCCAGCTCACCGGATCTGCGAACGGGCTCAATGAATCCGGTATTCGCGGTCATACCACCCTCCCTCTTTGGCCTTGCGCAACCAACCATCACGCGGCGCTATGGTTCAAAAAACCGCGTGGTCGCCACGATCATCTGCGATTTCGCACCGTAACAGGCGCAAATAATGGTCCGCAAGTCGATCCTCACCTGTTGAGGGCGTAGCATCAGCATCATATTTGCCAGTTTTAGGATCGAGAACCAGCATGGACTCGCTGGCATAATAATGACCAATCGCAGCCAGCTCCGCTTTGTCGACCAAAGTCTTGTTGAAATAACCGAGCACCGACAAAAGTGCGCGGATGGCTGACAGCAGTGCAAGCGGCACGCTTCTGAATTTTGGCGCTCGTCCCAAAGCAGCAAACAATATCTCGCCCTGCTCGCGCGGCGTGATGGCCGCGCCCGGGCCACCGATGGGGAGGATTTTGTTCCACTTTGTCTCGTCGCACAGGCAGGAGACAAGATAGGCGGCCAGATCCCCATCGCTGATCGGCTTACACGCCGTCCCGCGCCCATCGCCGAAAATGAGAAAGGCTTTGCCGGCGCGCACACGCTCCACTTGCCCGGACAAAGATTTGAAAAAGGCAGTTGGGCGAACGATGGAATAGGTCAGACCAGATGAGATGAGCTCTGTCTCGAAAGCAAGCTTGGCATGTTGGAAAGCGAGCAAGGGCTTTTGTACGCAGATCGCGGACAACAGAACCATCTGCGGAATGCCGGTTGATTGCGCGAGCTGCAACATCTGCGCATGGGCTTCATAGTCAACAGCCCATGCATCACGCGCCACACCAGTGCGCGAGGCAAGACAAGACACAACCGCGTCAAAAGCCTCACCGCGCAACCCGTCGCGGTCAATAGAGGCTCGGTCCAAAACATTCCCGAAGCGCAGCTCAGCTCCGGCAAGGTAAGGATGTTGCGCAGCTTCAAGATTGCGCAAGAAACAAACGACGTGATGGCCTTGCGCCACCAGCGCACGCACGCTCGCACGACCAATCGTGCCACTTCCACCCAAAACGAAGACCCGCTTTGCCTCGGCCATCACCCTCAACCATTCACCTGAAGCTGTAAGGCTGGCTGGACCGGCCTGGAGGCTCATGCTGCCGCACACTCACTTTTAAGGCAAACGGGCCGCAGAACCCGCCCTTTTCGCAGGCGAGGCAGAAGCAAAACTGGCAATCCCATGTTTTTCAGGAATCACCAACAGGAGAGACAAAGCCATGGGACACAGGCCTGTTATCACTCAAGCCCGCTTCAAACACGCGTGAACCGAATGCGAGATCCGCGTGAACCAGCGCTATTTTACTCCGCTTTTCTCGCGCTTTTAGATGGCAGGACGAATAGAAACCCCGGCGATCGGCTGTAATAAACAATTTGTCATTAGACCTTCACGGACAAGGAAAGCTGACTAACTCCGTCCCGTGTCGCGGCCTCCAAAAGGTCTCGCGCGAATGAGAGGAGACGTCATGTCGATTACAATTCCCGCCGCAGCTGAGCGCGCACGGCCAATGACCCGTGAGGAAAAACGGGTCATTCTCGCTTCCTCCGCCGGTACCATTTTCGAATGGTATGATTTTTATCTATATGGATCGCTTGCGACCATCATTGGGGCGCAATTCTTCTCGTCCTTCCCCGAAGCAACCCGCAACGTTTTTGCGCTACTTGCCTTCGCAGCAGGCTTTCTCGTCCGTCCTTTTGGCGCGCTGTTCTTCGGCCGTCTCGGCGACATGGTGGGGCGTAAATATACGTTCTTGATGACCATCCTCATCATGGGCGCATCGACCTTCATCGTTGGCTGTCTGCCGACCTATGAGCAGATCGGCTGGGTCGCACCCGTCACGCTGATCGCACTGCGCATGCTGCAGGGCCTCGCGCTTGGCGGTGAATATGGCGGCGCTGTTGTCTATGTGGCCGAACACGCCCCTGCGGGCCGTCGCGGCTATTTCACCAGCTGGATTCAAACCACCGCGACACTCGGTCTGCTGCTGTCGCTGATGGTGATTCTGGGCGTTCGCTCATGGACCGGTGAAGCTGACTTCGCCAAATGGGGCTGGCGTATTCCCTTCTTGCTCTCGATCTTCTTGCTCGCCATCTCGGTGTGGATCCGCATGCAAATGGAAGAGAGCCCCGCTTTCACCAAGATGAAGGAAGAAGGCAAGCAGTCAAAGGCCCCGCTCTCTGAAGCCTTCGGTCAGTGGAAGAATGCCCGCTTTGCCGTCATCGCTCTGTTCGGCCTCGTCGCTGGTCAGGCTGTGGTTTGGTACACCGGTCAGTTCTACGCTCTGTTCTTCTTGCAGAGCATCCTGCGCGTCGACATGTTCACCGCGAATGTGCTCATCGCATGGTCGCTGATTTTGGGCACCGCTGGCTTTGTGATCTTCGGTTCGCTGTCAGACCGCATCGGCCGCAAGCCAATCATTCTGGCTGGCATGATCTTGGCCGCTGTGACTTACTTCCCGGTGTTCAAATTCATCTCCGACACAGCCAATCCCATGCTGTTCAAGGCGCAGCAGAACACCAAAGTCACGATCTTGGCTGACATGAGCGAATGCTCATTCCAGTTCAACCCGACCGGCACGTCGAAATTCACCAGCTCTTGCGATATTGCCAAGGCAACACTCGCACGCAACTCGGTGAATTATTCGGTTGAGCAAGGTGCGAAGGGCCAGCCTGCAAAGATCCGCGTCGGTGACAAGGAGGTCGCGGCCTATGATGCGAGCAAGCTCTCCGGCGATGATGCCAAGACCGTGCCAGCAACATTCACCAAGGCAGTGAATGATGCGCTCGGCGCCTCGGGCTATCCAGTCGCTGGCGTGAAGAATGACTCGATCGTGAAGATGTCGGGCTTCTTCGATCTGCGCGGGCAGACACTCGCGCTGATTGCGGTGCTGACCTATCTCGTTGTGCTGGTGACCATGGTCTATGGCCCCATCGCAGCAGCACTGGTCGAGCTGTTCCCCACCCGCATCCGCTATACGGGCATGTCGCTGCCCTATCACATCGGCAATGGCTGGTTCGGCGGTCTCATGCCCGCAACGGCCTTCGCGATGATTGCGCAAACCGGAGATACTTATTTCGGTCTCTGGTATCCGATCATCATCGCACTCTGCTGCTTCGTGATTGGTCTGATCTTTGTGCCTGAGAATAAGGACAAGGACATCTTCACCGAGGAGAAGGCATAACGAAACGGTGAGCTGACAATCAACTCCAACGAAGGGCGCTGGAAACAGCGCCCTTTTTCTTGGGCGGCACCCCCAAGGCCGTATGCGCAGCATCCATTTTATTGCTTAGATTATGTTAAGTATCACAGCCAATAGGTCTTTCCAAAGCGCTACGCCATCGTCACCGGGAAGGACGGCCACTCATTCTCGAGACACGTCAGTTCCTCTGCCACTGCAGTTACACAGCGGTTTGAGTTTCTGGCAGGCTTGCCACAGGGCTTTGCATCACGATAATTCGCGCCGATAAAAGTTCGGAGGAAATGATGCTGATTTCTCGGCGCACAGCGCTCTCTATGGCTGCAGCAGCAGCCCTTCCCATGCCTGCACGCGCTGATGACTATCCCAATCGACCGATCAAAATCATCGTCCCTTATCCCCCCGGCGATGGCCCTGATGTGATCGCGCGTGCGCTTGGCGAACTGCTGTTTCCTCGACTGAAGCAGTCTTTCATCATTGAGAACCAGGCGGGCGCTGGCACGACATTGGCTGCAGCCAATCTCAAAAGAGCAGAGCCAGATGGCTACACACTCATGTTTGGTGGCTCGACGGGCCTTGCGGTCGCACCTGCCCTTTATTCCAACCTGCGCTATGATCCTGTGAAAGACTTCACTCTGGTCTGCACAGTCGCCAAGTCACCTTTCGCACTCTTCGTACCGAAGGATGGCCCCAAGACGCTGGCAGAGCTGGTCGCGCGCGCAAAGGCCGACCCCGAATGGTTCACTTATGGTTCGGCAGGCTCTGGCTCGCCCCATCATTTGCTCGGCTCCATGCTGGTGCGCGCCACCGGCATCAAGGGCACACATGTTCCCTATAAGGGCGTGACGCCAGCCCTGAATGATCTTCTGGCTGGCCGTATTCAGGCTAGCTTCTCTCATATCGCGGCGGCTTTGGGCCTGCTGCAAAATGGCGATCTGCGCGCGATTGCCGTTGCACCACCAGAAGGCATTCCCGCGCTTGCTGGCGTGCCAAGCTTTGCTGATCTGGGCTACCAAGGCTTTCAAGACGCGGCATGGCTTGGCCTTGTTGCGCCCGCTGGCTTGCCCCCGCAGATCGCCGAACGTCTGTCGCGCGAAACGCTCGAAGTGGTCAAAAGCCCTGAGGGCCGCAAGCGCATTGAAGCTCTGTTCCTCACCCCCGATCCGCGCGGCTATGCAGAGCTGAAGACCTATGTTGCTTCAGAGGTTGAGCGTTGGGCGCCTATCGTGAAGGCATCGGGAGCCGAAGTGAACTGACGTGAATGAGATGACGCCAGTGCGCCCGCAGTTTTCGAACCGCGCAGACATTCAAGCCATTGAAGCGATCGGCCCCAGCATGGTGCCGGTCGCGACTACTTTTGATCTGCTGACAAGAACTGCCACCGCCTATCCTGACCGCCCCGCCATCAGTGTGCTGGAAACGGGGAGCGCAGCAGATCACCCAAGCGTCCTGACTTATGCTGAGCTGCTCGCCCGCGTGAAGCGATGTGCCAATGGCTTTCGCGCTTTGGGCGTTGGGCGCGAGGATGTCGTGGCTTTTTTGTTGCCCACTTTGCCAGATGCCTTTGTGACGGTCTTTGCCGCACAGATCGCGGGCATTGTATGTCCGATCAATCATATGTTGGCGCCAAGCCACATTGCCGGACTATTAAGTGCTGTGCAGGCCAAAGTGCTGGTTGCACTCGGCCCGGACAGTGACTTCGAGATCGCGCAAAAGGTCACACAGATCAAATCGCAATTGCCCCATCTAACCGTTGTGCAAATGGGCGCAGGCAGCAATGAGGGCTTTGTCAGCTTCGATGAACTTGTCGACCAGCAAGCCGAAGCACTCACCTTCGATCCACAACTCACAAAAGACCACACAGCCGCTCTCTTCCACACCGGGGGAACGACAGGGGCGCCAAAGCTGGTGCGCCACACACATGAAAATGAAGTTCATGCCAGTTGGCTTATGGGTCTGGCCTATGGCTTCACCCATGAAGATGTCGTGCTGAATGGTTTTCCACTCTTTCATGTTGCGGGCGTTTTTTGCCACGGTCTCGCCGAGATCGCGGCGGGTGCTCACATTCTCATCCCCTCCAAGCTCGGCATGCGCAACCAGCGCTTTGTTGCCGATCATTGGAAGATCGTTGAGCGCCATCGCGTGTCGATCCTGACAGGCGGCCCGACCTTTATGACAACGCTGCTGAATGGTGCGCTCTCGAACGAGAACATCTCCAGCGCACGCGTTTTGATAACGGGTGGCTCACCCTTGCCACCCGAACTCGCCACCACTTTTGAAGAGCGCTTCGGCGTCCCGGTGCGCGGCATGTTTGGGATGACTGAGGCTTGTGGTGTGGTGAGCGTCGAGCCGCTCAATGCACCGCGTGTCGCCCATTCCTGTGGCTTCGCCCTGCCCTTCAGCGAAGTGCGTGTGATTCCCCTCGGCGAAGCTGCCACTGATGAAAAAACAGCTTTGCCTGCCGGGCAGACAGGCCAGCTCATCATTCGCGGTAAGCAAATTAGCCCCGGCTATACAGACAGCGCACGCACTGCTGATGCTTTTTTGGCAGATGGTTGGCTCAAGACCGGTGATGTCGGCCATATCAATGAAGATGGCCGCATCTTCATCACAGGCCGCGCGAAAGATGTCATTATTCGCAGCGGTCACAATATCGACCCCGCCGTCATCGAAGAAGCATTGCTGCGACATCCCGCCGTTGAACTCTGCGCCGCCGTCGGTCAACCCGATCCTTATGCAGGCGAGCTGCCGGTCGCTTTCGTGCAGCTACGGCCCGGCACCCGCTGCGACATGGATGAGTTGATGCAAATCGCGACCACCCATATCCCCGAGCGGCCAGCTTTCCCCAAGCGTATCTGGCAGGTGGAGCGCTTTGCCATGACCGCAACAGGCAAAATCCTGAAGCCGGAACTGCGCCGTCTTGCAGCCGAACATGCGGTGAAAGATGCTCTTGCCATCTTTGCACAGGACACCAGCCGTCTTGATGTCACGGCGATAGCGGGCGATGCAGCAACATCCTTATGTGTTGATGTTGAGGGCGCGTCTCCTGCAACTCTTGAAGCCATTCGAAAGTCTCTCGCCTCCTTCCGCCTGGGCTTTGAGCTGAGGACACATGCGTGACAAAACGTCTGGACTTTTATTTCGACTTCATCTCACCTTTTGGCTGGCTTTCAAGCTTGCGCGTCGATGAGCTTGCCAAGCGCTACGACCATGACACACGCTGGCAATCTATGCTGCTGGGCGTCAGTGTGCTCAAAGTCATGGGCATGAAGCCTTTGCGGCAATATCCGCTGAAGGGTGACTATTTAAAACACGATCTCCAGCGCTATTTGCGCAAACATAATATCAAAACCGCCCGCGATCTTGATTCAGCCCCCGCCAATCCACTGGCTGCCGGACGCATCTTTCACATCCTTGACGCATCTGATCGTGAGCTTGCAAAAACCGCCGCCCGCGCTTTGCTTCAGGCCTATTGGGGAGAGGCGCGCGATATTGGCGATGCCGATCTCGCCGTTGAGATCGCAAGCGAGGCTGGCGCAGATCGCGCCCTGCTGAAAGACGCACTCGCCTCAGGCGAAGGAGATCAACTGTTGCGCGCAGCAGTTGACCGCTCACTCAAACGAGGCGTTTTTGGCTCACCCTTTTTCATCGTCAAGGACGAACCATTCTTCGGGCTCGAAAAGATGGAGCTCCTTGAAGAATGGCTCGCAAAAGACGGCTGGTAGGCCTCAGTTTTTGGGCTTGTAAGGTCCAAGCTCTTTGGCTGCGGCTTTGGTGAAGGATAGATCAACGAGCATATCGGCCGTGATCACTTTGCTGATCACGTCACCGGTCTCTTTGAAGAAAGCAAGATCCGTCCGCAAGCTCTCCACATTCACGATCCCGTCGGGATCTCCATATTGCGGTGTCATAGCGCGGATGGTCGCCTCGGGCATATTGGCATTGCGCGCAAAGATAGCGATCACCCCATCAGCCACAGGCCCCTGCTTCCATTTGCCAGCGTCAATCGCATCATCGAAATCACGCACACCGCGCAAAAATGCTTTCATAAAACGCTTAGCCACATCGGGGCGCTGTTTGATGAATTTATCGCCATAGAGGAGGACCGAGACTTCAGCGCCCGGATAATAGGCCTCTGTGGGCGTGATCAACACCGCAGAACCTTGCTTTACCACTTGGCTGAGATAAGGCTCAATCAGCACCGTCGCATCAATTGCGCCACTTTGCAGCGCCGCAACCTGCGCCCCGAAATTCAGATAGGTCACATTCACATCTGCGAATTTCAGCCCGCCCTTTTTAAGCACCTCATTGAGTGAGGACAGCGGCGTGGAGCCGGGAGCTGCAAAGCCGAATTTCAAACCCTTCAAATCCGCATAGGTCTTGTAGCGCCCGCTATCCACCAGTTCTTTGCGCACCAGCAGTCCCTGATACAAAAAGCCCGGCGCCGTGCGCGCGCGCGAGGCAACAACACGCACATCAATCTGGCGATCCGCGGCATTATAGAGACTGGCCGATGTTGCCCCGCCGCCGACGTCAAGATCGCCCGTGCCCAACAAGGGAACCATCTTCACCGCCGAATCGAGCAGGCTGAGCGTCACATCAAGACCCTCGGCTTTGAAATAGCCGCGCTCTTGGGCAATGAACAAGCCAATGTCACCCGCGGCATTCAAAACGCCAACATTCACCTTGTCAGCAGCCTGCGCCGCAGTACTGACAAGACCAAGGGCCAGACCGCCTGCAAGCAGCGGGGCCCACAGAAACCGGCGCGTCACTGATGTCATTGTTTCCTCCGGGTCAGCTTTTTGGTTGGCAAAAGATTATCTGGAATTTCCAGCTTGTGAAGCGTTTCACGCCGCCTACGTCCAACAGCACAGGCTCACCCCTGGGGATAAAAAGAGCTTGGCGAGAAACCGTCTGAGCGCCTAATCTCACGCCACCAACGGGAGGATCTCATGACTGACCAGGCCACCGGCCTTGCTTCGCTGCCGCAGAAGAACGTTCTTGTCACTGTCGAAGAGGGCGTGGCTTGGGTGAAATTCAACCGCCCAGAGAAGCGCAATGCCTTCAACCCCGGCATCGTCTATGAAATGGTGCAGGTGCTCGACGTGCTCGAGATGGAAGACAGTGTCGGCTGCGTTGTTATCACCGGCGCTGGAGAGGCCTTTTCCGCTGGTCAGGATCTCAAAGAATATTTCCGCGAGCCCGATGCTGGTCATCCCGTTTTGCGCGAGCGACTGCACAAAGCCAATTCGGGTTGGCAATGGCGCCGTATGATGTATTTCCCCAAGCCGACCATCGCCATGGTGAATGGCTGGTGCTTTGGTGGCGCTTTCCAGATCTTGCTCGGCTGCGACCTCGCGATTGCCGATGAAGATGCAACCTTTGGCCTGTCCGAAATCAACTGGGGCATCATTCCTGCTGGCATCGTGACCAAGTCTGTCGCAATGGCGCTTTCGCAGCGCAAAGCGCTTTACTATATCATGACAGGGGAAACCTTCGACGGTCGCACGGCCGAAGATATAGGCCTTGTGAATTTTGCAGTGCCCAAGGAGCAGCTTGTTGCGCGCACGACGGCACTTGCCAAGAAGCTCATGGAAAAGAATCCAAATGTGCTGCGCGCTTGCAAGACTGCCTATCATTACACACGCGAAATGTCGTGGGATATGGCCGCTGAATATCTAGCCGCCAAATCCGACCAGACCAAATATCGTGATCCTGAGGATGGCTCCACAAAGGGCATGAAACAGTTCCTCGATGAGAAGAGCTACCGCCCCGGCCTTGGTGCCTATCGCCGGGATTGATCCATGAGCCAGCAGATCATGCAAAAGGCGCTGGCGCGGCTGTTGAAGCCGCGCTCGCTTGCCATCGTAGGCGCTTCGCCCGAGCCATTTTCTGTTGGCAATAATCTTCTCGTCAATCTGCGTCGCTTTGCGTATCAAGGCGCCATTCATCTTGTCAGCCGTACGCGCAGCGATATTGATGGGGTACCTTGTGTCCCCACAATCGATGATCTACCCGAAGGGGTGGATGCTGCTGTGCTCATCGTACCCGCACAAGCTGTGGGCGAGAGTCTGGCGGCCTGCGCGCGCCGCAAGATCGGCGGCGTTGTCGTCTTCGCCTCCGGTTTCAGCGAGCAGGACGAGGCGGGTGCAAAGATGCAAGAGGCTTTCGCCGCTATGGCGCGCGAAGCAGGCCTTGCCGTACTTGGCCCCAATTGTATTGGCGCTGTGAATTATACGCACAGCGTCCCCTTAACCTTTGAGCCAGTCGAGCCCTGCCCACCCAAAGGCGCAGGCGTTTGCGTCATTGCACAAAGCGGCGCGATGCAGGGGAATATTCGCTATGCTTTGATGGGGCGCGGCGTTCCGGTTGCTCACTCTATCTCTACCGGCAATGAAGCTGTCATCAGCGCAGAAGATTATCTCGATCTTCTCATCGACGACGAAACAATCAGCTGCTTTTCCCTCTTTGTAGAACAGATCCGCAGTCCACAACGCTTTCTGCAACTGGCGCGGCGCGCCAAGCTCAAGCGCAAGCCCATTGTGCTGCTGCATCCTGGAAAGAGCACGGGTGCTGCAGAGGCCGCGTTATCTCATACGGGTGCGCTGGCGGGCGATCATGCGACCATGAAAGCCTGTGTTGAGCGCGAAGGCGTTATTGTTGTCTCAGGCCTTGATGAATTATTCGACGTGACCACGCTGGTTGCACGCTATCCAAACCCGGTCTCGGGCGGTGTTGCTGTGCTGAGCAATTCAGGTGCGCTGCGCGGCTTCTCACTCGACTTCTGCGAAGAGATCGGTCTCACATTGCCCGAGCTGGCGCCTGCGACGCAGCTCGCCCTGCACAATGTTCTGCCCTCATTTGCGACCATCTCCAATCCGCTTGATATCACGGCCGCTGGCATGCAAAAACCCAGCCTCTTTGGCGACAGTGCAGCTGCGCTACTCGACGATCCTGCCGTTGGCTTTTTGCTGGTGGTGGCGATGGGTGGGGGCAAGCCGCAGCAACTTGCCAAATGGCATGCGATGAAGCCGGTGCTCGAAGCTGCGCGCAAACCCGTTGCGATCACTTATATGGGCGATGATTATCCGCTCGATGCGCAATTCATCGCAGAGATCCGCGCCAGCGGCATCGCATTCTTCCGCTCCCCAGATCGCGCGTTGCGCGCGCTGGCGCGCCTCTCGGCTCATGGTGTGGCGCAAAGCGCTATTGAAGCGAGCACAGATCAGTCAAATACCAAGATTCCCGCGCTACAGGGCACCATAGCTGAGTGGCGCGGCAAGCAGATCTTGGCTGACCTTGGTATCGCCATTCCCAAAGGGGGCCTTGCCAGGACTTTGGACGAAGCGCGCGAGATCGCCAATCAAATTGGCTTTCCAGTCGTCATGAAGGCACAGGCCGACAGGCTTGCCCATAAGAGCGAAGCTGGCGGCGTTCTGATTGGCATCAACAATGATACGGCGCTCGCAGCTGCATGGCAGCAACTCTACGCCAATGTCAGCGCCTATGACACAGAGCTCAAGCTCGACGGCATTCTCGTCGAGCAAATGGCCCCACGCGGCGCAACTGAGATGATCGTCGGTGCAAAGCGGGATTCCAATTGGGGGCCGATGGTCGTCATCGGCCTTGGTGGCATATGGACCGAAGCCCTGCATGATGCCGTCTCGCTACCTGCCCATGCAGGTACACGCGAGATTGAACACGCGCTCACGCAACTCAAAGGCGCGTCCGTTCTAGCCGGTTTGCGTGGTCAAAAGTCGCGCGACACTCAAGCGCTGATCAAGCTTGTCCTTAAGATCGGCGCGCTAATGCGCAACCACGCCAATATTCTTGAGATCGATGTGAACCCCGTCAATCTTTATGCCATAGGCGAAGGCGCGATCGCGCTTGATGCGCTGATTGTGGTGGAGTGAGCCATGGACTTCTTCTTCAGTGAAGAGCAAGAGATGCTGCGCGAGAGCGTCATCAAACTCATGGCCCGTCACGCACCTCCTGACGCTGTGCGTAAATGGGAGCGCGACCGCAGTTTTCCTGAAGATCTCTATCAGGCATGGGCAGAGGCTGGACTGCTGCGCCTGCCTTTCCCTGTTGAGGTCGGCGGCCTGGGTGGTTCTGCGCTTGATCTTGCAATCGTCGTTTATGAAATTTCGCGCATCTCGACAGATCTGTGCATGGCCTTTTCAGGCAGCGTTTTTTGCGGCTTGAATATTCTGCGCAAGGGCAATGATGCCCAGCGTAACTATTGGTTGCCGCGCCTCTTGGATGGCCGCATCAAATTCAGTATTGGCATCTCAGAACCAGATGCCGGCTCTGATGTCGGCAATATCCGCACTTTTGCTGAGCGAAAGGGCGATGCTTATCTCGTCAACGGACAGAAACTCTGGACGACGGGCGCAGCACTCAAAAACAGCGTCATCTGCGCCTATGTTAAAACAGACAAGGCTGCGCATTATCGCAAAGCCATGACCCATATGTTGATCGACAATGACGCCCCCGGCATCGAGCTGCGCAAGCTCGATATGCTGGGGCGGCGCACAATCGGCACCTATGAAATCTTCTTCCGCGATGTTGAGGTTGCAAGCGACCGTTTGATCGGCGGAGAAGGTGGCGGCTGGGATTGCCTGATGAGCGGGCTGCAATATGAGCGCGCAGTCTCAGCTGCAGGCAATGTCGGCGGCACACAGGCTATTGTCGATCTGGCGATCTCCTATGCACGCGAGCGCATTCAGTTCGGTCAGCAGATCGGTGCCTTCCAGGCTATCGGCCATATGCTGGCTGATATGGAAACAGAACATGAAGCTGGAAAGCTACTAATGTGGCGCGCTGCATGGCTCGTTGCACAAGGGCGCGATGCACTGCGCGAAATCACCCATGCCAAACTTTATACATCCGAGCTCTATGCCAAACTGGCTAATATGGGCGTACAGGTCATGGGGGCCTATGGCCTGAGCGAAGAGTTCGACATGCAGCGCTATTTCCGCGACAGCCGCTCATCCACAATTGCAGCTGGAACGTCCCAAGCTCAGCGTAATTTGCTCGCCAATCTCATGGGATTCAAGCAGCGCTGAAACAACAAGTTCTATTGTTGAGTGTGACCGGCAAAAGCCTTATCGCGATCACACATCCTTGCTCTTGGAATCACCCAAAAGGCCGGTGACAATTCCACCAATGACAGTTGCAGCCCCCGCGCCGCCAATCGAGCCTGCATTCACGCTATCAGAGGTTATCGGCAGATATCGACTGATCTCGTCAGCGAGATTCATGATAGGCATCGACTGCAACATGACATGGCCAGGCCCGGTCAAAGTTGCCAAAAACAGACCTTCTCCACCGAACACAATATTTTTAAATCCGCGCACCATTTGAATATCAAATTGGACGGTCGGATCCATCACACCGACATGACCGGCATGGACGAGCAAATGCTCCCCCGGCGCGAGATCTTTCTCAACAACTTCACCTGACAGATCCAAAAAGACAGTCCCCGGGCCGCTCACCTTCTGCAATATAAAACCCGCACCCCCAAAAAATCCTGCCCCAATGCGCTTTTGCCACGCGATCTCCAAAGTCACCGATTTCTCGGCGCACAGAAAAGTCTCTTTCCGGCAGATCAAAGACTGACCTTCGGACAGTTGAACGGGCAAAATGGTCCCCGGAAACCGGGGAGCGAAAGCGATATGCCCGTCACCACGAGATTTAAAATCTGTAATGAAGAAGCTGCCGCCACCAAAACTTCTCATCAGGCCAGAGACAAAACCGCCGCCTGTATGCGTGTCCATCTCGATGGAGTCATTCATCCAGCACATAGAATTGGTTTGACTGAAAATGATCTCGCCGGGCTCAAGGTCAATGGCGAGCGTCTGCATGATAGTGCCGGATAATTGATATTTCATGAGACGCCCCTCACTATACGGGAATGCAACTGGAAACCGCCGTGACAATCCAAGGTGATCAAGAAAAGTCTGCGGAATCGGAGCGCGCACACATATCGAAATGATATGCGCGCCCCTGTTTCTTCAAACAGCCGGGTGCGTTAATTGATGGCTTTGATACTCGACAGGATAGAAGAGATATCTGCCTTGTTTTCATCGCGAGCGCTTTGAGACGCCCACAAGGTCAGCAGCATCACGCGATTATTGCCTGCGGGGAACAATACGAAATCAATGATGGTGTCGCCGTCAGGATCGGTTGCTTGATAGGTAAAAGCCTTGGCAGGAATGCCGCCGATGGTGAGTTCTTCCTCAAGAGGCTTGCCCTTGGGAACGATCTCTTGGTCGATCATCCATTTTTCATTGGCTTCGAACATTTTATCGACGCGCGAACCGCCCGCATATTCGATCGAAAAGACGACGTCCTCATCCGACGAGACGGCAGAATATCCAAACTCTGTCTCCTCAAGATCCCAGCTATCAGGGATCACAATGGTTGCCACAGGATTCTTGCCGGGAACGGCCAGATTCTTGGCATATGCGGGAAACAGGGCCCCTGACAAAATGGCAACTGCCATCAACAATCGCTTCATAACAGCCTCGCAAGCATCGACCTCAATGGGCTCATCTGCGACCAAAATGGCCCGACTGGATAACTGGCATCCAGACTCACAAGGCTCATCGGCAGCGTCAAAAAAATATATAATTCACAAAAGCTTGGCAATATGAATGGTGCAGGCAATTGGCATATATTCCCCGATCTTTCGATCACTCTGCCCGCTCGCACTGATACAAAGCCGATGCTTGACGAAGCTGTGTTGCAGGAGGAAAAGCTGGCCGCCCACCCCGCGCATCATCGCGATCAATAAAGGTCCGACCATCCTGAAGCACCAAAACCGTGATCCTGCCGCCATCACGCACAGTCCCCATAAACACGAGGCCGCTTGGAAGTAGTATCTAGAATGACCAGCTCTCATTTTTTCTGGACGCTCGTTCGACGTTACACAGCTGCACATACCAGCGAGAGTCTTGGGCTACTCCTGCTCCTGATCGCACAAGCATTTTACGAAGTCGCCTTACGTTACAGCACGAAGTTCATTGTTGATGAGGCCGTGGGCCAACACTCACCCGCTGCACTCACACTCATCGTGACTCTGCTCGGGATTGGCGCGGTCCTATACTTGGGTGTGACATTGGCTGGCGACTGGGTCTGGGCGCGCGCCACCACGGCGATTGGCAACACCCTGCGCCTTGATCTTTTCGTCGCTGCGCATAATACGCAGAGCTTTGCCGCTCGCCCCGGATCAGGCGACATGATCGCACGCTTCACAGCTGACATAGGCACTGTGGAAACGGGCCTGGTCACATCATTCCCCTTCGCCATCATGGCCCTTGTCGAGGTCCTCCTGTCACTGGGCGCAGCCGCCTATATGAGCCCAACTTTGGCACTCATTGGCGCTGCGGGGCTGGCAATCTCCCTGGCAGCCCCTCAACCACTGTATGCACGCACAGCGCGCAGCGCAGACGCTTTACGCAATTTCGAAGGCCAGATGACCGGTGTCGTCCAAGAAAATCTTTTGGGCCAAGAGGCTGTAGCTGCCTATGGTCTGAAAAACGAGATGGCAAAGCGCTTCACCCAATTGCTGCAACAACGTCAGCGATTGTGGTCTCGGTCTCGCATGCTCTCTTATCTTTTGGAACGCATTCCTGCGACGACCTTCACCTTGGTGCAGATTGTTGTCTTGGCTGTTAGCGGTCGACTGGCCGTTGAAGGAACCATCACACTTGGTGAAATGGTATCCTTTCAAGCATTGTTCGCCGGCCTCAGCGGCGCGCTCTATAATCTAACATGGGTTGTCCCATCGCTGATTGATACATTCGCGGCGTTGCGGCGAATAGAAGCCATCATCGGCGCAGAGCCGGAGAGGCATTCCCAACAGCAACTTCCCAACAGAGCATCATCTGCAGTGGCTATAGGATCGCCCATTCCTCATGGTGATCTGGTCTTCGAAAATGTCAGCTTCAGTTATCCCGAAGCGAACCGATTGGCGCTCGATAATGTGTCATTTACGGTACCTCGGGGGTCCTATGTCGCAGTAGCGGGTGGGAGCGGGGCTGGTAAAAGTACACTGCTGCGACTTCTACTAGGCTTTGAGCCCCTGCAGACCGGACGGATCTGCATTGGTGACACAGATATTAGATCCATACCGACCTCAGAACTGCGCGCTGCCATAGGATTTGTGCCGCAAAATATTTCACTCTTCGACATGACCGTGGCGGACAATATCCGCATGGGCAAACTTGATGCGACCCATGATGAGGTAATCAGCGCAGCACGCGCTGCTGATATCCACGATACGATCACTGGACTGGCAGACAGCTATCATACGCGCTGCGGAGAGGCGGGCGATCGCTTTTCAAGCGGCCAACGCCAGCGCATAGCACTTGCGCGTGCACTCATCAGACATCCGAGCTTTCTCCTCCTCGATGAAACCACATCGGCTTTGGATCAGCTGTCGGAAGCGACCTTGTTGCGCACTCTGCTCACGGTGCGCAGCTCCTCCACCATCCTTGCAATCACCCATCGCCTTGCGATGGCCCGCGACGCCGACTGCATCGTCACCCTTGAGGGCGGTCGCGTCGCCGAGATTGGTAACCACCCAGATCTCTTGGGCAGGAATGGCATTTACACTCGACTTTGGCGCAGTCATGAGCGCGCGCCAGCCGAAGCTTCACCTTGACAATTATACTGAAATAACAATTAATTACGCAACTTTTGGCTTGGGAGGGGCATATGGAGTCGCGTGAGGCAGCCGATGATGGTCTTGTGGTTTTAAAGCGCGAGGATGGTGAAGCTTTTGTCGTCGTCACACGTCCATTCGCAGCTGGCACCGTCATTCGGCGCTTCAGTGCAGAGCAGACCCTTGCCGCTCCAACCTGGCTCACCGTTCAAACGGGTCCCGACCAACATATCCAACTCAGCCCGAGCCATTTGCGCCGCATCAACCACAGCTGCGAGCCCAACGTATTTTTTGACACAGACGAACTCGCCATTATCGCGCTGCGCGAGATTGCTGTTGGCGATGAACTCACCTTCTTCTACCCATCAACCGAATGGGACATGGCGCAACCCTTTGTCTGTGGTTGCGGAACGAAATCTTGCTTGGGAACAATTCGCGGGGCACGCCATATTGAAGCGCAGCAGCTGGATCGTTTTAAGCTCAACTCGCATGTGAAACGAATGCTTGCCGCACCTGCCAACTCATGAAACTTTGCGTCCTCACTCCATCCTATGACCAATCCAATTCGCCGTTCAAAGCTGACGATATTGCAGCTGATATGCGCGCGCCGCTGGAGGGTCATGACTTCATAGTCGTCGATATCCACAAGGCCACCGCTGCTCGTCAAGTGCGTGAGCTTGCTGGCCAAGGCTTTGATGCTTTCGTCAATTTGTGTGACGGCGCTTGGGATGATGATTGTGCTGGCATTGAGGTGGTCCAAGCACTCGAACGTCTGAACCTTCCCTTCACTGGCGCCAATGCCTCCTTTTATGATCCCAGCCGCGAGTCAATGAAGCGGGTCTGCCATTACTATGGCCTTCCCACACCTGCGCATCGGTTTGCCCGCAACTTGGAAGAGGTGAAGGATGCCGGTCGTGAGATGGGATTTCCCCTCATCGTCAAACATCCTTGCAGCTATTCCAGCATTGGGCTGACGCCTGATAGCCGAGTGGAGAATGCTGAGGACTTGGCGCGAGAAGGCGCGAGGCAATTGGCGATGTTCGGCGAAGTGCTGATCGAGCGCTTCATCATCGGACGCGAATTTACAGTGCTGGTCGCAGAAGATTGCGATCACCCAGACCAGCCTGTGGTCTTCGAGCCAATCGAAATTGGCTTCCCGCCAGGCGAGAGCTTCAAACATTACGATCTGAAATGGGTTACGCATGGCACGACTGTATGTTTGCCATGCAACGATCCTGCATTGGCAGAGCGGCTCAAAAAAGTTTCCGCCGAATTCTTCCTCGGTCTGGGCGGTGTTGGTTATGGCCGCTGCGACATTCGGGTTGACGCGGAGGGTACGCCTTACCTTCTCGAGATTAATCCCAATTGCGGCCTCTTCTATCCCCCCGAAGATCCTGGCAGCGCTGATTTGATCTTGAGTCAGAAACCGGGTGATCTGAAACGTTTCGTCGATCTGATTTTGCGGGCAGCACAAGCCCGCGTCCGTCGCCCGTCATGGAAGCTCCATCTCACAGCGGACAATGCCTATGGGCTTATCGCCACGCGCGATCTGGCTGCGGGCGAATTGATCGAGGCCTTCGAAGAACGCCCGCATGTTTTGGTCAGTCGAGATCATGTTGAGCGCAATTGGGGCGAGCGCAATCGAGATTGGTTCGGCAGATATGCCTATCCCATATCGGAAGATGTATGGGTCATGTGGAGCGACCGGCCCGAAGACTGGAAGCCAATCAATCACAGCTGCGACCCAAATGCTTGGCTTGAGGGACTGAATGTTGTGGCCCGCAAGTCGATAGCCAATGGCGAAGCGATCACGCTGGACTACGCAACTTTCTGCCATCCAACAGTCACACCATTCGATTGCACATGCGGTTCAACTGAGTGTCGAGGAACAATCAGCGGCAAGGATGTGCTCGCACCATTCCTCGACCGATACGGGGATCATATTTCTGATTATGTTCGCACACTGCGAGCAAAACAGCGAACCAACGCGCGTTCCTGACCCAGCAAATCCTTCGCGAACCATAACCCCCACGCACAACGCCCCGGCGATTTCTCGCACGGGGCGTTGTGTATGTGGTGGGTTGCGGGGATAGGAAACCACCGACGGTTGAGCTGTTATGCCTGAACTTGGCGACCTCAGGAGGTGCCCTCGCCTATCTCCATTGGAGAAGCATGGAGTATGTGGACGCCAAACATATGGATGAACTATCCATTCATTTGCTCACCGGTAGTCCCATGTTCCTGCGATCGCCGAATTGGTTCCAAACTTCAAAGCGAGCACGCGGGTCGAGGTCTTGGCACCCAAGGGCTTGTTGAGCAGATCGCAGCAGGCACATTTGTCAGCTCCCGGTATAACCCGGCCGGATGGCACATAGCGCCGCCCGACGGATCACTCCGGCGTGGCACCCGATTGTTTGACGATAGGCGCCCAGCGCTGAATGTCCTTGCGAACAAAGTCCGTAAAAGCCTCCGGCGTCATGGCCGCAGGCATAGCGCCTTCGCGGCGCAAATAATCGACCATCTTGGGATCATTGAGGGCCGCTACAACGGCAGCACTCAATTGCGCGGTGATCTCCGGCGGCAATTTGGCAGGGCCAAACAAACCAAACCACGCTTCGGACTCAAAGCCCGGCACCACTTCGCCAATGGCTGGCAGATGAGGGAACGCATCCTGTCGGCGCGCACTTGTCACACCGTAAGCGCGCAAGGCCCCGCCCTGCACCTGCGCAGAGCCTGTGACCATGCTGATGAACATCATATCGACCTGCCCCGCGACAACATCTTGCAAGGCAGGAGCCGTCCCTTTGTAGGGGACGTTGAGAATATCAACGCCTGCCATCATCTTGAACTGATCACCGGCGAGATGCAGCGAGGAGCCAATACCCCCGATGCCCATGGTCAGCTTGCCGGGTTCTGCCTTGGCAAATGCGATCAGATCTTTCAGATTTTGAGCGGCTAACTTCGGATGCCCAACAAGCAAGCTCGGAACTTTCGAGATCATGCTGATCGGCGTGAAGTCATCCACGGGATCGAAAGGGAGTTTGGGATAGAGCGAGGCATTGATACTATGGCTCGTAAAGCTCACCAGCAATGTCGCGCCATCAGGCTTCGATTTTGCAACCGCCTCAGCCGCGATATTGCCGCCAGCGCCAGCTCTGTTTTCAACCACGACGGGACGACCTAGGGAAGTGGAGAGCTGCTGCCCCAAGGCACGCGCCATCGTATCAGTTGTGCCACCTGCAGATGCGCCCACGATGAGCTTAATGGTGGAGGTCGGATAATCTTGCGCAACAACCGGCGTTGCGCAGATCAGCGCAAGAGCCACAAAGTGACGCATCACTCCCATCTCACCCTCCCAGTCGATCAGCGCGCAGCATCAACAAAGCGATTGGTATAGAGCGCTTCAGGATCGCCAGGGTCAGCAACCTTGTTATCGCGCAAGGCATCAACGCCCGCCTTCCACAGCGTGGGCACATTGCGCAAAAGATTGTCGGGGCCTTCAGACAACCACAGTCGTTCTGCGGTAGCCTTCTCGACTTCCACCAAATCCTGTACATTACGGATATTAGGGATCTCGAAATCCTTCGCAGCGCGCTCAAAGATGGGTTGCAAAGGCTTTGTCATGATCTCGCGCGCAGACGCATACATGGCCTTCATGGCGCGCGTATAAAGATCGGGCTTTTGCTCAATGAGCTGGCGGCTCGACACATAGCATTGGCCAGGCATGGGCGCATAGCGGTCCGTGGACCAGATCTCCACGTCTTCCTTCATGCGCTGCAAGGCAACGACGACCTGAATAGATGCGATGAAGCAATCGACGCGTCCCTGCTTCATAATCTGCACAGCACCCGGCGAGTTGCCCGTGACTTCACGCTTCACCGCATCCTTGCCCAGACCGCCCTTGGCGAGAATGAGGTCGAGATAAACGTCGGTTGTGCCCCCAACAGAGACAATACCGACCGTCTTGCCAGCGAGATCTTCGGCTTTGTTGATAGGCTTGCTCTTCAAGCTCACCATATGGAAGGTCGAGCCTTGATACATTGTGCCGATGGAAACCAACGGAACTTTGGTCGATGCGATGGCACGCATCACATCGATCCCCGATGCACGGATCATCTGCGCTTGACCGGTGATGAGCTGCTGAATGGGTTGCGCCGTCCCCTGCCCGCCGAGCAGTTTGGCCTCCAAACCCTGTGCAGCCATATGGCCGCCAGAAATAGCGTTCATCATCTCGATAAAGTCGGCAATGAAACCGAATGGCGTCATCATGACGAAGGGCTCGCGCGTTTGCGCACGCAAAAATGCAGGACTTGCAATAGCCGCCCCGGCAAGACCGGCCGCTTTCAAAATCTGACGACGGGACTGCATTTGTGCCCTCTCCCCAATGACACTTTGACGATGGGCGTGAGGTTGTCTTAAAAGCCTGACAAGGTCAATGAGACCACATGATTGGGGTGGATGATGGCAGGCACACAGAATGATAGTGAGGTGATCATCTGCGGTGGCGGCCCTGTGGGGCTCTGCCTCGCTTTGCTATTGGCACGCTCGGGCATTTCGGTGCAAGTTTTCGAGGCCGAAGCTGGCATTTGCGAGGACCTACGCGCCTCGACTTTTCACCCACCGACGCTTGATTTGCTGGAGCCGCTTGGCGTTGCGCAGGAGCTTGTCTCGCGCGGCCTCATCTGCCCGCACTGGCAGATCCGTCTTCACCCGTCAGGCGAGCGTGCGGTCTTTGATCTCTCCATTCTCGACAAAGACACGCGCCATCCCTATCGCCTGCAATGCGAACAATGGAAACTCTCGCAAGCACTGATGCGCCTGTTGGAGGGCGAGCCTTTGGTGCAAGTGAACTTTGCCTCGCCCGTTGTCGACGTCGCCCAAGATGAGGCAGGCGTTAATGTCACGATTGAGCGCAACGGCACACGGCATAGCCATCGCGCAAAATATGCAGTGGGTGCAGATGGCGCACGCAGCTTTGTGCGCAAAGCCATTAACCTGCCCTTTGACGGCGAGACCTATCCCGAGACCACCCTGCTCGTCACCACACTCTTTCCCTTCGAGGATCATCTCGAAGGCCTCTCCAATGTCACTTATTGCTGGAAAGAGGGTGGCAATTTCAGCCTGCTGAAAGTGCCCGGCCGCTGGCGTGTCTCAATCTATCCGCGCGAAGATTTGCCGATTGAGGAACAACTCTCTGAGAAACTGATCGAGGAGAATCTGCAAATCATCGTCCCAACAGCGACACCCTACCAAGTGCTCGAAAAGCGTCCCTATCGTGTGCACCAACGCATTGTCGCGTCCTATCGCCAAGGTCGTGTTGCGTTGGCTGGCGATGCCGCGCATCTCAACTCGCCTTCTGGCGGCATGGGTTTGAATGGCGGCGTGCATGATGCGTTTGAGCTGGCAGCAGCTCTCAACGACATTCTGCGCAAGGGCGCATCCGATGCGCGGCTTGATCTTTATGATCGCCGCCGGCGTCCTGTGGCCAAAGAGCAGATCATCGCGCAAGCCGACCGCAACCGCGCCCGCATGCGCGAGAAAGACCCGACCCGCCGCCGTGAGATGTTAAGTGAGCTGCAGGCGATCACATCGGACCGCCAGCGCCTTTACGCCTATCTCCTGAAGTCATCCATGATCGAGGGCCTGCGTCAGGCAGCCTCGATCACTTGAGATTGACGGATTGGTGCCAAGGGATCAGCAACCGACGCAAAGCGCCGGTTGCAAAATAAAAGAAAAAGCCAAGCAGCGTCATTTGAATGATGACCGCGAAGAGACCATCCGTCTCATAACCGTTCATCTTTGACACAAGCATGAAGCCCAGCCCCGCATTGCCGCCAAGATATTCGCCAACAATCGCGCCGATAATTGCCAGCACGATGCCGACTTCCATGCCGGTGAGAATGTAAGGCAGTGAGGAGGGCAATTCGAGGCGACGAAAGATCTGCCAGCGCGAGGCATTGAGGCTCGTCATCACATCATGATGACCCATATCAACTGACTTCACGCCGAGAACTGTATTCGTCAGGATTGGGAAGAAGGCGAGGATCGCCGCAACAATCACCTTGGATGTATTGCCAAAGCCAAACCAAACGACAAAGAGCGGCAACAGGGCAACCTTGGGGATCACCTGCGTTGCGATGATAAAAGGGTTAAGCGTGAGCTCAAGCCAGCGCATGCGTCCGAGCAAGACGCCAAGGCCGACACCCACCACCAGCGCCCAAGCAAAGCCAACGAGCGTGACATAGACTGTGAGCCAAGTATGGCTCCAAGCGCGCGAGGACGAGAGCATATCCATCCACGCATCCCAGACTTTGGCGGGTGCGGGCAGAATGAAGGCGGAGACATTTGCGAGACTGACATAGAAATGCCACGCCAGAAGCAAGACCAGAACGAGCACTGGTGTCGTGATCCATGGCAGAAGCGTGTCGCGCGTCGAGGCTTTCTTTTCGGTGAAGCCGGTCGGCGTATCAGTGACGGGTGCAGACATCGATCAGCCTCACGAAATCTCTGCCAGCCGATGACGCAGCTGCTTTGCAACAGTTTGAAACTCATTCGCCGCCTGCACATCAAGGCTGCGTGGACGCGGCATCGGCACATCTATGATCGTGTCAATGCGACCTGGTCGCGGCGACAGAAGCACGATGCGATCAGCCAGAAATACAGCTTCCGAGATCGAATGCGTCACGAGTACGATGGTCTTGCGCGTCTCCATCCAGATTCGCTGCAATTCTAGATTCATACTGTCGCGCGTCATGGCATCGAGCGCACCAAAGGGCTCATCCATGAGCAGGATCTTGGGATCATACGACAAAGCGCGCGCAATGGCAGCGCGCTGGCGCATGCCGCCTGACAATTCGCGCGGCCAGCGTTTCTCAAAGCCGGTAATACCAACAAGCTTGATGAGCTCATGCGCGCGCGCAATACGCTCTTTGCGGCCGACACCCTTCAGCTCAAGTGGCAATGCGATATTGTCTTCGATCGTCAGCCACGGGAAGAGATTTGCATCCTGAAAGACCATCCCAAGCTCGGCAAGCGCTTCACCGTGACGCTCACCGCCCCGCCACAAGCTTTGACCCTCAATGCTGAGCGTACCTGAGGTTGGTTCCAGCAAGCCACCAATCATGCGCAGCAAAGTTGTCTTGCCACAGCCAGAAGGCCCAAGTAGCACCAACAACTCACCCTCAGGAACATTCAGATCCGTCGGCGCAAGCGCATGGACAGGGTTATCGCGCGTGCCAAACCATTTCTCGATACGGTCAATCGAGATGGCTGGCGTCTGCGCACTATGGCCAATGGCAGATGTGTCCAACGGACAAGGCTCCCCGAAATTGGGCCAAATGGTTGACCTCTTCTGCTGCCTGTATGCTAAACATTCAACCGAACTGTCAATCATAAGAGGCGGAACGAACCATGACCGTGGAATATGCGTCCAAGGCGCTTGTCGGTGTTCTGACCCCCCAAGCCAATACAACAGTCGAACCCGAATATGCGATGATGACGCCGCTCAACAGCGCATGGATCAATGCGCGTATGTTGAGCCCCCATAAGACGATTGAAGAGCGGCTGGTGGACTACTGGTCGCGCGCCCCAGAATTTGCCCGCCAATTCGCCAATGCGCCGATCACCTCCGTGGCTTTCGCCTGCACAGGCACATCCTATCTCGTCGGCAAAGACAGCGAAGATGCTGTGCTGGCGCAGGTCAGCAAGGAGTCGGGCGGCCTGCCCGCTATGAGCGCGGCAACCTCAGTTGTGGACTCCCTGCGCCTTCTCGGCGCCAAGCGCATCGGCCTCGTCTCACCCTATTCCGGCGCACTCGATGCAGCCTGCACGCCCTATTGGGAAGGTCGCGGATTTGAGGTCGCGATGAAGACCAATGCGACGGGCGCGACACATGAGTTCCACCCGATTTATTCACTACCCTCAGGCTCTGCACAGCTCGCGCTTGATGCTATGCCTGATGACGAGCTTGACGCGATCGTGATGTTGGGGACCGGCATGCCGACCCTCGCACCCATCGCCCGCGTGCCTTTCAAAGGCCGCACACCCGTCCTCTCTTGCATGTTCTGCATAGTCTGGCTGTCTATGGTACTTGGCGCTGGCGAGACGCCGACGAAAGAGAGCCTCTATGCCTGGCTCAAAGGAGACTGGTGGCGCCAGCGCATGGGTATGCCCACGCTCTGATCAGCCGCGCGGCTGGCTCCAAGGTCGCTCGGCACGATCTTTGGTAACAAAGGCGTCAATATCCTTCGCATAGGAGCGCGTCATATCAACTGCGTCCCATCCATTGATGAGGCGCTGCTTCCAGTCAGCACGGATCTGAAAAGCAATGCTCTTGTTGCCAACACTTACTGTCTGCTCAGCAAGATCAACGGTGATCGGCGCGCCAGCCAGAACGGATGGATCGCTGAGCAAGATCTCGATATCTGCCGCACTCACGCGCGCGGGCAACACGCCATTTTGCACTGAGTTCGACGCAAAAATATCGCCAAAACTTGGCGCCAGAACGCAGCGATAGCCAGCATCGGCCAAGACATAGACAGCGGCCTCACGTGAAGAGCCACATCCAAAATTGGTGCGTGCAATCATGATCTGCGCTTGCGCATAACGCGCATCATTGAGTGCGAAATCCTTGCGCATCTCCCCTGCATCTTTGCGACGCAGATCATGCAGCAAAAAGCCGCCATAGCCTTGCGAGCGCGGCGTCTGCATGAAGCGGGCGGGGATCAGCTGATCGGTATCGACATTCTCCAGACCAAGTGGACAGGCCGGCGCTGTGACAATGGTGAAAGGCGTCATGGCGCGCGGCCCTCCATCAATTTGCGAGCATCTGTGAGATGACCCTCAACAGCAGCAGCTGCCACCATAGCGGGCGACATAATATGCGTGCGACTGCCCTTGCCCTGACGGCCTTTGAAGTTGCGATTGGTGGTGGAGGCGCAGCGCTCGCCTGCCGGCACAATATCGCCATTCATCCCCACACACATCGAGCAACCCGGACCGCCCCATTCGAGACCCGCCGCGATAAAGATACGGTCTAGTCCTTCTTGCTCAGCCTGCTGCTTCACCTGACGTGAGCCGGGAGACACAAGGCCCGGCACTTGCGAGCGACGATGTTTCAAAATAGCCGCCGCAGCGCGCAGATCTTCAATCCGGCTATTGGTGCAAGAACCAATGAACACGCGATCCACCTTGATCGTGTCGATGGCCTGACCAGCGTGCAGGCCCATATAATCCAATGCGTCACGCCAAGCATCCGCACGCGTAGCATCAGTGAGTGTCGCTGGGTCAGGCACACGCGAGGTGATGGGAGCGGCCTGTTCAGGACTGACGCCCCAAGTGACAACAGGCGCGATCTCGCTCGCATTCATACTGATCTCTTGATCAAAGGCCGCATCGCGATCACTCGCGAGTGCCAGCCAATCCTCCGCAGCGCGCTCGAAATCATCCCCCGCAGGCGCAAAGGGGCGACCACGCAGATAATTGATCGTAACCTCGTCAGGCGCGACAAGACCAAGGCGCGAGCCTGATTCAATCGACAGATTGCACAAGGTCAAACGCCCCTCAACGGAGAGGCCCTGCACCGCACTCCCAGAATATTCAATTGCACAGCCCTGCGCAAAGCCGGTTCCAAATTTGGCAATAAGAGCAAGCGCCATATCTTTAGCGCCAATGCCAGCGCCAAGCTTGCCATCGATATGCATGCGCAACTGCCGCGGGCGCGATTGCCAGATACATTGCGTCATCAAAACATGCGCGACTTCAGACGCACCGATGCCGAACGCATAGGCCCCCAAAGCGCCATGCGTCGAGGTATGACTATCGCCACAGACAATTAAAAGACCCGGCAAAGTGAGGCCAAGCTCGGGGGCCACCACATGTGCGATCCCCTGTCTTGCATCCCCCTCACCAAAGCAGGTGACGCCATGGGCCGCGCAATTCTCTGTCAACTGACGCACCATGCGCGCTGCATCAGCATCAAGCACCGCGCCCTTGCGCGTCGCGACATAGTGGTCTGCTGTGCCGAAGGTCAGGTCGGGGCGCGCGACGGGCGCGCCGCGCTGACGCAGCTGACCAAAGCCATGATGCGAGCCCTCGTGCACGAAATGACGATCGACCCACAACAGGCAATCTCCATCCTCGCGCGTGGTGATGACATGGGCGTCCCAGAGCTTGTCGATGATGGTTCTCGGCCCGCCCGCCATATCCGCCTCCCGCTGCGCTTCCTCGCTGGTTATGCGCCCCCCTATACTGTATGAATCGTGCGAGCCAAAACAGCAAAATCTCAGGCAGGATTGTACCGGTGACCGCATCCGATCTGCGTAAGCGCCTCTCGCACCCCCCCATCGTCGTCGCGCCTGGCATCTATGATGCCCTCACCGCCTCCATCGCCGCGAGCGCGGGCTTCGAGGCGCTGTATCTCTCGGGCGCAGCAATTGCCTATACCAAGCTCGGACGCCCAGACATTGGCCTCGTCTCCATGAGCGAGGTCGCTGATACTTTGATGCTGGTGCGCGAGCGTGTCGATGCTGCGCTGATTGTTGATGCAGACACAGGCTATGGCAATGCGCTGAATGTTGAGCGCACAGTGAAGCTGTTCGAACGTGCAGGCGCGACAGCCATTCAGCTTGAAGATCAATCTCTCCCCAAGCGCTGCGGCCATCTGGCGGATAAGACACTCATCAGCACAAATGAAATGATCGGCAAAATCAAAGCTGCTGTCGATTCCCGCAGCAACGATAAAACTCTCATCATCGCGCGCACAGATGCAGTTGCGGTTGACGGTTTTGCAGCAGCCCAAGAACGAGCTGAAGCTTTCGCGCAAGCGGGTGCCGATGTCATCTTCATCGAGGCGCCCCAAGACGCGAACCAACTCGCACAAGTGGGCAAAGTGCTCAACGGTCGCCTGCCGCTCATGGCCAATATGGTGGAGGGCGGGCGTACGCCCGTTTTGCCGGCCTCAGATTTGGAGGCGATGGGCTTCTCGCTTGTCATCTTCCCCGGTGGAATTGTGCGGGCACTCGCACGCACAGCGCAAGATTTCTACGGGACACTCGCGCAAAAAGGCACGACGGAGAGTTTCCGCCCGCGCATGTTTGATTTTGAAGGCATCAACCGCCTGCTCGGAACAGTCGATATTTTGGCACGCGGCAAACGCTATGAAAGTGGCGAGCGATGAGCACGTCATTTTCGCCTGAGAAGACGGCGCTTCTATTGGTCGATCTGCAGAATGATTTTCTGCATCACAAAGGTGCCTATGCTCGTGGCGGCTGCGCCAATGAGGATATTGCAGCCCTGCCCGGGCACCTCAAGCCCCTGCTTGAGGCCATGCGCAAGCGCAGGTCGCTGACCATAGGCACGCTCTTTACCCTCGTGCCGGGGCGCGCAGGTGAACCAATCGTCTCGCCCCATCTCATGAGTTTGCGACCCTTTTTGACGCGCGGGGATTTCGCCCCGGGCTCATGGGGCCAGCAGGTCGTGGATGAACTGAGCCCGCTCGACGTCACGATTGAGAAAGTCGCCTATTCGGCTTTCTATATGACGCGCCTCGAATGGGTGCTGCGCAAACTCCAGATCGATCATTTGATCGTCGGCGGCATAGTCACAAATGGTGGCGTCGCCTCAACCGTGCGCGATGCGCATGTGCGCGACATTCATGTCAGCGTCCTGAGCGATGGTTGCGCCGCCTTTTCTCGCCAATTGCATGAAGAGGCGCTCGCAGGCCTGAAGCCAATTGCTGAGATCACGACAATTAACTCTGTGCTGAATGCGCTTTGATGGACGCATTGCTTCACACCCCCCCCAACACCAAACGCCCCGGCGATTTCTCGCGCGGGGCGTTTTGTTTGTATTTGGTTGCGGGGACAGGAAACCACCGACAGTTGAGCTGCGGGATCTGACGTCATCCACATTATTCCCTGCCAACGGCGCAAGTAAGCAGCCAACTTGGCACCAGAGCCCCTCCTTACCCCTCCCCGGAATGGAAGGAATGCCCACTCATGTCTTAAAATATATTTTTATTTAAATCGTACATTTTTAATTGGACTCCCAGCTGGGCCTGTAGCAATTTCCCCCTAAGGTCGAGTGGTCTTTATAGGCCACCGGGAGGGGAACAGCATGACCGTCACACTTTACCAGTTCGGTAACTCTGTCTGCTGCCAGAAGGTCCGTATTACGATGCTGGAAAAAGGCGTCGAATGGGACAGTGTTGAGGTCAATCTCTTCCGCAATGAACAATACGCCCCATCCTATCTGATGCTGAATCCAAAAGGAGTCGTGCCGACCATCCTCCATGCGGGTCAGCCGATTATTGAGTCCACCCTCATCTGCGAATATCTCGACGAGACATTCCCCGACCCACCTCTTGCACCAAGCTCTCCCGCAGAGCGCTCTCAAATGCGTCTATGGAGCAAGATGGTCGATGAGGGCCTCCACGAAGGCATCAGCGAGATCAGCTTCTGCGCTATGTTCCGCGAACGCCTGCGGGCATCTACTGAAGAGCAACGAGAAACGCGGTTCAACAATATCGGCGACCCCAAACGTCGCGATCGTTTCAAATCGACCTATGAACAAGGACCGGCCTCACCCTTTGTCCTCTATGCCGTTGCGAGCTTCGAGAAAGCGTTTGCCCAACTCGAGAAAACACTCAGCACGGGTAGTCCGTGGATTCTTGGCGGCCAAATGAGCCTCGCTGACATCAATCTGATGCCCTATGTCGCGCGGTTGGAATTCCTTGGCCTCCTTGATCTGTGGATCGACCAGCGACCGCATATCAAGGCTTGGTGGTCGCGCGTTCTTGAGCAACGCAGTTTCCGAGCCGGTATTCTGGAGCCGCTTACAGAGGCTGAACGCGCAGAAATGTGGCTTTCAGGACCCAAGATTCGCGAGCCTTTGGGCAAGCTCATTCTTGATTTGAGAGCGAAGATGGCAGCGCTTGATCCAACGCGCTGAACGCCGGGGCGACCTGCCAACATAGATACAGGATAAGAGCACAGTGACTATCGACATCTACACCCATATCGCCACACCACACTTCATGTCCTTTCTGGAAAAGCAAGGAGACAGTATTGGTCTCTTCACAAGATTGAAGGCCAAACAGTCGCTCTACAATCTCGATGCGCGCTTTGCCGAGATGGATCAGAGCGAGAACTATCGTCAGGTCATTTCCCTGCCCAACCCACCCTTCGAAGAACTGAGCAGCGCTGCCGACCCATCCATCGTCGAAGCTTGCAATGATGAGATGGCCGAACTCTGCGCGAAATATCCGGATCGTTTTGTAGGCTTTGCTGCCGCATCAGATATGCGCGATCCAGAGACTGCAGCGCGCGAGATCACCCGGGCGGTCCAAAATCTCGGCGCCAAAGGCTCGCTCCTTTATACCAATGTAGCGGGACGTCCGCTTGATGATGAGCTCTATAGCGATTTTTGGGGGCAGATTGGCGCTTTGGGTGCGCCAATTTGGCTACATCCCACACGCACCGAATCCATGCCCGACTATGCGAGTGAAGACATCTCCAAATATGAGATGTGGTGGTGCTTCGGCTGGCCTTATGAAACGACAGTCACTGTGACGCGCCTTATTCTGAGCGGCTTGTTTGATCGCGCACCGCAAATGCAGCTGATCACGCATCACGCTGCAGCCATGATTCCGATTTTCGCGAGCCGCATTGAGCTCGGCCTTGCCGCCATGGGAACGCGCACCAATGTCGATGACGGTGGCGCGGAGAAATTGCGCAAGCTGAAGAAGCCGCTGATCGACTATTTCCGTAACCATCTCTACGCCGACACCGCAATGTTCGGCGATGTAATCGGCGTCACAGCGGCGCTTGAATTCTTCGGACCCGATAGAATTGTATTTGCATCCGACACTCCATTCGGACCTATCGAAAAGACGATTCAGGGTGTCAAAGGCATGAGGGTCGACGCTACCACTCGCGACAAGATTCTGTTCGGCAATACGGCAAAACTGCTGAAGCTCTCTTGAGCTGATCGGACGCTCTTTCATCACTCAAGGTAGGTGAATATGCTCAAGTCTCTTTTCTCGCGCGGATTGGTAGTGTTTCTAGCACTCACCCTCCTAATCGCAGGCGAAACAACGGCACAGGCGCAAGTGCCGCAATGGCCGACCCGCCCCGTCAAATTCATTGTGCCCTTCGCAGCAGGCGCAGGCGCTGACATCGGGGCTCGCGTGGCTGCAGAATATCTCAGCACAAAATGGGGGCAGCCGGTCATCGTAGAAAATCGTCCAGGGGGCGATGGCCTGATCGCCATCCGCGCCGTGGTCAATGCCAATGATGACCATCAATTGTTCTTTTCCGCCTCGGGCACATTCACACCGCACCCCTATCGCCACGACAATCTCGGCTATGATCGCAAGCGCGATCTCATTCCGCTCGCACGTTTCTCTAATACGATTGTCGTCATTGGCGTCACCTCTTCTCTTCCGGCAAAATCGCTGCGTGATATGATTGCGCTCGCAAAGGCGACACCGCGCAAGCTGAACGTAGTTCTGGTGCCTGGAATTACCGAACTTGTTTGGGATGGCTTCTCCAAGACGGAGGGCGTTGAAATCACCAAAGTGCCATTCAGCAATATCATGCAGGGCGCAGCTGAGATGGAGACGGGACGCATCGAGATCTCGATGGCTGGTCTCGCCTTGCTCCAACCTGTCTTGCAGAGCAAGGGCGCGCGTTTGCTGGCTGTAACAAGTCGTGCACGGGTTCCCTCCCTTCCTGACGTGCCAACCGCAATTGAGGCTGGCGTTCCTTCACTGACTTTAGAAGGTTTGGTTGGCGTTTTTGCGCCGAGTAGCTTTAGCCCTGCCCTTCATAAACGCGTCGGCGAGGAAATCGCAGAGGTTGCAAAACTGCCTGCCGTGGCAGAACGGCTCTCAGCGACCGGTCAAGTTCCCAATCCCGGCGGCGCAGAAGAGTTTGCAGCTGATATCACACTGCAGGAAGAACAAATCGCCAAGATTGCAGACATCACCGGTCTGCCACGTCGCAACTAAACGCCGCACGGCGCAACCAGAGCAATCAAATAATCTCGGGGAGATAATTATGAAAAGCAGCAGCTCCTTTTTCCGCTCACTAACGCTCGGCGGCTTGATCGGCCTTCTGACTCTTGGCGGATCAGCATCCGTGTCAATCGCGCAAACCTATCCTGATCGTGCGATCAAAATCATTGTGCCCACGGGTCCGGGGGGCGGCTATGACGTCTATGGTCGCCTTCTTGGAGATGAATTGTCGCGCCGCATCAACCAATCAGTTGTCGTTGAGAACAAGACCGGTGCAGGAACTGTCGTTGGAACGCAGGCTGCGATCGCAGCGCCGAATGATGGCTACACGTTGCTCGTTGGTGGTTTGAGCAATATCATTTTCAATCAAAACCTCTATCGCAAAGCACCCTATGACGCGATGAAGTCGCTCATTCCGGTGGCGATCAATTACAAAAATACTTACATGGTTGTGACCGCGCCGAACTCGCCTTTCAAGACGATGAAGGATGTTATTGCGGCAGCCAAGGCAAAGCCTAATGGGCTTAATCTTGCAACACCAGGTCAAGGCACAGGACAGCAGCTCGCAGCTGTCGCCTTTATGAAGTCTGTGGGTATCCAGCTTCAGGAAGTGCCCTATCGCGGTGCCACGGCGGTCTATCCTGATCTGTTGTCGGGGCGCGTCGATGTCTTCTTTGATTCCGACACAGGCGCACTCCCTTTCGTGAAATCCGGCCATGCACGCGCGCTGGCGATCACATCTGCCACGCGCTCCAAGGAAGCACCTGACGTGCCAACCATGGCAGAGGCTGGCATTCCTGGCCTTGAGATGACAGCATGGATTGGCATCTTCGCGCCTGCTGGTACGCCCCAACACATTATCGAACAGCTGCAAAAAGCGATTGCCGCTTCGGAGAAGGAGCTGCAACCCAAATTCGCAGCCATTGGCGGAGAATATATCCATGTCGAGGCCGGGAAGCTCTCGAGCTTTGTGACCTCTGAATATAATCAGTGGGCGCGCATCATTAAGGACTCGGATATCAAGCTCGATTAAGAGCCAAGGAGAATTTGCGATGCGTGCCAATCTTCAACTGCCGCGCGTGCAATTGCACGAAGGGGCCATCAAGACCATTGCCTTCGAACTGCAATTCCACGGCGTCACCAAGCCGCTTCTGATGAGCGACAAGGGTGTCAGCAAATGCGGTCTCGTTGGGCGTGTTTTGGAACACGCGCCGAAAGACACAGTCGTGTTCGATCAAGTGACCGAGAACCCCATCTTTGCAGACTGCGACAAGGCAGCCGAGCTTTATCGCGCCAATGGCTGTGACTGTATTATCGCCCTTGGTGGTGGCTCGGTTATTGATGCGGCCAAACTAACGGCTGTTATCACTGGCCTTGGTGGATGTGCTGCCGATTACGCAGGCCATTCGGAGCGCATTACGCGTCTTGTTGCGCCGCTCATCGTGATTCCCACGACCGCGGGTACGGGGAGCGAATGTTCGCCTGGCGCGGGCGTTCATCCTGATTCCTCCTCTTTAGCCGCAGCCATTGGTGGACCCTTCATCATCCCGAAGTCTTCCATTTGCGATCCCGCACTGACTTTATCAATGCCGCCCTCTCTCACGGCCGCGACGGGTATTGATGCGCTGACCCATTGTGTCGAAGGCTATCTCGCACAGCCCATTAATCCGCTGATTGATGTGCTGGCACTCGATGGTATTCGCCGTATCTGCGCCAATATCGAGACCGCAACTAAAGATGGCAGCAATATGCAGGCGCGTCTTGAGATGATGACAGGCGCTTTCATCAGCGGTGTCTCAATTCAAAAGGGACTAGGCCCTGCTCATGCGATTGCCAATGCATGCGGCGATCAAGGCGTGCATCACGGTAAGCTGAGCGCCATTGGCTTGCTGGCTGCACTCACGCTGATCGAATACAAAGTGCCTGAGAAGCTGCGTGAGATCCATCGCGCAATGGGTCTATCCGCAGGCAAGAGCGTTCATGATGGCCTGCAAGATTTGATGCAACGCCTCAACCTGCCTGTCACACTCAAAGCAGCTGGTTATAAGCCGCAGGCGGGCGCAGATCTCGCGCAAGCTTGCGTAGTGAGCCATTTCAACAATACCTGCCCCTATCGCCCCAATGGCGATGAATATGCAGCTATGATTGAAGCGGTGATGGGCTGAAGCAAAACAAAATGATTGATGGGGGCGCGCCCCTCATCAATTCTGCGCCTTGGTGTCTCTCGCGACACGGCCCAATGCAACGACCAAAGCCTGCCGCGCATCCGGCTCATCGGTGATCCGGCGCCAAGCGACAACCTGATCGGGACGGATCAAGGCGAGATCGCTGCCGTAAAGATCAGCGACGATTTCATCATCACAGTCAACCACTGAAAGCTCGAGACCAAATTCCTTAGCAGCAGTTCGGAAACGCTCGACATCCGCCTTACGCGCACCCATGCACAGCAGTGTCCATTCAAAGCCGAATGTGTCAAAGAGCGAGCGCCCATCCTCAAGCCACGCATGCGGCGCGCGGCCGCCGGGCTTGCCCGATTGCACATAAACACCGGGCCTGTCCGGCGGCGCGGGCGCAGGATCAGCGGCAATGATAGAGGATGTGTCGTAACGCGCACCCAGAGTGAAACCAGGAATATTGAACTCAGAGGCCGCGTGATTGGCGAGATATTCGCCTGCGCGTTGACGTGCTGCGTCGCCTGCCCTGCCGGGCTTTTCCAGCGCTGGCGTTGGCTTGTAAAGACCTATTGAATCCGCGAATTGACGCGCAAAGCCTGTGTTGCGGATCGCAACGGGGCGACGCTCACCTTCATAACTATCCAGCAGAGATTCAGGGGCCTGCGATTTCAAAACAGCCGCCAGTTTCCAACCGATATTCACCGCATCTTCGATCGCTGTATTGTAACCCATACCGCCCGTCGGCGTGAACAAATGCACCGCATCGCCACCAAGGAAGATGCGCCCACGCTGGAAATGATCTGCGACAAGCGCACGCCCTGCCAGCCAGAAGCCTTTGTGGAGAATGGAGACCTTGATCGGCTCGCCCATGGCTTCTTCGATATAGGCAATCGCTTTCTCGTCCGTGATCTCGGTTGCTTCTTCGCTGGGATGAAGCTGCGCATGAAAGAAGAAAGTCTCAACACCATCGACCGCGATCAACAAGGCACGTCGCTGATCATTGAAGCTTGTATACATCCAAGCCCGCTCACCAGGGCAGCGCGCATAAAAGTCCGGCGCTTTGAAAAAAACCGCGAGCATCTGCCCGCCCATGAAGTCACGTTCCCGCGCACTATCGCCATCATAATGAAAGCCAAGTTGACGACGCACAAAGCTGCGAGCCCCATCCGCACCAAAGACATATTTGGCATGAATCTGACGGGTCTCGCCCGTATTCACATTAGCGATACGAGTCACAACATGACCCGGCCCTTCTTCGAATTCCTCCAATCGCCATCCAAAAGCAATCGAGATCGATGGCAAGGCACAGGCGTGACGATAGAGAACCTGCTCGACAAATTTCTGAGACACTCGATGCGGCAACTCAGCTGCGGTCCATGATCCACCAGCGGTCTTTACAACCTGCGTAGCCTCACCCGACGAGGGTCTCTTAAACCTTGACAACTCAGGTTTCATATAACGTGTGAAATAGGCAATGTCGGTTGGGTAATCGTTCGGAAGACCCATGGCGCGAATTTCATTTGCAAAACCCAAACGACGAAAATGCTCCATCGAGCGTGCCTGACAGGCATTGGCCTGTGGACTGAAAGCTGTCGTTGCCTTTTGATCAATCAAGATCGCTTCAATGCCGCGCCGCCCCAATTCATTAGCGAGCATGAGACCGCAAGGTCCACCACCAACGATGAGAACCTGCGTCGTCATCGTCGCGCTGCTTTGTCCCTGTCCCAATCCTTCAGGCATTGATCCTCACATCCAACCAAGAAACCCGGGGGCGCATCTCAACGCCCCCGGAGATTGATTATTTTGCAGCTGCTTTTGCGGGATCTTTGACTGATTTCACAGTCGCGAATTCTGCATTGACGAGACGTCCATCCCGCTTCTCCACACGGCGCATATAGACATCTTGGATGACATCGCGTGTTTCTGGATCAATTGTCATTGGTCCGCGCGGGCTCTCCCATGACAGACCTTTCATGGCCTCTAAAAGCACCGTGCCATTGGAGGCAGGAGCCTTTTGCAAGGCCTTGGCGATCAAGGCCATGCCATCATAGCCACCAACCGCCATCATATTGGGACGCAAACCGTCATTGGCTTTCATAAAGTCTGCGACGAATTTTTGGTTGAGCGCGGAGGGATGTGCATCAGAATAATGGAAGCCCGATTCAACACCCAAAGCCACATCACCAATTTGGTCGAGGAATGATTCATCCACCACATCGCCTGCCGCCAGCAGCTTGATTCCCGTCTTGTCGAGGCCACGCTCGACAAACTGACGCATCAAAGTGCCGTTCTGTCCCGTAGGAACGAAGATGAACAAAGCCTGCGGCTTTTCATCGGCCGCACGTTGCAGGAAGGGCGAGAATTCAGGATTGACGAAGGGTGAGCGCAGCGTCGCAATCACCTTGCCACCGCCTGCTTCGAAGGTCTTTTTGAACCATTCTTCATGGTCAATCCCAGGGCCAAAGTCAGAGACAAGCGTCACAGCAGTCTTGATGCCGCTCTTGGCGAAATAGTCGCCCGCCACAGAAACAACCTGCGGACCAGTGAAGCCACTGCGCACAGCGAAAGGTGACATGGACGTGATAGCGGAGGTGCTTGGGCTCATCACTACCATCGGGATCTTGGCCTGCGTCGCCACAGGGGCAATCGCAACCGCCGACGGTGTCGTGCCAATGCCTGCGATCACTGAGACTTTGTCGTTGACGATCAGCTCTTGTGCGATGCGCTTGCCGATATCGCCAACGCCTGTGTCATCGCGCAGGATGATCTCGACCTTCTTGCCTGCGACGGCCTCACCATTGTGAGCAAGATAGAGCTGCACACCCGCCTGCACTTCGCGGCCAATCATTGCGAAAGGCCCGGTCATCGGCAAGATAAGGCCGATCTTGATCGTCTCTTGCGCAATGGCTGGCACCGAGATCATCAGCGCAATGGCTGACACAAGCAATTTGCGAAACATGTCGTTCCTCCCCCAAAGATGCTTAGTCTATTTCGTAGTTCTGGATGAAATCTTCGGGGAGATTGGGTCCCCAAACATAAAGCGAATCTTGCGCCGGATGATCGCCTGCATCCCAATCACAGGTGGCCGGCACATAATCGATATCTCCCGAATATTCGCTATAGCTCCCCCACGGATCGCGAACATAATGGAAGAAGTTTGAACCAAGGACATGACGGCCAAGACCCCAGCCACGGTCATACCCTTGCTCCAGCATATGCATGGCTCCAAGGCCTATATCCATTACCGAACCAACATCCCAGCTATAATGATGGTGACCAGGTGCAGATGATTTGGCGAAAGCCATGAGATGATGGTCACTGCCGTGAATGCCGTGCATGAAGGCGATCACATCACCCGAGCGATCAGACAAGCGCAAACCCAGCACTCTGGAGTAAAATTCTAGAGCCCGCAGAACATCGGGCGTGAAGAGCAAGAGATGCGACAAGCGACGCGGATGGCAGCGCGGGGCCGTGCTGCGATAAGGGGCGCCACGCGTACCGCCAGGAGCCGATAGATCGGCGAAATCAGATTTCGTATTCGGCGAAGTCTTGCCCGCGACCTTCACTTCAATCAGATTGCCATCAGGATCATTGAACCAATAGCCATTGGAGTTCATGCCGGGCGGGGGATCGAGCCGCTTGACGTGCATGTCGTCAAGCCGCTTACCAAAAGCTTTGAAGTCTTCTTCGAACAAGGCGAAAGAGACATAGCCAAACTTTTTGCGTGTTCCATCACCAATGGTGATCCAGGTGTGATCATCACCATGCGTCTTCAGCGTAAGGCCCTGCCCCGCATCCAGTACATTCAGACCGAAGTTGTCATAAAAGTGGTGGGCAACTTTCAGATCAGGGACAACCATATGACAGTGATCAATGGAATGAACACCAAGTTCGCCGGGTCGGCGAACTGACTGAATGAATCCGGTGTTCGCTGTCATGACATCTCCCCTCTGATTAGATAGGCAGGATCAAACTTCGTCGATCACAGGGTTGCGCAGAATACCAATCCGCTCGACCTCGACCTCAACCACATCCCCGGCTTTCATATAGAGCGGAGGCTTGCGCGCAAGGCCAACGCCCGAGGGCGTCCCCGTGACAATGATATCACCTGCTTCAAACGCCATCGCTTCGCTGATGGTCGAAATAAGTGTGGCCACATCAAAGACCATGTCATCAATCATGGCACTTTGAACAGTGACACCGTTCAAGCGGGTTTCAAGCTTCAGGCCTCTGCAGCCTGCCGGCAATTCATCTGCAGTTACGAAAACAGGACCGAAGGAGCCCGTATCATCGAAATTTTTGCCGACCGTCCATTGCGGCGACTTGAACTGATAGTCACGGATCGAGCCGTCATTGAAAATCGAATAGCCCGCGACATGATCAAGCGCTGTGTCGAGCGGAATATGGCGACCGCCCTTGCCGATCACAGCCACCAACTCGCCTTCATAATCGAGTTCGACAGAGGCCTTCGGACGGACCATCGGCGCGTTATGCCCGATAAAGCCACTCGAAAAGCGTCCGAACAAGGTCGGGTAATCAGGCTGTTTGAAACCGCTTTCGGCCGAATGGTCGCGATAATTGAGGCCAACGCAAATCACCTTGCCGGGACGTGCAATCGGGGGGACGAGCTGGACCTTCGACGGGTCGATGACCCGGCCGCCCAAAAGAGCCTCATGCGCTTTGCCCAGTGCCGAAGCCCCGAGGTCGATCAGCTTGGCCAGATCGCCGGGGAATTTGGCGTCAGTCTCTGAGAGACCGATATAGGCGCCATCGCTGCGAATGGCTGCGAGACCCGGGCCCTTTTCATCCTTGTAAGCGGCAAAACGCATGTGTTTTTCTCCTTCTTCTTGTAGCCTAGGACTGAGAGTCGAAGGACGCAAGAAGAATATATTTTGTAATATAACATCTACTATCTGTGACACGGACAGGCAGGCGTGATAGCCAAGAAGGGGGAGACGCAACTTTGCTCGAAGCTGCCAAAAAAGAACCGAACCTCACGGAAAGCGCCTATTCCAGCCTGCGGGCGGATTTGCTGGCCTGTCGTTTGAGGCCCGGCGAAAAGCTGAGCATTGCTTCCCTTTCCACGGATCTGGGTGTCAGCCTTGGGGCGGTGCGCGAGGCTTTGGCGCGGCTCACGGCGGAAGGCCTAGTCATTGCGGAGACCAATCGCGGCTTTCGCGCGGCGCCCGTCTCTGAGTCAGAATTACTCGATCTCACAAGCGCACGCATTGAGATGGAGTCGGCTTGTCTTCGACGCGCAATTCGCAATGGCGATGTGACATGGGAATCTGAAATCGTCGCCGCCCATCATTTGATGTCGCGCATTCCAGAACGCGCCGCTGATGACACAGGGCGTCTCAATGAGGCTTGGGCCGAAGCGCATCGCGATTTTCACTCAGCCCTTGTCTCGGCCTGCGATAGCCCTTGGCGCCTGCGTCTGCGCGAATTTCTCTATGATCAGACCGAACGCTATCGCCAGCTGTCTGTTCCCGCTCTGCCAACAGAACGTAATCTTGCGACCGAACATCAAGCTCTAATGGAGGCAACCCTTGCGCGCGACGAAGAACATGCGTGCAAGCTACTTGCAGAACATCTCAACATCACAGCAGGTCGAGTAAGGGTGCTTGCTGAGCCGTCGGCTGAGAACAGCAAAACGCAAATGCGTGGACGAGGCAAATAAACTTACCTTAGCCGCGCTTCGCTTGCAGTGGCGTCACAATCGCTAATAACACCTGGTGTCTATGAAAATCCATCTAACTAAATTTTTAAAGGCGCGGACATGATCCGCGCTTTCACCTTCAACATGATTGACGCATATCATATATTTTTATAAAAAAATATATCGGGTGAATAAGTGCCCATTTTCAAGGGAGAAGGGCATGGAGCCGACACGATCCGACAGGCTCGACACATCAGTCTTGATCGTCGGTGCCGGGCCCGCGGGACTCGTCCTCGCAATCGAACTCGGCCAACGCGGGATCGATTGCGTGCTCATTGAGCAAGCAGCCACAACTTCCAATCAGCCGAAAGCAAATCTCTCCAGTGCGCGGACGATGGAGCACTACCGCCGCCTTGGTTTTGCCGACGAGGTGCGCGCGGTCGGATTGCCGCCGGACTATCCGCAGGATGTCACATTCTGGACGCGCTACAGCACCTATGAGCTCTCGCGTTTCAAGGTGCCTACCGCGCGTCAAGCGGCAGCGATGCCACCTGAAAAGCGTCGTGATTGGCAGACACCCGAATTGCCGCACCGTGTGCAACAGATGGCATTCGAGCCGATCTTGCTCGCAAAAGCGCAAGCGCTGCCTGGCATACGCGTTCTTTATAAGCATCGCCTGATTGAGTTCCACGAGACCGATGGCGGCGTTTCCACCACGATCGAAGACATAGACAGCAAACAGACCTTTACCGTCAGCAGCCGTTACCTCATTGGCTGCGACGGATCGCGCAGCACGGTGCGAAAGAAAACTGGCATAGAGTATCAGGGCGAAGGCAGCGCCGACCGCGAGTTTTTCGGCGGCAAAATGCTTGGCCTCTACTTCCGGTGCTCGAACATGTATGCGCTACTCAACGGCGCTCCTGCATGGCACTACTGGACCGTGAACAAGGAGCGGCGCGGGCTTCTCGTCGCGCTCAACGGGAAAGACGAATTCACACTGCATATCCAGATGCCGCACGGCACGGCACTCAGCGAACAATTAGCAAAAGACTGGCTCAATCAAGTCACCGGCAAGGAGGTCTCGATTGAGACCCTCGGCCTGTTCGAATGGACTGCCGGATACACGCTCGTGGTTGACCGATATCGACAAGGCCGCGTGTTTCTCGCGGGCGACTCTGCGCATCTGTTTACGCCTGCCGCAGGACTTGGATACAACACTTCGATCGAGGACGTCGCTAATCTCGGCTGGAAACTGGCCGCCACGCTACAGGGATGGGGTGGACCGGAATTGCTTGCGAGTTACGAAATCGAGCGCCGTCCGATTGCCGTCCGCAACACCGAATTTGCACGCTTCACCGCAGATCGTCTCGGCGGCATTCCTATTCCAGACGAGCTTGAAAGCGACACATCCGCAGGTGCAGCTGCGCGTCAGTCAACTGGGCAATTGATTGACGACATCCTGACGAAAGAGTTCCAGATTCCGGGCCTCATTCTCGGCACCCGTTACGAGAACTCACCTGTTCTTGTGAAAGATAAGGCGACCCCGCCACCGTTCGACTTCCATCTCTATACGCCCAGCACCTATGTCGGCGCGCGTGCGCCTCATATCTATCTTGCAGATGGCAAGCCGATCTGCGACCGCTTTGGGAAAAACTTTACGCTACTGCAGTTCAACCGCCATGCTCAGGGCGCGGATGATCTCATCAATGCTGCAAAAGCTGCGAATGTGCCGCTTGACGTCGTCACCATCGAGGATAACGACGCGCGCAAACTCTATGAATGCGATCTCGTCCTTGTTCGCCCCGATCAGCACATTAGCTGGCGCGGCGATAGGCTTGACGAATCTGCGGAGCGCATCATCGCGACCGCCACAGGCTGGGCGCAACTGTCAAACTGACGCGAGGCATTGATGGCATACGAACAGGGCCGGATCGCTTCAGGCGACGTCGATATTTTCTACCGCAAGTTCGGCAAGCCCGGCGCCGTCCCACTCATCCTGTTTCACGGCGGAAATTATTACGACTCTGTTGACTGGATCGATGTAGCGACTGCGCTCTCACATGATCGTGAGGTTGTCAGTTTCGACGGGCGTGGCTTCGGCGAGTCAGGATGGAGTTCGAGCAAAGATTACAGCCACGCTGCGCAAATGGGTGACGCAATGGCTCTGCTCGATCATCTCGGCTGGCATTCCGCCATTGCCGTCGGCCACTCTCGCGGGGGGGCCTACGCACTCCTGATGGCATCGCGCTTTCCCGAACGCACCGGTGGACTGGTCATTATTGATTATTGCCCCGGCTTTGGCATCGGGCCGCGTGGCATGCCAATCGTAATGACACAGTCAATCGACAACACCTTCCGGGTATTTCACGACGCGCGCGCGGCACTCGCAAGCACCAGCCGGTACGGATACGCGCCTGGCGACACCGCCCGTCGCGAAAGGTTTGAAAGTTTGCTGCGCGAAACAGACGGTGGCGTGGTGATTGCAAAGCGCGATCCTGATTTCGCCAATCAGGTACCAACTCTACCTAGCGCCTTCGCGCCCCTTCAGGTCGGAGACATGTGGGAAGAGCTGTCCAAGGTCCACGTAGCGACATTGATCTTTCGAGCTTCTAAATCGAAAGCGGGCTACATGGCAGAAGACATCGCGCGGCTCAGGCAAGACTATCCTCAAATTCAGCTCGTCGAAATCGAATCCGATCACGATGTCGTCGCCGAAGCACCTGATGCCCTCGTGGCCGAGGTTGCAGCTTGGCTTAAAGAATAAACACCGCACGCAATCGGCGGGGCAAAAATTCGCGCCTCACTCATTGCATAATACAACAGACCATCTGGGAGAGAGACAATGGCCAATTCTATTAAAACGAAGAACAGCCTAGTCGCGTTGGCACTTGCTGCGACAGCTCTCGCATTCGGCGTCGCAGATGTGAATGCTCAAACGTCGAATAGCAAAACACCCCTAACGATCGTCGTGCCCTACACACCAGGATCGGGCGCGGACACGATCGCGCGCGTCATCGCCGAGCCACTGCAAAAGAAGCTCGACCAAGCGATCGTGGTCGAAAACAGGGTCGGGGCGAGCGGTAACATCGGCACATACAGCGTGGCGCGTGCCACACCAGATGGCAACACTGTCTTATTCGCCGCCAACACAATCGTGCTCAATGTCGGCCTGTTCAAAAACCCTGGCTATGACCCGATCACAAGCTTTGCCCCGATCATGGAAATCGCGACCGGGCATATGGCGCTTGCGGTCAAGAACGATCTCGCCGCCAATAATGTGCAAGAATTAGTCGCGCTGGCAAAGGCGCGGCCGGGCACGATCAACTATGCAAGCCCGGGCCGTGGCACACCACATCATTTGGCGATGGAGCTGCTCAAGACCTCTTCCGGGACGCAGATGGTCCACGTCCCCTATAGCGGCCTCGCCAAGTCTATATCGGATCTCGTCGGAGGACATGTTGATGCAATGTTCGTCGGCTTGCATTCAATCATGCCACTCGCCGAAGCCAAGAAGGTGAAGGTCCTTGGCGTTGGAGCCAGCAAGCGCGTTTCCTCGTCACCTAATTTGCCAACGATCGCCGAACAGGGTCTGCCGAACTTCGAGGTTGAGGCATGGTTCGGCATGTTGGCACCGGCTGGTACGCCGGCTCCCATCGTCGAACGGCTGAACATCGCTATGAACGAGGTCATGAAAGACCCGCAGGTCATCGCGGCTTTGGAGCGTCAAGGCCTCGACCTTGTCGGCGGCAAACCCGAACGGCTCGCGAAATTACTCACCGACGACCTCAAGACATGGCTGAAGGTCATAAAAGACGCAGGAATCGAAACGGAGTGATCGCGCAGGGTTACGACCCTGACGTCTCGTCGCCCCAGATCATCAATCAGGAGAAATCCCGTGAGCGCCAGCAAGGTCCAAGTCATCGACTTTCATTCCCACATCGTGGATCCGAGCTTGCTGGACGTATGCGGCGCCCACAGTGTGCAGACTGGGTTCGGACTGCGCCCATTTCCGCGCCCCGGCGATGCGTCCGGCAAGGGTGAGATCTACGGACGGATGGCCGATCCTAAGGCGCATATGGAGCACATGGATAAAGTCGGGATCGACAAGGCAGTGATCTCTGTCAGCACAGTGTTGCAAAACACTTGGTGGGCAGATCCGCAAGCCGACATGCGCATGACGCGGCAGCTCAATGACCTGCTTGCGACATGGACCACAAACCATCCATCACGGTTTATCGGCTGCTTCACACTGCCGATGACAGATATCGATGCGACAGTGAAGGAGCTTCGACGCGCGGTTGAGGATCTGGGCCTCTCTGTAGTCAATCTGCCTGCCAGCATTAATGGCGACTATCTTGGGCATGAGCGCTTCGACCCCTTCTGGGAGGCCTGTCAGGCACTCGGAGTCGCCTCATTCATACATCCGCATGGCGTAAACGATCCTTGGTTCCAGAACTACCGAATGTGGAATTCAATCGGACAGTCGATTGAAGAGGTAAAGGTCATGTCCTCCCTCATCTACGACGGTGTGATGGACAAATATCCGAACCTAAAAATAGTCATCGCGCACGGCGGCGGGTATTTTCCACACTATCTCGGTCGCCTAGACCGCAATGTAACGAACTATCCGGAGAGCATGAAGAATATCAGCGCTGAGCCAAGTGCCTATCTCCGCCGTTTCTACTATGACAGTTGCGTCTATGATCCGAAGGTCATGCAGACCCTGATTGAGCGGATCGGTGCAGATCGTTTCGTAATCGGCAGCGACTTTCCTGTCGGAGAGCGCGATCCTGCGGGCTTCATTCAATCTATTCCCGGAATGACTGAGGAATCATACCGGCTAATCGCCGGTGAAACTGCAGCGAAGATCCTGCAGAGGCATTGAATAGCCCCCCTGCAGGCACTGTCTTGAGGCTCCGTGGCGATGCAGCCGTTAGAATTGTCGCGCCTGCAACGGCGGCAATTAGCCGGTAGGGATGTGGTCAGAATTTGACGTTACGCAAGCCACTGGGAGAGCTTTGATGCGCAGCCTCATTGAAAGAGGTCAACAGCAACGCGCTTCTCAGCACCACGCATAGTCCCCAGTTGGACACTACCCCCCAACGCCAAACGCCCCGGCGATTTCTCGCGCGGGGCGTTTTGTTTGTATTTGGTTGCGGGGACAGGATTTGAACCTGTGACCTTCAGGTTATGAGCCTGACGAGCTACCGGGCTGCTCCACCCCGCGTCGAAGAGTTTTGAAACGTCGAAGCGGCTGAGGTTTTTTGACCTTAGCCGCTTTGATGTTTTGATTTGAAGA
>CANGJJ010000007.1 GCA_947454485.1 Beijerinckiaceae bacterium
CAATGCAGACATCGCCGTCGCTGAACAAATCAACGCGTCTGATCTCAGCGCCATTGCAGCACAGGGTTTCCGCTCCATCATCTGCAATCGTCCTGATGGTGAAAGCGCCGACCAGCCCAGCTTTGCAGAGATTGAAGCTGCCGCGCGCGCAGCTGGCCTGCCTGCCACCTTCCAGCCTGTCGTTTCAGGCAAGATCACCGATGAAGATGCAGCTGCCTTTGGCAAGCTGATTGATGAATTGCCCAAGCCCATCCTCGCCTATTGCCGCACGGGTACGCGCTCGGCAACACTCTGGTCGCTCGCACAAGGCGCGAAGGGCACGGCCGTGGCCGATATTCTCAGCGCAACAAAAGCTGCCGGCTATGACATGTCGGGCGTCGTGGGCCGCATTGCCAATAGCGGCCAAACCACGCTCAATGTAGCTGATTCAAGCCATGACATTGTGATCGTCGGTGGCGGTGCAGCGGGCATTGCTGTTGCCTCAAGCCTGAAGGCGCGCAAGGGCGATCTTGATATTGCGATCATCGATCCGGCCGATATGCACTATTACCAGCCGGGCTGGACTATGGTGGGCGCAGGCGTTTTTGAGGCTGCCACAACAGCGCGCACCATGGCCTCGCTGATCCCAAATGGCGTTCATTGGATCAAGGCCGCTGTCGCTGCTTTCGAGCCCGAGAAGAATTCTGTCATTCTGGATGGCGGCCGCACTGTCACGTACAAAAAACTGATTGTCGCCCCCGGCATCAAGCTCAATTGGAGTGGCATTGAAGGGCTTGTTGAGACTTTGGGGCGCAATGGCGTCACCTCCAACTATCGCTTCGATCTGGCGCCCTATACATGGGAGCTGGTGCAAGGTCTCAAGAAGGGCCGCGCTGTCTTTACGCAGCCGCCCATGCCAATCAAATGCGCAGGCGCCCCGCAAAAGGCGCTCTATCTGTCAGGCGATCATTGGTACAAAAATGGCGCCCTGAAAGACATTGAGATCGACTTCTACAATGCTGGCCCCGTGCTCTTTGCGGTGAAAGACTATGTCCCCGCTTTGATGGAATATATCGAGCGCTACCAGGCCAAGCTGCATTTCCAAAATCGTTTGGTAAAAATTGATGGCCCAGCGAAGAAAGCCTGGTTCGTAAAGACGGATGCAGATGGCGCAACATCAACCGTCGAGACCGACTTTGATATGATCCATGTCGTGCCGCCGCAGATCGCGCCCGACTTCATTCGCGTCTCGCCTTTGGCTGATGCGGCTGGCTGGATTGATGTTGATCCGGCCACCCTGCGCCATAAGACATTGCAGGATGTCTATGCGCTGGGCGATGCCTGCAACACGACCAATGCCAAGACAGCTGCGGCTGCGCGCAAACAGGCCCCCGTTGTCGCGCACAATCTCCTCAAAGATCTCGGCGCTGTGTCGGGCGGTGATGCGATTTATGATGGCTATGGCTCCTGCCCGCTGACGGTCGAGCGCGGCAAGATCGTGCTCGCAGAATTTGGTTATGGCGGTAAATTGCTGCCGACCTTCCCCACTTGGCTCATCAATGGTCAACGCCCAAGCAATCTTGCTTGGCTGTTGAAGGAGCGCATTCTGCCGCCGCTCTATTGGCATGGCATGTTGAAGGGACGCGAGCCGCTGGCAAAGCCTGAATTGCTGGGCTGAGCCACATTCCATGCATCTTGACGCGCTCCAATATGTGCTCGGCATCGTCTGCGGCTCAGCTGTGGGATTGACGCTTGGCATATTTGGTGGCGGCGGCTCGATCATGGCTGTGCCGCTGATGGTCTATATCGTCGGCGTTCCCAGTCCTCATATGGCCATTGGCACCAGCGCTTTTGCGGTGGCTGCCAATGCCTTCACAGGCCTTCTCAGTCACGCACGACATGGCACAGTGAAATGGCGCTGCGCGGGGCTCTATTCCATCTCTGGTATTATTGGTGCTGCAGCTGGCTCCTCGCTCGGCAAAGCAGTGGATGGACAAAAACTGCTTCTGCTCTTTGCTCTGTTGATGCTCGTTGTTGGCGCCATGATGTTCAAAGGGCGCGGCGATGAAGGCAATCCGGGCGCTGAATGTACATTGCAGAAGAGCCCGAAAGTTTTGGGCTATGGCGCCATCACAGGGGCATTCTCCGGCTTTTTTGGCATTGGCGGCGGCTTCTTGATTGTCCCGGGGCTCGTGGCCTCGACAGGCATGCCGATCCTGAATGCGATTGGCTCTTCGCTTGTAGCTGTCGCAGCCTTTGGTCTGACAACCTCGGCCAATTATGCTGTGTCGGGGCTTGTCGATTGGCCGCTTGCGATCTTGTTTGTCGTGGGCGGCATCTTCGGCGGCTATGCCGGGACGATCATCTCGCGTCGCATGGCTAAAACCAAAGGCAGACTGAATATTGCCTTTGCCTGCCTGATTTTTTGCGTCGCTCTTTACATGATCTGGCGCGGCATCGGCACTTTGATGGTCTAACAGCTCCCCTCTCGCTTGCAGAAAACATGCTCTGCGCCGATGCTGACGCGGATGATATGCAAGGGGGACATCATGCTCGACGAGTTCAAGAAATTTGCACTGCGAGGCAATGTGGTGGATCTGGCCATCGGCGTCATTATCGGCGTTGCTTTTGGTGCCATTGTCACATCACTCGTCGCCGATCTCATCATGCCCATCATAGGTGCGGTGACAGGTGGACTTGATTTTTCCAATTACTATCTCCCCCTCTCATCCAAAGTGCAGGCGGGTGCAGCCTATGCCGATGCCAAGAAGCAAGGCGCTGTTCTGGGCTACGGGCAATTCATCACCGTCGCCATTAATTTCCTCATCGTCGCTTTCGTTCTGTTCTTGGTGGTGCGCGCCATGAATGCGCTCAAGCGCAAGGAAGAGGCGAGGATCGAGGCCGCCGCCGCGCCTGCTGTGTCAACAGAGGCTCAATTGCTGACCCAGATCCGCGATCTTTTGGCGGCTGGGAAAAGCTAACTTTGCAACACAGACCTCCCGGGCTAAGCTGACACAAACTGGGAGGACGACATTGATGGCATCCAAGATTCTGGCCGCGCTCGCTGTGGCAGGGCTAATATGTGGTCACGCTCAAGCGCAAGACTGGCCGACCAAACAGGCTGTGAAAGTCGTCATTCCCTTCACCGCTGGCAGCGGCACTGACATTGTCGCGCGTACGGTCTTTGAACAGATTGGTCGCCAGATCGGACAGGCCATCGTCTTTGAGAACAAAGGCGGCGGTGGCACGACGGTCGGCTCACAAGCGGTGATGAATGCGCCCGCCGATGGCTATACGATCCTGGTCAATTCCACCTCGCATGTGGTCGTGGCATCAACCTATGCCAATCTCGCCTATCATCCGGTGAATGATTTTACGCCTGTCACCATCCTCGCAGAGCTGCCCTTTGTGATCGCCGCGCGTGCGAAGTATAAAACGCTCAAAGACCTCGTGGATGAAGGCAAGGCAAAGCCCAATTCGCTGAACTATGGATCAGCAGGAGCAGGCAGTTCGGGCCAACTCTTCATCGAGCGCTTCCGCATTGCTGCAGGCTTTGATGCGCCGCATGTCCCCTTCCGTGGTACACCAGAGGCACTGACAGAGATCATGGGCGACAGGCTCGATCTCTTCCCCGCCCCTGCCGCCAATGTTGTGGGCCTTGCAGCAGAGGGCAAACTCGCCTCGCTGGCTGTGTCATCGCGCAAGCGTCTGCCCATGCTACCCGATGTGCCAACGACGGTTGAGGCGGGCTATCCCAACTCCGAATATAATTTCTGGGTTGGCGCTTTGCTGCCACCAAAAGCTGACCCCGCGCTTGTCAACAAAATCCATGCACAGATGAAAGCGGCGCTCGCCAATCCCGATGTGCAGAGAAAGATCGAGGCCCTCGGTGGTCAGGCTGCTGTGATGGAGCCAAAAGAGTTCACAGCCTTTCTGCATGACGAACTCAAACTTAACGCCGCCATCGTGAGCGCGTCAGGTTTCAAGCCTCAGTAGCCATGACACGGGGATGTGTTTCACTCACCCGTGACAATGCGCGCTTGACCCTTGGCTAAAATGCCAAAATTGTCAGCAAAAAAGCGCGCATCACTGATCGCGGCTTGCAACACAGGCCGCGATTCACCGCTCTGCACCGCGCTTGCGGCTACCAGTGCGCCTTTAACCAGCAATGCATTGGCTGTCGCAATGCCCCATAAACGCAGATAAGGCGAGGCCGACCACAATAGGCTTTGCTGATTGCGAGCGTTGACGAAGACCCAGTCGGTGGCTCTGCTAAGAGCCTCAACTGCCTCGGCACCGATCTGTGCCGCGCGCTTAACATCTGTGTGGTCACTATCTACGCCGCGCTGACAAAGCGCTGCAAACTCTGCGATCACATCGCGCGCAATCGTGCTACCGGGGCGCAGTACCTTGCGCATAACCAAATCAATCGCCTGAATACCATTCGTGCCTTCATAGATGGGCGGAATACGCGCATCGCGCAGATATTGCGCCACGCCAGTTTCTTCCACATAACCCATACCACCATGAACCTGTACGCCGATGGACGTCACATCAAAACCCATCTCGCTGCACCAAGCTTTAGTGATTGGCGTCAGCAGGCCTGCTCTGTCATCGGCCTTGCGACGCTCGCCCTCATCTGGTGCTGAATGAGCCAGATCAATAGCAGCCGCCGCCGTGTAACAAACAGCGCGAGTCGCAGCATTCAAAGCACGCATGGTTGCAAGCTGACGCGCCACATCGGGATGTTCAATGATAGAGCTAGACCCTTGTGCTCCCAAAGCGCGGCCCTGCTTGCGCTCGAGCGCATAGGCATGCGCAGCTTGATGAGCTATCTCTCCGATTGCAACACCCTGCAAACCGGTGAACAACCGCGCCTTGTTCATCATGGTGAACATACAGGCAAGGCCGCGATTTTCTTCGCCGATCAACCAGCCAATGGCCCCACCCTTTTCACCAAAGCTCATGGAACAAGTGGGACTGGCATGAATACCAAGCTTATGTTCGAGCCCGGTGCAGACGAGATCATTGCGCACCCCCAATGACCCATCCTGATTGACCAGAAACTTTGGAACGAGAAAGAGCGAGATACCTTTCGTGCCGGGCGGCGCATCAGGCAAGCGCGCGAGAACGAGGTGAATAATATTAGGCGTGAACTCATGCTCGCCCCAAGAAATATAGATCTTGTTACCGGTGATCCGATAAGTTCCATCCGCCTGCCTCACTGCGCGTGTGCGCAAGGCACCCAGATCTGATCCTGCTTGTGGCTCTGTTAAATTCATCGTCGCCGCCCATTCGCCGGAGACGAGTTTGGGCAGATATGTCTCTTTCAACTCCTGCGAAGCATGGAGCACCAAAGCATCGACACCGCCCTGCGTTAGAACTGGACCCATTGCGAAAGACATATTGGCACTGGTCCAAATTTCCATTGCCGCATTGGCGATGCGGGTCGGCAATCCCATACCGCCCCATTCAGAAGGCAGGTCAACACCATTCCACCCAGCGGCAATCCACTCTTGATAGATCTGCGCCCAGCCATCTGGCAAAGCAACGCGCCCATCTTTTAACTGCGCACCGATTTTGTCGCCTTCGTGATTGATGGGAGCGAGTTTGTCGCGCGCAAAACGACCTGCTTCATCCAAAATGGAGGCGAGCATATCGTCCGTGTAATCGCCACAAGCACCGCGCTCACAATCTAAGCGCAGATCGGCAATTTCATTCAAGACAAAGCTGATTGCATCAACCGGTGCGACATAATCCATAAGGTGCACCTTACTTTGGTGGCAAGCGCAAAGCGCCATCAAGACGAATGGTCTCACCATTTAGAAAACGGTTCTCGACCATATGCGCGGCAAGAGCAGCAAATTCCTCGGGCAGACCCAAGCGCGAGGGAAAGGGAATGGATGCGCCCAAAGATTTTTGCACATCATCCGGCAGAGTTTGCAGCAGTGGCGTCAGAAAGAGACCAGGAGCAATCGTCAATACACGAATACCGAAGGCAGCCAATTCGCGCGCGACCGGAAGTGTGAGCGCAGCGATGCCTCCTTTAGAGGCGGCATAGGCAGCTTGGCCCAATTGACCTTCAAAGGCGGCAACCGAAGAGGTGGAGATGATGACGCCGCGCTCACCCTCCTCCAAACTATCCGCTTTAGACATTTGCGTAGCAGCCAGTCGCATGATGTTGAAGGAGCCAATGAGATTAATGCGAATGACGCGTTCAAATTCAGCCAAAGGCATTGGTCCATCACGACCCACAACACGTTTGGCCACACCGATGCCAGCGCAATTCACCACAACTCGGCACGGACCATGCTGCGCCAGAGAGGTTTCAAAGGCCTCAGCCATCGCGCTTTCATCGGCCACATCGCCAACAATCGCCAGTCCACCTAGACGCTGGGCCACCGCGTGCGCAGCTTGGCTATTCATATCGATGATCGTTACTTTAGCGCCATCTTTTGCAAAATGCTCAGCAGTCGCTGCGCCCAGACCTGAGCCCCCGCCGGTGACGATAACGCTATGTCCTGCGACCTTCATCACTTACCTCATTGATCCAGGCGCAAAGCGCGAATAGCATTTTGTTTGAGGATGAGATCATGCACTTCCGGCTTGAAACCGGCGGCTTTGAAATCTGCAATCCAGCGATCAGGCGATATGAGCGGGGAATCGGAACCAAAGAGCATTTTGGTTTTCAATTGCCCATTTGCATATTGAACGATTTGGGGTGGAAAATATTTCGGCGACCAACCTGACAGATCAATATAAACATTGGGCTTGTGAAGCGCGATGGACAAAGCCTCATCCGTCCACGGCCAAGAAGGATGAGCCAGGATGATCGTCATGTCGGGAAAATCAACTGCAACATCGTCAAGATGGATGGGCTGCGAATATTTCAAACGTAAACCGCCGCCGCCCCGCATGCCTGTGCCAATCCCCGAATGCCCCGTATGAAAGATGGCGGGCAACTTATATTCGGCGATAACTTCATAGAGCTTATAGGCCAGCCGATCATTGGGATAAAAACCCTGACAGGTTGGATGAAATTTAAAGCCCTTGACTGCACCTGACTCAATGAGGGCTCTGGCCTCACGCGCACCCATCATCCCTTTATGCGGATCGATTGACGCAAAAGCGATCATGATATCGGAATTGTCCCGTGCAGCGTCAGCTATCTCTTCATTGGGAATCCGCCGATTGCCGATCTGAAACTCAGTATCGACGGTAAACATCACCAGGCCAATTTTGCGCGCCCGATAATAGTCGAGCGTTTCAGCAATGGTCGGGCGCTTGCCAACCTTGAAATATTGACTTGCCGCCTCGTCGAAGGGAGCCCAAAAAGGATCGGCCTCTTGTCGACAAGAGACTTCCGCATGCGTATGGACATCAATAGCCACAAGATCGTCGAGATTCATCTCGTCAACTCCAGTTCATGCGCAGATAACAGCTTCAGGCGGCTTGTCTGCGTAAAGAGATTCCACAAGGGCGGCGCGGCGCGTCAAGACCGCGCGCTGGTTGATAGACCCTTTGTCAGTGATTTCATTCGCATCGATTGAGGGTGGCTCGCTCAACAAAAGAACGCGTGCGACGCGGGTAGAGGAGCCTGTGCTTTTCTGCGCCATGGCTTTTAGACGAGCGTCGATCTCAGCGCGCAATTTGGAAGCCCCTAGTGCCTCCTCGTCGCTTAAGCTGCCGTCTCCCAAAAAGCTACGACAAGCATCAATATCCGGGAAAAACATAGCCGTAATGTCATCGCGATCGTGGCCAGCGATAACAGCATCTTTCACAAAGGGGGCGAATGCCGTGATCAATCTAGCACGAAGCGGACCCACGCTCACCCATGTACCCGTGACGAGCTTGAAGTCCTCTGAAATGCGCCCATCAAAAATGAAGCCACCATTGGGATCGCCCGGCGTTGCGAATTTCACCGCATCACCGATCATGTAAAATCCTTCGTCATCGAAGGCCTTGGCGCTTTGATGAGGATCACGCCAATATCCAGGCATGATATTGGGGCCTTTAATACGAAGTTCAGTCTTACCGCTTGCAGGCAACAATTTGAGCGTCACGCCGGGCAGAGGCAAACCAACAACACCGGGCTGGCAAGTTTCAATCGTACAGCTCAAGGAGGCTGGTGCGGTCTCGGTCGAACCAAGGCTGGTAATCATGCGAACAGCTTTGCCGGTCGTGTCTTCCCCAGCTAATTCCAAGGCGCGCGTGACGTGGGGTGGCAATGCGGCACCAGCATAGATCATCAATTGCAGACGAGCGAAAAATCGCTCACGCAACACATCATCGCTCTTCAAACGCAAAGCCAGTTCTTCAAAGCCCTTGGGGACATTGAAATAGACCGTCGGCGAGATCTCGCGCAGGTTCTTGATCGTCTCTTCGATGCCAGATGGTGTTGGCTTGCCTGCGTCAATATAAAGGGAACCACCATTATTGAGTGTGAACCCGAAATTATGATTGCCGCCGAATGTGTGATGCCACGGCAACCAATCGACCAGAACAGGCGGTTCCTTTGTGCCAAAGGCGAGCCAGTCTGCAATCATGACCTGATTGGCGCAGATCATACGCTGTGTATTGATGACACCCTTGGGGACACCTGTAGAACCAGACGTAAACAGAATCTTGGCGATTGTGTCGTGATTGACGCGGGCATTGGCATCATCAACCGCCTGTGTTGCATGTGCCTCAAGCAATGCCGAAAGAGGCGTCACAGCACGATCGGTCAGGGAACCTGTTTTTGCGACGATCTCAATATCCGAAGGGCAGGCATTGACGATAGCTTTGGTAAAGGCAGGCGCATGGCTCACATAGATCAAGCCGGGCGTCAGTCGCGCGATAATATCCTGCAATTTGCCAAAATCAGTTGCAATGAGCGAATAGGCCGGTGAGATCGGCGCAACGGGAACCCCGATATACATCCCCGCCAACAACAACAATGCTTGCTCAATCTCATTGCCAGACAGGATGGCTATTGGTCGATCTTGGCTCAGGTCACGCGTTAAAAGACTAGCTGCAAGCTTTCGTACTTGCTCGCGCACCTGTGCGTAAGACAAGCGACGCCATGCCCCTGTTTCGTCACGTTGGGCGAGATAAGTTGCATCAGGCGTCACGCGCGCCCAATGGTCAAGTCGATCGGTCAGACAACGTGCATAAGGCTCAAGAGCTTTTGTGCAATGAACAAGGCACGAGCCATCTGGGCGTTCGTCCATCCGCGCTTTGAAGTCGCCCAGCAAGACTGTTTTATAATCTACCATGTCCCCCTCCCCCTGGCGGACCAATCAATCACGATGCGTAATTTTGGCGGCGCGCTTTTCCAGAAAATCGCGCAGGCGCTGTTGTGCCTCCGGCGTGGTCTCAGCAATCGCTGCCATCAAAGATTCTGTGAAATATCCCGCAGCTGGATTGCTCTCCGCTATTTGGGGAATGGCATGAAGCACTGCGAAATTGGTCATGAGCGCATTACCTGCAGCTTTGCGCGCAAGCTCCATGGCCTTGGTCAAACCTTCGCCCGGGGCAACAAGATATTGGCTGATGCCATAGGTCAGACCCTCTTGCGCCGACAAAGTGCGCCCCGTGAGCATCATGTCTTGCACGAGCGGCACACCAATCAGGCGGGGAATGCGCACCGAACCGCCGCCGCCCAAAAAGATTCCGCGCTGCCCCTCAGGCAGAGCATAATAGGCAGAGGATTCGGCTATGCGGATATGGGTTGATGCGGCAAGCTCAAGCCCACCACCCACAACAGCCCCGTGCAAAACTGAAAAGACAGGCACGCGAGCGAACTGAATTTCATGAAAGGCGCGATGCCACATTTGGGAATGCAAAATGCTGTGATGGAGATCTGAAGCGCCCGCCACTTCACCAAGATCAAGACCCGCGCTGAAATGCGATCCTTCGCCATGCAAGACCACGGCACGCACACTTTCATCAAGCGACATGAAGAAAAGCCGTAAACCCTTCACGGTGTCATCATCAAGCGCATTGCGCTTCTCTGGACGCGATAGGCGTAAAATAGCGATATTGCCGTCGCGGGTTGCCTGCAATGTCTTGGGAAGATCGAGGGAGGACATAGGACTTCCTTTTTCAGCCATGGCCGCCAAGGCCAAGATAACTTTCCATCACGCGCGGATCTGCCGACAACTGCGACGCGTGACCTTGCATCGTGATCTCACCAAGCTCCATCACATAGGCATAGTCAGCGACATGCAGCGCTGCACGAGCATTTTGTTCAACGAGCAAGATCGACACACCGCTGGAGCGCAGATCGGTGATGATGGTGAATATGTCTTTGACGATCCGCGGTGCCAAACCCAGGCTTGGTTCATCAAGCATGAGAAGCCGCGGCTGCCCCATCAGGGCTCGCCCCATAGCGAGCATCTGTCGTTCACCGCCTGACAAAGTGCCCGCGATCTGGCGCCGACGTTCTTTGAGACGCGCGAAACGTCCAAAGACCTCTTCAAGGCCTGTGGCAATCGCGCGCGCACCCAGCCGATAGGCCCCCAGAATGAGGTTGTCTTCCACGCTCATGGATGAAAAGAGTTCGCGCCGCTCTGGCACAAGGCAAAGGCCATTTGCTACTCGTGCCTCAATCTGCATCTGCGAGAGATCCTCACCCGCAAAATACATATCGCCGGTGGCTGGTTGTACGCCCATGATAGCGTTGAGCAGAGTTGTCTTGCCCGCGCCATTGGCACCGATGACGGTGACAATACTCCCGGGCTGCATCTCTAAAGAGACCTGCCGTACAGCTTCAATCTTGCCATAGGCCGCACTGACATTGCTGAGGTTGAGAAGGGATGCACTCATTCAACCCCTCCCAAATAGGCTTCAAGCACTGCCGGATTTCTAGCGACCACGTCTGGGGCGCCTTCGGCAATCTTCGTTCCAAAATCGAGCACAACGAGATGATTTGTGAGCTTCATGACAAAATCCATGTCATGTTCGACAAGCAAGATAGTCATGCCTTCCGCGCGTAATTGTGCGAGCAGAACAGCCAGCTGTTGCTTTTCCGCAAAACGTAGACCCGCCGCAGGCTCATCCAGCAATAAAAGACAGGGATCAAGGCAGAGCGCCCGGGCAATCTCCGCGATACGCTGTTGACCCAGAGCCAGAGAGGCGGCAGGTTTGTGCATATGCTCGATCAACCCAACGCGCTCTAGCTGGCGGGCAGCCTCGCGCAACAGGCTCGCCTCCTCGCTCCGATCAAGCCGCAGCATGGCAGACAAAGTCCCCCTGCCTCCTCGCAGATGAGCACCAAGCGCAACATTCTCAAGGACGCTCATTTGCGCGGCTAGCTTCACATGCTGGAAGGTGCGCGCCATCCCAAGGGCAGCTACTTCGCGCGGCAATTTCCCAACGATCTGACTATCCATAAACCTTATGCTACCAGCGGTCGGACGCAATACGCCCGTCACCAGATTAAAGGTCGTGCTCTTGCCGGCCCCATTGGGCCCAATCAAACCGACAATTTCACCTGCATTGACTTTGAAGCTGACATCATTGACCGCGACAAGGCCGCCAAATTGCATCCGCGCAGCCTCAACGCTCAAAATCAAACGCCCCTTATCGGGCATTGGGCGTCGCGGCAGAGCCATTGCGCTTTTGTGAATCTGTTGCGGCTTGGGTTGCGGCAAAAAGCGGGCAAACATCGGCCAAAGGCCCTGCCGAGCCACTTGCAAAATCACCACCATCAAAATGCCGAAGACGATGGTCTCAAAGTTACCATCCGAGCCGATCAGCTTTGGCAAGACGCTCTGCAGCTGATCTTTCAAGATCGTGACAATGGTCGCGCCCAATACACCGCCGAGCACATAGCCAGAGCCACCCAGCACCGCCATGAGCAAAAATTCAATGCCAGCATGAACGCCAAAGGGAGATGGGCTGACAGCGCGCTGCACATGCGCATAAAGCCAGCCCGCGACCCCTGCGAGCAAAGCTGCATAGACAAAGACAGTAAGCTTGGCATAGGCCGTTTTGACGCCGAAAGATTCTGCCGCTTGCGATCCCCCGCGCAGGGCTCTGATAGCGCGACCCATGCGGCTGTCGAGCAGATTGCTACTCACAACGATGGCAAGAAGCACACAGAACCAAACGAGATAGAAAACGCGGTCCGCGCTCGCCAGAGATACACCAAAGAGGTCAAATGCGGGCAAACCAGAAATCCCGTCAAAGCGGCCCAGTTCCTCGACATTGCCAAAAAGGTAAAAAATACTGATCGACCAAGCGATGGTTCCAAGGGGAAGGAAATGACCCGACAAGCGAACTGTCACGAGGCCAAGCAGACTGGCACTCACACCTGCGGTCAGAACAACAGCGGGTAAAGTCGCCCAAGGCGACCAACCATAGCGAGAGGTCAGGACCGCACTTGTATACGCGCCAAACCCGACGAAGGCCGCCTGCCCGAACGACGTCATGCCCCCGACGCCTGTCAGCAAAACAAGGCCGATCGCAACCAGACTATAGATGCCGATATAGACCCACAGAGTGATCCAAAAAGCAGGAATGCAAGGCACGATCGGGATACAGGCAAATGCCAGAATGAGGCCTAGCCACAAGAGAGGGGCAGAGGAAAATTCGCGCATCACTCATCCTCCTCATCGGAATGGCGCACAACAAGCGAGCGCCAGACAAGCATCGGAATGATGAGCGAAAAGACGATGACCTCTTTGAAGGCGCTGGCAAAGAATGCAGAGAACGACTCCAGGATGCCGACACCCAATGCCGCCAGGACTGTGAGGGGATAACTCGCCAGACCCGCTGCAATCGCGGCCACAAAACCCTTCAGACTGATTATGAAACCACTGTCATAAGAAATCGTCGTCAAAGATCCGATCATCGTGCCTGACAAGGCCGCAAGGCCTGCACCCAAGGCAAATGCAAAACGGCCTGTGCTCTGTGTAGGGATGCCAACCAACCGCGCCCCAAGTCGATTGACCGCCGTCGCACGCAGAGCTTTGCCGCGCAGTGTTTTATCAAAGAAAATATAGAGACCGATCAGAGACACTATGGTGAGACCAAGCACGACAAGGCTTTGGCCTTTGACCATCAAGACGCCGATAGGAAAGACACCAGCGATGAAGGCCGTCGTGCGCGAACCTTCTGCACCAAAGAACAACAGTCCAGTTCCAGTAAAGGCAAAATGCACGCCTATAGCGGCAATGAACAGCGTCAAAACACTCGCATCAGCAATCGGCGCAAATGCCAGCCGATAGATCATCGGCCCCATAGGTATGATGAGCGAGACGGTCAGCGCGACGCTTAACCAGAGCGCTGGTTTTTGCGGGGCAAGCCAAATACACAATGCCCATAGAGCAAGCGGACCAGCAATATCGCGCAGGCCTCTCTCGATGAACCATTTGCCATTCAACCCGCGACGCTGACGCAGCATATCAGAGAACACGCAACACAGGCCCAGCAGAACAAGCAGAGGCGCGGTGCCAGGAACATGGCCCGCCTCGAAAGCCGCCAGCGTCAAAGCCCCCCAAGCTGCAAGCTCGCCCTGCGGGACGAAGATGACGCGCGTGACGGCAAAAATCAGCACAAGCGTCACGCCCAACAGCGCATAGATTGCGCCGTTGATCACGCCGTCTTGCAGAAGAAAAAGCGAGATCGTCGTGTTCATCCGGGCTCCGCCTATGTGCAAGAAAAAGCGAGCCCGCTGATGCAGGCTCGCTCAAACTGTCAGGGCAACAAAGTCCATTTGCCATTGACGATTTTCACAAGGACGCGGCCGCGCTTATCAAGACCGGCATGGTCGCTGGCCGTGAAATTATAGACGCCATGCAAAGCAACAATTTCCTTCGAAGCCTCGATGCCATCACGCAGTCCTGCACGAAACTCCGGCGTTCCGGGCTTACCCTTGGCAAGGGCGGGCTTCAGACCAGCAAAGAGCATGCTTGCGCAATCGACAAGATGCGCGCCAAAAGCAGCAAAGGGTTGCTTGTTCAGCGCTTCATAGTCGCGGATATAATCCAGCGAGATCTTCTTGGAGGGATGGCTATCGGGAAGCAATTCAGCCACGGTCACAGGACCAGCTGGAAAGACGGTCCCATCGACATCTTTGCCGCCGACGCGCACAAATTCCATCGTGGCGACACCGCCAGTTTGATAAATCGGTTTGCCATAGCCCTGCTCTTTGAGCGTCTTTTGGGGCATGGCTGCGACCGTACCTGACGCAGCAATCAAAACAGCGTCAGGATTGGCAGAGACAACTTTCAACGCCTGCGCAGTGACGCTTGTATCGGTGCGCTGGAAACGCTCAACGGCCACAACCTTGATGCCGCGCGCCGGCATGATCTTTTGCACTTCGTCGAGCCAACCTTGGCCGTAGCCATCCGTATAACCAATGAAGCCAACTGATTTGATACCATTGGCGACCATATGTTCAGCCAGTGCATCAGCAAGAAGCGCGTCATCTTGAGGGGCTTTAAAAACCCAGCGTCGCTTGTCATCAACAGGTTCAACCAAAGCCTTCAGCGGCACCATGGCGCAAAGCGGCGTCTTGGTCTCACCAGCAATATCAACCAACGCCATGGAAGCGGGCGTACCAGATGAACCGATCAGATAATCAATCTTGTTCTCAGCAATCATCTTGCGCGCATTGGCAACCGCTTTGGTGGGGTCGGTTGCGTCGTCGAGGACGATATATTCGATCTTTTGGCCCGCGACCTCCTTCGGCAACATGGCCACCGAATTCTTCTGCGGAATGCCGAGTGCGGCAGCCGGACCGGTTTGGGAAATCGTGATGCCGACATTGACCTGCGCCTGCGCGCTTGCGGCCACGCCCATCAGTGCAACACCAAGCACCGTGCTCAAAAGGACTGAACGATAAGACTGCATGTGTTCCTCCTCAATGCTACCACGGTTGGCGGCGGGTTCTTGGCCCCGCGTTGCGCTTGCCCGGATATTAGTTATAGTCCATAACTAAATTGTCCTGTCAATCGAGGAGCTCGCTGGACTTTCGTTCATGACCTTGGCATGAGCTGAGACCGCCGCCAGTTGAAGGCTGCATATATCGAGGACAACATATTGAAGAAGAACGACAAAGATCAGAGCCAAGGGGAGGCTCCACCAATCAGCTTTGGGCCTTTGGAAAAGCGCCTCGGCTATGCGCTGCGTCGGGCGCAGCTCTCTGTCTTCAGTGATTTTTTTAATGCCTTCGCACAAAGTGAGATCAGGCCTGCACAATATTCTGTGCTAACCATCATCGAATCCAACCCGGGCCTGCCGCAAGGGCGTGTCGCCGAAGTACTTGGCATTCAAAAAACGAATTTTGTGGGCATCATCAGCGAGCTTGAAGAGCGCGGCTTTGTGCGCCGAGAAGCCTCCCGGCAAGATCGCCGCACTTATGGACTTTATCTGACAGCCGCTGGCGCGCGTTTGATGAAGAAGCTGCATCAGACAGCCGAAGAGCACGAACAGCATATAGCTGATCGTCTGGGCGAAGCTGAATATCGCCGCCTCTTCGAGCCGCTGCGTAAATTAGCAGATGGTTTGTGAGGCTCGCTTATTCAGCGAGCTCACGCATGACCTTGATGAGGTCTGACTTGCCTTCAAAACCGATGCCGGGAAGTTCGGGCATGGTGATATGGCCGTCGATCACCTTCACGCCATCGGGAAAACCACCATAGGGCTGGAAGAGATCGGGATAGCTTTCGTTACCACCAAGCCCCAAGCCTGCTGCAATATTGAGCGACATCTGATGACCGCCATGTGGAATGCAGCGTGAGGGCGACCAGCCATAGTCGGCGAGCACATCGAGCGTGCGCAAATATTCGACGAGGCCATAAGACAGAGCGCAGTCAAATTGCAGCCAATCACGATCAGGGCGCATATTGCCATAGCGCAGAAGATTGCGCGCATCATGATGGGAGAAGAGATTTTCACCTGTCGCCATAGGACCGGGATAAAACTCAGTCATCGCTGACTGCAAACCATAGTCGAGCGGATCGCCAATTTCTTCATACCAAAAGAGCGGATAGTTGCGCAGCATCTTGGCATAAGCGATGGCGGTCTCCAGATCAAAGCGACCATTGGCATCAACCGCCAATTGCGCTTGCGCGCCGATCTCTTTGAGCACCGCTTCGATGCGGCGCTGATCTTCGGCCAAAGATGCGCCGCCGATCTTCATCTTCACGACGGTGTAGCCGCGATCAACATAGCCGCGCATTTCGGCGCAAAGCTGTCTGTCGTCTTTGCCCGGATAATAATAGCCACCGGCCGCATAAACGAAGACGCGCGGATTGGCCTGCCGGCCCTTGCGCTGCGCCAACATCTCAAAGAGCGGCTTGCCCTCGATCTTGGCCACAGCATCCCACACAGCCATGTCGATCGTGCCCACAGCCACAGAGCGCTCGCCGTGACCGCCGGGCTTTTCATTGGTCATCATCGCCGCCCAGATCTTGTGGGGGCACAGATTGTCGCCTGTCTCATTCAGAAGGGACTTGGGCTCAGCCTCCAGCACACGGTCGCGGAAACGCTCGCGGATCAAACCGCCCTGCCCGTAGCGGCCATTGGAGTTGAACCCATAGCCCACCACCCGGCGCCCATCGCGCACCACATCCGTCACCACAGCCACAAGGCTGGCCGTCATTTTGCTGAAATCGATATAGGCATTGCGGATGGGCGAAGAGATCGGCTTGGTGACTTCGCAAATATCGAGAATGCGCATAACTCTCTCCTGATCCTGAAAACAGGCAGCCCCGTGTTGGGCTCGATATGCCGTCATTCAGAGCTTGAAATCCAATGCCAATCGCCTCAAAATCCATGCAACTTATGCATAGGAGTTGGGCGTGGAGCTGGATTGGCTGGACGATTTTGCGGCTCTGGCGGGGACCCAAAGCTTCTCGCGGGCCGCAACCTCCCGAAATGTCACGCAGCCGGCCTTCAGCCGCCGGATCCAGATGCTGGAGAAATGGGTCGGCACGGCCCTGTTCCAGCGACTGCCGCGCCGGGTGGTTCTGACGCCAGCCGGGGAGCGCTTTGGCAGTTCTGTGGAGGGCCTCACGCTCGCGATCCGGCAAGCGCGTATGGAGGCGCTCGACGCGGCAGGATCATCGAGCCGCAAACTCTCCATTGCCGCGACCCATGCTCTGTCTTTCACATTCTTTCCCCATTGGGCGCAGCGCCATGTCGAAGCCACCCGCCTTGGCGCGCTCAATTTGCTCTCCGACCATATGGCCGCCTGCGAAGACATGATGCTGCGCGGCGAGGCCAGCTTCCTGCTCTGCCATCGACACAGTGCCGACACGACCCGCCTGCCCGCGCGCCAGTTCAAATATCATGTAGTGGGTGGCGATGTGCTGCGGCCCTATGCAGCGCCCGACATCAAAGGCGCGCCGCTGTGGCACATCACCGACAATGCTGCAGAGGCGATCCCTTATCTCGCTTATGCCTCGCCATCGGGGCTTGGGCGTATTGTGGATGCGACATGGCCCACTCAAAAGACGCGTCCGCATCTCAAAGAGGTCGTGACTGCGCGATTGGCCGCAGCATTGTTGGGCATGGCAGAAGATGGGCGCGGCGTTGCGTGGCTACCTGCATCTTTGGCCGCAGACAGTCTGCAGCGCGGCAGACTGGTTGGCGCGAGCGATGATCCGCAATTCGATATAGCCGTAGAGATCGTACTCTATCGCCCCATCGCGCGGCTGAGTGCGACGGCAGAACAGTTCTGGACGGATGTGACAGCATCCAGAAGATGAGGCCGGGCGGCAGGGCCGGTTCTCTCTTCAAAAAGACAAAATCGCTGCATGACGGAGTTGGTTGCATATGCGCAAGGGGCTTAAATTCTGCCACCATCTGTCGTCCTGCGGCATGGCCGCTGGCCTCATCGGCTATGGCTTTTTGCTGCTCAAAGCGCCGCAAGATCATCCCGCACAACTGGCAGATCTGCGCGCCATGATCGCGCTGCTCAGCAACTGGGTGCTCGTCCCCTCACTTGGGCTCGCGCTCGTTTCGGGACTGCTCGCTATCGTCGTGCATCGTCCGTTTCAGGATTTGCGCTGGGTCTGGGTGAAGGCGCTCATCGGCATGACTTTGTTTGAATCAACTCTCGCTGTCATTCAGTCCAAAGCCAATGACGGCGCCGTCTTGGCTGCACAACTAGCCGAGGGCAAAGGCTCGCGCGAGGATCTACAAATGATCCTCGCCTCAGAATGGACGGCGCTTTACGCCATCAGCGCACTTGTGGTCGCCAGTATTGCGATTGGTGTGTGGCGCCCGTCTTTTCGCTTCAGTGCCGCGAAAGGCGCGAACAGCGCTCAGGCCTAAGCTGACTGATCCCCGACCAGCGTCAGATCCCCTAGTCCAGCACCTGTCGCCCACTGCGCGCATCACCCGGCAGCGGCAAAACCCTTTGTTGAACAGACTGCCAAAACAAGGCAAACTGTTTCGCTAAAGAAGGATTGTTTTGCATATAAAACAATCTATCGGGGAGGGAAAAGATGACGCTCAGCTCTCAATGCCGACTTCATATCGCAGCTTTCATATTTGCTGCGCTCGCCACGGTCCCAGCTATCGCTTTCCCCTCCAAGCAAATCACGATCATCGTCCCCTTCCCCGCTGGCGCGGGGCCTGATGTTGTTGCGCGCTTGCTGGCGGAACGGCTTGCTCCTGTGCTGAAGGAGACAATCGTTGTCGAAAACCGACCCGGGGCGAGTGGCATGGTCGGAGCGAGTGCTGTCGCGCGCGCACCAGCTGATGGCCATACATTGCTACTGACACCCAACACATTATTCATAGCGCCGCATCTCACCGCTGGTGATGCAAAACCCCCGGTCGACGTTATCGCCGACTTTGAACCGGTCATCATGCCCTCGCAAACAACAATGGTCATGGTCGCCAATCCAAAACTTGGTGCAACATCAGCGCGCGATTTTGCCGCTTTGGCGAAAAAACAAACGATCAGCTATGCGAGCTCCGGCAATGGCTCGGTACTGCATATCGCCGGGGCTCTTTTCGCCAGCTCCGCTGAGATTAACATGACGCATGTTCCTTATCGCGGCATTGCTCCGGCCGTGACGGATGTAATCGCGGGACATGTTCAGGTTACTTTTGCTGGCCTTGCCCCCATCACCCAACATGTCAATTCGGGCGCCCTGACAGCGCTTGCTGTCCTTGACCCCAAACGCAGCGCAGCACTCCCGACGATTCCAACGGCTATGGAACAGGGCTTCAAAGATGTATCCGTTGAAGGCTGGTATGCGGTTCTGGCACCCAAAGGCACGCCACGCCCCGTCATTGATCGTTTGAATCAGGAACTGAATGCCCTTCTCGCCTCACCCGACACAAAACAGAAAATTGAGCAAACAGGCGAAGTGGTTCTTGGTGGTAGCCCCGAAGATCTCGCCAAGCGAATGAAAGCTGATTACGAGCGCTATGGCGACATCATCCGTCGTTTGAAAATCACCGCCGAATAATCTGGAAGTGACCATGTCGGCTAGCACCCTTGGTATCCCAAACACCGGCACGCATCTCGTGTTGCTGGGTACTGTTGCAGGCCCTGTGCTGCATCCCACCCGTATGATGGCGTCCAATGCGCTTGTCGTCGATGGCGCCGTCTATATATTTGACTGTGGCTATGGTGCAATTACGCGCTTTGCAGCGACTGGTTTGCGCTTTGCTGATATGCGTGCGGTGTTCATCACGCATCATCATTCCGACCACAATGCCGACTATGCCAACCTTATTCATCTGGCATGGATTCAAGGCATGACACGTCAGGTGAAGGTAATTGGCCCTCCACCCATATCACGCATCCACAATGCTGCGATTGAATTTCACAGCGAGGATTTCGACATTCGTATTCGTGCGACAGGCCGCAAACCGCCGAGCGATTCATTCTACGTCACTGAGATTTCGAAGCCAGGTCTCATTTTCGAAGATGAGCATGTGCGTGTTACCTGCGCACTGGTCAATCACCCACCCTTCAAACATGCTTTTGCATTCCGCATTGATACGGCCGATCGCTCGATCGTTCTGTCAGGCGATACATCGCCAAGCCAGACGCTGGTCGAACTTGCAAAGGGAGCAAACTTGCTCGTGCATGAGGCGATGTATGAGCCGGGCATAGATGCCATGCTCGCGCAGCGGCCCTATATTCCCCCGGGTCTTCGGGATTTTCTGGTCGGCGGCCACACAAATGCGCAAGATTGCGGCCGTATCGCAGCACGGGCAGGTGTGGACACGCTGGCCCTGACACATCTTTTGCCCTCAGATGACCAGCTTGTGCCCGACGATGTGTGGCGAGCGGAAGTGGCCCAACATTATACGGGCAATATCATCATTGGCCGCGACTTGATGGTGCTCTGATCAGGTGAGCTTTGTGTGCCAGGCATCATAGCCATAGACCCAATCAGCGCTGTCCTGTCCCTTCATCCACTGATTGCCACGCGAATTGATCTGAATACGCGCTGTGCGTTCCTGCCGCGCGTGTTGATAGACAAGTAGCTCAGCTTGTGGATCATCCCCCAAGAGGCAACGCCCCAAGACAACACCATCTTCAATTGCCATGCCTGCACCCTGCGCCATAAATGGCAGCATGGGATGAGCCGCATCCCCCAACAAGGTCGCGCGGCCCTTGGACCATTGCGACAAAGGCTCGCGCTCATACAGCGCACTTTTCAGAACCGAATCGCAAGCCTCGAGCAATGCGCGCGCATCGGGGTGGAAATCACGATAAAAAGAGCGCAACTCTTCAACATCGCCCTCACTGGTCCAGGACTCTTCATGCCAGGACTCTTGGCCCGTGGTCGCAAAGACGAAGGTGTCCTGCCCCAGATTGAGAGGAAAGGTGACGATCTGGCTCTGAGGGTTCGGTCCCCACCATTTGGTAAAGGCCTCAATTTCGGGAACCGCTTTGACCTTTTCGGTCGGCACCACGGCACGGAAAGAGACCACCCCTGTGAAACGCGGACTTTCTTCACCAAAGAGCGCAGCGCGAATACGCGAATGAATACCATCGGCGCCAATTGCGACCGCATGGCTTGCGTGAGTGCCATCTTCAAACTGCAACGTCACGCCTTCGCTGTCTTGATCCAGCGCGCGAAGCCGTTTTCCAAATTTCACTTGAGACGAGGGAAAAGCATCCGCCAAGGCTGAGAGAAGATCGGCCCGGTGGATTGTCAATTGCGGGGCGCCATAGCGTTCCTGCGCAGCTGAACTCATCGGCAAACGAGAGGTCTCTTTGCCCGTATCCCAATCACGGCTGATGCGGAATGTAGGGCTCGCCCCCGTGCGGCGTACAGCCTCACCAATGCCCAGACCATCAAGCGCCAGAACAGCGTTGGGCGTGAGATTCACATCGGCACCCACGCGCATATATTTGGCGGCCTGCTCATAGACCGTCACATCATGCCCCTGCCGTGTGAGCGCAATAGCAGCGGTCAATCCGCCAACGCCGCCGCCCACAATTGCGATACTCAAGGGCTTTGCCATGTCTATCGTCTCCGCGATTTTGAAAAACGAACTCTAGCGAGCACCGCCGGCTGCCCCCGCAGGAGGGCCACCAAAAGCAACTGCAAAGGGGCCAATAGCGTTCATGTCGATTTCAATCATGCAGGGACCTTGTGCGCTCAAGCCTCGATCAAGCGCGGCTGCAAAATCCTGCGCGTGTTGAACACGCTCATGGGCCAAACCAATACTACGCGCAAACAAACCGAAGTCTGGCGTGGTCAGGCGGCAATAGACGCGCCGACCTTCATATTGCGCGTCCTGAATATTGGAGATGACACCATAGGCCTGATCGTTCATCAGCACAAAAACAATGGGAGCATTTTGATCAACCGCAGTTGCAAATTCCCCCAAATTAAGCTGCGCGCCACCATCACCGATCATCGCCACGACACGCTTGCCGCCAGCAGCCATAGCAGCACCCAGCGCCATTGCAGCACCCTGCCCGATACCCCCGCCCAGTGCATGAACACCAAGCCGCGGCTCAGCGAGCAAGACATAGCGATTGCCAAAGGTAGAGTTGGAAATCGTGACATCCCGCACAAAGGGTAAGGCCTGATCAAAGACACGCTGACGCATGGCATCAGCAACCGCACGATAGGGACCAAGCGTGGCCTGCAAAGCCACTTCGCCCTTGCTGCGCGCCTGAGTCACTTGGGTCATAAAAGCAGGATCCACCGACAATCGATCGGGTAGCGCATTCAACAAGCCGGCGAGCGTCATTTTGGCATCGCCATGCAAGAAGAAATCAACCGCATAGTTCCGGCCGCCCTGACTGGCATCTGCATCAATCTGCACAAGCGGCTTGCCCAATCGCAAAAGATTGTTGCGCGTCTCATTGCCACGCAGCCGCGAACCAACCACGATCATCAAATCGCAGGACTCAAAAACATCCTGCGCCTCGGGTGTCATATTGAAGGCGCCCAGACTGCGCGGGTCGGTTTCAGGAACAATCGCCCGCCCCTGCGTACTCGTCACCACGCAAAAGCCCCGCTCCATGAGCTGGCAAGCCTCCTGCGAGGCGCCACGCGCGCCACCGCCCAACCACAGCATGGGTCGTTTGGCTGCGCGCACAAGACTTGCCAATTGATTGAGCGCTGCTTGGCTTGGCTCGACGCGTGCAATGGCCGGCGTCGGAATGAAGGCTGGCACGGGTGCCTTCATCCGCTGCACATCGACCGGGATCTCCAGGCTGACGGGGCCACTTGGCGCAGACAAAGCCGCCGACATCGCAGCTTGCAATGTTGCCACGGCACCGCGCGCATCCCAAATACGATAGACGGATTTTGAGACGGCTTTCAGCATATCAAACTGGCGCGGCACATCATGAATAGCGGCCCGATCACGATCCATATAGGGCGTGTCGATCTGCGATGTGATGTGCAGAATGGGGCTGCCAGCCGTCAGCGCCTCAACCTGCGAGCCACATGCATTACCGGCAGCTGTGCCTGTGCTGGTGATGGCGACACCAAGGCCTTGCGAGACGCGCGCAAAAGCATCAGCCATATTGATCGCGCCAGCCTCACTGCGCGCAGGAACAAATACAATGCGACCTTGACGATGGATCGCGTCCAGAATTGGCATATTGTGAATCGAGATCACGCCGAATGCATGCGTAATACCCGCCTCTGCCAATGTATGGGCGACGAGATCGCCAACGGGTTCTTCTGTGTGAAGGACGACGCTCATATTGACCTCAAATATAGCGGGAGACGCCGCCGGAAATTTCGAGCGAGGCGCCGGTGATATAGGCGACCTTCGGTGAAGAGAGGAACACCACAGCGCGCGCCACCTCCTCGGGTAGGCCCAGCCGCCCGAAGGGAATGTGTTTTGATTTGGCGAGCTGCGCGATCCAGTCCTCGCGCGACTGGCTTTGATCCTCCCGCGCTTCAAAGCGACGCTGCCACTGCCCTGAATCAATCAAACCCAGAACAACAGAATTGACCCGGATGCGGCCGGCAAATTCTGTTGCAAGGGATTTGAGCAGACTTTGCACGCCAGCGCGTGCGGAGGATGTGCACACCATGTAAGGTTCAGGCTGATAGGCGAGCAGTGAATTGATCGCCACAATGGCAGCCTGCTGTGACTTATCGAGCAAAGGCTGAAAAGCCCTGATGGGAAAAATCTGGCTGAAATATTTCAGCTCCAGCTCATCACGCCATTGCTCATCTGTTGTCGTCGCAAAGGTCGACATTCGGCCTTGGCCTGCATTGTTGATGAGAATATCTGCGCGTTGACGCCAGGCCCTGACGGCGTCGGCAAAAGCATTGGTTTGCTCCGCCTTTGTCACATCACAGCGCAAGGCCAGAATGCGGTTGGCGCCAAATGCAGTTGCCAATGCAGTCTGTGCTTGCTGCAAGCGCACTTCATCGCGACCGCAAACCGCAACATCCGCACCTTCACTGAGGAAGGCGCGGGCTGTTGCAAGGCCGATCCCTGATGTGCCGCCCGTGATGACGGCAACGGCTCCCTCAAGACCAAGATCCATGTCGCAAGATCCGCTTTAGAGCTTCGGGCGCTTGACCTTGGACAAGGGGTGATCAGGTGGATAGGTGGGCGTCTCGGGCTTCAAACTGCCAACGATCACAACCATCAGCGCTTCGTCACTGCCCTCATTCACAAGACCGCGATAAACACCCGCAGGCACGGAGATCAGATCCCGATGGCTCAGGATCGTGTCGTAATGCTCGCCTTTATGTTCGACCATGATACGAACGCGCTCGCCGCGCAGAATAAAGAAGACCTCTTCAGCGTCGGTGTGAAGATGCAGCGGACCTTCGCAACCAGGCGGCAGCACCATGGTCGAGAAGGTGAAATGCTCGGCCGGAACCGTATTGGAATCGTTGGAAACGCCGGTCGCGCCTGTGCCAACATAGCGCATCTGCGCGCGCTTATATTTTGGATCGAAGTCCGCCTGAAACTTCAGCGCATCCCAATCAAGTGTCCGCGTTGACAATCGTGCCACGCGAGATTCAACCCAATCGCCAAGCGTTTTCCCATCAGGAATTTTCACATCATCGGGCAAAGTCTCTTTGACAACATGCTCGTTCATGGGCGCTCTCCATGTCATGCGCGCGAGGTCACATTCGCCGCCGAAGGGGTGCAAGGAGGGGCCGTTGCCAACCGTCCTGCTTTTGACAAAAGCTAGCCCAAGAGCTAGCCTGTTGCAAATATGAAATTGTGTTTAATTAGCAAAACAGTTCGAGCGTCACGCTTCGCAACGACAAACGAGCTTCGGTTAGATGCAAACTCAGCTTAGCCTCCTGGCTCCCTTGGATGAGGGTGCGCTGTCCTTTATCCAAAAGGGGCAAGGGACGACCCTCGTTTTTCTGCATGGGATCGGCTCATCAGCCAGCTCATGGCGACCGGTGCTGGCTTTGGTCCCGCCCGATCAATGTGCCATCGCTTGGAATGCGCCCGGTTATCCACCCTCCGCTGCTCTGCCAATGGAATGGCCGATTGCGAGCGATTACGCAGAACGCCTCAAACAGCTTCTGGATTTCTGTCATGCTGACCAAGTCCATCTCATTGGCCATTCGCTTGGCTGTTTGATAGCCGCGCGTTTTGCACGCCTTTATCGCGAGCGTGTCAAAACCCTCACCTTTGCATCCTGCGCCCTTGGACATGCACATCTGCCGCAAGCAGAGCGTGATCGTCTGCTGCAGGGTCGGATCACAGATATTGAAGAGCTTGGGCCACAGGCTATGGCGCAAAAGCGTGGGCCGAGACTGTTAAGCCCGGGGGCCCCTCAAGAGCTCATCCAGATGGTTGTCGACAATATGGGCAGCGTCGATGCGCATGGCTACGCGCAGGCTGCGCGCATGCTCTCAACAGGTGATCTGATTGGCGATATCGCAGCTTTAGAGCCGGGTTTACCCGTGCAATTCATCTATGGCAGCGCAGATGTCATCACACCGCCTCAGGCCAATTTGCGCGCTGCCCATGCCCGCCCCATCGCGCCAGTGAAGGTGCTAGAGGGGGCCGGACATGCCTGCTATATAGAGCAACCTGAAGCCTTTATGAGTGCCGTCGAGGGATTCGTCTCCACACATGCTTAAAGAAAACGCCAAAAAGAAAAGCTCAGGCGACCCCCGCGAACGTTATGTCGTGCCGGCTCTTCAGCAAGGGCTCGACGTGCTCGCACTATTCACGCGCGAGCAGCCCGCCCTCACCGCGCCTGATATTTGTGCTGCCTTGAATCTGCCCCGCGCAACTGTCTTTCGCCTTCTGGTGACACTAGAGCGCGCAGGTTATCTGCTACGCGGGCTTGATGAGCGGACATTCCGCTTGGGTCCGGGGCTCCTGAACCGAGGCTTTACTTATCTGGCTTCACTCGATCTCCCCGATATTGCGCAAGCAGCACTTCAATCCTTGCGCGACCACACGGGCCTGTCGGCCCATCTGGCCGTGCGTGACGGGCGCGAGGTCGTTTATATTGCGCGTGTAGCTGCACTCACTACGGTGGCAAGCAGTGTACAAATTGGAACGCGCTTTCCCGTCCATGCCACGCTCATGGGTCGCATGCTGGTGCTGGATTTTACCGACGAGGAGCTTCGTCAACTCTTTCCCGAAAAAACTTTGCCACAAATTTCCAAGCAGACACCGAAGACTTTGGCTGAGTTTAAGAAGCTATTGGCGGGAGACCGCGCGCTTGGATATGGAATCAGCCAGTCCTTTTTTGAACGCGGTGTAAGTGCCGTGGGGGCTCCTGTGCGGGACAATGCTGGCCATGTCGTGGCCGCAATCAATGTGACCGCTGTCGACACCCATATTGATGCCAGCACATTGCACGGCCCCATCAAGGACGCCGTTGTAGATGCAGCGCGCGAGATTGGACGCTGGCTTGCCAGCGCACCAACGACGAAACCAGCGCGCGTCTAAACTCTGCTGCCTATGTTGCACCAAGCGTGAGGGCCTCGCCCTGACGCGAGCCTGCGCTATTGGCAGGCCAACAAATATGCACAGACCCTTCAGGTAAATCGACCTTTACAGAGCCCGGGGGACAAAATACTCTGTTGCAAATACGAACCGTTGTTTCATTTGTAAAACAAGAGGGGATCAGCCAATGACACGAGAGGACCGCTACCTCGTCGTTCATCAAACGCGAGATCACGATCCCACGGATTATGAAAACCTCCTCGCAGATGGAATTGAGAGCGCTTTTGCGCGCGGTATCCAAGAGCTTGATGACCTGGTGCGCGATCTCAACAGAGCCTGCGTCCCCTCACCTGGCGGCAAACCCTGGAACGAGGACATGTTCATCAACGAGATGAAGCGCCTTGGTGCCTGACGGGAGTTGGCGATGACCGAGATCTCGAAAGACGCGATCGAAAGCCTTCTGCAAAAAGGCCTGCGCAACAATTGGTATATGATCTGCCCATCCCATTTTGTGAAAGAAGCGCCTGTATCGCTGCGGCGCTGCGGCTTCAAAATGGTTTTATGGCGCGACATGAAAGGCGTCATTCACGCCTTGGAAGATCACTGCCCGCATCGCGGCGCACCTTTGTCGCTCGGCATCTTGATGGATGATCGTATCGCCTGTGGCTATCACGGCGTTCAGGTCGATACGAATGGCGTTGCCGTGTCGGTGCCTGGCAGCCCCGGCTGTGCACTCGAAGGTCGCAAGGCCACGAAAGTTTTTCCCACCATCGAGACAGCCGGCGTGATCTTCGCTTATGTCGGCGACCGACTTCATCCAGAGCCACCTGAACTCGATTTGCCTGAGCAGATCAGCGGCCCGGATTTCAGCCATTTCCTTTGCTATGCGGAATGGAAGGGCGATTATCGCTATATTATCGATAATGTCATGGATCCGATGCATGGCACCTTCCTGCACAAACAGTCGCATTCCATGTCCTTTGGCGATGCGGTCGCTGAGTTTCAATTGCGCGATACAGCGCATGGTTTCGTCTTTGAGAAAAAGGGCCAACGAAATGTCAATTTCGATTGGACTGAATATGCAGAGACAGGAATCGCCTGGCTGCGTCTGGAAATTCCTTATCCAAAAACTGGCGGCCCCGGGGGCAATTTCCACATCATCGGTATGTGCACGCCGATTGCACCCAATTTGACCGCCATCGCATTCTGGCGATGCCGTAAAGTGTCGGATTGGCAACGCGACACCTGGCGTTTCCTTTACAAGAACCGGCTCGAAGCGCGCCATTGGCATGTGCTTGAGCAAGATCGCGTTCTCATTGAGCAACTCGAACCCGATGCCAATCAGCGCGAAATGCTCTACCAGCACGATCTCGGCCTCGTACGCTTGCGCAAAGTGATGCGCGAGAAAGCAGAAGCGCAGCTCAAAGCACTCGCACAAGCAGGGTCTGGGCGCGCCGCCTGACAAAGCCCCATCGGAGTGACCAGAATGAAGAGACGGCTTGAGTTCCGCAATGTCACAAAGCGCTTCACCTCGCGCAAGGGTGACAGCGTGACGGCCGTCTCAGGGCTTGATTTTCACATTGATGATGGCGAGATCGTTTCCATCATTGGCCCCTCAGGATGTGGCAAAAGCACATTGTTGAATATGGGCTCAGGCCTTGATCCCGCGACAGAGGGCGAAGTCTATGTCGATGGTGAACTCGTCACCAAGCCCAATGCACATGTCGCCTTCATGCTGCAAAAAGATCTACTGCTCCCCTGGCGCACCATTCGCGAGAATGTGGAGTTCGGCCTTGAGGTGCAGCACCGATCTTCGGCGGAGCGACACACAATTGCTCTTGAGCTTTTGCGCAAATGTCGCCTCAGCGATTTTGTCGATCACTATCCGCACCAACTCTCAGGTGGCATGCGTCAACGTGCTGCACTCGCGCGCACACTCGCCGTAGACCCAGCCGTTTTGTTAATGGACGAGCCCTTCTCGGCGCTGGATGCGCAAACCAAAATGGTTCTCCAGCAAGACCTCGGCCGCACCTTGGCTGAGACTGGCAAGACAGCGCTCTTCGTTACGCATGATCTTGTTGAGGCCATCGCTCTGTCACATCGCGTGCTTGTCATGAGCCAGAGGCCAGGTCGCATCATTCGCGAAATCATTGTTGATATACCCGACATGGGCAATCCGATGGCGCGTCGCAAACATCAACGGGTCGGCGGTTATATCGCCGAACTCATGGAACTTCTGCATATCGAAGAAGCGGTCGCCTAAAGGCACTGAATTGGAGGGTTTGACATGAAGCTCGTTCCCACACATTTGCTTTCCGCCATTGCTGGTATCTGTATGTCGCTGGCAACAGCGGCCACGCCGGCCCTTGCGCAAGATGTCACTTATCTCTTGCCTGCACCTGGCTCACTGCCAGCCTTTGCTCCCTGGATGGTTGCGCAACAACGCGGCTATTTCAAAGCTGAAGGGTTGAATGTCACCTTTCAGGTCGCGCGCGGCGGTGTCGATGTGGCCAAACAAGTCGGCGCTGGCAATGCGGTGATTGGTGGGGCCATCGGCGACACACCCATTCTCGTGCGCGCCAACGGCGTTCCAGTGAAAGCAGTTGCAGTTCTTGGGGGGCGCTCCCTCACCCAGCTGGTCATCAACAAGGACAAGGGCGTCAACACGGTGAAGGATCTGAAAGGCAAAGTCGTCACGACCATGGCTTTCCAGGATACAACCTTCTTCGCCTTTCTTGGCATGCTCGCCACACAGGGCATGACCAAGGATGACGTCAATGCACAGGCGGTCGGGCCTGTGAATATCTGGAAGCTCTTTGCTGCTGGTGAAGCCGCCGCCATGGCCGCAGTGCCCGAATGGACTTATTACGCCAAGACACAGGCACCAAATATCAAGATGGAGGTCATCCCCTCCGACACAATGTTCAAAAGCATGGCGCAGGCCATTGTTGTGTCTGATGAGACCATCCAGAAAAACCCTGAACTCGTGCGCAAGCTCGTGCGCGCAACACTCAAAGGCATGAAAGCTGTGATGGATGATCCAGCCGCAGCCGCTGCAGACTATGTGAAGGCTGTGCCTGAACATGCGGGCAAAGAAGCGGAGATGACCGCTATCCTGAAAGCCTATGCAGAACTTGTCTATCCGGGACAGAAGGTCCTGGGCGAAATGGATGAACCACGCCTCTCTTCCCTGCAGGATTTCTATCTCGCTCAGGGCATCATCCAGCAAAAGGCCAATGTGAAAGACCTCTATACAAATCAATTCATCCAGTAACCGGACTGGTCGGGCGGGACATCACAGCATGGACATTGATCTGTCAGATCCCCTTACAAAGCGCATGATGGCACTGAGCGGCCTGCTCTTCGTGCTGTTTCTTGTCGCTTGGGAATGGTTGCCCGGACTGATGAATATCCCGCCCTTCATCATCCCTCCAGTCTCGAAAGTCTGGAGTGAGTTTCTGCGGATGCTGGCAACTGAACATCTGATGTACCACACCGCGATCACCGCGATGCAGGTGATCGTTGGCTTTGTGCTTGGCATGTTGCTGGGCATGGCAGCAGGCTTTCTGCTCGGCATGTCACCGACAGCTGAATTCGTTCTGTCACCTTATATTCTCGCACTCCAAATCGCACCCAAAGTGGCCTTCGCACCGCTCTTCGTGATCTGGTTTGGCTATACGGTCTATCCCAAAATTCTTGTGGCTGTGCTGATCGTCTTTTTCCCGATCATGGTGAATGTGCTGGGGGCCGTGCGCTCCATCGATCCGGATATCGTTCGCCTCGCCAAGTCTTTCACTGCCAGCCGCCTGCAGATCTTCCGTATGATTGAATTTCCCGCCTCCCTTGGACCGCTGTTCGCAGGGCTGCGCATTGCTGCAACTTTGGCTGTCATTGGTGTTGTGGTGGGCGAACTCGTGGGCGGCAACACCGGCCTTGGCTATCTACTGAGCTTTGGCGAAGGCGCTGGCAATACAGCGATGGTCTTTGTATCGATCATCATGCTGACCTTGATCGGCATCCTGCTCTATGGCGCCATTGTCTTTATCGAAAACCGCGTGCTGCATTTCATGCCTGCACGTGATCGACGCAGCGCGTGAGGTCAGCCATGGATCTTGCAGGCCGCATTATTGTCATCACAGGTGCTGCGCGCGGTCTTGGTCGCGGCTTTGCAGAGGCCTGTGCCAAAGCTGGCGCGCAGCACATTATTATCGGCGATATTCGCGATGATCTGGGCGAAGAGGCGGCCGCCGCGCTCAGAGCTGGCGGCACATCGGCTGAGTTTTGCCACGTCGATCTGGGCGATGCAGACTCTATCGCTGCCTTCGCGCAGACGATCGAACGCAGACACGGCCATATTGATGGCCTTGTGAATAATGGCGCCATCGCCACTGGCATTGGCGGCAAGACTTTCGAAGAGATCGATGTCGAGACCTGGGATCTCGTCATGCGCGTGAATGTGCGCGGTCTGTGGCTGATGGTGAAGGCTTTCGCGCCATTGTTGCGCCGATCCACCCTCGGCGGGCGCATCGTCAATCTGGCATCTGATACCGCTCTTTGGGGCGCGCCGCGCCTGTTGCATTATGTGGGCTCGAAAGGCGCGGTCATTGCGATGACGCGCTCGCTTGCGCGCGAACTTGGTCCAGACCAGATCGCGATCAACGCCATCGCCCCCGGCCTCGTTCTCGTTGAGGCGACCGAATATGTGCCACAGGAACGCAAAGAGACTTATATCAACGGCCGCGCGATCCAACGCGCGCAACATCCCGACGATACAGTTGGCATCATCATCTTTCTTTTGAGCAAAGAGGCCGGCTTCGTGACGGGGCAAACGATCCCGGTCAACGGCGGCTTTGTGTTTAACTAGGCACAGCAAAATGCCACGCCAACAGGCGCGCCCGACATACAAAGGCGGCGCTCAGGCGCTGTCACACCAGCAAATTGAAGAGAAAATGGTCGGAGTGGCGGGATTCGAACCCACGACCCCTTGTCCCCCAGACAAGTGCGCTAACCGGGCTGCGCTACACTCCGACTGGGCGCCCTTATAGAGAAGGGTCTGCCTAAGCGCAACGCTCACAGACGCTTTTCATGACAGAAATTATGCGGCGCGTGCTGTGCGCAGCAAACGGCGGGCTTCGTCGATATCAGCCAGCAAAGCACGCAGCAGAGGCTCCACATCAGGGGCAGGCTCTGCAGGGGCATAGGCGGGCTCTGGATAGGCTTCGCGCGCCAGATGGCGCTCATCCTGCGCCAAAGCTACGCTCGGCGCTGAGCGGCCTGCTGAGGGCTCCACGCGCTCGTCCAATTCGACCGCATAGGCATGATCCACGTCATGCGCCTCCTGCAGATCGCTCTCGGGCTCCATTGGCATGGGCGGAATGAGCGCGCCTTTGCGCATGGCAATGACGGCTTTGATGCCTTTTTCCTTCAAGAGGCGCTGCACACCGCGAATCGTATAGCCCTCGCCATAGAGCAAATGGCGGATGGAGCGCAGCAGCTCCATATCTTCGGGACGATAATAGCGCCGACCACCGCCGCGCTTCATGGGCTTGATCTGGGAGAAACGAGTCTCCCAGAAGCGCAACACATGCTGGGGAACCTCAAGCTCCTCGGCGGCTTCGCTGATGGTGCGGAAGGCGTCGGCGCTCTTCTCCATCGATTAATCCTCGTCGGGCAGTTTCTGGCCGTTGATGCGCGCTTTGAGAATATTCGACGGCTTGAACACCATCACGCGGCGAGGCGTGATCGGCACTTCAACACCGGTCTTGGGATTGCGGCCAATGCGCTCGCCTTTGGAGCGAACGACGAAAGAGCCGAAGGATGAGAGTTTGACGGTCTCACCACGAGTGATCGTGTCGGAGATCTCGCGCAGGAAAATCTCGACGAGTTCAGCGGACTCAGCGCGGGACAACCCCACCTTTTGGTACACCGCCTCAGAGAGGTCGGCGCGGGTAATCGTGCGGGTACTTTTGGCGGCAGGTTCAGATTTGGTCATGGCTCGCTCAACCTCAAAATAATCAATGGACCTATAGGGCAGGCTTAAAAAACGTTTACAGAACCAAGCACTAGAGAGTTAAACCAAGCATGAGAGTCACGCAAGGGCAAGGCTTACCAACGGATCAAGGCTGATCCCCAGGTGAACCCCCCGCCCATGGCCTCAATCATCACCAGCTGGCCGGGCTTAATACGCCCGTCCTTGACCGCCGTTGCCAGAGCAAGCGGAATGGAGGCTGCTGATGTATTGCCATGAAGCGAAACCGTTTTCACGATCTTGGCCATGTCGATACCAAGCTTGTCGGCCGAGGCATCAATAATGCGCTCATTGGCCTGATGCGGCACGAACCAATCAAGGTCGGCTGCCGTGGTGCCGGTTGCCGCAAAGGCATCGGTCATCACATCAGTTACCATGCCTACAGCATGGCGAAAGACTTCCTTGCCCATCATGCGCAGATGGCCGGCCTTACCCGTGGTCGAGGGGCCACCATCGACATAGAGCTTCTCGCGGTGGCGACCATCTGAGCGCAGATGCGTCGTCAGCACACCGCGATCAGCCACGCTGCCCTCGCTCTTGCGCGCTTCAAGCACCATCGCGCCAGCGCCATCACCAAAGAGGACGCAGGTCGTACGATCATTCCAGTCAAGGATGCGCGAGAAGGTCTCAGCGCCGATCACCAGAGCGCGCTTATGCGAGCCGGAGGTGAGGAATTTATCAGCCGTTGCGACGCCAAACACAAAGCCCGAACAGACCGCCGCCACATCAAAAGCAACGCCGTGGGTGATGCCAAGGGCCGCTTGCACCTGCGTTGCGGTTGAGGGGAATGTGTAATCAGGCGTCGCGGTGGCCACGATGATGAGATCAATATCTTGCGCAGAGATATTGGCGGCCTTGAGGGCATCTTCGGCCGCCTTGGTGGCGAGCATGCTCGTCATCTCGCCTTCGGCCGCAATATAACGCTGGCGAATACCGGTGCGCTTCAGGATCCACTCATCCGTCGTATCGACCATCTTTTCGAGGTCGGCGTTGGAGAGGCAACGCTGCGGCAGATAGGAGCCGACGCCAAGAACGACGGAGCGCAGGGTTTCGGTCGCGTGTGCCACGATGTTAATCCGTTTCCGTCTCAGCGCGGGCAGCGGTTGCGGCCGCTGCCATTGCGGTGCGTGCATCCTGCCATGCGGTCAGCGATTCGCGAATCCGCGACAGCAGATCCTGCTTCACCATTTTGTAGCCAATATCGATGGCGCCGGCATAGCCAACATCATCCGTACCACCGTGGCTCTTGATCACGATGCCTTCCAGACCAAGAAACACGCCACCATTGGCACGGCGCGGGTCCATCTTGGCTTTCAGCGCATCAAAAGCGCTCTTGGCGAAGATGTAACCGATGCGCGACATCCAGTTCGCCTTGATCGCAGTGCGCAGCACGCTCGCCAATTGGCGCGCAGTCCCCTCAGCGGTCTTCAGCGCAATATTGCCAGTGAAACCTTCCGTCACGACAACATCAACAGTCCCCTGCCCGATGTCATCGCCCTCAACGAAGCCGTGATAGGTCAGGTTCGGCAATTGCGCCTCGCGCAACATGCGACCGGCAGCCTTCACCTCTTCGATACCTTTGATCTCTTCAACGCCAACATTGAGCAGACCAACGGTCGGCTTCTGGATGCTGAAGACGATGCTGGCCATGGCCGCACCCATCACAGCCAAGTCGACATAATGCTGTGAATCCGCACCAATGCTCGCGCCCACATCGAGAACGATGGAGTCGCCTTTCAGCGTGGGCCAGATGCCTGCAATCGCAGGACGGTCGATCTGCGCCATGGTGCGCAGACAGAATTTCGACATGGCCATCAGCGCGCCGGTATTGCCCGCGGACACCGCTACGTCAGCCTCGCCCTTTTTGACAGCCTCAAGGGCCAGCCACATGGACGAGTTGCGTCGTCCCTGGCGCAAAGCCTGACTGGGTTTGTCACCCATCTTGATGAAGACATCCGTATGGACAAGCGTCGTCGATGCCGCAAGCGCGCCATGTTGCGCCAGCAAGGGCTTGATGATGGTCTCGTCACCAAACATCAGGAATTGAATGTCGGGCCGGCTCGCAAGTGCGCGCGCAGCGCCGGGGATGACAACAGACGGCCCGTGGTCGCCACCCATGGCGTCTAGGGCAATCCGGACCTTCGGCTGCATGGGACTAGAAACTCCGCGACACAGCCCTCAGGGCCGCTACAGGGTGGCGGACAATAGCGTTTTGGTGGCCAAAGGCAAATGCAACGGCAACGTTATTCAGTGCCGGGGCCTTTCTTGAGCTTCGCCAGTGCCGCAAAGGGTGACTCCTTCTCGTCCTCAGAGGGGGTCAGCTCAGGCGGCAAAGCGAACTCAACCCCGGGTTTGCGGGGGTAAGGATCAAGGCCCAGAGCCAAAAATTCCCCTGCGATCACACCAAGATCGATCCGGCCATTGTCGATGGCATCGGGCGGCTCGGGCCGGTCGAGGCCGGTGGGGTCCTCCTCACGGCGCTCGGCATAGGCCGATTCCAGACGTTCCACCTCTTCAGGCGGGGCGAAAGTGACCTCGACCTCCTCATCGACCTCGGTCTCGAAGGGCTCGAGGCTGACGACGCAGGTCTGGGTGACTTTGCCCTTCACCCACCCCGTCACAATGAACTGGCCACGGGCAGCGGCTGTGATGACCAGCTGGGCCTTGAGGGCCCCAATGGCCACGACGCCCATTTCTTTGGCCAGAGCCATGCGCTCAGCCTCAGTCGGCTCCAGCTTGACAGTGCGGGCCACGGATTCGGCCTGCGCCACCTCATAGGGGCGGGAGAATGGGGGTTGGGTCGGACTGGTCATGCGCCTTGCTCCAAAGCAGCGTCTGCAGGCGGGAAGGCCAAGGGGCCATTGATAAATTGGTCGAGGCTCGCCCCCTGCAGGGCCAGATCGACACCAAGCGCGTAACGGGCGAGCGGGGCGGCGCGTTCAGCGCCCTCTGTGGGCTCCAGACCATAGACATTGCGGGAAATGGCCTGCGCAAGGGCCACAGCGTCACGGCCATTCAGGGCCGCATCATAGGCCTGCCTGCGACCCAAAAAGCCAGCAGCGAGCTTCTTGATGCGCTTGGGGACTGTCAGATCCCCCACCCCCATCTCGCGCATGGCGGAGTCGACCTCGGTGAAGATGCGGTCAGTGAGGTCTTGCGACAGGTCAGCGGCGGGGGCTGGCAGCTGCGCCAGACGGCGCACCACAAGCGTGGCCATGAGGCTGAGCACTTCGAAGCGGCCCTCGAAAGTGTCGGCCACGCCCCACTGCGCATAGAGGACGGGCTGGCGGACAGCCGCCATGATGTCGCCGTGAAGTCGTCCGATCACAGCTTTGTTTCGCGAGCGCCGGAACAGGCCGAAGATCATGAGGGTCTCCTGAGACTGCGCTGTGAAAGGTCGCGCCCTTGCAAATCCACGGTACGGGGGTTAGGCATCGGCCAAGCCGGTTGCAAGCAAAATCCTCTTCCAAGAGGCATGGAATCTGGCCACGAGGTTACAAGGCGGAGTTCAAAATGGGCAGGTCGAAGGCATTCGATGGCAAAAGCACATCGCTGGCAAAGATTGCTCTGGCTGTGGCCCTCGCGCTGCCCTTGAGCGCATGCCTTGGCTATGACGGCGATCTGCAGCAAGGTTATGTCGCTGATGAACGCCTGCTCGAGCAGGTGAAGGTCGGCTCCTCGGCTGAGCAGGTTTTGGTTGTGCTGGGCACGCCCTCCACCACCTCAACAGTGGGTGGCTCATCCTGGTATTATATTTCGCAAAAGACCGTGCGCCCTGTCGCCTTCATGAATCCGAAGATTGTCGACCGCCGCGTTTTTGCCGTCTATTTCGACAAGAACAAAAAGGTCGAGCGCGTTGCCAATTACGGCCTGCAAGATGGTCAGGTGTTTGACTTTGTCACGCGCACCACACCGGCCGCGGGCAAGGAAAGCTCCTTCCTTGCAAATGCGATGAACGGCTTGCTCAAGTGGTAACAGGCTGAGCGCTGAGACGATCAACAAGGCGGGCTTTGGCCCGCCTTTTTTTGTTGAGCTTGGCGCATGAAAAAAGGGCGGGGTTTCCCCCGCCCTCTTCAATCTCAGATCGCCAGCTTAGTGCGCGAGGATCGCGAGCAGCAGCAGGGCGACGATGTTGGTGATCTTGATCGCCGGATTGACGGCGGGACCCGCCGTGTCCTTGTAGGGGTCGCCGACGGTATCACCCGTCACAGACGCCTTATGCGCCTCGCTACCCTTGAGATGCTTCACGCCGTCCTTGTCGACGAAACCGTCTTCAAAGCTCTTCTTGGCGTTATCCCATGCACCACCGCCCGAGGTCATCGACACGGCCACGAAGAGACCGTTGACGATCACGCCCAGCAGCGAAGCGCCCAGAGCCGCAAAGGCCGAAGCCTTGGAGCCCGAAATGGCGAGCGTACCGAAATAAGCAACAAGAGGTGCAAGCACCGGCAGCAGCGAAGGAATGATCATCTCCTTGATCGCAGCGCGGGTCAGCATGTCCACCGCGCGGCCGTAATCAGGACGCTCAGTGCCAGCCATGATGCCGGGCTTTTCCTTGAACTGCAGACGAACTTCCTCAACGACCGAACCAGCAGCACGACCCACCGCCGTCATGGCGATACCGCCGAACAGATAGGGGATCAGACCACCGAAGATCAGGCCCGCGACAACATAGGGGTTCGACAGATCGAAGGAGACCTGACCAATACCCTTGAAGTAGGGGCGACCCTCGTTGATGAAGGCCTGAAGATCGTTCGTATAGGCAGCGAACAGCACCAGAGCGCCAAGACCGGCAGAGCCGATCGCGTAACCCTTGGTGACAGCCTTGGTGGTGTTGCCAACCGCATCGAGCGCGTCAGTTGCGTGACGCACTTCCTTCGGCAGACCGGCCATTTCAGCGATACCACCGGCATTGTCCGTCACGGGGCCGAATGCGTCCAGCGCCACGATGATGCCTGCAAGGCCCAGCATGGTGGTGACAGCAATCGCCGTGCCGTAGAGGCCTGCGAGCTGATAGGTCGAGATGATGCCACCCACGATCACGATTGCAGGCAGAGCCGTCGACTCAAGGGACATAGCAAGACCCTGAATGACGTTGGTGCCATGACCCGTGACCGAAGCCTGGGCGATGGAGACGACGGGGCGCTTGCCCGTGCCGGTGTAATATTCTGTGACCCACACGATGAGGCCCGTCACCAGCAAGCCGACGAGGCCGCAGATGAAGAGATTCGTGCCGGTGATGACCTGACCTGCGACAGTGCCGAAGGTGCCCCAACCGGTGATATAGTTGGTGGCAACGGCAAGACCGCCGATCGACAGGACGCCAGCCGCGATCAGGCCCTTATACAGAGCGCCCATGATCGAATTGTCTGCACCCAGCTTGACGAAATAGGTGCCAACAATCGAGGTCACGATGCAGGCCGCGCAGATGGCGAGCGGATACATCATCGAGTTCAGAAGAACCGCGGCATCCTTGGCAAAGAAGATCGCGCCCAGAACCATGGTAGCGACAACCGTCACCGCATAGGTCTCGAACAGATCGGCCGCCATGCCAGCGCAGTCACCCACGTTATCGCCGACATTGTCAGCAATCGTAGCAGGATTGCGCGGATCATCTTCCGGGATACCAGCTTCCACCTTGCCCACGAGATCGGCGCCAACGTCCGCACCCTTGGTGAAGATGCCGCCGCCAAGACGCGCGAAGATGGAGATGAGCGAAGCGCCAAAGCCAAGAGCAACAAGCGCATCGACCACGACACGGTCAGAAGGCTTCAGGCCAAGGCCGGTGGTGAGCACGGCGAAGTAAACCGCAACGCCCAGCAGCGCCAGACCAGCCACGAGCATACCCGTCACGGCGCCTGCCTTGAACGAGATGTCGAGACCTTCAGCGAGCGAACGGGTCGCAGCCTGAGCTGTGCGCACATTGGCGCGCACGGACACATTCATGCCGATAAAGCCCGCGGCGCCCGAAAGCACAGCACCGATGAGGAAGCCAACGGCAACGAGCGAGCCCAGCAGCGCCCAAATGACGGCGAAGATCACCGCGCCGACGATGGCAATGGTGAGATACTGGCGCTTGAGATAGGCCTGCGCGCCTTCAGCAATCGCGCCTGCAATTTCCTGCATGCGTGCATTGCCAGCGTCTGCGGCCATCAGCTTGGAGATGGTAAAGGCTCCATAGACGATCGATAATAGACCGCCCAGGATAATCAGCCACATGGTCATGAACTCCGCCCCTTCAACTGTATTGGAATACGGGCCCTGAGAGCCCGCAGCGCGGCCTTATGGCCCCGGTTACACATCCCTTTGCCAGAAACGTGAGATTCCCGCAACGACAGCAAGGCCAATGTCCCCGCAAGGCTCCACCACCGCTTGCGCCAGATCAAGGCTGAGGGTCAGGCGCACCCATAGGTTAGGCTGAGCGGAGGCCCCTATGACCAGCGACACGACGACCAGCACTGTCCCAGCCCTTTCGAACGACGAGCTTGCAGCCCTTGAGGGCGCGGTCGCCGCTTGTGTGCGGGATTTCTATGTCTGCGCCCGCGCCGATGACCTCTTGGGACCCGTGTTCAATGGCGTCATTCGTGACTGGGACGCGCATCTGACCACGATGGATGACTTCTGGTCAGGCGCCCTTCTGGGGACACAGCGCTATCAGGCCGCCCCCTTCCCGCCCCATGTGAAACTCGAAATGACCCAAGACCATTTCGACCGCTGGCGGGACCTGTGGAGCGCCAGCGCCCAAGCCTGCCTACCCGAGCCGATTCGCGGCAAGGCGCTCTCTATTGGCGAACATATGGCCCATTGCTGGGGCCGCGCTTATGTGACCCTGCGGGGCCAGATGGCGCAGGCCTGATCACGCCTCTGCATTTGGTGTATAAGCCCCGGCACATTCAACGGGGATGACCTGTGCAGAACATCGCCAAGCAAGCCGGAGACCTGCTCGAACAGCTGCGCGCTGAGCGCCCGCTCGTGCAGAACATCACCAATTTCGTGTCGATGGACATCGCCGCCAATGTGCTGATGGCGCTTGGTGCTGCGCCGGCCATGGTCCATGCGCCGCAAGAAGCCGCTGACTTCGCCAAAATCGCCCATGCGCTGGTGGTGAATATTGGCACGCTCTCGCAAGATTTTCTGGAGGGTGGAGAGGCTGCTGCGACGGCCAGCCATATGCTCGGCCATCCTTGGGTGCTCGATCCTGTTGGCGTGGGCGGGAGCCCCTATCGCAACGCAGCTGTGCAGCGCTTGTTGCGCCATCGCCCCACCGTCATCCGTGGTAATGCCTCCGAGATTATGAGCGTGGCAAAAGTTGTCGGTCTCAGCGGCGATGATGCGCGCCCGCGCGGCGTTGATAGCGCCCATACAACCGATCAGGCGCTCGCCATGGCGCAGCATCTGGCTCGCCATCATTCCTGCACGGTGGCCGCAACGGGTGCGACGGATCTCATCACCGATGGTGAGCGCATTGTGCGCCTTGCCAATGGCCATGTGTTGATGACGCGCGTCACCGCTGTGGGCTGTGCTTTGTCTGCGGTTGTCGCAGCCTTCTGCGCTTTGACCGAAGATGCCTTCGAGGCCACAGTGAGTGCGCTGGCGATCTATGGTGTTGTGGGCGAGATGGCGGCCGAGCGCGCCCAAAGCCCCGGCAGCTACCGCGTCGCCTTTATCGACCAGCTCGATACAGTCACGCCTGCTGACATTGCCCAGCGTTTGAAAGTTCTGTGATGTTCAACCCTGCCTCGCTTCGTCTTTGTCTCGTCACTGATCGCGATCTCGCAAAGGGCCGCTCTTTGATCGATGTGGTGGCCGCTGCTGTGCAAGGCGGCGTCACGATGGTGCAGCTGCGCGAAAAGACCGCCCCAACGCGCGTCTTTCTGGACGAGGCGCGCGCCTTGAAGGCCCTGCTCTCCCCGCTCCAAATTCCGCTCATCATCAATGACCGCGCCGATATTGCACTCGCGGTGGGCGCTGAGGGTGTGCATGTCGGTCAAAAGGACATGCCCGTCACCCAATTGCGCGCCCTGTTGGGGCCGCAGGCCATCATCGGCCTGTCGATCACCAATCACCAGCAGATCAGCGCTCCTGATGCGCAGCTGCCCGATTATCTGGGCCTGGGGCCGCTCTATCAGCAAAATACCAAGACCGATGCAGCCACGCCTTTGGGCGTTGAGGGCTTTCGTGCCTTGCGCGCTGCGACCCAAAAACCTGTTGTGGCCATTGGTGGGCTCAAGACCGACAATTCAGCGCCTGTTGTGGCTGCTGGCGCCAATGGGCTTGCTGTTGTGTCGGGCTTGGTGGGCGCAGATGATCCGCGCGCGGCGGCGCAGGCCTTTTGCCGCCTCTTCGCTTCGGCCGAACGATAGAGGCCACGCCAATTTGACTTGGCGCTTGGCCGGGGACTAGCCTGCGGGAAAGAACAAATCGCAAGGTGAGGATCCCCGATGACCGTGCACATGCCCGCGCCCACGCTGGCGAACCGCAGCTCGTTCTATTCAGACAACAAGCTCATCATCGGCCTGTTCGGGGCCAATTGCTCATCGGGCCGCGCGGTGACTTTGTTGGACGAGCGCTGGTCGGGGAGCTGGCGTGACAGTCTGCGTCTGGCGCAGATGGCTGATAATGTGGGCATTGATTTCATGCTGCCGATTGGCCGCTGGAAGGGCTATGGCGGCACGACTGATTATCAGGGCGCAACGCTCGAGACTTTCACTTGGGCGTCTGGCCTCCTCGCCTCCACCAAGCGCATCACCGTTTTCGGCACGATCCATGCGCCGCTCTACAGCCCGATCATGGCCGCGAAAATGTGCGTCACCGCCGACAATATTGGCGAGGGCCGTTTTGGTCTCAACATGGTCTGCGGCTGGAATGAAGGTGAGTTCGACATGTTCGGCGTGCAACAGCGCGATCACGAACGGCGCTATGAATATGCGCAAGAATGGATGGAGGTCGTGCTGAAGGCGTGGTCGCCTGAGGGCGAGTTCGACTATCAGGGCGAATATCTGAAATTGAAGGGCGTGCGCTCCAAGCCCAAGCCTTGGGGCGGCACACGTCCGCTCATCATGAATGCTGGCTCCTCAGATAAGGGCCGCGCTTTTGCGATCCGCAATTGCGATGCTTTCTTCACCACAGCCTCGCGCGAAAGCGTGGCCGATACGCAAAACCGCGTGCGCGAGATCAAAGGACTGGCGCGCGATCTGGGCCGTGACCTTGAAGTCTATACGGTGGGTGTTGTCACCTGCCGCCCGACGATGAAAGAGGCGCAAGATTATTACTACCATGCCAGCACCGAGCGCGCCGATTGGTCAGCGGTCGACAGCATCATGGCGATCAAAGGTCTGACGCCTGAAAGTCTGGGACAGGAGGTCTTCGAAAAGCGCCGCGCGCAATATGCCAATGGCATGGGCGGTGTGCCGATCGTTGGCGATCCCGATCATGTTGCCAATGAACTGGCCAAGCTGAATGAGTCTGGCCTGCGCGGCATTGCCCTCTCGATGGTGAATTATGCCGACGAGCTGCCCTATTTCGCGCAAGAGGTTCTCCCTCGTCTTGAGGCCAAAGGCATTCGCGTTCCCGTGAAAGCTTGAAGGGGCGACAGGGCGCACAACATCGGCTAGGCTCCTCCCCAAAATAACGGGAGGATGCCTCATGAAGATGCCGGGCTTGGCTTGTGCGGTTCTACTGACGCTGAGCGGATCAGCCAGCGCACAGGATGAGGTTGCAGCTTTCTACAAAGACAAACAGATCAAGCTGATGGTCGGCGCGGGCGCGGGCTCGGGCTATGATATCGGCGCGCGAATTCTGGCGCGCTATATGGGCAAATATATTCCCGGCAATCCCAGCTTCATCGTGCAAAATCAGGTTGGCGCTGCCAGCATGATTATGACCAACACAGTCTATAACACCGCCCCGCGCGATGGCACGGTGATGGGGGCAGCCATCAATGGCATGCCAACGGGGCCCATTCTGGAACCAGAGGCCGCGCGCTTTGATCCCAACAAGATCATCTGGCTTGGATCGGTCAATCGCGAAGTGCAAGTCAATTATGTCTGGCACACATCGCCCGTTGTGAAACTGCAAGATTTGTTCACGCGCGAAATGGTTGTGGGCGCAACATCACCGGGCACTTCGCAAGTGGATTTTCCGCTCGTGGCGCGCGCGGTGCTGGGGCTCAAATACAAAGTCATCAGCGGCTATGAAGGCACGGCGCAAATTCACAAGGCCATGGAGGCTGGCGAAGTGCATGGCGTTGGCTCCACCGCTTATGCGAGCCTGCGCGCGCTCAATCAAAATTGGCTCGATGAGGGGCGCGTCAAAGTCGTGGCACAATGGGGCATGAAGAAACATCCCGAATTGCCCGATGTGCCAGCCATTCTTGATCTGGCGAAAACGCCTTCAGACCGCGCGGCATTGGAGCTGATCGTCGCGCGGCTCGAATATGGCCGCCCCTATTTTCTGCCGCCCGATGTGCCTGCCGCGCGCGTCGAGGCTTTGCGCAAAGCTTTCGACCTCACCATGAAAGACCCGGGCTTCATCGCTGAGTCCCAAAAGCTCAATCTCGAGATTGACCCGATGAGCGGGCAGGAACTCGCGGATCTGGTGCGCAAGGTGAATGCGACCGCGCCTGATGTGGTGGCGCGGGTCAAAGAGGCGCTCAAAAGCCGTTAGTGGCCGTGGTCATCGTCATCATCCACATGCGGCCCCATGGCCGAGCGGATGATCTTGGGCATATCAGCGCGCACTGCTTCCATCTCGCCCGTGGCGGCAGCCTTTTGGCTGACCAGCTCACCCGCCTCGCGCAAGATCTCATCCACTTGGGGCTTGGTGAAAACGCCGCGCAGCACCAAAGTGCTCAACACGGTCTTGAGGGTGGCGCTGAGGGCCTCTACGCGGGCCTCAAGCTCGCTCAGGCGGTCGGATTCGCTCATCTCACAGATCTCCCTCGGGTCTCGCCCTCATATAGACAGCGCCCCGCCGCCCGTCACCTTGGCTCCGAGCTGTAACTTTGCCATTTGACAATGAGCCACCCTGCCCCACCTATAGGGGCACAACGCGCAACTGCGGACCTCCCCAAACTGATGACTGACACCAAACCAGACAGCTGGATTGCCTTTCGCTCGCGCGACTTTTCCTGCTACTTCGTCTCCCGCTTCTTCTCCTCCCTCGCTGCGATGATGATCGATGTGGGCGTGGGCTGGTTTGTCTATGACCTCACCAATGATGTCTTGGCGCTGGGTCTGGCGGGGCTCTTCTCCTTCATGCCCAATCTGATCTTCCTGCTGGCTGTCGGCCATGTCGCAGATCGCTATGACCGCAGGCGCGTCATGATTGCCTGCTATGCGATCATCACACTCGCCTCGGCTGCGCTGGTCGCCAGTGCGCTTGTGCAAGGCACGGGCGTTGCCATCATCTATGCGCTGATCTTCACCTTCGGCACGGCACGCGCCTTTGCAGGCCCTGCAAGCCAGGCCCTCTTGCCCGCCATCGTGCCGCGCGAAATCTTTCCCAATGCGCTGACCTGGAACTCATCGAGCTGGCAATTTGCGTCCATCACCGGTCCCGCCTTGGGCGGCCTTGCCTATTGGGGCGGGGGTGCAGCGGGCGTCTTCGTCACAACAACGATCTTTTATGCGGCCAGTCTGTTGCTGCTCGTGCCCATCAAACCGCGCCCCGTCGATGCGCCGCGTGATGCGGTGACATGGGAAACGCTGACCGCTGGCTGGCGCTATATCTGGCACAAGCGCGCCATTCTGGGCTCCATCTCGGTCGATCTGTTTGCAGTATTGCTGGGCGGTGCGACGGCACTGCTGCCTGTCTATGCCAAAGACATCTTCCAAACCGATCCGCTGGGTCTTGGCATTTTGCGCGCCATGCCTGCAGTGGGTGCCTTTGCCTGCACGCTCGTGATTGCGCGCACGGGGCTTGGCGGCCGCACGGGCCTCAAGATGTTTTGGTGCGTGGCGATCTTTGGCCTGTGCATGGTCGGCTTTGGCCTCTCCACCAATATCTATATCGCGGGTGCCTTCCTGATCCTCAGCGGTGTCGTTGACATGGTGAGCGTCATCATTCGCCAGTCGCTGGTGCAGTTGGAGACACCCGACCATATGCGCGGGCGCGTCTCAGCGGTGAACTCCATCTTCATTGGCGCCTCCAATGAGCTTGGCGCTTTCGAATCGGGCGCCATGGCGCGGCTGATAGGCCCCGTTGCTGCGGTTGTGTCAGGTGGCTTTGCCTCCGTCGCAGTAGCCGGAATCTGGGCCATCCGCTTTCCCGAATTGCGCAAGCGCGATCGGCTCGTCTGAGCCGATTTGCAGGGCCACCGCCGCGCCCCTATGATTGGCCTCAACCGCACAGACGGTGCTTGAGCCAATTTGAGGAACGCCATGAAGAAGCTGCTGGCCGCTACGGCCATTTTGCTCGCCGCAACCATGCCGCAGGCCATCGCGCAACAGCTGCGCGAAATGTCTTACGCCTATGCCACGCCCACCTCTTACTATTGGGATGTGTTTGTCGCGCAGGAGAAGGGCTTCTTCAAAGACGAGGGTCTGAAGGTCAATCTCATCATGACCGACAATGTCGCCCAACAGGCGCAGATGCTCGTCACGGGTGCTGTTGAAATCATCGGTGCCAATTGCGAAGTCGCCATCTCGGCCATCGAGAAAGGCGCGCCCATGACCATTGTGGGAGCAGAGACCGCCAAACAGGGCTTCGTCTTCATGGTGCGCCCCGAGATCAAAAGCTTTGCGGATCTGAAGGGCAAATTGCTCGGCGCGACGCAGCTGCAAGATGCCTCCGCGCGCATGCTCATCGAACTGATGAAGAAGAACGGCCTTGCGCCGGGCTCCTATGATCTGATGGCGCTGGGCGGTACGCCCAACCGCTTTGCTGCGCTCAATAGCGGCGCTGTGGCTGGCACTTTGCTCAGCCCGCCCCTCAATTACAAAGCAACCTCGCTGGGCATGAAGACCATGGGCTATGCGTGGGAGGCCTTCGATGGTCCGCAGGTGGTGTTCACGGTGAACAAGGCTTGGGCGCAGAAGAACGAAGACACACTCGTGCGCTTCTTGCGCGCGGCCTCGCGTGGCATGGACTTCCTCTATGACAAGCAGAACCGCGAAGCCTCGGCCGAGATTTTGGTGAAGTCAATTGGCGGCACCAAGGAAGATGCGCTGAACAATTATGACGAGTGGATGGGGGCCAATAAGGTCATGGCCGAGAAGCTCGCCATCACACCCGCCGGCATCAAGGCCTTCCTGGATATCCGCGATTCCAAGGCCGATCCCGCCCAGTTCCTCGACCTCAGCTATCTGCAAAAGGCCCTCGCCAAATAGGTGAGTGCCTTCAAAGCTGCGCCCATGCTAAAGATGGCATGTGAGGAGACCCGATCATGACTGACACGCCCTACAAGCTCGACCTAGCCCACCGTCCGCGCCGCAACCGGCGCACAGATTGGGCGCGCAGGCTCGTGCAAGAAACGGCGCTGACAGTGAATGATCTGATCTGGCCGGTCTTCATCATTGATGGTGAAAACAGCCGCCAGAAAGTCCCCTCCATGTCGGGCGTGGAGCGCCTGTCGATTGACCAGCTGGTGATTGAAGCGCGTGCAGCGGCGGAGCTTGGCATCCCTGCCCTCGCGCTCTTTCCCAATACAGACCCGGCGCTGCGCGATGAAGCAGGAACGCAGGCCTTCAATCCCGACAATCTTGTTTGCCGCGCTGTGCGCGCGCTCAAGCAACATGTGCCGCAGATCGGCGTCATCACCGATGTCGCGCTCGATCCTTATACGAGCCACGGACAAGATGGCCTGATGCGCGGCGATGAGATCGTCAATGATGAATCCGTCGCAGCTCTCGTCAAGCAATCACTCAATCAAGCGCGCGCGGGCGCGGATGTCATCGCGCCCTCCGATATGATGGATGGCCGCATTGGTGAGATCCGCCGCGCGCTCGATGCGGCTGGCTTTGAGCATGTGCAGATCATGAGCTATGCGGCCAAATATGCCTCGGCCTTTTATGGCCCCTTCCGCGAGGCGGTTGGCTCTGGCGGCTTCCTGCGCGGTGACAAGCGCACCTATCAGATGGACCCGCATAATTCAGACGAAGCGATCCGCGAAGTGGCGCTTGATCTGGAAGAAGGCGCGGACATGGTGATGGTGAAACCTGGCCTGCCCTATCTCGACATTGTCCATCGCGTGAAGCGCGAATTCGGTGTGCCGACCTATGCCTATCAAGTGTCGGGCGAATACGCGATGATCATGGCAGCTGCCAGCAATGGCTGGATTGATGGCGACAAGGCAATGATTGAAAGCCTCATTGCATTCAAGCGCGCAGGTGCAGATGGCATCCTGACTTATTTCGCGCCGGCCGTTGCCAAAAAGCTCGCCAAATCCGTGTAAGGTCAGTGGCGCTCAAAGCGCCAATCTGGCTTCACCGCCTTGATCATCATCATCTCACCTAAATTATCGCGCGTGAGCAGGCCAGCATAATGGCCGTAATGATCGACCGCGCTCAGTGCTTGTGCATCGCTGCTGGAGAGTTGCGTCAAAGCCTGATCCAGCGGCTGGCTCATCAAGACCGTGACAACCGGTGCGCGCATGATCGCCGCCACTTTCTCCTCGCGCGGCGTTGCGGGCAAAGCGGCCAGCAGATCCTCGCGCAGCAACAGGCCCACAGGCTTGTTATGACCATCGACAACTGCAAAAGCATGTTGGGGTGTTGCGAGCAAAAGATCGACAGCCTCATCCAGCGTCGCATCCATGGAGAGCGGTACAGCGCGGCTCTCCATCGCATCACGCACTTGCAGACCAGCTATCGCTGCGCGGAAGCTTGAATCCTGCGCCTCGCCACCAGCCGTCATATAAATAAAGATCGCGATAAAGATTAGCATCGGATTGCCAAAGAGCCCCGCAAAACCGAGCAACAAAGCCAGAGCCTGCCCCGTGCGCGCAGCAATGCGGGTTGCTTCCACGCCGCTCATTTTCATCGCCAACAAAGCATGCAGCACACGCCCGCCATCCATGGGGAAAGCTGGCAGCAGATTGAACAAGGCCAGGAAGATATTGGCCGCGGCCAAACGCGCCAAGAGACTGACCTGCGGGTCTTCAATATGATGCATCTCACCGCTTGGAAGACCCGCAAAAGCAATCAGCACACTGGCAATGACGACATTGACGAGCGGTCCAGCGATGGCCACAGCAAGTTCTTGCGACGGCTTTTCGGGCAAACGCTCCAAACTCGCCACACCGCCAATGGGCAACAACACGACATCGGGCGTGCGAATGCCGTAATGGCGCGCGGTCAGGATATGACCGAATTCATGCAGCAATACGCACAGAAAGATGAGCGCGATAAAAACGACATTTTGCAGCGCGACCTCTGTGCCGCCACGCTGCAGGGCACTCAGCCCGATCCACGCCAGAAAGATTAAAAAGGTGACATGGATGCGCACAGCTGTTCCAGCGATGCGGCCCAAAGTGATCGACCAAGTCATCAGCGCATCCTAATCAGGGCCGCAGCCCGGTTCATCTGACTTCACCATCATCACCGCTGTGCCGCACACAAGTCCCCCAAAGGTTGCCGCGAAGCTGACGAACAACAGGGCAAAACCTGCGAGCGCAAAATCAGATTGCAGCAGCAGACTGCGCAGGCCGCCAAGGTCAAGCCAGAGCACAAGGCCAGCTGCCAACAGGCCCAAAACCATACCCAGCAGCCAATTGACCACGACCAAACGCACAATTGGGTCGGAAATCTGGATCATAAGTCAGCTTGCCACATCTCAGGCCCTTGCGGAATTCGTCCAACCAACCAAATGTTTCTTGGACAGAGCCGCAGAGCGGCAAAGGAGCGATCATGTATGAGCCTCGCTATGAGCCCCCCACGGCGCCCCTATGGCCCCGCACGGATGGGCCTTGGCAAATTCCAGCGGTCGCTCTGGCGGGTGTGCGCAGCCGTCGTATCATGGCCGTGGTCTTCGACATGGTGATCGTCGCCTTCATCACAGCTGCGATCTGGCTCGCGCTCGGCTTTCTCTCCTTTGGCGCCCTGTGGCTGATCTTGCCCCCGCTGCTGCCTGTCGTTGGCTTTTTCTACAATGGCCTGACTTTGTCAGGCCCACGCCGCGCGACCATCGGCATGGGCATTATGGATCTTGAAGCGCGATTGATGAATGGCGCATCTGTTCCCTTTCTCAATGCGGCTGCCCATGGCGTTCTCTTCTGGTTCAGCTGGATCGCGCCTGTCGTCTTTCTTGTGTCACTTTTCTCGGTGAACAAACGTTGTCTCCACGACATGTTATCTGGCATCGTCATCCTGCGTCGCCCGCTGGTTTGATCCAAAGGGCGGTGTTATGATGGAGCGTCAATGGAGACGTTTGGTTGACCAGAGAACCAAGGGACGCACCGCAGTTCTATATGACGGCCCCTTCGCCCTGCCCCTATCTGCCGGGGCGCGAAGAGCGGAAGGTATTTACCCATCTCATTGGTCGCCGCTCGCCTCTGCTGAATGACACGCTGACGCAATCGGGTTTTCGTCGCTCGCAAACCATTGCCTATCGTCCAGCCTGCGATCAATGCCGTGCCTGCGTCTCCGTGCGTGTGCTCGTCAATGACTTCAAACCTTCGCGCAATATGCGCCGCGTCATGGAGGCCAATCGCGACCTCATTGGCGAAACCTGCCCGCCACGCCCCTCAACAGATCAATATTCGCTGTTTCGCGCCTATCTCGATGCGCGCCACTCAGATGGTGGCATGACCGATATGAGCGTGCTCGACTATTCGATGATGGTGGAAGACACGCATGTCGACACGCGCGTGATTGAATATCGCCGTCGGGGCCCGGATTCTTCCATCAACGGACGCGGTGTTGGACCTTTGGTCGGGGTTGCCCTGACTGATGTGCTCAGCGATGGCCTGTCGATGGTCTATTCATTTTACGATCCCGAAGAGACCGATCGCTCGATGGGAACCATGATGATCCTTGACCATATCGAGCGCGCGCGACAGCTTGGCCTGCCGCATGTTTATCTGGGCTATTGGGTCGAGGGCTCGCGCAAGATGGACTATAAGGCGCGTTACTTACCGCAAGAACGCCTCGGCATGGATGGTTGGGAAAGGTTCGACGAGGTCTAGAGCCAGCCGAGCGCAAAGATACCTTTGATCGTGATCAAAACACCGATCGACAGCACAAAAAGTGCGGAAATGATCGGCAGCTTTTCTGACCAATCTGCAAAACCCGCCCAACCATCTGACGCCTTGCGAGCGCCCCAAGCCGCGAGCAAGCCCACAGACACCAGAGTAATGGCAAGGCCGATGCTGAAAGCTGCCACCATGCCAAAGCCAAGCGTGATGGCGCGCGACTGCAAACAGACGAGCAGCACAGCCACAGCCGAAGGACATGGCATGAAACCAGCGGTCAAACCGAACCAGATGATGCTGGTCACACTCACTTTGCGCCCAGCAAATTTCTGCTGAACCTCAAGCGCATGTTCTTCATCATGGCTGAGGCGACGCACCGGCTCATGGTGATGATGATCATCGTGATGGTGGTGGTGGTGGTGGTGATCGTGGTCGTGGTCGTGGTCGTGGTCGTGGTCGTGGTCGTGATGGTGATCGTGTTCACGGCGGAACATCAGCAGGATTTGCACAGCAAGGCCGATGATCAGCAGGCCCGAGATGAAGGTCAGCCAAGGCTCCGCCTTCTCCACAATCAACGCATCGCCCAGCCAAATGCCCAAAGCGGCCAGAACGAAGACGACGACCGAATGGCCAACCGCTGCTGAGCCGCCCAGCAAAGCGGCCTGTGCGGGCGTCCCTCTGGTCGCAATCACAAAGCTCGCCATCAAGCCCTTCGAATGTCCTGGCTCAAGCGCATGCAAAGCGCCAAGCAGCACCGCGACGGGAAGATAAAACCAGGGATTGTGAGCCCCGGACTGGAGCAGTTGAATGATATCAGGCATAGCACTGGCATAGAGGCAAAAGCGCCGGCTCACAAGCTACAGCAACAACGCAAGCGCGGCTTTGCGGAAAGCGCGCCAAAGCTCCTTCCATTCCGCTGCCTGCACGTTACTCTCGTTCAACCAGAATCGACGAGGCCAGAATGCAAGCGCTGTTCATCGGGCAGACCTATATCGACGTGACCCTGATCGCGGATGAGATGCCCAAGGATGACGAAAAGGCTGTCGCCAAAGATTACGCTGTCTCCTTTGGTGGCAATGCGCTCACTGCGGGTTTTGCCTGCGCCAAGCTTGGCTATGTCCCCGATATTCTCACGTCACTGGCAGACGACTGGCTGGGCCGCATGTTTCTCGACATGGCCGCGACCTATCACATCAGTATTCACCCACGCAAAGTGAAGCGCTCGTCGCTCTCCTTCATCCTGCCCAATAATGGCAAACGCGCCATTTTGCGCGCGCGTGATGATGATTATCTGCACCCTTTCCCCGCTCTCAATCTGGAGGGCTGCCGCGCCCTGCATCTTGATGGCCACCAATCAGATGCTGCACTTCACTATGCCAAGGCCTGCCGCGAGACGGGAATCCTCACCTCTCTCGACGGCGGCGGCCTGCGCTCCAATACAGATGAGCTGATGGGCTATATCGATATTGCCATCGTCGCTGAGCGTTTGTGCGAACAGATGAATCTCGATGAGCGCGGCATGATGGATTATTTGAAATCGCGTGGCTGCAAGATTGGCGGCGTGACGCAAGGCGAGCGCGGCATGCTCTGGTATGACGAGACAGGCGAGGTGCAACGCCTGCCCGCCCTCACTGTGCCGCATAACAAGATCATCGACACATCAGGCGCGGGCGATGTGTTTCACGGCGCCTATATCGCGGCCTATCTGGCCAATCCAACCGGCAGCTGGCACGACCATTTCCATTTCGCCCGGGGCGCATCAGCCTTCAAGATTCAGCATCTGGGCAATGAGGCTGGACTGCCCACACGCGAGGATGTTGCAAAGATGATCGCTCTTTACGCTTAAAAGAAATAACGTCGCGAACGCGAATGCTGCACCAACTCAGCGCGGCGGCGAAAGGAAGCATCATTAAAGCCAAGCTCTATATCGCGTTGCTCGCGACGCACCATGAAGAGCAAGAATGCAGGCATCGCCATCAACAGCAACAGCGTGAAGAGGCGTGATACAAGCGCAGTTGGGCTCACCAAAATCGGCAAAGAATAATGCAGACCATAGCGCGCGCGGATGACCGCTGTTGAGCGCACTTCAAGGTTCATGCCGACAGCGGCTGCATAGATCGTGTCCGAGCCGCGCCCGTCCATCACGCCAAAAGAACAGAGCTGCGCCACATAGGGCACACCAAAACAGCTGGCGCTGGTGAGCTTGCTGTAATTGGCAACATCCCAACTATTGCTGGCGCTGAGATCGCGCAGAAGGGGCGGCGCAAAAAAGAACGGAGGGATGAACAAGACGAGTGCGACGAGCGCGTTCGAAAGGCGACGCATGGCGATAAAATCCCTGATTAAATGATCCCACATGTCTTGCGGCAGCCGCATCAAGCACCCTGAGGGCGCTTACACTGAATGAGCTCAGCGGCCCTCAAAATATGCATGAAATGTAACTTGGCAATCCAGATTCTGACCATTTGTTAGTTTGTTTTCAAAAATTTGAATTTGCAAAATAACAAATAAATTACACGCGAGGATCGAGTGTGTAGATGAAGCAAAGTGTAAGCCGTTGATGAAATTCAAAACAGCTTTGCACCCAATAGCTTCTCATTCCGTAGCGTTGTGCAAAAAAAATCCACGCCTCTTTCGAGACGTGGATCGCAGAGCGGCAGAAGGACTGTAATCAGGCTGGATCCCAGTTGTCGCGGGACTGGGCTTCCGCTGCGGCAATGGCGGTCATATTGACCACGCCGCGCGCTGTCACAGAGGGTGTGAGGATATGGACGGGCTTGGCCGCCCCCATCAGAATCGGACCAACAGGCAGCGCATCCGTCAGCATCTTGACGAGCTGGAAGGAGATATTGGCCGCGTCGAGATTAGGCATGACGAGCACATTGGCTTCACCACGCAGGCGTGAGCCGGGCAAAACCACATCGCGAATGGTTTGCGACAAAGCCGTGTCAGCCTGCATCTCGCCATCCACTTCCAAAGTCGGCAGACGCTCGCGGATCAGATGCAAAGCCTCGCGCATCTTCTTGGCCGAATTGGTGTCATGCGAGCCGAAGTCTGAATGCGAGAGCAGCGCAACTTTCGGCTGCATACCGAAGCGGCGCACATGCTGGGCGCAGGCAGCGGTTGTGTCTGCAATCTCCTGCGCGGTTGGGTCTGCGCGCACATGCGTATCAGCAAAGAAGAAGGCGCCCTTGTTGGAGATGAGCAAGCTCATCGCCGAGAAGCCGCGCACACCCGGGGCCAGACCAATGATGTCGCCGATCTGGCGCAGGCGTGAGCCAAAGCGCCCTTCAAGACCGCAGAGCATCGCATCTGCATCACCGCGCTGCACAGCAAGGGCTGCGATGACAGTGGGCGATGTGCGCACAAGAGCGCGCGCTGCATCTGGCGTATAGCCGCGACGGCCCGCGACCTCCATGAAGGTGGAGACATAATCGCGATAGCGCGCATCTGACTCAGGATTGACCAATTCAAAGTCGCGGCCCGCGCGCACATTGAGGCCGAAGCGCTCGATACGCTTTTCAACCACAGCCGGGCGGCCAATGAGGATCGGCACAGCCAGCCCCTCCTCCAGCACCACTTGCGCGGCGCGCAGGACGCGCTCGTCTTCACCGTCAGCATAGATCACGCGGCGCTTGTCGGCTTTGGCCTGCGCAAAGACGGGCTTCATGATGAAGCCGGAGCGGAAGACGAAGCGCGACAGGGTCTCTTCATAAGCGGCAAAGTCGGTGATCGGCTTTTTGGCCACACCCGACTCCATCGCCGCGCGCGCGACAGCTGGCGCAATGCGCAAAATGAGGCGCGGATCGAAAGGATTGGGGATCAGGGAGCTTGGACCAAAGGTCGGCGCCTCGCCGCCATAGGCGCGGGCGGCGACTTCTGAGGAGGCCTCATGGGCGAGCGCTGCAATCGCGCGCACCGCCGCCAGCTTCATATTCTCATCAATCGTCGTCGCGCCAACATCGAGCGCACCACGGAAGATGTAAGGGAAGCACAGGACATTATTGACCTGATTGGGATAGTCCGAGCGGCCTGTGCAAATCAGTGCATCGGGGCGCGCGAACAAAGCATCTTCGGGCAAGATTTCAGGACTTGGATTGGCCAGCGCGAGGATGAGCGGGCGCTCACCCATCTGCTTCACCATCTCAGGCTTCAACACGCCGCCAGCCGAGAGGCCGAGGAAAATATCCGCGCCGCCGATAATATCGGTTAGCGAACGGGCATTGGTCTCTTTTGCATAGACCTCTTTCCAAGGATCCATGAGCACGGTGCGGCCCTTATAGACCACGCCTTCAAGATCGCTCACCCAGATATTCTCGCGCTTGGCACCCAGCGAGACGAGCAGATTGAGGCAAGCCAGCGAGGCCGCGCCCGCACCTGAGGCGACAATCTTGACCTCGGAGATTTTCTTTTTGCCAAGCTCCAAAGCATTCAGCACCGCAGCGCCGACGATGATCGCCGTGCCATGCTGGTCGTCATGAAAGACCGGGATCTTCATGCGCTCGCGCAGGCGCTTTTCAATCTCGAAACATTCAGGGCCTTTGATGTCTTCCAGATTGATGCCGCCAAAGGTCGGCTCCAAAGCCGCGACCACATCCACAAAGCGCTGAATGTCCTTCTCCTGCACTTCGATGTCGAACACATCAATGCCAGCGAATTTCTTGAAGAGAACGGCCTTGCCTTCCATCACGGGCTTGGAGGCCAGCGGGCCAATATCGCCCAAGCCCAGAACCGCCGTGCCATTGGTGATGACAGCGACCAGATTCTGGCGGGCCGTGAGATTGGCGGCCTCTTCAGGATCATCAACAATGGCCTCGCAGGCCGCTGCCACGCCGGGGGAATAGGCCAAGGCCAGATCGCGCTGGTTGCCCAGCGGCTTGGTGGCCTGAATTTCAAGCTTACCGGGCTTGGGGTGGCGGTGATAGATGAGCGCCCCAGAGCGCAGGTCATCAGACATTTTGGTGGCCACGAAGAACTCCCAGCAAGGCATAGATTGTGCTTTGCCTAGGATTGCCACCCATTGCCCTGAAGGGCAATTAAAGAAATTGCGAAAAACTACCAGCCACGCAGCAAGATGAGCCGCAAGAAGCGCATATAGGCGAGCGTGACCGCGGCACAAAAGCCGTAGAGCCCGCCAAAACAGTGCCGCGCGAGGATGTAATAGCGGAAGAACTGGTAGGGCAGCTCGATGGGCAGGCGCAGGGCCAGCTCCCAATGCGGCTTGCTCTTTTCCTTGGTCTGCAGCTCGAAATAGCCAAGCTCCTTGCGCACCACATCGCCAAGCCCCCGGAAAGAGCGATGCAGCACCCGCTCTTTCAAAAGCACCGTATCGGGCTGGTCGGGCACATTGTCATGCACCAGCGAGGAGGAGAAGCGCGCCACGCGCCGATCATAAAGCCGCAGGCAGATGGTGCTGTCAGCAAAGGGCGCAGGCTCTTGGCGATGCGGATAGACGATAGTGACACGCATCTTGTAGCTGGTGGCATGCAGACGCTGCTCTTGCAGCAAAGCGCGCAGCTCGTCGCGCAGAGGCTCTGAGAGCCACTCATCAGCGTCGAGATTTAAAATCCAGTCATGCCTGGCCTGATCTTCGGCAAAGCGCTTTTGCGGCCCATAGCCGACCCAGTCATTGTGAATGACACGCGCGCCCAGACGCTCAGCCAGAGCCTGCGTGCCATCTGTTGAGCCTGAGTCAATCACCAGCACTTCATCGACCAGACCTTCGACGGAGCGGATCGCACGTTCGATGCGATCCACTTCATTCTTGGCGATGATCGTGCAGGAGACGGGGATCATTGCGGCGCTTATTTCTCCGGCGCATTCACACGCAGATGTAATTCGCGCATCTGCTTGGGAGTTGCTTCTGAGGGCGCGCCCATCAAAATGTCTTCAGCGCGCTGGTTCATCGGGAAGAGCGCGACTTCGCGCAGATTCTGTTCACCTGCGAGCAGCATGATGATGCGGTCCACACCAGCGGCCATGCCGCCATGGGGCGGCGCGCCATATTGGAAGGCGCGATACATGCCGCCAAAGCGCTCAACGACCGTCTCTTCGCCATAGCCTGCAATCTCGAAAGCCTTCACCATGGCATCGGGCTTGTGGTTGCGAATACCGCCCGAGGCGATCTCAAAACCATTGCAAGCGATGTCATATTGGAAAGCCTTGATGGTCAGCGGATCCTGATTGAGGAGCGCGTCGAGACCACCTTGGGGCATGGAGAAAGGATTGTGCGAGAAGTCGACCTTCTTGTCGTCTTCGTTCCACTCATACATCGGGAAGTCGACAATCCAGGCGAGTTCAAAACGGTTCTCGTCGATGAGGCCGAGATCCTGACCTGCCTTGATGCGCGCATTGCCCGCAAAGCGCGCGAATTTGTCAGGATCACCCGCTGCAAAGAAACAGGCATCGCCCGCCGACAGACCCAGCTGCATGCGAATGGCCTCTGCCCGCTCAGGCCCGATATTATTGGCAATGGGGCCTGCCGCCTCGGCCTTACCCTCAGCATCGCGCCAGAAGATATAACCAAGACCCGGCTGGCCTTCGCTCTGCGCCCAGCTGTTCATACGGTCACAGAATGTGCGCTGACCGCCGGTGGGTGCAGGGATCGCCCAGACTTCATTCTTCGGCGCTTCGAGCAAGCGCGCAAAGACTTTGAAGTTGGAGCCACGGAAATGCTCCGACACATCCTGCATCACAATCGGATTGCGCAGATCGGGCTTGTCTGAGCCATATTTGCGCATGGCCTCTGCATAGGGAATCCGCGGCCACTTCTTCGTCACCGGACGGCCATTGCCGAATTCTTCGAAGATGCCCGAAATGACAGGCTCCATCGCGTCGAAAATATCTTCCTGCGTGACGAAGCTCATTTCAAGATCGAGCTGGTAGAACTCACCGGGCAAACGATCTGCGCGCGGATCTTCATCGCGGAAGCAAGGCGCGATCTGAAAATAGCGGTCAAAGCCCGCCATCATCAAGAGCTGCTTATATTGCTGCGGTGCTTGGGGCAGCGCATAAAACTTGCCGGGGTGAATGCGCGAGGGCACAAGGAAGTCGCGCGCGCCTTCGGGCGAAGAGGCCGTCAGGATCGGCGTTGCAAATTCATTGAAGCCCGCGCCCTTCATGCGGCGGCGCATCGCATCCACCACATTCACGCGCAGCATGATGTTGTTGTGCAGACGCTCGCGACGCAGATCGAGGAAGCGATATTTCAGGCGCGTCTCTTCGGGATAGTCCTGATCACCAAAGACCGGCAGCGGCAGCTCCTTTGCCTCGCCCAAAACTTCGATGTCGGTGACATAAAGCTCAACCTGCCCTGTCGCCATATCGGCATTCTGTGTGCCCTCGGGACGGGCGCGCAACTTGCCATCGAGCCGCACGACCCATTCAGAGCGCAAGGTCTCAGCCGTTTTGAAAGCCGGCGAGTCCGGGTCCACCACGCATTGCGTCAGGCCATAGTGGTCGCGCAGATCAATGAACAAAACGCCGCCATGGTCGCGGATGCGGTGGCACCAGCCCGACAGGCGGATCTCCTGCCCAATGGCAGCCTCGGACGGCTCGGCGCAGGTATGGGAACGGTAGCGATGCATGGGCTCTCTCAGGGGACTCAAAGATGCGCCAAGGCGCGTTGGCCGCTGTGTAGGGGAAAACGGGGATTGGGGGAAGGGAGGACCATCTATTCGAGGGGCCGGCCGCTCCGTGGAGGGCGCCCGCTCTGCCCAGTGGGGGAAGGATAGCCCCCTTGGCCTATTCCCCCCGCATCTTCCCCGGCAGCTCCTCGAGCTTGGCATTCAGCCGCTCAAGGTTCTCATTGATGGAGATGAAGGTCGAGATGATGCCCATGAGCAGGACATAGCCAACCCAGCAAAGGAACACGATGAAGAGGATGTAGCGGTCATCGAAGCCAAAACCAAAGGCGTGGCCAATCGACGAGAGGCTGCGCTTGTCCTCGCTGAAAGCCGCCAGCGTGACCAGTCCCAGCCCGATGATGACGACCAGATGGACGAGGGACAGGATGCCGGCAAAAATTTGGGCGATAAATCGGTTCATGTCTGGTCCCTCGGGCGCAAGATGACCTGTCGTTACAACAAACCAGAGGGGTGAGGAAGGCGGCGTAGCTGTCATAGGCCAAAGCCTGAGCCGCCCTTCTCCCATTGGGGGAAGGGTGATGCAGGTTTGCTAAATCTGAAAAGAGAGGGCACCCGCTCCTCCCAGTGGGAGGAGCTGTCGGCGGATGCCGACTGAGGCGGGGATCGGGTCTTTCAGAATGAGGCTCACAATGGGGGAGCCACTCTTGGCTATCACCCGATCCCCTCATCCGCCCGCGCTGCGGGCACCTTCTCCCACTGGGAGAAGGGTTCGATGGGGGGCTGCCATCAACAAAGAAGAGGCACTCGCTTCTCCCAATGGGAGAAGCTGTCAGCGGATGCTGACTGATGAGGGGATCGACGCTTTCAGGACAGAGAACCCCACCTTCCCCTCGAGTGGGAAGATGGGTGGTGCCTCTCTCGACACAAACCCGATCCCCTCATCCGCCCGCGCTGCGGGCACCTTCTCCCATTGGGAGAAGGATTACCCAGCACCCTGCCCCTACAGACCCACCTTGGCGATCACCCAATCCAGAATATTCCAGCCCGAGGCCTGCGTGGTCTCCTTTTGAGGGATCGGGGTTTCCGGGCGCTGCTTTTTGGGCGCGGGGCTCTGGTCCTTCCATGCCACGCGCTCGTCGCAGGCGCGCACGCCCAGCAAGATCAGATCGCGCCCTGTGAGGATGCGATAATCGCGCGTCAGCTCGCCGAGCCGCGCTTTTACGGGCACCGGATAGCTCTCAAACAAGAGGCGCGTCACGCCCTCATGGCGCTCGCGGGTGATCGCATCATAGGCGGCGTGAAATTTCACCACGCTGGTGGGATAGACGCAGACCCCCGGCAGGCTGAGGGCCAGAGTGCAGGCCGAGCGACATTCATGCAGGCGCACCTCGCGCCCCTCAATACGGTAGCGCTCCGTTTGGGCCTGATAATCAGCAACAAAGCCGCCGACATCTTTCTGGACGATGACGGGGGCGGGAAAAGGTGGCGGCTCGAGATAGGACATGGGATCAGACGAAAGGCTGAGGGACTGGCTTTGCGCCGCCTTGTGCCGAGCCCAGATGGCCTCAGTGGGGCGCAACTGTGGAGCAAAACGACGATTTTCCGCCCCAATCCTGCCTCGCCCTCCCAGAGCGATTCATGTATAGAGGCCTTAATGAGCCTGATTACATCCTCCAGCGACCTTGCCTTGGTCTGCGCCCGCCTCGCCCGTCACGACTTCGTCACGGTGGATACCGAGTTTCTGCGCGAGACAACTTTCTGGCCGAAGGTCTGTGTCATTCAGCTCGCCTCCGATGACGAGGCGGTGGCTATCGACACGCTTGCTGAGGGGCTCGATATGGCACCCTTCTTCGACCTCATGGCGAATGAGCGCGTGGTGAAAGTGTTCCACGCCGCGCGCCAGGATGTCGAAATCATGTGGCATCTTGCCAAGATGGTGCCCGCGCCTTTGTTCGACACGCAGGTCGCCGCCATGGTCTGCGGCTTTGGCGATCAAGTGAGCTATGGCGAACTGGTTCAGTCCATCTGCAAAATCTCGCTCGACAAATCTTCGCGCTTCACCGACTGGTCGCGTCGGCCTTTGTCGGATGCACAGATCACTTATGCGCTCGCCGATGTGACGCATCTGCGCGATGTCTATCGCTCGCTCGTCGCGCGTCTGGAAAAATCTGGCCGCACCAGTTGGCTGGCTGATGAGATGAAGACGCTGACCTCAGCGTCCACTTATGAGCAGCATCCTGAAAATGCGTGGGAGCGTTTGCGCAATCGTGCGCGTAAGCCCCGCGATCTGGCTGTGCTGATGGAAGTCTCGGCTTGGCGCGAACGCGAAGCGCAAAGCCGCGATGTGCCGCGCTCGCGTGTGCTCAAAGACGATATTATGGTTGAGGTGGCGCTTGCTGCGCCGCGCACGCCTGAAGCTTTGGCACAATTGCGCTCCTTCCCGCGTGGCATGGAGCGCTCGCGCTCAGGCGCTGATATTCTGGCCGCCATTGAGCGCGGTGTTGAGCGCGACCCCAAGACCCTGCCCCGCATCGACCGCGAGCGTCGCAACAATAGCGGTGGTGCGACGGTTGAACTCTTGAAAGTCTTGCTGCGTCAGGTGGCCGAGCGCCACGGCGTTGCCGCCAAGATGATCGCCACTGTTGATGATCTGGAAGCAATCGCCGTCGATGACAAAGCCAAAGTCAGCGCGATGACAGGTTGGCGGCGTGAGCTGTTCGGTCACAAGGCGCTGGAGCTGAAACACGGCCGCCTTGCCCTCACTGTGGAAGAGGGAAAAGTCGTCACGCTCGAATGGCAGGATGCGCCCGACGCCTCTGCCAATGCGGCTGAGTGATCAAGCGCTGATCTTGATCTGAGGCTCGCGCCCGATCAATTTGGCCATCTGCTTCAACCTGCCATGCAGACGTTCATTGACGAGCGGGGCGAGATCAGTCGGCACCGTCAAAACAATCTTGTCTTTTGAACAGACCATCGGGCAGCGCGGCAAGACGCCGGGCATGGCGGCTGAGAGAATATAGCCGACCCGCATGGCAGCTCCCAGAATATGCGCGCGGTCCAGCATGCGCACATTGGCGAGCGTGCGAATGGTGGGGCTGACATCAGCATCAGGCCCCATGTGCCGATAAGAGGTCGTCAGCGCCAGGAAGGCGCGGCCGGGATGGTCAATGCCCACAAAGGCCGCATTGGCGATGATGTTCAGCGATTGCTCGCCGCGATAATCAGGATGCGCGCGCCAGCCAATGTCTGCCAGCAAACAGGCCGCATGACGCAATCGCTTGTCATCGGCGCTTTCTTCAAGCTGCGTCGAGCGCATGAAGCGATCCGTCCAGCTGCACAGATCTTCACCATGTTCAGGCGCGCGCGAGCGCAGCACATTGAGGTCGCGGGCTGAGGCAATCAGCGGATCAAGCTTGCGCTGCGCCGCATCGAGACGCTCATAGATCAAGCCTTCGCGCACACCCAAAGCCGAGATCACAACATCTTTCGGTTTCGCGCGGCGCAAGATCTCATCGAGCACCGCCGCGCCATAGGCCAGCAAGGGACGACGTGCAGTCGAGACGCTTTCAATGGCGATGAGCGCATCCACGCTCACGCGCTCGACGAGCGAGGCAAAGTCAGCTGCATCACGCGCGGCAATGCGATAGCCATGCATGACATTGAGCGGATAATTGCGCTGGCGCATATGCAAACGCGCCAAAGCGCGCCATGTGCCACCGACCGCATAGAAGGTGCGGCCCTGCAGGCCTTCGAGTTGTTTGCAATCGGCCAAAGCCTCGCGCACGATCTTGAGCGCTTTCTTCGGGCTCTTGCCAGACACATCCATCAAAGACAGGCCGCCCAGCGGGAAGGTCTGGCCCTTACCGAGCTTGCCATTGTGAACATCGTTCAACTCGAGCGAGCCACCGCCCAAATCGCCCACCACGCCATCAGGCTGAAAGAAGCCTGAGACAACGCCGAGTGCGGAGAGTTCGGCTTCCCGCTTGCCGGACAAAAGCTCGATGGGTGCGCCGATGGCAGATTCTGCTTCAGCCAGGAATTGTTTGCCATTGGTGGCATCGCGCGCGGCAGCTGTCGCCAGCACATGCACATCACCAATTTCCATGATGTTGCACAAAACACGAAAACGCTTCAGCGCCCCCAGCGCTTTTTCAACACCGTCATCAGGCAAGCGACCCGTGACGGCAACGCCGCGACCAAGACCGCAGAGCAATTTGTCATTGAAGATCGGGCTTGGAACACGCGAAAGGCCTTCATAGGCCACCAGACGCACCGAGTTGGAGCCGATATCGACAATGGCGACCGGCTTGCCGAGCGCAAGGCGACCCGGTGCATCGAGTTTGGCGAGACTTTTGGTCGATGTCATCAGGTCACCGCGTCAGAAGGCGCTTGAGCAGCGTCTTGGGGCTCGAGTCTTTCAGCGATTTACCGCGTCCAGACAGGCTGGGATTGGTCATGAAATATTTATGTGCGTTGAACACTTCTGCACCTTCGGGCACCAGAATGCGCTCACTGCTGCCATCGGGCAGGACACGGTAGCTCTGCTGGTTGTCCATGAGATTGGCAACCAGAATCTGGTCCAGCACCTGTTCATGCACAGTTGGATTGACGATGGGCACCAGAACCTCAACGCGGCGGTCGAGATTGCGCTGCATCAGATCGGCTGACGAAATATAGACATGCGCCTTGGGATGCGGCAGGCCATGCCCACCGCCAAAAGCATAGACGCGCGCATGTTCCAAAAAGCGCCCAACGATAGATTTGACGCGGATATTCTCTGACAGTCCCGCCACGCCGGGACGCAAACAGCAAATGCCGCGCACGACAAAATCAACCTGCACACCCGCCTGACTTGCACGATAGAGCGCATCAATGATCTCAGGATCAACGAGAGCATTGCACTTGCCCCAAATGGCCGCAGGTTTGCCCGCGCGCGCAAAGGCAATCTCGTCGTCGATATGTTGCAGCAATCGCTTCTTGAGCGAGATCGGCGAGACCGACAAATGTTCAAGCCCCGCAGGCTCAGCATAGCCGGTGATATAATTGAAGATGCGCGCCACATCGCGGCCGATAGAGGCATCGGCCGTGAAATAGGAAATGTCGGTATAGATGCGCGCGGTGACGGGATGGTAATTGCCTGTGCCCAGATGGCAGTAAGTGGCAAGCATCCCACCTTCACGGCGCACGACCATGGAGAGCTTGGCATGGGTCTTCAGCTCAATGAAGCCAAAGACGACCTGCGCGCCTGCGCGCTCCAAATCGCGCGCCCATCGAATATTGGCCTCTTCATCAAAGCGCGCTTTGAGCTCGATGAGGGCGGTGACGGATTTGCCAGCCTCGGCCGCTTCAATCAAAGCGCGCACGATAGGGCTGTCATTGGAGGTGCGATAGAGCGTCTGTTTGATCGCCACGACATTGGGATCGCGAGCGGCCTGCGTCAAAAACTGCACGACCACATCAAAAGACTCGTAAGGGTGATGCACCACGAGGTCTTTTTGTTTGATCGCGGCAAAGCAATCCCCGCCATTATCGCGCACACGTTCAGGAAAGCGCGGATTGAAGGGTGGGAATTTCAGATCAGGCCGATCAACGGCGACAATCTCTGACAGATCATTGAGCGCCAACATGCCATCGTGAACGAAGATCTCTTCGGGCAGAACATCGAGTTCACGCGCGACAAAATCCTGCAGATCTTGCGGCATGGAGGCTTCAAGCTCTAGCCGGATGACAATGCCACGGCGACGACGCTTGAGCGCTGTCTCAAACAGAAGAACGAGATCTTCCGCTTCTTCTTCAATTTCGATCTCGCTGTCGCGCACGACACGAAACACGCCCTGCCCTTTCACCGCATAGCCGGGGAAGAGCCGCGTTGACTGCATCGTGATCAAAGTTTCAAGCGCGATGAAGCGCGTCTTGCCGGGGGCCAGAACATCGGGCAGCTGCACGAAACGTTCGATCTTGGCAGGCAAACGCACCAAAGCATTCAAGCGCCGACCATCGGACTGGCGCACCAGTTCCAGCGCGACACTGAAGCCGAAATTGGGAATGAAGGGGAACGGATGAGCCGGATCAATGGCGATGGGGGTGAGAACGGGAAAGACATGCAGCAGAAAATGATCAATCAGCCAGTCATGTTCGGCTTTGCTCAAATCCGCAACGTCGAGCAATTCAATCGCCTCTTTACCAAGCTCCTGCCGCAAAGTGTGCCAGCGGGTCTGCTGCTCGGAGGTGAGCTTGGACACACGCTGGCGAATACGCGCCAGTTGCTCGGTCGGGCTCAGACCATCTTCTGACGGCGTCATCACCCCCGCGCGCACCTGACGGCGCAGGCCCGCCACGCGCACCATGAAGAACTCATCAAGATTGCTCGCCGAGATCGACAAAAAGCGCAATTGCTCGAGCAAGGGATGATTGGGGTTGGAGGCCTCATGCATCACGCGGCGATTGAACTCCAGCCAGGACAGCTCACGATTGATGAAGCGCTCTGGCTGATGGGCCATCGACAGGCCAGCCTCAGCCGCGCTGCTTAAGGCAGGCGCTGCATTCAGGGCGGTCTCTGGCATGGGATGGTTCAACCGGGCCTCCTTCGCTAAATGGCAAGGCTGGAGAACATTTAGCGTTTTGATGACACTAGCATGACGGTTTTATGAGCCCTTTTCCAGCCCGCGCAAGACATCCCCCGCCATAGGGCGCGTGATGCGCCGCCCGACCGTCAAGGCCTCGCGGTCGAGCAGATCGACGATATGGCGCACCGCGTCCAAAGATCGCTCGATCCGCAGCACCAAATATTCCACCACCGAGATATCAACCTCGAGCTGGCGGTCGTGAAACAGCTTCACCAGAACAGCGCGCACCAAAGCATCATCGGGCTCGCTGATCTCAACAGCGGGCGCAAGACGCAGGCGCGAGATCAGATCCGCCGTCTTGAGGCCCCAGCCATCAGGCCAGCTGCGCGCGGTGATGGTGAGCCAACAATCGGGCGTACTTCGCACCAGATTGAGCAGATGGAAAAACTCAGCCTCAGTGCCGCCCGCCTTATCGGCATCCTCCAGCAAGATCGCGCCACCTGCGACAAGGGCAGGCAGATCAGCGCCCGCCAGCGCAGAGGCTGGCAATGTGCGCGCGCCGCTCATCTGCGCCCAGATGGCGCCCAGATGGCTTTTGCCCGCACCCGTTGGCCCCAGCAGCAGAAGAACGTGATCTGGCCATTGCGGCCAGCTTTCAAACATCGCAAAGGCGCGTTCATTGGAGGGAGAGACCAAAAAGTCCTCTCGACCAAAACGCGTCTCAACCGGCAAATCCAGTGTGAGCTGACGCCCCATCAGATCCGTTCCCCCGCGCCACTGCGATAGAGCGGGCTTTCCACATATCGCGCCACCGCAAAGCGGCACAAAACGCCGATGATGGCAGCAACCGGCACGGCGAGAATGAGGCCGGTGAACCCAAAGAGCGAACCGAAGGCAAAGAGCGCGAACATCAACCAGACGGGATGCAGACCCACCGATGCCCCCACAAGACGCGGCGTCAGCACATTGCCTTCCAGGAACTGGCCAATGCCGATCACCAACATCGACAGACCAAACAGCCACCCGCTCGGCCAGCCCTGCACAATGGCAATGCCTGCGGACAAAACAAGCGCCGTGAGCGAGCCCACATAAGGCACGAAGCTCAAAAGGCCTGCGCCAATGCCAATCAAGAAGCCAAAGTTAAGCCCGACCAGTGACAGGCCGATGCCATACCACAGACCCAGAAACAGACAGACCAGCGACTGACCGCGCAAAAAGCCGGCCACAGCGCGGTTCATATCACGCGCGATGGCGCGCACGGTCTCGCGCTGCGAGCGCGGCGACAAATCATCGAGCGTCGCAATCATCCGGTCCCAATCAAGCAGCAGATAGAATGCCACAACGGGCGTGACGACGAGCAGCGAGAAGACGCCCACCAATGCCTGCCCGCCTGACCAGAGCGACTTCAAGAAAGCCAGCAGCCATTGCGCACCCTGGCGCGCCACATCGCCCAGCCAATCTTGCACATCGGTGGAGGCGAGCTTTTCGCGCAAGCCAAAACGCTCCACCAGATTGGCGAAGAAGCCACCCTCCTCCGACAACAAAGACTGCAGCTTCGTGATCAGACCGGGGAGAGTTTCGATGAAGGCGGAGAGCTGATGCGCCAGAACAGGCACGACGAGGATCAGCATCAAGATGAACAGCAGCGAGACCAGCAGAACGATGAGCAGGGCCGCGCTCAGCCGGTTCATGCCCCAGCTCTCCAGCCGGTCGGCCAGCGGGTCGAGCAGATAAGCGAGGATCAGGCCCGCCACGAAAGGCAGCAAAATGCCACTGAAGACATAGAGGAAGAGGATAAGCCCTGCGAGCGCCGCGAGCCAAAATCCAACCTGTCGTTCGAGCCGCATGCTAACGCCCTTCACGCGCTCATATGTTTGAGCCACTGGGTCAGATAGGCCGCCGTTGAGGCCAGCGTCAATGCCGCGACCCCTGAGAGCATGACCTCGAACCAGCCGTCCAGGGTAAAGCCGAAGGCCATGGCCGCCAGAACCGCCCCCGCAAAGGAGATCTGGGCCGCCGTATTGAATTTGGAGACCCAGAGGGGCCGAATGGCCACCGGCTTGTCCAAAACCCAGGAGATGACCACCGCCCCCACGATCATCAGATCGCGCGAGACCACCAAAATGGCGATCCAGCCCGGCAAAATGGTTGCAATGGCCAAGGCGACATAGATCGACATGAGAAGGGCCTTATCGGCCAGCGGGTCGAGATAGGCCCCCAATTCCGAGCGCATATCAAAGCGGCGGGCAATAAAACCGTCGATTGCGTCCGAAATACCGGCAATAGCGAAGGCCCCAAAGGCGAAATGCCAGTGATGGGACGTAATGGAGCTAATGACGACCGGCACCAGCAGCAGCCGCATGACCGTGATCAGATTTGGGATATTGTCCACTTTTCCTGCCCGTGAGCCATTTTGCCCAGTATGCCCTGCTTCGGCCCTCCTGAATATCGGTCTATCATCACAGGGATGTGGTGAACCTGCCTGATCGCCTTGCATCTCACCCCGCCCCGCGTTAACCCCGCAACACACAGGGGATAGACCATGCAGACTGAGGGCAAGCCGGGCCTGACCTATGCTCAGGCGGGTGTCGATATCGACGCTGGCAATGAAATGGTTGACCGGATCAAGCCGCTCGTCCGCGCCACCCGCCGTCCGGGTGCGGATGCGGAGATCGGCGGCTTTGGCGGTCTGTTTGACCTCAAAGCGGCTGGCTTCACCGATCCCATTCTGGTCGCTGCCAATGATGGCGTGGGGACCAAGGTCAAAATCGCCATTGAGAGCGGCATTCACGATACGGTCGGCATCGACCTCGTGGCCATGTGCGTCAATGATCTCATCGTGCAGGGCGCCGAGCCGCTCTTCTTCCTCGACTATTATGCCACCGGCAAACTCGACCCCAAGACGGGCGCCGATATCGTCAAAGGCATCGCCAAGGGCTGCGTCGACTCTGGTTGCGCGCTCATCGGTGGCGAGACCGCCGAAATGCCAGGCATGTATGCAGGCAATGATTATGATCTGGCGGGCTTTGCGGTGGGCGCTGCCGAGCGCGGCCATCTGTTGCCGCGCGGCGATCTGAAAGTCGGCGATGTTCTGTTTGGCCTGCCCTCCTCGGGCGTCCATTCCAATGGCTTCTCGCTCGTGCGCCGCATTGTGGCGCTGAGCGGTCTTGGCTGGGATGCGCCTGCGCCTTTCGCGGCCAATGCGACACTCGCGCAAGCACTGCTCACACCCACGCGTCTTTATGTGAAGCCGCTTCTGGCAGCTCTCAAAGCCACTGACGGCATCAAGGCGCTGGCGCATATTACGGGCGGCGGCTTCCCCGATAATATTCCGCGCGTTTTGTCCAAGGGCTTTGGCGTTTCGCTCGATCTTGCCGCCATCAAAGTGCCTGCCGTCTTCAGCTGGCTTGCCAAGACTGGCAATGTCGCTGAACGCGAAATGCTGCGCACCTTCAACTGCGGCATTGGCATGATCGTTGTGGCTGAAGCTGCACGCGCCAGCGAAGTGGAAGCTGCATTGACAGCTGCGGGCGAAGCGCCTGTGCGCGTGGGTGAAGTCACCGCCAATGACACAGACGAGCGCGTGACCTATCGCGGCAAGCTGGCTCTGTGATGAAAAAGCGCGTCGCCGCTCTCATCTCCGGTCGCGGCTCGAATATGACGAGCCTGATTGCGGCGGCCAAAGATCCTGCTTTTCCAGCGCAGATTGCGCTGGTGCTCTCCAACCGTCCCGACGCAGCTGGACTTGAGACCGCGCGGCGCGAAGGGATCGAGGCTGTGGCGCTGGACCACAAAGCCTATGCAACGCGCGAAGAGTTTGAGCGCGCGATGCAAGAGGTTTTGCTCGCGCACAACATCGATATCGTCTGCCTTGCCGGTTTCATGCGCTTGCTGACGCCATGGTTCGTCGAGCAATGGTCCGGCAAGATGCTTAATATCCACCCTGCTCTTCTGCCGCTCTATAAGGGCCTGCATACGCATGAACGTGCGCTGGCCGATGGGGTGAAGCTGCATGGCGCGACGGTGCATTTTGTTGTGCCGGGCATGGATGAAGGCCCGATCATTGCGCAGGCCGCTGTGCCTGTTCTAAGCGCGGATACGCCAGAGACTTTGGGCGCGCGCGTTCTGCAGCAAGAGCACAAGCTCTATCCGCTGGCTTTGCGTTTGTTGGCAGCGGGCGCGTTGCAGATTGATGGCGCGCGCGTGCTCATAACGAAAGAGAGCGCCACAACGGGCGCCCTCATCTCTCCAGATTTGTAATCAGGCGATCAACCGTTGACGCGGCAGCTGGCCATGGCCTTCTTGGCCTTGGGCTGGGCGCTGGGCGAGAATTTGCCGGTGGTGCGCATCTCATCAAGTTCAGCTGGCGTCATGGACTTCACCACGCGCTCTGAATAGCAACCGCAGCGGCGGCTCGCGACATCTTCGCCCTTGCCGTCATTGGTCAGGAGACCCGTGCAAATCTCCTTCAAGCGGCCACGGATCTGCTCATTGGTCGGGGGTGTGTTGAAGCCCGACGGCACGCCCGGGGGGCGACCAGAGGCAAAAGCAGCGCTCGAGAGGGTGAGGACAACGAGGGTCGCGACAGCGCCGAAGGTCATACGCACTGGACAATCTCCCAATTCATTCCGAAAGGACAGGTAGCGGGCGATAACATTCCTGCTGCATCAGGCCAAGGCAAAAGGGACAGGGGTGCCGCTTTTTCCGCGCCTATGAGGCTTTTTGGACCCAGACTTTATTGTCATGGAAGGCCGCGCCGCCAAAAGGCGCCGGCGCATCGGCCCCTGTGAGCGTATTGATGCCGCGCCCATCCTCAAAGGCGGCATTGGGCCAGATCCCCTCGCTGATGAGAACGCCGCGCGGCACACCGGCAAAGAGCCGCACATCAAGTCGCACCTGTCCGCGCTGATTGCCCAGCGTGATGCGCTCATCATCAACAAGGCCCAGCGCGCTGGCATCATCAGGATGCATGAAGACGCAAGGCTTGCCTTCGCGCGCGCGTGAGGACGGTGTTTCGTTGAAGGTCGAGTTGAGAAAACTGCGCGCCGGGCTCGTTGCCAGACGGAAGGGATGCTGCTGATCGGCCTCTTCAATCACCGCCCAATGATCCGGCATGGTCGGCAAATTCTGCCACGGACCTTGCAGACCAATATTGCCGAAAGGCACGCTGCCCCAATCAGGCTTGAAGCGGAATTTGCCGTCAGGCCAGCCAAAACCATTGAGGAAATGCGCGTCTTCAAATGCGGGCTGCACATCAATCCAGTTGCGCGCTTCCAGATCCTCAAGCTTGGGCAGGCCAGATTCACGCAGAGTGATGTCGGCCAGTTCTCGCACACTCATGTCAAAGCTTGGATCGGTCACGCCCAGCCTTTTGGCCAGCGCGCAAATCACTTCATGATTGCTGCGGCATTCACCGGGAGGCTCGATCAGCTTGTTGGCGAATTCCACATATTGGTGGCCGCCACCTGAATAAATATCCATATGTTCAAGGAACATGGTCGCGGGCAAAACAATGTCGGCCATCTGCGCGGTCTCGGTCATGAATTGCTCATGCACGACCATGAACAGATCTTCGCGCGCAAAACCCTGCTTCACCAAGTCCTGTTCCGGCGCAACACTGACCGGATTGGTATTCTGGATCAGCATGGCTTTCACAGGCCCACCACCTGCAAGAGCGCTGGAGTCATTGGTCAGCACCGCGCCGATGCGCGATTGATCCAGCACGCGCACGGCGGGGTCAATGAGGTGGCGGCCTTCGAGCGTCGCCTGTTTCCAATGATAGATCGCTGCATTGTTATGAAAGGCCCCGCCGCCTTCATATGCCCACGCGCCTGTCACTGCAGGGATGCACAAAGCCGCATGCATATTCACCGCGCCATTGCGTTGGCGCGAAAAGCCATAGCCCAATCGAAAGAAGCTGCGCTTGGTCTGGCCCACGAGATGCGCGAAGGCTTCGATCTCCTCCACACTGAGGCCCGTGATGGCTGAAGCCCATTGGGGGGTGCGCGAGGAGAGATGCTCTTCCAATTCGCGCGGCGCATCGGTGTAGCGCTCGAGATAGTCCCAATCCGCCAGACCATCACGAAAGAGCACATGCATGACCGCGCAAGCGAGCGCGCCATCTGTGCCGGGGCGCAGGCACAAAGCAAGATCGGCCTGTTCCATCGTGGGCGTGCGATAAATATCAATCACGACGATCTTGGCACCGCGCTCTTTGCGCGCGCGCATCGCATGGGTCATGACATTGACCTGCGTCGCCACAGCATTGGTGCCCCAGATCACCACGCAATCAGACAGAGCCATCTCACGCGGATCAGGCCCCATCAATTTGCCCGTGCCAGCAATCACACCGGGCCAGGCGAGATTGACGCAGATCGTGCCATAGAAGCGCGAATATTTCTTGGCATGGGCGAGACGATTGATGCCATCTCGCATGACGCGGCCCATCGTGCCTGCATAATAATAAGGCCACACAGATTGCGCGCCGTGATCGCGCTCGGCGGCGAGGAAGCGTGATGCTATTTCATCAAGCGCTTCATCCCAAGAGATGCGCTTGAAGGAGCCAGAGCCCTTACGTCCCGTGCGCTTCAAAGGATAGAGCAAGCGCTCGGGATGATGAATGCGCTCAGAATAGCGCGCGACTTTCGCGCAGATGACGCCTGCTGTGTAGGTCTGGTCCTGCGCCCCGCGAATACGCCCGATGCGATGGCCGTCAATCACCTCAACCTCAAGGGCGCAGGCGGAGGGGCAATCATGCGGGCAGACGGAGGGGCGATGGACAATCGTCATGAGCAGTCCCAAACAAAAACGGGGCGCGCAATCATGCGGCCCCGTTCAAGACTTGAAAAGAGGCGTCAGGCTTAGCCGACGAGCTCGTTGCCGGAGAACCACTGGGCGATTTCAATCGCAGCGGTCTCAGGAGCATCGGAGCCATGAACTGAGTTCTCGCCCATGTTGAGCGCGAAGAGCTTGCGGATCGTGCCCGCGTCAGCCTTCTCAGGATTGGTAGCGCCCATCACCGTGCGATAGCGGGCAATGGCGTCTTCACCTTCGAGAACCTGCACGACAACAGGAGCGGCGCTCATCTGGTCCACAAGCTCGCCAAAGAAGGGGCGCTCTTTGTGAACGGCATAGAAGGTCTGCGCCTGTTCGCGGGTCATGTGGACGCGCTTCTGGGCGATGATGCGAAGGCCAGCATCCTCGATCTTGGCGTTGACGGCGCCAGTGAGGTTACGACGGGTGACGTCGGGCTTCAGGATGGAAAAGGTGCGCTGAACCGCCATGGTCGGGCTCGATCTCGTAAGAATGGAGGGAGGCGCCTTATAGCCCCCGGCTTTGCGCTGCACAAGGAGCGGGCATGGAGAGCCAACCATTGCTAAGCCCGATGGTTTGATCTATTTTCATCGGTAGAGCCAATATGGAGCCTGAGCGGTGAATCTGCGCGATCTTCGGTATGTGATTTCGGTGGCTGAGCTGGGCCATTTTGGCCGCGCCGCAACCGCCTGCCATGTCAGCCAGCCGACCCTGTCCGGCCAGATCCTCAAATTGGAGGAGGAGCTGGGCGTCACGATTTTTGAGCGTGTAGGAAAGCAGATCCGCCTCACCCCTGTGGGGGAGGATATTCTGGCCCATGCGCGCCGCTCGGTCAGCGCGGCCAATGACATTATGACCGCCGCCAGAGCCAGCCGCGATCCGCTGGCAGGCCCCATCCATCTGGGCGTCATCCCCACGCTCGCGCCTTATCTGATGCCTTTCGTCCTGCCCAAAGCGGCTGGCTATCTGCCCATGGCGCCGCTGCGCCTTCTGGAAGATCTGACCGGCCATATTCTACCGCCCCTCAGCGATGGCGGGCTTGATGCTGCGCTCATCGCCACCGATCCGGGCACCGACAAACTCGCCGAGATCGACCTTTTTGAAGAGCCCTTCTGGCTCATCATGCCGAAGGATGATCCTTTAGCGAAACTCAAAGAGATCGACCTCACGCAGGTTGAGCCCTCGCAATTGCTGCTCCTGACCGATGGTCACTGCCTGCGCGATCAAGCGCTCGATCTCTGCGGCCGCCAGAGCAATGCAACTGGCCCCGCCTCTGCCGATGTGCGCGCTGCCTCGCTCGAAACGCTCGTTCATCTGACCGCCGCCAAATATGGCGTGACCTTGGTGCCGCGCCTTGCGGTGGCCAATTGGACTGGCCTGTCCGACAAGCTCATCGCCAAACCTATCAAAGGCAACAAAGCCTCGCGCAAGGTGCGGCTGGTGTTTCGCCGCGATATGCCGCGCCGCAAGGCGATGGAGACCTTGGCGCAAGTGGTGCGCGACTCTCTGCCCGACTGCGTGACGCGCCTGTCGTGAGGCGCCACCATTGCGCGGGGCGCGCGCACATGCCAGATAGCCCCGATGCTGCATATTAATGATCTCACCTACAGGCTCGGGCCGCGCCTTTTGTTTGATGACGCGACCGCCGCGTTGCCAGACCGCGCGCGCGTTGGCTTTGTGGGTCGCAATGGCACGGGCAAGACCACGCTCTTTCGCATGATCAGCGGCGAGCTTGGTCCTGAAAGCGGCAGCATCACCCTGCCCCGCAATGCGCGCCTTGGCCGCGTGGAGCAGGAAGCCCCCGGCGGTCCCGGCACATTGATCGACTTCGTGCTTGATGCCGACAAAGAGCGCACTGCTTTGCTGGCTGAGGCTGAGACCGCGACAGATCCGATGCGCATTGCCGAGATCCAGACGCGGCTCGTGGATATTGACGCCCATTCGGCGCCCGCGCGCGCCGCTGAAATTCTGGCAGGCCTTGGCTTTGACCACGAAGGCCAGTCGCGCTCCCTCAGCGAATATTCAGGCGGCTGGCGCATGCGTGTCGCCCTCGCTGCTGTGCTCTTCTCGCGTCCTGATATTTTGCTGCTCGATGAGCCGACCAACTATCTCGATCTGGAAGGCACTTTGTGGCTGATTGATTATCTGGCGCATTATCCTGCGACTGTTCTTGTCATCAGCCATGACCGCGATCTTCTCGATGAAGTCGCCGATCATATCCTGCATCTGGATGCGGCCAAGCTCACTTTGTGGCGCGGCAATTATACGAGCTTTGAGCGCCAGCGCCGCGAACAGCAAGCGTTGCAAATGAAGCTCGTCAAAAAGCAGGAAGAGCATCGCCGCCATCTGCAAGCCTTTGTCGATCGCTTCCGCGCGCAGGCCACCAAAGCGCGCCAAGCCCAATCGCGTTTGAAAATGCTCGCGCGGATGGAGCCGATTGCAGCTCTTGTTGACAGCGAAGTCCTGCCCTTCCATCTGCCCTCACCGCAAAAGCCCCTCTCTCCGCCCATCATTGCCATGGAGGGCGCGAGTGTTGGCTATGGCGAGAAGCCGATCCTGACAAAGCTCTCGCTGTCCATTTCCAATGATGACCGCATTGGTCTTCTGGGCTCAAACGGCAATGGTAAATCGACCTTTGCCAAACTCATTGCCGGCCGGCTGGACCCGATGAGCGGTGTGGTGCGGCGCTCCTCCAAACTCGATGTGGGCTTTTTTGCGCAGCATCAGGTTGATGATCTGTCCCCCCATGGCACGCCCTATAGCCATGTGGCCGAACTGATGCGCGATGGGACTGAGGCAAAGATCCGTGCGCGCTGCGCGCAGATGGGCTTTCCCAATGTGAAGTCCGACACGCGCGTGAGCGAATTGTCGGGCGGTGAAAAGGCGCGCCTCTTGATGGGGCTTGCCACTTTCATCGGGCCGCATCTGCTCATCCTCGACGAGCCGACCAACCATCTTGATATCGACAGCCGCGCAGCATTGATCGAAGCACTCAATGATTTTGAGGGCGCGGTGATCCTCGTCTCGCATGATCGCTATTTGCTGGAGGCCTGCGCGGATCGTTTGTGGCTGGTGGCTGATGGCACGGTGAAAACCTTCGAGGGCGATATGGACGACTATCGTCGCCATGTTCTCGAACTCACGCGCAGTCAGAACCGCAGCGAGAAACAGGGCGAGGATGGTCGCTCGTCGCAAGCCGACCAACGCCGCGAAAATGCCAAGTCGCGCCGCGAGACCGCGCCGCTGCGCAAGAAGATCACCGAGGCTGAGGCGCGCGTTGAGAAATTCACCGCACTTCTGGCGCGGGTGGATGAGATGCTCGCGCAGCCTGATGCTTTTGCCAAAGATCCCGCCAAGGCTGCGCAATTATCGCAGCAACGTGCCGAGCTTGAAAAAGCCATTGCGAGCGCGGAAGATGAATGGCTGAATCTGTCGGCAGAGCTTGATGCAGCGGGCGGTTAACCCTCCGTTCGCGCCCCGATGATGGCAAGCGCCACAACCAAGCCCGCAAGACCCAGCACCATTTGCGTGACCGAGAAGCCGAAAGCCGCGACCAGATAGGTCTCGGGCCAAGGCGTCGCATAGATGCCGCTATAAAAAGCGGTCGCGGCAATGGCCTGCACACCTGAGCGACGATGCGCCGGTGCATTGCGTCCCATCCACGCCGATACGACCGGATAAATCATGCTGTTGCCAAAGCCGAGCAACAGACCCGAGGCCACAGCCAAAGCAGCTGTTGGCTCCCAAGCTGCCACGATCAAGGCAAGACCCGACACAGCCAGACCACCACCGGCCAAGTTGCGGGGATGAAAGCCCGCCAGAAACCGCATCGCGCCGATGCGGCTTGAGACAGTGGCGATGGTCATCGGCACGAAGAAGAAGCCCAGCGCCGTGCCATGTTCTGCCAGTGCAGGGGCCAGATAAGACGCCGCATAACCATAATGCGCGCCGCCCACCAGCAAAACGCAGAGCGGCAGAATGTGCCAGCCTTGTGCCGCCGAGCCGATGCCAAAGCCGCGCGTGCCGGTTGGCTTTTCTAGCGGGCGCAAAGCGAAGGTGACAAGAAATCCCAAGACCGCAGGCAAAGCGCCGATGAGAAACATCGCTGCAACGCCATAGTGGTCGAGAACGAATTCACCCATGACCGGGGCGATGGCAAGGCCAAGGGGGATCGTCGCTGAGAAAGCTGAAACGAGATAGACGAAATGTTTTTGCGAGAGCCTGCTCTGCACATAGACCATTGTGGGCGGCAGAAAGAAGCCAACACCCACGCCCCAGATGAGACGCGAGACAAGTGCGGCCCAAAAATAGTCGCGCGTGATGGCAAGACTGCCCACACCCAGCGCTGCAAAGACCATGGCAAATTGCATCGCGCCGCGCGCCCCAAAACGCGCCGTCAAAGCCCCCGACAAAAAGGTCGCGAGCAAAACGGGGATCGCGGTGATGGACAGAAGAATGCCGATCTGCTCAAGCGAATAGTGCTCGCGCCCCAGCGCCAGTGCCACGACTGAAGAATGCGTGACGGTGATGGAGCAGAGCAGACTTGCACCCGCGACGATCCAAAACTCCCGGCGGGAGATATGGTCTACGAAGCCACGATCTTGAGCTTTGGAATCTGCAGATGTCATTGCAGTTGTAAATCAGGCGCGCGGGCTTTCGTAAAGCTATTGCTTCTTATCCCAGCCGCCATTTTCATTTTGCTGCCAATAGGACAGGCTGAGCGAGCGCTCTTTGAGCGCCTTCCATTGCAAGCGCGCGCTGGCGAGTTCTTCCTCGCGATTTCCATCAAACATGAGGATGATGCGCTCATAGGCTGCGCCAGCTTCAATCGCGGGCAAGATCTGCGCGCCCTCGATGAAGAATCGCACCTCTGCACCATTGGGATTTTCAGTGCCGGTCGTCAGATAGACATGCTGGAATTCGGCATCGCCATCTTTGGCTGTGCCGTGGCCCAGAAAGCTCTCTTCTGAATAGGTCCACAACACTTCATCAAGCGCAGTGATGCGCTCGTCAGTGGTCGCTTGCACAACAGCGGTCCAGCCGCGCTCGATGCTCTTTTCGAGCAGCACAGGAAGTGTGCGTTCCAGCGGCTGACGCGTGAGATGATAAAACCAGATTTCCATCACTGCCCGGTAATGATGACGAAGGAGTGATCGGTGCGGGTCCACATGAGGCCAATGTCCGTCCCACTGCCTGCATGTTCTTCAACGCGGCCCGAGACCGCGACATCGCCGCGTTCTTCAGAGCCGCGCAAATTCTCGGCAGCCTCTTTCGACAAAGTGCGCACTTTTGTGAGCGCATGACCCGAGGTCCAGCGCAATGCCGCAACAAGTGCTGACTGCTGCACACGCTCGAACATCTCCAGCAAGCGCGCATCGGCGGGCAGAGCGATCTTGGCTTCAAAGCTCAAGAGCCTCTCGCCCGCACATCTCAAAGCGCCGTCGATACGCTGGCCGGTGACAAGGTCGAACGTGTCGATTGTGCCCGCGCCCCCCTCAGAGCGCGAGACGACGAGCGGGCGCACGAACTCCGGCTTCAGATCGAAGACCGATTGCACCATGGCCTGCCGAAAGGTCGAGCAAGGCGCCACCGCCTGCGCCCGAAGGGGCGACAGGGCAGAGGCTCCTCCAAGAAGCAGCAATGTCAAAGCGGCAAGGCGCAGGTTCATGAGGGCTCCGGGCGAATCGTCAGCCTTCGTAATGTTCTGCCACGAGTCGGTCGAGCAGGCGAACACCCCAGCCCGACCCCCAGCTCTGGTTCATGTCATTTTGCGGAGAGGCCATGCCCGTGCCGGCAATATCAAGATGCGCCCAAGGCACATCATTGACAAAGCGTTGCAGCAATTGCGCTGCCGTGATCGAGCCTGCATGGCGACCGCCGGTGTTTTTCATATCGGCGAATTTGCTGTCGATCATCTTGTCATAGACGGGGCCCAGCGGCATGCGCCAGACCTTCTCACCCGTGGCCAGACCCACGCGCGTCAAGCGCTCGGACAATTCATCATTGTTGGAGAAGAGGCCCGCATATTCATGACCAAGCGCGATGAGGATCGCGCCCGTCAGTGTTGCCAGATTGACCATGAATTTCGGCTTGAACTTGCCCTGCACATGCCAGAGCACATCGGCCAGAACGAGGCGACCTTCGGCATCTGTATTGATGATCTCGATGGTCTGACCCGACATGGTTTTGACGATATCGCCGGGGCGCTGGGCTGCGCCGCTGGGCATATTTTCGACAAGGCCAATCGCGCCCACCACATTCACCTTCGCCTTGCGCGCAGCCAGCGCATGCATCAGGCCAGTGACGCAGGCAGCGCCCGCCATATCACCCTTCATATCTTCCATACCGCCCGCAGGCTTGATGGAGATACCACCGGAGTCGAAGGTCACGCCCTTGCCGATAAAGGCAACGGGGGCCTCATTCGCCTTGCCACCATTCCAGCGCATGATGACGCAGCGGCTCTCATGCAAAGAGCCCTGCCCCACGCCCAGCAGGGCATTCATGCCAAGCGCCTTCATGGCCGCGACATCGAGGATCTCAACCTCAACGCCCAGCGCTTCGAGCTGCTTGGCGCGGGCGGCAAATTCGACGGGGAAGAGAACATTCGGCGGCTCGTTGACGAGCTGGCGGGCAAGGCTGACACCCTGCGCCAAGGCATTGGTATGGCCCGCTGCACGTCGCGCCGCTTCCGGGTCCGCGACACCGATCATCACCTTGATAGACGTCGGGGTCTCGTCATCCTCTTTCTTCTTGGTCTTGTAGTCATCGAATTCATAAGCGCGCAGCTGCACACCCATCGCAAAATCAGCCGCTGCTGCAGCCGGGTCGCCATGCCATTCGGGCAGATCAAACAAAATGGCGATGGTAGAGGCGCCCTTGGCCTTGCCCATCGCATGGCCACCCATCATGGCGTGATCAATCGCAGGCGTGCCGGCCGCTGCTTTTTTGTTGAGCGCCGCGCCCGCCACGATCAAACGCGCCACCGAAAGTCCTGCAGGCGCCAGAAGATCCATCGCCGAAGAGGTCTTGCCCTTGAAGCGGGCCGCTTTGGCCGCGCGCGCGACCAGATCGCCAGCCGCGCCCAGCTGCGCCTTGGTTGCATGGGACAGGCCCAAATCCTCGCCCGCAAAAACCACCAAAGTCTCGGCACCGCCATCGCCCAAGGGCAGAGCATCAAGGGCCACAAAGCTGACATCGAGCGAGCGGGACATGGTTTTCCTTTCAAGCGAACAAGATGCGGGCAAATCAGCCCGCAGGGTTGCTGCCATCATGGGAAGGATCACGCAGGCGCGCAACCATTCTTGGTGCGACAGCTGCGCCCAGCCATGAAAACGCCCCGCTGCTATGGGTAGAGTGGTATTCCGGCCACGCTCTTGCTGGAAGCTGTGCGCGAGGCGAGCCACACTCCCTCCTCTCCTTGCGCAGACTCAGCAGGGGCGCTAGCCAGACAGTGAGAGGTTGGGGCCGCCACAAGGCGCCACCGACCGGGATGCCCAAACGCCATGTCGCTTGTCGAACGTTATATCTTCCGCATGGCGGGGCTGTCCTTCCTGGCGGCTTTGGGAGGCCTGACCGGAGTGATCTGGATCACTCAGGCCATGAAGGACTTCGACTTGCTGACGACCAAGGGTCAGTCGCTCGTCATCTATCTCTTCGCCACCACGCTGGTTCTGCCATCGCTCGTCATGGTGATCGCTCCTGTGGCGCTGTTTGCCGCCGTGCTCTTCACCCTCAACAAGCTCAATAGCGATAGCGAGCTCATTGTCATGAGCGCATCGGGCCTGTCGCCTGCCCGTCTGCTGCGCCCCTTTGCGGTGCTAACCGTTCTTGTCAGCATCATGGTCGGCTCTATGTCCCTCTGGTTGATGCCCGCCAGCTTTGCCGAATTGCGCTCCTTGTTGTCGCAGGTGCGGGCGGATTTCGTCGGGCGCATCATGCGCGAGGGCGCTTTCTCCAGCCTCGATACGGGCTTCATCTTCCATTATCGCGAGCGTGGACCGGGGGGTGCCTTGCTCGGCATCTTCATGCAGGACCGGCGCGACCCCAATCAGATCAACACCTATATCGCCGAGACGGGCCTGACGATCTCAACCAAGACCGAGAATTTCCTCGTTCTGGAAAAAGGCAGCGTCCAGCGCCAGTCAGGTTCGGGCAAAGATCCGGTGCTGGTCGTTTTTGAGCGCTATGCGGTCGATCTGGCGCAATTTGGGGTCGATGGCGCGGGCGCGCCGCTGAAGCCGCGCGAACGTCCGACCATGGACCTCATCAAGCCCAATCTGGATGATCCTTATGTGCGGGCCAATATCGGCCAGTTCCGCGCCGAGTTGCACGACCGGTTGGTCAATCCGCTCTATGCGCTTGTCTTCGGCGCTATCGCCTTTGCTGCCCTCGCCCATGCCCGCACCACCCGTCAGGGGCGCGGGGCTGCCATCGCCGGCGCGGTCGCTGCCATCGTGGCCATACGCGGCCTTGGCTTTGGCGTGGCAGCTTTGGCAGCCAAGTCTGAGATGGCGGTCCTCGCCCTTTATGGTCTGCCGCTCGGCACCATCGCGCTCGCCCTCTGGTTTGGCCTTGGCGATCCCATGGGCCGCTTGAGGGAGGCCCTGCCCAAGCGTCGGCCGGGCGCAGCGGAGGCCGCGCCATGATCGGCTGGACCCTCGCGCGCTATTTTGCCAGCCGTTTTGCCATCGCCATCATGGCGGTCTTTGGCGGCATCTTCGCCCTCGTCTTTCTGATCGATTTCATTGAAATGCTCAGGCGTGTCAGCAGCATCCCGGATGTGAAGGCCCCCCTCGTCGCCTATCTGTGCTTGCTGCGCACCCCCGCCGTCAGCGAACAGGTGCTGCCCTTCGTCGTTCTGGCTGGCTGTATGTTTGCCTTCGTCAGCCTGTCGCGCCGCTTGGAATTAGTGGTCGCCCGATCAGCTGGCGTCTCGGCCTGGCAGTTTCTCGGGCCGCCCGTGATCATTGTTCTGGCCATCGGCATGATTTCGGTGGCGGCCTATAATCCGCTCTCCGCCATCGCCAAGGAGGAGGCCGAGCGGATCGAGACCCAGATCTTCAAAGGTGGTCGGGTGAACACCGACACAAGTTTATGGATCCGGCAACGCAGCATTGACGGACAAGCCATTGTTCGCGCTGAACAATCCAGTGATGGTGGCACGCGCCTGTCAGCTGTGACGGCTTTTGTCTTCCACCATGACGGCTCCTTTCAAGAGCGCGTTGAGGCGGCCAGCGGCGAGCTGAAATCGGGCTTTTGGGAACTGCACAATGCCCGCGTCACCGCGCCGGAGGAGGAGACCAGCGTCCATGACACTTATTTGCTGGCCACCAATCTGACGGCTGAGCAGGTCACACAGAGCTTTGTGGCCCCTGACTCTGTCTCCTTCTGGCGGCTGAAAGACATGGCCTGGCGCACCGAACAGGCAGGGCTCGATAGCAACCGCTATCTGATGCGCTACCAGACCCTTTTGGCCCGCCCCCTGCTGCTGGTCGCGATGGTCCTGATCGCTGCTGCCTTTTCCTTAAGGTTCTTTCGATTTGGCGGCGTGGCCCGGACGGTTGCGGGTGGCGTTGCCGCGGGCTTCGTGCTTTATGTGGCTACGAAACTGGTTGGTGATCTTGGCAGTGCGGGGCTCTTGAGCCCCCCGGTTGCTGCTTGGACACCGGCTATTATTGGGTCACTTCTGGGCACACTTACCTTGTTGAATCAGGAGGATGGCTGAATGGGGCGGCGTATGAGCCCCAACTGGCGCATCTCCCCACCTGCGAGCCTCTCGCGGGGGGCTTGGTGGCGCGTGGCCGCTCTGGCGCTGGGCGTCAGCTTCGCAGGCCCGGCCCTTGCCCAAGTTCCCGCTACCAAACAGGCAACCGACCGTTTGCTGCTGCAAGCCCAAGAGATGGTCTATGACCGCGATCACGGGACGATTGAAGCGCGCGGTCAGGTGCAGATCTATTATCAAGGTCGTGTGCTCCAAGCCGACCGCGTGATCTATGATCGCGAGCGCAAGCGCGTCTTTGCGCAGGGCCGCGCCAAACTGACCGAAACCGATGGCACTGTCTCTTATGGCGACCGCATCGAGCTGACGGATGATTTCAAAAGCGGCTTTGTGGACTCGCTGCGCGGCGACACGACCGACAAGACCTATATGACTGCCGCGCGCGCTGAGCGTATCGACGGCAATGTGAATGTGATGGAGCGCGGCACCTATACGGCTTGCGCGGCCTGCGAAGAGGATCCTTCCAAGCCCCCGATGTGGCAGGTGCGCGGCAAGCGCATCATTCACAACCGCGAAGAGCAGACAGTTTATTACGAGGACGCGACGCTCGAATTCATGGGCGTGCCTGTGGCCTATGTCCCCTATCTGTCGACACCTGATGCTGTGTCACAACGCAAGACCGGCTTTCTAGCGCCGCGCTATACGGCGAATTCGAATGTTGGCGTTGGTGTTGGCCTGCCCTTCTTCTGGAATGTCGCGCCCAACAAAGACCTGACGATCACACCGACCTTCTATTCGCAGCAAGGTCTGCATCTTGATGCCGAATGGCGTCACCAATTCGTCACCGGCTCTTATCGTGTGCGCGGCTCGGGCATTTTCCAGCGCGACAGCTCGACCTTCCAGTCCGCACCCAATGGTCCGGGCAACAAGGACTTCCGTGGCGCGTTTGAGACGAGCGGCCAGTTCTTCCTCAACGAGCAATGGCGCTTTGGTTGGGACATCACCCTGTTGACTGATCGCTGGGTGTTCCAAGACTATCGCCTGCCGGTGGGGGCGCTGTCGTCGAACTATTTCCGCGAATCCATCTCAACGGTCTTCTTGAACGGCCAGTCGGACCGCGCCTATTTTGATGCCCGCGTCTTCTACTTCCAAGGCCTCAGCCGTTACGATCTGCAAGACCAGCAACCCATCGTTGGTCCGGTCATTGACTACAACAAGAGCATCGACCTGCGTCCGATCAGCAAGGGTGGCATCGGTGGCCAGATCGAGATCGACGCTAATATCATGCATCTCAATCGCTCGCTGGCGGCCTATCAGTCCACCGGCACACGTACGCTCGATAGCGTCTACAAGCTCTATGACATCTGCTCGACCTATGACCGCACCAATTGCTTGGTGCGCGGTGTCGGCGGTGACTATACGCGCGCCACGGCCAATGTGACGTGGAAGCAGCAATTCATCGACAATATCGGTCAGGTGTGGACGCCCTTCGTCTTCACCCGCGTCAATGGCGCCTTCCTGACGCTCAACAGCAGCAATACAGTTGCCTTCGACCAGACCGGCACGGCTGGCACCTATATTTCGAATAGCTATCAGTCGACCTTCCTGGGCACGGACGCCAATTCATGGCTTGGCCAGATCACGCCCGGCATTGGTCTTGACTATCGCTTCCCCTTCACGATGGCGACGAGCTGGGGCACGCATGTGCTTGAGCCGATCGCGCAGGTCATCGTGCGCCCGAATGAGATCACCAATGCGAGCCTCGTGAATGAAGACTCGCAGAGCCTCGTCTTCGACGACACCAATCTGTTCATGTGGAACAAATTCTCAGGCTATGATCGCTTTGAGGGTGGCACGCGCGCCAATTATGGCGGCCAGTACACGATGAACTTTGCCAATGGCGGCTATGCCAATTTCATGCTGGGTCAATCGATGCAGCTGGCCGGCACCAATTCTTATGGCACACCTGACGCTGCCAATATTGGCCTGTCCTCCGGCCTCGACAGCCGCCGCTCTGACATCGTCTCGCGCATCGGCTTTGCGCCCAACCCCTTCTTGTCGATCATGGCCAAGGGCAGGTTCGACCCTGTCGACTACAGTGTGCGCCGCTTTGACGTGGCTGCCAGCGCGCGCGTGAGCGCGAAGGTGGAAGGCTCGCTGCAATATGCGCGTTACGAGGCGCAACCTTTGATCGGCTATGACAAGCGCCGCGAAGGTGTCTCGACCGCGCTGAAATACAAGTTCCACCCGAATTACTATGCTGCGGGCAATGTGATCTTCGATCTGTCCCGCCATCTCTATAATACCAACTCCTCCGTGGGCGGCAGAGCTGGCCTCTTCTCCATGGCGGGCATGGGCGCGGGCGTGGGCTATATGGATGATTGCACCACGATTGCGGTCAACTACGCTTCGATTTATCAGGACAAGGGCACCGGCAGCGCGGTGCGCAACCAGACGGTTCTTGTTCAGCTGCAGCTGCGCACTTTGGGCGACACGCGCGTCACACAAAGCTTGGGCAGCGTGAAGGTCGAAGATGGCCTCAGCGGCATGTATGCTCCGTAAGGGGCCTCCGATTTCGGGGAATGGATGATGAAGACTGTGAGCCTTGCCTGTCGCGCTTTGCGCATCGCTTTGCCTGTTGTGGCAGCGATGATCGTTCTGGCGCCTTCAGCCCCTGTGCTGGCACAGGCGGTCGTTGCCTCGGTCAATGACGACCCTGTCACCAATGTCGATATTGAACAGCATATGCGCATGTTGCGGGCGATGAACCGCCCCTCGACGCGCGAAGCTGCGATGGAGAGCGTCTATGAGACGCGTCTCAAGCTCATGGAGATGAGCAAATACAAGATCAATCCGCAAGATGGTGACATCGGCTGGGCCATTGGCTTTACCGCGCGCAATCTGAAGCTCGAGCCGCAGGCGATGATTGCCAATATGCAGCGCTCTGGCGTGACAGAAGATCAGTGGAAGCAGAAGTTCCGCGCCGAAGCGGGCTGGATGCAATTCATCCGCGCGCTCAATCGCACACTGGAAGTTGGCGAAGGCGAAGTCCAGGCGGAATTGTCAAAGAGCGGCCGCGTCAAGTCGAACGAATATAATGTGCGGCAGGTCATTCTGGTTGTGCCCAATGGCGCATCCGCCAGTGTGGTGGAGGCGCGCGGCGCTGAAGCCGCACAATTGCGCACCCGCTTCACCGATTGCGCCAGCGGCATTCCCATGCTGACCGCCTTTCGCGACACCGCTGTGAAAGAGCCGATCACCCGCTCAGCCTCCACGCTCAGCGAGCCTTTGCGCAAATTGCTCGACGCCACACCTGTTGGCCGTCTCACCCCGCCCTCACGCGGCCCGCAGGGCATTGAGATGCTGGCTGTGTGCAACAAGAGCGAGCGCACCGACCAAGCCGCCGCTGACAATGTGCGCAATGATCTGCTCTTCAAAAAGCTGCAGGCTGAGTCAGAGCGCCGCTATCGTGAAGTCCGCGCCAAGGCCATCATCGTGGTGAAGCGCTAAGCGCGAGCGTCCTCCATGAGCGAGCCCTCACCGCATCAGCTTCTGCCCCTTGCGGTGACGCAGGGTGATCCCTCCGGCATCGGCCCTGAGATCACCCTCAAAGCCTGGCAGGCGCGCAGCGCTGCATCACGGCCTTGGTTCTTGCTGGCTGATCCTGATCACATCACGCGTGTCGCGCAAAAGCTCGCGCTCGCCATACCTATCGCCATTGTTGAACCGCAAGAGGCGGCCGCTGCCTTTGTCAATGCCCTGCCGATTGTGCCGCTGGATGCGCGCGTCATCGGCGAGCCGGGCAAGCCGCATCCTGATGATGCAGCCGCAACGCTGGAGGCCATCGAATATGGCGTTGATCTGGTGCAGCAAGGTCTGGCGCATGGTCTGGTCACTAACCCAATCGCCAAAGATGTTCTCTACAAAGCGGGCTTTCATCATCCCGGCCATACAGAATGGTTAGGTGAGTTGGCCGAACGTGGGTGGAACATTCCCTCGGTCACACCCGTCATGTTGATCTGGTCGAAAGAGCTGGCTGTTGTGCCGGTGACGATCCATCTCTCGCTCGCGGATGCGATTACGCAGCTCAGCACAGAGCTGATCGTTGAGATCGCCACGATCACCGCGCAAGATTATCGCATGCGCTTCAAAATTCCCTCGCCGCGTTTGGCCATCGCTGGTCTCAATCCCCATGCGGGTGAGAATGGCACGATGGGCCGCGAAGATATCGACATCATCGCACCAGCTGTCGCGCAATTGCGCGCGCTTGGCATTGATGCGCGCGGGCCTCTGCCGCCCGATACAATGTTCCATGCAGCAGCACGCGCAACCTATGATGTCGCCATCTGCATGTATCATGATCAAGGCTTGATCCCGGCCAAGACGCTGGCCTTTGAGACAGGCGTCAATACAACGCTCGGCCTGCCCTTCATTCGCACCTCGCCCGATCACGGCACGGCATTTGATATTGCAGGCAAAGGCATTGCCAGCGCCTCAAGCCTGTTGGCCGCGCTTGATCTGGCCAGCATTCTTGCGGATGCCTCAGCGTGAATGAGCCCGACAATCTCCCACCGCTGCGCGAAGTCGTGCAAGCGATTGACCTTGGCGCGAAGAAATCGCTCGGGCAAAATTTTCTCTTCGATCTCAATCTCACAGGCCGCATCGCGCGTTCGGCTGGCCCGCTGCAAGATGTGACCATTGTGGAGATTGGCCCCGGCCCCGGTGGCCTGACGCGCGCGCTGTTGCATGAAGGCGCCAAGCAAGTCATCGCGGTTGAACGCGATGAGCGGTGCCGCCCTGCGCTTGAACAGATCGCGCAACATTATCCGGGCCGTTTGCACATTGTGTTTGGCGATGCGCTGACAACTGATCTTGGCGCGCTTGTGGCACAACATGGAGGCGGGCCTGCGCGCATCTGCGCCAATCTTCCCTATAATATTGGCACGGCCTTGCTGGTGCGCTGGCTTGAGAGCGACCCCTGGCCGCCGTGGTTTGATCGTCTGACATTGATGTTCCAGCGCGAAGTCGCCGAGCGCATTGTGGCAACACCCAATGAGCGTATCGACTATGGCCGTCTGGCTGTCTTGTCGGGTTGGCGCGCCAAGACGCGCATTCTGTTTGATGTGCCAGCATCAGCTTTCACGCCGCCGCCCAAAGTCACATCTTCTGTGGTGGAATTGGTGCCGCGCGCGCAACCCCTGCCCTGCAATGGGCGGATCTTGTCGGCACTGACGTTGGCGGCCTTTGGCCAGCGCCGCAAAATGCTGCGTCAATCTTTGAAGGGCTTTGCGCTGCGCGGTCGCTCACTCGATGCGCATGAGCTATTGCAAAAGGCGCAGATCGAAGAGACCAAACGCGCAGAAGAAGTTGATGTCGAAGGCTTCGTCAGATTGGCAGAGGCTGCCGATCAACTGACGCGCTGATCCATCACGCCCAAGGCGCGATCTGGCCGTTGGGATAGATGCGCCAAGCCTGCGTGCCGGATTTGGCCACCACAACCTCGCCCTCTTTGGCCTTCGCGATGAGATGTTTCAGCATCAGCGGATTGCGCCAAGCGGCGGGCTTTTTGGGATCGCAGACAGCGAGATATTCTTCGCTATCGGCATCGATCATCAGCAAAGTGCCGTGACGATCGGGGAAGAGAACCTGCGGCACATCGCGCTCGGTCAGCCATTCACATTCAAAATCGCGGCAGACCTCCGGGCGCTTGTTATAGATTTTGCAGCCGCCGCCCACAGAGCAGTTCTTGCACAAAGTGCCCGCATCTTTTTCGAGCTCCTCAATCACAAGCACCTGACAGCACAAAGTGCAGGAGCCGCAGGAACGACCGGGAATGGCAGGCATTCGATCCTCGAAACGATTCGGTGAAGTCTTCACAGCGGGCATAGCCAATCAGAACCGCGCTGTGGAGTGGAAAAGTGGATTTGCAGCGTTTTGCACATGCTCAATGAAAGACCCCTTGCTCAATGAAAGAACCCTTGGCTTGACTTCGCGGCGGGCGCGATGTTCCTGCACCCGATCTCAACGCGACAGGACATCCCATGACCTCTGCATTCATCTTCCCCGGTCAGGGCTCTCAATCGGTGGGCATGGGCAAGGCGCTGGCCGCCGACTTCCCGCAAGCGGCCGCCGTCTTTGCCGAAGTGGACGCGGCTTTGGGCGAGAAGCTCTCAAGCCTCATGTTCGAAGGCCCCGAGGCTGACCTCACCCTCACCGCCAATGCCCAGCCCGCCCTGATGGCCGTGAGCATGGCCGTGCTGCGGGTGCTGGAGGCTGAGGCTGGCCTTGATCTGTCGCGCGATGCTGCCTTTGTGGCTGGCCATTCGCTGGGCGAATATTCGGCCCTTGCTGCAGCTGGCTCGATCTCGCTGGCCGACACGGCCCGCCTGCTGCGTCTGCGCGGTCAGGCCATGCAAAAGGCCGTGCCGGTAGGCGAAGGCGCTATGGCGGCCATCCTTGGTCTTGAATTTGAGCCCGTGGCCGCCGTGGCGGCGCAGGCTGCCCAAGAGACCGGCGGCGTCTGTCAGGCTGCCAATGACAATGGTGGCGGTCAGGTGGTGATCTCTGGCGCCAAGGCCGCCGTTGAGCGGGCCATGGAACTGGCCAAAGCGGCTGGTGCCAAGCGCACCGTGCCCCTGCCCGTCTCCGCCCCCTTCCATTGCTCCTTGATGCAGCCGGCGGCTGACGCCATGGCCGCGGCTCTGGCGGGCGTGGAAATCCGCGCGCCCAAGGCCCCGCTGGTGGCCAATGTGACCGCTGGGCCAATCACCGACCCCGCCGAGATCCGCGCTCGTTTGGTCGAGCAGGTGACTGGCACTGTGCGCTGGCGCGAATGCATGTCTTATATGGCAGCCCAAGGTGTTTCGACCTTCTATGAGCTGGGCGCTGGCAAGGTTCTGTCGGGTCTGGTGAAGCGCATTGCGGATACCGCCACCGGTGTCTCGGTGGGCACACCTGCTGATGTGGTGACATTCAAGACGGCCCGTCAGGGCTGATCCTGCAAGGAGATGGCAATGTTCGATCTGACTGGCCTCAATGCTTTGGTGACAGGTGCCACCGGTGGTCTGGGCGGCGCGATGGCGCGCGCGCTCCACAAGCAAGGCGCAACCGTGACCCTGTCGGGTACGCGCCGCGAGGCGCTGGAGGCTTTGGCGGGGGAATTGGGCGCGCGCGTCCATGTTCTGCCCTGCAACCTGGCCGACAAGGATGAGGTCGAGGCTCTGGTGCCTGCGGCGGAGGCCGCCATGGGCCAGCTCGATATTCTGGTCAACAATGCCGGCATCACGCGCGATGGCCTGTTTATGCGCATGAAGGATGACGACTGGGATCAGGTGCTCAATGTCAATCTGACCTCCGCCTTCCGCCTGTCGCGCGCCGCCCTCAAAGGCATGATGAAGCGCCGCTTCGGCCGCATCATCGGCATCACCTCGGTGGTGGGCGTGACGGGCAACCCCGGTCAGGGCAATTATGCCGCCTCCAAGGCTGGCATGATCGGCATGTCGAAGTCGCTGGCGGCGGAAGTTGCCACCCGCAACATCACGGTCAACTGCATCGCGCCCGGCTTTATCGCCAGCCCGATGACTGATGTGCTCAATGAAAAGCAAAAAGAGGCGATTCTCTCGACCATTCCGGCTGCAAGGCTCGGAGAGGGCGAGGATATCGCCGCTGCGCTGGTTTATCTGGCCTCGCGCGAGGCGGGCTATATCACCGGCCAAACCCTGCATGTGAATGGCGGAATGGCCATGATCTAAGGGGTTTTCCACCCCTTGCACAAACAAGAGCCCGGCCGTTGCGACGCTCTCGCCTTGGCCGGGGAAGTATGTTACCTAGCCGCTTCCCTCAGGGGGGCTTGCCATTCGCCCACGGTTGGGGTTTCACAGTGGCAGGAACGATAAACGGTTGAGACGTGGACGCCAGTCTGCGGATCGTTTCAGGCGGATGACCGGAGGGTCATCTGGTCGAGATTTCACTAGAACGAGAACGAGGCTAAAAATGAGCGATGTCGCCGAGCGCGTAAAGAAGATCGTCGTCCAGCATCTGGGCGTGGACGCGGAGAAGGTTGTCGATAACGCCGACTTCATCGATGATCTGGGCGCTGACTCGCTCGACCGCGTCGAGCTGGTTATGGCTTTCGAAGAAGAATTCGGCGTGGAAATCCCCGATGACGCAGCTGAATCGATCGTGACGGTCGGCGACGCTGTGCGCTTCGTCGAGAAGGCCAAAGCTGCCTAATTGGCTGGCCCCTTTCGAGGGGCCTTTCGCCTCTGCCGGGTGACTGGCAGAGGACATCACAAGTTTGTCGCCGGGCCGGATCATCCGGCCCTTCGCGCCTTAAGGGCTTTGTAAGTTCGGGAATTGGCATGAGAAGGGTCGTCATCACCGGTCTCGGCATGGTTTCGCCGCTTGCCTGTGGCGTTGAAGAAACTTGGAAGCTTCTCCTGGCTGGGCAAAGTGGTGCTGGCCGGATCGAAGCTTTCGATGCGTCAGACCTGCCCTGCCAGATTGCCTGTATGGTTCCGCGTGGTGATGGCACGAACGGCACGTTCGATGCTGACCAGTGGATGGAGCCCAAAGAACAGCGCAAAGTCGATGACTTCATCATCTTCGCGGTTGCAGCTGCAACCCAAGCGCTCAACGACGCCAACTGGCATCCCAAAAGCTATGAAGACCAATGCGCCACCGGCGCGTTGATTGGCTCTGGCATTGGTGGCCTTGGCGGCATCTATGAGACCTCCATTCTGCTGAAGGAGAAAGGCCCGCGCCGCGTGTCGCCTTTCTTCATTCCCGGCCGCTTGATCAATCTGTGCTCGGGCTATGTGTCCATTCAGCACGGTCTCAAAGGCCCCAATCATTCTGTCGTCACGGCCTGCTCCACCGGCGCTCATGCGATTGGTGATGCGGCGCGTCTCATTGCTTTGGGCGATGCGGATGTGATGGTGGCGGGCGGTGCCGAATCCGCCGTCAACCGCATTGGCATTGCAGGCTTTGCCGCATGCCGTGCCTTGTCGACGAGCTTCAACGACACACCCACCAAAGGCTCACGCCCCTATGACAAGGACCGCGATGGTTTCGTCATGGGTGAAGGCGCAGGCTGCGTTGTTCTGGAAGATTACGAACATGCCAAAGCGCGCGGCGCCAAGATCTATGCTGAAGTGATTGGCTATGGCCTGTCGGGCGATGCCCATCACATCACCGCGCCCTCTGAGGATGGTGATGGCGCCTTCCGCTGCATGAGCATGGCGATCAAGCGCGCAGGCATCGACACATCCGAGATCGACTATGTGAATGCGCATGGCACCTCAACGCCGCTGGGCGATGAGATTGAGCTTGGCGCGGTCACGCGTGTGATCGGCAAGGCGGCCTCGACCGTCTCCATGTCCTCCACCAAGTCGTCAATTGGTCATTTGCTGGGCGCGGCTGGCGCTGTCGAGGCGATCTTCTCGACCTTGGCCATCCGCGACAATATTGCGCCCCCCACCCTTAATCTCGACAATCCATCTGTGGAGACCGAGATTGATCTGGTGCCGCACAAAGCGCGCAAGCGCGAGATCAATGTGGCCCTGTCGAACTCCTTCGGCTTTGGTGGGACCAATGCGTCGCTTGTCCTGCGCCGTATCTGAGAAGCTGCGGTAAAGTTCTCCACAGCGTGATAGCTCGCCATTTTGCCACAAAGCTGGTTAGTTTAGTCTGTGTGACACAGTCTCAGAGAGCAACGGTCTGAACGATGAGCGGCCCCAATCCGACGGACCCGTCTGCCAACCTGCCCCCGCCTGAACGCGGTGGGTTTTTCCGGCGGCATTTGCGCACGCCGCGCGAGGCTTTGCAGCCTGAAGAGGCCCCACCGCCGCCGCCGCCACCGCCACGCCCGAGCAAGCGCCGTCCGACCCTGTCGGCTGTCAGCGGCTTTCTGTCTTTCTTGCTCATCATGCTGGTTGGCGTTGTCGGGCTCTTTGCCTGGGGCCATCAGCAATTGCTGTCGCCCGGCCCGCTCACCTCCGACAAAGTGGTGCTGATTGCGCCGCGCACCGAAGTGCCGGACATCGTCGCGCAACTCGAGAGCGATGGCATTATCTCCAACAGCACTTTGCTCAACATCACGCTGGTGCTGGAGGGTACGCGCAGTCGCATCAAAGCGGGTGAATATCTCTTCAAGCAACAAGCAAGCCTGCGCGATGTGATCGACACACTCGTGAGTGGCAAGCAATTGCTCCATTCGATCACGATCCCCGAAGGTCTCACCTCTGAGCAGATCGTGCAGCGTTTGCGTGAGAATGATTTGCTCGCCGGTGATGTGCGCGAAGTGCCAAAGGAAGGCACACTGCTGCCCGAAACCTATCGCGTCGCGCGCGGCATGTTGCGCAATGATCTCATCCGCAAAATGCAGGATGATCAAAAGCGCGTTCTTGATCAAATCTGGTCGCGCCGCTCGGGTGATTTGCCTTTGTCATCGCCCTATGAATTGGTGACGCTCGCCTCCATCGTTGAAAAAGAAACGGGCCGCGCGGATGAGCGCACGCGTGTGGCCGGCGTCTTTGTGAACCGCCTCAACAAGCGCATGCGTCTGCAATCTGACCCGACCATTGTTTATGGACTGGTCGGCGGCAAAGGCACATTGGGACGCGGCATTTTGCGCAGCGAGCTTGATCGCGCGACGCCTTACAACACCTATCAGATTGATGGTCTGCCGCCTGGCCCGATTGCCAATCCCGGCCGTGCTGCCCTGGAGGCTGTCGCCAATCCTTCGCGCACGCGCGATCTTTATTTCGTCGCCGATGGCACAGGCGGTCATGCTTTTGCAGATTCGCTCGAACAGCATAATCGCAATGTGACGCGCTGGCGGCAGATTGAGCGCGACCAACGCGCAGCGCCCAATGGCACCCCCGCAATGACGCCTGTGGATCGTGTTGTGCCCGATGCGCCCGCCCTGACCGCGCCGCGTGACCAGCGCGGCGAGCTTGAAACACCAGCCCAAACTTTCGGTGCGCTCGCGCCCCGTTTTGATGTGGGTGGCAAGGGCATGATCGTTGCGACTGATCCAGCTCCGAAATTTGGCCTTGATGGCGCGCTCGACAAGAGCCTGTCGGCAAGCTTCCCCCTGCAGCGCAATGCGATGGATGGGCCGGTGGAAGGCGATGACGCGATTGACCCCAATGCCTATCCGGTCTCGCCGCAACAGCGCGCCGACCAACGCGCGCGCGCCGCGCGCAATGGCGTGTCGGCGGGGGATGATGGTTTGCCGGATTTGGGCGATCTGCGCTTGCGCGCCTCTGCTGCGCCCGCCGCTGCAGGCTCGCGCGTGCGCATCTTTGACGCCTCCGAAGGCACGGCAATTGATCCACTGCGCAATCGCAAATGGGATCTGAACTCAGCCCATATGATCCCTGATGATATGAACCCAGCGCAGCCGGCCAAGGCCGCGCCGCGCAAACAGCAAACCAGCGTTCAGCCCAAAGCCGAAAAGCCGGAGCGCAAGCCAGCCAACCAGCAGGCCAATGCAGCCCCCAAAGCTGAGGGCAAGCCCGCGCCTGCGCCCAAGCGCCAGCCCGCCAAACCCAAGCCCGCCCCGGTTGAGGCTGAAGACGCGGACTGAGATCGCTTGAGCCTATGGCAGTGCGCCACTATGGTGCGCCACCACGCCGAGGCAGGTGCCCAATGAGTCTCAAAAGCATGACCGGTTTTGCACGCATGTCGGGCCACAGCCCGCCATGGGGCTGGGCCTGGGAGCTGAAAGCCGTCAATGCCAAGGGGCTCGATGTGCGCCTGCGCCTGCCGCCGGGCTTCGACCGGATCGAGGCTGATGCGCGCGCCAAGATCAGCAATACACTGGCACGCGGCACGGTCTATGCGACCCTCTCAGCCCAGCGCGAGGCCGCCGCCCCGCAAGTGCGCATCAATCATGATGTGCTGGCTGCGCTTGTTGAGGCTGTGAGCCAAGTGCCGACCTCCAGCCAATTGCAGCCCGCCTCGCTTGATGGATTGTTGAATGTGCGCGGTGTGGTTGAAGTCATCGACACGCCAGATGATGAAGCCATCATCATCGCTGCTGCGCGCGATGCGCTCCATGGTCTTGAGGCTGCACTCAAAGAGATGATTGAGGCGCGCGCGCGTGAAGGTGCAGCTTTGCACACCGTCTTGAGTGAGCGCGTGACGCGCATTGCCGCTCTGACACAGGCCGCCGAAGATTGCCCCGGCCGACAGGCTGATGCTGTCAAAGCGCGGCTTGCCCGCTCACTCGAAACTCTCACACAAGCAAGCCCCGCACTTGATCCTGCGCGTCTTCATCAAGAGGCTTTGCTGCTGGCTGCCAAGGCGGATATTCGCGAAGAGCTTGACCGTTTGAAGACCCATGTGGCGGCGGCGCGCGATCTTCTTGCCAGCGGCCAGCCCGCCGGGCGCAAGCTCGACTTTTTGGCGCAGGAGTTTGCGCGCGAAGCCAATACCCTATGTTCAAAATCCAATGATCCTGCTCTCACCTCCATCGGCATGGAGCTGCGGGTTGAGATTGAACAACTCCGCGAGCAAGTGCAGAATATCGAATGAGCAGCTCACCCGCCTCCAAAGTCTCCTCGCCCTCGCCGCTCGTCACCGGACGACGCGGATTGATGTTGATCCTCTCCTCGCCCTCGGGTGCAGGCAAGACGACGCTGACGCGCATGTTGCTGCAGGACAAGTCGATTGATCTGACTTTGTCGGTCTCTTCGACAACACGCGACCGCCGCTCCTCGGAAGTGGATGGCATCCATTATCACTTCATCAGCAAGCCGACCTTCGAGCGCATGCGCGATGCCGACGAGTTTTTGGAATGGGCTGAGGTGCACGGCAATTTCTACGGCTCACCGCGCGGCCCTGTTGAGAGCGTTCTGAAGCAAGGGCGCGATGTGCTCTTTGACATTGACTATCAAGGCACACAACAGGTGCGCCGCAAGGCCCCTGATGATGTTGTCACGATCTTCATTCTGCCGCCGACCATGACGGAGTTGCGCTCGCGTCTCGAACGCCGCGCCGAAGATTCGCAAGACACGATCGACAAGCGCCTCGTCAATGCGCGCCACGAAATCCAGCGCTGGACGAGCTATGACTATGTGCTCGTCAATGATGATCTGCAGCAGACTTATAAACAGGTGCTGACCATTCTCGCAGCTGAGCGCCTGCGCCGCGCACGCGCGCAAGATGCCATTACCCATTTCGTGCAGGATTTGCTGCGCGAATAATTAGCGATCACGCCCTGCAGCTTTGCGGTTCTGCGCACCCAGCGCTGCAATCTCGGCCACCAATGCGCTGATATGCTGATGCGTCTGCGTGGGCAAAGCTGGCACTTCCCCCTGCTGGGCGGGTGGGGCAATGGCTTTGGCAAAACCAAGCTTGGCCGCCTCCTTGATGCGCAAGGCTGAGTGAACCACCGGACGCACAGCGCCCGACAAAGCAACCTCACCAAAATAGACTGTGTCTGACGGCAAAACGGCACCCGTCAGTGACGATACAAGAGCCGCCGCCGCCGCCAGATCTGCAGCAGGCTCGCTCACACGCAAACCACCCGCCACGCTCAAATAGACATCATGCTGGCCAAGGCGCAGACCACCATGCGCCTCCAACACGGCGATCACCATGGACAGGCGGGCGGGATCCCAACCCACAACAGCGCGGCGCGGTGTGCCAAGCGATGTTGGTGCGACCAAAGCTTGCACCTCCACCAATACGGGGCGTGTGCCTTCAATCCCTGCAAAGACCGCAGCACCCGGCGCGCTGGAGTCACGGCCGGCCAGAAAGAGCGCGGAGGGATTGGTGACCTCCGACAGGCCCTGCCCTGTCATTTCAAACACACCAATTTCATCGGTCGGGCCGAAGCGATTTTTCACCGAGCGCAGAATGCGGAAATGATGACCGCCCTCGCCTTCAAAAGACACGACCGCATCGACCATATGTTCGACAACGCGGGGACCCGCGATCTGCCCATCTTTGGTGACATGGCCAACGAGGATCACGGCCGCATTGGTTGTCTTGGCATAACGGATCAGGGCCTGAGCTGCGCCGCGCACCTGCGTGACGGTGCCGGGGGTCGACTCAACCTGATCCGTCCACATGGTCTGGATCGAGTCGATAATCACGAGCGCGGGGGCACGCCCCTGCTGCAAAGTCGCAACAATATCTTCAACGCTGGTTTCTGCTGCCAGCTCCACAGGCGCATCAGCCAGACCCAGACGCTCGGCGCGCAGACGCACCTGCGCCACCGCCTCTTCGCCCGAAATATAACAGACCCGATGGCCCTGCCGCGCGAGTGTGGCGCAGGCCTGAATGAGCAGGGTCGATTTGCCGATGCCCGGCTCCCCGCCCAGCAAAATGACGGAGCCGGGAACAAAGCCCCCGCCGGTGACGCGGTCGAGCTCTTCAATCCCCGACGTGATACGCGGCGGGCTCTTGGTCTGGCCGCTCAAGCCCTCGAGCGGAAAGACGCGGCCCTTGCGAGCCTTCTGCGCGGCCTGCCCGCCAATGCCCGAGCCAGCCACTTCTTCGGAAATGGAATTCCACTCGCCGCAGGCCTCGCATTTACCCTGCCAGCGCTGGGAGACAGCGCCGCAGGCCTGACAGACGAATGTGCCGCGTCCCTTGGCCATCAGGCGGCCTGTGCTTGGGGCTGGACAACCTCTGGCTCAACGGGGCGCAGATAGTTACGCAACTGGGAGAGCTGCTTCTCCAGCGAGGCCTCAGCCGCGCGCAGCTCATCAAGCGCCTCTTCCACGCAACGCGAGGCTTCATTGAAACTGGGTGCCGGGGGAAGTCGGCGGGTAAAATCCAAAACCGGGGTCTCGGTGGAAGCTTCAAAATTCATGTCAGTCCCCCAATCTCATTTCAGGATGGAAAGAACATAACATGAACATTCGAGCTTGGCAAGGGGTTTCTCACCCGCCCTTATAGATCCGGTGATAGCGGCGGCTGAGATTGGTCAAAATCTCATAGCCGATCGTGCCAGCCCGCTCGGCCATCTCATCAACGCCCCAACGGGCGTTGAGCAGTTCGACCATAGTGCCCGGCCGCACATCCCCCGCATCGGTCACATCAAGCACGGTCAGATCCATCGAGACCCGCCCCGCAAAGGGACAGAGCTTGTCATTGACCACAGCCTCGCCACCGGCGCGCTGGTCCGTCGCCATCAGATTGCGCGGCATGCCGTCGGCATAACCAACACCGATGGTCGCAAGTTTGGTTTTCCGCTTCGCGGTCCATTGCACATTATAGCCGACGCTCTCGCCCGCCTTGATCTCGCGGATCTGCAAAACCGGCGTGCGCAAAGTCACCACACTGCGCATCGGATTTTTGGAGCCCGGTGTCGGATTGCCGCCATAGAGCGCATAACCGGGCCGTACGAGATCGAAGAAAGGTTGCTGCGGCAAGAAGAGCGCCGAAGAATTCGCCATGCTCGCCGCCAGAGCGGGAAAAGCACTGCGGAGTTTTTCAAAGCGCGCGATCTGCTGATCGTTCAAACCATCTTTCGGCAATTCGGACGAGACGAAATGGCTCATCAGAAGATCAACGCGGACCGTCTGCACCATGCCAGCCAGAGACAGAAGTTCATCGACCCCAAAGCCCAAACGGTTCATGCCCGTGTCGACATGAAGTGCGGCCGGCACGCTGGCGCCAATGCCACTGCCGCTCCACAGTTGCAAATCATGCAGACTGCCCAGAACCGGCTTCAGCCCATAGGAGAGATAACTCTGCAAACGCTCAACGCCCGAGAGCAGACCATTGAGCACATAGATCTCGGCCTCAGCGCCCGTCACCGCGCGAACACGCACACCTTCGGAGACATGGGCCACGAAGAAAATTTTGCAGCCCGCATGAAAGAGAGAGCGCGCGGCCTGTTCAGTACCAATGCCATAGGCATCGGCCTTCACCACCGCCGCGCAACGCGCCGGGGCAGAGCGCGCCGCCAGCAAACGCCAGTTGGCAACGAGCGCATCAAGATCAATGATGAGTTCGGCCTGCGCTTTGGCGCGGTCGATGGGGGCAAGTCCAGCCACTCACATACGCTCCGGCAAAGCGTCTTCGCGCGCAAGATTGCTGAAGCGCGTGAACTCGGCCTCGAAGGCCAGCTCCACCATGCCGGTGGGACCGTGACGCTGCTTGCCGATAATGACTTCGGCCTTGCCATGCACTTTGTCCATCGCAGTCTGCCATGCGAGATGTTCTTCGGTACCAGCCGCTGGTTGCTTAGTGTTCAAATAATATTCTTCGCGATACACAAAGATCACCACGTCGGCGTCCTGCTCGATCGAGCCTGATTCACGAAGGTCAGAGAGCTGCGGGCGCTTGTCATCACGCGCTTCGACTTGGCGAGAGAGCTGGGACAGCGCCATGATCGGCACATTGAGTTCTTTGGCGAGCGCTTTGAGACCGGTGGTGATCTCCGTCAATTCTTGCACGCGGTTATCGCCCTTGGATTTCGAACCCGACAAGAGCTGCAAATAGTCGACCACCAGAAGATCAAGCCCGCGCTGGCGCTTCAAGCGGCGCGCACGCGCGGTCAATTGGGCGATGGAGATACCGCCCGTATGATCGACGAAAAAGGGAATCGACTGCATTTCGCGCGCAGCTTCCGAGATGCGCTGAAACTCTTGGTCGGTGATATCGCCACGGCGGATTTTGTAAGAGGGCACGGTCGACTGTTCGGCGATGATACGAGTCGCCAATTGTTCGGACGACATTTCGAGCGAGAAGAAGCCGACGATGCCGCCATTGACGGTTTCCAGTTTTCCGTCCGGCTTCATTTTCGATTCATAGGCGCGCGCAATGTTGAAAGCGATATTGGTGGCGAGCGCCGTCTTGCCCATGCCGGGACGACCCGCGACGATGATCAAGTCGGACTGCTGCAAGCCGCCCATCTTGTGATCAAGATCGCTCATGCCAGTGGAGACACCCGAGAGCTTACCCTCGCGCTCATAGGCCTTGGCCGCCATATCGAGCGCATTGGTGAGGGCCTGCGAGAAGGCATGGAAGCCGCCCTCATAGCGACCCTGTTCGGCGATCTCATAGAGGCGGCGTTCGGCCTCTTCGATTTGCTCGCGCGGCGACAAATCAACCGGCGCATCAAAAGCAGTGTTCACCACATCTTCGCCGATGGTGATCAGACGGCGGCGGGTGGCCAGATCATAAATCGCGCGGCCATAATCTTCCGCATTGATGATGGTGGTGGCCTCTGCGGCCAAGCGCGCCAGATATTGCGGCACGGTGATGCCACCCAAATCATGGTCGCCCAAAAATGTTTTGAGCGTCACGGGGGTTGCGACTTTGCCCGCGCGGATCAGCTGCGCGCTCACTTCGAAGATGCGCCGATGCAGCTCTTCGGAAAAATGATCGGGATGCAGAAAATCCGACACGCGATCGAACGCATCATTGTTGACGAGGATCGCGCCCAGCAGCGCTTGTTCCGCCTCAATGTTGTGAGGGGGAATGCGATAGGCGGGGGCCTGCGGCTGTGATGTCGACACAAGGCCAAACCGGCCTGCTAGCTCTTCAACCTCTGCCATGATCTCGCTGACGAATAGAGTTTCTGGAACGCGGTCGCGGGCGATGATCCTAAACAATCACAGCCCCCACCGCCAAGGCTTGTGACATGCCAAGCCCTTGAGGGTGAGAGGGGCTTCGAGCTTACGCACGCGATCCACAGGGCTGAATTTATAAAAATCGCCAGCTTGACTTTGGACGCAAAAGAAAACGCCCGGGACGGACCCGGGCGCTTCCAATATGCGGGCTTGGAGGCAGCGATTAGTCTTCGCCGCCAGCCTCGGCCAGAGCTGCGCCGATCTCGAGGCCCAGATCGTCCATCGAGGTCTCTTCGCGGGTGGAGAGCTCTTCGCCACGTGCCTGACGCTCGGCCTCTTCGGGCGAACGGGCCACGTTGATCGAGATCTTGGCATCGACTTCAGGATGCAGATGGATCGGGATCTGATGCAGGCCGAGGGTCTTGATCGGGGTGAACAGAGCCACCTGATCGCGCGAGATGTTGAAGCCGCCAGCGGTGATGGCCTCGGCGATGTCGCGGGTCGAGACGGAGCCGTAGAGCTGGCCGGTCTCGCCAGCCTGACGAACCATCACGAAGGTCTTGCCGTCGAGCTTCTCGGCGACCTTGGCGGCCTCGTTCTTCTGCTCGAGGTTGCGGGCCTCAAGCTGGGCGCGCTGGGCTTCGAAATGCTTCTTGTTGGCAGCATTGGCGCGCAGAGCCTTGCCCATGGGCAGAAGGAAGTTACGAGCATAGCCGTCCTTGACGCGGACGACTTCGCCCATCTGGCCGAGCTTGGGGACGCGTTGAAGCAGAATGACTTCCATTGTGGTTCTCCTTTAGAGCTGATCGTTGGTGTTGGTGGGAGGCAGTTTCGGACGCGCCAGCAACCGCAGCTGCTCGGCAACACCCACCCCCACCAGCACGAAAAGTGGCAGGGGGAAGAGGATCAGGATCAGGCCATACAGAAGACCCAAAAGGCCCCCGCGCATGGGACGATCCCGCGTGATGCGATGCAGGCTCGCAAGACCCTGCAACATGAAAGCGGTGCCAATGGCGACCGCCGCCACCGAGCCCAGAAGGCGCGGCAAACCAGGAGCGATGCAGACAAAGAGCGCCAGCGCGAAGGCCACCAAGGCCGCCTGCGGCAGGACTGTGCTGCTGGGAATATCGGGTAAGTCACCGTGAAACAGGCCGGAAATACGCACGACCTTCATCGCGAAGAAGAGGTTCAAGGCCATGGCCAGAACGCTCCAAAAGGCCATGATTGCTGGAATGCTGGAAACGACAATCTCTGCAATATCAGAAGGTTCGTCGAATCCCTTCATCCCCTTTAGCGCATCCTTCACAAGTTCGGTGATGTCGCGCGCAGCCACATCGAAGCTGCCATAGGTGAAGCTAGCCACCCCAATCATGCCAAAGACCGCCACAATGGCGATCGCGCAGATGGTGGCGAGCAAAGTGCCGGGGGCCAGCGGATCTTCAACAATGAAGACGCGGCGCGTCACGGCAGCCAGGATCAGCGCGGGGATGGCGGAAGAGAGCAGAAAGGCGAGTGCCAGAGCGGGCTGGAAGAAGGCGCAGACTGCTGCCGCGATCATCGCGGTCAACAGGCCAAAGCGAGCGCCAAAGCCCATGGCCACAATCATCAGGGGGAGCGGAGCCAGCATGCTCAGCCACATGCCCAGCACTGAACCCTTCACCGGCAGGATGAAGAGCAGGCCGGAGCCGAGACCGGCTCCCAGAGCAAAGAGGAGTGACTGAACCATGTACCGTGCTGTCCCGCGTGAAGCGGTTAGAGAGGGATCGCGTCCCACCCAACCAGCCCCGCTCATGCGAGGCCGAGGAAGAGGCCTCCCCGGGCAGAACCCGGAGAGGCAAAGATCTTAGCGGATGACGTAAGGCAGCAGGCCCAGGAAGCGGGCGCGCTTGATCGCCTGGCCCAGTTCGCGCTGCTTCTTGGCGGAAACCGCCGTGATGCGCGAGGGGACAATCTTGCCACGCTCAGAGATGTAGCGCGACAGGAGGCGAACGTCCTTGTAGTCGATCTTCGGTGCACTCGGACCCGTGAAAGGGCAGGTCTTGCGGCGACGGAAGAAGGGGCGGCGTGCAGCAGTAGCGCTCATTAGAACTGGCCTCCTTCAACGGCACCATCTTCACGGGGGCGGCGGGGACGGTCGGGACGCGGGCCACGACGATCACCACGGTCGCCGCGATCACCACGATCGCCACGCTCATCGCCATCGTCACGCTTGCGCATCATGGCCGAGGGGCCGTCTTCGTGCTCTTCAACACGCAGGGTGATGACGCGAAGAATGTCTTCGCTGATGCTCATCTGGCGTTCCATCTCGGTGATGGCTGCCGGAGGGGCATCAATGTTCATGAGAGTGAAGTGAGCCTTGCGGTTCTTCTTGATCCGGTAGGCGAGCGACTTCACGCCCCAATATTCGATCTTGCCGATCTTGCCGCCATTCTGTTCGATGACAGCCTTGAATTGCTCCGTCATGGTCTCGACCTGCTGGGCCGTGACGTCCTGACGAGCAAGATAGATGTGCTCATAGAGAGCCATGATCTGCCTTTCTCTGCTACGTTGAGCCTCGGCGCGGAGCCCTTCGAGCCCGGAGAAAGGCCCGACGGAAACACAATCGAAGGCGGAGACACCGGAAGACGGATCAGATGATCCTGCGGGCAAGAGCCCGCCTCCCGTTCAGCCTCCGGCCGAAGCTATGGCCGCGTTTCTACACATTTCCCGGCCAGATGCAACCGTCCCCGCCCCTGCCCACTGTCACCAGCCCCTCTTGGCCCTACCATTGCCACATCCGCTCCGTTATAAGACCCCCGAGTCGCCGCGGCGAAGCGTGCGGCAGATGAGGCCCCCGAATGCCCTCCTATCTCGATCTTGGACTGATCGTTGTTGTGCTTGTGTCAGCTCTGCTGGCCATGTTGCGCGGCTTTACCCGAGAAATTCTGGCCATCGGCTCATGGATTGCCGCTGCAGCGGCGGCCTATGCCTTCCACCCCATGGGCCTTCCCTTGGTGAAGCCCTATATCGCCAAGGACAGTATCGCGCTGGCCGTCACGGTCGCGGCGATCTTTCTGCTGACGCTGATCATCGTCTCGCTGATCACCGTGCGGATCTCAGACATCATCCTTGATTCCAAGATTGGCGCACTCGACCGCTCGCTGGGCTTTGTGTTCGGCGCTGGTCGCGGCTTTCTTCTGTGCACGATTGCTTTCGTCTTCTTCGCCTTCCTCGTCCCCGAGAAATCCTATCCGACCTGGGTGCAGGATTCGAAGACGCGGCCCTTGCTGGAGGCGACCGGCAGCTCTCTGCAAGCCATGCTGCCTGACAATCTCGACCAGTCGCTGTCCAAGATGCTCAAGCGTGATCCCAAGGCTGGCAATGACGAGCCGCCTGCCGAGACCGAAGAGCGCCCCAGCGCACCGGCACGCCCCACCCAACAGCGAAGCCAGGCACCCGCAGGACGTCCTGACAATTCGCCGCAGAGCATTGATGCCCTCTTGAATGGGCAGGCCTCTGGAACAAGGCGTTAATAAAGCGTATAGAGCCCTGACAACCTTTGTTCGACGCATTATGTGTGAAGCGTTCGCAGCGACTCAGCGCGACACGCTAGCCAATGTCGGGACTAGCTAGAGGACTTGCGATGATCCACTCCAATCGCCCTGCCCCGCGTCCTGACGAGCTCAGCGAAACCTTTGCGCCTGAACCCGAAGACCTCATCGATCTCGACGCTGACCGCCTTCGTGAAGAATGCGGTGTCTTTGGCATCTTCGGTCATCCTGATGCAGCCGCCATTACGGCGCTTGGTCTTCATGCGCTCCAACACCGCGGCCAAGAGGCTGCCGGCATCGTCGCCTTCGATGGCAAGCGCTTCAGCTCGGAACGCCGCCTCGGCCTCGTGGGCGATCACTTCTCCAAGCAGAGCACGATCGAGCGTCTGCCCGGCAATGCGGCCATCGGCCATGTGCGCTATTCAACCACCGGCGAGACGATCCTGCGCAATGTGCAGCCGCTCTTTGCCGAGCTCGACAGCGGTGGTTTTGCAGTTGCCCATAACGGCAATCTCACCAATGGCATTTCGCTGCGCCGCGAATTGATCAAGCAAGGTGCGATCTATCAGTCCACCTCCGACACTGAAGTGATCTTGCATCTGGTGGCGCGCAGCCGTCGCGGTCGCATCCTCGACCGTTTCATCGAAGGTCTGCGACAGCTCGAAGGTGCTTATTCGCTCGTTGCGGTCACCAACAAGAAACTGATCGGCGTGCGCGATCCGCTGGGCATTCGCCCGCTCGTTCTGGGCGAGCTTGATGGCCATTATATTTTCGCCTCCGAGACTTGCGCCCTCGACATCATCGGCGCGCGCTTCATTCGCGATGTTGAGAATGGCGAAGTGGTGGTGATCTCCGAAAGCGGGATCGAGTCGCACAAGCCCTTCCCGCCCCAACCGATGCGCCCCTGCATCTTCGAATATATCTATTTCGCCCGTCCCGATTCCATCGTCCATGGCCGCCCGGTCTATGACGTGCGCAAAAAAATGGGCGCACAATTGGCGCTGGAATCTGGCGTCGATGCTGATGTCATTGTGCCCGTGCCGGACTCTGGTGTTCCAGCTGCGATTGGCTATGCAGCGCAGAGCGGCATTCCCTTCGAGCTTGGCATCATCCGCAATCACTATGTCGGGCGCACCTTCATTCAGCCCACACAATCAATCCGTGAATTGGGCGTGCGCCTGAAGCACAGCGCCAATCGCTCGGTCGTCAAGAACAAGCGCATCGTCCTCATTGACGATTCCATTGTGCGCGGCACGACCTCTGTGAAGATCGTACAGATGATGCGCGATGCTGGTGCCAAGGAGGTGCATTTCCGCATCTCCTCACCGCCCATCACCCATCCCGATTATTACGGCATCGACACGCCCAGCCGCGAGAAGCTTCTGGCCGCCACTCATTCGCTCGAAGAGATGCGCCGCTATATCGGCTGTGACTCACTCGCCTTCTTGTCGGTGGACGGTATTTACAAGGCCATGGGTGAGACCGAGCGCAATGCTGCGCGTCCGCAATTCACCGACCATTGCTTCACCGGCGACTATCCCACCACGCTCACCGATATTTCGGGCGAGAATGCGCGCAGCCAGCTTTCGCTGCTCGCTGAGACGGCATAAGCCAAGCACATGGCAAAGTCTCTCGAAGGTCGCATCGCAGTTGTCACCGGCGCATCGCGCGGCATTGGCCGTGCCGTCGCGCTCGAACTTGCACGCGAAGGCGCGCATGTCGTCGCGCTCGCCCGCACACAAGGTGCACTGGAAGAGCTTGACGACGAGATCCGCGCATCGGGCGGCGAGGCGACACTCGCTCCTTGCGACTTAAAAGATTTTGATGCGCTCGACCGTTTGGGCGGCGCGATTTATGAACGCTGGAAGAAGCTCGACATTGTCATCGGCAATGCAGGCATTCTGGGTCCCATCACGCCGCTCGCCCATGTTGATCCGCCGAACTGGGACAATGTGCTCGCGATTAATGTGACCGCAAATTATCGCCTCATCCGCTCGCTGGATCCTTTGCTGCGCGCCTCTGATGCGGGCCGCGCGATTTTCATCACATCGGGTGCTGGCAACAAGGCCGTGCTGAGCGCCTATCGCGGTCCCTATGCGGTCTCCAAAGCTGCGCTGGATGCGATTGCGCGCACCTATGCGGCCGAGACCGCCAATACATCGCCTGTGAAAGTCATGCTCTCCAATCCCGGCCCGCTGCGCACCAAGATGCGCGCGGCTGTGATGCCGGGTGAAGATCCGATGACGCTGCCCACACCCGAAGACTATGCGCCCAAGATCGTGCGCATGTGCCGTCCTGATTGGGATGTGACGGGCAAGCTCTACGACTTCCCCTCAGACAGTATCAAGAGCTTCCAAGGGCCAGCCTGATCAGTAGATCTTGCGGCCGCCCTTATCGAAGGGGTTCTTGGAATTGCGCTTGGAGATGCGGATCGGCACGCCCTTCAAACCAAAGGTCTCACGCAGACCATTGATGAGGAAGCGTTCATAGCTCGTAGGCAAAGCATCGAGCTGATTGCCGAACATCACAAAATGCGGCGGGCGCGCTTTGGGCTGCGTCATATAGCGAATTTTGATGCGCCAACCCGACACAGCAGGCGGCGGCGTCTTTTCGATAACAGGCGCCAACCAACGATTGAGACGGCCCGTCGAAATGCGGATGTTCCAGGTCTCGTGAACTTTGAGAATGGCATCCATCAATTTTTCAACACCGCGACCGGTCAAACCTGACACAGGCACAACAGGTGTGCCTCTGACTTGCGGCAAGAGACGATCGGCCTCTTCGCGCAGCTCTTTCAAGCGCAGATCCTGATTGGGCACCAGATCCCATTTGTTCAACCCGATCACAAGGCCACGGCCTTCGCGCGCGACAATGTCGACAATGGTCAGGTCCTGCTTCTCAAAGGGGATCGTTGCATCAAGCAATACAACAACCACTTCGGCAAAACGAACAGCGCGCAAAGCATCCGCTGCAGCAAGCTTCTCGAGCTTGCCCTGCACATTGGCGCGCTTGCGCAGACCCGCCGTGTCAAACATCTTCATCTTGCGTTCGCTGCCATCGCGCAGCGTCCACTGGAATTCGACGGCGATACTGTCGCGCGTAATGCCAGCCTCGGGGCCGGTCAGCAAACGGTCAGCGCCAAGGATGCGATTGAGCAAGGTTGATTTGCCAGCATTGGGACGACCCACAACCGCCACACGCAGCGGCTTGCTGATATCAAGCTCGGTGCCATCTTCCTCTTCATCAAAGACGGGGCGCTCACCCTCTTCTTCTTCGATCTCGGCAGGCAGCGCTGTCTCTTCAGGCAGAGCCTCGCGCAGCGCATCATAAATTTCGTTGATGCCCTCGCCATGTTCGGCTGACAGAGGAATGGGCGTGCCAAGGCCAAGCGTATAGGCCTCGATGGCACCTGCATCGCCCTGTTTGCCTTCAGCCTTGTTGGCCAGAAGCATGATGGGCTTGCCAGAGCGGCGCACGAGCTGGGCGAAATAACGATCGGTCGGCACAATGCCAATGCGCGCATCGATCATGAAGAAGATCGCATCGGCTTGATCAATGGCGGCTTCTGTTTGCGCGCGCATACGGCCAGAGAGCGAGGCTTGATCGCCCTCCTCAAGGCCCGCCGTGTCGATGACGGTGAAATTGAGATCGGCAATGCGCGCCTCGCCCTCGCGACGATCACGCGTCACGCCGGGCTGATCATCCACCAGCGCGAGCTTCTTGCCGACGAGCCTGTTGAACAGGGTCGACTTGCCCACATTGGGACGACCGATAATGGCAACGGTGAAAGTCATGGACCCTTAACTTCAGCAAAACTGCAGAGCAATCAGCGCGACTTTGCGCCAGCCACGAGCCCCAGCAAGGTTTCAGCACGCTGGCGCATGGCGGCGGGCGCCTGCACGTCAACAACGATCTCATCGAGCCAGCGCGCAGCCGCGTCGTAATCTTTCGCCTTCAAAGCCGCATAGCCCAGAAGCTCGCGCGCACTGTTGCGGAAGGGGGCGCCTGCTTTGGTGAGCGGCTCAAGGCGCTGCTTGATTTCAGCTGCATCCGCATCATCCAGACGCAGCATGGCCGCACGCAGACGCGCCACATCCTGCAACAAGGCAGGGACTGTGCTGTCAGCGGCGATCACATCATAGATCGACACGGCTTTGGGAACGTCAGTGGCCGCCACCTCAGCCGCCCCGCGCAGACGCGAGAGCAGCGCATAGCCCTTGGGGCCTTGCTTGATCAGATCCTGAAAGGCGCTGTCGGCATCAGCCGGCTTGTTTTCGCGCGACAGGGCGAGCGCGGCCTCAAAGCGAGCGCCTGCGGCTTCAGCCTCAGCCCGCTGGCGGTCGGTGTAAAAGCGCCATGCGCCTGCAGCCGCAACAATGAGCACGGCGAGCGCGAGGAACAGGTTCTGGTACTTCTTCCAGAACAGCAGCGCCTGATCGCGGCGGACTTCTTCATCCACTTCGCGGAAAATATCAGCCATGGTCGGTGTCTTTCTGGCGGCCAATCGAATGATCCGGTCGGTTAGCACGCATAGGCCCAGAAGGCGAGACTTAGTTGAATCTGGGCGGCCAAGCTGGCCCTTTTCGGGCGCAAAGGAGCACACCAGCGCCAAATCTGAGGCCCTGAGGCCCCATTCCCAGACGAAGCCCGCTGGAGCCAACCCAGCCTCTGGGCCCCCGCCTTTTGATGGGGCGGGCCCTCACCCCCCCACCATGGGCCTGGCATCGCTCACGCAAAGCTGACGAAACAGTGAGGTGATCTGAGGGAAAATTCCTGCGTAATAACCACAGGCACTCCTCCCGTTTGCCTTTGCCTTCTCCGCGCCATGGGGCTTTTCCCCCTTAGTCCCTGGCGCGGAGTTTTTCATTTTTTGACCTGCGCCGCATAGATCTCGGGCTTGAAGCCGATGATCAACTGGCCCTCCCCCTCCAGAACCGGACGCTTGATCATGCTGGGTTGCGCCACCATGAGCTTGATCGCCTTGGCCGCCGTCAGCCCCTCGCGCTCTGCCTCGGGCAATTTGCGGAAAGTGGTGCCAGCGCGGTTGAGCACCGTCTCCCAGCCCGCCTCCTTCACCCAGCCTTTCACCTTGGCCTCCGTGATCCCGGAGGCTTTATAATCGTGGAAGTCATAGGCGACGCCTTTGGCATCGAGCCAGCTGCGCGCCTTCTTCATCGTGTCACAGGCTTTGATCCCGTACAGCGTGCGATTAGCCATGTCGAAACTCCCCTGCAGTCAGTTTGGCGGGCGCGCCCCCGATTGACCCACACATCCATACAGCTAAGCTGACGTCGACACCAAAAATCAGCTAAGCCAATGGCTTGGACATTCAAAAGAGGACGGCCTGTGATGGGCGATTATACGAATATGTCGCCTTACTACGATGTCATCATGACGTCGGGCTACTACGACTATGCTGAAATCGTCGATGATCTTTCCAGCTATGGCCCCTTCTCCAGCATTCTGGAAATCGGCTGCGGCACCGGCCTCATTCTTGAAGAACTCGGCCGCCGCGCGACCGGCGCGCAGATCAAAGGCATTGATTTGACGCAGGCCATGTTGGTTCAGGCGCAGGAGCGTTTGAGCCCCTTCCCCCAAATCAGTGTCGAAGAGCAAAATGTCGTCGAACTCAAGCTGCCGCGCAGCTATCAGGCTGCCTTCTCCTATGGCGGCGTTTGGTACTTCGTGCTCGATGGCGACAAAGAGCCGACGATGGTGAGCCATATTTCTGCGGATGCCCCCAATCGTGAAGGGCTCAAAAAGCTCGCTGCCCATATTGAACCGGGCGGCATGTTGTTGCTGGGAACGCAAGGCCCGCATTTCGATTATGAAAAGCCCGTCTCTAACGGCATGACCTATGCGCAGAAGATAGAACCGTCTGATCACGGCTTCACCAAGCACTATTATCTGATCGACGATGGCCGCAAAGTCATGGACCAGACCATCGACTATCGCACCTATTCATGGGCGCAGACGCTTGATCTGCTGGGCGCCCTCGGCTTCACCTATCAGCCGCGTGAAGGGGCCCGCAAATTTCTGGCCTTCAAAAAGGCCTGAGCGGGGATGAGCCAACCTAAAATTCTCTTCATCGGCACTGGCAATATGGGCAATCCCATTGCTGCCAATCTCATCACGGCTGGCTATGAGCTGACTTTGGCTGATCGTGATCCAGCCAAATTCGGCAATCTCCTCGCCTTGGGTGCGCGCGCTGCCACTGATCTGCTGCAAGAAGCCGCGCAAACTGATCTTGTCTTTCTCTCCCTCCCCGGCCCGCCGCAGGTTGAGCATGTCTTGTTCACGCAAGGGGTGCTGGGTGCGATGAAGCCGGGTGCTGGCTTGATCGACACAACCACAAGCTCGGTTGAACTTGCCCGCCGCATTAGTGCAGAGGCCAGCACTCGGAAGATCAATTATCTCGAAGCGCCCGTCACCAATGCGATTGATGGGGCGCGCGAAGGTCGGCTTGGTATTTTCGCCGCTGGCGACAAAGCGGTCTATGAGACCTATCTGCCGCTTTTTAACGTAATCGGTGAAAAGATTTTCCATGTTGGCCCACATGGCAATGGCGCAACCGTGAAGCTCATCACCAATCTGCTCTGGTTTGTTCATGCCGCCGCCATTGGCGAGGGTTTGATGCTGGGTGCCAAGGCTGGCATTCCACTTGATGTGGTCGCAGCTGCCATCCAATCGAGCGCGGGCCAGTCATGGGTGAGTGACCACGACATCCCCTCCATCTTTGCCGGGCATTATGACCCCAGCTTTTCGCTTGATCTGTGCTGCAAGGATCTTGGCCTTGCGCAAGAGATTGCCAGCGAACAAGGTGTCACTTTGAAAATGGGTGCGCTGGCGCGCGAGCTTTTCGAGACGGCGCGCAAGACCTATGGCGGCGATGCGGCAGAACTCCATGTCGTGCGCCTGATCGAAGAACAAGCGGGCCTCTTGCTACGCCCGCCTCATGGTGAGCCGCTATGACCGGACCTGAACAAAAGCGACTGCTCAGCGAGGCCTACCGCCATATGCCGCAGGGCGTGGCTGAGAATTACCGCTATTGGGGTGAAGAGCGCACAATCTTCATTGCCAGCGCCAAAGGCTGCGAGCTGACCGATTGTGATGGCAAGACCTATGTGGATTTTCGTCTCGGCTATGGTCCCATCATTCTGGGCTATCGCGATGCGCGTGTGGACGCTGCTGTCATTGAGCAGATCACCCAAGGGGGCACGCTGTCTGGCTTCTCAACACCGCTCGACATCAAAGTGGTGCAACAAGTCAAGGCGCTCTGCCCCAACATTGAAAAGATGCGATTTGCGAATTCGGGGACCGAAGCTGTCATGGGCGCTGTGCGCACTGCGCGCGGCTTTACCAAGCGCAAACAGATTGCCATCGTCGAAGGCGCATTCCACGGCCTCTATGATGAGATGATGTGGAAGTCGGATATTGAAAGCTGGGATCCTGCGGGCACTGAAGAGCCGCGCGTCATTCCCTTTGGCGCTGGCATTCCCGATCAGAGCCGCAATCTTCTCACCATCATCCAGCTCAACAATTTTGAGCAGCTGGACCGCCTCTTTCGTGAAAAGGGCGATGATCTCGCCGCCATCGTTCTGGAACCAATTATCGGAAATGCAGGCTCGATTGCCGCAACGCCCAAATGGCTGCGCTATCTGCGGGACCTCTGTACGCAGCATGGAACGATGCTAATCATTGACGAGGTGAAGACCGGCTTTCGCGCCGCTCCGGGCGGCGCGCAGCAGATCTATGGCATCCATGCGGATCTGACGACCTATGCCAAAGCCATGGGCAATGGCTATCCGGTCGCCGCATTCGGCGGGCGCGGTGATGTGATGGATAGTGTTGGCGCCTTCAAGGGCGGTGTTGTGCATGGTGGCACATACACCGCCAATCTGGTGGCCCTGTCTGCGGCCTCTGCCACGCTCAATATTCTGGCCTCCACAGATGCGTGGACAACCATCGATGAGGCGGGTGCAAAAATCAGAGATACTCTGGGCCGCGTCTTCACAGCCGCTGGCATCCAGCATTGCTTTGCTGGCCCGCCCGCTATGTTCGGCATTCACTTCTCAGAATTCGTGCCGATGAATTATCGCGATTGGCGCATGACGGATTCAGATCTCTATACGCGATTTGCATGGCAGCTCATTGAGCATGGCGTGATGCTGGAGCCTGACTCGCGCGAGCCTTGGTTCATCTGCGAAGCACATCAATCCGTCGATCTTGGCTGGCTGGAAGATGTCGCTACCAAAGCCATGCGCGAGGCCAAGAGCTAAGGCTCACGCTGCCAAAAGATAGAGCCCATAGACGCAGTAATAGAGCGCGAGTGTCGTCAAGATGCGATTGGCCCAGACGCGATAGATCTTGTCTGACAGACGATCAACAATAGGCTTGGCGATCAATGTGCCCAAAGCCGACATGCCAATGGCGAGCAGAGCTGTTGTCATATCCACTGTGCCAGGCTCTGCGACAAGGCCAGCGAAATAAATCAGCTTCACCGTATGGCCGAGTACCTGGCAGACGCTCTTGGTACCCATGATCGTGCGACGGTCGAGTGAGCCACCCAGAAAGAAAGTATCAAGCATCGGGCCTGCCACACCGGTGAGCAGAATGAGCCCCGTGCAACCCACACCATAGAGCACGCATTGCACACGGCTCTCAGGATCGGGCTGAATGTCTTTGGGAACAGCGCGCATGATGAACGGCGTAAAACCCAGCAGCAAAAAGGACACGGCCTTGTCGGGCACATAGGCCGTGAGCGCCCACAGAATGAGCGCGCTGACCGAGCCAATCGAATAAACGCCTACAATGTCCCAGCGCGTATTTTTGCGCCATATGATCGCTCGCCATACATTGGAGGCGAGCTGCGTGACGCCATGCAAAACCATCGCCGATTGCACGGGCAGCAAAATTAGCAAGACGCCAATCAGAATAATCCCGCCGGCCATCCCAAAGATGCCCGACAGGATCGATGTCACGAGCATGGACAGACAGACGCAGGTCAGAACGAAAAGTGACATGGTTCTTCGCGTCCCCTGCGCTGTGCTTCAACCCTATGCGTGGCAGAAAGCGGCCAGCTTGTTGCCGTCGAGATCGCGGAAGTAAGCGGCAAAGAAAGCGCCATCACCGCGCGGTCCGGGCGCGCCCTCATCTGTCGCACCCAAAGCCAATGCCTTGGCATGAAGCGCGCGCACTTGATCGGGGCCGGAGGCGGCCAGCGAGATCATCACACCATTGCCGACCGTTGCTGGCTTGCCGTCAAAAGGACGTAGCACTGCGAACATGGGCTTGCCCGGCTCAACACCAAAGCCAACACCATCGGGCGTGCGAAAGAAAATCGAGGCACCTAAAACCTCGCCCAGCAGGGCCTCATAAAAGGCCACGGCCTTCTCAAGCTGGTTCGTGCCGACACATGTATAGGCGATCATGACAGGGGCCTCATGCTGACGTTCATTCCGGTACCTTTCATTGACCACAGGACACAGTCCCATATAATGCGCCTGTGACATCCAAATTTCAAACCACCAACGCGCTACCCATCGTCAATATTGCAGCCTACCGGTTCGCGCCGCTGCAAGAATTGCAGGCCCTGCGCACCGAGCTGCTGGCATTCTGCAACGCGAGGCAACTTCGCGGCACAATCTTGCTGAGCACTGAGGGAATCAATCTCTTCGTGGCAGGCGATGGCGTTTCGATTGAGGCCCTCTTAGCCCGCCTGCGCGCGATCCACGGCCTCGAGCCGCTGGCCGCAAAATATAGCTACACGGCAGATCAGCCATTTCGGCGCATGCTGGTGCGAATCAAGCGCGAGATCATCGCCTTTGGAGTGCCCGGCATTGACCCAGCCCGGCGCACCTCACCCAAGATCGCCCCCTTGCAATTAAAGGCATGGCTTGATGAAGGGCGCAAAATAACTCTGCTCGATACGCGCAACGACTATGAGGTGAAGCTCGGGACTTTTGACAATGCGCTACCTGCTGGCGTCGATCATTTCCGCGACTTCCCCGCCGCTGTCGCCAAACTCCCCGAAGAGCTCAAAGACGAAACCATCGTGATGTTCTGCACGGGGGGCATTCGCTGCGAAAAAGCCGGCCCCTATATGGAGCAGCAGGGTTTTCGCAATGTGCTGCAACTCGACGGCGGCATCCTCAAATATTTCGAGGACTGTGGCGGCGCGCATTATCACGGCGACTGCTTCGTCTTCGATCAGCGCGTGGGCGTTGATCCCTCCTTGCAGATGTCAGATGCCGCCCAGTGTTTCAAATGCTTGTCTCCCCTCACCGCAGAGGAGCAACAAGACGCGCGCTATGTGCCCGGCCAATCCTGCCCTTGGTGTTACCGCACCGATGACGAGCAGGCCGCAGAGCAACTGAAGGCGCGGAACAATGCGATGCACGCGGCGATGGATCCTCTGCCCGGCAGCCAGCCGTCCGATATTTTCCGGCCTCTTCGTGTGCCGCAGGAATGCGATGGCCTGAGTGTGCTTGAGACCTTCTCGCGACTACTCGAACATCTCACCGCAGATTATTGGGAGGCTGAAGCCCGCGCAGGCAATCTTCTCGATTCAGATCAGCATCTGCTCAGTGGCACCGAGATTGTGCAGGCTGGTGATCGACTGCTGCATCGCCATCCGCAGATGGTCGAGCCAGATGTGAATGGCAATATCACCGTGCTTTATGAAGACGAAGCCATGGTGGTGATCAACAAGCCCGCACCTTTGCCCATGCATGCGGGCGGGCGCTATACGCGCAACACTCTGCAGCATGCGCTCGACACCGTGTATCGCCCGCAAAAGCTGCGGCCGTCGCATCGACTTGACGCCAATACCACAGGCCTTGTCATCGCTGCGCGCAACCGTCACTTCGCGGGCCGTTTGCAGACGCAGTTTGCTGAAGGCCGCGTTGAGAAAATCTATCTCGTGCGCGTCCATGGTCATCCGGCGCAAGATGAGCTGCGCTGCGACGCGCCCATCAGCAAAGAGGCTGGCGTCTCAGGAACGCGCGAGGTCGATGAGCAAGAGGGCGGCGAGGCCGTCACGCTCTTCAAAGTTCTCGAGCGCGCAGCCGATGGCACGAGCCTGCTCGAAGCAAGGCCGCTGACGGGCCGCACGAACCAGATCCGCATCCATTGTGCGAGCCTCGGGCATGCGGTCGTGGGGGATGCTGCCTATCACTCGGGCGATGCAGCGCCACGGCTCACCAAAGAGATCGGCGAGCTGCCCTTATGCCTGCATGCGTGGCAGATCAGCTTTACTCATCCTGCGAGCGGTGAGGCGGTCTCTTTCACCGCAACGCCCCCTGATTGGGCAAAGCGCGATCGCAACTGATCGCGCTCACTCCCACTCAATCGTGCCGGGCGGCTTCGAGGTCACGTCATAGACAACGCGATTGATACCGCGCACTTCGTTGATGATGCGCGTTGCCGTGCGGCCGAGCACATTCATGTCGAAGGGGAAGAAGTCGGCGGTCATGCCATCGACCGATGTCACAGCGCGCAGAGCGCAGACATGGTCATAGGTGCGGCCATCGCCCATCACGCCCACAGTGCGCACAGGGAGCAGCACGGCGAAGGCCTGCCAGATCTCGTTATAGAGGCCGGCTTTGCGGATCTCGTCGAGATAGATCACATCGGCCTGACGCAGAATGTCGAGCTTCTCGCGGCTGATCGCGCCGGGAATGCGGATCGCAAGACCGGGGCCCGGGAACGGGTGGCGACCGACGAAAGCTTCGGGCAGACCAAGCTCACGACCTAGCGCGCGCACTTCATCCTTGAAGAGTTCGCGCAACGGCTCAACGAGCTTCATATTCATGCGCTCAGGCAAACCACCGACATTGTGGTGGCTCTTGATCGTGACAGAGGGGCCGCCTGTGAAGGAGACACTCTCGATCACGTCAGGATAAAGCGTGCCCTGCGCGAGGAAGTCGGGCGCGCCGCGACCATCGCTCGCAATCTTCTTGGCCTCAGCCTCAAAGACTTCGATGAAGAGACGGCCAATCGTCTTGCGCTTGGTTTCTGGATCGCTCACGCCTTCCAGCGCGCCGATGAACATATCGCTCGCATCCACATGAACGAGCGGAATGTTGTAAGTATCGCGGAAGAGCGTGACGACCTCTTTGGCCTCGCCCATGCGCATCAGGCCATGATCCACGAAGACGCAGGTCAAACGATCGCCAATCGCTTCGTGAATGAGCACAGCGGCCACAGCTGAATCGACACCACCCGACAGGCCGCACAAAACGCGTCCCGTGCCGACCTGTTCGCGGATCGACTTCACAGCCTCGCCACGGAAGGCCGCCATGGTCCAATCGCGCTTGAGACCTGCGACTTTGTGCACGAAGTTCGAGATCAGCTTGGCGCCATCAGGCGTATGCACGACTTCGAGATGGAACTGCACGGCATAATAGCGGCGCTCTTCATCGGCGATGGCCGCGAGCGGTGCATTCTCCGACATGGCAATGCGCTTGAAGCCTTGCGGCAATTGCGTCACGCGGTCGCCATGGCTCATCCAAACGGGATAACGCTTGCCGGGCTCCCACACGCCATCAAACAGAGCAGACTTTTCGGTGACTTCAAGCTCAGCGCGGCCAAATTCGCGGTGATGGCCAGCCTCGACCTTGCCGCCAAGCTGCGTGGCCATAACCTGCTCGCCATAACAAATGCCAAGCACGGGAATACCTGCTTCGAAGATCGCTTGAGGGGCGCGGGGCGAGCCCTCATCCGTCACCGAGCAAGGACCGCCCGAGAGGATCACAGCCTTTGGCTTCAGCGCCGCGAAGGCGCGTTCAGCGGACTGGAAGGGCGCGATCTCGCAATAGACGCCCGCCTCGCGCACACGCCGTGCGATGAGCTGGGTCACCTGTGAGCCAAAGTCGACAATCAGAACCTTGTCGTGATGGCTCAAAATCTCGTCGTGAATGGGGTCCGCGCCGGCCATGGTCTCGTCCTTCCGCAAAGGCCCGGATTAAAGGAACCCGCGCCCCTTCGCAATCAGAGCCGCTGATTTGGCCGGATTTTGTTGGGGAACCTTAGCTCTTCACCAGCACCGCCACATAGAAACCATCGGTTCCCGTGGTGCGGGGTGTCAGGCGCAGGCCAGGGCCGAAGGGCGAGGCAAAATCTGCCAGCTGGGGCATCCCTGCCTTGCGCGCCATATGGGCAGCGTCACGCGGCAAAAAGTTGGGATGGGCCTCCAAAAAGGCATTCACCCGGTCCTCATTCTCCGCCCGCAGAACCGAACAGGTAATGTAGCAAAGCGCCCCGCCCGATTTCACATGGCGGGCGGCCTCTTCGAGCACGCGATCTTGATCCTTGATGCGCTGATCGAGTGCGCCGGGACGCATGCGCCATTTGGCATCGGGGTTGCGACGCCATGTGCCGGTGCCGGTGCAGGGTGCATCGACGAGGACGAGATCACAGCGGCCTTCGAGATCAGCCAGTACATCTTGCTGGCCGCGCGGAGCGCGCACCTGCACATTGCGCGCAGCTGCACGCTCCAGACGAGCGAAAATCGGCATCAGGCGGCGACCGTCGCTGTCGGTCGCATAGATCTGGCCGCGATTGTCCATCATGGCGGCGAGCGCGAGGGTCTTGCCACCACCGCCTGCGCACAAATCCAGCACTTGCTGACCAGGCTGTGCGCCCGACAACAAAGTCACCAGCTGCGAGCCCTCGTCCTGCACCTCAACCAGGCCCTTCACATAGGCAGGCTCAGCCGAAAGCGCGGGGCCGCGCCCATCAGGGCCGATGGCGATGCGCAGACAGTTTGGCGCATAGAGCGTCTCTTCAGGGTCGAGATGAGCGATCTGCTTCATCGCCTTTTCACGGTCGGCTTTGAGCACATTGATGCGCAGATCAACCGGCGCACGCTCTGCCAAGGCGCGGCCCTCGGCCACAGCATGTTCACCAAAGGCGGCGGCAAAACCCTCTGCCAGCCATTCGGGGAAATCGCCTTGGATATGGGCGGGCGCATCATCGAGCGTGCCATTGGTCAGGCGCTCGCGCTCTGCATCTGTGAGGACGGCGGGCGCATGTTGCACACCGCTGAACAAAGCCTCGATCTCTTCGACCGACAGGCCGCGCACCAGTTTCAAGGCACCCAGCAGAACAGCGCGCGGGCTCTCATCGCCCATCACATAGGCGCTCGAAGCCTTGCGGCGCATGGCATCGAAAACGAGCGTGCCAATGGCGGTGCGGTCTTTGGAACCTGCAAAGCGATGCGCCCTGCCCCAATCTTTCAGGGCTTCAGCCGCAGGACGGTGCTCTCGCTCGATGGCCTCAAGGACCTCGATGGCGGCGGAAATGCGAGCTGAAGGGATCATCCAAGCTTAGCCATATTTGGGGGATAGGAATCGGTATGGGGGGCACAAGCCCTTGGGGGACGTCCCACAGACAGCGCCCCGACGCAATGGAGTTCTAGCATGTCCCGTTTTCTTCGGCCTCTTATTCTTGTCGCTTTCGCCGCTTCGCTCGCCGGTTGCGCCAGCCAACCTGCCCCCACCGCACAGGCAGATCTGACCCCGCCGCCCAAGAAGCAGCTCGACGCAAAGACCCAGCTTGAATCAGGCCGTAAATACTGAGGCCATAAAAAACGCGCCGCCCCTTGGGACGGCGCGTCAATCATTCCAGAGCAGCGATTAGCCGCCGGTGGGATAATTGGGGCTCTCGCGCGTGATGGACACGTCATGGACATGGCTCTCGCGCAGGCCTGCACCCGTGATGCGAACGAATTGAGCGCGCTTTTGCAGGTCAGGAATGGTGCGCGCACCGCAATAGCCCATGGCCGCACGAAGGCCACCCGCCAACTGATGCAAAATGGTACCAACCGGACCCTTGTAAGGGACCTGACCTTCAATACCTTCGGGAACGAGCTTCAGACTGTCGCGCACATCCTGCTGGAAATAGCGATCAGCTGAGCCCTTGGCCATAGCGCCGACCGAGCCCATGCCGCGATAAGTTTTGAACGAGCGACCCTGATAGAGGAACACTTCGCCGGGGCTCTCATCGGTACCGGCAAGCAGCGAGCCAATCATCACGCTCTCAGCGCCAGCGGCAATCGCTTTGGCCAAATCGCCTGAGAATTTAATACCACCGTCGGCGATGACAGGCACATTGCGTTCCCGCGCAGCAGCGGCCGACTCCATGATTGCGGTCAGCTGCGGCACACCCACGCCAGCGACGATACGCGTCGTGCAGATGGAGCCTGGACCAATACCAACCTTGATCGCATCCGCGCCCACATCAATCAAAGCGCGCGTGGCTTCGCCGGTTGCGACATTGCCCGCGATGATCTGAACATGATTGGTCTCTTTCTTGATGCGCAGCACCTGATCGAGAACCATTTGCGAATGGCCATGCGCCGTATCAACGATGATGCAGTCAACACCCGCATCAATCAACATCAGCGCGCGCTCAAAACCCTTGTCGCCAACGGTTGAAGCAGCAGCCACGCGCAAACGACCTTCAGCGTCTTTGCAGGCATGGGGATGCAATGTTGCCTTTTCGATATCCTTGACGGTGATGAGACCGACGCAGCGATAATCATCATCCACCACCAGAAGCTTTTCGATGCGGTTTTGGTGAAGCAGCTTGCGCGCCTCATCCTTCTGCACACCTTGGCGCACGGTGATGAGCTGCTTGGTCATCAGTTCAGAGACAGGCTGCAGCGGATTTTCTGCAAAGCGGACATCGCGATTGGTGAGAATACCGCAGAGCTTGGCAGGCTTGCCAGCGGGGCCGCGCTCAACCACCGGAATACCTGAAATGCCGTGACGGCTCATGATGGCGAGCGCATCGGCCAAAGTCTCATCGGGGAAGATGGTGATTGGGTTCACCACCATGCCGCTTTCAAAGCGCTTCACGCGGCGCACTTCCTCGGCCTGTTCTTCGGCTTCCAGATTGCGATGAATGACGCCAATGCCACCGGCCTGTGCCATGGCGATGGCCAGGCGCGATTCCGTCACCGTATCCATGGCCGAAGAGATGATCGGCATATTGAGGCTGATTTCGCGGGTCAGGCGGGTGCGCACATCCACTTGGCTCGGCACCACTTCGGAGTGAGCCGGACGCAACAGCACGTCATCGAAGGTCAGGGCTTCGGGGAACGAGCTTGCAAAAGTCATGGGCCAACTCCGACAGAAAAGCGCTTAAAGCGACAGCGTGGCGGGAATCGAAACCGCACCACATGGTTGGCGAGGGCTCATAACACGCATGTGACCCGCGTCCAACAAAATGCGTCGCCACCCACCGAAAAATCGGGGCCTTAGTCCTCGTCGAGCTCGTGATCCTCGGGGGCGCCGCCCCGAAAACCGGTCGCCAGCACATAAAGTTCGGCCGAATGGGCGCGGCTGGCTTTGGGTTTCACATGGCGCACACTGGCAAAGTCACGCTTGAGGGAGGCAAGAAGCTCACCCTCCGTCCCACCTTGGAAGACCTTGGCAACGAAGAAGCCGCCGGGGGCCAGAACCTCTCTGGCAAATTGCACGGCCAGCTCCGCCAGACCCATAATCTTGAGATGGTCAGTCTTTTTATGGCCCGTCGTATTGGCCGCCATATCTGACATGACGCCATCGGCCAGACCGCCGAGCATCTCTTTGAGCCGGTCGGGCGCGTCATGGTCATTGAAATCCATGACGGTGAACTGGACGCCGGCGATCGTATCAATGTCGAGGAGATCAATGCCGATAACCTTGCCCCTGCCGAATTCCGAGCCGACTTTCTTGGCCGCCAGCTGAGACCAGCCACCGGGAGCCGCGCCCAGATCCACGATCTTCATGCCGGGCTTGAGGAGATTGTAGCGCTCATCCATCTCGATGAGCTTATAGGCGGCACGCGAGCGCCAGCCCTCACGCTTGGCCATAGCCACATAAGGATCATTGAGTTGGCGCTCGAGCCATAATTTGGAGGACAGTGTGCGCTTGCCCGCCGTCTTGACCCGCACCTTGATCGAGCGGCCACCTTCGCGGCCACCACTGCCTTTGCCTGCGCCTGCGCCGCTCATCGAGCCCCGTTCCGATCCTGAGACCAGACCCGATCCGCGCTCATGAGTTGCATCAAAATGCCCTCGCGCAAACCACGATCTGCAATGCGAATGCGCTCAGCCGGGAAGGCTTGGCGGATCGCGTCGAAAATGGCGCAGCCTGCCAGCACCAGATCGGCGCGTTCAGGACCAATGCAGCCATTCGCCACACGGTCGGCATAGCTCATAGCGCGCAGATGGTCTATCGCGGTCGAAACTTCGCCATCATTCATCCAGAGCCCGTCCACGCGGCGCCGGTCATAGCGCGCCAAGCCCAAATGGACGCCCGCGATGGTCGTCACCGTGCCTGATGTCCCCAACAGATGAAAACGGTTGCAGCGGCGCTCGCCTGCTGTGCGCGACAGAAATGGTGCCAGCTCACCCGCCACATGATCCACCATGCGTTGATAAAGCTGCGGGGTCACATCAAAGCCGCCGAACTTTTCGGCGATGGTGACGACACCCAATTGCAGCGACGCCCACAGGCGGACACGCCCACGCATATGTGCATCACTGATGGGCGAGGCACCAGCGCCCTGCTCATCACGCGCGAGCCAGACGATCTCAGAAGAGCCACCACCGATATCAAAGAGCACGACGCTTTCGGCTTCAGCATCGGCCAAAGCCGCGCAACCAGAGGCCGCCAGATGCGCCTCCGTCTCGCGATCAACAACCTCCAGATGCAGGCCGACCTCTTCGCGCACACGGTCGATGAAGTCCGACCCATTGAGCGCGATGCGGCACGCTTCTGTTGCAATAAGACGCGCGCGCGAGACACCGCGCTGCTCCATCTTGGAGCGACAGACATCGAGGGCTGACAAAGTGCGTTCAATCGCGGGCTGGCCAAGCCGGCCCGTCTGCGTCAGGCCTTCACCCAGACGCACGATGCGCGAGAAGGCATCAATAATACGGAAGCCTTCGCGCGATGGGCGCGCGACAAGGAGCCGGCAGTTGTTCGTGCCGAGGTCCAGAGCGGCATAGACATGACCATAGTTGGGACGGTCCTGTCCGCGCATATCGGTGCCGCCCGGCGTTGCCTCGCCGGACACTTCATTGGACGACACCACGTAATCTCCACCGACCGCCACGCCAACACGGCGCCGGCCACTTGACTTGAATGTAAGCACTCGCCCCCTGCCCTGCCAAGTGAGCCATAGGGACAAATGCCACTGGAGCCTCATAATTTCGCTTTTCTTGGGCCCCAGCGGCACAAATGGCCCGAAGATTAAGTTTACGAGGTCGATTTTTTGGGCCTAGACTAAGCGCAAGTCGGCGCATGACCGACCACGAGGGGGGCCTCCATGCATCTCAAACAGATCTTTTTGTCTGGCATCGCCAGCATTGCTCTGGCCGCCAGCATGGCGGTGGGGACACAGTCTGCGCAGGCACAGCAGCCGCAGCAGCAGCGCGTTGCAATTGATGCCGACGATATTGGCGGCGTGGTGCGCGGAACCAAAGGGCCGGAGGCTGGCGTTTGGGTCATTGCCGAGACCACCGATCTGCCAACCAAATTCACCAAGATTGTCGTGACCGATGATCAGGGCCGCTATGTCATCCCCGATCTGCCAAGCGCCAATTATCAAGTCTGGGTGCGTGGCTATGGCTTGGTGGATTCCCCCAAACTGCGTGGCAAGCCCGGACAGATGATCAATCACACCGCTGTTGCTGCGCCCAATGAGGCTGCGGCCGCGCATTATTATCCGGCGATCCATTGGTACACGATGATGAAGATCCCGCCAGCTTCAGCTTTCGGCGGCAAATCTGACATACCTGAAGGCATCACCCGCGATGCCTGGCTGAAGCAGATGAACAATGTCGATTGCATCGGCTGTCATCAGCTCGGCCAAGAATCGACGCGCACCATCCCTGCGCAGTTCGGCACTTTTGAAAATGGCGAACAGGCCTGGATGCGTCGCCTGCAGTCTGGTCAGGCTGGCGAGATGATGACCAATCGCATCGCAGGTCAATTTGGCGGGGCGCCTTATAAATATTTTGGCGATTGGACGGACCGTATCGCCAAAGGCGAATTGCCCAAGACCAAACCAACACGCCCGCAAGGCCTCGAGCGCAATGTTGTCGTCAGCGCATGGGAATGGTCGAGCCCTGACAAATATCTGCACGATCTCATTGCATCTGATCGGCGCTACCCAACCGTGAATGCCTATGGCCCGCTCTATGGCGCGCCGGAATATTCCACCGACCAGATGCCCGTGCTTGATCCCAAGACGGCCACTGCGACCACTTACAAACTGCCCGTGCAAGATCCCACCATGCCTGTATCTCTGGGGCCGGGTCATGCAGGCAGTGTGAAACCCATGGCCGCCTCTGCTTATTGGGGCGATGCAGTTTTGTGGGATACACGCGCCAATAATCACAACTCGATGTTCGGCAAAGACGGCAAGCTGTGGCTCTCGGCCTCTGTGCGCGGCATGGCCAATCCCGACTATTGCAAAGCGGGGTCTGATCATCCTTCAGCCAAAGTCGTGACCCTCGACACCTCTGCGCGTCAGGCTGCGATGTATGATCCCAAGACGCAGAAATATGCGTTCATCAATACCTGCTTTGCCACGCATCATCCCCAGTTTGGTTATGATGCCGATGATACTTTGTGGTTCTCTGGTACAGGCACTGTGGCGGGCTGGGTGAACACAAAGAAGTTTCTCGAGACGGGCGATGATGTCGCCTCGCAAGGCTGGGCGCCTTTCGTGCTCGACACCAATGGCAATGGCAAACTCGATCCATTCAGCGAGATCGGCAAGCCCGCTGAGAGCGACAAAGACATGCGCATTGGCGGCGGTAATCCCTATGCCGTCATGCCCCATCCCAATGACGGATCGGTTTGGTATGCGGTGGGTGTCTTTGCCAAAGATGCAGGCTTCCTGCGCTTTGATCCCAAGACGGGCCTGTCGGAAGTTTACTACATGCCTAAGCCTGGCAACGGTATTCGCGGCGGCGATATCGACAAGAATGGCGTCTTGTGGGGATCAGGCTCCAGCGGTCATCTGGTGAGCTTTGATCGACGCAAATGCAAAGCGCCGCTGAATGGCCCCAAAGCCACTGGCTATCATTGCCCTGAAGGCTGGTCCTTCTATCGCTATCCCGGCCCCGGCTTTGAAGGCGAGGCCAATAGCGCTGAGGCGAGCTATTACACTTGGGTCGATCAGCACAATACTCTGGGCCTTGGCGAAGACGTCCCCGTCTCGACCGCCAATCTTCAGGACGGCTTCGTCGCCTTCAAGGATGGCAAGATGGTGCTGCTGCGCATCCCCTATCCGATGGGCTTCTATGCCAAGGGTCTCGATGGTCGCATCGACGACCCCAAGGCCGGCTGGAAGGGTCGCGGACTGTGGAGTTCGAGCGGCGACCGCACACCTTGGTTGATGGAAGGTGGCAAGGGTTCTCGCCCCCGCGCGGTGCAAATTCAGGTCCGCCCAGACCCTCTCGCAAAATAGCCAAGCTTGTGCTGGTGGGGCGCAAAGATGCCCCACCGCGCCCCATTATTCTAAAAAAGCAAAGCTTTAGGCCGTCCTACCTCTAGAATCAGTTGCCCGGTCCGATACCCTTCGGCTCGTGTGAGGCTGAGGCAGGGGCGGCCTGATGGCACATCCATTGTTAGTTGAGTTCGGGGACAGCCCCCCAGAAAGCTGGGACAGCGCGCGCCGCGCCGCTGCCAGCGATAAGCTATTTGCGGCCATTGCAGCTGATCGCGCCGGAACGCCGGGCGCAAAACTACAGGCTGCCGACCGCACCAAAATGCTGCGTATCTGGCTCGACATTCGGATCTTGGAAAAGAAAGCCGAAGAGAGCGAAGCTGCCGGTGAGCCCGAGGCTACCCTCGCGCCCAAGCCCGTCGCCCGCACAAACAAGAAGGCGGAGCGAAAAAAAATCACCCTCCCCCGTCCGCAATTCAAGCGCCTGCGCGCTCTGCTGGGCATGCTGCGCAGCCTGACCATTCCCGATTATCTCTTCTTGAGCATCCTGTCTGGCCTGACGGTCGCGGTGATCTGGCTTGGCCTTCATTCGGTCGCCGAGGTCCAGCGCATAGAGAGCGTCAAAGGGGAAGCCGAGGCCCTTGTCGCATGGCTGAAAGAAACCGGAGAGAGCCGCACGAATGGCTCTTTTGAGCCTGCTGCCTGCCGCAAACAGGACGGCAGCAATTGGAATGACTGTGCGGCTGCCTTGAACGCCGAGGGCGGCCCCCTGTTTGAGCGGGTCAATCATTTCGAACCCAAGCATCCCTTGCTTCAGCGCAAATGTGACCCAGCCAATTGGGTGACTATCGGCTCGATCATTCTCGAAAAGGGCACGCTGCAGCCCACCGGCAGCTATGCCTATGCGCCCTTCGATGGCACAGAGCTGATGAGCAAAGACTTTGTGATGCGTGTCACGGTCTGCGGACGCGGATTCCACCTGATCAAGGTGGCCTCCGAGTTGAATTTGTGAGGCGGTGATGGACAATATCGACCAGACCGCTCCGACCAGCGAGACCGCGCCCAAGCCTGTGGTGCGCACCAAACTCTGGCGCAGCTCCTTCCGCAACACGCTCTATCATTGGCTCTTTGATCCGCATGGCCGTCATAGCTATGCGCAGATCGTGGAACAATGGATCGCGGTGCTCATCATCGCCAATATCGCGATCATGCTCTTTGAGCTGATACCCTCGATTTATGAGCCGAACAAAAAGTGGTTCCACGTCTTCGACATCTTTTCCATCATCGTCTTTACGATGGAATATTTGTTGCGCCTGTATGTGGCGCCCGAAGATCCTGAATTTGCCAAGAGCCGTTTCCCGCGCCTCAAATATGCCTTCAGCATCTTCGCGCTGATTGATCTGGCAGCTATCCTGCCTTTCTATCTGAGCGCCTTTATCAGCATGGATCTGCGCGTTTTGCGCGTCTTGCGCTTGTTGCGCTTGCTGAAGCTGTTCCGCGTGGTCGTGCCCGCTATTCAGGAGTTTTTGGTTCTCAACAAGGGGCGTACCTTCCGACAAAAAATCCATGCGCTCATTTTCCCCTCAGAATATGGGGGCACGCTGCATCATTATTACGACCTCTTCATCGTGTTCTGGGTGCTGTTGTCGGTGCTGGCGGTCGTGCTGGAATCGGTGGAGTCGATTTACTACAATCTGGCAGTCGAATTTGTTGTGCTCGACACGCTCGCCGTTCTCGTCTTTTGCTTTGAATATAGTATGCGGCTCTATTCCTGCGTGGAGGAGCCTGCCTTCAAACATTGGCTGGGCGGCCGCTTCCGATATGCGCGCCAGCCTGTGGCAATGATCGATATTCTGGCCATCCTTCCCTTCTTCCTCGAAGTGTTGCTGCATCATCTGGTCGATCTGCGCTTCTTGCGAACCTTCCGCCTGCTGCGCTTGTTCAAGCTGACGCGCTACACCGGCTCGACAACCGCGCTTGTCAGCGTGATCAAACGCGAAATGCCCGTGATTGGCGCGGCGGCTTTCACCATGATGCTGCTGGTCATTCTGGCGGCGAGCTTTGGCTATCTTTTCGAACATGAGGCGCAGCCCGATAAATTCGAAAATATCCCAACCGCGATCTATTGGGCGGTGATTACGCTGGCGAGCGTTGGCTATGGCGATATTTCACCCATCACGCCGATGGGCCGATTTATGACGGTGATCATGGCGCTGCTGGGTATCGGCATTTTCGCCATTCCTGCCTCCATCCTCTCCTCGGCCTTCATGGAACAGCTGCAGTCACAGCGCCAAGAGATCGAGAACCAGCTCTCTGCCATGTTGGACGATGGCGTCTTGTCTGAAGCTGAGATGGAAGAGGTCCGCGTTCTGGCCAAGCGCCTCAATATGAGCGACCATCAGCTCAATATTTTGATCGAGAAGGCCAAACTCGCCCAATCAGAACGGGCCAAGCAGAATCTGTTCATGCCCGCGGATTTTCTGAGCGAACATCCAGAAATCGCTGCCGCGCAATTCCATATTCTGGCAGAGCAGATCAAGCGACTAGCCAATCTCGACAATGAAAAAGAGATCGGCGCGATTATCAGCCGCTCGGATCAGCTGGATGATGTGCAAAAACGGCTCTGGACGGATTTGAAAACCAAGCCTGACCCTAAGCCAGAATGAGCGCCAAGATCAGCGCCAAGATCCCAAGCCCAATGAGGATCGAAAAAACGAATTCGCGCTGCTCGGCCAAAGGGTCGGGCGTTTGATCAGCGTGAGGCCCGGCGCCTGGCCGGCGCCTGCGCAGCCTTTTGCTGATGACATTGAGCATGACAACGAAATTCATGCCCTAGCCATAGCACAGGGGGGCCGTCTTGCCAGATCGAATCATGGCAAGCAGAGTTCACAAGCGCGATCGACGTGTCGCTCGCCTGCGTTTTCCTATAGCGATCACGCGATGGTGAGGGCTGCGCCCAATGGCCTCAGCCCAAAAACCCACATTTCCCGCCCCCTCGCGCCAATATGCGCCGAGCGTGAACCCGATCAGGCACGATCATGACAAAAAATTGCTGGCCTCAGCGGTGCAGGCTTACAGCCAAGCTTGCGACTGGAGAACGCGACCGTCATACTTGTCAGTAACAAACACTAAGGGAGGATAGCGTGGCACTCGAGGTGATCCCGCTCAATAAATTCATCGGGGCGGAAATACGGGGGGTTGATCTGACCCAGCCCGTCTGCGAGGAGCTGCGTAAGCAACTCTATGGCCTGTGGATGGACCATATCGTCCTGCTCTTTCGCGACCAGAAGCTGACGCAAGAGCAACTCGTCGCTGCGACTGGCAATTTTGGGCCGCTCGCCAAACTCGCCCGCAAGGCCGAGTTTCGTCCGCCCGGCTATTCAAAGCTCCTCGACAATATCATGCTGATCTCGAACATCCGCGAAAACGGCGTGCCAATTGGCGCTTTGCCCGATGGCGAGATGCATTTTCACCATGACATGATGCATGTGGAGATCCCCCACAAAGGCACCTGCCTTTATTCGGTGGAGGTTCCCTCCCATGGCGGCAATACCTGCTTTGCCAATACCTATGTCGCTTATGAGACCCTGCCTGATGACATCAAGCAGAAACTCGAAGGCAAGCAGGCCTTCCATAGCTACAATCTGGGCGAGCAGAAGCGCGGTGATGGCAAGGGAAGCCCGCAGGTCAATCAAGCCACCCATCCCGTCTTCATTCGCCATGACGAGACTGGCCGCAAGGCTGTCTTCGTCAACCGATTGATGACCGAGGGCGTGGTGGGGATGAATGACTCTGAGTCTTATCCGCTGCTCAATCGCATCTATGACCATTCGGAGAATCCGGAATGGATCTACGAACATGTGTGGCGTCCCAACGATCTTTTGATCTGGGATAATCGCTGTTCCATGCATGCTCGTACCGACTTTCCCGAAGGTGAGCGCCGCTTGATGCTGCGCACCACCATCGAGGGCAGCACAAGACCAGCCGGCTAAAACATCACATCAAGTGGAGGATCTATGTTCGCGAATTTGAACCGACGGGCGCTTCTGGCCGCACTTGCGGTCGCGGCCCCTTTGTTGGGAACCAGCGCTGTCGCACAACAGGCATGGCCGACACGCCCCGTGCGCCTCATCCTGCCCTTCGGCCCCGCGTCGGGTGCTGACATTGGTGCACGACTGCTTGCCGAAAAGCTGCAGCCCCTTTGGGGCCAACCGGTCGTGGTGGAGGGCAAGCCCGGCGGCGACGGCCTTCTGTCAATCAATTCTGTGGTGAATGCCAAAGATGATCACACTTTCTTCTTTGGGCCCACCAGCGCCTATGTCGTGCATCCTTATGTGCACGAAAATCTCTCCTATGATCCTGAGAAGGATCTGACGCCGATTGCTGGCGTGGCGCATGTGCAGATCGCGATTGCGGTTCCCACCAAGCTCGGCTTGAACACGCTGAAGGACTTCATCGACTACGCACGGAAAAATCAGGACAAGGTCAGCTATGGCGTTGCGCCGGGCTTTTCTGAATTCGTCTTCGATGGCTTCAAGCGTGAACAGGGCCTCAATATCCCCAAAGTGCCCTATCGTGACATCACAACCTCACCCGCCGATATTGGCGAGGGCCGTTTGCAGCTGGGCATGATGTCTTATGCTGCGATGCGCGCCACTGAAGAGCTTGGCACGATCAAAGTACTCGCCATGAACAGCGTCAAGCGCTCCGAGATTGCGCCCAATACGCCCTCCGTTGTCGAAGCTGGCTTCCCGAGCCTTGTGGCGAGCCCTGTGCTTGGCATGCTGGGCCATCGCGATCTGCCCCTGGCCCTGCGCCAGAAGATTGCGCGTGACATTATTGAAGTGATGAAGGATCCGCAGATCCGCGAACGCCTCAATCTCTCGGGCCAGCCTGCAGCACCCATGAATGTCGAAGAGTTCACCAAAGCCGTGACTGAGCAACATGCGCAGGTCGCGCGTATTGCCAAACTGCTCGATATTCCGCGCAAGAAATAATCTGCCTATGGCACGCCGCTGCACGGCCAGCGGCGTGCCTTTGTCTCCATGAAAGAGAGCAAGAAAATGAGTGTGGCCACACAGGGGGGCCTGTCCGTCGTTGATGTGAACGGGACAGAGATCGAGCTGATGGAAGCGGGCAAAGGCCCTTGCATCGTCTATCTGGGCTCATGTCATTGGATCGCCGATGACACAAATTTCCAAACCGCGCTTGAGCAGCATGCCCATGTCATCACCCCACGCTTTCCCGGGATTGGCGCTGCCAAAGACAAGAACAATCTGAACAGCGTTGATGATCTGGCTTATCTCTATCTCGACCTCATCGAAAAGCGTGGCCTGAGCGATGTGACTTTGGTCGGCGCCTCTTTTGGTGGCTGGGTTGCGGCTGAAATGGCAGTGCGTCGTTCGCCTGCTTTGAAGAAGCTGGTGCTGATCAATCCGCTGGGCATCAAACTGAGTGAGCGCACAACACGCGACATCACAGATTTCTTCGGCACACCGGATGCAGACTTGCGCCGCAGGGCTTTTATGAATCCTGATGCCGCAGGACCGCAATTGCGCGACCTTGAAGATGGAGCGCTGCGCGCGCGTCTGCAGGCCCGCGAAACACTCACGCGCTTTGGCTGGTCGCCCTATATGCACCATCCACGGCTCAAGCAGCGTCTGGCGCGTATTCAACTGCCGACCCTCGTGCTGGGCGGCGCGCAGGATGAGATCACCTCACCCGGCTATGCGCGCTCTTATGCCAGCCTCGTTCCCGGCGCGCGTTTTGATGAGATCAACAATGCCCGCCACTTCGCCCATATCGAACAGGCCTCCGCTGTCGCTGAACGCGTGACGGCCTTTGCACGCTGAGGACATTATCCATGCGTATCTATCACTTCTCTGAAGAGCCCTATGCCGATGCGTGGTCGCCCGAGCGCGCCAGCTTGCGCGTGACCATTCCCAATGAATTATGCGAGCCTGAGCGCGCGCACGAACTCTACAATCGCTATATCGACGAATGGGTGCTCGCCGATGAGCTAGGCTTCGACATCATGCTCAATGAGCATCATGCGACCGCCACCTGCATGACCGCCTCTGCCAATCTCGTCCTTGCCATTCTGGCGCGCGTGACCAAGCGTGCGCGCTTGCTGGTGCTTGGTGTGCCGGTCTGCAACCGTCCCGACCCAGTGCGCATCGCTGAAGAAATGGCGATGATTGATGTGATCTCGGGCGGGCGTCTTGAATTTGGTATGGTCAAAGGCGTGCCTTATGAAATCGGGCCGGCCAATTCTTATCCTATCCGCATGATGGATCGCTTTTGGGAAGCGCATGATCTCATCGTCAAAGCGATGACGACCCGCGATGGTCCTTTCAATTTCGAAGGCGAGTTCTTCCATCATCGCACGGTCAATATTTGGCCGCGCCCCTATCAGCAGCCCCATCCCCCGATCTGGTCCTCCACCTCCACACCCGCCAATGCCAAAGAGCTTGGTGCGCGTGGTTATGTGATGGGCACTTTCATGGGCGGTATCGAAGATACGAAGAAGCTCCAGAAAGCCTATGTGGAGGGTTATCGCGAAGCGGGACTCGGCCATGATGTGCCCGTGGATCGCTTTGGCTATCTCGCCATGGCCGCTGTGGCGCGCGATGGCGATGAAGCGCGCCGCCGCGCCGATATTCTGGCCGATTATTTGCGCACCAATTCGCAGGTCGCCGACCCGTTCAATCGCCCGCCGGGCTATTTCAGTGTTGATGCGGCCTTCCGTGCTCTGCGCTCGCCTGATCCCAAAGCCTTCCGCATTCTCTACACCCCCAAGGGGCGCCCGGTGGAACTCGCGCGCGCCTCGCTCGATGATTTCATCGAATGCGGCATTACTTTCGCCGGCACACCAGACGAAGTGCATAATCAGATCTGCCATTTCGTCGACAGTGTCGGGGGTCTTGGCAATCTGCTCTTGATGCTGCAGGGCGGTGTGCTCGATCACACCGAGACAGTGGACAGTATGACGCTCTTTGCCAAAGAGGTTATGCCGCGCCTGAAAGCGCGCTATGCCACTGACTTGAAATTTGCCGCCTGAGTGGGACGAGACCTGATGAGTGGTTTGGTGTTTGACTATGTGATCGCAGGTGGCGGTTCGGCTGGCTGCGTTTTGGCTGCGCGCTTGAGTGAAGACCCCACAGTGCGGGTTCTCTTGCTGGAAGCGGGCGGGCGAGACACGGATCCGCTCATCTCCATTCCCCTTGGCATGGGCAAGATTCACGAACACCGTCTGCATGACTGGGGCTATGACACCGAACCCGAGCCCAATCTCGACAACCGCCGTCTGGAAGCGATGCGCGGCAAAGTTTTGGGCGGCTCATCTTCCATCAATGTCATGGCCTATACGCGCGGCCATTCGGGTGATTTCGATCGCTGGGCGCGTAATGGCGTCGAGGGTTGGGCCTATCGCGATGTGCTCCCCTATTTCCGCAAAGGCGAAACATGGGAAGGAGGCGAGAGCCAATGGCGCGGTGCGCATGGTCCGGTTGGAACCCAGTCTGCCAAAACCCAAGACCCGATCTTCTGGTCATGGATTGAGGCTGGCGCTCAGGCGGGTTTCCCCAAGACGGGCGATTACAATAGCGAGCAGCAAGAAGGCTTCGGTCGCGGACAATATACGATCCGCGATGGACGGCGCTCATCATCCGCGCGCGCTTATCTGCGCCCCATTCGTGACCGCAAAAATCTGACCGTTGAGACCAAAGCCCATGTGCTGCGTATTTTGACGGAAGGGAGCAAAGCCACCGGGATCGAATTTGTGCAGCATGGCTATGTGCAGCAGGTGCGCGCAGAGCGTGAGGTGATTGTCTGTGGCGGAGCGTTCAACTCGCCGCAAATTCTGATGCTCTCGGGCATCGGCCCGGCCGATCATCTCAAACAGATGGGCATTCGTCCTGTGGTGGATGCGCCCGGCGTTGGCGGCAATCTGCAAGATCATCTGGGCATCTGGATTTCGTGGCGGCGCAAAGAGCCCGGCACCTTCCATCGCCAGATGCGTTTTGACCGCATGGCCTTTGCCATGGTGCAGGCCTATTTCACCGGCACGGGACCCGGCACTGTTGTGCCCGGCGGCTTGCATGCTTTCGTAAAAACGCAACCTGATCTTGATGTCCCCGACATCGAATTCATGTTCCACACCGTGCCGCCGCAAACGCGGCTCTGGGTGCCGGGGCTTCGTCCTGCCTATCAAGATGGCTATGCAATCCGCCCCACCCTGCTGCATCCGCGCAGCCGTGGCACGATCAGCCTGCGCTCATCCGATCCGCGCGACCCGATCCGTATCCAGTATAATTTCTTCACTGACCCTGATGATCTGCCCCGTCTGCGCGAGGGCTTTCGCCGCGCGCGTGAAGTGGGCGAACAAAAAGCGATGGACCCCTATCGCCAGATGGAGGCCTCGCCGGGGCCGAATGTGCGGACCGATGATGAGATCGATGCCTTCATTCGCCGCACGGCTATGACCGCCCATCACCCCGCCGGCACCTGCCGCATGGGCAGCGATGCCGATGCTGTGCTGGATGCTAAAATGCGCGTGAATGGGATCGAGGGGCTGCGCGTTGTCGATGCCTCTGCCATGCCCGATCTGGTGGGCGCACATATCAACGCCTGCGTCCTGATGATGGCTGAGAAGGCTGCCGACATGATCAAGGCGGCCTGAACAGCCGCCTATCATTTCAGGGCATCGAAACTTGCCCCACGACATGACCGGAACTGTCACCCATCTGTGCTAGCCTCTTTGATCGTTTCAACAGATCAATTTTGAGGAGGCTTTTTGATGGTCAGTTGTTGTGCTGCGCTGCTTGTCCTGAGCTGCGCTTGCTTGTTTCAATCCGTGCGCAGTGCAGGCTCGTTTGGCTTGGCGGGGGTGAGACTTGCGGGCAGCGGCTTGCTGGAGCAACGCAAATGGATCTCTCTATTCCAGGCTTCGCGTTCGGCATTTTGGCTGGCATCAGCAGAGGCCGCGATGGGCAACCCAAACGGCCCCAACAAAAGACCCGTTGCCAAACCAATGGCGACGCGCGAGCCGACCCTGTCGTCATATTCGAGCGCTTTCAAACGAATATCAGCGCATTCTTTCGAATTATACTTCTTATCGGCTTGGTCCAATTGGCCGGTAAACTGTTGCGGCTTGCTGGCGCAGCCCGCGACCAAAACTCCAAGCCCCGCGCATAGGAAAAACTTCGGAAAAAACATGTCTTCACCCTCAAATGACTCACTGCCAAAGCTCTAGCTTAAGCACAGGCTGCGGCGAAGACCATTCCCCAAAAGGCGGCCAAGCCTTGGCCCGACGCGCTCAGCCACTAGCTGCCCATTGTCAAAGCAAATGCTGCAAATACATGCTTTGTCCTTGGTGGGAGGGGTGCGAAGCTTGACAGGGTAGCTCGCCCCGTTAGCTTTCAAACAAAGCAAATTTCCGGGGCGTCTGCGCCCGCGCACAACAGAGGGCAAGATGGACAAGGTGGATGTGATTGTTGCCGGTGCTGGTCCGGTTGGATTGGTGGCTGCAAATGTATTGGCCGATGCGGGTTGCTCGGTTGTCTTGCTCGAAGTTGAAGACACATTGCCAACCAATCTGCGTGCTTCCACCTTTCAATCGGTCACACTCGATTTACTCGAGCCTTTCGGCGTCAACGACAAGCTCATCAATATGGGCGTCATTTCGCCCATCATGCAGTATCGCGATCGCAAGGGCTGGGTGGCCGAGTTCGATTTCGCTGTCTTGAAGAATGACACACACTATCCCTATCGTGTGCAATGCGAGCAATTCAAACTCTGCGAATTGCTGGTGGAGCGGTTAAAGACAAAGCCGAATGCCAAGGTCATCTATTCAGCGCGCGCACAAAGCGTGACGCAAGATGATCACGGCGTTGATGTAGAGGCGCAGATCGCGGGCAAGACCGAACATCTCAAGGGCAAATGGCTCATTGCAGCCGATGGTGGGCGCAGCCTGCTGCGCGCCTCTGTTGGCGTTAAGCTCGAAGGCTTCACCTGGCCAGAGCGCTATCTTGTCGCCAGCACCACTTTCGACTTCCCCTCGGTCATGCCGGGCCTGTCGACCGTGAGTTATTTTGCAGATCCTGACGAATGGTACTTCCTGCTCAAAGTGCCGGATATGTGGCGCTGCATGTTCCCCATCGGGGAGCATGAAAAAGATGACGTGGTCTTGTCGGATGAAGATATCCAGCGCCGCCTGCAGCGCGTTTATCCAAAGTCCACCCCCTATGACATCAAGCATCGCACCATCTATTCGGTGCATCAGCGCGTCGCGGAGCGCTATCGCGTGGGTCGCACATTTCTGGCGGGCGATGCCGCCCATCTCAACAATCCGCTCGGCGGCATGGGCATGAATGGCGGCATTCATGATGCCTTCGCCATTTCAGAGCGTTTGGCGGGTGTGCTGACGGGCAAGCTCGGTGAAAGCGCGCTTGATGGCTATGAGCGCGAGCGTCGTCCCGTCGCGCTTCATTATGTCGACAAGATCTCGACCGCCAACAAGCGCAATCTTGAGACCAAAGATCCTGCCGAGCAAAAAGCGTGGCGCGATTTGATGGACAAGACTGCGCGCGATCCAGAGCTTGCGCGGCAATATCTGGCGCGCGTCTCGATGATCGAGAGCATTCGCCAATCCAAAGCAGCCGCCTGATGATTCAAGCCGCGACGCGACAACAAGGCTGAAACAGCCAAAGGGAGATCACGATGAAATCGGGACGCTTCGCCCTTATGGGCCTCGCACTGTTCTTATCTGGCGCGCAGGCGCAGACCCTGCCCAAGCAGATCACGCTCGTTGTGCCCTATCCCCCCGGCAGCACCAGCGATCTCATTCCGCGCATGGTCGCCCCCCATCTGCAGCAGGTGTTAGGTACGACCGTCATTGTGGAAAATGTCGCGGGTGCTAATGGCGCCATTGGTGCGCAGCGCGTGGCGCGCGGCCCTGCAGATGGCAGCCAGATCTTGATGGCACCCACTGGTGTGCTTTCAGCCAATCAGTTCCTTTATACAAACCTCTCCTATGATCCGGAGAAATCTTTTGACCCTCTGATCAATCTGGCTGGTACGCCCAATCTCATCGTGGTCAACAAAAATGTTCCGGCCAATACGATGAGCGAATTGATCAAGCTCGCTGAGGCCAAGCCCGGCACGGTGAGCTTTGGCTCAGGCGGTGTTGGCAGTACGAGCCATCTGTGCGGTGAAATGGTGAAACTCGCCGCCAAGGGCAGCATGATCCATGTGCCCTTCCGTGGACCCGCCCCCGCCAAACAGGCTGTGCTTGCGGGCGATGTGACTTTCATCTGCGACAACTTCTCCAATGTCATCGAAGACACGAAGGAAGGTGGCTTGAAAGCCATTGCGCTCTCAGCCAAGACGCGCCATCCCCAAGCACCCAATATCCCAACCACGGCAGATCAGGGCTATCCCGCCATTGATGCAGGTATCTGGTACAGCTTTGTTGTGCCCCGTGGCACGCCTTCCGATCTCGTCAATCGACTCAACGCCGAGATCGCCAAAATTCTCGCTATGCCTGATGTGAAGCCACGTCTTGAATCGCTCGGCCTCAGCATCATCGCCGATAGTCCCGCGAGCTTCGGTACCTTCCTGAAAAGCGAAACAGCGCGCTGGAAGAAGGCCATTGAAGAGGCCAATATCAAGATCGAGCAATAAGCGCTCATTCATCACGCAACAGCCCCGGAGTTTTACTCCGGAGCTTTTTGTTAACGTGAGGCCGCATAATGCGCGAGATCGTCAAGCTCAGCATCGCTGAGCCCAAAGATCATCGCGCTCATGGATGTGTCAGCTCCCGTGCGCATATTGTCGCGATAGGCTTTGAGAGCGGCGCTGAGATAATCCACACGCTGCTTGGCGATACGTGGCACTTGCTGATCTCCAAGCAGATTTGTCCCATGGCAAGATTCGCAGCGCTTCATCGCTGCCAATTTGCTGCCACGCGCAACTTTGGCAGGATCAGGCGCCTCGCCCGTCAAGGCCGGCGGCAAGCCAGCGTAATGGGCCGCAATTGCGATGATCTGCGCATCCTCAAGCCCCTTCACGACCTCGCTCATCGCGTCGACCTTGCGCACGCCTTCGCGCAGCAAGACGAGTTGATTGAGAATGAAAAAATCGGGCTGTCCGGCCAGAGAGGGAATGCCCTCAAGGGCCGAATTGCCCGCCTCTCCATGACAGGCCGCGCATTGTGCAAGCCTGTTGTCCAGAGACTGCGCATGAACTGATGGCGTGCACAGAATGCAGGCCATCAGCCACAGGACAAGACAGTTCAAGCGCATCGGTTAATTCACGCCAGCACTGCGCAGTGAATAAGTGATGCGATAGGTTGCGCCACTCGTCTCGTCAGAGACCAAGAGCGAACCATCCTTCATCTGGAACACATAAGCAGGCCGGCCGTAGAAGCTATTGGTCTTTTCATCCAGCAGACCCGTCATGAAAGGCTCGATGGTCGCCTTGCCACCATTGATGCGCGCCACAACCACATCATAGCCAAATTTCTTCTCACGATTCCACGAGCCGTGACGCGCGATGAAGGCGACATTCTGATAGCTCTTGGGGAACATCTGGCCTGTGTAGAATTTGATACCAAGGCCAGCTGAATGAGGACCATTGAGCGCAGCAGGCATCACGACGCCCGCACAAGGATTGGGGCGCTTGATGTCGGGATCAGCAATGCCCATCGCATGGCAATAGGGGAAGCCAAAATTCGCGCCCTCCATTCCCTTGGGCAAACGGTTCAACTCATCTTCAGGCCCTTCATTGCCAGCCCAATCACGACCATTGTCCGTGAACCACAATTCTTTCGTGACAGGGTGCCAATCAAAGCCAACCGTATTGCGCACACCGCGCGCAACGATCTCCATATCGGTCCCATCAGGATTATAGCGACGGATCTGCGCATAGATGCCGAGATTCAATTCGCAGATATTGCAGTTGGCGCCGACCTGCACATACATCTTTCCGTCAGGACCAAAGGCGACATATTTCCAATTGTGATGGATTTCCGGAGGCAAGTTATAAGCGCTCGTCAACTCAACCGGCGTGCCGGGATTGTCGAGTTTGTCCTCGATATTGTCATAGCGATAGACTTTGTTGATGGCGAACACATAGAGCGAGCCATCTTTGAAGGCGAGGCCATTGGGCTGTGTGAGGCCCTGCAGCAAGATTTTCACCTCGCGCTTGTTATCTTTCTCTGTGATCGCATAGACGCGGCCGATCACGCGCGAGCCCATGAACATCGTGCCCTTGTCACCCTGCACCATGGTGCGGGCGCCGGGATGTCCACTCGACCAAACCTCAGCCTTGAAACCCGGCGGCAGTTTGATCTTGTCGATGGGCAATTTATCCACACTCGCCGCAATCGGGGGCACAGGATGGCCGCGCAGATTGGAGTCCTGCCCGCTCTTGGAGGGATTGGTCTTGTCCAACGGGCTCAGCCCCGTGGGGCTCGCGGGCGCTGCGGGCGCTTGCGCGAAAGACATTGTCGCAGGCATGGCCGCCAAAAGCGCGGCACAGAAAGTCGCAGTCAGAAAATGGTGACGCATGAGCTTCCCCCTTTGTTAGTCCGAATTTTGCTCGGTTCTGTTTGGTCTCATCAAGAATGGCTTAGGGCGCGATGGCTTTGCGGGCGCGCTCAATAATATCAGGTGGCGAGGAGAAGATCTGCTCGACAACCTCCTGCACTTTGGCCCCGCTCAATGGATCAATATTCAGCGCAGCCTTTTCGGCCTCTGCCAAAAACTCCGGATCTTTCATCGTCTTCATGAAAGCATCGCGCAAGATCGTAACACGATCAACGGGGACCTCTGCGGGAACCAGAAACATTCGACTGAAGATCTGCTGCGCCACAATCATATCTGCCACAGGCTTGTCGGCCGCAGAGAGATATTTGGAGAAATTTGGTACGCCCATTTTTGTCAATTCTGGATCATCACTGATGCCAAATTGCGCAATCACATTGAACTGCTTGTCTCTGAGCCAATGATTGCGCGCAGCTTTGATCGTGGACCAGTCAAAGCCACACAGACCCTCCACCTCGCCGCGCTCCATCGCCAAAAACATGTCAGCCCCGCCCTGATAGCCTGACACCATCTGGAATTGGGTTTTGCTGAGCGCATTGGCCATGAGCGTATAGTCGCGGGAGGAGCCCCCTGATTGCGAGGCCCCCACGACTGACTTCATTTTCAATGCATCCGCATAGGTCTTCACTTTGGACGTATGGAACATGCCGCAGATACGCGCACCAGTTTCAGCTGTGCCAATATATTGGAAGCGCCGCGGATCAAAGCGCGGCTTCACACTATCGAGCAAAGGCGCCATCACCGCGCCCGGAAAGATGGAACCAATGGTCGTGCCATCTTTGGGCGATTGCAGCTCCATATATTCGGCAGCCTTCATACTGCCAGCACCCGGCATATTCTGTGTAACGGTATCAGGCTTGCCGGGAATATGTTTGCCCATATGACGCGCCAAAACGCGCACATAAGTATCAAGCCCCGCCCCTGCAGTACCGCCCACAACAAAGGTAAGGCGCTTGCCCTCGTAAAAATCAGCCGCACTTGCTGGCGCTGAGACAGCACCCAAAGCCAAGCCTGCAGCAAGCGCCCAGCGCAGCATCGTTCTGTGAGATGACGCAACATTCCCTATATTGCCTGTCATGCGTTTCCTCCTCCCCGATATGTTCCGAGGTAGATCGAGTGGGCGGGCCTTTGGCCCTGCCCTTTAGCTATTGCCCGGCATCATGGTCGTGCAGCCACCATCAACAAAGAGCGCTGCTCCAATGATGAAGGAGCTCTCTTCCGACAGAAGGAAAAGTGCGGCATTGGCCAGATCGCGCGGCACACCGGGACGGCCTGCCAGATTGACGACGGGGCGTGTGGGGTCAAACTCATCCTTACCAACAGGAGAACCGATTTTGTTGGGCACAACCGCATTCACGCGGATCTTGTGATCGGCAAGCTGGATCGCCTGCGACTTTGTCAGATTCACAAGACCACCCTTGGCAGCGGTATAGGCAGTGGCGCGATTGCGGCCGAAATAGCCTGAGGTCGAGCTGACATTGACGATGCGCCCGCCTGTCTTGCCCTCGATCATTACTTTGGCAACTTCGCGCGTCAGCAAGAAAGGTGCGGTCAGCGTGATCGCCAAAACGCGGTTCCATTCAGCCGATGTGAGGCTGAACATATCTTTATTGTCCGAGATCGCCGCATTGTTGACCAGCATGTCAATCCGGCCAAAATGCGCCTTGATCTCAGCAACGCAAGAAATGATCGCCTCTTCTGAGGAGACATCACAGCCAAACCATTTCGCTTGACCGCCTGAGGCAACAATATCGGCAGCTACTTTTTCCCCGCGCGCCTTGTCAATATCAACGACCGCAATGGCAGCGCCATTCTCGGCAAGGAGTTTGGAGACGTCTTCACCAATGTTGCGGCCCGCGCCCGTGACGACTGCGACCTGTCCCTTAAACTTCATGACCCACCCCTGTGCTTAGCTCAAAAGCTGCTTCATTTTGTCTTGGTTCATGCCCTTCATCAATTGATCGACAAGGGCAGCAAGTGGCGTTGCGCATTTGGCATCCTGTGCCAGATCAAGCGCGACATCCATATCCTTCTCACACCATTTGCCTGTGCTCTTACCCCAGCGCGAGAGTGACCAATTGGCGCCGCTGGAATGGGCGAGCGCGGCGATCATTTTGGGAATATCCGCACCCACTTTCTTGGCCAGCGTCAGACATTCATAATTGGCCGACATACAGGCCCAGAGCAGCATATTGTTGATCGTCTTGGTCAGCTGGCCCATGCCCGCCGCGCCCACATGCATCACATTCGCACCAAAGGCCTGCATCACCGGCTTTGCCTTTTCAAAAACGTTCGCCTCGCCACCGCAGAAGATGGTGAGCGTACCATTGTCAGCAGCCTCTTGGCCAAGCACGACGGGCGTATCGAGAATGCCAATGCCTTTGGCCTTGCAGATTGTCTCCAGCTGCTGGGCTGATTCAACCGAGCAGGAACTCGCGACACAGATCACCGCGCCTTTGGGCAAAGTGTCGAGCATGCCGGATTGAACGACGACCTCTTCAACCTGCGCATCGGTTGCGACCATGACGATAACGACCTCGGCCTTCTGGCCAAGCTCGGCGGGGGAAGAGACGATCTTCACACCGATACCTTTGGCGCGTTCATTCATCGCCGCACTGGTATCCAGACCATAGACCTCAAAGCCTTTGGCGATCATATGGCGGGCCATTTGATAGCCCATCGCACCAAGCCCAATCACACCCGTCGTCTTCACACTCATTGCGTCCTCCTCAGATCTTTTCACGCAGGAGCGCTGTGCCCTCAGCATCGAGCACAAATTTGCGCCCCTGCTGGATCAGCTTCACCCCATAATCACGCGCAGCAGCCTCACAGCTGACATAGCCCTCATTGACATCTTGCAAGACCCGCTCTGGATCGCGCTGGCGTGCCTCGCCAAGGCCGCCACCGCCGGGCGTATCAAGGCAGAACACATCCTGTGCTTTGAGGGGATAATCGGCATAGCGCGTGGGCAGGCGCTTCTCGCCCTCACGCCCAGCATTGACGACAATATCGCCCGTGCGCCCTTGCCCGCCTCCAGCCGCGCCATTGGGTGCAATCACATGTTTGGTGGAGCGAATGGAAAAGCGCGCATCCTGCAGATTGACATATTCACGCCGAATGCCGAGGCCACCCCTGAAAGTTCCCACACCACCTGAATCGCGAATAAGTTCGAAGCGCAAGACGCGGGTGGGAAATTCGCTCTCGATGATTTCGATGGGCGCTATTTTGGCATTGGATTGATTGACCGATGTGCCAGAGGCGCCATCCTTGCTGGCGCGTGCGCCGCCGCCACCACCCAAGATCTCATATTGCACATAGCTCTGGCCGGCCTTGGTGCTGCGCCCACCCAGAATGATCGAGCGGCTGCCACAACCATCAGCACGCGCCTTCTGCGGCACAATATTGGTGAGCGCTGCAAAGACAGCCTCCACCGTCGCATGAACGGTTGGATTGTAAGTGTTGAGCGGTGCGGGAAATCGCGGATTCATCACGCTGCCATCACGCACTTTGAGTCCGAATGATTTCATCAAGCCGCTGTTGATGAAGATATGCGGATCAACCAAAGCAATCAGGCAATAGGCAATCGCACCGCGCACCAGTGGTGGGCGAATATTGGCAGGCCCCACTGTCTGGTCATCGCTGCCGGTGAAGTCAAAAGTGATCTCATCACCCTTTTTCTCAACCACCAGATGGATCTTGACCGGCTGATTGAGACGCACACCATCATCATCGACAAAACGCTGCGCCTCATAGCGTCCGTCATTCCACTCTGCGATGGCAGCTTTCATGCGCAGACACGCCAAAGCCAGCAAACGATCGAACGAGGCGAGCACATGATCGCGCTGATATTTGGTGCAGAGCTCTTTGAGCCTTTGCTCACCAAGACGGCTGGAGCCCAACTGACCGCGAATATCACCCAGCACCAATTCCGGTGTGCGGCTATTGGCAGCTATAATACGCTCGATCTCACCATTACGTTCGAACCCGCGCTGATAGCGCACGGCTGGCAGATGCAGACCTTCGTTGAAGATCTCCTTCGCCTGCCCCGAGCATGATCCCGGCACAGGGCCGCCAATATCGCTCTTATGTGCAATAGAGCCACAAAAGCCGATCAGCAGACCATCCGCAAAGACAGGTGTGATAACACACATATCAGGCGCATGGGGGCTGCCACCCTCATAAGGGTGATTGATGAGAAAGGCATCGCCCTCGGCAATATCATCATAGGTGCGGATCACCGCCTCGCAGCAGGCGGGGAAAGAGCCGATATGCAATGGCAGAACCACATGCTGCGCGACAACATCGCCGACAGAATTCATGATGGCGCAGGAGGCATCCTGACTTTCGCGCACAATGGTCGAATAGCCCGTGCGGAAGAGCGAATTTTGCATCTCCTGCACAATCCCATCAAGACTGGCCTTGATGATCTCGAGCTCGACGGCGCTGAGTTTGCTTGTCTGTGCGCTCATCTCACACAGCTCCCATGGTGAGGATCATGTTGCGATAATCATCAATGCGCACATGATGGCCGGGCGGTATGACCGTGGTGCAATCAAGCTGGTCGACAATGGCGGGCCCCACAAAGCTCACACCCACATCAAGCGCGTCTCTTTGATAGACGGGGCAATCAACCATCTGACCATTGAACATTGCGGGACGATGCTCGCGGATCGCCTCAGACAGAGCTGCGCCCGTTGGCTTGAATTTCGGAAATTCGACCGGCGGCACGCGGCCAATGCCACGCAGACGGAAAGAGACAATCTCAACCGGCTCATCAGGCGCTGTATGGCCGAATAATTTGCGATGTTCTTCGTCAAAGTCACGGCGCAATTTGGCAAGATCCCCTGCCTTCAGGGGGGAGCAGGCGGGCAAGGTCATCTCATAACCCTGCCCCGCATAGCGCATATCAAGCCCATATTCGAAAGCGGTCTGATCGTCGGTGAAACTCTCCTGCGCGAGATCTTTGCGCGCTTCGCTCTCAAGATCCGCAAAGATCGTATTGACCTGCGCTTCGCTGACATTGGCCAATTGCACCATGCGCGAGCGAATATAGTCATGTTTGACATCCGACATCACGAGGCCGAGCGCTGAATAGACACCCGGATAGAGCGGCACGATCACACCCGCCATGCCAAGTTCTTCAGCGATACGCGCAGCATGAAGCGGGCCTGCGCCACCAAAAGCCAGCAGCATGAAGTCGCGCAAATCGTGACCGCGCATGGTCGAGATGGCTTTGATCGCCTCCTGCATCTTCACATTGATGATGCGCACAATCCCTTCGGCGCCCTCTTCAATGGAAATGCCAAGCGGCGCAGACACAGAAGTTTCAATCGCCTTGCGGGAGGCTGCGATATCCAGCTTCATTTTGCCGCCGAGGAAATTGTCGGGGCTGAGATAGCCAAGCACCGCATTGCAATCAGTGATGGTCGGCTTGTCGCCACCACGCATATAGCAGGCCGGCCCCGGCACTGCGCCCGCGCTATGGGGACCAACAATCAACTCACCGAAGCGATCCACATGGGCGAGCGTGCCACCGCCCGCACTCACCGTATTGATGTCGATCATCGGCAAAGCAACATCGCGCCCCTCAACCTTGCCGCGATTGGAGATGGAGGGCTGACCGTCCTTAATCAAGGCAACATCGCAAGAGGTGCCCCCCATATCGAAGGTGATGAGATTTTGAAATCCCGTCGTGGCGGTGGCGTGAACACTCGCCGTAATCCCACCCGCAGGACCCGACAAAACCGTTGCGACGGCTTTGCGGGCGGTGGCTTCAAAATTCGCCATGCCGCCATTGGACTGCATGATATATTTTTGCGGCGTCGTGAGCCCTGCCTGCGTCAAGCGCGCATCAAGATTGGCGATATAGCGCGCCAGAATCGGTTGCAGATAGGCGTTAATGACCGTGGTGGAGAGGCGGTAATATTCCCTGATCTGCGGCACGATCTCGCTGGAGAGGGAGACGCTGCAGCCGGGGATCTCCTGCTCAATAATCTGCCGCACGCGCTGTTCATGTTGGGGCGCCAGAAATGAAAAGAGCAGGCAGACGGCGATGGATTGCACGCCCTCTTCTTTCAACTCGCGCACGGTTTTGCGCAGAGCCTCTTCATCAAGCGGCAGCAATATTTCCCCATCAAAAGCGACACGCTCGACAGCCTCACCCGTGCGGCTGGGCGGCACCAGCATTTCGGGGCGGTCATACATAATGTCGAAAATGGCAGGCCCATGGGGGCGGGACTGCTCGGCCACTTCATAAATGCCGCTAAAGCCCTTGGTCACGATGAGGCCGGTGCGCACGCCCTTGCCCTCCAGCAGGGCATTGGTGCCTACCGTTGTGCCGTGGCAAAAATAGCGAATGTCACTTGGCGCGACGCCGCGCGAGATCAGCTCATGGACGCCAGCAAGGATCGCTCGGGACGGGTCATCCGGGGTCGAGGGAAACTTGGCAATGGAGACTTCTCGGGTCTCATCATTCACATACACGAAATCGGAAAACGTACCGCCCGTGTCGACGGTCAAACGAAATTGCGCCATCTGTCGCCTGCGTTCCCTGTCCCATATGACATTTTTTTGCTTTGGCCCTTGAGGGCTACAACAGAACTTAAGCCAGCCAAGGCGTCGCGTAAACCTGCAGATTGGTTGAAAAGCTCAAGCCCCGCACGCCCCCCAGTTCTGCGCTTTACAAGCCTGGCTGCAGGGGCAATTCTGTCAGCAATAAACATCGGGGGAGACGTTCATGCTGACGCGGCGAATGGTCAACGGTCTCGCATTCACAAGCCTTGCCTGTGGCCTCACATCTCGCGCCTTTGCGCAGCAAGGCTTCCCCAACCAGACGGTCAAAATCGTCGTACCGGCAACGGCTGGCTCAACAACCGATGCGCTCTCGCGCGTTGTGGCCGACCAGCTGGCGCGTAAATGGCAGACCAGTGTCGTGATCGAGAATGTTGCCGGCGCAGCGATGAATATTGGCGCCCGAGTCGTCGCCCGCGCACCAGCTGATGGCTATACGCTGATGATCGCGCCGCCACAGCCTTTGTCTTATGCGCATCTGCTTTATAAAAATCTCGGCTATGAGCCGATGAAATTTGCGCCCGTGACAGTGCTGGCCAAGATTCCCAATGTGCTTGTCGCGCGCAAAGACTTCCCCGCCACAGATCTCAAGAGCTTCATCGCCTATGCCAAGGCCAATCCGGGCAAGATCAATTATGGCTCGGGCGGGCTTGGCACCACGGCCCATCTGTCGGCTGCGCAGCTTGAAGCGCTTGCTGGCATCAAGATGAACCATGTGCCTTATCGCAGCTCACAGCCCGCCATGACCGATCTGCTGTCAGGCTCGATTGATATTTTCTTTGAGACGCTGGCAACCTCTGGTCCGCTCTATCGCGACAAAAATATCAAAGCCTTTGGCATTGCCGATTCCAAGCGCTCGGACGCGATCCCCGATGTGCCCACTATCAGCGAGGCGGGCCTGCCAGGCTATCAATCCATCACCTGGTTCGGTTTGGTCGCGCCGCCGGATACGCCCAAGCCCATCATGGATCGTTTGAATGGGGATGTGTTGAGCATTATGAAATCACCGGAGATGGTGAAATTTCTGAATGGCTCGCAGCTGACACCTGTCGCCTCGAGTCCAGCCGACACGACCGCCTTCTTCAAGAATGAGGCTGCCCTTTGGGAGCGCGTCATTCGCGAGGCGCAGATTGAACCGCAACAATAAACAAGAGCGAGAGTGAGAGCTGATATGGCTTACAGCCTAGAGGACTTCTGCAGCGCGCTAAGCCATGATCTTCAGACCCTGCCGCTGGAGAGCGCAATCCAGAATGGCGCGCGTAATCTCACGCAGCTGCTGGCCAATCCCGCTTTCGTCTCCGCTTGGTTTGGACCTGACATGCCAACCAAGCGCGAGCTCTATCACGATGTAGCGACCGACTTTCACGTCTTCGCCCATTTGCAAAAGGCGGGCAAAGCAGGTGCGCCCCATAGTCATGGCGCCTCTTGGGCCATCTATGGCAATGCGCGCACCTTTACGGATATGACGGAATATCGCCGCGTCAATCCATCAACCGAGCCGCACACGGTTCTGGAAGTCAGCGAGCGCTATCGCCTCATGCCCACACAGACCCGCGCCTATGGACCCCATCTCATTCACTCGACCTCGCATCCTGAAGAGGCATGGGTCATTCGCGTCACGGGCACCAATCTTGATGTGCTGCCGCGCTTCCATTTCAAAAAGGGGCAGGATCAGCTGATTGAGGCTTGATCAGACCTCTTTTCCATAGACGGCCTTGGCAGCTTCGCGGCTGACATAAAACTCATCCACATCACGGCGCACAGCCTCTATGTCGCGCGCTTGGGGATCGCCAAAGCCACCCCCACCTGCGCTTTGCAGCAAAAAGCGGTCGCCCGCCTTCATCTCATAGCGGCCCGATGCGCGTGTCTCGGTCTCGTCTTTGGTGCCAAGACGAATGACGAAGCGGCCACCGCCGCCATTCTGGCCGCCTTCGATTCCGCTAGGTGGATATTTGGCCTTGTCGAAGCGGCGGATCACCATCGCATCTTCCAGCAATTCATATTCACGCTGGAAGGATAGGCCGCCGCGCCATGTGCCTGCACCGCCAGAATCAGGCACGATGTCAAAGCGGCGAATGCGGCAGGGATATTCGCTCTCCAAAATCTCAATCGGCGTCACATGTAGATTGCTGAGATGGGAGGCCGTGCAGCTGGCGCCATCATGCCCCTGCCCGCCGCCATAGGCTGAGCCCACGATTTCATATTGCATATTGGATTGGCCGGGCCTGCCTTTTGCCCAAGCAATCAGCAAAGCGCTCGACGAGCCACCATGCGCATTGGCGCGGGCCGGATTGAACTTCGCCATCGCTTCGAGAATGACATCCACCAGCTTCAGATTGACCTGCTGATAATTGGAGACAGGCGCGGGAGCTGAAGCATTGGTCACAGTCTTGTCGCGGAAGATCAGCTTCACGCAATCGCGCATGCCATCATTGAAATGGAGACGCGGGCCCAGACTACCGATGAGCGAATAAAAGACGCAGGCCTCAACCATAGAGGGGCGCAGATTGATCGGTCCACGCGCTTGTGGGTCGCTGTTAGAAAAATCAAAAATCGCCAGACCATCTTTGATCGTAATGGTGACAGCCAGCTTCACCGGCTTGTCGATATCAACCCCATCATTGTCGATGAGCCCTGAGGCTGAGGACACACCCTCTGGCAAGCGCGCAATAGCACCGCGCAGCTCTTCAGCTGCACCATGGAGAATGGCAGCAAAAGCATCGCAGAGCACGGCGGCGGTGAAGCGCTGGCAAAGCTCCTGAACACGCTCGGCACCCATTTGTGTCACAGCAATCTGTGCGCCCATATCACCGCGCACCAAAAGCGGCTGGCGGCTATTGGCCAAAATCAACCGCTCGATATCGGGCAAATAGCGCCCGCTGTCGCAGATCTTGATCGGCGGCACCAAGACGCCCTCGTGATACATCTCTGTGGCGTTGGCAGAGGTGGAGCCGGGATTGGTGCCACCCACATCCGCCTTATGGGCAATCGTGCCGGAGAAGGCGACGATTTTGCCATCCGCAAACACCGGCGCAACAAAGGCCATATCCGACACATGCGGCAGACCGCCTTCATAGGGATGGTTCGAGACGAAGACATCGCCTTCGTGAATATCATCGCCATAGAGGTCGAGAATACGCCCCACAAGATAGCGATAGACCGGCGCGTGAAAGAACATGGGCGGCGCGACGATGAGGCGGCCCGTTCGATCAAGAATGACACAGGAAAAGTCCCGCGACTCGCGGATGATGGTGGAATAGCCTGAGCGATAGAAATGATAGTGCATCTCATCGACAAGGCTCGCGATCTTGTTGCGCAAGATCTGGATCGTGATCGCATCCATGTCAGATGCTCCCCTTTTCAAGCACAAGATTGCGGAATTGATCGACGCGCGCGCTCCAATCGGGCGGCACAATCGTGGTCGCATCGAATTGCTCGATTACACATGGCCCCGTGACGCTCACACCCACATCAAGACCATCGCGCTCATAGACCAAGCATTCATGGTGACGCGCGGCATCAAAATAAATCTGCCTCTTGCCCTTGATCGCAGCTTCACTGGCGCGCGGTGATTGAGGGGCTTGCTGGGAGGTCTGCTGATATTTGGGCACAGCGACCCGCAGGCGCAAGCGATAGCTCACAACCTCGACAGGGCGCTCTTTGGCAGCATGTCCGTGGATCTGGGCATGGCGCTCATCAAAACGAGCGCGGGCAGCTTCAAGCGATGCAGCATCAAGCTTGCGCGCAAACAGACCATCGAGCGGTGTGCGCAGCTCATAGCCTTGGCCCGTATAGCGCATATCAAGCTCACGCGAGAAACGCGCGTCCTTGATATCAAGCCCCTCAGCCGCGACTTCGAGACGCGCTTTGTCTTCGAGCGCTGCAAAAATCACCTCGGCATGATCAGCTGTGATCTCGTCGAGGGGCGAGAGCTCGGAGCGGATATAGTCATGCACGACATCTGTGCAGAGCAGGCCCAATGCTGAGAAGGCACCGGGACGCGGCGGCACCAGAATGCGGCGCATATTGAGTTCTTCGGCCACAGCGGCGGCGTGGACGGCCCCCGCACCACCAAAAGGCAGCAGGGTGAAAGACGACAGATCTACACCCCGCTTCGCGGCAAAGACACGCACTTCATCAGCCATGCGCATGTCAACAATGCGGCGAATACCCGCTGCCGCCTCCAGCACATCCATTTTGAGCGGGTCAGCAATATGTGTTTTGAGCGCCTGACGCGAGGCCTCCACATCGAGCTTTTGCGAACCGCCGAGGAAATAATCGGGATTGAGATAGCCGCACACAACATCCGCATCGGTCACAGCAGGGCGCGTTCCCCCGCGCCCGTAGCAGGCAGGTCCGGGATCAGCACCCGCACTTTGCGGCCCGACAGTGAGAAAGCCCGCACCATCAATCGCCGCAATCGAGCCGCCGCCTGCCGAGATCGTCGTCATATCGAGGGCTGGCACATCAATCTGTCGGCGCGCAATAACGCCCTCTGTCACTTCAAGCGGAACACCGCCTTCGATGAATGCAATATCTGCACTTGTGCCGCCCATATCGAGCGTGACAAGGCCACGGTCCGCATCACCTTCTGCAAGATAAGCGCTCGCCTGCGCGCCCGCAGCAGGGCCAGAGAAAAGCGTATGCACCGTCTTGCCGCCGCTGATCGCCGCCTGAAAGGGCATGACGCCGCCATTGGACTGCATCAAAAAGCGCTGCTGCGTTGTGACGCCAACCTCATCGAGCCCCTGATTGAGATGCGTGATGTAACGCACAAGTACCGGCTCGAGATAGGCATTGAGCAAAGTCGTCGACATGCGCGGCCATTCACGCAGGCGCGGCAGAACCTCGCTGGAAATCGACACGCTGATGCCGGGCGCTTCTTCTTGAATGATGCGGCGCGTCTCTTCTTCATGACCCGGGTTCATGAAGGAGAATAGATAGCTCACCGCAATGGACTCGACACCTGCAGCCTTGAGCGCGCGGGCCGCCTTGCGCACCGCCTCCAAATCAAGCGGCGTAATGACCGCGCCTGTATAATCGGAGCGTTCAGGAATTTCGAAGGTCAGGCTTTGGGGCGCAATGGGCGTGGGCTTGGCATAAAAATAATCGAACAGATTGCCATCGCGCGCCTGCGCCTGCACCTCCTGAATAGCGCGATAGCCCTGCGTGATCAGCAAGCCGACTTTGGCGCCGCGCATCTCCAAAAGCGCATTGGTCGTGATGGTCGTGCCATGGGCGAAGAATTCGATCTCCTCCGGCTTAATGCCGCGCGCGATGAAGCGCGTCACGCCATTGAGCACACCGAGCGCGGGATTTTTCGGGGTGCTGGAGACTTTCTCCACCATCAACTCGCCCGTGGCGACATTCAGAATGACAAGATCTGTATGCGTGCCGCCCACATCGACGCCCAGCCGGTATTTCTGTCCGCTCATTCGACATATTCCTTCAGCGCCCGATGAGACATCGCGGCCGCAACAACAAATCGTGCAAGGTAGAGCCCTTGCGTGGACAATGGATCGTGGGTGTCGGCCGGGCCGAGCCGCATGAGCGTTTCCTGAGTGCAGGGTCTGTTGGCGACCCTTTCACCCCAAAAGACTAGCACCGCCCCTGAGCGAGGCCAAGGGCCAGCGCTCAACCGCGCGGCGTGTCTTCGCGCAGACGCGCGCAGGCATAAACAGCATCAATAGAAGGGGTCGGGATGCCGGTAATCCGGCCTAGTTCGATGATGGAGCCGACCAAGGCTTCCAGCTCGGTCGTGCGGCCGGCCTCCACATCTTGCAGCATGGAGGTCTTGTGCTCGCCCACAGCCTCAGCCCCGGCGATGCGCTTTTCAAGCGGGATGCGAAAGCGCACGCCCAGCGCCTCACCAACAGCCTGCGCCTCTTTCATCATAGAAGCTGCCAAGCCACGCGCCGCTGGATGGGTGCAAATGCCGGCCAAAGTCGCACCGGTCAGCGCGCTGATCGGATTGAAGCTCATATTGCCCCAAAGTTTGGTCCAGATCTCACCGCGTAGATCGCTCGCCACGGGAGCTTTGAAACCCGCCTGCGTGAAAAGCTGGGAGACAGCCTCCACGCGGTCTGTGCGCTGCCCATCAAGCTCGCCCAATGAAAAGCGATTGCCCTCGACCAGATGGATAACGCCCGGCGCTGTGATCTCGGCAGCAGGATAAACGACCGAGCCCAAGACGCAATCAATCGGCAGTGAGGCCGCAATGCGCCCGCCCGGATCAACCGATTCCAGCACCTGCCCCTCATAGGCCGCGCCGAATTTATGGAAATACCACCACGGAATGCCATTCTGCATCGTCAGAAACAAGCCGCCCTTGGTGGCCAGTTGCGCGATCTCATCCACAATGGGCGTCAGTTGATGTGCTTTGACTGCGAGCACGATGAGATCTTGCGGCGGCACATCGCCAATCGCACCATAAGCATCGACGGGCGCGACGATCTCAGGCGCTTCTGCACTTGTCAGGCGCAGACCATTGGCGGCAATGGCGCGCAAATGTTCGCCGCGCGCGACCACACTCACCTTCGCATCACTCTTGGCCAGCCGCGCGGCGACCAGCCCCCCAATAGACCCTGCGCCGATGATACAGACCTTCATCCTATGCCTCGATTTCACCGCAAGAAGGGGATGAGTGCGTCTTCAACGAGGGCCTGCGCGTCCCAAGGCACCAGATGTTTGCAGTCAGGCGCAATCCGCACATCCAGCTTTGGGAACATCTCCTTCAGCTTCAAGGCGCGTTCATAGGCATTCGCGCGGTCATTGCGGCCATAGATCATCAACAAGGGCTGGCGCAGCTCGGTGAGGCGCGTCCAGAGCGCCGGCTTGCCGGGATCTTTGGGCACAGCGGGCAAAGCTGAGCGCGCCACGAAAGCCTCGAAATTGCGGCCTTTGCTGCGCGCGTGACGCATGGCAAGAGCCTCGTCCGTGATCAAATCATGATGGAACAGATTGGCCTCAAGGAGCTTGCGCGTATCTTCAACAGTTGGCTCATGCGTAGCCATACGGCGCTCAAGCCTTTGCTGGGCTGCGCCCTCATTGCCCTCACGCGCCTCTTCAAGCGGCGGCAACAGGCTACCCGTGCCAAGAATGGCGAGATGGGTCACGCGCTCAGGCTGGTCGAGCGCGATTTGCGTGGCCATGCCACCGGCCTGCGAATGGGCGACAATGGCAGCTGAACTGAGGCCGAGCGCGTCCATAAAAGCGAGCACGCTTTTGCGGCGCTGGCCCACAGAATGATCTTGCGGAATGGATGAGAGACCAAAGCCCGGCTGGTCGAAAGCAATGGCGCGAAAGCCTGCCGCAGCAAAGGCGGGAAGATTGTGCGTGAACACATCCGCCGATGAGCCCAACGAGCCGCCATGCAGAAAGATGACCGGCTTGCCAGCGCCCAGCTCGAGATAGCGCAGCTCCATCCCTCCAGTAGAGATGACAGAATCCTTGATCTGCAGTTGCGCTGACATAAGTCCCCCAAGCTGAATTCTTATGCTGCTCGAGTGCCACAGGGCGCGCGCTGTGGTCAAGCGTCGCAACCTCTTGTCCCTTCAATCTCAAGCCTCTACAAAGGGCCAAAATCTGTCCGGGGGGAGACTCGCATGTTCGCCAAAATCAACCATATCGCTATCGCGAGCGACAATTACGCCGCCAATGCTCGCTTCTATATGGCGCTGTTTGGCATGAAGGCCTCGAACAATCAGCGCCCCGCCCGCGCTATGCCTGTTGGCGATGGCCAGATCGGCCTCAACAATATTCCCCGCCGCGAAGGCCGCCGCAGTGGCCTCGACCATTTTGGCTTCGAGGTCGAAAGCATGCAGCTCACCCTTGAGCGCATCGCCAAATTCGACCCCAGCTTGCAATGGGTGAAGCGCCCTTCGGTTCGCCCCAATGCAGCTGTCAGCGCGCATGATCTTGATCTGATCGTCTATGATTTGGCCGAGCGCAATTCGGGCAAGGCACAGGACATTTTCGCGGAGAATGGCTGGGACCAGCCGCGCTATATCAATCATATCGCGCTTCGCTGCCGCAACCCTGAGCGCAGCGCCGAATTCTATTCGCAAGTCTTCGAGCTTGAAGCCTCCAAGAAAGACGGCATCTGGCGCGTCAGCGATGGCCGCGTGTCGCTCATCCTGCTCCAGTGGAGCATGGATAATTTCATCGGCCATGATCCGATGCCTCCGCAGCTCGATCATTTCGGCTTCAAAGTCGAGAGCATTGAGGCGGTCAAGCGCGAGATGGATGAGCTGATTGGCTACAACCCCCGCTTTGTCACGCGCCCGCTCGGCTATGGCGAAGAGGGTCAGGCGCGCATGTCGCTCTTCAAACAATGCCCCGTCGGCGAGTTCCATCTGACCGATCTCGAAGGCGTCTATATCGACGTGAGCGAGCATTGAAGGAGCGTATGATGCGCGCTCTCCTTGTTGCCTCTTGCGCTCTGGCACTCTCAGCCAGCCTTGCGCGCGCTGATGCGGTGTCAGATTTCTACACTGGCAAATCCGTGACCCTCATCGTCTCGACGGGGGTTGGCGGCGGTGTGGATACAAA
>CANGJJ010000008.1 GCA_947454485.1 Beijerinckiaceae bacterium
ACCCGTCACAGCCAAGTCTCGATCCCCTCATCCGTCCGCGTCGCGGCCACCGTCTCCCAACGGGAGAAGGCATGCGCGCACAAGGCTTCGGTCATTGAGAAAGAAGCCGCTGCCCGATTGCGTCTGCTCAGCCGCCGTCGTAACACTCCCCCATGCCGTTCTACTTTGCCTATGGATCCAATATGGATGTCGCTGCCATGGCGCAGCGTTGCCCGCGCTCGCGGGTGATTGGGCCGGCGCGATTGGCGCGCCACCGCTTCACCATCATGAAAGAGGGCTTTGCCACGGTGGTGCGTGATCCTCAGGCCATGGTGCATGGGCTGTTGTTTGATCTGGCGCTCGCCGATATTCCCGCCCTCGACCGCTATGAGAATGTGGCGGGTGGCCTCTATCAAAAAGTCACGCAGCCGGTGCTGCGCGCCAGCGGTGGTCCGGCGCGCGCGCTTGTTTATGTCGGGCGCTCGGCAGAGACGCGCGGTGCGCCCATTCGCCCGGGCTATATGGAAGGGGTTGTGGCCGCGGCTGAGGCGCTCGGCTGTCCGCGTGACTATCTGACTTATCTGCGCAGCTTTGTGCCAGGCCTTGCGCAGGCAGATGCAGGCGCGCAGCCGCAGCGTCGTGCGATCAAATATACAGGCAAGCCGCTCTTTGGTGATGCCGATGAGTGAGCGCCGGCATGTTCGCATTTTTGTTGCGGGCCGTGTGCAGGGTGTCGGCTTTCGCAACTTCGTTGCACATGAAGCCTCGCAGCGTCCGCTCGATGGTCATGTGCGCAATCTTGCCGATGGTCGCGTTGAGGCTGTGTTTGGTGGCACGCCCGATGATGTGGCGGCGCTATGCGAAGCCTGTGCACGCGGGCCCTACCAAGCGCGCGTTGATGCGATGCAAGTTGTCGAGGCTGATGCCATTGCGCCGGGCAGTGGCTTTGTCGTGTTGCGCTAGTCGGTGGTGTCACCAAACTGCGCTTCGAAAGCCTGACGCAAAGCAATATCAACATCGGGCATGGTGACAGGTAGGCCAAGATCAACAAGGCTTGTGACGCCGTAATGTTGCTCGGCAATGCCGCAAGGCACGATGCCGCGAAAATGCGACAGGTCAGGTTCGACATTCAGCGAAATGCCGTGGAATGTGACCCAGCGGCGTACGCGTATTCCCAAAGCTGCAATTTTGTCTTCAGCCATCTTGCCATCAAGACCACGCGGCTTGTCGGGACGTTGCACCCAAACACCCACGCGCCCCTCGCGGCGCTCACCCGTCACATTGAAAGCAGCGAGTGTGTTGATGATCCAGGCTTCGAGCGCGCAGACAAAGGCGCGCACATCCTGCTTGCGGCGGCGCAGATCGAGCATGACATAAGCGATGCGCTGGCCGGGGCCGTGATAAGTATATTGGCCGCCACGTCCCACCTCATGTACCGGGAATCGGTTGTCGAGCAGATCGCCGGCCTTGGCCGAGGTGCCAGCGGTGTAAAGCGGGGGATGTTCGAGGAGCCAGATGAGTTCGGGGGCCTCGCCCGCCGCAATGGCCTCAGCCCGCGCCTCCATCGCTGCCAGGGCCTCCTGATAGGGGACGAGGCCGGACGCAATGCGCCATTCCACCGGATTTCCGGGGGTCATGGGGAACATGGTCACGCCTGAGGCGCGCGGTGGGGTCGGGCAACTGTCCAAAGCAGGGTCTCTCGCTTGGTGACTTTCTACACCAGAAGCTATGAAAAACGGAAAAGCGTGACTGAAGCCTTGTCACGGCGGGGGTGATTTGTTAGTCACGCGCCTGCCGGTGATGGGCTTGCCCATCGTCCCTTTGCGGTCGTGGCGGAATTGGTAGACGCGCTAGCTTGAGGTGCTAGTTCTTTAACCGGAGTGGAGGTTCGAGTCCTCTCGACCGCACCAATCGAAACGGCGCCCTAGCGGGCGCCGTTTCGTTTTAGCGCGATCCCTTTATCTCTTGGCTTCTTTGAGGAAGGCGCTCAGCGCCGCACTCTCGCGCTGGTCGCCCGCATGGTCTGCCGCCATCCGCTCATAAAATTCCGCCGCTGCTTCAAACAATTTGGCTGCCGCCGGATCATCGCGCACGAAATCGGCAATCTCCCGCATCTCAGCCACCCAGCGATAGGCCTTGGCATACATGCCCGGCGTCTGGCGCTGGAACCATGCGGTGAGGTCGGGCTGGCTTTCGGCCACTTCGCTGGCAAGGCCGCGATCAGCGCCTGCGCGCGTGGCCGCCAGCATCATCATGGAGCTGAGCGCGGTGAGACCCTTGGTAATGCCCGCATAGGACATTTTGAGCGCCGAGGCGGCTCCCACAGGCCCATCCATGATGCGGATGTCGAGCCCATGGTCGCTCAGCACGCTCACATATTCAGCGGCGGGGCCTGAGCAATAAAAGGCGGGGCCCTCATAGCCAGCCTTGGGCGGGCCACCAATGATGCCGCCATCGGCAAAGGGGGCATCCGTCTGCGCGATCACTTCCGCAATGAGCGCGACGGTCTGCGGGCTCACCGCATTCATATCGGCAAAGACAGGCTTGCGGCTGGCAGCCTTGAGATGCGGGGCCATGCGCTGTGCAAAGGCCAGAGCCTCGCCAGGAGGCACGATGGAGAGGATGAGGTCAGCCTCCACCAGTGCGGCATCTGAGACGGCCTCCATGCCTGCCTCAGCCGCGCGGGCGGCGCTGGCGCTGCTGCGGCCCTCCACAGAGGTCACAACGCGCGCGCCACCTTTGACAAGGGCCGCGCCTGTGCCTGCGCCCATTGCGCCTTGCGCCACGACTGCCACTGTTATGCTCATCTGCAATCCCCCTGAAGGCATTTAGCCTAGCAGGCTGTGGTCAGCGGCTCCAGTTGCCGCATAGGGGCAGGGGACGCATCTTGAGGGGACTCGAATCGTCCTTTGTGGCAAGTGAGGATCCATGACCGCACTCTCCATCCTCGACCTGACCGCTTTGGGTCTCTTCCTTGCCAGCTGGGCTGCTTATTCGAGCGCCGTGCGTCATGGCTTTATGGGCCAGCGTGGCCTCAATGATGCGATGAATGACTAACGCTTCTTGTGGATGCAGGAGATGTCAATGCGCGAGGCGCGCATGGTCGATTCCTCCATCATGGGTAGCCTGCAAAATGGCGCGGCTTTTTTCACCTCCACTTCGCTGATTGCGGTGGGCGGTGCCATCACCTTGCTGCGCGCCACCGATGACATGTTGCGCATCTTTGCTGATCTGCCGCTGGGTCTCGTTGTGGATCGCACTTTATGGGAAGTGAAGGGTCTCGGCCTGTTGCTGATCTTTGGCTATGCCTTTTTCAAATTTGCCTGGGCCTATCGCCTGTTCAATTTCGCCGCCATTCTGGTTGGTGCAACGCCTGCGCGCATGACGGATGATATTCCCGCGCGTGAGGCCATGGTGCGCCGTGCAGCGCGGATGAATATGGTGGCAGGTAGTCACTTCACACGCGGCCAGCGCGCCTTCTTCTTCGCGCTGGCTTATCTGGGTTGGTTTCTGGGTCCGTGGGTTTTTATGGTCGCGACTTTGGCGGTCATCTATGTCATGTGGGCGCGACAGTTCCGATCCGATGCGCGTCGCGCTTTGGAAGATGATGGTGAGATGGGCCAAAAGACATGAGCGAGCAGCAACAGGACAAGGCCCCAAAAGCGGATCGCAAGCCGCTTGAAGATGTGATTTTGGCTCTGTGCCATGAGCGCGGTGCAGATAAATCCATCTGCCCGACCGATGCAGCCAAAGCCTTTGCTGCCGCGCGCGGCGAAGATGATTTGGCATGGCGGCGCTGGCTCTCGCAGGTCCGTGCAGCCGCCATTGGTCTGGCCCGTCAGGGCAGGCTCGTCATCTATCGCAAAGGCAAGCCTGCCGACCCCGATGATTTTCGCGGTGTCTATCGGCTTGGCCTGCCGCGTAGCGAATAATCAGCGATCCCACTGCGGCGCGAAGGATGGATTGACCATCCGCCCATCTGCACGCGCCATGCCATGCAAGGCGCGCATCTCCTCATCGCTCAGCGTAAAGCCGAAGACATCGAGATTTTGCAGCTGATGCGCTTTGCTCGATGATTTGGGGATCGCCGCTACATCTGGTTGCTGCAGATGCCAGCGCATGATGACCTGCACAGGCGCAACACCATGCGCCTTGGCAATGCGGGTGATGGTGGGATCTTGCATCAACTGACCTTTGCCGATCGGGCAATAAGACACGAAGGTGATGCCATGTTGGTGGCAGGCCTCGATCAGTTTGGCTTGCGACAAGAGCGGATGATATTCGCACTGATTGGTGGCGAGCCTCTCACCATGATCAGCGGCCAGACGCACGGCGTCATGGAGCAATGCAACGGGGAAATTCGCGACACCGATATTGCGCGCCAGCCCCTTCTTCTTCACCTCGCACAGAGCCTTGATGGATTGCGCGAGAGGAATGGCGGGATTGGGCCAATGGATGAGCAGCAAATCGACAGCCTCGACCTGCAAGCGCTTCACACTGTCAGCCGCTGAGGCTTGCAAAGTGCCAGCACCAATATCGCTGGGCAGGACTTTGGTGGTGACGAACACCTCGTCACGCTTGAGGCCACTGGCGCGCAGCCCTTCGCCGACCTCGCGCTCATTGTCATACATGACGGCTGTGTCGAGATGGCGATAGCCAAGGCTCAGGCCATCAGCGACAGCGCGCGCACAGTCCGCACCGCGCATCTGCCATGTGCCAAGGCCAATGGCGGGGATCTGCGCGCCATTGGCGCTGCGACGGGGTGTGAGGGCGGCCAGATCGGTCATGGGTCTGCTCGTCAGGACAGAGGAAGAAGGAGAATGTCTTTCGCCCCATCGCGTTGCAGCACAGCTTCATACCAGCGCTGCACATGGGCGCGGGCTTTGCGCTCCATCGGCAGATGCAAATAGCGATGAACGCCCGGCGCGAGTGCGCAATCAGCTATGGTGAAGTGATCGCCGCCCAGCCATTTGGTTTGGCCCATGCGCGCATCCAGAATATCCATGGCGCGTTCGGTGCGCTCGCAAGCGGCAGCGAATTCTTTCTCACCAATCGTGCCGGGACTGCGCACGAGATTCCAGAAGACGGTGGTGAGGGAGGGATTGTGGACGGTTTGCTGCCAATCCATCCAGCGCTCAGCCTCAGCGCGCTGGCGTGCTTCAAGCGGCCACAGACTGCCCGCTGCGTGTTGTGAGGCGAGATAGCGCACAATGACATTGGATTCCCACAACGTGAAATCGCCATCCTGCAAAGTTGGCACATTCGAATTGGGATTCATCGCCATATAATCGTCGGTCTTGACGACACCAAATTGCATGCCCGCATCATGGCGCACGAAGGGCAGGCGCAGCTCGTTCAGGCACATCAGCACCTTTTGCACATTCAGCGAATTGGTGCGGCCCCATAATGTCAGCATCGTTTCCTCCGAGATCTTGTTAGTCTTGGCCGCGCAGTCGGCGCCCATAGCGCGTCAGATTGGCGGGCAGGGCATTGGCATCAGCGGCCCAAGCGAGCAGATCAGTTTCCCCGACGCTCGCGCCCGCTTGAAACTCAGGCCCGTCCTGACGGTCGAGTGCGAGACGAAAGATTGGCGCGCCTTGTGCAATCGCGCCTGCGAGCTTGCCAAAGCCCGCGCGCATCATCTGCATGCCTTGTGTATATTGGTCGAGCTGCGCATAGCGCGCCATGGCTTCGAACAGGCCAAAGCAATAGCCAAAGACCCAATCGTCTTCGGTCACATCCTCACGAGTCAGATTGCCCGCTTCCAGCTGCACACCCAGCAGGGAGGATCCGATATTGGCCAGCGTGTCGATACGGTCGAGATTGTCAGTCATATACCAACACTAACACGCAGATTATCTGCCAACAAAGGCCAGCCATTGTTCGTGGTCGCCCGCAAAAGCGTTCTTGTCCACATTGCCGCGAATGCCGGCCACCTGCGCATCAGACTGATATTGCCAGAAATGCCAGATCCGTTTGCCATAGCGCACCTGCGGCGAATGTTTGGTGGAGCGCACCCAAATTGGATAGTCCTCCAATTCGCTGGGATGCAGGATGTGCTCGTAGAAGTCGACGGTGGTGTAGATCACCGGGCGCTTGCCGTAGTGAGCCTCCATCGCATTCAGCATCTGGCGGATCTCGGGGATCACGCTGCCGCGTTCCAGACGGCGCTTGCAGCTTTTGGACTCAGGCGTCGCCTCGACATCCAGAACGGGCGGCAAAGCGTCCGGATCATTGGGCACGGTTCGGAAGAAATTGGCCATCTCTTCGCGCCACGGGCGGCACCAATAAACGAAGTGATAGGCGCCACGCTTCAGGCCAACCGATTTCGCGCCCGCCCAATTCTGCGCAAAACGTGCATCCACATGGTCACCGCCTTCGGTCGCCTTGAGATAGGCAAAGCGCACGCCGCTGCTGCGCACAGCCTGCCAGTCAATGTCGCCCTGATGATTGGACACATCAATCCCGTGAATGGGGAAGTCATGGGGATAGGGGCCAGTGAATTCACTCTTGGCCGGACGGATCGAGCCCGTTCGATCTGCGAAAGGCACGGCGGTCCCGCAAGCCGAGAGGCTGAGGGCGAGGCACAGGGCCAGCACAGGATTGCGGAGGCGGAGGAAATTGCGCTGCTTCATCATGGATGTGACGTAATCCACGAGGGGGTAACGATCAGTTAACAGGTCAGTAGAGGCCAAACCAAAGTGTGGCGATTCCCAAGAAGGCGAAATTGCCGACCACATCGGTCACGGTCGTGACAAAGGCACCCGAGGAGACGGCAGGGTCATAGCCGAGCTTGTCGAGGGTGAGGGGGATGAGAATGCCCCCCAAGGCGCCGCAGACCAGATTGGCGACCATGGCAAGGCCGATGACGATGCCGATTCCCGTGCTGGCAAACCAGATGCCTGCGCCAATGCCAGTCAGAATGCCAAAGGCCACGCCATTGAGCAGGCCGACGGAGACTTCGCGGATGGCAACGCGCGAGGCATTGTTGGCGGAGAGTTCGCGTGTGGCGAGGGCGCGCACGGCCACCGTCATGGTCTGGGTGGCCGCATTGCCGCCTTGCGAGGCAACGATGGGCACGAGGACGGCCAGAGCCACCATCTTTTCGACCTGTCCTTCGAACATGCCAATCACGGAGGAGGCGAGGAAGGCGGTGACGAGATTGACGAAGAGCCAGGTGAAGCGGCTGCGCGTAATCCACAGGACGGTGGAGGAGAGATCTTCGCCCGCGCTCACGCCGCCGAGCGCTTTGATATCCTCTTCGGCCTCTTCCTCGATGACGTCCACGATGTCGTCAATCGTGATGACGCCCACAAGGCGACCATCATCATCCACAACGGGTGCCGACACGAGATTGTAGCGTTCGAAGACGCGCGCGACCTCTTCCTGATCTTCTTCGACATGGACGGAGTGACGCTCTTGCATCAACTCCACAAGCTGTGCCGAGCGACGCGCCCGCACCAGCTTGTCGAGAAAAACATTGCCTTCGAGGTGATGGGTTGGATCGACGATGAAGACTTCGAAGAAGCTGTCGGGCAGATCATCATCCACCGCCTCGTGAATATGGTCGAGCATCTGCCCAACCGTCCAGAAGGGCGGCGCGGTGAGCACGGTCGTCTGCATGAGACGGCCAGCAGAGCGTTCGGGATAGTCGAGTGACCGGCGCAGATTGGCGCGGTCCATTGGCGACATGGCCTCGAGAATCTCGGCCTGATCTTCCTTGTCGAGGTCTTCGAGAATGGCGACGGCGTCATCACTCTCAAGCTCGCTCATACCCTCGACGACGGTCTCGGTGGGGAGTTCGTCGAGAATCTCCTCACGGACCTTGTCATCGACTTCCGTCAAGGCCGCGAAGTCGAATTCTCGCCCCATCAGTTCGATAAGACGAGGACGGTCATCGTGATCGAGCGCTTCAAGCAGGCCACCCAGATCCGCCTCATGCAGATCGCCCGCAAGCTCGAGAACGCGCGCCGTATCGCGCGCTGTGATGGCTTGTGTGACCAGTTCGACGAAGGCGAGGTTGAGATCGCCGTCTTCATCGCGCAGGCTGCGGGGATCGGACGTCGGATTTGTGGAGGCGACCTCTGCCATGGCGCACCGATCAGGTTTCGAGGGTTTTGTGGTACTTACGGGCGAAGCTTCGCCGAGGCAATCGCCAGCTGAGGCAAAAGGTGGGTTTTCATGATCTTTCTGAGGCGCGTGACGATCTTGTTACTGTGCGGGCTGGTGACTGCGCCAGCTCTCGCGCAGACCTGCCCTGACCCGCAGGCGCTTGGCACCTCGCGGGTGCTCGAGATCAATCCAGCCGGCGGGCTCAAAGTCGGGCTGAAATCCTATCCACAAACTCTGGCCCTGCAGCGCGGTGAAGTGGTGCTGACCTTTGATGACGGGCCTTTGCCTGCAACCACAGGCCCTATTCTCAAGGCGCTGCGCGATGAATGTGTGCGGGCTACATTCTTTTTGGTGGGCCGTAATGCACAGACGCAGGGCCCCTTGCTGCGCCGTGCGCTTGCCGATGGCCATACGCTTGCCCATCACACGATGACGCATCCCCATGCGACCCTGCGCGGCTTGCCCCCTGATCGCGCGCTCGAAGAGATCACGGCTGGATTACAGGCCGATGACAAAGCCGCTTATGGGCAAGCGAGTAGCACGCCGCGCGTCCCCTTCTTCCGCTATCCCGGCTTTGCCGATACGCCGCATCTCAATGCATGGGCAGCTGATCATGGCGTGGCAATCTTCGGTGCTGATCTTTGGGCTTCGGACTGGCAGGAGATGAGCTCTCAGCAGACTATGGATCTCTTGCTCCAGCGTCTGGATATATTGGGCAAGGGGATCATTCTGCTCCATGACACGCGCCCGCAGACCGCCAAAATGGTCCCCGCTTTGCTGCGGGCCTTGAAGGCCAAGGGCTATCGCGTGGTGCATATGGTGCCTGGCTCGCAAGTCGCGCCGCTTGAGACAGCCCCTGCGGGGTGGCGCTCGGAGACTGAGGCCAATATTGCGCAGGTCAACAAGAGGCAGGGCGCGCAGCGTCGCTCTGGTCAGCCGCCCGCGCCTGCGGCACACTGAGCCGCGATTGAAGCAGGGGGATATTGTGATGAGCAAGATTGCACTTGTGACAGGTGGTGGCTCGGGTATTGGCCGCACGGCCTGTCTGTCTTTGGCAAGCGCTGGTTTTCATGTCGTTCTCATTGGGCGCCGTCTCGAACCGCTGGAAGCTGTTGCACATGACATTCGCAAAGAAGGTGGCGAGGCTCTGCCCCTGACCTGCGACATTGCTGATGCGGCGCAAGTGGCCGATGTGTTTGCCACCATTGCCAAGCGCTTTGGTCGGCTCGATCTGTTGTTCAACAATGCCGGGCTTTTTTCGCCCCCCGGTTTGCTGGAAGATGTTGAGATCGCGAAATGGAAAGCGGTGGTTGATGTCAATCTCAACGGTGCTTTTTATTGCACACAACATGCCTTCCGCATGATGAAAGATCAGAGCCCGCAGGGGGGACGCATCATCAACAATGGGTCGATCTCTGCCCATGTGCCGCGCCCCAATTCGGCCGCCTATACTGCAACCAAACATGCGATGACAGGCTTGACGAAATCCGCCGCGCTTGATGGCCGCAAATACAATATCGCGGTGAGTCAGATCGACATTGGCAATGCCGAGACCGAAATGACCGCGCGGATGAAAGATGGCGTGCCACAGGCTGATGGCACCTTGGCTCCCGAGCCGTTGATGGATCTCAAATATGTCGGCGATGCCTTGGTCTATATGGCCGGCCTGCCGCTTGAGGCCAATGTTCAGTTCATCACCGTCATGGCCACGAAAATGCCCTTCATCGGGCGAGGCTGAGCCTTCTGTGCATGAATGATCAGGGGCCTTTGCGATCAGGGCAGGGCGGGCTAGAACCCTGCCATGCCTTTGCATCTGATCAAACTTTGTGTCGGCGCCGAGTCCATCAAAGACCATGAGGACTGGGTCAAGCTCAGGCTTGCCCAGAAAAAGGCGGCTGGCGAACCGGTGGAACAGACCCATCGCACCCGCATGGTCCCCAAGCGCGTGGACGAATTGCTCGACGGCGGCTCGCTCTATTGGGTGATCAAGGGGCAGGTCGCGGCGCGGCAGGAGATCCTGGACATTCGCCCCTTCACCGATGGGGAGGGCATCTCGCGCTGCCATATCGTGCTCAAAAACAAAGTCATTCCCGTCATGCCCCGGCCGCAGCGTCCCTTTCAGGGCTGGCGCTATTTGCCCGATCATGAAGTGCCGGAAGATCTGAAAGCCGGGGCCGGTCAGGTGGCTGAAATGCCCGAGACACTGCGCCGCGAATTGCGAGAACTGGGCCTCCTCTAGCCCATTTGCCAAAGCAGGCTTGCCTCTGGCATCTTCGCCACAAATCGGGAGGGCGGCTGAATGCGCATTTTGATGAAGCTTGGGATTGCTCTGGCCCTTGGTGCGGCCCTGTCATTCCCTGCAGTCGCGCAGGATGTCTATAAGGACAAGACGATCACAATCATTGTCGGCTTCACGCCCGGCGGTGGTTATGACGCCTATGCGCGCCAACTCGCCCGTTTCCTGCCCGATCATATTCCCGGCAAGCCCAATGTCATTGTGCAGAATATGCCCGGTGCCGGCAGTCTGACAGCCGTGCGCGCTGTGGGTACGACGCAGCCCAAAGACGGCACGGTGATGGTGATCTTCAATCCCGGCCTCATCACCCAATCCGTCGTTGAGCCTGAAAAAGTGCCGATTGATTTCAAGCGCTATGTCTTTGTGGGCACGGCGACGGCTGATTTTCGCGTCTGTTATGGCTATGGGCCCAACGGCGTGAAGACATGGGAAGAGATGATGAGCCGCAAAGAGTTCATCATCGGTGGTACGGGCAAGGGCTCGGGTAATTATGTGAATGGCGCGACCCTGCGTGAAGTCTTCAACGCGCCCGTCAAACAGATCCTCGGCTTTCCCGGTTCCGCCGAGCAGCGCCTTGCCATGGAGCGCGGCGAGCTTGATGGGGATTGCGGCACATTCTCGAGCATTCCTGACGGCTGGATCCGTGACAAACGTATTTGGCCCTTCGTGCGCTTCACGCAGGAGAAGCCCGCCGAAATTCCAGACAGCGCTCGTTTCATCGGTGATTTTGTGACGCGGCCCGAGCAGCGCGACGTTCTGTCGGTTCTGACGGCTGATGAATTGGGGCGGCCCTTTGCGATGTCGCGTGATGTGCCAGCTGAGCGGCTTGCCATTCTGCGCAAGGCTTTCGATGCGCTGATGGCCGATAAGAGTTTCCGCACCGAAATGGCGCGGCTGCAATTGCCGATCTATCCGCTGAGCGGACCGCAGTCTGATGAGGTCGTGGCCAAGATGCTGCAGGTTCGCCCGGATGTGGCAGCCCGCGCTCGCAAGATCTTTGAATGAGGCGTGACTTGCGCATCAGGCCCCACGGCACGATGTTCAGGGCCTGCCTGTCTGGAGCTGCGCATCCGTGATTGTTCAATTGGTTGGTGTGATCGCCCTCGGGGTGATCCTTTGGTACGCCAAGACCGCTTATGAAGCCGCTGACCCGGCCAAGCTCGCCCGCTATGCCAAGCCGGCGGGCGGTCTGGCGATTTTGGCGCTGGCGGTATTTTTGTTCACGCGCGGCCATACCGAGATCGCGCTCGCTGTGGCGGGCTTTGGTCTCTACCAGATGGGGATTGTGAAGACGCACCGGCTGGGGGCGCTCTTTGGCGGCGGCGATGAGCCTGCCTCGCATATGCGCTCAGCCCTGATTGAGATGGTGGTGGAGCGCTCAGGGGCCATGTCAGGCACTGTGCTGGCTGGCCCCTATATGGGGCGCAATCTTGATGAGCTGCCGCAAGATGTTTGTATGTCGATTTGGCAATTGTGCCGAAGCGAAGATCCCTTCGGCGCGCAATTGTTAGAGGCTTATCTCGACCGCCGGTTTACCGGTTGGCGTCCGACAGGCGAGGATGATGCCAACGCGCGGGGCATGAGCCGTGTCGCGGGTTCGGTGACCGAGGATGAAGCCTATGAGATCCTGGGGCTTGCGAAGGGCGCCTCGCGTGAAGACATCGCGCGAGCCCATCGCGCGCTGATGAAGAAACTCCATCCCGATCACGGGGGGACGACGGCCCTCGCGGCCCGCGTCAATGAGGCTAAGTCCGTCTTGATGCGCAAACATAGTTAGCTCCCGTACGCGATACATAGTCAGGAAAACGCCTGACCTGCGGAAGTTCCGTCAGTTCTTCGTGGCGAAGCAGGCGATGCCTGAGCGCTTGAGAGATTTACACGCTGCTTCCGCATCGCTTTCGCTCAAGCCTGCAAAACGTGCGCGATAGAGAGTTTCGCGTCCGCGCTGCACTTTCTCCGTGAAGGGTTTTGCCTTTTGCAAATTGGCAGCGCGGCTGCGCGCCTTTGCCAGAAGTTCATTGGCCTTGGCCGGATTATCCGACGCACCAATCTGGATCATCATGCCGCGCGGCAGAGCTGTCTTGCTCGTCTCCACCTTGGGCGATTGGGGAACGCTGGTCTCAGCCTTTGCAGCCACAGTCTTCTGCGGCTTTTGCAGTGAGCCAAAAGCCGCGCGTGTTGTCGTGGGCGTTGCGCTGGCGGTTGCAGCTGCTCTGGTGGATCCATCAGCGCTGCTGGGGATCGAGGCTGTGCTGTCAGGCGCATTGGCGATCACAGCGGGGCGTGCGCGCTCGCTCGCAGGTGCATAGGCCATCGGGGCCAGAACAGGCGCGGCAGTTGCGCGTGTATCGGCCGGGGCTGTGGCTTCGGCCACCATGGTTGTCTTGTTGGGCGATGCACCGTCGATATGTTTGATGATCAAGCCTGCCATCACGCGATCACGCTGCGGGCCGCTGGTGCCACCAAGGACAACCGACACGATGCGGCGATTGCCGCGCTTGGCGGAGCTGAGCAGATTGAAACCAGAGGCGCGCGTATAGCCCGTCTTGATCCCATCCACGCCTTCGACATTGCCGAGCAGGCGATTGTGATTGCCAATCACGCGGCCACGGAATGAGAAAGAGGGCGTCGCGAAATAAGCATAGTAGCGGGGAAAGCGTTCCTGAATGGAGCGACCCAGAATGGTCAGATCACGCGCGGTGGTCACTTGACGCGGATCAGGCAGGCCCGATGCATTGGCGTAATTGGTACGCGTCATGCCGATACTATGCGCCTTTGCCGTCATCATCTGCGCAAAGCGTGCCTCAGAGCCGCCGACCGCTTCGCCGATCGCGGCAGCCACGTCATTGGCTGATTTCGTCACGATAGCTTTGATGGCCTCTTCGACGGTGATGCTGTCACCGGGACGAAGTCCCAGCTTGGAAGGTGCCATCGAGGCGGCATGTGAGGAGATCTCGATCTCGTCATTGAGCTTGAAGCGGCCCTTTTCGAGCTGTTCGAAGAGCATATAGAGCGTCATCACCTTGGTGACGGAGGCGGGGTGACGCAGCTCATTCTCGCGGTCAGCATGGAGGACGCGGCCCGTATTGGCGTCAACGACCATGGCTGCATAAGAGGGGGGCAGGAAGCCACTGGCAGCGGCAGGCGAGCGACGATGCTTTTTGCGGCTCTTTGCATCCGCATCGTTCATTCCGGTGACTAGAAAGGCGCTGGCGAGGCCGCAGAGGGCCAAAACAGACAGGACGCGCCCCCGCGAGGCGCCTGCTGGAACCACTGACATACGCTGACCCCGACTCAAACTTCGGGCCACTTAGCGTGGCCCAATCAACACATAGGGTCAGAGTAGGGTCTCTGGGTTACGCCCGGGTTAATGGATTGAAATCTGGAGCTTTGCTGCATCGCAAAATATCAGTTGACTTTTTTGTGCAGTGCACCTAAAACCCAAACCACGCGAAGGAGAACTGTTTCGGCCCTCGCCATGTGCAACTTGTGGGGATTGTTACAATGTTCAAGAACATCGAAGACATGCAGAAGTTCGGCAAGGATCAGTTCGAAGCTGCCAATCAGGCCGGCGCCGCCTGGACCCGTGGTGTCCAGCAGATCGCGACCGAAGCCAGCGAATTTTCCAAGAAGTCGGTGGAAGCCACGACGGGCCTCGTTGAGAAGCTCATGGGCGTGAAGAGCATCGACAAGGCGATCGAAGTCCAGAGCGACTTCGCCAAGCAGAGCTATGAGACCTTCGTGGCCCAGAGCTCGAAGATGGGTGAACTGTTCACCAACCTCGCCAAGGACAGCTTCAAGCCTGTCGAGGAAGCTTTCTCCAAGGTCCAGACCTTCGGAAAGTAATCTTTTTCAAGGGTTTCAACCCTCAGACGGCCCGGCCTTGTGCCGGGTCTTTTGCGTTTTGGGGCTAGGGCTGAGCTCTAACTGTCATTTGAGCATGTATCCATCGCAAGACCCCACTGGCGAACTGGCCCTCGGGTTAATAGATTAGTTGGCAGGGACGGGGCCAGACCGATGATCGGGAGGCTCGCCATTGAGGACAAAGCGGTGCGACCTATTTGGCTGTCGGGACAGGAATGACAGACGTGAACTTCCAGTTTTCGGCTCGCAACAGTTTTGCGCCTTCCAGCCTGCCTCAGGCTGCTGGAGGCGGCACGGTATTTGCTGCGCGTGAACCGCGTAAAGCTGGTGAAGGTGGCACGGGGCAGGGCTCTGGCTCTGGCACGGCTGTCATCACCCGCACACGCACGCAAACGCGCAAGCCCAGCATGTACCGGGTCTTGTTGCTGAATGACGACTATACGCCGATGGAATTCGTGGTGACCGTGCTGCGCAAATATTTCAACAAAGGCACCGAAGAGGCCAGTCGTATCATGCTCCATGTGCACAAGCATGGCGTGGGCGAATGTGGCGTCTTTACCTATGAAGTGGCTGAGACAAAGGTCACTCAGGTGATGGATTATGCGCGCAAGCATCAACATCCCCTGCAGTGCATCATGGAGAAAAAGTGAGAGCGGGTGACGCAACGGCCACAAGATTGACTGTAACGATAAGCATGGAAATGGCCGCAGGGGCCATTGCCGCAGCCGTATCCAGGCGTATCATGGGTGCGGCGTTCGAAGGGGGGCGCGTATGATGTTCTTGCGCCCAAGCGTCGCTGAACTGACCAATGCCAGTGAAATGCCAGCCGCGAGGCCGAAGGCAGTGAATCTTGGTTCACTCGTTCCCAGCCCTTGCAAGGAAACCTCGAACGCAAAGGGTGGGAGCAGCAATGCCGTCCTTTTCTCGTAATCTCGAACAGTCCCTGCATCGCGCGCTCGCTGTCGCCAATGAGCGCCGCCATGAATATGCAACTCTTGAGCATCTGCTGTTGAGCTTGCTGGATGATACGGATGCGGCCGCTGTGATGCGCGCCTGCTCGGTGGATCTGGACGCCTTGCGCAAGAGCCTCGTCGAATATGTCGAGAACGAGCTCGAAAATCTTGTCACTGAGGGCCGTGAAGATGCCAAGCCGACGGCTGGCTTCCAGCGTGTCATTCAGCGCGCCGTCATTCATGTGCAATCGTCAGGTCGCGAAGAGGTCACAGGCGCCAATGTGCTTGTGGCGATCTTTGCTGAGCGCGAGAGCCATGCCGCTTACTTCCTGCAAGAGCAGGATATGACGCGCTATGACGCCGTGAATTACATCAGTCACGGTATCGCCAAGCGTCCGGGCATGAGCGACGGCACCAAAGCACCGCGCGGTGCTGAGGAAGAGCCCGAGGCTCGCGAGCCGCGCGACCGTAATGAGCCCCCTGGCGATGGCAAAAAGAAAGACAGCGCGCTTGATGCTTATTGCGTGAACCTGAACAAGAAGGCCAAGGAAGGGCGGATTGATCCGCTGATTGGCCGTGAGGCTGAAGTGCAGCGCACGATTCAGGTTCTGTGCCGTCGCCACAAGAACAATCCCTTGCTGGTGGGCGATCCTGGCGTCGGCAAGACGGCGATTGCTGAAGGCCTTGCGCGCAAGATCACCAAGGGCGAAGTGCCTGAAGTGCTCGCCAATGCGACCGTCTTCTCTCTGGATATGGGCTCGCTTCTGGCGGGTACGCGCTATCGCGGCGATTTCGAAGAGCGCCTGAAGCAGGTGATGAAAGAGATCGAGCAGCACAAGAGCGCGATCCTGTTCATTGACGAGATCCACACCGTCATCGGTGCTGGCGCGACCTCAGGTGGCGCGATGGATGCGTCCAATCTGTTGAAGCCTGCGCTGGCGCAAGGCTCGCTGCGCTGCATCGGTTCGACGACCTATAAGGAGTACCGCCAGTACTTCGAAAAGGATCGCGCGCTTGTGCGTCGCTTCCAGAAGATTGATGTGAACGAGCCCTCGATTGAGGATGCTGTGGAGATCATGAAGGGGCTGAAGCCTTACTTCGAAGAGTTCCACAAAGTTCGCTACACCAACGAGGCCGTGAAGGCTGCGGTGGAATTGTCGGCGCGCTATATCAACGATCGCAAATTGCCCGATAAGGCGATTGATGTGATCGACGAGACAGGCGCATCGCAAATGCTGCTGCCCGAGGCCAAGCGCAAGAAGACCATCGGCATCAAGGAGATTGAGGCGACGATTGCGACCATGGCGCGCATTCCGCCCAAGACCGTATCGAAGGATGATGCTGAGGTGCTCGAACATCTCGAGGCTTCGCTGCGCCGTGTGGTCTATGGTCAGGACAAGGCGATTGGTGCGCTCACCTCTGCGATCAAGCTCGCGCGTGCGGGCTTGCGCGATGGCGAAAAGCCGATTGGCTCTTATCTGTTCTCCGGCCCGACCGGCGTTGGCAAGACCGAAGTCGCCAAGCAATTGGCCTCCGCGCTTGGCATCGAACTGGTGCGCTTTGATATGTCCGAATATATGGAGCGGCACACTGTGTCGCGCCTCATCGGTGCACCTCCCGGCTATGTGGGCTTTGATCAAGGTGGCCTGCTGACCGATGCCATCGACCAGCATCCCCATTGCGTCTTGTTGCTCGACGAAATCGAGAAGGCGCATCAGGATCTCTACAACATCCTGTTGCAGGTCATGGATCACGGCAAGCTGACGGATCACAACGGAAAACAGATCGACTTCCGCAATGTCATCCTCATCATGACAACCAATGCGGGCGCGTCGGATATGGCCAAGGCTGCCTTTGGCTTCACGCGCACCAAGCGTGAGGGCGAAGATCTGGATGCGATCAATCGTTTGTTCACGCCTGAATTCCGTAACCGTCTTGATGCGGTGGTTGGCTTTGGCCATCTGCCTACCGAAGTTATTTCGAAGGTCGTCGACAAATTCATCATGCAGCTCGAAGCACAGCTTGCAGACCGCGCTGTCAGTATCGAATTGTCGGATGAAGCGCGTCAGTGGCTCATCGAAAATGGTTATGACCAGGCGATGGGTGCACGCCCGATGGCGCGCATCATTCAGCAGACGATCAAGACGCCGCTCGCCGATGAATTGCTCTTTGGCCGCTTGAAGAATGGCGGCACGGTGCGGGTTATCGTGCGCGAAGATGAGGGCCAGAAGGTCATTGGCTTCGTCTTCCCTGAAGGGCCGGTCCTGCCGCGTCCTGACAAGGAGCTGGTGGAATCCACCAAGAAGCGTGTGCGGGCTGAGCCTGAAGTGCGGGCCAAGGCCAAGCGCGGTGGCAAGCCGCCGCAGGGCAAATCACCCGAAGGTCCGACCGGGGATGATGATCCCAAGGGCAAGGGCGGCGGTCGCACCGTTCCCAAAGTCCCTCTCAAGAACTGACGAGATTGCAAACCGGGCCTTTGAGGCCCGGTTTCTTCATGGGGCGGGCGCTTGAGATTGACGCCCTGTCAGCGCGGCGGTTAATGGGCGGCATGGCAACAGAAGATCTGATTTGTGAACGTCGCGGCGCAGCCGGTTTTGTGGTCCTCAATCGGCCGCAAGCTCTCAATGCGATTACTCCTGGCATGGTCGATGCGCTCGAAGAGGCGCTGATCGCTTGGGCGAATGACGACACTATTGAGCGCGTGGTGATTTGCGGCGCAGGCGAGCGCGCCTTTTGCGCGGGCGGCGACATTCGCCTTGTTCATGATCTGGGCAAGGCTGGGCGTTTTGACGAGCAGCGCGCATTTTATGCGCATGAATATCGCGTCAATCGCATGATCGCGCGTTATGCCAAACCCTTTGTTGCTTTGCTCGATGGCTATGTCATGGGCGGGGGTGCTGGTGTCTCCATTCATGGGTCGCATCGCATTGCCAGCGAGCGCATGGTCTTTGCGATGCCCGAAGTTGGCATCGGCTTTTTCCCTGATGTGGGCGCAACGGCTTTTCTGCCGCGCTTGCCTGATGCGATGGGGACTTATCTTGGCGTCACGGGCGCAAGGATCACCACGGGCGATGCGATTGCTTTGGGGATTGCGCAGGCCCATGTGCCATCCGCGCACTTTGGCGAACTCAAGCGCGCGCTGGAGGGCAGGGGTGATACGGATGCGATGATTGACGCCTTTGCATGCGAGCCCCCGCCAGCCAAGCTCCTCGCGCATCGTCAATTGATCCGCGAGGCTTTTGCTGCGGGCGATGTCGCGACCATGTTGCAAGTGCTGGGCAAGGCCGTCGAGGTGGGCGATGATTTTGCGCGACAGACGCTTGCCCTGCTGCGGGCCAAATCACCCACCAGCATTGCGATTGGCCTTCGTCAGTTGACGCGCTCGCCGCTCACGATCGAAGAGGCGCTGCGGCTCGAATATCGGCTCGTCAGCCGCGTCTGCCGTTGGCCAGATTTCTATGAGGGCATTCGCGCCGTGATCATCGACAAGGACCAGAAGCCGACTTGGTCGCCCGCGCGTCTTGAGGATGTCGATATGAGCCGCGTTGAGGCTGCCTTTGCGCCTCTGCCCGATGATCTCGTCTTTGCGGGAGAGGACTGATGTTGCGTCGCCCCCAGAAGAATGGCCGTAACGATCTTCGCGGCGAATCAATCAATCTGGCGCAAGAGAGCGGCGCCCATCACCGCTGGAATTTTGCCCTGACCGCCTATATGCGCGTCCTCGCGCTTGGCTGGATGCTGCTGGGTCTGCTCGAATGGTGGAAGATTTTGGCACCGGGCGCGATCCCAATTGATGCGATGCCCATGGCGCTGGCGGTGGCCATTGTGTTCTTTGCGGTGGCGGATCTTCTGGCGGCTGTGGGTCTGTGGATGGCGACCGCTTGGGGCGGGGTTTTATGGCTTTTCTCGGCCTGTGCGGCGATTATCGTCTCGCTCTTCATGCCCGGATTTCGCTTTGACGGCACGGTGGCCATGACCATCAATCTTCTGCTGATCATGGTCTATTTCATCCTGAGCTGGCGGGCGGCTTTGGAGCGCGACAACTGACTGTGGCGCTTTTGCCACGTTGGCGCTGCTTGTCAGGATTAAGGCAGGTTGCGCCATAAGCGCCACAAAACAGCCTGACTGTTCCGTCTTTTTTAACATTCACCGTGTTAGGCCATGCCACTGTGGGCGGTCTCTCCCGGCCCATGGTGGCGTGTATTTGGCGGGCGTTTGCCGCATAGGTCATCCAACTGGAGTGGTCTGAGATCATGAAGAGCTTTTCTGTGTCCCGGCGACTGTTTGCTCAGGGCCTTGCCACGACGAGCCTCACCGCTCTGGTCGGCTTGCGCGCCCTTGATGCGCAGGCAGCTCCCGTTGACGGCTTCACGGGTCAGGCTGAGTGGGAGCAGAAATACGACGCTGACTCATCTCTGCAGGCGCGTCGCACCACCACGCCTTTGCTCTCCAGCCAAACGGTCGCGCAGACCGAGGCCGCCATTCAGCAGTATCGCGATCTTGTCGCGCGCGGTGGTTGGCAGGGCGTTCCTGCTGGTCAGTCACTGAAGCTCGGCTCGAAGGGCAATGCCGTTGTGGCGTTGCGTCGTCGTCTCATCGTCTCTGGCGATCTTGAAGAGAGCGCCGGTCTGTCGCCCGTGTTCGATTCTTATGTGCAGGCGGCTGTGCGCCGCTTCCAGGCTCGTCATGGCATTGGCTCGACCGGTGTTGTCGCGCAGCAGACCTTCCAGGCGCTCAATGTGCCTGTGCAAGAGCGCTTGCGTCAGCTCGAACTCAATCTTGTTCGCCTGCGCAGCTTCTCAGGCAATCTGGGCGCGCGCTTCATCACCATGAATATCCCCGCTGCCGCGGTGGAGACGGTGGAGAATGGTCAGGTCTTTACCCATCACGCCGCTGGCGTTGGCAAGATCGATCGTCAGTCACCCGTCATGCAGGCCAAAGTGGTTGAAGTGAACTTCAACCCCTTCTGGACTGTGCCTGTGTCGATCATCCGCAAGGATCTGATCCCCAAGATGCAGGCAGATCCCAACTATCTCACCGAGAACAAGATCCGCGTGATCGACAAGAGTGGCAATGAAGTGCCGCCCACAGCGGTGAATTGGAACTCGATGGATGCGGTCAATTATCGCTTCCGTCAGGATCCGGGCGCTGATGTGAATTCGCTGGGTGTCGTGCGCATCAATATTCCCAATCCGCATGGCGTTTACATGCATGACACGCCCGCCAAAGGCATCTTTGGCGATGACTTCCGCTTTGTGTCGTCGGGTTGCGTGCGCGTGCAAAATATCCGCGACTATGTGGCGTGGATCCTCAAGGACAATCCGAACTGGAGCCGCGACCAGATCGATGAGGCGATCCGCTCAGGCGCCCGTATTGACGCGCGTCCCGCTCAGCCTGTGCCAGTCTATTGGGTCTATGTGACCGCATGGGCCAATGACGGCCTCGTCCAGTTCCGCGAAGACATCTATCAGCGCGATGGCTTTGGCTCTGGCATGGCCACTTTGCAGCCGACCGTCGAGCCCAGCCTCGATGGCGCCGAGCCGCCTGCGGCCATTCCCACAGGCTCAACCCGCCCCCGCGCGGGCGTCCTGCCGCCCATGGCGGATGACTGATCTGCCTCCACGCGACAGTAAAAAGGCCCGGCTTTGTCCGGGCTTTTTTGCGCCTTGAATTATACCTCTCAGAGGTATAGTTTATCGCTGTTTCGAGGATCATTCATTGCGCATATTTCAGACACGCTGGTTTGCGCGGTTTTCGCGCAAGGAGGGGATCGGTGATGCATTGCTCACGGATGCCATCCAGCGGGCTGAGCGCGGAATGATTGATGCCGAGCTGGGCGGAGGTTTGATCAAACAGCGTGTGGCGCGCCCATCGCGCGGGCGCTCATCAGGCTGGCGGACATTGATTGCCTTCCGCTCGGGTGAGATCAGCGTCTTTCTCTACGGGTTCGCAAAGAGCGCGCGTGACAATGTGGATGCGGATGAACTGGCCGATCTAAAGACGCTGGCAGGGTACTTCTTGACGCTGCGCGAGGACGTTTTGAAACATTTGCTGATGTCGGGCGATTTGGTTGAGGTAAGCGATGACGAGCCGGAAAAAGACCTTTCGTAGCCCTCTCTCAGAAGCGATCCACGAGACTGCCACGGGTCTTCATCGAGCGGGCGTGTTCGATCACACAACCATGCGCCGGTTCGATGCGAGTTGCCTTGTGAAGGTGGAGCCTCTCGCGCCTGAAGATATTTTGCGGCTGCGTGTCAGGGCAGGCGTGAGCCAGAGCGTCTTTGCCCTCGCGCTCAATGTGAAGCCAAAAGCTGTCAGCGAATGGGAGCGCGGAGAGAAGCGGCCCAGCGGGACCGCTTTGAAGCTGTTGTCGCTGGTTCGGCAGAAGGGTTTCGAGGCGATTTTGTGACCCTCGCAAACTGCCCTGCTTAAGTCAGATGGGCCAAGGTTTTAGGTGGCTGTGAGAAGGGGGTGCGGCAGGGTGTCCGCAGCCTTCCACCGCGCCAAGGGTCATGCTATGGGCAGGGACCTTCGGGCTGGGCGAGTCTATATATTGTGGGCTGCCGGGCCTCTTCCGCCATCTTCCACCCGCCGCCATGCGGCCGAACCAGTCGGGCCCCAGATGATCTCGAACACGTTCTTTGGCGCTAGCCTCGCCGAATCGGATCCCGAAATTGCGCGTTCCATCTCTCTCGAACTCGGTCGCCAGCGCGATGAGATCGAGTTGATCGCCTCTGAGAATATCGTCTCGCGCGCCGTGCTCGAGGCGCAGGGTTCGGTGATGACCAACAAATATGCGGAGGGCTATCCGGGCCGCCGCTATTATGGCGGTTGCCAATATGTCGATATCGCAGAGAGCCTCGCTATCGAGCGCGCCTGCAAATTGTTCGACTGCAAATTCGCCAATGTGCAGCCCAACTCCGGCAGCCAAGCGAACCAGGCTGTGTTTCTTGCTCTGCTGCAGCCGGGCGACACATTCATGGGTCTTGATCTGGCCGCGGGTGGCCATCTCACGCATGGCTCTTCGGTCAATATGTCGGGCAAATGGTTCAAGCCTGTCAGCTATGGTGTGTCACGCGACACGCAGCGCATCGACATGGATGAGGTTGAGCGCATTGCGCAGGAGCATAAGCCCAAGCTCATCATCGCGGGCGGTTCTGCTTATGCACGTGTGTGGGACTTTGAACGCTTCCGCAAGATCGCAGATTCTGTCGGCGCATTCTTGCTCGTTGATATGGCGCATTTCGCGGGTCTTGTGGCGGGTGGCGCGCATCCCTCGCCATTCCCCCATGCGCATGTTGTGACAACCACGACGCATAAGACGTTGCGTGGTCCGCGCGGTGGTCTCATCCTCACCAATGACGAAGACATGGCCAAGAAGATCAACTCTGCGATCTTCCCCGGTCTGCAGGGTGGCCCCTTGATGCATGTCATCGCGGCCAAGGCGGTTGCTTTTGGTGAGGCGCTGCGTCCTGAGTTCAAGCTCTATGCCAAGCAGATTGTCGACAATGCCAAGGCGCTTGCCTCTGCTGTGCAGGCAGGTGGCTTTGATCTTGTCACCGGCGGCACCGATAATCATTTGATGCTGGTTGATCTGCGCTCGAAGAAAATCACTGGCAAGGCGGCAGAAGCTGCGCTCGGCCGTGCGCATATCACTTGCAACAAGAATGGCGTTCCCTTCGATCCTGAAAAGCCGTTTGTCACCTCTGGCATTCGCCTTGGCACGCCGGCGGCTACGTCGCGCGGCTTTGGCACGGATGAGTTCAAGCAGGTCGGCGCTTTCATCGTCGAGACACTCGATGGTTTGGCCAAGAATGGCGAGACCGGCAATGGCGCGGTGGAAGAGGCCGTGAAGGCGCGCGTGAGCGCACTCACCCAACGCTTCCCGATCTACTGAGCCAGGTGGACACATGCGTTGCCCTTATTGCGGCAGTCTTGAAACACAGGTGAAGGACTCGCGTCCCACAGAGGATGCGTCGTCCATTCGCCGTCGTCGTGTGTGTCCTGATTGTGGTGGCCGTTTTACAACTTTTGAGCGCGTGCAATTGCGCGAGCTGACGGTTGTCAAAAAGTCCGGCCGCCGTGTGCCCTTTGATCGCGAAAAACTCATGCGCTCGCTCGAGATCGCCTTGCGCAAGCGCAGTGTTGATCCCGAGCGTGTCGAGCGCATGGTCAATGGTGTCGTGCGCCAGCTCGAAAGCCAAGGCGATAGCGAGATCCCCAGTGATCGCATCGGCGAATTGGTGATGGAGGGTCTGCGCTCTCTCGACAGTGTGGCTTATGTGCGTTTCGCCTCGGTCTATCGCAACTTTGGCGAGGCGCGTGACTTTGGTGTGCTGGTGGATGAACTGGCGAGCGATGATGATGAAGGGCCGCGCTCCGCATCCGCCACGGGCGACACATGACGTCGCGGTTTGATAGAAACAACGTTCCTGATGAAGCGCGTGATGCTGCCTTTATGGCAGCTGCTGTCACTCATGGTCGTCGCGGCCTTGGTGTCACAGCGCCCAATCCTGCTGTTGGCTGTGTCATCGTCAAGGATGGTGTGATCATCGCGCGCGGCTATACGCAGCCCGGCGGTCGCCCTCATGCTGAAACAGAAGCATTGCGTATGGCAGGCGAGGCGGCGCGTGGAGCAACGCTTTATGTGAGCCTCGAGCCTTGCAGCCATTTTGGTGTGACCGGTCCTTGCGCCCATGCCATCGTGCAATCGGGCGTTGCGCGCGTTGTCTCTGCCATTGAAGATCCCGACATTCGCGTTGCGGGTCGTGGCCATGCGATGATTGTCGAAGCTGGCATTGGCCTTCGTGTGGGCGTTGGTGCATCAGCTGCACGGCGTGCCAATCTCGGCCATATTATGCGCATCACCGAAGGTCGCCCGATGGTGACTTTGAAGCTCGCGCAAACCGCCAATGGTTTTGCCGGTGTGCAAGGCCAGCGCCTTCTCATCACCGATGAAGCGGCCAATGGCCGTGTGCAGATGATGCGCGCTATGCATGATGCGGTGATGGTGGGTATTGGCACTGTGCTGGCCGATGATCCACAGCTCACCGTGCGCCTTGCCGGTCTTGAACAGCGCAAGCCCCTGCGGGTGGTGCTCGACTCGAAATTGCGCCTTCCGCTTGGCTCCAAGCTCGCCTTGAGCGCCAAGGATCATCCCATCCTCGTGATCTGCGCGAGTGAGGCGCCCGTAGAGCGTCAGAGCGCGCTTGAGGCGCAAGGTGTTCTGGTGGCGCGTGTTGAGCGTGACGCCAAAGGCCATCTTGATCTCAAGGCAGCGCTCAAACTGCTCGGCCAACGCGGTATCACGCGCGTGCTGAGCGAGGGCGGTCCGACATTGGGCGCCGCCTTGATTGAACAAGGGCTGGCGGAAAAGGTTGTGATCTTTACCTCCCCGCGCAGCTTTGAGGGGCAGGGCGGCCTGGCTGCTTTGGCCGCTCATCCGCGCAGCCTGTTGACGCAAAGCAACTGGCGTATGAGCGCAGAAGGTCATGCGGGGCCTGACAGCTTCGTCCAGTACGAGAGGATTATTTAGATGTTCACGGGTCTCGTCACGGATGTGGGTCGCGTCGTTTCGATTGAAGATCGCGGAGAGCTGAAGCGCATTCGCATCGAGACGAGTTACGACGTGAAGGAGATCGCGCTCGGCGCCTCCATCGCTTGCTCTGGTCCTTGCCTGACCGCTGTTGCCTTTGGCCAGCAAGATGGTCGCAACTGGTTTGAGATTGACGCGGCGGCTGAGACTTTGGCGCGCACCAGCGTTGGTCAGTGGAAGCCCGGCACGCGCATCAATCTGGAGCGCTCCTTGACCATTGGCGCGGAGCTGGGTGGCCATATCGTCACCGGCCATGTGGATGGTCTGGGCATCATTGAGGCGCGCACCGATTTTGATGGCATGTCGCGTTTTGAAATTCGCGCGCCCCATGAACTCTCCCGTTTCATCGCTGAGAAGGGCTCGATCTGTCTTGATGGCACATCGCTCACCGTCAATAGCGTTGAGGGCGATGTCTTCTCGGTTCTGCTCATCCCCCATACTTTGTCTGTGACCACCTGGGGTGATCGCAAGCAGGGCGACAAGCTCAATCTCGAAGTGGACCTGATGGCGCGCTATGCGGCCCGCCTGATGCAGGCGAAAGACTGATTCCAAGGTCGATTGAGGCCCCATGAGGCCTCTTCAGTCCCAGCCCCGCTTGCGCCGGGCGGGGCTGATCTCTATGCAAGGTCTCCAAGACAGGACTGATCCCCATGGCCGAAGCTCAACGTTCGCTGCAGACCTATTCCGCCCCCGGCGCTCGCTTCCTCATTGTTGAGGCGCGCTATTATGACGGTATTGGCGATATGCTCCTCAGCGGTGCCACGCGCGCGCTCGAAAAGGCTGGTGCCACTTACGAGGTGATCGGTGTGCCCGGCGCACTCGAAATTCCCGCTGCCATCAAGATTGCGCTGCAGAGCGGCGCTTATGCTGGCGCTGTGGCGCTGGGCTGCGTGATCCGTGGCGAGACCTATCATTTCGAAATCGTGGCGGGTGAGAGCTCGCGCGCCATCATGGATCTGACGGTGAATGAGCAATTTGCCATCGGCAATGGCATTCTCACCACTGAGGACGAGGAGCAGGCGATCGTGCGCGCAGATCCTGCCAAGGGTGACAAGGGCGGTGATGCTGCTCGCGCGGCCCTGTCACTGCATCTTCTCAAGCAAAAATACGGGACGCGCTGAATGTCACGCGAACATCGCGCCAATGCCCGCCTTGCTGCTGTGCAGGCGCTCTATCAGATGGATGTTGCTGGCAAGGGCCTCAATGAGATCCTCGCTGAATTCGAGACCTTCTGGATTGGGCGCGAAGTTGAGGGCGAGCTTTATAAGCCCGCCGAGATCGATTTCTTTCGCGATGTTCTCAATGGCGTGTTGAAAGATCAGCGCGAGCTTGATCTGCAGGTCGATGCGACGTTGCAAGAAGGCTGGCCGTTGCGCCGTGTGGAGGCTGTCATGCGCGCGGTGTTGCGCGCGGGCGCTTATGAACTCAAGAAGCGCAAGGACATTCCTGCGCGTGTTGTCATTACCGAATATGTGGATGTGGCCGCTGCCTTCCTTGCGAAGGATGAAGTGGGCATGACCAATGCTGTGCTCGATGCTCTGGCGCGCAAATTGCGCGCGGAGGATTTCGAGGGCTGAAGGAGAGCGCCATGGGGCCTGTCAGCGAAGACGATTTGATCGCGCGCTGGTTCGCACCCATCGCAGGCCCTGCCGCCCTTGGCCTCAAGGACGATGCAGCTTGCCTGACACCGCCTGCGGGCCAAGATCTCATCATTACCAAAGATGCACTTGTCGCTGGTGTGCATTTCTTTGCCGAGGATGCAGCCGCCTCCATTGCGCGCAAAGCCTTGCGCGTGAATGTCTCGGACCTTGCGGCCAAAGGCGCGCAGCCTGCTGGCTTCTTGTTGGCTCTGGCTTTGCCGGTAGAGACGCAGGCATCATGGCTTGCAGAATTTGCGCGGGCTTTGGGTGAAGATGCCAAGCTCTGGCACATTCCATTGATGGGCGGCGATACGGTCAAAACGCCGGGGCCTTTGATGGTGAGCATTACGGCGCTGGGCTTCGTGCCGCAGGGTCAGATGGTCGCGCGCACATCCGTGCAGCCGGGCGATGCGATTTATGTCTCAGGCACGATTGGCGATGCCGCGCTTGGCTTGCAGCTGCGCTTAAACCCTGAGCGCTTTGCAACCTTGAGCGATGAGGCGCGCGCGCATCTGGCGCAGCGCTATCTTGAGCCGCAGCCGCGTTTGGCGCTGGCGTCCGTTTTGCGCGCTCATGCGAGCGGGGGCATGGATGTGTCTGATGGTCTGGTGGGCGATCTCACCAAGATGATGACGGCCTCGGGCGTCAGCGCGCAGATCAATCTTGATCTTGTGCCACTGTCTGAGGCTGCGCGCGCGGCCATCGCAGCGGATGAGAGCCTGTTGGAGACCGCGCTCACGGGCGGTGATGATTATGAGCTGTTGGTGAGCATTCGCCCCGATCAAGCGGGAGCCTTTGAGGCGGCTGCGGCAAGGGCAGGCATTCGTGTGGCGCAGATCGGTCATGCGCTGGCAGGGCAGGGTGCATCACAATTTACGCGCTCGGGTCATGCGATTTCCTTTGAACGCGGCAGTTTTAGCCACTTCTGAGCGGAACAGGCTCAAGAGTTGTGCATTGCTGATTTGTTCGTCTGGGTTGTTGTAGCCGCCCTTTTGTGGCAGGAAGCAGCCTCACCTCAAGACAATGGATCAAAATGCCAGCTTTTACTGGACACAATTTTCAAGACCGTCAGGCTTCGGCTGCCAAGGCCAAGCAAGCCCTCCTCGAGAAATTCCGTTCCCGCCCCCCCGCAGATGATCCAGCCGTGCAGCAGCGCGAAGCAGAACGTCGTGCCGTGGTCGAAGCGCGCAACAAGCGCGAAACTGAACGTGCCGAACAGCGTCGTATCCAGCTGGCAGCAGAAGAAGCTGCACGCAAGGAGGCTTTACGCCGTGCTGAAGAAGAGCGCGTCGAGCGCGAGGCGCGCGAAGCTGCAGAAGCGGCCCAGAAGGCCGTTGACGATGCTGAGCTCATCGCCATGGTCGAAGCTGAGAAGAAGGCCGAGCGTGATGCACGCTATGCCGCCCGCAAGGCGCGCAAGGCCGACCGTAAGGGCGAAATCCAGCGCTATCGCTAAACCAGCCTTGCCTATCAGCAGCGGATCGCGCACCGTCATCTCGTGAGGGATGAATGAGCGAATCCGCTGTTGCATCGCATGTTGAGGATCTTGGCGGCAAAAGTCGCAGCCAATGGTTTTGGGCTGGTGCGTGGTCTGCCATGCGCGGGCCTATGCTTGTGGTGGCCATCAGCCTCATTGGCGTTGGCGGCCTTGCGCGGGACGCAGGCTTCTCCATCGACATTGCGATTGCCTCTACCATCCTCATCTGGGCTGGCCCTGCACAGGTGCTGTTCTTTGGCGCGGTTGCGGCGAAAGCCTCCTGGGCAGTGATCGCGCTGTCGATCTCGATCTCCTCGGTGCGCTTCGTGCCGATGGTCGTGTCGCTGCTGCCGATGCTGCGCACACGGCGCACCAAACTCATCACGCTTCTGTTTGCCGCGCATTTTATTGCTGTCACCGTCTGGGCTGAGGGCATGCGTCGCTTGCCCGGCATCGCGCGCGATGGGCGCCTGCCTTACTTCTTCGGCTTCTCCTTCATTTGTATTCTGGGCACGTCGCTGTCGACCGCGCTTGGCTATGTGCTGGTGGGTGAATTGCCGATGGCTTGGGCGGCGGGGCTGTTGTTCATGTCGCCGATCTATTTCATCGCAACTTTGGTGCGCAATGCGCGCCAGCCACTCGACCGCTACGCACTGGCTCTGGGGCTGGTGCTGGCGCCTTTTACGGAAGCTTTCGCACCCAAGGGGCTTGATCTGGTTGTGCTGGGTCTGGTGGGCGGCACAGGGGCTTGGGTGATTGCACGCTCTGTTCATGGGAGAGCGCAATGAACCCCGCGCTCGACAGTGGCCTGTGGCCTTGGGTGGTGCTGATTTGCTTTGGCTTCCTGCCCAGCGAATTCTGGCGGCTGATCTCTGTCTTTCTCGCGCGCGGGCTTGATGAACATTCGCCCTGGCTGATCTGGATCAGAGCCGTCGCCACAGCTTTGCTCGCGGGTGTTGTCGCCAAATTGCTGCTCTCGCCCAATGGTGCATTGGCTGTTTTGCCTTTGTGGGCGCGTGTGGGGCCGCTGGCGCTGGGCATGGCGGCTTTCTTTGTGTTTCGCCGCTCGGTCTTCGCCGCCATCCTTGTGGGACAGGCGGCGATCATCAGTGCGGGCTATTGGGTCGCGGGCTAACTTTAAAAAGCTGCGCGGATGCGCTCAGCATAATCTGCAAGGACCTCGGGCTTTTCCATCTTGCCGGTGTGCGGGCGCAGCTCCACCCCATCCCAGCGCGGCAGGACATGCATATGCATGTGAAAGACGATCTGCCCGCCTGCGGGCTCATTGTGTTGACGCAGCGTCAGGCCATCGGCCTTCATCGCTTTACAAACGGCGGCGGCGACAAGCTGCACGCGCTCGAAAAAGGGGCCGGTACTATGGGGCGGCATATCGAGCAGGGTGCGCGCTGCGACTTTGGGGATCACCAGCACATGGCCCTCGGTTTGGGGCATCACATCCATGAAGGCGAGGACGACATCATCCTCATAAACCTTGGTGGAGGGAATCTCCCCGCGCAGAATCTTGGCGAAGACATTGTTGGTGTCATAGGCAGTCATGATCGGCTCCGGCTGTCTTGTCTGTCTCATCATTCGCCCTGCTGCAGCTCGCCTTTACGGAACGGCGTGTGCTCGGCATAGGCCTCGATAACCTGTTCGATCTGCGCGCGCTCATGGCGCAGAAATTCGGCCACGGCCTGTTCAAGGCGCGGGTCGGCGATGCGATGGGCTGAATAAGTCTCGACCGGCTCATAGCCGCGCAGGAGCTTGTGCTCTCCTTGCGCGCCCGCCTCAACGCGCTTCAAGCCGCGCGACAGGGCAAAGTCGATGGCCTGATAATAGCAGACCTCAAAATGCAGGAAGGGGTGCTCTTCGACACAGCCCCAATTGCGCCCATAGAGCGCATCATCGCCGATAAGATTGAGGGCACCCGCAATATAGCGCCCCTCGCGCTTGGCCATGATGAGCAGAACGCGCTCTGCCATGGTCTGCCCCAGCAGGGAGAAGAAGCGGCGGTTGAGATAGGGCGTCCCCCATTTGCGCTGCCCCGTATCCATATAGAACTCGAAGAAGGCATCCCAATGAGCCTCGCTCAGATCTTTGCCTGTGACCCATTCAATCTCGATCCCGCTTGCCAGCGCATCTTTGCGCTCGCGGCGGATGGCTTTGCGCTTGCGCGAGGCGAGCGAATTCAAAAAGCCCTCGAAGTCGCCATAGCCACGATCGAAGAAATGGAACTGCTTGTTCGTGCGCTTCAGAAAGTCGCGCTCGCCCAGATCTTCATATTCTTGCTTGGTGCAGAAAGTGACATGGGCTGAGGAGGCGCTCGTCTTCTCCATCAAAGCATCAAGCCCTGCGATCAACATGGCGCGTGCCTTGGCCTCTTGCGCGCCGGGCTTCACCAGCAAGCGCCGTCCGGGTGCGGGCGTGAAGGGAACGCAGACTTGCAGCTTGGGATAATAATTCCCGCCCGCACGTTCGTAAGCATCCGCCCAGCCATGGTCGAAAACATATTCGCCATAGCTATGCGTCTTCACATAACAGGGCGCGCAGGCGAGCAATTCACCCTCAGCAGTTTCCACCAACAGATGCGCGCCGCCCCAACCCGTTTTGGCAATGGCCGAGCCTGATGCTTCGCAGCAGTTCAAAAAAGCATGTGTTATGAAGGGGTTGAACCGCTCTTCTTGATATTTTGAATCGGGTTGTTGAGAGTCTGAATCCGCCGGATTGGCACAAGCATCCCATTTCGCAGGATCAATCTCTGCGAGGGAGCGGGCTATGCGGATGGTCAGATCAGCTGATGGCATCGAACAACGCGAGGGTTTCAAGAAACATAGGTTCGTTGCCCCACCAGCTCAAGGATGCTCGTTCGATTAAAACCGCCCCGAGGCTGAGGGGTGGCGGGCAAAGAGGCGGGCGACGACCACGCCGGTGGCGGCGATGAGGAGCAGGTTCAAGATCAGCCAGCTCTGGCCGACATGATGAACACCATAGCCGAAGACAATGGGGCCAACGGCCTGACCTGAGAAGAAGCAGAAGGAATGCATCGAGAAAGCGGAGGCGCGCGCATTGGGAGCAAGTTCCGCCACTTCTGCCTGAACGCTGTTGTGCAACATCATGAAGCCAAAACCTGTGACGACAAAACCTGCCGTCATGGCCTGCCATGGGGCGAGCAGCGCCATGCCAGCAAGGCCAACGCTGGAGAGCAAGCCACCCGCGCTCATCATCTGTGTGCGGCGGAAGTTGCGCAGAATATAGGGTAGGGCCAAAGTGTAGAGCAGACCGCCAACGCCAAAGCCCGCCAGAATGAAGCCTGCCTCGCGCGCTGTGCCAAGGCCGTGGCGCTCGAGCGTCTCGCCGATATAGGGCGTGGCGCCATAGACGGCGATGGATTCCAGAAAGACCGTGCCAAAGCAGAACCATGATTTGGGATTGGCAAAGACGCTGCGATAGCTGGCGGTCGCATTTGAGATGCGGATATGGCCGGTCGGATTTTCGCGCGGGGGCTCACGCAGGAGCGCCGTTGCGCCGATGGCTGCGGCAAAGGCTGTGGCGGCGGCGATATAAAGAAAGCTGCGCCAGCCCAAAGTCACCGCCATGATGCCAGCCGCGCTCGCGCCAAAGATGATGCCGCTGAGGCCGGCGGTCAAAAAGCGCCCGATGACGAGCTGGCGTTGCTGGGGTGGGTAACGGTCGCCCAGAATGGCCATGGTGACTGGCACGATACCGCCTGCGGCAACGCCGCTCAGAAGCCGGAAGCCAAGCAGAGCTTCAAAGCTTTGCGAGAAGATGCAGCCAACAAGGCAGAAGGAGAGCAGCCAAAGGCAGGATTTGAGCACCCGCGTCTTGCCATAGAAATCGCCGATGGGGCCGAGGATCGGCTGGCTAAGCGCATAGGGGAAGGCATATGCGGAGGTGAGCAGGGCTGCGGTCGTGATCTCGACCGAAAAGTCCCGCGCGATCATGGTCAGCAGCGGGTCCATGGAGCGGTTGGAGAGCGAGCTCGCCAGACCGCACAGAATGAAGACGAAAAACAGCACCAGCACGACCCTTCGGTTAGGTTCTGTGTAGGTGCAGGGGCTTGGCCTGTAAACCGGCGATGTGTCACGCCTGCGGGCGAAAGCCTTCAAAGACGATCTGATCGGCAAAAGTCAGGGCTTTGGCCTGATCCTGCGGGCTGCGCACGGTCCAGATAGTGAGGGGGCGGCGAAGCCCGTTCCGCCACAGATGGGGCGTGCTGTGGGGCAGGTCGCGCAGATTCCAGGACAGGAAGTCGGGATTGGTCTCATTGAGATGGGAGAGCTCAGCCAAGTGCTGGCGCTCCTGAAGGGGCAGATGCGCCCATTCATCTTCGGGGCGGTCGTAATGGGCCTGCGCGACAATGCCCAGAGCTACATGATTGATGCGTAAAGCTGATTGTTTGGCGCGCAGGAAGGCCATGACGGCGGGGTCGAAACTCTCCAGTGCCAATGGTCCTTGATAGAGCGCGGCCGCCTGAGCGACACGACGTGCCAAGCGCAGATCGCCATCAAAGGCGCTTTTGATTTCGCACACCAGCGGCACACGCCCATCAATGAGCGACAGCAATTGTTGAATCGTTGGAATCGTTTCGCCGCTCTTCAAGAGAATTTGCGTGAGCTGTGCGGCGTCATAATCTGCAAGGCGGCCATGATGCGATGTCAGGCGCTCCAATGTCGCATCATGAAACACAATGGCCTGCCCATCGCGCGAGAGCTGCACATCGCATTCAATCGCATAGCCAGCCTCGATGGCTGCGCGCGCGGCACCAAGACTATTCTCGATCCGCGCGGCGCCATCATGCAAGCCGCGATGGGCGATGGGGTGAGCGGTCAGCCAGCCAAAGCTCACTTGAGTTCCACCATGGCCTCGACTTCGACAGCCGCACTCATGGGCAAATGCGCACCAACCGTGGTGCGGGCATGGCGGCCGGCCTCGCCAAACAGATCGACCATAAGATCAGAGGCGCCATTCATGATCGCGGGCAGGGTGGTGAAGCTGGGCGCTGCATTGATGAAACCGCCCAGCCGGACGATGCGCTTCACATGGTCGAGATCGCCGGTGGCGGCTTTGATCTGCGCGATAACATTGATGGCGCATTGACGCGCGGCGGCGCGGCCATTGGCCTCATCAACCTCAGCGCCGATTTGCCCCTTGAAGGGTGCGGGCAGCTGACCGTCGACCAGCGGCAGCTGGCCCGAGATCACCAGCAACGAACCGGTGAGGACGAAGGGCACATAATTGGCAACAGGCACCACCGGGACCGGCAGGATAATGCCCATATCCTTGAGGCGGGTTTCGATACTCATGGTCAGCTCCCGACAAATCAGCGATGATGGAGAGTGCGGGCTTGCAGGCGGATCAGCAAACCGTATTTTCGCCATGGGGAGGTTGCATAGAGCAGCTCTCTTGTCGCGCCAAACGGGGTTGGTTCCGATGCCGAGCTTTTCGAAGTCCCTTATTGCCGCCTCCTTCGGCGCGCTCTGTCTGGCAGCCCCGGCGCTGGCGCAGGCAGCCAAGCCCGGCCCAATGCCCTTCCTGCCTCATCGCGCGGTCTATGATCTGAGCCTGGCGCGCACCACTGGCACGGGCGGCCCTGCTGCCGTGCGCGGGCGCATCGTTTATGAATTCTCCGGCTCAGCCTGCGAGGGCTATGTCACGACCTTCCGCCAGATCACCGAGATCCAGATGGATGAGGGCGGGGCGCGCAGCTCTGATATGCGCTCCTCGACCTTTGAAGAGGGCGATGGTTCGGCCTTCCGCTTCAAGACCGATAATTTCGTTGATGGCCGTTTGGTGGAAAGCGTGGATGGTCGCGCAAGCCGTGCCAAGGATGGCGCACTCTCTGTCTCACTTAACAAACCCGCCACGGCCAAGAGCGATTTTGCACCCGGCCCGATCTTCCCCACCGCGCAGATGTTTCATGTGCTGGATGCCGCCAAAAAGGGCGAACGCGCAACCGAGGTTCCCGTCTTTGATGGCGGCGATGGCGGCATGAAGATTTTCGACACGACCAGCATCATTGGCAATGAGCTGAAACGCGCCCCCAGCGATGCGAGCCTTGCCAATGCCGCTGAGTTGAAGAATGTGCGCCGCTGGCCTGTGACGGTGAGCTATTTCGATCAGAAGAAGACGGAGTCAGAGCCCAATTACACGCTCTCCTTTGATCTGTATGAAAATGGCGTTTCGGGCGCGTTGAAAATCAACTACGGCAATTATTCGCTCAATGGCACTGTGTCGAAGTTTGAAGTGCTGCCGCAAAAGGGCGGCTGCTGAAGGGGCTGAGCAAAGCCTAGCGAGGCTTTTTGCTCAGCACACCTTTGGTGGTGAATTTGTGCGCGCCGTCTTTGCGCAGGCTTGATTTGGGCGCGACGCGACGACCTTCGCCGCCCAGACCCGTTCCTGCCGGCTGCCATGTTGGCACGAGCTGATGTTTGCCCGGACCAATCAAATCAGCGCGGCCCATGGCTTTGAGTGCATCGCGCAGCACGGGCCAATTTTCTGCATCGTGATAGCGCAAGAAAGCCTTGTGCAGGCGGCGCTGGCGCAGGCCCTTCACCGCATCGACAGGCTCAGAGGCACCGCGACGCACCGGCTTCAGCGGATTAAAGCCGCTGTGATACATCGCGGTTGAAAGCGCCATGGGTGAGGGCAGATAGGTCTGCACCTGATCCGCGCGATAGTTGTTTTTCTTCAGCCAGAGGGCGAGATTCATCATGTCCTCATCGCTGGTGCCCGGATGGGCTGCGATGAAATAGGGGATGAGGAAGTATTTCTTTTTGGCCGCTTGCGCGGCTGCATCAAAGATCTCTTTGAAACGATCATAAGAGCCAATGCCCGGCTTCATCATCTTGGAGAGCGGGCCGTCTTCGGTATGTTCGGGCGCGATCTTCAGATAGCCGCCGACATGGTGCTCCACCAATTCGCGGATATAGGTCGGACTGCGCACGGCCAGATCATAGCGCACGCCAGAGGCGACCATGACTTTCTTCACACCGGGGATCGCGCGCGCTTTGCGATAAAGCTGGATCAGCGGATCGTGACTGGTGTCGAGATTTTTGCAGATGTCGGGATAGACGCAGGAGGGACGACGGCACAAAGCCTCCGTCTCTTTGTCCTTGCAGGCGATGCGATACATATTCGCGGTCGGTCCACCCACATCCGAAATGATGCCGGTGAAGTCTTTGGATGTGTCGCGAATGGTTTCGATCTCGCGCAGGATCGAACCTTCAGAGCGCGATTGAATGATGCGGCCTTCATGCTCGGTGATGGAGCAGAAAGAGCAGCCACCAAAGCAACCACGCATGATGGTGATCGAATGGCGGATCATCTCCCAAGCGGGGATCTTCGCATCGCCATAGCTGGGATGGGGCGCGCGTGCGAAGGAGAGTTCATAGACCGCATCCATCTCCGCCATGGTGAGGGGAATGGGCGGGGCTGTCAGCCACACTTCCTTGTCGCCATGGCGCTGGACGAGCGGGCGCGCATTGCCCGGATTGCTTTCACGATGCAGAACGCGAGAGGCGCGCGCATAGGCTTCGCGGTCGCCAGCCACTTGCTCATAGCCCGGCAAGCGAATGACGCTTTTCTCGCCATCATCCTGCGAGCGCTTTCGCTGGCGGCCTTCGTCGGGCGCATCAAGATCATCAGCGGGATATTCGACAAAGCCTTCGGGCGTAGCATCGCGCACGATGGCAAGGCCGCGAATGTCGGAGAAGTCTTGCTTGATGCCGCCCTTGGCGATGCGATGCGATACTTCGACCAAAGCGCGCTCAGCATTGCCATAGAGCAACAGATCGCCCTTGGCATCGAGCAGAATGGAGCGACGCACTTTGTCGGACCAATAGTCATAATGAGCGATGCGGCGCAGCGAGGCTTCGATACCGCCCAGCACGATCGGCACATCAGGAAAGGCTTCGCGGCAGCGCTGCGCATAAACAACCACAGCGCGGTCCGGGCGTTTGCCGCCTTCACCGCCGGGCGTATAGGAATCGTTGTGGCGCAAGCGACGGTCAGACGTATAGCGATTGACCATCGAGTCCATATTGCCGCTGGTCACGCCAAAATAGAGATTGGGTTTGCCAAGCACTTTATAAGGCGAGGCATCGCGCCAATCAGGCTGCGCGATAATGCCAACGCGAAAGCCTTGCGCTTCAAGCAAGCGACCGATGATCGCCATGCCGAAGCTGGGGTGATCAATATAAGCATCGCCCGTAACGAGGATGATGTCGCAGGAATCCCAGCCAAGCTCGTCCATCTCCTGCCGGGACATCGGCAAGAAGGGGGCTTTCCCAAAACGCTGCGCCCAAAATTTCCGATAGGAAAAGAGAGGTTTTGCGCTGGTGGCTTCTGCAACGATCAGGCTCAAACAGGGCGCTCCGCTAGCAAGGATGCAGTCCAGTAGGCGGTTTTGTGAGCTTCGGTCAATGGGGTGGGCGCGTTAGCTATCCCCGGGCGAGATCAACTTTTGCGCGGCCCGCCGTCAAAAGCGATGCCTTTGATCACGGCGGCGGCGCCAAACTTCGCTCGCAAAGCATCAACCGCCGCTTCGGTCTTTTTGTCCTTCTGCACGCGCTGGTCGACGAGGTCGCCATGGTCGGCCTCATCGGCCCCAGTGAGATCACTCAGCCCTACGCCGATCAGACGAAAGCGCGTCCCATCAGTCTCGCGCTCCAAAAGCTCGCGGGCATTTTCAAAGATCCGCGTGGCGAGCTGGGTCGGCTCATGCAGCATGCGCGCTCTGGTGCGTGTCTTGAAATCAGCAGTCTTGAGTTTGAGGGTCAGGCTGCGGCCCGCAACCTCGCTCTGCTTCAATCGAGCTGAGACTTTCTCGCTCAAGAGATAGAGCACACGGGTGAGCGTGTCGGCATCGGCAATGTCGTCCTCGAAGGTGGTTTCTGCCGAGACGCTTTTGGCATCGCGCTCGGGCTCGACCTTGCGTTCATCAAGACCGCGCGCCAGCTTCCACAACCGTCCACCTTCAGGCCCCAGACGGCGATAGAGTTCGCTGTGATCAGCGCGCTGCAAATCCGCAATCGTATGGAAGCCTTCTTGCTGCAAGCGCTCTTGCGCAACTTTGCCAACGCCCCAGATGGCGCCGACCGATTTGGGTGCGAGCACTTCCATCGCCTGCGCTTTGCCGATCACCGCAAAGCCGCGCGGCTTGTCCATATCGGAGGCCATCTTTGCGAGGAATTTGCAATAGCTCAAACCCACTGAAACCGTGATGCCAATTTCATCTTCGACATATTTGGCAAAACGCGCGAGGGTCGCAGCGGGCGAGGCTTCATGCAATTTTTGCGTACCTGACAAATCCAGAAAGGCTTCGTCAATCGAGAGCGGCTCCACCAAAGGTGTGAGCGCCAACATCAAGCCACGGATTTGGCGGCCGACATAAACATATTTGCCCATGTCGGGGGGAATGACGACGGCCTGCGGGCAAAGCTCCAGCGCTTTATACATCGGCATGGCTGAGCGCACGCCGCTGATGCGCGCAATGTAGCAGCAGGTGGAGACAACACCGCGCTTGCCACCGCCGATGATTAGCGGCTTGTCGCGCAGGCTGGGATCATCACGCTTTTCAACGGCAGCATAGAAAGCATCGCAATCAATATGCGCGATTTCCAGTTGGTGCAGTTCATCATGATCGAGAATGCGCGGTGAGCCGCAGGCTGTGCAACGCCTTGCGCCGCGCGCCAGCGGGGTCAGGCAGTCACGACAAAGGGCGAGGGGCTCGCTCATGCGCCCCAGTCAAATCTCGGCCCTGCGAGCACTTGTCGCGCGCGCTCAATGTCAGCAGGATCATGCGCGCCATTGGCCGCAAAGGCGAGCAGCAGGCTTTCATCGGTGACGAGATGATCGAGGACGGCTGCCAGAAAGGCAGGATCAGCAGCGACCGCGCGCAGATTGGAAATGTCGATCCCTGTGAGGCTGAGGAAAGGCTCCAGCCGTTCAATGTCGCTCGCCAGAAAGCCCAGCGCCTCAATCGCGAGGCCCTGCGCCCATTCAGTTTTGGCAGCGGCAGAGGAGTTCGTTTTCATCACGGCAAAGCATAGCCTGATTTGGAAAATTCGACGAGATTTTGAATCCGGTGCCAGCGCTTTGTATGGGGCGGTGTGACACCCCAATGATCGAGCCGACCGACAGGCCATTTCCAGAAGTCGGGGCCGTGGAACTCATAGGTCTCGTCGATCTGTTCGACATCGCAAGTATATTCGAGCGGGAATTCTTCTGGCCCGGCGAAATAGGCAAAAGCATTATTGCCCGGCCCATGGCGGCCAACGCCCCATTCAATCGGATAGCCCGCATCAATCATCCGGCCCGCGCCGCGCATGACGCTTTCAAGATCGGGCAGCTCAAAGGCAACATGGTTGAGCGTATCGGCGGGTGCTTTGCAGATGACGATGGCGCTGTGGTCAGTGCTGTCGGCATTGTAGAAGAATTGCGGGCCTGAATTATCAACGAGGCGGCAGCCCAGCAGATCGCTCAGCAGTCCATGCAAGACGGGCTGATCGGCCGTGTTGAGATTCACATGGGCGATCCTGTAGGGCCGGTCGGCGATGCGCGCATCATCCTTGTGGTCATTGGCATCGCTGATGATCGCAAAGCAGCGGCCCGCCTGATCCTGAAAGCCAAAGCCATAGCCACCGGCGGGGCCTTTGAGCGCATGGGGCGAATCGCATGTGAGGCCCGCGCCAGCGATTTTGCCATGCAGCGCATCGACTGTGGCGCGGTCGCGGGCATTCAGGCTCACGCGGCGCATCTGCTGCGGGCCTTTGGCGGGGGTGAGGGCGAGGATGTGGTGGAAGCTGGAGGTGCCCCGGAAATAAAGCGTCTCGCCGTCTTGGGCGATCTCGCTCAAGCGCCAGACATCACTATAGAATTTGGCGGCACGGGGGAGGTCAGCCACCGCAACCTCGATCGAGCGGATGCCCGTGATGCTCAAACGCGCCATAATCATGCTCCCCAAAGCTGCAAAGCTACCCCTTCGGGCCTTCGGATTCGGATTTTGTCAAGGAAGGTCTGGCACTAGGGAGTAGGGCGGTGGCGCCCTGAGGGACATCTGATGACCAAGACCGTGATGATCGTCGAAGACAATGAGCTGAATATGAAGCTCTTCAACGATCTGTTGGAGGCCCATGGCTATGCCACCGTGCAGACGCGCAGCGGCAAGGAGGCCGTGGGGCTGGCGCGCGCGCATAAGCCCGACCTCATCCTCATGGATATTCAGCTGCCTGAGATTTCGGGGCTGGATGTGACCAAAGAGCTGAAGGCCGATGCCGAGTTGCGCCATATCCCGGTCATTGCCATCACCGCCTTTGCGATGAAGGGGGATGAGGAGAAAATCCGGCAGGGGGGCTGTGAGGCCTATCTGTCCAAGCCCATTTCCGTCGCGAAATTTCTGGAAACGGTGAAGAACTATCTGGGCGGCTGATGAGCCGTTGCATTTCTGGGCGGTGGCGCTAGCGTCGCATCAGATGTGAATACCCTACGGAGAGCCAGGTCCGCCGCATCTCCTGGGTCCGTGGGGTCGGCCGGCTGGCGGGGGTAGGAGTGGCCTCCTCAACCCCGCTGGTCGGCCACCATCTGCCCTTGATGGCTGAAACGAAAAAAGGCGCCCGAATGGGGCGCCTTTTTCGTTAGGAGATCCAAGATCTTACTTGATCTTGGTTTCCTTGAATTCGACATGCTTGCGGGCGACGGGATCATATTTCTTCATCGCCATCTTGTCGGTCTTGGTGCGTGCATTCTTCGACGTGACGTAGAAATAGCCCGTGTCAGCGGTCGAGAGCAGCTTGATCTTGATATTGGCGGCCTTGGCCATGGTCGTAATCCTGACTGATGCCCGAGGGGCGGAAGCTTTGCCATTGCTGGCTTAGCCGCAAGCGCGCAAGCCCCGGCTGATTTGGGGGCACCATACGGATGGGGCGTCCCAAGTCAAGCCGGTTTGGCGGTTTTCAGGGCGGTGAAGGGGCGGTTTGCGGCGGCAAAGTCGCGGGCGCCGCCTCGGCCTTGTCGAAGCCATGCATCCGCAGCGCCCATTGCAGGCCGATGAGGGCGCCTTTGACCCGTGGCAGCAGCCAGAGGGAGAGGGCGATTGTGAGGGCCGGCCAGACGAGGCTGTGGAGCCAGAGCGGCCAAAAGTAATCGCGCTCCTCCACGAAGAGGATGCCTGCGCCCACCACATGGCCCACAATGAAGATGGTGAAATAGGGCGGTGCATCATCAGCACGGTGATGGCTCAGCTCTTCCCCGCAGGCGGGGCAGGCGTCCGACACTTTCAGATAGGCATGGAAGATGCGGCCCTCGCCACAGGCCGGGCAGCGGCCCGCAAAGCCACGCTTTATTGATTGCCACTTGTCGCGCGCTGTGTGTGCCGTCATCTCGACCTGCCTTTGGGCTTGCCCCTTTTGGGACCAGCCTTCTTACCACGTCCGCCAAAATTTTCGCGCGGCACCCTGTCGCGGTGCTTGCCACTTTTGGAGGAGAGCGCGCCAGCGGCTCGGCGATTTTTACCCTCGCTCAGCATTTCAAAGCGCATCGCACCGGCAAAGGGCGAGACCTCGACGAGTTTGACCTCGACCATATCGCCAAGGCGATGCATCTCGCCCGTGCGGCTGCCGATCAAAGCATGCAGCGCTTCGTCATAGCGGTAGTAATCATGGCCGAGCGTGGCCGCGGGGATGAAGCCATCGGCCCCTGTCTCGCTCAGCTTCACGAAGAGACCAACCTTTGTCACGCCCGCAATGCGCGCGGCAAAAGTTGCGCCGACTTGATCGGCCAGATGCGTTGCAATGAGGCGATCCACTGTCTCGCGCTCGGCTGCCATAGCGCGTCGCTCAGCAGCGGAGATGCGTGCAGCAATTTCGGCAAGCTCATCTGCGCCCATGTCGGGCAGGCCGTCGGGTCCAAGATCCAGCGCGCGAATGAGCGCACGATGAACGATGAGATCTGCATAGCGGCGAATGGGCGAGGTGAAATGTGCATAGCGGCGCAGATGCAAACCAAAGTGGCCGTAATTCTCATTCGTATATTCAGCCTGCGCCTGCGAGCGCAACACTACCTCATTCACCACATGCTCATGTTCGGTGTCGCGCACACGCGCCAGAATGAGATTGAAATGCTGCGGGCGCAAAGCCTCGCCTTTGGCGACTTTGATGCCGAGCGTGGCGAGAAATTCTGACAGCGCTGTGATCTTCTCCAGCGAGGGCTCGTCATGGGCGCGGTAGATGAGTTGCTGGCGCTTCTCCTCCAACGTCTCAGCAGCAGCGACATTGGCGAGGATCATGCATTCTTCGATGAGCTTATGCGCATCAAGACGGGCGGGCGTCACAACACGGTCCACCGAGCCATCCGGCTTCAGCAAGATCTTGCGCTCGGGCAATTCCAGATCAAGCGGCGAGCGCTGCGCGCGCTCAAGTTTCAGCGCGTCATAACAAGCCCACAGGGGGCGCAATACGCTTTCAACAATTGGCGCTGTGATGTCATCGACCTGACCATCAATCGCGGCTTGCGCCTGCGGATAGGCAAGCTTGGCCGCGCTTTTCATCATGATGCGATGGAAGCTATGGCGTAATTTGCGGCCATGTTTGTCGATGATCATCCGCACTGCCATGGCGGGACGATCTACCTGCGGGCGGAGCGAGCACAGATCATTCGAGATGCGCTCGGGCAACATCGGCACGACGCGGTCGGGGAAATAGACCGAATTGCCGCGATCTTGCGCTTCGCGGTCGAGTGGCCTGCCGGGGCGCACATAGGCGGCGACATCCGCAATCGCCACCGTCAGGATAAAGCCGCCGACATTGGTGGGGTCAGGATCGGGCTCTGCATGGACAGCATCGTCATGATCTTTGGCGTCGGCCGGATCAATCGTGACGAGGGGGAGTTTGCGCCAATCTTCGCGCCCGCCCATAGTGGCCTCGCGCGCGCTTTCGGCCTCGGCCAAAGTGTCGCTGCGAAATGCGTTCGGGATATTATGCGTGTGAATGGCGATGAGGCTGATGGCGCGCTCGCTCTTCAAGGAGCCCAAACGCTCTTTGACTTTGGCTGTTGGCAAACCAAAGCGGCCATGGCGCACAAGATCGACAGCGACAAGATCGCCGTCTTGAGCTTCGCCCTGCTGGCCTTCGGGAATGTCGAGTTCGCGGGGCTGGCCTTTCTTCACAACGGGAATGAGGCGACCGCCACCCTGCGGCATGGCGCGATAGACGCCGAGCACTTGCGTGCGCGCTTTGGAGATGAGTTTGATGACGCGGCCCGTATAGGCGGGCGCGCCATGTTCGGGCGCGCGCACAGCCTCCGCGCGAATGAGCGCGCGATCGCCAACACCGGGCACAGGCTCACCGGGGCGCGGGCGGCGTGACATGCGCACATGAATACGCGGCGCGGGGCCAAGCTCGTCACTGTCCCATTCAACTGGTTCAGCCAGCAATTCACCATCACGGTCGCGGGTCAGAATATCAGCGAGGACCACATCAGGCAGGGCACCTGATTTGTGCAAAGTGCGGCCACGGCGCTCGACCGTGCCCTCTTCTTCCAGCTCTTTGAGGATGCGCTTCAGCCCGATCTTGTCGGAACCGCGAAGACCAAAGGCGCGCGCGATTTCGCGTTTGCCAATCTTGGCAGGATGAGCCGCGCCGGATTTTTGCGCCGCATCGCGTTCGCGCGCGATGAAGGCGAGAATATCCTCACGAGAGGGAAGGGGCGTCTCGCCTTGCACTGAAGGCGTGCGCCCAGAAGAGATCTTTCTAGCCAATGGATCATCCGCGCGAGGGAGGATTCGAGCCTCGCAGGTTACACTATGTGGTTGTCAGGTGGCGGAAAATCCAGATCTTGGAGCGGGGCAACAAAAAGCCCCGCCAGAGCGGGGCCTTTCGGACCTGACAATATCTAGGCGTCCTCTGTGGCTTGTCATTGCCTGTTGAGGCGCCTGCCCAGCGAACTGGGTCTTAATGCCCGACGACCGGGTACTTCATTAATCTATATCAGCTGGGCTCGATTTTCAAGCGATCGAGGCCGAGGCCCTTCATCACAGCGACGCGGACGCCATCAAGGTCTTGCATTGAAAGGTTGGGTATTTCCCATTTTCGCCGACCAACTTTAAAGCCCTGGAGCCTGCGCAGTGAGACATTCATAACAAGATCGCACTTGGCCCAAGTTTCCAAATCGTCGGATTCTTTTGGATGATAGTTTTTGCTCAGTCGATAGCAGTAAGGCATTGAGTGTAGTGGTGCCGTTAAGCTGATGGGAACGACCGCAACCAATCCCGCTCTGTATGGAAGCTTCGGCGAAATCACAATCACGGGACGAATTTTGTTGATCTCGGGTTCTTTCAAATCCGAGAAATCGCCAACAAGAACTTGTCCCATCCGAGGGTGAAATGGAATGGACATGAAAATCAATTTCAAAAACGAAAACGCGCGGTCCATTATGACCGTGCGTCTTAATTCCGCAATGACCCTTTAGGCTCACGCTTTCTTCTTCACCGCAGCCTTCTTCACCGCAGCCTTTTTGGCCGGAGCTTTCTTGGCGGAAGCCTTTTTCGCAGGTGCTTTCTTAGCAGCAGATTTCTTTGCAGCGGCCTTCTTCGCCGGTCCCTTGCGGATGGCTTTCTTGTCGGGACCGCCCTTGTCGTCGATCCATTGGATCGCATCTTCCAGCGTTACGCTTTCAGGTGACTGATCTTTGGGGATCGTTGCATTGACTTTGCCATGGCTGACATAAGCGCCATAGCGACCATCGCGCACGCTGATGATGCCGCCGAGGGGATGTTCACCCAAGACGCGGCCACCACCGGGTGCACCTGAGGCGCGCGCTTTCAGCAATTCGACAGCCTGTTCGAGCGTCAGATCATCAGCCTTTGTCCCCTTGGGGATATTTGCATTGACCTTGCCGTGATTGACATAGGGGCCAAAGCGTCCAGCCTTCACCGAGATCATGCCGCCATCAGGATGCGCGCCGAGTTCGCGCCCCGGTGCGGAATTGCCGAAGCGTCCGCCGCCCTGTTCTTTGGTGATGATGAGATCAACCGCGCGGTTCGCGCCGATCTCCAGAACATTGTCGTCGCGCGTCAGGCTTGCATAGACTTTGCCATGCTGCACATAGGGGCCAAAGCGCCCGATATTGGCAAGAATCGGCTCGCCGCTTTCAGGATGTTTGGCAACTTCGCGCGGCAGTGACAACAGACCGATGGCCTCTTCGAGTGTCAGTTCTGCTGCGCTCATGCCACGCGGGATCGAGGAGCGCTTGGGCTTCTCACCTTCGCCACGCTGCACATAGGGGCCAAAGCGCCCATCGCGCACAGAGATCTCTTCGGCGGTTGTGGGGTCTTCACCCAAAACGCGCACACCGGGGCGATCACCATCTGCGCCGGGTGCTTCGCCGGAGGCAGCTTGCGCGAGCGTGCGGGTGATTTTGCACTCAGGATAATTTGAACAGCCGATGAAGGCGCCGAATTTGCCGAGCTTCAAAGACAGGCGTCCCGTCCCGCAAGAGGGGCAAGCGCGCGGATCAGACCCATCTTCCTTGGCGGGGAAAATATGCGAGCCCAGCATATCATTGAGGCTGTCGAGAACCTGCGTGGTGCGCAGCTCTTTCGTGCCTGCAATGGCCGCTGCAAAATCTTGCCAGAAGTCGCGCAGCAACTGTTTCCAGTTCATCGTATGGCTGGCGACTTCGTCGAGTTTTTCTTCGAGATCCGCGGTGAAATTATATTCCACATAGCGCGCGAAGAAGCTCTCCAGGAAGGCCGTGATCAGGCGGCCCTTGTCCTCGGGCACGAGACGCTTCTTGTCGATGCGCACATATTCGCGCTCACGCAGCACAGCCAGTGTTGATGCATAGGTCGAGGGGCGACCGATGCCCAATTCTTCCATGCGCTTGACCAAAGTGGCTTCGGTATAGCGCGGCGGCGGTTCGGTGAAATGCTGGGTGGCTTCGATCTTCTCACGGGTGAGTGGATCGTTCGCCGCCATGGGCGGCAGGCGGCCACCTTCTTCATCATCCTCGTCGTCTTTGCCTTCCTGATAGAGTTTCAAGAAGCCATCAAAGCGCACAACCTGACCTGTAGCGCGCAGCTCAAGACGCTTGTAGGGCGAGCCAGCTGCAGCCACATCGGCGATGATCTCAACCGTGGTGCGCTCAAGCTCGGCGGACTCCATCTGGCTTGCGATGGTGCGCGTCCAGATGAGGTCATAGAGCGCGGCCTGTTCGCCTTCGAGCGAAGGGCCAATCTGTTTGGGCAATTGCGACGCATCGGTCGGGCGAATGGCCTCATGGGCCTCTTGCGCATTCTTTTGCTTGGATGTGTAGCGACGCGGTGCATTGGGCACATAGCGATCGCCATAAACAGAGCCGATCACATTGCGCGCAGCTGCAATGGCCTCGGGGGCCATGTCGACGCCATCGGTACGCATATAAGTGATGATGCCCGCTTCATAGAGACGCTGGGCGATCTGCATCGTGCGCGCAGGCGCAAAGCCCAATTTGCGCGAGGCTTCCTGTTGCAGGGTCGAGGTGGTGAAGGGCGGCCAGGGATTGCGGCGCGCGGGCTTGGCCTCGACACTCAGCACAGAGAATTTGGCGTCATCGAGCGCTGATTTGAACGCGGCCGCCTCTTTGCCCTCGCCAATATCAAGGCGAGTGATCTTTTTGCCATCAGCACCGGTCAGGCGGGCGATGAAGGCGGCATTGTCGCGGGTCTTCATATGCGCGGCGAGCGACCAATATTCGCGGGTGACGAATTTCTCGATCTCTGTCTCGCGGTCGCAGACAAGGCGAAGGGCGACCGATTGAACACGGCCAGCTGAGCGCGCGCCCGGCAATTTGCGCCACAGGACGGGGGAGAGATTGAAGCCCACGAGATAGTCGAGGGCGCGGCGGGCGAGATAGGCATCCACCAAAGCATCATCAATCTGCCGGGGATGTTGCATCGCCTCCAGAATGGCGCTCTTGGTGATCGCGTTGAACACAACGCGTTCGACCTTCTTGTCCTTCAGAACCTTTTTGGCGCGCAGGATTTCCAGCACATGCCAGGAGATGGCCTCACCCTCGCGATCCGGGTCGGTTGCCAGAATGACTTTGTCGGCATCCTTGACCGCCTTGGCGATGTCAGAGAGGCGCTTGGCGGCCTTGCTGTCCACTTCCCAACGCATGGCGAAATCATCGTCCGGATCAACCGATCCATCCTTGGCCGGCAAATCGCGCACATGGCCGAAGGAGGCGAAGACCTCATAGTCCCGCCCTAGATATTTGTTGATCGTCTTGGCCTTTGCCGGGGATTCGACGATGACAATGTTCATTCCATATGCCCCTGGGTCAGCCGTATCCGGCGCAATCCTCAGAGCGGGACGGGGCTCGCCACAGCTTGGCAAGGCCCCGCCGTCTGTCTCGGCGCGGGGCCGGAAAATGGGGAAACCCGGGGCATGTGTCAAATGGGCCGGTTTTTTGAAGGCCGCCGGTGGGTGGGTGCGGCGGCGCTTTTGGTCGGGTTTGGGAGCCCCGGGACAGCCCCTCGGGAGCCCCGGAAAAGCAGGGCCGCTACCCATGTAGCGGGACCAGAAAAAGGCCCGCCTGCGGGCATTTCTGTCCCAAGGATTGCTGCACCATTATATATATGTGTGCACCCGTCAGGACGCGCCTGATGAACAGGGGAGACAAGGGGGCCTGTTTCCGCGAAACTGGCTCCAGCGGTCGATCCGGTCGCCCCACTGTTCAGGGCCAATGTCGCAACTACCCTCCAAGGCCTTCCACCGCCTGTTCCCATTTTGGCTGCGCGCCTTTGTACGCGGTCGCGAGGTCGGTTTGGTGGCGGTGGCCTGTGTGGTTGGGCTGGTGTCTGGTCTCTTGGTCGCGGGCCTGTCGGCGGCCTCCCAATTGGCCCATGAGGTCGTCTTTGGCCTCGCCCGGCATCAATATTTGTCCATTGCTGAAGGGGTTGTCTGGTGGCGGGTCTTTCTGGCCCCCTTGGGCGGTGCTTTGGTTCTGGCCGCGCTCACCTGGTGGGCGGGCAAGCGCTTTGCCGGCCGCATGGCCGATGCGATTGAGGCCAATGCGCTGAATGGGGGCCGCCTGTCGATGGGCGGGAGCCTTTACATCACGCTGCAGACTTTCATTTCCAATGCCTGCGGGGCAAGTGTGGGGCTTGAGGCGGCCTATACGCAGATCTCCTGCGCCTGTGCCTCTGTGTTCGGACGTGGTCTGGCAGCCCGGCGCATGGATATGCGCTTGCTGGTGGGCTGCGGTGCTGCGGGCGCAATTGCAGCAGCCTTTGGCGCCCCGCTGGCGGGGGCCTTCTATGCCTTCGAAGTGGTGCTGGGTGCTTATAGTGTTGGCTCATTGGTGCCGGTCGCGGCCAGCGCCATTGTCGCCTCTTTCGTGTCCAAACCGCTCATCGGCCATGACCTGCTCGTCATGCCTGCGGCGATGGAGACTTTGCAGCTAGCCGACTATGGCCATGTGATGGGTCTGGCGGTGATCGTCGCGCTGGCGACCGTTGCCTTGATGCGCGGTGTCGCGGTGGTCGATACGCTTTTTTCCAAGACCTCTTTGCCGGTGGCTTTGCGTCCCTTGATCGGCGGCGTTTTTGTAGGTGGCATGGCGGTGATCACACCGCAGGTCATGGGCTCTGGCCATGGTGCGCTGGCCCATAATCTGGCGCAGTCCACACCGCTGCTGATCCTGGCCAGTGTGATTTTGCTCAAAGCCATGGCATCGGCCGTGTCGCTGGGGGCGGGCTATCGCGGTGGTTTGTTTTTCGCCTCTTTGCTGCTGGGTTGCATGATGGGGCGGCTCTATGTTGAGGGCGTCTCGCAGCTCATTCCGATCAATCTGTCGGTGGGCACGGCGGCGGTTGCGGCTATGGCGGCTTTTGGCACCGGGGTTTTGGGCTCGCCTGTCACGATGACGGTGCTTGCGCTCGAGATGACGGGCAATTTTGATGTGACGGCGGCCTCCTTCATGGCCTGCGCTATCTCGGCGCTGATCGTGCGCACTATCTTTGGTTATTCTTTCGCGACCTGGCGTTTTCATCTGCGCGGCGAAACCATTCGCGGCCCCGCCGATGTGGGTTGGATGCGCGAGCTGACGGTGGCCAAATTGATGCGCAAAGATGCGCGCAGCCTGCCGCAGGATGTGACCATTGCCGCCGCGCGCGATCTTTTCCCACAAGGTGGCGAGCGGCAATTCTTCCTCCTCAATAAAGAGGGGCATTATGCCGGCACAGTCCTGACCGCCGATCTGCATTTGACGCCGCTGCCTGCGGGGGGAAGCGTCGCCCAGTTGGCGCTACCCAATGGGGTCTGCCTGACCCCGCAGATGGCGATCCGCGAGGCGCTGGATATTTTCGAGCGCAGCGAAACCGATGTTCTGCCCGTTCTTGATGAGCCGGGGCAGGGCCATGTGCTGGGCTTGCTGACCGAGGCCCATGCTTTGCGCCGCTATGGGGAGGAGCTTGAGCGGCGGCATCAGGCAGTGATCCGTGGCTGAGCTGGAGAACTCTGTGGGCTTGATCAAGGGTCTGCCTTGCCACTGGGGCCACGCCCGGCCTATAGAAGCGCCTTAATGGCTGCACCTCGCTCTCCCATCATCTTCCCGCACCGGCATCTGCTCGGGATCGAACATCTGTCCGCGCCGGACATCATCCAGATTCTGGATGTGGCGGAGGAGGCGGTGGCCCTGTCTCGCAAGGTCGAGAAAAAGCGCCATGTGCTGAGCGGGCGCACGCAGATCAATCTCTTCTTTGAAAACTCCACCCGCACGCAGGCCTCGTTCGAGATCGCCGGCAAGCGGCTGGGTGCCGATGTCATGAATATGTCGGTCGCAAATTCGAGCGTGAAGAAGGGCGAGACGCTGATTGATACAGCCGTCACGCTCAACGCCATGAGGCCCGATATTATCATCGTGCGCCATCATCAATCAGGCGCTGTCGATCTTCTCGCGCGCAAGGTGGATTGCTGCGTCGTCAATGCAGGCGATGGCGCGCATGAACATCCCACCCAAGCTCTGCTCGATGCGCTCACCATTCGCCGTCGCAAGGGCCGGATCGAGGGACTGACCGTTGCCATCTGCGGCGATGTCGCCCATTCGCGCGTCGCCCGTTCCAATATGCTGCTGCTTGCCAAGCTGGGCGCGCGTGTGCGCGTTGTTGGCCCCTCGACTTTGCTGCCCGGTGGTATCGAGCGCATGGGCGTTGAGGTGCATCGAGATATGCGCGAAGGCATCAAGGACGCCGATATTGTCATGATGCTGCGCCTGCAGCTCGAGCGTATGAGCGGGGCCTTTGTGCCGAGCCTGCGCGAATATGCTCGCTTCTTTGGTCTTGATGAGGCGATGCTCGCCCATGCCAAGCCCGATGCGCTTGTCATGCATCCAGGCCCGATGAATCGCGGTGTCGAGATCGACAGTGCGGTGGCTGATGGGCCGCGCTCGCTCGTCACCGAGCAAGTCGAGATGGGCGTTGCTGTTCGCATGGCGGTGCTCGAAGCCCTCGCGCAAAACTTGCCCAAAGGATGAGCGCGCCGATGACAAAGCCACTCGCTCTGATCAATGCGCGCCTGATCGACCCTGTTGCGGGGACTGAGACGCGCGGTGGTGTGCTGATCGCCGATGGCCTCATCGCGGATGTTGGCACATCGCTCACCAAGGCCAATCTGGGCGGTGATGTTGAGGTGATCGATTGCCTTGGCGATGTTGTCGCGCCCGGCCTTATTGATATGCGCGCCTTTGTGGGCGAGCCCGGCGCTGAACATCGCGAGACGATTGCAAGCGCCAGTGCGGCTGCGGCGGCTGGCGGTGTGACCACGATTGTCTCCATGCCTGATACGCAGCCGGTGGTGGATGATCCTGCCGTTGTTGATTTTCTGAAACGTCGTGCGCGCGATACAGCGCGTGTGCGCGTTCTGCCCTCAGCGGCCATCACCAAAGGCCTCAAGGGCAAAGAGATCGCTGAGCTTGGTCTGTTGCAGGAAGCTGGCGCGATTGCATTCAGCGATGGCACCCATTCGATCCGCAACACGCAAGTGATGCGCCGCGCCATGACCTATGCGCGCGACTTTGATGCACTCATCATGCATTTCGCGCAGGATGAAGATCTTGCGGGCAGTGGCGTCATGAATGCCGGTGAGCTTGCAACGCGTCTTGGTCTTGGCGGTATTCCGGTTGAGGCTGAGGCGATCGCGCTCGACCGCGATATGCGCCTCGTCAATATGATCCGTGGCAAATATCACGCGGCGATCATCAGCGCGCGGATGTCGGTTGAGATTATGGCGCGCGCGAAAGAGGCGGGCCTGCCCGTCACCTGCGCGACCTCCATCAATCATCTCACTTTGAACGAAAACGACATCGGCAATTATCGCACCTTCTGCAAAGTCTCGCCGCCGCTGCGTCATGAACTTGATCGCGAAGCTTTGGTCGAGGCACTGTCGTCTGGCCTCATTGATGTGATTGTGTCGGATCACAATCCGCAAGATGTCGAAACCAAGCGTCTGCCTTTTGGCGAAGCTGAGAATGGCGCGATTGGTCTTGAGACCATGTTGTCAGCTGCGATCCGCCTTGTTCATGCAGGGCAGGTCTCTTTGCCCCGCCTGATTGCGGCCATGACCAGTCGGCCCGCTGAAATTTTGGGTTTGCCACAAGGCCGCTTGGCCAAGGGCACGCCCGCGGATCTCATCCGCTTTGATCCTGATGAGCCTTATGTGCTTGACCCTGCACTGCTTCATTCGCGCAGCAAAAATACGCCCTTCGATGAGGCGCGTATGGAAGGCCGCGTGAAACTGACGCTGGTTGCAGGTGAAAAGGTCTGGGGCTAGGATTTGCCGGTGGATCTTCTCAACGCCCTTCCCGGATTGCTGCTCGGCTATGTGCTCGGCTCCATTCCCTTCGGACTCTTGCTGACCAAGGCAGCAGGGATCGGCGACATTCGCAATATTGGTTCGCAAAATATCGGCGCAACCAATGTGCTGCGCACGGGCCGCAAAGATCTGGCGGCTGGTACCTTGGTGCTCGATGCGTTGAAGGGCACCGTTGCTATTCTCATCGCTGCTCATTTTCTGAATGAGGATGCGCGTTTGGCGGCAGCCTTTGGCGCCTTTATCGGCCATCTCTTTCCGGTGTGGTTGAAGTTCAAGGGCGGCAAGGGCGTGGCAACTTATTTGGGTTGCTTGCTGGGCCTGTGGTGGCCGTCTGCCTTTGTCTTTGCTGTCTTTTGGCTCGGCTCTGCCAAACTGTTTCGTTATTCTTCGGCCTCAGCCTTGATTGCTGCGGCCGTGACGCCTCTGGCTTTTTTTATGACACAGCAATTCTCCGAAGGAGTGCTGGTCGCTATTCTTTCCATCCTGATTTTTATTTCGCACCGCGCCAATATTTTGCGCCTGCTCTCAGGAACGGAAAGTAAAATCGGCCAACGATCTTGAGCGGCCCGCTCGCTCGCTTGAGCGATCAGCAGCGTCTGGATTGGTTGCGATTGATCCGCAGTGAAAGCGTCGGCCCGCAAACATTTCGCGCCCTCATCAATCGTTATGGCGGGGCAGGGGCTGCGCTCAAAGCTCTGCCTGATTTGGCCGCGCAGCGTGGCCGCGCCATCGCCATTCCCGATGAACAGACCTGTGCGCGCGAAATAGAGGCGCTGGCGAAACTCGGCGGTTCGTTGATAGCGCTTGGCGAAGAGATCTATCCGGCTCGTTTGCGCGCTATTCATGGTGCCCCACCTCTGATTGCGGTGAAGGGCGATGTGTCTGTGCTCAGTCGCCCGATGCTCGCGGTGATCGGCTCGCGCAATGCCTCTGCAGCGGGGCTTGCCTTTACAGAACGCGTTGTGCGCGACTTGGGCGCAGCTGGCATTGTGATTGTGTCGGGGCTGGCGCGCGGTGTGGATGCGCGCGCCCATCAAGCCAGTTTGGCGACGGGCACGATTGGCGTTTTGGGCGGTGGTCTTGATCGCATCTATCCGCCCGAACATGGTCAACTTGCGCAGGATCTTTGCGCGCATGGTTTGCTGATGTCGGAGATGCCGCTGGGCTGGGAGGCGCGGGGTCGCGATTTTCCGCGTCGCAACCGCATTGTTGCGGGCTTGTCTTTGGGGACTTTGGTGATTGAGGCCTCGCGTGGCTCTGGCTCTTTGATCACGGCAAAATTTGCAGCCGAACAGGGGCGTGAGATTTTCGCTGTGCCCGGATCGCCGCTCGATCCGCGCGCGGAGGGCACCAATCAATTGCTGCGCGATGGTGCAGTGCTGTGTACGCGCGCGCAAGATGTGCTCGATATTGTGCTGCCGATTGTGGAGCAGGGCCCACCGCGCGATGATCTGTTTGGCGAGCGTGTGCAGGCGCAGCCCAGCGAGCCTTTGTGGGATGAGCTCGATCTCATCTATGACGGGGATATTCCCCAAACCATTCCGGGTTTGGCATTTAATGAGCCCGAGCAGTATTTGACGCAGATCGCGCCCGCCATTGCCACGCGCCAGCGCGATATGGAGGCGTTGCGCGCGCGCATTGAGGCTCTGCTGGGTCCATCCCCTGTAGGGCTCGATGATCTTGCTCGCGCAGCACAAGCCTCGATTGCTGATGTGCGCAGCATTTTGCTCGAGCTTGAACTGTCTGGGCGCATTGAGACCTCTGGCGGCGGGCTCATCTGCCTCAAAGTTTAGTGTTGGCGCGTTCCTCTTCGGCGATGCGCCGGGCCTCGGCTGCCGCCATGGCCAAAAGATAGGCGAGCAGTGAGAAGCGCTCCTGTTGAGCCATCGATGCCAGTTCCTCTGACAGATGGGCCACATAGGCGGCGGTGTCGCGACGGCTTCTCGTTGTGGTCTCGTGCGGGGGCTTTGCGCCATCCCCGCCTCTGACTTTGGCCATATTCAGCAGCTCCCAACTGGGAGCCACTATTGCCATGGCCAAGTTAACGGGTGGAAAAGATGGCTCAGGTCTGGCGCGAGAGGGCGGTCAGCCGGTCGAGCGCGCCCTGCAAAATATAGGCTGCGGCCATACGGTCGACCACTTCGGCCCTTTTGGCGCGCGAAGCGTCTTGGTCGATCAGCGAGCGGGTGACGGCGGCGGTCGACAGGCGCTCATCCCAGAAAACGAAGGGCAGGGGCGTCAGGGGCGCACAGCTGCGGATGAAGGCGCGGGTAGCCTGCGCGCGCGGGCCTTCGCTGCCATCCATATTCAGCGGCAGGCCCATGACGAAGGCCTGCACCTCATGCCGGCGGGCCAGATCAATCATCCGCTGCGCATCTTTGGTGAATTTCACCCGTTGGATTGTCTCCAGAGGGGAGGCGATGCGGCGCTCCACATCCGACAGCGCAAGACCGATGGTCTTGGTGCCAAGGTCGAGCCCCATCAACCGCCCGTAGCGGGGCAGGCGAGGCGAGAGTTCTTCAATGGTGAGGAGCTGGCCGGTCATGGGTCTCGCCTAGCACCAATCGCCCCGCTTGGCCACGCGCGCGATCTGTTTGCCTGCGCAAAGGCGAAAATGATATAGGCACAGCCTCCCGCTTCTTCTGCATTGGAGCCTTCATGTCCGTCGATCAGGCGACTGTCCGCCGCATCGCTCATCTCGCTCGTATCGCTGTCAGCGACGAAGAGGTGCCCCATCTCCAGAATGAGCTGAACGCCATGCTCGCTTTCGTCGAAGAGCTGAGCGCTGTCGATGTGGAGGGCGTCGAGCCCATGACCTCGGTCATTCCGATGAAGATGGTCTGGCGCAAAGATGCTGTGACTGATCATGCAGGTGCCTCGACTGTCGTTGGCAATGCGCCGGTCAGCGAAGACCACTTCTTCACCGTGCCCAAGGTTGTTGAATAGCTCTTGCTGTTCCACCGCACGCTTTTCTGCATCTGAGAGATTTTCAACATGACTGATGTGACCCGCCTCACCCTTGCTGAAGCGCGTGATGCGTTGCAGAGCAAAAAGCTCTCCGCCACGGAGCTGACGCAGGCTCATCTGAGCGCCATCGAAAAAGCGCGTGCGCTGAATGCTTATATTGTTGAGACGCCCGATCAGGCGCTCGCCATGGCCAAAGCCTCGGACGAAAAGCTCGCCAAGGGGCAGGGCGGTCCTCTAGAAGGCATTCCGCTGGGCATCAAGGATCTCTATGCCACCAAGGGTGTGCATACCCAGTCTTGCAGTCACATTCTGGATGGCTTCAAGCCCGCTTATGAATCCACCGTCACGTCGCAGCTGTGGCGCGATGGTGCGGTGATGCTCGGCAAACTCAATATGGATGAGTTCGCCATGGGCTCGTCGAATGAGACCTCTTATTATGGTCCCGTGGCTTCGCCCTGGTTGCCTAAGGGGCGCGATGGTGCATGGGCGCGCCAGCAACTTGCGGGCGACAAGAAGGGCCTGCTGGTTCCCGGCGGTTCATCGGGTGGCTCTGCGGCGGCTGTTGCTGCGCATCTGTGCCTTGGTGCAACGGCGAGCGATACGGGTGGCTCCATTCGTCAGCCCGCCGCCTTCACCGGCACGGTGGGCATCAAGCCGACCTATGGTCGTTGCTCGCGCTGGGGCATGGTGGCCTTTGCCTCCTCGCTCGATCAGGCCGGCCCCATCGCGCGCACCGTGCGCGACTGCGCGATCATGCTGCGCTCTATGGCGGGTCACGATCCCAAAGATGCGACCAGCATTGATGCGCCTGTGCCCAATTATGAAGAGAGCCTTGGCCGCTCCATCAAGGGCAAGAAGATCGGCATCCCGAAAGAATATCGCGTCGAAGGCATGTCAGCGGAGATCGAGAAGCTGTGGTCGGATGGTATCGCCTTTTTGAAGGCAGCGGGTGCGGAGATTGTCGACATCTCCTTGCCCCATACCAAGACCGCGCTGCCCGCTTATTATATTGTCGCCCCTGCCGAGGCCTCGTCCAATCTCGCGCGCTATGATGGTGTGCGCTATGGGCTGCGGGTGCCGGGCAAAGACATCAGTGACATGTATGAGAAGACGCGCCGCGCCGGTTTTGGCTCGGAAGTGCGTCGCCGCATCATGATCGGCACCTATGTGCTCTCGGCTGGTTATTATGATGCTTATTATGTGCGCGCGCAGAAGATCCGCACGCTCATCAAGCGCGACTTTGAGCTTGCCTATGCGCAGGGCATTGATGCGATCCTGACGCCGGCCACGCCCTCTGCGGCTTTCGGCATTGGCGAGAAGGGCTCGGCTGATCCGGTTGAGATGTATCTCAACGACGTCTTCACCGTGACGGTGAATATGGCGGGCCTGCCCGGCATCGCAGTGCCTGCGGGCCTGTCGGCTGATGGTCTGCCGCTTGGCCTGCAGCTGATTGGCCGCCCCTTTGATGAAGAGACTTTGTTCTCCATCGCGGGGGTCATTGAAGAGGCCGCTGGCCGCACCGTGTTGCCGCAAGCTTGGTGGTGAGCGCGCTCAACCCGCTCGACGCCTTTCCTGTTTTCCGCGCCCCGCGCGACAACTGACGGACCAAAGTCCATGAACGCAGCTGCCAAGCCTTCCAAGCTCATCAAGGGCGCCACGGGCGACTGGGAGATCGTGATCGGCATGGAGATCCATGCGCAGGTCACTTCGCAGTCCAAGCTCTTCTCAGGTGCCTCCACCGAATTTGGTGGCGACCCCAATGACCATGTCTCTTTGGTGGATGCGGCCATGCCCGGCATGCTGCCCGTCATCAATGAAGAGTGCATCAAACAGGCCGTGCGCACAGGCCTTGGTCTGAAGGCGCAGATCAATCTGCGCTCCACCTTTGACCGCAAGAACTACTTCTACCCCGATCTGCCGCAGGGCTATCAGATCTCGCAGTTCAAGAGCCCCATCGTGGGCGAGGGCGTGGTGATCGTTGATGTCACGCCAACCGAGCAGATCACCGTCGGTGTTGAGCGTCTGCATCTGGAACAAGATGCGGGCAAGTCGCTGCATGACCAGTCCCCCACCGACAGTTTCGTCGATCTCAACCGCTCAGGTGTGGCGCTGATGGAGATCGTGTCGAAGCCCGACATGCATTCCGCTGATGAGGCCAAGGCCTATGTGTCGAAGCTGCGCACCATCCTGCGCTATCTGGGCACCTGCGACGGCAATATGGAGCAGGGCAGTCTGCGCGCTGACGTGAATGTCTCCGTGCGCCGTCCCGGTGAGCCGCTGGGGACACGCTGCGAGATCAAGAACGTCAACTCCATCCGCTTCATTGGCCAAGCCATCGAAGTGGAAGCGCGCCGCCAGATCGGCATCATCGAAGATGGTGGCAAGATTGATCAGGAGACGCGTCTGTTTGATCCAGGTCGCGGCGAGACACGCTCCATGCGCTCGAAGGAAGAGGCGCATGACTATCGCTACTTCCCCGATCCCGATTTGCTGCCGCTCGAATTCGATCAGACTTTCGTCGATGATCTGGCGCGCGGTCTGCCCGAATTGCCGGATGAGAAGAAGGCCCGCTTCATGCGCGACTATGGCCTGCCGGCCTATGATGCAGGTGTGCTCGTGATGGAGCGCGCATCGGCGGACTTCTATGAAGAGATCGCCAAAGGCCGCGATGCCAAGGCTGCAGCCAACTGGGTCATCAACGAATTGTTCGGCCGTCTCAACAAAGAAGGTCTCGATATTACCGCCTCGCCTGTTTCAGCTGCACAGCTTGGTGCCATCGTCGATCTCATCGGCGAAGGCACAATATCTGGGAAGATCGCAAAGGATCTGTTCGAGATCGTGTGGATGGAGCGCGGTGCAGATCCGCGCGCGCTGGTCGAAGAGCGCGGCATGAAGCAGGTCACGGACACCGGCGCGATTGAGGCTGCGGTGGATGAGATCATCGCTGCGAACCCGGACAAGGTTGAGCAGGCGAAGGCAAAGCCCACCATGCTGGGATGGTTTGTCGGACAAGTGATGAAGCAAACCGGCGGTAAGGCGAACCCGCAAAGCGTTAACGATTTGCTGAAGCGAAAACTCGGCATCTGATCTGTTGGCGACGCGCATCATCGCGTCGCCGACCACTTCAAGAGCTGCATCACGCGTCGTTGATCGCGTCTCAAGTGCACCACACACACCACTCAATTGCACGTCGATTGCACCCCGCGCGCACCGTTTTTACGCATGCGATTCCAACCCTGCGAATCGCGTCAGTGCGCGATTCTGTTCGCGACGCACCTTTTTGAGGGCTCCGAAAAGCTCAAAATCGACCCTCTCACAAATTTTTTTTTTGGGTGTGTCAGAACGCCTACACTCCCGGTTGTGGATGCCTGATTGATAGCTGGCGCGGGGGGCTTGCTCTGTGCGGCGAGCTCTGACTCATGCGGCCTGATTTGCCCGCGATGATCCATGCTCATGCGCCGTTGGCGCTTCATCTGCGAGCCCGATCAAGGGCGTTGATGCAGGCTGATGCTGCGCGTGAAGTCAATAAAATTAGGCATTTTTGATTGTCTGCTTGTTTTGCAGCCCAGTTGCGGCGGTCTTGGCCACAGGCAGCGCGGGGCCATGGGCGCAAGGCGCGCTGCGGGCTCTCATGGCGCGCGCGGCGGCGCTCGAAAGCAACCGCAATGCCCGTTGCTTAGAGCGCGCGCGGCGATGCGCATGAGGTGCAGATCAGGGCGCTCGAAACACTGTTGAGCGGCGATTCAGCCGAATGCACTCTTGCATGAGAGATGAACCGCGCTACGCTAAGCGTGCCTGTTGTCGGCGGTCATATCGACGCGCCGATTGTTAATCAGAGGGGACCTCAGATGGCCAAGGCAACGACTAAGCGTAAGCCGGCGAAGAAGACCGCCGCGAAGAAGACCGCTCGTAAGGGCGCTGCTAAGAAGACCGCTCGTAAGGGCGCTGCTAAGAAGGCTACCAAGAAGGCAGCCAAGAAGACCGTCCGCAAGGGCGCAGCCAAGAAGAGCGTTCGCAAGACCGCTGCTAAGAAGGCTACGAAGAAGGCCACCAAGAAGGTTGCCAAGAAGACCGCTCGCAAGAGCACTGCCAAGAAGGCTACCCGCAAGGTCGCCAAGAAGGGCGCTCGCAAGACCGTTCGCAAGGCGAAGGTCGCAGCTCCTGCTGGTAACTAATTAACAGGGCTGACGGGCGCTTTCGCTCTCGTCAGGCTGACTGCAAAGTCACCCGTGCCGCTCTTCGAGAGATCGAAGGGCGGCATCGGCGTTTCTGGGGGCCAGTTTCGGATCAGCGCTGGCTGGTGGGATGACGCGCGCGGCAGGCTTTGAAGAAGTCCTTCCACAAAAGACCGGTCGTCTTCCCGAGTTTCTTCAGTTCATCCCATTCCTGACCGCAATCGCGGTGCACCGCCCGCCATTCCTGCGGTGTCAGGCTTTCAAGCGGTGGCGGCTCTGGGGTTTTGGGGGCCAGATCGCGGCCTTGCGCCAGCGCTGCCGTGTTCAGCGCCATAAGCCCCGCCACAGCCCAGCATAGCAGCGGGACCGTTTCGCACAGTGATGGGCTGTGATGGGCGAGGGGGCGTTCCAGGGTTGCATCTCTTTGTTGCAGCGAGGGCATATCGCTCTGTGCCTGTGTGTCGCGGCGCGTCTTCGCGGTCAAGCATGTGGGGGCGCATTCTGCCTCAGCAATGGCGGCAAACAGGTTCGAAAGATTGTGGAGAACTATATCCGCGCTCGTCAGCACTCCGGGGTCGCTGGCGCGGTAGTGGCGGGGCATATGCCCCCATCGCATTCGCGCTGGCGCGTCTCGTGTCGAAACGATAATCTTCTCCCAGTTTTGCGGGCCTTGCGCCCGTCAGGGGGGAGTTACATGACGAGCCGTCGTTCTTTTGTGGCAGGCAGCCTCGCCGCCACCGCCGCCTTCTCCACGAGCCGCTTTGCTTTTGCGCAGAGCCTGCCTGCTGGCTACCCCGCCGACTATGCCGCTCTCATCGCAAAGGCGAAGAGCGAGGGCCGCGTCGCCATCTATACATCCACTGATGAATCGCAGGGTCAGCCGCTCGTCGAAGCTTTCAAACAGACCTATGGCATCGGCGTTGACTACAACGGGCTTGGCACGACCGATGTCTATAACCGCGTCATCAGTGAAGGTGCTGCCGGTCAGATGGGGGCCGACATTGCTTGGACGAGCTCCATGGATTTGCAGATGGTGCTCGCGCAAAAGGGTCTGCTAGAGACCTATGTCTCGCCCGAAGCGCCGAACCTGCCCGCCGCCTCGCTCTATAAGAACATCGTCTATGGCACATCCATTGAGCCAGTCGCGATGCTCTATAACAAGAACCTGCTGAAGCCTGAATGGGTCCCCAAGACCCGTGCCGAACTGGTGAAGCTGCTGCAGGAGCATGGCAAGGAGCTGAAGGGCAAGATCGCCTCTTTCGATCCTGAAAAGAGCGGCATTGGTTTTCTGCTGGCACAGACCGATCTTGCGAGCACATCCTCCTTCTGGGATCTGGCCAAGGCCTTTGGTGCGGCCGAAGGCAAGGTCTATGGCGCGTCAGGCGCGATGCGCGAGAAGGTGGTCTCGGGTGAGCAATGGCTCGCCTTCAATGTCATTGGCTCTTATGCGCTGCAGTGGCAACGCGAGTCGCCTGTGGTGGGCGTGTCATTCGCCAGCGATTATACGGCGGCCTTCCAGCGCGTGGCGAGCGTGACCAAGGGCGCGCCCCATCCGGCTGCCGGTCGTCTCTTCCTCGATTTCATGCTGTCTGAGCGCGGTCAGTCCTTGCTGGCCAGCAAGGGCGTGCCGCCGCTGCGCATGGGCTACAAAGGCCCGCTTGATGCGGATGAGATGAACAAGCTCACCGGCGGCAATATGAAAATCATCCCCGTTGATGAGAAGCTCGCCAACAATATGGCTCCGCGCTTCCGGGCCGACTTCTTCCAGCAATGGAAGAAGGCCATGCGCGGCGAAGGCTGATGAGCAGCACCGCAAGGTTGCAGCCTCGGGCTGAGATGAGGGGGTATCGCCTTGCGGTGATCGCCGCACTCGTCCTGTTCGTGATGACGCCCGTCGGCCTCATCATCTATCAGAGCTTTCTCGATGCGCCCTTCTTCGACAAGACCTCCCGCTTCAGTCTTGAGGCCTATGACTATGTCGTGACGGACCCTGAATTCTGGTCAGCGTTCGGCACAACGGCCATCTTCGCCTTCGGCATGGTAGCGGTCGCTGTGCCCTTGGGCGCGCTGCTCGCCTTCTTGCTGACGCGCACCGATCTGGCGGGCAGGCGCTGGCTCGAGCCCATCGTCCTCGTGCCTATGTTCCTCTCTTCCATCGTGCTCGCCTTTGGCTATTCGGTCGCGGTGGGACCATCAGGCTTTGTGTCGCTCTGGCTCAAGGAGACTTTGGGCCTGCGCCTGTGGAGCATCTACAGCCTTGGGGGCATGATCCTCATCGGTGGGCTCAGTCACGTCCCCAATGTCTATCTCTATGTCTCCTCGGCCATGCGTAGCCTGCCCTCGGATTTGGAGGAGGCCGCGCGCGCTTCGGGCGCGAGCATCTGGCGCGTTTCGCTGGATGTGACGCTGCCCATGGTGCTGCCCTCGCTGATCTTCGCGGCAGCCCTCAATCTGCTGCTGGGTTTTGAGACCTTCGGCATTCCTTTGGTGCTGGGTGATCCCAGCGGCATCGTCGTTTTGACGACCTATATCTACAAAGTGAACGGCATTTTCGGGACGCCGACCTATCACGTCATGGCGGTGGTGGCGGTGTCGCTCATCCTCGTCACTTTGCCGCTGGTCTATGTGCAGCGCTTGCTGCTGCGCAATGCACGTCGCTATGCGGCTGTGGGTGGCAAGGGCGCGCGTGCAGCCCCGCTGCGGCTGGGTGCTTCGGGGCAATTGATTGCTTGGGGCTTGATTGGCCTTTGGCTCACCGTCTCTGTACTCATGCCCATTGGCGGCATCAGCGTGCGCGCTTTCGTCAATGCATGGGGCGAGGGTGTGCGGCTGAGCGATCATCTCACCGTCTCCCATTTCGCCCAATTGATGGAAACGCCGAGCCTGTTTCGCGGCATTTTGAACACGCTGGCTTTGGCCGTCATTGGCGGGGCTTTTGCAGTGGCGATCTATCTGATGATCGGTCTTGCCGGACACAGAAACAAAGGCCCCAGTGGCGCGCTGCTGGATTATATGGTCCTGCTGCCGCGCGCTCTGCCCGGCATTATCATCGGCCTTGCCTTCTTCTGGGTCTTTTTGTTCGTGCCCTTCCTGACGCCGCTGCGCCCGACTCTGGTGAGTCTGTTCGTTGCTTATCTGATTGTCGGCCTGTCCTATGGGCTGCGCATCATTCAGGCGACTTTGTTGCAGGTCGCCCCTGAACTTGAAGAGGCCGCGCGCACGAGCGGGGCGAGTATGGCGCGCAGCTGGCGCGATGTCGTTGTGCCGATCATCCGCCCCGGCCTTGTGGGCGCTTGGTCGCTCATCATGATCGTCTTTCTGCGCGAATATGCCACCGGCATTTATCTGATGGGCGTTGGCACCGAGGTCATGGGCACGCTGATGGTCTCGCTGCTCACCTCGGGCGCGATGGACCAGATCGCGGCGCTGGCCTTTTTGAGCATCATCTTTACTGCAGCGGGGCTTGGACTCGCCCTGCGGCTGGGGGCTCGCATTCATGACTGATCTTCGTGTCTCGGGCGTCGAGAAATGGCTCGGCGGCAATCATATCCTGCGCGGGGCGAGCTTTGAGGCGAGCCGGGGCAGCATCACGGCGCTGCTTGGCGCATCGGGCTCTGGCAAGACGACGCTGCTGCGCTGCATTGCAGGTCTCGAACAGCCCGAACTGGGCCGTATCGATATTGGCGGCACTTGCGTGCTCAATGGCGAAGAGGGGCTCGCCTTGCCGCCGGAGAAGCGCAATATCGGCCTCGTCTTTCAATCTTACGCTTTGTGGCCGCATCGCACTGTCTTTGACAATGTCGCCTATGGGCTGACATTGCGCGGCATCACCGGGCGCGATGCAGAATTGCGGGTCTTTGGCATTTTGCAAAAGCTCGGCCTGTCCCATCTTGCCGAGCGCTATCCCGATCAGCTTTCAGGCGGCCAGCAACAACGTGTCGCCATTTGCCGCGCGCTCGTCTATCAGCCTCGCGTTTTGTTGATGGATGAGCCTCTCTCCAATCTCGATGCCAAGCTGCGCGAAGATGCGCGCTACTGGATTCGCCAGCTCATTCTGGAGCTGGGCATCTGCGCCATCATGGTCACGCATGATCAGTCCGAAGCGCTCGCCATGGCTGACCATATTTTGCTTCTGGAGAATGGCGTGATCGTGCAGTCTGGTACGCCGATGGAGATCTATTCGCAGCCTGAAAGTTTCTATGCGGCGGATTTTCTGGGCACCAACAATGTGCTGCTGGGCAAGCTGGCTGAGGGGGCTGCGATTGGCGGGGATGACTGGCAGCTGCGCGGTGTGCGGCGCGGGCAGGTGACGGGCGGGCTCGGCGAGAGCGCACGCGCTGTGGTGCGCACCGAGCGTATTCGCATCGTGGATGGTCCCGGTGACAACCATCTTGAGATGCAGCTCGACGCTTGTCTGTATCTGGGCAGTCATTGGGAATATCGCCTAACGCGCGGTGGTTTGGCCATCAAGGCACATGGCGACCAGCCGCTGCCCCCTGGTCCGGTCTGGTGCGCGATCGCCCCTGAGAGCGTCTGGATCTTTGGGTAAGTGAGCCTTTGGCGCTGGCTCGCGTTGGCGAGCTATGGCGCGACCCACGCATAGGCCCAGAGGCGACCAGTGTCTGTGCGGTGGTGCTGCGGTTCGTCTCTTGGGGGCGCTATACACGGAACGCGCGCTGCCTCTGTGCGTCCTGCGGCCAATTGTCCCAAAAAGAACCTGCTGCCTTGAGGCTCTTTGCCCCTGAATCTTGGGGCCTCACGCGATGGTCGTGGCAAAATGTGCTTTTTTTGGCACAAAGTTTTTGACAGCCTGCCCTTATGTGTAGACTCTGTGCGCAACGAGTTCTGACCCCGCAGAGGATGCGCTTTGAAGCCGGCCCCCTTTACACTTCATCGCCCGAGTGATGTGGCCGAGGCCGCCCAGCTCCTGACCCGATTTGCAGACGACGAGGTTCGTATTCTGGCGGGCGGGCAAAGTCTCGTTCCCATGATGGCCTTTCGTCTGGCACGCCCCGGCCACCTCATCGACATCAATGGTCTTGGCGAGCTTGCACAGATCACGCAGAGCGATGGCGCCATCGAGATTGGTGCCTTGGTGCGGCACAATGATATTGCGAGCGCTGAGATTGAGGGCGCAACGGGCGCCTTGTTGAAAAAGGTGATGCCCAATATCGCGCATCACCCGATCCGCGCTCGCGGCACGATCTGCGGCAGTCTTGCCCATGCTGATCCGTCTTCCGAATGGTGTTTGAGCGCGGCCACGCTTGATGCGGTCTTGTTGGCTCGCAGCGCAACCGGCAAACGCGAGATCGCAGCGCGTGATTGGTTCACGGGTGCAATGTCCACCAGTTTGCAGGCCGATGAATTGCTGACAGGCGTGCGCTTGCCTGTGCTGCCTGAAGGGACGCGCTTTGGCTTTCAAGAGTTCTCGCGTCGCAAGGGCGACTTTGCAATCTGCGCGGCTCTTGTGGTCTTTGAGATCCATTATGGCGTGATCGAAGAGGCGCGCATCGGCATCGGCGGAGCGGAGGATCATCCGCGCCGCATTGCAGAGGGCGAGGCAGTGCTCAAAGGCCAGAGGCCGAGTGCTGAACTCTTCGCGCGCGCGGGTGCAGCCGTGGCGGCTGCGCTCGATCCGATGGAAGATCACAGCACCAAGGCGGCCTATCGCCGAGATTTGGCCTGCGACCTTGTTGAAGGCGCATTGCAGGAGGCCGCGCGATGAGCAAGATCGCTGTTTCATTCACGCTCAATGGCCGCAAGGTCGAGGTTGAGGTCGAGCCGCGTCGCACTTTGGCGGATGTGATCCGCGATGATTGTGGCCTCACGGGTACTCATACGGGCTGCGAACATGGTGTGTGCGGCGCTTGCACCATTATCGTCAATGGGCAGACGGTGCGCTCCTGTTTGATGTTTGGTGCGCAGGCTGAGGGGGCAGAGATTCGAACCGTCGAATCTTTGAGTGCGGGCGACACATTGCATCCGCTGCAAGAGGCTTTCGTGCAACATCATGGCCTGCAATGCGGTTTCTGCACCCCGGGCTTTTTGATGCTCGCTTGCGGGACTTTGGAGGCCAATCCCCAGATGGATGAAGAAGAGATGCGCGACATTCTCTCGTCCAATCTGTGCCGCTGCACGGGCTATGAGAATATTCTCAAAGCCGTCAAAGATGGCGCAGAGCGTATGAGGGGCGAGCCATGAACCATCGTCCTCAGCCCATCATCGGCCAGAGCCTGACGCGGCTTGAAGATCCGCCATTGGTGCGCGGCAAGGGCCGCTTTGCAGCAGATGTCAATTTTCCGCATCAGCTGCATATGCGCGTTGTGCGCTCGCCCGTGGCGCATGGACGTCTGCGCGGTGTCAATGTCGAGGCAGCCTTGCAGCTCAAAGGCGTTGTCGCTGTGTGGACTGCACAAGATGTCGCGGACCTCAGCCCGATTGATTATCGCGAAGGGCGGATCGAAAAGCTCGAACCCTATCGCCAGCCTGTTCTGGCGCGCGATTTCGTGCGCTATGTCGGCGAGCCAGTTGCTGTTGTCTTTGCAGTCGATGCCTATGTGGCCGAAGACGGGGCTGATCTCGTCGAGCTTGATATTGAGACATTGCAGCCCATCACCGATGCTGAACAGGCAGTGGGTGAATTTGCGCCGGGCCTGTCAACGGAAGCTGCAATCGTCACGCAGGGTTTTGGCGATGTGGAGGGCGCTTTTGCGAGCGCTCACGCTGTGGTCTCGCTCGATTTACAGGTGGGTCGTCACTCAGGTGTGCCGCTTGAAACACGCGGCGCGATTGGCCGCTATGATGCGGCGCGCGATGTGTTGGAGCTGCATGGCGCTGCCAAAGTCCCGCACAAAAACCGCGAGTCTCTCGCGCGTATGTTGGGGCGCACGACGACGACGCTGCATCTTTATGAATATCATGTGGGCGGCGGCTTTGGCATTCGCGGTGAGATCTATCCCGAAGACATCCTCGTTCTTGTCGCAGCTTTGCGTCTTGAGCGTCCCGTCAAATGGATTGAGGATCGCCGCGAACATATGATGTGCGCCAATCAATCGCGTCATCAGCGCCATTATGTGAGCGCCGCTGTTGATCGCGAGGGGCGTTTGCTTGCGATCAAGAATGAGTTCTTCCATGATCAGGGTGCCTATCCGCGCACCCATGCCTTGCGCATTGCCGAAACGACTTGCGGCATTCTGCCGGGGCCGTACCATGTGGGGGCCTATAGCGCGCTTGGCCATTATCGCCTTACCAACAAGACGCCTTGCGCGACCTATCGCGCGCCGGGGCGCTATGAGACAAATTTCGTGCGCGAGCGTCTACTTGATGCGATTGCGCACAAGCTTGGGATTTCGCGCGTCGATGTGCGCCGCGTCAATCTCATCAAGAAAGAAGAGATGCCTTATGAGCGCCCCTTGAGCGTTCTCGAAGATGATGTGTCTTATGACTCGGGCGATTACGAAGGCCTGCTCGACAAATCGCTGCAAGCCATCGGCTGGGATGAATTGCAGGCGAGCCTCAAAGAGCGCAGAGCCAATGGTGAGATCGTGGGTGCGGGTCTCGCGCTTTTCATTGAAAAGAGCGGCTTGGGTCCGACCGATGGCGCGCATGTGAATGTCGACACCAATGGCGTGGTCGAGGTAATCACGGGCGGTGCATCCGTCGGTCAGGGTTTCGAGACGGTCATTGGCCAGGTCTGCGCCGATATTCTGGGTGCTGATTATCGCAAGGTGCGCGTGGTTCACGGACAGACCGACCGTATCGAATTTGGCATTGGCGCTCATGCTTCGCGCGCAACGGTTATGACTGCCAATGCGGTTGCTGCGGCTGCTGCCAAAGTGCGCGCCAAGGCGCTCGATATGGCGAGTGAATTGCTGCAAACGCCTGCTGCTGATCTTGAGATCGAGAAGGGCGTCATCTTCCGCCGCGATGCCCCTTCAGGCCCGACGATCACTTTGGGTGCTGTTGCCAATGCGCTGCGCCCCATGGCCAAGACGCGCGGTCCTCGCGAGCCGGGTCTGTGTTCAGACGGCTGGTTTGATAGCGAGCATCAGGTCTATCCCTATGGCAATCAATTGGCCGTGGTGAAGATTGATCCGCGCAGCGGCGCTGTCACGGTTGAGCGCTATCTGATCGCCTATGATGTGGGCCGTGCCATCAATCCGATGTTGGTGCGCGGGCAAATTCTGGGCGGCTTTGCACAGGGTCTGGGCGGGGCGCTCTATGAAGAGTTTCTCTATGACGACAACGGCGAACCGCTGAGTGTGACTTTCGCCGATTATCTCATGCCAACCATGGCAGAGGTGCCGCCTGTCGAAGTCTTGCTCTGTGAAGATGCGCCAAGCCCGCGCAATCCGCTCGGCATCAAAGGCGCAGGTGAAAGCGGTATTGCCCCCGTGGGCGCAGCCATTGCCTCGGCGGTGGAAGATGCATTGCAGAGCTATGGTGTCGTGCGACAACTTCCGCTGACACCGCAACGCATCAAAGCCATTCTGGACGGGTTTAAAAGCTAAGGTTAGTTTGCAGGCCATAACAACAAGCGGCGCAGCCGCAGGGGAGGGAAGAATGATCCGCAAGCTCATGATCTATGCAGCGCTCGGCGTCTCAACGCTGACGCCCGCTCTGGCGCTCGATGAATTGAAAGTCGCGAGCGGCGGGCGTGGTGGCTGGGAAGTCTCCGTGACGGAGCTTGGTCTGAGCGCGGATATGTTCAAGAAACATGGTCTGGATGTGAAGCTCTCTTATACCGAGGGCAGCGGCGAGACGATGCAGGCCGCGATCAGCGGCGCTGTCGATGTGGCGCTGGGGATTGGGCCTTTCGGCATCATGGGTGCTTATGCGCGCGGCGCGCCGGTGCGCATTTTGGGCGCGACCATGACCGGTGTGAATGATCAATATTGGTATGCCAAGGCGGATTCGCCGATCAAGACGGGCAAGGATCTGGCCGGCCGCACCGTGTCTTATTCGACCTCGGGCGCCTCAACTCATGCTGTTGTGCTTGGCTTCAAGCGCACCTTTGGCGTGGAGTTCAATGCAGTGGCAACGGGTGGCCAGCCTGCGACTTTGACGCAAGTTCTCAGCGGCCAGATTGATGTGGGCTGGGCGGCTGCACCTTTCGCCTTCAAAGAGCTGGAAGCTGGTCGCATCAAGATCATCGCGCGCGCCAATGAAGTGCCCGAATTGCGTCAGCAATCGGTGCGCGTGATGGCCGTGAATATCAACAATCTTGAAGCCAAGCGCGATCTCATCACCCGCTATCTGCGCGGTTATCGTGACACGGTGGAGTGGATGTATACGAGCGATGAGGCTGTTGAGCGCTATGCCAAGATCGTTGGCTCAACGGTTGAGCAAGCGCGCAAAGTCCGTGCAGACTTCATCAAGAAAGAAGACATTATGCCTGACCGCGTTGCGGGCCTTGATCTTTTGATGAAAGATGCGATCTCGTTCAAATTCCTCTCGCAGCCGCTGAGCGAACAGCAGCTGAATGATCTCGTTGTGAAGACGAGCAAGTAAGATGGTCATCTGCCGGATCGCTTATGATGCAGCGGGCAAGGACGAGCAGCGCAAAGCTCTGTTCGAGGCGCATCGCACTCATCTGCGCTCCGGCGTGGTGAGGATCGTGCAATCTGGCCCGCTGTTTGTGCCTGACGGGGGCAAACGCGGCGCATTGGTTGTTTTTGATGTGACGGATGTCTCTGAGGTCGAGCGTTTCAATGCGCTCGACCCTTATATCATCCATGGCGTTTATGACGAGGTTGAGATCCTGCGCTGGGACAAGACCATCGGCTGATCAGCGCTTATGCGTCGTTATCCAGCGCAGCACATCACAGGCCAGACTATAGGCTGTCGTCAGCGATGTTTTGGGATTGTCGGGAGAGGGGATGCCCTCGATCTTCATTGTCACATTGACGCAAGCTGAGACGATCGCAACTTCATGCACATTGGCCTGCGTGGCAGGATCGGCGATGAGCCGCACTCGGGTCTCTTCAAAGCCCGCACCATTGAGCGCCAGCGTGGCTGCCACATTCGCATTTTGCGGGAAGTCGCGCGCAGCATCTCGCGCGGTGCCTTCATAAAAACAGACTTCGTGTTTGAGCCCATCAAGCGCAACCAGATCCTGCGCTTTGGTCCCTTGCCAGGCTTTGGGTGCTTTGCGCGACACATAGGTGACGCTGGTGAGGCCCGAGAGTTTGGCAGCTTGTAGAATATCGAGCCCGCCCACAGCACCCGAACACAGAATGAGCCGCCCTCCTGTGGCGGAGGCCGCCGTCAAGTCGCGTTCCAGCGCCTCGTGCGAGAGGGCCCCGACCGATGTCACGATGAGATCAATGCCGGCAGTGAGCAGGCTCGGCCCATAGGCGCCGAGTGCCTGATGGCCCGCAGCCTCAATCACAAGATCGGGAGCGAGGCTTTTGAACTTTGCAAAATCGCTGGTGACGACTGTGGTGCTGGCAAGATCGGCGCAACTGGCAAGCAGTGTCTGCGCATGTGCCTCGCGCCCCTCGCGGGCCAGGCAAATGATGCTGCCAAATGGCGCTGAATTGGTGCGCGCCAGAGTTTTGAGAGCCAGAGACGCAATCGTCCCATAGCCGATGATGCCAAGCTTCACGGGCAGTCCCCATCGCAATCTTCTCTAGCTGTGCCTCTTGTGCGGCGACTTGGCAAGACAGGCCGGGGGAGGGGCTGTTTGATCTCGCTTTGAACAGTTGAAAACGCTATTCTGAGGGCTGGATGAACATGAGCATGTCGATGGCCGAAGAGAGCTTTGACCGAGCACGCGCAGGCGAGCTGATTGCCGCCAAAGCAGGGCTGGATGGCGCCCTGCTGCCTATTTTGCACGATCTGCAAAAGGCTTTCGATCATGTGCCCGATGCAGCCCTGCCGCTGATTGCCGAGGCTTTGAATCTCTCTCTCGCCGATGTGCGCGGCGTTGTCAGCTTCTATCATGACTTCAAGCGTGAGCCCTCGGGCCGCCATGTGCTGAAGATCTGCCGTGCGGAATCCTGCCAGGCGATGGGCGTTGAGGCTTTGGTGACGCATCTGGCAAAGGCACATCAGCTGACGCTGGGTGACACAAGCAAGGACGGCGCTTTGACCATTGAGGCTGTCTATTGCCTTGGCCATTGCGCTTGCTCGCCTGCAGCTTTGTTCGACAATGAGCCGATTGGTCGTTTGAGCCCCGCCATGCTCGATGAGCTTGTGCTGCAAGCTGGGGAGACGAGCGCATGAGTATTCGCATCTATGTCCCGCGGGACTCCAGCGCGCTGGCCTTGGGTGCTGAGCCTGTCGCCAAGGCGATAGCTCAAGAAGCGCAAGCGCGCGGGCTTGATGTCACGATCTTGCGCAACGGAACGCGCGGCATGGTCTGGCTGGAGCCTTTGGTTGAAGTGGAGACACCGCTCGGCCGTGTCGGCTATGGACCTGTGACAACGCGTGATGTGGTGGGTCTGTTTGATGCAGGATTTTTGCAAGGCGCAGACCATGCACTTCATCAAGGAATCGTCGACGAAATTGACTGGATGCGCGCGCAGCAACGCATCACCTTTGCCCGCACAGGTGTGATTGATCCGCTCTCCATCGCTGATTATCGCGCCCATGGTGGCTTCGACGCTTTGGTCAAAGCTCTCACCATGCCAAGTACGCAGATTGTCGATGAGGTCAGCGCATCTGGTTTGCGTGGGCGCGGCGGTGCTGGCTTTCCCACCGGCATCAAATGGTGCACGGCGGCGCAGGTGCAGGCCGAGCAGAAATATATCGTCTGCAATGCGGACGAGGGCGACAGCGGTACATTCGCAGACCGCATGTTGATGGAGGGCGATCCCTTCGCCCTCATTGAAGGCATGATCATTGCGGGTTTAGCTATCGGTGCGACGAAGGGCTTTATCTATATCCGCAGCGAATATCCCCATGCGTGTCATGTGATCGAGCGCGCTTTGCGTCTGGCACAGCGTGCGGGCTATCTTGGCGAGCGCATTATGGGGAGCGCGCAGAGTTTCTCCATTGAGATGCGCATGGGGGCAGGGGCCTATATCTGCGGCGAAGAAACATCGCTGCTGGAGAGTTTGGAGGGCAAGCGCGGGCAAGTGCGCGCCAAGCCGCCACTGCCTGCCATTGCAGGACTCTTCGGCAAGCCAACGATCATCAACAATGTGCTGACGCTCGCCACAGTGCCGTGGATTATCACCCATGGCGCAGCGGCCTATGCGCATCTCGGCTCAGGCCGTTCACGCGGTACGCAGCCCTTCCAGATCGCAGGCAATGTTAAGCGCGGCGGGTTGATGGAGCTTCCCTTTGGTGTGAGCCTGCGCGAGATCATTGAGACCTATGGTAGCGGCACAGCGAGCGGGCGTCCCTTGCGCGCGGTACAGGTTGGCGGACCACTGGGCGCTTATTTCCCGGCACATCTTCTCGAAACGCCGCTTGATTATGAATCCATGTCTGCAGCGGGCGGTCTTTTGGGTCACGGCGGTATTGTTCTGTTTGACGACAGCGTCGATCTGGCACGTCAGGCACGCTTCGCAATGGAGTTCTGCGCGATTGAGAGTTGCGGCAAATGCACGCCCTGCCGCATCGGCTCGACGCGTGGTGTGGAGCTGATTGACAAGATCAGCGCCAATCAAGAGCGCGAAGGCAATGTCACCGTGCTGAAGGATCTTTGCGAGACGATGACGGAGGCCTCGCTCTGTGCTCTGGGTGGGCTGACCCCGCTGCCCGTGATGAGCGCACTCACCCATTTCCCTGAAGACTTCGCGCCCCCGGCCACTGCCGGGCTCGCGGCGCAATAGGTGCTGCATGGGCCTCATTCAAGAACGAGACTTCGGAACAGCTTTGGCGCGCAGTGATGTTGCGGTCACGCTGACCATTGATGGTACGCATGTTGTCGTGCCGCAGGGGACATCGGTGATGGCCGCTGCCATGACGATGGGCACACAAATCCCCAAACTCTGCGCCACCGATATGCTGGACGCCTTCGGCTCTTGTCGACTGTGTCTTGTGGAGATTGAGGGGCGACGCGGTACTCCTGCCTCCTGCACGACGCCTGTTGAAGAGGGCATGGTCGTGCATACGCAAAATGCGCGGTTGGCGAAGCTGCGCAAGGGTGTGATGGAGCTTTATATCTCCGATCACCCGCTCGATTGTCTGACCTGCTCTGCCAATGGCGATTGCGAATTGCAGGATATGGCCGGCGCAGTTGGCCTGCGCGATATGCGCTACGGCCAGAGCGGGGCCAATCATCTTGATGCGCCGCGTGACGACAGCAATCCCTATTTCTCTTTTGATCCAACAAAATGCATTGTCTGCTCGCGCTGCGTGCGCGCTTGCGATGAAGTGCAGGGTACTTTTGCGCTGACGATTGATGGGCGCGGTTTTGCCTCGAAAGTTGCGACCGGCACGCAAGATTTCCTCTCCTCCGAATGCGTGTCTTGCGGCGCCTGTGTGCAGGCCTGCCCAACCGCGACGCTCATGGAAAAGAGCGTGATTGAGATGGGACAGCCAGAACATTCTGTCCTAACGACTTGCGCCTATTGCGGCGTGGGCTGTTCCTTTAAAGCAGAGATGCAGGGCGAGCGTTTGGTGCGTATGGTGCCTTTCAAAGATGGTAAGGCCAATGAAGGTCATTCCTGCATCAAGGGTCGCTTCGCCTATGGTTATGCGACGTCGTCTGATCGCATCACAAAGCCGATGATCCGCGACAAGATCTCCGATCCGTGGCACGAAGTGTCATGGGATGAGGCTTTTGGGTTTGCCGCCAAACGATTCAACTTTATTCAAGACAAATATGGTCGCGAGTCGATTGGGGCGATTACATCTTCTCGCTGTGCCAATGAAGAAGTCTTCATCATGCAAAAGCTGGTGCGCGCTGGCTTTGGCAATAACAATGTCGACACTTGTGCGCGCGTCTGCCATTCGCCGACCGGTTATGGATTAAAGACAGCTTTTGGAACATCAGCTGGAACACAGGATTTTAAATCGGTCGCTTCAGCTGATGTCATTTTGCTGATCGGCGCCAATCCGACAGATGCCCATCCCGTCTTTGCCTCGCGCATGAAGCGCCGTTTGCGCAAGGGCGCGAAGCTGATTGTCATCGACCCGCGCCAGGTTGATCTTGTGCGCTCGCCTCATATTGAGGCGGCCTATCATCTGCCGTTGTTGCCGGGAACCAATGTGGCGATTATCAATGCGCTCTCGCATGTGATTGTCAGTGAGGGCCTCATTGATGAGGACTTTGTGCGCGAGCGTTGCGACAGTTCTGATTTCGCCGCTTGGGCGCAATTCATCCTGCGCGCGGAGAATTCGCCGGAGGCGGTAGCCAAGGTGAGCGGTGTTGCCGCTGAACATATTCGCGCTGCGGCGCGTCTTTATGCCAAGGGCGGCAATAGCGCAATCTATTATGGGCTGGGCGTGACCGAACATTCGCAAGGTTCGACCATGGTCATGGGCATGGCGAATTTGGCGATGGCTTGCGGCATGATTGGGCGTGACGGTGTTGGCGTCAATCCGCTGCGTGGCCAAAACAATGTGCAGGGCGCCTGCGATATGGGATCCTTCCCGCATGAATTCTCCGGCTATCGTCATGTGTCGGATGATGCGACGCGCGATATGTTTGAGAACTTGTGGGGTGTGACGCTGGATCGCGAGCCGGGCCTGCGCATTCCCAATATGATTGATGAGGCGGTAAATGGTCGTTTCAAAGGGCTCTATGTGCAAGGTGAGGATATTGCGCAATCTGATCCAGATACACAGCATGTCACGCGCGGGCTTGAAGCGATGGACTGCGTGATTGTGCAGGATCTGTTTTTGAACGAGACAGCTAAATATGCGCATGTTTTCTTCCCGGGCTCGTCCTTCCTTGAGAAAGATGGCACCTTCACCAATGCAGAGCGGCGCATCAATCGTGTGCGCAAAGTCATGTCTCCCTTGGCAGGCTTGGCTGATTGGGAAGTGACCTTGGGTTTCGCCAAAGCCTTGGGTGTTGCGATGCCCTATGACAATCCTGCGCAGATCATGGATGAGATCGCGCATTTGACGCCCGGCTTTGCAGGCGTCTCTTACGCCTTGCTTGACGAGCTTGGTTCAGTGCAATGGCCCTGTAACGAGGCTGCGCCTCTTGGCACTCCGATCATGCATATTGATCGCTTCGTGCGGGGCAAAGGCAAATTCATGATCACTGAATATGTACCCACCAGTGAGAGAACGGGGCCGAACTTCCCGCTTTTGCTGACAACGGGGCGCATTCTCAGTCAATATAATGTGGGCGCCCAAACGCGGCGCACGCAAAACTCGATCTGGCATGAGCAAGATTTGCTCGAGATTCACCCTTATGATGCTGAGGCGCGTGGGGTCCGGGAGGGCGATCTTGTGGGAATGACCAGCCGCGCTGGTGAAGTCTCGCTGCGCGCGCATGTGACAGAGCGTGTCCAGCCGGGGGTTGTGTATACGACTTTCCATCATCCCGGCACGGGTGCGAATGTGGTGACAACGGATAATTCGGATTGGGCGACCAATTGTCCCGAATATAAAGTGACGGCCGTGCAGGTGCGCCGCGTCAATCATCTGTCGCAATGGCAAGCGCATGATCGCGAATTGTCGGTTGCCTTGCGCAAGATCAGCCATGAGGGCGCCGATGCTGCCGAATGATCTTGAAAGCGCCTATGTGAGTGAGCCAGTGCAGCGTCTCACCTTTGCGGGTGCGACCCTTGCTGTGTCACGCGACTGCGCTGTGGAAGCACCGGTCAATATTATTTATGCGCCCGTCTCTCACGCGGTGATGATGGCCTCACCGCGCGACTTGGAAGATTTTGCGCTTGGCTTCAGCCTGACAGAGGGCGTGATTGAGTCCGCTGATGACATTCGTTCGATTGAGATTGAAGCTCTGGAGGAGGGAATCAAGCTCATCGTATCTCTGGCGGGTGACAAGATGCAGCGTCATCTTGCGCGCAAGCGACAGATGGCAGGACGGACCAGCTGCGGTGTCTGCGGCATTGATGATCTCTCAGCCTTGGCTGTGAAGACAGGTGGTCCGCGTGAGCCGGGCCAATTGCGGCTCTCTGTCGTGCAAAGAGCACTGGAGGCCTTGCCGCCGTTACAAGTGCTCAATACGCATACGCATAGTGTTCACGCAGCTGGCTTTGCCAATGAAGAGGGCGAGATTGTTCTGCTGCGCGAAGATGTCGGGCGACATAATGCACTCGATAAATTGATCGGAGCTTTGGTACGCGCAAAGATGGATCCCGCGCGCGGTTTCGTGGTTCTGACGAGTCGCTGCTCTTATGAGATGGCCGAGAAGGTCGCCGTGCTAGGTGCGCGCGCTGTTGTGTGTATCTCTGCACCAACCCATTTGGCTGTGCAGCGGGCCAAGGCCTATGGCGTAACATTGGTGGCTATGGCGCGCGGGGACGGGGTAAGTGTCTATACTTATCCTGAATGCGTGACCAATGATCTGCAGGCAGCGGAGATGCGCGCATGACCTCATCCACCGACAAGCTGGTGCGCATGGTCAATGACATTGCTCATTTCTTTCGGGCGCAGGGGCAGGCGCAAGCGGCTCAAGGCGTCGCTGATCATTTGCGCGCATTTTGGACCGTGCAAATGCGCCGCGATCTTCTCGACCATCTGCGCCACGGTGGGCAGGGGCTTGAGCCGATCGCTTTGGCTGCTGCCCAGAAATTGATGGCGGAGCAGATTTAGCCGCGTGATGGCTTAGTCAAAGGCCTTGGAGCGCGTGCCCGGATTTGGTGGCGGGGCGCTTGGTTTTGCTTCAGTCTCGATGCGACGCAGGATCAGATTGTCGGATTTCTTCGGTGTGCCGGAAACAAGCTTCGCTGAAGAGACATTTTGCGATACGCGCGTAATCTCGACCATTCCAATTTCATTTTCGCGACGCCCCAAAGATTCTTTTGTATCGGGGTCCATCATCTCAGCGCCCAGTTCGACCAGGCGATAGCGTTCACCTGCGGCGAGAGACTGACCGCCTTGATTGATCGTGAGATTGGCGGGATCATCGCTCGTGACCACACGCAGGGGGAATAGGGTTTCGGACACTTGTGCACCGATGGTGCGCGCAGCAGCCTCAAAGCCATTATCGAGCGATGCGAGCTTGATAATATTTGACCATTGAATCTGGCGTGTCGCGATCTCAATCAATGAGACGGTGATCTCTGCGCTGATACGCTCTCGGGTACTGCGTTCCATGGATATGGGGTTGAGAACTTCTTCGCGCCGTTTGGTCGTCGTGACTTTGCCAACGAGGATAAAATCGGCGCCCAAGACCTGACCGAAGCGCACACGCTCGCTCATATTGGCAGCGGCACTGGTGACGAGTGCCATTTCAGAGGCATATTGCGCAGTCTCAGTTCGGTCGAGAACCGAGAACCGACGCGCTTGGACAAAATAGACTTTCAAGCGATCTTGGAGTTGCGCCGCGCTTTCAGGCGCCAGTCCCTGGAAGGCTGAGACAATAATACGAATACGATTGGCAGTTTCAGGCATTACGGATCGGAATTTCTCGACATCCACTTTCAAACGCACTGTCGTATAGCCGCGACTATCTGCAGAGGATGACAGGACTGTGTATGTCTTCACCGCGCCGCCGCTTTGGGATGCAACCATATCCATCCCTTCTGAGACTTTCGCTGTGCCGCTCATATCGAGGCCAATGGTAGACAAGGGCCCCGAACGATTGGCATTGGCGTCAACCTGCAAGACGCGTTGGTTGAGCCCGGTGACAGCTGCTTGGTCGATGCGCACACCCGTGACACGCTGAACTGCTTCAACCAGCCCCTGCGTGATCGCCTCAGCGCGGCTGCGCCCCACACCTGTTGCCTCTGTTGCCACGACTTCAGCTCGGGCTGTGCTGTAGAAGATCAAGGAGAGCGCAAGCAAGTTTGCCAGAAGCGTTGTGGCTTTTTTCATCTCACGCTCTCCCTGTTTTGGCTTAGAGTTTGCTGATTGCGTCTGCGGACGCTTTGGGATCAGTCTTCTTGGCAAGTGCTGCCTTCTCCCCATTGGAGAGTTTTGGCACATTGTTTTCCCGCATATAGCCATTCATCGCTTCGTTGAACTTTTTTGAGTTCTCCGTTTGCGTGGGGATGGCGGTCAGAGCAAATTGCGCGGCTTCCAGAATGGCAGGTGCACCAACAATATCCTGCGGGCCGGGCTTTTGCGTAATCATCATGCCTGCTGATGCAAGGGCAAGGCCGTTGTAGAGAATGACAACATCCATATGGCCCTGCGCTTGAGCGACTTTCTTTTTGCCTTCCGCATCATTCACGCGCGCGAGGCCTTCACGATTGATGGGATTTTGCTCAATGACCTTGAGCGTCTTTTCCATCGGATCCTTGCTCGGCGTCTTCATCGACTGGATGGCGGCGGCCTGCGAGCGAATGGCGGCAGCCTTCTTCTTGTCGCCCATAGCATCTTGCACCAAGGCGATGGCCATCACTTGATTGTAGAGCGCGGTCTTGAGATTGGTTGAGAGTGCTGCAGCTGCATTAGAGAAGCCGCCGCCACCGCCGCCGCCAAGACCGGGAATGGGGAGGCCGCCTCCGCCGAGGCCAGGCAGACCAAACTGCGCTGAGGCGGGTGTGATGATCAGGCTTGTTGCGAGCGCCATTGCGCTGAGAATGAACATTCTACGCATAGTCATTTCCCCCTTCTTCTGTGTTGAGTTCTTACTTCAGGCGAAGGATTGCGCCCGCTTCTGGCATTTGCGCCATGCGGCCGACAGGTTCGCTCACGCTGAACTTTTCTGCGATGCGTCGGATGACAACTTCGCCTATCAGTGTTTCTTCGCCGCCAAGATCAATGCCGGTTTTGGGATCCTTCATGGACGGGCCGACGGCGTAGACCTCATAGATTTCACCGATCTGGACGCCAGAGCCTTGGCCTCGATTGATGAAGATGGATTTGCCGTTGGTTTGCACGACCTCGATTGGGTAGATCGCACCAAAAATACTATTACCGACGCGGCGGCCCGCCTCTGTTGCAAGTAGGGTCCATACTGCGCGCGTTGCAACGCCAGTCCGTTCTGTCACGATTTCGGGCTTCGTGCCGAGTGCTGTGACGACTGAGCCTTGGTATTTGATCTGGCCGGATGTCGTGTCGAGCACTTTGACCGAGACATCGAGGGATGCATTGTTCGTTTTGCGGAAGCGGCCGGGAAATTCTTCGATGGGACGATAGCTCGGCTCCTGAATGCTCAGGTCGGTGATTGCAATCTGAACAATGAATTCCACATTGCTCAATTTGCCAATGTCAGCCGCATTACCCGCAAAGCGTCGAATATCGCATTTGATCTTGGCTGTCTCTTCATCCCCGCAAGCCGCGCGATCTTGTTCTTTGATGATCGTTGATTGAAGGACTTTTTGGTCACGCTCAAAAATTTTGAAGCGCTTCGAGTTACGCAAGGCCTCTTCTGCACCCAGCACCAGCAGAGTTGGGTCCAGCTGTTCGCGCTTGATGAAGCTATTGACGGCGCTATTGCTCGAGGCCTCCATTGGATAGACGGCGACCATTGGCAGCTCTTGCGCCAGAAGGCTGGTGCAGAGCGACGCAGCAAGCAAGAGACCTGCAGGCAAAGACGTGAAAGAGAGACGATCTGTCATAATGTCAGTGCCTATTTATAGAGGGTGACTGTGGCAGTCATGGCAGCAGGCGTGGGACCTGAGAGGATGACTGTCTTGTTTCGTTTGGCCTCAATCGCAATTCTCTGCTCATCAATCGCATCGCCAATCATGCGACCGCGCAGATCGGACCATTGTTCGACCATGCGAAGATGGGCTTGAGCGCCCCCGTTGCTATTGTCGACATCGAATTGGAGATGTGTCTTGCCGCCATCGCGCCATGTTTTGAGGTTGAGGACGCGCGCTGCACAGTAATTGTTCACGACTTTGATACGAATATTGTCATCACTCACTTCAACAGTTTTCTTGCAGGGCACGGGGGGGCGGATCGGTGCTGCCTGCGGCATGGTTTGTTGAGGGGGCGGCGCCACATTTCCCATGGGGCCGGCTATTGGCTCTTGCATCGCAGGTGGTGCAGGCGTGGGGGCTGGCGCATAGTTTGGCGGCGCTGCGCGGCGCCGTTCAGGCGCTCTGTCAGGCGATGTCACAATCACGGTTGTTGATGTGCTTGTGCGCGTGTCGACACGCACATCTTGTGCTTCAGCGGTTAGAGATGAGGACACAATCAGCAGGGCGAGTGCTGAGGGTATGGCGTTGCGCATGATCATCTCCCTCAGAATGTGATGTTGAATTCATTGTTACCTTTATATTGCGCATCAAAGGTCTTGTTGGCCTTGAAGGCATCAAAGAGCTTGTCCAGCAAATCTTCTGTATCGAGCTTGGGTGCGCTTGTGGTGAAGTTCAGCGTGACGCGGCTATCATTGGACTCAGCTGTGTTCACTTCGGGGACAGCATCGGGTACTGCGCTTTTGATGGCGTTGCGCAGATCAGCGAGCTGACGACGGTCGCGTGTTGTGATGCCAACAACGCGCAGGACATATTGCTTTTGTCCCAATTTCGCACGGTCATCTGCAGCTGCATCTGCTTCACGCGAGACCTGGAAGTTCACGACAGCCGCACTCGTCTGACGTCCCACTTCTGTGGCAGCGGCATTGGAGAGGCGCTCGCGCAATTCGGTTTGCAGCGCAGCCGAATTGGGTCCGCGCACGGATTGGGTGACATTCACGGGTACGGCCGCGACCTGCGTGTCGCCCTTCATATCCAGAAGTTTAAACCGCACGGTCAGAGCGCCCGTCATGCGTTGTTCGCTGTTGTCATAATTGAACTGGCTGAATTCAAGCCCATTGATCGCGAGCGAGAAGTCGATGGGAAGATCTTTTTTGTCGGTGCGCGGATCATCTTTGGCCGCCAGCATCTGGTCGATAGCTTTGTTGGCAGCTGAACCGGTCATAACTTTAAAACCGTTTCCAAGGAAAGCGGAGGTGAGCTTGTCGGCAACATAAGGTGCATCTGGATCGTTTGTTTCAGCGGTACTCACGACAAAGGTCAGTGTGTTGGACAATGTACGTTCTGTCGACTTCATCATGCGTTGGAAGTCGTTTTTGAGCGCCAGCATTTTGATCGTGCCATCTGCACGGCAAGAATATTGGGCGACGGGTGTCTTTTTATCATTGGCGGCGATTGGCTTGTTGGCTTTATCAAGCTGGCGGCAATTATGAGCGGTGTCGGAGGTAAAATAGCGACGACGGAATGTGTTGAAGTCACGGTCCATATCGTCACGGAATTTTTGGCCAATTTCTGCTTCGGCTTGCGCGCCTGCAAGTTGGCGTAAAACTCGACCCATGCCTGTCGAATAGGCTTCGATGATCGCTTCTTTCTCTGACTTGCCATTGCCAACTGCGTTGAAGGCCACTTCATCGAAGGAGATGTCGGCGCCTGCTTGGCCGCTTCCTGAGCGCACAACGGTTTCGACCTGCGTCTCCACACGCGTTTGCACACGGGTTTCGACATTCTGGGCCTGTGCCATAAGGGGCACGAGGAGGGCGGCGATTGCAATGGGAGTGAGATATGTCTTCATGGCCGAGCCTCCTAAAATTCTTCTGCTGTTGCTTTAAGGAGTGGGACGAGCGCTGTTGCTGCCCCGCGTGCTGAATCGCGAATAGCGCCCATGATGACATCTCGTGGAAGACCGCGTTTGAAGTCAGGGCGGTCAATAAATGTGCGCGCATTCGTAGAGACCGCAATCTTCTTTGCAGTATCTTTGATCGAGCTTGGCACATGTTCGAGATCTTCGCCTTTACGGCGCACGATCCGCGATCCCATTGTGCAATTGATTTGCGACGTGCCAGCGCCCTTGCTGCGCTCGACCTTGATTAAGCCTGCGCGAATTTCAAAGCCGTTCATTTGTGTTGAATCAGGTTGCGCGAGGATTTGGGCCTGAACACCGAGGCGCTGTTGCAAGACACGCAGGATGCGGCCTTCAGTCCATGGGCTTTCGGGAGGCAAGATCGCGACATTGGCGACTTTTGCGCGATCAAGCGCGTCCAAAATCATGAGGCTATAGATATGCTGGATTTCGCGGCTGAGCTTCGTCATCTCGCGCTGGCGTGCATCGGGGCTTTTGTCAGCGGCTGCATCTACGCCGCTTGTAATCAGCCCGTCTATGTCGATCGGCAATGGTGATGGCATCACCATGTTTTTCACCTGAAAGACCGCACTCGCGCGCTCGCGCTTGTCGCGTAGATATTTGGCTGTGCGATCCAGCAGCTCTTCAACAGCCGCGAAGAACACGCTTTGATAGTGCCGCGCGATCTCAGCGTCGCTGGGACGATTGCGCCCATGAATGACCTGATTGACGACAATCATCGTGCTGTAGAGGGACTCAAACCGGTTTTGATTCCTGAACGCTGCCTTGTCTGTCATGACATCAACAGCAGCCGAGACACTGATAGTGGTCAGAAACTCATTCGGGAGGCCAGGCGAGGTGATGGTGATAATGTCATGCTGCGCGCGTGTGACGGACAATGCGATGGGATTGCCTTCATCTTTGTCGTTCAGGCCAACGATGCGGGCAAAATCTTTTTTGGTGTCGACGATGGCCCGAACGCGGCGCGATAGTTCTGCTCCGTTCTTTTCAGCGGACTGATCGTCTCGAAGTGGATTGATGAGGTTGCGAAAGAGCGTACTCGTGTCGGAGACAGCGGTATCGTAATAGCAGCCCGCGAAGAAATGGGTTTGAGCCTCTTGCGCGCGTATAATTTGAGGGCAAGCGAGGGCTGCGGCAGTCGTTGCGGCAGAAATAAGCAGATCTCGACGATGCATAGTGACTGCTTTCATTCGAGCAGATGATTAATGAAAGATCACTTTTATGTGATCATTGGGATAGTGATTATCTATTCATCAAAAAGGATGTTTTTGTTGTCTTAAAAAAGAGGATTGCAACAATTTTATCATTGATTTGGCTTCGATGACTTCTTCAAGCACTTGAGTTTCGGTTGAAGAGAATGTGAGAGGCCTTAAGCGAGTTAGTGATGGCAAAATCGCTCAAAGAGATTTTGGCGCGCATTCTTGAGGCGCGAGTCTGCGTGGTTTCGCATATCGGATGTGCTTTTAGCTTGTATGGTCGGCGTTGTTTTGTGCCAGCGCCAGCCCATCGTTGACATCATTGGTTGCTTGTCGCTCGTCATATCGGGTCGCAAGATGGCAGTCAGCGTCAGCTGACTTTGTTGGATCTTGTGATCGGCTTTATTCAACTCGGGCGCCATTACCTATTTTGGGTACACTATAATTTAATCCTGTTTTTTTTGACACTCAGTTGAGCGCTTTGTATAAACGCGCAATGTCAAATGCCGACACCGATCTTGCTGTGCACTCGGCTCGGGCTTCTCGTCTGAAGGCCGCGAGGATCGACGCCGGTTTTCGCACTGCCAGAGAGGCGGCTGAGCGGCTTCAAATTCCCTATCCCACTTATGCAGGCCATGAGAATGGCAGCCGTGGGATCAAGGATGGTGAGCTGCTTTTATATTCGGAAGCCTTCAAAACATCTGTGACTTGGATTGCATTCGGGATTCAGGCGACTGTGAATAAGGCTTTGTTGCCTTCGGTCGCATTTTTTGACACCATCAAACCGATGGATGATCTTGCGAATGGACTTGAAGGTTTCATCGAGGTTGAGGCGCCGTTCCCAATCCCGAGTGGTGTGTCTGTCGTGCGGATTCCGGACGACCATCTGTCTCCCACTTACTTTAAGAATGAACTGCTTCTCATCCAGTCAGCCGGTACTTTGTCTGGCTGCATCGCAAAGCGCTGCCTCATCATTCTAGAAAAGCAGAATAGTGCCGGACCCGAGCGGGTTTCAGTTGCTGGCACAATCTTGCGCGTTACGACTGCAGGGCAGGGTGATGTGCAGGAGATTACGGGGCGCGTTCATTTTGAGGCGCGTATTTTATGGGCGGCCGAAGTCGTCGGCATCGTCGCCAATCAAGCTGCCTGACAAGGTCCGTCTGTCAGAGCATTGATAGAAGCCCGCGCGTTTCTGCGGCTTGTGATCCTCTTTATATATCGCATCCAGCGGGACTTTATGGTCGTCCGCTGTGTTCGACTGACCATCTTGGCTGGGCCGTGCGGCGGCATTTGACCGAGCGGGCAAGGTTCTACCTGCTCTTTGAGTGACGCGGCACCGGAAGTTGTCTCCTCTTGGCGCGGCTAAGACGACTCACGGGCAATCAGGCAGGCGCCAACTCCATCTGCCGATCGACAGAGGTGCCGGCAAAACAGGTGACGCACCCCCGTCCAAGCCTCCCGCGTTTATGCTTTATGAGTATCTTCGCGGAGAGATTCGCCCGAATTTCAGGTTAATTTTTACACAAAAAGCGTAAATTACTTTGAATGAAATGCTTTTTGCATAAAACTTACAAAAGGGCTGTTACGGGTCGTGGCGAGGTACCCGCTTCTTCTTAGCGGGTTCGCGAAACCGTTTCGAAAGTGCCCGTCTATGACCCTTCAGGTTCCGAACACAAACGCTCTTCTTGTTGCGGCCAATGAGCGCCGCGCGGATGCTGCCAATATTGCGCGTCTGTCGAAGTGCTCTGTCTCGATGATTGCTTTGGCGGCGGGGTTGATTGTAGTCGCCGGTGCAACGCAAGTTCGCGCGCAGACTTCGATCACCACCGACCAGACAGGCATTGCGGGTACGGCTGGCAGTGTGATTGGTGACTCTGGAACCGCTGGCGGCGTTGGTAGCACGGGTGGTTTTGGCGGTAGCGGCGGCAATGGCGGCGCGGGTGGTAATGGCGGTAATGCGGGTGTGACCGGCGCGTCCGGCAATACGGGTACGGCTGGTATGTCCGGCACGTCCGGCACCAGCGGCGGTACCGCTGCGGGCAATACGGCTGCTGCTAACCCTGGTTTTGCTGGCTCTTCGGGAACTACAGGCGCTGCGCCTACCGGCCAAAGCGGTTCAACTGCTGGCGCTGGTGGTGCTGGTGGTGCTGGTGGCTCTGGTACGAGCGGCACACGCGGCCCTAGTGGCGTGACTGGTGCGACTGCGGGCAGCCCTGGCGGCATTGGTGGCACAGGCTATACGGGCCCGACGGCTGGTGGCCTTCTCATTGGGCCTAGCGCGACCATTCGCGGCGGCATCGGTGGCACGGGTGCTACCGGCGGCACGGGCGGCACGGGCGGCACCGGTGGTGCTGGCGGTGCTGGTGGCGCTGGCGGCAATGGCGGTGCTGGCGGCAATGGTGGCAACGGCTTTACAGGCTCGACTGGTAACACAGGCTCTGGTGGCGCTGGTGGCGCTGGTGGGGCGGGCGGTGCTGGCGGCGCTGGTGGCGCTGGCGGAACCGGTGGCACGGGTGGCCGCGGCGCGGCAGGCGGCAGCGGCGGTGCTGGTGGCGCTGGTATCTATAATGCTTCGACCCTGACCATTTGGAACTTCGGTTCGGTCATCGGCGGCACGGGCGGCGCTGGTGGCGCTACAGGCGCGGCTGGAGCAGCTGGTGCAGCAGGTGCAACCGGGACAACCGGTGCGGCCGGATCTGCCGGCGCGACCGGCAATGCTGGTTCTGGTAACATCACTGATGGCAGCACAGGTGGTGCGCCGGGCGCTGGTGGCGCAGCTGGTGCAGGCGGTGCCGGTGGTGCAGGCGGCGCTGGTGGCGCTGGCGGTTCTGGTGGTACGGCTGGTCTGCAAGGCAATGGCGGCGCAGGCATTCAGTCTGCTGGTGGTACGCTGACCCTGACCAACTATGGCACGGGCGTCATTGCTGGCGGCATCGGCTATGCAGGCGGCGCTGGTGTTTTGGTCACGGGCGGTACTGCATCGATCACCAATAGTGGAACGATCGACGGCGGCGAGGGTAATTTAGGTGCGGGCGGCGCTGGTATCGTGGCCTCTGGCCTGTCGCTCAACCTGACAAACGAGCTCTTTGGTATCATCACCGGTGGCACAGGCGCTGTAACGGCTTCGGGTTCTTCCGGCGTTCTCGTGACTTCGGGCACAGCAAGCATCAACAACAACGGTATCATTCAGGGTGGTTCGGGCGGTTCGACTGGCCTTGCAACTGGTGGTGATGCGATCCATGTGTCGGGCGGCGTTGCTTCGATCACCAACTTCGGCGCGCTGATCGGTGGTGCGTCGGGTGGTACGGGCCTCGATGGCTATGGCATCAATGTGACGGGTAGCGGCTCAGTCTCACATCTGACGAACTCGCAGGGCGGTTCAACTGCTGGCCCCGGCGTGTCGCCCACGATGGTTGGTCTGACCTATAGTGGCGCCTTGCCGACCAACTATAATATGGTGATCAATAGCGACACTTATTATGGTCAGCTCTTCGTCACCAATGGTACCGGCAACATGACCTTCGGTGTCACGCAGGTGAACCCGGGTAGCTCCAATCTGCCGGCTGGCGATCCCCTGACACGCATCAGATATCATGAGGTGGTGACGGGCGTGACTGCGGCGCAATATAACAACACGCCGAATGCGGCCGGCTGGTGGGGCACCTATGCCAACACCCAGTGGCGGTTGGAGCAGCACGACCCCAATAATTGGGATCTGGTGTTGATCTTCAGCCCCGATCTGCAAAACACCACATCTGCCATGCTGCGCAATGGTGGTGCACTTGCCAACACATTGGATCGTCGTTCAACCGCATTGGCTTTCATGGCCAATTATGATTGCCCGACCTTCGACAAGAATGGCCTGTGCATCTCCTTCCAGGCGCGCTACAGCAGCTTCCAGTCGGACAATGAGGGTGCTGGTGTTCTCACCGCCGCCTATCGTCTGGGTGATGCGCTTCGCATCGGCGGCTTTATTGACTATAGCGGTCAAGACAAGAGCGCCAATGGCCTGAAGTTCTCTGAGGCGTCGCCGACCTTCGGTGCCTTCATTGGTTATGATCAGCGCGTCAATGGCACTGGCCTGAAGGGCAAGGTCATTGCAGCTGCCCATAACGATAAGGTCACTGTCACGCGTGATCTGATGACCTTTACGGAAGCTGGTTCGGGCCGCGCCTCCATCAACTCCTATATGGTTGCTGGTGAACTGGGTTGGGGCTTTGCGCTGGGTGGCGGCATGGTGGCCACGCCTTATGCTGGCATTCGTTACACGGATGTGTCGCGTAAGGGTTACTCAGAAACGCCGGTGGCCTATTCGGTTGAGTTCCCGATCACCTATAACGACTTCTATCGTCGCATGACGACGATGACCGGTGGTCTGCGTCTCGCGGGCAAGTTGGGTGACAAGGCTGGTTACCAGATCGGTGCTGGTGTCGAACAAGATGTGAGCGCTCAGAACAGCCTCTATTCTGGTACGTCCAACATCTTCGGTCTTGGGTCCTTCGGCTTTGCCACCACCACGACCATCAACAAGACCCGTGGTGTTGGTTCGGTCAGCTTGTTCTACCAGTTTGACAAGAACCAGCGTGTGCTGGGCTCGGTCAATGTGCGTAGCCAGGCCAATTCGAATGACACAGCTGTGACCGCAATCGGCGGCTACCAGCTCTCCTTCTAAGACATATCACCGGCGCTGGATGATTAAGTCAGCCAAGCGCCGGTGCCTTTCATCTGGGGCGCCTGATGTCTTCACGACATCGGGCGCCTTCGTTCATATGGGCAAGCCGATTCTGGATAAAGATCAGTAAAACATCGTTGTGGCGGAGGAGAAAAAAATGCTTGTTTCTTATTTCATCCGCTTGGCACTCTTGGTGCGCGAAGGCGCGTAGCGTTTACGCTAGGGAAGGGGTCGTACAGTGGCGTCAATCGGTCTTTGCATGATCGTTAAAAATGAAACGCATGTCATCCGGCAGTGCCTCGACAGCGTGGCCCCTTTTGTTGACTATGTGCTTATCTGCGACACGGGTTCGAGCGATGGCACGCAGGACCTTTGCCGAGCTTGGTGTGCCGAGCATCAGATCGCGGGCGAAGTCTATCAAGATCATTGGCGCGACTTTGCGTCCAATCGCTCGCGCGCCCTTGAATTGCTACGCTCGCGCTCTGAGATCGACTATGCGTTGATCATGGACGCTGATGATGTCCTTCATTTTGACCCTCAGACCAATGTGCAGGAGCTCAAAGCAAAGCTTGATGCTGATATCTATATGCTGAACCTGCTTGATGCGGGGGTCAGTTATCAACGCGTTCAGCTCGTTCGCAATCATCAAAACAATTTCTATCGCGGCGTCTTGCATGAATTTCTGGTTGCACCGGAGAATGCCAAGTCAGCCAATCTTCAAGGGCTTTGGGTCGAGTCGCGTCGGCTCGGCGCGCGCAACAAAGACCCCGAGAAATATATTCGCGATGCTGAGGTCTTGGAAAAGGCTCTGCTGAGCGAAACCGATGAATTCATGCGCGCGCGTTACACATTCTATCTGGCGCAATCATATAAAGACGCGGGCGATCGCAAAAATGCGATCATCCACTATCGGCAACGTGCCCTAATGGGGTTTTGGCAAGAAGAGGTTTTCATCAGTCTCTACCGGGTCGCCCAGCTCATGGAAGCAGAGGGCGCGTCGGAAGACAATGTCTTGCAAGCATACAAAGATGCGAGCGCAGCCCAGCCAAGCCGTCTGGAGGCTTTGCACGGAGCGGCGCGCTTATGCCGGCTCACGAAGCGATATGATGAGGGCTATCGTCTTGCTCTTGCGGGACTGTTCTTGGCCAAACCAGTCGGCGGTCTTTTTGTCGAGAACTGGATTTATGACTTTGCATTTTTGGATGAGTTTGCAGTGCTTGCTTATTGGGCCGGCCATTATCGTGAATCGCTCGATGCGTGTTGTGACTTGCTGATGCGCAATGTCGTGCCTGCTGAACATGTAGAGCGTGTTCGGCAGAATGCGATTTATGCGCGTGGCAAAGTGCCGTTGTCTTGGGCGCTGAGCGCGTCATGATCTGACTTGGGATTGAATCAGGATGCGATCTATCTCCTTGCTCTACACGACCGCTAGGCCACAGGTCATCAGCAAAGTCATAGAAAGGTGGTTTGCAGAAGATCCTCAAGAGATCGACATGATCGTGGTGACGGATGATCCCTTTCATGGAGATGTCGCGCATCCATCTGTGCGCTTTGTTGTCAATTCTGGGCGCAGAGATGCGGTGACGGGTTGGAATTTGGCCGCGCAGTTGTCTGCGGGTGATATTTTGATTCAGGTTTCAGATGATCTGTTTCCGCCCCTCAAATGGGCTGAAACCATTCGCAGTATGATCGATCAATTGGTCGAAATTCGAAGCGACGTTGTTTTGAACCTGCTTGATGAGCGTCGAGACCAAAGGGCGGTGTTTCACCCCATTTTGACACGGGCAGCCTTTGACAAACTGTCCTACCTATATCCGCCAGATTTTGAATCTATGTTCTCTGACAATTGGTTTTGCGCATATCATAAGAAATATAGTTGCTATGCCTGCAGCAATGAAATCTTCTGGCACCATCGGCACCGCACCACTCACGAGGTGGAGATTGATGACGTGATGCTAGCTCATGAAAGCCCCGAGCGTTTTGAAAAAGGCAAAGAAACTTTTAAAAAATATATTCGAGAGCATGATCTCTAATTTTAGATTCCGAGGGGCTGCTCGTTAGGTTCTGTGTTCAACATACCAATTGTAGAGCGCAGGAATACCCTCCTTCAGCGCAATGCGTGGTGTCCACCCCAATGCTTGCAGTCGGCTTGAGTCCAAAAGCTTGCGTGGCGTGCCATCGGGTTTGCTGTGATCAAAAACGATATTGCTCGTTAGTCCGGCAGCGTTCAAAACCAGATTGGCGAGGTCGGTGATGCGGATCTCTTCACCCGATCCAATATTGATATGCATGTCGCTCGAATAATGTGACATGAGAAAGATGATCGCATCAGCGCAATCATCGACATGCATGAATTCTCTGAGCGGCTCACCGGAGCCCCAGACGTTGAAGCTTTGCTGACCTTCGATTTTAGATTGATAGGCTTTGGCAATGAATGCAGCGAGCACATGGGCGCTGTGCAGATCAAAATTATCATGGGGACCATAGAGATTGGTCGGCATGCAAGAAATATAGTCGCGGCCATATTGTTGGCGGTAGGCTTGGCAGAGCTTCAAACCTGCGATCTTCGCGATAGCGTAGGCATCATTGGTTGGCTCAAGAGGGCCAGTCAAAAGGGCTTCTTCTGGAATCGGATTTTTGGCCAATTTTGGATAAATGCAGGAGGATCCCAGAAAGACGAGACGCTGGATATCGGCGCGATGCGCAGCGTTGATGACATTCAATTCTATTGCGAGATTTTCGGAGAGAAATTCGACTGGGTGTTCTGCATTTGCCAAGATACCGCCAACCTTGGCTGCTGCCAGAATGATGGCGTCTGGCCTGTTGCGTGTGACAAAGTCATAGACAGCAGCAGTGTTTATCAGATCAAGCTCATCGCGCGTGGCAGTGATAATCTCACAGTCTTCTCTTTGGAGACGTCGCACGAGCGCAGATCCAACCATGCCGCGATGGCCTGCAACCCAGATCTTTTTGGCCGTAATGTCGAAATGTGTCATCGACCCAAGCTTTCGATATCAGCGGATACCATTTCTCTCACAAGCTCGTCGAACGATGTTTTATGGCGCCATCCCAATTTCGATTGGGCCTTGGCCGGATTGCCGACGAGTTCATCAACCTCTGTCGGTCGAAAGTAGCGAGGGTCAATTTTGACAAGCGTACGGCCGCTCTTGGCGTCGAGGCCCACTTCATTCACGCCCGCGTCTTCCCATGTGATTTGTATGCCTGCGACATCAAAAGCCTTTTGGGTGAACTCCCGCACGCTGTGTGCTTCACCGGTTGCGAGGATATAATCATCCGGCTTGTCTTGTTGCAGCATGAGCCACATTCCTTCGACATAATCGCGCGCATGCCCCCAATCACGTTTGGCGTCTAGATTGCCGAGCCACAAGGTCTGTTGCTCGCCTCGCGTCATGGCAGCAACGGCTCTCGTTATCTTGCGGGTGACGAAGGTTTCACCGCGTACCGGGCTTTCATGATTGAAGAGGATGCCGTTGGAGGCATGATAACCATAGGCCTCACGGTAATTTACAACAGTCCAGTGCGCGTAAAGCTTGGCGATGGCATAGGGGCTGCGTGGATAAAAGGGCGTTGTTTCGCATTGCGGTGTTCCGCGCACTTTGCCAAAGAGTTCAGAGGACGAGGCTTGGTAAAAGCGGGTGCGGCTCAAGCCTAGAATACGCAGAGCCTCAAGCAATCGTAACGTCCCCAGCCCATCGGCATTGGCTGTATATTCGGGCATTTCGAAGCTCACCTGGACGTGGCTTTGTGCTGCCAGATTATAGATCTCGTCGGGTTGGGTTTCTTGGATGATGCGGATCAGATTGGTGGCATCTGTCATATCGCCATAAAACAAAACCAGCCGAGAATCGGGTTCATGGATATCTTCATAGATGTCATCGATACGCTGACTATTCAGGCTCGATGACCGGCGTTTCATGCCGAAGACTTGATAACCTTTATCGAGAAGCAGTCGCGCCAGATAAGAACCGTCCTGTCCGGTAATGCCGGTAATTAACGCGCGTTTCATTCGTTCTTTTATCCGATGTCAGAACGCCTGCTGCTGTCTGCAGAACAGCTTTTATTAAATCAAAATTGTTGGCCTGTGACTACTCATCGTCGTGACGCGAGAGTTGCTTTGTGCAGTAATTCTCAAGTCTTCAACTGCTTTTGGGGAAGAGTTTCATCGCGTCGTGATTGCCAATGCAACCCTTATGAAACGAGATATTTTGCGATCTATTTTAGAATCTCTGCTGCATGATGAGTATCTGCGTCGGCCCATAAAAAGCTTGGGCCGGGAAAAGCGTTCATCCAGTCGCTATATTGGGTCAGTGTGTATTTGACTGGGTAGTAGGTCTCGAATTTGGGTCCAAATTCCGCTTTTGCTGACCATTTGTTTGCGACGACGGGTCGCCCTGTGAGCAACCATTCATGTATCGTGAGGCCGTAACCTTCGGCGGGATGTAGCGACAGATAGATATCATCTGCACTCTGAAGGGCTGTGATCTCTTCGCCCGACATATCTTGCGTGATAGTTTTTATATTGTTCGCGCCAGCTCTCAGAAATTCCAATTCTCTGAGGGTGCATTGGGTTCTTTTGCCAGTTCTGATTTTGAGAACCAAAATATAGTTGTCGTCATCGCCTATAATTCTCTGTGTCCCACGGGCCCCAATCTGTTTGGGCGCGCGTTAGCTTTGACGACAGCGTCAGAGGAGTTTTGTCGGGAGAGGCGGCGCGCATCAATCGCGACGGGCTCACGCATGGCTTTGCCTATCTGGATCACAACGGGCAGTTGATAGCTGTGAATGGCAAGAGGGGATGTGGGCTAAGATCTCTGGGGGCGTCTCAAGATGACAATTATAACGACGCTTGGGATGCGAGAGCTATCTACAACAAGTCTCCAAAATTCCCGGACAGTCGTCCTGGCTCATGGCCCGATTGAGCCGGGCGGCATTGGCTCATTCGGCGGTTCTGGAGGGGGATGACTGGCGGAGACGGTGGGATTCGAACCCACGATAGGGTTTCCCCTATGACGATTTAGCAAACCGTTGCCTTCAGCCTCTCGGCCACATCTCCAGCAGTGCCGAACCCCTACAGAAACGGGGCTGGCTGGTCAATAGCGCCGGGCTGATTGGGTGGAAAAGCCTCGCTCTCCTGCGGCTTTTGGGACGGGTCAGGGGGCGGTGTCGATCAGGGCGATGAATTTTTCGATCGCGGCCTGTGTCGACTCATCGCGCAGCAGGGGCGCATGACCTTGGCCGGGCACATCGACGCGGGTGAAATTGGGATGCTGGGCGGCCATTTGTGTGACCGTCTCTTCGCTCAACAAATAAGAGGTCTCGCCCCTGATACACATGACGGGCACGCCAGCCAGAGCGCCAAATTGCGGCCACAGGCTTGGCAGCGGCGCGTCAAGATTGAGCGCTTCCAGTCCCTTTGACAGGGCGGGGTCATAGCTCAGTTCAATGGCGCCATCGGTCTGCGTGAATGTGGCCTGCACATAGGCGCGCCAGTCCTCTTCGCTGATGTTCGTGAACTGACTGCCCATCGCGCGTTTGGCGGCAGCAATCGCCTCGTCCCATGTCTTGGGTTGTTCATATTTGCCGACATAGGCGCGGATGCGTTTCAGCCCTTCGGGTTCAATCACCGGGCCAATGTCATTGAGGATCACGCCGCGCAGCAGGGCCGGCTGCGTCAGTGTGAAGAGCATGGCGTGCAAGCCCCCGCGTGATGTCCCCAGAATGATCGCTTGGGTGATTTGAAGCTCTGCGAGCCCTTTCAGAATATCTGCATTTTCGACGAGCAGATCATAATGCGTCCAGTCGGGGTCGCGCTGCGACAGGCCGCGCCCGCGATAATCAAAGGCGATGACCTGGCGCTTGGTGCTGAGGCGCTGCGCGATGGAGTCAAAATCCATATGATTGCGCGTCAGACCCGGCAGGCACACGATGGGCAGCAAGTCAGAGCCAGTGCCCCATTGCCGGATATGAAGCTTGAGGCCATCGAGAGATGTGTAGAAGTGGCTGTCTGCCATGGATCCTCAGCGCTGAATCTGACCCCGCAATGTGGCCTCAATCTGCAAATGCTCCGCCTCACCGAAACGCTGCCGATAGACTTCGAGATTCTCGGTCACGCGCTGGACATAATTGCGCGTCTCGGTGAAGGGAATACGCTCCACCCAGTCCACGGGATCTACATTCGGGTCACGCGGATCGCCATAGGCGGCGATCCATTCGCGCACACGGCGACCGCCTGCATTGTAAGCGGCAAAGGTGAAGATGAGCGGGCCGGGATGTTCCACTATCAGCTCACCCAAATGCGCCGCGCCCAATTTCGCATTGAAGCTCGCATCGCTCAGCAGGCGCTGTTCGTCAAAGGCCACGCCTGCGCGCTGGGCTGTGCGGCGCGCAGTGGAGGGCAGCATTTGCATGAGGCCCTTGGCGCCTGCTGACGAGGTGATCTTGCTGTCGAAGGCGCTCTCTTGTCGCGCGATCGCATAGACAAGGGCGGGCGTTGCAGACCCCGGCAGACGCTCGAAGTCTGGCACACCGAAAGTGGGGAAGGCGGCTTCATCCATGGTGAAGCCGCGCTGGCTGGCATATTTGCCGACATTGAGCGTGATCCGCGCATCGCCCATGCGCCAGGCCATGGCGGCCAAAGCGGCGATCTGCGCTTCATCATCAAGGCGGCGCGCGCTCTCATAGGCAATCTGCGCAGCGAGATCTTTTTGCTCGAGCGCGCCCAGCAATTCAGCCACGCGAATGGGCAGGGCGCGCGCATCGCCAACAGCCCGTTTGCTGGCCATGCGCAAGGTCAGGCGGTTCTGGCCAAGCCGCGCCGTGGCCAGCTGGCCATAATAGGTCGTGGGCTGTGCAGCGGCTTTCTCATAGGCCGCGCGCGCGTCGTCTGCGCGGCCCAACTCGTCCCATGTGCGGCCCTGCCAATAGGCTGTGCGCGCGATGGAGATGGGCGTCTTGGCTTGCGCGGCGGCCGCATCAAAATGCGGGGCGGCGCGCTGTGCATCTTTCAAGAAGCGCAGCGCAATCCAGCCTGCATGAAACTCAGCTTCAATGCGCTGATCATTGGCTTGCGCCGAATGGCGCGCTGCCAAGCGATAGGCGGTGGCTGCATCGCCCAGATCGAGCATTTTGCGGGCGACGATGCGTTGCTGCGTCCACCATTCATCGCCGACCAAGAGGCGGGCTGTGTCACGCGGTGCATCAAGCAGAAGTTGCGCTGCCTCCGCGAACTTGTTGTCTTGCCTCAATTTTTTGACCTGCGCGAAGATCAGCGTCGGGTCGTTTTGAAGCTCAGGTGGCAGTGCTTTGGCAGCGACTTGGCTATAGCTGGCGCGCGCTTTGTGAAGGGCTGCGACATCAGCGCCAGCCAATGTGGCTGCGCGTGCAGCCACGCTCATATTGTCTTTGTAGAAGAAGATATCGGCGCGCGTCTTATGATCTGTTTTGGTCAGCGCATCGGGGAAGTCTTTGAGGATTTTGGTTTCAAGGGATGCTGAAAGCTCTGCCTCGCGCCACAGCCCACGCAGCAAGGATGTGGCTGTGCGCATATCGCCCTGCGCCTGTAGAGCGCGGGCATAAGCAATCTTGCCGAGCGCGCTTTCGGGGCGGTTTTGTTTGAACCAGTTGATGACCTCTGCCGTGCTGCGTTTTTCGGTGTGCAGCATCTCTTCGACATTGCGTCGCAGATAAGAGCCATTCGGCCAGCTTGGATTGTTTTTCAGAAAGGCCGCGATGCGCTCGATCCCAGCTTCGCGCGGCAACAAACGAAGGGCAGCCCATTCAGCGGTGAGACGCGCGATCTCATTGTTAGCTTTGGCGGCGGCCGCATCGCCGGCGGCCAAGTCTCCAGATCGATAGAAGCTGATCGCCTCCGCAACGCCACGCGCATCGACCATGATCGGGGCAGGGTCGGCCAGAAGTGCGCTACCACGGCTCAGCTCAGGCTCTGGGCTCGCATAGGCGAGGACATCATGATCGCCCAAGGGGCGGGGCTTTGGCAGCGAGGCTGTGGTGATGGCATCAAGCGCGCCGGGCTTGGCTGTGAGTGCGAAGGGCGCTTGTTCGCGCAGGCTGCCGGGGGGTGTGGTGACGCCGCGCAGGGCCGGAGGCACAGCCACGATCCCCAGGCCCACAAGGCCAAAGCCTGTGAGTCCATAGAGCAGGGGACGGGGCGGGCGCTTCATCGGCATCGAATCCGGCAGTCCTCACGAATGATCGAATAAGGCACACTGGGCATTATGGTTTACGAATTCCTTACCAGCTGGGGCGGCCTTCACGGTGGAGCAAGCGCTGGAGCCTCTTTCCTCGCCCGCCTGCAAGGGCTATCTGTGTCTTTCGATTTGCGAAGTGAGCCTGTCGATTGCGGCGCGTTTGGGGCGCAAGACGGGTGTTGGGAGAGGTGATCATGGCGACGAAGGCCAATCTGAAGGGTTCGATGACGGCACTTGTGACCCCGTTCAAGGACGGCAAAGTCGACGAGCAGGCCTTCCGCTCCCTTATCGACTGGCAAATCGCTGAAGGAACAACGGGTTTGATCCCGGTTGGCACCACCGGCGAAAGCCCGACCCTGTCGCATGACGAGCATCGCCGCGTCGTGGAAATGTGTATTTCGGAGTCCAAAGGTCGCGCAGCTGTGATCGCTGGCGCAGGCTCCAACAATACGCATGAGGCCGTTGAGCTGGCCCGCCATGCCGAAAAGGCCGGGGCCGATGCCGTGCTCATCGTCACGCCTTATTATAACAAGCCGAACCAGGAGGGCATGTATCGCCACTTCAAGGCGGTGAATGATGCGATCGGCATTCCGATCATCATCTACAACATCCCCCCGCGTTCGGTCGTCGATATGTCAGTCGACACGATGAAGCGCCTCTTCGAGCTGAAGTACATCGCGGGCGTGAAGGATGCAACCGGTAATGTCGCGCGCATCTCGCTGCAGCGTCAGGCCATGGGGCCGGATTTCATCCAGCTCTCGGGCGATGACATCACGGCTTTGTCCTGCCTCGCAGCGGGTGCTGTGGGCTGTATCTCGGTCGTGTCCAATGTCGCGCCGCGCCTGTGCGCTGATTTGATGGACCGCTGGTTTGCGGGCGATGCTGCTGGCGCGCTGGCGGTGCAGGACAAGCTCGTGCCGCTCCATGCGGGCATCTTCACCGAAGCGGGTGTGACGGGCGCCAAATATGGCCTCTCCTTGCTGGGCAAAGTGTCGGAGGAGGTGCGCTTGCCGCTCGTTCCCTCCATGGAGCCCACCAAGCAGATCATCCGCGCGGCCATGGTCCACGCTGGCATCTTGAAGGCCTGATCGGTCACGAAGGAGGCCGAGTGGCCAAGGAAAGCCGACCCATCAAGATCGCCGCCGACAACCGCCGAGCGCGGTTCAACTACGAGATCGGTGAGGTCTTCGAGGCCGGTATCATGCTGCATGGTACCGAGGTGAAGGCGTTGCGCACCGGCAAGGCGACCATTGCCGAGAGCTATGTCAGCGTCGACCGCAATGGCGAGGTCTGGCTGATCAACGCCAATATCCCCGAATATCTGCAGGGCAATCGCTTCAATCACGAGCCCAAGCGTCATCGCAAATTGCTGCTCAAGCAACGCGAGATCGTGAAAATGTCGCAGGCCATCGAGCGCGAGGGCATGACGATTGTGCCGCTCAAACTCTATTTCAACGAGAAGGGCCGGGCGAAGATCGAGGTCGCGATTGCGCGCGGCAAGAAACTGCATGACAAGCGCGAGACTGAGAAGCAACGCGACTGGAACCGCGAGAAGAGCAGGCTGTTGAAGCAGAATAACTAGTTTTTTCAGGTATTTGCTTTTGTTTGTTAAGAATATGAATCTGGATGAGGTAAGCGCCACCTTCTCCCAGTGGGAGAAGGTGGCTGCGGAGCAGACGGATGAGGGGATCGGGTGTTGCCCCGAGAGGCTCCCTTAGCTCCGGCGTCATTCTGAAAGTCTCGATCCCCGCCTCAGTCGGCATCCGCCGACAGCTCCTCCCACTGGGCGGAGCGGGTGCCTCTTCTTTTGAGGGGCAGCAGTCCAGCGTGGTCCTATCCCAACATCCGCTGCACATCCTTGAACACCGCCTTGAACATCTTCGGTGTCAGAACGCCCGTATTCGTATTGTAGCGGGAGCAGTGATAGCTATCGAAGACCCGAATGCCTGAGCCGATCTGCGGCAGGTCGAAGCTCGCCCCATGGCTGAAAGGCAGCTTTGAGGGGCTTTGGCCCAGCGCGCGGGCAAGGCTCTCATGGGCGATGCGGCCCAGGGCCACGATGGCCTTCAGATTTGGCATGTCAGAGATTGTCGCCTCCAGAAAGCTCCGGCAGGTTTTGATCTCGGCAGGGGTGGGCTTGTTCTGCGGGGGCACGCAGCGCACGGCATTGGTGATGCGGGTATCGACCAAGGTGAGGCTGTCGTCGGGCCGCTCCTCATAGAGGCCGGTGGCAAAGCCATATTCAATCAGGGTCTCATAGAGCAGGTCCCCCGCCCAATCGCCGGTGAAGGGGCGGCCGGTGCGATTGGCGCCGCGCAGGCCCGGGGCCAGTCCCACAATCAGCAGGCGGGCGTCTTTGGAGCCGAAGGAGGGGACGGGGGCATTGTGCCAGCTCGGCTCCATGAGCCGCGCCTCGTTGCGAAAATCGCGCAGGCGAGGGCACAAAGAACAATCGCGCCCAGGGCCGTAAGGCCCGGGCGCGATCACAGTGGTCTTGGCCTTGGGCGGCAGGGCCTGTTATTCCGCGTCGTCGCCAGCAGCCGCAGGGGCTGCGGGTGCGCCCGCTGCGGTGGGGCGACGCTCAACGAAGCGGGGACGCTCGGGGCGGTCGGTACGCTCCACAGGGTCGCGGCCGATCTTGGCGGCCAGATGGATGAGATCGACGAATTCGTCCGCCTGGCGGCGCAACTCGTCAGCCACCATCGGGGGCTGGGTGGTGATGGTGGAGACCACCGAGACCTTCACGCCCTTGCGCTGCACAGCTTCCACCAGCGAGCGGAAGTCGCCGTCGCCAGAGAAGAGCACGACATGGTCGAGATGTTCAGCCATTTCCATGGCGTCCACGGCCAGTTCAACATCCATGCTGCCCTTGACCTTGCGGCGACCGAGCGAGTCCACGAACTCCTTGGTCGGCTTGGTCACGACCGAATAGCCATTGTAGTCGAGCCAATCGATGAGGGGACGGATGGAGGAATATTCCTGATCTTCCACCAGCGCGGTGTAATAGAAGGCGCGCACGAGGCGACCGCGAGACTGGAACTCCTTCAGGAGGCGCTTGTAATCAATATCGAAGCCGAGGGACTTCGCGGTAGCGTACAGGTTCGCACCGTCAATGAACAATGCGATACGTTCCGAATCTGCCATGCTTCTATCTCTACCGGGTCCGTGAAATGCATGAATCCCTGGAAACGCTTTCGCTGCGCCCCAACCCGTTAAGCAGGCGCAATCCTGAAATGGAATTCATGAGCTAGTAGCGGAACTTCGCGCCTAACAGACCGGGTAACACCCCAACCTTGGCAGGAAGCGCCTCAAACTTGTGTTACATTCACCGCCTAAAGTAGGGGAAGTCAAGGTCAAATGATGTGTAACGCGCGTTTCGCGACCAGTCGCGGCGTTACCGCAACGGTAGCTGAGCCGGGCTTTTCCGGGTGAATCGCTCACGCGCGCATTTATATGTTGCAATCTGACGAGGGGTTTTGTATCTCCGGGGCTTCCCGGACATCCCCTACACAGGATCGCCGCCCATGGCCCGCGTCACCGTCGAAGATTGCATCGACAAAGTCGAGAACCGTTTCGAGCTCGTTCTCGTGGCCAGCCACCGTGCGCGGCTGATTTCCTCGGGCGCTCAGATCACCATTGATCGCGACAATGACAAGAACCCTGTCGTTGCGCTGCGTGAGATCGCTGACAGCACGCTGCAGCCTGATGATCTGATGGAAGATCTGATTCATTCGCTTCAGAAGAACGTCGAAGTCGACGAGCCTGAGGCTGAAGTCGTTCCCTCGCTCGCCTCGGCCAGCGATGCGCTTGGCGAGCCTGCTGGCGATGTGCAGTTCGACCGTATGACGGAAGAAGACCTGCTGCGCGGCCTCGAAGGTCTTGTGCCCCCGGCTGAAACCGAAGACGACGGCGAATAGGCCTTTGTCTGTTCTCGCCGTCATCACGGCGGGGCTTGTGCATGGCAACGCGCGCATAGATAGTGGCAGATCTGGCAAGGGGTCAGATCTGGGAGCTATGTTTTTCACATGATGCGGCAGTACGAACTCGTTGATCGCGTGCGGAGATATAATCCGAACGCTGACGAGGATCTGCTCAACCGTGCCTATGTCTATGCAATGAAGGCCCATGGGGCCCAAAAGCGCGCCTCAGGCGACCCTTATTTCTCCCATCCTCTCGAAGTCGCCGCGATCCTCACCGATCTCAAGCTCGATGACGCGACCATTGTCGCGGCGGTGCTGCATGACACGATTGAGGACACTACGGCCACGAGGGAAGAGATTGACCATCTCTTCGGCCCCGAGATTGGCGCGCTCGTCGATGGTCTAACCAAACTCAAGAAGCTTGATCTGGTCTCCAAGCGCGCCGAACAGGCAGAGAATTTCCGCAAGCTCTTGCTGGCGATTGCCGATGACGTGCGTGTGTTGCTCGTCAAGCTTGCAGACCGGTTGCACAATATGCGCACGCTGCATTTCGTGCCGCCGGAGAAGCGCGCCCGTATCGCGCAAGAGACGCTCGACATTTATGCGCCACTTGCCGGGCGCATGGGTATGCAACATTTGCGTGATGAGTTGGAGGATCTGTCCTTCCGCACGCTGATGAGTGAAGCCCATGCGATGATCGAAGCGCGGCTGAAGGATCTTGAGACCAATAGCTCAGCGCTCATCACCAGCATTGAACGCGAATTGACAGAGGCTCTGGCCAAGCGCGGCATTGAAGCTGAGGTGAAAGGTCGCCAGAAGGCGCCTTACTCCATTTTCAAAAAGATGGAGCACAAGTCGATTGCCTTTGAGCAATTGTCAGACATCTTCGGTTTTCGCGTCGTCGTGAAAGAGGTCGAAGATTGCTATCGCGTGATTGGTGTCGTTCATACAAAATGGCCGACCGTGCCGGGGCGCTTTAAAGATTATATCTCGACGCCCAAACAGAATGATTATCGCTCGATCCATACAACGGTGGTGGGGCCGGGGCGTCAGCGCGTTGAACTGCAAGTGCGCACGCGCACCATGCATGAAATCGCCGAATATGGTATCGCCGCCCATGCGCTCTACAAAGATGGGCGCGGTATTGATGGAGATGCGCTCTCGCAAGAGAGCCGTGCTTATCAATGGCTGCGACGCACGATCGAGATGCTGGCCGAAGGCGACAGCCCGGAAGAGTTTCTGGAGCATACGAAGCTCGAACTCTTTCTTGATCAGGTTTTCTGTTTCACGCCCAAGGGCCGCCTGATTGCACTGCCGCGCGGTGCAACGCCCATCGACTTTGCCTATGCGGTGCATACTGAATTGGGCAATGGTGCGATTGGCTGCAAGATCAATGGGCGCATCGCGCCTCTGCTGTCAGAACTGCAGAATGGCGATGAAGTCGATATCACACGCGCTGAAGGCCAATCGCCGCCGGCTGCTTGGGAATCGCTTGTTGTCACGGGTAAAGCGCGCGCTGCGATCCGCCGCGCAACACGCGATGCGGTGCGCAAGCAATATGCGGGCCTTGGTCGTCAGATCATTGCGCGCGCCTTTGAGCGCGCTGGCAAGCAATTCTCGGAAGAGAAACTGAAAGCCTCGCTGCCGCGTCTGGCGCGACAGAGTGTCGAAGATGTTTTGGCCGCTGTTGGTCGCGGTGAAATGTTCTCGGGCGATGTGGTGCGCGCGGTTCATCCTGACTTCCGCGAAGAGCGCAAGAGCGCTTCAACACCTGCCAAAGGTGAGCCCGGCTGGTTTGGTCTCAACAAAGCTGCGAGCCTTGTTTTCAAAGTTCCCGGTAAGGATGAAGTCTCGCCCAATGCCATTCCCATTCGTGGCCTCAATGGCGACTTGCCTGTGCGCTTTGCGCCCAATGGTGGCGCTGTGCCGGGTGATCGCATTGTTGGTATTCTCACTCCCGGTGAAGGCATCACCATCTATCCCATTCAATCGCCTGCGTTGACGGCATTTGATGATCAACCCGAGCGATGGCTTGATGTGCGTTGGGATCTTGATGAGGAGCTGCATGAGTTTTTCCCCTCCCAGATCATCGTCAATGCGCTGAATGAACCGGGTGCTTTGGGCACGATTGCCACGGTGATTGGTGAAGAGGGGGCCAATATTGATCATGTGGAATTCGTCAATCGCTCGTCGGATTTCCGCGACATTGTTATCGATCTGCAAGTGCATGACCTCAAACATCTCACCGGCATCATTTCGCTGCTGAAGACCAAGAGTGTTGTGTCGCGGGTCGAGCGTGTGAATGGCTGACGGCTCGCCATGTCCCTGCAGGCGAGCAGCGAGGACCGGATCTATCTGACGTCGCGCTGGCGCATCAGTCGGCGTCGCTTTGTGGTCTTGCTCGCTCTGTGTCTGTTGCTTCATGCGCTGATCGTGGCGCTCTTTGTGCGTGAATATCAGCCGCTCCCGGTCGAGCCCGAAGTGATCCCGGTGGAGCTTGTGCCCGAGCCCGAAGCCGAGCCCGAGCCTGAAAAACAAGACGAGCAAAAGCCCGAAGAAAAGCCGCCCGAACCGCCGCCTCCGCAACAGCAGGAGCGTTCGGAGATTGCGACTGATGCTCCCAAACTGCAGGAGCGCGAAAGCCCCGCTCAGCAGGATAAAGAGGCGACGCGTGTGCCTGAAGAGGCACCGCAAGAGGCGCAGCCTCCACCACCTGACGCGGTGGAAGAGGTGGAGCCCGAACCTGCGCCTGAGGCTTTGCAGCCCGCGAAGAAAGAGCCGCCGCCGCCCAAGCCCGAGAAGACACCTGCTGAGCGCTTTGGCACCTTCACGCCGCTGCCCGATATGGAGTTTGAGAGAGGCGGCGCGAAGACGCTGATGAATGGCAATGCGCGCGCAACCTATGAGTCCATTCTGTTTGGCCTCATTGTGCCGCGCATTCAGTTGCCACCAACGCAGGGGCCACTGAAGGGGCAGACGCAGGTGAATTTCACCGTCGACTCCTTCGGGCGCATTGTCTTTGCCAGTGTGACCCGCACGAGCGGCGATCCGAAGATTGATGCTGCGGTGGTGGCGGGCCTGCGCAAGGCGGCGCCTTTTCCCCCGCCGCCCGGTGGTTTGCCGGTGACGCTCTTCCTCACCTATGGGCGCAAATAGAGAAGGGTGGAAGAGGGCGGCGCCCGTGCTATATGGGCGTTCAGTTCCCTTTCCATCAGGTGATGATGCGCGCGAAGAGCAAGCTGGGCCGCGTGTGGCGGTTCGCAACCCATTATTGGCTTTTGTCACCCGTTCTCTTCGGGACGCTGCTTGTTGCCCGTTTTGGCTCGACCTTGATTGATGTCAGCGTGCCGCTGGCGGCTGGCTGGCTCGTTGATGCGGTGGCGCAAGGTCTGCGCGATGATCCAAAGCCCGCTCTTCATGCCTTGGGCTGGCTGTTACTGCTGGCCACATCTTTTCAGGTCTCGCGTCAGCTTGTGACCTTCTTGCTGAACCGTATGAGCGCGCGCGCCATCTCGGCCATCGGGCAAGATGCCTTCAGCAAAGTGCAGCGCTTCTCGGCTGATTGGCATGCCAATAGTTTTGCGGGTGCGACGGTGCGCAAGATCACGCGCGGCATGTCGAGCTTTGACACATTCACCGATACGCTCGCATTCAATCTCGTGCCGGCACTCATCGTTGTGCTTGGCGTCACGGCAACCTTTGCCTGGCGCTGGCCTTTGTTGGGCGCTCTTGTGGGCCTGTGCATTGTTGTCTTCATCGCAGTGAGTGTCAGCCTGTCGATCTTCTGGGTCTCGCCCGCCAATCGCGCTGCGCGTGAAATGGATTCCAGACTGAGCGGCACTGTCGCAGATTCTGTCACGGGCAATCCGACGGTGAAGAGCTTTGCAGCTGAACAGCGTGAGGATGCGCTCTTTAAAGATGTCGTGTCCAAATGGGCGCAGCGCTCCGTCGTGGCGTGGGATCGCGGCGCATGGACGGGCTTGGCGCAGGCAGCCATGTTGCTTGTTCTGCAAGCTGTCATGTTGTCGGTTGGTATTTTGCTGTGGAGCCGCGGCGAGGCGACCCCTGGTGATATTGCCAGTCTCATCGCCACGCAATTTCTCATCAGCGGCTATCTGCGCGACATTGCCCAGCATGTGCGCCAGATCCAGCGCAATGTGAATGATATGGATGATGTGCTCGACTTCCGTGATGCCGAGCTTGATGTGGCCGATGCGCCGGATGCTGTGCCGCTTGCTGTCAGTCGTGGCAGTATCGAATTTGAAAATATCACCTTCCGCTACAAGAGCGCGCGCGCTGCTGTCTATCGCAATTTCTCTCTGACCATTCCCGCTGGTCAGCGCGTGGGCCTTGTTGGTCATTCGGGTTCGGGCAAATCCACTTTCGTCAAACTCATCCAGCGTTTTTATGATCTCGATGAGGGGCGCATTCTGATTGATGGTCAGGATATATCGCGCGTGACGCAAACGAGCCTGCGCCAATCGGTGGGTCTTGTGCCGCAAGATCCGATTCTGTTTCACCGCTCTTTGGCCGAGAACATTTCCTATGGTCGCCCGGGCGCCAGCCTTGAGGAGATCCGTGAGGCAGCGCGCTTTGCCCATGCGGCTGAGTTCATCGACAATCTGCCCAAAGGCTATGAGACCTTGGTGGGCGAGCGGGGCATCAAATTGTCCGGCGGCGAGCGCCAGCGCGTGGCGATCGCCCGCGCCATTCTGGCCAATACGCCGATCCTCGTGCTGGATGAGGCGACCTCGAGCCTTGATAGCGTGTCTGAGAAATATATCCGCGATGCCATGGACCGGCTGTCGGCGGGGCGCACGACCATTGTGGTGGCGCATCGGCTCTCGACCATCCAGCGGCTCGACCGAATCCTTGTCTTTGAGAAGGGCGAGGTGGTGGAAGATGGCACCCATGCGCAGCTTATGGCTCGCCCGGACGGCCACTATCGCCGCCTGCTGGAGGTCCAGCTGGGGACAGGCGAGATTGCGGCGGCCGCAGAATAGGCCGGGGCCTTGTGCCAGCGGCAGGGCAGGCCCTAAATGGGCCTGACAAGGCAGGACCTGATCATGACCCACGATGAAGTACTCGACGAATTCCGCGCCGCCGGCGCTTTGCTGACCGGCCATTTCATTCTGACCTCTGGCCGCCGCAGCCCGGTCTTCCTGCAAAAGATGTTTGTCTTTCAGGATCCGGCTCGCACGGAGAAGCTTTGCAAGGCACTCGCTGACAAAGTGAAGGCTGAGTTTGGGCGTATCGATGTTGTGGTCTCGCCCGCCGTTGGCGGTATTGTGCCGGGCTATGAGACAGCACGTCACTTGGGCGCGCGCGCGATTTTCGTCGAGCGAGAGGCTGGTCAATTCCAGCTGCGTCGCGGCTTTGAGATCAAGCCTGACGACCGCGTTCTGGTGGTGGAAGATATCATCACCACCGGCCTGTCATTGCGTGAGACGATCACGGCGATCAAAGAACATCCGGGCAAGGTTGTGGGCGCGGCTTGCCTCATCGACCGTTCGGGCGGCAAGGCAGATCTGGGCGGCGTGCCGCATGTGGCCCTCGCGACCATGGTCATTCCTGATTATGCCGTTGATGAATTGCCGGCGGATCTTGCCGCCATTCCGGCGATCAAGCCGGGCAGCCGTGGGCTTGCCAAATGACAAAACCTCTACGCCTGGGCGTCAACATCGACCATGTTGCGACCGTGCGTAATGCGCGCGGCGGTGCTTTGCCGGATCCGGTGCGCGCAGCTTTGCTGGCCATTGCTGCGGGTGCCGATGGCATCACAGCGCATCTGCGCGAAGACCGCCGCCATATCCGCGATGAAGATATGGCGCGGTTGAAGCGCGAGATCAGCAAGCCGCTGAATTTCGAAATGGCTGCCACCGATGAAATGGTGGGCATTGCGCTGCATACGCGCCCCCATGCCTCATGCCTTGTGCCGGAGAAGCGCAGCGAGCGCACGACCGAAGGCGGGCTTGATGTGGTGAGTGGCCATGATCGGCTGAAGATCATCACGCAAGAACTGACGCGCGCAGGTGTGCGTGTCTCGCTCTTCATCGAGCCTTCGCTTGAAGCGCTGGAGGCGTCAAAGTCAATTGGCGCGCCCGTGGTGGAACTTCATACGGGCTCATGGTGCGATGCTATTTCGCATGGGCAGAGCGATAAAGCCGATCATGAGTTTGGCCGTATTCGCGTGGCAGCTGCACGCGCTGAAGAGCTTGGCATTGAGTGCCATGCCGGTCACGGACTTGATTTTGACACGGCCCGCAAGATTGCGAGCTTGCCGCAAATCATTGAATTGAACATCGGTCATTTTCTGATGGGCGAGGCGATCTTTGTTGGCTTGACGCAGGCCATCCGCACCATGCGCAAAGCCATGGATGAGGGCAGGGCTCAAGGGGCCTGACATGATCGTGGGGATTGGGTCAGATCTGTGCAACATTACGCGCCTTGAAGAGGTGCTGGTGCGGCATGGCGAGCGCTTCGTGCAGCGTTGCTTTACCCCCGTTGAACAGGCCAAGTCGGACAAGCGCGCGCAAAGGGCAGCCTCCTATGCCAAGCGCTTTGCGGCCAAAGAGGCCTGCTCCAAGGCTTTGGGAACCGGCCTTAGCCGGGGCGTCTATTGGCGGGATATGGGGGTGGTCAATCTGCCCTCCGGCAAACCAACCATGCGGCTGACGGGGGGCGCGGCTGAACAGCTCAAGCGCCTGACGCCTGAGGGCCATGACATGGTCATCCATCTGAGCATGACGGATGAGCCGCCCATGGCCATGGCCTATGTGATTATTGAGGCCATCCCGCGGGGCTGAGGCGCTTTGCCTTGTTTGCGCCGAATCCGGGGGGCCTGTATATCCGGACAAGTGATTTTGAAGGATGTGACATGAGCGACAAGGCCGATGCTGACAGCAAGTCTCGCGAAGAGGGCGGCTTTGGCGAAACTGTAAAAGTTGTCATTCAGGCGCTGCTCATCGCGCTGGTCATCCGCACGGTCCTGTTCCAGCCTTTCAACATTCCCTCGGGCTCGCTGATCCCCACGCTGCTGATCGGCGACTATCTCTTCGTCTCGAAATATTCCTATGGCTATTCGCGCTATTCACTGCCCCAGCTGCCGGACTCTCTCGCGTGGATGATGCCGCGCTCTGTTGAGCTGCCCAAGGGCCGTATCATCGACTCTGCGCCCAAGCGCGGGGATGTGGCTGTGTTCAAGCTGCCGCGTGATGGCTCGACCGATTATATCAAACGCGTGATTGGCCTGCCGGGTGATCGTATCCAGATGGTCGAGGGACGCCTTGTCATCAATGGCCAGGTCGTGCCGCGCGTTGAGGTTGAGAAATATACAACCAGCGATGCTTATGGCCGCAAAGTTCCGGTTGCGACCTATAATGAGACGCTGCCGGGCGGCGTCACGCATCGTATCATCGAGATCGAGGGTGATCGCGGCTTCAATGACAATACGCCGGTCATCACTGTGCCTGAGGGCCATTACTTCATGATGGGCGACAATCGCGACAATTCGACGGACTCGCGTGTGCCTGCTGAGCGCGATGGTGTTGGCCCTGTGCCTTTCGACAATTTCGTGGGCCGCGCGGAGGTGATCTTCTTCTCCTTCGACAGCGACGTCGCTTCCTTCTTTGAAGTCTGGAAATGGCCGATGGCAATTCGCTGGGGCCGTTTGTTCCAGCCTGTGCGGTGACAATGGCGCGCGGGCCAAAACCTCCTGTTGAGGCGCTTGAAGTTGCGCTGGGCCATGTCTTTGTCCAGCGCGATTTGCTCAAATATGCGCTGACCCATGTGAGCGCCATCAGCGGCCCCAAGCGCAATGAGAGCTATCAGCGTTTGGAGTTTCTGGGCGACCGTGTGCTGGGCATGGCGGTCTCGGCCATGCTCTATGAGGCCTTCCCGAAGTCGGATGAGGGCGAGCTGTCGCGTCGTCTTGCTGCGCTTGTGCGCAAGGAGACCTGCGCGGAAGTGGCCCGCGACTGGGATGTTGGCCCCCATATTCGTCTTGGGGCCGGCGAGGCCCATTCGGGGGGGCGCAACAAGACAGCGATTTTGGGCGACGTCTGCGAAGCCTTGATCGGGGCTGTTTATCTTGATGGTGGCTATGGGGCCGCGCGCAATCTGGTGCAGCGCAGCTTTGGTGGCCGGATGAAAGAAGAGCAGCGGCCCTTGCAGGACTCCAAGACCAAGCTGCAAGAATGGGCGCAGGCGCGTGGTTTGCCGCCGCCATCCTATCGCGAGGTCAATCGCAGTGGTCCCGCACATGCACCTGAATTTGATGTCGGTGTTGTGGTAGAAGGTTTTGATGTGGTGAGCGCGCGCGGTTCATCGAAGCGCTTTGCTGAACAAGCGGCCGCCCTCGCATTCCTGATCAAGGAAGGCGTCGTGCCGAAAGATGCCGATGGCACGGAGATCGAAACATGAGTGAAGAGAACCAGGCCTGTGGCTTCGTCGCCCTGATCGGCGCGCCCAATGCGGGCAAATCCACCCTGATCAATGCGCTGGTCGGTGCCAAGGTCGCGATTGTGTCGCGCAAGGTGCAAACGACGCGCAGCCTCGTGCGTGGTATCGCGCTTGAGGGCAATACGCAGATCATCTTTGTCGATACGCCCGGCATTTTCGCGCCGCGCCGCCGTCTCGACCGCGCTATGGTCACCGCAGCTTGGGGCGGGGCAGGTGATGCTGATGTGGTGGCACTGCTCGTTGATGCAGGCCGCACTATTGACGAAGAGCTTGAAGCGATCATTGCCAAGCTGCCTGAAGTGCGCAAACCCAAAATCCTCGTGTTGAACAAGATCGACACTGTGCCGAAAGAAAAGCTGCTCGAGCTTGCAGCTGCGCTCAATGAAAAGCTCGCCTTTGATGCAACCTTCATGATCAGCGCGCTCAAAGAACATGGCGTTGATACATTGCGCACCAAGCTGACTGAGTGGATGCCCAAGGGGCCGTGGCTTTATCCTGAAGATCAGGTCTCCGATGCGCCTTTGCGCTCATTGGCCGCTGAAATCACGCGCGAGAAAATCTTCGAGCGTCTGCATGATGAGCTGCCCTATCAAATCACCGTTGAGACCGAGCAGTGGAAAGAGCTGCCCGATGGCTCTGCGCGTATTGAGCAGACGATCTATGTCACGCGCGATGGTCAGAAAAAGATCGTGATTGGTGAACAAGGCCAGATGCTGAAAAGCATTGGCAGCGCCGCCCGCAAGGAAATCATGGAAGCGGCGGAGACCAAGGTTCACTTGTTCCTCTTCGTGAAGGTGCGCGAAAACTGGGTTGATGATCCCGAGCGCTATCGCGAAATGGGTCTGGAATTTCCCAAGAAGTAAGGGCGCACCATGTCGACTGCATCGCTCTCCAGCAAAAAGAAGATGACGGCCTATCGTTATATTACGGGGCCCGATGACTCGACCTTCTGTCACCGCATCTCGGATGCACTCTCGAAAGGCTGGCTGCTCTATGGCTCGCCCACGCTCACCTTCGATCCTGTGAAGGGCCGCGTGATTTGCGGGCAGGCCATCACCAAAGATGTCGAGGGTCAGAGCTATTCGCCGGAGATGAAGCTCGGCGAGCTGTAAGGATAGGCAATGAGCGAGGGGACTGCAGGCAAGATCGTCGCGGGCACGCCTGCATTCCGCCGCGCCAATGTCGCGGTGTTCTCCTGCGGCTTTTCTATCTTCGCGATTCTCTATTGCCCGCAGCCCATTCTGCCTTTGTTGACGCAAGAATTTGGCATCACGCCGGCTGAAAGTTCGCTGGCTGTCTCGCTGCCCTGCATCACTCTGGCGATTGCGATGTTGTTTGCCAGCTCGCTGTCGGAAGTGTTTGGCCGCAAACCCCTCATGCTGGGCGCTTTGGCGCTCTCCTCCATTCTCACATTGGCGCTCTATTGGGCTGATAGCTGGACGCAGATCCTATGGCTGCGCGCATTGGCGGGCATTACGCTGAGCGGCGCGCCTGCGGTCACGCTGGCTTATCTGGGCGATGAAATGGCGCCCAAAGCTGTTGCGCCGGCCGTTGGGCTTTATGTGGGTGGCAGCGCGATTGGCGGCATGGCGGGGCGTCTTGCATCGGCTGCGATTTCGGATGCAGGCTCATGGCGTGTTTCCATGGCTTTGATTGCAGCAGCAGGTTTTGTCTCGCTGCTCGTCTTCTGGCGGACCATGCCGCCATCGCGTTATTTCACCGCGAGCAAGGCGAGTGTGAGCGTATTGGTGCGCTCGATGTTCGGTCTGTTTGCCGAGCGCACGATTGTGCTCTTGGTGGTGGCGGGCTTCTTTGGTCTTGGCAGCTTCATGACGCTGTTCAATTACCTTGGTTTCAGACTGCAGCAGGCGCCTTTTGAGCTTAGTCAGGCGACGGCTGGTCTGGTGTTCTTGGCCTATCCAATCGGCTCTGTCGGTTCCGCCTTCTTTGGCGCACAGGCGGCGCGCTATGGACGCGGGCCCGTGCTGATCTTCTGCGCCTGTTGCTTGTTTGTAGCGCTGGCTATGATGATGCCGGATTCTCTCATCTCCATCACCTGCGGCCTTGCACTGCTGACCTTCAGCTTCTTTGGCGCGCATGCGATTTGTAGCGGCTGGGCACCCGCTGCCACACCGCATAGCAAGGCGCAGGCCTCTTCGCTCTATCTCTTGCTCTATTATGTCGGCGGGGGTGTTGCGGGCAGTGTGGGCGGCATCTTCTGGGCTTGGCAGGGCTGGGTTGGTGTTGCCATGTTCTGCGGCACATTGATGCTCGGTATTTTGAGCGTTGGCATTGCGCTCAATCGGACTGCGCAAGCCAGATGATTGGCAAGCTAAATGGAATGGCGTGACGAGGGTCTCATCATTGGCTTGAGACGACATGGTGAGAGCGCCGCCATTGTCGAGCTGATGACGCGTGACCATGGTCGTCATATGGGCATGGTGCGTGGGGGACGTTCGCAGCGCATGCAGCCTGTGCTTCAGCCGGGCAATAGTGTGTCTTGTGTCTGGCGAGCCCGCATCGAAGAACAGCTTGGCACATTTGTGGTCGAGCCTCTGGAGACGCGGGCAGCCTCCATCATGGGCTCGGCGCTCGCTCTGCAAGGCGTCAATCTGATGGGGGCTTTGTTGCGTCTCTTGCCGGAGCGCGATCCCCATCCCGCCCTTTATGAGACCGTGCAGATCATCGCGAGCCATCTTGATGATGCGCGCTCTGCACCCGCCTTGATGGTGCGCCTTGAGATGGCGGTGCTGGTGGAGCTGGGCTTTGGTCTTGATCTGAGTGAATGCGCCGCCACGGGGGTGAAGGATGATCTCATTTATGTCTCGCCCAAATCTGGCCGCGCTGTCAGCCGTGATGCTGGGGAGCCCTGGAAGGACCGTTTGCTCGCGCTGCCCGCCTTTTTGACAGGTAGCTATGAGGAGCATCCCAGCCGCGCCGATATTGAAGCGGGCTTTGCGCTGACGGGCTTCTTTTTGGAGCGCGATGTTTTTGGTCCGCGTGGCATTGAGCCTCCAGCCGCGCGCCGCGCCTTTATGGCAGAGGTTGCACGGCTGAGCTGATCCGCACCGGCGCTCCAGGGCAGCAAAGCCCCCAATCTTGGGGGAGATGGGGCGCTGCGATGGGGATGGTCTGTGTGCGGACAAAAAGAGAACTTGCGGCGACTCGAGGGGTCGTTTAGTCCCGAGCCATGGCTCGCACACCCACCAATCCGCCCCCGCCAGCCCCCACAGGGGGGACTGATCTCGTCAATCTGCGTGAGGCGCTCGAAGAGCGTTACCTCGCCTATGCGCTGTCGACCATTATGGGTCGCGCGCTGCCGGATGCGCGCGACGGATTGAAGCCTGTGCATCGGCGCATTCTGTATGGAATGCAGATCCTCAAGCTCGACCCGACCTCAGCCTTCAAGAAATGCGCGAAGATTGTTGGTGATGTGATGGGTTCGTTCCATCCCCATGGCGATCAGGCGATCTATGACGCGCTGGTGCGTTTGGCGCAGGACTTCTCCTCGCGCTATCCGCTGGTCGAAGGGCAGGGCAATTTCGGCAATATCGACGGCGATTCCGCTGCCGCTTATCGCTACACCGAAGCGCGTATGACCGATGTGGCGCGTCTGCTGCTCGAAGGCATTGACGACGACGCTATCGATTTTCGCGAAAATTATTCGGGCGATCAAAAAGAGCCGATCGTTCTGCCCGCCGCCATTCCCAATCTCTTGGCCAATGGGTCGCAGGGCATTGCGGTTGGCATGGCGACGTCGATCCCGCCGCATAATCTTGCTGAGCTTTGTGATGCAGCGCTCTATCTCGTCACCCATCCCAAAGCCACGACCGATCAGCTACTGAGCTTTGTTCTGGGGCCTGACTTTCCCACGGGTGGTTTGATTGTTGATCCGCCCGAGCAGATTGCCGAGACCTATCGCACCGGTCGCGGCTCCTTCCGCATTCGCTCGAAATGGGAGAAGGAGGAGGGCGCGCGCGGCATGTGGAATGTCGTCGTCACCGAGATTCCCTATGGCGTGCAAAAGAGCCGCCTCATCGAAAAGCTCGCTGAGCTGATCAATGACAAGAAGCTGCCGCTGGTGGCTGATGTGCGCGATGAATCGGCCGAAGATGTGCGCGTGGTTCTGGAGCCGCGCAACCGAACCGTTGATCCGGCTGTGATGATGGAAAGCCTGTTCAAGCTCTCGGAGCTTGAGGCGCGCTTCCCCATGAATATGAATGTCCTTGTCGATGGCGTTGTGCCGCGTGTTGTGTCGCTGGCTGAGGCCCTGCGCCAATGGCTCGACCATCGCCGTGAAGTCTTGCTGCGCCGCTCGCGCCATCGTTTGAGCGAGATCGAGCATCGTCTCGAAGTCCTCGCGGGCATGCTCATTGTCTTCCTCAGCCTCGATGAGGTCATTCGCATTATTCGCGAAGAGGACGAGCCCAAACAAGCGCTGATGGAGCGCTTTGGTCTTACAGAGCTGCAGGCCAATTATATTCTCGACACGCGTCTGCGCTCCTTGCGCCGACTGGAAGAGATGCAGCTGCGCAAAGAAAATGACGATCTGCAGCGCGAGAAAGCCGAGATCGTCAGCCTCGTTGGCGATGAGCAGCAGCAATGGAAAGTCGTTGCGCTGCAGATCCGCGATGTGCGCAAGAAGTTCAATCCTGAGACCAAGGTCGGCAAGCGCCGTACCATCTTTGCAGAAGCCCCGCCTGCCTCTGAGATTGATCTGACCGAAGCGATGATCGAGCGCGAGCCTGTGACCATTGTCGTCTCCGACAAGGGCTGGGTGCGCGCGCTCAAGGGCCATATGGCCGATGTCAGCAATCTGCAGTTCAAGGGCGATGATGCACTGAAGGTCTCCTTCTTTGCAGAGACAACGTCGAAGCTCTTGGTCCTTGCCTCCAATGGCAAGGTCTTCACACTCGATGCGTCGAAACTGCCGGGTGGTCGCGGTTTTGGCGAGCCCATGCGTCTCATGGCCGATATTGAAGAGGGCGCCGATATTGTCAGCGTCTTCTTGTTCGAACCTGGCACAAAGATGCTCATTGCTGGCACGGATGGCCGTGGCTTTGTGGTCACTCATGATGAGATGATCAGCTCGACGCGCAAGGGCCGTGCTGTGCTCAACCTCGATGCGCCTGCCAAGGCTGTCGTTCTGGTGCCAGCCATTGGCGATCATGTCGCCACCATTGGCGATAATCGCAAGATGCTCATCTTCAAGCTCGATGAAGTACCAGAGATGGCGCGTGGCAAGGGCGTGCGTTTGCAGCGCTACAAAGATGGTGGCATTGCGGATGCCCGTGTCTTCAAATTGTCAGAGGGACTGACCTGGACCGACAGTGCAGGCCGCAATTTCACCGTGCCGAAGTCTGAGTTGAAAGAATGGATCGGTGCGCGGTCAGATGCGGGTCGCCTGCCGCCGAAGGGTTTTCCGAAGAACAACAAATTTGGCTAATTGAGCAGAGGCCCTGCGCAGACAGGGCGCTGCCGGGGAGGACTGATGCTGCGTGTTGCCATTGCAATCTCCGCTGCGGGCGGGGCCTTTTGGTCGAGCCATGATGCAGCGGGCAAGCCTCAAGGTGTTGCTGTTGATCTGGCGCGCGCTTTTGCTGATGAGCTTGGCGAGACGTTGCAGCTTGTCGAATATCCAAATTCAGACACGATCACCAATGAGGCAGCCGCTGGTACTTGGGATGTGACCTTCATTCCGATGGATGCAGCGCGTGCGCAAAAGCTCGACTTCGGTCCGGTTTATAATCTGTCGGAATCGACATGGCTTGTGCGTGGGGGTTTGACGCTTGCGACGCAGGCCGATGTGGATGATCCCTCCGTGCGCCCTGTCGCAGTTGCCAATACAACGACGATGCGCGCGGCGGTTGCGGCTTTGAAGCGCGTCAGCGTGACGGGCTATGCGACCATGCCGGAAGTGATGGAGGCGCTGCGCTCAGGTGCGGGTGACGCCTTTGCCATGAGCCGCGATGGATTGGAGCGCCTGTCGAAAGATCTGCCGGGCTCTTATGTTCTGCCGGGCAAATTCTTTGAAGCCAAGACGGCTGCTGCTGTGCCCAAGGGCCATGCTGAGATGCTTGCGAAAGTGAGCGCATTTTTAATGCGTGCTGCGAAAGACGGAACTTTGCGCAAGGCGCTTGATGAGAATGATATGAAAGAGGCTGCAGTGCCAGAGATAGGGTGAGGGTAGTCGGCAGTCGCACAGGACGCGCTCTGATCGCCACTGCCGTGCTCGCTGCATCTTACAAGAAAGGCTCCCGCTCCTCCCAGTGGGAGGAGCTGTCAGCGGATGCTGACTGAGGCGGGGGTCGGGGCTCTCAGAATTGAACTCCCGCTTGCGCCTCACGCCGCTAGCACTCGATCCCCTCATCCGTCCGCTTCGCGGCCACCTTCTCCCAACAGGAGAAGGGTCGCGCAGGTTTGCTGTAAAAAAAAGAGGCACCAGTGCTGGTGCCTCTTGTCTTGAGATGGTGTCGGGAGGCAGCGTTAGTCGAGCCCACCTGTCGCCAGAAACTTCTCGAGCCAGTGAATGTCGTAATCGCCATTCTGCACATCGGTGTTGCGCACGAGTGTGCGGAACAGCGGGATGGTTGTGTCGATGCCATCGACGATGAACTCATCGAGGGAACGACGCAGACGCATCAAAGCTTCCGTGCGATTGCGGCCATGGACGATCAGCTTGCCAACCAGAGAGTCATAGTTGGAGGGGATCGTATAGCCTTGATAGACGGCGGAATCGACGCGAACGCCAAGACCACCGGGGGGATGGTAATAAGCAATCTTGCCGGGCGAGGGACGGAAGGTTGCGGGATGTTCTGCATTCACGCGGCATTCAATCGCGTGGCCGGAGAAGTTCACATCCTTCTGTGTGATTGTCAGTGGCGAGCCAGCTGCAATCTTGATTTGCTCGACGACAAGATCAATGCCCGTGATCATTTCCGTCACGGGATGCTCGACCTGAATACGCGTATTCATTTCGATGAAGTAGAATTTGCCGTCCTCATAGAGGAACTCGACCGTGCCGGCGCCAGAATATTTCAGCTCGCGCATCGCATTGGCAACGATCTCGCCAATCTCTTCGCGCTGCTGTGCGTTGAGCGCAGGCGAGGGGCTTTCTTCCAGCACCTTTTGGTGGCGACGCTGCAGCGAGCAATCACGCTCGCCCAGATGAATCGCATTGCCGCGACCATCGCCCAGAACCTGAATTTCGATGTGGCGCGGCTTCTCGAGATATTTTTCGAGATAGACAGCATCATCACCAAACGCAGCTTTGGCTTCGGTGCGCGCAGTCGACAAAGCAACCGACAGATCATCAGCCGTGCGCGCGACTTTCATGCCGCGACCACCGCCACCTGAGGCCGCCTTCACAAGAACGGGGAAGCCGATCTCTTTGGCGATCTTCATCGCCTCATCATCATCGGTCACGCCGCCTTCAGAACCCGGCACGCAAGGAATGCCGAGGCGCTTGGCAGTGCGCTTGGCCTCAATCTTGTCACCCATGATGCGGATATGTTCCGCCTTGGGGCCGATGAAGGCGATATTGTGCTCTGCGAGGATCTCCGCAAAGCGCGCATTCTCGGACAAGAATCCGTAGCCGGGGTGAATGGCTTCAGCGCCTGTGATCTCGCAGGCCGCGAGCAGGGCTGGAATGTTGAGATAGCTGTCGCGTGCAGCGGGCGGGCCGATGCAAACGGATTCATCGGCGAGCTTCACATGCATCGCATCTTTGTCGGCCGTCGAATGCACAGCGACCGTTTGAATGCCGAGCTCCTTGGCAGCGCGCAGAATGCGAAGCGCGATTTCGCCACGGTTGGCAATGAGGATCTTGTCGAACATGGGAACCTTCTTCGGTGAGCGGCTCACTCGATGACAAGGAGAGGTTCGCCGTATTCGACCGGCTGGCCGTCTTCGACGAAAATGGAGGTGACTGTTCCGCTACGCGGAGCAACGATTTCGTTGAAGGTCTTCATAGCTTCAACGAGCAAGATCTTGTCACCCGCCTTCACCTGCGCGCCGATCTCAACGAAAGGCTTGGCATCGGGTGAGGGGCGACGATAGGCGGTGCCAACCATCGGCGACTTCACAGTGCCGGGATGATCTGCAGTGGGCGCTGCAGCAGCCGCGCTCACAACAACAGCTGCTGGCGGGGGCGCAACAACAGCAGTGGGTGCCGAGACAACAGTGGGAGCTGCCGCAGGCGCGACGCTCGACTGGCGCGCAACGCGAATGCGCAGGCCGTTGAACTCGACTTCGACTTCCGACAAATCATTCACACCAACGATGGCGGCCAGCTCTTCGACAAGGCTCGTGTCGATGCCCGAAATATTCGCGGACTTCTTGCGCTCGGGCTTGGCCGCTGCCTTGCTCGCCTGCGGCTTGGGTGCAGTTTTGCCAGTCGATTTCGCAGCCGTTTTGGCCGCGCGGCGCTGGGGCTTCGCCTTGGAAACAGACTTCTTCATGTGTCAGCTCTTCTTCTGTGGCGCGCCCGCAGTCAGGGCATCGAGCGCCAGTTCGTAGGACAGGGGGCCGAAGCCGAGGATCACGCCCTTGGCGACGGAGGAGATGAATGAGTGATGGCGAAAAGCTTCGCGCGCATGGACATTGGACAAATGTACTTCAACAACCTCCGCGCCTGAACCACGAATGGCATCGTGAATGGCGACGGATGTATGCGTATAGGCACCGGCATTCAGAATGACGGGCTCGCCCTTTGCGCCTGCCTCTTGAATCCAGTTCACGAGGTCGCCCTCAGTGTTGGATTGGCGGAAGGTCAGTTCGACCCCCTTGGCCTTCGCCTTGGCCTGCAACTGTGCCTCAATCTGCGCGAGCGTAACCGTGCCATAGGTGGCCGGTTCCCGCGTTCCGAGCAGGTTGAGGTTCGGTCCGTTGAGGACATGAATGACAGGCATGGGTGAATCGAAAGCCGCGTCGAACTGCCCGCAGAGTGGGCCGGGACGTCTTAGCCCGATTGGGCCGCCGAGGGAAGCCTTAGGCGTTCGGCGGCCGCTTGGGCTTTGGTCAGCCGCAGGCGTTTTTCCCGCATTTTCGCACATTGGCGATGCGGGCCTTAAGCTCGTCACGGCCCACGGCACCCACGATCACATCGTCAGCGAGGACAAAGGTGGGGGTGCCGGTCAGCTGCAGGCGGTCAGCGATCTTCATGATTTCCTGTAGATAGCCGCGGGTTTGGGGGCTCGCGATGTCTTTGGTCAGGCGGTCCATATCCGCGCCGGCCTCTTTGGCAGCTGCCAGAGCCTGCGCTTTGGCGACCTGCCCACGGGTGGAGAGAAGCTTCTGGTGGAACTGCCAATATTTGTCGCCATTGGCTTGGTTGAGCATGGCAATGGCGACCTCGGCGGCCTCCACCGAGCCAGGCCCCAAAACCGGGAAGTCCTTGAGGATGAAACGGACATCCTTCTCGTCCTTCAGGACCGCTGAAATATCATCGAGCGCGCGCTTGCAGTAGCCGCAGTTGTAATCAAAGAACTCGACCAGCGTGATCTTGCCCTTGGGATTGCCCAGAACCGCCTGACGGGGATTGTCGAAAATCAGCGGAGCAAGCTCGGCGATGGCGCGGCCACGATTGGCCTCTTCATCAGCCTTCTGGCGGCGCTCCAACTCGACAAAAGCATCGCGCAGTACTTCGGGATTCTTCACGAGGAAGTCTTTCACGATGGCCTCGACCTCGCTGCGCTGGGCCGGCGTCATTTGCGCGCTGGCGGGGGCAGAGGCACCCAGCAGGCACAGGGCAAGGCTGGCGGCAGCAAGGCGGCGCAGAAGGGGCGTGAACATCAAGACGTCTCCACAGATCTCAAATTTATATAGCGCAAGGCCGTTGCCGGGTCGAACGCGGCTTGAGGCAGCGCTTTAGTTTTTCGGCGGGCGCCAATTCAAGATGTCGTCAGCCTTCAGCCAGCCGGGCGAATTTTGGGCAAATTGTTTCTTGGCACGGTCGGCCTGCGTGCGGGCCTCAACATAGCGCCCCACGAGAAAGAGTCCTTGGGCGGCAGCCAGCTGGGCTTGCGGTGTATTGCCCTTTCGATCATGGGCCATCGCGAGATATTGGAAGGCCTCGCTGTCTTCAGGATCGCTTTGCGTGACTTGCGTCAACAAACGTATGGCTTCATCGGGTTGATCGGCTGCCACCAGCGCATGGCCGAGCATGACTTTGATTGGCAAAGCAGAGGGAACCATGGAAGAGGCTTTGCGCAGATGGGGCAAAGACTCGCGCGCCTTGCCACCCTCCAGCAGCGACTGTCCTTTGAGTTCATAGAACCAGGGATTATTCGGCTGGGCTGCAATCAAAGCATCAATCTGCGTTTGTGCATCATGGCTGCGCCCAAAGCGATGGGCGGCGACAGCGCGCGCATATTTGGCAGCAAGCGATGTATCGGACAAAGGATAGCGACGCGAAATCTCGCCCGCATTGCCAATGAAGCCGACGATCTTTGCGCGCACCAGATCATGGCGCTGCTGCAATGACACAGGATCCGTCTTGCCGAATGTGCTGCTGCCTTTGGCTGCGGTCTCGAGATTAGACAGGCGCTCGCGCGGCAGGGGATGGGAGAGTGTGTAAGGGTCAACGCCATTCGTTTTGAACAGCGATTCATTTTCAAAGCGCGACAAAGTGGCGAGCAGGCCCTTGGCCGATTGGCCCGTCGTCTCCAGATATTTTACGGCAGCGCGGTCTGCGGCTTCTTCTTGTGAGCGCACATAAGACAGCATGGTGCGGCGCGCGATTTCCATCGGGCCAAGGATCATGCCCATGGGTGCATTGCCCTCGACACCCACAGCAGAGCCGGGGCGATTGGAGCGCGCGCTTGCGACCATACCGCCTGCGCCCATCAACATGCCTACGATGCCGATGATCTGCGCGCGCGCCATCTCTTGATGCATATTGGCAAGATGGCCACCTGCAATATGGCCGGTCTCATGCGCGAGCACGCCAATGATCTCGTTCGGCGTCTTGGACTCCATGATCGCGCCCAGATTGACGAAGATCTTGCGGCCATTGGCGACAAAGGCGTTGAAGCTGCGGTCGCCGATGAGAATGATCTTGGTCGCGCCACCATTCACGCCAGCCGCGCGAAAAATTGGGGTCGCATAATCGCGCAGCAATTGCTCGGTCTCAGAGTCGCGCACGACGCCCGGCATATTGAAATCAGCACCGCCGGGCGGACCTTCTTGCGCGTGAAGGGGAGCCACCGCCAGGCTCAGGGCCAATAGGCCAGCCAGCGCGCGCACTGGCGTGGGCGCGGGCTTGCTGCTAGGGCTCTTCGCCAATGTATTGACCATGCTCGGCATCCTTCGCATTAGCCAAGTCATTATGGCTGCAAGATGTCGAGCGCAACAGGTGGAATTGTGACCAACAGCCTCAGCGCACAGGCCAAAGGCCTCAGCCCCTCACGCCGCTCGCAGATCCATTCCTTCATCGCGATGGATATGCTGGCGGCTGCGAGCGCTTTGGAGCGGGCAGGGCGCAGCATCATCCATCTGGAGGCGGGGGAGCCCGGTACGCCAGCCCCGCTGCGCGTGCGCGAGGCGGCCGCTGCTGTCATCGCAGATGGGCGGATTGGTTACACCGAGTCCCTTGGCCGCCCGAGCCTGCGCGCCCGCATCGCGCGTCATTACGAGGAAACCTATGGGGTGGAGATCAACCCCAATCGTATTGCTGTGACGACCGGCTCTTCAGGTGGGTTTGTTCTCTCGCTGCTCGCTCTGTTTGATGAGGGCGCGCGGGTTGCCGTGTCAGCCCCCGGCTATCCGGCCTATGTGAATATTTTTAAGGCGCTCGGCATTGAAGCGGTGATGATCGAGACCGGTGCTGAAAGCGGTTATGTCGTCACTGCGCAGATGATTGCGGCTGAGCACCAGCGCGCCAAGCTTGATGGCGTCTTGCTGATGAGCCCGGCCAATCCATCAGGCACGATGATGAGTGATGAGGAGCTGCGCGCCATTTGCCAGACCTGCGCCCAGCTTGGCATCGCCTTTATCTCAGATGAGATTTATCACGGCCTCACTTATGAGCGCGATGCGGCGACCGCTTTGCAGTTCTCCGATCAAGCCGTGATCGTCAATTCATTCTCGAAATATTACTGCATGACAGGCTGGCGCGTGGGCTGGCTCGTTCTGCCAGATGTGCTTGTGGCGCCTGTCGAGAAATTGCAGCAGAATCTTGCGATCTCGGTGCCTTTTATCAGTCAGGTCGCAGCAGAAGTTGCATTTGATTGCCGCGATGAATTGGAGCGGGTGAAGCAGTCTTATGTCCGCAACCGCGCCTTTTTGCTCGATGCTTTGCCAAAGATGGGCATCAGCACATTTCATCGCGTGGATGGGGCTTTTTATGTCTATGCCGATATCGGCCATCTGACGCAGGATTCCGTTGCCTTCTGCCGCACCATTCTGGATGAGGCAGGTGTGGCTTTGACGCCGGGGCTCGATTTTGATCGCGCGCGCGGCCACCGCATGTTGCGCATCTCATTCGCTGGCAGTGAAGAGGATATGCGCGAAGGCATTGCGCGTTTGAGTGCTTGGCTCGCCAAGCGCTGAGGCGGGGATCGGGGCATAAAAAAGAGGCACCAAAATCGGTGCCTCTTTCTTTTTGATCTGATCCCTTCATCCGCCTGCATCCGCAGGCACCTTCTCCCACTGGGAGAAGGAAAACCCGGACTCAGCTACCACCCAGCGATTGCTTGGCGCGCGCCCACCAGCCGGTACGCTTGGGGCGCGAGGGATCAACCTCGGCCTCAGGCAGGGGGGCTTCGCGGGCAGGCGCGGGAGCGGGTGCAGGCGGGGCCTCCACAGCAGGGGCCTCGATGATGGGCGCGGCAGCTTTGGGCTGCTCAGCGGCCCGCTCAGGGGCATGGACGAGCGGCTGCGCAAAGGCAGGCGCTGAGACTTCGGTCACGGGCTGGGGAGCACGGGGCGCAGGGTCGAACTCGTCGGTGAAGACGGGCTGTTCGGCATCCAGCGGCAAGGGCTCACCATCGCGCTCACGGCGGCGGTTGCGGCCACCGCGGCGCGAGCGACGACGACGACGACGCTCGGCCTCTTCAGCCGTGCCAGCGCCCTCAGTCTCGAAGTTCTCGGCCTCGTTCTCATCCACATCGCCATCAGAGACTGTAGCCTCCTTGAGACGATTGGGAATGTCGCCAGCGATTTCGGCCATCATCAAAAGGCCAGTGTCAGGCGGCTGGGGCGCGTCGGGCGAAGCATAGCTGCCTTCGCGATCACCGCGACCGCTGCCACCGCGACGACGACGGCGACGACGGCGGCGACGGCCTTCTTCGGTGTCGCCATTGGCATCGGTCTCGCCTTCAGAGGCTTCGCTCTCGGCGTCTGTTTCGACCTCGTCCTCAACTTCGATCTCTTCGACCTCGTCTTCGAGTTCGTCGGGAACGATGGAGTCGATGCGCACCAGATTCTGGCGGCGCACATCAATCGGCGGCGTTGCCAGCTCACCGCGCTCAAGCGCGTGGTGAACCATGCCGGTCAATGTGTCATCAGCCAGGACGCTGATCTGAACGCCAAAGCGCAATTCCAGATCGGTGAGATGGCTGCGCTTCTGGTTGAGAATATAGAGCGCCACTTCCGAGCGCGCGCGCACGGTGAGATTGTGCTGCGCATTCTTGAGCAAAGCGTCTTCAAGCACGCGCAGGATATGCAGCGCAATCGAGGCAGTGGAGCGCACCGAGCCAGAGCCTGCGCAATGCGGGCACTGAACGGTCGAGCCTTCCAGCACGCCGGTGCGCATACGCTGACGCGACATTTCCAACAGGCCAAAATGCGAGATGCGGCCGACTTGAATGCGGGCGCGATCGTTCTTCAGCGCCTCCTTGATGCGGCGTTCCACAGCGCGGTTGTTGCGGTTCTCTTCCATGTCGATGAAATCGACAACGATGAGACCTGCAAGATCGCGCAGGCGCAGCTGGCGAGCCACTTCGTCAGCGGCCTCCAGATTGGTGCGCACAGCCGTGTCTTCGATATTGTGCTCGCGCGTGGAGCGGCCCGAATTCACGTCGATGGCCACCAGAGCTTCGGTCTGGTTGATGACGATATAGCCACCCGACTTCATCACGACGACATTCGAGAACATGGCATCGAGCTGCTGCTCAACACCATAGCGCGCGAAGATCGGTTGGGGTTCGCGCCAGGACTGCACGGCCTTCACATGGGTTGGCATGAGCAGGCGCATGAACTCTTTGGCTTCGCGATAGCCCTCATCACCGGCCACCACAACTTCGTCGATCTCCTTGTTGTAGAGATCGCGAATGGAGCGCTTGATGAGCGAGCCTTCTTCGTAGACCAGATTGGGCGCAGTGGACTTCAAGGTCAGTTCGCGCACCGTCTCCCACATGCGCAGGAGATATTCGAAATCGCGCTTGATCTCGGGGCGGGTGCGGCTGGCACCTGCGGTGCGCAGAATGACACCCATGCCGTCCGGCACTTCCAGATCCTGCACCAATTCCTTGAGGCGGCGACGGTCAACAGCGTCGGTGATCTTGCGCGAAATGCCACCACCGCGGGCGGTATTGGGCATCAGCACCGAATAGCGACCAGCGAGCGACAGATAAGTTGTCAGCGCAGCGCCCTTGTTGCCGCGCTCTTCCTTGACGACCTGCACCAGGAGAACCTGGCGGCGCTTGATGACTTCCTGAATCTTATACTGGCGACGCAGGCGCGGCATGCGCACCGGCATCTCCTCAAGCGCATCACCGCCGAGCTGCTCGACGACTTCGGCCTCTTCATCGGCCTCCTCGTCGTCCTCGTCTTCAATGTCCTGCGGCATGGGCACGCTTTCGACATTGCTGGGCTCTTCGCGATGATCATCACTGGCGATGATCTCGTCGTGATGGTCTTCGTGATCCTCCTCCTCGGCGATCACTTCTTGCGCAGGGGCAACAGCGATGGGCGGGGTGGGGATATTGATCAGCGGCAGGAACTGCAGCGGAGCGCCATCAACAACGGGGGCGCATTGGAAGGGGAACACATCGAGCGAGCCCATCTGTGTGGGCTGCGCGAGGATCTCGCCATTGATGCGCTCGCTGGTGACGGTCTCATCGCGGTTGAAGCGACGACGACCGCGCTCGCGCCGACGGCGGGTGCGACGGGGACGCTCTTCCTGCTCTTCTTCCTCGTGCGCGCGCGCCTCGTCTTCGAGTAGCGCGAGGCGATCAGCCACGGGGATCTGGTAATAGTCGGGATGGATTTCCGAGAAGGCGAGGAAGCCGTGACGATTGCCGCCGTAATCAACGAAGGCAGCTTGCAGTGACGGCTCAACGCGCGTCACCTTGGCCAGATAGATATTGCCACGAAGCTGTTTCTTGTTGGCTGCCTCGAAGTCGAAGTCTTCTACGCGGTTGCCGCGCAGCACCACCACCCGGGTCTCTTCCGGATGGGATGCATCAATGAGCATTTTGTTGGCCATGGGGAACTCTTTGGGCCGTAACCGGCTGCGGCGTCGCGCCTGTCCATTGGAAGCGAGCCTGCGCCCGTCCGGGAGGAGGGCGGCGAGGCGACGTAGCGGGTCTTGGCGATCAGTGTGGAAAGGATACGCAAGCTCCGGCCGATGGCGCGCGCGGGCGCGCGGGTATCGGAAGTTGCGCAATTCGGTGAATATGCGGCAGAGCCGCAGAAGGAGGTGGGAGGTGCGATCGTCAGAGACACGCCGAGCCGCCCTTCGACCGCGTCAGCGCAGCGCGCCGAGCGAGACGAAGTTTCGGAATAAGCCTTGGCGGTGTGGAACATTTCTCACGACCTGAAACATGCGGCCGGAAGGCCGCCCTTGCCCCGGTCCGTGTCGAACTGCGCCGGTCTATGACCGAACGACCTGCCGACCCACCCGAACCTGCAACTGAGGGTTGCTCATCTTGGGTGGGGAGTTTTCGCGTGGCGCTCCGTTCAGGGCGCGTCACCGCAAGACTCTGTCCCGGACCGGGACTTGATAGTCATAGCTTCTATCGGCCGCTGTTGGCAAGTTATTCGCGGGTGTTGCCTTAAAGTGACGCTTGAGCTCGATCGCCAGAAGTTCTGCGGGAGAAGCGTTACTGAGCGTTAACCAATCATCGCCTATCGCGTAAAAGGGGCCACGGAGTCGGCGCTCTTGGCTGGCTTGGAGTTGTTATGGTCGCGCTCGCCTCTCGCCTGATCCGGATTTTCGCTCTTGCCCTCAGTATGTTGGGCGGGATTGCGGGGTCGTTGGATTTGGCCCGCGCGCAGGGTGTGCCTGTGGCGAGTGCTGTGGATTTGCAGACCGCCGGTGAGCTGACCCGCCTTGTGTTCGACCTGTCCGAACCGGTTTCAGTGAGCGGTCATGTGCTGGCAGCACCCGACCGGGTGGTGGTCGATCTGCCCGAAGTCTCATTTAAAATTGATCCGGGCAAAGGGCAGGGGGTGGCTCCGGCCAAGACCGGCAACCGCCGTAACCAGATCGGACAGATGCAGGGGGCCAAGCCCCTTTTGGGCGCTGTGGCAGCCTATCGCTTTGGTCTGGTGGCCGCTGCCAAGTCGCGGATCGTGATCGACCTCACCCATCCGGTACGGATCCACCGCCTGCTCAGCGAGCCTCAGCAAGGGGGCAAGGGGGCGCGGTTGGTGATCGAGCTCGCCAAGATCGAGCGCAGCCAGTTTCTGGCGGAGGCGGCAAAATCGGCTCAGTCCAAACCCCTCATGTCAAGCCAGCCCACCCCCACAGTCGAGCCCTCTGCTTTGCCGGTCGTGGTGCTGGATGCTGGCCATGGCGGCATTGATACGGGGGCCAATGCCCCCAATGGCGTGCTCGAAAAGGACATTGTCTTCGACTTTACCCGCAATCTGGCCGCGCGGCTGGAGATGGGCGGCAAGGTCAAGGTCATCCTGACCAGAGATACGGATGTCTTTGTGGCTCTGGGCGAGCGGGTGCGCCGCGCAAGGGCTGTGGGGGCTGCGCTGTTCATTTCGGTTCATGCCGACACATTGTCCAATGATGGCTCCGTGTCGGGGGCGACTGTCTATACGGTCTCGGACCGGGCCTCTGATGCGGAGGCGGCCCGTGTGGCGGAGAAGGAGAACCAGTCCGATATTCTGGGCGGGCTGGATGGCAGCGAGGATCAGGGCGATGTGTCGGACATCCTCTTCGATCTCACCCGCCGCGAGACCCGCGCCTATAGCCATGTCTTTGCGCGCACATTGGTCGGCTATTGGCAGGACATTGGCTCGCTCAACAAAAATCCGCACCGTTCGGCGGGGTTTCGCGTTCTCAAAGCGCCCGATGTGCCCTCAGTTCTGCTGGAACTGGGTTATCTGTCGAGCCGCAATGACCTGGCCAGCCTGACCGCACCGCAATGGCGCGACAAGGCGACTGACCGTGTGGCCCGTGCGGTTGAGGGCTTCTTTATGGAGCGAACGGGAGGGGTGACAAAGGCCGTCACCGACCGCTGAGCCCGCCCACAAAGTGACACAAAACCGGGTGAGAAGATCGGACGGGTAAGGGGCTCGCCTTGCTGGCTGCGACTCGGTGAGCCTGCTAGAAGGCCTTCAGGCTGCGACGGGGATTTTTGACAGTATGGGTTTGATCAGGGGCTTTGCCCGCTTTCTCGGCTTTCTGTTTGCAACCGGCGCAATCATTGTTGTGCTCGGCGCAGCGGCGGCTGGGTTGGTGATCTGGCACTTCCAGCAAGATCTTCCCGATACGGCGCAGCTGCAAAAATATGAACCCCCGGTCATGACGCGCGTCCATGCGGGTGACGGATCCATTCTGGCCGAATATGCGCGCGAGCGCCGGCTCTATTTGCCGAGCGCTGCGGTTCCCGCGATGGTGAAGCAGGCCTTCATTTCGGCGGAAGACAAAAATTTCTACACCCATGGCGGCATTGATCCTGAAGGTATCGCCCGCGCGGTGATGATTTTGTTTCAGGGTCGGCGCATGCAGGGCGCTTCCACCATCACCCAGCAGGTGGCGAAGAACTTTCTGCTTACCAATGAACGCAGCTTTGAGCGCAAGATCCGCGAAGTGCTCGTCGCTTTCCGCATCGAGGCGACCTATTCCAAAGAGCGTATTCTCGAACTTTATCTGAACGAGATTTATCTCGGCCTTGGCAACTATGGTCTGGCGGCTGCGGCGCTCAATTATTACGGCAAGTCGGTGCATGAATTGACCGTGGCTGAGGCGGCCTATCTTGCAGCGCTGCCCAAAGCGCCGAGTGATTTGCATCCCTTCCGCAACCCCACGGGCTCTGTGGCGCGCCGCAACTATGTCGTCGATCGCATGATCGAGAATGGTTATATTTCGCGTGAAGTGGGTGCAAAGGCCAAAGCTGAACCGCTGGGCGTGACGCCGCGCGTTCTGTCGCCCAACACTTATGCCGCCGGTTATTTTGCTGAAGATGTGCGCCGCATCTTGTCGGAAAAATACGGCGAGAAGAAACTCTATGAAGGCGGCCTGTCGGTTCGCACCACGCTTGATCCCAAGATGCAGTTGATGGCGCGCAAGGCGCTGGTCGATGGTCTGGTGCGCTTTGATGAAGCGCAGGGCTTCCGGGGCGCGATGCGCAATATCCGCATTGATCAAGACTGGGGCTTGGCGCTTGCTGAGGTCCCGGCGCTGGGTGATGTGAGGCCGTGGCGTTTGGCGGTGGTGCTGGATGCCTCCGATGCGTCAGCGCGCATTGGTCTGCAGCCCCCGCGCGAAAAGTCGGGCGAAGTGAGCCGCGATCGCCAGACGGGGACTTTGCCGCTTGATGGAATTCGCTGGACCAAGCGCACATCGGTGCGCGCGCTGCTGCAGCCCGGTGATGTGATTTATGCCGAGCCGGTTGACGACAAGCCTGGTCAATGGCGTTTGCGTCAGATCCCCGAAGTGTCGGGCGGTATTGCTGCGATGGATCCCCATACGGGCCGCGTTCTGGCAATGGTCGGTGGCTTCAGCTTCGACCAGTCAGAGTTCAACCGCGCCTCGCAGGCCTATCGTCAGCCCGGCTCCTCCTTCAAGCCCTTCGTTTATGCGACCGCGCTCGACAATGGCTATACGCCATCCTCACTCGTTCTCGATGCGCCGATTGAGATTGATGTGGGCAATGGTGAAATCTGGCGGCCTGAAAATTACGGCGGCTCTGCGGGCGCCTCGCCGCATACTTTGCGCTATGGCATCGAGCGTTCGAAGAACCAGATGACCGTGCGTCTGGCGCGTGATCTTGGCATGCCTGTCGTGTCCGAATATGCGCGCCGCTTTGGAATTTATGACGACATGCCGCCCTTTTTGGCGATGTCGCTGGGTGCAGGCGAGACGACTGTGCTGCGCATGACCACAGCCTATTCCATGCTGGTCAATGGTGGGCGTCGCATCAAGCCGACTTTGATTGACCGCGTGCAGGATCGCTATGGCGCGACGATCTATCGTCATGATGAGCGTATCTGCGAAGGTTGCGAAGCGCCGGGCTGGCGCGCTGGCCAGGCTGAGCCAAAGCTGACCGATCAACGCGAGCAGGTGCTTGATCCTCTGACCGCTTATCAGATCACCTCAATCATGGAAGGCGTTGTCATTCGCGGTACGGCAACGACCGTGCGCGCAGTGGGCAAACATCTGGCTGGTAAGACAGGTACGACGAATGACTCGAAGGATGTCTGGTTCGTTGGCTTCTCACCCGATCTGACGGTGGGTGTGTTCATGGGCTATGACCGCCCGCGTTCGCTGGGCAATACGGCGACCGCCGGTCTTTATGCAGCGCCCATCTTCCGTGATTTCATGATGGCTGCTTTGAAGGATAAGCCCGACACGCCCTTCCGCGTCCCCCCCGGCATCAAGCTGATCTCGGTGGATGCCAAGACGGGCGTGCGCTCCTCGGGCGCAGGCACGATCCTCGAGGCCTTCAAGCCCGGCACCGCGCCCCCCGAGAGCCTCTCGCTGGCAGATCCGGCCATGCGCGATGTGCCCGATGCGGATCGCGGGGTTGGCACCGGCACGGGCGGGCTCTACTAGCCCTCTGGAAGGGCGGTGTGACTTCACTGTTTACTTGGGGGCCCTGCACCCCTATTTTCCGCGCCACCCAAGGACTCGCCTGTCGCTGAGTCTTTGCTTTGAGAAAGAGTATCGCTCATGCGCGCCGAAGCCGAAGCGCTCGTCGAACAGATCAAGCAGTCCATGGGACTGCTGAGGAGGCATCTTTGACGTCGATGCTTCAACACGCCGACTGGCAGAACTAAACGCCAAAGTCGAAGACCCCAATCTTTGGAATGATGCTGACGCCGCGCAAAAGATCATGCGTGAGCGCACTGAGCTGGAAGATCGTCTGGGCTCCATCGCGCGTCTTGAGCGCGAGCTGGATGATGCGATCACGCTTGTTGAACTGGGTGAAGCCGAGGGCGACACCGAGACCGAGCAAGAGGGTGTCAGCCTTCTGAAGGTCATCAAGGCCGAAGGCGACCGTCGTCAGGTCGAAACCTTGCTGTCTGGCGAAGCCGATGGGAACGACACTTATGTGGAAGTTCATTCGGGTGCTGGCGGCACGGAGAGTTGCGACTGGGCCCGCATGCTGGCGCGTATGTATTCGCGCTGGGGTGAGCGGCGCAAATATTCGGTCGAGATCATCGAAGAGACCTCTGGTGAAGAAGCGGGCATCAAATCCTGCACTCTGCTCATCAAGGGTCACAATGCGCATGGTTGGTTGAAGACAGAGTCGGGTGTGCATCGCTTGGTGCGCATCTCGCCCTTCGATTCCAATGCGCGCCGCCACACCAGCTTTGCCTCGGTCTGGGTCTATCCGGTGGTGGATGATCGCATCAATGTTGATATCAACGAGAGCGATTGCCGCGTTGATACTTATCGCGCGTCAGGCGCGGGCGGTCAGCACGTCAACAAGACGGATTCGGCCGTGCGTATCACGCACGTACCGACTGGTATTGTGGTGGCCTGTCAGTCTGAGCGTTCGCAGCACAAGAACCGCGCAACCGCTTGGAACATGCTGCGTGCGCGCTTGTATGAGCGCGAGCTTGAGATCCGCGAAGCTGCTGCCAACAAGGTGGCTGAATCCAAGACGGAGATCGGCTGGGGTCATCAGCTGCGCAGCTATGTGTTGCAGCCCTATCAGATGGTGAAGGATCTGCGCACAGGCGTTGTGTCTGGCACACCCGATGATGTGCTCGACGGCGATCTCGATGAATTCCTTGAAGCCTCACTGGCCCAGCGCGTCTATGGCGGTGGTCCTGACAGTGTCGAGGATGTCGACTAACGCGCAGCCAGTCGTGCGCCAGCTTTCAAGAAACGTAGCGGATCGACGGGTTCATCGTCGATCCGCACTTCATAGTGAAGATGCGGTCCTGTCGAACGACCCGTGGACCCAACCCTGCCAATCACAGCGCCAGCTTCCACGATCTGTCCTTCGCGCACGCTCATTGCCGAGAGATGGCCGTAGCGCGTTGAGACGCCATTGGCATGTTCGATCTCAATGAGATTGCCATAGCCGCCTGACCAGCCTGCGGTCACAACCGTGCCTGCCGCTGTCGCGCGCACGCTGGCTCCCGGCTCATCGCGCAGATCAAGGCCCGCATGAAAGGCTGCACGGCGATAGAAGGGGTCAATGCGTGTGCCAAAAGACGAGCTGATATCGCCGCCCGCCAGCGGTCGCTTCAAAGGTAGCTGGCGTACTGTATGAGCAAGGCGCATCGCAGAGGATAAATCCATCGCGATGCGATCAAGTGCGCGTTCAAACATTGGGCCGGCTGGATCAGCCTTCAGCGGCACAAAGGGGCCGCCGACGCCGCTTGGCGGTGCATTCAGCTTGTCTTGTGCGAGGCCTGTTTCGGTGAGGGCTTGGCGCAGGCGCTGGGCCTCATGACGCGCGGCGGTCCCCACGCGCGAGACCAAGGTGACTTGATCCTGATCCAGATGGTCCAGACGACGGCCCAGAGCCTGCAGGCGCTGCGGCACAGGCAGGTCTGCATTTTCCATAAGTGAGCGCATGGGTTCGCGACCCTGTAATTGGGTGCGCAGTTCTATCCCATCAGGTCGTGGCTTTTGCGGGGCCGCAGGCTCACTGATGGCGGGTGGCTCCGCGGTGAGGCTGGGCGGCATTGCTGAGGGAATGCTCGCGGGCGTCAGGGCGTGGCTGACGCCCATCTGGTCGGCGAGGGAGACGAGCAGGCTTGCGCGTGATTCAAGCTGGGCCTGACGCGACAAAAGCTCATGGACGCGCCCTTCAATCGTATTTTGGTCGAGGAGTTGGCGGCTGACCGCCCGCTCCACCTGCAAGCGGAGCGAGGCGAGCTTGTCCTCATAGCCAAGGCGCATGTCGTTCTGGCGTTGCAGAAGGCTCGCCAGCGCCTCATCGCGATAAATGCTCCAGCAAGCGCCCGCCGCCGCCACCGCCAGCAGCAGTGGCAAGAGAACAGCCGCTCCATACAGGAGTGGTGCGGGAAGGGGCAGGTCGCGGTGAGTGCCGGACTTTTGGATGCGAAAAAATATGCGCTGGGCGCTAGGCCCTGAATGGGGCGGCATGACGGGCAATGCTCCAATAAAACATGCCCATCTGCGCGCGTTATGGTTAAGACTTGGTAACGCTCAATCGAGCGCTTTGGCCGCTGCCAGCACCTCGTCAGCGTGACCTGGCACCTTTACCTTGTTCCAGATCTTGGCGATTTTGCCATCGCGGTCGATCAGGACCGTGGTGCGCTCCACGCCCATATATTTGCGGCCATACATGCTTTTCTCGACCCAAACCCCATAGGCCTCGAGCATGACCTTTTCTTCATCCGCCACAAGCGGGAAGCCGAGACCGTGCTTTTCCTTGAACTTGTCGTGGCTTTTGACGCTGTCGGGCGAGACGCCGACGACAACCGCATCCGCCTTTGTGAATTTGGCTGCCAAGGCGTTGAAATCAATCGCCTCCTTGGTGCAACCGGTCGTATTGTCCTTGGGGTAGAAATACAGGACGACCTTTTTGCCCTTGAGCGAGGAGAGGCTGAGCTTGCCTGTGCCGTCGGTCGGCAGGTTGAAAGCCGGGGCGCGCTTGCCTTCTGCGAGGTTTGCCATGGGGTTGTGCCTTCCTTTTGCTTGAATGGACCGTCAAATCCTGCCCGAAGCTATGGCGGCAGATGAACGCCGCTCGGTTAAGCTGTAAATTCCCGAATCGCGGCAGGGAAGCTCTGCGCGCCAGCAAGGCACATCTTTTGGTGGATCAGACACAGAATGAAGGGCAGGAGACAGTTCTGCTGCGCCCCACAGGGCGCGGCGGCTGGCGTCGTGCCTTGCGCGTGTGTGTCGTCACCTTCCTGATCCTCTGCCTTGTGCTGGGTACAGCGGTCGGTGCCTTGATGTTGCGCCTCTCGCAGGGGCCCATCTCGCTGGAGGATTTCCGCGAGCGGATCGAGGCAGAACTCGATCAACGTTTGGGCGGTGGCTATCGTCTGCATTTCGCTGAAGCGCGAATTGAATCGGGCGACCATGGGCCGGGCCTTGTGGTTGATGGTCTGCGCATCACCAATGCAAGCGGTCAGGCGGTGATTGGTGCGCCGCGCGCGGAGATGAACGCGCATCTGGCATCGCTCCTGCTGGGCCGCGTGACGCCCAAGCGTATCGAGCTCATTGATCTGGATCTGCGTGTCTCTGTGATGCCTGATGGCAGCATGGCTTTCTCAGCGGGTCAGGACGAAGTGATTGTGAGCGCGCCTGCGCGCCCCGCTGCGCCGACCAGTGACACGCAAGGCGAAGTTGCGCCTTTGCCACCAGCACCAGTCATGGCGCGCGCGGCTGAGGCTGTGCGTGGTCTTTTGAATATTGCGACCGGCGATGAGCCTTTGCTGGGTCCATTGAAGCAAGTGGCGGTGACGCGGGCCAAGCTCTCCTTTGAAGATCGGGTGAGTGGCCATTCGACACAGTTCCAAGATCTGGAACTGGCCTTTGACCGCAGCCGTTTGGGTGCGCGCCTGAATCTCTCGGCGCAGGGCCCCAATGGCCGTTGGCAGATTGATGCACGCGCGGCCTCTGCCGATGATGCAATAGATCTGACAGTGACCGACATCACGCTGGATGAGGTCGCGCTTGTCGCGGGTCTGCGCGATCTGCCCTTTGATTTTGATATGCCCCTCTCCTTGCGCATGCGCTTGGGCGTGACCTCGCAAGGTCGGCTTGCGGCCTCGGGTGGCTCTTTGCTCATGGGCAAAGGCTATTTCTATTTGAAAGATCCCGATCACGAGCCGCTGTTGATTGATAGCATCACCAGCAGTTTCCATTGGGAGCCGACGCGCGAACAGTTTCTCGTGGATCAATTGGATCTGCGCAGTGCGCAGACGCATTTGCTCGCGCAGTTTCAGGTCACACCGCCACCGCAGCCCGGACTAGATTGGAAGATTGAGGGTGCGGCTTTGCCGGGCTCTGCATTTGGGGCCGAGCGTCCAGGTGAACAGCCCATCGCGGTAGAGAGTGCGAGCTTGCGCGGTCGTTTCTCCTCGCGAGGTACTCTTGTCGTCGATCATTTTGAGGCGACGGGTCCGCAGCTGAGTTTGGCGACAACGCTTGAAGTGACGCGCGAGACAGAGGGCGCGCGGCTTCGTCTTGCCACGACTTTGGGCCGGATGCCTGTGCGCACGGTGGTGCGTTTGTGGCCGACATTCGTGGCACCTGGTGTGCGTGGCTATCTCACGGATCGTTTGTTGGCTGGCACTGTGTCTGGGCAGCTCTCGCTTGATTTTGATGCAGCGACTTTTGGTCTGTTGAAACGCCATTTGCCACCACCAGACAATTCGCTGCGTATGGATTTCCAGATTGCTGAGGGCACACTCATCATGTTGCCGGGCGTCACACCCATGCGCGGCGCTGAGGCAAAGGGGATTGTGACGGGGCATAATGTGTCTTTGGCAATCCCGCAGGCCTATATCGAGACTGCATCCAATCGCCGTCTGCAATTGTCGGCGGGCGCATTCAATGCTGATACGGGCATCAAGCCAGCGCCTTCGACGGTCTTCGTGCATGTGAGCGGTGGCATGGAGGCTGTGGCTGAATTTTTGTCGCAGCCTGCGATGGCGCGCTATGGCGGATTGCAGCTTGATCCGGTCAGCGTGAAGGGCCGCAACGAATCCGATGTGAATGTGCAGTTGAAATTGGGCGAGGGCGCGCAGGCTGATGATACGGTCGTGCGCGTGCAATCTACCATCACCGGCCTGTCAATTGAGCATCTGGTCGGCAAGGAGCGCTTTGAGCAAGGCACTCTGCAAGTGAGCGTTGGACCTGAGGGTATGCGTGGCACAGGGCAGGGGCGCATGTTCGGTGGTCCTGCCACTTTGGAATTGCGCAAAGGCGCCAATGGCGAAACCGAAGCGCAGATCGCCTTTAATCTTGATGAAGCGGCGCGCAATAAATCGAGCCTTAATCTTGGCGCGGGTGTCACGGGGCCGATTGGCGTCAAGATTGTGTCGGGCTTCAGCGCCAAAACCGCACCTGCGCAAGTGGAGCTCGATCTGACGCGCACGGGGCTTGATGGCGTCTTGCCAGGACTTGTGAAGCCAGCTGGTCGCAACAGCAAAGCCACATTCCTGATCGACACAACGGCGCGCGGTACGCATGTTGACCAACTCACCTTCGAAGCTGCAGGCGGCATCTTGGCGCGTGGCTCGATGGAGCTGGATACCAATGGCGCCTTCCGCGCCGCGCGCTTTGCGCAATATCGCATGTCGCCCAGCGATGACATGAAGGTGGATGCTGATCAGGTGCGCGACACGATCAAGCTCGTCGTGCGCGCCACCAATGTCGATGCCAAGCCCTTCTTGAAAACGTTCTTCGCCGACAGTGCAGGCAAAGATCTGACGGCGGGCAAGGATATTGATCTTGATCTGCGCTCGCCTCTGGTGGTGGGCCATAACAAACAGGCGCTGTCGGGCGTCGAGATGAAATATGTGCGCCAAGGCGGCGCGCTGCGAAATTTCCAGTTGCAAGCGCGCACAGCCAAGGCACCTGTCATTGGCGTCACGACACGCGGGCAGGAGGGAGATTCCATTCTCTCCATCACGGCCAATGATGGCGGGGCCTTTCTATCTTTCCTCGATATTTATCGTCGCATGGAGGGAGGTCGTCTCGAGCTTGCAGCGCGCATGACCAATGAGGGTATGGATGGTGCCTTCCGCGTCAGTAATTTTATCTTGCGCGATGAGCCTGCCTTGCGCCGTCTTGTGGCTGAGGGTGTGACCTCGCGCGATGAGCGCGGCGCGCTCAAGATTGATTTTAACGCAGCTTCTTTCACCCGGATGCAGGCAAATTTTTCGCGCCAGCGCACACAGATCAATGTGAAAGACGGGCTGATCTATGGCACGCAGATCGGCATCAAGATGGAAGGCGCGGTTGATTTCGAGCGCGATAAGATCGACATGGCAGGGACCTTCGTCCCAGCCTATGGCTTCAACAATCTTTTCTCGCAGGTGCCGGTCTTTGGTCCGCTTTTAGGTGGCGGCAGCAATGAGGGATTGATTGCCGTCAATTTCCGCGTGGGTGGCGCTGCGAGTGCGCCTCAGCTCACGATCAATCCGCTGTCTGTGATTGCGCCGGGCTTCTTGCGCAAATTGTTCGGGCCGACAGCGCCGACGGGCGAGGGTTTTGCAGCGCCCTCAGAAGATGAGCCACTCCAGATCACGCCGCGTCGCTAAAGCCTCACACCGGCTTCAGCAACACATGCTTCTTCTTGCCGAGCGAGAGTTTCACCACGCCTTCGCTGGTAAGATTGGCCTCATTGAGATTGGCGCGCTCATCGGCGATGGCGACATCATTGACGCGCAAACCGCCGCCCTTGATCTGACGACGCGCTTCGCCTGTTGACGCCACAAGGCCAGCCTTCACGAAGATGCCGAGCACACCAACACCGGCGCGCAGCTCATCAGCGGCAATGTCGATCGTGGGGAGCGAGGTTGCAACCGCGCCCTCCTCGAAGGTCTTGCGCGCGGTCTCAGCGGCAGCCTCGGCCTTCTCAGTGCCATGCATCAGAGCGGTTGCTTGTGTGGCGAGGATCTTCTTGGCCTCGTTGATCTCCGCGCCCTGCAGCGCTTCAAGGCGATGGATCTCATCCATCGGCAGCAAAGTGAACAGACGCAGGAAGCGGCCGACATCAGCGTCTTCGGTGTTGCGCCAGAACTGCCAGTAATCATAAACGGACAGCATGTCTTCATTGAGCCAGATTGCGCCAGCAGCAGTCTTGCCCATTTTGGCGCCGGAGGCTGTGGTCAGCAAAGGCGAGGTGAGTGCATAGAGCTGCGGGCGTCCCATGCGGCGGCCAAGGTCGATGCCGGTGACGATATTGCCCCATTGGTCCGAGCCGCCCATCTGCAGATTGACGCCATAACGACGGCTCAATTCCACAAAGTCATAGGCCTGCAGACACATATAGTTGAATTCGATGAAGGACAGTTCCTGATCGCGCTCAAGGCGCATCTTCACACTGTCCATCGACATCATGCGATTGACGGAGAAATGTTTGCCGACATCGCGCAGGAAGTCGATGTAGTTGAGCGTCGTCAGCCATTCTGCATTGTCGAGCATCAAGGCGTCGGTCTTGCCCTCGCCAAAGGTGAGGAATTTCGAGAAGACCTGCTTGATGCCAAGCTTGTTGGCTTCGATGTCGTCCAGGGAGAGCATCTTGCGGCTCTCATCCTTGCCAGAGGGATCGCCCACGCGCGTTGTGCCGCCACCCATCAGTGGCACCGGCTTGCCGCCCGTCTGCTGCAACCAATGCAGCATCATGATCTGAACGAGCGAGCCCACATGGAGTGAGCGGGCGGTGCAGTCAAAGCCGATATAGGCGGTGAGGTCGCCAGACTTGGCCTTGGCATCCACCCCTTCGAGATCCGAACATTGGTGGATGTATCCGCGCTGGGTGAGCACGTTGAGAAAGTCTGACTGCGGCTTGAAATCGGTCGACATGGGGGCCTCGCAAGTGCCGCGAGGTTTAGGGGAGCTGAGGCCGGAGTGCAATGGGGAGGGGCGCCCTTCTCCGCGGGGCAGGCATGGGCGCCCTATTGTCTCACAAAGGCGGGGCGACGCCGTCCTTGCCCACGGTCACGCGGGCGGCGGTATAGCTGCCATCCTCATTGCGGGTGGCGGTGGCGACAAGCTCGGTCCCCACCATTAGATCAGACCGCGCGCCGGGCTTGGTGGTGATGATATTGGCATCGGGGCCAATCACCAGTTTCTTCTCGCCATCCTTATATTTCAGCATCAGGCCCTGACCATCGACACTGGTGACAGTGTCGGCGACGGTCGCATTGGTCATGGTGGTTTGGGGCAGGGCCGACCAATCGCGGTGGCCCTCGCCCGTGCCGCGCTGCGCCTCGGGGAAGATCAGCACCTGAATGGCCTTCAAAGAGCCGTCAGCCTGCGGGCGGGCGCCTGCGCCCACAAAGGCGCCGGGTTTGATGTCTGCCAAACTGGCTTTGACCACGACAGCGACGGACAGATTGGGGGCGAGTTTCAGGGTGACGCTTTGCCCTTCAGTTGTCTTCAAGACGGCAGAGGCCTCGCCGTCCAATGTCTCAATCGTGCCGCGCAGGCGGGCCGACTGTTGGGCAAAGGCACTGGTTGTCACAAGCAAGCAGGCGGCGGCGATGGTGATGAGACGCATGGGGATTCCTCCAGTGGTCAGAATTTATCTAGTTCGCCCAAGTTTTTTGTCACCGTGCCTGAACAGCAGCAGTCTGGAAAGGCCTAGCCTGCTATTTAAGGGGCATGAGACTCACACGCGCCATAGGTTTGATGTCCGGCACCTCTATGGATGGGGTGGATGTTGCTTTGATCGAGACAGATGGGCGCGAGCAGATCATGCAAGGCCCCTCGCTATTTTGCCCCTTCGGGCTGGACGACCGGCGGTTGCTGCGCGCAGCGATGGAGGAGGCGGTCAGCCTCAAGGACCGCACGGCGCGCCCCGGCGTTTTGGCCGACTGCGAGCGCATGGTCACGCGCCGCCATGCTGAAGCTGTCGAACGTTTCTTTGAAGACCGCGGCATCGAGCGCAAGAGTATCGATATTGTTGGCTTTCACGGTCAGACGGTCTTCCACCGGCCTGCAGAGAGGCTCACGGTGCAGATCGGTGATGGACAGGCCTTGGCCGACAGATTGGGGCTTCCGGTCGCCTATGACTTTCGCGCGGCTGATGTGGCAGCTGGGGGCGAAGGTGCGCCGCTTGTGCCGGTGTTCCATCGCGCGCTTGTCGAGGGCGCAGGTATGGAGGGCCCTATCGCTTTGCTCAATATCGGCGGTGTTGCCAATCTGACTTATATTGATGATGGGCAAGACCCGATTGCTTGTGACACGGGTCCGGGCAATGCGCTGATCGACGATATGATGCTGGCCGAGACTGGCAAGCCGATGGATGAAAATGGCGAGGCTGCGCAGCAGGGCTGGGTTGATGAGAGCCTTGTGCGGCAAATGCTCATTCATCCCTTTTTCGACAAACTGCCGCCCAAATCGCTCGACCGGAATGATTTCACGCGAGAGCGGGTGAAACATCTGTCAGTGCCTAACCAATCAGCCACACTCACAGCCTTCACGGCCGCTTGTGTCGCAAAAGTTTTGGCGCAGCTGCCCAAAGTTCCAAGCTGCCTGATCGTATGCGGCGGCGGTGCGCGCAATCCCGTCATGCTCAACGAACTTGAAAAACGCTGCCGCATTCGCGTGACCACGGCGCAAGCGCGCGGCTGGTCGGTGGATGCGATGGAGGCGCAGGCCTTTGCTTATCTTGCCGTGCGCTGCCTGCAGGACCTGCCAATCACATTCCCCACAACAACCGGCATTGCGAAGCCCATCGCTGGTGGTGTGATTGTGCGTCCCGGTTTGTTGAAGAGCGTGGCGGAGTAGGTCTGCGCTCAGGCTTGCGCGCGCAGGGTTTCCAATTCCGCAACACAGTCCGCCACGAGATTGAAGAAAAAGCTCTCCTGCTCGTTGAGGTCGAGGGGCTTTTCGGATTCATCAGTGACGCGCGCCAAGAATAGCGCTGCGCAATCTTTTAGCGGTTCCTTGAAGGAGGCGATCTTTGCGGGTGCCTTGAAGCGCTCGGTAAATTTCGCAGCGATCAGCGCATCAATTTTTGGGTTATAAAGGCCCGGCATTTTGCCGCTCTGGGCGAAGATCTGAATATTCTCAGTCAGACGCGCAAAGGCAACATCATCCGTGTCGCTCGTCGATTTCAGGGGGGTGATGGCATTGATGATCTGCTGGTCGCGCGGGCCTGCATATTTGAAATCGATCAGCTGCAATCGATTGGCACTGTCCACCACAATATTTTTGGCGTGAATATCTTTGTGATTGAGATTGGCGGCTATCAGCTGCGTTTTAATCGCCTCAAGCTGCGACAAAATATCGGCCAATCGATTTTGAGCGCGCAGGTCCGGCAGGGCCTCAGACAGATTGCGCCCACTCAGTTTTGGCTCAAGCGTATAGATGACTTGTCCGACGCGAACGCAGTTTCGCGGCACGCAAAGCCCCGGTCCTGCAGCTTTGATCGAAAGCTGTAGAGATGTCTGCAGCGCAGCGAGCACAGGCTCATAAGGGCTATAGAAAAGCTTCAGGAGATAGGGCCTGTCTTCGCCATTTGATTTCACATTGATCGGCAGGCGGATGGTTTCGATGAGGCCATGGCGCAGCAAGGAATTGCCCTTGCGATCACCATCGACCACGATCTTGTTCGACACAGCTTGCGTGAGGAGTTGTGCAGCCAGTTTGGGAAGGCTGGGTCCTGCAGAGGCAGGGCTTGGTGTTTTGGCTGCAGCGGGCGCAACCGCCTCAGGATCATATTTCAGCTGCGCCAAGCCCAGATCATTCATCATGTAACGATGGACGGCGACATCAAAATACATCTTTGGATCCATCGGGATCGGGGCTGAATAGTTATTCTTCCGCATGAATTTGAGGAGGTGATAGACCGCCTCTTTCTTGTCGGTGAGATTGATATTCGCCAGCTTGTCGAATTTTAGCGTCGCGATCAGGTTTTGGATCAATCCAAAAGAAGAGGCCGGGATTGCGCGCTTGTGCAGCACATAGTGATAGAGCAGCGAGAACAGCAGATCTTCAGGGTGCGGGCGATAGCGCTTGCTGTCTTCATCATAAACGCGTGCTTGAAGCATATTGTTGCTCCACACGGGGCAGAAGATCCCATGATGCACATTCACGATATCAAGCGGATTGGCCTTGCTCGGCGGCTTGAATGTCAGGAAGCGCAGCCGCTGGTGTTTTGCCTCGAGCAAGCGCGCCATCTGGGCGGGCGTACGGCGGGTGAGGACATCAATATCGCCGGGGCTGTAATCGCGCAGGACCAGATATTCGTCTGTCTCATTGAGGAAGTTGAAGACCTCCTCGCTGGAGCTGAAATCCTCGGGCGCAAGTGTGCCGTCAATATGAAAGCGCGGGCCCAGGATGATGCGCAAATCTTTCAGCGCCTCGCGCGTGTCATTGGAGGAGTGGGCCATGAAGGCATGGCCGAGCTTTTCGCGGATTTGCGTCTTGCAGGCATAGATTTTGGTGTTCGTCTTTGTATAGCCCGTCCCAAAGCGCCAGATCGTGTCATAGAGCGGTTGGGTGTCGGTGATCTCAAAGACGACAAAGGTGCCAAATCCGGACACAGCGAGGCGCTTGCGGGCGGCGTCTTCGTCAATGTCGTAGATCTTGCAGGTCTTCTGGATCAGGAGTTCGTCAGGGATGTTAATCTCGATCTGTCGAACTTCGGCGAAATGGGACTGCAGCAGGGAGAGCACGTCATTTTTGGCTTCTATGGCGCGCGGCCACAAAACGAAAATATGCTTCTCCATCGTGAGGTTCCTTGCGCGCCAGTTGGTGCCCCTTGTTTTTCAGTAAATCATTAAATGAACGTGCATTTTTGAGAACAAAAGGACCCGCCCCGGCTTGAGGGCCAGGGTGTCAGATCGCTCTGGATGGGAGCTTCTTACTTCGCCCGTGCGGGGGTCGGCAGGCGCGGGGGATTGTCGAGGCGGCGGTCGAGATATTTGCCGATCTCTTCAATCAAAGGATCGACGCGATCTTCGAAGAAGTGGTTGGCCCCTTCAATGACCGCATGTTCGATCAAGATGCCGCGCTGGGTCTTGAGTTTTTCAATCAGGCCCATGACCTCTTTGAGCGGTGCCACGCGGTCCTGATCGCCATGGACGAAGAGGCCAGAGGAGGGGCAGGGCGCAAGGAAGCTGAAGTCGAAACGGTTGGCCGGGGGCGCAATCGAGATGAAGCCCTCGATCTCCGGGCGGCGCATCAGCAACTGCATGCCGATCCACGACCCAAAGGAGACGCCCGCGATCCAGCAGGCGCGGGCCTCGGGATTGATGCCCTGCACCCAGTCGAGCGCGGCGGCAGCATCGGACAATTCGCCCTGTCCATGATCGAAGGCGCCTTGGCTGCGCCCAACGCCACGGAAGTTGAAGCGCAGAACAGAAAATCCACGTTCTGCAAAGGCATAGTAGAGATTGTAAACAATCTGGTTGTTCATCGTTCCGCCAAATTGCGGATGCGGATGAAGGATAACCGCGATGGGAGCACCGCGCTGCTTGGAGGGATGAAAGCGGCCTTCAAGGCGTCCGGCAGGGCCGGTAAAGATGACTTCAGGCATCTTGTCTCCAAATTACGCGCGTCTTTGATGGGCCTTCTAACACGGGCGCACCCTTAAAATGCAAGAACTTTGCAAGCCACCCCGCTGGAGCCTTCATGTTCGTGGCGCTTTGGTGCTACAGGACGCTCATGCCAGCTCAGCGTCTTTACCTTGATTACAATGCCACCGCGCCCCTGCGGCCGCAGGCTCGGTCGGCCATGGTTGCGGCCATGGATCTCGTCGGCAATCCCTCCTCGGTCCATGCTGAGGGGCGGGCTGTGCGTGGCCTGTTGGATGAGGCGCGGGCCAAAGTCGCCGCTCTGCTGGGGGCCGACCCCCGCTATGTGACCTTCACCTCGGGCGGGACGGAGGCGGCCAATCTTGTCTTGAGCTCCAGCCTGCGCGATCGCTCGGGACGGGTCGAGCGGCTCTTGATTGGCGCGGGGGAGCATCCTTGCGTGCTGGAGGGCCATCGTTTTTCGCCTGAGCAGGTCGTGGTGGTGCCGCTCAATCCTTTGGGCCAGCTGGACCTTGAGGCTTTGGGCGCGGCGCTGAGCGCGGGCTCTGGTCGCCCATTGCTGGCTTTGCAACACGCGAATAATGAGACGGGTGTGGTGCAGCCGATCCGCGAGGCCGCCGCGCTGGTCCATGATGCGGGCGGCTTGCTTGCCTGCGATGCGGTGCAGTCGACAGGTCGCTTGATGGAGAGCGCGCTCAGCTTGGGCGCCGATGCCGTCTTTATCTCGGCGCATAAATTGGGCGGTCCCAAAGGTGTCGGCGCGCTCGCATTGGCGCGGGGGGATCTCCATATTGAAGTGGCCCTGATCCGGGGCGGGGGCCAGGAGCGCGGCCTGCGGTCGGGCACTGAGAACCCCATCGCTATTGCTGGTTTTGGGGCTGCTGCCGAATCGAGCCATGCCCATCAGGGCGAGCTTGAGCGTTTGGCGGCTCTGCGGGACCGGTTTGAGGCGGCTGCACGGGCAGAATTTCCTGATGCGGTGGTTTTTGGGGCAGGGGTAGAGCGGCTCGTCAATACAACTGGGCTCGCCATTCCCGGTCTCAGCGCCGAAACCCTGCTGATTGCTCTGGATTTGGCGGGGCTGGCGATCTCGTCGGGGTCTGCCTGCTCCTCCGGCAAAGTGCGTCCCTCCCATGTTCTGGGGGCGATGGGCGTGCCAGCCGATCTGGCCAAGGGGGCTTTGCGGGTCAGTTTGGGCTATGGGACGAGCGAAAGTGATCTTGAGAGCTTTTGCGAGACGTTCAAAAAGACGGTAAGGAATATTCGCGCGCGGCGTTCGCAAGTCTGATAGATGATCGGGTTGCGCACTGACTGCGTAAACATTGCCTGAACCATCGGTCCTTGAAACCGATTGGGTGAGGAGAAGAGCATGGCGGCCGTCCAGGAGACTGTCGATAAGGTCAAGTCTGTCGATGTCGATGCCTATAAATATGGCTTCGTCACTGATATTGAATCTGACCTCGCCCCCAAGGGGCTCAATGAGGACATCGTTCGTTTCATCTCGGCCAAAAAAGATGAGCCGGAGTGGATGACGCAATGGCGTCTCGACGCCTTCCAGCGTTGGCAGACGATGCAAGAGCCCGTCTGGGCGCGCGTGTCTTATCCCAAGATCGATTTTCAGGATCTGCATTATTATGCAGCACCGAAAAAGACGCCCGGCCCCAAGTCGCTGGACGAGGTCGATCCTGAACTGCTGCGCACTTACGAGAAGCTCGGCATTCCCTTGCGCGAACGCGAGATCCTCGCGGGCGTTGAGGGCGCTGGCACGCGTGTGGCGGTGGATGCTGTGTTCGACTCCGTTTCAGTCGCCACGACTTTCCGCGAAGAGCTTGCCAAATCCGGCGTGATCTTTTGCCCGATCTCTGAGGCGATCAAGACGCATCCCGAATTGGTGAAAACCTATCTGGGCTCCGTCGTGCCTGTCACGGACAATTACTATGCAACGCTGAACAGCGCGGTCTTCTCAGACGGATCCTTCGTTTATATTCCGCCGGGCGTTCGCTGCCCGATGGAATTGTCGACTTACTTCCGCATCAATGAGAAGAATACGGGCCAGTTCGAACGCACGCTCATCATTGCCGACAAGGGCTCTTATGTGAGCTATCTGGAGGGCTGCACCGCGCCAAAGCGCGATGAGAACCAGCTTCATGCGGCGGTGGTTGAACTCGTGGCACTCGAAGATGCCGAGATCAAATATTCGACCGTGCAGAATTGGTATCCCGGCGACAGCGAAGGCAAGGGCGGCATCTATAATTTCGTCACCAAGCGTGGTGACTGCCGTGGCGCGCGCTCGAAGATCTCATGGACGCAGGTTGAGACGGGCTCAGCGATCACCTGGAAATATCCCTCCTGCATTTTGCGTGGTGATGGATCGCGCGGCGAATTCTATTCGATCGCGATTTCCAACGGCCATCAGCAGGTGGATAGCGGCACGAAAATGATGCATCTGGGCAAGAACACAACGAGCCGCATCATCTCCAAGGGTATTGCTGCGGGTAAGTCCGACAATACCTATCGCGGTCAGGTCTTCGCCCATCGCAAAGCCAAGGGCTCGCGCAACTTCACCAATTGCGATTCTTTGCTGATTGGCGACAGCTGTGGTGCGCATACGGTTCCTTATATCGAAAGCCGCAATGCGAGCGCCGTGTTCGAGCATGAGGCCACAACCTCAAAGATCTCGGACGATCAGCTGTTCTACTGCATGCAACGTGGTCTGTCGGCAGA
>CANGJJ010000009.1 GCA_947454485.1 Beijerinckiaceae bacterium
ATCATGGTCTGCCGTCAGCTGTATGATCGCGCCAGCACCCGCACAGACGGGCACCCATAAAAACAGCCGGCGCTCGTCAATTTCAGTTTGAAATGATGACGACCAATGCGCATGAAATGCGCGTACGAGATCCAGACGCGCATCAGCAGGCAAACCCCGCCCAGCACGCCCAGATCCGAGCGCTTCTGCAATGATCGACATGAACTCAAACCAAACGCATAAAGAATTGCCCAAACTAGGCCTCACACGACCCTGCGTAAAGACATGATCAATGTTGAGCGTGGCGCCAACTGGCATGGAATGAGTCACGGGCGGGACCAACCAGCATTTATGGCCCCGACCAATCCGTCCTCGCTTCAAAAACGTAAAGGCTGGGCGTTGGTTGAACAGAGGAAGTTACTCTCCATGGCACTGTCTGGTTCGGATGCCCCGGTTGTGGTCTGGTTTCGGGAGGATCTGCGACTGGGCGATCACCCTGCCCTTGCGGCCGCGCTGGCGCGTAAAGCCCCGCTGATCTGCCTCTATGTGTTCGATGAAGAGAGCCCCGGCTTGCGGCCTTTGGGCGGCGCCTCGCGCTGGTGGCTGCATCACAGTCTCAAAGCCCTGTCAGCGCAGATTGAAGCGCTGGGTGGTCGGCTCGACATCTTGCGCGGTCCTGCACGGAAAGTCGTTCTCGACACTATGCGTGCGCTTGAGGCGCAAGCCGTGTTCTGGACGCGCCGTTATGAGGCGGCCGGGATCGAGATCGACAAACAGATCAAAGCCGATCTGACCGCAGATGAGACCCATGCCGAGAGCTTCAATGGGCAGCTGCTCTATGAGCCTTGGACGATCAAGAACAAGGCGGGAGAATTTTTCCGCGTCTTCACCCCCTTCTGGAAAACCTGCCTCTCCACGGGCGCGCCTGAGGCGCCTTTGTCGGCTCCGCGCAAGCTGACTGCTGCCGATTGGCCGAGCAAGGGTCCCAAGCGCACCGCTTTGAAAGATTTGCGCCTGCTACCAACCAAGCCTGATTGGTCAGGCGGGATCGCAGCCAGCTGGACGCCGGGTGAGGCTGGCGCGCGCGCACTCCTCAAGACCTTCCTTGATGAAGGGCTACAATTTTACGCCGCCGAACGCGACCGCGCGGACAAGGCCTCCACCTCGCGCCTGTCTCCGCATATTCGCTTTGGCGAGATCAGCCCGCGTCAGATCTTCGCAGCCGCCCGCCATGCTGGCGATGCGGGCAAGGCCTCTGGCAAAGATGTCGAGAAATTCCTGTCCGAAATCGGTTGGCGTGAATTTGCCCATCACTTGCTGTTCCATTTCCCCAAGCTCGCGACAGACAATTTCCAGTCCCGTTTTGACAACTTCCCCTGGCGCAAGCCAAAGCCTGCCGACATGAAGGCGTGGCAGACCGGCATGACGGGCTATCCCATCGTGGATGCGGGGATGCGCGAGCTTTGGTTGACCGGGACGATGCACAATCGCGTGAGGATGATCGTCGCCTCCTTCCTCGTGAAGGACCTGATGGTCGACTGGCGCGAAGGCGAAGAATGGTTCTGGGACACTCTCTGCGATGCCTGCCCCGCCAATAATACGGCCAGCTGGCAGTGGGTCGCGGGCTCGGGCGCTGATGCTGCCCCCTATTTCCGCGTCTTCAATCCGATCCTGCAGGGGCAAAAATTCGACCCACAAGGCACCTATGTCCGCAAATTCGTGCCCGAACTCGCCAAATTACCCGATGCCTGGATCCATCACCCCTGGGAGGCCCCCGATCCTGTGTTGAAGGCGGCGGGCGTATCTTTGGGCAAATCCTACCCCGTCCCCATGGTAGACCATTCCAAAGCACGCGATCGGGCATTGGCTGCATTCTCCTCGCTGAAAGCCGCCAGCTAACCGTGCCCAGCCCCTCGTTTTTTCTCGCGGAGCGCGGTCTGAGCCGTTATGGTGCGTGTCAACTCGACCTGACACTTGCCGTCCCTGACACAATCCACGCCTAGGCCCTCTATGACCGCAAAGCAACGCATCGCCATTATTGGCACTGGCATCTCCGGCATTGGTGCCGGGCTTGCGCTCGACCATGCGGGCCATGAGGTCGTCTTCTATGAAAAAGACCGCCGCCCGGGCGGCCATTCGGCCACTGTCGATATCGTCCATTCGCGCGAAGAGATCTCGGTCGATACCGGCTTCATTGTCTACAATGAGCTGAACTATCCCAATCTCACCGCCATGTTCGATTGGTTGCAGGTTCGCACGCAAGACTCCGACATGAGCTTTTCGGTCTCGGCGGATGGTGGCAAATTTGAATGGTGCGGGCGCAATGGCGATGGCGTGTTTCGCTCGCTCTTTGCACAGCGCAGCAATCTCTTCTCACCCAGCTTCATCAGAATGCTGCAAGAGATCCTGACCTTCCAGAAAAAGGCGCGCAGTGATCGCGCCGCCGGCACGATTGGCAGCGGCACGCTGGGCGACTATCTCACCGAGCATAAATTCTCGCAGCGTCTGCGCGATGATTATCTGGTGCCAATGGGCGCGGCGATCTGGTCAACCTCGCCGGCAAAAATGCTCGAATTCCCGGCCCAAAGTTTTATCGACTTTTGGGACAATCATTGTCTGCTGCAATGGGACCGCCCGCAATGGCGCACGGTGCATGGGGGCAGCCGCAATTATGTGCGCCGCGCTTTGCGTGGCTTTGGCGACCGTCTGCGCTTGAATGCAGGTGTGACACAGGTCACGCGCCACGGCTCCAACGTGAGCGTTGTGGATGTGACGGGTCATAGCGACACATTCGACCACGTCATCATTGGTGCACATGCACCTGACGCGCTCGCCATGCTCACGGACGCCACAGCGCTCGAGCAAAAGGTTCTCAGCGCCTGCAGCTATTCGCCCAACACGGTCATTCTGCATCGCGACCCCAGCCTGATGCCGCGCCGCAAAGATGCTTGGGCGGCATGGAACTTCCTGCGCAATGGCAAGGATGATACGCGCAAAGTCGCAGTCACCTATTGGATGAATATTCTGCAGGGCATCAACAAAGATCTGCCGACCTTTGTCACTCTAAACCCGCCTTTCGAGCCAGACCCTGCTCTCACCTTCGCGCGCTTCACCTATGAGCATCCGCTCTTTGATACAGCCGCGCTTGAGGCTCGCCATCATCTGAACGAAATGCAGGGACAGTCTCGCACATGGTTCTGCGGCGCATGGACTGGCCACGGCTTCCATGAAGATGGATTGCGCTCTGGTCTTGAAGTGGCTGCAGCGCTGGGCGCACAGGCGCCCTGGCTGGTACCCGCTGCACGCGAGCCAGTGGCCGCGGAGTAAAAATGCACGCGCACAACTTCAAGCCGCCAACAAATCCCCTCTCGCTTTACGCGGGTCAGGTGATGCATGCGCGCATGAAGCCCTTCGCTCATCGTTTCACCTATCGCGTCTTTTCAATCCTGATCGATCTCGACCGTCTTGACGAGATCAAGGCGCTCTCGCCTGTCTTTTGTGTGGACCGGTTCAATCTTTTGTCCTTCCACTGCGCTGATCATGGGGCTCGTGATGGGTCCCATCCGCGCGCCACTGTCGAGCGCCAACTCGCCGAAAAAGGCCTCGCTGCGCCGGATCGCATCTTGCTGCTGTGCTATCCGCGCATCCTCGGCTTCACCTTCAATCCGCTCGCTGTTTATTACTGCTATGATGCGCAAGACCAGCTGATCGCGCTCATTTATGAAGTGCGCAATACATTTGGCGGCATGCATCCTTATGTGCTCCCCGTCAGAGACGGCAGCTTGGATGCGCGCGGCGTGCGGCAGGAGCAGTCGAAGCTTTTTTATGTCTCTCCCTTCCTCGAAATGCAGATGCATTATCGCTTCCGCATGCGCCCTCCGAGCGAGACCATCTCTGTCCGCATTTTGGAAACTGACCCCAATGGGCCGATCTTGTCTGCGACTTTTCATGGTCGCCATGAGGTCGCCACCACAAAGGCTCTGCTCAAGGCTTGGGCCAGTGTTCCCTTCCTCACGTTCAAAGTGATCGCTGCCATTCATTGGCAGGCATTGAAGCTTTGGCTAAAGGGGGCAAAATATGTCCCCGAAATTCCAACATCTGCGCCGCTCGCCGGCGAAAAAGGCAAGTAAACATGTCCGCGTCCGAATGGCGAACCACTGATCTCACGAGCGCGAATGTAGCTCATATCGCCAGCACCTATCCGCTTGCGATGCGCAAGGTGCTGGAATTATCCGCTCATATCGAAGTGGGTTCACTCGAAATTCGCTTGCCTGATGGGCAGGCCTATCGCGTCACTGGCACGACCAAGGGCCCGCAGGCTGTCATGATGGTGCATGATCTGGATTTCGCGCGCGCGCTCTCGCAAGGCGAGATCGGTGTCGCCGAAAGTTTCATCAAAGGTCAGTGGGAAAGTCCCGATTTGACGGCTTTTCTCGAATTGTTCTGCCTCAACCAGCATGTAATTGCCCGGTTGATGAAGGGCCGTCCCGTCGTGCGCTTCATGCAGATGGTTCACCATTGGATGAACCGCAACACGCGCTCAGGCTCGCGCCGCAATATTCATGCGCATTATGATTTAGGCAATCGCTTCTATTCGGCTTGGCTCGACAACAGCATGACCTATTCATCAGCGATCTTTGACGAGACGCGTGATCTGGCATCGGGTCAACGCCGCAAATATGCCGAGCTTGCTGAAAAGACCACCATCAATCCTGATCATCATGTGCTGGAAATTGGCTGTGGCTGGGGTGGGTTTGCAGAATTTGCCGCGCGCGAAATCGGCTGCCGCGTTACAGGTCTGACCATCAGCCAAGAGCAGTTCGACTTCGCACAAAAGCGCATCTTCGATGCTGGCTTGAACGAGAAGGTCGAGATCAAGCTGCAAGACTATCGCGATGAGCGCACGGCTTATGATCGCATCGCCTCCATCGAAATGTTTGAAGCTGTGGGCGAAGAATATTGGCCGACTTACTTTCGCCAATTGCGTGACTGCCTGAAGCCCGGCGGCATGGCGGGTCTGCAAGTCATTACGATTGAAGAGAGCCTGTTTGCGCGATATCGCCGCGAATTGGATTTCATCCGCCGCTATGTTTTCCCCGGCGGCATGTTGCCCACGGGGCGCATCATGCGCGAACTTGGCGAGAAGAACGGCCTGTCACTCGCCAATGAAAATATCTTCGGCATGGACTATGCGATGACACTGGTCCATTGGCGCGATCGCTTCCGTGCCGCATGGCCGCAGCTAACCCCGCTTGGCTTTGACGAGCGCTTCCGTCGCCTGTGGGAATATTACCTTGCTTATTGCGAAGCAGGTTTTCGCGCTGGCACGATTGATGTGCGCCAGATGGTCTTTGCGCGCAGCTAGGCCTGACCGGTGCCGCGCCCCACAAGCCAGAAATAGGCGCGATAGGGCAGCAAATTGATCGCCTTCAAAAGCCACACCATGCGGCGCGGGAAGGCGATCTCAAATCTGTCACTGACAAGCCCTTCACAGATGCGCCGTGCCGCATCCTCCACCTTGATGAGGAAGGGCATCGGAAAATCGTTCTTGTCCGTGAGCGGTGTTTCGACAAAGCCGGGACAGATGACCTGCACACCAACGCCCCTGGGCTCAAGCATGAAGCGCATGGCCTGCGCCATCACAATCAAAGCAGACTTGGACGAGGAATAAGCAATCGAGCGCGGCAGGCCAGCATAGCCAGCCACAGAGGCCATGATGGCCACCTGCCCGCGACCGCGCGCGATCATCTTGGGCACAAGTGGCTCAAGCCCATTCAATGTGCCGCCAAGATTGACGTCAAAGGTCTTGCGGAAAGCATCGCCAAACCAGGCGCCATCATCGGGAAAGAACGTGCCAACATTCAGCACAGCCAGAGCGATGGGCGCTTGCGATTCAATCTCTTCAATGAGGCGCGCCATGCCAGCACGGTCAGTCACATCACCCACGAATGGTAAAATGACATGACCTTCGTCAGCAGCTTGTTTGGCGAGAAGTTGAAGCTCTTCAAGACGGCGAGCCGTCACAGCAACACGCCAACCTGAGCGGGCCAGCTGCAAGGCAAGCTCGCGGCCAATGCCAGAGCTCGCCCCCGTCACCCAAGCAAGACCATCAGCAGGCCGGGTGCGGGTGAGTGTCATCGATTAATGACGACCGAAGAAGCGGTCGAGAATGCGACCCACAGGGCCGGTCAGATGCAAAGGCGCATCGGTGACAACGAAGCACAGGCAATCCTCGCCCTCTTCGGTCATCGGCATATGGTCGAGGTCAGCTTCCGCGATGGCGATATCGCCACGCGCATAACGACCCGTCGTGTCGCAGAAGGCGCCCTTGAGCACCAAGGTTACTTCCGAACCTTCGTGGGTATGGGAGGGCATACGGCGACCGCCCTTGACCCAGAGCAACGAGGCATCGCCGCGACCGCTTTCAGAGATGCGATATTCACGCACACCGGGGATCTTGTGGCGCCACTTCAGGCCACCCACATCCTCACCCACCAAACGCATCAAAGGCGCCGGCAATGTGCCCTGCGAGCGCGACAGAACAGGCTGGTCTTGACTGCCAAAAATGGCCGAGAGGCGCGCATCACGGTCGCTCAAGGGGGCCGGAGCCAGATGTTCGATTTCGCCAGCCGCAATCCCCTCAAGGGCAGCAACAAAGGCTCGGCTATCGGGCTTCAGGATCAAGTGAGACGCGACAAGCGCATGAGTAGGCTTGTCGAGCGCACCCGCGCAGTAGGACGCCAGCAGGGCATCCAAAGGACGGGAGAGAGTTTCAGTATGTGACATCATGATCGTTCAGCAGAGCCCAGGAGCCGGGGATACGGCTGAATCGCTCTTGTGGATCATAAAATGCACAAGACCGATAAGGAAGACAATGCCGCCAGCTTGCCCAAGCCCGCTGTCAGCGCTTAGGTCTTACACGGAGGGGGAGCGCAAATGGACCTGTTGATCTCGACACAATGGCTGGCAGACCATCTGAACACCCCAGATCTGGTGCTCATCGACGCTTCCTGGCATATGCCCGCGACAAAGCGTAGCGGGGCCGCAGAATTTGCAGAAAAGCACATTCCTGGCGCGGTTTTCTTCGATCTGGACGCCGTGAGCGACCATTCCACGCCCCTGCCCCATATGCTGCCCGATGCGCAGAGCTTTGCTCGGGCCATGTCAGCCCTTGGCCTGCGCAACACCAGCCGGGCCATCATTTATGATGCCGCAGGTCTCTTCTCAGCCCCGCGCTTGTGGTGGATGCTGCACGTCTTCGGCTTTCACAATGTGGGCATTTTAGACGGTGGCCTGCCTGCTTGGATCGCCGAGGGGCGCGCAACTGAGACTGGCCCCGCCCCGCAACGCTCCGGCAATTTCACGCCCATCCGCAAAGACAATCTCGTGGCAGGGCTTGAGGAGGTGCGGGCCGCGCTCGCAGGAGGTTCGGACCTCGTCCTCGATGCCCGCGCAGCTGACCGCTTCTATGGACGGGCAGCAGAGCCCCGTCCCGGCCTTGCCTGTGGTCATATGCCCGGCGCCCTTAACCTGCCCTCCTCTGATCTGGTGGCAAATGGCCGCCTGAAGGAGCCGCAGGCCCTCAAAGAGGCACTGAACGCCCTTGGCGTCGATGGCCGCCAGCCGGTCATCACCTCCTGCGGTTCGGGCGTGTCGGCCGCGATCATCACTCTGGCAATGGCGCGAGTCGGCCTGCCACTGGGTCGGCTCTATGATGGATCATGGACCGAATGGGGCGGCAGAGCGGATCTGCCCGTCGCGACCGAGTAGCCGGGCAGCTTATCCACAACTTCAATTCGCACAGGAGCCGGGCAACCAGAGCCCGGCTTTGTTCGTTCTCGACCCATGCGGGGCCGGTCACATCAAGCTGGCAGATCCAGAGGATCGGCTGCGCAAACAAGGGCTGGGGCGTCTCGAAGAACGGAGCATCGGCATGTGCGACTACTCCTTGGAAATGTACGGATCCCGTCCAGCGCGGGAATTCGAACGATACGAGACCACCCGTTTCCCCTCTGGCAGCATTGGTCTGGCAGCCCCCGGAGACTGCAACACAGCCGTGTGCATCCAATACGACACACATCTGCGACTGGAGAATATTCCCGCGCATTTGCAGGCCGCGCTGCATATTGGCGCTGGTGAAGATGTCGTCTTTACGCGCCTCGATCACGGCGCCTATCGCGATGGCGTTCGCTTTGCCAATGGCAAAGAGATCTCCCTTCAACAGCTCAATTCAGGGGTCAGCGCCGTCGTGACCCAGCTTCTTGAAACGGCCCCGGCCCCCAAACTGGCGCATCTGGAGCCTATCTGAGCCGGCGTTGGCCGCCCGTTTATCGGCGGGTGGCCACTGCCATCTTTATTGGCACATCTGCCTCTTTTTTATGCATAATGATCAAAGCTTGACCCCGACGTGAGGAGGGCTTAGGGCCGCCTTGCGCAAAACCGCGTCATCTGGGCGCTTTTCTCCTGCACAGCCCCATGGCAGTTTGGCACGGCAGGTGCTAAGCACCCGCCGTTTCCTGACTGAGCGTTCCCACTCCCGGGGACGACTCGGCCGGATCTTTCGAAAGGGCTGAGCCGTGAAAAAGATCGAGGCGATCATCAAGCCGTTCAAGCTCGATGAGGTCAAGGAAGCTTTGCAGGAAGCTGGGCTTCAAGGCATCACCGTGACTGAAGCAAAGGGGTTTGGCCGTCAAAAGGGCCATACCGAGCTGTATCGTGGCGCCGAATACGTTGTCGACTTTCTCCCCAAGGTGAAAATCGAAATCGTATTGTCTGACGACATGGTGGAGCGCGCGATTGAGGCGATCCGCAAGGCCGCCCAGACCGGTCGCATCGGGGATGGCAAGATATTTGTATCCAATATCGAAGGCGCTATTCGCATTCGCACCGGAGAAACCGGCACGGACGCAATCTGACGCCCCCGCCAGACCTGTCAGCTTTAATTCAACGCATACGACCCGCATAACGACCAAAGAGAGAGGCTCTCACATGAAGACCGCCAAGGACGTCCTGAAGGCGATCAAGGACAACGACGTCAAATACGTCGATCTGCGTTTCACTGACCCGCGCGGTAAGTGGCAGCACGTCACCTTCGACGTCTCGCTCGTAGACGAAGAAATGTTCTCGGAAGGCACCATGTTCGACGGTTCGTCGATTGCCGGCTGGAAGGCGATCAACGAGTCCGACATGACCCTCATGCCTGACCCGACCTCGGCTTGCATGGATCCTTTCTTCGCAGCCTCGACCATGGTCATCAACTGCGACATTCTTGAGCCCTCGACCGGCGAGCCCTACAGCCGCGACCCGCGTTCGATTGCCAAGAAGGCAGAGGCCTATTTGAAGTCGACCGGCATCGGCGACACCGCCTTCTTCGGCCCCGAAGCTGAGTTCTTCGTGTTCGACGACGTGCGCTTCAAGGCCGATCCCTACAACACGGGTTTCGTGCTCGATAATATCGAACTGCCCACCAACATGGACACGCAGTACGAAGGCGGCAACCTCGGTCACCGCGTTCGCACCAAGGGCGGCTACTTCCCGGTTCCCCCGATCGACTCGGCGCAGGATATGCGCGGCGAAATGCTCGCTGCCATGCAGTCCATGGGCGCTGTGGTTGAGAAGCATCACCACGAAGTCGCATCCGCTCAGCATGAGCTGGGTCTGAAGTTCGGCACTCTGACAAAGATGGCCGACCACATGCAGATCTACAAATATGCGATCCATCAGGTTGCGCAGAGCTACGGCAAGACCGCGACCTTCATGCCCAAGCCCATCTTCGGCGACAATGGTTCGGGCATGCATGTCCACCAGTCGATCTGGAAGGACGGCAAGCCGGTCATGGCTGGCAACAAATATGCTGACCTGTCGCAGGAGTGCCTGTGGTATATCGGCGGCATCATCAAGCATGCCAAGGCTCTGAACGCCTTCACCAATCCGTCGACGAACTCCTACAAGCGTCTCGTCCCCGGCTATGAAGCCCCCGTTCTGCTCGCCTATTCGGCGCGTAACCGTTCGGCCTCCTGCCGTATTCCGTGGACGTCTAACCCCAAGGCCAAGCGCGTTGAGGTTCGCTTCCCCGATCCGACCGCCAACCCCTATCTGGCTTTCGCAGCCATGCTGATGGCTGGCCTCGACGGCATCCAGAACAAGATCGATCCGGGCGCTGCCATGGACAAGGATCTCTACGACCTTCCCCCGAAGGAGCTGAAGAAGATCCCGACCGTTTGCGGCTCGCTGCGCGAAGCTCTCGCCAGCCTCGACAAGGATCGTACCTTCTTGAAGTCCGGCGGCGTCTTCAACGACGACTTCATCGAGAGCTATATCGAGCTCAAGATGCAGGACGTGATGCGTTTCGAAATGACGCCTCACCCCGTCGAATTCGACATGTACTATTCCTACTGATCTCAAAGAGATCGGCAGACACAGTCCGGGCGCCTCGTGCGCCCGGATTTGTTTTTGGGGGTATGATCCACAACTGCGTTTTCGTTCCGTTCCCATTTTTGGCCAGATCGTGCCATAGAGAATGGACCTACCGAATCGAACCACCCCGCAGGACCAATGGCCAGCAACTCTGATCTATTTGGCGGCTCAGCCCCGAAAAAGACGGCTCCGGCAAAGGCCGAGAAGGCTCCACCCAAGGCGCTCGGCACGCCCGGTGAGGCTGGCTATACCGCTGCATCCATTGAGGTTCTGGAAGGGCTGGAGCCCGTGCGCCGCCGCCCCGGCATGTATATCGGTGGCACGGACGAAACTGCCCTCCACCATCTGTTTGCTGAAGTGCTCGACAACTCCATGGACGAGGCCGTTGCAGGTCATGCCAGCTGGATTGATGTGCATGTTGAAGAAGGCGGCTGGTTGACGGTCAGCGACAATGGTCGCGGCATTCCGATTGATCCGCATCCCAAATTTCCGAAAAAGTCCGCGCTCGAAGTCATCATGACGACGCTACATGCGGGCGGTAAATTCGACTCTGGCGCTTATCAGACGTCGGGTGGTTTGCACGGTGTTGGCGTGTCGGTCGTCAATGCACTGGCAGAGCGCCTCGAAGTGGAAGTCGCGCGCGGCCAGATTTTATATCGCCAGTGTTTTGAACGCGGCAATCCAGTCACGAAACTCGAGACAATTGGCAAGGTCAATAATCGTCGCGGCACACGTGTGCGGTTCCGTCCCGATGCTGAGATCTTTGGCAAGGGCGCGCAGTTCAAACCCGCGCGCTTGTTCCGTATGGCGCGCTCGAAAGCCTATCTGTTTGGCGGCGTTGAAATTCGCTGGCATTGCGATGAAGCTGCCATCACCGCTGGAAGCGACGTGCCGCAGGAGGCTGTATTCCGCTTCCCCGGTGGTTTGAAAGATTATCTGTCGCAAGACATCGACGGCAAACTCACCGTTGTCGACCAACCCTTCACGGGCAAGGTCGAAAAACCCGGTGGTCATGGCTCGGTTGAATGGGCGGTGAATTGGCTCGGCGAAGACGATGGCTTCGTTCATTCTTACTGCAACACGATCCCCACGCCCGACGGTGGCACGCATGAAGCAGGCCTGCGCACAGCTTTGCTGCGGGCGCTGAAAGATCATGCTGAGCGCATTGGTCAATCCAAGCGAGCCTCCAACATCACAACCGATGATGTGATGGCCGGTTGCGCTGCGCTCATCTCCATCTTCATTCGCGAGCCCGAATTCCAAGGCCAGAACAAAGGCCGTTTGATGAGTTCAGAGGCCTCACGCATTGTCGATCAGACCGTGCGCGATGCCTTCGATCATTGGCTGGCTGCCTCGCCTTCGCAAGCGCTGAAGCTTCTGGAATGGACGATCGAGAAAGCCGATGAGCGCCTGCGCCGCAGGGCCGAAAAGGATGTCGCGCGCAAATCCGCGACACGCAAATTGCGTCTGCCCGGCAAGCTTGCAGATTGCTCCAGCTCTTCGTCTGAGGGTTCTGAACTCTTCATCGTGGAAGGTGACTCCGCCGGTGGCTCTGCCAAGCAAGCGCGTGATCGTGCCAAACAGGCTGTGCTACCGCTGCGTGGTAAAATCTTGAACGTGGCCTCGGCGACCAAAGACAAGCTGAACCAGAACCAGCAGCTGGGCGATCTTGTGCAGGCACTTGGTTGCGGCACGGGCTCGCATTATCGCGATGCAGATCTGCGCTATGACAAGATCGTCGTCATGACAGACGCGGATGTCGACGGCGCGCATATCGCCTCTCTTCTCATCACTTTCTTCTATCGCCAGATGCCGAAGCTGGTGGAGGGTGGCCATCTCTATCTCGCCGTGCCGCCGCTCTATAAGCTGACGCAAGGCTCCAAGACGGCCTATGCACGTAATGACGCGCATCGGGCTGAATTGATGCGCAGCTTCTTCACGGGCAAAGGCAAAGTCGAAGTCAGCCGCTTCAAAGGCCTTGGCGAAATGCTGCCTGCGCAGTTGAAGGAAACGACGATGGATCCGCGCAAGCGCACCTTGCTGCGCGTTGTCATCAAAGACGAAGATCGTGAAGGCACCGCTGACTCGGTTGAACGTCTGATGGGCAACAAGCCCGAAGCGCGTTTCACCTTCATCCAGGAGCGCGCCTCATTCGCTGCCGAGCAGGAATTGGTGGACATCTGACAGCTGCGTTAACGCGGTTTTCATTCGCGTAGCTTACGTTACGCGAATTGCCAGCCCGTGAGTTTCCGCTATGTCATTGCTTCTTCGAAGCGCGTCCTTTCGCGCGACCATTCTGCAAGCTTTTCTGATCGTCAGCCTCGCCTATTGGGGCGCTCAAAAGCTGGCTGTCGGGCTTAATGCTGAGCCCTCGCCTGCCGCGCGCGCGGATATATCCCCCAAGCTGGTGCAGGTGAGCCTGGATTGGCAGCCAAGCTGTCAGGCACCGATCAATCTCATCAATCCACCCTCCCATGCCGAATGTCAGCGCCCCGTAGCGCCCGCAAAACCGCGCCTCAGTGACCTAGAAGCATCTATTCCGTTGACTTTCCGGAAATAGCCCCTATTGCTGAACGGGCCGAGCGAGTGGCCCCCGCGTGCCCGTCGGCAATTCCGTTGCAAACCGTGCAGCGAGGTTCTTCAAAAGACGCGGAGAGTGTGACGGTCGATGCGTCGTCGCGCCACCTCCCCCAGGCAACTCACGTATGAGCTTTAAAGACACAGGACTGAGCGAGAAGGTGCTCGCAGCCGTCGAATCCGCCGGCTATACCACCCCCACCCCCATTCAGGCTCAGGCTATTCCGCACGCCCTTCAGGGCCGCGATGTTTTGGGCATCGCCCAAACTGGCACCGGCAAGACCGCCGCCTTTACGCTCCCGATGCTCTCGCGTCTGGAACAGGGCCGCGCCCGCGCGCGTATGCCCCGCACACTCATCCTTGAGCCTACGCGCGAACTTGCTGCGCAGGTCGAAGAGAGCTTCAACAAATATGGCATCAATCATCGTTTGAATGTTGCGCTGTTGATCGGCGGCGTCTCCTTCGGCGATCAAGAAGCTAAAATCATGCGCGGCGCTGATATTCTCATCGCAACGCCCGGTCGCCTGCTCGACTTCTTCGAGCGCGGCAAGCTGCTGCTGACCGGCATCGAAATTATGGTCATCGACGAAGCCGACCGCATGCTCGACATGGGCTTCATCCCTGACATTGAAAAGATCTGCAAACTGGTGCCCTTTACGCGCCAAACCTTGTTCTTCTCGGCCACCATGCCGCCGGAGATCACGCGTCTGACAGAGCAGTTCTTGCATAATCCTGTGCGCGTGGAAGTTGCGCGCGCATCATCAACAGCACTCACCATCACGCAGGGTCTTGTGGCTTCTGCGGGCGGTGCTGCAAAACGCGAGACCTTGCGCAAACTGCTGCGCAGCGCCGAGAGCCTCAAGAATGCGATCATCTTCTGCAATCGCAAACGCGATGTGGCGATCCTTCACAAGTCTCTCACCACTCATGGTTTCAGCGCTGGCGCTTTGCATGGCGATATGGACCAGATGGCCCGTATGGCCTCGCTCGACGCTTTCAAAACCGGCGATGTAAATTTGCTGGTCTGTTCGGATGTGGCCGCGCGCGGTCTTGATATTCCCGATGTCAGCCATGTCTATAATTTCGACGTGCCGATCCATGCCGAAGACTATGTCCATCGCATCGGCCGCACAGGCCGCGCAGGTCGCAGCGGCACAGCGCTGACCATCGTCACGCGTCCTGACGCCAAATATATCGAGTCCGTCGAGAAGCTGATCAATCGCAAGATTGATTGGCTCGGTGGCACGCTCGATGATGTCGTTGAAACCGACGAGGGTGATGAGCGCCGCTCGCGCCGTCATCGTGGTGAGCGCAGCGAAACTGGCGGCGAAAGCCGCCGTGAAGGTCGCTCTGGCTCTGGCCGTTCACGCTCAGGCGACCGTCGCCCCGATCGAGGCCCGCGCCCCGAGGCTGAGCCCCGCGCTGCCATTACGCCCTTGGCCGAAGTTGCAGCAGCCCCTGCGGCGGCCCCTGCCCCTGTGCGCGAAAAGCGCGAGGAGCAACCCCGCCGCGAGCGCAGCCCCCGCCCCCAGCGCGAGGAGCGCTCGGCAGCCCCCGCCCATCACGAGCGTCGCCACGATCGCCGCCGCCATGATGACGATGATGGCCCTGCCGTGATCGGCCTTGGCGATCATGTCCCCTCCTTCCTGCTGCGTCCGGTTCGCCTGAAGCCGCGCAAGGAGAGCGTGACCGAGACCACCAGCGAGGATTGAGGGGCCATCCCCTCACCTCTGCGTGATTGATCTTGCAGCTTGTTGATCTTCTGCTCGATTGAGCTTGGCCGAGTGCCATCCCTGCCTATATGAGGGAGACACTGGGCATGCCCGATCGAGGAGGACTTTATGGCTACCAAGACCCTTGCTGCGCTGATCGCAGCTGCTTCCCTCATCGCGAGCGTGGCGAGCGCCCAAGACAAGGTGCATGTGGGCGCTGTCGGAAATAGCGGCGATGTCGGCTTTCTGATCGCGCAGGACAAAGGCTATTTCAAAGCCGAAAATCTCGACGTCCAATTCACCGTCTTCGACAGTGCCGCGCGCATGATCGCGCCCATGGGCACGGGTGATCTTGATGTGGGCAGCGGTGCTGCCTCTGTTGGTCTTTACAACGCCGCCGAGCGCAAGATTGATATTCGCGTGGTCGCGGATCGTGGCCGCACAGCACCAGGCTATCAGTATCAAACGCTTTTGCTGCGCAAGGATCTGGTCGAGAGCGGGCGCGTGAAGGATTACAAAGATCTCAAAGGTCTTAAATTCGCGGCCGCTGCCCCCGGCGTGACCTCGCTCTCCGTGCTCAATGAAGCCTTGAAAAAAGGCGGCACGTCATTTGCCGATGTCGAGAAAGTTTTCATTGGCTTTCCGCAGCAAGTTGCAGCGCTGCGCAACAAGGCCATTGACGGCTCCATTATGATCGAGCCCTTTGCAACAGCACTTGTGAATTCAAACGACGCCGTGCGCTGGAAGTCGACGGAGGACTTCTACCCTAACGACCAGATTTCGATGGTGTTCTTCGGCGATAAATTCGCGCGCGAGCGCACTGATGCCGCCAAGCGTTTCATGAAAGCCTATCTGCGCGGTGTGCGTGACTATAACGATGCACTCGAAAATGGCATGTGGACACAAACGCCCGCTGCGGACGAGATCCTCGCCATTTTGTCGAAGAATCTAAACATGCCCGTCGCGCAAATTCGCGGCATCTATCCCCATGCCGTCTCGCCCGATGCCAAGGTCAATCTCGACAGCATGCGCAAGGATTTGCAGTTCTTCAAAGACCTCGGCGATGTCCCGGCAGCTGCCAGTGTCGACAAGATCGTCGACATGAGCTTCGTCGAAGCCGCGCTCAAGGATCTGGGTCCCTATAAGCCAAAAAAGTGAAGCCTTCAGGCACTATTCGACAAAAGTCTGATAAGGACTAGACAATTGCGTTCTTAGGAAGCAAAGATACCGTTCCGCCATAGCTAACAGTGGCGGAGCGGGGGGATGAATGCGCGCAAAGTTGCGCTGTGTTGTGGCGGCTACTCTGATCTGTCTGGCGGGTCCGGCTTGGGCTGAGGACATGCCTGATCCCATGCCATCGCGCGGCGTTCTCATGGTCATTGGAGCGGCGACAGCGAGCCCTGACGACACCCATGCCCGCCTCGTTGCCCGCCATCTGCCCAAACATCTGCCCGGCAAGCCTGCAGTCTATCTGCGCAATATGCCGGGCGCTGGCGGCATGATCGCGGCCAATTTCCTCTATGCCAATGCTCCCAAAAAAGGGCTGACCTTTGGCCTGCTCAACAGCTCCGTCCTGATTGAGGGCCTGCTGGGCCATCCCGACGCGCATTTCCTCGCCCATCGGTTCAACTGGCTCGGCTCACCCAATTACGAGACGGGTGCCTTGGTCGTTCGCGGCGATACACAGGCGGGCTCATGGCGCGAGGCTTTGGGCCGCGAGATCACCACAGGCGCGCCGGGCCTCAACTCCTCCACGACATTCACCAGTGCAGTGCTCAACGAAGCACTGGGGCTCAATCTACGCACCCATCGTGGGTATTCAGGCCCTTCAGATGCTTTGCTGGCGATGGAGCGCGAAGAGATTGATGCCTTTCCGATCCTGCTCTCCGCCCTCACCCGTGCGCGACCTGAATGGCTGGCGCAGGGCAAAGTCCGCGCACTGGTGCAATTGGGCCCAAGGCCCGATCCTTCATTGAAAGATGTTGGCTTTGCGCCCGATCTTGTCAGCGATCCCCAGAAGAAGCGCTTGCTGCGTGCAGCGGCGGCGCCTTTGGCGCTTGGCCATCCCTTTGCAGCGCCACCCAGCATGACCAGCGAGCAGACCGCCACATTGCGACAGGGGCTCGCGCGCACTTTTGCTGATCCCGCCTATCTTGCTGAGGCCGCGCAATTGGGATTGCTGCTCAACCAGCCGCGCACCGCAACACAGTTGCAGACAACTCTCGACGAATTTTCCAATCTGCCCGCAGAGTTGAAAGATCAGTTGCGCAGGCTCACAAAACCCTGAGAGCCGCACTTTCCCTTGCCCGAAGGCCATCGCTTCGCTTACACATGCACTTCACCACCAATGAAGGGGATGGGGCATGAAGCTCGTTCGTTTTGGCAAGCCGGGAAAAGAAAAGCCGGGTCTCATTGATGCAGACGGCAAGATCCGCGATCTCAGCGGCGTCATTCCCGATCTGGCTGGCGAATATCTCTCGCCGAAATATATGAATGCGATTGGCAAGAAGCGCCTTTCGAGCCTGCCCGTTGTGCGCGGCAATCCGCGTTTGGGCTCCTGCGTCGCGCAGCCTGGCAACTTCATCGCCATCGGCCTCAACTATGCCGACCATGCTGCTGAAGCCGGCATGAAGATCCCCGCCGAGCCGATCATCTTCAACAAGGCGCCCAACTGCATCGTTGGCCCCAATGACGACATCATGCTCCCCAAGGGCTCAACCAAGACCGATTGGGAAGTGGAACTCGCCATCGTCATCGGCACCAAAGCCGTCCATGTCAGCGAGCGCGATGCACTGAACTATGTCGCCGGCTTCTGCGTCTGCAATGACGTGTCAGAGCGCGAATATCAGGTTGAGCGTTCGGGTGGTCAGTGGGGCAAGGGCAAGGGCTGCCCGACCTTTGGTCCGCTCGGTCCCTGGCTCGTCACGCCCGACGAGATCGACAATCCGCAGAAGCTTGGCCTGTGGCTCGATGTGGATGGTGTGCGCCAGCAGACCGGCAACACCAAGACCATGATTTTTGGCGTGAAGACGCTGATCTCTTATGTGTCGAAATTCATGCAGCTCGATCCCGGCGATGTGATCACCACTGGCACACCTCCCGGTGTGGCCATGGGCCGCAAGCCGCCGAACTACCTGCAGGCAGGCCAGACGCTGTCTTGCGGCATTGACGGGCTCGGCCAGCAGGCGAGCCGCATCGTCACCTGGAAGAAGCAGGCTTAAACAAACCAGTCTTGCGGTTCAGAGCCCGAGCATCAGCTCAAGGTTCTGGACCGCAGCGCCAGATGCGCCTTTGCCAAGATTATCAAGGCGCGCCACCAGAACCACATGACCCCGGCTCTGGTTGGCCAATACGAACAACTCCATATCATTCGTATCATTGAGCGCCTGCGGCTCGAGCTTGCCTGATGCGGGCGCGCTCATCACGCGCACATAGCGCCCACCCGCATAATGCGCCCGCAATGCCTCTTCGAGAGCCTGTGCGCTGACGCCCTTCAGCATATCCAGATGCAGTGGAATGCTGACAAACATGCCTTGGCGGAAATCACCAACCGACGGCACGAAAATCGCGCGGCGCGAGAGCTTCGAATAGGTCTGGATCTCGGGCACATGTTTGTGCTCAAGGCCCAGAGCATAGAGTTCAAAATCAGGCGCGCTGCGGCTCTCATAGGCTTCGATCATCGACTTGCCGCCGCCTGAATAACCAGACACAGCATTGATCGAGACAGGGAAGTCAGCCGGGATCAAACCCGCATCTGTCAAAGGACGCAGCAAGGCAATCGCCCCCGTCGCATAGCAGCCCGGATTCGAGACCAAAGGCGCTTTGGCGATGAGATCCGCCTGCCCCTTGGCAAGCTCAGGAAAGCCATAGGCCCAGTTCGGGCTCACACGATGAGCCGTGGAGGCATCGAGCAGTCGGGGGGCGTCAGCGCCCATCCCAGCCACGATAGCGGCGGTCTCTTTGGCGGCATCGTCTGGCAGGCACAAGATCACCACATCCACAGAGGACATGAGATCACGCTTGGCGGCCGGATCCTTCCGCTTGGCAGGATCAATGCTGCACATTTCGATCGCTTGCATCTGCGCCAACCGATCGCGGATACCCAGACCCGTGGTGCCAGCCTCGCCATCAATGAAAACCTTGGCCATGCTCGAAAGCTCCTTTTGCGCACCATGCCCATCGCGCGCATGGAGCCATCTGTCAACGCTGCAACGACAGGAACATGACAGCGGCGCATGGTCTGACTAGAGTGGCGCCGATGACGCTGCGCGACCGCCTCTCTGCCCCCCAAAAGAGCCCTTGGCTTGTGCCAGCCCTCATCAGCTGTGCTTTGGGGCCTGTGCTCGCCTATCTGGCGCTCAGCGAAGGCCATCTTGGCATTATCGCCCATTCCGCCACGATCACACTCGCCCTCTGGCTGGCCCTTGCGCTGGCAGGCCGGCGCTTGTTGCCCGCCGCAATCTGGACCTCAGGGCTTGTCTGGCTGGTCGTCTTGATCTCAACCGCCAAGCGCGGTGCCGATCTCATGGTCTTCCACGCCTATGATCTGGTTTTTTATCTGAGCGATTATGACGCGCTCACCAAAATCATCACCCATCAAACAGCTTGGCTCGCAGCCGGACTGACCTTGCTCCTGACAACGGTCTGGCTCGCGCAAGCTGCGCGTCGCTTGGAGCCCCTGCGCACAGACCGCTTTGGTTTGATGGTTGCCACCTGCGCCATGGCTGCACTGGCAAGCGCAATCTCGCTCACAAAGGAAGAGCGCCGACATACCCAATTTTATTGGGAGGATCGCTATCTCTCCTCATTCTATTCCTCATTCGTGGAAACACTGCAGACCTTGGTGCAAGGCGAGATGGTCGCAACTGCGCGCAGTTCACAGCGCGCATCACTCACACCGCCAGAACATTGCGCACCCGAACACAAACCTCCGCATATTATTCTCATCCATCTTGAGTCCGTCTTCGCACCCTCGCAATTCGCGCAACTGCCCTATGACAAAAGGCTCGACCAGTTCTTCCGCTCCGATGATGGACTGTCGCATCAATTGCGGGTGGAGACCTATGGCGGAGCCTCGTGGCTGACAGAATTCTCCGTCATGACGGGCCTGTCCACGCGCGCCTTTGGCGGGATGAAGAGCTTCGTCCAGACCTATATGATCAACCGTATTGGCGACACGCTGCCCCAGGTTCTCACACGCTGCGGCTATCGCAATGCGATGTTCTATCCAATGTTGAAGAGTTTTATTTCAGCCGCGAGCTTCTATCGCTCCGTTGGCATTCCACTCATCTTTGATGCCAAGGATCAGAATGCGCCGGGCGTCACCGCGCGCGATCAATTTTATTATGCCAATGCGCTCGACCATATCGCCAAGCAGCTCGCCGAGACATCTGCCCCAACCTTCACCTTCATCGAGACCATGTTCACGCACTGGCCCTATGATGAAGCGCTGGAGCCACAAGAGACAGTGCCTGGCGGGGGCAATGATCCGCAGATGAATGAATATCTGCGCCGGTTGTGGTTCTCTTATCAGGACTTCGAAGAGTTGAAGCGCGCATTGCACATGCGCTTTCCCGGAGAGCCATTCTTGATTGTGGGTTATGGCGATCATCACCCAACCGTCACGCAGCCGCTGATCAACATTCCAAAAGACCGCGATGCTGAAGATGTCGTCCTGCTGCCCGAGTCAGCCGGCTTTATCACGCCGCTCATATTGCAAGGTGTCGGCTTTAAGCTCGACACGGGCCTGCCTGCAGGTCCGGTGGATGTTGCTTATGTGCCATCCATGATCTTGCAAGCAGCGCGCCTGCCCCTGCCGCCTTCACATGCCGAGCGGCTGAGCCTGATGCAGCGCTGTGAAGGTCGCTATTTCAACTGCAAGAGCGAGGCTGAGATCCGCGATTTTCACCGCCGTCTTGCCAATGCTGGCTTGCTCAAACAGCGCTGATCAGAAGTCGTAGACTTTCCACGAATAAGACCAGGTCTCGGTCAAAACGCGCCCTGCCGTGCGCAATTTGCAGGTGAAATAAGTGATATCCTGCGGATGCATTTCAATATCGAGCATCACGCGGAAGCCACCAATCGCAGGATTGGGCACAAGGAACTGGCGGAAGATCTTGCCCTTGGTGCAGGACGAGACAATCTCAACAGCTGATGTCTTGTTGAGGAAATATTTGAGATCACCGCCCACAAAATCAATCATCAAGCGGCGTGTGTTGCGACCAACAGATTCCGCCGCACCCAGCGCATAAGCAGGTGCTGAGAAGGTGTTGAGCGTGTAGCCCAGTTGATGCAGCTGCAGCCCATCCGTGAGCGAGCGCAATTTGTAGGAGAAGCTGAAGGGCTTTTTAGGCTCCAACACTTCATCGGTCACAAAAGCGCAAATGATATTGTCGAACGTCTCATCTTTGGTCGCAAGCTCGACAAGTTCGATCCGGCCAGAACCCCAATCGTCTTCGGGTTCAATCCAATAGCTGGGCCGATCTTCGTACCAAAGCTCGATGTCCTGATAATGCGCGAAATTGCGATCACGCTGCATCAAGCCAAAGCCACGCACATTGGTGACGGGGAAATTATGGACCTCTTGAACGAGCGGATTGCGCAGCGGGCGCCAAATCCATTCATCGTCACTGGTATGAATGAGCAAGCCATCTGAATCATGCAGCTCAGGGCGAAACTCATCATATTTGTTGCGGTCATTGAGATGGCGATCATTCTCGCCCAAAAAATACATGGAGGTGAGCGGCGCCAAGCCCACAGCATCCGTGCGCTTGCGCGGAAACAGCGTAACCTCAACATCAATGGGAGATTCCGGTCCCGGCTCCATCACCATCTTAAATGCGCCTGCGAGTGACGGACTGTCCATCAGAGCATTGACTGTGATCTGCGGCACATTCGGGCCGGGCTTGTCGATCCAGAATTCCTTGAAGATGGGGAACTCTTCCTTGTTGTCGAGACGCCCCGTGCCAATCGACAGGCCGCGCGCGGACAAACCATATTTCTGATCGCGACCAAGCCAGCGGAAATAGCTCGCGCCCAAGAAAGAGACAAATTCGTCAGCACGCTTGAGATCATTCAAAGGATAGTGAATGCGGAAACCAGCCACTCCCAAATCAGCAGGAAGCGGTTTGGGAAATTTGACCGAGCCATAATCGAACAGGCGCGCGACATTCAAAAGCGGCTCTGACACGCCCTCATTGATCAGATGGATCGTGATGGGGCGATGGAACAAATGACCGAGATGGAAAAGCTGCAGACGGAACTGTCCACCCGTGTCACCCAGCAAGGCTTTCTCAGCGGGGAACCTGATTTCGCGCCAACGGTCAAAGTCGAGCCGCGCGAGATCTTCGGGCAAAGGCGCGAAGCTGCCCTCGTAATCATTCAGCGCCACTTCGCGCGCGCGCTTGAGCACATCTTCAAAGCCAAAGGCAGCGGCTTTTTCAGCCACCTTCTTTGCAGGGGCCTGTGCCGAAGCGCTCCACACAGGCAAGAGCGCGGCTGACGCGCTGGCTGCCAGCGAGGACAAGAGAGAACGACGCGTAAGATCAATCATGGTGAGCTAGCGCCTGACGGCCCCGAAAATTGGTGCGAAAAGGAAGCCCGAACCGCAAGGATTTAAGCCGCCGCTGTCGAAAACTTATAGCGACATGGCACAGCCTGTGCCAGCGCCAAGCGGCGAAATGAAGGCGCCTGCATGCAAATCAAAGCGAGATGGTTGATGGATTTTGTTCCTACGCCGCTTGCGCTCGTCCAAGGGCCTGCCATACTCGCGAAAACCAATATGTGGGGGAAAACGTGCGTCATTCATTGGCTCTGGTCGTGGCTCTTGCCGCAACGCTCGGTTTCGGCCCTGCCGGTAAGGCCCAGACCCCCGAACAATTCTATACGGGCAAGGATGTCCGCGTGCTGATCGGCGCAGGGGTTGGCGGCACCTATAGCCTCTATGCGCAGCTCGCGGCCCGGCATATGCGCCAATATATCCCCGGCAAGCCCAATGTGATTATGCAGGCCATGCCCGGCGCTGGCGGTCTCGTTGGCCTCAATTATAGCTTCAACATTGCGCCCAAAGACGGGACGCTGATGCATCTGGTACACGCCGAAGTGCTCTATGAGAGCCTGTTGAACAAAGACGCCAAATTCAATGCGCAGGACTATCACTGGATCGGTCGCTTTGCCGATGCAGATTCCGTCGTGCTAATGACGCGCCGCTCTGCCATCAAGACGCTGGAGGATGCATCGAGCCGCGAAGTGACATTGGGTGCGACCGGCATTTCCAATGTCTATGCGCTCGGCCCTTTGATGCTCAACCGTCTCGCCAAGACGCGCTTCAAAATCATTGGCGGCTATCCGGGTCAAGCCGATATTTCACTGGCTATGGAGCGCGGTGAACTCGATGGTTCGGGCATGACGTTGGCCAATGCGGTGGCAACGCAGGGCGAGAAACTGAAGAGCGGTGACATCGTCCCGCTCTTTGCCATTTCCGCGCGACGCCTGTCGGCCTATCCCGATGTTCCGGCGATGACGGAATTCGGCTCTGGCCCCTCCAAGACTTTGATGGAGATCTATGCCTCAGCGGGCACGATCGGCCGCGCACTTGCCTTCCCACCTGGCACACCGACTGATCGCGTCGCCGCCTTCCGCGAGGCCTTCCAGAAGACGATCAATGATCCAGTGTTTCAGGATGAGGTTCGCAAAGCCAATATATTGATCTCGACCATGAGCGGGGAAGCGCTCAGTGCCGAGATCAACCGCATCTTACAAACACCCGCCAGTGATCTTGCAGCCGCCCGCGCTTTGCATGAGGAGCTGCTGCAAACCAAGTGAGATTAGTTGGTGAAGAGATTGCCGGTCTCGGCAACCGTGCGCCAGTTATCATATTCAATTTTGAGCGCCGCACCAAAATCAGCGCCAGTGCCACGGAAGGTCGTGGCGCCCTCTTCTTCAAAGCGCTTGCGCATGGCGGGCGCCATAGCCGCTTCATTGATGGCCGCATTGAGTTGCTGAACAATGTCATCTGGAATATTTGCAGGGCCGACGATGCCCCACCAAGTCTCAAGATTGAGGCCCGCAACACCTTCTTCAGCAAGGGTCGGCGTGTCAGGGAACAAAGGCGAGCGCTGCTGACTGGTCACGCCAAGTAGTTTCACATTCTTGCTCTGCACCTGACCCAAAATCGTCGGCACAGTCGAGATGAACACTTCAGCACGACCCGCAACCAGATCAATCACAGCAGGCCCGCTGCCATTGTAAGGCACATGGGTGATGGCGATACCAGCCTTCTGTTTGAAGAGCTCGGTCGCAAGGTGAAGAATACCGCCAACGCCCGACGAAACATAATTCAGAGAGTCAGGCTTGTCTTTCGAGCGTTGCACAATTTCGCGCACTGAATTGAGCCCGGACTGATGGCTTGCCACAACAAGCAAAGGCCCGCGACCCAACATGGCGATGGGAGTGAAATCTTTGGTGACATCATAGGGCGGTGTGCGGCGCGTTGCCGCCGTCGTCACAAAGGTCGAGGTGACGAAGAGCAATGTCGTCCCATCTGCCTTGGCGCTTGAGACCGCGCGCGCAGCAAGCGCACCACCTGCACCCCCGCGATTGTCAATGATGACATTGGCTTTGAGCGTATCATTCAGAATACGGCCCATCTCGCGCGCCAGAATGTCAGTGCCGCCACCAGGTGCAAAGGGAACGAGAATGGTCACAGTTTTCCCGGCCAGCGCAGACTGCGCCGATGCGGTCTGGCCACTGATCAACAGGAGAGAAGCCGCCAACACCATCAACTTGCAGATGAATTTCGACATAATTCAGCTCCCCGCTCGACGATCGGGCTAGCCTGCTTGAAGCCTCTGCCCGACCGGTCTATTCCTCTCTTGTTTGTAAATGGTGATGCCAATGATTGAAACCCCAACTCATTTCCCCTCCCGCGCCCTGATCTCCTGGAGTGGAGGCAAAGACTGCAATTTCGCACTCTATGAAACTCTCAAGGCAGGACAGATCAAGATTGAGGCTTTGGTCGCCACCATCATCGAAGGCTCGCAGCGCCTCAGCGCGCATGGCGTAGAACTCGCTCTCATCGAGGCACAGGCGCGGGCCATTGGCATCCCGCTGGAGTTGGTTTGGGTACCCAAGAACCCAAGCAACCCCGTCTATGAGGCTGCCACTCTTGCGCAATGGCGCGCGCATCACGATGCGGGGCTCCGCCATGTCATCTATGGCGATCTCTTCTTGCAAGATATCCGCGACTATCGTGATGCATTGCTCGCGCGTGGCTCTATGACTGGGCTTTATCCTTTGTGGATGCGCGACACAAAAACCCTTGCGCGTGATGTCATCAAAGCGGGGCTCAAGGCCATTCTCGTCTGCGTTGATACCACCCGACTTGATGCGTCTTTCGCAGGTCGCACTTATGATGAGCAATTGCTCGCAGATCTGCCAGACCATATCGACCCTTGCGGTGAGAATGGCGAATTCCACACTTTCGTTTGGAATGGTCCGCATTTTCAGCATCCCGTCGGCTTCCATAAGGGCGAGATCCTGCGCGATGAAAAATATGCATTCTGCAACCTTATTCTGAAAGTTTGACCATGCGCATCGTCTCGCTTTTGCCCTCTGCTACAGAAATGGTTTATGCGCTTGGTCTTGGCGACCAGCTCGTGGGTGTCACGCATGAATGCGATTATCCCCGTGCAGCCTTGTCACTGCCCAAAGTCGTAAAAGCAGCGCTTGACCTAGCTGACATGACGCAGGCGCAGATTGATGCGGCCGTCACGGCACGTTTGCGCGAAGGCAAGACGCTCTATGAAGTCGACGAACAATTGCTCGACCAACTCGCACCCGATCTGATTTTGACGCAGGATCTATGTCAGGTTTGCGCACCATCAGGCAATGAGCTTAGCCGCGCAGTGTTGACCTTGCGGAAAAAGCCACAGTTGATCTGGATGACACCGCGTGATCTCAAAGGTGTGCAAGACAATATCAGGGTACTTGCTGAGGCCACCAACGCGAAATTGGCAGCCACGCAGTTGCTGTCAGATTGGGATGTGCGCATCGCCAAAGTGAAAGCCGCATCACAAAAGCTCACGCAACGACCACGCACTTTCTGCTTTGAATGGATTGATCCTGTTTTTTGCGCGGGCCATTGGATTCCCGAAATGGTGCGGCTCGCGGGCGGTGATGAAAATCTAGGGCGCGAAGGTGGTGAATCTGTGCGCATCCCCTGGAGCGATGTGCTTGCTCATCAACCCGACATGATCCTCATCATGTCCTGCGGCTATCCGATGCACACCGCTTTGGAACAAGCACAACTCATCCGCAAACTCGATGGCATCGCTGATCTACCAGCTGCGCGCAATGATAAGATCTATGTGCTCGACAGCAATGCGCTCTATGCCCGCCCCGGCCCGCGCCTTGTTGATGGAACTGAGCTGCTCAGCCATCTCATCACCGGCGCATCATGGACCGGCGATACCAATCATTTTGCGAAATTCACTGTCTAGTCGTTACGCTGACAGGAGCTTTTCGATATCAGCCTTGATGGCGTCAGGCTTGGTGGTTGGCGCATAGCGATCAATCACGCGGCCTTGCTGATCGACGAGGAATTTCGAGAAATTCCATTTGATCGCCTCAAAGCCAAGCAAGCCCGACTTCTGCGAGGTCAGATATTGATAGAGCGGATGCGCATCCGCGCCATTCACATCGATTTTGGCGAACATCGGGAAGGTGACATCATAAGTGAGCGAGCAGAATTGTGCGATCTCTGCTTCATTGCCCGGCTCTTGCGCGCCAAATTGATTGCAAGGAAAAGCCAGCACTTCAAAGCCACGCGGCTTCAACTCGCGATAGAGCTTCTCAAGTCCCTCATATTGCGATGTGAAGCCGCATTTGCTCGCGACATTCACAATCAACAAAACCTTGCCAGCATAATGGGAGAGAGAAACGGTCTCGCCCGTAATCGTCTTGGCAGAATAATCATGCACGCTCATCTGGACTCCTAGGCCATGAAGCCGATCAAGAGAGAGGCTATGGCGCCCGTACTCAGAATGCGCCGCAACCTCATGAACCAATGCGGGGCAAAGCCATCGCGAAGGGACATACGGTCAACAACCAGCACCAAAGCCAGCGCCAAAGACAGAACAAGGAAACCAACCCTGCCATTGATGAAGAGCGCCGCCCAACCAATGAGCGAGGGTATGACGCTGAGAAGGAAGCGCGCAGCGAGCTGCTTTTGAGTGAGCTTGGGCGCGCCTGTGGCCACCAGCAAGCCCCAATGGACCCCGCCTAAAAAGGACAGAATGATAGCCCCATAGGCAAGCAAAAGATTGAGCGCGAAACTGCGCAAAGGCTCGCTCGCCAGCGTGCCAATCAGCGCGCAGCCGATGAACGGAATGAGCCCGCTCAGCCCCAGCCATTTGGCTGGCGCTGGCATCGCCCTTTGTGCACCTTCATCTGACATGAGGATCCCTGCTGCGCGTGTCTCTTGTCTTATTCGGTTCGCACGGCGGATGGATCAAACCGCACTCACAGGAAAACACAAAGCTGCGGCCAAAGGCCCGGCCCAGTTGACGCGCGGTCGCGCTTTGCCATAGTGCGCCTATGAGCCAGCAGTCCACTCGCACCGTCTTTGCCCGCGCCGTGATCGGCGTGTGCTTGGTCTATGCGCTGCTCTTTCAGGCCTTCTTTCTGGGGCTCACCAGCTCGGCACAAGCGCTCGACCAACATGCGCTGTGCATCACCGATCAGGGGGGCCTGAGCGAGCGAACTGATGGCGCGCCCACGCTGCCGCCCCATGATTGCTCCTGCCCCGCTCTGTGCCACGCGGCTTTTGTTCCCCCCGCCCCGCAGGCGCTCGCCACTTTGCGCATCGCGCAAGATGCGCATTTCACCGCGCTGACTCAGACAGATTTAGCCTCGCGGCCTCATTTTGCGCCAAGCGCGCGCGGCCCTCCTCTCGCAGCCTGATCCCACATCACATCAGGCGCGCCTGCGGGCGCTTTGTTTGCGAGAAAATCACTATGTCATCGCTGAAAATCGCGGCTCTTGCTGCTGTGCTGTCGATCGGCAGCACCCCTGCCTTTGCACATGCAACCTTTGAGAAATCCGAAGCCACCGTGGGCAGCGGCTATAAAGGCGTGCTGCGCGTCCCACATGGTTGCGGCAAAGAAGCGACCCATACGGTTCGCGTTCAATTGCCGCCTGAATTGGTGGCCGTAAAACCCATGCCCAAAGCCGGCTGGAAGCTTGAGACCAAGACCGGCCCCTATCCAGTGCCATTTAACAATCACGGTCATGAATTGCGTGAGGGCGTGCGCGAAATCATCTGGTCGGGCGGCAATCTGCCCGATGAGCATTATGATGAATTCGTCTTTGCCGGCACTGTTGCGCCCTCAGCGACAGCAGATGTGCTCTATGTGCCGGTGACGCAGATTTGCGCCAATGGGCAACAGGCCTGGACGGAGATTCCACTCGCGGGCCAAAAAGCTGGCGCATTGCAAAATCCCGCGCCCAGTATTCGCCTCATCAAGGCACAGGGTCAGCAACAGCCATCCGTCTATACAGCAGGCGCCATGACGGTCACATCTGCCTGGACACGCGCAACGCCCAAGAGCGCACCCGTTGCAGGCGGCTTTGTCACCATCACCAATACAGGCAAAGAGAGCGACACTTTGATCGGTGGCAGCTTTGCCAATGCAGGCTCAGTTGAGGTCCATGAAATGAGCATGGACAATGGCGTGATGCGAATGCGCGCGCTGACGCAAGGATTGGAGATCAAGCCGGGACAGACGATTGAGCTGAAGCCCGGCGGCTATCATTTGATGTTCATGCAACTCAAAGCGCCCAATGTTGAGGGCGAACGCATCAAAGGCAGCCTCACCTTCCGCAAGGCGGGGAATGTGGAGATTGATTTTGCCGTCGCACCTGTTGGCGGGCCCATGCCTACTGCACCAAGCGGTCACGAACATCACCACTGAGCGACAAGCGCCAATAAAAAAAGCCGCCCGAAAGGGCGGCTTTTCTGTAAGTGGCGAGAGCCAATCAGCGCTTCGAGAACTGGAAGCTGCGACGGGCCTTCTTCTTGCCGTACTTCTTGCGCTCGACCACGCGGCTGTCGCGGGTGAGGAAGCCTTCGCGCTTCAGCGCGGGGCGAAGCTCGGGCTCGTAATGGGTGAGCGCCTTGGCAAGACCATGACGCACCGCGCCGGCCTGACCAGACAGACCACCACCAGCAACCGTGACCATCAGGTCATACTGGCCGGTACGCTTGGCGACTTCGAGCGGCTGACGCAGGATCATGCGCAGCACGGGACGCGCGAAGTAAACTTCGACGTCACGGCCGTTGATCGAGATCTTGCCCGAGCCGGGCTTGATCCACACGCGAGCGACAGCGTCCTTACGCTTGCCGGTCGCATAGGCGCGGCCAAGCTTGTCGAGCTTCTGGGTGTAAACAGGAGCGGTGTTCTCAGAACCAGCCGAAGCGGCGCCCTTGAGATCCTGCAAGGAGGAGAGAGTCTCAGCCATGTTCAGGCGCTCCGCTTGTTCTTCGGGTTGAGGCTGCCGATGTCGAGGACGGCCGGCTGCTGAGCGACGTGAGGATGCTCACTGCCCTTATAGACGCGCAGATTGCTGAACTGCTTGCGACCCAGAGGACCACGCGGAAGCATACGCTCCACAGCCTTCTCGACGATGCGCTCAGGGAAGCGGCCTTCCAAGATGAACTTGGCCGAACGTTCCTTGATGCCACCGATGAAGCCGGTGTGGTGATAGTAGTTCTTCTGCTCGAGCTTGCGGCCCGTCAGAACAACCTTGTCCGCATTGATCACGATGACATTGTCACCATCGTCAACATGGGGCGTGAAAGAGGGCTTGTGCTTGCCGCGCAAGCGCATGGCGATGAGAGTGGCGAGGCGGCCGACGACGAGACCTTGCGCGTCGATCAGCACCCACTTCTTCTCCACATCAGCGGTCTTCGTGACTGTGGTTTTCCCGAACATGGGAGCGACTTCCTTGTGTATCCGGCGCAAAGCACTCTGCCCCACGCCGACGGTGGCTGGGTTCTATGAACCGCAGCCCTTTTTGTCAACGAGGAAAAGCTCAGGAAAGCCCAGAAAAACGAGCTTTTTTTGATCTGGTATTCAGTTACCGCAAAGGCCAGCGCCGCTCGCACATGGCAGGCACAGCCTCGATCAACCCGCCCAGATTGCCGGAGGACAGCAAGATCACCGCCTCATCCCCCACCATCGAGCCCTCAAGCGCTGCAACGCCCTCTTGCGCACTGGTGACAGGAGTCGCGCGATAGCCCGCAGCTGTGAGCCGGGCGATGATTTCGCCTTGCGTCACCTGCTCATGGGTGCCTGCGCCCTGCGTGGCGGGTTCGAAGACCAGAACCTCGTCGCAGCCTTCAAAGGCGTCATCATACCAATGCAGCGTCGCCCGGTTGCGCCAACTGAATGTATGCGGCTCGAAGATCGCGATCAGGCGGCGACCGGGGAAATGTTGCTTCATGGCCGCAATGGCGCTGCGGGCCTTGTCATAGGACGAGCCGAAACCCTCATAGATCGGCACCGCGGTCTTCTCGGACTTGCGGTCAAGGCGCCGGCGAATACCCCTGAAGCTGCCCATAGCATCGGCATAGGCCTGCGCGCTCATCAGGCCACGCGACAGAACAAAGGCGCCAATCCCGACCATATTTTCAATATTGTGCAGGCCAAGCTGGGAGGTCTCGACCTCAACCAGCGTCTTGCCCTTATGGGTCAGGGTGAAGCGGCTGCGCTCCCCAAGCCTCACATCAACGCCCTGCCATTCGCCCTGCCCGACACCAAAGGTGGTCACAGGACGCTTCACAGTTTCCAGAAAGCCCCGGCTCAATTCGCCGCTGATGGCCGCCAAAAGCGTACCGCCCTCAGCCACCATCTCCACCAACTGGTGAAAGGGCGCGAGATAATCCTCGACCGTCGGGAAGACATTCACATGGTCATGGGCAAGCGGGGTGAGGATCAGATGGCTCGGATGATAATGCAAAAATTTCGAGCGATTATCGGTATTTGAAGAGGGATATTCATCCCCTTCCAGAAGAAAGAACTCGCCCTTTCCCAGCTGCGCAGCCTTGGGCGGGGACAGGGGCGCAGCACCAATCATGAAGCTGGGATCAAGCCCACCCTCGATCATGCAATGGGCCATCAAGGAGACTGAGGTCGTTTTGCCAAAGCTCCCCGCCATGACCAAAGCCTGCCGATCCTGCGAGAGCAGACCCAATACCTGCGCAAAGGAGAGGATCACCGCGCCCTTCTCAGCGCGGGCAAAGGCCTCGGCTACTTCCAAATTGCTCTCTGGCACCAGCCGGGCATTCTTGCCGATCACAATGGCATCCACGCCTTCAGGGATATTGGAAGGCGCATAGGGTGTGCGGCAATCGAGCCCCTCAGCTTTCAAGACCTCTGAGATCGGCGGATAGATCGCCTCATCGGACCCCGTAACGGCAACACCAGCATCGCGCAGCAGCAGAGCGGTGGCACTCATGCCCACGCCCGCGATCCCGATGAAATGAACTTTGCGATAGGCAAATGCCGTCATGCGTCCCCAGACCTCGAATCGATCCCCGTCTGGGCCTACAGTAAAGCATTCGCCCGCTGAGAGGATGGCCCCACAGGGCCACCCTGCCCGCCAAGTCCTTTAGCCCTTGCGGCTATAAAGGCCGACCTTGGCCTGAGCAGCTTTGAGGAAGCTCAGATCAACGACCTGCGAAACGGTCAGCTTCTTGTCGACAAGCCCCATGCCCTGAATGAAGGTCAGATCCTTCTGCAGCCCCTCTTCATTGGGCAAACCATCGGGATGGCAGGCAGCGGGAACGACATTCTTCAAGATCGCCACATCCTTGAAGCCCGAATATTGGGCGATGATGCCAATGACCTCATCGGCCGCGCGGCCCGCGATGCGGCCATCCTTCAGGCTGTCGTTATAGTCGTGGACGCCGCGCAGATAGCCCCGCATGAAGGCCTCGGCCAATTCGCGCTTCTTGACGAAGGGCGCGCCGAATGTCGTCACAGCCGCCTGCTGATCGGGATAGAACTGGTCGACCGTCATCAGCCGTTCGGCCACGCCGCGCTGCTTGGCGAGCGAGACAATCGGCTCAGCGACAATGGTCGCATCAATCGCCTTGTTGCTCATGGCCGCGAACATATCGGGCGTTGAAATATAGACGCGCTCGACCTCGTCAAACTTGATACCCGCCTTCAGACAGGCCTGATTGAGCGTAGATTGCTCGCCCGCGCTGCCGATGGCAGGGATGGCGACCTTCCTGCCCTTGAGATCGGCGAGGGTCTTGACCGCGCCGCTGTCGATCAGATCCTTGCGCACGATGAGCGACTGAAAGCCATAACCGGGGCCATTGCGGGCCTTGTCAGCCACGATCTTGATGGCGATTTCGCGCTCATTGGCGTTATAAAGCCCCGCCGAGACGGCACCGCCACTGACATCAAGATCGCCCGTGGAGAGCGACGAAATCATCTTGGCGCCCGACGGAAAGGGCAAGATTTCCACAGAAAGTCCCTCGTCGCGGAAGTAACCGCGCGCATCGGCGATAAAGTAAGGCGCATCGCTGATCGTATTCACGATGCCAAGCGTCACCTTGCGTGTTTGCGCCCGTGCGATCGCAGGCATGAAGACCGCCGTAGCTGCCGCGACCTTCAGCACATCTCGCCGATTGACCTGTTTCGAGCGCATCCAATTGTCCTCCCAAGCTTCGGGCTCAAGCCCGTTGGGGGGACTTAACCAAGCGCCGCGCAAAGACGCAACTGCTCCGGGACCGGCGCGTTGCCCGCCTGGTGGGACGGTCACGAAAAACGACGCGGACAAAAGGCCTATCGGCGAAAGTACGGTCCTTGGTCTGCTTGAACGGCGCGACGCAATGCGATAGCTGTACTGCAACGCAAAATAACCGCCACGCAAGGGATCAACCGGATGGAAGATCCACTCGTGAGGCCCGCGAGCAAAGGTACGTGAGATGAGTGCAGCTGGAACCTTCACCTTCGGCGACAAGACCGTAGACATGCCCATCCGCAAGGGCACCATTGGTCCCGACGTCGTTGATATCGGCAAGCTCTATAATGCGACGGGCTGCTTCACCCTCGACCCCGGCTTCCTGTCGACCGCCTCTTGCGAATCCAAGATCACCTATATCGATGGTGACGAAGGCGTGTTGCTGCATCGCGGTTATCCGATTGAGCAACTGGCCGATCAGGGCGACTTTCTTGAGACCTGCTATCTGCTGCTCTATGGGGAGTTGCCGACCGCCTCGCAGAAGGCTGATTTCGACTATCGCGTCACGCGCCACACAATGGTCCATGACCAGATGACGCGCTTCTTCAACGGCTTCCGCCGCGACGCCCATCCGATGGCTGTCATGGTGGGTGCGGTTGGCGCGCTCGCTGCCTTCTATCATGACTCGACCGACATCACGGACGAGAAGCAGCGCATGATCGCCTCCATGCGCATGATCGCCAAGATGCCGACTCTCGCGGCCATGGCTTACAAATACAATGTCGGTCAGCCCTTCGTTTATCCGAAGAATGATCTCGACTATGCAGCCAACTTCCTGCGCATGTGCTTCGCTGTTCCTTGCGAAGAATATCATGTGAACCCGGTTCTGGCCCGCGCGCTCGACCGCATCTTCATCCTGCATGCGGACCATGAGCAGAACGCCTCGACCTCGACGGTGCGTCTGGCTGGTTCGACCGGCGCCAATCCCTTCGCATGTATCGCTGCTGGCATCGCTGCCCTGTGGGGACCTGCGCATGGTGGCGCCAACGAGATCTGCCTGCGCATGCTCGGCGAAATCGGCACGGTTGATCGCATCCCTGAATTCATCGCACGCGCGAAGGACAAGAATGACCCCTTCCGCCTGATGGGCTTTGGTCATCGCGTCTATAAGAACTTCGACCCCCGCGCGAAGATCATGCACAAGACCTGTCACGAAGTGCTGGGTGAGCTTGGCATCAAGGACGATCCATTGCTCGAAGTCGCGATGGAACTCGAGCGCATCGCGCTCACAGATGAATATTTCATCGAGCGCAAGCTCTATCCGAATGTCGATTTCTATTCAGGCATCACGCTGAAGGCGATGGGCTTCCCCACGACGATGTTCACCGTGCTCTTCGCGGTGGCGCGCACTGTTGGTTGGATTGCCCAGTGGAAGGAAATGATCGAGGAGCCGAACCAGAAGATCGGTCGCCCGCGTCAGCTCTATACCGGTTCGCCGCAGCGCGAATATTCAGCCATCAGCAAGCGCTGATCGCAGCAAGATCCAAATCAAAGGGCTCCCTTCGGGGAGCCCTTTTTATTGGCAGTGAGACAGAATGAGCTGCGCTGCGCGTGTGCTCGGGCTCTCGCCATTGGGCAATTGCATCACATGGTCAAGCCGTGCAAGAGCCGCAACCTGCGCCTCACGCGCATCGCCAGATTTAATCACACGCGCCAGCGCTTTGCTAAGAGTTGTCGGTGACGCATCTTCTTGCAAATATTCAGGCACGGCCGCTTCACCCAAGATCAGATTGGGCAGAACGATAGAGGGCGCAGTTGCCAGAGCGCGCACGATCCACTCTTCAATCTTGCCAACGCGATAAGCAATCACCATCGGAATGCCGGAGAGCGCGAGCTCAAGCGATACTGTGCCAGAGGCTGCAAGCGCGGCACGCGCCCGCCTGAAGGCGCGCAGCTTCTCCTCTTCACCCAGCACAATACGCACAGCCACAGGCCATTGCGCTGTCTTCGCCGCGATAATGTCATGCAGATGCGTGACAGCAGGCAAAACGAACTCCACCTCGCCGATCCGCTCAGTGAGCTGACGCGCCGTCTCACCAAACAGATCAAGCAAGCGCTCAATCTCAGCGCGGCGCGAACCGGGAAGAATGAGAACACAAGGCACGGCACTGTCGCGCAAGGCGCGCTCATCAGCATCAGGGCGCAGCTCGCTCAAATGTTCAATCAGCGGATGACCAACATAGCTTGTCTCTGGCCCGCCAAGATCGGCATGAACTTTGGGCTCGAAGGGCAGAAGCGCCAGAACATGATCGACATAAGCGCGCATCTTGCGTGCCCTGCCCGGCCGCCACGCCCAAACAGTGGGACTGACATAATCAATCACAGGCAGATGTGGCAGCGCTTTGCGCACGCGCTTGGCAACGCGATGCGTGAAATCAGGACTATCAATGATGACGAGAATATCCGGCGGATTGGCGATGATCGCATCAGCCGTTTGCCGAATACGCCGCAACAAGATGGGGAGATTTTGCAGGACGGGCAGAAAGCCCATCACAGCAATGTCTGACTGCGGGAAGAGACTTTTCAGCCCTTCACGCTCCATACCCTCGCCACCCACACCGCGCAAAGTGACGCGGCCATCTGTGAGCGCGCGCAAGGCGCGCATGAGTTTCCAACCAAGCTCATCGCCAGACTTCTCGCCAGCGACGAGAAATATATCAGGCGACTTTGCCGCTTGGTTCACGCGGGCACATCCTTGGGTGTCACAATCGCGCGGTCGCCACCTTCGCGAATGAAGTCGAGAATTTCATGCACCTGCGGATGGGCCGAAAACTCAGAGGCGACATCTTCAACGCGCTCTTTCAATGTACCCTCTGCTGCAAAGAGCAGACGATAAGCGCGACGCAGATCGTGAATGGATTCACGCGAGAAGCCACGACGCTTCAAACCGACAAGATTGAGACCTGCGAGATAAGCGCGATTACCAAGCGCCATACCATAGGGGATCACATCATTCTCAACGCCAGCCAAACCGCCAACAAAAGCATGATCGCCAACGCGCACGAATTGATGCAAGGCCGAACCACCACCCATGATGACGAAATGACCAACACGCGTATGGCCCGCGAGCATCACATTGTTGGAGAAGACGCAGTTGCTGCCGATGATGCAATCATGCGCAACATGAGCATTGGCCAGGAAGGCGCATTTGTCGCCAACGATCGTCTTGAGACCGCCACCTTCCGTGCCGGGATTCATCGTCACGCCTTCGCGGATCAAACAATCAGCGCCAATGTCGAGCGTCGAGGGCTCGCCATGGAATTTGAGATCCTGCGGTTGATGACCGATGGACGCAAAGGGGAAGATGCGCGTGCGCGCACCAATCGTGGTGCGGCCATGGATGGCAACATGCGAGACAAGCTCAACACCATCACCAATCGTGACATCAGGCCCGATATGACAGAAGGGCCCAATCGCCACATCAGCGCCGATCTTGGCACCGGGCTCGACGACCGATGAAGGGTGAATACCCACTTTGGTGATACGCAGATCGCTCACGTCATGCGCTCGCTGTGTCTGATTCACTCACCAACATGGCGCTGACTTCTGCTTCGCAGGCCACAACGCCATCAACTTTCGCAACGCCCTTGTACCACCACATATTCTTGCGCTGGTTCGTCTTCTTCATGTGAAACTCAACGCGATCACCCGGCACAACGGGCTTGCGGAATTTCGCATTATTGATCGTCATGAAATAGACGAGCTTGGGACGCGCGATGATCCCGGAGCTGACGCACAAAGCGCCCGCCGTTTGCGCCATGCCCTCGATGAGCAACACACCTGGCATCACGGGCATCTCAGGAAAATGACCCTGAAACTGCGGTTCATTGAATGTGACATTCTTGATGCCGATGCAGCTGTCATCACCATCGCAGTCGATGATGCGATCAACGAGCAAGAAGGGATAGCGATGCGGCAACGCCTTCAGCAGCTTGAGGATGTCGACCGTTTCAAGTGTCTTGGCGGCAGTCTCAGTCATCATAAAGTCCCTCAGCGAATAATCGACTCTGACACGCGTTCAGAGCCGGTCTGGATCAGCTCTTGTCTGACCCGCTGTTCTTGACGAGGCGCTGCACCACAGCAACGCCGCGCAACCAATCACGCATAGGCACGGCCGGAGAGCCGCCCCATTTCTCGCCGGGCGGCACATCATTCATGAGCCCGGCTTGAGCGGCAATCTGCGCGCCCATACCAATTTTCAAATGACCTGCGACACCGGCCTGACCGCCAAGCGCTGCATAGTCACCAATCGTCGTGGAACCGGAAATGCCAACCTGCGCGACGATCACACAATGGCGACCGATGACGACATTATGTCCGATCTGGACAAGATTATCGATCTTGGTCCCCTCGCCGATCACCGTGTCACGATTGGCACCGCGATCAATCGTGGAATTGGCACCGATCTCAACATCATTCTGCACGATGACACGGCCAACTTGCGGCACTTTGAGATGGCCTTGAGGCCCCATCGCAAAACCAAAACCATCCTGACCGATACGCGCGCCCGGATGAATGATGACACGGTCGCCAAGCAGAGCATGTTGCAACATAGCCCCTGCCCCAATGGAGCAATTACGACCGATGCGCACATCAGCGCCAATGACCGCGTGAGGACCGATGATCGTGCCAGCACCAATCCAGGCGCGCGGGCCAATCACGGCACCCGGATCAACCACAACACCATCCTCAAGCCGCGCTTCGGGATGGACATAGGACATGGGCGAAACGCCCGTCCCGCCAAAGACTGAAGCAGGCCGCATTGCATCGGGAAAGAGCTGGCCGACGAAGCTGGCAAAAGCGCGATAAGGATCCGCGCACACAAGAGCGACCGTCCCCGTCGGAACACGCGGCGCATAGCGCTCATGGACGAAGACAGCGCTGGCGCGCGTCACGCTCAGTTGCTCGGCATATTTGGGATTATCAAGAAAGCTCAGCTCGCCGGGACCGGCCGTATCAAGCGGGCCAACGCCCGTGATGGTGAGGCCGAGGTCTGCGCCCTCCGCAACCTTGGCACCGCTTTGCGCGATGATATCGCCAATCGAAGGGGTGATCGCGCGGCGGAAAAATATGGGCTCGTTCATGCAGCTTGGTCCTGCGAGGCTGATCCCACGGACCGGCCGCAATGGGAAGGACGACTCGGCGTCGCCGCCATGAAAAAGGGGCTCGTCATGAGCCCCTTCATCATCTGCAATGACGCAGAAGTCAAACCGGGTGGTTCAGAAGCTGCCGCCACCCGAGAAGCGGAAGGCCTGACCGACGTCATTCGTGTCCTTGGTGAGAACGAAGGCATAGTCAAAGCGGATCGGACCGAGCGGCGAGGCCCACAGAAGCGAGGCGCCAACCGACGAGCGGATCTTGGCCGAGTCATGCAGGGAGATACAGGTTGCCTGCTGATAGGTATTCGGCGTCGTCGTGGTGATCACACCAGCCGACGAACAGGTCGACGAATAAGTGCCCGTCACGACATCGGTAAAGTTGGTGCGGCCATTATAGCCAAACAACGTACCGGCATCGGCGAAGAGCGCGCCCTTCAGGCCCAGCTCCTTCGGCATGCCGAAGAAGGGGAACTGAAGTTCGGCCGTAGCGCCCACATAGGTCGTGCCACCGAGCGAAGAGGTGCGGCCAGCATAAGTGGTGGCAAGATCGCGAGGACCAATGCCGCCGGGCGCAAAACCACGCACCAGCTGCGGACCAAGATTGAAGTTATCAGTCATGCGGAGCGTATCGCCACCAAAGGCTGCGATATGACCACCCTGCAACTTCAGGAAGCCAACGACATCATCCCAAACGGGGAAATAGTAGCGAGCCTCAGCGGTATTACGCAGGAACTTGGCATCACCACCAGCACCAGCCACATCCTGACGGAACTGGCCGAAGATACCAGCGGTGGGGTTACGGTTGTTGTCCAGCGTCGAATAGGTCAGGCCATAGCCAACCATGGAGACGATGCGGGTACCAGCAGCTTCCTTGATGGCCAATGAGGCTTCGCCGTTGGACACGCAGTTATAAGTCGTGTCGGCATTGGCAGAACTATCACCCGGATTCACATAGCCGGTCGTACCAGGCGTTGTACCCGTCAGAGGATTGGTACAATCGTTATAGGGACGAGACGCCGTGTTCGGGATTTCGATCTTCGTGCTGTAGAGCGAATAACGCGGCGCGAAGGTCAGCTCATCGGTGATCGGAACGCCCAAGCGGAGCGCGCCACCAATCGTTGTGCTGTCATAGATCGACCAGCGATTGTTCACGCTGCGGCGCGCGAACAGATCGACACCCGCTGCGAGGCGCTGATCCATGAAGAAGGGCTCAGTGAAGGAGAAGTCGATACCGCGTGTGCGCTGGCCGCCGGTGACAGCAACCTTGGCGAACTGGCCACGACCGAGGAAGTTCGACTCAGAGACAGCAACTTCAGCGATAATGCCATCGAGGGTCGAATAGCCACCCGCCACCGAGAAGGCGCCAGTCGACTGATCTTCCACTTCCACATTGATCACAACACGGTCAGGCGAAGAACCCGGCTCGTTGGTGATGCGAACGCGCTTGAAATAACCAAGGCTGTTCAGGCGGCGCTCAGCGCGATCCATGAGGACGCGGTTATAAGCATCGCCCTCGCCGATCGGGAACTCGCGACGGATCACAAAGTCACGGGTACGCGTGTTGCCGCGAATATTGATGCGCTCAATATAGACGCGCGGCCCCTCTTCGATCACGAAGGCCAGATTGATGGTCGCATCCTCGGGGACGCGCTCAGCACGCGGACGGGCCGAGGCGAAGGCATAGCCATAACGCGCCACGACGCGGGTCATAGCTTCAACCGATTTCTCAACCAGGTCGCCGTTATAGACTTCGCCCGAATTCAGGCGGACAGCCTTGAGCAACTCAGCGCGGTTCACGTCGGGAAGCTGGTTCTCAACATCGACGCGACCAACACGATACTGACGGCCTTCATCAACCGTGATGGTGACATCATAGCCCTTGCCCTCGGGGGCATAGCGAACGTCAGCGCCGGTGATGCGGAAGTCGGCATAACCATTCTTCAGATAGAAGCGACGGATCAGCTCCTGATCAGAGGCGATCTTGTCGGGATCATAAACGTCGGTCGACTTGAAGAAAGACAACCAGTTCATCTCGGTCGTCTGCATCAGGCCACGCAGACGCGATGACGAGAAGGCAGAGTTGCCGACGAAATTCACATTGCGAATGCCAGTCTTGCCGCCTTCATTGATATTGAAGACAACGTCCACGCGGCCATTGGGCAGGTCAACGGTGCGGGCAGTCACAGTTGCATCAGAACGACCACCACGGCGATAGAGGTCGAGGATACGCTCGATATCAGCCTGAACGGTGGACGGATTGTAAGCGCCGCGAGACTTCGACTGAACCTCGGACGTGATGACTTCGCTCTTGAGCTTGCTGTTGCCCTCGAAGAAGACGCGATTGATGAGCTGGTTCTCGGTCACATACACAACAATGCGACCGCCCTCACGCTCGGTGCGGACATTCGAGAACAGGCCAGTTGCATAAAGCTCCTTGACCGCCTGATTGACCTTGGCCGGATCGCTGCCGCCGAAGTAGCTGCGGATTGTCTCCGCATCCACGCGCTGGCTGCCGCGAACCTCGACCGTCTGGGCATAGGCGCCGGACGACAAGACCAAAGCGCTGCTGAAGGCCACGCTCAGGACGAGCTGTTTGATGGAAGCTCGAATAGACTGCATCTGGAACCAAGTCCCCGCGAAAACAAATGCTCGGCCGCAAGATCGACCAAAAATGTGGCTAAAGCCCGGCAAGGGCCTACCACACCCGTTCCGTAAAGCTTCTACAGAGTTTGACCGCTCATGCAATGGTCTTTGCGCCAAAGTTGGGCAATTCCACCCCTCATGGCCTGCGCGACACGCCGCGTGGTTAACGCTAAGTATCCAGCTGGCCGCTGCAATTCGACACGGCCCCGCACTTAGCCCCCCGCCAAATTCATCACATCATTGAAGGTCGCCAACAGCATCAGAGCAATGACGATGGTGAAACCTAAGCGGAAGGCATAGTCCTGTGCTTTTTCACTCAAAGGTTTTCCCTTAAGTGCCTCAATTGTATAGAAAACTAGATGTCCGCCATCAAGGATCGGGACTGGCAAAAGGTTCAGCAAACCAATCGAAACGGACATGACCGCAGCCAGATTGATGAGAGCCGAAAAGCTGATTTTAGCCACCTGACCAGCGACATAGCCCGTGCCAATCAGGCCGGAGATCTGGTCCGTGGATTCCTTGCCCACAAACAGGCGACCCAGATAGCTGCCCGTGCGCTCAACGATAAACCAGGTCTCTTTGATGCCGTCGACAACCGAATCGACCGGCCCCAACACCAGACGGACCTGATCTTCGGGCTTACTCGACCCATAAAGGCCAATCATATTGACCCGAGCTTTGCCGAACATGGTCTTCATTTCGCGCACAGCCGGCAGGGCCTTCAAGGTCACATCCTTGCCGCCCCGCTCGACCCCGAAGTTCAATTCGCGATCATAGGCGGCCTGAACGACCCGCTGCATCTCGACCCAGCTGCGGATCGGCTGGCCGTCGATGGAGATGATGAGATCACCCGGCTGGAACCCGGCCTTTTCGGCAGCCCCGCCCTCAACCAGCGCCGCCACCCGCGGGGCCGTCAGATAGCGCCCGACCGTCCCCGACAGGACCGCGAAGATCACGATGGCGAGGAGAAAATTGGCGAGCGGGCCAGCAAAGACAATGGCCGCGCGCTTCCAGACGGGCTGGGTGAAGAAGCTGACCTTCTTCTCCTCTTCGCTCATCTGGGCCGCATCAACGCCAGCAGAGGCTGGATTGGCATCGCCATGGAACTTCACATAGCCGCCCAGCGGAATGGCAGCCAGACGCCAGCGGGTACCGTGCTTGTCAATGCGATGCCACAACTCAGGCCCGAAACCCATTGAAAAGACGTCAGCTTTTACGCCGCACCAGCGCCCGACCAAAAAGTGCCCCATCTCATGAATGAAGATGATGAGGCCCAACACAAAGAGCAGCGGCACGACATAGCCGCCAAAGGACCACAGGTTGGACAGGATCGACATGGAGCTTCCTTAAAGGGTGCTCATGGCACCAGACGGCTGGCAGTCTGCCGTGACATATGGTCAATCTCGAGGGCATGTTCAACGGAGCTCGGCTCCTGACCATTGCCAGCACGCAAAGCGGCCTCGCAAACCTCTTCGACGAGGCTGGCGATGCGGGGAAAGGCGATCTTGCCATCGAGGAAGGCGGCGACCGCGATCTCATTGGCCGCATTGAGGACGGTCGGCAGACTGCCCCCGCTTTTCAGCGCATCCAGAGCCACCCGCAGCGCCGGAAAACGTTCCAGATCAGGGGCTTCAAAGGTCAGCTGCGCAATGGCGGCCAGATCCAACCGGCGCGCACGGGTGGCGACGCGCTCGGGATAGCTCAGGCAATGAGCAATGGGCGCGCGCATATCAGGGACAGCCATGCCCGCCGTCACAGCGCCATCGGCAAAGGAGACGAGGCCATGGACGATCGACTGGGGGTGAACCAGCACATGCAAGCGCTGCGGGTCGATGCCGAAAATATGATAAGCCTCAATAAGTTCGAGGCCTTTGTTCATCAAACTTGCCGAGTCGATCGTCACTTTCGGCCCCATCGCCCAATTGGGATGGGCGAGCGCCTGCGCCGGGGTCGCTGCGGCAATCTGATCCGCGCTCCAGGTACGGAACGGGCCACCTGAGGCGGTAAGAATCATCTGCTCGACATGGGCAATGGGCTCCCCGCCCAAGGCCTGAAAGATCGCATTATGCTCGCTATCCATCGGCAGGATCTTGGCCCCAACCCGAGCGGCCGTCTTCATGAAGGGGCCGCCCGCGCAAACAAGGCATTCTTTATTGGCGAGGGCGATGGTGCGCCCTGCCGCCATAGCCGCATAGGTCGGCAAGACACCTGCCGCACCGGCAATCGCGCCCACGACCAGATCCGCATCATAAAGCGCAGCTTCTTCAACAGCTTGCGCACCAGCTCCGGACGCAATCCCAGAGCCCGCCAGAGCGGCCTTCAGGGCTGGCCCCTGCTCCGGGTCAGCCAGAGCCGCAAACTTGACCCTGAGGCTTCTGGCGGCCTTGGCGAGGCCTTCTACGTCCCGCCCACCGGCGATGGCGCTGACCGTGAATGTGCCGGGCGGGGCATGTTCGATGACATCTTGCGCCGAACGGCCAATCGAGCCGGTGGCCCCCAGAATGACGAGGCGGCGGGGTGAGGTGGAGCTGCTCATATTCACCACCTCAACAGGCCGGTGGCGACAAAGCCCGGCCCTGCGGCCTTGGCGAGACCCAGCAGGGCCGCAAAAGTCGCGGTCACGATGAAACCATCCAAGCGATCCATAAAGCCGCCATGGCCGGGAATGAGATGGCTTGAGTCCTTCACACCAAAATGTCGCTTGATGCTTGATTCCAAGAGATCGCCCGCCTGTGCCACGACACCGCCAGCCACACCGACGATAAAGATGATGAGAAAATGGGTCTGCGCACTGCCAAGCGCACCGGCAACAGTCGCCACGCCCAGAAGCGCACCGCAGGTGACGCCGGTAATGAAACCCGACCAGGTCTTGGAGGGCGAGACACGTGGCCACAGCTTTGGCCCGCCAATCAGGCGGCCGCCAAAATAGGCCATGATGTCTGTGCCCCAGACCACTGCGAAGATCCACAAAATGGCTTCGAGCCCGTCAAGCGCCGAGGAGACGCGCAAAAGTACAACCGACAGGACAAGGCAAAGCGCATACAGCACCCCTGCCCCAGCCCAGATCCGCAACCCCGGCCCTGCCAGAGCTGCTGCCCCCGCGATACCGAGCAGCGACGCGCCAAAGAGCAGTTCGGGCAAGCCCAAGCGCAGACCAATCACGGCGCTGCCCATACAAGCGATGCCAAGCCCGATGCGCGACCAGCGCGCAGGGCCACCAATCAGGGTCTGCCACTCATAGATGATGGCGCCCGCACACAAGACCCAGAAGATCGTGAAGACGAGCCCCCCGGCCCATAGAGCGCCCAAGGCAGCCGCAATCATCACCACGCCTGAAAGAGTGCGCGGAAGCAGATCTGCCGAAAGGGCGCCGGCCAGAGAGGTCTTCAAGCTCATGAACCAGTCTTTGCTGCGTTGGACCCTGTGCCGCCAAACCGACGCTCGCGCGACACATATTCCGCCAAGGCTTGATCAAAAGCAGCCTTGTCAAAATCCGGCCAATGCTGAGGCAAGAAGACAAATTCCGCATAGGCCGATTGCCACATCAGAAAATTCGACAGGCGCTGTTCACCGGAGGTGCGGATAATCAGATCGGGGTCAGGAATGCCAGCCGTATCGAGGCTGGCGCTAATGGTTGCGTCATCAATCTCGTCAGGCGCCAAAGCCCCATTCGCGACACGCGCGGCGATCTTCTGCACCGCACGGGCGATCTCCTGCCGACTGCCATAGTTGAAGGCGATGATGAGCGTCAGACGGTCATTGGCGCGCGTCAACTCCTCCGCCTCGTTCAGCAGGGAGACGATATCGGCTTCAAGTCCCTCTCTGGAACCAATCACCCGGACGCGCACACCATTGCTGTGCAATTCAGCCAGATCATTGCGAATGAAGCGGCGCAGCAGGCCCATGAGGAAGCTGACCTCCTCATGCGGGCGGGACCAATTTTCGGTCGAGAAGCTGTAAACGGTCAGAAAGGAGATTTCGCGCTCCAGCGCGGCCCGCACGGTGCGGCGCACGGCCTCAACACCCCGGCGATGGCCCTCCATACGCGGCAGACCGCGCGCAGACGCCCAACGCCCATTGCCATCCATGATGATGCCAATATGGCGCGGCAAGCTGCGCCCGAAACCGGCGGCGGGCGGATTTGCGGTCCCTTGATCGACCTTGTTGTGCATCTCCGCGCGCGCCTTCCCCGCGTATTGGGGTCCTAGATCTGCATGATTTCTTTTTCTTTGCTCGCCAGAACCTGATCCACCTCAGCCACCGCAGCATCGGTGGCCTTCTGGACCTCGCCTTCGTGGCGCTTCTCGTCATCTTCGCTGATGGCCTTGTCCTTGAGAAGCTTCTTCAGCGTATCCAGACCATCGCGGCGGATGTGGCGCACCGCCACGCGAGCATCTTCGCCATATTTATGAGCGACTTTGACCAGCTCCTTGCGGCGCTGCTCATTGAGCTCAGGGATCCGGATGCGCAGCACCTGACCCTCAGTGGCGGGATTGAGGCCCAGATTGGAATCACGGATCGCCTTCTCAACGGCGGCCACCATGCTCTTGTCCCAAACCTGCACGGAGATCATGCGCGGCTCAGGGACCGAAATCGTCGCCACCTGCGTGATGGGCATGGCCGAGCCATAGGCATCGACATTGATCGGCTCAAGCAAGCTCGCCGAGGCGCGCCCGGTGCGCAGGCCGCCCAGCTCATGGCGCAGCGAGGCAATCGTGGCCTGCATGCGGCGCTTGATGTCGGCAAGGTCAAAAGTGGTGCTCATCTCACATGTCCTGTTCTGGCGACCGCTCTGCGGCGGGCTTGGCTGGCGCTGATCAAGGGACCACGATGGTGGACCGACCGCGACCCTCAAGAGCCGCCGTGATGGCGCCCGGCTCCTGTATGGAGAAAACGATTATCGGAATACGGTTCTCGCGGGCAAGTGCGAAGGCCGCCGTATCCATGATGGCGAGGTTTTGCGCAATGGCCTCGTCATGGGTCAGGCGTTCATAGCGGGTGGCGGTGGGATCCTTCTTGGGATCCGCCGTATAGACGCCATCGACCTGAGTGGCCTTCAAAATCGCGTCGCAGGACAATTCAGCCCCGCGCAAGGCCGCGCCCGTATCAGTGGTGAAGAAGGGATTGCCTGTCCCCCCCGACAAAACCGTGACGCGGCCCTTGCCCAGATGATTGATCGCGGCCTGACGCGAATAGGGCTGGCACACATAGGGCATAGGCACAGCCGAGAGACAGCGGGCCGATTGGCCTTCTTTCTCAATCGCATGTTCCAGAGCCAAACCATTCATGACGGTCGCCAGCATGCCGATGGAATCAGCTCTGGCGCGGTCGATGCCTTTGTCGGCCCCCTGAATGCCCCGGAAAAAATTGCCGCCCCCCACGACGACCGCAATCTCGACCCCGAGCTTTGCCGCCGAGGCCAAGTCCTTCGAGATGCGCGCCAAAGTGGGCTCATGCAGCCCATGGGTCTGCGGCCCCATCAGGGCCTCACCCGACAGCTTCAAAACCACACGTTTCCAAGAGGAGGACATGACGACCCCGACAAAAATCTAGCCAATGGCCGGGCACGATCCGGCCTTTCTCGTTAACGCGATTCGAAGGGCAAAACCAGCAAGCGAAAAAGAGGCAGCTGCGCCTATGCTGGCTCATTGACTTTACTGCCAACCTATAAGATTTATAGGTTCGTTTTATCAATGGATTTCTCATGGCGTCCGCCCGAAACATTTCCGGGGCACCCCGCCTTGAGGCTCTATTGCGCATCATCAAGCGCCTCACCAAAGAGGACCGTATCAGCTATCTCGCCCACGCCCTCGAACGCATGAATGAGCGAGGCTTTGACATATTCGATGTGAAGCAAGTCCTGACCAGCGGCTATATCGCGAGCCCTATCAGAGCAGGTGCCAAGGATGGCGAATGGACCGTGAAGCTCGTCGATGCTCTGGAAGGGACCACTCGCAAAATGGGTGTGGTGACAATCGTCGTGCGCGAAGACCGATTACTCATCAAGACGACGGAATGGGAAGACCTATGACCGACCGCCTCGAATTCATCTGCGCCAATGCGCCACGATTGAAGCGACCGTTTCATTACACGGCCTGCGGCTTGGGCAATGTCTATCTGTTGAGTGGCGTGAAGAGCGAGAAAGACCAAGAATACGGCCCAGTCGTCACCATTGAACGCACTCAAGACTTGCACCGCGCAATTGCTTTGCAGCTCATTCATATGGAGCGCAAGTTGAGCGGAAGCGAGTTTCGGTTCCTGCGCAAACTCATGAACCAGACACAGGCAGATCTTGCGCGCGTCATGAAAGTCGATGTGCAAACGATCGCGAATTACGAAAAGAAGGGCAATATCCCCGGTCCTTCTCAGCAACTCATGCGCATATTCGCTTACGTCCATCTCCTGCCTGAAGAGGCAAGCGCGAAAGCTGCCAAATCAATCGCGCTTGATGGAAATTTGCGTGAGCACCTGCCGCTCAAAGAACTGCGCAAGATCACGCAGAACTGGCGAGAATACGCACCAGCCTGAGCTCTACCGCTTCTTCAAAAACTCCGCGCGTAGGACAAGGCCTTTGATGCCGTCATAGCGGCAGTCGACTTCCTGCTCATCACCCGTGAGGCGGATAGACTTGATCACCGTGCCACGACGCAGGGTCTGTCCAGCACCCTTGACCTCAAGATCTTTGATCAAAGTCACTTGATCGCCATCTTGCAAAATATTGCCGACAGAGTCGCGCACGACCACACTATTGGCCTGCGCCTGTTTGGTGCGCATCTCGCTCTCAGGGATCCACTCGCCCGTCTCTTCGTCATAGACGTAATCATCATCTGCCATGCTTCTCTCCTGAAAATCTGTGATGCCAAGAAAAAAGGCGGCCCCAAGGACCGCCTTTACAAAGACTATGCGTAACCGATTACGCCTGACCGCCAGCGGCAGCGGCGACTTCAGCAGCAAAATCGCTTTCCTGCTTCTCAATGCCCTCGCCAAGCGCATAGCGCACGAAGCCTTTGAGTGTCACAGGCGCGCCAGCGCTCTTGGCAGCTTCTGCCACGAACTGCGCAACGGTCTTGGAGGGATCATGGATGAAAGCCTGATCGATGAGGCAAACTTCCTTGAAATAGGTCTTCATGCCGGACTCGACGATCTTGTCGAGCACATGATCGGGCTTGCCCGCATTCTTCTCGCGCAGCACATTCTTCTCGCGCTCCAACACAGCCGGATCAACCGTTGTGTTGTCGAGAGCAACAGGCGAGGCTGCTGCAACATGCATGGCAACCTTGCGGGCCACATCGGCAAGCGCCGCTGCATCGCCGGTCGACTCGAGCGCAACGAGCACGCCGATCTTGCCAAGGCCATCAGCGATGGCGTTGTGGACATAAGAGCCGATGACACCCGCCGACACGGACACTTCCTGCGCGCGGCGCAAGGTCATGTTCTCGCCGATCGTGGCAATCGCATTGGCAATGGCTTCTTCAACCTTGCCGCCGCCGGGATAGGCTGCGCCCTTCAGCGCTTCCACATCGCTACCAGCGGTCAGAGCGACAGTCGCAATGTTGCGAGCGAGCTTCTGGAAGTCTTCGTTACGAGCCACGAAGTCAGTCTCAGAGTTCACTTCAACAGCGACACCCTTGGTGCCGTTGATCGCAATCGAAACGAGGCCTTCAGCCGCGACGCGGCCAGACTTCTTGGCGGCCTTCGAGAGGCCCTTCTTACGCAGCCAATCAACAGCTGCTTCGATGTCGCCGTTGGTCTCATTAAGTGCGGACTTGCAGTCCATCATGCCAGCGCCGGTCTTCTCGCGAAGATCCTTCACCATTGCAGCGGTGATATTCGACATGGGAATTTTCCTTCGAGTGTGGATGCGTCTTGAACGCACCAATGGTCGATGAAGATGCGGGTTCAATGACGAAGCCGCGACAGCCGGTCAGGCCATCGCAGCTTGTCAAATTGAATGACGATTAGGCCGAGAGAAGCGCGCGGGCCTGATCGATCCAGCCATCGCGAGCAATGCGGCCATTGAGCTTCAACGAAGCATCAACCTTGGCAACATCGTCAGCGGTCATCGCAGCGAACTGCCAATAGTGGAAGATGCCAGCATCATTGAGCTTCTTGACGAGCTGGGGACCAATGCCGGTCAGCTTGGCCAGATCATCGGGTGCGCCGCGCGGAGCGGTGAGCAGCTCAAAAGCGCCCTCAGCCGCAGCAACCGGAGCTGCATCGAGAGCTGCCTCAACGGGAGCTTCAGACGCGCCGATATCCATGCCGGACGAACCCTGCGAACGCGAGATACCATCAAGCGCAGCGCGAGCAATGAGGTCGCAATAGAGCGCAATCGCGCGGCCAGCGTCGTCATTCGCGGGAACCGGGAACTGGATGCCATCGGGATCGCAGTTGGTGTCGACAATCGCAGCCACCGGAATGTTGAGGCGGTTGGCCTCCTTAATGGCGAGCTGTTCTTTGTTGGTGTCGATCACGAAGATCAGGTCGGGCGTGCCGCCCATGTCCTTGATACCGCCGAGCGCCTTCTCGAGCTTGTCGCGCTCACGCGACATCATCAGGCGCTCTTTCTTGGTGAGGCCAACGCCGCCCGAATTCAGCTGCTCGTCGAGCTTGCGCAGACGCTGGATCGAACCAGAGATGGTCTTCCAGTTGGTCAGCATGCCGCCGAGCCAACGCGAATTGATGTAATACTGAGCCGAGCGCTTGGCAGCATCAGCAATCGCGTCAGCAGCCTGACGCTTGGTGCCAACGAACAGAACGCGACCGCCCTTGGCAACCGTGTCCGACACGACCTTCAAAGCCTGGTGCAGCATGGGCACAGTCTGGGCGAGGTCGATGATGTGGATGTTGTTGCGGGTGCCGAAAATATACTGGCCCATCTTGGGGTTCCAGCGGTGAGCCTGATGGCCGAAGTGGGCGCCGGCCTCAAGAAGGCCACGCATGTTGAAATCAGGAAGTGCCATTGTCGTTCTTCTCCGGTTGAACCTCGGCGGAGCCTGTTGCGGGAAAACCCGCACCGGAGCGCTACTTGAAGCAGCAGCGCGACACTCCGCCTGTGGAATGGTCGCGTACTTAGAGCAAAAGCGCCGCCCTGGCAAGCAAAAGGCCCCGGACAAGCTGCCGGGGCCTCCAACCTCCTAAAGCAAAGCTCAAGCGGTCTTGCGATAGACCAGCAAGGTCTCAAACATACCCACTTTCTCGACCCCGCCAGCCTTCTCCCACTGGGCAATGACCCCTTCGGCCGTATTGAAGGCGAAGCTCTTGGTATAAAACAGCACATAGCCCCCGACCCGGGTCTTGCGGGTCAGCATTTCCAGCACTTCCAAATCGGTCAGCGCGCCATATTCGTCATTCCGCTCGTTGCGGAATTCGCACAAATGGAACAGCGTCACGACATCAAAGCCGGGCAGGAGCCGCTCTTCCAGCTGATAAATATCGCCAAAGACCGCCTTGTAGATCTTCTCGACCTCGGGGCGCTCAATCGCCAGCTTGACGAAAGTGTCATATTCGCCGGGGCTTGCCGTAATGCCGAGGACGCAATTGTTGCGGCCTGACTCTGCTGCATGCAGGCCCACAATGTGATGGGTGCCGGTGCCAAAGTGAAAAATCGCGGCGTTCGAAATATTCGCCTTGTCCGTCCACTGGTTAAAGTGGGCATCGCAAGGACAGACATCGAGATGCAGATCCCACACCGCATCCCAGAAGTGCAATTTACCCTTCGTCGCCTCGACCATTGTCCTCTCCGGCGGCCACTTGCATTGTGTTGGCAGGCTGGGCCAAGCCCTGCTCTGCCAGTGAAGCAGCTTCTGCGCCGTGACGCACCAACTCAAAATGACGATTGTGGAGCGGCACGAGACCCGCAGCGCCCCCCACAGTGATGATCACAGCCTTGGGAAGCAGCTGTGTCAGAGTCTCAAAAAAGTTGATTTGTGCAGGCTGGTCGAAGGCCGACAAACCACCTTCAATCATCAAGATTTCCGGGCAAGAACACAGAACTTGCACAAGCGCCAAACGCTGCCGGTCATGAGGAGCGAGCGCCTGATCCCAACGTCCTTTTTCATCCAATCGGGAGACGAAAGCAGAGGCTCCAAAGGCCTGTAACGCGCTGATCACAACTTCGTCAGAACGCCGCTCAGGCAGCGCCATGGAGAGCAAAGCATCGCGCAACCGCCCTGCTGGAAGGAAAGGTTGGGCCGACAAGAACCCAATGCGCGCATTGACGGGCAGCAGCACCCCGCCTGAACCCCACTGCCAAATGCCAGCAATGGCGCGCAGCAAAGAGGTTTTGCCAGTGCCTGCATCACCGCTCAGCCAAATGCGATCACCGGGCGCAAATTTGGCATCAGCATGCCCAACCACAAGACGTCCGCTCGCATCGGTGAGGCGAAGATTCGCCAGATGAACAAGACCATCATCGCTGACACCGCGCGCAATCGCGGGTGCATCGCCGCCGCATTCAGCGTCCGTCTCATCATAAGCATCGATCAGCTCAACAACACGGCGGGCCGAGGCATACCATTCAGCAATGCGCCAATAATTATCAACGAGCCAGCTGATCGCGATCTGCACCTGAAAGAAGGCTGAGGCCAGTTGCACCACTTCTCCCAGCGACAAATCGCCAGACAGATATTTCGGTGTTGCCAGCAACAATGGCACAACGGGGATCAGCGCCGTATTGGCATTCATCACCCAAGTCACATTGCCATGCTGGCGCACAACATGGAGCCAATCAGCGACAAGTCCGCGATAGGTGCGCTCCAATCGCGCGCGCGCGCTGGGCTCGGCATGGGACAGAACGACAGCTTCTGCATTTTCGCGCAGATGAATCATCTCAAAGCGAAAACGGGCCTCAGCTTCGTTCTTGGCCGCAGCCGCACCTGCAAGCTGACGCCCGGCAATTGGCACCAATGAAGAGGCAACAACGCCATAGACAAGGGCGCCAATCACCATGAAAGCGGGAACGGTGAGATCAACGCTGCCAATAGTGACATTCAGCGAGCCACCCACGCTCCACAAAATGCCAACGAAGGTTGAGGCCGAAAGCAATGCGGTGAAAAGACCAATGGCGAAATCCACCAAAGGCTCAGTTGCCATGCGCACATCATCGGAGATGCGATATTCGGGATTGGGCATGCCCTGCGCCGACAGGCCCATGCGATAGAAGCGCTGACGCGCTAGCCAGCTGTCGAGCAAACGCGCGGTGATCCATTCACGCCAGCGCACTTGCAACGTCTCGCGCGTTCGCACAATGCCAACGCCCACAGCCGCAATCCCGACCACCAAAATCGGAAAAGCGATACCCGCCACCAACAAAGTCGAGCCGTCGCGATTTTCCAGCGCATCAAAGAACCAGCGGTTCCAGCTATTGGTGGCGACATCAACGATGAGTTTGAGAACAAGGAAGCCAGCCAGACCAAAGGTCAGCAACCAGGCCATGCGACCTGACGGACCGGACCAAAAGCCCGCCGCAAAACGATTGAAGCGATTGACTGTGGCGCGATCAATGACGCCGGGAGACGTCAGCGCCTCTTGCGGCGGAATATCACTCATGCGCGCAGCCAACTCTCCCCAAAGCCCAACCTTTGTTATACGGGCAAGTCCAAATCGGCCAGAGCCAAGATGACGTTACACACGGCGCACCGGTTTGGCAGCATCCAGCAGGCGCAATTGCACACGCTCGCCCCCGCCCCAGCGGTCGATAGCCAGCGTACCCGCCAAATGCAAAGGCTCGCCCCGCGCAGCCATAATGGCGCGCCCAAGGGGCTCATGCGCCTGCCGGAAGGCAATGGCATTAATAAAGGCCCCATCGCCCGCTTTGGCGCGCACCCGCAAATGGCCCGTACCAACCTCGCTTGCATCCACGATACGATGCGCCGGGAAGACGAAAACCGGATCCGGATTGCCCGAACCAAAAGGCCCTGCCCGTTCCATCTCTTCAACAAGCTCAGGACGAGCACCAGCCGCCGTCAGCGCCGCATCGACCATAAGAGCCTCGCCCGCCCGAGCCGCCTCCACAGCGCTCGTGAGCTTCTCCTCGAGGAAGGCCCGGAAGTCACCGAGCCTCTCGCGCTCAACCGTAATGCCTGCCGCCATGGCATGGCCGCCGCCCTTGACCAGAAGGCCGGCCTCAACCGCCGCGCGCACAACGCGGCCCAGATCAACGCCTGGGATCGAGCGACCAGAACCAGTCCCCACCTTGCCCATCATCGCGATCGCAAAAGCAGGCCGCTTGAACCGCTCCTTCAAACGCGCCGCAATCAGGCCAACAACACCCGGGTGCCAGCCCTCCTGCGCCGTCACAACCGCCGCGCCATGATCTTGCGCGCCCAAACTGGCAAGCGCTTCGGCTGTAGCCTCTTCAACGGCAGCCACTTCGATTGTTTGGCGTTCGCGATTGAGCCGGTCGAGTTCAGCGGCAATCTGCGCAGCCTCCACCTCGTCCTGCATCAGAAGTAATTTTGCACCCAGAGCCGCATCACCAATACGGCCCCCAGCATTGATGCGCGGCCCTATCAGATAGCCCAGATGATAGCTGCTGGGCGGGCCTGCAGCACCTGCTGCATCAAAGAGCGCGCGCAGACCCGGACGCGCCCGCGCGCGCATCACCACAAGGCCGCGCATGACAAAGGCCCGGTTGAGCCCTTTGAGCGGTACGACATCGGCCACAGTTGCCAAAGCCACCAAATCAAGCCGGGCCATCAGATCAGGCTCAGCGCGCGCGGATGACCAATAGGCCTTGCGGCGCAAGGCGCGATTGAGACCCACCAGCACCATGAAAGCAACGCCCGTGGCACATAAATGCCCAAGGCCCGACAAATCATCCTGACGATTGGGATTCACCAGCGCCACGACTTGCGGCAGCACTTCAGGGGCTTGGTGATGGTCGATCACGACCACATCCATGCCGGCTTTTTTCGCCGCCTCGAAAGGCTCGAAACTCACCGTGCCGCAATCAACCGTGACAAGAAGCGTTGCGCCGCGCTCAGCCAAGGCGCGGATCGCCTCCACATTGGGGCCATAGCCCTCAAAGATACGGTCAGGAATATGGATGATATAGGGAACGCCGCAGTCTTCGAGATAGCTGGCCACCAAAGCACTCGAACAAGCGCCATCGACGTCATAATCACCAAAGATCGCGACCGTCTCTTTCGTCTCGATAGCGCGAACAAGACGGGCCAGAGCGGGCTCCATATCGCTCAGCACATCAGGATCAGGCATGAGGCTGCGCAGCGTCGGCTCTAGAAAATGTGCGGCCTCGTCAGGCGCAACGCCCCTGCCCGCCAAAACCCGCGCCAACATGTCCGAATGGCCATAGAGCTGCACCATGGCCTGCGCATGGCCCTGCGCTTCCAGATCCAGCCGGTCGCGCCATGCTCGACCGAGGAAAGAGGACTGCACATCAAGAAAGAGGCGGTTCTGCGCGAGCATAGCCGTGCCTAGCACGGCCAGGTCCCGTCCAAAAGCCACGCTGGACCGCCATCCGCAGACTTTGTCACCCTAGCGGGTCGCAGGCCGCCCCATGCGATTGGCCCTGTCGATGGCCACCAGCTGCTGGCTCTTCACGGCTGCCAGCGCGAGGGGAATGAAATCCCCGACCCGATGTTCCTGTCCGCCACCGCCGCGAAACACATAAAGCCCCTGCGTCGTCACAACGACATCGCCCGCCCGCAGGGTCGTGTCGTAGAGAAAGGGCCCCAGCGGCCCTTTGCCGACCGGTGGCGGGGGTACTTTCTCGGGCTTGGAGGATGGCTCAGCCCCCGGCGCATAAGTGTCCATATAGGGGTTGCGTTGTCCGGGCGGGATTGAGCCTGCCGGCAAAGAGGCGACTGTGGGCTGGCGGCTCACACGATCGCTCCAGAAAGGCTGCGTCGCAGGTGGTCGTCTGCTCCCGAACAAAAATTCAAGCAGTCCTTCCGCCTGCACAGCGCTCGCACAGAAAAGCAGACTCGAAAGCAGAATGGCACGCAACATTCACAGCACTCCGGCTAAGCCAGAATGCCAACGCACAAAGCGTGGCAGAGTTGCCAAACAAAAAGGGCCGCCCAATGGGCGACCCTTGATGCTGTGAATATGTGTGCAACTTAGAACTTGGTGAAGTCGCGATGTTCAGCCTGAATGCGGCGCACAGTACCTGTGACAGAGCGATAGATCACCGTCTCGGTCTCGATCTTGTCCGCGCCAAACTTCACGCCCTTGAGCAGCGCACCATCCGTCACGCCAGTGGCGCAGACGATGACATCGCCAGACGCGAGTTCGGTCATTTCGTATTTCTTATGGGGATCCTTGATGCCCATCTTCAAAGCGCGTTCGCGCTTGGCCTCAGTGTCGAGGATCAAGCGACCCTGCATCTGGCCACCCACGCAGCGCAATGCACCCGCAGCAAGAACGCCCTCAGGCGCACCGCCCGTGCCCATATACATATCAACGCCTGTGGTCTCAGGCTGTGCGGTGAAGATCACGCCAGCCACGTCACCATCAGTGATGAGACGCACAGCAGCGCCAGCCTTGCGCACGCCTGCAATGAGATGTTCGTGGCGCGGACGATCAAGGATCAGCACCGTGATCTCGCCGGGAGGAACGCCCTTGGCTTTTGCCAGCGCGCGCACATTTTCTTCAGCGCTCTTGTCAAGATCGACCACACCCGCCGGATAGCCCGGGCCAATGGCAATCTTTTCCATGTAAACGTCGGGCGCATTGAGCAGCGAGCCAGAACGGGCCATCGCCATGACAGCGATGGAGCCAGGCATATCCTTGGCGCAGAGCGTTGTGCCCTCGAGCGGATCAACCGCGATATCGACCTTTGGGCCAGTGCCCGTGCCCAGCGTCTCGCCGATGAAGAGCATGGGCGCCTCATCGCGCTCGCCTTCGCCAATCACAACCGTGCCAGCGATGGGCAGGCGGTTGAGTTCGCGGCGCATAGCATCGACCGCCGCCTGATCGGCAGCCTTTTCATCGCCACGACCGCGCAGACGCGCAGACGCCACTGCCGCGCGCTCGGTGACGCGCACCAGCTCCAGCGTCAGGATGCGTTCGATAATCTTTTCTTCCTGAATGACGAGATCGGTCATGATGGTCCTCTGGTCGGGCCGGTAAAAGTTATTCGCGTTCGATTCGGATGACCTGCGGGCGTTCCGCGATATAGCCGTCCTTGACCACCGCTTCCAGCGCCTCGCGGATCGCTGTTTCGGAGGTCGCATAGGTAATCAGCACAACAGGCACAGTACCCTTGGCGCCGGTCTCGCCCGGCGGTTTGCGCTGCATGATGCTCTCAAGCGAGATTTGGCGCTCAGCCATGCGGGTCGCGATGGCAGCCGCAGCACCGGGGCGATCTTGCACAGACAAGCGAATGTAATAGCCGCCCTCATGAATCTGCATGGGCAGACGCTTGGCGCTCTCCAGCGAAGCAACAGGCAGGCCGAAAGGCGCTGAGCGAATGCCCTTGGCGATATCGGCAATATCCGCCACGACCGCCGAGGCCGTTGCATCACCGCCAGCACCCGGGCCAACAAGTGTCAGCTCCTTCACCGCATCCGCGTCAATCGTCACAGCATTGGTCACGCCCATGACTTCTGCAACTGCAGACGACTTCGGCACCATGGTGGGATGAACACGCTGCTCGATGCCATGCGCCGTGCGCTGTGCAACACCCAAAAGCTTGATGCGATAGCCAAGCTCATCGGCTGATTTCAAATCAGCGAGCGTGATCGACTGAATGCCCTCAACATGGATGGCATCTTTATCAACGGCCGTACCGAATGCGAGCGAAGTCAAAATGGCAAGCTTATGGGCCGTATCGAAACCGCCGATATCAAAGGTCGGATCAGCCTCGGCATAGCCAAGACGTTGTGCTTCTTTCAGGCAATCTTCAAAGGACAGTCCCTCGCGCTCCATACGCGTCAGGATGTAATTGCAGGTGCCGTTCAAAATACCATAGACGCGCACGATCTGATTGCCAGCAAGACCCTCACGCAGCGTCTTCACAACCGGAATGCCGCCCGCAACCGAAGCCTCAAAGCCAAGCGCAACATGCTTGTCTTCCGCCATGCGCGCGAGCTGCATCCCATGAGCCGCGAGCAGTGCCTTGTTGGCCGTGACGACAGATTTGCCAGCCAAGAGCGCAGCTTCAACAGCCTCACGCGCAGCGCCTTCAGAGCCGCCCATCAATTCCACGAACAGATCAATGTCGGGCGAGCGCGCCAGAGCAACAGGATCATCGAACCAGCTGAGGCCCGAGACATCAATGCCACGGTCGCGGCCGCGCTCACGCGCTGACACCGCCACAACCTTGATGGAGCGGCCACTGCGGCTGGCAAGAGCTGCCGACTGGCGCTCGAGCAAACGAATAACGGAAACGCCGACGGTACCAAGACCGGCTATGCCGACGCGAAGGATCTGGGACATGGGGCCTCTGGCAAAAGGGCAGCGCCGCGCCTTGTGCCTCATTTGTGCGGCCCAATCAAGGAACGCTCGCGCTTGGCGTTAATTCAGGCCCGTGGGGGAGACATCGTCGGGGCGTACAGGCACCGAGCGCACCCGCCGGGTGGGCAGGTCCACAGGGCTGAATTCCCCCTTGGAAGGCTCCATAGAGGCCTGAGGTGCGGGGGTTCCATGCCCATGCGGCGCATCCTCGCTCACGGTCCCAAACAGGATCCCGACGAGAAAGACGAGCATTCCGAGCAGGAAAACCCACAGATAACGAATGGCGCGATCGATCAAGCAAGCCTCACAACGCCGACTCAGGCCTAGCGAAGCTAAGTCAGGGGCCGCGCGACGGCAAGATGAGCCACCTCACCGCCGCGCCCCAACCTATCACTTATTGTGCAATGCTTTCTTGATCTCGTCTGGCAGCGCTTTGGGCGCGGCATAGATCTTCTTGATGAGGGCGTGGACATCCTCCGCACTCACCGGATCGACATCGAGCGAGGCGCGCTTGGCATCGGCCCTCAACTCAGGATCCTGCAACGCAGCCCAGAACGCTTTGCGCAGCGCGTCAACACGCTCCTTTGGCACTTCAGGGGCGAGCATATAGGGACGACCAAAGACCATCTGCGCGAAAAAGAGTTCGAGCATGGCGCGCTGATCATCTGTCTTGGCAAAGCTCATCGCATTGGGAACGCCTGCCTTGTTCAGATCGGGATGACCTTTGGTATGGGTCTGCAACACGACACGCATCGTGCCATTCTCACCGAACCAACCCGGATTGGTCACAGAGATCGAGGGCCAGGCAAAACCGCAGGCCGCCTGCACTTCGTTTTTATCAATTGCCAAACCGATTTCGCGGCTGCCGGGATAACCCAGCACCATCTTGAATTTCGTGCCGATGATCGCATTCAGGATCTTCGGAAAATCCGAGGTCGAGCTGGCATTGCTGGCCCCCAGCAGCAGCTCCTTCTTGAACAGATCTTCCACATTGGTGGTGGAGGCATCCTTGCGAGCAACGCAGATATAGACATCGTCATTCGCGCTGCCGAGGAAATAGGCCTTGGAGGGATCATGCTGCACAGGTGTGATGCCGATCAGCGGCTCCAGCAATGCACCGCCATATAGCGCAGCGATCACCGTGCCATCTTTAGGTGCGGCATTGTAAACATAATTGCCGGCAACATTCGAACCTGCGCCCGGCATATTGGAGACGACAAAGGTCGGAGCGCCCGGCATATGTTTCGTCATATGACGCGCAAGCAAGCGCGCATAAGTGTCATAGCCACCGCCCGCTGAAGAGCCGACGAGAATCTGAACAGTCTTGCCTTTGTAGAAAGCGGCGATGGCCTCATCGGCCGATTGCGCCATGGCGCCAGCGCATGACAGGCCCAAGGCAACGAGACTGACGAAAGCCCTCTTCAACAGCATTTCCTGACCCCTCAAGATGCGCCTGCGGCGCTTGGGGCAATCAAAACAGACTCGGCGCCAAACAGCAACGGCCGGACACGAGGTCCGGCCGTAAATAAACGGAAAAGCAGGAAGATCAGGCCGGACGCTTCAGATCCACGACATTGTGGAGGATCTCGTCGGCACTGTCGAAGAATTTGCGAATGCCGCGCGCCGCCTGACGGATACGCTGCTCATTCTCGACAATGGCGAGGCGCACATAGTCATCGCCATATTCGCCAAAGCCAATGCCCGGCGCCACAGCCACATCAGCCTTCTCGATGAGAAGCTTTGAAAACTCAAGGCTGCCCAGATGGCGGAACTTCTCGGGCACCGGCACCCAAGCAAACATGGTTGCCTCAGGGGTCGGGATATCCCAACCGGCCGCAGCAAAGCTCTCCACAAGCGCGTCACGACGCTTCTTGTAGATCGAGCGCATCTCTTTGATGCAATCATCAGGACCGTTCAGGGCTGCGGCAGCCGCCACCTGAATGGGCGTGAAAGCGCCATAATCAAGATAGGACTTCACGCGCGCCAGAGCCGCCAACAAGCGCTCATTGCCAACCGCAAAGCCCATACGCCAGCCAGCCATGGAGAAGGTCTTCGACATGGAGGTGAATTCAACCGTCACATCCATCGCACCGGGAACCTGCAAGACAGAAGGCGGTGGGTTATCGTCGAAATAAACCTCAGCATAGGCGAGATCCGACAGAACGAAGATCTCATGCTTCTTGGCGAAAGCAACAAGGTCTTTGTAAAAATCGAGACCCGCAACACAGGCCGTCGGGTTGGACGGATAGCAGGTCACAACCGCAATCGGCTTGGGGATCGAATGAATAACCGCACGTTCAAGCTGAACGAAGAAATCCGGCGACGGCTCTGCATTGACCGAGCGAATAACACCGCCCGCCATCAAAAAGCCGAAAGCATGGATCGGATAGGACGGGTTAGGCACAACCACGACATCGCCGGGCGCAGTGATAGCCTGCGCCATATTGGCGAAGCCCTCTTTGGAGCCCAAGGTCGCGACAACCTGCGTATCGGGATTGAGCTTCACGCCAAAGCGGCGCTCGTAATAGGAGGCCTGTGCACGGCGCAGACCCGCAATGCCCTTGGAGGCAGAATAGCGATCAGTGCGCGGCTTGCCGGCCGTCTCAACCAGCTTCTCGATGACATGTTTGGGGGCGGGCAAATCAGGATTGCCCATGCCAAGGTCAATGATATCGGCTCCATTGGCGCGGGCCTGTGCCTTCAGGCGGTTCACCTGTTCGAACACATAAGGCGGCAGGCGCTTGACGCGATGGAAGTCGCTCATCGATTCATCCTCGAAAGTAGTGCACTCGTCTAACTTATCTGCGTTTCACTTCCAACTTGTGAACGCTCAACGGCCCGGCAGAATTGCCCCCTTGGCCTGACAATAGCCCACGCAGCGCTCGGCAGCCTTTGGCTTGGGCTTTGGCTCAGCAGCGAGTGGCTTATAGTTCCCAGCCACGGCCTTGCGGCCACCCAGCTGGTCATGATCCCGGCGCAATGCGTCGAGTTGCGCCTCTTGGGCGCGGATCTGGGCCGGGGTCAGTGCCTTGCCCGCAGGCTCGGGGCGCTGGGAATGAACCGGAACAAAGTCCATCTCAGCCGGACGGGAGTTGCGGACGAAATCGGGAGCCTCAACGGGACTGGAGCGCAAATTGAGGAAGCTCAGCGGCGACATGGAGCGCTCCTGCGCAACCACAGGCGCGGCAAGACCGGCCACCAAGGCCAGAGCCAAAAACCCGATCCCAATGCGCTTGCCCATCACTTCACCCGTGGTTCGAAGAACCGCATCTAGCACCGCCACTGGGGCGATATCATGATCGCCCCCTTTCTACAGCCTTCGCAGAAACTTGGCACTAGACTTCTGTCAGCATGACGGAAAGCCGACAGGTGCACGGGGCTGGAAAGGAAATTATCGTTTATTTTCCGTTACTTAAATTCAGCCCCCAGATTGGCCTCTGTCTTGCTAACCTTGTCTTGGACCCTTCGAGTCACTTGGGAATCAAGACCATGAACCGCCTGCACGCCTTCTTGTTCGGCTCAATCGAGAGTATCGACATCCACTCCGACAGTTCGGATGGGCAGGAGCTGCGCACCAAGGCGCTCGCCTCAATCGGCATTTTTGATGCCCCGGTCCCGGTCCGCATGCAGCCCGCTTTGCTGGGGGCTGACTATGTCCTCGTCCAATATAAGGCCGGGCTTTTGCGCGAGGCCCATGCCGATGTTCTGGTTCTAAACTGACAACCAGCTTGCAAGCCTAAAAAACCGCTTATATCCTAGAGCCTTCCCCGGACCTCTTGTCCGGGGTTTTGCGTGACGGTCATGAGCGGTCGAAAGCCAAATTATCTCCCCGCCCTTGTGCCGGACGCCAAGTCCCCGGCACCTGCAGACGCGTGGAATGGCCCGCAGATCGAAGGTGTCATCGAGGGTGAGACTTTCGAGCAAGAGCCGCCGATTGACGTGATCATCGACGCTCGTCAGCTCAAAGAACGCATCATTGATTATCTCGGTGCGGTTCTGGCGCGCTGCTGGATTGATCGCACCCTGCTCGACCGTATTGAAGAAAATCCGCATCGGGCTTTGCGTCATCTGGGCATTCTTCTGCCTGACGAGATCGACATCAAGGTTGAGCGTCAAAACCAAGAGCGCCCGCGCATGGTGATCTATGAGTTCAACCAGACGCGCACCTTCCGCCGCCGCATCTGCTATCTGCAGTTGATCATGATGGCGGGTAAATAGTCCCGATCCCTGCTTCAACCAGATGAACGCGCTCCGAGCTGAAACGCCAGGGGATGATACGGCGCGTCACGGATGCTGGTAGTATATCGCCCGTCAGATGATCGAGCCATTCGCCGCCCAGACCATAGCGTTCCAAAATCTGCACGCCGTTGATCTGCTCGCTCCATTCTCGCACCGGCAGTACATTGAAGCCGGGCGCCGACAGTCGATCATGAAACGACGCCCAGTCTCTGCCCGCCAAAGCCTCTCGCACATCTTTGAGGCTCTGCTCAGTGGCTTGCGAATCTTTCAATTGAAAGCAACGCTGCCCCGCAACATTGGAGAGCAAGACTGCGCTGGCTGGATATGCGCTCAAGATGCGCGCGGGCGCAGCAAAAAAATCTTCGCGCGACCAAGTGATCGTCACCCCTGCCCGCCTCAACGAGCGACCATGCACAAAGTCAAACAGAGGTGATGCAAGCGGGTCGATATCAACGCAGTGAATCTGCGTGAAGCGTGACAGAAAAGAAAAAGGCAAACACCAGCCAGCGCTGGGACCAATGATGACGAGCGATGAACTCTTTGGTTGCCAATTGGCCAACCACCGCTCGACATCATCACGAAAGGTTTGCCACAGGCCTGTGCGGGCCCGCAAAGCGCGCAAATGCCAGACAAGGCCGCCCGTTATATCGCTCACGCGCACTCACCAGGACTGCGCGAACCAGCGGGGGAGGATTTTCCCGCCGGGCAAGCAAGCGGATATGTCGCACCAGAGGGAACGTAAAAACCCGGAGGTGAGGGCTTGCAGATATTGCCTGCCGCATAAGTGCCAGCTTCGCATTTAGGCACAGTATTGCCTGTCAGCCCTGCTGGACGCGCCGGTTTTGGTTTGGGGGCCTCAACAGGCTTGGGCGGTTCGGACGCAAAGGCAGTGGTAAGATATGCGCCGGAAAACAAGGCGACGCAAAACTTACGGATCATTGCGCCTGCTCCTGGAATTTCAGCGTCACACTGATACGGCGATTACGAGGATCACCTTTATCCGGCGTGAAGGGCTCGTTATCCGCAACGCCTTCGATACCCGCAAAGCGATCTGGCTTCACACCACGGCGCTCCAGAATCTGGCGCGTAGCCTCCGCGCGTTCAGCCGACAAGGTCCAGTTGTTGCGCGCTTCCTGATTGCCGGTGAAGGGCACACTATCAGTATGGCCGCGCACCTTGACCTTGTTGGGCATGCCCGCAACCGATTTGGCGATCTCATCAATGAGCGCCTGCGCGCGCGGCAACATACGCGATGTGCCAGAGCCAAACATCGAGAAGTCCGACTTGTCGATCACTTCAATGCGCAGGCCTTCGCGATCACGCGTGATCTGCACCTGACCTTCAAGACCAGACAGCAGCGAGCTTTCCTTCATGCGCTTGCGCAACTCAGCTTCGATCTTGTCGAAATTCTGCTGATCAATCTCATCGGCAGCCGCTTTTTTCTGCTCAGGATTGAGCGGCTCTTTCGACGGGCCCTTGCCTTCGCCAGCATCAGGCTCTGCGCCCTTGCCAACATCCTTGTCAGGACCATTGCCCATGCCGTCCTGAGCTTCGGGCATTTTCGGCGGCTCAAGATCGAGGATCGACGTTTGCGAAGCTGCATTGGGCAGGCCTTCAGGATCAAGGATGGAGCGGCCACCCAAAATACCGTTCGAGCCAGCCAGCTGACCCATTTGCACAAGGCTCTTGGGCGTCGGCTTGAAATAATCGGCGATGCTTTTGCGCTGCGCTTCGGAGGTTGCACCCAAAAGCCACATGAGCAGGAAGAACGCCATCATGGCGGTCATCATATCGGCGAGCGCGATCTTCCACGCACCACCATGCGCGCCAGCCTCTTCACCCTGGATCTTCTTGATGATGATCGGGGCGACCGGAGGGGCTTCTTCCTTGCCTTTCTTGGCCTCAGCCATCTTACTTGCCTCTCAGCCCGTCGAAGACTTCGCCGAAGGTCGGCTGGTTATGAGAGCTGATGGCCACGCGCGCCGCCTCAATGACGAGCGGCTGGGGATGGCCATGCAAGCTGGCAACGATGATCTGCTTCACGACGTGATAGATCTGGCCTTCTTCCTTGATGACCTGCGTCAAGCGGCCGGCCATGGGCTCCACGATACCGTAGGCCAGGAACACGCCCAAGAAGGTGCCCACCAGCGCCGAACCGATGAGGCCACCCAGAACGGTCGGCGGCTGATCGATGGCGGCCATGGTCTTCACCACGCCAAGCACGCAGGCCACGATGCCCAGCGCAGGAAGCGCGCCCGCGAGCGAAGCCAGAGCGTGAGCGGGATGACCCGCGTGATTCATATGTTCCTTGATCGCAGCATCCATCACCTCTTCCACCGCATAGGCATTGAGATTGCCCGACGAGATGACCATGAGACGGATCGTATCTGTGATCAGATGGACGAGATGATGATCGTGCAGGATCTTGGGATATTCACTGAAGATCGCGCTCGATTCAGGATTTTCGACATGGGACTCGAGGGCCACCGGACCATCAACGCGCAAGATCTTCATCAAGCGCGAGACGAGGAAGATGACATCGAGAAAGTCCTGCTTCTTCCATTTGGAGCCGCCGAAGATCTTACCAAAGCCGCCAGCGACGCCTTTGATCGTATCAAGGTCGTTGCCCACCAACATCGCCGCGATACCCGCGCCAAGAATGGTTGCAAGCTCCGCAGGTGCGGCGTGGGCAATCACGTCCATGCTGCCGCCGTGCAGAATGAACACGCCGAACACGCAGATATGAAGCAGCACGAGGCCGATGATGCCGAACACTTGAAACTCCGTCCGTGAAGCTGCCGTGGCAGCAGGGGAAGCCGCCGGAGGCGACTCCCCAACTAGCTGTAGCTAGACCCTTTTATCAGATTTTGTCGGTAATGCGCGAGGCAACTTCAACGGCTGTCTGGAGCATACGGGCATTGCCGTTATAGACCTGCTGGGCGCGCAGCATGGTCATCAACTCATGGGTAATATCGACATTGGCCTGCTCAAGTGTACCTGAGAGGATGTCGCCAGCCGCCGGAGCGCCCGCCTTGCTCTGGATGGCCGGGCCGCTGTCATCCGTCGCCACGAAGTTGGTGTTACCCGTCGGCTTGAGACCCGATTCGTTGCGGAAGGTGGCCAGAGCGATATAGCCAACATCAACGCGCGAGCCGTCGCCATAGGTTGCCTGAATGAGGCCCTTCGAATTGATCGAAATGCCCTGCAAATAAGAGGCGCGATATTCGCTGGCAGCGATCTGGGTGGTGGCCTGAGCTTGGATCGTATTGTTCATGACAACCGAAACGCCGCTCTGGATATATTTGGCGGTCATCTGGGCAGGGTCGGTCACGCCGCCAAGATCGGCCTTGGGCCAGGTCACAAAACCCGCATTCACATCGTCAGATGTCAGAACTTTGCTGGCGAGCACCTGCGAGCCGCTCATCAGTTTCACCGTGTGGCCAACAAGGTCATTCTGGCCCAGTGTCAGCTTGATCAGGCTGGTGTCGGTCGAGTCCTCGGCAATTGAACCATCGGCATAGGTGCGGTCAGAACCTGTGGTCGTATATTCCGAGCTCAGGCTATCAATCGAGGTGCTCGCCGGCAGTTTGACGTCGATATAGCCAAGAGCCACATCCGCCTGCGTCAAAACCTTTGTGGCAATAACATCAGCACCATTCTTCAATTCGACCGTCTGACCGGCAACATTCTCGCCGCCAATCAACGGAACGCGCACGGTTGTATTGGCATAATCTGCCGACAGATGCGGGGACTCGAGCGAGGTCACACCGTCATAAGAGAATGAGGCATAGCCATTGGTAATGTCAGCCGAGGTCAGCGTCTTGGAGGCGATCTCGCCACCATTGAGTTTCAAAGACACGACAGTCCCTTCAACCGCCGTGCTATCCAGCGACACACGAATATCGGCAGGCTGTTTCTCGGAGAGGATGGAGGCGCCCGTCAGCTGCGACTGCATCTCGCCATCAACGACGGGGAAGCACTGCAGCTGGTTCTTCAAGCTGTCAACGATCTGGCCATTGGCATTGATGCCGAAGTTACCAGCGCGGGTGTAGACATAGCTCTTCGCGCCGCCCTCACCTTCCGCGCCCATGATAAAGAAGCCCTTACCGGCAACCGCCAGATCGGTCACGCTGTCGGTGGAGGTCATCGCGCCCTGACTGGTGACGCGCTGAACCGAAGCGGTCATGGCGCCCGTGCCAACGGCTGTCTTGGGATTGGCATTGGGATCATTGGCGAAGACGTCGAGGAAGCTCGCCTGCGACCGCTTGAAGCCGACCGTATTGGCATTGGCCATGTTATTGGCGGAAACTTCGAGGTCTTTCTGGGCGACATTCAGGCCGGACATAATGACTGACAGCATCGGGAGTACTCCGTTAAACCGTTGAATTGCCCGGCGTTCCGGGCGTCTTGGGCGTAACTCTGCAATCTGCGTGCCAGCCAGACCGGGGCAGTGGCGCCCCTCTTTTTCTCCCTAAAGCTATTTGCCCTTCAACCGTCTCTACCCCTGTTCAGATTGGGCGAGGGACTATGCTGCACCAAGCGATCAAGGCCTATCAAACAGCGGAACAGGAATTCCTGGTCGAGGGCGCCGATGCCCATAACCTGGTCCAGATCCTGTTCACCGAGCTTCTTTCCAACCTCGATCGGGCTGGCGAGAGCCTCGAAGCCAAGGACTTCACCGCGAAGTCCTCGCATCTCAGCAAATCTCTGACCATTCTCCATGTTCTGGCCACCAGCCTCGACTTCGAGCGCGGCGGCGACGTGGCCACCTCACTGGCCGAACTTTATGATTGGGCGCGCCGCAAGGTCATTCAGGCCAGCTGCAGCAATGTGCGTGCCGAATTGACCGAGGTGCATAAAGTGATCGCCGAGATCGCCAGCGCTTGGGAAAGCATCCGCACCGTGCGGGCGGCCTGACCTCAGGCCTCTTCGCGGGCGATTGAATATTTGCGCATCTTCTCGATGAGAGTGGTGCGCTGCAATCCCAACAGACGGGCAGCCGCACTGACGGAGCCCTGCGCCTGCGCCAGCGCGCCCTTGATAAAGGCGACTTCGACCATCGTCAGATGATCGCGGAAGTTGAAATCAGGGGTCGCGCGCAGGAATTCCTGCACATCATCGGGTGCAGTGAGCATATCGGGCATGGTCGAGGGCGCCGCCAAGGGCTCCTCGCGCACCGGCAACATACCCATCACACTATCCATCAGCGCCTGCGTTTCCACGACCCGCTCAATGGGCTTGCGCGGCGCAATCATGCGCTCGATCTCAGAATTCCCCAAGGTCTGGCCGGGATAGAGCACGCTGGCCCGCTCAATCACATTGCGCAATTGGCGCACATTCCCGGGCCAGCTCGCCGCTTGCAGCGCTGCCACAGCGCTGGCGCTGAAAGCGGGCAATTCATCGAACTGGCTGCGGAAGCGCTTGAGTGTCAGCTCAATGAGCTTGGGAATATCCTCAACCCGGTCATCAAGCCCATGCAGCTGCACGGGGAAGACATTGATGCGGTAGAACAAGTCTTCGCGGAACTGGCCGCTGTCCACCAAAGTCCCCAGATCCCGGTGGGTCGCGCAGACAAGGCGCACATCCGCCTTGATGACTTGCGAGCCGCCCACACGCGAGAATTTGCGATCCTCCAGCACGCGTAGCAGCTTCACCTGCATATCAAGCGGCATATCGCCGATTTCGTCGAGAAACAAAGTGCCGCCGGCCGCCGTCTCCAGCAGACCTGCACGTGTGCGCACCGACCCCGTATAGGCGCCCTTCTCACTGCCAAAGAGTTCGCTCTCAAGCAGCTCCTTGGGGATCGCGCCGCAATTGACCGCCACGAAAGGCCCGTCTGCGCGCTGGGAAAATGCATGGACCGCGCGGGCGGCAAACTCTTTGCCGCTGCCAGAGGGACCATTGATATAGACAGTGGTGGAGAGCGGCGCGACGCGCGTGATCAAGTCGAGCGCCTCTTTCATGGAGGCACTCGGCAGATCGAGATAACGCATCACTTCATCGCGGGTCATCAGACCATTCCCCTCAGCTGTCGATTTTTTGACTAAAACGCAGAGGGTTACAAGAAAGCGCAGACGTAGCAGCTGCCCAGATGTCAACACAGCGTCAGCTATGCCATCGTTAACCAAGTCATTGCGCAAAAACACCATTTTGGGTCTAGTCATTTCATACTGAAATATCAATGCGTTAGCGCAATCCTCATGCATTAACCTTGCCTTAACGATAGGCCCAGCTAAGGCTCTGGCACAGCCGTTGCGTTTCAGCTTCCGCGAGAAGGTCTCGAAGGAGAACGCTGTGAGCGCTATTCTGTGTGTTACCGATGGTCTGGCCGATGGCGAAGCCTGGATCACCCACCTGCATAATCGCGGGTATGAAGTTCACACCGCTGCTTTGGGCAAGCTGGGTGCGGTTGAGGTGACATGGCCTCAATGCGGTCTGTTGTTGTCTCATGCTGCGGCCAAGAAGCTTGCGGCCGATTCAACTGGCTTCGTCAAATGGTGCCGTCAGCTGAAGGCTGAGCGCATTGTTGTTCTGGGCGAGGCTGGCAAAGGCTTCAAGCTCAAGAGCGAGTTCAACGGCACGACACTTCATGTCACGCCCGCTGACAACAACTGGCGCTTTACGGCCGAAGTTGTAGCCCGCTTCCTTGATGAAGATCAGGCCGCCGCTGCGGGCGACCCTTCCACCTTCAATCTTCTGCGTCTGGCACGTCGTGTCGCCTATAGCGATGTGACCGTGATGCTTGTTGGTCCCACCGGCACCGGCAAAGAAGTCCTCTCGCGCTATCTTCACAAGTCTTCGCCCCGCGCCCGCAATCCCTTCATTGCTGTGAACTGCGCGGCTGTTCCCGACACCATGCTCGAAGCTCTGTTGTTTGGTTATGAGCGCGGCGCCTTTACCGGCGCGCATCATCCCAACAAGGGCATTTTCCGCGCAGCAGACAGCGGCACTTTGCTGCTCGACGAAATCTCTGAAATGGCCCTGCCCCTGCAGGCCAAACTTCTGCGCGTTTTGCAGGAGAAGGAAGTCACCCCGCTTGGCGCGTCCAAGGCTGTGCCGGTTGATGTGCGCGTGATCGCCACCTCCAACCGCTACATGATGGATGAAGTCAAAGCCGGTCGCTTCCGCGAAGATCTCTACTATCGCTTGAATGTGTTCCCCCTTGTCACCAAGGCTCTTGAAGAGCGCACCGGCGACATTCTGCCCATCGCAGTGAGCTTGCTCGCCAAACATGCAGGCGGCTTTGCCAAGCTGCCGGAAATCACCGAAGAGGCGATTGAAAAGCTCGAAGCCTATAGCTGGCCGGGCAATGTGCGTGAGCTTGAAAATGTCTTGCAGCGCGCCCTAGTTCTTGCCGGCACTGACCCCATCTGCGGCGAACATCTCATGATTGAGATGGATGACATGATGCACACAGCACCTGTTGCCCCGCCCATGCCCCGCCTCGCGGCTGTCGGCTAAGGAGATCTATCATGGTTGCCATTTCACCCGCCTCCCTGACGCGCGAAATTCAGCAGAACTTCCAGCAGAAGATGGCCCCGCAGAAGCCTGCGGCGCCTGATTTTGGCGATCACATGAAGAATGCCCTGATGCAGGTGGCTGGCGCGCAGAGTGATGCTGCCAAAGCTGTGTCGGCCTTTGAAAACGGCTCTGAAACTGATGTCGCCAAAGTGATGCTCGCCCGCGAAAAAGCGAGCCTTGCGTTCGAAGCGACCTTGCAGGTCCGCAACAAGCTGCTCGCCGCCTACAAAGATATTGTGTCGATGCCCGTCTGAGGCAGTGCTAACTTTCGAGTGGAGTTGATGACCCGTGTCTGACACAAACATCGCACTTTCCAAGCCGACCGAAGTGGGCCCGATTGGCGCCCAGATCTTCAAGGGCTTTAGCGTGGTGCAGGAGTTCCTGCGTCAGCCCGCGATGGTTCGCGCCATGCCCATCATCATGGTCACTTTGGTGATCACGGTAGGCATGATCGCTATCTTCTCCATGCGTGAGCCTGCGATGACGCAGCTCTTCCCCCGTCTCGGCGAGGAAGACAAATCGGCCGTCATGCAAAATCTCGAAGCTCAGGGCATTCATGCCAAGCTCGATCAGAGCACCGGACAGGTTCTCGTGCCGCGCAATGATTTCTATCGCGCGAAGATGCAGCTTGCCGCCGCCGGCCTGCCCAAATCAACCGTCACCGGCTATGACCTCATCACGCAGATGCCGCTGGGTGCCAGCCGCGCCGTGGAACAAGTGAAGCTGAAACAGGCGCAGGAAGCTGAGCTTGCACGCTCCATCATGGAAATCCGCGACATCGAAGGCGCGCGCGTTCATCTTGCGATCCCTGAGCGCTCGGCATTTGTGCGCGACCAGAACCCGCCCTCCGCCTCTGTCTTCCTGAAGCTCGCTCCCGGCCGCAGCCTGTCGAGCGGTCAGGTCCAGTCGATCACGCATCTCGTCAGTTCAAGCGTGCCCTATATGCCTGTCGCCAGTGTGACAGTGGTCGACCAGACCGGCGCGCTGCTCACCAATCCCCAGCGCGATGCTGATATGGGCCTGTCAGCTCAGCAGCTCGAATATAAGAACCGCATTGAGCGCATGTTGCGCGAACGTGTCACCAATCTTTTGACACCCATCGTGGGCCTGGGCAATTTCAACTCGGAAGTGAATGCCGATATCGACTTCACCCGCACCGAACAGACCAATGAAACCTATGACCCCTCCTCGCAGGCTGTCCGCAGCCAGCAAGAGACGGTGCAGGAATCTGCTGATGGCCGTGCGCGTGGTGTCCCCGGCGCGACCTCGAACCAGCCGCCCAACACGCCCGCTTTGACCGCTCAGCCTCCCGCCGCTGCGGCGGCCGCCACCACCACGACGGAAAGCAACCGTAGCCGCTCAAGCACCACGGTTCGCAACTATGAAGTCAGCCGCGAAGTGCGCTCGACCCGCAGAGCAACCGGCGAGATCAAGCGCCTGACACTCGCTGTCGTCCTGCGCAATGGCACGACGGTGGATGAGAATGGCCGTACCATCGACAAGCCCATCTCCGATGAGGATCGCGGCCGCCTGACCCAGCTTCTGCAGGAGGCCATTGGCTTCTCGCCCGAGCGCGGCGACAAGCTGACCGTCATCTCGTCAAGCTTCGCGGAAGAGAAGAAATACGAAGGTCGCAGCTGGTATGATGCGCCCTGGCTCGAAGACGCCATCAAGCAGATCGCCATCGTCCTTGTGTTGGCCGTGGTTGTTCTGGGCGCCCTCAAGCCCTTCCTGACCCGCCTCCTCGACCGTTCCTTCGCAAGTGCTGCTGCTGCAGCTGCTGGTGAGCCGGTGATTGGTGAGGGTGAATCAATCGAAGTCCGCGAAGGCGAGACCCTCGACCAGATCAAGGCCCGCCTGAAACCCAAGAAGAGCAGCATCTCTGCTGATCTGCTTGATACGGCAAACACTTATGATGACAAGATTGCCCTCATCCGTATGCTGGTGGGCGACGATTCTGCCCGTGTGACTGCGGTGCTGAAATCGCTGATCCAGCGCGATCTCGGCTAAGGGATAAGGACAACCATCATGGCTGATCCAGTAGTCACAGAAGAAGACGACCTCCGACTGCTGTCGGGTACGCAGAAATGCGCCATCCTGATGCTGTTGCTGGGTGAAGACGAAGCGTCTGAGATTCTCAAAAATCTTAGCCCGCGCGAAGTGCAGCAGCTCGGCTCGGCCATGTATTCAGTGGCCGATGTCGACCAGCGCACGGTCAATCTCGTGCTCGATGAATTTTTGTCGATCATCAAAGCGCAGACCAGCATCGGCCTTGGCGCTGACAGCTATATCCGCCGCATGTTGGTGAAAGCTCTGGGCGAAGATAAGGCGGGCAGCGTGCTCACCCGTATCACGCCCTCCTCCTCCGCCAAGGGCATCGAAATTCTGCAGTGGATGGATGCACGTTCGATTGCTGAAATGATCGAGCATGAACATCCCCAGATCATCGGCCTCATCATCGCTCATCTTGATTACGCCATCGCGGCCGACGTGCTGATCCTTCTGCCCGATGATATCCAGCATGAAGTGTTGCACCGTATCGCGACGCTCGACTCTGTGCAGCCCGAAGCCATTGAGCAGCTGGAGCGCGTCATGCAGATGCAATTCCAGGCCAATACTTCGCTGCGCGCCTCGAAGATCGGCGGCATCAAGGCGGCCGCGAAGATCATGAACTTCACCCAGTCGGCCACAGAGTCGCGCATCATGCGCAACCTGCAGAAGCTCGACAAGGATCTGATGACGAATATTCAGGAAAACATGTTCGTCTTCGAAAATCTCAGCGCCGTGGACGACAAGAACCTCGGCATTCTCATGCGCAATATCGACCCGGCCGATCTGGCTGTCGCACTCAAGGGCGCCGACGAGCGTCTGCGCGACAAGATCTTGGGTTGTATGTCGCAGCGCGCCGCAGCCGCCATCGTCGACGAGATGGAAGCAAAGGGTCCTATGCGCGTGACCGAAGTGCAGGAAGCTCAGAAGCGTATCGTAGCGGTCGCCCGCAAGTTGTCGGACGCTGGCACGATGGTTCTGGCGGGACGTGGCGACGATTATGTCTGATAAGTCGCAGAACATCCCCCTTGGCGATATCCCCACGCTCTTGCAGCGTGGCGGCGACTTCGTCGAAGAGACGCGCTATGCACGCGATGCTGACGCGTCCTTCGTGCCTTGGGGCAAGAGCAGCTTCAAGCCGCTCGAAAAGGCAAAAGCACCACAAGAAGACGAGCCCGTCACTGACGAAGCAGATGCCGCCGCAGCTGAAGAGGCTCAGGCCGAAGCTGGTGCGACTGCGCCGGCCCAAGCACCTGCGCAGGCCAAAGCGCCAGCCCCGCGCGGAGCGCCCGCAACTGCGCCCCCGCTCGCCCCTTCCCCCCCGCCCACACCAGCAGCACCTGCTCCCTCGCCTGAAGAAATCATCGCTGCGATCGAGAAGGCCCGCGAAGATGGCCGCGCACTTGGCTATCAGCAGGGTATTGACGCTGCCAAGCGCGAGACGGGTCAGGCGCTTGCCACGATCCGCGCCCTCGAAAAAGAACTCACCATGCTCGCCGATGATGCTGTGCAGCGTAACGCTGACATCATGGCCCAGCATGTGCGCCGCATCGCACAGGATCTGTTTGGCGCTGTCTTTGCGCAAATGCCCGATGTCTTCGTGGAGCGCATCAAGCGCGCCGCTGATATGTTCACCAAAGCTGGCGGCGAATTCACACTCGCTCTCAATCCACATGATCTGATGTCGCTGAATGAATTGATTGCAGCTGAAGGTCAGATCTTTGAGAAGATCCGCATCACTGAAGATGACCGTTTGCAGCCGGGCTCTTTCCGCCTGTTCTCGCGTGATCTCGACTATGAAGATGCGCCCCTGCTCACCGATGCGAAAGCCTGACCATGCCTGACATGGCCGCCCAACTCGAACGCCGCCTCAGCGCCATTAAAGCCTCGCGTCACACGAGTGCAGCTGGCCGCGTGCGTCGTTTTGATGGTCAGATCGTTCATGCCAGCTCCTTCCCCGCATCTGTTGGCACTGAGTGCCGTGTTGCCTGCGAGAATGGCGACTGGGCAGATGCAGAGGTAATCGGCTTTCTCGATAATTACACGGTGATGGTGCTCACCAATGGTGCTGCGCCTTTGCTGGCCGGTGCGCGCGTGGAAACCAAGCAACGCGCCGATATTGTCCCCGTAGGCGATGGCCTGCTTGGCCGCGTCTTTGATGGCGCGGGCAATGAACTGGACGGACTTGGCGCTGCCCATCTGCAAGACGCTTGGCCCTTGCGCGGTGAGCGCGTCAATCCCCTGCGTCGCCGCCCTGTGCGTGAGGCATTGGATGTTGGTGTGCGCGCACTGAATGGTCTGTTGACTGTTGGTCGTGGCCAGAAGATTGGCATCATCGCAGGCAGCGGCGTTGGCAAATCGTCGCTCCTGTCCTGCATTGCGCGCTTCACCGAAGCTGAAGTCGTTATCATCGGCCTCATCGGCGAGCGCGGCCGCGAAGTCGCGGGCTTTGTCGAAGAATTGTCGAAGGCACCCTCTTTCGCCCATACTTGCGTTGTCGCGGTGCCAGCTGATCAATCACCTGTGCTGCGTCTGCGCGGTCTGCATCGCGCAACTGCCTATGCCGAATATTTCCGCTCGCGCGGCAAGAATGTTCTGCTGATGATTGACTCTCTCACCCGCGTTGCCCATGCGCAGCGCGAATTGGGTCTAGCTCTGGGTGAACATCCCACCACCAAAGGCTATCCCCCATCCGTCATCTCGCTCATCGGCTCGGTGCTGGAGCGTGCTGGTCTTGATGCGCAGACAGGCGGCAGCATCACCGGCGTCTATACAATTCTGGCGGATGGCGATGATACGACCAATGATCCCATCGTCGACACCGCCCGCGCCATTCTGGATGGCCATGTCGTGCTCTCTCGCAAACAGGCTGAGCAGGGCATCTTCCCCGCCATTGATGTGAATGCCTCCATCAGTCGCACCATGACGGACTGCGTGAACCCGCAACATATGCAGCGCTCGCGACTGTTCCGGCGCTATCTCTCCTTGTGGGAGCAGAACCGCGATTTGATGTTGCTGGGCGGTTATCAAACAGGGCAAGACCCCGAACTCGACCAAGCCTTCCAGCTTCACCCCAATCTCGTCGCCTATATTCAGCAGGGCATGCATGAGCGCTCGACCTTCGTCGAGAGCGAAGCCCGCCTGCAGCAGATCATCTCCTGATGAGCCGCGCGCGCACCTATCAACTCATCGCCACCAAGCATCAGATTGCCCTCAACGGCTATCGCCGCGAGGCGGGTAAATTGCTCGATGAGTTGAAGCGCCTCGATGAACGTATCACTCAGATCGGCGAATTAAGCTCCAGCTATCGCGAGCATCTCGCCCTGCCCGCCCTCAAATCCACCGAAGCCCGCGATGTGCTCCACATCATGGGTCAGCTGCACCAAAGACGAGAGCTCGATCAAGCGCGCGGTGACATTCTGCGCGTCGAACGCAACCGTTTGTCTGCCATTCTGGCTGAGAAGAAGCGCCAGATCGAACGACTTGAAGACGCCGCCAAAGATGTCCGCAAGCAGGAACGTCTCGAGCGGGAGGAGCGCCAGGAGCTCCTCATGCCCGCCCGCAGAAGTTAATGGCATGCAGCTTGCTAAGTTATAGGCAAGTGACGGATTTCGGACGGGTTTTTCAAGGGTTTTCGGGGACAGACTGTGGATTCGCTCGCCATTCCAACGGCCATGATTGGCCCTGAGCCCGTAGAGGCTGCCGGTGTGACCCCGGCGGTATCGGGCACTGCTGCGAGCACTGTTTTCACCGATATTCTGGCCGATATTCTCCCCACCCCTGATACAGCTGTAACCCCCGCAGATCCGGCTCTTGCAGCCATTCCTGCCACGCCCGCCCCGCAGGCCGATGGCCTCATGGTCGCGGCTCTTTCGGCGGCCTCCGCACAGGCCCAAAAGGGTGTGCAGGCCAGCCCTGAAAATCCCGCCGCTGGCCTCCAACTGATCGCCTCGGCGCCTGTCGTCACCCCTGTCGAACTCACTACACAGATCACCCCGCCCCCCGTCGAGATCCCGTCAGTTGAGCCCCAGGTGGCTCCTGAGAGCGCTGAAAAGCCTGAAGAAATTAACCTTGTTTGGCAGGTCGTGACCGAAGTCACCGCGGCGCTGGAACATGGCCCCAAGATCGACGACGCCTCCCAAACCGTGAGCGCCAAGACTGAGACCCCCGTCACAGTGCCCGTCCCCCAGGCCGCGCAGGTCGAGCCCCCCGCGACCCCCGTCATCGCCCCCGCATCCACACAGGTCGTCGCACCTTCAGTGGAAGACGTCGCTGAGTTGCGAGCCCCCGTCGCAAATATCCCCGCGCCTGTCGCCGTGCCTGTCCCTGATATTTTGCCCACCAATGATACGCCGGTGGCACCCGTCACGGTGAGAGCGCCGCAGGCTCCCGAAATTACCCTCATCGCGGAAGCCCCCGCGCCTGCTCCCCAGTTGCAAGTGCGCGTCATGGCGCCGGCTAAGATGGAGCGCGTGGAAACAGCAACCGTCACCATCCTTGAGAGCAGCGATACGGACAACACGATCCGTGCTGTTACGCAGCTGTTTGCTGCCCCCGTTCACGATAGCGCCGATGAGCCCGTTGCTCAGGACTATGACACGCTTGACGCCTCCCCTGATGTTGAGACCGACACGACTGAGGCAGCGCCCGTTGTTGTCGATCCCGCGATCATCGCCGCGCTGACGCAGCTCGCCACCCATCAGAAGATTGAGGCACCTGAGATCGACGCTCCAGCAGATGAGCGCCTTGATGACAACACGCCGCGTCACGCCAATTTGCAGGTCATTCTTGCCCGCGCGCAGATGATCACCGCTCAGGAACAAGCCAAGATGGCTGAGAACCCCGCAGCCCCTGCACAAACCTCGCAGGCCCCCGTTGTGCGCGCTATCGCGCAGAGCGAAGCGCGTGCGATTGTGCTGCCAACTTCTGATGAGGCAGCTCCGCAATTCACAATGGATATGTCTGCAGATGCGCAAGCAGCGCAGGCCAATCCTGCCGCACCGCGCGCCATGCTCGTGGGTGGCAAAGCGCCTGCGCCTGAGATGATCCTGCGCAGCGACACCGAACTTGCCCCCGCAACCACAGGCGGCCATGACATTCGCGACCTCGCCAAATTTGATATCCGCGAAATCGAGATCACTCTGGCCAATCGCAGCGAAACCCAGACGGCTCCGGTCCCACAGGCGCAGCCCGTCACCGAACAGATTGCGGTTGCCGCTCGCGGCACCAGCGGTGAACAGGCTGTCACCACCTCGGTCTCATATACTGATGACAAAAGCCGCGCGGCAGCCAATGAAGTTCGCCTGCGCACACTTGAGCGCATGGTGATCAATGCAGCGCGCGAGGGCAGCGACACAATCAAAATGCAGCTCTATCCGCCGGGATTGGGCCAGATCGTTCTGCGCCTGTCGATGGAAGGCAATCGCCTGCGTCTGACGGGTCGCACCAGCTCAGCTGAAGCGGTCGACGCATTGCGCGACATTGAAAATAGCCTGCGTGATGCTTTGGCAACTGGCGGGCTGCAACTGACTGACTTCGACGTATCCGACGACAATGACCAAAGCGGCGATCACCAGCGCCCGCGTCAGGATGCAAAACCCACCACAGGTGGCAGCTTCGAAACCGAAGCCTTCGCCATCGACATGAATGCTTGAATAGGGACGCTCCACTATGGCTGATGCAGTTGCTGACGAAGAAGCCCCGAAAAAGAAGCTGCCGATTGTTCGGATCATCATCACCTTTCTGGGGGCTATTGTGCTCATCGCTGTGGGCGCTGGCGCAACATTCCTTTACATGAAGCTCACCAAGCCGGCGGAAGAAAACCCGCTCGCGATCGTGATCGAACGTAAAGCAGCGCCTGCTGCTGACGCTCATGGTGATGACCATGGCGCTGCAGCTGACAAGGGCGGCGAAAAGGCAGCCGCCGGCGGTCATGGCGCACCTGCAGCTCCCGCTGGCCCGCAGGGCAAGCCCGTGCCGACGAAGGAGACCTTCGTCACCAGCTATTTCGAATTTCCCGGCAACTTCACGACCAATCTGAAGGGCTCGCGCCGCTTCGTGCAGATGAGCATTGGTCTGGCCACCCAATATGACAAGCGCGTCATCGAGAATGTGCAGAAGCACGAAGTCGCGATCCGCTCTGAAGTTCTCGTCATTCTGGCTGATCAGGCTGAACCCGATGTGGTGGGCGTTGAAAACCGCCGTCGTCTGCAGGGTCTCATCAAGGATGCGATCAATCGCCTTCTGACTGAGCGCACCAATTTCGGCGGCATCGACGATGTCTATATCACCGCTCTTGTGATGCAGTAACATGACAAATCGCAAGCTCAGCACTGACGAAGTCTCTGCTCTTCTTGAAGGGCTCAACACGGGCGAGCTGGAAGCCAATTCCGGCCTCGACAAGCAGGTTGACTATCAGCCCTTCGCGCTGGGTAGCGAAGACACCAATATGCTGGGCGACCTGCATACATTGCGTCTCATCAATGAGCGCTTTGGTCGCCATCTGCGCAATGTTCTCTTGCCGATGCTGCGCTTTGTGCCGCGCATCAGCACCCTGCCCCCTGAGTCCATGCGCTTTGAAGAACATCTGGCGGGCTGCGAGCAGTTCTCCAGCCTGAACACAGCTCGTGCAGATGCGCTCAAAGGCATGATCCTCCTGCGCATCCCGCCCCGTCTTATCAGCATCCTGGTCAACTCGTTCTTTGGCGGCAAGGGTGATTGCAAGACGACGCATCAAACCGAATTCACACCGACTGAAGAACGTATTCTCAATATCATCGTTGAAGGCACATTGCGCACACTCGAAGACAGCTGGCGCGAAGTCTATCCTGTTCAGTTCGATCTTGTTGGTAGCGAGACCAATCCATCGTTCACCTCCTTCGTTGAGGCGTCTGAAATGGTGGTGGTCAACTCCTTCGTCGTTCAACTGCCCTTCACCCAGCCCGTCACGCTTGATGTTGTCTATCCGCGTCAATCGCTCAAGCAGATCGCCACGATCCTGCGCAGCAAGATCCAGCGCACTAGCGAAGGCCGTGACATGCAGTGGGAGCATCGCTTGCGTGATGCCATCATGCAGGTGCCTTTGAATTTCGTGCCGCGCATCGCCGAACCCAAGATCAGCCTCCGCGAGCTGATGAATCTTCACGAAGGCATGGTGGTCGATATTCCTGCGTTCGAACAGGTCAAGGTTTTCGTCGAGGGCGAACCCCTCTTTCAAGCTCACATCGGCGAACGTGATGGCAAGATTGCCATTCGTCTCGACAGCAACCCGGAGGCATAACCGTCATGAACGATACAGAAGATATGACGGCTGGAGCACCAGAAAACGGCTCCACCAATCTCAAGCGTCTCGAAAATATCGAAGTGCAGCTGACTGTAGAAGTGGGCGGCACCAAGATCACCATCGGCGATTTGCTCAAGCTCAATGACGGCTCCGTCGTTGAACTGGAACGTCTGGCCGGCGAGCCGCTCGACATTCTGGTGAACGGCACTTTGCTGGCACGCGGCGAAGTTGTGCTCATTGGTGAGCGCCTCGGCATTCGCTTTAGCGAGATCATCTCGCCTGAAAAGCGGGTCCGCAGCCTGTGAATGTAAGCACCGCCTATATCGCCACAATGGCGGCGCTTCTGATGGTCGCTTTTGGCATCGGCCTTGTGTTGATGCGTTATCGCGACAAACTGCAGAGTGCTTTTGGCACGCAGCAGAAACGTTATCGTGCGGTGCTGGATATCGCCCCCCATGCGCGCCTTGTCGTCGTCGAGATCGACGGATATCGCGTTTTGTGCGGGCTTGGTAAAGATGGTTTGCGCAGCACGCAGGTGCTCGGCAAGGTGGGCGAAGAATAATGTCAAAAAAGCCCTTCATCGCCGCGCTCGGCCTTGGCGTCGCGCTTACAACTCTGGTCTCTGCCGCCGCCCTCGCGCAGTCTCCGATGGATTTGCCACTGCTGAAACTGCAATCAGCGCCTGGCGGCGGTCAGACCCTGTCTTTGACCTTGCAGACACTCGTCTTGATGACGATGTTGACCCTGCTGCCATCGCTCTTGTTGGTGATGACCAGCTTCACGCGCATCATCATCACCCTGTCCATTCTGCGCCAAGCACTTGGCACGCAGCAAACCCCGCCCAATCAGGTCTTGGTCGGCCTTGCCCTGTTCATGACGCTCTTCATCATGGCGCCTACCTTCAAGACGATCAACGAAACTGCCTATACGCCCTATACCCAAGGCACGATCACGATTGAAGACGCGGCTGCCAAAGGCGCAACCGCCATGAAAGCCTTCATGCTGCGTCATACGCGTGAAGCTGATCTGCTGCTGATGACTGATCTGAACGGCGATGGTCGCTATGAGAGCCCCGAGGCAGTTCCCCTGCAGGTGATCGTTCCAGCTTTCGTCATCAGTGAATTGCGCACAGCCTTCACGATCGGCTTCCTGCTGTTCCTGCCCTTCCTTGTGATCGATATTGTCGTCTCCAGCATCTTGATGTCCCTTGGCATGATGATGTTGTCGCCAACACTTGTGTCGCTGCCCTTCAAGCTTCTCTTGTTTGTGATCGTCGATGGATGGAGCGCGACTGTCTCCTCCATGGTCGAAAGCTTTGTGAGAGGCTGATCATGCAATACCAACAATTCGTCATGATTGGCCGCGAGACGATCACCAGCGTCTTGCTGACAATTGGGCCGGCCCTGCTCGCCTCCCTCATCATTGGCTTGATCATCGGTGTCTTTCAGGCTGCGACCTCGATCAACGAAGCTACCCTCACCTTTGTCCCCAAATTGCTGGTGATTGTGGCCGTTCTCACTCTGGCCGCTCCCTTCATGATCTCGACCCTGTCCGGCTTTTTCCAGACCATCTTCACTGAAGTGGCGAGGATCGGCCGATGATCGTGTTGCAAGAAGATTTTGTTATGGGGAAATTGGCTGATTTCTTCTTGCTGTCGATCCGTCTGTCGGCTCTGTTTCTGGCTGCACCCATTCTGTCGGCCTCTGCTGTCTCTTTGCCAATCCGCATCGCACTGACACTAGGCATTACGGTTGTGCTGGCTGGTGTTATTCCCGTTCCCAAGGTGGATATCGCCGCCCCCGCAGGCATCATGCTGATTTTTGGGGAAGCCCTGATCGGCCTGACCATCGGCCTCATCTTCCAGCTGGCTTTTGCTGCGCTCGCCATTGCGGGCGAACAAATGGCCGCTTCCATGGGGCTTGGTTTTGCTGCGATGGTTGATCCCCAATCTGGATCACAGTCGCAGGTCATCACACAGTTTCTGACCATCTTGATGACGCTCATCTTCCTTGTCGTGGGCGGCCATCATGTCATGTTGCGTCATCTGGCCGATAGCTATCAGGTGTTGCCGATTGGTGGCCCGATCAATACAGCCATGATGATGGGGGTTGTGCGGGCAGCCTCACTGATGTTCTCAGCCGCTTTAATCATCGCCCTGCCCATTCTGATCCTGCTCTTTCTGGTGAATATTCTCATCGGCCTGATGACCCGCGTGTCTCCGCAGATGAATATCTTTTCCGTCGGTTTTCCCTTCACCATCCTCGTGGGCTTTACGGTTCTGCTGGTGTCACTCCCAACAGTCGCCAATGGCATGACCAATCTCATCACGACTGTGTCGGATGTGGCCCGCGACCTGATCCTGACTGAGAGGCCTCAGCCATGAGCGAACAGGATAGCGGACAGGAAAAAACAGAAAAGCCGACAGAACGACGGCTCAAAGAAGCTCTCGAACAGGGGCAGGTCCTTACCTCGCGCGACTTCATGATGGGCGTGATCCTCATGCTGGGCGCGGCGCAGATCTATTTTGGTGGCCGCTATCTGTTCACGCAGCTGGTCAGCGGTTTCCGGCAAGGCCTCGATTTCGCCTCCCCCTTGCAGCGCGAAGTCTCTCTGCTGCAGGTCTTGGCTGATCGTTTCCTCGACGCACTCATTCTGGTTATTCTGTTTGCGACCCCCCTCGCACTCGTCGCCATTGGCGTCCAAACAGTGCTCGGCGGTGGCCTGCATGTCATCTGGCAAAATCTTGCCCTGAAGGCGAGCCGCATTGATCCGGCTGCTGGATTGGCACGCATGTTCGGCCCCAAAGCTGCGATCGAGCTCGCCAAATCAGTCGCCAAAGTGATCGCAGTGGGTGTCGTTGGTACTTGGTTCCTGCTTGATGAAATCCCGCAGGTTCTGAGTCTCTCCACGGCGCCTTTTGAGTCAGCGCTCGAACATTCTGGCTCTTTGATCACAACCACGCTCTTCATCATCATCGGCGCGATTGTCGTCATTGGCTGCGTCGACGCCTTCTTGCAATGGCGCCAACACAACGAACGCCTCTTGATGACGCGTCAGGAAATGAAGGACGAGCACAAGCAGACCGAAGGCTCACCTGAAGTGAAGCAGCGCATCCGCCGTATGCAGCAAGAAATGGCGCAGCGCGGCTCGGTGTCACAGGTCGAACAGGCACAGGTCGTCATCGTCAACCCCAAGCGCTTTGCTGTGGCCTTGCGCTATGACTTTGAAGAAGGCTCTGCGCCCAAGGTTCTGGCCAAGGGAACCGATCAGGTTGCGCTCAGCATTCGTGAGAAAGCCGATATGGCTGGCATTCCCGTGCTCACCATTCCCTTGCTCGCGCGCGCATTGTTCTACACCAGCGAGATTGGCGGCGAGATCCATGCCGATCTTTATCGCGCTGTCGCGACCATTCTCAGCTTCGTCTTCCAGGCCGCGCCCGGCGCGCCCATTCCTGATGTGGATGTGCCTGAAGAGCTGCGCTTTGACGCGAATGGCCGCAAACTTGCAGGTGCGACTGCATGACGACTGTGAACTGCTATGGCTGCCGCCATTTCTCGATCACTTACGAGCCAACACGGCCCTATGCGTGCCGTGCCTTTGGTTTCAAGACCCAACGCCTGCCTGCGATTGAAGTGATGCAATCGTCGGGCAGTCCCTGCGTCCAGCGCCAGCCGGTCACGCAGGCAAAGAGGAGCGCAAGAGCATGAGCAAAGCCCCCAAAAAGGTCGCAGACGCGAAGCCCGATGTGGCCCCTGCAACCAGTGATGCGCCCGCCCCCGCAGCCCCTGCTGCTGAGGCACCTGCTGCTGCAAGCTCGCTTGACGCGCTGAAGGCGAAGAAAGCGAAGAAGGCAGACGCGCCCGTCGAGACGCCCAAGGCTCCGCTCGATGAGGCTATCGAGCTCGCGCTCGCCTCTGCCAGCACGGCGGTGGATTCGGCTCAGGAGATCCAGCGTCTGCGCACCGAAGTGCAAACGCTCATCACTGGCGGTCGCAAAACCAATATGATCTTGCTCTATGCATCAATCCTGTTGCTGGTCTTTGGCGGTTGCGGTCTGTTTGGCGCGCTGGTCTTTTACAAGCGCGCTTACAATGAGTTTGAAGCGGTCGCCAAAGTGAACCGCGATGCCCTGCTCGTCTTTGCGGGCGAAGTGAATGGCCTTGTGGCCAGCAGCAAGAAGATCGACGAAGCCATCTCCAAGACCACCGAATTCCTGGCCGCCAGCAATGAGCGCAGCGAAGAGGTGAAGAAGAGCATGGCCGGCTTCACAGCTGCTCATAATACGCTGATCCAGAAGCTCTCCGCGCCCCCGCCGCCCCCCGACACCAAGCCGGTCGATGCGCTGCGTCAGGCCGTGGATGAACTGTCGAAGGACAGCAAAGCCATGTCACAGCGCATTGCTGAGCTTGCGCAGAAAGTCTCTGCAGCACCGGCGGCTGCAGCCGCAGCCAGTCGCAATCTTGGCCCCGTCCCCGCCCCTGTCATTCGCGGCCCCAATGCGGGCGGCGTTAACCCTGCCCGTGCCCGCGTATCAGAACGCGATAGCATGATGCGCTTTCCTTGAGCTAAGCTCACGCCATGACCACCGAACCGCGCACTTATGAGGCTCCAGCGATCGTCACCCATGTGGCGCGCTATATGCCGGCTGAGCGCACGGGGGTGATCAAGGGCGATATCATTCTGGCATTCGGCACGCTCTCGCCGGCTGAAGTGATCGAAAATCGCGAAGCCATGGCTGGCCTCAAGCGTCATGACTGGTTGCTCATCCAGCGCGGCACTGTTGTTTTCAAACTCGCCTTTGGCGAAGGGCTAGAAGGCTGTTTGATGGAGGCGCATGCGCGCGTCGAAGTGGATCTGCCATTGGGTGTCGATTATCCGACCTGGTGGGGCGGGGTTCAATCAGGCGGCGCTATGGTGCTTATTCCTGACAAGATCTCGCGGCTCTGGGCCTTGCTGCCAAGCCTTCTCTATGTGCGGTTTCGCAACTGGATGATGTTTACCGCAACGAGCCTTGTGTGGCTGACGGCCTATAGTGTGGAAGGCCCTGTCACGCTGATCATTGCTTATTTGATCACGGTGGCTGTTGCCGCTCTGGGCGGCCCCTCCATGCTGCGCGATGCAAGCGAAAAGCAAGGCTATATCGGCCGGGGACATTATGCGATTGCGTCTTATCGTGACGCTGCGGCGCTCGAAATGGTGACAGAAGAGCGTCTCAATCCGCACAAGATCAAGAAGGCGGCAGAGGCCGCAGCACAGCAGCAACAAGCAGAAAGCGCCGCTGCCTGATCAGTGGCGAATGCGGCGCGAATGCATCGACGTGATAAAGTCGATAATGTCTGAAGGCAGGCCCGTCTTGGTGGCCACAGCTTCAGGCGCCTCTCCCCTGCGTGCAAGTTCAATCGCCATCTCTACCGGCTCTTGCGTCTCGCGCGTGGGCTGACGATTTTGCGTCTGCAGCAGCTTCAAATCCGATTGCATCTGGCGCACGACGCGGTCCGACTGCATTTCGCGCTCAAGCAAAGCGCGGGTCACTTGCGTCCCCAAGGCTTCGATGCGCAATGCGAGATCTTCTTGGCGCTTGCGCCATTCGTTTTCACGACGGCGCACATAAAGCCAAGCGCTCACCCACAAAGAGACGCTGGCCAGAAGAACGATGAATGCGGCGTCAATGCCCATCACTGATCACCTTGCGTTGCTTGAAAGGCGCTGATGGCCTGGTCATAGGCGCGAATGCGCGAGGCTAACAAGGATTCAACATCGCTGCTCACAAGATCCAGCTGTTCGAGCAAGGGACGCTGTGTACGCAGCATCTGCGCATCAAGATGGGTTGATTGGTCCATGAGGGCGCGCAGCTCCTGCGTCGCCTGCTCAATGGCAGACAGATCTGAAATAGCGATTGCCCGGCCAAGCTGCGCGAAGCAATCGCGCAGGGCCAGGAGCTGCTGGTCCTGATCAGAAACGGTCACGGTGCTTACTCCCGACCGCTCGGCCCCATCATCGTTTCCACCATGCGCTTCGACAGTTCATCGAAGTCGACAGGGTAGGAATTGTTGCGGATGGCCGTGCGGATCGCTTCGACCTTGGAACGGTCGATGGGAGCGGAGGAGGCCTGCTGGCCGCCCATGGAGGTGCTGATCTCAACGAGTTCAGCCCCAGCCCCAGAAGAAAGCACTGACGTTTCAGCAGACGCAGAACCCACCGAAGCCTCGGATTTCGAGGACTTGCGGGCGCTCTGGTCGATCATTGTCAGGTTCTGACGGATACCGTCGATCATGGCACTTTACCTTTCATGGGACTACAGACGGTCGCTGACAGCCAAACTTTAGCGCCAAGCGACCCTGACAGAGACTTTTTTACAAACTCATTACGCTGACCATTTTGCCCGGCCCAAGCCGGCCCTTCAGGGTCGACCCGGTTTTCACGTTTTTCACGGTGATCAAATCGCCCTCATAGCCGTCTTGCTCGGCTTTTCCGGGGGTCGAGATCTCAAATCCAGATCCGCCAGCCACCAAAGTGACGGTCTCGCCCTTAGCCACAAGTGGGGCGCGCGCCACACTTCGGGTCGTCAGAATAATCCCGGGCGCAGAGGTCGCGGCCAGCCGCAGGCCCACAGCCTCAGACAGGCTCTTGAGCGCTTGGGCGGGCGGCGAGGCATGAACCTGCCGCTCTTCAAGCGCATCAGCCGTCAAGATTGTCCCGATGGGCAATTCGGTTTTGGGGACCACAACAGTCCAGGAGGACTGCAGCTGCTTCCCATTGGGCGCCATCACAATGGTCGAAGGGCCGACCTGATCGAGGCGCAGCACATGGGACCAAGCATTCGGGCCCTCGCATTTCAGTGTGAAGGTCGTGGTCGAGGAACCGCGCGGGGCTATTTCAAGATTCTCGCAGGCAGGCACAGACAGGCGCGGATCAAGCGGACCAATGGAGGCAAGCGGGGGAACCGTCCGCCCCGTTTGCTTCAACCAATCAGCCATGGCCTGACGCAGATCGTCAGCACCCCAATTCTGCGCCATGGCAGAGGAGCTGATGAGGACACAAGCAAGACTGGAGACGAAACGCTTCATCATGGTCACCGCATAAGCTTGGCTATTGTGTTGACCGGAATAGTGGGCGAGGCCTTCATCGGGCGTGCGACCGACTGATTGGGACTGGCGTCTTCAATACGCAGCACTTGCCAGTCATTGCGCGAGTTGGACAGTGACACGAGGAAGTAGTCGCCCTCGTTAATGCCATGCTCAAGCCCCACAGAGAGCAGCACCCTGCCCTCACTGCTGTCTTGCACCAACGCCCGCAAGGGACGGCAGGCGAGCGTTTCTTCAAGCTCAGCGCGCACCCCTTCAAAGATCGGCGTCATGTCGAAATGCGGCTGGCTGCGGAAGCTCTGGGTAAAACCGAAAGGCGCGCGACTGTCGGCCTCTTTCGATGATTTACGGATCAGGCCAATCTGTGCGCCCGTGAAGTTGTCTTTCAGCTTCAAGGTCAGCGTGACCGTAATGTCCGTGAATTCGGCGACCACATAATCGCGGCGCGCACGCTCAACGATGATCTCGCCCGACAGCGAATAGCCTGCGGGCGCGGGACGCGAATCCGTAATTTGCGCCATATAGTCATATTGCGAGCGATTATTGCGTTCGCCGCCCGAGATTGGCCGCAGATGGCGCTGGTCCGAGACGCGGAAATGCGGGCTGTCATTCAACAGAGCGATACCGCGCGTCACGCCATTGGCAACATCGCGTTGCACATGTCCCTGAATGGCGGGGGCGACTTTGTAGGTGACGGCGCGCATATCAAGATCGACGCGCTTGCCGTCACAGCTGTCCCCCTCATCGCGGCCGATGGCCTCGATATGGACGACATAATTCCCGCCCTCCGGTCCTTCGAAGAGAACCCGATGGGCCTGAAATGTGCCAGAGACGACGGCAATGCTCTCATCGCGCACCACCACGCCCTTATCGACGATATTGACGCCGCGAACCTTGGTTTCCAGCTGTCCTGCAGCGTCATAGAGCGCATTGGCCAGAGCCGCCTTGCGGGCGGCCTCCATATCCTTGCCGCGAATGGGCGCGCGCCCCTCACCCTTCACATAGCGGGGCGCGGCCTGCGCACCAACAAGGGACAGGGCCAGAAGACTTGCACTCAGACACAGAAGAAAGCGGCGCATGGTCACTCCTACCGGAAGGCCGGACGCGCATGGCTGCGCATGGCTTCAACATCGGCCGCATCCACTTCAAGGACCGCCTCATAGACATCGTTACGAATGGGCTGCAGGCTGATGACACGCGCCCCGCGCACCAAACCTTCCACATTGTTGCGGTTGAGATCGCTGGCGACGCCGCCACGTACGACGGAGGTCTGCGCCCAGATATCAGCGCCATAAATCTTCTCGGCCAATTCGCGCATCGCAGCTGTTTTGGCAGCGCGGATCGCCATCAATTGCTTTTGCGCAGGCGATGCGCCGGGCTGCGCTTTCAAAGGCGCATAGCCGGTTGCGCGCAACGGCGCCTGAGGCGCAGAGCCATTAACCATATCGACCCCGGCGCATCCGCCAAGGGCGACACAGAGGGCTGCAACAAGGAAGCGTTTCACGCGGGCACACCTTCTTCAGATGAAGTCACACGCATTGGCAGCAACAAGTGTGCCAGAGCCAAAATGGGCTGGCACAGCCTTTGCTGTTCCCCATTGCGAGGGTTTTTGAGGCGATTTTCGTGTCGGAAACCAGACGAGTGCCGCCCAAGCGGCGGAAACTCGACAGTGGAGACAGGTGTGACGGACGTAGTTTTGACACCGCCAGGACGTGAAGGGCTGAAGATCGCGAAATCGCTGATCATGCCACTCACCATGATCACCCTCATTCTTTTGATGGTGATCCCGGTGCCGCCGTTGCTCCTGGATATTTTCTTCACGCTGAACATCGTGCTCGGGCTCGTCATTCTCATGGCGAGCTTAAATACCTTCCGCCCTCTCGAATTCTCCGCCTTCCCCACTGTCCTGCTCTTTGCCACAATCATGCGCCTGTCGCTGAATGTGGCCTCCACCCGTGTCGTGCTGGCCCATGGTCATCAGGGTACGGATGCAGCGGGGCAGGTCATCAAGGCTTTTGGTGAGTTCATCACCGCCGGCAATTTTGCCATCGGCCTTCTGGTCTTCTTCATTCTCGTCGTCATTAACCTCGTCGTGATCGTCAAAGGCACGGGCCGCGTCTCTGAAGTCAGCGCGCGCTTTACCCTCGACGCGATGCCCGGCAAGCAGATGGCGATTGACGCTGAAATGAATGCTGGCTTGCTCACCCCCGAAGAGGGCAAGCGCCGCCGCGAAGAAGTGACGCGCGAGAGCGACTTCTACGGCGCGATGGACGGTGCCACCAAATTTGTGAAGGGCGATGCTGTCGCAGCTTTGCTCATTCTGGCCATCAACATTATCGGCGGCCTGTTGGTCGGCACGATCTATCATGATCTGTCGCTCGCCAAAGCTGCCAAGATCTATACGACCCTCGCCATTGGCGACGGCCTTGTCGCGCAGATCCCCTCTTTGCTTCTGTCGCTCGCCACCGCTGTCATCGTGACCCGCGACTCTTCGGGCCATGATCTCACCGACCGTATGATGAAGCAGATCGGTGTTGATCGCGCTTGGTGGCCGGTGGCTGGCATCCTCGTTCTGTTCGGCCTCGTCCCCGGCATGCCTACAGGCCTGTTCCTCACCGCTGGCGCAATGGCCGCTGGCGTTGCATGGAAAGCCAGCAAGACACGCCGCGCTGCAGAGGCTGCCCCGACTGCAGATGCTGCCAAAGCGGCTGATGGTGAAGGCGGCGAAGACGAGAAAGACGGCCAGCTCTCGCTGGAAGATGTCTCCCATCGCACGCAGCTTTTGCTGGAAGTTGGCTACGGCCTCATTCCCCTCATCGAAGATGACAGCAAAAGCTCACTCGTCACGCGCATCACTGGCATTCGCAAACAGACATCGCGTGATCTGGGCTTCATCATCCCGGCCGTGCGCATTCGCGACAATCTGTCGATTGATCCCAACGGCTATCGCATCACGATTGGCGGCGTCATCGTGGCTGATGACAAAGTTATGCCGAGCAAGCTCCTCGCCATTCAGGGCGATCAGAGCAATGTCGTTCTGCGCGGCGAACAGGTGAAGGATCCCACCTTCGGCCTCGATGCGGTGTGGATTGAAGGCACCGACCGCACACGCGCTCAGGGCGCTGGCTATACGGTTGTTGACCCCAGCACCGTCATTGCCACCCATTTCAACCAGCTGCTGCGCCAGCATGCCTCAGATCTGCTGACCCAAGATGAAGTGCAGGCCCTGCTCGACCATGTGTCAAAGAGCTCGCCCAATCTTGTCACCGGCACGATCCCCAAGGTCATTCCGCTCAGCATCCTCACGCGCGTTCTGAAGACCCTTCTCAGCGATCAGATCTCCATCAGCGATATGCATCGCATTCTGGAATCCATCGCCAGCGAGAAGAGCAAAGAACCCGAAGAACTCGTTGACTCGGTGCGTATCGCCCTTGGCCCGCTGATCATCCAGCGTGTCAGCGGCCCCAAGGATGCGCTCTCGGTCATCACACTCGACCCCAGCCTTGAGCAGCTCATCGTGCAGAACGCACGCGCTGCTGGCCGCGACACAAGCCTCATTGAGCCGAGCCTTGGTCGCAAGCTCGTCGAGTCCTTTCAGGAACAGTCCCGCCTGCTTGCCGACAAAGGCAATGTGCTGGTCGTGGTTACAAGCCCTGTATTGCGTCGGGACCTCGCCCCGCTCGTGCGTCAAGCCTCTCCCGATGGTTTGGTGCTGAGCTTCCGCGAAGTGCCGGAGAATAAGCGGATCAATGTTGTCGCAGTTATCGGCAGCCAGGAATAGGAACGCTTAAATGAGCAAGATGAAAGTGTTCGGCGCTGACAGCGTAGAGGCCATGGCCAAAATCACCCGCGAATTGGGTGGCGATGCGCGGATCTATTCGACCCGCCGCGTCAATGGTGGCATCGAGATCATTGCTGGCAAAGGCGATGATGAAGATCTGCGCCCCAAGCTGCGTACATCCATCAATGAGGAGACAGGCGAGCATCACCGCAAGGTCGATGCAGACTTCACCTCACTGCTGGCCAGCGCCCGCAAGGCCGCGCGCGCCTCTGAGCGTTTCGCACCGCCCAAGCCCGAAGCCTCCACCTCGATTGATGAAGATCGCCTGCAAGCGCTTGAGCAACAGGTTGCCGATATCAAATCGATGCTCTCTTGCGGCATGATGGCCAATGCCCTCACCTCCGCGGGAGCTACGCCCGAATTGATCGCCATCTATCTTGCCCAGTCTGGCGCACATGAGAAGGTCAATGCCGATCAGAAATTCGGCAACTTCCTTGCGCGTCGCCTGTGCTATCCTGACAGCCACAAGTTGCTGCAACAGCCGCGCGTCTTTGTGGCGCTTGGCCCTTCTGGGTCGGGCAAGACCACCCTGCTCGCCCAGATGGTCGCGCGCTTGCGTGTCGACAATCCCAATGGCCGCGTGAGTTTCGTCAATGCCAATGCCAATCGTCTGGTGAGCACAGATGGTCTGCGCGCCTTTGGCGGCATTTTGAATGTGCCCACGATTGATGTTGAGACCCCCGAGGAGCTGGTGGAATTCACCTCCATCGTCGATCCCCAGATCTCGATTTTCATCGACATGCCGAGCGACACTCACGAAAGCCTGGCCTTCCTGAATGCGCTCAATCAACATGCTGATCGTGTCGCGCCCATCACCCGCATTGGTGTCATGCCCTCCTGGTTCTCGCAGGAAGCAGCCGATGCGATGATCGACCGCTATCAAGGTCTTGATGCCATCGCCCTGACCAAACTGAGCGAATGTCACCCTTCCTTGCCCATGCTCGGCAAGCTCAGCATGCGCAAAGTGCCCGTCGCTTATCTTTCCACCAGCGCCCATCTGACGCGCGGTCTCGTTGAGCCCGTCGTTGATGACATTGATCAGCTCATTAGAGCCCATCACGCTCCCGTCGCCGCAAAGACAGAGGCTTAAAAGATGACACAGATTCACAACGGTCAGGCCATTGCGATCACCAGCGGCAAGGGCGGCGTCGGCAAGACGAACCTCTCAGTTAATCTCGCACTCTCCTTGTGCAAACAAGGAAAGAAAGTCGCCCTTTTTGACGGCGATCTGGCGCTTGCCAACGCCTATATCATGATGGGCCTCAGCCCGAAGCAGACACTCGTGGATGCACTGCAGGCTGATTTGCCTTTGAGCAGCATCATCACCGAAGGCCCGCAGGGTCTGAAGCTGATCTCGGGCGGCAGCGGTCTGAATGAGCTGATGAATATTTCAGCCAAGACACGCCACCGCATCATCAGCTCCTTCCGCGAATTGCAGGCTGAGAATGATTATCTGATCGTCGACACCGCCGCTGGCATTGACGATAACGTCCTCGACTTTGTCTATGCCTGCAACCGCGTCTTGGTTGTTGTGGTGGGCGAGCCTGCGGCCTTTATCGACGCTTATGCCTGTGTGAAGGTTCTGAGCCAGAGCGGCCGCGTCAATCACTTCGACATTGTCGTCAATCGCGCGCGCGATGAGGCCCATGGCCGCGATGTGTTCAAGCGCTTCAAGGGCATTGTGGACCGCTTCCTCACCGCCAATCTCTACCATGTGGCAACTGTGCCTGAGGATGAGAAGCTGCTGGTGGGCGTCAACAATTGCCAGCCCCCCGTTTTGTCCGCCCCCAAGTCAAAAGCTGCCAAGGCCTTTGATGGTCTGGCCACACTGCTGACGGGTCCCAATGCAACGCCGGTGAATGAAGATGCGGCCGCCTTCTTCACCAAAGAGAGCGCGCCGCAGCAGGGGGCTCTTCAATGACACTTGCTCGCGCCTATGTCGCAGCACCTCAAGACCATAATGAGGTGGAGCAGCGTGTGCGGACGCATATGCAGCTCGTGCGCAAAATTGCGTGGCAGATCCACGGCCGCGTGCGCGATGTGTTCGAGATCGAGGATCTCGTGCAGATCGGCATGGTGGCCCTTGTGGAAGCTGCCAAGCGCTTTGAAGATGTTGGACAGGCGAGCTTCACCAGCTATGCCGCCGTGCGTATTCGCGGCACGCTGACTGATCATTTGCGCAAAAATCTCACCCTCACCCGACTGGGTGTGCAGCGTCGCAGCCAGATCGAAGCCGCCCAAAATGCGGTGAAGGCCAATGGCGGTGATCCGACCAATCCTGAATTGGTGGCGACCGAACTGGGCATCACCGTTCCTGAGCTTCAGGCATGGCGCGACAAGGCCTCCTCAACGCCCAACAAGTCGCTTGATGAGATCTATGACGATCACTCGGTCTGGTTTGCGGATAAAGGCCACACGCCCGAAAGCGCGATTGAGGCGGATGAGCTGCGCACGCAGCTTGCCTTCCATCTGAAGCGGCTCAAGGAGCGCGAAGCCCTCGTCCTGCAGCTCTACTATGTCGAAGAGCTCAATCTCGAAGAGATCAGCGAAGTCCTGCAGGTGACTGTGGGCCGCGTGTCTCAGCTCAAGAAATCGGCTCTCGCCCAATTGCGCCAATGGATGCAATCCGACGAAGAGTGACCAGAAAACATAGCAATATCAGATAACTATGAGGCCACAACCGGCTGGCACAGGGTTTGCTCAAACCTGACCAGACTTCGTGAACCATCGTCTCAGGAAAGCCCGAACGCCCATGTTGAACACCCAGCTCACCGGCATCACAGCGGCCTCGCGCGATTTGAGCACCATCTCGAACAATCTCGCCAACGCTTTGACCACAGGCTTTAAACGCTCGACCGCCCAATTCACCGAAGTCGTGGCGCAGAGCCTTGATGCTCGCCCCGGCACAGAGGGCGGCGTTGGCGCGCTGACGCAGCAAGTTGGCCGCAGCCTTCAACAAGGCACACTGACCTCCACTGACAGCGCCCTCGATATCGCGATCAATGGCGATGGCTTCTTCACTTTCCGCGAAGCCCAGACTGAGGGCGATCCCAGCTATGTCTATAGCCGCTCGGGCAAACTAACCCTCAACCGTTCGGGCGAATTGGTTGATCCAGCTGGCCGACCGCTCATGGGCCTGGCCGTCACGGCAACGGGCTCGGTTGGCACTAATCCCGCCCCGATCGACATCCAGCGCGCGGCTGGCGGCGATCTCAACAATATTCGCGGCATCTCGATTGATACGAAGGGCATTGTCTCGGTTCAGCGCGGCGATGGCTCTATCGTGCGCGCTGGCGCTGTGGCGCTCGCCCATTTCACCAATCCGCAGGGCCTCAAGAGTGCGTCAGGAGCCGTGATGACCGAGACCGAGCGCTCGGGCACAGCCGAATTCAGCCGCCCCGGCCTCAATGGCCTTGGTCAAGTTCAGCAAGGCTCACTGGAAGAATCCAATGTGGATCTGACCAATGAGATGCTGCGCATGGTACAGGCCCAGCAGGCCTATAATGGCAATGCCCGCGCCCTTCAGACCGGATCGGAAATGCTGCGTTCGGCCATCGAGACCCTGACCCGGTAAGATCGTGCAGGGCGCCCAACCGCATCTCTCAATTGTCGGGACAGCCCTGAAAAAGGGGTGGAATTTCACGCCTTTGCGGCATAGTTTATGGTTAATGAGCGCCCGAAATCGGTCGGGTCGCTCACAGGCCAGAAATGTTGCCCCATGGCGCTGGACATGCCGCCCCTGCTGCAACCTCCCCTCGCCGGTCTCACGCAGCCCGTGGACTGGCGCAAAACTGCGCCTGTTGCAGACAATGTCGACGAACTCAAGCCAATCACCGATCGCCCCATCAGCGACGACATCGACGCTGCTGAGACGCCGTCAGATTATCCGCAGCTCTTCACCGATGAGAGTTTGCAGCCGCAGCGCCGCACCGATGCGCGCACGGCCCGCAGCACTGCGCCCGGAGAATTGGCGGATGCGCGTACATGGGATCAAGCCCGTCCCATCTACAATCCGCGCGGTGCTCCCAGTGATGGCGTCCCTGCTCTCTCGCGTTTGCAAGCCCGCATCTCTTTCGAGCCGCTCTACGTTCATCAATATGCAGCCACGCGCTATGCGATGGTCTCCTTCATGCCGTGGAACTTTGCGGAGCGTCGCGCCAAGATTGACCTTCTGGCATGAGGCTCGCCCATGAGCCTGCCTGCTCTCACTGGCCCAACGCCCACGCCCCTGAGCGAAGAACAGTTCCTCGATGAATTGGACAAGCTCGTGAACCGCTATCCAGCCTTTCGCGTGGAGCGCCGCGAGCGCTTTGGTGACATCATCCTTCGTCGCACCACACCTGGCCAAACAACCGCGCGCGCGCAAAACATTGCCATGGCCTTCAAGATGATCATGGCCTCTGACAATTCCAAAAAGCCGCGTGGCGGAGGCTGGGTCTGATGGTCAAGCGCATTCTTGGCGCGATCATTGCGGCTTTCACCGGCCCTTTCGCCATCGCCTTTTACGCAGCGATCTTCATTGCAGTCGGCGGCATCGCCGGCTTTGTCGTCTATAGCAAGATGGAGGCTGCCGAGGCCGCTCGCAAAGCCGCCGAAAAGGCCGCGATTGAAGAAGCCGCACGAGGCCCCCTGCCCCCGCAGCGCGTACCAGATGCTCCCCAGGATGATCCATTCGTGCCGCGCTATATTTCGCTGGGCGATGAAATTCTCTCCAATCTTCCCGGCCGCCGCCGTGCGCTGATCATCCAGCTCGAACTGATGACCCAGCGCGGCGAGGAGGTCGAAGCCCTCATCACCAAGAACCGTATGCCCCTGCGCGCCATGACCCTCGCCGTGCTCTCAGAGCTCAAGGTTGAGGATGTGACCCGCCCCGATGCCACCCAGCTGGTGGCCGAGCGCCTGCGTATTGCGCTCAATAATTTCCTGCGCCCCGGCAACAGCGGCATCAATGCAATTGACCAGGTTTTGGTAAAGCGCCTTTTCGTTCAGTAAGTATATGATTTTACTAGCCTTATTGGCTGGCACACCAATTGCTAGGTGACGAATGTCTCTTCAAGGACCCCGTCACGCAGATGAACACGATCGACAATTATCTCTCTCCCCACGCGACGGCGATTTCACTTCGCCAGAAGCGTATGGAGGTCATTGGCTCCAACATCGCCAATGCTGCGACGCCCGGCTACAAGGCGCGCGATATCGATTTTGCCACCGCCTATAATCAGGCGATGCAGGGCTCGGGAACGCTCGAAACCAGCAACGCGCAACATATGTCCAGCACCGCGCCTGCGGGCGGTCCTGAGATGCGCTTCCGCAATCCGATCAATCCCTCGCTCGATGGCAATACGGTCGAGTTGCATGTGGAGCAGATGCAGTTCGCTGAAAATGCGACGCGCTACGAGGCCTCTTTGCAATTCCTGTCTGACCGCATTCGCGGTCTGCGCTCAGCCCTGCGAGGTGAATGATGAAAGATCTCTCGATCTTTGACATCGCCGGTCGCGCCATGTCGGCGCAGCAAGTGCGCCTCAATGCCATCGCCAGCAATCTGGCGAATGCGGGCACTGTGGCAACCAAGCCCGAAGATACCTATCGCGCGGTACGTCCAATTTTCGAAACCGAATATTCTGACGCCCTGCGTCAGAACGGCGTTGCCACCGTCAATTCAGTTGATGTGCAGCGCTCAGACGTGAGCCCCGAGAAGCGCTATGCGCCCACACATCCGCTCGCGGATCCTGATGGCTATATCTACGCGACCAATGTCGACACCAATGAAGAGATGGTCGACATGATGGAAGCCTCCCGCCAGTACCAAAACAACATTGAGGTCATCGCGACAGCGAAAAGCCTCATGCTCAAAACACTCAGCGTCGGCAAATAACGAGGACGGCCCAGACCATGGCAGAGATTAACGCAAGCTCGCAACAGACACTGGACTCGATCCTCGCCAAGATTGGCGCGAAGAAAGTCGACACCACAACGACGCCGAAGAACAAGACACAGCTCGGTCAGGAAGACTTCCTGAAACTGATGACAGCGCAGCTGTCCAATCAGGATCCCTTCCAGCCGCAATCGAACGATCAGATGATCGCGCAGATGGCGCAGTTCTCGACCGTGTCGGGCATCGCGCAGCTCAATTCCACCTTGAGCGGCATCCAGACGCAGATCTCTGACAACCGCATCGCAACTGCCGCCAACTTCGTTGGCAAAACGGTTCTTGTGCCAGGCAATATTGCACTGCCTGATGACACAGGTGCGATCAGTGGCGCTGTGGACCTGCCCTCGGATGCAACCGGCCTCACAATCCAGATCACCAAGGAAACCGGTGAGCTTGTGAAGTCGATTGATCTTGGCGCCAACAATGCGGGCCTTGTCGGCTTCTCATGGGATGGCAAAGACAACAAGGGCCAGAACGTCGGCGCACAGCGCTATATCGTGAAGGCCCTCATGACGGCGGGCGGCAAGCAGTCGCAGGCCTCCACTGATATCTACGCACCCATCACTGAAGCTCAGGTCGGCACATCCGGCTCCGATCAGATGTTCAATGTCGGCGGTATTGGCGCGGTCAAAATGACCGACATCAAAGCCTTCAAATACTGAACCGACACACACCCATTCACTGAGAGACCTCACCGATGTCCTTCTATACGTCACTCACCGGCCTCAATGGCGCACAGGCCGATATCGCCGCCATCTCGAACAACATCGCCAACGTCGGCACGACGGGCTTCAAGCGTTCGCGCGCAGAATTCGGCGATATTTTCGCGACCTCGCCTTTGCAGGCTGCCAGCTCTGCGATTGGTTCGGGCACGATTTTGAAGTCGATCAAGCAGCAGTTCACGCAGGGTAATATTGAATCCTCGCTGAACGCGCTCGATCTTGCCATTTCGGGCCAGGGCTTCTTCGCTGTGAAGCCCAGCCTGACCTCGACGCAGACCGTTTACACCCGTAACGGCGCCTTCAGCGTCAACAATGATCGTTACGTCGTTGACTCGCAGGGCCAACTTCTGCAAGTCTTCCCCGTCAACGCCGACGGCTCGGTCATCGCGACCGGTATTCAGTCTGCGCAAAATCTGCAGTTGCCCACGACATCGGGCTTGCCGAAAGCCTCGCAGACCATTCAGCTGGGCCTGAACTTGCCTGCGGATGCGGAGATCATCCCCAACAAGTCGACCTACAGCGCCAGCAATCCTTACGTCTTCGACAAGACCAATCCGGCGACCTATAACAAGTCGACCTCGATCACGATTTATGACTCGCTGGGCAATCCCACCATTGCGACGATCTATTACGTCAAGACCAGCAATGCGACCGAGACGTCGCCAACCAACAAATGGCAGACGCACGTCTTCGTTGGTGATCGTGAAGTGACGCCGCAGCTCATCACCTCAAAGGATGATCAGGGCAAGACCTATTACATCAATAAATTCGGTCAGATCACGACTGAACCCGAGAAGCTCGACCCGACCTTCAACAAGTCAGCTGGCCATCCGCTTTATAAGCAGGACGATCAGACCGACAAGACCGCCTCGACCGCGGCCAGCGTCGTGGGCAGCATCATTCGCACGACCGGCTTTGACTTCGGCGATACCGATGCCAACAAGGTCACCATCGTGACCGACCCTGCGCATTTCGATGAAACGCGCGAAGGTGGCTCTTCTGCAACGCCCCCAGCCTATTGGGGTGCAGATATGTTCACCATCTCGGTTGACGGCTCTGCGCCGCAGTCAATCAGCATCAATGCAGGCACCTATACGGGCACGCAATTGGCCGCTGAAATGACGCGCGCGGTCAATGCCAAATTCGGCAGCACACATTATTTCCGTATCAATGACACGGTGCGTCGTGATGGCGGCGCAGCCATTCCGGGCAATGACATCATTCAGCTGAATCTGTCGAAGCTGAATGAAGATGGTTCATCAGCTCCGATGACCAATCCGATTGAAATCGATCTTTTGGGGACGGGCGGTTCTGCCGGCACACCCGCTGTCAAGAACGCGACCAATCCTGAAAAGACGCTGCAACTCACGCGCGATCAACTTCTCAAACTTGCCCAGACAAAACTGAATGACGTTCTCAACGAGCGCCATAATGAGTTTGGTAAGGCTGCCAACTGGGTTGATGCATCCAAGCCTCCGATTGTGGTGGGCTATGACGTGTCGGCACGCGCTTTGACCTTCACTGTTGACCCGACGCAGCTCGGCCCTGATGCCAACGAACCGGCAAGCCGTTTCAACAGCCTTCAGGTCTTCAACCCGACCGATGCCAGCAACGACCTGGGCATTCCAAACAAGACAACAAGTTCGGACGTCCTCATCCGCGCCAATACCGTGTGGACGGGCAATGCTGCTCTGCCTGGCGGTGATCCTATTGTCGATCCGCGCGAACAACGCACCGGCATTCAGGCCATCTATAATAAGGACACTCGCCAGTTCTCATTCAGCTCTGGCTCTACGGGTGAAACCTCATCCATCACTGTTGGTCGTTCACCGCTTGCCACAGCAAGTTCTGGCGACATCAAAGAACAAGTCAACAGCTATGACTTCAGCGACATCAAGCTCGATGAAGCCCAGATGATTTCTTTGGAAATCGATGGCCGCACCGTCACTTATGAATATACTCCCCCCGTGTCTGGAACACCGACTCTCAGCAACCTGCTTGCAGGTATCGAGCAAGCGATCCCGGTCAGCTTCAATACAGCCACCAAGGACGTTGTCGGAACCCTCACGACGCAGGAAAAGCAGACACTCAGCTTCGGCGGCAAGCCGATGAATGGTGACCAATTCACTCTGACACTGCCCAATCCAGGCGGTCAGACCAGCCCCTTGACCGTTGGTCCGCTTGGAATTGCTGCCAACGCATCGGCCGCCGAGCGGCTCGCAGCTGTCGCCGCGGCGATCAACAATGCTATTCAGGCTGAGCCGTCTTACCTCAACGCACAAGGTGCTCCTATCGCGACCGTGCGGATTGGTAAGGGAACGAATGCGCTTGAGTTCACCTATACCGACACTGTCGCTGTTGGCTCACTGGTGAGTATGAAGCAGACGATCCGCGGCTCAGATGCTGGCTTGAAGTTTGTTCCCTTGCAGGATCGCACTGTCACAAGTGGCACGACCATCACGGTGGCAGGTTCGGGCGTGACGGGCGCTGAACATCGTGTGCCGCTTTTCGATGCGAACACGGTTGGCGGCATGCCAACAATTTTGGCTGGCGAAGTCTATCGTATCACTGTTCCCTTGCAGAATGGCGGACAAGTCACGCATGACGTGACTGTTACCGCTGCTGGTGGAATGGCGGGGCTTATTGCTGGCGCGAATGCTGCGGGCTTTACCAATGTGAAGTTCAACCCCGACACCGCCAATCCGAACGTCCTTGTTGTCGCTTACAACACACCTGGCAATGTCACCGGCTCCACCAGCATTGAGCAAATTCAACGCGCAGGGACTGTCGACGTTACTCCCCATAGCTCGGGTGTGAAGTCCACCATTGGTGCCGATATCACCACAGCGCCTGTCGGGACCACAAACCAGACAACCTCGGGCGTCACGGCAGTGACAGGCAATGCTGCTATCCAAAAATTGGCATCGCTTCCAACGACCGCTGGCAACTATAGCCTTGTCATTGGAGGCACGCCTACAGCTCTTACTGTTAGCAGCCCCTATGATGATGCCGCTTGGGTGTCGGCGATCAATAGCGCAGGCCTGAACGTTACGGCTGCCCCCAACACAAATGGCGGCGTCGACCTGACCTTCTCCGCAAATGGACCTCAGCAACTCGTTTCCATGACGCAGACTTCGGGCGGATCAACCACTCCGGTTGGGACTGTCACGCAAACAACCGCTGGTATCACTGACGTGACTGGCGTCCCCGAAGTGCAAGAGCTGGATATTTCCGGCTTGACCACACCCGCAAACGGCGACCAATTTGTCCTGACGATGCCTGGTGGTCAGCCAACGACCATCACTCTGACAGCCGACGGTACAACTGGGCTTTTGGCAGCGATCAACTCCGCATCGCAGCCCACGGCCACAGCCACGCTCTCGGGTAACAACATCGTCTTTACATACAGCAACAACGGTCCTGTTTCCGGGACTATCAACCTTGCAACGCCTGTTGCAGCTGTTGCTGAAACACAGACGATAGAACCCGCAACGGCCCTGCGAGCTGGTGAAACCTATACGCTCTCTATCCCAGCTGTCGGCGGCGGCTCAGCGACCAGCATTACCGTCACTCTGACGACGGGCGGCCTTACTGATTTGAAGGATAAGCTGAATGCGGCTGGCACTGCGCCAGGCACATTCTCGATCTCGACCAGCAACCCGAAGCTACTCAGCTTCGACTACACTGCGGCTGGCGCTGTCACTGGCTCCATCTCGATGGAGGGGCCGACCGGCACTCCGGCGAATATCAAGGTTCGCCCGGACTCCATTGGCGCCATTTCCGCAGGCTTCGGCTACGCCTCGCCTAACCTCAAAATCACCGGCAGCCCGGACGGAAGCCCCTTCCGCCTTGCCCTGCGGGTGAATGGCGAGCTGCGGACGATGCTCCCGGTTGGTGCATCAAACTCCGATAGCCAAGCTGGTGTTCGGGTTGGTCAAGCCAAGTCGATTGGCTATTCCGACTCCAATGACCTTCTTGGCATTGGCTCGCGCTACAGCGCCCAGCAGCGCTTCGTTGCTGGCACCGGCCTGTCCTCGAGCGCGGCAACTGCGGTCGGCTCGCGCGGCATCACCCCGATGAACCAGACCTTCTTCTTGAATGAAGGCTTGGGCGAAAACCGCATGACCTTCACGGTCGACGGCATCGTGGGCACGATTACGCTTCCGATCCGCGCCTATACGGGTGACACTTTCGCCTCGGCCATTGAGGACCGCGTTAACCAAATTCAGGACCCCAAGACTGGCCGCACTGTCAGCGGAGTGACAGTTAAATACGAGCCCGACAGCAATCGTCTCGTATTTACGTCAGGCACGACGGGTGCCAACTCGCAGATCAACGTTGTTGGTCACGCGAATTTTGGCCTCGCCAATGTCACCCAGACACCAGGTTCCGTGCCGGTTATCACCAATCTGAAGCAGGCGACCGACGAGCAAGGTAACAAGCTCTATGTGGATGCTGAGGGCAATATTAGCACCCAATCGCCGTCCTCTACGCAGAATTGGTATCCGCTTTACCTACAAGAAGGCCAGTTGACCTTCGATACGGTGGGTAAATTGATCTCGCCGAAGGAAGGCGTGATCTATTCGCCCTTCGATCCGCAGAACGGTTCTGACTTGCTGCGTCTGACCATCGACTACGGCAAATTCTCGACCCAGTACTCCTCGCCCTTCTCCGTTTTGTCGCTTTCGCAGGACGGTTATCCCTCGGGCAGCCTCAACGGTTTGGACATCGACGCATCTGGCACGGTTCGTGCTAACTACACGAATGGTCAGACGGTTGCGCTCGGCAAAGTGATGATTGCCAACTTCGCCAACCCGAACGGACTGAAGCAGGTCGGCAACGCCAACTATGTGGCGACGTCGGTCTCGGGTCAGGTCGTATTGGGACAGGCGGGCGCAGACGGCTTCGGCACCATCAAGGCCGGCGCGCTCGAACGTTCGAACGTGGACATTACTGAAGAGCTCGTGAACCTGATCACTGCGCAGCGCAACTTCCAGGCGAATGCGAAGGCGATCGAAACCACAACCACCCTGTCGCAAACGATCATTCAGATCCGCGGCTAAGGGAGCTGACGCAGGACTGACGACATGGAACGCCTTGTTCATGTTACAAGCAACGCAATGCGGATCGCCGGTGAAAACCAGCGCCTCATTGCGTCGGGACTTGCTAACCAGAACACGGTCGGCTTCAAGCGCGACTACGGCAACCAGACGTCAATCTATTTCGATGATGCGCAGAGCTTTGCCCGTGTCTTCCCCACCCGTGGCGAAGGCACGGTCGATCTCGATCCAGGCAAAATCATCGCGACCGAAAATCCCCTCGATGTCTCCATCGAAGGCGCGGGTTTTTTCGCGGCACAAAAAGACAATGGCCAAACTGTTCTGACCCGACGCGGCGATTTTCGTGTTGGGCCCGACCGTATTCTGCGCAATGGCGAGAATGTGGTGATGGTGGGTGATGCCGGCCCCATCCAGATCCCTCCTTATGAATCAATTGACGTGAGCCGCGATGGCTCCGTTCTCATCCGCGCACCAGGGGCTGATGCTCTGACACCGCCTGTGGCCGTAGGTCGCTTGCGCCTCGTCAATACGCCCCCTGCCAATGTGCAAAAAGGCGCTGATGGTTTGCTGCGCACGCGTGATGGCACCGTCCCGCCTGCTGATGCCACTGTTGCGCTGAACACCAAGGGGCTTGAATCCAGCAATGTGAACTCCATCGACCAGATGGTCGAAATGCTGAATTCATCCCGCGCCTTCGAAATTAACGTCAAGCTCCTTGCAACTGCAAAAGAGCTCGATGACCAAACCGCAAGACTCATGCGCTCTGACCGTTGAGCCTTAGAAATCCGGAGTTGAACAATGCCTGATGCACTCCACGTAGCCAAAACCGGCCTGAATGCGCAGCAGCAGCGCATGACCGTGATCTCGAACAACCTTGCCAACGTGAATACGGTGGGCTTCAAACGCGATCGCGCAAATTTCGAAACCCTGCTTTATCAAAACTTCCGTGATGCAGGCGCGCAAACATCGCAAACATCGCAGTCACCAACAGGCCTTGCTATCGGTACGGGCGTACGCATCGTCTCCTCCGAAAAACTCTATAATCAGGGCAATATCATCAATACCGAAAATTCGCTCGACCTGACGGTCGACGGGCCCGGCTTCTTCCAGGTGCTCACACCTGGCGGCCAGATTGCCTATACACGCGCAGGCAACTTCACCCGCAATGCGCAGGGCCAAGTTGTGACACCCAATGGCTATCCGCTGGAACCGGCCATCAACATCCCAGCCAATGCAACCTCGATTACGATTTCGAAGGATGGCATCATCTCGGTCGCAACACCGGGAACCAATGCACTCACGCAGGTCGGCCAGGTTGAGCTTGCAACCTTCCCCAACACATCCGGCCTCAAGCCGATTGGTGAGAGCTTTGCGCTTGCCACCCCCTCTTCGGGCGATCCGACCGTGTCGGCACCTGGCCTCAATGGTTCAGGCAAGCTCATTCAGGGTGCCCTGGAATCATCCAACGTCAATGTCGTGGAAGAACTCGTCAGCATGATTGAGACGCAGCGCGCCTATGAGGTCAACTCAAAGGCCATTGCTGCGGTCGACGGCATGATGAAATTCCTCACGCAGAATGTCTGATTGGTGGCGCATATGATCCGCTTTGCGACGCTCTTTCTTGTTGGTCTTGCGCTGTCTGGTTGCACCTCGACGATGCGCGAGAACAAAATCTCCGACTCCTTCCAGCTGAACTACGACAATGTGGTTCCGGTGAAAGAAGAGTCGCCCGATGGCGCAATCTATTCCCGTTCGCAGACAGGCTTCTTTCTCGGCGATCGGCGTGCACAGCGTGTCGGCGATGTTTTGACGATCAATCTCAACGAGACTTTTGCCGCCACCAAGTCGAACGACGCCGCCATCGACCGCAAGGGCTCCACCAACGCCTCCCTGCCCTTCACGGCTGGCGCGATCAATGTGCCTGCCTTGCGTGGCATTGGTGCAAATGCTCTGAACACATCGGATGAGCAAAAATTTTCAGGCAGCGGCTCGGCCAATCAAAGCAACAGCATCACCGGTCAAATCACAGTCGTTGTCACCCGCGTCTATGAGAATGGCAATCTTTGGGTGCAAGGCCAGAAGATGCTTACGCTCAATCAAGGCGAAGAATATGTGCGCGTCGCGGGTCTCGTGCGCGCTGAAGATATCAAACCCGGCAATATTGTTGACTCCAACCGCGTTGCCCAAGCCCAGATCAGCTACACCGGCGCCGGAGATGTGCATGACGCATCCAAGCAAAACTGGTTCGGCAAGTTCTTTGGCTTCATTGCTCCGATCTGAGGAAGAACTCTGATGCTCTCGCCTCTCAACAAATATCTAGGCGCCCTCGTTGCGCTGTGCATCGCGGTCACGCCTTCTCTGGCGCAGCAGACCCAACCCGCCCAGCGCGACCGCGTCAAAGACATGACCTCCATCGGCGGCGTACGCAGCAATCAGCTCGTTGGTTATGGACTTGTGGTTGGCTTGAACGGCTCGGGCGATGGTAACGTTGGCGCAACCAACCAGACCATCCAGAGCATGCTGCAACGCTTCGGCATGACCGTCGACCAAAGCGCGATCAATGCCAAGAATACTGCAGCCGTGATGGTGACTGCTGAGCTTCCACCCTTCGCCAAACCCGGACAGCGCATTGATGTCACGGTTGCCGCTATGGGCAAGGCGACCAGCTTGCGCGGCGGCAGCCTGCTGATCACGCAGCTTGTTGGCTCCGATAATGAAACTTACGCAGTCGCGCAGGGCAATCTGGCCGTGGGCGGCCTTGGCATCACAGGCAATGACGGCTCAAAAGTTGCTGTCAATGTGCCAACCGTTGGCCGCATCCCCGGCGGCGCAACAGTTGAGCGGATGATCACGAGCCCTTTTGAATCAGCCGCGTCTTTGATGCTCAATCTGAACTCTCCGGACTTCTCCAATTCAAAGCGTCTTGCAGAAGCGATCAACAAGACTTTCGGTGCAGGAACCGCAGTGTCAATTGATGGCACCACAATCAAGATTGCTGCACCCAAGGAACCCGATCGCCGCGTTGCCTTCATGGCCGCAATTGAAGAACTGCAGATCGCACCCTCGCTTCCACCAGCCCGCGTGATCGTGAACTCACGCACAGGTACGATTGTTATCAGTGAAGGCGTGCGCGTGACACCTGCTGCCGTCTCCCACGGCAGTCTGACAGTGCGTATCAAAGAAAACCAGAATGTCTCGCAGCCGGACAATGGCGTGAATGTTGGGAACAACAATCAGAATGCCGGACAAACAGCCGTGACCAAAGACAGCCAGATCTCGATTGATGCCCCCCCTGCGCGAACCTTCCTCTTTGCGCCTGATGTGCAGCTCTCGAGCATTGTTGATGCGGTCAATGCCGTTGGTGCGTCACCTTCAGACATTGTCGCCATTCTCGAAGCATTGAAGCAGGCAGGCGCCCTGCATGCTGAACTTGTCGTGATCTGAGGCAAACCGATGGACCTCTCAGCCAAAGCGACAATGGGCCTGTCCAGCCTCTCGCTCGATCAGAGCAAGCAGTTTGGTAAGAAGCCGACGATGAAGCAGGCCGGTGAGGCTTTTGAATCGCTGTTCATGCAGACGATGATGAAGTCTATGCGCGATGCAAAGATCGAAGGTGGCTTGTTCGACGACGAGGGTGAAAAGCCGTTCCAGTCTATGCTCGATAATCTCTACTCAGAAATGGCCGTTAAAAAGACGAAGCTCGGCCTGGGTGATGCCATTGCACGCCAATTCGAGCCCAAAACACCCAAGTCGGGCGCTGACCCGCTCTTTCCCAAGCCCCCCGGTGGATGAGGTAAATGACCGACATCCTTGGCATCGGCTCTTCTGGTCTCACAGCTTACCGCAAGCTGCTTGAGACCGTTGGCAGCAATATCACCAACGCCAATACCGAAGGCTATGTTCGCCGCGATGTCGCCCTGACGACATCGGGCGAAAGCACGATGCTGCCGACTGCCAAGCTGTCAAGCGTTGGCTCGGGTGTGATTGTAGACTCTGTCCGCCGCGCAAAAGATTACTTCTTGCAGAGCCAGGCTCTCGCAGCCAACTCTACCCAGCAGCAGCAACAGGTTCTGGCTGACTCACTGTCCCAGCTAGAAAAGACAATTTTGAGTTCAGGAAACGATCCCGGCACAACTGTGCAGGAGCTGTTCAATCGTTTCAGCGATGTTGCAAATGCACCAACCTCTGTGCCTGCTCGTCTAGCCGTCGTTGAGGCAGGCAACAATGTCGCACGCATGTTCAATCAGGCTGCGTCCGCCATTAATTACAGCATGGATTCGTTGCGCACTGCAATTGATGTCAGCCTTCAGAGCATCAATGCATTGACGTCGCAACTTGCCACCCTCAATTCGGATATTCAACGCAGCTCAGCCGGCGGTCAAACGCCGAACGATATGCTTGACCAGCGTGACAAATTGCTGACAAAGCTTTCGGATCTCACGAGCTTCAACTTTCAGGAAACTGCGACCGGAACCATCACGCTCTATCTGGGTGACAGCACCAGCGGCAAACCACTCATTGACGCACAGGGTGCTCACACGCTCGGTGCGCAAGACAATGGTGATCGCCTCGATATTGTTTTTGATCCCTATACAACGCCGATGGTGACAAGCCAGCTCAAGAGCGGGCTTGTGGCAGGGCTTCTTGACTTCCGCAAAGAGGCGCAAGGCTTCTTGATGGATATGAATCGTTTGGCTGTCGGCCTCACGAGCGCGATCAACGATGCCCATGAACAAGGCGTTGATCTGAACGGCCGCGCAGGCAAGCCACTGTTCTCGCCGGACAGCCTCGCCTCAACCGCTGGCTCCGCCAATCGCGGTGTTGCAAATCTCACGCTCTCAATCAGCGAAGCGGCTCAACTTACCAATGCGACTTATGCCGCAAAATTCGACGCAACGAGCGACAATTGGACTGTCACATCCTCGCAAGGCCGGATAGTCACCGGCAAGAATGACCTCATCCTTGATGGCGTGACATTCAAATTCGATGGCACCGCAGCTGATGGTGATACATTCTCAGCAAGCCCCTTGCGCAACGCAGCCGCGTCGATCCGCTTCTTGCGTCAAGAGCCAGCAGAACTCGCCCTCGCCCTGCCCTATTATATCGATCCCTCTGCTGCCAATAAGGGCAATGAGACGATCACACTCCAGACAACCTCGACGGCCGCACCTGCAACAAGTCTTTTGTCTGCAACGGCAGTCTTCGGCACTTCCAATGCGCCGGTCGATTTTCGTCGCGATGGCGCTGCATTTGCCATACCCGCCGGTGCATCTGGCACCCAGCTCACAACGCTGGGCACATCATCAGCGATCCATTTCCCAACCAATGAGCCACTCGTCACGGCAAGCACAAACAACCGTGGCTCGGCGCGGATGCAATTTGCGCTCGCAGATGCGACAAAGCCGCTGACCAATAGCTATTCGGCGACCTTTAACGGAATTTCCGGCAGCTGGACCGTGCGCTCCTCAACCGGCACAACTACGACCGGTAAGGGCAATATCAGCATTGATGGAATCACTCTTTCCTTTACAGGGGCAGCCCAGGAAGGTGACCGCTTCACGCTCGCACCGGTACCAGGCACTCTTGCTGATCATCTTCGCGCGATCGACAATTCGGGCGCAACAGTTGCAGGTTCTGGCCTTCATCTGAAGTTCACCTCGACCACACAAACTGACACGAATGATATCGATCTTTTGGTGAAGCCAAACGGTAACACGCTGAGCGATATCGCTGATGCTATTAATGAGGCTTTAGCCCTACAGGGCCATGCAGACGAGGCCGTTGCAAGTGTAGCCAATGGCATGTTGAGCCTTAACGCGCTTGGCTCCAACACTATCAGCAATGGTCAATTCACTGGCATCGACAGCAATGGTCTTGCCGCCAATATCTCGGGCCATACGCAAGAGAAGTCTGATGCGACAAGTCTGCGTCTCTTCACGCGTGAAGGTCGTCAATTGTCGGGTCCCGCCATGTCGGCGGATGAAGCTGCGGCATTTTTGACCGAGGCGAACGGATTTCTGCCCGGAGCAGTTTATCAGCCGCCCAGCAGCAATGTCGGCTATCCGGGCGTTGATCTTCTGACGAGCGATAACATCGTTCATGTCACCCAAAGCTCGACCAACTCAGCCATCATCAATCTGGCTGCCTATGGCAGCCTTGATGCGGCTCATCATACAATTGATAGTGCGACAGCGGGCGCAGTCTATGCCCTTGACGTCAACGGACTTGCTCCCGTGCGTCTGGCCGGCGACCAGATCGCGGGTCTCTCGGCAGATGAGATTGCCGACAAACTCGCGGACACATTGAATGAACAGGCATCGACCTATAGTTGGTCCGGCACTTCGTTCAATCTTGCCTCCTCCTCCGTTCGCAAATTCGACTTTCAGGTCAGCTTCAACGGCAAGGCCTATTCGGTTTCATTTAATCGCTCGCAATCTGCCGATGGCAAATGGCTGAACAGCGGTACATTCGACCTGCATGGTGCGACTGGCTTCAGCATTAATATGGTCGATGAAGCCCCAACGGCCAATGGTGTTGTCAATCAGCATATCGTGCTAAGCGCTGACCGTATCCTGTCGACGACAGCACCTACATTGAGCATTACGCCGAGCAACAATACCAAGTTGGTTGGCTTGTCGGATGCCAATGGAGTATCGACGCTCGCCACAAAGGTGACTGCGTCGGGAGATTTGCTGAACTCGGTTCTGGTTCGCAATCCGCAACAAATCACCATCAACGGTAATAAGACGATCACGATCAATGCTGCTAGCGGCATGAGCAATGGGATTGCATGGTCAACTGTCGATGGGAAATTGCGCCTGCGAGGCGATCAAGCCATTAATTCCATCACCCCGGCCCCAGCAGTCAGTGCACTTGGTCTGTCTCAATTTGACTCAACCACAGGCATGGGGAACACAGATCTCCTGACGGCGATACTGAGCCGCGTGCCCACATCGCAGGAATTGTCAGACGCGATCAACGCAAATCCCCTGACCATCAAAGTCAGCCTCGACGATGGAAACCCGCCGGTCGACGTCACCATTAATGCACTGAGCGGCACACAGGCTGGATCTTCGATCTCCTGGAGTTTTGTGAATGGCAAGTTGCAGCTCGCCAGCACAGACCCCGCGCTCAAAATCACAAATGTCAACAATGATGCAGCCGCACTTGAGCTTGGAGTTGCAAATTATGCGACCAATAATGGTGTCCTCACCGGATCGGCTGTGGCCTATCGTCTGAGCCCGGCTAATCTAACCATAGAGGCCGCTGATGGCCGCCGCTATGCGGTCGACATTGGGACAGCGAGCGGATCCAATGCTGCTGCAGGCCTGACTTGGTCCATGGAGAATGGGCGCCTCGTTCTCACGACGCAGAGCAATACACTCAACTTCGTCGCCACAAGTCCACAGCAAAGAGACAAAGCCGCAAGTGCAGGCTTTATGGGTACAGACCTCAACTTGCAGTCGGTCGACACAACACGCATCACAGCAGGCGGCGATCTTCTACAAACGCTCCTGTCGACCCGCAAGCCCCAAATCACTCTGAATACATCCAGTGGTCCGCGCAGCCTAACGATTGCCTCGACAAGCGGATCAGATTCTGTGAGCGGCATCTCATGGTCGCTGGTTGATGGAAAACTTCGCTTCTCGAGCAATGATCCTGCTTTGACGGTGGCAGCAAGCGATCAAGCGACGGCGCTCGGACTAGCAACACCGCAGAAGAATGGTGGTGTCATCACGGGTGGCGCTCCTCTCCTGTCCACGCTACTGTCAGCCTCTCCCGTCGCATTGCGCGTCAATGGACCCAACGGAGACGTTACACTCAGCGTCAATGCTACCAGTGGCAGCAGCGATGGCGTCGATTGGGCGTTGACTGATGGACGCCTGACTTTGTCGAGCCGCTTTGCTGGCCTGAATATCCTCGACCCGACTGAGGCGCAAACCGCGATCACCCGCAGTGCTGGCTTCATCGGCTCTGGTCGTGACACCACCAAAACATCCCGCGAACTCCATCTGTCATCATCCATTGAGGCGCAAGACGGCACATTTGTCGATGGCAGCGCAAGCGTTTCCAATGTGGGCGAGACATTGTCCCTCACCAATGAGGTTCGCGAAGGCCTGATTGTGGCTCTTGCCAGCTCGACGTCGAATGGGCTGCGCCGCTTGGTCGGATCAATCCCACAAACAAGCACGGCGCAAGCTCAAGCAACACCAGATGTGCGTGTTCGGATTCTGTCCTCGAACACAGTGGAGATTCTGGATCCCGTCACAGGCATCAGCCTTGCCAATCGCAGCTTCAAGGAAGGCGAGCCGGTTACATTCCTCGGCCTGCAATTCACCATCCGTGGCACTTCAGTGCCGGGAGACGAATTTGCAATCAATTTCGACACAGGTCGTACTGGCGACAACCGAAACGCCCTCACGCTTGCGCGCATGTCGAGCAACTCGATCTTTGCAGCGCGTAATGGTACGTTTCAGGATGTCTACAACAGCGTGACCGCAAAGCTGGGCGCAACCGTTCAGGTTGCAACCAACAAAGCAGACGCTGCGAAGAAATCATCATCGGATCTCAAAGCCGCCTATGATTCAAAGGTCGGCGTTGATCTCGACAAAGAAGCTGCCGATCTATTGCGCTATCAACAAGCCTATCAAGCGGCCGCTCAGGTCGTTATGGCAGCGCGTGACATGTTCTCCACCATTCTCAAGGTTTTCTGAGGCTCGCCATGCAAGTTTCAACTCGCTCGTTCTTCCGTCAACAATCTGAGAATTTGCAGGATCTGAAAGGTCAGATCGTGAAGCTGCAGGATGAGGTCTCCAGCGGCAAGCAGTTGACCGTCCCCTCCGAAGACCCTGTCGCCTTCTCATCGCTCTCAATGCTGAAAGCCAAGGGCGCGCGCATTGAACAGTTCCAGCGCAACATCGAAGCTGGTCGACAGCATTTGAACCTCGAAGACAATACGCTGACGCAGGTCGCCAACGCTCTCACTCGTATACGCGAATTGAGTGTGCAGGCGCAGAACGACACTTTGACAGCCAATGATCGCAAATCAGTGGGCGGTGAGATCCGGGTTCTGTCGGATATGATCTTCGACTTGGCGAACACAACCGACACAGATGGCAAGCCCATTTTTGCGGGTGCAATCGTCGATCAGGCCCCATTCGAGCGCAGCGCCGATGGATCTGTAGCCTATCGTGGGGACTCCACCAAGATCGCTCAATATGTGAATGACTCGACCAGCGTCACCGTCAACAACACCGGCGATGACGTCTTCATGAAAGTCGCGACGCGTGATGGCTCGCGCAAATCAATCTTTGAAATCGTCGACAGCGTTGCCAATAGCCTAGAAAAGGGCTTGCCTCCCGGTGACGATCTGGCAGACGTCGTCTCATCGCTTGACTCTGTAACAGGTTGCCAGACGATTACGGGTGCACGTATGGCAGCCCTTGATTCTGAGACCACTCGCCTGTCTGCAGACAAACTGGCAACTTCATCTCATATCTCAGTGCTTGAAGACACTGATATTGAGAAAGCCATCACTGAGATGAAGCAGAAGTTGACGAGTATTGACGCGGCGCAAAGTGCCTTTGTCAAAATCGCCGACCTTTCGCTGTTTAACTATTTGCGCTAGGCGCTGCGGGATCAGCGACCGTCTCTGTTTGAGCGGCTGCGAGCTCCTGCTCTGCTGCAAAGTTGGACTTGAGATAGAGCGCGCGGATAAGCGGCAAGCGTTCGAAATAATCGGACCATTCCAAATCATAAGGCGCGCCCATCCAATCATTGAGCTGCCGCAATTCGTCTGAAATGCGTATGACGTGACCGCGCGTTTCGAAGACGAGTTGGATCTCCTGATCGGTTAATTGATCAGGACGCTGCTGGACCAATTGCGCTTCGAGCATGAACAGCGGGTCAATCACCTCAAGACGCTGACGACGCAGGCCCTCACCGGCTTGCGGTGCTTTGGCCGGCTTGTCGATTGCATCGAGCTGAGCGCGAATATCAGCGAGGTAACCGCTCTGCTGCACATAGAGAGTTGCAAAAATGACGATCACGAAGAGCATGATCGCAACAATCGCAATGATGACGAAAAGGTCCATGAGTCAGCGGCTCCTTGCAAGGGACTTATAATATAGGGACCCCAGATTGACCACTGATTTGGCAAGGAAATTGCTGGGTAAAACACAGAATTGGACCATGGATTGAACATGCCGGTAGAACAAATCACAGATACGAAAGCCAGTGTGGTTGCCACGATCAAGCGTGTCGCGCAGTCACAACAGGCCGATTTCTCTTATCTGTTGACGCAGGCCAAAGTCGAAAGCGGGCTAAACCCTACCGCGCGCGCAGGAACCAGTTCGGCGACGGGCCTCTATCAGTTCACTTCCGGGACCTGGTTAAATGTCGTCAAACGCCACGGCGATAGCGTGGGCCTCAACGCCCAAGCGCAGGCCCTGCGCAGCGCCACTTTGAGCGCCGATGCCAAAAACCAGCTTCTCAGTCTCAGAAATGAGCCCGAGATCGCCACCAAAATGGCCGCTCATCTGGCCGTTGATAATGCGCGCGCGCTGAGCGCCGCGGGCCATGACAATATCGGGCCGACCGAACTTTATCTGGCCCATTTTCTGGGTTCTGGTGGCGCGACCACTTTCCTCAACGGCATGCGGACCACCCCCGACATGCCTGCAGCAGGCTCTTTGTCAGCGGCCGCTGCCGCCAATACGCCCGTGTTCTACGATCAGGGCCGTCCGCGCAGCTATCGCGAAATTTATGACCGCTTTGCGCAGAAGTTTAATACACCAGCAACTGCGACAACCATGAATACGCTCGCGCAAATCAAGCGCGATGTTGCAACAGGTGCGATCGTGCCCAGCGATGCAAGGCCGAGTTTTGGCAATATTGCTGGCCTCAGCGACCGCGCACAGCAGGTCAAATCCGCTGTTAGGGAAGCAATGGGTTCAAGCCAGCAGCAGGCCGATGGATTTGCCATCGACCGCGACGCCAATATGCCCATCACTGAAGAAGCACTGACCCGCTATCTCGGCAATTTTGGTCTTGTGGATCACTCGAAGGGGCTCATCAATGGCGGTTCGCGCGAGGTGCGCGACGCATCGCAAGCTGCACAAGAAACTGCGGATCAGACAACCGGCAAGCTTGATGGGCAGGATCCCCTCACCCTCGGCGCGAATCTGATTTTGAAGGCGACAACGCCTGACAAAGAGATCAACTGATTATTTTGGTGGGAGCTGGTCTTCGGAAACCAGAACTGCGCCATTAGCGTCAAGAAGCTCACGCGCATCATCCGCCTCGACTTCGATCGTGATGCCTTCGGGCAGCTTCATGCCCTTCACGGTCGCAGGCTTGAGCAGGCGCATTTTAACAAGCCCATCCAAAACAGGCTCAGCGGCTACCTCTTCAACAACCTCTTCAGGTACTGGAGCCTCATCAATCATCTCTTCGCCCTCACCGGGCGGGAACATCCGCACAGCGTCGGGCTTGATGCTGGGAGGCGGCACGTCATTGTGTACATCGATAACACGCAAACGCAGCAACTTTTGCCACAGCTTTAAGAACGCGACTTTGCGAGCCAATTGTTCAGCACTGCGCGGCCCGGCTGCAATAGCAGCCAGCTGAGCGCGCACTTCCGTCACGCCCGATTGACGCTCGACCTCTGTCAATTTCGAGAGATCGAGCGCTTCCAGTTTCTCAAGAACATCGTGGCTCGACATGAGGCTGCTTATTCAGCAGCCTGCAGCTCGACTTCCGAGGCTGCGCCCTGCAGACCCTGAGCGCCGAGCTCTTCTGGCCAGCGATTGGTATCGGTGATGGTCGCAACAAGGCGCTCCTGAGCAATACGCTCAGCGGTCTGCGCGTCGGTTGCTTCAATAATCATTTCACCGTTGAGGATCCATTTCACGAGATAGGTCTGCATGTGCTTTCTCCTTTTAACCTTTGAGACCAGCAGTCCAGGCAGACATAGCCTGCGTGAGACTGGTTTGGCTGTTCTTCGTCGACATCAGGTAGTCCTGCATCGAGATGAATTGCTGAAGATACTGCTGCTGCAAGGCATCCATCTGACTTGCCAGCTTGTCAGTGTCATTCTTGATATCGACGAGATCTTTCTGCGTCGTCTTATTGTAGAGCTGGACGAAAGGTCCGCTGATACCAAGCACTGTGCTCGTCAATTTGTTAAAACGCTCCAACGCGCCTGGCTCAGTGGCGGTAGATGCCATGACCTGCGTCAAAAGCTCGGGATCGTCCGACTGCACTGCCGTTAAACGGGTCTCGTCGATTGTGAGCGTCCCATCTTGGTTCGTACGAACGCCTAGTTCGGCCATCGTCGCGGTCACAGAGCCCTTAGTGATCGGATCTGTCGTCAGGCGGCGCATTTGAGCGAGGAAATTTCGAGCCGTCGAGTCATTCGAAAGGCCGCCCCGCTTGGTGATATCAGCGTCATAGATGATCTCGTCACCAATTGTTTGCAGCAACTGGTTATAGTTTTCAACAATGCCACGAAGAGCCGAAACCTGCTTGGTCGTATCCGCCTGTGACGTCAACGTCACCGGCCCCGTATTTTTGACCGCAATCTTCACGCCATCGATCAAGCCGCTAAACGTATTTGTTGCGGACTTATACGCCACACCATCTAGTGTGATCTTGGCGTCATCACCCTGGCTTTGTGCATTTGCAGAATCAGCTTTGAGACCTGATGTGATGTCACTGCCATCGTCATTGACGGTCTCCACGAAGAAGCGGTTTTTTGTACCGGTTCCATGCGAAATCGTCAGACGACGGCTGCCATCCGCACCATTGAATATGATCGCTTCAAATCCGGTGGTGGACTTGATTGCATCGCGCAGGTCTTCCAGCTTGGTATAATTTGCAAGCTTGAATGACTTGAGAAGTGTCTTCGATGCTGTGGGATCTGATGGGGCATCGCCCGAATATATCTTAAGCACCGGCTTGTTCGCCGCGACCGCCAAAGATTGCCCTGAACTCAGTGGCGATAAGGTGACAGAGTTGAGCTTCGCCAGTTGATCAACATTAAAAGACAGATTGATCGTGCTTTGAGTCGAATAGGACGAATAGGAGAAGTCCGCGACCGAAGCATTGCTCGTCAGCGGGAGATAGGCCAATTGTTTTGGATCGCCAAAGGCCGACAAGGCAGTCTTCATCCCATTGGCAGCTGAGTAAATCCGCCCAATGGAAGAGACTTTGGCATCTGCCAACGTTTTGCGATCATCGATCAGCTTCTGCTGCGGCGCGCGCGACGCATCGGTCAATTGCTGAGAGAGCGACTGGATATCAATCCCGCCACCTGTCAGATTATTGACGATGCTGCTACCGATCGTGTTCGACATCACTACCTCCAGCCAAGATTCAGCAAGGAATGTGCCAGCCGCTGAGCCTGCCCAACAAGTGACGGCAGCGTCATCAGCAGCTTTAAGGCAGGGCAGCTATTCTAGGCTTGCGTGGCAATGGGCAGTTTTCCAACATTATAGGTCTCAGCACCAAGCTCCGCATGCGGGCCCATTAACCATGCCTCGAGTGCCGTCGAGCCTGCTAGGCAGGCCGCGCGATCATAGGCCCTGATCAGATCGAGTTTTCGAGCCTGCGAGGCTGCATCAAGCCCCATACGAATTTCATTTCCCTTCGTGGCGAAGGTAAACATCGTTCCTCGAAACTGCGATTTGATGTGATGATGAATCTGTTGATGATGAAGCGGCACATTCTGCCCTACGATCCCATGTGTGAAGATCGTGTCATAATTTCCAAGCGGCACCAGATCGAGAAGTCGAAGCGGGATTTGCGGCCCTGCATCGAAATCCGGGATGACGATGGGATTTTGTCGCAACTGACGCATCGCATCAAAAAAACACAGCATCTGCTTGGGATGAGCGATCGGAACCGAGCAGACAATCACATCCAGTCCCGGCTGATCGCTCAATAGCCCACCCGCCCACAGAACTTCTTCTGAAGGATGAGCCACCACAACAGCCGTGCGCCCTGCAAGGGTTGACCAACGCGAGGTCAGCTGACCCAGAAGGGCAATCTTTGCCTGCTGGATGATCTGCGTAACAGTCTTGCTCCATTGCAATCCTGTGGCAGAACGCGGCCCGGTCGAGTGATTACCGCGACAATTGATGAAGAAACGGCGCGGCACTTTCGCACAGCGATGAGATGACCAGAGCTGGAGGTAATATTTGAAGTCCTCGCCCGTATCCATCGTGACATCAAAGCCGATTTTTTGCGCTAGCTCGGCGCGCACGAAATGGCCCATCTGCAAGGTCAAGAACGGGGGAATATTCAAAATATCGAGCAAGGACTCAGTGCTCTCCAACTGGTTTTTACGCAACTGGTGCGAGCGCGGTGCATTGGCAGGGGCTTCACTGATCAGCCCCCACACAGCATCATAGCGGCCCAGCAAATCGGCCACATTCTGGAAACAGTCCCGATCCATAATGTCGTCTGCATCGAGAAAAAATATCCAGTCGATGCCTTGGGCAACCATCTCCTTAATACCGAGATTGCGCGCATGAGAGCGACCTAATTTGCCTTCAAGATCCCACACAGGATGCAGAACAATTTCGCTGAAAGGGCCCTTACTATGTGACATTGCGGCCTTGATCGAGGCAGCACAAATCTCATAAGTCCCCTGATGGCCGGGGCCAACAGGCGTGATGATCGCACAGCGCGGCTTGGTCGTCTGCATATTGGGGCTTGTGCTATTAGGCTGCAACGTCTTCGCTCGCAAAAATAAGCTGCAGGGTCGAGCGAATATCGGCGACGACTGAGGACCAGTCATTTTGCCGCTCCTGCCGGAACAGGCGCACCGAATTATACCAATGGGATGTCGTCCCCTCGCAGCCCCAACGCCAATCGGGTGTTGTGGGCAACAACACAAAGGTCGGCTTGCCGATTGCGCCCGCAAAATGCACGGTTGAATTGTCGATCGAGACAACAAGATCGCAAGCTTCGATCAGTGAGACGAGCCCATCGACATCTCTGAATTTATCGATAAAGCCTGCCCCTTCGATACTCGCACCTTCTGCCTGCATATCGTTCAGTGCACTGGCATCATCGCCATATTGCAACGACACGAGCTGAACATTCAGCCCCTCAAAACAGTCCAGCAAACGACGAAGAGCAATCGAACGGAAAATGCCGGATTTCTCATTCTTGGAAATCCAGGAAATGCCGATGGTGAATCGCTTATGTGGATTGATCATCTCGCGGATCATGGCCGCGCGCGCGCGGTCTGGCACAAGAAAGGCCGTCCCCTCACCAAAGCTCGACGGATTCGGGCGCAGATATTGCGGCAAGCTGCCGAGCGGAATCTGAACGTCAAAATCTGGCGCGCGTTCACCCTTGGCAATCACCTGCACGTGCGGGAAAGAGCGGGCAAACATATCTACAAGCCGACCATCGACTTCCAACATCAGTTTGGACTGTAGGGCCGCCACATCCGGGAGGAGCGAGGCAAAGAAAATCTCGTCGCCAATCCCCTGTTCCGGCCAAACCAGCAGGGTCTTGTTGGCATCCGCCGGACCTGACCATTCAGGCTTTTCATATTTGCGCGATGCGAAGGGCAACTTCTTGCGCCGGCGCCATTCATAGGCGCTCCAGCCCTCTTGGAAACGCCCCAAGGCAAGCAAAGCAAGACTTCGATTGAACTGAGCCTCAGCAAAAGCAGGGTCGAGGCAGATCGCCTCATCATAGGCCTCAATCCCCAGCAAGAGATCGCCGCGCGCGACATAGGCCGCGCCCAAATTGCTCCACGCCTCGATGAGATCGGGTTTGAGCTTCAAAGCCGTTTGGCAACAGAAGATAGCTTCATCGTAATAGCCAGCGGACTCAAAAGAGATGCCAAGGTTGGAATAGCAAGCCGGATAGTCAGGCTTCAATGCGAGGGCTGATTGATAGCTCTTGATGGCCTGAGTGGTTTGCCCAAGCCCCTGAAGCGCGACACCCCGGTTCATCAAGGATTCAGGCACATCAGGACGCAGGTCGAGAGCCATGTCGAATTGCTTCAAAGACTCTTCAATCTGCCCATTTACCTTGGCGATGATGCCCAGATGGAAATACACGCGCCAATCGCGCGAGCCGCTTTGGGCCATCTGCTCATAAAGCCGCTGGGCACTTACAAGGTCGCCAGCCTTATGAATCAGGCGTGCGGTCTCATAGGCGCTATCCTGCGCCTTCTGGGCTGCCGGGCGCGGAATCGTGGACGCCTTAGATCGTTTGCTCAACACGAACTCCCACACCACATTCCCCAAAGGCGCAGAAAACCGCCAATTTCCCCTGTTTATAACAATTTTCATGCCAGCCCAGACAAAGCCCCACCCCAGCGCCCCCAAACGAAAAAGGGCGAGCCAGAGGCTCGCCCTTCCAGTTCAGTGATCGCGAGGATCTTACTTCAGGAGCGTCAGCACCTGCTGGGGCTGCTGGTTCGCCTGAGCCAGCATGGCGGTCGCTGCCTGCTGGATGATCTGCGACTTCGCAAGGTCCATGGTGGACTGAGCGTAGTTGGTGTCTTCAATTCGGCTACGTGCTTCTGCCGAATGGGTCGAGATGTTGGTCAGGTTGTTGACCGTGTACTGGAGACGGTTGATCACCGCACCCATGTTAGCGCGCTGGTCGTTGACAGCACCCAGAGCCTTGTCAATCGCGCCGATGGCGCGGTTGGCGTTGTTCTGCGTGTCGACATCGCTGGCTGCGATGAAGCCCAAAGCGCCTGTGGCCTTATAGGCGTCGACTGAGAAGTCCGCACCATCGTCAGAGGTGAAGGTCAGGCCGGTGGCAGCGGTGGCAGCAATCGTGACGCCCAGAGCATCGGAGATGCTGGTGTCGCCAGCGATCGAGTCGAGGACGTTTTGGAAGTCCACGGCAGCCGAGGCGCCAGCCATATCGTCGGCAGTCACAGTATACTGAGCCTGCTTGCCATCGATGGCGAGGGTGATGATGTCGCCTTCTTCGAAGGTCTCCGAGGACATGTCGACGAGCTGGGTGCCAGCAGTGACATTGGAGTCGTCAATCGTCGTGGCATCCGAAGAGGTCATGTTCTTGATCGTCAGATCAATCGTCTGGTTGGCGTTGGCGCCCACCTGGAAGGTGAACTTGCCGCTGCTGTCAGCGCCGAAAGAACCGTCGAGGATCTTCGTGCCGTTCCACTCAACCGTCTTGCCGATGCGGTTGATTTCTTCCTTGAGCTGCTTGAACTCGAGGCTGAGTGACTGGCGATCACCGTCAGTGTTCGTGTCGTTGGCAGACTGAACCGAAAGTTCACGCATACGCTGCATCATGTTGGTGACTTCGACGAGCGCGCCTTCACCGATCTGAACGAGCGAAATACCGTCGTTGGCGTTACGCACAGCCTGATTGAGGCCGCGGATCTGCGAGGTCAGGCGGGTCGAAATAGCAAGGCCAGCGGCGTCGTCAGCAGCAGAGTTGATGCGCTTGCCGGTGGAGAGCTGTTCCATGGCCTTGTTGAGACCACGGGCATTGGAAGCGAGTGCGGCCTGGGCATTCAGCGAAGCCACGTTGGTGTTGATCACGGTCATTGGTTTGCTCCGTTACTTCACGAGAACCTATTCGGCGGCTTCTCCGCCGAGCCCGGTTCCCTTGGTTAGAACCGATGCAATAGTGAACGGACGTTCCGGGCAGACCTTTAGTGAGATGATTCCAAATCTTTCTGAATCGCTGCCTTTCAAAGAAAAAGGCGCGCCGCAGCGCGCCTCTTGCAGCTGGCAGGCCCAGCCGATCAGTTCAGAATGAGCCGCACAATCTCGGGCGACACATTACCATGGGCCACCACTGCACTGCGTAGGTTCACCATGACGGCATCGGCGGTGGAGGCGGCCGAATAGACGCCAAACTGGCTGTCATCAATCTGGGCGCGAGCCATATTCAGCCCCGTCACCGAGCTGCTGATATTCAAAAGACGATCATGAGCGTCCAAACGGGTCGAGCCCAGCTTTTCGCGCAGCTGCCCGACTTTGCGAAGGGCGGTCTCGATCCGGGCCAAAGTACGGTCCCGTGTCTGCTCCTCGAAATATTGGGTCGGATCCTTGGCCCGCAGCCGCATCTTCTGCTCTACCGAGGGGGCGCTTTGCGAGCCGGGCAGATCGAGCTCGAATTCATCGAGCTGGTCAGCTGCCGCAAAAGCCTCGTTCTGCTGCTCCTCGCTCGCGCTGCCCTGCGTCATCGCCTGATAACCCGAGAAGATCTTAGCGAAGATTTTTTCGAGCTGGTCATTGGCCTGGTCGGCCTGAGCAATGGCATCGAACTCCCCACGCATCTGCCCAATCACATGGGTCGCATGGAGCACATTTTCATCTGTGGTCGACCGATGCCCCTGACCAACAGGGGTCACAGCCTTCTCCCGCATCTCGCTGGTTGAAGGGGCTGGTGAAACGGCAAGCTCCGCACGCGGTGCGGGCGTGGCCTGCACCTTCGCGACAGTTCCGTCATTTTGAAGTCGTTCAATCATGGCAGTCATCCAAGGGACACCTGTCCGTGCACGATAAGACGGCTCTAAAGGGCCGGACTTTAGTTTTTAGAGAACCCATTTTGAAAATGAGGCACCAAATTGGTTTTCTATTCGTCCAGCATGCTCAAATTTCTGCGCGGCAGCCGTTCTGAATCCAATATGGTTCCTCCTAACGGGTGGAGCATCACCCCTACCCCAGAGGTCCTACATTGCGGTGCCAGCCTGCCCCTGCCCTCGCCCTGCTGATGGGTCTGAGCCTCGCCTGCGCGGCCCATGCTGCGACACCAGCCCCGGCAGCGCCCGACCAGCCAGAGGTCAATGAGGCCCTGCGCAGCGGCGATATTGCCCAAGCCTTCCGCTCGACCAAAGAACTCGCCGAACAGGGCGGGCTCGAACAGCAGCACAATCTGTCTTTGTTTTATTGGCACGGCGTCGGCATTCCGCAGAATTTCGAAGAGGCGCTGCGCTGGAGCACACTGGCCGCCGTGCGCGGGCATCGCAAAGCGGTTGCTGCCCGTGCTATCATGATGCGCAACCTGGATAGTCAGCTTGCGCAGAAATCTATGCAGTGGACGCGCGAGCGTTTGATCAAACTGGCGGAGGGTGGTGACGACATGGCCTTGCCGCCGCTTGCAGTCAGTTTCCGCCCTGATTTTAGCTTTGGAAATGATGTGGAAGCCTATTTCTGGTCCACCCTCGCCGTGTCGGCAGGTAAAGTTGAGGTCCGACGCCAGCGCGACGCCCTTGTGCCAACCATGAAACAGGCCGATATCCTCAAAGCCCAACAGCGCGCGAGCGAATGGATGGGTCGTTGGAGAAAAGAACGCAGCTGATGAGCAACGTCGACCCGAACAACTGCCCGCCCCAATTCGTCTTCGAGATGATGGTCGCACAGATTGCGCGCCGCTTTCTCACCGAAGACAAATCCGCTGAAGAGATCGTCGCCGAGACTGTAGAGGCGTTCTCTGACCTCTATTCTATTCTTGATCTGGATGCTGATCTGTTGGGAGGTCTCGAGCGCCTCTTCGGATTTATCGAATCTGTCCAAATCACAGATGTCGATCTGATGTTGCTGTCCTTCATCTGGTATTCGGCCAATTACGAAAAGCTCGATCTGAAGCGCAAGAAGAAGCCGCTCTTTGGCAATCCCCTCAAGGGGCAGCCACGCCTGACAGCGCGCGTTTACAACAGCGCTGTGGCTTTTAAGGCTTTCGCTTATGCGATGGGCGCAAATAAAGCGCCGATTAAGCCGACAGAATGGAAGCCCACGGACGAAGTCGAATTTGAAAGCATCTTCGCCCTGCTCTTCCCTGAAGACTTCAAAAAGGAAGACAAGCCCGCTTAACGGCCCTTATCGCTCAGCGGCAACTGGCGCGCGACCGAAAACCACTGTGAAACATCGCTCACAACGACGCCTTGTGTATTTTCGATCAGACCCATCGCAGCCAGACGCTTGATCTTGCGACGGGCTGTCTCTTTGGGGATCTTCATAAAGTCGGCAACCGAAGAAATATTGGTCGAGGCAATATAGCCGTTGGAGCCGACACGTTGAATGCGCTCGGTGTTGAGATAACCGATGCACAAATAAAGCAGCATCTCTTCGACATCGAGCTTCAAGCTTGAGCGAATATTGTCGATAGCGCCGAACAAGCCTCTAAGCGCAAGAAGCTGCATAGCCTCTTGCGGGGCGTCCTTGCCGGGCATGTTGACCACTGTCGATTGCACCGATGCACCCCATCCACTGTAGAGCCTAGGTTAAGGCAGGTGACGCTACGGCACAGGTAATGTTCATCACGTCAGGGGTTACATCGCCCCGCGCCTTCCCCTATCCCAATGACGCAATGACTCGGCCAGATTGCAGGCCTAAAAAGATATGGCAGACTGGCCGGACACGGTGACGGGGTAAGGCATGACCACCACGAAGGTGAGAACCGCAAAAGGGCGTCGCAAGCCCGGCCGTCCCGTTGGTGCCAAGACCAAGGACAAGGTCAAAGATCCGCAGCTGAAGGCGCAGGCGAGCCCTGTTGCGGCCGCCCCAAAAACGGCAGCGCCCGCACCCACAGCACAGGCCCCCGCCCGCCAAAAGCAGACTGAGGCTGCTGCAACCGCAGCGCCCCCTCAACCCGCCATGCCCGACTTCGAAGCCCTGTCGCGCAACGCCGCTAAACTGGTCGAGGTCGGCGGCAAGGCTCTTGCGGCCTATGTGAAGCCACTCGAAGAAGGGCGCACCAATTCAGACCTTGCCGACAATGTTGGCGATGCCGTGAAGACTTTCGGCAAGGTAGCAGAGTTCTGGCTGTCTGATCCCAACCGAGCGATGCAAGCGCAGAGCGCGATTGCGACCGGATTTCTGGATCTGTGGTCCAACACGATGCGCCGCATGTCGGGTGAAGCAGATACACCTGATGTCGCCCCGCCCGATCCATCAGACAAGCGCTTTGCTGATCCTGATTGGCACAAAAATCCGATCTTTAATTTTCTGCAACAGGCCTATTCGCTCACGACCAATTGGGCCAATGAGCTTGTTACTCATGCCGACAGCGTGGACCCTGCCACGCGTGAGCGCGCGCAATTTTATCTGCGACAAATTGCGGGCGCCGTATCGCCGTCGAATTTTCTGGCGACCAATCCCGAACTCATTCGCGAGACCTTCCGCGAGAATGGCGAAAATCTCGTGCGCGGCATGAAGATGTTTGCCGAAGATGTTGAGGCAGGCAAAGGCCAGCTGAAAATTCGACAGAGCGATCCCACCAAATTCCAGCTCGGCGTGAATATGGCTGTGACGCCGGGCAAGGTCGTGTTTCGCAATGACCTGTTCGAACTCATTCAATATGCGCCCACAACAGCGCAGGTCTATAAGCGCCCCCTCCTCATCGTGCCGCCATGGATCAACAAATTCTATGTGCTGGACCTCAATCCAGAAAAGAGTTTTGTGCGCTGGGCCGTAGAGCAAGGCCTCACCGTCTTCGTTATTTCTTGGGTCAATCCTGATGAGCGTCAGGCTGAAAAAAGTTTTGAAGATTATATCCGCGAAGGCGTGCTAACAGCCCTCTCCGCCATTGAAGATGCAACGGGCGAGAAAGAGGTCTCCGCGATCGGTTATTGCGTGGGTGGCACTTTGCTCGCGATGACACTGGCCTATATGGCTGGCACGAATGATCGACGCATCACCAGCGCGACCTTATTCACGACGCAAGTGGATTTCACCGATCCCGGCGACCTCAAACATTTTGTCGATGAAGAGCGTATCCGCTCGATTGAAACCAAGATGGATGAGGCAGGCTATCTTGAAGGCGCACGCATGGCCTCGGCCTTCAATATGCTGCGCCCGAATGAGTTGATCTGGACCTATTTCGTCAACAACTATCTTAAGGGCAAAGAGCCCCCTGCGTTTGATCTGCTCGTGTGGAACTCCGACAATACGCGCATGCCGAAAGCCAATCATTCTTTCTATCTGCGCAATTGCTATCTGGAGAACAATTTCTCCAAGGGCAAGATCGTGATGAACAATGTGCGGCTTGATGTGTCGCGCGTGACAATCCCGATCTATAATCTTGCTGCGCGCGAAGATCATATCGCACCCGCCAAGTCGGTCTATACCGGCGCTAAATTATTCGGTGGCGAGATGAAATATGTGCTCGCAGGGTCGGGCCATATCGCAGGCGTCGTCAATCCAGCCTCCAAGCCCAAATACCAATATTGGACAGGGCCGCGCCCAACAGGCGAATTCGAAGATTGGCTGAAGACTGCGCAGGAACATCCCGGCACATGGTGGCTCGACTGGATCAGATGGATTGCGGCGCAAGCACCAGACATGGTGGAGGCGCGCATTCCAGGCGAGGGAAAACTCAAAGCCCTGTGCGATGCGCCCGGCGAATATGTGCGCGTGAAATCATAAAAGCCAGCAACCTCGGCGTCAGGTCGACGCCGAGTCCTGCCCCAAAGCTTCAGGCTTGGCAGGCTCAATCGCCACGCTCTCACCACAGCCACACGCCGATGTCTGATTGGGATTGTTGAAGACAAAGCCAGACGAGAGTTTGGACGCTTCAAAATCCATCTGCGTGCCGAGCAAAAACAAAATAGCCTTGGGGTCGATCAAGACCTTCACGCCTTTGTCTTCGACGACTTCGTCATGCGGGCCAACGCTCTGCGCCCATTCCATTGTATAAGACATGCCCGCGCAGCCGCCATTTTTGACGCCCACGCGCAAGCCCGCGACCGGTTGATCCGCTGTCTCCATCATCTCACGCACGCGCTCTGCAGCGGCATCCGTCAGCGTCATGACCTTGAAGCGTGAAGCGCTTCCCATTGCTCACTCCTGCATCGGCCGGGTTCAAGGCCCGACGAGCCTCATGATTGTCACCACATATCCAAAGCGACGCGCGCCTCATCAGACATGCGCGATTGATCCCACGGGGGATCAAAAACCATACTCACTTTTGCACCGGACACGCCCGGCACGCCGCCAACTGCATTCTCCACCCAGCCCGGCATTTCGCCAGCAACAGGGCAGCCGGGAGCCGTCAGAGTCATATCGATATTGACGAAGCGATCATCGTCGACATCAATCTTATAGATAAGCCCCAACTCATAGATGTCGACCGGGATCTCGGGGTCGAACACTGTCTTGAGCGCAGCCACAAGATCTTCCGTCAACCGGTCGAGCTCTTCCGCGCTCAAAGCCTTGGGCAGTTCGAGTTCAGGCAGATTGCGCTGGATACCGTCTTCGTTCATCGCCGCCTCACGAGAACAGAGCTTCGGCTTTCGCCAAAGCATCAACGAGAACGTCAACCTCTTCCCGCGTATTATAGAGCGCAAAAGAGGCACGGCAGGTGGAGGTCACACCAAAATGCTGCATGAGCGGCATAGCGCAATGCGTACCCGCGCGCACAGCAACGCCTGAGCGATCAATCACAGTTGCCACATCATGCGCATGCGCACCCTTCATTTCGAAGGAGACAATCGCACCCTTCGTCTTGGCGCGACCAAAGATGCGAATGGAATTCATCCGCGCCAAACGCTCTTCAGCATAAAGACGCAGCTCATTCTCATGCGCATGGATCGCATCGCGGCCCACTGCATCCATATAGTCGAGCGCAGCACCAAGACCGATGGCTTCCACAATCGGCGGCGTACCTGCCTCAAAACGATGGGGCGGCGTATTATAGGTGACAGTGTCGGTCGTCACCGTCTCGATCATTTCACCACCACCTTCGAAAGGTGGCATCTTCTCCAGCAAAGACTTTTTGCCGTAGAGAACACCAATGCCGGTGGGGCCATAAACTTTGTGACCGGTGAAGGCATAGAAGTCTGCATCAAGCGCGCGCACATCCACATTCAAATGCACAGCGCCTTGCGAACCATCCACCAGAACCGGCACGCCATGGGAATGGGCGATGCGAATAACATCGGCGATGGGCGTGATCGTGCCCAGCACATTCGACATATGCGTCATAGCGACCATTTTCGTGCGCGACGAAAAAGCGCGCTCATATTCGTCCATGCGCAGATTGCCGGCCTCATCAATGCCGATCCATTTCAGTACTGCACCCTTGCGCTCGCGCAGAAAATGCCACGGCACAATATTGGAGTGATGCTCCATGATGGACAGGATGATCTCGTCACCCTCTCCAATCGACTGACCGATGGAATTGGCCACCAGATTGAGTGACTGCGTCGCCGAGCGCGTAAAGATAATCTCATCGCTTGAGGCGGCATTGAGAAAGCGACGCGTCGTCTCGCGCGCAGCCTCAAAAGCATCCGTCGCCGCATTGGCAAGATAATGCAGGCCGCGATGCACATTGGCATATTCATGCTCATAGGCATGAACCATGCGATCAATCACAGCGCGCGGCTTTTGCGCAGATGCAGCATTGTCGAGATAGACAAGTGGCTTGCCATAGGGACGCTCGTTGAGGATCGGAAAATCCTCGCGCAGCTTAGCCACATCAAAAGGAGCGCTCATGACTTGGCCCTCCCCGCAAGCCAGTGCGCGACACTAGCCTCCAGATGTTCACGGATCTCGTCCTGCACGATGAACTCCAACGCCTCGCGGGCAAAGCCCTCGATCATCAAGGCCTCGGCCTCAACACGCGGAATGCCGCGCGCCATCAGATAAAAGAGCTGGTTCTCGTCGAGCTGACCCACCGTTGCGCCATGGCCGCACACAACGTCATCCGCAAAGATCTCAAGCTCGGGCTTATTATACATGGCCGCGTCACCGCTCAGAAGGAGCGCTTGGCTCTTCATGCCGCCATCGGTCTTTTGCGCATGCTGGCGCACGATGACTTTACCCTGAAAGACGCCAGAGGCTTCGTCATCGACGATATGTTTAAACAATTCGCGGCTCTCGCCATTGGGCACAGCATGATCGACAACAAGCGTTGTATCTGCGTGTTGCTTGCCCTTCAGCAAGCTCACACCGCGCATCGCGATCTTGGCATATTCACCAGAGCCACGCACAAAAAGCTGGCGACGCAACACATCGCCGGCGCAAACAAATGCGAAGGACTGGAAAGAACCACGCGCCGCCACATCGACAATGAGGCTTGAGACATGCACTTCGGGCTGTGCGTCGCGCGTCTCGAAGACATGCGAAAGCTCAGCCTCTTCGCCAACATGAGCCACAAGCGCGCTGTGGCGCTGCACTTTGCCCTTGGCGGAGTGAACCTCATGCACCGTTGCCTTGGCGCGCGCGCCCATACGCAGCAGAACGCGCGACACATCGCCATGCGGCGCTTGGTCTTGTGAGGTAAAGATGATCTCGATGGGCGATGCGATCTCAGCGCCCTCAGCAATGTCGATCACCACACCATCGCGCATCATGGCAGCATTGAAGGCGACCATCGCATCATCACTGCCCTGGTCAGGGAAAAGTGACTTGATGAAAGCCTCGGTCCCATTGGTCAGGCAATCGCGCAAAGTCGAGACTTTGATACCCTTGGGAAGTGCGCCAGTGGGCATACTCGCAGCACCATCGCTGATGAGAATGCGCAGACCCGAGGCTGGCGCCAGCGGAGTGCCGACGGCAACCGGATAGGCCTCGCGCATCAGTGCGCGCAGATCCGTATAGTGCCAGGCCTCGATGCGACGATGCGGCAGACCCTTTTCATGGAAGCGGTCATAGGCGCGCGCACGCTCACCGCGCACGGCATCAGAGCCGGGCAATGCAGCGCTTGCCTTCACATAAGCATCAGCCAGCGCTGTCTCAGCTGGTGTGCGCAGGGGAACGGGTTGAGTGGTCATGAGAGCCTCAAGCCGCCTCTTCCGACACATAGTCGCGATAGCCGTTCTTCTCGAGCTCATGCGCCAGTTCTTTGCCGCCCGAGGTCACGATGCGACCCTTCGACAAAACATGCACGCTGTCAGGCACGATATAATCGAGCAAACGCTGATAATGGGTGATGACGAGAAAGGCCCGATCAGGCGAGCGCAAAGCATTCACGCCCTCAGCCACGATGCGCAGCGCATCAATATCAAGGCCAGAGTCGGTCTCGTCCAAAATGGCGATCTTGGGCTCCAGAAGCACCATCTGCAAAACTTCCAGACGCTTCTTCTCACCACCAGAGAAACCAACATTCAGCGGACGGCGCAGCATCTCTTGCTTCACACCAAGTTTGTCGGCGGCAGCGCGCACCTTCTTCATGAATTCAGCGGTGGGGAGCTCAGCCTCGCCGCGCTGCTTGCGCTGCGCATTCATCGCAGCCTTCAAGAAGGTCATGGTGGTGACGCCGGGAATCTCCAGCGGATATTGGAAGGCGAGGAAAATGCCCTTAGCGGCGCGCTCATGCGCATCCATCTCCAAAATATTCTCGCCATTGAGCATGATGGAGCCGCTCGTCACGTCATAGCCATCGCGGCCCGCGACGACATAAGAGAGCGTCGACTTGCCAGAGCCGTTAGGCCCCATAATGGCGGCGACTTCGCCCGGCTTCACCTCAAGGGTGAGACCTTTCAGAATTTCCTTGTCGTCGATTTGGGCGCGGAGATCACTGATCTTCAACACGGGATTGATCCTTTTGAACGGATACGGCAATGCCGACGGGAGGATGCAGCGCAGGGCTTAGCCCACGCTGCCTTCAAGGCTGACGGCGATGAGCTTTTGCGCTTCCACCGCAAATTCCATGGGCAGCTGCTGCAACACATCGCGCACAAAGCCATTCACGATGAGCGCGGTCGCCTCTTCTGCCGACAGACCACGTTGCATGCAGTAGAACAGCTGATCGTCC
>CANGJJ010000010.1 GCA_947454485.1 Beijerinckiaceae bacterium
TCCACTTTTTTGTTGTCGGGTATGTTCAGCTTATTGATAAAATCTTTGGTCAGTTCGAAAAATAATTTCGTTTGCCTGGCACTGTTTTGCGGGATGCTACAGCCTAGGAATGTCTCATAAAAATACTGCGCAGCAGCATCGCGATTTTCTGCGGTCATCGCGTCATCATAGACAAAGGCCTTCCAGCTCTTTGTATTCAGTGCTGTGACGCCAACCTCGACAAATGCTCCTATTTTGTAAAATCGAGCGTGCGGCGTTAGGAATAGGTTTCGCATGAATTCCAAAGTCATGCTCTCGCCGTCCTTGAAAGTGAATCCCGACTGAAACTCGGCTTTGATTACGCCAATCATGCGTTGCGCTGGATACCCGGTGCTGCCACACCAAACCACGAGCACCCCGCCGGGAATTCTTCTGCTCGTTTGAGCTTTGGCGAGTTTGTTCACCACTTCCTTGGAACCATGAACGAAGTCGGTATCATCCGCATCTATGAGTTTTCGCGAAATATCTAGCATTCCGCCAGCGCCAGTATCGCTGACATTGAACTCCATACACTTGGCGACACTTCCGAGTGCCGCGATAATTCGATCATGTAATGCCGAACTGTCTGCTGGGCCCAAGATCGTGAGTGAGGTGCCATAGCGTGTTTGACCAATGTTTCGGTCCTCCGACCTTTGGAGAACTTGATGAATTACTAGCCGAGAAATGGTCAGGTTTTCGAAAAGCATTTAGTTTTCCTCAAATTGAGAAGCTCCAATGTGTTCCAAAAAATTCGATGCTTATAATGATGCCGAGTAACTACACATTTTAATTGTTCGTCAAGCGAAGTCGAATGTGGTGGGTGCGGGTTCGACCCCCGCCGTCCGCACCAAAACTCATCCTTTATAGAGCCAGTCCACCTTCGCCATGAAGCTTTGCGCGGTCAGGCTGCGCAAGGTGAGATCGCGCGCAAAGGCGAGTGGCCCGCTCATATGATAGATCGTGCCTTGTCGACGTGAGGCGAGGACGACGGCCTGTGCGCGCGCGCTGCGGGCCCGCTCATAGGCGCTGAGCGCAGCGGGCACATTTTGCGCATTGCGCATTGCTTGCCCCAAGGCGGCGGCATCTTCGATGGCTTGCGCGGCACCTTGCGCGAAGAAAGGCAGCATTGGATGGGCTGCATCGCCGAGCAAAGCCACGCGGCCCAGACTCCAGCGGCGCATGGGATTGCGATCAAACAGCGGCCAGCGTTTCCACACGCCTACGCGCTCAACAAGCGTGCGCGCATCGCGGTGCCATTGGGCAAAGCGCGGTGCAACTTGCGTGGGCTCGCCTGAGATCGCCCATAGGTCCGCGGCTTCTTCACCGCGCCAATCATCTTCTGTAATCGCGACAATATTGACCAAGGTACCGCCGCGCAGCGGATAATGAACGAGATGGCTTTTGGCGCCGAGCCACAGATTTGTTTCGAGCTTGCGCAAAGCTGCAGGTGCGTCATCCATTGGCAAAAGCGCGCGCCACGCGGTGCGGCCTGACCATACGGGTTGGTCATTGGAGCCGAGTGCGAGCAAAGCGCGATGTTGCGAGCGCAGACCATCTGCAGCAATCAACACATCAGCATGCAGGCGCTGTGTGTCTTCGCCGCTGCGCAAGGCCACTTCAATGCCGGTGCTATTGTCTGCAAAGCCAGCAACACTGGTGCCGGTGTTGACGGTGATATGTCGTTCGCCCGCACAAGCCTCCAGCAGAACGCGCTGCAGATCGGCGCGGTGGATCGACAGATAAGGCGCGCCCCAGCGCAGTTCAGCAACAGGGCCGAGCGGCATACGCGCCAGCTCTTGCCCATCGCGCGCGCGTCGCAGGCGCAACAGTTCAGGCGTACTGGCGTGACGCTGCACCTGCTCCAAAATTCCAAGATCGCGCAGAACACGCGTGGCATTGGGACCAAGCTGGAGGCCAGCGCCCGCTTCTTCGAGGAGTGGTGCGCGCTCATACAGGCTCACGCGCGCGCCCGCTTTGGCCAGTGCCAGAGCCGCTGTCAGGCCGCCAATGCCGGCGCCTGCAATCACTGCATGGAGATTGCTGTCAGACATAGCCCAAACCCGCCTGCGGGATCAGGCCGCTGTCTCCGGGTGATATTCGCAGTCTGCGGGCTGTGCATGGCCATGCAGAGCGCCATCATAGACATAGAGGGTCGAGCAATAGGGGCAGACCGCTTCCGTGTCGTCGCCCATGTCGATGAAGATATGGGGATGATCGAAGGGCGGCAGAGCGCCAACGCACATGAACTCCTTCGCACCGACCCGCACCGAGCGGAGGCCGGGCTGGTTGTGGAAATGTGGCGTGGCGTGATCGGATGCCATAGTGGTCCCCAACAGGTTCGAACGGGGCGCACCATAATGAAGGGCGGCGGCTTTGGGTAGGGGGTGGGCTGGGGCATCCACGCTTCCCCTTGGTCTCTCAAAAGTCCCGCTTGAGCCGCAGAAGCGATTGGGACCGCGAATGGTCCACATAAACATTGTTGGCGCCGATGCCGCCCAGCCAGACGCCGGAACCGGGTCTGTGGAACACGGTCGGTGAGCCTGTCACGGGCAAAGAGAGCGGATTGCCGCGCGGATCCAAGGCTGCGGATGGTCGCGGGGCCGGGATAGCCGGGGGGAGGTAATCGCCCACCTGCACCTCATCCTCCGTGCGGCAGGATTCGCAAGCCGACCCCTGCGCCACCTGTGCGCAGGCAGGCGTTGAGGCCAAGAGGAGAAGGGCAAAGGCATATTTCATGCGGCGGAAGCTCTGCCTTAAGTCTGGCAAAATTTAGGCTGGGCAAGTTTGAGGTCGACGACTAGTTTCGCGCCATAGGCGATCACGTTTCGCCAAAGGGGAGGATATTGATGATTCAGACGCTGCGTCTTGGCCACGCCACGATTGAAACGCCAGACTTGCAGAAGAGCCTCGATTATTTCGTGGGCATCAGCGGCTTTGTACTCGCCGAAAAGCAGGGCGACCGCGCTTTTCTCACCACGAAGATCGGTCAGCTCGCGCTTATTCTCGTCAAGTCCGACCGCGCGGACTGCACGCGCCTTGCCTTCGAAGTTGCTGCTGACACTGATTTTGCGGCCGCTCAAAACTTTCTGGCCTCGCAGGGAATCAAAAGTGAGATGCGCGGCGATCCTTTCCCCGGCACACCCAAGGCGCTGACCTTCACCGACCCCAAAGGCACGGTGATTGAGCTCTATGCCAATTGGTCTTTCCTCACCGTCAATCAGGGTGTGGCTGGCATTGGTCCGTTGAAGATTGGGCACATCGCGTTCTTCACGCCTGATGTGAAGGGCATCTGTGACTTTTACCAGCGTGTGCTCGGCTTCCGCGTGTCCGATTGGATCGGCGATTTCTTCGTCTTCATGCGCTGCAATTCAGACCATCACACGCTGAACTTCTTTGCGGGCAAGCGCACCCATCTGCACCATCTGGCGATGGAGCTGAAGGATATGTCGCATATGCAGCAGAGCTGCGAAGTGCTGGGCGCTGCGCGTATTCCTTTGGGCTGGGGGCCGATGCGCCACGGGCCGGGACATAATATGGCGACCTATCATCGCAATCCCGATGAGCATGTGATCGAACATTATATCGAGCTCGATCAGATGAAGTCTGAGGCGCTCGGTTATTTCGAACCGCGCCCGTGGCATATTGATCGTCCGCAGCGCCCCAAAGTGTGGGAGCCCCATAAATGGGTCTCAGGCTGGGGTCTGCCGCCTGTGCCCGGCTTCTTGGGTGAGCGCGATTAAAAAGGCCCGCCGACGAGGCCGTGCTTTTGTTTGATGGCTTTGGTTGAAGGCGCTGCGAGAAAATCTTGCAGCGCCTTTGCTGCATCTGGCGCCGCAGATGTGGCGGGAATGGCACTGGAGAAATTGGTGTAATTTTGCACTGCCTCCGGCAGCGGGCCGAGATAAGCAATGCCGCCTTCATGCACCAATTCACTCACCTGCTGGAAGGCAAGATCAACCTCGCCCCTGCGCAAATATTCAGCTGAGGGCACGCCGGGTTTGGTTTGAACAAGGCGGTCTTTGACCTGCGCAGTCACGCCGAGTTTTTCGAACAGGACAGGGATATAGGCGCCGCTTGGTCCCGTCGAATACGCGATCTTTTTGGCATTGAGAATGGCAGCTTTCAGCCCATCGGGTGTTGAGACATCAGCGCTCATACCGCTGGTCATGCCAACACCAACGCCCACTTTGGCAAGGTCAGCGCGGCTGCCCGCTTTGGCATGATTGGTCTTGATGAACAGATCAATCTCGGGTGCGCCCACGATCACCAGATCATAGACCGCGCCACTGGGGATGATGTCTTTGATATGCACTGTGCTCGACCATGTGGTCTCGACTGTGTGGCCGGTTGTTTTTGTAAATTGCTCGACGAGCTCGACATAGGCCTCTTTTACCGCGCCTGATGAAAGAACGCGCAGGTCAGCCGCTTGTGCAGGTGAGATGAGGGCAAGAAGGCAGAGAGTCCTAGCGAAGAATTTCATAATGACCTGCAACGTGGATAAAAGAATATCCGCAGGCTAGGGGTGCCTTTGTAACGCGTCAATCGGTTTTGCGGTCTGTCACGGCCTCGCAGATGAGTGGTCCTCGCCACTGGCCATAGCGCCACGGCAAGAGCGGATGCGCATCTGTGGGCACATGATGTGGCACGGGATCGTAGCCCGATGTGCCCCAGGGTTGGCAGCGACACAGCCGTGCGGTGCCCATCCAGCCACCTGCCCAAAAGCCATGTCTCTGGATGGCTTCATCCATATAGGAAGAGCAGGTCGGCAGATGGCGGCACCAGCGCCCGACCAAAGCTGAGATCGTCAGCTGGTAAAAGCGGATGAGGTAATGCGCGCCGCGCTGCAGGGGAGAGGCCATGGCCTCTCAATACGCCTTGTAGCTCTTTTCTTCCACCAATTCGGAGGAGAGCGCTGCATTGATCTGGCGCTTGACCAAAGCGCGCTCGTCATTGGTGCGATAGACGGAGCGGGCGAGCTCGATGAAGCGATCATCGAACGACTTGGCCGCTTCCTTGTCGCGGATATCGTCCTCGATGGTCCACAAAGTCTGGTTGATCTGCGTCAGCTTGGCTTTCAGCTCTGCAATGCCACTTGTGGTCATGGCGGGCTCTGCAATCTTGCTGAGCAATTGCAGCTCATGGCTCACATTGGCGAGCGCAGCAGGATTGCTCAAGTGGCGGCTCTTGATTTCCAGAATGGTGATCTTGTCGATCAGTTCACCCCAGGAGACGGGCGCATTGGGCGTGTTCATATCGCTGTCCTTGTGTCGATCTCGCTTTGCACAGCAGCGCTGATGCGGGCGAAGACATCGTCCCAATCGCCAAGGCTGTTCTGACGGAAGAGACGTGTGGTGGGATACCATGGGCTATCGTCGCGATCGACGAGCCAGCGCCAGTCAGGCACATATTTCAGCGCGACCCATGTCTTGCAGGCCAGTGCGCCCGCAACATGGGCCACCGCTGTATCGGAGCTGATGATGAGATCCATACTTTGCATGGCTGCAGCTGTATCGGCAAAAGCATCGGGGCCAGAGTCAAAATCAGCGCCAAGCGTTTCGACCTTCATGCCAGCTGGCATGTCTTGCAGCTGATCTTCGCCTTCGCCTTTATGCAGGCTGATCAAACGCACGCCGGGCAGCGCTGACAAGGGTGCGAATTTGGCGAGAGGGAAGGAGCGGCCAGCGTCAATGAGAGCTTTGCTGCCCTGCCAGCAAATGCCGATCTTGAAGCCCTCAGTTCCAATGCGCGCGCGCCAGTGTGCCACGCGCGCGGGGTCAGCCTTCAGATAAGGCACTTGCGCGGGGATGGAGGCAAGGTCAGTCCCCAAGATCTGGGGTAGATCGAGCAAGCGCACGTGATAATCAAACTGCAGCGCCTCATCAGTCTCATCGACGATCTGGATGGTCTCGCCAAGGCTGCGCATCAGACCGCGCAGGGGTTTTTGGGGCGCGAACAAAATCTGCGCACCGCGCTCAGCCAAGAGATGGGTGTAGCGGCAGAACTGAATCGTATCGCCCAAGCCTTGTTCCCAATGAATGAGCACTTTCTTGCCGGCGATGTCTTCGTGGCCGGTCCAGGCGGGCTGTTTGAAGTTGCGCTGGATGATGCCCTTCACGCGTGTCTGGTAATAGGGCCAAGCCTCTCGCAGGCGTCCGCTCAGCAACAAAGTCATGCCCTTTTGCAGGGTTGCATCGCCGTGACGTGTGTTGAGGCTGAGTGCGCGATCAAGACTCTTGAGCGCGGCATCGAACTCCTTACGCTCATGCAGCAGCGCGCCTTTGAAGGCATGGGCCTCAGGCAGAAGCGGGTCGAGTGACAGAGCGTGGTTGAGGCTTTCGAGCGCCTCTTCCTGTCGTTCAAGACAGGTCAGCACCAGACCGCGATTGGCATGGGCGATGGCAAAGTCGGGGCGCAGCTCTACAGCGCGCACGCAATCGGCGAGCGCGCCTTCACGGTCCAGCAATTCCATGCGCACGATAGCGCGATTGGCATAGGCTTCGGCAAAGCGCGGATTTTCAAGCAGCAGGGTGTCGAGCAGCGAGCGCGCGTCTTTGAAGTCGCCCTTCTCCTTCATGGCAACGCCCAGATTGAGGCGCGCCAGAACGAAGCGGGGATTGAGATCAATGGCGCGGCGATAGGCGGCGATTGCCTCATCCTGTCGGCCCAGCGCCATCAGGGCGATGCCTTGATTGTACCAAGCCTCCATATAGTTGGCGTCGAGCTTCAAAGCCTGATCATAGGCTGCGACAGCGGGCTCGAATTCGCGCAGGGCTGCCAGCGCCACGCCTTTGTCGCCATAGGCATCAGCGAAAGTCGGATCGAGCGCGATGGCCTTGTCGAACGCATTGACGGCTTTGCGGAAACGGCCGAGCGAATGCTGCACCATGCCGATGCGGTATTGAATGATCGGGGCTTTTGGGTCGGTGCGGGCGCATTTTTCCAACAGGCGCAGGGCCTCGGCAAATTCGCCGCTCTGTTCATGGAAGAGGGCCGTTTCCCACAGGCCGGCAGCCTTGTTGCTCAACATGGTCAGGGATCCGCTTCGTGCCTCAAGCCGATCCATCGGTTACCCTGTCCGCAAGCCAAGGTCCAGATGGGGCGCTTGCACCGGCGTGGCCAATCCGTAAGGTGCGCCCGCGCAGAAGGGACCCGATCCATGCAGTTTTTCCACGGGCCGCAGGCCAAAATCGCCTTCATGGACTATGAACCGACGGGGCCTGACCTGCAGGAGCCGATCCTGCTGATTCACGGCTTTGCCTCCAATCATGCGGTCAACTGGGTCAATACGCTCTGGGTGAAGACGCTGACCCATGCGGGGCGGCGGGTGATTGCCATGGACAATCGCGGTCATGGTCAGAGCGAGAAGCTCTATGTGGCCGATGACTACGCGACCCCCAAAATGGCTGAAGATGCCCGTGCCTTGCTCGATTGGCTGAATATCGACCGGGCCGATGTCATGGGCTATTCGATGGGCGCGCGCATCACGGCCTTTCTGGCTGCCGCCCATCCTGAGCGCACACGCTCGATCATTTTGGGTGGACTGGGCCATCATCTCGTGGCCGGTGTTGGCCTGCCCATGGGCATTGCTGACGCGATGGAGGCCCCTTCGCTGGAGGCCCTTACAGACCCCTTCCAGCGCATGTTCCGGGCCTTTGCCGAGCAGACCAAGAGCGACCTGCGGGCGCTGGCAGCCTGTATCCGGGGCTCGCGCCAGACCCTGAGCGAGGAGGATCTGCGCTCCCTGCTCACGCCTGCGCTGGTGGCGGTGGGGGACAAGGACGATGTGGCGGGGGATGGCAAGCTGCTGGCCAGCATGCTCCCCAATGGCCTGTCGCTTGATATTCCGGGCCGCGATCACAACCTAGCAGTGGGCGACAAGGTCTATAAGCAGGGGGTCCTTGAGTTTCTCGCCACGCGCCCTTGATAACCTTGTCTCTATGTCGCGTATTTCAGGCGTCACATCCTGGTGCTAGGGTGGAGCCTGAGGAGTAATTGTATGGCTCAAGCTCACAGCGCCCACATCATTGATCTCGGCGATCCGATCTTTTCGCGCATCCGTTCGGAGGCGGAGGAGAGTGTTGCGCGTGAGCCTGAGTTTGCGAGCCTTCTGGTTGCGAGCGTCCTGAACCATGAGACGCTGGAAAGCGCGGTGGTGCATCGTGTCGCGACCCGCCTCGATCATGCCGATATGTCCAGCGATCTCATTCGCCAAACCTATCTGGAGATCATCGCGCGCGACCCCTCGATTGGGGAGGCTTTCCGCGCCGACATTATCGCGGTGGCAGATCGTGATCCTGCTTGCATGCGCCTGATTGAGCCGCTGCTCTATTTCAAGGGTTTCCACGCTTTGCAGACGCATCGCCTCGCCCATGCCCTGTGGAAGGCGGGTCGTCGTGATTTTGCTCTGTGGCTGCAGAGCCGTGCCTCTGAAGTGTTCCAGACCGATATCAATCCGGCTGCTCGCATCGGCAAGGGCATTTTCCTTGATCATGCGACGGGGCTTGTCGTCGGCCAGACCTGCGTCATTGAAGATGATGTCTCGATCTTGCATGGCGTGACGCTGGGCGGCACGGGCAAAGAGCGGGGCGACCGTCATCCCAAGATCCGCAAGGGCGTCTTGATTGGCGCGGGTGCGAAGATCATCGGCAATATCGAAGTGGGCCATTGCGCGCGTATTGCGGCGGGCTCCGTCGTGCTGAGCCCGGTCCCCCATAACAAGACCGTTGCGGGCGTGCCGGCGCGGGTTGTGGGTGAGGCGGGTTGCGCTGAGCCTGCCCGCAGCATGGACCAGATTCTGGCCGAGAAACTCGAATCCTGATCCGCCTTGCGGCCTTGGGTCTTTTCTGGCACTCCACACGGATCCAAGGAGCGGCTTTTCAGATGGACAAGATCGAACTTCGCAAGCTGCAGGAATTCCTGCGCCACGCCTTCGACAATCAGACACTGCGCGTCAGTCTCGACCCGAAGGACAGTGAAGCGGCCATTGTGACGATGGGCGAGCGTCAGATCGCGCGTTTGACCGTCGATGATGAAGATGGTGACCGGTCTTTTGCCTTTGAGATGAAGATCCCGGTGGGACGCGAAGTGCTGCAGGAATATCTGCGCCGCCTGTTCGAGACCGATAAGCTCACCATCGTGGCCCGCGCGCGCAAGGCCGACTCGGTTGAGCTGAATTGCGGTGAGGATTTTCTCGGCGTCATCTCAGCGGATGATCCGCGCGGCAATTCCTACACGCTGCAGATCGCCATCCTCGATTTCGATCTCGACGACTTCTGATTAGCGCGACAGGCTCGCCAGCAATTGGCTGGTGCTGACTGTGAGCTCTTCCCATCTTGTCAGATGGATCGCACTGAACCGCAACCGCAGGTCCAGTGCGCCATAGCGCATTTCGCTCAGACATATACGATGCTGTGCATCTGCCTCGCTGCTGGCTGGTGAGCAACGCGCCCAAAACAGGCGCCCCTCAGGCGGTGTCATGAAGATCTCTTCACCCGGAAAGGGTGAGGACTGCTGAAAGCGTCGCATCACAAGACCTGCATCACCGGCAATTGTCTGCGCGTCGAGATAGCGCGCAAAGAGCCGCGCCACCTTGTCTCGCGGCTCCAGCCTGATGTCTTTGGGGCGCAGCGTGATGGTCAGCAGAGTTTCGAGCGGCAGCTGATTGGCGCGCTCTCCGGCGGGGCTGAAATCAGGCAGGGCGACCAGAAGATCAAGATCGTCATAGCTGCGGTGCAGGGGGGCTGCAGGGCTTCGCGTATAGCGCGTGTCGATCTGCAGTTGCTGCGTGCCTATGGCAACATCCGCGACGATGAAAGGAGATGGGCCGCGTGAGCTGGCGCGCATCAGCCAGACGGCTGATCCCAAGACCAGGAGCAGCGCAGCCCCAATGGCGGCGGCAAGGGTGAGAAATCGCATGGATGGCAATCATCGAATCAAAAAGCTGGCGCATCATGCACGTCGCGCCTCTTTGCCTGCAAGGCCCGCCATGGCATGTTGGGGTCAACAACAGGAGATCTCATGCCGCTCTATTCACTGGATGGCCAAGCGCCCGATCTGCCCGCAGCGGGCCTCTATTGGATTGCACCCGATGCACATGTGATTGGCAAGGTGCGCCTTGGCGAAGAGGTGGGCATCTGGTTCGGTTGCACATTGCGCGGTGACAATCAGTGGATCAGCATTGGCGCGCGCTCGAATGTGCAAGAGGGGACTGTGATGCACACCGATATCGGCAGCCCTTTGACCATCGGCGAGGGCTGCACCATCGGTCACAAGGCCATGCTGCATGGCTGCACGATTGGCAACAATACGCTGATCGGTATGGGTGCGACGATCCTCAACAATGCCAAGATCGGCAACAATTGCCTTGTGGGTGCCAATGCTCTTGTGACCGAGGGCAAGGAATATCCCGATGGCAGTCTGATTGTCGGCAGTCCCGCGCGCGTCATACGCCAACTCGATGAAGCGGCTATCGCCAGACTCGGCAAATCTGCCGATGGCTATGTGCGCAACTGGAAACGCTTTGCTGCTGGTTTAAAGGTTGTGGGTTGATCAAGGCGTGTCGCTTAACTCCTTTTTGAAAAGCGACAGAGCTTTATGGACAATTCCAGATTGGGTCCATGATTGGAGAGGCGCCTTGACGGAGTTCAAGGCGTCCAAAGTGTTTTTCGTTTCTTGTGCAACGCGCTCGGGCGTCAATGTCGCGCCTTCGCGCGCAAGATGGCGGTAGGTTCGGCCTTCGAGCCATTTGGCTGAGAAACAGAGTTGATCAGCGAATTTGACAGCCTCGATCGCTGGAGACGTTTCGCCCGCTGATGCTTTGAGATAGTGCTGGCAGATCGCTTTTGGGACGACATAAACTTCAAAGCCGCGCGAACGTGCTGTGAAGGAGTAATCGCAATCCGAACAGATGAACAGCATCGATTCATCTAGCAGGCCGATCTCACGCACCATGCTGGCGCGCAGCAAAAGACAAGTGCCAGTCGCCCAGAAGGTTGTGTAAGGCACTGTGGGGTGGCGCAGGTGCCCATTGTGGACGCCCCAGGGATAAGCATCGAGAGAGCCTGCCCAAGCAATCTCACCCGTCGGATTCACCTGAATGGGTGCGGCTATGCCCGCAGATGGATGCGTATCGAGGCATTTGACCAGCTCAGCCAGCGCATTCTTGTGGAGATAGGCATCTTGCGTCAGGACGAGAATATATTCGGTCTGTGAGTCATAGGCATATTTGCGCAAGCCTTCATTCACCGCGCGGGTGTAAAGAATGTTGTCATTCGTATTGTCGCGTACGAAAATCTCTGTCGCCACCCCTTCTTGTTGCGCGAGTGCAGCCAAGCAGGCTTTCAGCTCTTTTTCCTTCTTGTAGAAGGGGATGATGACGGGGATTGTTTTGTTGGTCATAGGGACCGCGCAGCCTTTTGATACTTAATTTTACTTCTCTCGAAGCTCAGTTCGATGATAGATACACTTGTAATTGTTTGCAATATAGAGGCTTGCGTGGATGGTTGACGTTATGCGCTCCCAGCCAATCATCAATGCGCCGCGCATTGTCGTCGCGCTGATTGGTGTGCTCGCGCTCATTCATGGCGTGAAGGAATATCTGCTCGACGACCCCTCCTATGCCTTCGTCTTGCAAACTTTCGCTTTCGTGCCGGCCCGTCTCAGCCTGTCATTCGATCCGGATGGTCTGGCTGATGCGATAGGGGCATTGACGCGCTATCAGGATTTGGCAGCGGCGAAATTTTTCCTCGCCGATGGGTCTTTGGCATGGTGGCAGCTCATCACATTCGCCTTCCTGCATGTCGACTGGATGCATGTCATCATCAACAGTGTCTGGCTCTTGGCTTTTGGCGCACCGTTGGCCCAGCGTTTTGGCGAGCTGCGCTTCATCACCTTCTTTCTCATCACCAGCGCGCTTGGCATTGCCTTTCACTATGCGCTGCATCCGATGAGTTTTGTGCCGATCATTGGCGCATCTGCGGGTGTGTCGGGTCTGACAGCTGGCGCGATGTTGTTTGTGTTCCAACCCTTCGCACCTTTGGGTGATTATGCATCGCCCTCTTTTCATGAGAGGCCGCTGCGGCTGACGCAGTTGTTCACCAACCGCCGTGTTGTCGCGTTTCTGGTCGTCTGGTTCCTGGCCAACTTCGTCTTTGGCGCTTTCTCTCAGCAGCTGGGAATCACGCAAGGGCCAGTTGCCTGGGAGGGTCACGCTGGCGGCTTTATCGCAGGTCTGCTACTCTTCAAGCTGTTCGATCCGAGACGGCACAGCTGACGCCGTAAGGCCCCTGCGGCGATCAGGCACCTGATACCAACGGGGCGCAGGGAGAGACACATGACCGTTGCGCGCATCCTCGCGGTGAAGGGCCGCGATGTCATCTCAACGCAGCCCCATCGGACCTTGCGAGAAGTCGCCGCCCTGCTAAGCGAAAAGAACATTGGTGCTGTGCTGGTGAGCGGCGCTGACGGGCAGATTCTTGGCATTCTGTCTGAGCGCGATATCGTCTGCGCCATTGCGAGCGGTGGGGCAGGCGCGCTTGAAGACGCGGTCTCACGCCATATGACTGCACGAGTCACAACTGCCACGCGCGACACTCATGTCGATGAGATCATGGAATGTATGACGCAAGGGCGCTTTCGCCATGTGCCGATTGTGGAGAAGGGCGAGCTTCTTGGCATCATCTCCATCGGCGATGTCGTGAAACATCGCATCGCCGAAATCGAACATGAGGCCAAAGTCCTGAAGGACTATATTGCGACGGCTTAAGCCTTATCGTCGATGATGAGATGAGAGCCCGCCGCGTCAGTTTCGATGCGGCGGTAAAAGCAGGAGCGGCGGCCTGTATGGCAGGCCTTGCCATCGCCGCCAGCGCGCACTTTGAGCAATACGGCGTCCTGATCGCAGTCGGTGCGAATTTCGACGACGCTTTGGGTCTGGCCGGATGTATCGCCCTTGCGCCAGAGTTCCTGGCGCGAGCGCGACCAGTAATGGGCGACGCCGGTGTCAAGCGTGAGGGCGAGGCTCTCACGATTCATATAGGCGACCATGAGGATGTCGCCGCTCTCGACTTCGGTGGTGATGCAGACGATCAGCCCCTCGGCATCAAACTTTGGGGCGAAGGCTTTGCCTTCCTCGATCTCGGTCTTGGTGCCACGGGGCGCAAAAGTCGCTGTCATCACAGACTCCTCTTGCGCCCTTCTAGCATATCAGGATCAGCGGAAGCCACGCACCATGGAGAAGAAGCGGGCCTGCTCAGCCGGGTCATCACGGAACACGCCGGTGAAGCGGGTGGTGATGGTCGAGGCTCCTTGCTTTTGAACACCGCGCATGGACATGCACATATGTTCAGCCTCGATCAGCACGGCAATGCCGCGCGGATGAAGGGAATTGTCGATGGCCTCGGTGATCTGGGCGGTCATGGTCTCCTGCGTCTGCAGGCGGCGCGCATAGACCTCGACCACGCGGGCAAGTTTGGACAGGCCCACGACACCCTCAGCTGGGAAATAGGCAATATGTGCCTTGCCCGTGAAGGGGACCATGTGATGTTCACAATGGGAGGTGAAGGAGATGTCCTTCACAAGCACCATATCGTCATAGCCTTCGACCTCTTCGAACACAGTCGACAGATGGTCTTCCGGCTTCTGGCGATAGCCCTTGAAGAGCTCGTCATAGGCTTTCACGACACGTTTGGGCGTGTCGAGCAGGCCCTCGCGCTCGGGATTGTCACCAGCCCAACGCAGCAAAACGCGCACGGCGGCTTCAGCCTCTTCGCGGCTCGGGCGGATCACGTCAACCTGATCCACCACCGCGCTCATGCGCACGGACTTGGGGGACAAGGGCTTAACCACTGCATCCATGTGGTGCCTCCTTTTGGCAATCGCTGCACTGATGTCGTTAAGAGCTATACGGGGGTCTTGGCGACCCGGACCATGAGACGGTCCATTTTTCTTTTGGGGCTATGTTTCCTGCGTCTGGGCTCGATTTCGGGCCCTTTGCCGCAGCGGGTTCCTCTGCGGACGAACCGCACCTATATAGTAAGCATAGATCGCCCCCAAAGCGAACCGGCAGAAACAGAGCCATGCTGAACGACGTCTATAACAAGCGGATCCTGGAATTGGCGGCCGAAATCCCCCGGCAGGGGCGGCTTTCCGCCCCCGATGCCACGGCTACGGCCCATTCCAAGCTGTGCGGCTCGACCGTGACGGTCGATCTGGTGCTGCGCGATGGCAAAGTGGCCGATTTCGCCCATGACGTGAAAGCCTGTGCTCTGGGGCAGGCCTCGTCCTCCATTATGGCCCGCCATGTGGTGGGCTCGACCCCCCAAGAGCTGCGCGAGATCCGCGAGACCGTCCGCAAGATGCTGAAGGAGAACGGCACCCCGCCGGAGGGGGGCAAATGGGCGGATGTGGCGGTTCTGGAACCTGTGCGTGACTATAAGGCCCGCCACGCTTCGACCCTGCTGACTTTTGATGCGGTGGTGGATGCTATTGCCAAGATCGAGGCTGGTAGCGCCAACTAGGCCGCAATTGCCAATAGTTTGGATGATTATTAAACTTGGCTGCGGAGGCCGCCGGTCACATGAATTATTCTGTCCTGATTGTTACGCCTCCCGGCTATCCACATTCCCAATGCTTCAATGAAGTCGCAGACACGATCTGCGATGGTCTGAAATCTTTGGGATATGAGGCGGCGATCACGACGGTGGTGCGGCCGGGAACGCGGCATATCGTTCTGGGCAGTCATCTTCTGGTTGATCACCCGCTCGCGCTGCCGGCAGATTCCATTCTCTACAATCTGGAACAGTTGGCGGGGAACCCCTTCTTCTCCTCGCCTGCCTTTTATGCGCTGCTGCGGCGCTATGCGGTTTGGGATTACGCACAAGACAATCTGTCTGCCTTGGCCGCGCAAGGCGTGCGCGCGCAGGCCTTGTTGCCTATTGGCTATTACGAGGGTCTGACCCGCATTGCACCCAGCGCGACAAAAGACATTGATGTTCTGTTTATTGGCAGCACGAATGACCGCCGCCAAAATGCGCTTGCGGCGATGGATGCGGCGGGTTTGCAGGTTGTGTCTTTGTTCAACAAATATGGCGCTGAACGCGATGCTTTTATTGCACGCTCCAAACTGCTCCTGAATGTGCATTTCTATCCCGCCAAAATTTTGGAGCAGGTGCGCATCAGCTATTATCTCGCCAATAAAGTCGCTGTCTTGTCAGAACTCAGCAGCAATGATGCGGTGGATACTGACTGGGGCAGGGGCATTTGCGCGGTGCCCTATGAGCAGTTGGTGACAGAGGCGGTGCGTTTGTGCCGCGATGATGTGGCGAGGGCTGATTTGTGCCGACGTGGCTTCGCCTTCATCAAAGAGCGCTCCATCGTCCCGCATTTGAAAGCCGCGCTCGAAGCCACAACCATTCCGCAGCTCAGCGAGCCTGCAGCTTCTTTGCGCCGCAATGATCCGTGCCATTGCGGTTCGGGTAAGCGCTTCAAGCATTGCCATGGCACAGGACTGTAGGTTGCAGGCTTAAGCCTCAGTGTGAACCTTTGCCCTTCAGCTTCGTTTGGGATGAGACCCAGCGGAGCTGTTTTCATGCCCACATTTGTGCGCCTTCTCATCACGACCTTCATCACAGCGGCCTGCCTGGCTCCGGCTTTGGCTGCGCCCTGCAATACGGGCCATTTCGACAGATGGTTGGAGGGCGTCCGGCAGGAGGCGGCGGCCAAGGGTGTTTCGCCGCGCGGCATCGCGCAGGGTCTGGCGGAGGTGCGGTTTGATCCGGCCATTGTGCGGCGTGATCGTGGGCAGCATGTCTTCAAACAAAGCTTCGAGGAGTTCTCCGCGCGCATGATCAATCCGCGCATGAAGTTGGCTGAGAATATGATGCGTCGCTATGCCAGCCTGTTATCGCGGATCGAGCAGCTTTATGGCGTGCCAGCACCCGTCTTGGTGGCGATCTGGGGGCTGGAGACGGGCTTTGGCTCTTTCAATGGGAGCTTCCCCACGCTGACAGCTCTGGCGAGCCTGGCCTATGACTGTCGAAGGGCAGATATGTTCCGCTCTGAATTGATCGAGGCGCTGAAGATTGTAGATCGGGGCGATATGAGGCCCGCGCAGATGAAAGGCGCTTGGGCCGGGGAAATAGGCCAGACCCAGTTCATGCCTTCGTCCTTCATCAAATATGCCGTGGACTTTGACAGTGACGGCCGCCGCGATGTCATCCACAGCACGGCTGATGCTTTGGCCTCGACGGCGAACTATCTGAAAGGCTATGGCTGGAGGGCAGGCGCTGGCTGGGAGCCGGGCGAGCCCAACTTTGCTGTGATCCAGCAATGGAACAAGGCTGATGTCTACTCCCGCACCATCGCCCGTTTTGCAACGCGCCTATCGCAGAGCGTGAAGTAGGGGCAGGACTGGTGAACAAACTTCCAATTTATGTCGTGGGCGCGGGCCTTGGTGGTGTCGCGGCAGCCTTGGGTCTGGCCCGCAAGGGCTGGCAGGTAAAGATCATTGAAGAGGCGCCAGAGGTTGGCGTCATCGGCTATGGCATTCAGCTCGGCCCCAATGTGTTCCCCATGTTCCGGCATCTGGGTGTCGAAGAGGGCGTGCTGAAACATGCGCATTTTCCCCCGCGCGTGAAAATGCTCGATGCGATCACCTCTGAAGAGATCATCGGCGTTGATGCGGGCGCAGCTTTCCGGTCGCGCTTCAAGGATCCCTATGTGGTGATCCACCGTGTGGATCTGCATGGTGTGCTGCTCGATGCCGTGCGCAAAATGCCCAATGTTGAGATCCTGCCCTCAACGGCGCTCGCCTCTTATGAGAACAAAGATGACCATGTCGTCATCAAGACCGCAGACGGACGCAGTTTTGAAGCAGCCGCCGTGATTGGCTCTGATGGTTTGGGCTCTGCGGTGCGCCGCCAGATGGTGGGCGAAGAAAAGCCGCGCCCCATCGGCTATGTCGCGCATCGCACCATCGTGCCGATGGATCAGGTCTCCAAAGAAGTCGCCGTTGATGATGTGATTTTGTGGGGCGGTCCTGGTTTCCACATTGTGCAATATCCCCTGCGCGAGCGCAGTCTGTTCAATATTGTCGCCGTCTTCCGCACCGAGAATATTTATGAACGCGCGGATGAAGAGACCTATCGTCAGGTCTTGATGAAGACCTATGCGACAGCACATCCCCTGATGCATGAAATGCTGCGCACCATGGATCTCAAGCGCCGCTGGGTCATTGCTGACCGCGACCCCATCCGCAATTGGGTGGATGGTCGCGTGGCTTTGCTCGGCGATGCCGCCCATGCGACCTTGCAGTCCTTCGCACAGGGTGCCTGTATGGCGATTGAAGATGCAGTGGTGCTGGCAGACTATATGGATGGGTCGAAAGACGACCTCCACAGCGCCTTCAAAGCCTATGAGAAGGCCCGCTATCTGCGCACAGCCAGAATCGTTCTGGAGAGCCGCTCCTTGTGGGAGTTCTATCATTTGGGCGGGATCGAGGCGGAAGTGCGCAATGACGCCTGCCGCGCAAAGACAATGGACGAGATCTATCAATGTCTCGCGTGGATCTATGACGGCGTGAAGCTGCCCAAGGCGGGGTGAGAATATGCTCACAATCTTGTTGTGAGAGGCGTATTCCCACCTTCCCCCTCAAGGGGAAGGTGGCGTTCTTATTTCTGCAAGCCCGCTTCGCCCATCAGGAGAAGCGGGTGCCCCTGACGGGCGTCATTTGAGAGGCAAAGGCGCCGGCTCGCCGGCCTCGATCCGCGCCAAAATCCTTGACAAAACCTCTCCAATTTGTTACTAAATTCGCAATGAAATTTGACGCTTCGTTTTTTTTAAAATGGATTCAAATGACTGCTCACATCGGTTGCATGCGCTGTTCTGGCTGATTGGTGCCACACCGATTCCCCCGTGTCTGTTCCCTCTCTCACTCATGCGGTTGCTCGCAAGAGCTCTTCTTTCGAGCGACACAGGTGGGGTCGGTGATGCCGTTTAGCCGGATGCTGATCCTGACGTTTTGAGCGTGATGTTTTGCAAGTTTCTGCCGTGATTTTGGCAGGACTCATTTTTTTGGCGGCGAAAGACCCTGCGCCGTAAGGAGCTTTTGATGACAAAGATTTTGCCGCTATTGGCTGTTTTGCTGTCCACTGGTCTGGCTCAGGCCGCTGATCTTCCATCTCGCGGTCTGCCTGCAAGCGTTTTGGCGCCTGAAAGCGTCGTGACATCCCCTTCATGGGCAGGCTTTTATGCAGGCCTCAATTTTGGGGCTGTGCGTGCGGATGCGCTGGAAGGTCGCGGATATTGGATAGACAAAGCTGGCACTTATGTAACGATTGGGGGCAGTGGCCGCAGCGGTGGCGCGAGTGGTGGTTTTCAGTTTGGCTATAACGCGCAGATGAATCAGATCGTCTATGGTGTTGAGCTCGATGCTTTGTTGAACTTTGTCGATGTGAATGGCCTGGCCGCGCAATATGATATCAAGAACAATGTCGCGAGTGACCGTTTGAAATCGCGCACCAATATTCCAGCGCTGACAAGCTTGCGTGGTCGCTTGGGTTATGTTGTCGGCCAAACACTCTTTTATGTGACAGGTGGGCCCACCGTTGGTTTGATCCGCCGCGAGGTCACGCAGGTGGATGACAACAAAGACTATCAATGGTTGGCCGCTGGCGAGCGCAACAGTTTTAGCAAAACGCGCCTGGGCTGGACTGCAGGCGCTGGCGTTGAATATCAGATGACAGGTGCCCTCTCCTTGCGCGCTCAATATCTCTTTACCGGCTTGGGCAGGCCCGCTTTTCATTACGTCGGCTATCCCTACGGTGTAATCGACCAAGGCGATCAGCATATTCGTTTGTATCAATCAGCGGTGTCACTTGGCGTGAATTACAAATTCGGTCAGTAGCCCCTTGTTGAGTCTGCGCGGCGGGTCTTTGAGCACCTTCTCCCCGTTGGGAGAAGGTGCTCGCAGCGCGGGCGGATGAAGATAGCGCGTCTTGTTTGTGAAAGGCGCGGCTTTGGTCGCGCTTTTTTCTGTCAGGCGCGATCCCCTCATCAGTCAGCTCCGCTGACAGCTTCTCCCACTGGGAGAAGCGGGCGCCTCTTCTTTTTTGACTGTAGCAAGCGCTGATCATCCTTCTCCCGGTGGGAGAAGGTGCCCGCAGCGCGGGCGGATGAGGGGATCGGGTCTATCAGACAAAGGCACGGCCCCTCCCGCCACCCCCCGTTTGCCTCCCCCGCTGACGGCCGTTATACAGGCCCTCCCATTTGCTTACGCCGACTCGTATCGGCGAGTGAGCCACAGGAGAGCGGTATGATTTCCGTCACGTTTCCCGACGGCGCGCAGCGCCAGTTCGCCCCCGGCACGACCGGTTTCGACATTGCCAAATCCATTTCGCCCTCGCTCGCCAAGCGCACCGTTGCCATGGCGCTCGATGGGGCTTTGGTCGATCTCAGCGATCCCATCATCAAAGATGCCAAGATTGAGTTCGTCAGCCGCGAGGACGCCCGCGCGCTTGAGCTGATCCGCCATGACTGCGCCCATGTGCTCGCGGAAGCCGTACAGGCGCTCTATCCCGGCACACAGGTCACCATCGGCCCGGTGATTGAGAATGGCTTTTATTACGACTTCTTCCGCGAGACGCCATTCACGCCCGACGACTTCGAGGCGATTGAAAAGAAGATGCGCGAGATCATCGCGCGCGATGCACCCTTCACCAAGGAAGTGTGGACGCGCGCTGATGCCATCTCCTATTTCGAGAAGAAGGGCGAGGCCTTCAAGGTTGAGCTCGTCGAGACCATTCCCGCTGATCAAGACCTGAAAATGTATCGTCAGGGCGATTGGATGGATCTGTGCCGTGGTCCGCATATGACCTCGACCGGCAAAATTGGTCCCGCCTTCAAGCTGATGAAAGTGGCTGGCGCTTATTGGCGCGGCGACAGCAATCGCCCGATGCTCAGCCGCATCTACGGCACGGCCTTCGCCAAGCAAGAAGATCTCGACCTCTATATCAAGCAGCTGGAAGAGGCCGAGCGCCGCGACCATCGCCGCTTGGGCCGCGAAATGGATCTCTTCCATTTTCAGGAAGAAGGTCCGGGCACTGTCTTCTGGCATCCCAAAGGCTGGACGCTGTTCCAATCGCTCATCACCTATATGCGCCGCCGCCAGCAGGAGGCGGGCTATATCGAGGTGAATACGCCGCAGGTGCTCGACCGCGCTTTGTGGGAGACCTCAGGACATTGGCAGACCTATCGCGAGAATATGTTTGTCACCCAGACCGAAGACGAGCGCGTCTTTGCTCTGAAGCCGATGAACTGCCCCGGCCATGTGCAGATCTTCAAAAATGGTCTGAAGTCCTATCGTGACCTGCCCTTGAAGATTGCCGAATTTGGTACGGTGCATCGCTATGAGCCTTCGGGCGCGCTGCATGGCGTGATGCGCGTACGCGCCTTCACGCAAGATGATGCGCATATTTTCTGCACCGAAGATCAGATCATGGACGAGGCGATGAAGGTCAATGACCTCATCATGTCGATCTATAAGGACTTCGGCTTCGAAGATGTCGTGGTGAAATTGTCGACGCGTCCTGAAAAGCGCGTTGGCTCAGATGAGGCGTGGGACAAGGCAGAGGCCGCGCTGTCCAAAGTGCTCGATGTCTTGACCGAACGCGGTATGAAGACGGGCGTCAATCCGGGTGAGGGCGCCTTCTATGGTCCCAAGCTCGAATATACATTGCGCGATGCGATTGGCCGCGAATGGCAATGCGGCACGACGCAGGTCGACTTCAATCTGCCGAGCCGCTTTGGCGCTTTCTACATCGCCTCTGACAGCGAAAAGACCGTGCCTGTGATGATCCATCGCGCCATGTTCGGTTCGCTGGAGCGTTTCACCGGCATCCTCATTGAGCATTATGCGGGCCATCTGCCTTTGTGGCTCTCGCCTGTGCAGATCATCGTCGCCACGATCACGCAAGAAGCGGATGATTATGCGATGGAGGTCGTGGCGCTTGCTCGCAAAATGGGTCTGCGTGTCGAGGCTGATCTGCGCAACGAGAAGATCAACTACAAAGTGCGCGAACATTCGCTCGCCAAGGCACCTGTGATGTTGGTCGTGGGCAAGAAGGAGGCTGCAGATCGCGCCGTCTCCATGCGTCGCTTGGGCTCGCAGAACCAAACCTCGATGAGCCTTGATGAGGCTTTGGCCGCATTGTCGGCAGAGGCAGTCGCGCCGGATGTGAAGCGCGGGTGAGCTTGGTATTCAGGGAGGGCAGCCGATGGACTTGAACCTGCTGCAAAAGGCGAAGGGCTATCAAGAATGGCCCTTTCCTCACATCTGCATCGAGGATGCTCTGCCCGAGCGTATCTATGATGAGTTGGAGCGCAGCTTCCCCGAAGACATTGTCTGCAATACGCCCGCGCTCGATGGGGGCGTGACCTATCGCTACAAGTCCAATCCGGCTTTGACAGATATGCGCATCGCGCCGATCTGGCGTGACTTCTTTGAATTTCACACAAGCCCCGACTATTTTCAGGCCTGTGTGAAATTGTTCGAGCCGCATCTTGAGGCGCATTATCCCGGCTGGCTGGATGCATTTTCCATTGCCAAAGTGACAACCCGCAATATCGATAATAGCGGCGATCTTGTCACCGACTGCCAATTTGTCGTGCATGAGCCCATCGGAATGGAGGGCACATCGCGCACGCCTCACCTTGATAATCCCGTCGAGATCTATGCGGGCCTTTTGTATATGCGCAACCCCGCTGACCGCAGCGAGGGGGGCAATTTCACTCTGCATGAAGTGACGCAAGAGGTTGATGAGGTGAACAAGACGCGCGGGCGCGAGGTTGTCTCTGGCGTGCATCGACCCGTTCTGGAAGTGCCTTACAAGCGCAACTCTTTTTGCATGTTCCTCAATGTGAAGAATAGTGTGCATAGCGTGACGCCGCGCCTGCAACCGCAACTGCGCCGACGCAGTATCAATATCATCGGTGAGTTCAACAATACCGGTGCGATGTGGCAGGTCAAAGAGGTCAGAAGCTGATGGCTTTTAACTATGTCATGCAACTGGCAACGGCCAATGTCGTGAACCGCCTGCCGCCATCGCCCACGGTTGTGGAATGGGGCAATCAAAGATTTCGCTACGAGCAGAAATGCGTCGATGCCTGCGCCAAAATTGCAGGCCGTCCCATTCGCGCGCCGGTGAATTTCGTTTGGGAATATTTTGAGGATCTGGGCTTCAGCAACTATCTCGCCATCGACATCAACACTGAGCTGCGCAGTGTGGCGATGGATCTGAACTTCATCCTGAAGGACAAATATAATTATCATGAGCAGTTCGATCTTGTGACCAACAATGGCACGGGCGAGCATATTTTCGACCAGCGAACCGTGTTCGAAAATATGCACAATCTGTGCAAGGTCGGCGGCATCATGCTCTGCGTTCTGCCCTTCGGCCCCTGGATCAATCACGGCTTTTACAATTTCAATCCCAATCTCTTCCGCGATATCGTGGCGGCGAATGAATATGAGTGGAGCTTCTTCTGGCTCGCTCTGAATTCTGGCGTCTATATCGATATGCCAGTGAGCCTTGATGCCTGGCCCTTCTTTGAACAAAAGAAGCCGCTCAATCCGATCAGCGATTTGGAAGAAGGTTTTCACCATCTGCATAATCTTGATGGCGGCAAACATAATGTGAGTTTGGTGGCTGCCTATAAGAAGGTCAAAGATCAGCCATTCCGTATCCCCATGCAGGGACGTTATGTGAATGATGTGGTCGATGAGCTGAAGAGCAATTACAGCGAGACCAATATCGACCGCCGTCAAGACAATCACACGAGTGCGACCTATTAGGGTCAGCATTCGCGGAGCATGGCCCCATGACCACTCTCATCACCTCGCTCAATATCAAGCTCTATGAGGAATATGGTCAGCGGATGATCGAGGGCTTCGCGCGGTTGTCGCGTGATGTGAAGCTCATCGTTGTTTTTGAAGGGGCGATCCCTGCTCATGTGCCGCGTGTCAGTGGTCCTGTGAGCGTGGTGGAACTCAAGAGCGAGGAGTTCGATCGGTTCCGCTTGTTCTTCGGCAAGCTCAACGAAGCCCATGGTCTGCAATTGATGGAGCGCCCGCAGCCCAATGGTGAGCTGCTGCTCGAGCCTGTGTGGGACTATCGCTTCAATCTCTTCCGCTTCGCCTTCAAGATTTTCTCGATTGATATCGCCCGCCGCATGATGCCGGCCGATGAGATGTTCGGCTGGCTTGATGCCGATGTCGCTTGTCTGAAGTCTTTCGGCTCTGAGGATTTGCTGCCCTTCTTCCCCGATCAGACTGAGGTCATGAGCTATCTGGGGCGAACGCATTTCCCCCCTGAGAATCCTTATTCAGAATGCGGCTTTCTGGGCTTCAATCCGGCCAATGCGCAGGTCACAAACTTCCTCAATCGTATGAAGGCGCTCTATACGACGGGCGAGGCCTTCCGCTTTCAGGAATGGCATGACTCATGGTTGTGGGACGAGGTGCGCAAGGAGTTTGAGGCGCAAGGCTTCCGGTTCAAAAATATCTCAGGCGCGGCGTCCCATCTCGAACATCCCTTCATCAATTGTGGGCTCGGCACTTTCTTCGATCATCTGAAGGGGCCGGAGCGCAAGCAGACGGGCAAATCTTTCGATGAGGATTATGAGGGCCGGGAGGTGAGCACGCCTGAGCTGGTCGCCTATGGTTGCGGCTCGCCCATTCGTCTGCCGGTGGTGAGTGCTTTGGCGCAGGGCTGCGGTGCGCAGCTCTTCGTGCCGGAGGCTGAGCCTACCTATAAAGGCGGCGCCTCATTGGTCTGGGGGCTTATTCGTGGTGCGCCGCAGATCATGCAGAAGACGCGTGAGGCAGGGCGCGACTTCTTCCAGATCGACAATGCCTATTTCGGGCGTGACCGCTATTTCCGCGTCACGCGCAATGCGCTGCAATTGACGCAAGTGAGCGAGGCTGATCCTTCGCGTTATGAAGCGATCTTCCGCGAGGTTGGCTATTCATTCGCGCCGTGGAAAAAGAACCGCACCGGTCCCATCGTTCTGTGTCCCTCGTCTGAATTGCTCTTCAATTTCTACGGCACAACCGTGGAGCAATGGTTGCGCAATACGGCTGCAATGCTGCGCCGTTATACAGACCGGCCCATCGTTCTGCGTGAGAAGCAATTGGGCGGGATCGAAGAGGCGGTGGGCAATGCCTGGTGCGTTGTCACCCATGTGTCGGCGGCCGCCCTTGATGCGCTGCGCGTCGGTGTGCCGGTGATCACGACAGCTGATTGCGCCGCGACCCCGCTGGCGACCCCGATGGAGCAAGTCGCCACGCCGCTGATCGGTATGGATCGCGCGCCCTTGTTCGCCACCTTGGCTTGGGGTCAGTTCACGCCGCAAGAAATGCAAAGCGGCTTTGCCTGGGAGCAGTTGCGCAAACAGGCGTGAGTTTTACTGCGCCAGCTTGCGGGCCTGTTTGATCCATCTGGTCTGTGGTGAGAATGGCGCTGGCTCGTCCTGATGATGGGCTTGCAAGATGTCTTGCGCCAAAGAGCGCGCCTCTTCCTCTTCGCCCTGTCGTTTGAGAATGAGGGCTGCGCGCACCAAAGGCTCGACGCTGGGCGTGTCATAAGAGGCAACACAATAGGCATTCAGTGCCTCATCAAGACGGCCGCATTCTTCCAGCTCTTTGGCATAGAGAAGCCTGATTTCGCTAGTTGAATATTGAGGCCATCGGCTGTGCATGAGCTGGATGGTTGCCACACTCTCCCGCGCCCGCGCCGTATGGGCCTGTGCAAAGGCAAGACCCGCATAATAAGACGGCTCGTCGCCTTGGGCGCTGCGCACCACGGTTTCATAAAGCTCGCGTGCTTCATCCCAGCGACGCAGGATCACGCATTCATGCGCGAGAGCCGCTGCCGTATGGATTGTCTCGACGAGTTGAAACTGTTTGCGCAAGCGTCTGTAGTTGCGCTTGGGGCAGAGTGCCTTCCCCCATCTGCGCAATTGGAGGGTCGCGTGCGGCGTCTCGAGCCATGCGGGAATCGCCTCGCCAATGATGTAGAGCGCCAGACCAAAGCCCGGCAACACGACAATCATGCAGAGCCAGGGCCATTGCCTTTTGGTTTCAATGGCATGGGCGAGGGCTGCGTAATGCAGCAGAAAAAGCACAATCAAAAAATACATGGCGAGGCTCATCGCGCTCGAAAAACAAGCGTCAGCCTAGCGCTGATCGGCGTGCTCGCCAAGCACGCAATTGTCAGCTGTTGCGTTGTTTGACGCTGAGCATCTCGGCGCGAGCCTGCTGCCAATCTTCAGAATAATCGCAATTTTTAAACTCATCGAAGTAAGGACCGCCGATCGTATAATGCACCATGCGTGCATTATCTTTGGCTTCGTATTCGCCAACCAGCCAATTCCAATCCAGCGGTATTTTTCCAATCTCGTGATCGCCCGCGAGCCATTTGAACTGGTGCAATTCAAGCCCGCTTGCTGTGCTGACATAGTCCGGCGTGAGTGCTGTGCATTTGGCATTGTTAAACAGCATCATGCTCGACCAGTTTTTCTTGGCGTAGCGCGTCTGCACATTGTTGAGAAATTTGATCTCGGAGGAGGGCTCGTAATCGTGCTGGCAGACCATCACTGAAAATTGTTCGTCGGCCAGAGCGAAGAGGTCGGCAATGTCTGCGCGCGCGATGAAGTCGCAATCGACAAACATCGACCAGCCTTCATAGCCAGACAGATAGGGGACGAGAAAGCGCGAGAAGGAGAATTCGGTTGATTGCAGCGAATTACGCTCGCGCTTCAACAAATCACCCACTTGATTGAGGCAGATGGGGGTAAAGCTGACCGGCCGCGAGGCGTGGTGGATCACGCTCTGGCAGAATGTATGGAAGGCGACGATCTCGTTGCTGTCGTAGCCGACGAAAATGCGCAGCGGGTGCTTCATCCTGTCCTCGCGATGATCGCCCAGCTCAATCCGGGTGGGCGACCGCCGCTTGCTAGACCGGTTTTCGCAGTAACGCCATAGGTAAAGCTAACCACGGCGAGGTTCTGGCGGGGGCGTGTCTTTTTCGACAGGGGCCGGCCCCTGGTCGTGGCTGGGGGCGAGGCTGCGGATATAGGCCACAAGATCGGCAATCTCGTTTCGGCTAAGACCCATATCGGGCATACGCGGATAGGGGGCCGCCAGAAAGCGGGTCAGACGGGCGCTGTCATAGCGCCGCGCGATATTCTCGAAGGAGGGACTATCGGCCTGGGCACGGGTCTGGTCAGGGCTGACGACATGACAGGCCGAGCACCAGCGCTGCGCCAGCTTCTTGCCATTGGCGACATCCGCAGCATTAGCCAGGGTCGGGGCGCTGAGCGCGGTGAGCATAGCGAGGGCGGGCAGGTAAGGTCTCATGCGGCAGGCTCCTGTTCACCCCATCATGACGGGGTGAAATAGCTCTGCCTTGCGGAGGATCAAGTCACCGCGCGCTTGCCAGCCATTTGCCCCAGCAGACATCGCTCGAACTGTCGGGGGTGATGGTGCGGGTCCAGTGGTCATAATCAGTGCCGCGTGGCTTGCGCAGCAACTGCGGCTCCTCGGGTAGGAGATCGTGCCGCCCAAAACGCAGCAAAGCAATATAGGCGGCGGCATGGGCATCGCTGGCGAAGGCCGAGCGGGGCATCCAATTGGCAGCGAGCTTGGGCGCGAGATAGGCGGCCGGGCGTCCGATGCGGCATAGAATACGCATCAAGGCGCCAGCATTCTCATCAGGCTTTTCGCCGACCATACGCTCAAGCAGCGGCAGCCAAGCTGCGTCTGGATCAACAATGCGATCGAGCAAAGCAGAATCAATCGTGTCGCGGCTCAGCTCTTTGGAGCGCATCAGCGCATCCTGAAGGCGCCCCTGCACGGGCACGAAGGCCTCGTCGGGCAGAGCGATCAGCAGACGCTGCAAGGTCTTGATCGTCTCCAATTGCGCGCGCGAACTGTTCATGCGTCGGCGCATGGCGTCGATCAAGTCAGGCGCGCGCGATGCATAGAGCTGGGGCTGATCAAAAGCGCCGTCCATATCGGTTTGGCTCAGACGCCGCTCTGGCTCGCGGATCACAAGATCAATGCGCGATTTCAGCATCGTCTCATGTGCCTTCAGCAAGCTTTCGAGAAGCGCGGGCGATGTGTTTTCGCTCGATCCATCATAGGGTTTCAGAGCAAGGCTTTGGGCGATGGCTGCCTGCAAGCTCGCGCCGCCCAAAACGCGGGAGGGCATTTTGACGAAGTTGATGAAACATTCCCAGCGGAAGCTCACCTGACTGATCCCGCAGCCAATCTGGGGCTGTGGAACGACGGGATAGGGCTCGAGAGTGGCAATGGAGAATTGATAGGAGCGCTGATCATTGCGCAGTGTCACGGTATAGTTCGTATGGTCGCTGAACAGATTGCGCACGAGCTGCGATTGGATCTTGAGATAGAGCGGCGGCAAGGGCGGATCGGCCGGAATATTGATGAGGCAACGGTCCTGCTGCGGGGCGGGGAGTGCCATCGCCAAAGCCCCTGTGGCGCGCAAGCGGCGATCTTGGCGCAGGCGCTCGCAAATCTCACCGCGCGCCATACGCATGGCGGTGTGCTGTGCCATACGCGCATTAGGATTGACGACATAGATCACTGGCAGATTGAAATCGCGCAACAGATTGTCGGCGTTGAATCCGTTGCTGGCTTCAAGAACGAGTGACTGGCGCGTCGGGTCAAAGCCAAAGCCAGTGTCACGATCTGTGCGCGTCAATTCATAGGCAAGCGTATCTGCTGCTTGATTGTTCTGCCAAACAAGAACCTGATAGCCGCCAAACCACATCAGTGCGATGACAGCCCAGCCTCTGCCAACCTGACCTAGAAGACTTTCGGCCAGAAGTGAGATGACGCCAAGATTGACGAGATAAATGGACCAGTTCTGTGAGTTATAGGTCGCCAACACCGTGCCTGTAGGCTGAAAGGCCTGCAGAAAAAATACGATGATCGTCGCGCCAAACCACATCAAGGAGAGCGGCACGCGCCGTGAAGACTCCATCTGACAGCCTCAATCAATTTCAAAAATGAAAAATAGAAAAATCTCAGTACCGATATGGATGCACGGGCCCCGGCGGTCTGGCAACAAAAAAGCACAAGACCGGAGGGCGCGCGTTAGCTGTGTGCTGGCTAGAAGGCTTTGAACGTGATGATGGTGCGCGTGTCCACGATGCCGGGAATGGGCTGCACTTTTTCGCCCACGAAGTGGCCGATGTCGGTGTCCTTCGACACATAGAATTTGGCAAGGATGTCGTAATTGCCTGCAATGGAATAGATTTCCGAGGCAATCTCAGCTTCGGCCAACATGCGGGCCACATCATAAGTGCGGCCAAGGGCGCATTTGATCTCGACGAAGAAGGTTTGCATCTGGGGCTCCGGTCAGTTCGGGGTTGTTGCCAGAATTTCCTCGTCCCGATCAATGGTTGATTGGACGATGAAGGTCTTCTGATAGGTTTTGCCATCGCGCCGCGCGATCACGACATATTCGCCATCGGCGAGAATCAGCGACGGGAAGGCGCCGATCATTTCGCGAATGACGTCACCGCCGGGGGTCAGGACAGAAAAGCTCGTATTGGCAAGAGCCTCACCGCCGGGTGAGTTGACGAGTTTCAAGGTCAGGGTCGCTGCATTGTGGCGCAGGGTTGCTTCAGTCAGGCGGCCCGTCTGGACGCGTAGCTCGGCGCTGACAATCGAATTGGTGGCATTGGCGGGCGCGCCGGGGGCGGGCATGGAGCCCGTGCTCTCTTTGTCGAGATAAGTGGAGACCACCCGATAATTGCCCTCGGGCAGGCGCAGCAAATCGCCGGGGCGCGCATTGGAGACGATCAGGCGCGCGTCAGCGCCGGAGCGTTCAGGCACATAGACGGCAAGGCTCACGCGGGCGGGGGCGAGGCTTGTGTCGCCCAGCACGCTTGTCACTCGCAGCACGCCGGCATTGATCTGGACACGCTCGTTGGAGCTTTGGCTGCCAACCGAGATGCGCTTCATGGCGCTGGCGAGCCCATAGCCCACATGGACCACATAGCTGCCCTCGGGCAGGCTCATGACAGGCGCGGCGGTGGTGGTCTCGGCAACGAGCTTGTGCTTGCCGTCATCATCCGCCCGTTCGCGATAGATGCGCCAGCGCAGGCCACTGCCGATGGGGGTTGTTGAATTGCCGATGGCCGCTGTCAGCGTAACGCTGGTTTGGGCGGTGCCAGCCCCGCCACGCACCCAATTGGGATCGAGCGGGGGTATGGGGCTCTGCGCATAGGCGTCACCGGTCATGAGGCTGCCTAGGAGCGCAGCGGCAGTCATGAGGGACAAAAGGCGATGGCGCAGGCCGGGCATGGGTCAGGTCTACAGGGCAGGCGCGTCTGGCGCAACGGGAGGACATATGGCCCATCATGCGGGGCGAGGGGGCGGCAACGCGGCCATTTTGTTGTTTTTTCCAAGAAAGTGTATTTCTGCTGTCCGCATCGTGAGGCCCCCGTGAACCCCAATCCCGTCTTTATGCAGGCCGTCCAAGCCGCCAATGCCGGTCAGTTTCCGGTGGCGGAGGCCGCTTTGCGCCGCTTGCTGGCGCAGGAGGCCACTCATTTCCCCGGCCTCAATATGTTGGCGGCGATCTTGTTGATGCAGGGCAAGGCGGGCGAAGCCGAGCCTGTTCTGGCACGCGCTGTAGCGCTCAATCCGCAGGCCGAGGCGACGCTGTTCAATTATGCGCTCGCGCTCGATCAATTGAAGAAATATGAGGCCGCGCTCGAAGTCTTGGGCAAAGTGCTCGCGCTCAATGATCGGGTGGCTGAGACCTGGAGCGCACGCGGGGCGATCTTGCACCGGCTGAAACGTTATCAAGCCGCCATTGCAGATTTCGACCAAGCCCTGAAGCGCAATCCCAATCTTGCTGATGCTGTGGCGAACAAAGGTACATCCTTGTTCGATCTGCGACAGGTCGTGGAGGCCAAGAGCTGTTTTGAACGCGCCCTCGCGCTCAATCCCAATCTTCTGCCCGCCTTGATTGGGCAGGGCAATGTGCAATTGGAGGCCGGCCTTTTGAGTGAGGCCAGCGCGAGTTTTGAAAAAGCGATCGCGCTTGATCCCAATCTGGCAGAAGCCTGGCTCGGCCGCGCCAATGCGCGCATCAAAGCCAATGCTTTTGAGCTGGCTTTTGCCGATTATGATCACGCCTTGCGTCTTGCGCCGGATCTGGCTGCGGCATGGATTGGCAAGGGCCATGTGCATTTGTCTTTGGGGCAGGTGACGCCTGCGCTGGAGATGTTGCAAAAAGCGGTTGAGGCAGACCCAACAGTTGCCAAGGGCTGGTTCATGCTCGGCAATGCGCTCACCGAGCACAAGCGCATGGGCGAGGCAGCGCAGGCCTATGACAAGGCCTTCGCGCTTGACCCTGATGTGCCAGCTCTTGAGGGCGCGCGTTTGGCCGCGCATATGAAATGCTGCGACTGGCAGACCTATCAGCATGACAGCGATCATCTGCTCAATGCTATTCGTGCGGGGCGGCCCAATAGCGATCCTTTCGCTTTGCTCGCCATTGAGAGCACGGCGCAAGATCAGTTGCGGGCATCGCGGCTTTGGTCGCAGCTGCAATTCCCCAAGCAGGCATCTGCATCTGTCGGCGTGGCGCGCAAGCCGGGGCGCATTCGCCTTGGCTATCTGTCGGCAGATTTTTACACCCATGCGACAGCCCTTCTGGCAGCTGGATTGTTTGAAGCTCATGACCGCGCGCGTTTTGAGGTCTTTGCTTTCTCCACCGGCCCCAATGACGGCTCGCCTGTGCGGGCGCGGCTGGAGGCAGGATTTGAGCATTTTCTGGATCTGGCTTTGGAGAGCGACGACCAGATCTGTCAACGCATTCGCGATCTTGGCATTGATGTGCTGATTGATCTCAAAGGCTTCACCATGGGAGCGCGCACCGGCATTCTGGCGCAGCGCCCTGCATCCGTTCAGGTGAACTATCTTGGCTATCCCGGCACGATGGGCGCCGACTTCATCGATTATATCATCGCTGACAAAGTGCTCATTCCCCCGCAGCTGCGTGCGCATTATTCCGAGCAGGTTGTCTATATGCCCCATTCTTATCAGGTGACGGATGATCGCCGTGCGCTGCCGACAACCGGCCAGCGCCGCGCAGATCATGGCCTGCCTGAGGATGCTGTGGTGCTGTGCTGCTTCAACAATAATTACAAAATCAATCCGCAGGTCTTTGACTGCTGGGCGCAGATCATGACGCAGCTTCCCGGCAGCGTGCTCTGGCTGTTGGCTGATAATGATCTGGCGCGCGGCAATCTATGCCGCGAAGCGCAGGCGCGGGGCATTGATCCAGCGCGTCTCATCTTCGCGCAGCGCGCCTCGATCACAGATCACATCAACCGCCATGCGCTGGCCGATCTGTTCATGGATAGCTGGCCCTATAATGCGCATACGACCGCAAGTGATGCGCTCTGGGCGGGGCTGCCTGTTGTGACCTGTGCGGGCGAGACTTTCCCCGCGCGCGTGGCGGCCAGCCTTCTGCAGGCTGTGGGTCTGCCAGAGCTGGTGACGCAGAGCCGTGAAGCCTATGTGCAGCTCATTGTCGATCTGGCGCGCGATCCAGCGCGCAGAGCCAAGCTGAAAGACCATCTGAACACGGCGCGCACACAATCGGCCCTGTTTGATACCAAACTCTTTGCGCGCCATCTGGAGGCGGCTGTGAGTGCCATGCACGAGCGCTTTATCAGTCAGCAAGGCGCTCAGGATATCGATGTGGCGGCTTTGTAGCTTGCCTTGGGTGGTGGCCTGTCTCTACAAGTCGCTGAATGAGTGATGAGGGTGTGGATTGCCGATGAGTGACATGATCGACCTGTTGAGCAAGCGCCGCTCTGTCAGCCCTGTTGCGCTGACAGGCCCCGGGCCGTCTGCGCAAGAGCTGAAGACTTTGCTCACCCTTGCCGCGCGCGTGCCCGACCATGGCAAGCTTGCGCCCTTCCGCTTCATCGTCTTTGAAGGCGCTGCGCGCGAAAAAGCATCGGGCATTATTGTGGAGGCGTTCAAGGCCAAGACACCGCAGGCCCCCGCAGAGGTGATCGAGGCGGAACGCATGCGCTTCTTGCGCGCGCCGCTCATCATTGCGGTGGTGTCTTGTGCGGCTGCCCATCCCAAGATCCCCGAATGGGAACAGATTTTGACCAGCGGCGCTGTGTGCATGAATTTGCTGATCGGCGCGCAGGCCATGGGCTATGCTGGGTCTTGGCTGACCAATTGGCTGTCTTATGATCGCACCGTACTGACAGCTTTTGGTGTGAAGCCTGATGAGAAGATCGCGGGCTTTGTGCATCTTGGCCGCGCCAATGCTGTGCCAGAAGATCGCGTCCGTCCCGATCTTGGGACCATCGTGACACATTTCAGTTGAGCTGACAGGAGCCAGTATGTTTTTCGAACCGCGCTCACGCGATAAATCACTCCTGACCTATGATCCTTTCAAGGCGCTCATTGCGCCGCGCCCGATCGGGTGGATTTCGAGCATGGATCGGTCGGGCATGGTCAATCTGGCGCCCTACAGCTTCTTCAATGCATTTTCCGGCGCGCCGCCCTTGATCGGTTTTTGCTCGGAAGGGCCGAAGGATTCCTACACATTCGCCAAAGACAGCGGCGAATTTGTCTGGAACATGGCGACCTATGATCTGCGCTTTCAGATGAGCGAGACCTCGGCACCGCTCGAGCGCGGCCAGAGCGAATTTGCTCATACGGGCTTGACCATGGTCCCCTCAAAGCTCGTGCGCGCACCGCGTGTGAAGGAGAGCCCCGCCCATCTTGAATGCAAGGTGACGGAGATTTTCCAGCTGCGCGACATGGATGGCAATGAGACGCCGCGCTATCTGGTGATGGGGCAGGTGATTGGCATCCATATCGACGACAGCTTCATCGAAGATGGCATTGTGCAAGTGCCCAAGATGAAGCCCATCGCGCGTTGTGGCTATCAAGATTATTCGGTTCTCGACACGGTCTTTTCGATCAAGCGTCCCGATGGCGCTGGTAATCGCGAAGGCGGCGGCTAGGCGAAGGCCTCTTCAATGATGCGGGCTTGATCGCCATCTGTGGCGATCTTGCCATCAAAGCCCAAGGCTTTGGCCTCATGGCAGCGCGCGCGCAGGCTCGCCCCATCAAGGCTGCTCTCTGCACAATCAAAAGCCAGAAGGCCGCAGCCGCGCGCGGTTAAAAGAACGAGACTGCGGGCTTGCTCCAAAGGGCTGCGCAGAGCGCCCGCCTCATCGCGCAGACTTGGCGCGTGAAGTGCCTGCGCCATCTGCGCGCCATCCCAGCCAAGGGCAAGGAGGCGCGGACTTGCCTCTTCAAATGAGGGCAGATGCAGCAGGGCGCGCGGATGAACGATCAGGGCGATGATCTTGAGGCTGCCATCGACCAGCCCCTCTTGCGCTTCGCGCACCGCCAGCGCGCCGCCAAGCTCCTGCACATCGGCCCCGCAAGTCGCGTGGCAGAGGGCGATTGTGTTGGGGAGCTGGGTCAGGATCAGGCTGCGCATGGAATTCCGGTCCTCTTAAGAGAGCCTTTACCATAATTGTTCAGTGTGAGGAGGAGCGTTTTGCTCCGGGGCTTTGCCCATCCTGAAGGTTTTTTGACAGATGATTGTTCGCAAATTTCTTGCATGGGCGCGCGAAGCGCCTGCCGGCGAGCGGGCTCAGGCCCTGCGGGTTCTGGCGCAGGGTTGGCTGCACTCCTCCATGCCCGCGCAAATGCGCCGCGAAGCTGAAGCCGCTTTGACTGCCGCTCTGGACGATCCGTCTGCGCAGGTGCGCCGGGCTTTGGCCGAAGTCTTTGCCGCCGCGCCCGATGCGCCGCGCCATATTGTCATTGCGCTGGCTAATGACCAGTCAGATGTTGCCTGTCATGTGCTCGCCTCTTCGCCTTTGCTGAGCCATGAAGATCTCGTCGACTGCGCGACGATTGGGGATGCGCTTGCCCAAGCTGCGATCGCTGGCCGTCCGAGCCTGTCCGCTCATGTCTGTGTGACTTTGGCCGAGCGGGGCTGCCGCGATGCTTTGGTGGTGCTGGCGCGCAATCATGGGGCTGATATTCCCGATCATTCGATTTTGAAGATGATCGAGCGCCATGGCGATGATGGCGAATTGCGCGAGGCTCTGGCGGGGCGCGATTATCTGCCCGGCACAGTGCATTCTGATTTGGTGCGCGCAGCAGCCTCTTCTTTGACCGATTTTGTCACCGAATGTGGTTGGCTCTCGCGTGACCGGGCGGAGCGTGTCGCGCGTGAGAGTGCAGACCGAGCCACAACGCGGATTGTGCAAGATGTGCTGCAGGATGATCCGCTTGATGGGGCGATTGAGCTGGTGCGCCATTTGCGCCAGCGTGGCGCCTTGTCGGTGGCTTTGTTGCTGCGGCTTTTGTTGAGTGGCGACCGGACCTTCTTCATCACCGCTCTGGCAGATCTGTCGGGCCTGTCGCTGGAGCGGGTCGCGGGCTTTGTGCGTGTTCATGGCGGTGGTGGCTTTGCCGCGCTTTATGCGCGCGCCAAAATGCCGGCTGATCTGTTTGCGGCCTTTGTTGCCGCTCTACAGGCGCAGGATGAATATTTGCTGGAGGCGGGGAGTGGGGAGCTGCGCCTGTCGCGCTCGCTGGTTGCCTTTGTGCTCGCCCAATGTGAGCGCAGCTCGACGCCGCCCCAAGCCATGGCACTGCTGCGCCGCTTTGAGGCTGAGGCCGCCCAGGACGAGGCACGGGTGCTGACGCAGGCCTATGCCAGCCAGCCCCTACCGCAGGCCCCGCCGGAGCCAGAGCCCAGCCGGACGCCCTTCGAGACGGGCCCGCTCGATCTGGCTTCGATCCGTCGGCAACTTGCCCAGATGGCGGCGGAGTGAGCGGTTAGCGCTTTCGCCGCTCTGGCGTTTCCGCTACGAGGAGGCCCTCGATATTCTTGTGGGGGCGCTCCGTGGCTGACGTACAGATGGACTTGCAAAAGGCGATGGGCCTGTTCCAGCAGGGCCAGCATGCGCGGGCCGCAGCGGCCCTGCGCGACATCGACCGCCATGCCAAGCTGGGCATCGTCAAGCACTTGCTGGGCCTGTGCGAATTCGAGCTCTCCCATGTCAGTCGGGCGATTGAGCTGGTGCGCGCCTCCATTGAGATGGAGCCCGGCAATGTGAATTATGTCGAGAATCTCGCCAGTATGTTGTTCAAAGCGGCCCGCTTTGAAGAGGCAATTGCCACTTGCGATGCCGTTCTGGCAACCGCGCCTGCGCAAGAAGGCATACTCTATTTGAAGGCCGTGAGCCTGCTGACCCTCAAGCGTTTTGAGGAGGCCGCGCTAACCTATGTTGAGGTGCTGCGCCTGTCGCCGCGCAACCATGTCGCGCTGAATGAATATGGTGTCTCACTCGCCTCGCTGAAGCGCTATGACGATGCCGCCGCTGTCTTCAATCAGCTGATCAATGTCGCGCCCGCTTATGCGGAAGGCTATTTCAACTTCGGCAAGATGCTGCATGAGCTGCATCAATTGCCAGAGGCGCGCCAGTGCTTTGAGCGCGCAAATGCCCTCAAGGCCGATTATGCCGATGCGCTTTTTGGTCTGGGCTCAGTGATCGAAGATCAGGGCGGTCTTGCCGAGGCAACGCCCTTCCTTGAGCGCGCCGCTGCTGTGTCGGATCAGGTCATTGTCCATTATCGTTTGGGCACGGTCTATTCGGCTCAGCGCAAACATACGGCAGCGCTCAAGGCCTTCCGCCGCGCGCAGGAGATCGACGCCTCCTTCGAGTCTTTGGCGGGCATGGTCTATCTCAACCGCTCAATGATCTGCGATTGGTCAGGCATTGAGGCCGAAGTGGCGCAGCTGGTGCGCGATATTGAGGCGGGCAAGCCCAGTGTGCAGCCGATGATCATGCTGGCCGCCACCGACTCTCTGTCGATCCATCGCAAAAGCGCTGAGATCAAGGCCAAGTGGCAGGATTGGGGGGCTGATATGGCCGCCTTGCCGCCGCTGGGCGCACGTCAGCCCGGCAAGATCCGCATTGCTTATGTCTCTGCCGATTTTGGCGATCATCCGGTGAGCTATCTCACGGCCGAGCTGTTTGAGTTGCATGACCGCAACAAATTCGAGGTGTTTGGCATTTCGTTGCGCGCGCGCAAGGGCGCGATGCGCGAGCGCCTGGAGAAGGCCTTCGATCATTTTGTTGAGGCGAGCGAGCTCAGCGATAGCGAAATCGCGCTCATGATGCGCGAGATGAAGATCGATGTTGCGGTGGATCTGGGCGGGTATACGGCGGGTGCACGTCCGGGCCTGTTCGCTTTGCGCGCTGCGCCGGTGCAGATCGGCTATGCCGGTTTTGTTGGCACGATGGGCGCAGACTTTATGGATGGGCTGATCGTCGACAAAGTGCTCATTGGCGACGCCGATGCGTCGCAGTTCCATGAGAAGCTGATCGTCCTTCCCTCATTTCAGGTCAATGATCGCCAACGTCCGCGCCCGCAGGCGCGTACAAGCCGCGCCGCTGCAGGCTTGCCGGATCAGGGCTTTGTCTTTTGTTGCTTCAACGAAGCCTACAAGATCAATCCTGATGTCTTTGGCAGTTGGATGCGGATCTTGGGCGGCGCGCCGGGCTCGGTGCTCTGGCTCTTGGCTGATGACCAGACCGCGCGTGGCAATTTGCGCAAAGCTGCCCGCGAGGCGGGGATTGATGATCGCCGGATCATTTTTGCCGACCGCGTCTCGCGCGAGGATTATCTCGCACGCTACCACCTGGCCGATCTCTTCCTCGACACGCGCCCCTATAATGCGGGCACGACGGCGAGCGATGCTTTGTGGATGGGCCTGCCAGTTCTCACTACCCCCGGCGAGGCTCTGCCCGCGCGCATGGGTGCAAGCCTGTTGACCGCTGTTGGCCTGCCCGAACTCATCGCCCCCACTGTGGCAGCTTATGAGGCGGCGGCAGTTGATTTTGCCCGGAACCCTGCCGCGTTGCAGGCGCTGCGCGGGCGCTTAGCCGCGACGGGCGATGGTTCGCTTTTGTTTGATTCTGCTCGCTTTACTGCGGCGCTGGAGGGGGAATTCACCCGTCTCGTGGGCGTTCTTGGTTAAGCAGTTATTGCGGTTTCCCACAGTTTTGGGCCTTTGGGGCGGAAAAGTGTGCCTATAGGGCAACACTATGGCGAAAGCAGAACGATTTACCCGATATGGGCGCGTACGCCCATAATGAACTGAAGCTCTCGGTAGTGTCCTGACCATGCGACCGGAATCACCGGCCGCGACCAGGGTTTGTTTCGCAAGAGGCAGGTCCAGGAGGAGGCCAGTGGCAGGAAGCCACAGGTTTCCTTGGTTTCCACACTGGAGGTATTCATGACGCTCACCAAGAGCCTTCTGCTCGGTTCCGCTGCGACCCTCGTCGCAGTTGCCGGCGCCCAGGCTGCTGACCTTCCCTCGAAGAAGGCTGCTCCTGCCACCTACGTGAAGGTTTGCGACGCTTACGGCGCAGGCTTCTTCTACATCCCCGGCACCGACACTTGCTTGCATGTCGGCGGCTACGTCCGTGCTGAGTACCAGTACACCCCCGCCGTGAACACCTATAACACGCAGGGCGTGTTGGTCACCGCGATGGCTGCTACGACCAGCGCTCCGAAGAACCTGCAGGACACGACCGGTTACGAAGTTCGTGGCCGCATCGAAGTTGACGCCCGCACCCCCACCTCGATGGGCCCGGCTCGTACCTTCGTTCGTCTGCGCACTGCCAGCACCTCGGGCATCCGCAGCGCCACCTACACCAACGCTGTTGGCGTCGGTCAGGGCGCAGCTGCTGCAAACGCCATCACCCTCGAAGCAGCTATGGTCCAGTGGGCCGGCTTCACCTTCGGTAAGGCTCCCGAAAACTATGCCATGATGCCTGGCATCATGTACGGCGGCGCGGCTTGGGCCGGCTTCCCGAACGGCATGAACCAGATCGCCTACACCCAGAACTTCGGTGGCGGCTTCTCGGCGACTGTTGCTTTGGAAGATCGTCGTGACTCGTTCGTTGCCACTGGCAGCGCCACGAACTCGACCCCCACCAACGGCATCGTCTATGTCGGCAACGTTCGCCTTGACCAGTCTTGGGGTATGGCAGCAGTTCACGGCCTCGTGTCGCCGAACTCCTACTACACCACTGCCGCTGGCGCGCTCACTGGCTACACCGCTGGTGACTTCAACGCGGAATACAGCCTGACCTCCTCCACCACTGCTGCTTCGACCAAGAACAAGCAGGGCTGGGCGATCGGCTCGACCGTTCAGTTGAAGCTCCCGATGATCGCAGCTGGCGACCAGTTGTGGTTGACCGCGAACTATGCTGATGGCGCTATGTCGGCTCTCCTCGGCGGTTCGTCCTACGCTGCTGTGAACACTGCTTCGCAGGTTCGCCTGCTCGGCGGCCTCGTTCGCAACATCGGCAGCTTGGCTGTGACCTCGGCCACCACGGTTGATACCGTGAAGGGCTGGAACGTCGGCGGTCTGTTCACTCACTACTGGGCTGCCCAGTGGCGTTCGAACTTCGCAGCTAGCTACGTGGCCATCAAGGCTCCGACGACTGCTCTGACCACCATGCAGTGGGGCGATGCTGCGCTCCAGAACTACATGGGTTCGATCATCTACTCGCCTGCCAAGGACCTCGACATCGGTCTCGAAGTTCAGTACGCAAGCCTGAAGAACAAGGTCCAGAACGGCACCGCCGCTCTGACCGACTCGACTGGCCTGAAGTCGTCCAACTGGTCGACGAAGCTCCGCGTCGAGCGCAACTTCTGATCTTATTGATCTAGAGTTACAGGGGACCCCGGCAGAAATGCCGGGGTTCTTTGCGTTTGAGGACTTGCGATCAAAGCTGGAGCACTGTTGCCAGCGATATTCAGGGCAAGCGCGTGCGGATCATCTGCAACAGCGGCGCGATGGATGCGCCTTCCTGGCGGCGGAACAATTCAACGCTGCCATACCAGGCCATTTGCGAGCCTTCATGGCCATAGCGCCATTCGGGTGTGGCGGGAATCAGCGTCGAACAGCCGATCCCTAAAGCGCCGCACAGATGCACATTGGTGTTTTGCACTGTCACGACATGATCAAGGCAGGAGATGAGGGCTGCCAGATCATGCAGATCCTCGACTTGCGCGGGATCAATCAGACGCACCGCAATGCCATGGGCTTTTTCAAAGGCGCGGACTTCCTCTTCAACCTTCCCATATTGGATGCAGACGAAGCGAGAGGTCGTGTCCACCATCACAGGCAGGAGATCTTCGAGGGCGAGTGACCGGCCAGTCACATTTGTATTCACCGTGCCGCCCTTCCAGGACAGGCCGATGAGTGTCTCGCCAGTGCCAAGCCGCTCGCGCCAGAGCGCCTTTTTTTCGGGCGCGGGCTGCAAGAAAGGCGTCCGTGGAAAATCGCTCATTGCGCGGCGATAAAGATGCCCAAGACTGCCGGTGAAGCAGAAGAGATCACCGTCTTTGATGTGCTTCGGCGTAAAAGTCTCCAGCGGCTCGATATGGAGCTGCGGAAAACTTGCGCTGAAGAGGCCGCGCAAACGCGCCTGTGCCACAAGCACAACTTCGCGCGCATCCTTGATGAGATCGGGCAGCATGCTCGCGAACATGATCGTGTCGCCGACGCCTTGCTCCTCCATCACGATCACGCGCTGGCCGCGAACCATATCGCGGGTCAGAGTTGATTTTGCGTGCGCGATAAAAGGGACTTGCGACCCCATGCTGAAACGGTGCTGGCGCTCGACCTGCAAACGATATTCGTAATCGCTCCAGCCGGTCGCAAAATCATGGCGCAGTAATTTGATGAGGCCGCGATTGAAGAAGGCCTCGCTCTGCGTCTTATCAAGCGCAATGGCTTGATCAAGATGCGTGACGGCTTGATCCAGTTCGTGGAACTCATAATGGATCAATGCGCGTGTCACATGCGCATTGGCAGCTTCTGGTTTGAGAGCAAGGGCGTGGTCACAGGCCTGCGCTGCCTCATGAGGACGATGCAATTTGTTGAGCGCAGTGGCCCTGTTGAGATGGGCCTCAGCAATCTGCGGATTGATCGCGATTGCTTGATCTGCATGAAAAAGTGCGCGTTCGGGCTCGTTGAGATCGCACCAAGCGCCGCTCAATCCGATATGGGCCGCAGTGTCATTGGCATCAAGCTGAAGAGCTGTTTCAAAGGCGAGGCGCGCCTCTTCGGGTCGCACCAATTTCATCAAGGCGCCGCCGCGATTGCTATGCGCAATGACAAGATCAGGCTCGATGGCGAGCGCATCGTCAAAGCCTGCGAGCGCTGCTTCATAGTTGCGCTCTTCGCTGAGAACACGCGCGCGCATCACATGGGTGGCGGCCATCTGCGGGGCGAGTGAGAAAGCGCGCGTCGTATCTTGGCGTGCCGCATCAATCTCACCCGCATCCAGCAAGAGACCCGCGCGAGCGAGCAGGGCTTCGACATCATCGGGGCGCAGATCAAGGCAGGTGGAAAAGGCATGGAGCGCGGCAGGGGCATCGCCCATATCGCGGCAGATGGTGGCGAGATTGAAATAGGCGGCAGCGGCCTGCGGGCGGATCTGGGTGGCGCGCTCCAGCGAGGTGCGGGCAAACGCCCATTCTTTCTGTGCGCCGGCAACTGTGCCCAAGAGATAATGGGCAGCAAAATGGTCAGGTTCAGCCGCCAGAAGGGCGCGGCAGATACTGGCGGCCTGCGCCAAATCTCCCCCTTCAAAGGCGTCAAAGGCCGCGTCCACATCCGCCATCAGCTCAGCTCCTGCGCCTTTCTTCTAGATGAGGGTCTGCAACCGGGCAATTGTGTCGCCATAAAGCAACGCTCGACCCTTATATTCGGGCAGCATCTCCCATTCATTGAAGGTCAAGCCCAAAACGGGTAAGCCTGAGATCACTGCTGCGTCGAAGCTGGAGTCTCGTTTTGAACGATATGACCGATATCATGGGCTCTGCCCGTTTCGCCTCCCGGTTTTTCCGGGTGCTGAACAGTCTGAAAACCCGTTTCGGCGTGGAATTTGACGAGATCATCATCTTCTTTGGCCTGGGCCGGCTCAATTTCGATCCGGGGCAGGGGCCGATGATGTTCGTGAAGCCCGTGAATATCCTGTCTTTGTCGGAATTTCTGGTGATCCCGCGCGAGACCCTGCGCCGCAAGCTCTTGCGGCTTGAGGAGAAGGAGCTCGTCCAGCGCACCAGCTATGGCTATGTGGTCAAGGATGTCGCGAGCTGGCGCCGTCTGGCCGATGTCGCGACCTCACTGGACGAGGCTCAATAGCCAAATTGCTCGCGCAGGATGCGCTCATCGAGCGAATGGCCGGGGTCGTGCAGCAGCACAAGGCCCGTGCCATGATCCATGCGGATATCGACGCGGGCGACATCGCGGGTCTCGAAATGGTCGGCCACCGCCGCCACGGGCCGCTTGTCGGCCTCCAGAATCTCAATCGAGACTGTCGCCTTGTCAGGCAATAGCGCACCGCGCCAGCGCCGGGGGCGGAAGGCGGAGATCGGCGTCAGGGCCATCAAAGGCGCATCCAGAGGCAGGATTGGGCCATTGGCGGACAGATTATAGGCGGTTGAGCCCGCCGGGGTCGCCACCAGAACGCCATCGGCAACCAGCTCCCCCAGCCGCTCGGTCCCATCAATCGAGATCCGCATTTTGGCGGCCTGAAAGGATTGGCGCAGCAGGGAGACTTCGTTGATCGCGCGCGCGGTCTCTTTGCGGCCATCAACTGTGGTCGCCTCCATGATGAGAGGGCGCACGATAGAGCTCTGGGCCGCAGCGATCCGCTCGCGCAGGCCCTCTTCGTGATATTCATTCATCAGAAAGCCGACCGAGCCACGGTTCATGCCATAGATCGGCTTATTGGCCCCCATGAAGCGATGCAGGCTCTGCAGCATCAGGCCATCGCCACCCAGCGCCACCACGACATCAGCCCCCTCTGGGCTCGCATTGCCATAAAGGGCGCTCAGGCGCGCCAAAGCAGCCTCCGCCTCGGGCGTGCCGGAGGAGAGAAAAGCGATTGTGTCGTAGCCTTTGAGGCTCATGGCTGCGGTTCCGTTCCGGCTGCGGGCCGGACGGTTGTTCTAGCCTGTTCAGAGCCAAGGCGGAAGATCTAGAGGCGGGCGATAAAACGCTCCGGCGCAACATGGATAAAGCCATGCCGGGTCATGACATCGGGGCGCAACGCGGCAGAACTATGCGCAGTCTCCACCTGAATGGCACTGGCACCATATTGCTGTGCTAGAGCCAGCATCTCTTGCGCCATGACATCTTGCAGATTGCGCCCGCCCAGCTGCGCCATGACGAGCTGGGAAATCATCAGCTCACTTTCGCCGTGACGCTTTTCGACACGCCAGACAAAGAAGGCATGAATATAGCCGCGCTCATCTGCAAAGACGCGCATGCCACCATCACGCGCAGCGATCGCGGTGTTCACGCGCGCCATCCAATGCGCCATATCCAATGTAGGCTCGGTCAGATGTGCAAGTGTAAAGGCGCGCTGCGCCGAAGCTGGCAGCAAAGCCTCTGCTTGAAAAAGTGGCCGTTCCCCGTGAAACAATTGGTTCATGATCTAAGCGTGCCGGGGAAATGGCACGTGTCACATTGACGCAAATCAAGCGGGCTTTTGTTTCAGGGGTCTGAGGTGCTAGACTCTCACCAAAGACAGAGAGCAGAAGGCTCCGCGCTACCAAGGGGTTTGTAATGGCTGCTTTGCGGGATCCAGGTGCTCTGACGCCTTTGACCCTGTGTCCGAACGGACATGCAATCGACGAATGTTCGCATTGCAAAGTGCGCGCACTCAGCGTGTGCTCCGCTTTGGATGGCGATGAGCTCGAAGCTCTTGATCGTCTCGCGCGCCATGTTGCCTTTGATGCACGCGCCACCTTGTTCGAACAAGATGAAGCCTCCGAGGCTGTGTTCAATATCACCGGCGGCTCGGTGCGATTGTATAAATTGCTGCCCGATGGTCGACGTCAGATTGTTGGCTTTGCATTGCCCGGCGATTTTCTCGGCCTGTCGATGAGTGACCGCAATGCGTTTTCAGCCGACGCGCTTTCGGCTGTGTCAGCCTGCCAGTTCCCGCGTCAATTGTTCTCTGATTTGCTCGATGAGAAGCCGCATCTGTTGCGCCGTCTGCATACGATGGCCTCCCATGAGCTCAGCCTCGCGCAGGACCAGATGGTGATCCTGGGTCGACGCACGGCTGAAGAAAAAGTGGTCGCCTTCTTGATGGGCCTGCGCAAGCGCTGGTCGCGCATTGATGGCTCGACAGTCCATGTGCCTTTGCCCATGACCCGGCAGGATATTGGCGACTTCCTTGGCCTGACGGTTGAGACGGTCAGCCGGATGTTGACCAAACTGGCCCGCGAAAAGGCGCTGGTGATTGTGCCTGATGGGGTGCGCTTGCTCGATCTGCCCCGCCTTGAAGCCTTGGCCGAGTGCTGAGCACGATTGTCGCAAGCTGAAGCCGGGGGTTTGATCCTGGCGGGGGATGCCGTATCTTCTGCCCCAACCTCTATGGCTTCAGGGACGGATCATGACCCTTCGCGTCGATGACGAACAGCTGGCGACCCTCAAATTTGGCGTGGGCCAGCCAGTGCTGCGCAATGAAGATCCAGCGCTGGTTCAGGGCAAGGGTCGCTATACGGACGATATCCATGCGCCCGGGCAGGTCTATATGGCCATGGTGCGTTCGTCTCAGGCGCACGGCATCATCCGCAGCATCGACACCGAGAGCGCGCGCGCCATGCCGGGCGTTCTGGCCATCTACACAGCGGCTGATCTGGAGGCCAAGGGCTATGGTCCTTATCCCTATCGCGTCGCGCTCAACAATCGCGATGGCTCGCCGCTGCTGAAGCCCAAGCGCTATGCGCTGGCCAGCACCAAAGTCACATTCGTGGGTGACTCCATTGCCTGCGTTATCGCGCAAACGGCTGCGCAAGCGCAGGATGCTGCTGAAGCGGTGGTGGTCGAGATTGATGAACTGCCCGCTATCGTCGATATGCGCGATGCGGTGAAGCCAGATGCGCCGCAAATCCTTGATGATGTGCCCGGCAATGTCGCGCTCGATTATCATTTTGGTGATAGCGCTGCCGTCGAGAAGGCCTTTGCAGAAGCGGCCCATGTGGCGAAGCTGCGCCTGATTGATCAGCGTATCGTCGTCAATGCGATGGAGCCGCGCGCATGTCTTGCGCAATATGATGCTGCCAGCGAGCGCTTCACTTTGCATGCACCCACGCAGGGCGTGACGGGTTCGCAAGCAGGCGCTGCCGAGATGATGAAAGTCCCGGCCGACAAGATCCATTTCATCGCGAAAAATGTCGGCGGCTCCTTCGGTCTCAAGGGCTCGATGTTCCCCGAATATATTTGCGCGATGCATGCGGCGCGTGAATTGAATCTGCCGATCAAATGGACGGACAAGCGTTCGGAGTCGTTCCTCTCCGACCATCATGGCCGTGCGCAGGATTTTGATTGCGAGCTTGCCCTCGACAAGGAGGGTCACTTCCTCGCCGTGCGCTGCAATGGCTTTGGCGATCTTGGCGCTTATATGACGCAGATTGGCCCGCTGTTCTCATCCTTCAACATTGTGAAGCATTTGAACGGCCCCTATCGTACGCCGCTCATTGAAGTGAATACGCGCTGCGTCATCACCAATACGGTGCCGATCACAGCCTATCGCGGCGCGGGTCGCCCGGAAGGCAACTACTATATGGAACGCCTGATTGATCTGGCCTCGCGTGAGATGGGCATTGATCCTGTCGAGATCCGCCGCCGCAATCATGTGACGCCTGACCAGTTGCCCTATAAAGGCCCGTCGGGTTCTGTTTATGACTCAGGGGATTTCCCCAAGATCCTCGAGCGCGCTTTGTCGCTCGCCGATTGGAAGGGCTATGGCACGCGCAAGGCAGCCAGTGAGCGTCGTGGCAAATTGCGCGGTATTGGCATTGGCCAGTTTTTGGAAGTCACAGCCCCTGTGACGGGCGAGCTGGGCAAGATCCAGTTTGAGACCGACGGCACAGTGACCATCTTCACCGGCTCACATGACCACGGGCAGGGCCATTGGACGACCTTCGCGCAGATCCTCTCAACCGAACTTGGCGTTCCCTTCGACAAGATCAAGCTGATGCAGACCGATTCTGATCAGCTGCGCATGGGCACTGGCACGGGTGGCTCCAAGTCACTGATGTGCAGCGGCACGGCGATTGTGGAAGCGAGCGAGAAGGTGATCGAAAAGGGCAAGGTCATTGCCTCGCATCTGCTCGAAGCCTCAGCTGCCGACATAACCTTCGAACAGGGCCGCTTTGCCATTGCTGGCACGGATCGCTCCATCACCATTATGGAGATGGCCAAGAAGCTGCGCGAGGGCGTGGCTTTGCCCGCAGACGCGCCGACCTCGCTGGATGTTGACCATACGTCCAGCGCCAAGCCCGCCACTTTCCCCAATGGCTGCCATATCTGCGAAGTCGAGGTCGATCCAGACACCGGCGTCACGCAAATCATGCGTTATTCAATGGTGGGTGACTTCGGTAACATGATCAATCCCACGATTGTGAAGGGGCAGGTCATTGGCGGCGTGGTACAGGGCATTGGTCAGTGCCTCATGGAGAATACCGTCTACACATCAGACGGTCAGCTCGCCACCGGCTCGTTCATGGATTACGCGATGCCGCGTGCCGATGATGCACCGATGTTCGTGCAGGAGTTCCTGCCTTTCCCGGCCAAGACCAATCCTCTTGGCGTGAAGGGTTGTGGTGAAGCGGGCTGCGCAGGCTCACTCACCTCCATCATGAATGCCATTGTCGATGCGCTGGCGCCTTTGGGTGTGACGCATATCGATATGCCCGCGACGCCGCTTCTCGTATGGGAGGCTATTCAGAAGGCGCGGGCTGCAAAGGCGGCGTGAAGGCTTGAACTAAACTGTTTCGAACCCATCTGAGGCTCCGGATCAATGTCCGGGGCCTTTTCGCGCCGGGCTATTCTGGGAGGTTTTCATGTCCATCTTTCTCGACCCTTCAATTTGGGCGAGCTTTCTCACGCTCACAGTTCTCGAGATCGTTCTGGGCATCGACAATCTGATTTTCATCTCCATCGTTGCAGGTCGTCTGCCGGTTGAGCAGCAGGAGAAGGCCCGCAAAGTTGGTCTGTCGCTCGCGCTCTTCATGCGTCTTGCCCTGCTGGCTTCGATCTCCTGGATCGTCAGCCTCACCAATCCGCTCTTCTCGGTCTTGGGCCAGTCTGTTTCCTGGCGTGACATCATCCTGATCGGCGGTGGTCTCTTCCTCATCTATAAGGGGACGAAGGAGATCCATGAGCTGATCGACCATGAGCATGATGGTGGATCAGAGGATTCGCCCCGTCAGCCCAAGAAAGTGACCTTCGCGGGTGTGATCGGTCAGATCATCGTGCTCGATATCGTCTTCTCGCTCGATAGCGTGATTACGGCGGTTGGTATGGCCGACAATTTGTGGGTCATGTCGGCAGCGGTTCTGGTCGCTGTGCTCATCATGCTCGTGGCCTCTGGTCCCGTGGCGGATTTCGTCAACAACCATCCGAGCGTGAAAATGTTGGCTCTGGCCTTCTTGCTGCTCATTGGCATGGTGTTGGTGGCCGATGGCTTTGGCTATCACGTCCCCAAGGGCTTCATCTATGCCGCTATGGGCTTCTCGGTGGTCGTGGAATCGCTGAATCTGATCGCGCGCCGCAGGCGCTCGCAGTAAGGCCACTGGCCATCAACCACTTGGTCGGGGCACACCGTTGCCCCGACCGTCCCAGCCGTATAGAGCAAGGGACGAAGCGCCTTGAGGCGCGTGGTATGATGGGAGGACCCGGTGGCGGTCAAAAAAATCGATGGAACGGTGGCTGATGCCTATCTCGCCCTTCTGGCGGATCGCGGCATTGATTATTTGTTTGCCAATGCGGGTACGGATTTCGCGCCCCTGATCGAGGCCTATTCCAAGGCCGAGGCCAATGGCCTCAAGACCCCCAAGCCTGTCACCGTGCCGCATGAGAATGTCGCTGTCGCGATGGCGATGGGCTATTATCTCAAGACTGGCCGCCCGCAACTTGTCATGGTCCATGTGAATGTCGGCACCGCCAATGCGGTCTGCGGCGTCATGAATGCCTGGCGCGGCAATATCCCGGTTCTGTTCAGCGCTGGCCGCACGCCCTTCAGTGAAGAGGGTGGCTTGATGGGCGAGCGCTCTGGCGAGATTCACTGGCCGCAAGAAATGCGCGACCAAGGCTCGATGGTGCGTGAATTTGTGAAATGGGATTACCAGCTGCCGAATGGCAAAGTGCTGGAGAATACCGTCGACCGCGCCATCAATATCGCCATGAGCGAGCCCAAGGGCCCGATCTATCTCACCCTGCCGCGCGAAGTTCTCGCTGAGACGGTGCAGGGTGGCTTCAGCTATCAATCGCCGTCACGTCATCGCACACCCTCTGCGCCTTTCGCCGATCTCAATGCGATTGATGAAGCCGCTGCGATGATCGCGAAAGCGAAGAATCCGATGATCATCACATCGAGCGCTGGCCGCGATGAGGCGGATATGGCGAAGATGGCCGCGTTGGCTGAGGCTTTCGCCATTCCCGTCGTGCAGCGCAAGCCGCGCTATGTCGCGCTGCCCACCGATCATCCGATGCATCTTGGCTTCACGCCGGAAGCTTTGATGAAGGACTCAGATTGCATCATCGTCATTGAATGCGATGTGCCGTGGATCCCTTCAAAGCGCGGCCCCAATGCGGATGCCAAGATCATTCACATCGGTGTCGATCCGCTGTTCTCGCAATATCCGATGCGCGGCTTCCCCTGCGATCTGGCGATCAGCGGTGTGCTGGGTGGTACATTGGATGCGTTGACGCAGGCGCTTGCCACGCGCGTTCCCCAAGCGCGCGATCAGGTGGAAGAGCGCCGCACGCGCCTCGCCGCCTTGCGCGCGAGCCAGCGCGAACAATGGGCCGCGACCTTGCAGAAGGCGCGCGACAGCAAGCCCATGTCGCCCGCATGGATCACCCATTGCCTTGATGAGGTGAAGGGGCAAGACGCCATCGTCATCAAGGAATCGCCTGTCACCTTCGAACATATGCGCTTCACCAAGCCCGGCACGATGTTCTCCATCGGTGCAGCCGGTGGTCTTGGCTGGGGCCTTGGCACGGCGCTGGGCGTCAAGGCTGCTTGCCCTGACAAGCTCGTCATCTGCACCGTGGGTGATGGCGCTTATATGTTCGGCAATCCGATCCCTGCGCATTATGTCTCCGCTGCTGAGAAGCTGCCGATGCTGACGGTGGTCTTCAACAATCAGATGTGGGGCGCGGTGAAGCGCAATACACGCGAAGTCTATCCCGATGGTTATGCCGCCAAGAGCAATCGCGAGCCGCTGACCTATTTCGATCCGCAGTTGCAGTTCGACAAGGCTGTGGAAGTGGCCGGTGGTTATGGCGAGACGGTGGAAGATCCCGCCGATATGCCCAAGGCCATCGAACGCGCGATGAAGGTGGTTGAAGGCGAGAAGCGTCAGGCGCTGCTCAATGTCATCTGCCGCGGTCCGTAAGGATCGCAGCCAATGGAGGACGCCGCTGCTCCCGAGCAAAAGCTGCTGACACATCGCGAGACGATGTGGATTGTGGCTGGCGTCCTGCTACCGGTCTTTCTGGGATCGATGGATCAAACATCCGTCTCGAGCGCATTGCCCTCGATTGGTCATGCGCTCGGGTCGTCCTCTTTGCTGAGCTGGGTCATGGCGGCCAATCTTTTGACCGCCACCGCCTCGACCCCGCTCTATGGCAAGATGAGTGACATCTATGGGCGGCGCTTGTCGCTGCTGTTGTCGATTGGCTTTTATATTCTGGGTGCCTTGGTCGCGGCCACCGCTGTCAACCTGCCCATGCTGATTGCCGGGCGCGCGCTGCAGGGGCTTGGGACGGGTGGCTTGATCTCCGTCCCCATGACGGTGCTCGGCGATATTGTCGCGCCCAAATATCGTGCGCGCTACTACACCTATTTTTCGGTGACCTATATCACCTCAGGTTTTGTCGGCCCCATCTATGGCGGCTTCATCTCGCAGCATCTCGATTGGTCAGTGATCTTCTGGAGCAATGTGCCTATGGGGCTCATTGCTTTTGGCCTCGTCAATCATCTGCTGAAGCGCCTGCCACGCTATGAGCGCCCGCATAAGCTTGATCTGTTGGGCGCTGCGCTCATCGTGGGTGCAAGTTCGACCTGCATGTTTGTGCTGAATATCGGCGGCAAGGCCTTTGCCTGGTCTTCGCCCGAGATCATCTGCTTGTCGGTGGCCTCGGTGCTCTTGTGGATTGGCTTTATCTGGCGCTTGCTGGCGGCCGATGAGCCGCTCATTCCGCTCTCTGTGCTACGCAACAGAATCGTCTTCTATGCCAATGCATCCAATGCAGTTGGCTGGGCGATTGTGATGGCGCTCAATATTTTCCTGCCCATGTATCTGCAGGCCGTGCATGGGCTCAGCCCTGCCTCATCTGGCTTGCATATGGTGGGCTTTATGACGGCGGTGAATGCGAGTGCTCTGGTGAGCGCGCAATTGGCGGGCCGTTTGACGCATTACAAATATCCTCCGCTCGTCACCTTGCTCATCTGCACTGCCGCCTCTGCCTATCTGGCCCTCCATGCAGGCACGATCGACATCATGACATTTGAGATTGTGGCTGTGTTGATTGGCATCGGCTTTGGCCCCGTCGCGCCGGTGACGACGGTCGCGGTGCAAAATGCCGTGCCGCTGCATCAGATGGGGATTGCGATCAGCACGATGGGCTTCATCCGCAGTCTGCTCGCCACATCTTTGGTCGCGATCTATGGCGTGATCGTATTGGGGCAGGGCGGTGGTGCCGGTGTGTTCGGCGACCGCCTCGTGGCGGCCGCCCATTTTCAAACGATCTTCATCGTCACTGCACTTGGCTTTGCGGTCTCTTTCATCGCGCTCGCTTTGATGGAAGAGAAGCCGTTGATCACTAAAAGAAGCTGAGTTACACTGATTTTAATTCTTTAATTTTTTTTAATCGGAGCATCACGATGTCCGTTGCCGGGTGGATCTTAATTGTGCTTGGATTTTTTATCGGCTTCGATGGACTTGCTGTTGGAAAGTCGGCTCAAGGTGGCCCACCTGTCATCAATTATTCCAAGGGAATTATAGGTTCTACATTTGCGATTTGCGGCGTTTTGCTAGTTGGTTTTGCAAGGATTTCATCGGATTTACGTAAATCCTCTGATGCTGTGTCACATGATGCAGCAATCCAAAATCCGAAATGGCTTGCATTGGTAGAGTTTGATGAAGAAGTGAAGAGCGCGTCTGTAAAGGCACGTTCACTAGGGCAGGGTGCCGAGGAAGAGCTGGCGAAAGCTTATTTGGTTTTAAACGATAAATCTTATCTGGATCAAATATTGATGTCCCTCGAATTAAAGAGGGTCGGTGATATCTCAGAGTTCGGGTTACTCCGACAAAAATTTGAAAACGTATATTCTTTAGACAAGCAGATCGTTGCAGCTGTTTTGCATGATGGGCGAGCGGTTGGATTTCTAAATGACCGCTATCGCCTGTTTGAGGATATAAATTCATATCGTGAGGCAATTGGTAGGCGCGAAACGTTTGGTCGTGTCACAAGCGAGCCTCACATAGCCGCCTTCGTTAAGGGTATTCCCCACCTTCACGAGCAAATCTTGCAACGGTAAGGTGATTGCCCGCTTCTGCGTCGAGAAGCGGGCAATTCTGATTCACAGCCGCAGCAGCTTGGCCGCATTGCCATAGAAAATGGCGTGGCGGTCTTCGGCTGACAGATCCATGCCTGCGATCCCGTCATAGGTCTTTTTGATCGGGCCGAGCGGGGCATCTGTTGCAAAGACGATCTTGCTCGGGCCGAAGAAGTCGAGACCGCATTTGACGCCGGTGGTGGCGCCGAACATGGCTGTGTCGCCGTAAAAGAGTTTGAAATAGTCCATATGCGGACGCTTCAATGACGGCAGAACTTGCGAATAATCTTCATCCGATGTGCGCGCACCCAAGACGTCCAAGCCCGGACCCACGCGGCCATCAAAGAAGGGGATCATGCCACCGCAGTGATGGGTGATGATCTCGAGATCGGGGTGGCGATCAAACAGGCCATCGAACACAAGGCGCGTCATCGCGACCGATGTGTCATAGGGCCAGCCATAGCACCACCACATTTCAAAACGCGACTTTTCTTCGGATGCATAGTCCTTCACAGCGGCGGTGCGCGTGGGATGCAACCAGATCGGGCGCTTCAACTCGGCCATCTTCGCAAAGAAGGGACGGAAGCGCTTGTCATCGAGCGGCAGGCCCGCAACGTGATTGTAAATCAGCACGCCCTTGGCGCCGAGTTGTGTGACGGCGCGCTCAGCCTCTTTGATCGCTGCATCGACATCGCCCATATGGACGGCAGCGGCAAAGCCGACAAAGCGGTCGGGATATTTGCGGCACAGCTCCGCCATTTCATCATTGGCAATGCGCGCCAGCTCGCCGCCCGTATCGGCGGGCCCAAGCTCTTCGAGCGAAGGATTGGGCAGGCTGATGAGCTGGCGATAATCGGGCACGGTGTCCATATCGCGGAAGCGGATGTCGAGATCAGAGATCGGCTTCACTGCGAGAAGGCGGTTGACGATATTGCCCATCTTGGGGGCCAGCACCACCATCCGGTCCAGAAAGCTGCGGGGCGCGAGGTGGGTATAGAGGTCGATAATCATGCTTCCTCCAGAAGTTGTGGCCCTTGTTTAGCTGGTGTGCGAACAAAGCAAAAGGCCCGGCTGGCGGTCTCGACGAGCCGCCAGAGTGGTGCCAGAGTGAACCAGTGCGCGCGTGCCGCGTAGAGAACTCGTCCTCAAGAGGTGATGTGATGGATCGGCGATCTATGCTTTCGCTCTCGGCGGCCTGTCTTGCAGCGCCCGCTTTGCCTGCCCTCGCGCAGGTCAGTCAGCGCACTTGTTATACGATCTCCTTCGACAAGCTCGATGGTGGTGAGTTGCGCCTCGGCGATTATGCGGGCAAGCCCATTCTCGTCGTCAACACTGCCTCGCTCTGTGGTTTCACGCCGCAATATGCGGGCCTGCAAATGTTATGGGATCGCTTCGCTGAACAGGGGCTGATGATCATCGGCGTGCCGTCGAATGATTTTGGCGGGCAGGAGCCTGGCGGCGAGCACGAGATCCATGCCACCGCCAATAGCTATGGCGTGAAGTTCGAGATGGCGGCCAAGGCCAAGGTGACGGGGCCAGAGGCCCATCCCTTTTATCGCTGGGCTGCGATGGAGCGCCCGCGCGACCTGCCGCGTTGGAATTTCCATAAATATCTTGTGGGCCGCAACGGCCATATCACCGAAGTCTTCAGCACAGTCACAGATCCGGCGAGCCCGGCTGTGGTGCGCGCAGTCGAGCGCGAGTTTCGCTCGCAAATGCCAGGCTAAGATTGAAGCTGGCCGCATTCAGGCCTAGTTTAGTCAGGGGCGGGGGCTAGGCGCATGAAAGCGCCTCATGGAAGGATCGTGCCATGGCCCGTTGTTTCGTTGCGCTCATGCTGAGTGTTGCCGCTCTCCCCGCTTTTGCCCAGCAACATGACACAGCAACAGGCCGGCGCATTGCCGAGCAAGATTGCGCCCGCTGCCATGGGATTTCGGGCGATCAGCAGAGCCCTGTTGAGCGCGCTGCGCCCTTTGCCCGCATCGCCAATATGGCCTCTACCAATGAGCTGTCCTTGCGGGTCTTTCTGCGCACCAGTCATGCGGGCATGCCCAACCTCATTTTCAAAGATGATGAGCTGGAATCGCTGATCGCCTATATCCTGTCGCAAAAGGTGGCGAAGTAACGGGGCTGGACAGGCCGCAGCGGAGCTTTAGACTGTCTCCCATGCCGACGCAGAGCGGCAGGGGAAACGCCGTGACCATCAAGCTCGAAGCCCGCGACATTTGTCTGTCCTATTACCAGCCGCGCACCAAATCGCGACTGGTCGCCCTTGATCATGTCAATGTGACCATTGCTGAGGGGGAGTTTGTCTCCATCGTCGGTCCATCAGGATGTGGCAAGACGACCTTTCTCAACATCGTCGATGGATTGCTGCGCCCGACATCGGGTCAGATCATTGTGGATGGTCACTATGTGACGGAGCCCGGCCCTGATCGTGCGGTCGTGTTTCAGGATGCCTCTTTGCTGCCCTGGCGCACGGTGCTCGGCAATGTGACCTATGGTCTTGAGTGCCAGGCTATCGGGGCGCGAATTGCGCAAGAGCGCGCGATGCATTTCATCGACATGGTGGGGCTGAAAGGTTTCGAGCAACATTATCCGCATGAATTGTCAGGCGGCATGCAGCAGCGCGTCAATCTGGCGCGCGCTCTTGTGATGGATCCACAGCTCTTGTTGATGGATGAGCCCTTTGCTGCGCTTGATGCGCAGACGCGCGAAGCCATGCAGGAAGAGTTGATCGAGATTACGCTCAAGGCGAAGAAGACGGTTCTCTTCATCACCCATCAAATCGATGAAGCCGTGTATCTGTCAGATCGGGTCATCGTCTTTTCAGCGCGACCGGGGCGCGTGAAGGCAGATATTGCGATTGATATCGAGCGCCCGCGCAAGCTGCGCCTCAAGCGTGATCCGCGCTTTCATGCGCTGGAAGATCAGGTTTGGTCGCTCGTTCATGATGAGCCCGTGGCAGCCACATCAGCTTGAGGGCAGTGATGGCCCAGGCATGTCTTGTGAGGCTGCCTATGAAGACGCATGGCTTGCGCTATGTGAGAGCTTGCAACCGGAAGTGGCACGAGCGCGCCGCCCGTGCCTTCCGAATATGAGCGCTTGATCAGCTCTTCTTCTTATATTCGAGCAGATGGCTGCAGCCAGCCTTATGCGCCCAATAGGCCATGGCGCGGAAGAGATCCTTGCCACCGGGGCCATCCGCATCGCGCACGGCGATTTCACCACGCGAGAGCGGCATATATTTACCGCCGCTCATCATCATCGCTTCTTTCTGCACTTTGGCATTCTGCGGCAGATAGATCGACGCCTTGATCACTTCGCCCAAAGTGCGCCCTGCGGCCGTAAAGCCGTGACCGCGCATGAGGGCGATGCGATTGCGATCCATGACTTTCGCCAGATCACGGCCCTGATCCATATTGGCGACGAGGAGATTGGTGTCGCCGAATGTGTCGCGAATATCCCAAACTGGAATATCAGCGCCGCATTGGCTCGCGGTATGAATGCAAGGCTCCAGCGGAACCCCTGAGATGGTGAAGGGCAGCACTTCAAGCGCATGGCTATGCACAACTGCATTGGCGTCAGGATTGTGCTCATAGACAGCCGCATGAATGAAGCGCTCGTGATAGCAGGGCGCTGTGCTCTCGATGGGCTGGCCATCCAGACCAAATTCCAGAATATCGGAATGTTCGACAAGCTCCGGGCTGCGCGAGCGCGACAGGAAGAAACGGTCAGCGCGCTCGGGATGGCGCATGCTCACATGGCCAAAGCCATCGACCACGCCATTGGCGGCCAGAATGCGGTTGGCCAGCACAAGTTCATTGATGAGTTCGTCGCGGTCGAAAGCCATGATTGGTCCCCTCTTATTGTTCGATATCGCGCAGCCAGCCCAAGAAGCGCAACAAAGGCTCATCGCTGACGCGCAGCAAATAGCACTCTTGCTCAGCCTCAAAGCGCTGCGCGCTGCTGCTGGGCGCGGCCATCACATCGCCGCGCGCAAAGTTGAAATTTGCCTCGTCGATCATCGCGCGTCCCGTGCCCTGCATGCAGGCATAGATGCAGCTGAGCGTGGAGGGCTTCATGGTGAAAGACGCACCAGCCTCCAGACGCACAACTGAGAGCGCGATGGTCGTCAAAGCGGGATTGCCGAGTGTGATTTCGCGATAGCCCGGGGCGATGTCTTTTTCAGCCGCCAGACGGCGCACTGTTTCAGTGAAGGCGAAACGTGCGGGCGAGTCGGGGGCGATGATGTCGCTATGTTCGACCTTCTCTTCGTGATGTTCAAAGAACATCGGCCCCAAGAGATGGGTCAGTGGCACATCGAGAAAGTCGATCCAGTAGCCGTCGGCGTGGCTCTCATTGGCGTGGCCGTGCCAGCACCAATTGGGCGTGAGCAAAACGTCATTGGGTTCCATCGGAATCTTTTTGCCATCCACCACCGTGAACATGCCGGGCTTTGTGTCGAGCACGAAGCGCAAGGCATTGGCGGTGTGGCGATGGGAGCGCGCGACTTCGCCCGCTTTCACCATCTGATAGGCGGCCACCAAAGTCGTGACGGTGGGATAGAACACGCCGGGTGCGGGATTGTTGAGAATGAGGTTGCGGCGCTCAGCCAGTTCCGTGTTGACGAAGCGGCCGGCAGCATCAAGAGCCGCGCGGGCTTGCTTGCCATCCCAATGAGCCGCAATGAAGGCCTTCTTCGGCTTGGCATACATGGAGGGTTCACGCTTGGCCCAGCCATTCTCAATTCCCGCGCGCGCCAGAAGAGCCAGTAGCTCTTCCATATTGCCAGCGCGTTCGAACTCCTGCGGGGAGACGGCTGCCATAGGTTCCTCCTCATATGTCTCTTCGTTGGTCTCTAGCATAGGGGCGGGAGAAGATCACCCGCGCCCGTGCCAGTCGTCTTGCGTTCGCTCACGCCGATCATTGCGGCGTGAGGAAATCTTTGGTCGCAGCGCGGTAATGATCATCGCGCGTCAGGCGCTTCATCAGCTCGTCACTGGCAAGGCCGGTGAGTGCTTTGGGCTTCACACCATCGCGCAGCGCCTGCAAGGTCGCGCGCGTGGCCTCAACTGCCGCCATGATCGGCGCATGGCCGAGAAGGGCAATCGGAATGCCCTTGGAGGAGAGAAAATCGCGATCCTCGATCTCAGCGGTCAGCGTGCCAAGCACGACGGGCAATTTGGTACTCGCGGTCACAGCCTCGACCTCGGCGCGGGTTTTGACGCCTGAGAGGAAGATCGCATCAACGCCTGTCTTTTCATAAGCGGCGATGCGAATGAGCGTGTCTTCGAGACCCGTCATACCAATCGCGCCGGTGCGGGCGAAGATGATCGTATTGGCATTGGTGCGCGCGGCAACAGCGGCCTTCATTTTGCCGATGCTTTCATCAAGCGGCAGCGGGCGGGGCTTGGCTTCACCAAAGGGGCGGGGAAGGGCGGTATCTTCGATGGTCATGCCGGCGATGCCAGCGGCCTCCAGCTCCTCGACCGTGCGCATGACATTCAGCGCATTGCCATAGCCATGATCGGCATCAGCCATGACGGGCATGGTGGAACAGGCGCGGTTGATGCGTTTGGCCTGATCGGCGAATTCGCTGAGCGTCAGCAAAATCAGGTCAGGGCCACCCAGCACGGTCAGCGAGGCGACAGAGCCCGCGAACATGCCAGCCTCAAAGCCCATATCTTCGGCCAGTCTTGCGGAGAGGGGATCATAGACAGAGGCCGGGAAATGGCAGGTCTTGCTCGCCAACAGGGCGCGCGCGCGCTCACGGCGCTTGGTCAGATTCATGGTTCTCTCCCCAAAAGTGTCAGGCGGGGCTGTAGCCCAGCATCAAGGACAGGTCCATCGCGCCCTTTTTGATGGTGGCTATGCAGCTCGCCTCAAGCTGTGGCATAAAACGGTCCGAAGGCGCTGAGATGGTCAGAGCCCCGATCACCTGCGCGGTATGGTCAAAGACCGGGGCGGAGACGGCGGCTGTATCAGGCGTCATCTCGCCACTAACTTGAGCATAGCCTTTGGTGCGGACCCCGCTGAGCTCTTGGATATAGGTGGCGACCTGCAAAAGCTTGGCGTCGCGCGCCGTGCTGCTGGTGGCCTGCGCGAAATAATCGCCTACCTCATCTTCCGAAAGGCCGCAGAGCAGGGCGCGTCCGGCGGCCCCGATATGAAGGGGGCTCTCATAGCCATGCTGGGTGACGCGGCGGATGGCCTGCGTGCTTTCCACATAGTCGATATTGACGCGGCGCAGGCCTCGGCGAACGCATAGAATGACCGTTTCATCCACCTCATCGCGCATATGGCGCATGATGGGCAAAGCAAGTTCGCGCAGATCAATCTGCCGGCTACGAGCATCGGCGATTTTCAGCCAGCTCAGGCCCAGTCCCCAGGTCTCGCCCAGCCCCCTGGTCTCGCCTTGCGCGCGGGCAAGGCCGTTGCGGGCGAGCGTTTCCAGTGCATGGGCGGCAAAATTGGCGGGAACCTCGGCATTTGCGGCAATTTCGGCAAGCGGGAGCGGGCCTTTGCGCAGCTCCTTGAGGAGGCGCACGGCGCGGGTCACGGCCTCAACGCGATAGCGCTGGTCGTCTCTGGCTTGGGCCTGTTCACTCATCACGACAATCTGGCGCAGTTGAGCCTTTGTTACCAGCCAGCGTAGATTTCATTTACACTGTCATCAACGGAAAGATGGCCGGGAGGGGGTGCGTGCGCAGAGCGGGGGCCTTGCCTCTGCATCCGCGCGCGTCCAAACTGTGCCAAGGAGATAAAAATGGCATCGATCGACGAGTTTGAGAATCACTGCTGGAAAGACATCGTCCCGGCCGACGATCTCAGGCTTTATTCGAAGTTTCGCCGGCAGACGCGGGTAGGCCCCGATGCAGCATTGCTGGTGATTGATCTTTACAATCTGTGCTTCAAAGGCGGTCCCGGCGAGCCGGTGGATCTGGAAGAGCGCTTCCCCAATAGCTGCGGCAAATATGCGCATGCGGCCATCGAGCCGACGCAAAAGCTGATCGCTGCTGCACGTCGCGCCAAGCTGCCCATCTTCTATTGCACGCAGGATCATCGCCCCAACAACCGCCCGCCCGGCGCTATTTCCACCAAGCGCCCGCCGATTGATATTCAGCCCGGCGATTATGACATCCACGATGCCTTCAAGCCGCAGCCGCACGACATCGTGATCTACAAACAGCGCGCCAGCATTTTTCAGGGCACCCCGCTTGCCTCTCATCTGAGCATGCTCGGCATTCGTAGTCTCATCCTGTGCGGAGAGGCGACGTCGGGCTGCGTGCGCGCGAGTGCGGTGGATGGATATTCGGCTGGCTATTTCATCAATATCGTCGAGGAATGCACCTTTGACCGCGCGGAATTGACCCACAAGGTCAATCTGTTCGACCTGCACCACAAATATGCAGATGTGATGCATGTGGAAGAGGTGGTGGCGCATCTCGACGGCCAGTCAGCTTCGCGCCCCTAAAGGCTTGCGAAGCGCGGCTGAACGGGCTTTATAGCGGACAAAAATGAGGACGCCCGCAAGGGCACAACTGGGACGGCAACGGTATGGGCGAGTTTGGAATCGGACAGCCGGTCAGGCGCAAGGAAGATGTGCGCCTTCTGACGGGCGGTGGACAGTTCACGGATGACATTGATCTGGAGGGACAGGTCTATGCAGCTTTCGTGCGTTCGCCCCACGCAAACGCAAAAATCATCGCGATCGATTCGTCTGCAGCGCGCTCCATGGATGGCGTGATCGCCGTCTATACGGGGCAGGACCTCGTCGACAAAGGCATTGGCCTTTTGCTGAATGATGCGAGCTATACGGATCGCTCAGGTCGCCCGATGAGCAAGCCCGAGCGTCAGGTCATGCCTGTTGCGCAGACGCGCTTTGTGGGTGAAGTGCTCGCGATGGTCGTCGCTGAGACCCCTTCGCAAGCGCGCGATGCAGCTGATGCGGTCGAGATTGATTTTGATCCCTCAGATGCGATTGCCTCAACCGCTCATGCGCTCGATCCCTCTGCCCCCAAGGTCTGGCCGCAATATGACAGCAATATGGTCGTGCATTGGGAATATGGCGACCAGAGCGATGTGGACGCCAAGCTCGCCAAGTCGCACAAGCGCGTGGCGGTCGATCTCATCAACAATCGTCTTGTCGTGAGCCCGATGGAGCCGCGCGCAGCCGCTGCCAAATGGGATGCAGCCACGCAGTCGCTCACCGTGCATACGCCCAGCCAAGGTGGCCGTCGTTTGCAGATGGCGCTTGCCCAGCAGTTGCTGAATCTCGAACCCTCGAAAGTGCGCATCATCTCGAAGGATACGGGCGGTGGTTTTGGTATCCGCTCGAAAATGTATCCTGAGACGGTGATGGTCTCTTTTGCAGCGCGTGAATTGAACCGTCCTGTGAAATGGCGTGGTGATCGCTCCGAGACCTTCGTCTCTGATTATCATGGCCGCGATCAGGTCAATCATGCTCAGATGGGCTTTGACGCTGAAGGTCGCATCACCGCCATGAAGCTTGCGACGCTGGTGAATGTCGGCGCCTATCTCTCCGAGAATGGCGTGCGTCTGCCAATGGAGGGTGGTGGCCGTATCATCCCTTGCGTCTATCATGTGCCGGACTTCTATTTCTCGGTGAAGCCTGTCTTCACCCATACGATCTGCACGGATACCTATCGCGGTGCGGGCCGCCCGGAAGCCAATTACATCATGGAACGATTGATGGATGCAGGCGCCAAGGCCACTGGCCTGTCGCGCGAGGAAATCCGTCGTCGCAACTTCATCACGCAAGAGCAGATGCCTTACAAAACGCATCTGGGCTTCACGCTCGACTCCGGCGACTTTGCTGGCACGCTCGACATGGCGCTGAAGGCAGCTGACTGGGCGGGCTTTGATACGCGTCGCAAAGAAGCTGCTACGCGTGGCAAACATCGCGGTATCGGTGTTGCGAGCTTCATTGAAGGTGCGGGCAGCCGTCCGACTGAAGGCATGCGGCTCAGCCTTGATGAGAAGGGCGATGTGACCGTTTTTGCGGGCACCTATTCGCATGGTCAGGGCCATCTCACGGTCTATTCGCAGCTCGTGAATGAGTTTCTGGGCGTCGACTTCGACAAGGTGAAGCTTGTTGATGGCGATACATCGCTCGCACCGAAAGTCTCGGTGGGCACCTTCGGGTCGCGCTCCTCCATGGTCGGTGGTGCAGGCATCAAGATGGCCGCTGAAGCTATCATCGCCAAGGGCAAGAAGATTGCAGGCCATCTGCTGCAGACCGATGCTGAAAAGGTTGTGTTTGCGAATGGTGCGTTCCAGGCGGGTGCGAGCAGCATTTCGCTGGCTGAGGTTGCTGAAGCTGCACGCGATGCCAAGCGCATCCCGGAAGGCATGTCGCCCGGTCTTGATGAAACCGTGACGGTGGAACTCGAGAGCGAGAACTTCCCCAATGGCGCGCATGTTTGCGAAGTCGAGGTTGATGCAGAGACTGGCATTGTCGAGATCGTCAGCTATGTGGCGGTGGATGATTGCGGCATCGTGCTCAATCCCTTCATCGTTCATGGTCAGGTCTATGGTGGTGTCGCGCAGGGTGTTGGGCAGACCTTGACCGAGAATGTCGTCTATGACGCCTCTGGTCAGTTGTTGACGGCCAGCTATATGGACTATGGCATGCCGCGTGCGGCGCATCTGTCGCATATCGAGGCCTTGTTCAACGAAGTGCCTGCCAAGACCAATCCGCTTGGTGTGAAGGGTGCTGGTGAGGCCGGTGCGACCGGTGCACCGCCCGCCATTGTCTCGGCGGTGGTGGATGCGCTGAAGCCTTTCGGTATCGACCATATCGATATGCCGCTGACGCCTGAGCGCGTGTGGCGTTCTATTCAAAACTCAAAGCATGGACAGGCGGCATAAGCCGTCTCACTCATCTTCTATTCGGGAGGACCGAAAGTGGACATTGACGTCAAGATGACCGTGAACGGCAAGGCCGTGACGGGTAAAGTTGAGCCGCGTACGCTGCTCGTTCAGTTCATTCGTGAACATCTGCGCCTGACCGGCACACATGTGGGCTGCGACACGACCCAGTGCGGCTGCTGCGTAGTGCATGTGGATGGCGTTGCCATGAAGTCTTGCACCATGCTCGCGGTGCAGGCTGAGGGTCGCTCGGTCACAACGATCGAGGGTCTGGCAGCTGCTGATGGCACGCTGCATCCGATGCAGGAGGCCTTCCGCGAACATCATGGTTTGCAATGCGGCTTTTGCACACCCGGCATGGTGATGATGGGCGTTGATATCGCCCGCCGTCTGCCCAATGCCGATGAGAAGACTGTGCGCCACCAGCTCGAAGGCAATATCTGCCGCTGCACGGGCTATCAGGGCATTGTCGAAGCGATCATGGACGCAAGTGCCAAGATGGCTGCGAAGGCTTAAGGAGAGCGCGATGCATAATTTCCAATATCACCGCGCCAGCGACGTCAATGACGCTGCCAGCAAGCTGTCTGCTTGCGATGACCCGAAGCTCTTGGCCGGTGGCATGACTTTGCTGCCGACTTTGAAGAACCGCTTGGCTGCGCCGAGCGATCTCATCGACCTTGGCAATATCGCAGCGCTGAAGGGCATTGCGGTTGAAGGCAAAGAGGTCGTTGTGCGCGCCATGACGCCTCATGCTGTGGTGGCAGCTTCTGCTGATGTGCTCAAGGCGCTGCCGGCTTTGGCCTCGCTGGCTGGCAATATCGGCGATCCGGCTGTGCGTCATCGCGGCACGATTGGTGGCTCGGTCGCCAATTCTGATCCTGCCGCCGATTATCCTGCGGCCTGCCTTGGTCTTGATGCAGTCATCGAGACCAACAAACGCAAAATTGCGGCCGATGATTTCTTCCTCGGCCTGTTTGAGACGGCGCTGCAAGAGGGCGAGATCATCACGGCAGTGCGCTTCAAAGTGCCGGACAATGCCGCCTATATGAAGTTCCGTCACCCGGCCTCCGGCTATGCGGTCGTCGGCGTGATGGTGGCCAAATATGGCTCCAAGGTGCGCGTGGCTGTGACGGGCGCTGGCCCGCATGCTTTCCGCGTCACCGAGATGGAGAAGGCGCTTGAGGCGAGCTTCACGCCTGCAGCCATCGCCAATATCAAGGTCTCGCCTGAGCAACTCATGGGCGACATCCATTGCAGCGCGGTCTATCGCTCGCATCTCATCAGCGTCTATGCACGGCGCGCTGTCGAGCAGATGACTAAGTAAGAGCGAGGCGGGCTGCGGCCCGCCTTTTTCATTTTCAAAATTTCAAGACGAGGGCAGGGCCCATGGGTGAGTTTGCAATCGGTCAGCCGGTTCCACGCTTCGAAGATCCGCGTCTGTTGCGCGGTGGCGGTCGCTATGTCGATGACATGGCTTTTCCCGGCATGCTCTATGGCTTTGTTCTGCGCTCGCCCCATGCCCATGCCAAGATCACGCGGCTTGATGTGACCCGCGCTGAAGCGGCCCCCGGTGTGGCTGCTGTTCTGACATGGAAAGATTGGGCGGCCTCCGGCTATGGCGATCTGCCAACCGCCAAGGGCAAGACCAAGCGTGATGGCTCGCCCATGTATCGGCCGAAATTTCCCGCATTGGTGAAAGACCGCGTGCGCTATGTCGGCGACCCCATCGCCTTCATTGTTGCTGACACTTATCATCAGGCACAAGACGCGGCTGAACTAATCGATATCGATTTTGAGGCACTGCCCGCCGTCACATCTTTGGCGGATGCCTCCAAGCCCGGTGCGCCGCTGGTGCATGATGATTGCGAGAACAATATCTGCTTCATCTATACCGAAGGCGACAAGGCGAAGGCTGATGCGGCTTTTACTGCAGCGCCCATCATCGTCAAGAAGCGCTTCACCATCAGCCGCGTGACCGCAGCGACGATGGAAACGCGCGGCTCGATTGGTGTCTATGATGCGGCAGCTGATCGCTACACTTGCTACACAACCTTGCAGCGCGCTTTGAACTTCCGTGAAGAGCTTGCGCAGACTTTGCGTGTGCCGGAAAGCAAGCTGCGTGTTGTGGCGGGCGATATTGGCGGCAGCTTTGGCATGAAGTCTGGCGTCTTTAATGAGGTTGGTCTTGTGCTTCTCGGCTCCAAGATCACGGGCCGCCCGGTGAAATGGGTCTGCACGCGCTCTGAGAGTTTTGTCGCTGATGCACATGGCCGCGACAATGTCGCAGATGCGGAGCTTGCGCTCGACAGAAGCGGCAAGTTTTTGGGCCTGCGCGTGAACAATCTGGTTGCGATGGGCGCTTATACGCAGCCCGGCACAGATAGCGGCGCTTTCAGCAATGTCGGCACGATGGCCGGTGTCTATACATTCCCCGCTGGCTATGTGGATGTGACGGCGGTCTATACGCATACGAATATCATTCGCCCCTTCCGTGGCAATGGTCGACCGGAAGCTGCTTTCGTCATCGAGCGCCTCGTTGATATGGCGGCTGATGAGATTGGGATGGACGCAGCCGAGATCCGTCGCATCAATATGATCCCGCCTCAATCCATGCCCTATCAAACCGCACTGTCATTCAAATATGATAATGGCGAATTCGAGCGGGTGCTCGACACTTCTCTTGAGATGATCGACTACAAAGGCTTTGAGGCACGTCGCGCAGAGGCGCGTCAGCGCGGCAAGCTGCGCGGCATTGGCATGAGTTACACAATCGAGAAGGCAGGCGCGCCGGGCTATGAAGGCGCCGAAGTGCGTTTTGATCGCACGGGCTCACTGACGGTTGTGTGTGGTGCTGTCACGCAGGGCCAAGGCCATGAGACAGTGTTCAAGCAGATCGTCTCTGACACGCTCGGCATTCATCCTGACGAGATTCATTATCTGCAGGGCGATACGGATCAGGTCTTCTTTGGTGAAGGCACGGGTGGTTCGCGCACCTCGGCGCTGGGTGGCACGGCGGTTATGCTCGCCACCAACAAAGTGCTCGACAAGGCGCGCAAGATTGCTGCGCATATGTTGCAGGTGGATCAAGTGGATTATGCCGATGGCGTTTTCACCAATCCCAAAACCAATCGCAGCCTGACGATGAAAGATGTGGCCAAAGCCTCGCTTCACCCCAAAAATTTGCCGCAAGAAATGGAAGTCGGCCTCAACGCCAGCGCCAGCCATTATGCCAAAGTGCAGAACTATCCCAATGGCTGCCACATTGTTGAACTTGAGATCGACGAGGACACGGGTCAGGTCGAGATTGAGCGCTATGTCGTGGTGGATGATGTCGGCACGGTGCTCAATCCCAAATTGCTGAAGGGTCAGATCATCGGGGGCATTTCGCAAGGTGTCGGTCAGATGCTGATGGAGGAGATCCGCTTTGATCCTGACTCAGGCCAGAATCTCACCGGCTCTTTTATGGACTATTGCATGCCCCATGCTGAGGCCTTCCCGCATATCGACATCAAATCCCATCCTGTGCCCACAGCGACCAATCCGTTGGGCGTGAAAGGCGCAGGCGAAGCTGGCTGCGTAGGGGCTTTGCCAGCTGTGGGTAATGCGCTTGTCGATGCACTCTCGCATCTTGGTGTGCGGCATGTTGATATGCCCGCAACACCCGAGCGTTTGTGGCGCGTGATGGATGAGGCGAAGCGGGCTGGATAGGGCGCCCGCTCCTCCCAATGGGAGGAGCTGTCGGCACATGCCGACTGAGGCGGGGATCGGGGGTTTCAGAATAAAGAACGCTCCACCTTCCCCCTCAATGGGAGGGTTGAGTGAGTCTCTCACAACGAAGACCCGATCCCCTCATCCGCCCGCATCCGCGGGCACCTCCTCCCACTGGGAGAAGGAGAGCTAGGTCCTGTCAGGCGGCAGCAAAACCGAAGGCTCCAGCGCACTGCACTGCGCCTCATCAATATCAGCCTCAACAGGCCAGAGCTTGCCGACATAGCGCTTGCCGCTCACGCCATCTGACATCTGTGAGGCAAGCCACAGGACCGGGGCCTGCATCACCTCTGGCTCCAGCAATAGGCGGCCAGCCTCAGCTGCTTCTTGCTTCTCACGCGCGCTGACAAAATCCGTATTCACCGCGCCGCCGGGAATAAGCGAATTGCAGGTGACACCAGTACCCGCCAGATCTTGCGCCCAGATCAAAGTCTCGGCCTCAATCGCTGTCTTGCTGACACCATAGGGCGAGTTCTCTTTGCGCTGCATGGTGGAGAGACTGGTTGTCACATTGATGATGCGCCCCCAGCCTTGCGCGATCATGTGGGGCGCTGCAAAGCGCGCCATGTAATAAGTGCCGATCACATTGGTCTCGATGATCTTGGCCCAGACTACCATGTCGCTTTCCCAAAAGCGCTTGCTCTTGGTACCGGGGGCGGCCTCGATATGGGCGGGGCCTTTGCCAGCATTGTTGATGAGAATGTCGAGCCGACCAAAGAGCCGCAAGGTCTCATTGACCGTGCGCTCGCAATCGCGCGGTTGGGTGATATCGCAGGGCAGGCCAATCGCTTTGCCGCAACCTGGCTGAAAAGCAACGGCGGCCACCGCCGCGCCTGTGCTGCCTGCATCTATATCGGCGAAGACTACATCTGCACCCGCACGGCACAGAGCCTGCGCCATCGCGCGGCCAAGACCATTGGCGGCGCCGGTGACAAGCGCGACGCGGCCTTCAAGGCGGATCTCTGCTGCCTTCATCAGGCCACCTGATCGAGCACCGTGACGCCGATCATGGAATCGCGGGTGACGAGGGCGGCGAGCTCTGCTTCGCTCATATGCTGTGTGCCAGCGGGTCGACGGGGAAGGACGAGGAAGCGAATGTCGGCGGTTGAGTCATGCACATGCAAAGCAACATCATCGCTGAGCTCAGTCCCAAACTCTTGCAGAACGGCGCGCGGTTCACGCACGATGCGGGCGCGATAGGCGCGGCTCTTGTACCAAGCGGGCGGCAGGCCCAGGAGGTCGCGCGGATAGCAGGAGCAGAGCGTGCAGACGACGACATTATGCGCCTCTTGCGTATTCTCCACCGCAACAAGCCGTGCGGTTGTCATTTCAAAGCCAAGCTCGCCAACCGCTTTATTGGCATCTTCCAAGAGACGCGCGCGAAAGGCAGGATCGACCCAAGCGCGCGCAATGACCCTTGCGCCATTGGCAGGGGTGATGGAGTCACGCGCTTCGATGAAGCGACGCACTTCGGCGGCTGTGACCACATTTTTTTCGATCAGCAGCTCCTTCAGCGCGATGCTGAGAATCTGGTAATAGCTATGCACCTTGTCATCGGGCTGCGGCGGGGAATGGGCATGGCCATGCCCATGATCGTGGTGGTGGTGATGATCGCCGCTCATGCCAGCTTCTCCAGCCAGTGTTCATAAATATCAGCTTCGATGACGTCTTTGGGCGAGCCTTGGTAATCAGGCCAGACATCGGCCGCGCGAAAGCGGATCTTGTAGAGATCCTTCTTGGGGCCTTTCAAATTATAGGCGAGCACTTCGGGATTGCCGAAGGCGCCGAAATAGCGCTCCACCACGCCTTCTTTGCCGCGCAGATAAATGGGTGTGCGGATATGGCCGGGGGGATAATCATCTCGAATGCGCACAAGGTCGCCGGGGGCAAATTGCGTCATGCGAATTTCTCCGCCTCGCCCGGTGCCAACTCCAACTCGCCGCTGTCGTGCAGCCGCTGGCGCACCTGCGCCACTTTGGCGTCGATCTCGTCTTGGGTGAGCACGCCGCGATCGACCATCTGGCGCGAGAGGGCCGCCGTCCAGCGTTCGTAATAGGTCAGGCGCTCCATCGCGTCATGGCCGAGGGATTCGATGGCCCGGCGGCTCTCGTGGCTCGACATGAGGCCCTTGGCGCCCACGGCAGCGCGCAGACCATCGGCCTGTTTCTCCCAAAAGGTCAGGCTGTGCTCAGATGTGTCGACCGGGCCTTCGGGCAGGCCGCCAATATCTTGAGGGCTTCGCATGATTGTCTCTCCCTTGGCTGCCTATTCTGGCAGGGCGGGCGGGGGAGGCAAGCCTCTTGTGGAAGGCCCTCCCCAAATGTGCGCAAGGCGTTATAGTTGCGCCAAAGTGCCAGCATGGCACGGTCAGGGAGAGTGATGTGACTTACAGAGATCTCATTTGCGAAGAGGTTCAGTTCAAGGGCCATAATGGCGATATGGGCAATGCCTATTATGCGCGGCCCAAGGGCGATGGCCCCTTTCCCGGCGTGGTCTTCATTCATCATCTGCCCGGTTGGAATGAGGTCTGTATCGAGGCGGCGCGCCGTCTGGCTCATCACGGCTATTCGGTGATCTGCAACAATCTCTATTTCCGCGAAGGCGAGGGCGACCCGGATGACATTGGCGCACGGATGCGCGCAGCGGGTGGCATCTCTGATGAGCAGATGTTGGGCGATGTCGCCGGGGCCATGGCCTTCTTGCGGGCGCAGTCCAACAGCAATGGCAAGGTGGGCGTCATGGGCTATTGCTCAGGCGGTCGCCACACTTATCTGGCTGCCTGTCGTTTGCCGGGTGTGAATGCAGCGGTTGATTGTTGGGGTGGGCGCGTGATGGCTCCTGCTGAGGCTTTGACGGCCAAGCAGCCCAAGGCCCCCATCGATTTCACCAAGGATATGAATTGCCCGATGCTCGGCATCTTCGGTAATGACGATAAAGAGCCCGATGTTGCGCAGGTCAACAAGACCGAAGAAGTGCTCAAGCAGCTCGGCAAGACCTATGAGTTCTATCGCTATGATGGCGCGGGTCATGCGTTCTTCGATTGGAACCGTCCGAGCTATCGTGTCGAACAGGCTGTGGATGCCTGGGGCAAGGTCTATGACTTTTTCGCGCGGCATCTTCGTTGAGGTGAGCCATGTGTTCCTACATCACCGAGAAGGCGCAGATCTTTGGAAGCGCCAAAGGCAAGAAGGGTTGGATGGCTGTTGATACGGCGGTGATCTATTATGATCACCCTGTTCATGTGCCACTCGATCATGCGCTGAATATCGACTTTGTGGATTCGCGCAGCAAAGAGCGTGTGGCTGTTGAATTGTCGGCAGCGTCTGCGCGCGAATTGATCAAGCGCATTCAGGCCGCGCTCGATCATGGCGAGTCCGTGCATCTGGGTTCGACAGAAGCGCAAGACCCTGTGCGGATTCACGCGCTATGAGCCTGCGTCTGTATGATCTGGCAGGGGCGGACCCGCAGGTTCGCTTCAGCCCCTATTGCTGGCGCATTCGCATGGCGCTCGCGCATAAGGGTCTCGAAGTTGAGACCGTGCCGTGGCGCTTTACGGACAAGGATGCGATTGCAGCCTCGGGTCAGGGCGCTGTGCCTGTGCTGATTGATGGCGATCATGTGCTCAGTGATTCATGGGCCATCGGCCTTGATCTTGACCAGCGCTATGCGGATCGCCCGAGCTTGATGCTGGGCGAAGAGGGAAAAGCGCTCGCCAATTTCGCACGGCACTTTGCGCAGACTGCGATCTCGGCTGTTGCATTCAAGGCCGTCATTCTCGACATTTACAATGCGATTGCCGAGAAGGACCGCGCCTATTTCCGCTCCTCGCGTGAGGCGCGTATCGGCAAGAGCCTTGAAGACTTCGCCATCGGGGAAGAGGAGGCGCGCGCGCAAATGAAGATTGCGCTCTCCCCCCTGCGTGCGCTTTTGCAAGAGCAAGCCTTCGTCAATGGCGCAGCGCCTGCCTTTGCGGACTATTGCATCTTCGGTAGCTTCATGTGGATCCGCAATGTTTCGCCCAAAGTTTTGGTGAGTGCGGATGATCCTGTGAATGCTTGGGCTGAGCGTATGCTTGATCTGCACGGCGGTCTGGCGCGGGCCTCCAAGCGGGCTTTTGCCTGACACAAAAGAGTGGCGAGCGCTGGCTGGACAGAGACTGAAGCTTTCGCCATTCTAAAGACAAACAGGGCACAAAAGGCGACAAGCCGCAGCCTTGCAGGGAGGAATATTGATGAGCGAGATCGCGACAGCGAGCGCGGGGGCGGTTGACCCAAGGCTCGGGCCGCCCATTATCGAAGTGCGCCAAGCGGTGAAGCGATTCACGGTCAATGGTCAGCCCATGACTGTATTTGATGGGTTGAGTTGCAGCATTGAGCAAGGCAGCTTCCTCTCCATCGTCGGCCCCTCGGGCTGCGGCAAATCCACTTTGCTGAAATTGATCTCAGGGCTTGAGCCTGCAACGGATGGCGAGATCCTCTTCAACGGCAATCGTGTTGATGGCCCAGCCTCAGGCATGATCTATGTCTTCCAGCAATATACGAAGTCGATCTTTCCATGGCGCACCGTCATTGAAAATGTCGCGTTCGGTTTGCAGAGCCACCGCAAGAAACTCTCCGCCAAAGAGGCCGATGATCTGTGCCGGCATTATGTGAAGCTGGTGGGGCTTGAGGGCTATGAGAATTTCTATCCCTATCAGCTCTCCGGCGGCATGCAGCAGCGCGTCGTGATTGCGCGTGCGTTGATTTGCGAGCCAGAGGTTTTGTTGATGGACGAGCCCTTCAGTGCTGTTGATGCACTGACGCGTGCCATTTTGCAGGAACTGGTGCTGAAAATCTGGCAAACTATTCCCGTCACCATTCTCTTCGTTACCCATGATGTCGAAGAGGCAGTATTTTTGTCGAACCGTATCATCTCCCTGAGCAAGGCGCCCGCGCGCATCAATGACGATGTGTCCATCGACCTTGCCTATCCGCGCGACCAGATCGCGACGCGCGGGCAAGATCACTTCCACGCATTGAGCCAGCGTCTCTTCTCCAGCATTTTCTTGCAGGAGAAAGCTGGCCATGCTGACCCGCAGGTTTGAGGTGAGGCCATGAAAAAACGCTGGCCCGGTTTTCTGCTGATTTTGGTTCTGCTGGCAGCATGGGAGGGTGCGTCCGCCGCTCATCTCATCGACTCGCTGACCTTCCCGCGTGTCACGGTCATTTTTGAATCATGGTGGCGCAGTCTCGTCACCCAAGGTGAATTGACGCGCCAATTGATGCCAAGCCTGGGGCGTATCTTCATGGGCTTTGCGCTGGCTGCCATCGTGGGCGTTCCGCTTGGTCTTTTGATGGGCACCATTTCGATGGTCTATCGGTTGCTCGAACCCATCACCGAATTCATTCGCCCGATTCCAAGCTCGGCCTATATTCCCGTTGCGATCCTGTTTTTGGGGATCGGCAATGAGATGAAGGTCTTTGTCGTCTTTCTTGCCTGTATGTTTCCCATTCTGCTGAATACATATGGCGGTGTGCGCGGCGTTGATCCCGTGTTGATTGACACAGGCCGCACCTTCGGTCTCTCGCGCACACGCGCATTATGGCAGATCATTCTGCCCGCAGCCCTGCCCAGCATTCTCACCGGTATGCGCATCAGTCTTGGCATTGCGCTGATTGTTGCTGTCGTGGCGGAGATGATTACGGGCAATAGCGGTATCGGCTATTTCATTCTCGATATGCAGCGCATTTTCCGCGTGCCTGAGATGTTTGCAGGTATCTTTACCCTCGGTCTGCTGGGCTTTTTGATCAACTTTATCTTCCTTCGTCTTGAAGGTTATTTCTTGCGCTGGAGGGGCACCAGTGTCGAAACCTGACAAAGGCTGCGTCTGCGTCACAGGCGCTGGTGGCGGCATTGGGGAGACGCTCGTGCGCCGCCTGCTGGAGGAAGGCTATCAAGTCAGCGCATGGGATGTTGCACCCGGCGCGCTGGGCGTGGCCACACATGCCAATCTCCTCTTCGAACGGGTTGATGTGCGTGACAAGGCCTCGATTGAAACTGCGCGCGACAAGGCACTGGCGCGCTTTGGTGCCATCTATGGTCTGGTGTGTCTTGCGGGCATTTACCGCACGCAGCCTTTCCTCGAAATTGATGATGCGAGTTGGGCCGATCATTTTCAGATTAATCTGAAAGGCACTCTGCTTTGCGCGCAATCCGTACTGCCAAGCATGCGCGCGCAGAAAAGCGGGAGTATTGTTTTCTTCTCATCCTCGCTGGCGCGTACAGGTGGGCGCAATTCAGCGGCTTATAGTGCCACCAAAGGCGGGATTCTTGGTCTGATGCGCTCCATGGCGCTTGATGTCGCGCGTGATCAGATCCGCGTCAATGCGGTCTCTCCTGCCATTGCGGACACGGCCATGCCGCGCGCCAATCTTTCGGATACGGTTCTCGCCGCTCGCGCGGCGGCCAATCCGATGGGGCGCATTGGAACACCGCTTGATATGGCAGAGGCCGCCCTTTTTCTGCTCGACCGCGACAATGCCTTCATGACCGGACAAGATCTGCGCGTGAATGGCGGCAGTCTGTTGTTTTAGGAGAGCGCCATGCATGTAATCGTGACAGGTGGCGCTAGCGGCATTGGGCGAGCCAGCGCAGTGCGTCTTGCGCGCCGCATGAAGGTGACAATTGCGGATCGTGATCTGGACGGTGCGCGCTCAGTGGTCGACGAGATCAAAAGCGCTGGCGGTGAAGCGCAGGCCATCATCGTTGATGTTGCCCATCGCACAAGTGTCTTTGAGATGGTGGCACAAGCCACCGCGACTTTTGGACCTCCAGCTGCGCTCTTTGCCAATGCGGGCATTAATCGCCGCAATCCTGTTGATCTCATCAGCGAGGCTGATTGGGATGTGATGATGGATGTGCATGTGAAGGGGATGTTTCTGTGCGCACAGGCCGTCATCCCTCATATGCTGAGCCTTGGCCATGGGACCATCGTCAACACAGCCTCCGATTTTGCCATCATGGGCGTTGCGGGTAACGCCACTTATACGGCGGCGAAGACGTCGGTCTATTCACTGACCAAAGCGATGGCGGTTGAGTTCACGCCCAAAAATATCCGCGTCAATGCGATTGGGCCGGGGCCGATTGATACGCCGCTTTTGGCAACGGGCCGCACGGCAGAACAACATGTAGCATTGCGCGCAAAATTTGCCGCTGCTTTGCCACTGGGCCGCATGGGGACGCCGGAGGATGTCGCCGTTGTTGTTGATTTTCTACTCAGCGACAAGGCCTCTTATATCTCAGGCCAATTGCTGCATCCCAATGGCGGTCAGTTGTTGTGGTGAGAATGGTCATGTTCGGGGCGCGCATTCATGGCGCGGATTGTGAAGACCACATCCACCTTGCCAGCATGCGCAAAAGTCAGTTGTGCCTTGAAGGTCTCACCTTGCTTGAGCGGACGCTTCAGACCAGTGAACATGATGTGATAGCCGCCGGGCTGCAATTGAACGCTCTCGCCGGGCTTGATCTCCAGGCCAGACGCTAAAGAGCGCATCGTCATGACGCCATTGTTGAGGGCCATTTCATGCACCTCGACCGCCTGCGAAATCTCGCTCGACCCGCCAATGAGTTTGTCAGCTGCCTTGCCTGAATTGCGGATTGTCAGATAACCGCCGGCAACTGGCGCAGCAGAGGGTGTTGCGCGCGACCAGGCATGTTCCACCGTCATGTCGCCAATATTCGCGATGGCTGTTGCCTCGCTATGCATATGTTGCGCGTTAGCAACGGTTGCGATCCCCAAAGCAAAGAGTGCAGCCAGCAGGGTGGAGCGCATCATCGCGGGGCCTTGGTGGACGTGGCGGTCGAGGGGACGCGGCGCTTTTCTGTGACCACTTGTGATTCATAGCGCGCCAGATTGGTGATCATCACACCAAGCGCGCGGCGGGTGGCGGCGAGGTCTTGGGGGTCAACGCCGATGACGGCCAGATCATTGATGTCTTGGGCCAGCGGCACCAGCACATCGCGCAGGGCATGACCCTCGGCCGTTAGATGCACATAGATATTCTTGCGATTATCGGGACGGCGCTGGCGCGTAATATAGCCCAGCCCCTCCATCGTGCGCAGAGCTGCGAAAGTTGTTGGCTCCATCACGCCAGCCAGATCGCTGAGTTCGCGCTGGGTAAGGCCATCGCGCACCCACAGAATGCGCAAGAAGGTCCAATGGCCGATGGCAATGCCGCGTTCGGCCAAACGCAACTGAAGGCAGCGGCCAAAGCCGCGGCGCGCATCGCGCACGAGATGGGCGAGGCGGTCGTCGGGGACGGTCTCGTACCATTCGAGCATCGCTTGCGTGACGCCGGGGCGGCTGGATTCTTTGATGGGCTTCGTCATGCTCGCCTTATAGCCGAAGGGGGCCATTTGCGCGACCTGCTCTTTATGCGTAAATCACATTCATTGGCGTGAATTTTGCGCCCGTGCGGACTGATTTACCTCCCCTGAGGGGGAGACTATCCATTTTGAGACTCGTCCATGTTGATCTTGACCTTTGGTGCAGCCCATTGGGGCCTCATGTCCATCACACCAGCGCGTAGCATGCAGGCACCCTGGTGAGGGCGCCCGGCTTATTCATTCGCCCGGCCATAGTGTTGCGTCTGCTGGCAGCGGCGTTGCTTGCGATCCATGTGCTGCGGCTTTGGACGCGAGAGCAGATCTGCGCCAGCGTTGCATGGAACATGTGCCAATATCTGGTGGGCGACACGCTGCCTCTCGCCATTGTGGTCGGATGTTTGTTGCTGCTTTCAATTGTGCAGCCACGGCCGCGCCTTATCGGACTTCCGCCTTTTGCGACCATTGCATTGCTGTGCCTGATGACGGTTGTGATTGGTCTGTCAGGACGCACAATCATTTTCGGCGATTTCGACTTCTCGCGTGATGAAGTTTTGGCTGTGCAAGATGGTGAGATCATCGCGGGCGGAAAGCTCATGGCGCAGCTGCCCTCGCAATGGGAGGAGGACCGGGGCGCCCTGCAGCCTTTCTTCATTGTGCGCCTTCCAGACAAGCGCCTCATTCTGTCAGCCTATCTGCCGGTTCATTCGGCCCTGCGCGCATTGGTGTCCAAAATCGCTGATCCCGCCTGGCTGAATCCACTTCTCTCGGCTGTTTCAGTTTGGCTCCTTTATATGATTGGGCGGCGTCTGTGGCCGACGCGGCCTGATGCTGCTCTTTTAAGCGCTGTGCTACTGGCCTCATCGCCACAATTTCTCATCACTTCCATGACGAGCTATGCGATGAGCGCGCATTTGGCGCTTAATTTGTTGTGGCTCTGGCTGTTTCTGCGCGACAGACCGCTCGCGCATCTGGCGGCAATGATTGTCGGTTTTGCGGCCTGTGGCCTGCATCAGCTGATTTTTCATCCGCTGTTTGTTGCGCCTTTCTTATTGAGCCTGTGGCAGGCCAAACGCTGGCGCCTGCTTGGTGCCTATGTGCTCGCCTATGGCGCGATGGGTCTGTTCTGGATCAATTATTGGCTGCTGCTGGCTCTCCTCACGCAAACGCAAATGCCGCAAGGTGCGCCGCTGGGCGCAGGCCTGTTGGTGCAGCGGCTGGCGGAGTTCATTGATCTGTTCGAGCCCGGCTTTGTTCCTTTGATGGGACAAAATCTGGTGCGCTTTGTTGTGTGGCAATCGCCTTTGGTGGTCGGGCTGTTTTGGTTGGCCCTGCGGCGCCAGCGCAGCTTGCATGAGGAGGCAATGGTGGGCGGCATTGTGCTGACCATTCTGATTGTCTTCGTAGTCACGGCAGAGCAGGGGCTGGGCTGGGGCTATCGCTATTTGCATGGCTGTCTGGGCAGTCTGTGTCTGCTGGCCGGCGCCTATGCCGCGCGCTTGCCACAGGGGCGGTGGGTTGGCCTTGCCAGTGCGCTGGTGGGGTTCTGTGTGCTCCTGCCGCTGCATCTGCGGGCGGCTGCTGATTTGGTGACGCCCTATCGCGAGGCGGTCGCAGCGATTGAGCAACAAAAGGTCGATGTGGTGTTGGTCGACACTGATTCCCTGCGTCACGGGGTCGATCTGGTGCGCAACCGCCCGCAAGTCACCAATCACCCTGTCGTGCTGGCACTGGCGGCCCTGCCCATGGAGCGATTGGCACAGATCTGCGCGGCCCACAGCACGCTATATCTCGGCCGGGACTTTGGGGCGCTTCATGGCATCGAGCCATCGCCGGGCGAGGAGCGGGAGAGGGCACGCATCCGCCGACAATGGCTGGAGCAAGCAAGCTGCGGCCATAGGAAGGGCTGACAAAGCTATTGGAAGGGCGGGAAATGGTCGGAGTGAGAGGATTCGAACCTCCGACCCCCTCGTCCCGAACGAGGTGCGCTACCAGACTGCGCTACACTCCGACATCGCGCGCGGCGCGAACGGGCGTCTTATAGACGCGGATCCTGGCAGCGGCAAGGGGTGCGGATTCCTGTGCAGGAAAAAGCACGGAGCCTGTTGCAGCTAGGCGAGCTGCGCTCTATGGTCCGCCCCGCTCGCATCGAGCGCGCAGGCCAAGGCAGTGCTTTGGCACTGTTGGGGCGTCGCCAAGCGGTAAGGCAGTGGATTTTGATTCCACCATGCGGAGGTTCGAATCCTCCCGCCCCAGCCAGCCTGCACTGAGCGGGCAGGCCCTGAAGCTGTTCCCTGCGGGCCGAAACCAGCTTCCCGCGTCCCCCTTTTATACTAAGGTCATACTGCCCTAGGGGCTCCCTGAGGGGCAAACTGATCGCCCGCTTCAGGCCCAGCGTAGCTTTTCCAAAAGCGAGCGGCCCATGACCCAGTCTTTGTCCTCTTCTGAGAGGAAGGGGAGAGCCTCGGTGAAATGGGTGATGCGCTGTTTCAGACTGCCCCGATCAAAGGAGTTGGTGAGGTCAGTCCCCCAGTGGCAGCGGCGTGGCCCATAAGCATCGAAGACGCGCTTGATCGGCTCGTTCATATCGCGCCAGGGATAGGCCTCTTTGGAATAGAGCGGCGTTGACGAGACCTTCACCGAGACATTGGGATATTTCGCCAAAGCAACCGTCTCGCTGATCCTCGCCGCGACGGATCCGTCCTGCACCGCTTCAATCGTCACGCCCAGATGGTCGATGATGAGCGGCAGGCGCGGATGACGCTCTGCGATTTTCGCAAAGAGCGGTGTTTGTCCGATGGTCAGGAACATAACGGGCAGTTCGATCTTCTCCGCCATGGGCCAGAACCAATCCGCGGTCCCATCCTCCAGCCATTTGGCTGCGGAGGGTTGGAAGAAAAAGCGCGCGCCGAGCAGATTCGCCTGTTCGTGCATTTTCGGCACGCGGTCTTTTTCAGCCGGGTCATTCAGATTCACGCGGCCCATGGTTGCAAAGCGGCCCGGATAGCGGCGCGCGGCCTCCTGCCCATAGTCAAAGCGCGTACCTTCGAGCGAAGGCGGCACGATCACCACTTTATCGACGCCTGCTTCATCAAGGATCGGCACAACGCGTTCAATCGTCATGGGCTCGGGCAATTGCGCCACGGTTCCTTTCACCCAAGGCCGCTCTGGCGTGTCCGCCTTCCACAGATGGATCTGTGAATCGACGATCAGTCTTTTGCGCGGCGCGGGCTGGGCATGGGTCATTTGTGGCAGCACTCCTGATGCGGCCGCGCCAAGCGCGAGTGTTTGAAACTGTCGGCGTGAAAGCGCGCGCTCTGAGCTGCTCATCTTGTCCTCCCGGTTTTGCTTTGCGCCTTATTGAATATGCATTCTGTCCGGCCTGTGGGCGCGCAGCAAGTGGTTGTGCCGTCCCGCAGCTCGAATAAGATAGAGGCAACAAGCGATGATTGAGCATCGCAAAGAAGGGGAGGGGTCCATGAGACTTGCGCTGCGAGCTATTGCTTTCGCTTGGGCTCTATGTGCGGGCCATCCCCTTGCTGCGCAGACTTTCCCGCAAGAGCCTGTGCGCTTGCTCGTTCCCGTGCCTGCGGGCGGGGTGACGGATCTCATGGCGCGCTTGTTGGCGCAGGGTCTGAGCGAGATCTGGGGCCAATCGGTCATGGTTGAGAACCGCCCGGGCGGTAATCATGGCGTCGCTGCGCAGGCGACCGCGCGTGCGCGTCCTGATGGTCATGTGATGATGGTGGTGGCCGACACGACCTTTACCGCCAATCCTTCGCTCTCGCCCAAACTGACCTATCGCGTGGATGAGTTCACACCGATTGCCTTGCTCAGCCGCGCAACGCCCATGTTCGTCATCAATGCGACTGTGCCCGCGACCTCGATCCCGTCCTTTATCGCTTATGCCAAAGCCAATCCGGGCAAGCTCAACTATGGCTCTTATGGGATTGGCACTTATGCGCATCTGGGGATGGAGGATTTTAAGGCGCGCACGGGGACTGAGCTGGTCCATGTGCCTTATCCGGGGGCTGCGCCTGCGCTGGAGGGGTTGCTGCGTGGCGACATTTCGGCGCTGCTGCTCAATCTGTCGAGCATTGAGCAGCATGAGAGCGGCGGCAAACTGCGTATTCTGGCAGCAGCTGGCAAACGCCGCGCTGCCAGTCGGCCCGAATTGGCGACAGTGGATGAGCAGGGCGTGAGCGGCTTTGAGACGAGCAATTGGTTCGGCCTCTTCGGCCCTGCTGGCATGCCGCCCGCATTGGTGGACAAAATCCAGCAGGATGTCCGCCGCGTTTTGGCGAGCCCACGCGTGGTTGAGATGTTCGCCAAAAATAGTTTTGAAGCGCAGGCGATCACCAGCGCGCAATTTGCACAAGTGATCGCCAAAGATGCGGACTATTGGCGCAAGATTATCCAGCGCCTTGGTCTGCGGCTTGATTAGCCAAGAGCGCTTTTGACGACGCGGCCGCTATTCTCGATATACATGCGCTCGCTCGTCATGGGCTTGCCAGCAAGGCAGCGCGTCAGCCATTCGGCTTGATAGATGCGCGGGTCGGGTCCATTCGAGACCGACGCGCCCGCCAGCGAATGGCGTGAGTCCTGATAGATCATAAGGGCTTTTGGTCCGCTGAGCGCTTTCACGAAAGCCTCTGTATAAGACAGTGGGCAGAGCTCATCGGCCTCGCCTGTCGCGACGAGGAAGGGGATCTTGATCTTGCTGGCGAAGGGCCGCCAATCAATCGTCTTGCGGAATGTGTCGAAGGCGGCCTCATCGTGAATGCCCGACATGAACATGAAGCGTTTTTTGAATGTGGGTGAGGCCTCATCAAAGATCATCTTGCCGCCGGGCTCATAGCAGGTGCCGACAACCGAGCAGGCTTTGAAGGCGGGCTCCTCGCTCACCAAAGCAGCCGAGAAGAAAGATCCGAAACTTGAGCCCGTCGCGACGATGCGCTCACCATCGATCTCGGGCCGCATGCGCAGATATTTCGCGACCTCTTTGCCCGTGTCGATCCAGCCCTGCACATCAATGAAGAGCCCGCGCACGGGCGATTCCCAATAGCCGGGGCCTTCAATGGCTAGCACGGCATATTTGCGCTCCATGAAATTGTCGGCATAGAGCGAGACGGCGCGCTCCTTAAACCCATCCATGCCCGGCACAGCGACCACGACCGGGACTTTTTGCCCCGCTTGATAGCCGGGCGGCAGATGCAAGATCGCGGGCAGGGATTTGCCGCGATAGGGGATCTCCACCCATTCGATCTTGTGATCTGCGAGCTTCATATAGCTGGAATAGGTCTCGCGCTTGCGCGTGTTGGAATGGCGCAGACGTTCGCCATGCTCCTCCACGCCCCACATGGCCGTGCCCCAATAGACCGAGGCGATGTAGAAATTATCGCGCGCCGGGATCAGCTCGTCATTTTTCAGATGTTCTTGCGCGAGGGCTTCGCGGCGGCGGGCCAGCTGTTCAAAGGCTGGCACGATGTCAGCATATTTGCGCACGCGTTGGCGCACTGTGTTCATGTCAGCTTGCACCGCAAGGCCGCAGGCGCGCAGAACAACGCCGATATGGCCTTGGTCCCAATCAATACCATTGGCCTGAATAATATTGTCGAGTACCCAGCGCTGTTCATCAAAGCGCTTCATCTTGGGCTCGCCCTCGGGAAAGCTTTGCGCGAGGGCAGGGGTGGCAAGACTGGCTGCGGCGAGCGGAAGCGTGCGCAGAAACTGGCGACGAAGCATATGATCTTCCCTGATGGCGCTTGTGGGGACGCCTTGGCGCCAGTCTGCCCCGCGTCGCGCGCGCCATCAAGGCCTGTTTGAGCCTGCCCCCGGAGTGGTTAGACTGGCGCAGCTTCAGGAGGCTTTGGTGGAGAGAGTTGATTGCATTGTCGCAGGCGCGGGCGTCGTCGGGCTCGCCATTGCGCGCGCGCTCGCAGCGCAGGGGCGCGATGTGCTCATTCTCGAAGAGCAAGAGAGTTTCGGTACGGTCACCTCCGCCCGCAATAGCGAGGTGATCCATGCGGGCATTTATTATGCGCCCGCAAGCGTGATGGCGCGGCTTTGTGTGGCGGGACGTCAACAGCTCTATGCCTATTTGCGCGAGCGCGCGCTGCCCCACCAACAATGCGGCAAGCTGATTGTGGCGACTAGCGATGAGGAGGTTGGGCAGCTTGCTGGCATTCGTGCGCGGGCCTTCGCCAATGGTGTGGAGGATCTGCGCCTCTTGGATGCGCGCGAGGCCAAACAGATGGAGCCTGCGCTGGCCTGTCACGGGGCGCTTCATTCGCCCTCCACCGGCATTATCGACAGCCATGCCTTTATGCTGAGCCTGCTGGGTGATGCAGAGGCCAAAGGCGCGGTGCTTGTGTGCCACACGCCGATCATGCGCGGCGAGATCCGCGAGGATGGCGTTGTTGTTGAGACGGGCGGGGCTGAGCCGATGCAGCTTCTGGCCAAGAGCTTCATCAATGCGGCAGGTCTTGGCGCCGTGGCGCTCGCGCGCAATCTTGTTGGCTTTCCCACGCAATCTGTGCCGCAGGCCTTTTTGGCGAAGGGCAATTATTTCACCCTTGCTGGGCGCTCACCTTTTTCGCGGCTTATCTATCCCGTGCCAGTTCCGGGTGGGCTTGGAACCCATCTGACTTTGGATCTGGGCGGCCAAGCGCGCTTTGGTCCTGATGTCGAATGGGTGGATGAGATTGACTATGCCGTGAATCCTGCGCGCGGGGACAGTTTCTATTCTGCCATCCGCCGCTATTGGCCAGATTTGCAAGATGGCGCCTTGCAGCCAGCCTATGCTGGCATTCGCCCTAAGATCGTGCCGCAGGGTGGTGGCGCGCAGGATTTTATCATCGCGGGTCCGCGCGATCATGGCGTGCGCGGTGTCGTACAGCTCTTTGGGATTGAATCACCGGGGCTCACAAGCGCGCTGGCGATTGCCGATCGTGTGGCGCGTATAATTTAGACCAAGAGTGGGCCTTCTCTTTCATAATTCTACGTCGCATATTTGGGTTCGTTCTGCCAAACTTACAATTTGATCTTACCTTTGGTCGGGTTGGCTTCACGTGAAACTGAGTGCTGCTCGAAGAGCATTTTCTTGAGGCGACCAAGATCTTTTCGCATTGCTGAGTGGGCCCTGCGTTCGTACCTGTCTAGCCTGTTCATGTCGCCTATGACTTCACTCACCGCGATGCAATTACTCTCGGGCTCAGATTTTAGTTTTGGTGTCGAGTAGTGATCCATAGTCTCAGCGCTTCTGCCCCTCGCCATTTCCGCGTTTGCCATCCAACGACATAGGGGCTCGCCAAGGAGGTCCACTAGGGAAGGCGTGTAACGTCTTTTGGAAAATGCTTGCTCGATGGCGGCCTGGCGAGCTTTCCTCGTCCTCAAGATTTCACATTGGCGCTCGGCTACTCGCAGGCAGAGGGCTTTCTGCTCATCCGTAAAAAATAAGTCGACAATCTGGTTATAGATGGCCGTTGAAGTCTCTTTCCAAGTAGGGTCGCAGCTAATTGGGGTTGCTAGGCCGTGACGGCGTGCGTTTTGCGACGAGCGCACCTTCCCGGATGCTGTGCGCGGCCCGGTACTTTTTTGTGCGTTTCGTTTGTTGGCATCGCCCTTACGGTTCGGTGGGGCGTTCATCAGTGTTACCCGTCTCGGTTTCGGCAAACTCTACGTCAATGGGCTTGCTTGTGATGGACTTGATCTGCTCTGACCACCAAGACCTGTGGCGCGCGAGTTCTGAAATGTGGGCGTTCCTGCGGGCCTCTGCCTGCGCGATCATGCGCTCGACTTTCTCGAAAACATCAATCTTGTTGGCTAGCGTGTGCGCGAAAATTTCATCTGCGCCCATTTGCGCGGACCCTAAAAGAGCCTTGACCTCCTTTGTGGCGCTTGGCTCTCCGCGCATCCAGGCTTCCGCCAAATTCGTGCGGGCGGAGTGTTGAAGGCCTAGCTTGTCGAGCAGAGTTTTTAGGCCGCTGTCTCGAGACGATGCCATGAGGGCAGCCTTCAATTTTCGTGCGTTGCGAACCTCCATCTCCAGGTCCGCAGCATTACGGATGTACATCTCGTCAATAAAGTCGGCAGGCTGGAGCGCCTCCCGAAACATTTGCCAGAGTTCGTCGAACTCCATCTCCAGATCTTTGGGGACCGCCGGCGGGCCCATGATGGTGTAAAACTTCTTCGGCACTCTTCGCTGGAACGACGGGGAAGGTGAGTTTGTGTTTGAACGCTTCGACATGAGACGCGACCTCCACGCTTTGAAGGAAGGCCCATCTTACGCGATCGCAGGCGATCCATCGACAGTTGCGCCAGAAATGAGTTTCAAAGGTGGGGAGAAGTCCTGTCTGAACGCTGTCTTTATAACAAAGTGACAGGCTTTTTCTTGCGTAGCCCGCTCCTCTATCTACGTCGGCGCGGTCGCCGTGGGATCCGACCCAATGATTCGCAAGCGACAGATCGCCGGCGTGTTATTATTTCCATCTTTTTGATCGTACGCTGAGCCTTCGTGGGTCTAAGATCTGTTATCTCTCCACAACTCCCCCGCCACAGCCAGCGGCTCAATCCTCTTCTCCTCCCACCAGTCTCTTTCATTACCCCACATGTGGAGTTCGTGGTGGTGGGTGGCGCAGAGGGGCACTGTGAACTCGTCTGAGACTTTGCGTCCAAGGGCGCGCGGTTGAGCAAAGCGCAGGTGGTGGGCTTGTGAGGGCGTGCGTGCGCATACAAGGCAGGGCTGGGAGGCGACGAATTTTAGATGCTCTCGACTGCGAATGCGCTTTGGCTCGGCAATGGTCAGGGCAGACTTCTCGATCCTGTGGGGTGGCAGGGTGTGAGGTGTCAGATTTGAAGTTGCAGCCGTTTGGATAGGTGGTTGAAGTTCGGCTGTGCCCAGAGGATTTTTGCTGAGGGCAGCAGAGGGCACCCAAACCGGGATTGAGGCTTCAGCCATTGGGTTGAGGCGCGAGGACGAGGGGGCTTCTTGGGTGGCAGAGCTTGCATCTCCCGATGATAGGGGAGATGCGTCTAGCTCTTTTGGTCCCTTGCTCTGATCGTATGTAGTCTCGTCAGCCTGCGGCAGATCGAGAGCATCATATTCGAGATGCTGTTCAATAGCCTCCCCAGACCCCTCGGACCCCTCTTGTGTGGGGGGTGGATCTATGGGCGCGGATGACCTCGAGGGATCCCGTCTTAGTCGCTTGGCCTTGGGCGGCTCTGTCTTGTCCCGATAAAGGGAAAGACCAAAGGGATTCCCAAAAGTCGACAGAGCCCGTTTGGTGGCATCAGTCTCAGCAATCTTCGAGGCCCATTCATGAGCCTGACCAGGACTTGAGGACCAAGATTCTCCAGCCCCAAGCCCCTCCCTCTGGATCAGACGATCGCCAGCCCTGACGGTAATGCGGACCCGTGTGAGATAGGCCGCGACAAAGATCGACGTGGTCGCCTGCTTTTGCCACACACATTGGCTCGACAGGGTCTCCCGGTCCCAGCCATCAAAGCCAAAGATCCGGTTGGCCTCATCTATGATGTGCCAGCCCTCCAGATAGTGGAGGGTCTTTCCATCAACCTCTCGCTCTTTCACAAACTGGATTTTGACGGGGGCCTTGAGCTGGCGAAGCTGCGTGTCTGAAAATGACATGTCACTGGCTCCGCACCGCAAGGGAGGTCTTGGGCTGGGACAACAGAGCGCCCGGCACATAATTGCCCCTGGTCAGGGCATCCAGAATGGCCCGCTTATCTGGCTTGGGCGCTTGCGGTACCAAGAAGTCGATGGGCAATTCGCTCTCGTCCAAGATCTCGACCCCCGGCGGCCCAGTGCGGACCGAGGCCGTAAAGTCGGGCGCGACGATTTTGGTCATGTCAGCAACCGACATGCCTTCCACCACGACCTGCCGTTTTGACGCGGCCCTTGCCTCCAGCCGGGCAAGCCTCCCCCGCATGGTCTCGATCCGCTCCTTCAGCGCCCGAGCCAAGACCTCATCGTCCAACGCCGAGCGCACCAAGGCCTCCAGCGCCTCCCTCAGATTGGTGGCACCCTCCAACGTATCAGCCAGCGTCTGCTCATCTATCTGGGGGTGAAGCTCTAAAAGACGGCGACGGAGTTCGACAAAGCGGTTTTGTTCGAGCACTATTGCGTGAGACATGAGGGGATCCTTTTGTCTAATTTTTGTATCTTAAAGTCCATTATATGGACATATCGCGTGTTGTCAATGCTCACTGGTGTACAAATTCGAGCTGCTAGAGCTGCATTGAAATGGTCGGCTGCGCGACTTGCTGAAGAAGTCGGCGTTGCTCACAAGACGATTGCTCGATTTGAAGAGGTAGATGGAATACCTCGCAGCAGGACGTCTACGCTCGCTGAAGTTCGCTACAAGCTTGAAGCTGCCGGGATCGAATTCATCGAAGACGATGGCCGCCGGGGGCCGGGAGTACGGCTAGCGCTATCAAATCGACCTATGCAAACAGGCTGACACCATCACAAGCCGATAGGATATCAATGCGCGCCGACGCTCTTCATTTTGGAAGCGTCTTTTTCTTTCCTCATCTTGATCTGACCCGTCAGTGCTTGCTTAAAATAAGGGCCTTCCCTGCGCACCATTTGCCAGGCGCATAGGCTGATGTTAGCCAGCTCGTATGAAGCCTCTAGTTATTTTTGATCTCGACGGAACTTTGGCCGACACAGCGGATGATGTCGTGGCTGCGATCAATCACACTTTGGAGGCTGAGGGCGTTGCGCCGCTTCATCTGGGCCCCGAGCGCTATCTTGTGGGCTCAGGCGGGCGTGCCTTGATCAAGCGCGCTTATGCGCAAGCTGGCCGCGTTTTGGATGATGATGTGCTGGAGCGCGTCTTCCAGACCTTCCTGAAGCGCTATGAGGCGAATGTCGCGGTTCATTCGCAGCTATATCCCGGCGCGCAGATGGCATTGGAAGAGCTAGCCGCTGCTGGCTTCAATCTCGCCATCTGCACCAACAAAAGCTATCGCCCCTGCTGCGCGTTGCTGGAGGCTTTGCAGATCACCCATTTCTTCAGCGCAATTTGCGGCAATGACTCGCTACCATGGTCCAAGCCTGATCCGCGTGCGCTGTTGGGCGTTGTCGAGCGTGCGGGAGGCTTGCAGAGCCGGTCTTTGATGGTCGGGGATTCCCGCACCGATATTGATACGGGCATGGCTGCAGCGATCCCCGTTGTGGCGGTCGATTTTGGCTATAGCGATAGGCCTGTTGCTGAGCTCAAGCCTGATTATGTGATCTCGACTTTCGAGGCTTTGATCCCGATCGTGCGAAAGTCGCTAGCTCGCTAGCTGTGCTTATAACTTAAGCTAAGCTTTAAATCATTGCGCTGACTATGTCGGTATGGCCCGCCTTTGCGCCAGTTGCGATCAAGAAAACACTACCAGAGCAAGCCAAAGCAATCAATGTAATGATAATTGTATCGGTTGCCGTGATCTAAGCAGAACGTCGCGTTTAGGTTCTAAGCTGCTCATTTTGTGCAGCGTTGCTCGATATTGAGCGAGACAATCTGAGGGCGGCGCGAGTGCGTAGTCGGTGCCCCGTTTCCACTTTTGTTGTCACACTGATGTTTGCCAATTGGCAGGCGAAGGAACGCTCGTTCAATGCTGATACGTGATGAAAGCGCCGCTTTGCGTGACGAGATCATGGCGCTTGTCGAGCGCTATGCTGCACTGAAGCTGAACACGCAAAAGTTCGAGGCTGGCGCTACCTATGTTCCGCCGTCGGGCAAGCTCATCGATTCAGCCGAACTGAAATTGATGACGGAAGCCGCGCTTGATGGCTGGTTGACCACGGGGCGTTTCAACACTGAATTCGAAGAGAAGCTCGCCAAATTCATTGGTGTGCGCCATGCGCTTACGGTGAATTCGGGCTCCTCTGCCAATCTGGTCGCCTTCTCCACCCTCACCAGTCACAAACTGGGCGCGCGTGCAATCAAGCCCGGCGATGAAGTGATCTCTGTTGCAGCGGGCTTTCCCACAACGGTCAATCCGATCCTGCAATGTGGCGCAGTGCCTGTTTTCGTCGATGTGGAGCTTGGCACTTACAATATCGATGCCGCGCAAATTGAAGCTGCGATCACGCCGCGCACGCGCGCCATCATGCTCGCCCATACGCTTGGCAATCCCTATGACCTCGATACAATCACGGCCCTGTGCAAGAAGCACGGCCTCTGGCTCGTTGAAGATTGCTGCGATGCTCTTGGTTCGACCTATCGTGGCAAGCGCGTTGGCACATTCGGCGATATTGGCACGGTGAGCTTCTATCCGGCCCATCACATTACGATGGGCGAGGGTGGGGCTGTCTTCATGAACCACGGCGGTCTTGCGCGTGTGGCGGAGAGTTTCCGCGACTGGGGCCGCGATTGCTACTGCGCGCCGGGTAAAGACAACACATGCGGCAATCGCTTTGGCTGGACGCTTGGCTCGCTGCCCACCGGCTATGATCACAAATATACCTATAGCCATATGGGCTATAATTTGAAGATCACCGATATGCAGGCTGCGTGCGGTGTCGCGCAGATGGGCAAGCTCGATGACTTCATCGCAGCACGCAAACAAAATTTTGATATTCTCACGCAGCATCTCAAAGACTGCGAAGATCTGCTGATCTTGCCGCAGGCAACGCCCAACTCAGATCCGTCCTGGTTCGGCTTCCCGCTGACCTTGCGCCCTGAAGCGAAGATTGATCGCACCGATCTGCTCAAGCAGCTGGAAGACAAGCGCATCGGCACGCGTTTGCTGTTCGCCGGCAATCTCACGCGACAGCCCTATATGAGCGGCCGCACTTATCGCGTCGCGGGTCAATTGACCAATACTGAAGTGGTCATGAACCGCACCTTCTGGATTGGCCTGCAGCCGTCCCTGACACCCGACACGTTGGCCTATTCCGCTGGCACTCTCAAAGCTCTCCTGAAGGGAAAGTGAACCTTCATGCTCGCCGTCACCTCGCGCATTCCTGAACGTCTCGTCGTCTTTGAGATGGCGAATAATCATATGGGAGACATTGAGCATGGTCTTCATGTCACCCGTCGCTTCGGCGAGGTTTGTCGCAAATTTCCTGAATTCAAGTTTGCGTTCAAACTGCAATATCGCGATCTCGACAGCTTCATTCATCCGCTGAAAAAAGATCGCGCGGATGTGCCTTATGTGAAGCGCTTCTCCGAGACACGGCTCAGCCGCGCGCAATTCGACACTTTGGTTGCAGAGATGCGCGCGCAGGGCTTTCTTGTCATGTCGACACCTTTCGACAATGCATCCATTGCGACGATTGAGAGCCAGAATCTCGATATTATCAAGATCGCGAGCTGCTCTTTCACGGACTGGCCCTTGCTCGAAGATGTCGTCCAAAGCGAGCGTCCGATCATTGCATCCACCGCTGGTGCCTCGCTTGAAGAGATCGATCAGGTTGTGAGCTTCTTCTCCCATCGTTCGAAGGATTTTGCGATCCTTCATTGCGTGGGCGAATATCCAACCGCCGATGACAAGCTACATCTGGGGCAGATTGATTATCTCAAGGCGCGTTATCCCAATGTGCGGATCGGTTTTTCGACGCATGAAGATCCCGCCAATTTCGAGATCGTCAAAATGGCGATTGCCAAAGGCGCGACCATCTTTGAAAAACATGTCGGCGTTGCAACTGACAAATATGCGCTGAACGCCTATTCGATCTCGCCCGAACAAGCAGAGCAATGGCTCACCAATGCTCGCTATGCGCTCGGCGTTTGTGGTCGCAGCGATGGCCGGGCACCCGTCAATGAGACGGAAGCCAAGAGCCTACGCTCACTGCGTCGCGGCGTCTTCCTGAAACATGATGTGCCTGCAGGCAAGCTTGTGACGATGGACGATGTCTATTTCGCCTTTCCGCCGGATGAGGGGCAATATGCGGCCAATGATTGGTCGAAATATGCGCGCTATGTCACGACGCAGCCCATCACCAAAGATCATGCGCTCACCCATCTGAATGCAGATCGGCGCGATGATCGCCATCTTGTGCTGAATATCGCACAGCGTGTGAAGCAGCTCTTGAGCGATAGTCAGATCACTATTCCGGGCGGCGTTGATCTGGAGATCTCGCATCACTATGGCATCGACCGCTTCGATGATTTTGGCCTGACCATGTTGACCGTGGTCAATCGCGGCTATTGCAAGAAGGTTTTGGTCTGCCTGCCGGGTCAGGTTCACCCCGAGCAATATCATGAGAAGAAGGAAGAGACCTTCCATATTCTCTATGGCGAATTGCAACTGAAGCTTGATGGTCAGACACGGATCTGTCAGCCGGGCGATGTGATCAATATTGAGCCAGGCGTGCGGCATGCCTTTACTAGCTCAACGGGCGCCGTGTTGGAGGAGATCTCCTCCACTCACTTCGTCAATGATTCTTACTATACTGATCCTGCGATCATGCAGAATGCCGCGCGCAAGACTTTCCTCACTTATTGGATGGTCGACTGATGCGCGTTGCTGATTACATCCTCGACTATCTTTCCCGCGCTGGCGTCACGGACATTTTCTTGTTGCCCGGCGGTGGTGCGATGCATCTCAATGATGCGCTTGCGAGCCATCCAGATGTCGAGGGCGTCGTCTGTCATCACGAACAGGCTTGTGCGATTTCTGCTGAAGCATGGGGGCGCACAGCGCCCGCTGGCTTTGGTGTTGCCATGGTGACCACTGGGCCGGGTGCGACCAATGCTGTGACGCCGGTCGCTGGTGCATGGATCGAATCGCTGCCGCTCTTTGTCGTGTCGGGCCAAGTCAAGCGCGCTGATGCCTTGGCAGGCCGCAAGATCCGTCAGGGCGGCGTGCAGGAAGTTGATATCATCTCGCTCGTGACGCCGATCACCAAATTCGCGCGCACGGTGAATGATCCTGTATCCATCAAAGCCTGTCTTGATGAAGCCATGTTTGAAATGACGACTGGCCGTAAAGGGCCGGTCTGGCTTGATGTGCCGCTCGACGTGCAAGCCGCGCAAATCGACCCTGCGAGCTTGACCGGTTGGACGCCACCATCTGCAAGTGCTGATACATCGCGTGACTGGATCGCCACTTTCAAGATTTTGCTGGAAGGCGCTGAGCGTCCAGTTTTGCTCGGTGGCCATGGCATTCGCATCGCTGGTGCCGCTGACCAGTTTCGTGCACTTGCTGAGAAGCTCGGCATTCCGTGCACCTTCACATGGAATGCTGCGGATCTTCTTCCCTTTGATCATCCACTCTATGTCGGGCGTCCCGGCGTTGTGGCAGCGCGCGCGCCGAATTTCGCAATCCAAAATTGCGACTTGTTGATCGCCATTGGCTGCCGCCTCGATAATATTATCACCGCCTATAACCCGAAGGGGTTTGCACGCGCGGCGAAGAAGATCGTCGTCGATGTCGATGCCCATGAGCTCAGCCGCCATGAGATGACGATTGATCTGCCGATTGAGGCGGATGCCAAGGCCGTCATAGACACCTTGCTGCACGAGAATATTGACTATCGTGTCCCGCAAAATTGGGCAGAGCGCTGCGAGGATTGGAAGCGACGCTATCCAGCCAGTGAGGGCCGCGCGGCGACTTCGGGCGAGCGCATGAATCATTATGCTTTCTGCGATGTTCTCTCGCGGTCACTGAAGCCCAATACGAATGTCATCACCGGCAGCTCAGGTCTCGCGGTGGAGGTGTTCTATACCACCTTCCAAAATCGCGAGGGCCAGCGTCTGTTCCTGACCTCCGGTCTGGGCGCAATGGGCTATGGTGTTGCCGCTGCGATCGGCGCTTGCGTTGGGTCAGGGCGCAAGCCGACCTATTGCATCGAAAGCGATGGCAGCTTGATGATGAATATTCAGGAGCTCGCGACTTTGCGCGCGCAGTCCTTGCCGATCACGGTCGTTGTGATGAACAACGGCGGCTATGCCTCCATTCGCAATACGCAGCGCAACTATTTCGATAGCCGCTTCATTGGCACTGACCGGGAATCGGGTCTTTTGATCCCCGATCTTGTCGCGATTGCGCAGTCCTTCGGACTGCCCGCAGTGGATGTGTCGAGCGAGGCCGAGCTCGAAACGGTTTTGCAAGACCTGCCCGCTGCTGGCCCGCGTCTCATCAATGTGCATCTTGCGCGTGATGAGGTGCTCGCACCCAAGGTATCAGCCCTGCCGCAAAAAGATGGCTCCATCATCTCCATGCCGCTCGAGGATATGTCGCCGCTACTGCCGCTCGTTGTGCTGCAGCGTGAGATGATCGTCCCCTTGAGCGAACAATCATTGAGGTCGCGTGCCTGATGACAGCGCCCTGCCGCCTTTGCCGCATGACTTTGCCAGGGCAGCCTCTGCTGCAGCTGACAAACATGCCTGCAAGCGCTCAGGGCTTTCCTGACAAAGCGTCCTTGGTGCAAGACAAGGGCGCTGATCTGCGTATCCTGCAATGTGAAGCCTGTGGCCTGGTGCAGGCTGATTGCGCGCCTGTTTCCTATTGGCGCGAAGTCATCCGTGCCACAGCTTTCTCCCCGCAGATGCGGATCTTTCGGCAAGCCTTTCTCAATGACTTTGTTCAGGCGCATCAGCTTGCGGGTAAGTCTGTGTTGGAGATTGGATGCGGAAGAGGGGAATATCTCTCACTCCTTAGCGAAGCAGGAATGATGCCTGTTGGAACCGAGTTCGGTGTAGCCAATAGTGCTGCCGCGCGCGCGGCTGGTCACACTGTGATCGAAACTTTTCCGGATAATCCATCTGTCACACTCGATGGGGCACCCTTTAGCGCTTTCGCGAGCTTCAATTTTATGGAGCATTGGCCCGACCCTTCACAGGTGTTACGGGCCATTGTTCATAATATGAGCGATGATTGCGTTGGTCTGATCGAAGTCCCTAATTTCGATATGATCCTCGCAAAACATTTGTTCAGCGAATTCATCGCCGACCATCTGTCGTATTTTACAGCAGACAGTCTGAAGCTTGTGCTGAACATGAACGGCTTTGAGGTTGTGAGCTGCCAGAGCATTTGGCATGACTACATTCTTTCTGCGATTGTGCGCAAAAGGCACCCAGCGAAAGTCGAACCCTTCGCCGCGCATCGCGCCCATCTGCAGACGAGTGTCGATTCATTCCTCAAATCTTGTGCTGGGCAGGGTGTCGCGTTATGGGGTGCCGGCCATCAGGCTTTGGCAACAGTCTCGCTTCTTGGGCTGCAAGACAAGATTGCTTATGTGGTGGATTCTGCGCCATTCAAACAGGGGCGTTACACGCCTGCCTCACATCTGCCCATTCACGCGCCCGATCATTTGCGCAGTGAGCCCGTCGGCTCTGTGCTGGTGATGGCTGCTGGTTTTTCCGACGAGATCGCAGATATTCTGCAACGTGACTTCGATCCAGGTTTGAAAATTGCGATCCTGCGCGATCATGGCGTGGAGGTGGTGCGATGAGCCTCGACACACACAGCGCGCTCAACGACGCCGTGACCCGCATCAATGAGCTGGTCCCCGACTCTCGTAGCGGCTTGCCAAACGAGCTGTTCTATTTGACGAGCCGCCTCACGCCACTCATCAATGTGGACCTTATGATCGCGAATGAGCACGGTCAGACCTTGCTGACTTGGCGCGCTGATCAGTTCTACGGCCCGGGTTGGCATGTGCCCGGAGGCATCATTCGCTTCAAGGAAGAGGCCGCGCAGCGAATCCATAAAGTCGCTGCGAGCGAGCTTGGCGTTGAGGTTGAGGCGGATGCGTCCCCAGTCGCCTTTTTCGAAATCATGAATCCTGATCGCGACATTCGTGGTCACTTCATCTCGCTTGTCTATCGCTGCCGGTTGTTGAGCGCGCTCAACCCAGCACAACAAGCATCCAATTTAGACTCGGCAGAAGCCGGCCAATGGATTTGGGTCGATCAGATGCCGCTTAACATGATCAGACAGCAGAAGCGGTTCGAACACCTCTTCCGGCTTTGAAGGAGACAGACATGGATACCGAACTCTTATTGAAGTCACTGTCGGCCGAGGAAATCGCCAAGCGCAATGGTCTTGCTGCGCGCAAGCCCTATGTGGCCGAAAAGCTCGCTCGTATTTCTGAGATCGAAGAACGCGGTGACATCAGCCCGATCATCCGGCTTGAGAAGAGCTATTTGTGCAACTTTCAATGCACCCATTGTTCAGCTGAATACTATATGGACCGTCACCTTGAAAAGGTGAAGAAGGTTGTTGATGATCGTCCGAAGATGAGCATGGATGATGTGCGCGCCTTGTCGAAAGAGGCGGACGAGCTTGGTCTCGCACGCTTCGTCATCACCGGCGGTGAGCCGCTTGTCATGCGCGACTTCGACGAAGTCGTTGCCGCTATCGATCCTGATAAGCACTATATTATCAGCGATACGAATGGTTGGTTCTTGGACGACAAGAAGGCGCAGCACTTAAAGTCCATCGGAGTTGAAAAGGTGCAGCTGTCACTCGATAGCTATATCGAGGCTGACCACGACAAGTTTCGCAATAAGCCGGGGTCTTACAAGCGCGTGATGCGAGCGATTGATGCCAGCCTTGATGCGGGTCTCAATTTGCTGGTCTCGACCGTTTTGGTGAATGGTCGCGCAGGCACAAAGGAGTTCGAAGAGCTTTGCCGTTTCTGCACGGAACGCGATGTCGGGCTGTATATCTCTTACGCCAAGCCGACCGGCTCTTGCACGGATCATCCGGAGTTTGTGATCACCAAGGAAGATGCCGATATAGTGCGTCAGATGGAGAAGACCTATAAGATCTTCACCCATATGACGCCGTCTTATGGGTCATTCAAGGGCTGCATCACTACCAAGGGGATCATCACCGTCACCAATACGATGGAGGTGACGCCGTGCCCCTATATTGACATGTCGATTGGCAATCTGCGCCAGACTGGTTTGAAAGAAGTGCTGGCGCGTGGCATGCGCAATCCCTGGATGGGGCCCTATCGACCTGACTGCATCATTGGTGAAGATCCGAAATTTATCTCGCTGCATACGAAGCGCACGGCAGGTGCCACTTTGTTGCCGATCCCGTGGGGCGAAGGCTTCAGCGATGACAATACGCTCCACGATGAATCCGCTGATCCGATTTATGATGGCTTGTTTGACCAGACGGGGCGCGCAAATCCTGTTGGTTTGAGCAGCCCGGTCAATATCAAGAGCCGCAACTATTTTTCTTTCACCAAACATGAGATTGATCTTGATGCCGTATACCAACGCGTTGTTGATAATATTCCCGGCGACTATCCAACCCTCGAGCAATTCAAGAGCGAATATCTCGACGTGATAGCAACGATCAAGAATGATCCTGCTTTGCGCGGCATGTTGAATGGCGTGCATATGCCTATCATGTTGCCGCAGATGGAAGTGGGGGATGAAGGCGAAGTGATGGAGGAGCTTTTCGTGGGATATGTCGCGCAGGCGTTTGCGCAGACTTACCCCACCTATAGTTTCAAGAACCATGTTAAGTCGTCGCTCAAGGGCAAATTCAAAGCGCTCAGCGGAAGCCGTCACCAAACATTGCTTGATCGCATGACCTTCGGTCATGTCGTCGGTGTCTATGCGCCCGCATTGCGTGAATATTCAGTTCATGCTGCGGCCGAACGTATGAAGGCTTTTCCTGAACATGTGTTGCTCGCTGGCCCAATCGACACGGCTGCAGCCTTTGTGTCGAATCCGGCTCTTTTGCAAAATCCTGATGCCTATCCCCCGGTTGTTTGGATGCCCGGCCTCAGTGGCAAAGTTGGTGAGGGTTATCACTTCGAAGCCTATGGCTATGATTTGACCTTCAATCGCCGGATGCACTTCGACAAATGCGCAGAAACTTCAACATGCGGCCTGGTTGTTCTGGCGCCATGACAGCCATCTGCGCGACACCTCAGTTTCTTGTAGCGGAATATCAAAGGGCGGCTGAGCTTTATCAGCCGGCCCTTAGGCTGCTTGACGGTGCGCGCATATTGTTGACCGGCGGTACCGGTCCATTTGGGCAGTGGATTCTTGGTGTCGCGAAAGCCGCTCATGACCTCTTTGGTATTCGCATCGGATTTGATCTTGTAACGCGTGATGCGCAGGCTCTTCGGTTTCGGTTCTCCGGTCTTCTTCAAGCGATGGATGTGCGTCTCATCGAGGGCGATGTGCGCCAGGTCGACTTTTCGCAAAGCGGTGCCCCTTTGATCATCCATGGCGCAGCTCCATCTGCGCGTGAAACCTTTGAGGGAAAATCTTCCCTCGACAAATTTGATGCCCTCTATTTGGGGACACGCCGGATCGCCGAACATGCGACCACAATCAAGGCGCAAAAGCTTTTGTTCGTGAGCTCTGGCGCAGCCTATGGATCGCAAGGTTCAGGGGGCTTTGCTGAGGATGGATGTTATCAGATAGCGACTGATCTACGCGATGGCGGCCTGATGCAGGGAAAGCGTGCTGCTGAGTTCATCGCGTTTGAAACCTGCAGACAAGCCGGCATTGAGTGTGTTGCGGCACGTTGCTTCAGCTTTGTTGGCGCGGGCATGCCCTATGATTTGCACTATGCCGTCGGAGAATTCACGTTTAAGGCAATCAAACAAGAACCCATCGTCATTCAAAGTGATGGCACTGCACTTCGGTCATTTATGCATCTGCGCGATTTGTCCGGCTGGCTCCTGACGTTGCTAGCGCAGCATACGCAGCACGCGATTTATAATGTGGGCTCGAGTTACGAGGTGAGTATTCTCGACCTAGCGCAAAAGATCAAAAAAAACCTTGGCTCAGCAAGTGAGATCACTTGTCTTGGCGGGCCGTCAACATCTGTTGGAAATCCAACACGCCACGCTTATGTGCCGGACATTTCCCGTATCAAACACGAATTGATGCTACCGCCTGTGCTTCCGCTTGATGAGGCGTTGCAATCTTACGCCCATTGGGTTGCGTATGATCTGAAGCACTCGGCTGTTGCAGCATCCAGGACTGGAGCTTGAGATGAGCGGATACAGAAATTTTTCGCCTGACCAGATAGTCAAAAGTTGTCCGAAACTAGAAAGCGGACTTCGCTTCGGGCCTGAGGGCGTTCGAGCATGTCAGCTTGGACCTTTTGCGGCACCACTGTATTGGACAGATGACGAAGCGAAGTCCTTGCATGTTACGCATGATATGATCATCGAAAAACGTCGCGAACTATTCAACAAGCTCAACGACAATGAGAGCGATGTTATATGTAAAAAGTGCGCAATGGTTGTGCAGAAGCCTTTCGCGAAAGTTGATTTCAGCAAGATCGGGCGTATTGACCATGCGCCGCGCACGATCTGTAACCTGCGCTGCGACTTCTGCGGTTTCACACATGCCGAAAAGTCGGGCGACGTTAAAAACTCTTTCGTCGAGGCCAACTATGAATCCCTAAAGTTCATGCAGTGCTTCGGCGAGAATGACGTCGAATGGGATGCGGCGGTGGACTTCAACGGCGGCGAGACGAGCCTGCTGAAAAACCTCGGTTCGTATCTCGACTATTTTCGGGAAATGAAAATTCGCGTTTTGTGTTTCACGAACTCGGTTCAGTTCAGTCAGCATATTTATGACGGAGTTGCTGATGGATCAATTCAGTGGCTCGTTACATCCATCGATGCTGGCACGCCCTCGACTTACAAGGTTACAAAAAAGGGCGATGTCTTCGGAAAGGTGCTAGAAAATTGTGCGCGCTATGCGGAGGCTGGTTCGAAAGGTGGTGGTAAATTCGCTGTAAAATATATCTTCACAGAGAATAATTGCAGCGACGATGATATTTACGGTTTCGCTTACGCGATGCTTGCAATCCGACCGCAGAAGATTTGGCTCACCTATGATTTCACGCCTTTTGGCATCATTTCACCGGATGCTAGTGACTTCCAAGGATATGACTTCACCAAGCAAATCAATGCCTATGCGAAGCTCTATCATTTGTTGAAGAAGCACGGGTTGGAAGCGATCCATTATACCGAGGGACATCTGGCGAAGATCAGCAGACCGGGCAAGCTTCTTCTGCAAAAGACACTGGAACGCTGCCAGCAGTTAGAGCCTCGTAGTGTAGATGCTGAGAAGCAGCGCACATTGCATTTGAATGATTTCCGTATGGTGCATGATGCCCCAACCGCTCTGGTGGAAAGCTTCTCTCTCAGTGATGGAAGGATCGTGGCAAGCGGCGAAAATCTCGACCTCTCCAACAAACGTGTCGCGATTGTGCCTGCAACTGAGGCCACCCGCAGTCTTTTGAAGATTGTCAAAGCGTGCGGTCCAGCTTCTATCAACTTTGTTGATGCCAGCACTCTCTTGCAAGGCAAGAAGGTGGATGGACATGAGATCATGCCTTACGAGGGGCTTCCGGACCTGAAGCCAGACGTTGTTCTCGCGCTTCCGCCTGATCAGCATCGCGCAGCCATTCTGGCTCAGCTTGAGCGTTCAATGGGAGGGACCGCTGGTATTTTCGTATTTTCGGGCGGCGGCAACGACGGTTTTTCGCTTTAAGAGGACTTAAAATGGAAACCGTCCTTCTCTATGGGTTGACGAAGCGGTCGCTCAAGGCCGCTCTGGACAAGGCTGTTCGAAAATCAAAGGTTGCTCCGTCTGAAATTGTGTATGTTGACAATCAGACGACAGATGGCGCGTGGGATCTTGCGAATGACTATGCTGATGCACATCCCGGCTTGGTGACGCTCGCGCGTACTCATCGCAAATTTGGCGCTCGCGCACTGAAGGACCTTGCGGTGCATTTGAGTGACGAAAGTCACTCGCGCATCCGCACTGAACAGGACGCGGAAAAGATTGAGCGCGTTCCGAAAATTGGCGATACCCCGCTGGTCTCGATTACAGTTCATAATTTCAATTATGGGCGCTATCTGGAAGAATGTCTCGAGAGTATCTTTTCGCAGAGCTATACGAATATCGAGGTTCTATTCTCTGATAATGCCTCTAGTGACGAATCCTGGGCGATCGCTCGTCGCTTCGTCAAGAAATGTCCGACGCGGTTTTTTGCGGCCCGCAATCGTCGAAATATGGGACCGTTCAAGAATCTTGTGAATTGCTACAAGCCCATGCGCGGCCGTTTGCGAATTGAAATGTGTTCTGACGATTTTCTGTTACCCGGTTGCATCGAAGAATGCGTCGCCGCATTTCGGGCAAATGAGGATATCGGTTTTGTCATGTTTCATCGCTCGATCATCGATGAACACGGGAATGTAGAAGAAGAGGCCCCGTTCTATAATCGCAGCGTGAAAATTCCGGGATTAGAACAGGCCGCTGTTTATATGATGGCTGCTGTCAATCCGAGTATCTCGCAGGTCTGTTACGACAATCTCAAATATCCCAAATCCTCCGATGAATCTGCACTGGGTCGTTGGTGGGGATCACGCATCAGCGATTTCAAAATATGCCTTTCTCACCCGATTGCGTATCTGCATAAGCCTTATCTAGGCCACCGTGTTCATGGGGCCAGTGATTCAGTCGCCACGAAGCGAGAGCTTCTTGAAATTATCGGTCCATACATATTGAATCTTTATTTTGCAGATTTGGCCGGCCCCACATCTATTGTTGCGGCACGGTTACCTGGGTCAAAAACCAAGCTTGCCTCACTCAGTATCCGGTATGCAGCCCTGGCGCTTCTGAATTCAGACACGGTGATTTGCGACCAATATTCACATCTGGGTCAAGCAATGGATCCAGCGGTGCGTTCAACCAGTGACTTTGCCTTAATCGCTGACTTTCTTGGTGGTCGTCTATCTCTTGAGGAGGCTCAAACGCGGATTCGCCAATCGCAGGGGTTGGCTACACGAATTGTGAGCTATGATCCACCAGTGTCCAGCAAGCGGCTTCGGCTGCGGAGGTTTTGACTTGAAGGCTCCTCTTGTTTTCTTCGGTTGGGGCCAGCTCCTTGAAGAGTGTTTCGATGAGCTTGTTGGGCTGTGTGCGGTCAAGCCTGATTTCATTTGTGATAGCGATGCGACAAAGCATGGCCGATATCTCCGCGGCGTCCCTTGTATTGGTGTTGAGCAACTTAAAGTCCTAGCTGAACCATCCGTCGTCATCACGCTACGGTCATATTGGCGAGTTGTTTCGCTTCTGCATGAATGTGGCATTTCGGATGTAAAAGCAGGCGTATTTTCGCGCGCCGTTCATAAGGTCGTTCAGTTGCGGTCCGTTGATGGCACCCCTGAACCCCATTTTCGCTCTCGTCCCTCCGGTGGGCGGCGCATTGCAATCACGGGGGCTTCGCGGGGCTTGGGCAAAGAGGTTGCGCTTTATCTTGCTGCGAACGGGTTCAACCTCCTGCTTCATGCACGTCGTTTAGAACATTTGCGCGAGGTTGAGACGGCTTGCAAGACATTCGGCGCCCAAGTTGACTGCCTCGCGGGCGACCTGGGATTGGATGTGGATGTTGAGCGTCTGGCCGAACAGTTTCAGGCGGTTCAGATTGATGGCCTAATCAATAATGCGGCTATTTCACCGCCTATTGTACCCGGAAACTTTCTAGATATTCCGAGAGATCACTTTTTAGATTGCTTCAAGGTCAATTTTCTTGCCGTACAACGTCTCACGACGGCTGTGCTACGCCAATGGTTGCCCACCCAGCGCGGTGATGTGATCACCATTTCCACTGACTTGCAGGGTCGGGCTGATACTGGCGCTTATGCGGTCAGTAAAGCTGCGGTGGACAAATGGATCCTCGACGTGGCGAGCACATTGCGTGAGAGCCCTGTATCGCTAAGCCTCGTCGATCCCGGCGCCATTGCAACTGATATGTCGGGTGGTGCGGGCGCTCAGGTAGCGAGTGCCGTGACCGGCGTCGTCTTGCCTTTGATGATCGACTTGAATTTCAATGGACAGTTTTTACACGCTCAAGATTTTGTTGGCTTGTCTGGACCAGACTTTTCCGCGAGATTGGGCTTTGTATTGGGTCATCTGGCATGAGCCGTCGCATCGCCGATTTGATTGGAAAGAATGTCGTCGCCTATGGTGCTGGCAGTGCCTTTCATTGGTTTTTCGAAATTTTCGTGCAGGAATGGGGCGTTCGGCCGCTTCTCGTGGTCGATCAAAGATTTGCGGAACGCGATGTCTTTCATGGATTTCCCGCGTCTCATAGTTTGTATGTCATTGATCCTAAATCCCGTAGAGACATCACCATTGTCATATGCGTGGGCAATAGGTCGGTTTGTGAGAATATTTGCGCAGACCTTTCTGCGCTCGGGTTTTCATCCGCCTTCGCCTTGCACGAATTTTACGATGTTCACGCTCCTTTCCCCGAACTTGCGGCCTCCCTGTCGGCTCATGCTCATCAGATTCAGGAAGCGCGCAGCCTATTTTCGGATGAATTGAGTCTTTCTATTTTTGACGGGCTGGTGGCTGCGCACACGCATCTTGTGCCGACGCAGCTGCAGTCTTCAGATGCGTGGGATCAATGGTTCCCAAAGGATCTTCCATTCTTTCCTGCTTTTGATCGCTACTTGTTCGCGGGCGTGGATGATGACAACGATCGTCTTCGCCGTCTCGAAGAGTTGGATGTACGCCATCTGACATTACTAGAGCCAGATGAGCTTTGTGCTGCGGCCTTTCTGCGGAGGCTTCGCGAGCTTCCCCAATTAACGTCACGGTCAGTTTTTCGACAGGTAGCCTTGTGGTCACGAGATGGACGGATGAATTTTCACTCAGTCAATAGTGCGGCGAATTTAGCGCTTCGTGGACATGAAACGGGTTTTGGATCGCGTATCAAACCCGAAGGGGTATCCGTCGTGGAAACAGTCACGATTGATACGCTGATGCCTGAGGACGGGTACACATATATTTCTCTTGATATCGAGGGCGCAGAGCTACATGCTTTGAAGGGGGCGCAATCTGCGATCAAGTTCAACGCGCCCGATCTCGGCATTAGCGTGTATCATGCTCCGCAGCATTTACTCGAAGTGCCGCTCTACCTGAAGAGCCTTTGCCCCTCTTATAAGATGTATCTGCGCAATTATACCGGCTTTGCGGCGGAGACGATCCTCTATGCCTCTGTGCGGGCGTGAGTCAGTTCTTGCGACCGGGTTTCTTCATATCGGCCGGTGCCCATTTATGTATATTCGTATTGCAGACTGTTTTTGCGGCGCCTCAGTTTTTTCAACTGCCTGAGAGCCACATACGTAAATCTTTCGGGGCAGGTTCTTTTAAGCTCTAGCAGAAACCAGAAAATTTCGCGCAATTTGATGCGTCCTGACGGTTTGGGAACAATGAAATTGAGATGATTTTTTTGCTGCCGTTCCCTCGCGCGCGTCTGTGTTGTTTCGATAAAGAAGGCGAGTTGCGCGCGCATTTGCGCGTTAGCCGCATCCAACCGTTGCGCGAATTCCTGCGCCGTCGCGTCAAAAATGCCGGGGTCGTTCAACACGGCTTGCGTGCGTTCTTCACCATAGGGATGGTGGCCGAAAGAGCCAATAAAGTGTTCATTCGGTACAAAGACATTTGGGCATCCACATAGGCCAGCCTCTGTGGTGAGGAGCGTGGGTTCGAATGTATAGAGAGCCAAGGATTGTTGCAGAAGCGCAGCGATCTCCTTCGGCGATTGGGCTTGCGGGCCTTCGTGCAAGATTTCGATACATCCTTCGGGAAGGCCTGTTGTGGTCCCACCAAGCTTTCGATATTTGCCAGCATAAAAGCATGTCTTCGTGCGAGGTGTCCCGGGGGGCGGGGGTATAAAAAGTGCTCGATCGACGACTTCAATTTTGAGCGTGCCGAGTCCATCCACCATGCGAGTTAATGCATCTTCATATCCGAAGACCATTTCATGCGCGCCATAGCGCTGATCGCCGCCAAACATGCCAGGAATATTTAAAACGAGCCGAGCGATATTGGCGCTGTTGAGCGGGTTGCCCGCGATCGATTCTGGATAGACAACGATGGGATTGCGCTCTGCTTTGTCGAGGGTGAGCAAATGCCCAAGATCTGCCACTTTCAGGCCGTGGAAGCGTTGGAGCAGTTTGGTGCCTGCCGTGCGATGTTTGGGTATGATGAGCGATGCATCCAAACCCGCTTCGCTGAGCAGTTGCGTTATGCGAATGAGGACCCGCAGGCCCGCTGAATTGCCAGTGAGCCTTGGGGCATAAACAAGATAGGGAATGCTCGCCTTGTCGGTCATGGCACCGCTTGAATATGCAGGGTCAGGCGTCGTTGAGATCGCCTGACACGAGTGTAGCATATTGTCCAGATTGCGCCATGAGCATGTCGTGGCTGCCCTGTTCGCTGATGCGACCATGATCGACGACGCAGATCTCGTTGGCGCTGCGGATGGTGGACAGGCGATGGGCGATGACAAGCGTGGTGCGGCCTTCGCGCAGATGCTGCAAAGCCGACTGAACCGCGCGCTCGCTTTCGGTGTCGAGAGCGGAGGTTGCCTCGTCGAGCAGAAGGATAGGTGCGTTCTTCAAGAAGGCTCGCGCGATTGCGATGCGCTGGCGCTGGCCGCCTGAGAGCTGCGCGCCATGTTCGCCCACTTGCGTCTCATAGCCATGTTCAAAGCCTGTGATGAAATCATGGGCGAAGGCTGCTTGCGCGGCGGCGATGATCTCATCTTGGGAGGCTTCGGGGCGTCCCACCGCAATATTGTCGCGGATCGTTCCGCTGAACAGGAAGGTGTCCTGACTGACATAGGCGATGTGCTGGCGCAGGGATTTGCGCGTGACTTGTATCAAGCTTTGACCGTCAATGGCAATCTCGCCCGCACTCGGATCCCAGAAGCGCAACAGGAGCGACATGATCGTGCTCTTGCCTCCGCCGGAGCGGCCCACCAAGGCGGTCGTCTCTCCTGCTTCTGCAACGAGCGAAAGCCCATTCAAGACGCTTTCATCATTGCGATAGGAAAAGTGCAGATCGCGCAATTCGATTCTGCCGTGGGTCACAACAAGATCTTTGGCGTTTTCGGCGTCGGCTTCGATCTCTTGTTCGTCGAGGAACTCATAGAGCATCTTCACGCCGACCAGAGAATTGTTGAGATCGACATGAACGCGCGCGAGTCGTTTGGCCGGCTCATAGGCCAGCAAGACCGCGGTGATGAAAGAGAAGAACGTGCCGGGAGCTTGATTGGCTTCAATCACACGCCAGCCGCCATAAAGGACAACGAGCGCAATGGCGAGACCGCCGAAGGTCTCCATCATTGGGCTCGAACGCGCTGTGACCATGGTCAGTTTGTTGGCGGCGCGCTGCAAGAGCTGGATGGCTTCATTTTGCTGGCTCGTCATGCGCGGCTCAGCCGTAAAGGCCTTCACGATGCGGATGCCTTGTGCAGCCTCCTGCATGCTTTCCATGATTTTCGTAAAGCCCGTGAATTCTGTTGTGACGACTTTGCGGGCTCGGATGGAAAGCTTGCGCACACCCATCACCGCGAGCGGCATGAAAATGAGCGCAATGACGGTCATTGTGGGGTCTTGCACCACCATCACTGTGACGAGACCGATCAGGGTAAAGCTGTCACGCGACAGAGCCGTGATGATCATATTAAGGGCAGCGGAACAAGATTGTCCGATGAAAGACTGGCGAGCGATGAAATCGGTTGAGTGACGCGCGGCATAATAGGGGATGGTCAATTGCATCATCTTGGCGAAGATGCGCTCTTGAATATTGGCGATGATGGAATTGGCGATGCGCGCCAATGTCACTTGCTGGCCATAGGTTGCCGCGCCTTTGACAAGGCTGATGACGACAAGCGCACCGGAGATTTGCCACAGCGCCTGGAGGTCTTTGGCGATGAAGACCTTGTCGATTACATCTTTCATGATCCAGGCCGAAAGCGAGGTCGCAATCGCCATGAAGGCCATGCAGATGAAGGCGATGACATAGGTGCGCCAATGGCGGCTGCCCTGATCATTGAGCAGACGCGAGATCAGGCTGAGTGACGCGTCAGGATCGTCTCGCGTGCGCAAGACTTTCGCGAGGATGCGCTTGGACAGGGGCATGGACATAGCTGAGCTGGTGCTCACTTGCCGGCAAGATCTGCAGCCAGGCGAGTGCGGATCTGCTCCGCCAGCGCCTTCGCATTGCGGATCTCGGCGTCGCGCGCGGCGCGCACATTGGCGAAGCGATTGCTGACGCGGTCATAATCGGCAAGCGATACGACAAAGCCTTGCGCGGCAGGTGTCGTGGTTGAATTGGCATTGACCGGCAAGAGTTTGTAATCAGCGCGCGCATAGAGCGTGTTGGCAGAGGCGCGGCCAGTCACCGTATCAATGAGCGGTGTTTGCGAGGCCTGCGCGAATTCGATGACGAGGCGATATTTCGGTGCGCTCTCTTCGCCCGTACCATTGAGCAAGAAGCGCAGCTCTTCGGTCATGTAATGTCCAAGGCGACCGGGCACCGGCTCAACCTTGATCGACTTGAAAGTGGCGCGCATGTCAGCGCCACCAAGGCCCGGGCCATAGACGGGCTGGAAGCAGCCGGCGAGCGGCAGGGCAAGGCCCACAACAGCTAAGAGCCGCAGGGCGGCTACGCGGTTTCTGAGGTCTTTCGTCTGGCGCATGATGGGCTCTGTCCGGATCTGAAGTCGAGAGCCTGTTCCTACCAGTCGGGGGGCTTTCTTGACAGGATTTTATTGTCCCGCCCGCTGCCACCTTGTTGCTGTGGCCGAGTTGGGGCAGGCTGGGCGCCATAATCAAAGGGAGGGCGCCATGCGCGGATGGGTCTTGAAGGCGGGGCTTGGCCTTGCGCTGCTGGCTGGTCTGTCCGGGCCGGTTCAGGCGCAGGAGAGCGAGCGGGAGTTCTTCCGCGGTAAAACCCTGCGGATTGTGGTCGGATCAGGCGTTGGCGGGGGCTATGACGTCTATGCCCGGCTCATCGCGCCCTATCTCAGCCGGGCGCTGGCCGCCACCGTCGTGGTGGAAAACCAGCCCGGGGCAGGCGGCATCACCTCTCTCAACCGGCTCTATGTCAGCCCGCCTGACGGGCTGACCATGTCATTTGCCAACGGCACATCGGCAGCTTTTGCCCAGATCACCGACCAGCCGGGTCTGCGCTATGACTTTGCGAAATTCGATCTTCTGGCGACGGTAGGGGCGCCTCCTGGCCTGTGGCTGGTTGGGCCGGAGCCGGGCTTCTCGACCATTGCCGAGGGGCTGAAGGTGATCCGCAAATGGCGCTGGGCGGCGAGTGGCCCCTCCGATGGGCTTAGAAATGGGGCGGCCTTTATCTGCGAGGCTTTGAAGCTCGATTGCCAGGTCGTGCCGGGCTATTCGGGCAGCAACCAAGCCGCGCTCGCTGTCACCAAGGGTGAGATGGATGCGGTCTATATCCCCGAATCCTCGGCCAATCATTTCGTAAAGGCGAAGCAGAATTTCGCGCTGGCGACGATTGGCCGGCAGAAGTCGCGCTGGTTTCTTGACCGACCCACCATCTATGAGGCCGTGACGCTGGATGCGGAGGGCACATGGCTGATTGATTTTCTGACCGGCGTCGAGGAGCTGGGCCGCGTGATGATCCTGCCGCCCGATGTGCCCAAGGCGCGCCTGGCCTTTTTACAGGGGATTTTGCGTGATGTTCTGCATGATCCCCAGCTGATCGCCGAGGGCGAGCGGACCGAACGGATCATCGAATATCTGGGCCCACAGGAGACGCTGCGAAATGTGCAGGCCATCGTCTCCAAAGTGACGCCAGAGCAACGCGCCCGCGTTCAGGCCATTGTCTCACGCAAATAGGGGCGGGGGCATGAGCCTAGAGGTTGCGAAACCCGAGCGGGGCTGGTAGCTCATGCCCCGTTACCGAATGCGGCACCCTTTCAAGGTGCCCAAGGGCCGGCGTAGCACAGCGGTAGTGCAGCGGTTTTGTAAACCGAAGGTCGGGAGTTCGATCCTCTCCGCCGGCACCATTCTTCCAACGAGGCGGCTCGTGATGGGTGGCAACAAATGTTGTGTGCGCTCCAAGCGGCTTATCGGCCGCTCGGTTGAAAATCCTCCCGCTTCAGCTCAAATTGGCGCATGAACAACTTGCTCAAGAAGCTCTTCCGCCGCAAAGGCCCGATCCGCACGCGGGATTCGCTCGCTCGTGATATCGCGCGCTTTGGCTGGTCGGTTGGCGATTACTCCTATGGCAAGATCAAGATCCGTCATTTCGGCCAGCGCGCGCCACTGACGATTGGGCCTTATTGTTCTTTCGCGGACAGGATCGAGATCTTTTTAGGGGGTGATCATTCGCCCAAGGCGGTGTCGACCTATCCCTTTCTTGAGATGGCGAGCTTCTTCCCCAAGCGCCCCGTGGCACCTACGACCGCTGTCACCAAAGGCGGTGTCGTGATTGGGCCTGATGTGTGGATCGGCGCTGGTGCGACAGTGATGGCGGGTGTCACGATCGGGCCGGGTGCCATCATCGGAGCACGCGCCGTTGTCGCGCGCGATGTGCCGCCCTATGCGGTTGTTGTGGGCAATCCGGGCAAGGTCGTGCGCTATCGCTTCGAGCCCGATGTCATCGAGGCTTTGCTCGCAGCGCGCTGGTGGGATCTGCCGGTTGAGGATGTGGTGGACCTGGCCCCGCTTTTGTCGGGACAAGATTGCACCGCCCTCATCGAGGCCTGCACCCGTCTGCGCTCAGCGCGGGGTTGAGAGCAGAAAACTCTCCCACAGTTTCGCACTGCGCGCCCAGGTGAAAGCGCCGCGCTGTTTCAAAGCCCCTGTTTTCAGAATAGCCAGAAGCTCTTCATCGCGGCACAGCGCGAGGGCTTGATGGCCGAGCTCCTCAAAACTGCCAGCGATCAGGCCATTGAGCCCATGCGACACGCGCTCAGCCAGAGAGCCTATGCCCAAAGTCAGACCTGCTTATCACGGCCAGCAATTGCGGGACCGCTGATGGTGGCCCCACCCAACTGCTGCACCATCTTGTCGCTGATAGGGGCTGGGTGGAAGTAGGGTATCTCAGGTCTATTGGTTGCGTCCGACAGGCGGTGCAGGGCCACTTGCTTTCCGTATTGCTTGCCATCCTTAAAGTAGGATATGAGCTTTTATCAGTGTTTAACGAGCTTTGATTACGTAAGGAATGTTTTGAAAAGTCATATGCATAAGGACGTAGGTGATCCAACTTTAAACTAAGTGAGGCATGAATGAGCCGGAAATCTAAACGCATCCTTGTCACCGGCGGGGCTGGTTTCTTGGGGTCTCATTTGTGCGACCGGCTCATCGCCGCGGGCGACGAAGTTCTGTGCGTCGATAATTTCTTCACCGGCAGCCGTCAGAATATTGCGCATTTGCTTCAACATCCGCGTTTCGAGCTGCTGCGCCACGATGTGACCTTTCCGCTCTTTGTTGAGGTAGATCAGATTTTCAATCTCGCCTGCCCGGCCTCGCCAGTCTTTTACCAAAAAGACCCTGTGCAGACCACGAAGACGAGTGTCATGGGGACCATCAACATGCTTGGTCTCGCCAAGCGCCTGCACATTCCCATTCTGCAAGCGTCAACTTCTGAGGTGTATGGTGATCCGAATGTTCATCCGCAGACGGAAGAATACTGGGGCAACGTAAACCCAATTGGAATTCGCTCTTGCTACGATGAAGGGAAGCGTTGCGCTGAAACCCTCGTTTTCGACTATGTTCGACAGAATAACGTCGCCGGAAAAGTGGTTCGGATCTTCAACACCTATGGCCCACGGATGCAGCCAGATGACGGCCGAGTTGTTTCAAACTTCATCGTGCAGGCCTTACAAGGTAGGCATATTACCCTCTATGGCGACGGCTCACAGACACGATCTTTCTGCTATGTAGAGGATCTCATAGAGGCAATATTTCTTATGATGAACACCCCGCACGACGTGACGGGGCCAATTAACATAGGCAACCCGAATGAATTCACCATTCGCCAGCTTGCAGAACTTGTGATCGAAATGACGGGTTCAAAATCAAAACTCGTCTTCGAGCCGCTGCCTTCAGATGACCCGCGACAGCGTCAGCCGGACATTAGTAAGGCTCGCGCTTTGCTAAAATGGGAGCCCACCACCCAATTGCAGGCGGGCCTAGCGCAGACGATCGAATACTTCAAGCATATGATAAACTAACGGTTGTTTTCGTTCTCCAATGCGTGGCCGGCGGAACATGTAGTTTAACTTGCCACTTTCTCTGGATACAAAACTTACTCGGTCTTGATTGGAGTAATGCAAGCGCATGTGCCCAGCGCGCTGCAGCGTGTTGCGCAATTTCTCCAATCAAGTTTGTTGTCCAGCATTCATTTGTCTCTGCGAGATGGCCGATGTCATCGATGGAAACTATGATAAGGGTGGTGGTTCTATTAAGCTACTGAATTAGCTTCGTTTTTTTATTTTTGGGGCTTGGTGACATTAGTGGCCCAAAAAGTTCTAACATGTTGAGTTCTTGGGATTTTTGGCCTAATTTGTTAGTGTGGTATCGTCTTTTATCATCCAGGTGCGGATTGCCTAGCAGCGCGAGGCGCTTCTGCATCTCCGCACAAGGCCTACTCGTTGCGTCGCTTCAGTGGCCTTTATGCTTTTGCAAGTGAGGCACTGATGCATATTACAATCGTTCCTCCTCGCAAGGCCGAGCTTTGCAACAGCGATGGTGATGATCGTTTTCTCGGGGGCATCGAGACGGCTTGTCTTGAGCTGTCGGATGCGCTCACGTTGCGCGGACATGATGTGTCGATCTTGGGACGACCAGCGTCGCACCGCTTTGCTCGTGGATTGACTGACGCCGAGTTGGAACGGTCTAGCGGCGATGCATTGCTCGTTTGCAATGACATGCGTTTGCTTGACAAAGGCAGTTTTACGCAGCGTATTTTGTGGATTCATAATCCGCTAAGTTTCGAAAAAGCGTTTCGAAAAGGGCAAATGCTGCCGATTTGGTCCAAGCGGCCCCCGGCTGTCTTTTTGTCAACATGCTCGCGTGATACTTTTCCGTCTATATTCACTTTCAAGAGCCGTACCGTAATTCCTTACGGCGTGACCGAGGACTTTAGCGCTGTTTACGACCAGCGCAGCGGACCGCCGCGTTTTGCCTTTGTCTCTCAACCGCAGCGTGGCCTCAAGAAAGTCGTTGAAGTTTTTTCGACTATCGTACGTGCGCAGCAATCAGATGCTGAGTTTCATATCTTCGGTTCCAAGCCCTCAGACGTTGGCGTCACGGAGGAGACTGCGAGACAGTTCGGCATTTATTTTCACTCTCGCACAGGTAAGAATGTCCTTGCTGACTTTTACGCAGGGACGACGGCACTTTTCTGTGTAGGAGCAAAAGATGAGACCTTCTGTCTTGCAGCAGTGGAAGCGCAATGCGCTGGACTGCCCGTGTTGACCTTGGGTATTGGCTCATTGGAGGAGCGTGTATCACATGGGCTTAATGGTCTAATCGCCGGTAGTTTTGAAGAGCTGGCTCATCAGGCCGTTGCACTTTGCCGCGATGAAGAGCTGTTGTTGTTACTGAAGGCCGGCGCGATGAAACAGCGCGGAGCTTTTACTTGGGCGCGGAGTGCAAAACTCTGGGAGGCTTTTCTCACTTCAGGAGAGTTGTGATCTCACCGCCTCCACAACATCGCCAACCCCGACCGAGAAGCCTTGCCGCAGGTCGCCCGTGCCGCCGATCACATAGCGATATTCAAGCCCTAATCTGGTGGCGAGCCACAGATAGGGGCTTTTGACATGATCGCTCGCGAAGAGCTCTACGACCACTGTTCCTTTTTTGCAGAACAGAAGATTGGTCAAAGCCGCGCCATGCACAGCCACAACAAGATCTGCGTTGCGGAAATGGGCGACCTGCTGATCGTGATTGTCTGAGCGGGGCTCAAAGACTGTGAAGCCGAGCGGGGTCAGTTGTTCTATGACCTCTGCTTCATTGTGCAAGCGGCGCAGGCGCGCCTGTCCGCGCGTCACATAGAGTTTGTTGTGCGTGCCCTGTGGTGCGTCGTTGAGCTTATAGTGATCGCGCAAGAGGTCGGAGAGTTGCTCGGCCTGCGCGCGGATGATGGGCATCCATTCGAATGTATCGCCGCAGCGCGCCAACCAGAGCGCGCGGATATGATCAAGCCGCTCGGTTCTCTCAAGATAGAGCACGCGCAGATCATCGAAGGACGCGCACAACGCCTCCAGAACATTGCGGCAGAAGGTCGGGGCATCAGCGGGTGCGACGATGGTCAGCGGGCCCAAAGCGCTGCGATGATGTTCGAGATAATAGAGCAGGGGCGCAAGGTCATTGGCGAAGAAGTGATAATAATGGGGTGCCGAGGTCAGGCAGTAATGCGCCCGCCCGTCACCGCGCCGCGTTGCGAGCTGCGCGGGCTTGGCCTCATTCCAATTGGGCTGGCGCTCATCCACCATGACGCGGCATTGGGTTGGCAGATGCACAACGCCCATTGTGTGGCCGAGAATGGCGCAATCATCGATCACATAGCCCTGCGTATGCACGGTGGTTTGTGATTGGGGATATGAGTCTGTCTCGCCCGCATCATTGGCCATGGCGGGCAGCAGAATATTTTGCCTCAGATCATCACTGAGCGCGTCAAAACCCATCGCCTCATGGTTTTCAATGATCGTTGTCGTGGCGATTTTGGCAGCCTGAATGCCGCGCGAATAGATATTGAGCTTGGTGCTGAGACCCGGCACAGCGGCGCAAGCGCTGCGCATCAAAAACCACCGCATCCAGCGGGAGGTAAACATGAGCCTGGCTTTGGATTTGCGGGGCATGAATCAGTCCAATGTGCCGTGACGGCAAATTGCCACCCAACTTGCCCTTGGAAAAGGGTTGCGGCTAGGGTCGCAGCTTCGGCCGGATGGCCACAGATGAGGTAGCAGATTGTGCGCGTGCTTGTAACAGGAGCCTCCGGTTTTGTCGGCCGTTCTGCGGTCGCGGGCCTGTTGCAGCGCGGGGCCGAGGTGGTCGGCGTGGCGCGTAACCCGCTGTCTGATCTGCCCATTGAGTGGATGACGGCCGATCTGCTGGAGCCGGGAGCCGCCTCCGCCATTTTGCGCAAAGCGGCGCCTGATGTGGTGCTGCATCTGGCTTGGGCGACTGAACATGGAAAATTCTGGAGCGATCCTGCCAATGATCTATGGCTCGTGCGCAGTATCGAGCTTGCCCAAGCCGCCCGTGATCTAAAAATCCAGCGCGTGGTGATGACCGGCACCTGTTATGAATATGCCTTCCCTGCGCAGGGCGACTGCATTGAGGGACGGACGCCGGTTGAGGCGCATTTTCCCTATGACATGGCCAAAGCGGCCTGCCATCGCGCCTGTGCCGATATTCTGGCGGGCAGCGGCGTGACATTCAGTTGGGCGCGTTTGTTCTATCTCTACGGCCCGCATGAACATGAGGCGCGGCTTGCCCCGTCTGTCGCGCGCGCTTTGCTGCGCGGTGAGGTGGCGGCCTGCTCGTCGGGGCTTGCTGTGCGCGATTATATGCATGTGGCGGATGTGGGGGCGGGGCTTGCGGCTCTGGCGCTGAGCTCTGTCGAGGGCGCAGTCAATGTCGCGAGCGGGCAGGGGACGACCATCGCCCATCTGGCGCAGGTGCTCGCCGATCTCGTCGGGCGGCCTGACCTGCTGCATCTCGGCGCTCGGCCCGACCGCACCGATGAGCCGCCCAGAATCACGGCTGATGTGACGCGGCTCTCGCAAGAGGTTGGTTTTCAGCCGCGCTTTGATCTGCGCAGCGGTCTGGCCGATGCGCTTTCCTATTGGCGCAGTCAGATTTGACTGGGTAGATCGTCCTTTTGCTGCGCGCCAGTGCCAGCGGGGCGCGTGACCATGCGCAGCGCCACGCGGCGAAAGCCAAAGAGCTTGCGGCCGGTATATTCGAAAAAAAGCGGCTTGGTCACAAATCGCAGCAGCGGTGAGGTTTCGCGCTTGGCGAACATGGCACAGGCGACCTCATAAAAGCGCTGGCGCAGAAAGATCAGCCGGTCGCGCTCTTCATTCGTGCGCTTTTTACGCTGTGTGCTGGCGGTGCGCTTGCGGGTCTGCTCAAAGACGGTGGCATCGGTGCCAACCACTTTGTCATCGAGCAAGAAACCCAGCAGGACCAGATAATCAAAGCCCCAGAGGTTGCGATAATCGCGCACGACCTCGTTCATACGGTCCAAAATGGCATCGCGGCGGTAGAGGCCATAATACCAGCCCGCGCGGGCATTCAGAATGCGGCTCCAGCGGCGCCAGAAGGGCGGGCGGCCCTCGAGCGCGGGATAGTCAAATTCGCGCAGGACCGTCTGATCAAGATCAATGACGCGCACGCGGCCGACAGCCAAATCCTTGTGCGGATTTTGCTCGAGCAGGCGCACCAGCTCTTCCAGATAATTGGGCGCGCTGCGGTCATCGCAGGCTCGCCACAGGAAATAGGGGCTCGTCGCCGCCTTCACCGCATCATGGAAGTTGAGAAACTCGCCCTTATTGAAGGGCTGACGAATATGTTTGAAGCGCGGGTCGCGCGCGGCAAGGCCAGCGGCGATCTCAGCGGTCGCATCGGTGGATGCATTGTCGAAGATCAGAACCTCGAAATCTGTGAAGGTCTGTTGGGTCAGGACCTCCAAAGACCCGGCGAGGAGTTCGGCTTCGTTATAGGCCGGTACACCAACCGTAATCAGGGGCATGTGGGTTCCAATCTCTCAGCCGCCGATTCTGGCGCTGGAACGGGCAGAAAGCCTAGCTTTCGGGGGCGTTTTTACACGGTTGTTCCGGGGGCCTCAACACTATAAAAGATCGGCCACAGATGCGCGGCTGCGGGCTGCCTGGCCTGAGGGCCGAAGGGATGCGCGCAGGACTCTAAAGGGATTGCCATGAAAGCTGTGATTTTGGCCGGTGGCATGGGGACGCGCATCTCGGAAGAGTCGCATCTGCGTCCCAAGCCGATGATTGAAATCGGTGGCCGCCCGATCCTCTGGCACATCATGAAGATCTACGCCCATCACGGCATCACCGACTTTGTCGTGTGCCTTGGTTACAAGGGCTATATGATCAAGGAATATTTCGCGAACTACTTCCTGCACAATTCTGATGTCACGATTGATGCGGCGAAAAATGAGCTGACCTATCACCACACCAAGGCTGAGCCATGGCGCATCACGCTCGTTGATACGGGCGAGGCGACGCAGACCGGTGGTCGCTTGAAGCGTGTTGCTCATTATCTCGATTCAAATGAGCCCTTCTGCTTCACCTATGGTGATGGCGTGTCGGATGTGAATATCACCGAACTCGTCGCCTTCCACCGCGCGCATGGCAAGAAGGCAACCCTCACTGCTGTGACCCCGCCCGGTCGCTATGGCGCGTTGAATATGAGCGGCGATCAGGTGCGCGAATTCATCGAAAAGCCGCCGGGCGATAATGCATTCGTCAACGGTGGTTTCTTTGTTCTCTCGCCCGACGTCCTCTCGCTGGTCTCGCATGACCTGATGTCATGGGAGAGCGAGCCTTTGGAGACCTTGGCCCGCAATGGCGATCTGATGGCGTGGAAGCATACGGGCTTCTGGCAGCCGATGGATACATTGCGCGACAAGACCATGCTCGAAGGCCTGTGGCAGGCTGGCCGCGCGCCTTGGAAAGTGTGGGACTGATGAGCCGCGTTGATCCGTCCTTCTGGCGCGGCCGATCTGTGCTGCTAACAGGGCATACGGGCTTCAAAGGCTCGTGGTTGTCACTGTGGCTGGGTATGATGGGTGCCAAAGTGACGGGCTATGCATTGGCCCCTGACACAGATCCAAGCCTCTATGCACTCGCCGGACTTGATCGCGATTTTCCAGCCAGCTTTGGTGATGTGCGCGATGGTGCTGCCCTTCGTGCGGTGGTGGAGCAAGCGCGCCCGCAGATCGTTCTGCATATGGCGGCTCAGCCCTTGGTGCGCCGCTCTGTGCGCGAGCCGGTCGCGACCTTTGATGTGAATGTCATGGGGACAGCGCATCTCTTGGAAGCTCTGCGCGATACGCCGGGGCTGGAAGCTGTTCTCATCATCACGACCGACAAGATCTATGAGAATACCGAAGCGGGATTGCCCTTCAAGGAGAGCGATCCGCTGGGTGGCCACGATCCATATTCAGCCTCGAAAGCTGCAGCTGAATTGGTGACAGCCTCTTTCGCGCGGACTTATTTCAATGCGCGCGGTATTCCGGTGGCAACGGCGCGAGGCGGTAATGTCATCGGCGGTGGCGATTTCTCGGAAGATCGCATCGTGCCGGATGTGTTTCGCGCGATGCGTGCGAACCAACCGCTCGTTCTGCGCAATCCTGATGCCACGCGCCCTTGGCAGCATGTGCTCGATTGCCTCGAAGGCTATGTGACCTATGCGCAGGAATTGGCACGCGGGCGCGATCTGCCACGCGCGATGAATTTTGGTCCCATTGGCTCTGCCGATGTACCGGTGCGTGTCTTGGCAGAGGCCATGCAGCAGGCGCTGGGTGCAGCCTCTGGCTGGGTGTTGGCAGAAGGCCCGCAGCCGCGTGAAATGCAGGCCTTGGCGCTTGATTGCGCTGCGGCCCAGCAGCATCTTGGTTTCAGTGACCGTCTGGTTGGCCTGTCGGCCATCACGGCCACTGCCGATTGGTATCTGGCTTTTGCGCGGGGCGATGACATGCGCGCCTATACGATGAAAGCCATAGAGGAGCATCTGTCTCGATGACCGCGTCCCAACATCGCTGCCGTTTTTGCGACGCACCTCTGCGCCACACATTCGTCGATCTCGGCCTGTCGCCACTTGCCAATCTCAATTTGCAGGCGGGTGAAGAGGCGAGTGAAAAGACCTATCCGCTCATCGCGCGCGTCTGCGAGAGCTGCTTTCTTGTGCAGATTGATGACGCGGTGCCGCCGGAGGATATTTTCTCCGACTACGATTATTTCTCGTCTTATTCGCAAGGCTGGATCGAACATGCCAAGCGTTATTGTGAGGCGATGCGTGACCAGCTGAAACTGGGTCCGCACTCTTTTGTGGTCGAGGTGGCCTCCAATGATGGCTATCTGCTGAAGCATTTTGTTGAAATGGGCGTGCCGGTGCTCGGTGTTGAGCCCGCGGCCAATGTGGCTGAGGTGGCTGAGGCTGCGGGTGTTCCCACAGAGGTCGCCTTCTTTGGCGTTGAGACGGCGCGGCGCATCGCGGCGCGTGGTCGCAAGGCCGATCTCATGGCGGCCAATAATGTGCTCGCCCATGTGCCCACGACAAAAGACTTCGTCGGTGGTTTTGCTGAGCTGCTGGCGAGTGAGGGTGTGGCGACGTTCGAATTCCCCCATCTGCTCAATCTGATCGAGAAGGTGCAGTTCGATACGATCTATCACGAGCATTTCTTCTGCTTGTCGCTGGTCGCGGTTGAGAAGATCATGGCGAGCGTTGGCTTGCGCGTCTTTGACGTTGAGGAGCTGCCGACCCATGGCGGGTCCTTGCGTCTTTTCGTCTGTCACAAGTCTGCCAGCCATCAAGAGACGCCGCGTCTCGTGGAATTGCGCCAGCGTGAAAAGGCCCATCACCTCGACACGATTGAGGGCTATACGGGCTTTGCAGCGAAGGTTGAGGCGGTGAAACGCTCCTTTATGAGCTTTGTTGAACAAGCGCGCCGCGAGGGCAAAGTGATTGCGGCCTATGGTGCAGCAGCCAAGGGCGTTACGTTCCTGAACTATTGCGGCATTGGTTATCCCACCATTGCAGCGGTTTATGATCGCAACCCCGCCAAGCAAAACAAGCTGACGCCTGGCACCCATATCCCCATTCTCTCGCCTGATGACATTGGCGCTTTGAAGCCCGACTATGTCGTGATCTTGCCGTGGAACATCGCGGGTGAAGTGCGCCACTCCATGGCGGGCATCAGTGCATGGGGTGGGCGCTTTGTAACGGCGGTGCCGGAGATCAGGATTTTCTGACATGAAGTTTTCGCCAACGCCCATCGCAGGTGTGCAGCTGGTCACAGCCGACCTCATGAGCGATGCGCGTGGCTTTTTTGCGCGGCTCAGTTGCCCGCAGGAGTTTGCAGGGCAGGGGATCGAGTTCCAGCCGCTGCAAACCAGCCTGTCACGCAATACGCATCTGCATACTTTGCGCGGCATGCATTATTCGCATCGCCCAGAAGGCAAGCTGGTGCGCTGTGTGCGGGGGCGCGTTCTTGATGTCGTCTTTGATATTCGCCGCGACAGTCCGACTTTCGGGGCCAGCACCAGTGTCATTCTGGATGCTGATGCGGCCAATGCGATCTATATCGCGCCCGGTCTTGCCCATGGGTTTTTGACCCTGCAGCCTGACTGCGATGTGCTTTATCAGATCGATCAGATCTTCCAGCCGGGCTTTGATGCGGGGCTGCGCTGGAATGATCCACTCTTTGGATTTCAATGGCCGGCCGCACCCGCCGTGATCGGCGAGCGAGATGCTGCTTACCCCGACTTTCGCTAAGGGTTTGGCAAAGCTGCGCCTATAGCTTAGCACTGCTTTGGTTGCGGCTTTTGGAGGTTCTATGAAGGGGATCGTTCTGGCAGGTGGTGCGGGCTCGCGCCTCTATCCTGCGACGCTGGCCGTCAACAAGCAGCTGTTGCCTGTCTATGACAAGCCGATGATTTATTATCCGCTGTCGGTCCTGATGCTGGCCGGCATTCGCGAGATTTTGCTGATCTCCTCGCCCGAATATCTGTCCAATTATGAGACCCTGCTGGGCGATGGCTCGCAATGGGGCATCAAGCTCACCTATGCAGTCCAGCCGCGCCCCGAAGGCCTCGCGCAGGCCTTCATCATTGGCCGTGAGTTCGTGGGCCAAGATGATGTCTGCCTGATCTTGGGCGACAATATTTTCTACGGTGCCAATCTTGATGAAAAGCTCGCCCGCGCGGTGGAGCGCAAGGTCGGTGCGACGGTCTTTGCCTATCATGTCGAAGATCCGCAGCGTTATGGCGTGGTGAGCTTTGATGCATCGGGCCGCGCGATGGATATCGAAGAAAAGCCCGTCGAGCCCAAATCGCCTTGGGCGGTCACGGGCCTCTATTTCTATGACAACAGCGTGCTGGATATTGCCGCCTCGATCCGGCCCTCACCGCGCGGTGAGCTCGAAATCACCGATGTGAATCTGGCTTATCTCAAAGCCAATGCTTTGCATGTGGAGCGCTTGGGGCGTGGCTATGCCTGGCTTGATACAGGCACGCATGACTCGCTGATCGAGGCGAGTGAATTTGTGCGCACCGTACAAAAAAGGCAGGCCATTCAGGTGGCCTGCCTCGAAGAGATTGCGTTTGAGCGGGGCTTCATCTCACGTCAGCAGCTTGAGGCTGCTGCGAACCGCTTTGGCAGCTCAACCTATGGCGCTTATCTGCGCAGATTGCTGCGCTGATTATTCGCTGGCGGCCTCGTCCTTGCGCTGACGCGCACGGGTGCGGCGCGCCTCAGCGGAGGTCTGGCCGGCCTCAACAGCCTTTTCGGGGAAGCGCGAGAAGAAGCGGTTCTCCGCCTTGGCAAGCTTGCCGCCCTTGCGGCCAGCCTTGGCGGCAAATTGGTGATCCTGCGAGAAGGCACGCTTTTCCGGCGGCACTGCTTTTCCACCCATGGCGGCAATCGCGCGGCGGCGCTCGGGTGACAGAGCTGCGAGGCCTCGTTTGCGTTTTGGCGGCTGTTCGTCGCTGGTTGTCATGAGCCCTGTCTCCTTTGTGACAAAGCTACATGACCCATCTCATTACATATATCTAATAAGCGCAAAGGTTTAGCATTTTCTCGCAATATTACGTTTTTAGCAGGCGCATTTGCACAATTGCGATCATCGTCGTTTTCGTAGTGTTGACCCGCTTCGGAGACAGAAAAGTGTCATTGCGCGGCGCAAAAGCCCCGAATAGGCAAAAAACCCAACGAAAACAGGTTTTTTCACCTCGTTTTCTTGGGTCGAGCGCGATGCGGTCCGACCGGGAGGGTGCATCGCTTGTGTTTGACCTTGGGCCTGTTGCTCTCGAAATTGTGAGAGCGCCGGGCGTGCCTGTTCTTGTCGCTCCATCCCATCAAGACAGCCTGCTTTTATGTCTGGCGGGGGAGGCCTTCTTTGTCTGCGAGGGAGTGACACGGTCGCTGACCTTGCGTGATTGTGCGCTGCGCATATCGGGGCGCGAGGGCACGCTACTGCCAGGCGAAGGGGCTGTTGTGGCCTGCGTCGGCTTTTCTAATCCTCTTGGGCCTTCAGGGGGGCGCAGCGAGCGCTGGGAGGGCCTGCGCCGACTTTTGCCCCATGTGATTGAGGCGTTGCCCGATCAAGGCGTCTTTGGCCGTCTGGAAGAACTCTATGGCCAATTGATTTTGGAGACCGCCAAACGCGACATGGCGCGTGAGAAGGGTCCAACCAGCCCCCTTTATGCTGATATGGCGAGCACGCGCTTTCAACGGGCGCAGGAGTTTATTCGCGCGCGTTTGTCGCAGCGTGTGTCCTTGGGCGAGGTCGCGGCGGCGCTCAGTCTTAGCCCGCGCTCTGTGCAATTGCTCTTTCAGAAAGAGGCGGGGATGAGCCTCAGTCGCTTTATCTCGCGTGTGCGATTGGCTGAGGCGCATGAGCGCCTGCTGAATGCAACGCCTAATGCCAATGTCACGCAGATCGCGCTGGACTGCGGATTCACGCATGCTGGTCTCTTCAGCGCGACCTATCGCAAGCTTTATGGCGAACTGCCGCGTGAGACGCTGGCGCGTGGGCGCAGCAGCGATGCTGTTGCCAATATGCGCGGCGTCCTCGAGATCAGCACCGGCTTGATGGCGCAGGTCTGATCACAGTCGATGAGTTATCGCATCTGCGATGGCGGTCTTGAGATCTTCTTCCATGAAGGGCTTGCCAAGCACGATGTCAAAGCCCGACAGGCGCGCGCGCTCAACCTCTTCGTCAAGAACCTGAGCCGTCAGTGCGATGAGTGGGAGTTCGCACAGAGGCGATGGCAAGGTGCGCACGGTCTGAGCTGCACGCAATCCGTCCATGATGGGCATTTGCACATCGAGGATGACGACATCGAATGGATCAGCCTGCAGAAGCTCAAGCGCTTTTTGGCCATTGTCGACTTCCGCAACGCTATGGCCCTGACGTGAGAGCATCATACGAAGCAGCATGCGCGAGGAGGCCGCGTCATCGGCGATGAGGATGCGCAAGGGGCTGGTCACGCTGGCCGCATCCGGGCCGACCTTGCGCACAGGCTCTTGGGACTCGCAGGCCACGCAGGGGATCTCCACGCGAAAGATCGTGCCGCGTCCCAGATGGCTCTCAAAGCTGATCTCGCCCTGCATCAGTTTCACGAGACGGCGACTGATCGCAAGACCAAGCCCCGTTCCGGCTGCGCGCAAACGTCCCTCTGAGGACGCCTGTTCGAAGGGCTCGAAAATACGGCTGCCCACAGCTGAGGGAATACCATCACCTGTGTCGCAGACTTCAAAGCGCAGTCGCTGATCAAAAAGGGAGACTTTGAGATCAATGCGGCCTGCTTGTGTGAATTTGGCTGCATTGCTGATGAGATTGAGCAGCACTTGTTTCAGGCGTCGCTGATCGGCCATGACGAAGGGCGGCACATCTGCATTGATGACAAAGCCGGTGATGATGGGCTTGTCTTTGGCCAGCACATGGGCCGTTTCCATCAATTCAACGACGAGCCGCTGAATGGAGAGCTGCAAGGGGCGCAGCGTTACCTTGTCAGCCTCAAGACGCGTGAAATCGAGAATGTCATCGACGATTTCGAGGAGATGGCGGCAGCTGTCCGAGATCAAAGCCGAGATGCGGCGCGGCTCGTCCTCAAGCGAGTTTTTCCGCAGCAGCTGCGAGAATCCATTAATCGCATTCAGTGGTGTACGAATTTCATGGCTCATGGCGGCGAGGAAGGAGGACTTCACCTTGGCTGCGCGCTCGGCGATGGTGGCGAGCTCCTCCATCCGCTGCGCCTGCGCCTCCACTTGCCGTGTGCGCTCCACAAGGGCCTCTTCGCGCAGGCGCGACTGGGTGATGTCCGCCCCATAGATCACGGTCTCGCCAATGGGCGTTTGCGTGCGTTGCACGCGCAGCCAATGTTGCGGCTCGATCTCGATCTCATTTTCACGCGCAGTATCATTCGTGCCAGTGCGCGGTGCAGGTTGTCGCAAGAATTCTTCGATGCGCTGCAGATCTTGCATGGCTCCGCGCCGCGAAAAGCGTTCGGAGAAAGATTTGTTGAACGCAGCGAGCCGTCCGCGACTGTCATAGATCGCAAAACTGTCTTTGATCGTGTCGAGGGCTGAGGCCAATCGCGTTTCAGCTGCCACAGCACGCAGCTCATTGGCGCGGCTGACATTGATTGACCAGAGCAAGATAGCCCCGGTGATGACGATGATGGCAGAGATCACGCGGCCGAGCAGATAAAGCTCATCCTTCTGGCTATCGGCTTTGGCAGCAATGCCGCTCTTGGCATAGCTCGCCACTGCGATCAGGGGCATGGACGGCATGCGAATGAAATAGCTCGCCTGAGCTGTATCGGGTCCAAGCTCATTGAGCCGCCCCGCCGAGACGCGATCAGCCACGCTTCGGATGGCTTCATTAGGTGTCTGGTTTTCGAGCCCCGTTGCCATATTGCGCGAGCCTGTGCGCACGACACCATCAAGCCCATAAAGTGTGACAGAGGCCTGTAACATGCCAGATTCTTCGGAGCGTAACAGTTCTTCCCAGAAGCGGCTGAAATAGAAAGGATCAACGGAGGCGACGAGAATACCGCGCAGGGAGCCATCAGGATTGTTGACGCGGCGCGTCAACTGAATGGACCAGAGTTTGGACACGCGGCCGATCACGGGCTTGCCGATGAAAAGGCCATCAATATTATTTTCGAGATGGACGCGAATATGTTCGCGGTCACTGAGATTTGTGCGGTAGGGGTCAGCCCCCAAATTGGTCTCAACCGTCAAACCATCTTTGTCAGCAAAACTCAGCAAGACGAGATGTTCGAGCGAGATGGAGCGATTTGCTACAAGCTCGCTCAGGCTCATCGAAGGGCCTGACAGATAATGTGCTGTCAGGCGCAAGGTCGTATCAACAGAGTTGAGCGCGTTAGATACCTGATCTGCAAAGAGCGTCGCGGTTTGCTGCAGATCGCGATAGCTCTCTTCTGTGACTTTTTGGTCCATGCGGTTGGCTGCCTCAAGGACGCCGAACCAGTTGATCAACAAAGAGGCAATGCAGGAAAAGATGATTGTATAGAGCGGCAATCGGCTGTCGCCGACCCTTGGGCGCCGCTGGAATGTCATGGAACGCGACAGAAAACCATTAGTTGGCATGACAATGACCTTGGACTTGACAATTGACTTGTTCCCATTGGGAAGGGCGGTTATCAATTGACCTGAAGGAAGGACGCTGTTCCCGATGGGCCATCTCGATCAAGTCTATCTGAAAGACATCATTTCGCTCGTGGGCGCGGAGCAATTCGTGTCGCTGCGAGAACATTTCGTGCGTGATTGCGAGCAGGCGATGGCCGTTCTGCAGGCAGCGCTCGACAAAGGCGATGATGCGCCGGTCCTGCGGCAGGCCCATTGGCTCAAGGGCGTGTTGGCGCAATATGGCGCGCGGCAGGCTGAGCAGATGGCAGGTCATCTTGCCTATGATCTGCCAGCCGATTGGCCAGCGCGTGTGCGTGAGCTGATCGAAGAAACCAGCCGGGCTTGCGCCGAAATCCGCACAATTGATTGATCCGCGCCACGTTGGGCGCAGATCATCAGTGCCGCGATCAATAGATCGCATATCCAAGGCCACGTACGTTTTTGATCGTGACCGTTGAGCCAGTTTGCTTGATCTTCGAGCGCAGGCGGCTCACCAGCACGTCCAGTGCCCGGCTTTGATCCGTCATGCGCGAGCGGCCGATCACGCGGGCCATTTCGGTGCGCTCGACGAATTTGCTGCTATTGGCGATGAGCAAACGCAGCACGATGAATTCGGAGCTGGTCAGCGGCACACGCAGCTTCTTGTCCGAGATCATCTCACGCTCGACCTGATCAACCTCGAGGTCGCCGAAGACGAGCGATTGCATCGTTCCCAGCGAGGCGCGGTGGCTGGTGGAGCGCAGGGCGATGCGAATGCGCAGCAAAAGCTCACGCAGCTCAACCGGCTTGACGATGTAGTCCTGCGCACCGAGCTCCAGTGACAAGACGCGGTCGATCGCCGATTCACGGGCAGAGACAACGATGCAGGGGATGCCCGACCGGGCAATAGAGGTCAGCAGGTCGAAGGCTTCACCATCTTCCAGGCTAAGATCGAGCAGGACCAGGTCCGGCTTGAAGAGATCGAGAGAGCGGCGGGCGGCAGCAATCGACCAGGCATTATCAACCTGCATGCTGTTGCTGCGCAGATAGTCGCCAATCATCTGGCGCACCGACTCGCTGTCCTCAACAAGGAGGACTCGGGTTTCGATGCGCTTGGCGCTGGAGCGTCCCAGCTGTTCACCGTCCGACGGAGAGGCTTTCAAAGTTTTCGTATCCATTCGCACACTCTTTCCCATGTTCGTCGCGTGGGGCGGCGATGCCCCAAGTCATTTCGAAAGAACAAAAGAAAGAATGACGCAGGAACTCAGCTAATGGCTTGGGCTGGCGGTGGTGATCAGACGGTCTCTGAGGACCGGAGAACCCGAAATGGGGATCCCTTGATGCGCTTGCAACCTCTCAATAGGCCACTTGCGAACCAGCCTGAGTCAGTACCTTTGACCCGAAACTGTAATAATATGCACAAGGTCAAGATACAGATGTTTCACGGAACGCACAATAGCTGAGCCACATTTTCCCGCAAAGCTTTAGGTTTTTAGCCAAAAAAGAGCCCCGCAGATATCTGCGGGGCCCCAGCTGAACAGTAAGGCAGAGCCTTAGTCGTTCGAGTAAATGTTACGATCCTTGGTCTCGGGCAGGAACAGGAGACCGACCACGAAGGTCACCATGGCCACCACGATCGGATACCACAGGCCGGCGTAGATATTGCCGGTTGAGGCGACGATGGCGAAGGCCGTGGGGGGCAGGAAGCCGCCGAACCAGCCATTGCCCAGATGGTAGGGCAGTGACATGCCAGTATAGCGGATGCGGGTCGGGAAGAGCTCAACCAGCAAGGCAGCGATGGGGCCGTAAACCATGGTCACGAAGAGGACCAGGATGAACAGGATACCACCCGCATACAAGGCACGGTCATCGCTCAGCACGCCGGAGATGGTCGGCTGCTTCAGGATGCTGGCGTCGCCCGGCTTGGGGTAGCCCGCTGCCTGAGCGGCTGCCACAACCGCAGCACCCGTCTTGTCAGCCACCGAGACATCGGCGCCATTGACGGTCGCCTTCAGCTCGCCAGCCGCACCCGAGGTGAGGTTATAGGCAATCGAGTTCGTGGCCAGCGTACGGCGCATCACATCGCAAGGCTCGGTGAAGACGCGAACGCCTACCGGGTCAAACAGATTGCTGCACTTGGTAGCATCAGCCGTGATCACAACCTTCACTTGTTCGGTGGCGCTGTAGAGCTTGGGGTTCACTGTCTCAGCCAGTTTGTGGAAGAGGGTGAAATAGCTCATCGACGCCAGCAGGCAGCCCAGCAGCAGGATCGGCTTGCGGCCAATCTTGTCAGACAACCAACCAAAGAGGATGAAGAAGGGTGTGCCCACGAGCAGCGAGAGCGCGATCAGAAGATTGGCGGTGGTGCCGTCCATCTTCAAAGTCTGCGTCAGGAAGAACAGGGCATAGAACTGGCCCGTGTACCAAACGACAGCCTGGCCGGCCGTGCCGCCAAAGAGCGCGATGATGGCGATCTTGGCATTGTCCCAACGACCGAATGCTTCGGTCAAAGGTGCCTTCGACTGTGTGCCTTCTTCCTTCATCTTCTGGAAGGCCGGCGACTCAGCGAGCTGCAGACGGATCCAGATCGACACTGCAAGCAGCACGATGGAGACGAGGAAGGGAACGCGCCAGCCCCAAGCGTTAAAGGCTTCGGGCGTCATGCTCAAACGCAGCGTCAAAATGACGAGCAGCGAGATGAACAGGCCAACAGTGGCGGTGGTTTGAATCCACGATGTGTAGAAACCACGACGACCTGCGGGTGAATGCTCAGCCACATAAGTTGCTGCGCCACCATATTCGCCGCCCAGTGCAAGGCCCTGAGCAAGACGGCAGATGATGAAGATAACGGGGGCTGCATAGCCGATGGTTTCATAGGTCGGCAGAAGGCCGATCACGAAAGTTGCAAGACCCATCAATGTCATGGTGACAAGGAAAGTATATTTGCGGCCGATGAGATCGCCAAGGCGACCGAAGAACAGCGCGCCAAAGGGGCGAACCGCAAAGCCAGCTGCGAAGCCGAACAGAACGAAGATGAACTTCGCCGTATCGTTCGAGCCTGGCACGAAGGCCGCTGCGATATTCGCAGCGAGCGAGCCAGCAAGATAGAAGTCGTACCATTCGAAGACAGTGCCGGCTGATGAAGCGATAATAACCTTTCGCTCCTCAGCGGTCATCGGACGGCTTTTGTCGGCTGTTGCCGTTGCCATGCTCATCGTGAGTTCCTCTCTATCTGGAACGCCAGTCGTTCCATCTTTAATCGAAGCCCTCAGGCTTGATCTGCTCTACGAGACGCAAGGCTCAAGTCACATGTCACATGAGATGAGCGATGCGCCCGTTGATGAGCTATAATAGGAGGCAACGCGGCCCTACGTCCCCCTGTACCTTCGTATAGATACAGGCGGTTTAGCGGCCTATTTGGCTGATACTTTCGCAGTAACGTGCGTGGTGCACTGCAGCATATCTCACGAAAGTTTAATACGCGCGATAGTCAGGGCCACTGCGCAGGCATTGGACACATTGAGGCTGCGAATAGCGCCGGGCATGTCGAGGCGTGCAAGCACATCGCAATTTTCGCGCGATAACCGGCGCAGACCTTTGCCCTCTGCGCCGAGCACAAGAGCCAACGGCTTGCTGAGCACAGTGTCTTCAAGTGCAGCAGGGCCTTCAGAATCCAAACCAACACGCAGATAGCCCATGTCGCCCAATGTCTCGAGCGCGCGCGCCAGATTGACGACAACGCAGATCGGCACATGCTCAAGACCGCCTGAAGCGCTTTTGGCCAGAACGCCTGTGAGGGCAGGCGAATGACGCTCTGTCGTGACAATCGCATCAACGGCAAAGGCCGCCGCTGTGCGCACAATCGCGCCTACATTATGCGGATCAGTGACTTGATCGAGGACGAGCACGAGGCCGCTTGCAGGCAGATCGGCCACATCCATCGCGGCGAGGGGCCGCGCCTCCAGCAAGAGGCCCTGATGAACGGCGTCTTGCGGCAGGCGCTGTGCCAGCTCTTCGGGCGTTGTGGGGCGAATCTCGATGCCACGGGCTTCGATCTCGGCAGTGAGGCGGCTAGCCGCCTCCGGCGTCGCCCACAGGCGCACGACCTCGCGATGTTTGGAGCGAAGCGCCTCACGAACGGGGTGAAAACCCCACAAACGGACGAGATCGGGATCGCCGCGCTCCTCGCGCCGGGCACCCCGGCGGTTTACGCGGGGCTGCTCACGACCTTCGGGACGTTCTGCCGCCGGGCCTCGATTCCCGCCATCCCTGCGGCCCTGCCGATGATCCTTGCGCGCCAACTGATGCCCTTTCCTCAATAAAGAGGCGCAGTCTTGTCACGCGGGCAGGCGATGCGCAATCGGCTGTCATTTTCAGGTTGACGCGCCCGCTCCTTTTGCCGATAAGGCGGCCCAGACGAAAGCCCGCCCCGTGGCGGGTTTTTTGTCGGGGGAATGTCCCGAGCGGCAAAGGGGGCGGACTGTAAATCCGCTGGCTTAGCCTTCGCAGGTTCGAGTCCTGCTTCCCCCACCACTCCCCTTTTTTTGATTTTCGTTGCCCTTGGCGCAGAAGGCCTGCGTCTTGACATGCTCCCGTGGCGTCGCGCGTAGCCTCTTTTCTTTCATCGTTGATGCATCAGACGACCAAGCTTGTCAGGATTGTGATGCATGGGCTTCGGATGATGGTGGAGCTTGTTCTCCACAGACCGCGATCAGCTCTAAGCACAGGCTGTGACCTTGCATGAGGCTGAGCAGCGACACGATCAACGCGCATTGCAGTCAGGACGCGGCGCGACGCGTTTAGCGCGATGAAACATCCAAGCCGCAATTGAAAGGCGCATCGCGCAGCATCAAAGCAAGCATGAGCGAGACAGAATTGAAAAAGATGGCGTCAACGCAACGACGCAAATTGCCACGCAAAAAACGTGATGACGCATGAATGGTGACGCTGCAGCTTTTTTATTTCAGCTGCAGTGTGATGCGGATCAAAGCTTTTGCATCATGGGTTGGTATTATGAATTTTTTGAGGAGGTCGCTATGGATCGTTTCATTCACCCTGATGCACGTGTTCTTGTTTGTGACGGGCGCAAGGCGCTCTTCTTGCGCAATCATGGCCCAGCAGGAAAACCGCAACTGAGTGTCGAGCGGGAGCTGCACGGTCCTGTGTCATCGCGCACGGCTGATCTTGGAACTGACAGACCGGGGCGCACCTCGCAGCGCTTTGGTCAGGGCAGCGCCATTGACGGCGTTGATCTCCATATGGCCGATGAAGAGAGTTTTCTGCGCGAGGCCCTGAGTGAATTTGCCGCCCATTGCGAGCGCGCTGGCGCAAAGGAGATCGTCCTCATCGCGCCACCCAAGGCGCTGGCCGTGTTGCGACGGGCCGGCACAAAGGCTTTGCTCGACAAGGTCGTGGGCGAGATCGACAAGGACCTGACCAAGCATAAGGTGGATGATATCGCCCGCAGCCTGTCGGCCTGAGCGGGGCAGGGCGCTGCTGCCTCTTGCCAAGGCGCAGCCCCTTGGGGCATATCAACGCCCATGCGGGTGTAGCTCAATGGTAGAGCAGCAGCCTTCCAAGCTGAATACCCGGGTTCGATTCCCGGTACCCGCTCCATTTTCTTTGTTGCGTTGCCCAATACGCTCGGTCACAATCTCTTTTTAAAAGGTCGGGAGAGTCACGATGCAGAGCGATCCTCGTCAGACCAGAGTGCAGCTTTCCAGCGCTTTTATGGATGGATTTTCGCGGGGCTTAAGCGCCCCGGCTTCTGTGTTTTTCAATCTTGGAAAGCCGCGCATTCATAAAATTTCCAGTTTGAAAGAAATTTGGAATGACGTCGGACAATTCATCTCCCTCAGCGCCAGAGAATACAAACAGGCAAGAAACCGTTCCAACTGACGCTGGTGAAAAGCGATTTCGCGATACGGTGCAGCATGAGTTGCTGTCAGCGGGTGTTCGTCCAGACCGCGCTCCAATTGTGGCTGAGCGTCTTCTGACTGTGGTGACGCATCATCATTCTGGCCCACTCCCATCCGTTCAGGACTTTGCGGGTTATGAGGATGTGTGCGTCGGTGCCGGCCGCGACATTCTAGACATGGCCAAGCGCCAACAGCAGCATGAGCATTGGATTGGCAAGGCGAGTGTTGCGCTCGAATTTGCTGGCCTTGCGACTGCCATCATCATCATTGGCTTGATGCTATGGACCGCCTATCTCTTGGCGTTGCAATCGCATGCTTGGCTAGCGGGTCTTGTGTTGACGGGCAGCGTCAGCGGCTTGGTTGGCATCTTCTGGCAGAAGAAAGACGGCAGTTCCGCATCGCCTCAACAGCCAAAATCTGAGGCCGCAAAATTTCGCCCCGCTGGTCGCAAGCGCAAAAAATAAAGCGCGGCCCTTGCGAGCCGCGCTTCGGTCTTTCGTGACCTTTGAATCCCTTACTTGGGATCCTTCACATTCTTGAAGAGGTCGAATTCGATATTGTGCAATTCGCCATCGCGCTTTTCGACACGGCGCACATAGATATTCTGCACGACATCGCGTGTTTCAGGGTCAATCGACATCGGGCCGCGCGGGCTCACCCATGATGCGCCTTTCATGGCATTGATGAGGGCGGTGCCATCGGTATTGCCATTGGTCTTTTTCAGCGCCTCATAGATCAGATGAATGCCGTCATAGCCGCTGACGCCCATGACATTGGGACGCATCTGCGGATTGGCCTTGCGGAACTCAGCCACGAAATTCTTGTTCTCGGGCGAGTCATGAGCGGATGAATAATTATAGGAGGTGATCATGCCGATCACGCCATCGCCCATACCATTGAGCTGGTCATCATCGGTGACATCGCCTGTGCCGATGATCTTGATGCCAGCCTGTGTGAGGCCGCGATCCACGACCTGCTTCATCAAAGCGCCAGCCTGCGGGGCGGGAACAAAGAGGAAGACAGCGTCAGGCTTCAGATCTTTCGCGCGCTGCAAGAAGGGCGCAAAGTCGGGGCTCTCGAGTGGCGCCTTCAGCTGGTCAAGGATCTTGCCGCCGGCCGCCTCAAAGGTCTTCTTGAATGTGTTCATCGCATCGATGCCCGGACCATAGTCAGAGACCAGGGTCACGACATTCTTCATGCCATTTTTGGCGGCCCATTCGGCCACGGGGAAGGTATTTTGCGGCAGGGTGAAACTGGCGCGGGCGAAATAGGGCGAGGTGCCCACAATCGAGGAGGTGCCGGCCACCATGATTACGGCTGGAACCTTCGATTGGGTGATGACGGGGCCAACAGCCATGGCCAGCGGCGTCAGTCCGAAGCCGGAGATGACGGCCACTTTCTCGTTGACGATCAGCTCCTGAGCGATGCGGCGGGTGATGTCGGCTGTGCCTTGGTCATCGCGCACGATCAGCTGGATGGTCTTGCCGCCCACTTTATTGCCATTGAGGGCCATATAAAGCTGAGCACCGGCCACCATCTGGCGTCCAGAGGCTGCTTGCGGGCCTGTCATGGGGGCGATGAGCCCGATTTTCACGACTTCTTGAGCTTGGGACGCCCCAGCAGCGAGCAGGGCGAAGCCTGCAACCAGCGCAGATTTGAGCATTTTCATCAGAATCTCCCCCACCACGGCCCCATTTCGTGTGGCCTCTTGGCGAAAGGTCGGCGTTCCTCCCTCTGCCGTCAAGGTGGCCAATGGCACCTTTTGGGTTTGTTTGATCACGTTCTGGAGCTCTTGCCCTTGAAGAACGCGCAGAACCGTTTTATTGGGGCGCGTCCTTAAATCCCGCCTGTGGAGCCAGACTCCTCACGCAGACATTCGGAACAGGTCCATGGCCAAGGAAAAATTCGAACGTAACAAGCCGCACTGTAACATCGGAACGATTGGTCACGTTGACCACGGCAAGACGTCATTGACGGCTGCGATCACGAAGGTCTTGGCTGAGACGGGCGGCGCCA
>CANGJJ010000011.1 GCA_947454485.1 Beijerinckiaceae bacterium
AGACATGACTTTTGAGGCAGGCACCGGGGTTGCTTTGCGGGCGCGTCTTGTGCCCCCTGCACACGCTTCTTTGCCCGGGGGCTATGATTTTGCGCGCGATGCTTTCTTTGCGCGGTTGGGCGCTGTAGGCAGTTTGATTGGCTCCGTTGAACCCACTTTGATTGAGACACCAGCCGATCTGACCTTGCGGTTTTATGCGCATATTGACCGCATCAGAAATGCTCTCGCCAAGCGTGTGGAGGCAAGTATTGGTGGGCCTTCGGGCGCGATTGGTGCGGCCATGGTGACTGGCAAGCGCGATTATTTGGATGATCCGACGCGGGAGACCATTCGCGAGGCGGGGATTTTTCACATCATCACCATTGCTGGTGTGCAGATGACTTTGGTGGCTGGCATTTTCTTTCTCGGCTTTCGCCGTCTGTTGGCTTTATCGCGCACTTTGGCGCTGCATTATCCGATCAAGAAATGGGCGGCTGGTCTCGCGATCTTTGCGGCGATTGCTTATGACATTTTGACCGGCTCGCGCGTTGGGACCGATCGCGCGCTTTACATGACTGTGATCATGCTTGGCGCAGTTCTGTGTGATCGTGAAGCTTTTTCGATGCGTAATCTTGCGCTCGCCGCTTTTATCGTTGTGCTGGTCGAGCCGGAGGCCCTGTTGGGTGCGAGCTTTCAATTGTCATTCGCTGCGGTCGCGGGGTTGATTGCGATTTGGGAGCTACGCTCAGCGGCAAGCAATCGCGCTTTTGCTTTGAAATCCACTCCCCAGAAGGCGCGTATGGACTATCATGACAAATTCTTGCTGGCGCTTGATCGCGCGCGGCACGGGCCATTCAGCATGTTGCTGTCCACAATCTGTGCGACGGCCTGCACTTTGTCTTTCATGGCCTATAATTTCCACGAACTCAGCCCCTATGTGCTGATCGGCAATCCACTGACTTTGGCGATGATTGAATTTTTCGCGGTGCCGGCTGCGCTGCTGGGTAGTTTTCTCTATCCACTTGGGCTCGATCAATGGATCTGGCTTTATCTCGGCCTTGGGATTGATCTTGTCATGTGGCTTGCGCGCTGGATTTCAGATTTGCCGGGCGCAACGGTTCATCTCAAAGCTTTTGCGCCATGGACTTTGAATTTTCTGGCACTGGCGGTGCTTTGCGCAGTTCTCTGGCGCAGTTGGTTGATGAAAGCGCTTGCTTTGCCGCTTTTGGCGATTGGGATGTGGGGAACGGTTTTGGGCGATCCTTTTGATGTCGTCATTGCACCACAGGGGGATGTTGTGGGTTTTCGTGGCTCTGATGGCAGGCTTATGGTGATGGGCGCGCGGCCAAATAGTTTCACAGTTGAGCAATGGCTACGCGCGGATGGAGATGGGCGACCGGCAGCCAAGAGCGTGAGCGTGACACCGCGCAAGACTGTTGCGGGCGCTGCTGCGCGCTGTGATGCATATGGCTGTGTTGGTGAACTCAGCGATGGGCGTTTGGTTTCGCTGGTTTTGGACGAGCGCAATTTTGCCGAAGATTGTGCGAAGGCCGATGTGATCGTCTCGCCACTTTATGCCCCCACGGGTTGTTCTGCTGAATTGGTTCTGGATGGAGGGCGACTGCGCGAGACAGGCGCTGTGATGTTCAGGGTCGGCTCGCCTGATCTTCAAATGCGCAGCGACCGCGCGATGGGTGAAAACCGGCCCTGGTCGCTTGCGCCGCGTGGTCAACCCCGCAACGCAAATGGCGCGCCCAAAGGACGCGCCCTGCAAGACTGGCAAGATGAGGAGGGGGAGGGGCCTGAGGCACCTCCCTTCCGCTGATCAGTAACGGCGCATCAGATTGACGAGACGGCCCTGAATGCGCACGCGGTCCGGCCCAAAGATGCGCGTCTCATAAGCAGGATTGGCAGCCTCAAGCGCGATGGAGGCACCGCGCTTGCGCAAGCGCTTCAAGGTTGCCTCTTCATCATCAATCAGAGCCACAACGATATCGCCAGTCTCTGCTGTGTCCTGCTTGCGGATGATGACCACATCCTGGTCGAGAATGCCGGCCTCGATCATCGAGTCACCGCGCACTTCGAGTGCATAATGATCACCCGTGCCGAGCATATCGGCGGGCATGCCAATCGTGTGACTGCGGCTCTGAATGGCGCTGATGGGGGTGCCAGCCGCGATCCGGCCCATGACCGGGATCATGACGGAATTGCCGCTGCCATCCTCATCATTGGCTGAAGCTGTGGGAGCGGGGGTGCGCACACGGCCCAGATTGCCCTCGATGACGGAGGGGGAGAAACGGCCGCTACGGGCTCCTGGTGCAGGGGTCGAGGACTCGGGCAGGCGCAGCACTTCCAGCGCGCGGGCCCGGTTGGGCAGGCGGCGAATGAAGCCACGCTCTTCCAGAGCCATGATGAGCCGGTGAATGCCTGATTTGGAGCGCAGATCCAGCGCATCCTTCATCTCGTCGAAGGAGGGCGGAACACCGGCCTCCTTCAGCCGCTCATTGATAAAGCGCAGCAGCTCGCTTTGCTTCTTTGTCAGCATGGCATCCTCTCAATGGTACCGTCCCTGTGGCCGGCGCGCAGTAACCTGCGGAAGTGTTGCATCCCTGACCTTAAGGGAATCGCTTAAACAAAGCGTGAACAGACCCTATATGTTCTATATGCGTTCTGCAAGAGGGTTCTTCGGGGCTTTGGTGGATTCTGTAACGCGGCAGTATTGCACTGTAACAATAACTGTGTCACTAAAGGCCCGTTTTCAGACGACCTATTTCAGGTGCAACCCTTTGGTGTTCAATGACCAACCAGCTTTTGTTTTATTCTGACGTTGTTCCTCTCAATCGCGAGACCCATAAAAACTCCAAGATCAACGTGAAGCCGGAGCGTTATTCTGCTTATCGCGGTGCCAATCTCGTTCCCGCTTTGGTGGATGAATTTGTCGCGGCTTCAGCACATCTTCCTTTGATTTTCATGCCGACCGCTGAGGCACCTGCGCCTTGTTTTCTGCTCGGGCTGCGCAATGGCGTGAATGCCTGCATTGGTGCAGATGGCAAATGGAATGGTGATTACATTCCCGCTTATCTGCGCCGCCATCCCTTTATCTTGGGCGAAATGCCCGGCAGTGAGCCGCTCGTTTGCGTCGACAAGACGCATATCTCGGAGGAAGAGGGCGAGGCTTTGTTTACCGGTGAGGGAACAGAGACCCCTGTCTTGATCGAAATGGTGCGGCTGACGAATGATTATTTCGAAGCCAGCAAGCGCACGGAAGCTTTCGCCAAGACCCTTCAGTCCATGGGGCTTCTGCGCAGCGTGAATATTGACGTGAAGTTCGAGGGTGGCGACACGCTTGGCTTGCACGGCATTTTGACGATTGACGAAGAGAAGCTGGCCGCGCTCAGCGACGAAGACTTCGTGAAGCTGCGCAAAGAGGGCTATTTGCCTGCGATCTATGGCCATATGTTCTCGCTCGCCAATGTCGAGCGGGTACGTCGCCTGTCGTAATTTAGAAAGCGCGCAGCCTAGGTGCTGCGCGCTGTTTTCATTTGCCGGGTTCGTAGAGGGCTTTGGCGCGCTTGATGATATTAGGCGGCACATTCAGCATGCTCTCGGCCACGGCCTGTGCCTGCGCACCTGTTGATGGGCTGATGTCCATCTTTGCCTTTTGGGCTTCTGCAAGGAAGTCAGGATCTTTAATCATCGCATCGAAGGCTTTGCGCAAAGCCTCAAGTCGGGCGGGCGGTACATCGGCTGTTGTGACGAAGGCGCGTGAAATTCCCATATCGGCTGACATGAAGCGCAGGACCTGACGATCTTCGTCATTTTTTGCCAATTCATACATCAAAGGGACATCTGGCAAATCGGGCGCGCGTTCCAGCCCGATTTGCACGAGAATGGTCACCTTCTTCTCAGCAAGCCAGTGCGGATGTCCGCTCTTCCATGAGGCCCAGCTGTTGGAACCACGACCACCGACTTCGCCTTTTTCCATCGCCAGATTCACATCATTGCCGCCGGGATAACCAGCGACGATACGGAATTTTGTACCAACCATCTGATTGAGCGCGGCAGGATAGATATAAGAGGTCGAGGCAGCGCCGGGTGCACCCACCACAAGCTCACGGTCCATTACATCCTGAATCGATGTGATCCCGGTCGTGTGCCATGAGTTGATCACATTGGGAGAATTGGTCGTATTGCCGATCCAGCCCATTTTGCGAACATCAAATTCAACACCTTGCGTCCCAATGGCCTGCAGCACGGGCATGTTCTGGAAGATGGCATGGAGGACGGTGCCATCACGCGGCGCAACGCGGGCCAGATAATTGGCAGCAGCCACTCCAAGCCCACCGGGCATATTGCGGACCGAGATGCTGGGATTGCCAGGAATGAACCGGGTCAGGTGGCGCGAGACCAAACGTGCGCGCAAATCATAATCGCCGCCGGGGGAGGTTGGTACCACCATCTCAAGCGTGCGGCCTTTGTAAAAATCAGCAACCTCATCGGCTTTCGCCGCAGAAGCCGCTGCCAAGAGGCTGAGGCCAATGATGGCAGAATGCGCAAAGCGCAGCATGAGATGTCCTCCCTTGTTTGTGCTTGCACAATCTGGAGCCAGGTGCATCCTGTCAACAGCGCTCGCGATTTATTGAGCTGAGCGCGGGCGTGAGCCCTGACTGTTCGGTACAAATGATTTTTTTGGGAGAATTTCAGATGCGTCTTCTTATCCTCTGTGTCATGGGCGGCGTGGCTTTGGCTGCTTCCTCCGCCTCAGCCCTCACGCCCAGCGAATGTAGTGCTAAATTTCAGGAGGCACGCAAAGCTGGCTCGCTGAATGGTCAGCGCTGGAATGACTTTCGGGCAGCCCAGTGCGGCTCTGAGGCCTCTGCGACAATGGCGCAGGCGACCTCGCAGACTGCCCCCCAAGCCAGCTCGCAAGCCAATCAGCAAGCCGCGCCTGCTGCGGCCAATCCTCTGAAGGCGGCTCCCAAACCAACCAGCGCGCTTGTCTTCCCCAAGGGGATCGCCGAGCAATTTGCCAAGGAGAAGCCCGCCAGTGCACGTCGCAAGACCTGTGGCGCACAGTTCCGGGCGAATAAGGCCAGCGGCGGCAATGGCGGTTTGCGCTGGATCCAGCCCGGTGGCGGCTATTGGTCCGAATGCAACAAGAGCCTGAAAGGGGCTTGAGGGCAGAAGGCTGGGGGCGGTCCGCCATCTTCGCCTTTTGGCCGAAGTTGCGGCATGGACAGGGTGGGCGGGCAACCGTATAAAGCAGCGTCTTTTTAGAGGCCCGCCATGCAGGATGTTGTGACCCTTTCCGCCGACCGCCGCCGCAATATGGTGGACTGCCAGTTGCGCACTTTCGATGTGACGGATCTGGCTGTCCTCGATGCCGTCGAAGCGGTGCCGCGTGAGCGCTTCATTCCCAATGCTGATCCGGCGGTTGCCTATTCGGATGCAGCGCTGTCGATCACGATGGGCCAGTCTCGTCGTGGGATGATGTTGCCGATGATATTGGCACGGCTCATTCAGGCTGCGGATCTGACGAAAGATTGCAAGGTTCTGGATATTGGCGGGGCCACTGGCTATTCGGCAGCTGTGCTGAGTCAGCTTGCAGGCCATGTCGTTGCGCTGGAATCGGATGCTGCCTTCAGTGCTGCGGCTGCGAGCAATTTTGCAGCACTGGGACTGACCAATGTGTCGACTGTGACGGGGCCGCTTGAGAGCGGCGCCAAGGCGCAGGGTCCTTATGATGTGATCCTCGTCAACGGTGCTGTTGAGGATGGTCTGGGTGCTTTGTGCCAGCAGTTGAGCCCCGGTGGACGCTTGCTAGTCATCACACGTGCAGCTGGGCAGGTGGGTCTGTCTGGCAAAGCGAATCGTCTTGACCGTGTCGGGCAGGATGTGAGCACGCGCTATCTTTTTGATGCAGCAGCGCCTGTGCTGCAGGGTTTTGAGCGTAAGGCGTCGTTTGTTTTTTGATTCGGCCGATGCTTAAATCGGTGTGGCGCAGCCTTGGCCCGCCTCTGTGAAAGTTATCTGCGGCCCGGCGGTTCCTGTGGAAGCGCTAAGGTTGTATATTGATTTTGCTCTGATTCTGGTTGTGCCACCTGGCCGCTGGAATGATTTCTGGGGTCCGGGGGCCCGATATCGAGGTTCTGATGAGCAGTCTCGGCGTAACGCGCCATAGCTTTGTGCGACGTTTTCGGGCTTTTGCGCCCGTCTCGTTGGCGGTGCTCGCTTTGGCATGTGCATCTTCTTTCGCACAGGCTGAAACAATGTCTGGCGCGCTCTCAAAGGCCTATGGCTTCAGCCCCGATCTCAATCAGCAGCGCGCCTCCACACGCGCCAGTGACGAAGGTGTGTCGCGCGCCAATGGTGCTTGGCGTCCCACTGTGACAGGCACTGCAACGGCAGGCGGGCAAGAGACACGCATTCAGGCGCCCGGCAAATTGACGGAGACGACAACGTTTCCGCGCACTGCAGGCGTTGCGTTGACGCAGACGCTCTATAATGGCGGGCGCACAGGCAATACGGTGCGTCAGGCTGAATCCACCGTCATGCAGTCGCGTGAGACGTTGCGCCTGAGCGAGCAGAATGTGCTTTCGGCTGCAGCCGCTGCCTATATGAATGTGCTGCGCGATACCGCCTTGCTCACTCTTCAGCAGAACAATGTTGATGTGTTGCAGCAGCAGCTCAAACAGACTGAAGATCGCTTTCAGGTCGGTGAAGTGACGCAGACCGATGTTGCGCAGGCGCAAGCCGCTTTGGCGCAAGGTCAGGCGCAGGCTTTCACCGCGCGCTCGCAATTGCAGATCAGCCTTTCCGTCTATCGTCAGTTGATCGGCGAACAACCTCGTAATCTTGAACCAGCCCGACCGGTCGATGCACTTCTGCCCAAGACTTTGGAGGAGGCTGTTGGTCTCTCCCAAAAGCAGCATCCCCAGATTCAGGCGGCGCTTCATGCTGTCGATGTTGCGGCACTTGCTGTGACGATCCAGGAAGGCGCTTTGTTGCCGACCGTCAGTGTCACCGGCTCTGCGCAAGCAGCACGTGATCCTGTTTCGAGCGGCACGGCCAATCAGCGCAGCGAGATTCTCTCTGCCATCGCGACACTTTCGGTGCCAATCTATGAGGGTGGCGTGACCTATGCGGCGGTGCGCCAAGCCAAGGAGCAGCTTGGTCAGGCCCGTTTGCAGGCCGACTTGCAACGCGAGTCGATCCGCGCACAGGTCGTGGCCGCTTGGGGTGCTTATCAGAACACCCGCCTCGTCATTCAGTCCTATCAGGCTCAGGTGCGCGCCAATGAGATCGCGCTGAATGGCGTGCGTGAAGAGGCCAAGGCCGGCACTCGCACAACGCTGGATGTGTTGAATGCGCAGCAGCTCCTCTTGACCTCGCGTGCCAATCTTATCAGCGCCCAGCGCGATCAGGTGGTGAACTCCTATGCCCTTTTGGCGGCCACCGGCCGTCTTTCGGCCGATGTTCTGGGCCTGAAGGCTGTGGCTTATGATCCGACTGTCCATTACCAGCAGGTGAAGGACAAATGGATCGGGACGCGGACCCCGGACGGCAACTAATCGCTTCTCTTCTCAAGTTTCCCACAAGGCCCGCATCTGCGGGCCTTGCTCGTTGTGAGTGTCACGTTCATTGTGACACTGGCGTTGCGAATCTTGGAATTCGCTGGTGATGGCTTGAGTAGGTGACATGAGCGCTGGATTTCCCGCATCTTCGCAGACGACTGCTGAGCAGCGAGCCCATGAGCCGAGCATGGAGGAGATTCTCGCCTCTATCCGTCGCATCATCGCCGATGATCAGGTTTTGCCGCTGTCGCGCCCCATGGCTGAGGCACCCCAGCAAGATTTTGCGCCAGCCCCCGAGCCTGAGCCCGTGGCTCCCCCCTCGCGCCCCCTCCTGAACCGGGAGCCCCTGGCGCCTCGTCCGGCAGCGCGCTCATCTCTTGGCCGTGCAGAGCAGGGTGAGCAGGCCCAGCGCCCATTGGCTCGCTTTGCGACCGGCCCCGCCGTTCCCCCCGAGCCCGAGCCCCTGCCGCTCGTCTCGCGCGCAGACAGCTCCTTGCTGTCGCAATCGACCGATGCGCGTTTGGCCTCCAGTTTCAATGCGCTGAATACCACTGTCATGTTGCAAGAAGGCGGCATGATCGAGGATGGCGTGAAGGAGCTTTTGCGCCCGATGCTCAAGCAATGGCTCGACGACAATTTGCCTGCCATCGTGGAAAAGCTGGTGCGCGCCGAGATCGAACGCGTGGCGCGCGGCACGCGCTGAGGCTCAGCCTCTTCCCAACAAGATCCGCGTGGCGGCTTTCAGCCGCTCCCATAAAGTCTGTTTCGGGGCCTCTGTCACTTGGGTGGCGGGGGCCTCAATCCGTTCTTGGGGGTGGCTTTCGGGCAGGGCGAGGGGAGCTTCGGGGTCGGGCTTTGTCACCTCGTCATAGCCCAGACGCGAGGTCTGATAGGACAGGCCGGAGCCGGGCACCCCAATCGTGCCGCGCAGGCCATCTTTGTTGAGATTCACATTGGCTCCCGCTACGCCCAAAGTGGCGCTGACGCCTGACTTGCTGAGATTGATCTTGAAGCCGGGAAAGATCGAGAGGCTGCGGCGAAAACGAAAGCCCATGGTGCAATCCTTGAGAGTAATGAAAGCAGCATAGCGCAGCGGCGATGACCGGCAAGCAGGGTTCTGTTGCCCTCAAAGCCCCGCATAGATTGACAGGGGCGTGCGCGCGCGCTTTCTAGCCGCAACATCCTCCCTTTGTGCTGTTTTGCCGGATTCGCCCTGCCATGATGGAAAAGACCTTCGATCCCGCCGCCGTTGAAGGCCGCATCGCCAAGGCATGGGAGGAGGCGCAGGCCTTCAAAGCGGGCAAGCGTCCTGGAGCCGCGCCCTATAGTATCGTCATCCCGCCGCCTAATGTGACTGGCTCCCTCCATATGGGCCATGCGCTCAACAATACGCTGCAGGACATTCTGTGCCGCTTCGAGCGTATGCGCGGCAAGGATGTGCTCTGGCAGCCGGGCACGGACCATGCGGGCATCGCCACGCAGATGGTGGTTGAGCGTCAACTGATGGAGCGCAAGGAGCCCGGTCGCCGCGATATGGGCCGCGAGGCGTTCCTTGAGCGCGTGTGGGCGTGGAAGGCGGAGAGCGGCGGCACGATTGTCAATCAGCTGAAGCGCCTGGGCGCATCCTGCGATTGGAGCCGCGAGCGCTTCACCATGGATGAGGGTCTGTCGCGCGCTGTGTTGAAGGTCTTCGTGCAGCTCTATCGCGATGGGCTGATCTACAAAGACAAGCGTCTGGTAAATTGGGATCCGAAATTGCTGACGGCTATTTCTGATCTTGAAGTGCAGCAGGTCGAAGTGAAGGGCCATCTGTGGCACTTCAACTATCCGATCGAAGGCACTGTTTATGATCCGGAAAACCCGGACACTTTCATCACCGTTGCGACCACCCGCCCCGAGACAATGTTGGGCGATACGGCGGTTGCGGTGCATCCGGAAAATGAACGACTGAAGCATCTCATCGGCAAACATATCGTGCTGCCTTTGGTGGGGCGTCGTATTCCGATTGTGGGTGATGATTACGCAGATCCTGAAAAGGGTACTGGCGCAGTGAAGATCACGCCTGCACATGACTTCAATGACTTTGAAGTTGGCCGTCGTCATCTCGACAAGAATGTCATCGCGATCAATATCCTTGATGCCGAGGCGCGTCTGTTGCTCGCCGACAATCCCTCTTTCCTGGCTGATCTGCCACCCAGCGCAGAGCTTGATCAGACGATGGCCATGCATGGGCTTGATCGCTTTGCTGCGCGCAAGCTCATTGTGGAGCGCATGGAGGCTCTGGGCCTGTGTCCGAAGATCGAGCCCTATACGCATACTGTGCCGCATGGTGATCGCTCTGGTGTTGTCATTGAGCCTTGGCTCACCGACCAGTGGTATGTGGATGCGAAAACGCTTGCGCAGCCAGCCCTTGCCGCTGTGCGCAATGGCGAGACCAATTTCATCCCGAAGAATTGGGAGAAGACTTACTTCGAATGGCTTGAAAACATTCAACCTTGGTGCATTTCGCGTCAATTGTGGTGGGGCCATCAGATCCCGGCTTGGTATTCGGCTTGGGGCGGCGTCTATGTGGCCGAGACGCAGGAAGAGGCTATCGCCCAAGCGCTGGCCGATGCGGTCACGCGTGAAATTTATGACGATGTGGAAGCTGGCCGCATCGCGCAGGATGCTGAAGCCTGTGAGGCTTTGCTGACGCGCGATCAAGATGTGCTCGACACATGGTTCTCTTCAGCGCTCTGGCCCTTCTCGACTTTGGGCTGGCCCGATGACAATGCCTATGTGGAGCGGTTCTATCCGACCAGCGTCTTGGTGACGGGCTTTGATATCATCTTCTTCTGGGTCGCCCGTATGATGATGATGGGTCTCCACTTCATGAAGGAGATCCCCTTCCGCGATGTCTATATTCACGCCCTCGTCCGTGACGAGAAGGGCGCGAAGATGTCGAAGTCGAAGGGCAATGTGATCGATCCGCTCAATCTCATCGACCAATATGGTGCGGATGCTTTGCGCTTCACTTTGGCGGCGATGGCTGCGCAGGGTCGTGACATCAAATTGGCGACGAGCCGCGTTGAGGGTTATCGCAACTTCGCGACCAAGCTTTGGAATGCGGCGCGCTTTGCCGAGATGAATGGCTGTATGCGCACGGCAGGCTTTGACCCCAAAGCGACCAAAGAGACGCTGAACCGTTGGGTGATTGGCGAGACGGCCCGGGCGGTGTCAGAGGTGACGGCTGCGATTGAGGCCTATCGCTTCAATGATGCGGCCAATGCAGCCTATCGCTTCGTCTGGAACATTTTCTGCGATTGGTATTTGGAATTGGCCAAGCCAGTTCTGCAGGGCGCTGATGGTCCTGCCAAGGACGAGGCGCGGGCCACCGCGGCCTTTGTGATTGATGAGATCACCAAGCTGCTGCACCCCTTCATGCCCTTCCTCACTGAGGAGCTGTGGGCGATCAAGGGTAGCGAAGGTCCCGCGCGCGAGACCTTGCTGACCTTGGCCGCTTGGCCCGATCTTGCGGGGCTGGAAGATCCGAAGGCTGAGGCCGAGATTGGCTGGATCGTGGATCTGGTCTCTGAGATCCGCTCGGTGCGCGCTGAGATGAATATCCCGGCCAGCGCGCAGATCCCCCTCGTTCTGGTTGGTGCGGACGATATTGTGGAGGCCCGTGCGCGGGCTTGGGACGAGACGATCATGCGTCTGGCGCGTCTCTCCTCAATCAGCTTCTCAACAACGCCGCCTGCCGCCTCGGCCCAGATGATCGTGCGCGGGGTCGTTTGTGCCCTACCGCTCGAAGGCGTGATCGACATCAGCGCCGAGCTTGCCCGCCTGACCAAGGAGATCACCAAGGAAGAGGGCGAGGTCAAGAAGGTGGATGCGAAGCTCAACAATGCTGACTTCGTGCGCCGCGCCCCCGAAGAAGTGGTGGAAGAGAACCGGGAGCGCCGGACCGATGCGCTCGCCCGGATCGAGAAAATGACCGCCGCTTTGGTGCGTTTGAAGGGCTAAGACGACCACCGGTCAGGGGCTATTAACCGGTCTGGGTTAAGTCTAGCGTGAGCCTGGCGATTGTGGCTTTCGAGCAACAAGTTCAATACTTTGCTGCTGGGCCATACAGCTGGGCGTACAGTGCCAAGATTCAGCCATAAACCGCGCGCTTCTTCGGGGGGCTTGGCTGGAGCAACTGTCATAGGGGCAGGGCGCTGTTGGTTGGGCTCAGGCGCGGGTTCGCGCTGGCGGGAGCGGTCCTGAACAATGTGGATGCGTCGGCTATCCCTTTTGTGTGTCTTGCCACTGGTGGCACCGGCCGCCTATGCGCTCGACGATGGGAAGGCGCCAGACAAGGCGCCCATCGTCATCTACAAAGACGCGCGCCAGGCTCTGTCGATCTATATCGAGACCTATCGAGCTGGGGACAAGAGCGGCCCTTCAATCGATGCGCTGCGTTATGCAGCAGATGGTGGCGAGGCGCTTGCGCGCTGGAAGCTGGGCCGCATGTATGCTGCAGGCGATGGCGTCCCGCTAGACGACAACAAGGCCTATCACTACTTCCAGCAAATCATTCAGAGCTATGACGAGAGCAATCCCAATCCGCGTGAGCGCGGTGTTGTCGCGAGCGCTTTTGTCGCCGTCGGTGCTTATGCGATGAGCGGTCGCCCGCATGCTGGCATTCAGCAAGATCCGCATCGCGCTTTCGAAATGTTCAATTACGCTGCGACCGAATTCGGTGACATGCATGCGCAATATAATCTGGGCCTGATGTATCTGGATGGCGCGGGCATCGGCAAAGATGTTCGTCGTGGCGCGCGTTGGCTGCGTTTGGCGGCTGACAAGCAGCATATGGAGTCACAAGCCGTTCTGGGCCGCCTCTATTTCAACGGTATTGAAGGCGTGCAACGTCAGCGCGCTCTGGGCTTGATGTATCTCACCATGGCGCGTGACGCTGTGAGTGATCAAATGCGTGATCGTTGGATCATTGATCTTTATGACGAAGCGATCAGCAATGCCTCAGACAATGATCGTCAGGCAGCGCTTGCCTTCCTTGAGCAACATATGAAGGCCCGGCAGTAAGGTCGGTTCATTCATTCGCAGAAATTCAAACGCGTTGCATCTGCAGCGCGTTTTTGTTTTGCGGCTCGGTGTTAAGAATTGGAGTGAAAGCGAAACAGAGGATGCACGAATCACTGTTATCCACAGTTGCGGCTTCGTTCACTGCTTTAGATTGTAGTGTTGGGCATAGCCACTACTAGATACAGATCAGCGATAAAAGTGCAGCTTCCTGCGCAGGGGAGCGCAGGGCGCTAATATTAACTTTTTGTCCCAAAATGATACAAATCACGCCAGATCAATGCGCACAGGCACATGGTCTGAGGGCTTCTCCAAGGCGCGCATATGTTTGTCGATGGCGTAGCTCTGCAACAGATCTGCAGCTTGCGGAGACAACAGCAAATGATCGATGCGAATGCCTTTGTTACGCGGCCAAGCGCCTGCCTGATAATCCCAGAATGTATAAAGGCCAGCCTCATCTGAACAGGCGCGCACAGCATCGGTGAGGCCGAGATTGATCAATTCGCGGAAGCGCTCGCGTGTGGCTGGCAGATAAAGCGCATCGCCATCCCAAGCCTGTGGATCAGCAGCATCGCGCGCATCGGGGATGACATTGTAATCGCCAGCTAGAACGAGTGGTTCTTCAAGCTTCAGCAAGCCGCGCGCATGAGCAATCAGGCGATCCATCCAAGCCAGCTTGTAGGCATATTTGTCGGTGAGGGGTGGGTTGCCATTGGGCAGATAGATCGAGGCAACACGCACGACGCCAGTGTCATGGGGAACAAGGGCTTCGATATAGCGGGCATGTTCATCAGCATCATCGCCTGGCAGACCGCGGGTCACTTCGATGGGGCGCTTGGAGAGAATGGCGACGCCGTTAAAAGTCTTTTGACCGTGGGTCGCGACATTATAGCCAGCGGACTCGACTTCCAGACGCGGGAAGGCGTCGTCCATACATTTGATTTCCTGCAGGCACAGAACATCAGGCTCGGCTTCTTTGAGATAAGCGAGCAGATGGTCAACACGCTGACGGACGGAGTTCACATTCCAGGTGGCGATGCGCAAGGGACTGTTCCTCTCGATGATGGGAAAGCTCAGGCTTTAATCGGGTGCTAGGCCCCAGCGCTGATGCGCCCACATCCAATGTTCCGGGCGACTGCGAATATTGCTCTCAATGGCGGCTTGCAGGCGGGCGGTCGCGACCAAAATATCCGCATCTTTATCGTCGGTGTGTGGCACGTCGATCTGCTGCACGCGAATGCGAAAGCGCACATGATCGTCACGCACAATCTGCGCGACGCACAGTGCACTGTCGAGATTGCGCGCAAGAATGGCAGGGAAAGGCGTTGAAGGCGCGGGGCGGCCAAAGAAAGGCACATCGAGCCCACCCCATTCGCGCAGATCTGCCAAGATAGCCAAGCAACCACCGCGTTTCACATGGCGCATGAGGCGCATGGCGGTCTCCGGCCCTTTGGCCATCAGACCTGTGGGATAAAAGGGCGCGCGCAAATCGAGCAAAAACTGGTCGACCATCGGATTTTTCACATGGCGATAAATGCCCGTTGGTTCGACGCCGCATTGCATGAGGCCAAGCGCACCGACTTCCCAATTGCCTTGATGGGCGCTGCACATCACAACGCCTTTCCCTTGTGCAATAATAGGAGCAACTGCTGCGCAAAGTTCCGCGCTGTCGATGCGCCCGCTCTTGTAGAGTTCGGGTAGACGCAAAGTCTCGGCAAAGACGCGCCCTAAGCACTCCCACATGTCGCGAGCGATTGTCTCGATCTCAGCCTGTGTCTTCTCAGGATAGGCCTCGCGCAGATGGGTGAGGGCGCGTTTGTGGCGGAAGAACCACGGGGCGACGAGGCGCCAGAATTTCCCGGACAGATGAGACGCCGTCTCAATCGGCATCAGGCTGAGGATACCGCTCACCGCGCGCAGGCCGAGATATTCCAGCCAGTATTTGAAAGTGGTGGCAGTCATCCATCCGTCCTGCCGGCCATGTGCCGGGGCGACCGTGCTACCAGCCTCGTCGGTGAGGTCAAGCCTCGGCGGGTAGGGGCTCGCGCATCAGGCGGGGCAAGCGGCCAGCCGGGGCAACACCTTCTTCCATCAAGGCGCGGCGAAGGGGGCCAATACAGGCCATGGCGGCTAGGCCTGCGCTACGCATGAAATCCACCGGCAGATGGTGGAGAAGCAGGGAGCGGTTCATCAGATCCACCGCCAGCGAGCGGGTGAAGACATCGCCCTTGCGACGTTTGTCATAATGGGAGAGCGCATGGGCATCCCCGGCGTCGCCATGGCTGTGGTCTTCGAGTGACTGCACCAATTGGGCGACATCGCGCAGGCCCAGATTGAGGCCCTGCGCGCCGATGGGAGGATAATAATGGCCCGCATCGGCCACCAAGGCGGTGCGTTCCCCGATCAGTTTCTCACAGGTCAGGCCCGCCATGGGGAAGGCGCCGCGCGGACCCTCCATGCCGATGCGACCATGAATGCCATGCACCTGTTGTTCGATCTCGGCGGCCAAAGCCACATCGTCCAGAGCCATGCGGCGCTCTGCATCTTCGGGCGACATCAGCCAGACGAGGCTTGAGCGATGCTTCCCATCGCGCTTGCCCATGGGGACAAGCGTACAGGGGCCAGCGCGGGTATGGAACTCGGTCGATGTGGCACGATGGGGCTTCTCATCATGGAGGATCGCCGTCACCGCGACCTGCGGATAAGACCATTGCCGCGTCACGACGCCGCTGAACTGGCGCACCAGTGAATTGCGGCCATCAGCTCCCACGAGCAGCGAGCCCTCCAAGCGGGTGCCGTCAGCCATAAGGGCGGCCACGCAAAGCGGGAGATGTTCATAGCCGGTGATTTGCCCTTCAACGAGGCTGATGCGGGGCGTCGTGCGGGCGATCTGGGCGAGCGCCTCGACGAGGGCGGCATTCTCGATATTTGCGCCAAAGGCCGGCAAGCCGATCTCGGCAGCTTCCAGCTCCACAGGGGGGAGCCGGAAGAGATTGCCCGTATCATCGACCAAGCGGATGCGGCGCAGGGGTTGGGCAATGGGCTCCAGATCAGGCCACAGGCCAAGCGCCCGATAGAGGCGCAAGGAGGCCTCGAACAGGGCGACCGTGCGTCCGGTGCGGCGTGTATCAAGCTGGCCCGCGACCGTGACGGAGAAGCCCGCCTGTGCGAGGGCGATGGCACTTGTGAGGCCTGCTGCGCCCGCTCCGGCAACGAGAATGTCTGTGTGCTGTGTCATAGACCTAATCTAGGGCATGGCAGGGCTGGCGGCCATAGGGTCAATCAGCCGCGCCTCGTCGAGCGTGGGGACATAATCCACCAGCTCCAGATCAAGCCCGCAGGCCTCGAGGGTCCGGCGCACTTGGGGCTGCGCGCCTACAATCACAACCCGCGTATTGTGGCGAGCACATTTTTCAGCAAAGCCGAGCAGCGCTTGGGCGCCGGTGCCATCGGTGAGCGGGACAGCGGACAGATCCAGCGCGAAAATGCGCGGTCGCTCGCCAATGCTTTCAAGCACTGCAGAGACGGTTGAGGCTGCCCCAAAAAAGAAGGGGCCGGTAACGCGCCATGCTAGAAAGCCCGCCTTGTCTTGCGCGATGGCCGCGCCCTCGTCGCCACTGTCGCCTTCGATCAAAGCTTCATGCGATGTCACTTCCACCATCTGCGCCATGCGATGCATGAACAAGATCGCGCCGAGTGTGACGCCGACAATGATCGCCTCTGTGACATCGCGGAAGATCGTCAGCAAAAAGGTCGCAGACAAAACGAGCGCCTCGCCTTTGTCGTGACGGAAGATGGCTGAGATATGATCGCGCTCCACCATATTCCAAGCGACTGTCGCAAGCACAGCGGCCAAGGCAGCCAGCGGGATATAAGAAGCAAGCGGGGCTGCAACCAACATAAAGGCCAGCAAGAAGAGTGCATGAAGAATACCAGCGATTGGCCCATGCGCATGAGCGCGGATATTCGTCGCCGTGCGCGCAATTGTGCCTGTGGCACAAAGGCCACCGAAGAAGGCGCTCGCAATATTGGCATAGCCTTGCGCCACCAATTCCGCATTGGAGCGATGACGGCGCCCGCTCATTCCGTCCGCGACGACTGCTGACAACAGGGATTCAATACTTCCCAGCAAAGCAATCGCAATCGCGCTGGGGATGAGTTCGCCAATCCGGTTTAACGGAAAGTCCGGCCATGCAGGCAGGGGGAATGATTGCGGTACGCCGCCGAATTTGCTGCCGATGGTTTCAACTGGCAGAGCAAAAAAATAAGTGAGCGTCGCGCCAAGACCTACGCTGACGAGTAGGCCGGGAAAGCGCGGACTGATGCGCTTGGCACCAAGAATGATCGCCACGCACATAGCGCTGAGGCCAATCGACCAAGGTGAGACAGTCGGCAGAGCCTGCCACAGGGCGGGTAATTTCTCGAGCAAATGGCCGGGCTCTTTGTCGAGCGAGAGGCCAAGGAGATCTTTGATCTCGCCCGCGAAGATGATGACGCCGATGCCAGCCGTGAAACCAACCGTCACAGGATGGGGGATATATTTGATGAAGGTCCCGAGACGCAGATAGCCGCCCAGCACCATCAAGACGCCGGCCATGATCGTGGCAAGGAAGAGGCCAGACAGGCCAAAGCGCTCAATCGTCGTGGCCACCAAAACGATGAAAGCGCCCGCAGGCCCGCCAATCTGGTAACGGCTACCGCCAAGGGCTGAAATCAGAAAGCCGCCGATGATCGCCGTATAGAGGCCATTTTCGGGCTTTGCCCCTGAGCCAATGGCGATAGCCATGGACAGGGGCAGGGCAACGATGGCGACCGTGAGGCCGGCCAAAGCATCGCTTCGCAATTGCTTCAGCCCATAGCCTTCCCTCCAAACTGTCACCAGTTTGGGCGTGAAAAGACCAGCGAGTGGAGAGGGGGTCAGTGAGGACATTGGCGATAGTGTGCGGCAAAGCGACTTCCGCGCGCAAGCACCCATTGCGTCAGAGGTGCACTCCTCTTTATCTTGACCTCGACTGGCCCAGATGGGCCGCACGATCAGAGGGAACACCATGGCCAAAGCGATCCGCATCCACCAGACCGGTGGCCCCGAAGTGCTCCAGATGGAAGATATCGAGACGCCAAAGCCCGCCAAGGGTGAAGTGACGATCCGCCATCACGCCATCGGCCTCAACTTCATCGAGATCTATTTCCGCAAGGGCGCTTATCCCGCGCCGCTGCCTTTCACGCCTGGCAATGAAGGCGCGGGCCAGATCATCGCAGTTGGGAAAGGCGTCAAGACTTTCAAAGTCGGTGATCGTGTGGCCTATGCCGCTATGCCCGGCAGCTATGCCCAAGAGCGCAATATTGATGCGCGTTATATTGTGAAGCTGCCCAAAGAGATCAGTTATGAGACCGCCGCTGCGATGATGCTGAAAGGTCTTACCGCACAATATTTGTTGCGCCGGACATTCAAAGTGAAGAAGGGCGATACGATCCTTGTTCATGCCGCGGCTGGCGGTGTCGGCCTCATTCTGTGCCAATGGGCCAAGGCTTTGGGCGCGACTGTGATTGGCACTGTTGGCTCTGAGGAAAAGGGCAAGATTGCCAAAAAGGCCGGCGCCAAGCACATCATTCTCTACAATGAAGAGAACTTTGCCGAACGCGTGAATGAAATCACCAAAGGCAAGAAATGCGATGTCGTTTATGACGGCGTGGGCAAAGCAACATTCCCCGGCTCGCTCGACTGCTTGCGTCCGATGGGTACTTTCGTGTCCTTCGGTTCTGCGTCAGGTCAGATTGATGCGTTCAATATCGGCATCTTGCAGCAAAAGGGCTCGCTCTTTGCGACACGTCCGACCTTGTTCCATTACATCGCCAAGCGCGAAGATCTCGATGCGATGGCAAAGGATCTCTTCAAGGTCGTGAAGAATGGAACGGTGAAGATTCCGATCCATGGACGCTGGAAGTTGGAAGATGTGGCGCAGGCCCATGAGGCACTCGAAAGCCGCCAGACAACGGGTGCAGCGGTACTGATCCCGTGATGGGCGTCTGAGGTTTGCTAGCATCTAAAAGGAAGAGGCGCTCGCTCCTCCCAGTGGGAGGAGCTGTCAGCGGATGCTGACTGAGGAGGGGGTCGAGACTTTCAAAATGAGGCGCAAAGAATGTGCCTCTCGCGGCAACATCCGATCCCCTCATCCGCCCGCATCCGCGGGCACCTTCTCCCAACGGGAGAAGGGTAGCGCGCAACACTGTGAAAACGATAACTACACCGCCGTCCCGTGCAGATCATAAGGCGTGGCGCTGTCGATCTTCACGGTCACGATTTCACCCGCACGCAAGGGGCGGCGTGAGGTCACAAAAACATTGCCGTCGATCTCAGGCGCATCAGCGCGGCTGCGGCCCTTTGCATTCAAACCATCCGCACTGTCGATAATCACCTGCAGGCGTTTGCCGACCTTGTTCTTCAAGATCTGCGCGCTGATGACCTGCTGCTTTTCCATGAAGCGTTTGTAGCGGCGCTCCTTCACTTCATCAGGCACAATAGGCAAGCCCAGATCATTGGCGCCTGCGCCCTTCACAGGCTCATATTTGAAGGCGCCCACGCGGTCGAGACGCGCTTCGCCGATCCAATCGAGGAGCATCTCAAAATCTTCTTCCGTCTCACCGGGGAAGCCGACAATGAATGTCGAACGCAAAGTGAGATCAGGGCATATGGCGCGCCATGCTTTTACGCGCTCCAACGTCTTTTCTTGATTGCCGGGACGCTTCATCGCCTTCAGAACTTTGGGCGAGGCATGTTGGAAGGGGATGTCGAGATAGGGCAACAAATTGCCGCGCGCTGCGCTCTCGGCCATCAACTCTACGACTTCATCCACATGCGGATAGGGATAGACATAATGCAGACGCACCCATGCACCGAGATTGGAGAGTTCGCGCGTCAGATCGAGGAATTTGGCGCGTACCGAGCGATCAGCAAATTCACTCTCAGCATAGCGCAGATCAATTCCATAGGCCGATGTGTCTTGCGAGATGACGAGCAATTCTTTCACGCCCGCCTTCACCAGTTTTTCAGCCTCGCGTAATACATCCCCCGCTGGACGCGAGACAAGCTTGCCGCGCAACGAGGGGATGATGCAGAAGCTGCATGTATTGTTGCAGCCTTCCGAGATCTTCAAATAGGCATAGTGGCGCGGCGTGAGTTTGATGCCCTGTTCGGGAACAAGATCCACGAAAGGATCATGCGTGGGCGGGGCGGCTTGATGCACAGCCTCCATCACGCTCTCATAGGCCTGAGGTCCGGTGATTGCGAGGACACCTGGATGGGCCTGCATGATCTGGTCAGGCTCAGCGCCCATACAGCCGGTCACGATCACCTTGCCATTCTCGTTGAGCGCTGCGCCGATGGCAGCCAGCGATTCCGCTTTGGCCGAATCGAGAAAGCCGCAGGTGTTGACCACGACCGCATCGGCCCCCGCATGGCTGCGGGTCAGCTCATAGCCTTCAGCTCGAAGGCGCGTGATGATGCGCTCTGAGTCCACCAGCGCCTTGGGGCAGCCGAGGGAGACGAATGAGATCTTGCGCGCTGGGGTCTGGGTTTGGTCGCTCATAGGCACTCCGATGCCAGAGGATGGGGTGAGATGCAACCGAAGCTGTGGCACAGCGCACTTTTGGGCTGACGCTGGCCCCCGCCGGGGCTATTGTGCGCCCACAACCGACCAATGTGTCGAAGGTTTAGGGGAGGGAGCGGTATGAGTTTTTCTTTGGCCACTATCAAGACGGCTTCCGGGCCGCGCGCTGCCATGGTGGTCGGCGACAAAGTGCTCGATATTGCGGGCGTGACTGGCAATGCGGCTGATGCCTCCATGTTGGAGCTGGTGATTAATTGGGAGGCCAATCTCAAGCGGCTCGATGCCCTTGTTGATCAGGTCAAAGCCAGCAAGCTGACCCTCGCCTCTTGCGAATTGCTGGCGCCCATCACCAATCCGGGTGGCATTTTCTGCGCGGGTGCGAATTATTCGGACCATTCGGCCGAAATGGCCGCCCGCAATGGCCAGCCGGCACCGCCTGACCCGCATACGCTGGGTCTGCGCTCCTGGCACTTCTTGAAGACGATGCACTGCCTTGTTGGCCACAATTCCACGGTCATCATGCAGCCGCGCTCCAAGAAGATCGATTGGGAAGCTGAGCTGGCTGTCGTCATCGGCAAATATGCGCGCAATGTCTCTGAGGCGGACGCGCTTGACTATGTGCTCGGCTATACGATTGCCAATGATCTGTCGGCGCGTGATCTGGGCCATCGTCCCGGCATGCCCGATACGTCGTCTTTCAAGACCGATTGGATTGCGCATAAGAATTGGGACGGATCTTGCCCGCTGGGTCCGACCATTGTGCTGGCACGCGACATTCCCGATCCGCATAATTTGAAGATCGAACTCGATGTGAACGGCGTTGAGAAGCAGAACTCCAATTCGGGTCACATGATCTTCAACATCAATGAGCAGATTGCCGATCTGTCGCGCAATTTTGCTTTGCGTCCCGGCGATATCATTCTCACTGGTACGCCCGCTGGTGTGGGTGCAGGTCGTGGTGAGTTTCTCAAGAAGGGCGATGTGGTGAATGTGCGCATCGAACGCTTGGGACAGTTGACCAATACGATGGCGTAATTTTTTCAAATCTCAGTCAATAAAAAACCCGCCTTCGGAAGAAGGCGGGTTTTCTTGTTCAGGGCAGGGCGATCAGGCCTTGCGCGGATTCTTGTAGGCGTAGCACTTGACCTCGAGCGGGCCGAGCACATCGCATTCGCCCGTCATCACATCGCCGGGCTTCACTGGACCCACGCCTGCAGGCGCGCCCGTGAAGATCACGTCGCCGGGATAGAGTGTGTAGAATTCCGACGCCAGCGAGATGAGCTTCTGGCAGTTGAAGATCAGGTCATTGGTATGTGCGTTGTGACGCATCTCGCCATTGACGAAGAGCTTGAAGGGAACATTGTTCGGATCCTTGATCTCGTCCTTCGTGGCGAGCCAGGGGCCGATCACGGCATAAGAGTCAATCGACTTGCGGATTGAACGCTCTTCGCCACCGCGAACGGTCATGTCGAGGCTGAGGCAATAGCCTGCGACATAGTCGAGTGCTTCAGCTTCAGTGACCTGCGAACATTCCTTGCCAATCACGATCATGAATTCAAGTTCATGCTCGGTCAGCTTGTCGAGGAAACGCAGATGCACGCCTTCGCCGCAACCGACCATGGCCGAGTTGGCTTTCAGGAAGAGACCCGATTCAGCAATGCCCTTGCCCTTGGGCTGGCCGGGGCGACGCGCTTCCATCTCAGCGACATGCGCGTGATAGTTCGTTGGTGCTGCAATCAGCTTGGAGGGGCGAGCCGTCGGGCTCAGCAGCGTGACGCTCTTCACGGGCTTGGCGGGATATTGCGCCACATCGCCGACAGCTTTGCGAACTTCATCGAGATGGGTGATCATCGGATCGCCCCACTTCGGTGTTTTCTTGCCCGATAGCACCTTTTCAACGACGGCGGTGATGTCATGCACCATGTCGCCCGACACGACGCCATAACGCTCGTCGTCAAACCTGCAGAATTTCATGTCTTGCTCCTCAGTCGATCACATAGGATCTGTTTGAATAATTGATGCGCAGATTGAACGTACCTTCGTTCATCCTCCAGTGTTCCAGCCGATAAGAACGATAACCTTCCTTGTGGAAGGGATCGCTATCAGCCACTGCGCGAGCCTCAGCTTCATCCTTGGCGCGGATGATGATCATGCCGGGGCCTTTAGGATTGCCATCAGCACCCAGAAAGGGTCCCGCAGCAAACAGAATGCCGCGATCCTCCAGAGAATGCTGATGCGCAATATGCTGCGGAAAGACCGAGCGACGGTCGCCCGCTTTGTCTGTGGGGTCTGAGAAGATCACCCACAGCTCTTTGCCAAGATGGTTGCGATCGTCAGCCCCAGCCATTCTCAACCCGCCAATTTACGCGAGATGATGTCTTCGCATTTGAGAGCGCGTTCTTCGATCAGCTTGCCAGCCATGGCCTGGCGCAGCAGCTGCGAGGGAACTGCAAGGCCCCAACGATCAGGCTGCGGCATTTTCTTGGCCCAATAGTCAGGCATACCGGGCAGATGATCGGCTTCGTTGATCTGCTCAACCTCGGTTGTATATTCGGTCACGAAGCCATTCGGCTCAATGAAATAGGAGAAGATGTTGTCGCCAGGACCATGGCGGCCGACGCCCCATTCAATATTGTAGCCCTTTTCCTTCAAGCGACCTGCGCCGCGCATCAAGCCGTCAAAGCTCGGCACTTCATAGGCCATATGGTTCAGGCCCGCGCCGTGGCCGCGGGCCAGAGCGATGGAGTGATGGTCTGAGCTGCAACGCACGAAATCCATGCGCTCGGTCGAGTCCGACAGGCGGAAGCCCAGCACATCGCAGAAGAAGGCATTCTGGCGGTCGATATCTTCGACATTCAGCACGACATGCGAGAGCTTAAAGGGCTTTGAACGATCGGCGATTGTATGTTCGTGGCGTGCGACGCCGCAGGAGATGTTGAGCACCTGCCCCTCAGGCGTCTTGACGCTGAAGCCATAGCCTCCGCCAGCAAGAGCGGCGAGCTCAGACGGTGCCGAGATGACTTCGCAGCCCATCGACTTTGCCTTGTTGAACAAAGCCTCAGCCTTGGTGCGGTCTTGCACCGCGAAATTGATCGCATTGAGTGAAGCGCGCTTGGCTTCATGCAAGGTGAGGATGTGATGCTCGGTGCCGCCAGCGCGCAGATACATAGTGCCGCCGACGCGGGCGACTTCTTCAAGGCCCCATGACTTGCGGTAGAATTCAGCGCTCTCATCGAGGTTGAACACATTGAGCTCGACACCCCGCAGGGCCGAAACGCGGATCTCTTCCATGGCATCCTCCTTATGATCTGCGCGAGATTAGCGCGAACCTTTTCCTCAAGCTACGTCTGAGTTCGATTGACCTGTAAAACGTGCGCTGATGCGCCGTTCGATAAAGCGCAACACGGCGACAATCACCACCAGAGGCAGGATCTGGATGACGCCAAGCGCGCAGACCGCGCCATAGCTGCCACCTTCCTCCCACATGGTCAGGCTGATGGTCCCTAAAACATGGGTACCCGGGCCAACCAGAAAGACGGAGGCGGAGAGTTCTCTGACCGCGAGGACGAAGATATAGAGCCAGGCTGCCATAATCACCGGGGCCAAAAGGGGGAGCAGCACCCTCCAGAACATCTGGATCGTGCCAGCGCCCGAGACTGCAGCGGCCTCCTCCAGCTCTTTGTGGATCTGGGTGATGCCGCTTGTGGCAAAGCGCATTCCAAAGGGCATGTAGAGGGTGATGTAAGCGACAAGCAGGATCCAGATCGTATTGTAGATCGGGAAGGGCATCATCAGATAGGCAAAGAGCACGGCCGCGCCCACGATGACGCTGGGGATCGCGATGGGGCTGAAGGCGACCGCATCCAACACCCATCCGCCGCGCGGAGCGACACGCTGCACCACCCATGCCGCCACAAAGGTGATGAGCACCGTAGCTGTTGCTGCCATGACGCCCAAAGTGAGGCTGGTGTGAACGGCCTCCAGAAAGATGGGATAGTGGAGGACGAATTCGTAATTGGCGAAGGTAAAAGGCGAGGTTGGCACCATGAAGGGTGTCGCCAGATTGCGGAAGAAGCTCTGCCAGATGAGCGTGAGCAACGGCAGGCCCAACGCCAAAACGAACATGAAGCCCAGCGCAATCGTGACCGGCCAGCGCCATTTGCCGAGCGCCATGGGCACCGGCTTGTAGCCTTTGCCTGTAATGGTTGCATAGGCTTCAGCGTTGCGCGTTGCACGGCGGTAGAAATAGACCGCGATGATGCAGATCACGAGCAGGGACATGCTGAGTGCACTCGCCACGCCAAATTCGGGCGTTGATTGGCTGGTTGCGCGCTGCACTTCGGTCGTGAAGACATGAATACGCGCGGGATTGCCGATCAGGCGAGGCACTTCGAAAGATTCAATGCCGCGCACAAAAAGAAGGAGCAGTGTTGAGAGAATGGCGGGCCGCAGGATGGGCAGCGTCACCCGGAAGAGGGTCTGCGTGGTGCGTGCACCCGACATGGTGGCAGCCTCCTCCATGCGCAGATCGAGCATACGCAGCGCGGGGCCGAGGAGGAGATAGGCGAGCGGGAAATAATGGGAGGAGAGCGCCCAGATCATACCGGGCATTGTGTAAATATTGAGCAATGGGTCGCTGGAGCCGGTGAAATCCTTCCACAGCTGATTGAACCAGCCGATATTGGGCGAAAGGGTCAGTGTCCAGGCCATGGCGATCAAAAGGCCGGGAAGCGCGAATGAGATTAGCGCGAGGGAATGGAAGAGCTCTCGCCCCGGGGCATCCGTGCGCTCGACCACAAAGGCGACCGCCCCGCCGAGCAGAAACGTCATGATGGCTGTGCCGGTCGCGAAGATGAGCGAATTGGCAAAGAGCTTCAAAATGCTCAGATGGCCATAGGCCTCGACGAAATTGGCCAGCGACCAAGGGCCGGGGCCAAAGCCGGTATCTTCGGTAAAAGCGGTGTAGAGGAGGGCGCCAAGCGGGATAAAGACGAACCAGGCGCAGACAACCGTGCACAGGGCCAGCCACAGGGTTGCGGGGCTGAAACGACCCGAAAACATCGCCAGCGTCGGCGCGCCATGCGTCTTGTTGCCCCCGTCTATCGCGCTCAATCCCGTCTCCTCTGCGATGCCTGGGCGGCGAGGGTTCTTCGGCGCGGTAAGGATAGTGACCCTTCCTCCCGCCTCCGCGACCCTTCTGCTGTTCGCCCGAACGCTTCAAATGTCTAAAGGCGCCCCCGACGGAAGTCTATAGGTGGGCCTCTGTCACCAGTGGGCTGGACGCCGGCGCCTTGAGGGTGGACACTGCGCCCCAGCAGAATCCGCCACAAGGGTTCGCCAGAAAAGACCTCGGGGGAGGAACCTTGAACGCCATCGATCTTGAAGTGATCTATCAGTCCACGTTGCAGATCGCGCGTGAACTGACGCTCAACATGCTGCGCACCGGCTATTCTACCATCATCAAGGAAAGCCAGGACTTCACCTTCGCCATCTTTGACCGGCGTGGCCGTATGGTCGCGCAAGGCGTCCCGCAACCTTTGCATATTGGCCCGCTAGCTGCGCAGGTAAACGAAATCCGCCGTGTGTTCCGTGGCCGTATCGATCCGGGCGATGCCTTCATCGTCAATCATCCCTATCGCGCCTGTCAGAACCATGCGACCGATGTGACGATCATCTCGCCCGTTTTCTCGGACGGCACACTCGTCGCCTTCATCGGCAATATTGCACATAAGCCCGATCTTGGCGGCAAAGTGCCCGGCACCAATTCAGGCGATGCGACCGATCTCTTTCAAGAAGGCTTGCTCATCCCGCCCCTCAAGATCCAGCGCAACTTTGAGATCAATGATGATCTGAAAGAAATGATCTGCGCCAACACCCGCACACCCGAAGTGACATGGGGTGATCTGAATGCGCAGGTTATGACCAACTCCTATGGTCAGCAGAAATTTGTCGATCTCTTCGCCAAATATGGCACCGAAAAAGTGCTCGCCTGCTGGGACAAATGGATGGACATTTGCGAAGCAGAATTGCGCAAGGAGATCGCCAAAGTTCCCGACGGCATCTATGGGCCTGAGAGCGATTGGCTTGATGATGATGGTGTTGATTTGGGCAAGCCCTATCGCATCACCGCAACCCTGAAGAAAGAAGGCGATACGCTCGAATTCATTCTGGATAGCGATGCGCAGGCGAGGGGTCCGATTAATCTGCGCTCCTGCGTCAGTCGCAACTTTATTGAATGCTGCGTGAAGATGATCTTCATTCCCAATTTGCCGGTGAATGATGGCCTCTCGCGTCCGGTGAAAGTGACCTATCCTGATGAAGGCTCGCTTCTCAATCCGCGCTATCCCGCCCCATGCAATATGTATGTGCGCCCGAGCCAGATCACGACCTCTGTGGTGGTTCGTGCTTTGGCGCGCGCGCTGCCGGGCAAAGTGCCCGCGCCCTCCAGTGCCGCTGGCGGCTCGCTGGCGAGCGCTGGCCGGAATCCTCGTACCGGAAAATGGTATGCCCAATATGAGATCTTGAATGGGGGTGGCGGTGCACGGCCTTGGGCGGATGGTGTTGCCGCGCAAGACGAGCTTGTCGTCAATGTGATGAATACGCCTGTTGAAGCCATTGAGACCGAGTTCCCGGTGCGGATTGAGCGCTATGAATTGACGCAAGACAGCGCTGGTCCCGGCATGTTCCGTGGTGGATTGGGGCAGCGTCGTCGCTGGCGTATCTTGTCGGATGAGGCGAGCGTCAATCTGCGCACGGATCGTTTCAAATTCTCGTCCCCGGGCCTGTTTGGCGCCAAGCCCGCAAAACCATCGAATTGCACACTCAATCCAGAATCCGCTGAACCGCGCGCGCTCACCTCGAAGATTGCAGGTTTGCGTTTGAAGAATGATGATGTCGTCGTCTTTGAGCTTGGGGGAGGCGGGGGCTATGGCAATCCCTATGAGCGAGACCCGGAGCGCGTGAGGCTAGACGCGTTGCGCGGATATATTTCTCTTGAGGCTGCGCAGCGCGATTATGCGGTCGTTCTGCGGGAAGATGTGTCCATTGATGCTGAGGCGACACAAGCACTCCGCGCGGGGAGGGCTGCCTGATGGCTATTCGCATTGGTATCGATGTTGGCGGCACTTTCACCGATGTGACGGGCTTTGATGAGGTGAAGGGCGAAATCTGCCTGATCCGTAAATATTCATCGAACCCCGCCAATCCCATGTCTGTGATGACGGAGATCTGCGACGATCTTCTCAAGGACTATGGTCCTGCAGGCGTCAGCATGATTCTGCATGGCTCAACAGCCGCTTTGAACTGTATGCTTGAAGACAAGGGCGTGCGCGTTGGTCTCATCACGACGGACGGCTTCCGCGATGTGTATGAGATCGGGCGTCAGTGGCGAGGCGATGACGTTTTCAATCTCTATGCGCCTGCGCCCAAAATGCTCACGACCCGCGAATTTATTCATGAGGCGCGCGGTCGTTTGAATTATCTGGGCGAAGTCGTCGAGCCGCTCAACCGCGCTGATATTGAAAAGGCAACGCGTGACTTGGTGGCGGCTCAGGTTGAGGCCGTTGCGATTTGCTTCCTCTTCTCCTTCACCAATCCCGCCCATGAGCGAGAAGCGGCCGAGATCATTCGCTCTATTGCGCCCGATCTCTATGTCTCGCTCTCTTGCGATGTGAATCCCGAATGGCGTGAATATGAGCGCACGGCGTCAACAGTTGCCAATGCCTATATTGGGCCGCCTGTCTCGCGCTATTTGCAAGGGCTAGAAGCCCTCGTCAAAGCGCGCTTTCCCGCGTGCCGGACTTTAATGATGAAGTCGGATGGTGGCGCAGCAAGTGCTGCCATGCTGACGCGAGCACCCGTGCAGACGGTTATGTCTGGGCCTGTGGCTGGCGTGATCGGCAGCCGCTTTTTGGGGGATCTGAAGCAGATTGAAAATCTGCTGACCTTCGACACAGGCGGCACCAGTTCTGACATGGCGGTGATACCGGGTAAGCCGCAATACAAAACCGAAGTCTCGGTCGGTCGGCATCCTTTGCGCACACAGACGGTCGATATTGACACGATTGGCGCAGGTGGCGGCAGCATAGCCAGCGTTGAACTGGGCGGAGTGTTAAAAGTGGGCCCGCAGAGTGCAGGTGCTCGTCCCGGGCCTGCTTGTTATGACCGTGGTGGCACCCAACCAACTTTGACCGACGCGCTAGTTGTGCTCGGTCATCTCAGCTCAAAGTCATTGCTTGAAGGGTCCATGGCTTTGGCCGCTGACAAGGCCCATGAAGCTGTGCGAAGCGTAGTGGCTGATCCCCTGAAAATGTCACTGCATGAAGCTGCATGGGGCATTTTGACTGTGCTTGCGACGAACTGCGTGACGGCAATGCGCACGATCACTGTGGAACGCGGCTATGATCCGCGTGAATTCACCCTTGTGCCTTTTGGCGGCATGGGGCCGACAATTGCAGGTACGATTGCCAGTGAATTAGGGACACAGACAATCCTTGTGCCGCCCAATCCTGGGGCCTTTAGTGCATGGGGCATGTTGGTGACAGACGTCCATCAAGAGCGCAGTCTGACACGTGTCACGGCGCTTGATACGTCCTCACCGCAGGCCATTGAAGCCATTTTTGCAGATATGGAAAAAGATGCGCTGGATGATCTTGAGTCTGAGGGGTTTGAGCGCTCGACCTTAAAGGCCCTTCGTGCAGCTGGTATGCGCTATCGCGGTCAATCTTATGAAGTGAATGTGGATGTGCCTTCCATTCGCAGCGCGGATGACTTGGTCCAGCTCGCCAATCGCTTCCATGATGCGCATCAGCGGCGGTACGGCCATAAGGCAACTTCAGAAGTCGTCGAGATCGTGAATTTTAAGGTCACTGGTGTCGGCATGATCGCCAAGCCGCATCTGAAGCCTCTATCCATCAATGTGGGTGCAATTGCCAATCCCGTCGAATATCGCGACGCATATTTTGGCTCACGCGGCATGATGAAGACGCCAGTCTATCGGCGCACTGATCTCATCGCTGGTGCGAAAATATCGGGTCCTGCGATTGTTGAGGAGCGCACTAGTACGATCGTGCTCTATCCCGATCAGACCGGGGTCGTTGATCAATATCTCAACATTGAAATAGCCATTGCGAGGCCGTGAGCATGAGCCTTGCGCTGGAGCGTCGATTGGTAGGAGGAGGTGCTTTGTTGTGTCTCCTCGCCCTTTGGGAATATGCATCAGGTCGCTTGGTCGATCCGATGTTTCTGTCTTCGCCAACCCGGATCTATGCAGCTGGTGTTGACTTGGTCGTAACCGGTGAGATCTGGCCTGATCTCATAGTCAGCGCTCAATCGTTCATTTGGGGTTATCTATGGGCTGTTGCGGTCTCGATCCCGCTGGGGCTCGTCATCGGCTGGAACCGGCGCGCGCAATATATGATCCAGCCCTTCATCGACATTATGAATGCAGTGCCACGGATCACATTTCTGCCTATTCTGGTCTTGTGGTTTGGCATCGGTATTTGGTCGAAGATTGCAGTTGTATTTTTGGGTGCGGTGATCCCGATCACGATCGCAACTTTGTCGGGTGTGCGCACCAATGAAGCGCGTTTCATTCGTGTTGCGCGCAGTTTCGGCGCGTCACCCTTGAAACTGTTCACCAGCATTATTCTTCCCGGCACAGTTCCCTTCATTTTCACGGGTCTGAAATATGGAGCAGGACGCGCTTTGCTCGGCGTGGTGGTGGGCGAACTCTATGCCTCCACGGCAGGCATTGGTCATATGATCGCGGATGCGGGCAATATGATGCAGACAGATGTCGTGTTCGTCGGCGTGCTTATGTTTACCATCGCGGGCCTGATCATTAATGCCATTCTGGATCGGCTTGAGCGGCACTTCGAGCGCTGGCGTCCGCAGGAGGCTGCGCGATGAGCTCTTTGCGGCATTGGCTTGAACGCAACGAGCGCTGGCTTCTTGGTGCGATTATGGGCGCTGCGTTCTTGCTCTTTTGGGAAGGGCTTGCGCGTGGATGGTGGGCAGATGCACTTCAACCACTTATCGGCCAGGGCGCAGAGAAGTTACGCATACGGCCGATCTTTCTATCCTCACCGAGCGCCATCGCGGTTGAAGCATGGCGCATGTATGTCGTGACCGGCGAGATCTGGCCACATCTTGGCGTGAGCGCGGCTGAAGTTGTGTTTGGGCTTGGCGGAGCAGTCCTCATCGGCATTCCTTTTGGGCTTATCAGTGGGCGCATTCGCTTATTGTCCCATGCTGTCGAACCATTCATGACGGCCCTCAACGCCACGCCTCAGGTTGCGTTCATTCCGCTCATCATTTTATGGATGGGGACTGGCTATGGCACCCGTGTCTTCATTATTTTTCTATTATGCCTCATTCCAATTTTTATGGCCTCACATGCGGCAGTGAAGACAGTCGACGTGCGCTTGTTGAAAGTGGCTGCCAGTTTTGGGGCGTCAGAACTGCTTTTATTTCGTACCATCATTTTGCCGGGCTCGATCCCCTTTCTGCTGGCAGGGCTGCGCTTGGCAATTGGACGCGCGATGATCGGCATTGTGGTTGGTGAACTCTATGGTTCGGCCATAGGTATCGGCTTGATGATCAATAAAGCAGGCTCCACCTTTCAGACGGCGTCTCTTTTTGTGGGTGTGCTGACAATTGTGATTGCGGGCCTTGCACTCACAGAGATCGTCCGCCGCATTGAGCGCAGAGTTGAAATATGGCGTCCAGAGGCGCAGCAAGCGGTGAATTCATAACAATCGAGGGAGGCGACTATGAAACCAAGCTTTATGAAGCCCATCATTTTGGCCCTTGTGATGTCTTGTGCTGGCGCGGCTGCGCAGGCGCAGGATCTGAAGTCCTTCAAGATGGGTATTTCTGCGCCTGTCGTCACTGTTCTTCCCGTCTGGCTTGGTGAAGCGGGCGGTTTTTTTGCCAAGCAAGGATTGAAGGTAGAGACCGTCTCGATGGAAGGTGGCTCGCGCGGCACGCAGGTGCTTTTGTCTGGCGAGATTCAGGCCATGCATGTGGGTTTGGCGCCTGTGGTGCAAGCCAATGTTCAAGGTGCTGATCTTCGCGCTGTTGCCGCGAGCGCCAACAAAATGCCCATGACGGTTTTTACTGCCAAAAAGCTTGAACCTGCCTTGCCCAAGGGGATCAAGATCGGCATCAGCACTTTTGGGTCTGAGACGGATATCGCGCTGTCTATTTTGCTGCCGAAGCTTGGCATGACGCGCAATGATGTTGAGATCACCCAGATTGGTGGCACCGGTCAACGGTTTGCAGCGCTCGTTGCCGGACGTATTGATGCAGCGCCTTTGCTGGAGCCTGGTGTTTCGCAGGCAAAAGTACGAGGTTTTATCCCCGTCTTTGATCTGTCTGCAGAAGGTGGGGATTGGATCTTTGATGCTGTTGTCATGACGGCGCCCTATATCAAGGCCAATCGCGATTCAGCATTGAAATTCACGCGTGGATATATTGAGGGTGCGCGTTGGGGTTTGGCCAATGAGGCTGAACTGCGCAAAGTCATTGCGCTGCGTTTCAAGACCCAAGACCAAGCTGTGATTGATGCGACAGTTGCTGAGTTTCGCAAACTCATGCCGCTTGATGGCCGCCCTTCTGTTGACGGTGCGCAAACTGTGATTAAGGAGCTGGCTGCCATTCAAGTGCCGGTCAAGAGCCGCAATGTGGATGACTATCTCGATCTATCTTTGATTGCTGACCTCGAGAAAGAGGGCTTTTTAGCCGGTCTCAACAAAACCTATGGCGGAAAATAGGGAACCTTGGCGGGGGGATATGCGCTCCCCCCGCAGCTTGGTCACGCTTGGATCGAAAGGGCGATTTGTGCAGAGCCGTCGACAGGCATTGCAGATTGCGGGTGGCACGGCTGCTTTCAGCCTCTTGCCGCGCGCAAGGGCTGCTGACATCACGGTTGATCTGCAATTGGTGATGGCTGTCGACGCGTCTGGCAGTGTCGATATGGAACGCTTCAATTTGCAGAAGCAGGGCTATGTCGATGCCTTTCGCAATCCGCGTGTTTTGGAAGCGATCTTGTCAGGGCCACATCGCTCTATAGCTGTGACCATGTTTCAGTGGACGGGCCAACGCATGCAGGCGGAGGTTATTCCCTGGATGGTCATTGCTGATGAAGCTAGCGCAGAACAAGTCGCCCGGTCCATTGCGCAAGTGCCACGCAAGTTATTTGGTGGCGGCACATCGATCAGTGGTGCGATTGATGCTGCCATGCCGCTCTTTGGGAAAAGCAACCAACGCGGCGATCGCATGGTGATCGATATTTCAGGTGATGGCTCGAACAATGGTGGAAGACGCGTGACACGTTCTCGCGATGAAGCCGTGTCGCTCGGCATCACGATCAATGGTCTTCCTATTCTTTCGATTGAACCCAATCTTGAGGATCATTTCCGAGATGAGGTCATCGGCGGCGTTGGTTCCTTCTTGATTGCGGCCCAAAATTTTCAAAAATTTGGCGAAGCAATCGTCAAGAAGTTGGTGACTGAAATAGCCGATTCGGGGGCGGGGGCCTCACAAACCTTAGGTTGAAGAGCGCGAGGGTCCCTGAACAGTGGTGCGCCGCATATCACGACGATAGAGCTGATCATTGAAGGGCGTGCCACGATGCATCGTGCAGCGATTGTCCCAAATCACCAGATCGCCCGCACTCCATTTATGCGAATGGCAGTATTTTGGCTGCGTTGCAAAACTCATGAGCTCGTCGAGCAAAGCACGGCTTTCATGGCCTGCCATATCCAGAATATGCGAGGCATGAGAGGCCAAGACGAGCGAGCAACGTTTTGTCCTTGGATGATCACGCAGCAGTGGTTGGACCACCGGCGGCATGGTCGCGATTTCATCAGCTCTGAAATTAGTCCCACCGCAGAGCGCGCGCGAATACCAGATTGAATGTTCTGCGCTCAGATTTTCGAGTTTTTTCTTCAATGGCTCGGGCAAATCTTCATAGGCCGCGCGCATATCTGCAAAGTCCGTATGACCACCTTCTGGTGGGACTGTGCGGCCCGTCAGAAGGGAGTAACTTGTCTGGGCATTGATGAATGACCGGTCGGTGTGCCAGAGCTTGTCAGCCTCACGCCATTGTCGGCGACGATCTGCTTCTTCGAGGATGCCATGGTTCTCGTCGAGATTGGAGATGTCGTAAAGTTCGGGACGAAGTCGGGTTGTTTGCCCCACTTTGCGCCCATGATTGAGCGCATAGGACAATTCCCCCAATTGCTCGCTGACCGCAATCTGCTGGTCATCATCCAGATGCTGGTCTGGAATAATGACAACTGCATATTGGTCCAGCGCGGCTTCAATCTCCGTCATCACTGCTTGTGTGTGATTGGATCTTAAATTGACGCCTTCGATCCGTGCCACGAAGAGCGGATGCAGCGGTGTAATCGTGAGTGTCATAGCGTCCTCCCGTACCGACCCTTGGGGCTCTCATGGTTTAGCTTATGGTCGTTGTACATCCCTGAGTTGTCAATTGGGAACCACAATCAACCGGGGCGAGTTTTCACGAACGAGGGGTGGCATTGCGGCAGACAAACTTTCGCGCCCATACAGGGGATCTATCCGAAGCCTGTCTGTATTTGTGTTGAGCAAGGTCGCATCTGAGGATGGAACCACGTGTCTTATTGAGCTTGAACAATGGAGGAATGGGCTGGTTCCTCATTTTTTCATTAGGCAAAGCTTCGCTTCATCGGATAAGTCTTACCCGGCTGTGCCATGGCCTTTTGGATTGCATCTATGTTTCGCGCCAAATATCGCTTTTCGCGCTTCACCATCGTTCAGCACCTCGTCATCTTGAGCCTGATGGTTCTGTTGCCGCAGGTCTTGCTCGGTGGCGCGACGGCATGGCGCTATTCAAATGATCAACGCGAGTCAGTTGAGCGCTCAGCAGTCGCTATTGCACGCGATCGTGGTGCGATTCTTGATCGCGAGATTGAGGGCATGATCGGTGCGTTGCAGGCGCTGGCGACATCGCCACTCATTGATTCTCAAGACTTCGATAGCTTCACGGTTCAGGCGTCACAGATCGTACGTTTGCGTGGCACAGCCATAGCTATGCGCGATCGCGACGGGCAGCAGCTGGTCAATACGCTCGGCGTTCCAGGAAAGCCTCTACCTCGCAGCGCAGATCCGGCTTTGTTAGCAAGCGACAAGATCATTTTTGAGACAGGTGAGGCGCGTGTGTCTGATCTTTATATGGGAGCCTTTGCTAAAAGGCTCTTTGTGATGGTGGCTGTTCCCGTCATTCGGAACAACACAGTCCTTTATGTTCTGAATATCGGCATGGAGCCGGCAGACCTCAGTCGTATCCTGTTATCTGATGTCCCAGCTGATTGGACGGCATCTATCGTTGATCGGCAATTTCGTGTGATCGCTCGCTCGCGTGATCTTGATCGCTATGTCGGGCTCTATGGAACTCAACCATTTCGCGATGGCATTAAGAATGACACCGGAAGTTTTCACGGCGGCCAGACGATGGAGGGCGTATCCGTCTTTACAGCCTATCAACGCTCTCACCTGTCAGGTTGGATTGTCGCTTTTGCGATACCTGAGGAAATTCTGCAGGAGCCGCTGCGTGATTTGTGGCGTAATTTTGCTCTTATTGGTGGTTTCAGTTTAGCTTTGTCGCTTGTGGCCGCGCTGTTCTATGGTCGCATTATAGGTAATGGGCTTGGGATGTTGGCACGTTCTGCGCGGCGTGTTGGCCAGCCTGATTTCGTACGCAGCACACAAACCGCCGTTCTTGAGATAGGAGAAGTTGGGCGCATCCTTGCCCAAGCCGACAGCGATTTGAAGCGCAAAGACATCCATCAGCGTACTTTGTTGAACGAGCTTGATCACCGCGTCAAAAATACGCTTGCGATCATTCAATCGCTCGTCACACAGAGTCTTCGATCAACCCAATCCCTCGATCATTTTCGTGAAGCGATCACTGGCCGCGTGATGGCGCTCGCCCGTTCTCATGAAGTGTTGAGCGCGGTTCATTGGGAATGGCCCGAGTTGGGTGAGCTCGCCAAAGCGGTCTTGGGGCGGCAGAGTGGTCGCCTGGTTTATTCAGGGCCGCGTGTCAGTCTGACGCCGCGTGCAGTTGTGCCCTTCGCACAATTGTTTCAGGAGCTGATCAGTAATGCCGAGCGTCACGGAGCCTTGGGGCGGCCCTCGGGCCTTGTGTCTTTGCTATGGCGTTTGGATGAGGATGGCCGCCAGTTGCTGATTGATTGGGTTGAAACATCCACTGTCCCGATAGATGAAAAAAAATCTGACAGTCTCGGTCTTGCCATCATCCGAATTTGTATTGAGCGACAGCTTGGCGGTTCGTGTGATTTCGAATTTTTCCCAACCGGCTTGCGTTTTCACGCCCGTGTTCCGTTGGAATCTGAGCTTGGCGTGAATGCCAATCCAATCCCGCTGGATGAAGGTTAGCCGCGCCTGCAGGTGTTTATCGTTGTCGTTCCCCTCGCAATCCCCTGATTGGCGCCTTGATTGCAGTTGTATGGTTCATTGATTTTCTAACTCCCTGATTTTTGATGGAAGCGGGAAAAAGTGAGCTGGTGCACACCTGAATTGCAAAGATTAAGTATGTGACCCAAAATGGGTTGCCTTTTGGTCCAGCAGGAGCCAAATTACCGCCAAGGTCGCTGCCTGTTTAAGGCTTTCGCAACTTCAACGGGACAGAGTGTCGGTGCAGACGGCTTCCGCGTATGGGGACTGGATGCGCTGAGACCCCTCATCGAGTATGCGTATCAAACGATGATTTCGATCTTAGCGGCCACATGCCGCCTGCCTGCGGGGTCCTCGATCCTGCGCAATGCTCTTCTGGTTGGCGCTGCCGCCAGTGTTCTGGCTGGCTGTGCCCAGCAGCCGGACAAGAAGAAGCGTTCGAAAGAATATTTCCCGAGCTCAGTCTATGGCGCCGCCAGCGAGCGCGTGGTGAATGAGGGCGATCCCGTGCCGCGCGGAGGCGGGCAATATTTGGTAGGTCGGCCCTATACAATCGCCGGCAAGACCTATGTGCCGACCGATCGCCCGCCCCAGAGCCAGGCTGGCTTGGCCTCTTATTATGGCGGCGCCTTCCACGGTCGGCGCACGGCCAATGGCGAAGTCTATGACATGAATTCGATCTCAGCGGCGCATCCGACCATGCCGCTACCCAGCTATGTGCGCGTTACCAATACGCGTAACGGGCGCTCGATTATCGTGCGCGTCAATGATCGTGGGCCGTTCCATTCTTCGCGCATCATGGATGTGTCGGCTCGCGTTGCTGAGGCGCTTGATTTCAAGCGTTTTGGCACGGCTCCCATCAAGCTCGACTATATCGCCAAGGCCGGTCTTGCTGGTTCTGATGATGAGAAGCTTTTCGCCACTTTGCGGACTGACGGCAAGCCAGCCAATCTGAATGGCAATCCGGAGGCGCCCGCAACGATGGTCGCTGAGGCGCCTTTGCGCAAACCTGAGGCTGCAGCTTCCGCAACAACGGTGGAGCAGGGGACGCGCGCGCTCAACCTGGCCTCAGTGGCTCCCGCGCCCCCGCCGCGCCCCTTTGAGATTGGCCCGACAGGCCTCCGGGGCACCGCGCCCCAGCGTCAGGCTGTGCTCTTTTCCGATCAGCGCCCATCTGCCCCTGCGGCGCCTGTGCGCAATGAGCCCGCCTTTCAGGCCCCCTCAGTGCCTTTGCCACCCCGGCGGCCGCGTTAATCTGCTCAGCTCGTTGATTTAGTTGGCTCAAAGCGCCACATTGGCCATGCGGGATGGTCCCGCTGAGGCGGGGTGGTTCTGTGCTGTTGGTCCTGCGTTTGCTGGTGATCTTTGGGCTCGTGCCAGTTGCGGCAGTTGCGCAAGTGTCGAGCTTTTCAACCAGCGCACCCTATGTCGTGCTCTATGACGCAGACACTGGCAGCTATCTGTATGAGCGGGGTTCAGATGTGCCCGTCTCGCCAGCCTCCACCGCCAAAATCATGGCCGCCGAAGTGGTCTTCCATGACTTGAAGCTTGGGCGGCTCTCACTCGATCAGGAATTGAGCGTCAGCGAACATGCATGGCGCACAGGCGGAGCTATGGCGCGCGGCTCCAGCATGTTTGCTGCTTTGGGCAGTCGCATCAAAGTGGAAGATCTTTTGCGCGGTTTGCTGGTTGTGTCGGGCAATGATGCGGGGATCATTCTGGGCGAAGGATTGGCCGGGTCAGACTCAGCCTTCGCGCAGCGCATGACACAGCGCGCGCAGGAGCTTGGATTACGCTCCCTGAGTTTCCGCAATTCTTGGGGCAAGGATGACCCGGGCCAAAAAGTCACGGCGCGCGACATGGCTTTGCTCGCCGCTCATGTCATCAAGACTTATCCTGAATATTACCCCTATTTCGCCGAGCGCGAATTCACCTGGAGCAAGATCCGCCAGCAAAACCGCAATCCTCTTCTGACGATGGATCTAGGGGCGGATGGTCTCAAGACCGGCAATATCGACGAGTCGAGCGGTTATGGAATTGTAGGCTCGGCTGTGCAGAACGGCCAGCGACTGATCCTCGCCATGTATGGATTGAAAACCGCCAAAGAACGCGCGGAGGAAGCGCGCAAGATTCTGCAATGGGGTTTTCGGTCTTTTGAGACCAAACAAGTCATGGGGCAGGGCGAGGTTGTCGGCACAGCCCGGCTTTATGGAGGCGCGCAATTCAGTGTGCCTTTGGTCACTACAAAAGCGGTTCGTGTTCTTGTGCCGCGCGGCACGAGTGAGCGCTTGAGCGCGCGCATCGTTTATATGGGGCCGATTTCGGCACCCGTTCAGGAAGGCGCCGAGATGGCACGGCTCAAAATCTTCCGGGGCAACAATCTGGCACTCGACATTCCTTTGGTGGCAGGCGAAACAGTGGAGGCGGGCTCTCTGCCGCGCCGTGCTCTTGATGCCAGTCTGGAGCTCGGCCAGTCACTCATTCGGACTTATGTTTTCAAGCAATGACCGACCCGTCACTTCATAACCAGCCTCGACGTGGGCGCTTCATCACGCTTGAAGGCGGGGAGGGGGCCGGTAAATCGACGCAGGTCAAATTGCTCGCAGAGCATATTCGCAGTCTGGGATTTGAATGCGTCGTCACCCGCGAGCCCGGTGGATCGCCCGTTGCTGAGCAATTGCGTGAGGTGATTTTGTCAGGTGCAGCTGCACCGCTGGGCCCTGCAGCAGAAGCTGTTTTGTTTTCTGCAGCGCGCATTGATCACATCACACAGACGATTGCGCCGGCCCTGCAGCGCGGTGCCTTTGTTATTTGCGATCGTTTCGCCGATTCCACGCGCGCTTATCAAGGTGCGCAAGGCAAGGTTGATCAGGCGCTGATTTCTGCCCTCGAAAAAGTGGCTGTTGGTCCCTATCGACCTGACCTCACCTTGGTGCTGGATTTGCCTGCCGAAACTGGACTGGCACGTGCACATCAACGGCGCACAGGCGCTGTTGATCGTTTTGAGGCTGAGGGCTTAGCTTTTCATCAAGGCTTGCGTGAGGCTTTTTTGGAGATTGCGCGCAAGGAGCCGCATCGCTGTGCTGTGATTGACGCTTCGCAATCTCCCGATGAGGTTGGCAGCGCGATCTGGGATGTTGTGCAAGAGCGCCTCTCATCTGCTCTGGCGCGAAAGGCACAGACCCTATGAGCCGCAAGAGTGACAGTGAAGCGCTACCCGAAAGCGATGCGCTTTTTGAAGAGGCGCATCCTCGCCATCGCTACGAACTTTTTGGGCATCACAAGGTTGAGCAAGATTTGCTCGAAGCCTATCGGCACAATCGTTTGCCGCAGGCCATCATTCTGGGTGGACCAGAGGGGATCGGCAAAGCTACGCTCGCTTGGCGTTTTGCACGTTTCGTTCTCGCCAATCCACTTGCAGCTTCTGCGTCCGTGCAACAGGCGCAGGATTTGAGTGTGAGCGCTGACCATCCTGTGTCCAAGCGGCTTGAAGCCATGGGGCATGGTGATCTGTTGGTCTTGCGCCGGGAATGGAACGACAAGACGAAGAAGCACTATACCGAGATCCGCATCGACGATGTGCGCCAAGCGATGAATCTCTATCATCATGCCTCATCAGAGGGTGGATGGCGCATCTGCATTGTCGACAGCGCGGATGATCTCAATATCTCCAGCGCCAATGCTTTGCTGAAGATCATCGAAGAGCCGCCGCCACTCTCTCTATTTCTCTTCATCAGTCACCGGCCTGGCCGGATGTTGCCGACCATTCGCTCACGCTCTCGCCTCATTCATATGGAGCCGCTGGACACGCAGGATGTGGTGGCCGCGATCAAGTCGCTGGGCGAAGACTGGGCGCATCATGAAGGGCTGGAGGATGCTGCCGAGCGCTCGGGTGGCTCGGTGCGTCAGGCCCTTCGGCTTCTCAGCCGCGAAGGCTTGGAGCTGACCGGCGAGATTGAGGAGCTTCTCAACCGCTTGCCTGATGTGGACTGGAGTGGTTTGCACCAGCTCGCTGACCGGGTCTCGGCCAGCGATGCGCAAGATGACTTTGCCGCCACCATTGAGGCCATTCAGGACTGGCTGGACCATCAGGTGCGCAGCGAGGCTGCGGCGGGGGCGGGGCCAGCAAGCCTTGCACCCTATGCGCAGGTATGGGAAAAAGTCGCCGACTCGGTTCGCGAGGCGGAGGCCATCAACCTCGATAAACGCCCGCTTATATTGTCGATTTTCGCCGATCTCGCAGCTGCCGTCAGCGCTGCGCGGCCCTGAATGGGAGCGCTGGTGCGCCAGCGCATTTTGGTACCACAATGGCCAACAGCCGCTTCTACATCACGACTGCAATTCCTTATGCCAATGGCGCGCCCCATATCGGCCATGCCTATGAGCGGATTGCGACCGATGCAATCCAGCGTTTCATGCGTCTGGACGGCCGTGACGTGCTCTTCGTCACGGGCATGGATGAGCATGGCCAGAAGATGCAGCAGACAGCCGCGCGCGACGGCATCAGCCCGCAGCAGCTCGCCGACCGCACAGCTGCGCAATTTGAAAAGATGGGCGAGGCGCTGAATGCGCGCGCCGATGACATCGTGCGCACGACCCAGCCGCGCCACTATGCGGCCAGTCAGGAAATCTGGAAGCGGATGGCCGCCAAGGGCGATATCTATATTTCCAAATATCCGGGCTGGTATTCGGTGCGCGACGAGGCTTTCTTCGACGAGAGCGAGCTCAGCCAAAATGCCGAGGGCAAGAAGTTTGCCCCCACGGGCGCGCCGGTCGAATGGGTGGAAGAGGAGAGTTATTATTTCAAGCTCTCGGCCTATGCCGACAAGCTGCTGGCCTATTACAAGGCCCATCCCGATTTCATCGTGCCGGATAAATATCGCAATGAGATCGTCGCCTTTGTTGAGCGCGGGCTCAATGATCTGTCGATCAGTCGCTCGACCTTCAATTGGGGTGTGCCTGTTCCGGGCGATGACCGTCATGTCATGTATGTCTGGGTCGATGCGCTGACCAATTACATCACCGGCACGGGCTTTCCTGATGCGGGTGCGGAGCGCGCGCCCTATTGGCCGGCCGATGCCCATGTGATTGGCAAGGACATCACCCGCTTCCATGCGATCTATTGGCCGGCCTTTTTGATGTCAGCCGAATTGCCACTGCCCAAGCAGATTGTCGTCCACGGCTTTCTGTTCAATCGCGGTGAGAAAATGTCAAAGTCAGTCGGCAATGTGATCGACCCTTTCACGCTCGCCAGCCATTATGGCGTGGACCAGATGCGCTATTTCTTCTTGCGCGAAGTGCCCTTCGGTCAGGATGGGAATTATTCGCATGAGGCCATCGTCCAGCGTATCAATGCGGATCTGGCCAATGATCTGGGCAATCTGGCGCAGCGGTCCTTGTCGATGATCGCCAAGAATTGCGGCGGCGTGGTGCCAACCCCCGGCAGCTTTACTCCTGAGGATGAGGCCATGCTGGCTGATGCGGCGGCGCTCGCAGATAAATCCCGCGCGGCCATGAAGGACTATGCGCTGCATCTCGTTTTGGGCGAGATCTGGCGCGTCGTGGCAGAGGCCAATCGCTATTTCGCCTCGCAGGAGCCTTGGAAACTGACCAAGAGCGATCCGGCCCGCCGCGATACGGTGCTCTATGTGACTGCCGAAGTTCTGCGCAATGTCGCACTCATGGCCCAGCCTTTCATTCCCGATGCGGCAGCCAAGCTGCTTGATCTGCTGGGCGTTGATGCTGATGCGCGCGCTTTTGACAAGGTTGGAAGCGCTGGGCGTTTGATCGCGGGTCGTGCTTTGCCTGCCCCCGCGCCGATCTTCCCGCGATATGTGGAGGCAGAGGAGGGGGCTCCGGCTCAGGCGAAGAACTGATGCTGATCGACTCCCACTGCCATCTCGACTTCCCCGATTTCGAGGCTGAGTTGCCCTCGGTGATCGAGCGCGCCCGCACCCATGGTGTGGGGCGCATGATTACGATTTCCACCCGTGTCGCCAAATATGATGTCTATCGGTCCATCGCTGAGGCCAATCCATCGGTCTGGTTCTCGACAGGCACGCATCCGCATCAGGCACATGAGGAGGCCGAGGTCAGTGTTGAGGATCTTGTAGCGCGAGCCAGCCATCCGCGCTGCATCGCCATTGGGGAGGCCGGTCTTGATTACCACTATGACAAGAGCCCGCGCGATGTGGCCGAGCAGGTCTTTCGTCGTCATATCGAGGCTGCGCGCCGCACGGGTCTGCCGCTCGTCATCCATTCGCGCGATGCAGATGAAGATATGGCGCGTATTCTGCGCGATGAGATGGGGAAGGGGCCTTTCAAAGCCCTGCTCCATTGTTTCACCTCGAGCCGTTCGCTGGCAGAGACTGCGATGGAACTCGGGCTCTATATCTCCTTCTCCGGGGTGCTTACTTTCAAGAATTCGCAGGAGCTTCGCGACATCGCGCGCGATATGCCGCTCGATCGTGTCTTGGTTGAGACAGATGCTCCGTTTTTGGCGCCAGTTCCACATCGCGGCAAGCGCAATGAACCTGCCTTCGTGACAGAAACTGCCCGTATTTTAGGGACTGCCAAGGGGCTAAGCGCCGAAGAAATCATCTCAAAAACAACGGGAAATGCATTGTTTTTGTTTGATAAAATGCCGGGCCTGTCGACATGACAACGCGCGTCACCATTCTGGGCTGTGGCTCGTCTGGGGGCGTTCCCCGTGTGGCGCAGGGCTGGGGTGTCTGCGATCCCAAGAATCCGCTGAACCGCCGCCGCCGCTGCTCCATTCTGGTCGAGCAGATTGGCCCTGAGGGGGTGACGCGGGTGCTGGTGGATACATCGCCCGATCTGCGCGATCAGTTGCTAAGCGCTGATGTAGACCGGATCGATGCGGTCATGATGACCCATCCACATGCTGACCATACGAATGGGATCGACGATCTGCGCCCGCTGGTCATTCATATGAAGCGGCGCCTTGATATTTTCCTCGATGAGCAAACCTCAGAGATGCTGCGCCGAGCCTTCGGCTATATTTTCGAGACGCCCGAGGGCAGCAATTATCCGCCTTTACTCAACGAGCATCGCATTCGACCGGGCCATGGATTTACGGTCGAGGGGGCTGGCGGGCCGCTGGAGGTGATGCCTTTCAGGCTCGATCATGGCGAGATCGACGCGGTTGGATTTCGCTTCAATAAAATAGTTTATTCACCTGATTTTAAAGCGATTTATCCAGAATCCATGACCTGTTTGGAAGGGCTGGATCTGTGGATTATCGACGGCCTGCGCCACACAATCCATCCGACCCATATTTCAATTCCAGAGGCTCTGGCTTTTGCGCATCAATATCGTTCCAAGCGCACAGTGCTCACCAATCTGTCGAGTGAGGTGGATTACGAGCAGCTGCGGTCCGAATTGCCCGAAGGCATTGAGGCCGCTCACGATCTCATGGTGCTGACCATCTGACCTAGGTATGGATTTGTGTTCCATAATATTGATTATGCGATGCATGGATCAGTTCTCTACACGCCCCCTCAAAGCGTTTCTGGCCAAAGCCGCCACCGTCTTCCAATCGCTCTGGCTTGTTTTCGAAGGCGCGCCATTGCGCTCTTACGGATACCGCTCGAAGCTTTTTTTGAAGTGGTCATTCGGGCTGGCGTCTTTGATAGACAGCTGCCAGCACCCCTCAGATGCGGCTGTCTTTTTCCCTCGTCGCTGCGGTTTTCCAATGGTTTAGCTCAAGCAATCTTCGGGCGTAAAAATGCCCGCTGCCTAGGTTTCGTTTTTTTTCGCAACTTTCTGTGTTTCAAGTAGCCAAAGGGGTTGCTTTGCTGCTACATTATATCGCAGGAGCGCGCACATACTGACGGCAGAACCATTGAGGCCTTCGCTGGCACGATAGGACTGAGTGACGGACGGGGTGCTGCTCCGGCCGCGTTTTTTATGTTTTGAACGCGGCGGAGCTGAGAATGGTCGGCGGAGACAGGACAGGATGAGCAAAGGCAAGGATTTTCGCCCGCGTAAGCGTGGTTTCGATGATGATGATGGTCCGTCGGGGTTTGAGTCCCGCAGCCACCGTCCCCCCCGCGCGCCTTTCGGCAGCGACTTTGGTGCTCAGCCGGCTGGCATGCCTATGCCGTCCATGGGCGCTGGCGGCGCTGCTGCTCCCGGTCAGGCACCGATTGACGCCACCGTGAAGTGGTTCAAGGGCGACAAGGGCTTCGGCTTTGTCGAACTTGGCAATGGCACGGGCGATGCGTTCCTCCATATCGGTGCTCTCCAATCTGCCGGTTATGAAAGCGTTCCTCCGGGCTCCAAAATGAAGGTGCTCGTGACGCAGGGCATGAAGGGCGCTCAGGTTGCCCGCGTGCTCGAAGTCGATACGTCGACAGCTGTTGAGCCCCGTCCCCGCTTTGAAGGCGGCGATCGCGGCGGCTTTGGTGGTGATCGTGGTGGCTTTGGTGGCGACCGTGGCGGCTTCGGTGGTGGCGCTCGCCCTCCCCGTCGCGCTCCCGATCCCTCGACGGCGATCGAAGTCAGCGGCAAGGTCAAATGGTTCGATGAGACCAAGGGCTTCGGCTTTGTGGCCAGCGATGATGGTGGCAAGGATGTGTTCGTGCACATCTCTGTCCTGCGTCCCGCCGGCATCATGTCGCTTGCTGAAAGCCAGGCTGTCCAGATGCGTGTTGTTGACACGCCGAAGGGCCGCGAAGCGATCTCCATCGCTCTGGGCTGATCTCTCGATCTTCCAAGTTTTGAAAGGCGGCGGATTATTTCGCCGCCTTTTTCTATTCGGCCGTGCTCCTCTTATCTCCGCAGGCTCATGAAACCCTCGCCCGATCTCCAGACCCTGCTCGACATTATTGCAGCACTGCGAACACCGCAGACGGGCTGCCCGTGGGATCTCGAGCAGACATTCACCAGCATCGCGCCTTACACGATTGAAGAGGCCTATGAAGTCGTCGATGCCATCGAGCGCGGCGATCTGATGGATCTGAAAGATGAATTGGGGGATCTGTTGTTGCAGGTCGTCTTCCATGCGCGCATGGCGCAGGAAGAAGGTCGCTTTGCTTTTCCCGATGTTGTTGAGGCCATCACGACCAAACTTGTGCGCCGTCATCCCCATGTCTTCGGTGATACGCGCGATCTCACGCCCGATCAGGTTGGTCAGCTGTGGAACCAGATCAAGGCGCAGGAAAAGTCTGAGCGCGCGGCCGCACGTATTGCTGCAGGACTGCCGCCTGAAAAACATGCTCAAGGACTATTGGCAGGTATTCCAGCTTCCCTGCCCGGTCTCACGCGTGCCGTAAAGCTGCAATCCAAAGCCTCAACGGTTGGCTTTGATTGGAATGATGCGCGTTTGGTTCTCGCCAAAATCAGAGAAGAGGCCGACGAGATTGAAGCGGCTTTGAATGAGGGTGCAACCAAAGAGGTTGTCGCTGGCGAAGTTGGTGATCTGCTTTTTGCAATGGCTAATCTTGCGCGCCATCTTGATACGGATCCAGAAGCCGCGCTTCGTAGCACCAATGCCAAATTCGAGCGCCGGTTTGCCTATATCGAGGCTGAGCTTGCCAGGCGTGGAACGACGACCAAAGACGCGAGCCTGGAAGAAATGGACGCTTTGTGGAACGAGGCCAAGGGCCGCGTTGGCTAGGCGTTGTAATGGGCTTCGATCGCTCCGGGAAAGCGCCGCTGCAAACGCTCGACACGCTCGGGCGGTACGCGCACAACGAGCTTCTGCCCGCCTTCGCTATCGCTGCTGCGCTGCATGACTTCCACATTCTCATAGATCCAAGCGAGGCCTTCGCCATCGCTCGCGCTCAGTGACACGTCAAAGAGCTGTCGGCCATGTGCCAAGCGCTCTTCAATAGCGCCAAGCAACGCATCAATCCCCTCACCTGAAACGGCAGAGACAACTTGCGGTCGCCCTTCAAGACCACGGCGCGAGGCAGCCTCCATCAGATTGTCGCGCGCTTCATGGTTCAACAAATCAGCCTTATTCCACACTTCAATCAAGCGCTGCGTATCGGTTGGTTCAATGCCAAGATCGCGCAAGATTGTTGCAACATCGGCAGATTGGGCTTGGCTGTCCTCATGCGAAATATCGCGCACATGCAAGATGACATCAGCTTCGATGACCTCTTCCAATGTTGCGCGAAACGCGCTGACAAGCATGGTGGGCAGATCAGAAATGAAACCGACTGTATCGGACAACATGATCTTGGCGCCATGTGGCAGACGCACTGCGCGCAAGGTCGGATCAAGCGTGGCGAACAACATATCCTGCGCAAGCACATCAGCGCGCGTCATTCTGTTGAACAGAGTTGACTTGCCTGCATTGGTGTAGCCCACCAAAGCGACGATGGGGAACGGCACATCGCGTCGGCTTTGGCGATGCAGGCCACGCGTCTTCTTCACGCCCTCAAGCTCTCGCTCGATGCGGGTGATGCGTTCTTGAATGAGGCGGCGGTCCGTTTCGATCTGTGTTTCGCCGGGGCCACCCAGAAAACCAAAGCCACCGCGCTGGCGTTCAAGATGGGTCCATGACCGAACGAGACGTGATTTTTGATAGGCCAGATGGGCTAGCTCAACCTGCAGCGAGCCTTCACGTGTGCGCGCACGACGACCAAAGATTTCAAGAATGAGACCTGTTCGATCAATCACCTTGCAGCCAAAGGCTTTCTCGAGATTGCGCTGTTGCACCGGCGACAGCGCACAATCCATCATCGCCAGATCGATCTCGTCTTCTTTGATGCGCTCGGCAATCTCTTCCATCTTGCCGGTGCCGAGAAAAGTTGCGGGACGGATCTGCGACAGGGGTGCGTGAATGACGCCCTTCACATTGAGATCAATCGCGCGGGTCAGACCAGCTGCTTCATCAAGGCGAGCTTCGGGAGAACGCATATTGGCTGCGCCCTCCTGCCGCGCCATAGCGCGCTCGGTGAGGTAAGGGCCGACAACGAGAACATGGGTGTGCTCAGCGCGTCGGCGCTCGAGGTCGAAACCCGGCTGGTCCAGCCCTGTAAAGGTCATCAAGCCTCTTTATGCCTGTTCAGCGCCCTCTTCAGCACTTTCGAACATCTGGATCGGGGCACCAGGCATGATTGTGGAAATGGCATGCTTGTAGACAAGCTGCGAATGGCCGTCCCGACGCAACAGGACGCAGAAGTTATCGAACCAAGTCACAACGCCTTGCAGCTTAACACCATTCACCAGAAAGATCGTGAGCGGGATCTTCTGCTTGCGGACATAGTTCAGAAATGTGTCCTGAAGATTCTGGGTGCGCTCGTTGGCCATTGTGTCGTTCCTTTTATTGACCGCCCACAGAGCGGCAGAGTTAGGCTCAGATTGCTCCAAACCAAGACCCACGGTTTTTAGCTCCGTGGTGCATAGCGATGGGTGAAGGTTAGCTCGCGCGAGCAAGCGGCCCACCAACCGCGTCCCTTGCAGGACCAAAAGAGCTTACCGCTTTACGCGGTTTCAAGCCAGCCTCAATCAATGCCGAGGGATTTAAGCTTTCGATGAAGAGCCGAACGCTCCATCCCGATGAATTCGGCCGTGCGGGAGATATTGCCCCCAAAACGGTTGATCTGGGCAACCAGATATTCCCGTTCAAAGACCTCGCGCGCCTCGCGCAGGGGCAAGCTCATCAGCTTCTCGCCTCCTGACCCATTGGGCGTACCGGGCACCAGGGTCCCGATCTCGGAGGGCAGCATCGAGGCGTCGATCACGGAATCAGCGTCACCTGCTGCCAGGATCAGCAGGCGCTCGATATTGTTGCGCAGCTGACGAACATTGCCCGGCCAGTCATGCGACTGCAGAACGGCCATGGCATCTTCACCAATTCGGCGGCGCGGCAGACCCGTGGTGAGCGCGATCTGATCCATGAAATAATCGACCAAGAACGGAATATCGTCGCGATGCTCAGCCAGAGCTGGAACGCGGATCGGCACAACCGACAGGCGGTGAAAGAGATCTTCGCGAAATGTTCCATCAGCAATGGCCGCAGGTAGATCGCGGCTCGATGAGGAGATGATGCGCACATCAACATGCACGCGCGTGGCACCACCAACGCGCTGAAAATTTTGATCGACGAGCACACGCAAGATCTTGCCTTGCGTCTCGCGAGGCATGTCGGCGACTTCATCGAGATAGAGCGTGCCACCATGCGCCTCTTCAAGCGCGCCGACCTTGCGCGCGCGCCCATCCGCAACTTCTGTGCCGAAGAGCTCTTCTTCCATAGTATCGGGGCCGATATTGGCGGCATTCAAAATTACGAAAGGACCATTGGCGCGGCCAGAGCTTTCGTGAATCACGCGTGCGACAAGTTCTTTGCCAGCTCCTGATGGGCCCGTGACAAGAATGCGCGAATTGGCGGGCGCAACGCGCTCCACGACCTGCCGCAATTGGTTCATCGCGCTGGACTGACCAATGACGCGGTTGCTGGCACCAGCGCGTGTACGCAGATCGCTGACCTCGCGCTTCAAACGCGAAGTTTCAAGAGCCCGCTCGGCAACGAGAACCAAACGATCGGCCTTGAATGGCTTTTCGATGAAATCATAAGCGCCGAGGCGAATGGCTGAGACTGCGGTTTCAATATTGCCGTGACCTGAAATCATCACGACCGGCAGATTGGGATTCTGCTCCTTGATGACTTCCAGAAGTTGCAACCCATCAAGACGCGAGCCCTGCATCCAGATGTCGAGGAAGACGAGATGCGGGCGGCGCTGTTCAATCGCTGCCAAAGCCTCGTCGCTATTTTTCGCCGTGCGCGTCTGGTGCCCCTCGTCGGAGAGGATACCCGAGACGCCCTCGCGAATATCGGCTTCGTCATCAACAATGAGGATGTCGCTGGCCATGAATACTCAAGCCTTCTGTTCTTCAGTGTCGTTTTGTCCTGCCAGTTTGGCAGGATCGGGATCAGTCTGTTGGGCCGTCAATGGGAACCACAGATGCACGCGAGCACCTGGTCCCTCTGGCGCATCGAGCAATTCAATGCCGCCGCCATGATCTTCCAAAATCTTGGCGACAATGGGTAGGCCCAGGCCCGTGCCTTCCGAACGTGTCGTTACATAGGGTTCAAGCAATTGGTGGCGGTTCTCGCTGGGGAAGCCCTTGCCGTTGTCGATCACATCAATGGACACATTGTTGTTCTCATCAAGGCGCGCTGTAACGCGAATGCGCGGCACTTCCCCGCGCTCTTGCGCAGCGGCAATGCCCTCGGTCGCATTCTTCACAATATTGGTGAGAGCTTGTGACAAGAGTCGGCGGTCAAACTGCGCCTCAATCGGTGGATTGGGCAAATCTTCGTCCACGCGAATATCCGGATTGCCGACACGCATCATGAACAGAACCTGGCGGATGCAGCCATTGAGATCATCCATCTCAAGCCGTGCTTTGGGCATGCGTGCAAAGGATGAGAATTCATCGACCATGCGCTTGATATCATCAACCTGACGCACAATCGTGTCGGTGCATTGATCGAAGACATCGCGGTCTTGGGTAATCACTTTTCCATATTTGCGCTTGAGCCGTTCAGCAGAGAGCTGAATCGGTGTGAGCGGATTTTTAATTTCATGCGCGATACGCCGCGCGACATCCGCCCAAGCCGATGTGCGCTGTGCGCTGACAAGCTCGGTGATATCATCGAGCGTAATAACGAAATTCTGATTACCCGTTGTCGAAGCTTCGCTCGTGACGCGCACATTATAAATGCGCTCACGGCCCCGGCGCGTCATACTGATCTGACTTTGCACGCGCACCCTGCCCTCGCGAGCCGTATCAATGACTGAGCCAAGCTCCGGGATGATCTTTTCGAGCTGGTCGCCGATATGGGCATCGGGAACTTGCTCTTGACCTGAATCAAGCAGCTTCATGGCTGACGGATTGAGCACAGTGATGCGGCCAAGAGAGTCAATGCCGATGATCGCTGCTGGGACGCCCGACAACACAGCCTCGGTAAAGACGCGGCGCTCGTCGATGAGTGAGCTTGCCGCGATCAATCTGTTCTGCTGCAAGCGCAGCTCTGATGTCATCTTGTTAAAGGTCTCGCCCAGATGGCCAAGATCGCCGTCAGGCTTTTGCACTGGCACTTGCACATAAAGATTGCCGCTTGCCACTTGGTCGGTCGCAGCAATCAATCGCCTGATAGGCGTGACGAGGCGCGTGGCGAAAGACAGGCCAAGCCATGTCGCTGAGAGCACCATGATGAGTGCAATCAAAACATACATGGTAGCGAAAGCGAGTTGAATATTGCGTCGATGAAGCTGGTAGGATTCATACAGATTGATGAGGCCAGCTGCTTGCGCGGGGAACTCCAGAGCAAATGGATCAATGGGCCGCGCTGCATATAAATACAAATCGGGCGTATCGGGAATTTGCCGCAGCGCCACGAAGACGCGGCCCTCCGACAGGATCAAACACAGAGGTTCATTGTTGCGCGCATCATTGAAATCGCTCGCCTCAGGCATCGCCAGTTTGGGTTCAACCGTCACGCCCTCTTGCTTCAAATCATAGCGCCCAATGACACTGCCATCGGGTCGGACCAAAGCTGCCAGTTGGAAATTGAGATAGCGCGCGCGCGAGTCAAAAAACTCATCGAACATCGAACGATTGATGTCATAGAGCCGCATCACACGCGATACGTCAAAAGCTGCCAGCCGTGTTTCTTGCAACAGTGAGCGGCATTGAGACTCGCGGAACAAACGCGCCGCCTCGGCTGTATTATAAACGAAGCCGCGTACATCCTGCATGAAGCCGGGATTGAGACTGCGATCAATCGTGATGGAGCCTACGACCGCGATCAAAATGGCAGGGGTTGCAGCGATCATCGAGAAAAGCGCGACGATGCGAATATGCAGCCGCGCGCCTGCAATCAAACGACGGCGCGCCGCGACCAGACGCCAAACCTCGGCGGCCATGAGACCGATGAGGATGAAGATAATCGCGACATTGGCGAGAAACAGATTAAGGACGACACCGCTTGTCGGGGTAATCGGTGTGTAATCGGCGAAGATCGCCAAGGTCACGACCGACAGCAGAATTGCGAATGTGACAGCCACAGGTCCAAAGCGCGACAGGAACGGACGTTCCCCGCCTTGAGTGGCCGGCGCTTGAAGGGTGGTCTGACTGTCGCTCATTCAATCCGGCAGTAGGGAGATTGGCAGAGAGGCCGAGGCCAAACCGCACACCGTGACTAGAATACAACGGTGTTGCCAGATTGCGACATTTTTAGGAAGCCCTGACCCCAAAAAGAGGTCAAGGGCAGGTTTTTGCTCAGCGGGGCGAGCGCATCAGCCGGACATCAAGGTCACGGACCTTCTTGCGCAGCGTGTTGCGGTTGAGGCCCAAAAGCTCGGCAGCCTTGATCTGGTTGCCCCGTGTGGCAGCCAAAGCAGCTGAAATCAGGGGATATTCCACCTCACGCAGGATGCGGTGATAAAGACCGGGGGGTGGCAGCTGGTCGCCATGATCCTTGAACAGCAGCGCCAGATAATGCTCAACCGACAGGGATAGGTTGGAATCCTCCGATCCCCCCTCCCCAGCCCCATTGCCCTGCGAGGCACCAGACCCTGATGGACGGCCGGTCTTGGGCTGAGGCACGGCGACGGGTGCGTCGCTTCCAAGCTCGGCCTCGACCAGCTGATCGGCAATCACCTCTTGGGGATAGAGCGCAGCCAGACGGCGGATAAGATTTTCCAGCTCGCGAATATTGCCCGGCCAGCGATAGCGCTTCAGGCGGTCGAGCGCAGCACTATCCATCTGTTTCATGGGCAGGCCTTCGTCAGCGGCCTGTTTGAAGAAGTGGCGCACGAGATCGGGAATATCTTCGGAGCGTTCACGCAGCGGCGGCAGGCGCAGCGGCACGACATTCAGACGGAAGAAAAGATCTTCGCGGAAGAGACCCTGCTGAATGAGAATGCGCAGATCTTTGTTGGTTGCAGCCACGATGCGCACATTGGTCTTGATCGGTGTGCGGCCGCCCACAGTCGTATATTCGCCTTGCTGCAAGACGCGCAGCAAACGCGTCTGCGCCTCCATCGGCATGTCGCCAATTTCGTCGAGAAACAATGTGCCGCCTTCGGCCTGTTCAAAGCGACCGGCCGAGCGGGCAGCGGCGCCCGTGAAGGAGCCCTTTTCATGGCCGAACAATTCGCTCTCGATCAGATCGCGTGGAATGGCCGCCATATTGATCGCAACGAAGGGGCCTTTCGCGCGCTTGCCATAATCATGTAACGCGCGCGCGACCAGCTCCTTACCTGTGCCAGATTCACCGGTAATCATGACCGTGAGATCCGTCTGCATCAGACGCGCAAGGGTGCGGTAAATCTCCTGCATGGCGGGCGAGCGGCCCACCAGCGGCATACCCTCCATCTCTTCGACTTTTTCGCGGCTGACCCGATTGCGCGGTTCTGCCAAAGCGCGGCCAATGATGGCCATCAGCTCCTTCAGATCGAAGGGCTTGGGGAGATAGTCATAAGCGCCGCGTTCAGAGGCCTTGATGGCCGTCATGAATGTATTTTGGGCGCTCATCACGATGATCGGAAGATCGGGACGAACTTTTTTGATGCGCGGCAAAAGCTCGAACGCATTCTCATCGGGCATCACCACATCCGTGATGACCAGATCGCCCTCACCCGCCTGCACCCAACGCCACAATGTGCCTGCAGTACCTGTAACCCTGACGTCATAGCCAGCGCGCGCCAAGGCCTGAGAGACCACAGTGCGGATTGCTGCATCGTCGTCGGCAACAAGGATTGTTCCAGCTGCCATTGCGCACGTCTCCTGCATTCAAACCATCACCAACCGACTGCGGTTGATGCGTCACCCGGCGAGGGTGCGACCGTCAGTGTGAGCATACATGGGCAGCAACACACGGAAGGTGGTGCGCCGCGGATGCGACTCACATTCAACGATCCCCCCGTGGTCGCCAATGATCTTGGCTACAAGTGCAAGACCGAGGCCAGTTCCACTCGATTTATTTGTGACAAAGGGATCGAACAGATGTTCGGCAATATCGGGCGGCACGCCCGGACCATTGTCGCGAACGCAAAATTCAAGCGGCAGGCTAACCGGATTGGCGGAGGCCGCCGTCTTCAAGCGAACGCCCGGCTTATAGGCGGAGGAGAGTTCGATCTCGCCATCAATCGCATCTTCGCCAAGCGCCTCAGCGGCATTTTTGACGAGATTGAGAAAAACCTGAATGAGCTGGTCGCGATTGGCAAAAACCGGCGGCAAGGAGGGGTCATAGACCTCATGAATGCGAATATGGCGGGCAAAACCAGCCTGAGCGATGCGTTTCACATGATCAAGCACGGCATGGATATTGACGCTTTCGCGCTCAATGGGCCGCTCATCCGAGAAGGCTTCCATCCGATCCACCAGCTTCACGATACGATCGGTCTCATCGCAGATCAGCCTTGTGAGGGCCCTATCCTCGTCTGGGACGGACGGCTCCAGCAGCTGGGCCGCGCCACGAATGCCGGACAGAGGATTCTTGATTTCATGGGCCAACATAGCGGCCAGAGCTGAGACCGAACGCGCTGCCCCGCGATGCGTCAATTGCCTGTCCATTTTGTCGGCAATTGTACGTTCTTGCAGCATAATGATTACAAATTCAGCAGATCCAGGCATGGGCGCTGCATGCACATCGACCACCCGCTCGGTCCCGATCTTGGGCGTACCAATATCGACGCGGTATTCATTCACCGTCGCCCCGCGCCGGCGCACATGATCAACCAGGGCCAGTAGCGGCGAGCCAAAGGGCAGCAGATCGCGCAGCAGATTCCGGCTGAGCATGGCACGGCCCATTTCGAAGAAATGTTCGGCGGCCATATTGGCATCGACGACCATGCCATTGGGGGCAATCGTCAAAATGGCGTGGGGCAGCGCATTGAGCAGTTCAGCCGCATCTGCTGCAAAGGGCTTTTTCTGCGCTTCAACACTCGTCATCAGGCGGCCTCCAGAGGCATATCTGTCAAAATCTGCGTCAGCAGACGCGATACAGCGCGGCTGTCTTCGCCCGTCACCAGCGCGAGCCGGTCTGCCTCACGTGCACCCGCATATTCGGCATAGGCAGACAGATGCTTGCGGGCATGGCGAAGGCCCGCCAGTGGGCCAAAGAGCGCCAACAGGCCCTCATAATGTTCCAGCGCCGCTTCCGCCCGCTGCGACCCCGAAGGTGCCGCCCAAGGGCGTCCTGCGAGACCTGCTGCGATCCGCCCGACAAGCCATGGCTGGCCGGTGGCGGCACGGCCAATCATGACGCCCTGCGCGCCCGACTGATCGATCATGGCTCTGGCGTCTTCGACACAGGTGCAGTCGCCATTGGCGATGACGGGGATCGAGACCGCCTCTGTCACCGCGCGGATGGCTGCCCAATTGGCTTGGCCTTTGTAGAATTGCTGGCGGGTACGGCCGTGGATTGTCACCAGCTGGATGCCAGCCGCCTCAGCGCTGGCCGCAAGGGCTGGCGCGTTCAGGCTCGCCTCATCCCAGCCCAGCCGCATCTTGAGCGTCACGGGGATGCTGACGGCTTTGACGGTTGCCTCAATCAACTGCAGGGCGAGCTGTGGTTGGCGCATGAGGGCCGACCCAGCATAGCCGCCCGTGACCCGCTTGGCGGGGCAACCCATATTGATGTCGATGATCGAGGCGCCCGAGTCCTGCCCCAGCTTGGCAGCCTCGCCCATCCAATGGGGATCACAACCAGCTATCTGAACAACATGGAGGCCAAGCCCCTGCCCTTCGGCGCGCACCCGGCTCTCCTCATCGCCTCGGACATAGTCATCGCTAGCGACCATCTCTGAGACGACCATGGAAGCACCGAAGCGCGCGGCGACCCGCCGCATCGCGACATCTGTCACGCCGGACATGGGTGCCAGCACCGCGCAACCGGACAAAGCCACAGGCCCGATTGAGATGCTGCTCAAAGAATGAGCATTTTTCGACATGCCCAGACTATAGTCAAAATTGTGCGCTGCCGCAACGCGCCCTCCTGGGTTTGACGCGTGGTACGAAACGGGCGACACAGGACAGGAGGGTGAAAGCGCCAAGCATGACTGACCAAATTGCCATCATCGTCGTCGCTGCAGGGCGCGGACAACGCGCCGGTGAAGGCCTGCCTAAACAATATCGTCTATTGGCGGGCAGGACCGTCATGACCCATGCGATTGAAGCGCTGCATGCAGCTGCACCGCAGGCCCGCATCATCACTGTCATTCATCCTGATGATCGCCCGCTCTATGAGGCTGCGGTCGAGGCATTGAGTTCCACGGCGCAATCGGCCCTGCTGCCTTATGTTCATGGTGGAGCTACGCGGCAGCATAGTGTGCAAGCGGGGCTTGAAGCGCTGCAGGCGAATGCGCCGCAAATTGTGCTCATTCACGATTGCGCCCGCCCCTTCGCCTCTGCCGCGCTCATCGCCCGAGCGATTGAGGCTGCGCGCTCGCATGGCGCCGCTGTACCTGCGATTGCTCTCACGGACACTGTGAAGCAGATTGATGCATCCGGGCGCATCATCGCAACGCCGCCCCGCAATCAATTGCGCGCTGTGCAAACGCCGCAAGCCTTCCAATTCGAGCTGATCCTCAAAGCGCATCGCAAAGCGGCCAGCGCCACGCAAGATCTCACCGACGATGCTGCTGTGGCAGAATTTGCGGGCCATGCGGTCTATGTGTTTGAGGGCGAAGCACAGAATATCAAACTCACAACACCAGATGATTTTGACAAGGCAGAGACAAGGCTCATGGCGCAACTCAACGATATTCGCACCGGTCAGGGTTTTGATGTCCATGCCTTTACCCCCGGCGATCATGTGTGGCTGGGTGGTGTGAAAATTCCCCACACAGAAAAACTGCTCGGCCATTCAGACGCAGATGTGCTCATGCATGCCGTGACCGATGCCATCTATGGCGCATTGGCTGATTGTGACATTGGTGCGCATTTCCCGCCCTCCGATCAGCAATGGAAAGATGCGGCCTCCGACATTTTCCTGCGTCATGCTGTTGAGCGCGTGCGTTTGCGCGGTGGTGTGATTGCGCATATTGATGCGACGATCATTTGCGAGGCCCCAAAAGTTGGGCCACATCGCGATGCCATTCGCGCACAGCTGGCGCAGATCATGGGCATTGATATGTCGCGTGTCGCCGTCAAGGCGACGACGTCTGAGGAGCTGGGCTTCACGGGGCGGCGCGAAGGTATTGCAGCGATGGCTTTGGCCACGGTTCGATTGCCGGAGTAAGACATGGCCTCGCCCTTCGATCAAGAACTCGTCGACAAAGCCACGCGCATCATCGAAACCTGCACAGCAAAAGGCTTGATGATTGCCACCGCAGAATCTTGCACCGGTGGTTTGGTAGCGGGTTTGCTAACAGAAATCTCAGGCTCGTCGTCTGTCATAGATCGCGGCTTCGTCACTTATTCCAATGCTGCCAAACAAGACATGCTTGGCGTGCCGCAAACATTGCTTGACCAATATGGCGCAGTCAGCGAATCCGTCGCCAAAGCTATGGCGGAAGGTGCTCTGACACATTCACGCGCTAACATCGCCGTTGCGATCACAGGTGTGGCGGGGCCCACAGGTGGCAGTGCAGACAAGCCTGTTGGCCTCGTGCATTTTGCCAGCGCACGAAGCGGGCAAGATACACGGCCGGTTGAAAAACGCTTCGGGGATTTGGGACGCACACAGGTGCGGCGCGCAGCAATCAACTGCGCGCTCGACCTCATTTTGCAGCGGATCTGATCAGAGCACTTCGTCGCGGAAGAAGCCCATCGCATCTTGCGCGGCGCGATCAGAATAACTGAAGATCGTGCAATCCTCATTGGTCTTGAACGAGATCTCGCACCATGAAGGAGCGACAAAGATATCGTGCGGGCCAAAGGCAAAAGACTGGCCCTTGATCGTTACGGTGCCCGTCCCTTCAGCGACATTGAAGACGATATTCTCTGTCGAGCGATATTTCTTGCCGTCAAACCCCTTGGGCATGAACTGCATAAAGGCCGCCATGGTCGGGAAGGGATATTTCCCGTCAGCGGGATTGGCGTAGCGAAGCTTCACGCCATGAGCTGCATGCAAGGGCTGAGACTTGTAGAGATGACGTAGCGCCTCGCAGGTGCGCTCATAGGGATAGCGCAGGATCGGCGAGGCATGGGTTTCAGCTTTATAATCGACAGGCAGAAGTGCAGAGCCGAAGGCCGCAGTTGAATCGCCCTCGGAGCGATAGAGGGGCTGCACATCTTCAGGATAATCTTCGCGGAACGTTGCGCCGAAGAATTTCGTGAAGGCGGAATCAAGACCGTCCATCCACACGACAGGTTCATTTCCAATATTACCATGATCGTGCCACGACCAATTGGGCGTCACCAGAAAATCACCGGGCTGCATCATCGCGCGCTCGCCAGCCACAGCGGTGTAAGCGCCCTTGCCTTCAACGACAAAGCGCAATGCATTGGGCGTATGGCGATGGGCTGCTGCAACTTCGCCTGGAAGAATGATCTGCAAGCCGGTGAAGAGCGTGTTGGCGATGAAACTCGATCCGCGCATGGTTGGGTTTTCGAGCATCAAGACGCGGCGCTCGGCAAGCTTGGTGCCGATCAGTTCACAAGCCTTCATCAATTGCGGCTTCAGATCCGCCCATGACCAAAGCTTGGCCTGACAGGCAGAGCCCGGCTGCTGGGAGACTGTGCGCTCCCACAGGGGATTGAGATCAAGCGCTTTGATGTCTTTTGAAAAAGCCACGAGCTCGGGCGTCTGGGTGGCATCATGTGACATCGCTATGTCTCCTCACTCGTTCATTCTGTTCAGGCTTGCGGGACGGAGAAGTTGGCGTCAAGTCCCGCGCTCGTCAGATGACTTGCGCAGCTGTCCGCTGCGTCCGTAGATAAAATCGGCGCGTTTTTCGAAGGCTTCGGCAAATTTGCGGAAGGCGGTGTCGAACATCGAGCCCATCAAGAGGCCGAGGGTGCGGCTCGCGAATTCATAGTCGATGAAGAATTCCACCTCGCAGGCGCGCTCCGCTCCCTCGATATCGCGGAAGGTCCAGCGGTTCTCGAGATGACGAAAGGGGCCATCGACATATTCGACAAGAATGGAGAGTTCTTCGCGATAGAGAGTGACGCGGCTGGTGAAAGTCTCCCGGATCGCGCCATAGCCAACTTGCATATCGGCGAGGATCACGTCTTGCCCTGCATCATTGGTCAAGCGCCTGCGCACCCGCAAGCCCTGACAGAGCGGCAGGAAGCGCGGATATTGCTCCACGTCAGCGACGAGGTCGAACATATCCACTGCGGCATGGCGCACGCGGCGGGTGGTGCGATGAGAGGGCATGACAAACCTAGGTGAAACCCGCGCCCTCATAGCACGCTGGTGTTTCAGGTAAACCCGGTAAGGTGCGAGGGCTCATCCCGGCTTGCCACCTTTGACGAAATGATCGCCAAAACCGCCCGCCTGCGGCAAGTGCGTCAGGAAATTCAGCACATCCCCCCGCGAGCGCAGGATGAAGATGGTTCGGTTGCGGCGCTCCCGGTCGATCGCACCCATAATGCGGGGCGCCACATCGCTCGGGAAATTAAAAATATCCTTGAGTTTGGGCCAACGCGGCATGGCGGACCCCGAGCCTTTAGCGTCCGCCCTCCCCCGGATCGTGCTTTTGATGACGCTCATGGCGCAGAATGAGACCGGCAGATCGACCCAGACGAACCAATCGGCGCGCGGAACGCGCAGATCCAGAGTGTTGATGTCATTGCCCGCCATGATCCAGTCGTCACCCGCGCAGAGCTTGGCCACATGGCTCCGCCAAGAGCTGGCGTCCTTGGGCTCGAAACGCTCGCGCTCCTGCTCGATCTGGATGAGAGGAAGATTGAAGCGCTGCGACAATTCGCGCCCCAGCCTGAGACGCCCAGCGCCACGATTGCCTAGGATGAGGACCCGCCGCGGCTGCTCTACCTGAAACCGAAGCGGATGCTCCATAGGGTCCCCTGGGCGTTAAGTTCGTGCCAGCCGCGCTGCCTTCAACTTTGCGAAATCCTCGCCCGCATGATGCGAAGACCGCGTCAGTGGAGACGCCGACACAAGCAGAAACCCCTTGGCCCCGGCTACGGTTTCATAGGACTTGAACTCTTCTGGTGTGACGAAGCGCATCACCTCATGATGTTTGCGCGTCGGCTGCAGATATTGCCCGATGGTCAGGAAGTCGACATCTGCAGAGCGCAGGTCATCCATGAGCTGCAAAACTTCGTTCCGCTCCTCGCCCAACCCGACCATGATGCCGGATTTGGTAAAGATGGTAGGATCAAGCTCCTTCACCCGCTGCAACAAGCGGATCGAATGGAAATAGCGCGCACCGGGACGCACCTTCAAATATTTCGACGGCACTGTTTCCAGATTGTGGTTGAACACATCGGGACGTGCCGCCACCACAACCTCAAGCGCACCCTCCTTGCGCAAAAAGTCGGGCGTCAGAATTTCAATCGTGGTCTTGGGCGAGCGCTCGCGAATGGCTCTGATGGTCTGCGCGAAATGCTCAGCACCGCCATCAGCCAGATCATCGCGATCAACCGACGTGATCACCACATGGCTGAGGCCCAGCTTGGCGACAGCGTCGGCAACCTTGGCGGGCTCTTGCGCATCGAGTGCTTCAGGCAGGCCTGTGCGCACATTGCAGAAGGCGCAGGCGCGCGTGCAGGTGTCGCCCATGATCATGAAGGTTGCGTGCTTCTTCTCCCAGCACTCGCCGACATTGGGGCAGCCTGCTTCTTCGCACACGGTGACGAGCTTATGCTCTTTCACGATACGGTTGGTCTCGGCCCATTGCGGGGAGCCGGGAGCCTTCACGCGGATCCAATCCGGCTTGCGCAGAATGGGCGTGTCGGGGCGATTGGCTTTTTCAGGATGGCGTGGCTTGGCCGCCTCGCTGGCGCTGGTGTCGCCTGCGTTCCGCCGGGGGTCTTTGTTGATATCGAAGACAACCGCCATGATCTCATCCTGTCGCGCGGGACCGCGTTCTGACATCTGTATCTAGGCCGCAGAGGCCCAGCGTGCAATCACCTTGGCGTATGACTGCCCTGCGCTTTGCGCGGGGGGCCACCCGCCATGCCAAACCACAGGACATGGCGCGCGCCGCTCTTGCCGCGATGCGCCCGCACTTTGACCTCCTCAACGTCGAATTGGGCTTTGGACATGCGCTTGGCAAAATCCCGATCAGGCCCCTGCGACCAGACCCCCAAAACCCCGCCCGGTTTCAGCGCGCGCCGCGCCACAGCGAGCCCCGCCATTCCGTAGAGACTGTCATTGGCATTTTGCGTCATGCCATCAGGTCCATTGTCGACATCGAGCAGGATCGCATCCCATGCCCCTGCCCCATCGCGCATGATCTTGGCGACATCAGTCATATCAATCCGCACGCGCGGATCATCAAGGCAGCCATCAAAGAGCGATGCCATCGGGCCTTTGGCCCAGGACACGACCGCAGGCAAGAGTTCAGACACAACAATCAGAGCATCAGGACTTGCGACACTGAGCATGGCCCGGAGCGTAAAGCCCATACCAAGGCCACCGATCAAAATGCGTGGGCGCTTGCGATCAGCAATCCTCGAATAGCCGATGGTCGCGAGAGCCTCTTCAGACGCACTCAAACGACTGTTCATCAGCTCAATCGTGTCGAGGCGAATGGAAAACTCATCGCCGCGACGCGATAGTTTCAACTCGCCCCCGCCAGGAACCTGAATACGGTCGAGATGGATCCAGGGTTGCACGTCAGCTGTGGATCACGCGGCCATAAGCATCCATCACCGATTCATGCATCATCTCCGAAAGGGTCGGATGCGGGAACACAGTGTGGATCAACTCTTCCTCGGTCGTCTCGAGGTTCATGGCAATCACATAGCCCTGAATGAGTTCGGTCACTTCAGCGCCCACCATATGCGCGCCGAGCAACTTGCCGCTCTTGGCGTCAAAGATGGTCTTCACGAGACCTTCAGGCTCGCCCAGCGCAATCGCTTTGCCATTGCCCACGAAGGAGAAGCGACCAACCTTGACCGTATGGCCAGCCTCTTTGGCTTTGGCTTCGGTGAGACCAACGCTGGCGACCTGCGGATGGCAATAAGTGCAGCCGGGGATCATGGTCTTTTCCATCGCATGGGTATGCAGACCCTTGATGGTTTCGACGCAGATCACGCCTTCATGTTCAGCCTTATGCGCGAGCATCGGCGGGCCAGCGACATCACCGATTGCATAAACGCCGGGAACATTGGTGCGGCCCTTGCCGTCGGTGACAACTGCGCCGCGATCCATTTTCACGCCGAGCTTTTCAAGGCCCAAACCTTCAGTGTTGCACACAACACCAACAGCCGAGATCAAACGCTCTGCTTTAAGAACCTGCTTGGCGCCCTTGTCGTCTTCGACATGGCAGGTGACATCATTGGCACCCTTTTCAACCTTCACGACTTTCGTGGAGGTCATGATCTTGATGCCAGCTTTTTCGAAACGCTTGCGCGCAACAGCTGCGATCTCGGCATCTTCCACCGGCATGATCTGCGGCAGAACTTCAACGACGGTCACTTCGCAACCCATGGTGCGATAGAAGCTGGCGAATTCAATACCAATCGCGCCTGACCCCATCACCACAAGCGACTTGGGGAAAGACGGGGGATTCATCGCTTCGAAATAGGTCCAGATCAATTTGCCATCGGGCTCGATGCCCGGCAGAACGCGCGGGCGTGCGCCGGTGGCAACAATGATGTGCTTTGCGGCATAAACGCCTTCACCCAAGACGCCCTTGGGAGCTGGATGTTGTGGCTGCACGGCAGGCTTCTTTGAGGCGCTGACGGTGACTTCACCAACTTTGGTGATATTCGCCTCGCCCCAAATCACATCAACTTTATTTTTCTTCAGCAGAAAACCAACGCCGCCATTGAGCTGTGCCGACACACCGCGCGACCGCTTGATGACAGCTGAAGGATCAAAGGTCACTTTGCCTTCAATCTTCAAACCGTAATCTTCGGCATGTTGCGCATAGTGGAAGATCTCAGCCGAGCGCAGCAAAGCCTTGGTGGGGATGCAGCCCCAGTTGAGACAAATACCGCCCAGATGTTCGCGCTCAACGACAGCGGTTTTAAAACCGAGCTGCGCTGCACGAATGGCCGAGACATAACCGCCCGGACCGCCACCAATGATGAGAATGTCGTAAGGAGCGTTCGCCATTGTGGTTCTCCTTAGACCAGCATCGCCATCGGATTTTCGATGTAGTGACGGAAGGCCGAGATCAGCTCAGCGCCCAAGGCACCATCAACCGCGCGATGATCTGTCGAGAGCGTGACGCTCATCACATTGGCGACGGTCGGCTGACCATTCTTGACCACAACCCGCTGCTCACCCGCACCAACAGCCAAAATAGTGGCGTGAGGCGGATTGATGACAGCCGAGAAATGCTTGATGCCAAACATGCCCAAGTTAGACACAGCCGAAGTGCCGCCCTGATATTCATCGGGCTTCAGCTTGCGATTGCGTGCACGGGCCGCAAGATCTTTCATCTCATTGGAGATGGCAGAGAGCGACTTGGTGTCAGCATTGCGCACAACAGGCGTGATGAGCCCGCCGGGAATCGAAACAGCAACACCAAGATCAATCGTGCTGTGTTTCAGCATCGCGCCTTCCGTCCAGGTCACATTGGCGTCAGGCACCTTCTTGAGCGCCATAGCGAGTGCCTTGATGACGAAGTCATTGACGGAGACTTTATAGGCAGGCTTACCACCAACCTCCGGCGCGCCCTTGTTCACGTCTTCACGCAGCGCCATCAGCTTGTCGAGTTCGCAATCCACCGTGAGATAGAAATGCGGGATGGTTTGCTTGGCTTCCACCAGACGGCGCGCAATGGTTTTGCGCATCGAGTCATGGGGAATTTCTTCATAGGTGCCGGGCTGGAAGAGCTTCTTGATTTGCTCATCAGCCATGCCGCTGGCCATGGGAGCCGCAGATGCGCTGGCCGCTGTGGCAGGCTTCAAGGCGCCGCCTGCAAGAGCTGCCTTCACATCGCGCTCAACAATACGGCCGTGAGGACCGGTGCCACTGATGCGCGCCAGATCAATATTGCCGTCCTTAGCAAGTCGCTTGGCCAGCGGCGAAGCAAAGACGCGCGCGCCAGCAGGAGCAGCAGCAGCAATAGCTGCGGGCGCTGCCACAGGTGCCGATGCAGGGGCTGGTGCAGCGGAGGGCGCAGGGGCCGCAGAAGCAGCAGCCTTGGGCGCAGGTGCAGCACCACCCGAGGCGGCAGCGCTTGCAACATCTTCGCCTTCGCCCGCAACAATCGCGATGAGCTGATTGACCGGCACATCAGACGTGCCAGCGGCGATGACGATCTTGGCAAGCGTACCCTCGTCAACGGCTTCGACCTCCATTGTGGCCTTATCCGTTTCGATCTCAGCGAGCACATCACCCGCCTTGATCTTGTCGCCTTCCTTCTTGAGCCAGCGAGCGAGGTTGCCCTTCTCCATCGTCGGTGACAGCGCGGGCATCAGGATATTGATCGGCATGGGTCGCCTCAGTTGATCGTATCGCTGTGGTCGTCGGGAAGAGACCACTGGGATTGCAGGGTGCGGTAAATCTCCTCGAGCGCCTGATCACGCAGCGCGTCACCCTCTTGCGAATACATGCGCGCCACATGGCGAGCGACATCCACAAGCAGCGTGCCCCACACAGAAGGGCGCTCGAATGCGTTGCTGAGCGACACATGCAATTCACCTTCGAGGATGAAGGCGCGAAGCACCTCCTGACCACCAGACGTCACAACATCCGGTGGCAGGGGGAGTTCATGCACGATGGGCTCAGCCATGGTTCACCGATACAAAACGGCCTTGGCCGCCTGAATAACGTCGGCCACTGTGGGAAGCGCAAGCTTCTCAAGATTGGAGGCGTAAGGCATCGGCACATCCTTGCCGGTCACGCGCATCACAGGTGCGTCGAGATAATCGAACGCAGCTTCCATAATGCGCATACCGATTTCAGAGCATACGCCGCTCTGCGGCCAACCCTCTTCCACCGCCACGCAGCGGCCCGTCTTCATGACCGAGCGTACAACGGTTTCAGTATCCATCGGACGGATCGTGCGCAGATCGATGATCTCCGCTTCGATGCCCTCCTTGGCGAGTTCGTCAGCGGCCTTGACGCAATAGGTCATGCCGATACCAAAGGACACCAAGGTCACATGATGACCCACACGATGTACGCGCGCCTTGCCAATCGGCACGACGAAGTCATCCAGCTTCGGCACTTCGAAGCTCTGCCCGTAGAGGATTTCGTTCTCCAGGAAGATGACGGGATTGGGATCGCGGATCGCGGCTTTCAGCAGGCCCTTGGCGTCAGCAGCCGTATAGGGCTGCACAACCTTGAGGCCGGGGATCTGCGAATACCAAGCTGCGAAGTCCTGCGAATGCTGGGCTGCAACGCGCGCAGCTGCACCATTGGGACCACGGAACACAATCGGGCAACCCATCTGACCGCCGGACATATAGAGCGTCTTGGCAGCAGAGTTGATGATCTGGTCAATCGCCTGCATGGCGAAGTTGAAGGTCATGAACTCGACAATGGGACGCAGGCCCGTCATGGCAGCGCCCACACCGATGCCAGCAAAACCATGTTCGGTGATGGGCGTGTCGACAACGCGGCGCGCACCAAACTCCTGCAGCAGGCCTTGGGTGATCTTGTAGGCGCCCTGATATTCGGCGACCTCTTCACCCATGACGAAGACATCGTCATTGGCGCGCATTTCTTCGGCCATCGCATCGCGCAAAGCCTCGCGCACGGTCATCGTGACCATGGGCGTGCCAGCCGGGATCTCAGGCGCAGCGGGCACAGAGGCTGCTGCCGCAACAGGAGCAGCGGCAGGCGCTGCCTCTTGCGACGCTGCAACGGGCGTAGCTGCGGCTGCCGGTGCAGGCGCAGCAGCGGGCATAGAATCGGCGCTTTCGCCATCAGCCAGAATGACGCCGATGGGAGTGTTGACGGCGACATTCTCGGTGCCATCAGCCACCAGGATCTTGCCCAGTGTGCCCTCGTCGACAGCTTCCACTTCCATGGTCGCCTTGTCGGTTTCGATTTCAGCGATCACGTCACCAGACTTGATGCGGTCGCCTTCCTTTTTCAGCCATTTGGCAAGCTTGCCCTGCTCCATCGTGGGAGACAGTGCTGGCATGAGGATATTGGTGGCCATTTGGTCCTCACCGTTGGGGCGCTGTGGCCCCGCATGTCATCAAAGGGTGATATCGGTCCAAAGCTCGCTGACGTCGGGCTCGGGATCGTTCGATGCGAATTCGGCTGCCTCAGCGACGATGCTGCGCACTCTGGCGTCGATCTCCTTGAGGATATCTTCGGTCGCCAGTTTGTTGCGCAGCAAACGCGCACGCACCTGCTCGATGGGATCGTGCTCCTCGCGCATCTTCTGCACTTCTTCTTTGGAGCGATATTTCGCAGGGTCGGACATCGAATGGCCGCGATAGCGATAGGTCTGCATCTCGAGGATATAGGGACCCTTGCCGGTGCGCGCCCATTCAAGCGCCTTTTGTGCAGCCGCGCGAACCGCGCGCACATCCATACCATCCACCTGCTCGCCGGGGATGTTGAAGGACAGGCCGCGCTTGGAGAAGTCCTGCTGCGCAGAGGCGCGCGTCACCGCAGTGCCCATCGCATAGCGATTGTTCTCGATGATGTAGACGCAAGGCAGTTTCCACAACTGAGCCATATTGAAGCTCTCGTAGACCTGACCCTGATTGGCAGCGCCATCACCGAAATAGGTCATCGAGACCCGGCCGTCGTTGCGATAGTGATTGGCGAAGGCAAGACCAGTGCCCAAAGACACCTGCGCGCCCACAATGCCGTGGCCGCCATAGAAGTTCTTGTCCTTCGAGAACATATGCATCGAGCCGCCCTTGCCTTTCGACAAGCCGCCTTGACGCCCGGTGAGCTCGGCCATGACGCCCTTGGCATCCATGCCGCAGGCCAGCATGTGACCATGGTCACGATAGCCGGTGATGATCTGATCGCCATCCTTGAGAGCCATCTGCATCCCCACCACAACGGCCTCCTGGCCGATGTAGAGATGGCAGAAGCCGCCGATGAGACCCATGCCGTAGAGCTGGCCGGCTTTCTCCTCGAAACGCCGGATCAGGAGCATTTCCCGATAGGCATTGAGTTCCTCGTCTTTGGAGAACTCAGCGACATTGGACTTGTTGGGGTTGGCTTTGGCCGCCTTGGTAGGGGCCTTAGAACGCGCAGAAGCGGCAGACGCCATTTTGGACCTCTGGACATCCGCGCCCCGGGGCGGGGCGCTGAAGAGGTCTCGAAATTACCTGAAAGATACTGTTATGGCGAGGCCTGTGCGCTGCGATATTTCGGCGATGAAGTATCTGAAAAAGTTATATAAACGTCGATTAACCGAATCGCGGTTATGCACAACGCTAAACCGTTTTCCGGTTAATCCGTCAATTCTGGAATTGGATGAGCAAATCCGTCTTGCCCGCGCGGCCGAGCAGCAGCCGGGCCTCTTCTTCCAGAAGATCGCGGTCAACCTGTTCTGCCTGCATCATTTCGATGCGGCGCTCCCAACGCTTGCGCTCGGCGACCAGCGAATCTCGATCAACGGTCAATGCGCGGATCTCTTCCTTGTAGACGAGCTTGGCTTTGATGCCGCGCTCACCATTTTGCGCGTGCCACACGAAATAGCTGCCCGCCGCGCCCGACAGACAGAAGAGCACGAGTGGAATCAGAACGGAGCGGAGACGAGTGCGCACAACCATAGGCGCACCGTCTCTCGCTTCGGTTAATTTAATCTAAACAAAGAAGCTCAGGCTGCGGGATAATCCGTGTAGCCCTCAGCGCCCTTGCTGTAATGGGTCTTGGCATTGTCATCGGCCAAAGCTGCACCACTGGCGAAACGTGCCGGCAAGTCAGGATTGGAGATGAAGCGCTTGCCATAGACAATCGCATCAGCCTTGCCACTCGCCACCATGGCCTCACCCGACGCCTGATCAAAACCAGCGCCTGCAAAATAAGCGCCCTGAAAGAGCGGCCGCACAGCCTCATGCACCCCATAGTCGCCTTGCTTTGCACCATGAAGATAGGCAATGCCCTTCGCCGACAATTGTGAGGTCAGATAGGGATAGACATCGCCTGCGTCAGGATCAGCAACATCATTGAATTTGATGCGCGGCGAAATCTTGATGCCAATACGCTCGCGACCAATGGCCCCAATCATCGCTTCGATGATCTCAAGCGCAAAACGGCAACGGTTGGAAACGCTGCCACCATAGGCGTCACCACGCTTGTTGATCGAGCCGTCCAAGAATTGGTGAACGAGATAACCGGAGGCTGCATGAAGCTCCACACCATCAAAGCCAGCGGCAATGGCATTTTGCGCGGCCGTTGCAAAGTCATTCACGATGGAAGGAATTTCGACAATCGCCAACTCACGCGGCACGACGAAATCAACTGGACCCGCATCCGTATAGTTCTTGCCATTGATGGCGATGGCTGAGGGGGCAACCGGCTCAACTCCCGCCGGCAAAAGAACCGGCACGCAGACGCGGCCACAATGGAAGATCTGCGCGAAGATACGCCCGCCCTTGGCATGAACAGCGTCGGTGACTTTCTTCCAGCCTGCAACCTGCGCTGCAGTGTGAAGCCCGGGAATGCGTGAATAGCCTTTGGCATCGGGCGAGACATAGGTTGCCTCAGAGATAATCAAACCAGCACCTGCGCGCTGACCGTAATAGGTAGCCATCAAATCAGTGGGGACACCTGCTTCATCGGCACGCGAACGGGTCATGGGGGCCATGACGATGCGGTTGGGAAGCGTGAGTGAGCCAAGCTGCAGGGGATCAAACAAAGATGCCATCGTGGTTCTCTTTTCAGTGGTGAAGCGCGCAGATGAATCCGCAGCGCGACAATGAAAAGGCCGGTCAGTGACCGGCCTTGGGAAGCTTTACCGCAAGATCAGGCGAGCGCCTTGAGCGCGCTGCGGCCCGCATAACGAGCCTGAGAGCCCAGCTCCTCTTCGATGCGGATGAGCTGGTTATATTTTGCCAATCTGTCGGAGCGCGCGAGCGAGCCGGTCTTGATCTGACCGCAGTTGGTGGCAACCGCCAGATCAGCGATGGTCGCGTCTTCAGTCTCGCCCGAGCGATGCGACATGACAGCGGTATAGCCAGCGCGATGCGCCATATCGACGGCCGAGAGAGTCTCTGTCAGCGAGCCGATCTGGTTCACCTTCACGAGAATGCTGTTTGCCGTGTGGCTCGCAATTCCCTGCGACAGGCGCGTGACATTGGTGACGAAGAGATCATCGCCGACAAGCTGGCAAGATTTGCCAATTGCGTCGGTGAGCTTCTTCCAACCAGCCCAATCATCTTCGGCCATGCCGTCTTCGATGCTGGCAATCGGATAGTCCTTCACAAGCTTGGCGAGATAAGCGACCTGCTCATCAATGCTACGCACCTTGCCTTCGCCTTCGTAGTGATAGCTGCCGTTCTTGAAAAATTCCGTCGAGGCGCAATCAAGGCCCAGATACATATCCTTGCCCGGCTTGAAGCCTGCCTGCTCCATTGCCTTCATGCAGAAATCAAGCGCGGCTTCTGCGCTCGGCAGATTGGGGGCAAAGCCACCTTCATCGCCGACATTGGTATTGTGGCCAGCCTTCTTCAAGCCTGCCTTGAGAACCTGAAACACTTCAGCGCCCCAGCGCACGGCTTCGGCAATCGAAGATGCGCCGACGGGCATGATCATGAATTCCTGGAAGTCGATGGGATTGTCGGCATGCGCGCCGCCATTGACGATGTTCATCATCGGAACGGGCAGAATGCGCGCCTGCGTGCCACCGATATAGCGATAGAGTGGCAGGGCCGAAGCATCGGCAGCGGCTTTGGCAACAGCCATGGAGACGCCGAGAATGGCATTGGCACCCAGCTTAGCCTTGTTGGGGGTGCCATCGAGTGCGATCATGGTCTCGTCGATCTCGACCTGATCTTCGGCCTCCATGCCAACGAGGGCCTCATAGATCGCCTCATTGACGCTCTCAACGGCCTTCAGGACGCCCTTGCCGCCGTAACGGCTCTTGTCCCCGTCCCGCAGCTCAACCGCCTCATGCGCGCCTGTGGAGGCGCCTGAGGGCACGGCCGCACGACCAAAGGAGCCATCCTCCAAAGTCACATCCACTTCCACGGTGGGGTTGCCACGGCTGTCGAGGATTTCGCGGGCGTGGATGTCGATAATGGTGGTCATAGGAGCTCCTCCAAGCGGGGGGTGCGGTCAAAGTCGCGGGTCTTTTACGACGCAAGACCCCAACAGGGAAGTGAGGCCTTGATCTTTGCGCCATTGATTCCCCAGTCGTCCCCCTCTATCTGACCCCATATGGCCCACCTGACAGACAAACCCGCCCTGCTGGGGCAACAATCCGCCCTGCCCGCCTCCCCCGAAGAGGCGGTGCTCGACCGTGTCCCCAATCCGCATCCCGATACGGATTATCTCGCGCGCTTCACCGCGCCGGAATTCACCTCGCTTTGCCCTGTCACAGGCCAACCCGATTTTGCGCATCTGGTGATCGACTATGCGCCGGGTGAATGGCTGGTGGAGTCAAAGGCCCTGAAGCTCTATCTCGGCGCCTTCCGCAACCACGGCGCTTTTCATGAAGATTGCACCGTGCGCATCGGCAAGGATCTGGCCGCATTGCTGAAGCCCAAATGGCTGCGCATCGGCGGCTATTGGTATCCGCGCGGCGGCATTCCGATTGATGTCTTCTGGCAGACCGGCCAAATACCAGCGGGCCTATGGGTGCCTGACCAAGGTGTCGCGCCTTATCGCGGTCGCGGCTGAGGATTGGATTGCTGCAGATCAGGCCGTGGTGAGAGCCATTGCTCATCATTCATCGACAGGACCATGCGCGGGCGCCAGACCAGTGGCCCGCTTAGCCTGATATGTTTTGTTGCCTGCGTCATCTCGCGCGGCTGAGGTGTTTTCTCTGCTGCCAAAGCTGCAAGAGATCCTGCGCTTATTAAGACCAGCGCTGTCATGAGCGATTTAAAAAACATTTTGGCCTCCGCCATAATGAGCGAAGGCTGCGCGATGATCGTTAAGAGTAAGCTAACGATCGGCGCTCTTCAGATATCGCCTTGAGCATAAACAAGATTGCGCAGCTGATCCGTTAGCTGCTGGCGATCGGTAAAGCCACTCAGCTGCGCAGAATCGACCACTTCGCCTATCTTCACCGGAAATTCTGTGCCGATTCTGCGGCGCACTTCGTGGAAGAACAAAGCCAAACGCGCCGTCTGGCTGATATGGCTGACGAAGTGAAACAACGCGGAATTTTGACCGGGGAAAAAGATTGGCGCGACGGGCGCTTTGGCCTGTTGCACAAGCCGCGCAACAAAGGGCGTCCATGGTGGATCTATAGCCTGTTCGCGGCCAAACCAGTCGGGCGAGGTCGAGACTGCAGCACCCGGGAAGATCACAATACATCCGCCCTTTTGCACATGGTCCAATGCCTGAGCGCGAGAAGCTGCATTGGCGCGCTGAGCCTCGCGCGTTGGAGTAAAATCAATGGGCAACATGCGCGCACGCATTTCAGGCGCGCGCATCAAGACAGCATTGGTGAGGACGAGAAAATCTGAGCGCGCCTGTTCCATCAACGCGCACATCACAATGCCATCGAGCACACCAAAGGGGTGATTGGCGATCACAACGAGCGGGCCTTCAGCCGGCAAAGCGCGCAGCCGCTCTGCGTCATATTGCAGGTCAAGCTTTAGCGCTTTGATCGCCGTTGCAAAAAAGCCTGCGTTCCAACCCTGCGCCTGTTGCTGGAAATAAAGATCGCGGATCTTGTTGCGGCCCGTTGCAACTTCCACGCAACCAATCGCGAGCCGCTTCCACAGCGGGTCGTCGGGGCTGGCATAAGTGAAGACAGAATGATCCACGCGTCATCCGCTAACGGGGTGATGCGACAGTTGCGTGACGCTCACAGACCCTTGGAGATCTTGTCGAATGCCATCAACTGCTTCAACAAGACTTCAAGCTCGTTCAGCGGCACCTGATTGGGTCCATCTGAGAAAGCATTGGCAGGATCATCATGGGTCTCGATGAAGACACCCGCCACGCCCACAGCCACAGCGGCGCGCGCCAACACGGGCACGAATTCGCGCTGACCACCTGAGGAGGTGCCCTGCCCGCCCGGCTGCTGCACCGAATGGGTCGCATCAAAGATCACCGGCGCGCCAGTCTGCTGCGCCATGATGGGCAGCGAGCGCATGTCAGACACAAGCGTATTGTAGCCAAAACTGGCGCCGCGCTCTGTCACCATGACATCATCATTGCCAGCGCCCACCACCTTATCGACGACATTCTTCATGTCCCAAGGCGCAAGGAATTGACCTTTTTTCACATTCACCGGCTTGCCGGTCTTGGCAGCTGCCACCAGCAAATCAGTCTGGCGGCACAAGAATGCGGGGATCTGCAGAACATCGACAACGCGCGCGGCAATGGCGCATTGGTCATTCTCATGCACATCCGTCAGGACCGGGAAGCCAAACGTCTCTTTGATCTCCGCAAAAACAGGCAGAGCCTGTTCAATGCCAAGACCACGGCGGCCGCTCAAAGAGGTGCGATTGGCCTTGTCGAAAGAGGATTTATAGACGACCCCGATACCAAGACGGGTGGCGATCTCCTTGACCGCCGCCGCCATGGTCATCGCATGGTCGCGGCTTTCCATGGCGCAGGGGCCGATGATGAAGGCCAGAGGAAGCGCATTGCCGAAAGTCACAGCGCCCGCGCCCGAACCGATTGTCACCTGTGCCTTGGCCGTCATGTCTCGTCTCTCCATGCTGCTTGAGCGCTAATGGACCAAGCGCTGGAAGGCAAGCTGGCGGGGGCTGAAAAGGGGCATCAGCAGCCTGAAGAGCAGACTTGACCTCCACAATGAGGAGCACCGCCCCTCGACAAATAGAGCGCCTCTTGGAAGCCTTAGCTCAGCTGGTGAACCTAAACGAGGCGGCTCTGCGCCTTTGCGGCCGCAATGAAGCTGGCGAACAAAGGATGCGGCTCGAAGGGGCGTGACTTCAGCTCGGGGTGATATTGCACGCCGATGAACCAGGGATGATCAACAAGCTCAACGGTCTCAGGCAGCAGGCCGTCAGGCGAGGTGCCCGCAAACATCATGCCCTTTGCTTCCAGTCGATCACGATAGGCCGTGTTGACTTCATAGCGATGGCGATGGCGCTCGGAGATCGTGGTCGAACCATAGATCTGCGCAATCTTGGAGCCTTCACGCAGCTTGGCGGCAAAGGCACCCAGACGCATCGTGCCGCCCAGATCACCACCTGATTTGCGCGTCTCAAGTTCGTTGCCGCGCATCCATTCGGTCATTAAGCCAACAACGGGTTCGCTGGTGGGACCAAATTCTGTGGAGTTTGCATTGGTCACGCCAGCGAGCGAACGGGCTGCCTCCACAACCGCCATCTGCATACCAAAGCAGATTCCGAAATAAGGAACATTATGCTCGCGCGCAAAACGCGCTGCGAGAATCTTGCCCTCTGCGCCGCGCTGACCAAAGCCGCCGGGAACCATGATGCCATGCACATGTTCGAGATGAGGCGCAGGATCACCGCCCTCAAAAATCTCGCTCTCGATCCAGTCGAGTTTCACGCGCACATGATTGGCGATGCCACCGTGATAGAGCGCTTCAATGAGCGACTTATAGGCGTCTTTGAGGCCTGTATATTTGCCCACAACCGCAATGGTGACTTCGCCTTCGGGATTGTGCACGGCGGTGGAGACCGTGTTCCAACGCGACATATCGGGCTTGGGGGCCGGCTCGATGCCAAAAGCTGAGAGAACTTCGCGATCAAGCCCCGCCTCGTGATAGGCATGTGGCACATCATAGATCGAGCCCACATCGCGCGCTTCGATGACAGCGCTCGGGCGCACATTGCAGAAGAGAGCCAGCTTGCGGCGCTCTTCTGCCGGAATCTCACGATCCGCACGGCACAGCAGAATATTGGGCTGAATGCCAATCGAGCGCAGCTCCTTAACCGAATGCTGCGTGGGCTTGGTCTTCAATTCGCCGGCGGTGGGAATCCACGGCAGCAAAGTCAGATGCACATAGACCGCATGACCGCGCGGCAGATCATTGCCGAGTTGGCGAATGGCTTCGAAAAAGGGCAAGCCCTCGATGTCACCAACAGTGCCGCCAATTTCCACCAGAACGAAGTCGATGCCCTCGTTCCCGTCGAGCACGAATTCCTTGATGTGGTTCGTGACATGGGGAATGACCTGCACAGTGCCGCCCAGATAATCGCCGCGACGTTCCTTCGCGATGATCTCCTGATAGATGCGGCCTGTGGTGATATTGTCCTGCTTGGTCGCGGGACGCCCCGTGAAGCGCTCATAGTGACCAAGGTCGAGATCGGTCTCAGCGCCGTCGTCGGTGACGAAGACTTCGCCATGCTGGGTCGGGCTCATCGTGCCCGGATCAACATTGAGATAGGGGTCGAGCTTTCGCAGGCGAACCGTGTAGCCACGGGCCTGAAGGAGAGCTCCTAGGGCTGCCGAGGCCAGCCCTTTACCAAGGGAAGAGACCACGCCGCCGGTGATGAAAATGTACCGCGCCATGGGAGTCGTGACCTATCTGGGTTCGCGTGATTCGGGGAGAGCAATTCACCAACTCATTGCACTCATCCACACATTCTGATGTGGCGCAGGACACTCACAAACGAAAGGGGCCGGAAAACCGGCCCCCGAAGCGCGTCCACTGCTCTCGCTTACTGGCGAGGCGCTGTGGGTGCAGCAGGCGCGGGCTGAGCCGGCGCCGGGGTTTCCATCTGGCGCAGCTGGTCAAGCAGCGAGCCACCGGCCGGGGCGCTCTGCCCCGCGGGTGCTGTGCCTTCAAAGATCGACTTTTCACCGCGACCCACATTGGCCAGGAAGGTCAGGCCGAGGCTGGTGATGAAGAAGATCGTGGCAAGCACCGCCGTGGCGCGGGTCAAGGCATTGGCCTGACCGCGACCCGACATAAAGCCATTGCCGCCGCCAATACCAAGCGCACCGCCCTCAGAGCGCTGCAGCAGGACCACGCCAACAAGCGCAATCACCACAATCAGATGGATCGTAATCAAGATGGTCTGCATGATGCGTCCGATAAGGGAGTGGCCGGGGCCACCGTCAATTGAGGAGGGCTTTTATACGATGCCCCCGCCCGTGGCTAGCGATAGACGCCAGCAATTGCCATGAAATCGCTGGCCTTGAGGCTGGCCCCGCCCACCAGAGCCCCATCGACATTGGGGACGCCCATCAATTCGGCGGCATTGGAGGGCTTCACCGAGCCGCCATAGAGCAGGCGTACGCCACCAGCTTCCTTGCCAATGATCTGGCCCAGACGCTGGCGGATGAAGGCGTGAACCTCGGCCACATCTGCGGCTGTGGGGGTCAGGCCGGTGCCGATCGCCCAGACGGGCTCATAGGCGACAACGAGATTGGCCGCTGTCAAAGAAGCGGGAATCGACCCATCGAGCTGCCGTCCAACCACATCAAGGGTTTTGCCAGCTCTGCGCTCGGCCTCTGTTTCGCCCACGCAAATGATCGCCTTCAGCCCCGCCCGCACGGCGGCTTGTGCCTTGGCATGAACCACAGCATCGCTCTCGCCATGGTCGGCGCGGCGCTCAGAATGGCCGACAATGATAAAGGAGCCGCCGGCATCGGCGACCATTTCCGCTGCAATATCACCGGTATGAGCGCCATCAGCCTTGGCGTGGCAGTCCTGTGCGCCAATCGCGATCCCCGTGCCACGGGCGACGTCAGCAGCTGCACCGATCAAGATCGCAGGCGGGCAAATCAGCAATTCGAGCTTTGATTTCAGCCCCGCGTCATAGGCCTGCCCCATACCAGTGATCTCGGCGAGCGCGGCGCGCAGGCCATTCATTTTCCAGTTTCCGGCAACAAGTGGGGTGGGACGGCTCATGATCATTCCTCCGGGTCGGCGCGGGACTATCACCGCACGAGAGCCCTGCAAAGCCCTCCATGAGACGAGCTGGCGGCAGGAACCGCAGGCTTGCATTGCACCAAGCCCCCCGCCTCCCTATAGTCCCGCGCGATTTCATAGCCCCAGCGGCAAAGCTTTAAGAAAGGTTGTCATGCTCGAAGGCATGCGCAAGGCATCCCAGGGATGGGTGGGCCGAATTGTGATGGGCGTCGTGATGGGCTTCATCAGCCTGAGCTTCGTGGTCTGGGGGATCGGAGATATTTTCCGCAACCTTGGCACGAATACGGTTGCCAATGTCGGCCAGACGGACATTTCCGCCGAGGCGCTGCGTAGCGCCTATCAAACGCAGTTGCAGAATCTGCAGCGCGAGGCGCGCCGTGCGATCACCAATGATCAGGCCCGCGCTATGGGTCTTGATCGTCAGGTGCTCAATCGTCTCATTTCCCAAGCGCTGCTCGACGATCAGGCCAAAGAGCTGAAATTGGGCATCAGCGATCAGATCGTCGCGCGCTCCATCCTGGCTGATCCGATCTTCGCAGGCCCCAGCGGTCAGTTTGATCCGATACGCTTTCAGGAGTTGCTCCGCGACAATGGCTATACCGAAGCCAGCTTTGCGCGTGAGCAACGCCGTGGGTCGCTTCGCCAAGCCATCATTGAGAGCATGAGCGGCAAAATGCCCATGCCCGGCGCTGTGCTGGATGCTGTGCATCGCTATCGCAGTGAAACCCGCGCGGTGGAGTTCTTCGAAATTCCGGCCGCCGCAGCTGGCGAGATTGCTGCACCCAGCGATCAAGACATCCAGTCGATGTATGACGCGCGCCGCGCCATGTTCCGCGCACCGGAATATCGCAAATTCATCTATCTTGCGATCTCGCCTGCAAGCCTCGCAGATCCGTCCAAGATCAGCGATGCGGACGCCACAGCGCTTTATGACCGCGTGAAGGGCCAACGTTATGGCACACCCGAGCGCCGCAAGATCGAACAGGTCATCTTCCCCGACGAGAAGACAGCCGCTGATGCGCTCGCCAAGATCAAGGCTGGCGCAGCACTGGCAGATGTTGCCAAACAGGCAAATCTCGAAGTGGTCGATGCGGGCAATGTGTCGAAGGCCGAGATCTTTGATCGCGCTTTGGCCGATGCTGCTTTTGCTCTGCCCAAGGGCGGCGTGAGCGAGCCAATCAAAAGCCAGTTTGGTTTTGCTCTCATGCGCGCAGTTGAGATCGAGCCTGAGAAGGTCAAAGCCTTCTCCGAGGTCGCCGAAGATCTCAAGCGAGAGATCGCGATTGACCGGGCTCGTACGGCCGCGCGAAATCTTGCCGACAAGGTTGAAGAAGAGCGCACATCGGGCAAAGCGCTGGCTGATGCCGCCAAGCCTCTCAATCTCACAGCTGTGAGTGTTGAAACCGATGCGCAAGGACTCGACCAGCAGGCCAAAGAAGTCGCCATGCCCGAACGCGAGGCATTGCTGCGGGCGGTCTATGCGTCGGATGTCGGTGTCGACAATGACCATCTGACAACGCGCGATGGGTCTTACATCTGGTTTGAAGTCTTGTCGGTCGATCCCTCGCGCGAGCGCCGTCTTGATGAGGTGAAGGATCAAGTTGTCGCGGCTTGGAAGGATGATGAGATCAACAAGCGCTTGTCGGCCAAGGCGACCGATATTGTGACCGCCCTCAAGGCTGGTCAGTCACTGGAGGCTGCTGCCAAGGCCGCCAAAGCGACTGTGAAGCGCGAAGACAAGGTTGGTCGTCTGCAGCCCTCCAGCCTGCCAGAGGGCGCGGTGGCGCGTCTCTTTGGCTTGCCCGTGGGCGAGATTGGTTCGGCCTCAGGCGCTGATCAGTCGCGCATCATCTTCAAGATCCTTTCGTCTGAAGTGCCGCCGATTGATCCGGGCAGCGATGCGATGAAGAGCATTGGTGATCAGTTGCGCTCGGCCATGGCCGAAGATCTTGTTAGCCAATATCTGGCTGCGTTGCAGTTACAGCTTGGTGTGAAGATCAACGAGCCTGCCGTGCGTGCGGCAACCGGTGGCGGCGACGCCAACACATTCTGAGCGGTCATGCTGGAACCAAGCTTCGAGACTTTCGCAACGTCCTATGAGGCCGGGAAACCCTGCCTCGTGTCGACGCGTCTGGTGGCTGACCTTGAAACACCGGTCTCTGCCTTCTTGAAGCTGTCTGCTGGTCGCGCGGGCAATGTGTTTTTGCTGGAATCCGTTGAAGGGGGTGCCTCGCGCGGACGCTATTCGATGATCGGGCTTGATCCTGACATCATCTGGCGTGCGAGCGGGGGCAAGGCTGAGATCAACCGTCAAGCGCTCACCCATCGAGATCACTTCACCCCCTGCCCTGACAAGCCGCTGATCGCGCTGCGTCACCTTCTGGCTGAGAGCGCGATTGCGTCGGACGGCAAATTGCCGCCGATGGCGGCGGGTGTATTTGGCTATCTTGGTTACGAGATGGTGCGCGAGATGGAGCGCCTGTCAGAGCCAAAACCCGACCCGATCGGTGTGCCTGATGCGGTGATGATCCGACCCACGATCATGGTCGTGTTTGACTCGGTGAAAGATGAACTGAGCATCGTCACGCCGGTACGACCCGCACAAGGCATTTCTGCCAAATCCGCCTATGAAAGCGCTATGAGCCGCGTCGACGCCGTTGTGCGTGTGCTCGAAGGCCCGCTCTCACATGAAGCACCTGCCGTCGATCCGCATTTGCTGGCGACGTCTGGTGTCTCCAATACGCCAGAGCCGCGCTTCCTTGATATGGTCGCGCGTGCCAAAGAATATATCCGCGCGGGCGACATCTTTCAGGTCGTTCTGTCGCAGCGCTTCACAGCGCCTTTTGCGCTGCCAGCCTTCTCACTCTATCGCGCGCTGCGCCGCGTCAATCCATCACCCTATCTTTGCTATCTCGATTTCGGCGGTTTCCAGATCGTCACATCAAGCCCCGAAATTTTGGTGCGCTTGCGCGATGATGAAGTCACCATTCGCCCGATTGCTGGCACCAGATGGCGCGGCAAGACGCAGGCCGAAGATGATGCGCTTGCCCAAGAGCTGCTCGATGATCCCAAAGAGCGCGCTGAACATCTCATGCTGCTCGATCTTGGCCGCAATGATGTTGGCCGCGTGTCAAAGATCGGCACGGTGAATGTCACAGCGAAATTCTTCATCGAGCGCTACAGCCATGTGATGCATATCGTCTCCAATGTGACGGGCCAGCTCGATCCGCGTCATGATGTGATCGATGCGCTGGCAGCCGGCTTTCCAGCAGGCACGGTCTCGGGCTCACCCAAAGTGCGCGCGATGGAGATTATCGACGAGCTCGAAGTTGACCGTCGCGGCATTTATGGCGGCTGTATTGGGTATTTCGGCGCGTCGGGTGAGATGGATACTTGCATCGTCTTGCGCACCGCGGTCATCAAAGATGGGCAGATGCATGCGCAGTCTGGCGCGGGCATTGTCTATGATTCCGTGCCGACCTCAGAGCATCGCGAATGTATCAACAAGGCGCAGGCGCTCTTTCGCGCCGCTGAGGAGGCTGTGCGTTTTGCCACCTCCGCCCGGCGTGGCCAATAGGCTCTTTTTTCAGCTCCCGCCCTAGCGGTAGCTGTGCTAATCTTTTTTGAGCAGCGGATTTTTTAGCTGCAGCGACTTTTTAGCCTCGAAGAGGGCACAATGGCATTTCAGGACGTCCTGACGGACCAAGTCCCCGTAATCACTCCGCTTTCTCGCCCCCAACCCGATGGCGTTCTGGGAACCCTCGTTGCGATTGATCGAACCCATGTCACGGTGAGCGGATCAACCGCCAGCTTCCAGCACGGTTGCTCCGTTGGCCATCATGTGACGATCACACGGCCCGATAGCCGCGCTGTGGGCATAGTGTCGCAAATCACCATCGAGGAGACGCAGGGCCCTCACGCCACGCGCGTGGTCAATATTCTCATCGAACTGATCGGCGAGATCAGGAGCGATGGGGCGGGCCACGACCAATATCATCGAGGCTTGCGGCACTATCCCGAATTGGGCGCGCCCTGCAGTACGATTCATCCTCGTGATCTGGCCGCCATCTACGCATTCCACGCGGAAGATGGGATCGAAATTGGCCGCCTGTCGAATAACGCCACCATACCCGCGCTGATCAATGTGCACGAATTGCTGACGCGCCATTTTGCCATCATGGGCTCAACCGGCACAGGCAAGACAACTGGTGTGGCGATGTTGATGCGTCGTTGCCTTGCCGAGGTGGAAAGCCTGCGCGTTCTGATCCTTGATCCGCACAACGAATATCAAGCGCATTTCCCGGACAATTCTCTGCTCCTGAATGCCGATAATCTGGAAATTCCCTTCTGGATGTTTCGCTTCGAAGAGATTGCGGACATTATCTATTCAGGCCGCAACCCGAGCGCGGATGAATCGGATGCATTGCATGATGTGATCCGCAGCGCGCGCATTCGCTACTCTCAAAACCAGTCAACCGCGCCCATGACCTTGCGCCGGGCACCCGCATCCGAACATGCCAGTATCAGCGCGGACACTCCGACCCCGTTTCGCATCAATGATGCCATCAATATTATTGATGAATGGATGGGCCAGCTGGAGCGGCGTTATTCGGTCAATGACCTGCGCGCCCTGCGTAACCGTCTTGAACTTTTGGCGCGCGATCCGCGCTATAAATTCATGTTCCAGACCGCCCTTGTCGAAGACAATATGCCGGAGATCATCGCCAAAATTTTCCGCATACCTCAAGAGGGCAAGCCGGTCTGTATTGTGGAGTTGGGCGGTCTGCCCAATGAGGTGGTGAATTCTGTCGTCTCAGTCCTGGGCCGTCTTGCCTTCGAGATCAGCTTTTGGAGCGGCGGCGAATATGAGATCTGCATCATCTGCGAAGAGGCGCATCGCTATGTGCCGCGCGACCAGACACTCGGCTTTGGCCCCACCCGCCAATCGCTGGGCCGCATTGCCAAAGAGGGCCGCAAATATGGCGTGTCGCTGGGCATCATCACGCAGCGCCCTGCCGAGGTGGACCCGACCGTCCTCTCCCAATGTTCGACCATGTTCGCCATGCGCATGCCCAATGACACGGACAAGGCGATCATCCGCAATGCCCTGTCGGAATATTCCGCCAGCCTCGTGGGCATCCTGCCCTCGATCGCCGACCGGGAGGCCATCGCCTTTGGGGAGGCTATCCCCACGCCCATGCGCATGACCTTCGCCGAAAGCCGCCGCCGCGTGGACCCGACGGCTCGGTTGCGCATTCTGTCGGCGGCAGGCCATGAGACCGCTATGACCCGGATTGTGGCCCGTCTGCGCGGCGAACATATGGTCTGAGCCGCATCTGCTTGACGCACGGCCCCCTGCATCGGAAAAGGGGGCCTGCCGCCCGGTGGCGGCTCACGGATCAGCTATGGCGCGCGTCACGCTCATCGACAATTACGACAGCTTCACCTGGAACCTGGTGCATTACCTGGGCTCGCTCGGTGCTGAGGTCTCGGTGTGGCGCAATGACGAGATCTCTGTGGCTGACGTCATGGCCGCCGATCCTGATGCGATCGTCCTCTCGCCCGGCCCCTGCACGCCCAAAGAGGCGGGCATTTGCCTTGATCTTATCCATGCGGCTGGAGCGCGCGTGCCCATCTTTGGCGTCTGCCTCGGCCACCAGTCGATTGGTGACGCTTATGGCGGCGAAGTCATCCGCGCGCCCGAGCCCATTCACGGCAAGCTCTCGCAGATCGAGCATCAGGGCGAGACTCTGTTTGCTGGCATCCAAGGTCCCTTTGCAGCGACCCGCTATCACTCGCTCGTTGTGAAGCGCGAGACCATGCCGGCCGATCTCAAAATCACCGCACAGACAAGCGATGGACTCGTCATGGGCCTGTCGCATCGCCATCACCCGGTGCATGGCGTGCAGTTTCATCCGGAGAGCATTCTCTCCGAGCATGGCCATCTCATCATGAAAAACTTCCTCGACATGGCGCAAGCCTGGAACGAGGGCCCGCGCGGCGCGCGGGGTTAAGGAGACTGACATGGACGCGTTCAAACCGCTTCTGGCCAAGGTCGCGACAGGCGCCAGCCTGACACGCGCCGAAGCACAGCGAGCTTTCGACGATATGCTCTCAGGCGAAGTCACCCCTGCACAAATGGGCGCGTTTTTGATGGCGCTGCGCGTACGCGGTGAGACGGTGGATGAGATCACCGGTGCGGTGACGGCCATGCGCGCGAAGATGCTTAGCGTGAATGCGCCAGCCGATGCGCTCGATATTGTTGGCACGGGCGGCGATGGCTCGGGCTCTTACAATGTCTCCACCCTCGCCTCCATCATCACCGCTGCCTGCGGCGTACCGATTGCCAAACATGGCAATCGCGCAGCCTCTTCGAAGTCTGGCGCAACGGATGTGTTGACCGCTTTGGGTGTGAAGGTCGGTGTTTCACCTGAACATGTCGAGGCTTGTATTCGTGATGCGGGGATCGGCTTTATGGCGGCCCCCACCCATCATGCCGCGATGCGCCATGTGGGACCCGTGCGTGTAGAACTTGGCACGCGCACGATCTTCAATATTCTGGGCCCGCTCTCCAATCCCGCCAATGTGAAGCGCCAGCTGCTCGGCACATTTTCCAAAGCACTGCTTGAGCCTATGGCACAAGTGCTCAAGAATCTTGGCTCAGAGCGCATCTGGCTGGTGCATGGGTCCGATGGTCTTGATGAAATGACCACGACCGGCGTCACTTATGTTTGCGCGCTGGAAGATGGCAATATCCGCAGTTTCGAAGTCACACCTGAAGAGGCTGGTCTTGCGCGCGCAACCGCAGCTGATCTCAAGGGCGGTGATCCTGAACACAATGCTGCTGCCTTGCGCGCTGTGCTGGATGGCAAAAAATCTGCCTATCGCGACATTGCCGTGCTGAATGCTGCTGCAGCACTCGTTGTTGCTGGCAAAGCGAAGGGTCTGAAAGAAGCTGCTACCATGGCCGCAGAGGCACTGGACAGCGGCCGCGCGCGTGGCACACTTGCCAAGCTCGTTGATGTATCAAACCGGGGGTAACAATGGCCGACATCCTTGCGAAGATCGAGGCCTATAAGCGTCGCGAAATTGCTGAGGCAAAGGTGCGGATGCCTTTGCATGCGCTCGAGCGTCAGATTGCGACGCAGCAACCGCCGCGCGGTTTCGTTCATGCAATCGAAAACAAACTCTCGGCTGGCCAATATGGCTTGATCGCCGAGGTGAAGAAGGCGAGCCCCTCCAAGGGTCTCATTCGCGCAGATTTTGATCCTGCCACACTTGCGCGCGCCTATGAATCTGGTGGCGCAGCTTGCTTGTCTGTCTTGACCGATGAGCCGTCGTTTCAGGGCAAGCCTGAATATTTGTCGCAGGCGCGCGCTGCTGTCTCAATTCCCGTTCTGCGCAAAGACTTCATGTATGACCCCTATCAGGTCTTTGAAGCGCGCGCATGGGGCGCTGATTGCATTCTCATCATCATGGCAGCTTTGACTGACGCAGAGGCCGCAGAGCTGAACAAAGCCGCGCATGATCTGAAGATGGATGTTCTTGTTGAGGTGCATAATGAACCTGAGCTCAAGCGAGCCCTTGCGCTTGAGACGCGGCTCATCGGCATCAACAATCGCGACTTGCATAGTTTTGAGACGACACTGGAGGTCAGCGAGAAACTGTCTCGCCTTGTGCCTCAGAACAAAGTGATCGTGTCAGAGAGCGGCATCGGCAATCGTGACGATGTCTTGCGTCTGGCGCGCAGCAATATCTTTGCCTATCTCGTTGGCGAGAGCCTGATGCGTCAGGCTGATGTACGCAAAGCCACCCATGATCTTCTGCATGGTGAAACACGCTCATGAGCAAACTCACGCATCTCAATGCCAGCGGTGAAGCGGCGATGGTGGATGTCTGCGAGAAGGAGATCACATCCCGCACGGCTGTGGCTGAGGGCCGAGTTGTGATGCTGCCTGAGACGCTGGAGATGCTTGTCGCGGGCAATGCCAAAAAAGGCGATGTGCTGGGTGCAGCGCGTATCGCTGGCATTATGGCGGCCAAGCGCACACATGAATTGATCCCGCTCTGTCATCCGCTGCTCTTATCGAAAGTGACAGTGGATCTCACGCCAGACCCGGCACTCCCCGGCGTCCATGTGCGCGCCACTGCCAAGGTCGCGGGCCAAACGGGTGTTGAGATGGAGGCACTCACAGCTGTCTCCGTCGCCTGCCTCACGATTTATGACATGATGAAAGCCGTGGACCGTTTCATGGTGATCGAAGGCATCGGCATGATGCAAAAGTCAGGCGGAAAATCTGGCGATTGGACACGACCCGCATGAGTGCGCCCTCAAAGCTTCTGCCAGTTGCTGACGCTTTGAAGCGCATTATCGAGGCAGCAAAGCTGCTCGAAAGCGAGCGCGTTTCTTTGCCCGACTCTTTGGGGCGAACACTCGCACAAGATGTCACTGCTCGCCGGACACAGCCACCTTTCGCCGCCTCCTCGATGGATGGCTATGCGGTGCGCGCCAGTGATGTCGCATCGAGCCCCGTAACTTTGCGTGTGATTGGCACAAGCGCAGCGGGCCATCGTTTTCATGGTGAGGTGAAAGCCGGTGAATGCGTGCGCATCTTCACAGGTGCACCTTTGCCCGATGGGGCTGACACAATTATCATCCAAGAGAATACGAGCGCACACGACGGCAGCGTTGATATCTTGCAAAGCGAGTCGCGGGGCACTTATGTGCGACCTGCTGGGCTCGACTTTAAGGAAGGCGATGTGCTTCTGACCAAGGGTACGCGCCTTGGTCCTTGCGAACTTGCAATTGCTGCTGCAATGAATCACGGCAGCCTCGAGGTCACACGCAAACCGCGCATTGCCATTCTGGCAACTGGCGATGAATTGGTGCAGCCCGGACAAGAGCCCGGCCCCGATCAGATCGTTGCCTCCAACACTTTTGCAGTGGGTGCTTATGCGCGCCATGCTGGCGCGGACATTATCGATCTTGGTATTGCGGGTGATACATTCGCAGACATCGAGCGCTGTATCCGCGCGGCGCATGAGGCAAAGGCCGATGTGCTGGTGACGTTGGGCGGTGCGTCAGTCGGTGATCATGATCTGGTTCAAAGCGCGCTCAACCGCGAGGGCATGGAGCTTGGCTTCTGGAAGATTGCCATGCGCCCCGGCAAGCCACTCATGCATGGCAAGCTGGGCGCGATGCAGATCCTTGGCCTGCCCGGAAATCCAGTTTCCGCGATTGTCTGCGGCGTGCTCTTCCTCGTGCCGCTGGTGCGCGCATTGAGTGGCGACCCACATGCGGGGGCTGAGCGCAGCGAAGCGGCTATCTTGGGCGGGGATTTGAAAGAGAATGACTCGCGCGAAGATTATCTGCGTGCAGAGTTGAGCGTGGGGACGGGCCTGCCCATTGCAACGCCCTTCAGTCGCCAGGATTCTTCCATGCTGCGTGTGCTGGCGCAGTCCCATTGTCTGGTGATCCGCCCCCCGCGGGCGCCTTCTGCCAAAGCTGGCGAGGCGTGCCGGATTATTCGGCTGGGGTCGTTTTAAGCAGCGAGCGGCGCGCACCCGGCTCAAGCCGCAAACCAATGGGTTTGGCGCCGCGCAGGCCCGTAGGGCGCTTGCGCTGCAGCCAGCGGAAGCCATCGTGACGGGTGATGACCGCCAGATCGACCGGGCCACCAATTGTTTTGACCGATTTATCGGCGCGCAGGCGCTCGAAGGTCAGCGATGTATCCATCAGGAAGCTCGCAACATCGACCGCATCGAGAATCGGCATGCCGGGCGTGACGAGCTGGGGACTATCAACCTCGCAGTCGGCCAACTCAGCTGCGTTGCGGTTAAAAAGCGACAGTCCGTAATTCTCTGTGTCGACGGGCGTATCTGAGGTCAAAACCTCGCCCAGAAGGCGGTTGATGCAGCCGGCATCCCCCTCCCAGCTCAGCCCATATTCGTCCTCATTCCAGACGAGTTCGGGCTCAATGCGCGAGCCGCCGTCAAACCGCACCGACCAGGTCTCTGGCAAAGTGCGCCCGGAAGAATAGCCACTGAGAATCAGTGCGCTGCGAATCGGTGAGATGCTCGCCATCGAGGCGTCGTAGATGAATGTCTGGAGCTTCTGGACCAGCTCCTCGACCGTGTAGTCCTCTTTGTTCACATACAAAGGGTCGCCCCGCAGCGAGGCGCGGATGCCAAAGTCCTGTATGATTCCCGAGAGGGCGCGGGTGCCGATGGCGCCATCGCCGCTGATGAGAACACCAACGGGAACGCCCTTCAAAAGCTGGAGATTCTTCTCGCCGTTCAAATACAAATGACCACGATGCATGACCGCACTATCGCTCGCCATCACAACGCCGTCTTGAACCTTGATCGACAGAATAATCGTCACATCTAAACCCGCGATTGGAGGGAAATTCCCCCGGAGAAGCTCAAAAGAAAGGACCAGATACCGGCAATTTTTTTATTCTTTTGGAAATTCACAACGCAAGTCAAGCATCAGCCAAGCCATAACCGGGATTGCCCGGTTTGCTGTCAGCGATCTGTTTTTTTGAGTGATGTTTCTGTCACTCCCAGAGAACTCTGAGAGTGATGGAGGCCTCGCCCGGAATCGAACCGGGGTGCAAGGATTTGCAGTCCTCTGCGTAGCCACTCCGCCACGAGGCCGCTGCGGGCTGACGCCCAGAGCGGCTGCCTCATACCAACAAGCAGGACAGCGGGCAAGGCGCAGAACCAAAATGGCTTGTGAGGGGCGCTAAACAAATCGCTTTGCAAGTGCGCGCGAGCTTGCTATATGCCCGCCACGCTGATGCGCGATCCCCGATAGCTCAGTTGGTAGAGCATTCGACTGTTAATCGAATGGTCGCTGGTTCGAGTCCAGCTCGGGGAGCCATTCTCTTGCATCGCGCGCAAATCCCAAATTCCACGAGTGCGGACGCCCAGTTGGGCGTTTGCGCCCGCGCGCGCTCATGTTAAGAGCGCCCTCTCCTGTCTTTGAGCCAGCCGGATAAACTGCATGAACACACCTGTTGTGACCCGCTTTGCCCCGTCCCCTACGGGATTTCTGCATATCGGCGGGGCGCGTACAGCGCTGTTCAATTGGCTCTATGCCCGCCGTCATGGCGGTAAGATGCTGCTACGGATCGAGGACACGGACCGCGAGCGCTCCACGCAGGAGGCTATCGGCGCCATTATTGATGGCTTGAGCTGGCTCGGCCTGCAGTGGGATGGCGAGGTCGTCTATCAATATGCCCGCGCAGAGCGCCACCGTCAGGTGGCTCAGGAACTGCTCGACAAGGGTCTCGCCTATAAATGCTACGCCACCCAGCAGGAGCTGGAGGAGATGCGTGAGCAGGCCCGTGCCGAGAAACGTGCGCCCCGCTATGACGGGCGTTGGCGTGAACGCCCCGAGGCTGACCGTGTGGCCGCCGAGGCCGCTGGCCTGAAGGCTGTGGTGCGCCTGAAGGCCCCCCAAGAGGGCGAGACGGTCATCTCCGATCAAGTGCAGGGCCGCGTCGTGTTCCCCAACAAGGATCTCGACGATCTCATCCTGCTACGCTCCGATTCCAACCCGACCTATATGCTGGCCGTCGTGGTGGATGATCACGATATGGGCGTCACCCATATCATTCGTGGCGACGACCATCTGACCAATGCCGCCCGCCAGACCCATATCTATCAGGCGATGGGCTGGGACGTTCCCAGCATGTCCCATATTCCGCTCATCCACGGTCCTGACGGGGCCAAGCTCTCCAAGCGTCATGGTGCGCTGGGGGTCGATGCCTATCGCGCCATGGGCTATCTGCCGGCCGCCTTGCGCAACTATCTGGTGCGTCTGGGCTGGAGCCATGGCGATCATGAATTCTTCAGCACACAGGAAATGACCGAGATTTTCGATCTGCCGCAGATCGGCCGCTCACCAGCGCGCTTTGATTATGCCAAGCTCGAAAATATGAACGGCCACTATATGCGCGCTACGCCGGATGCTGAGCTGCTCGACGCGCTGATCGCGACCCTGCCTTATCTGCCGCAGGGTGAGGCTTTCTTGCCCAAGCTCGATGCGCCGAAGAAGGCGCAGCTTCTGGCCGCGATGCCCGGCTTGAAAGAGCGTGCGAAGACCCTTGTGGAACTCGCTGATGGTGCAAGCTTTTTGTTTGATCAGCGCCCGCTGCCAATCGACCAGAAAGCGGGCGAGATTTTGGCCAATGGTGGCAAGGCCCATCTCGCAGCCATGCTGCCCCGCCTTGAGGCTCTTCCCGAATGGACCTCACATGCCGCTGAGGAGGCCGTACGCGCCTATGCAGCGGAAACCGGTGCCAAGCTCGGCCAGATCGCTCAGCCCCTGCGGGCGGCCCTGACAGGCCGCTCCACATCGCCCGGTATTTTCGACGTGCTGCAGGTCCTCGGTCGCGAAGAGAGCCTTGGGCGCATCCGCGATCAGGCGACCTGATCAGGACTCATTGGCTGCTGGCGGCAACGGGAGAAGCTCCGGCTCATCCTCCAGCCCCAGCAAAGCGGCGGCATTCACATCTGCAGGCAGGGTTTCCACCGAGCGCAGCTTGCGGGTCATGACATTGGTGCGGGTCTGCAGGGCGCCCACCGAATTGGCGGCTGTGGTGAGCTGCTTGCCCAGACGGTCCACCACATCATTGTAGCTTTTGAACTCCTGCTGGACCGCGCCCAGCACCTGCCAGACTTCGCTCGAGCGCTTTTCGATCGCCAGCGAGCGGAACCCCATCTGCAGCGCGTTCAAAATGGCCGAGAGCGTTGTGGGCCCCGAGATCGTCACCTTAAACTCGCGCTGAATCGCCTCAAACAATCCGGGCTGGCGCAGCACTTCGGCATAAAGGCCTTCAGTCGGCAGAAAGAGGATCGCAAAATCCGTCGTCACCGGCGGATTGATATATTTGCTCGAGATTTCTTTGGCGCAGAGACGGATCTGGGTCTGCAGCAATTTGCGCAGCTCCCGCACACCGGCATCATCACCCGCCTCTGAAGATTGCTGAAGTCTTTCATAGGTTTCGTTGGGAAATTTCGAGTCGATTGGAAGCAAGACACTCTCACCATGCCCCTTGCCCGGCATGCAGATGGCAAATTCCACCACCTCGCTCGTATGTTCACGAACCTTGGCATTGGTGCGATATTGGTCGGGTGTCAGGAACTGCTCCAGGATCATCCCGAGCTGCACTTCACCATAAGTGCCACGCACTTTCACATTGGTCAGGACGCTTTTGAGATCGCCGACATTGGTCGCGAGTTTCTTCATCTCGCCTAGGCCTTCATGGACCTTGTTGAGCTGCTCGACGACGCGGTTGAAGCTCTCACCCAAACGTGTGTCGAGCGTCGTCTGCAACTTCTCGTCCACTGTCTGGCGCATCTCATCGAGCTTTTTGGCATTCTCGGTGCGGATGCCCTCAAGCCGTGTCTCGAGCGTCTCGGTCTGTTTGCCAATGGCCTGCGCCACCTGATCGAGGCGTTCCTTTTGATGGGTGCCAAGGGTTTCGAGGTTTTCGCGCTGACTGTCACGCAGCGAGACGCCCAGACGCTGAAGCGAGTCCGCCAGCTCCTGCCGCGACTGGGCGAGCGCCTCACCCTGAAGGGTGGCATTGGCGGCAAGCTTGGTGTCGATCATGGCGCGCAGGGCTTCGAGTACTTTCAGACTGCTGTCTTGCATGCCACGGATTTGGGTTGCCATCTCTTCGCGCAGGGTGCGGGCGCTCTCGTCCTGTGCCCGGCGCAGCATCTCGGTCTCTTGACGCAGCAGGAGGGCAACATCCTCGCGCGACAGGCCCGACCCTTTGCCACCCGCAAAATAGGTCAGCGCTGCCAGAACAAGGCCCGCCACACTGGCAAGAAGGACGGCAGCAAGCAGAAAATCAGTCATCAGAATCCCCGGCAACAACCCTACCAATGTGGGCCTCGCCGAGCTTGGCAGCAAGGGCTTTGAGGCGCGGACGCCCTACCCCATGTCTGGATTTGTCACCCCTAGCAGCAACTACAGCCGATCTCATCGTCATAGATCAGGGCATTCTTCATCCACCAGGGCGGCAGATCGTCGGTGCTGACCTCATGGAGCGGTTTGAAGACTTTCAGATGGCGGCGTTTTCCGTCCTCGCACCAAAAGGCAATGACGGTCTCCAGAGGGGGGCAGCCGGGAACCTGGCAATCGAGCTCTGTGATCATCACCACATCATCGGGGCCAAGGCGGAAATGGGCGCGCACGACATCCTTCAGCGCCCGCGTCTCGACAGCGCCGGTTGCCCGCTTTTTCCGAAATGGTCCATCCAGTGCGGCCATAAATGCTCCTGCTCCCCCATAGAGGCGATGCGCGCGCCCTGCAACGCTGCTGGTGTCAATTGCCATCCCCGCGCAGGCGGTGCTACCAAGGCCCTGAATTCAACTCTCGGAGGAGGCCTCACGTGGTCGAGAAAGTTCTCGCAGCTGTTCGCACAGCGCCCAGCACAACCGAAATCCGCGAATATCCCATGCCGGAGATCGCAGAAGACGCAGCGCTGCTGAAGATGGAAGTGGCTGGCATCTGCGGCACCGACGTGAAGCTCTATGCCCATCCCCCGATGACCGCCCCCTGCATCATGGGCCATGAGAACATCGGCTATATCGCCAAATGCGGCAAGGAATTCACCCGCCGCAAGGGGTTCAAGGAAGGCGATCTGGTTTTCGTTGAGCACTATGTGATGTGCGGCAAATGCGAGCATTGCCACGCTGGCCAGTATCGCCATTGCGAAAACACCGACTGGCGCAACAATCCTGAATCGATCCGCTATGGCTATACATCAGCCGAGCGCGCGCCCCATCTGTTCGGCGGCTTCGCCCAATATGTCTATCTGCCGTGGAACGCAGTGCTCCATCATGTGCCCAAGGGCGTCAGCCCTGAGCTGGCTGGCCTCGTGACGCCAATGGCCAATGGCATTGAGTGGTCGCTGTTTGAAGGCAAGGTCGGGTATAATTCCACCGTCCTCATTCAAGGCCCCGGCCAGCAGGGTCTGTCGCAGACTGTCATCTGCAAACAGGCTGGCGCCAAGCAGATCATCATCACCGGCACGACCAAAGATGCGGCGCGTATGGAAGTCGCCAAGAAGCTCGGCGCTGATGTGTGCATCGATGTGCAGACCGAAGATCCGCTTCAGCGCATCATGGAAGTGACCGGCGGTCATGGCGTTGATGTCGTGCTCGATTGCACAGCAGGCGCTGGCACCATGCCGATCCTGCTCGGCATTGAAGCCATGAAGCGCAAGGGTGGCCGCATCGTTGTTCAAGGCGAGATGCCGGAGTTCCCCAACTTCCCGATCGGCAAGATGACAACGAAGTTCATCACCATGCATTCAGCGCGCGGCCATAGCTATCTTGCATGCGAGCTGGCTTTGCAGCAGCTGGCCTCGCAGCGCTTCCCGCTCGACCTCATCACCACGCATAAGTTCGGCCTCAACGAGGTCGATCTGGCGATCAAGTCTGTCGGCGCCAAAGAAGGCGGTGTGAAGGATGTGATCCACGCTTCACTGATGCCCTGGCTCTGAGCCAACAGTATCAAGCATTTCAACGGGCGCCCCAGTGGCGCCCGTTTTCGCTTCGCTCTGCTTCACGCCAAGCCAATCAAAATCAAGCTATGCCTTGGCTCTCAATCTCGATGGTTTTCTGGACGGCAGGGCGCGCCATCATCCGATCATAATGGGCGAAGAGATTGGGATAGTCGGCGCGCGCCGGGCTCGCATAATCGGTGAACTTCCAAAACAGTCGGAAGACATGGATATCGGCTATCGAATAGCTGCCGGCGAACCACTCACGACCCGCAAGGCGCTTGTCCGTGCGACCAAAGACTTCTTTGGCGACATCCACGCCTGCTTTACGAGCGGGATGGAGGCTCGAGGCGGCATAGGACATCCACGAAACAACATGGCCCTGGCCTTCAGCATCTTCAGGCAAAAGCTTGGCCTGAGGATGGGCCTTGGCGAGATAGAACATAATGCCCGCGACCTCGGTCATAGGGCGGCCATCCACCAACAAAAGCGGGACTTTGCCTTCAGGGTTCATGGCAAGATAGGCTGGGTCCTTCTGGTCCTTTTTTGAGAGTGACAGGCATTTGGCCTCAAAAGGCGCCCCGATCTCATGCAGAGCGATATGGGGAGCCATGGAGCTCGACCCGGGCGAATAGAAAAAAGTGAGCATTTGCACCCCCTGTGAAAGCCATTCTGGCCTTCTTATAACATTTCCAAAGTTCGGGAATGGCCTTGTCTGGCCCTGATCCCCACTGTAAAGGTCAAATATGTTTTGCAAAGACCACATCGCAATGCGGGAGAAGCTGGAGCAGGTCGGCCTGAGGGTCACACGCCAGCGCCTTATGATTGCGAATCTTCTCTTCTCGAAGGGCGACCGCCATGTGACGGCCGAAGGCCTGTTCGGCGAGTCGAGTGCCATGGCCTATCCGCCGTCTTTGGCAACGATCTACAACACGCTGCGCGACTTTGCTGAAAAAGGTCTTGTGCGCGAAATCGCGCTTTATGGCGGCAAAGTTTGGTTTGATACGCAGACCGGCCCCCATTTCCACTTCTATCTCGAAGACAGCGAAGAGCTGTTCGATTTGCCCGAAGAACTGATCCCACAGTTCAACATTCCGGCCCCTCCCGGCACGCGGATCGCTGGCATTGATGTTGTCATCAAGCTTGAGCGCTTGAGCGACCAAGAGACCCCCTCCTCATCCACCGCCGCAGCCTGACCTCATCAACAAGGGTCATTGTCCGCAATGGTCATTTGGGCTATTCGGATTGCGTCCGGCATTTGGCCGGTTGAGACCAACGAGCCGTCCCATGAGCGCACGCATCTACCGCCCCGCCAAGGCCGCCACCCAGTCGGGTGCTGCCAAGTCACGCCGCTGGCTGCTCGAATATGAGCCCGAGCAAGCGCGTGAGGTTGAGCCTTTGATGGGCTGGACGAGTTCTTCGGATATGAAGGCGCAAGTGAAATTGTGGTTCGCCACCAAGGACGAAGCCATTGCCTATGCTGCGCGCAATGGCATTGAGGCCCATGTTGAAGAGCCCGCACCTTTCGCCAGAAAGGTCGTTTCTTACTCGGACAACTTCAAGACAAGCCGCCTCCAGCAGTGGACCCACTAAGGGCTGCGGCATCTCTGGCCCCATAGCTCAGCTGGATTAGAGCAGCCGCCTTCTAAGCGGCAGGTCGCAGGTTCGAGCCCTGCTGGGGTCGCCATTCTCGAACGACCGATCACGGCAAAAAAGGCGGCTTTCCCATCACGGCGCGCGAGAACTGAAAACGTGTCGAGATGGATTCATCCCCATAAGTCGACACAGGCGGAATCACAGCATTGCGCGGCAGCGGGACCAATCGCGAACGCCAAGCGAGCGTACCAGGGGGTATGCCAAAACGGCTGCGAAAAGCCCGCGTAAAGGACGTGACGCTGCCATAGCCAGCGCGCCGTGCTGCCAAAGCCAAATCATCCGAAATCGCGATCAACTCTAGCCGCGCACGCTCAAGACGCAGCCGACGCAGACGTGCACCAATCGTTTCACCCGTCACGTCACGAAAGACGCGGTGCAGATGATAGCGAGAGAGATTCGTCATCGAGCAAAGCTGCGCGAAATCCACCGCCTCATCGAGATGCTGGTCGAGATAGGCTGCAACGCAATCAATCTTATGCGTATGCGAGGCCCGCGTGATCGGCTTCTTTGCAAATGACAATCCACCGCCCCAAGCTTTGTAACAAAATCATTAGCAAACAAAAGCCATGATCTTTCAAGCGAAGGCTGGGCTTGGAGACGAGACTGGGAAAATGGTCGGGGCAGCAGGATTCGAACCTGCGACCCTCTGCTCCCAAAGCAGATGCGCTACCAGACTGCGCTATACCCCGACGCGGCAGGCCCATGGCGCTACCGGATGGCTGCTCCTAGCACAGGGCTAGGCAGCCGTGAAGCGATCATGGACGAAGTAGTGGATGCAAAACGCGATCACCCGCTTTCAAGCCGATTTTGGCGGCCACGCCCGCGTTCACTTCAAGCACGGCAAAGGCCGGTCCATTGGAGGAGATAATGCGTTCTGACAGCGGTTCGGTGTCGCGCGCAATATGGGTGACTGTGCCGTCGCGGGCCATGAAAATCATATCGAGTGGCAAATAGGTGTTCTTCATCCACATATTCACCGGCTGTTCGGTCTTGAAATCGAACAACATGCCCCGGTCCGCCGGCATGAAACGCCGATACATGAGCCCACGGGCGCGCTGCTCATCATTGCGCATCACCTCGACCTGAAAGACATGGGTGCCTGATGAAGTCTGGATGTCGAGCTTTTCGAGCGGCGCATCCGCCACAGGGGCTTGAGCCACAGCAGGTTGGACGGCGAACAGGCTGAGAGCCAGAGCCAAAACACCAAGAAGGACTGAATAGGGACGCAAAGGGGCTCTCCAGACAGGACGGCCAAGAATGGCGCAATCCTCAAGAGGCGGCAAGCTTGAGCACGAAATCGGGGATTAGTGCGAGGCGGGCAGCGCCGTCTCGAGCGGGCGAACCTCGGCCGCCATCAGACCCTTGGAGCCGGGGCCAAAGCGCACCAAAAGGCTGTCGCCGGGCTTAAGCTCCATGATGCCATATTTCCGCAGGGTCTCCATATGGACGAAAATGTCCTCGGTGCCCTCGCCGCGCGTCACGAAACCAAAACCGCGTACGCGGTTGAACCATTTCACGACAGCAATCTCATAGCCGCCTTGTGCGACCACTTGCACATGAGTGCGCGCTGTATGCATGGCCGGATGGGTGGCGGTTGATTCATCAAGCGAGACGACGCGGAAAACCTGCAAGCCCTTCGAACGGGCCATGGCCTCACACACTATGCGCGCACCCTCCGGCGCGGTTTGAAAACCGTCGCGACGCAGAACAGTGACATGCAGAAGAATATCGGTGCCGCCATCGTCGGGAACGACGAAGCCATAACCTTTGGAGACATCGAACCACTTGATGCGGCCAGACACCTCGACAAGGTTCAGCGGTGACTCTTCAGAAGACGACTGAGCCGCATCAACGACCTGCGTCTGAAATGTTGAATCATTGCTGGCCACGTAGTCAGCCCCCAAAAGCGTTCCGGGTCATTCATCCCGGCAGGTAACGAATCGATCAAACCAACCGGTGAATCACCAAGCCACCATAGCACCGCGCTCGCACCCTCCAAGGGCTCTGTCGAAAGGCGCTTGTGGAAGACTCGGGTAATTTCCAGCGAAGCTGCCGTTAGCCTGTGCAAAAAGGCGCCAAAATGTCTCCGATGTCGCCACGAAGACACAGGTCCGCATGCGAATCGAGCGGTGTTGGCTCGCGATTGATAATCACCAACTCCGCCCCGCATTCTTTGGCAAATACAGGAAAGGCGGCAGCTGGATACACCACCAGCGACGAGCCAATAGCCAGAAATAAATCAGCTTTACGACATGCATCTTGTGCGCGCAGCAAAGCGTCTTTTGGCATGGACTGACCAAAGGAAATGGTGGCACTTTTAACAAGACCGCCGCAATCACACACAGGCGCGCATTTATTTTCAATCAATGGACGCACAGCGGACAATTCATGTCTGGCACTGCAACTCAAACAGGTGGCGTAAGTGCCATTGCCATGCAGTTCGATGACTTTGTCTGCAGGCACACCCGATGCTTGATGCAATCCATCAATATTCTGCGTGATGATGCTCAAGAGTTTGCCGCTACGCGCCCATGACGCAAGGGCGTGATGTCCCCTGCCCGGCTGCGCACCGGCATAAAGATCATCCATCGCAAATTTGCGCGTCCAAGCTTCGATACGTTGTTCTTCGCTGGCAAGAAACTCCGCAAAGGGAATGGGTGCATGTCGCTTCCATGCACTGTCGGGCGAGCGAAAATCTGGAATGCCGCATTCAGTCGAAATTCCAGCTCCGGTGAAGGCGACAATGTTGCGCGCGGATGAAACCAATTCCATCAACTGCAGACTGGTCCCATTCATTCTGATTCACTCAGTGAGAGACTGCAGGACGCGCTTTGGGCAATCCTTGCGCAGAGGAAATCCAACGGCTCATTTGGGGACCATTGAGCAGGCTGTCGAGAGCGCGGAGAGCTGCGGGGCTCAAGGCGCTGCGCGCACTCGCCATGCCAACAAAAGCATTGCAATTGCGACCACCACCAACCAGCACAACAGGCGCGCCATTGGGCGCATGAAAACTGCGGGTCCAGCCCTGCATCCCCGCGAAGGCCTTACCCTGCCCCGGTGCGTCAGCCTCCACCTTGGGGGCGATCAGGCTCACATCACTGACCCGCTCAAGATCTTCGTCATCCGCGATCCCCACCGTGCAATCGCACAGGCCCAGTTTAATGCGGGCGAAGAACAGAACTTCCTCGCCGCAATCGGCTACACCGCAGCGAAAGGCACGGCCCTTGGGCCAGCCATCGCGCAGGAAGGGCCACTGGGTCTCAACCCAAGGAGATCCAGTCTCAACCACAACAGGGGGCGCAAAGAAGAGCCGGCCACCCAGATAGCCGCCAAGTCCCACCACACAGGCGAGCACAAGGGCTGTCGAAATGAGCGATGCGGGACGCATGGATGGCCTCTGCAGGGAAGACCCGCCTGATCAGCTATAGGCCTTCATGACATGCCGCGCGATCACGCTACGCATGACCTCACTGGCACCTTCAGTGATACGATAGCTGCGCTGCTGACGCCACATCCGTTCAATGGGCAAATCTGTGGTGAGACCAATGCCGCCATGGATCTGCATGCAGCGGTCAATCGCGTTGAAAGCCATCTCATCAGCAAAATATTTCGCGTGGAAGCCTTCCACCCGTGCCTCTTGCCCCTCATCAATCATCGAAGCTGCGCGACGCACCAGCAAAGTGGCAGCGTCGAGATTCATCCACATATCGGCAATCTGCCACTGGATGCCCTGTCGCTCGGCAAGAGCCTTGCCAAATGTCACTCGCTGTTGCGCATAACTGACGCTGAGTTCCAGCGAGCGCTCAGCAACACCCAAAGCGCGAGCCCCATGTTTGACACGGCCCGCGCTGATCCATTTTTGCGCAAGACCAAAACCCTTGCCCTCGCCGCCCACGAGATGGGAGGCAGGAACGCGCACATTGTCGAGAACGATCTCCCAAGGCTTGTCTCCCATCATCGTCTCGTACTGCGCGGTGAGTTTCACACCGGGCGTATCCATATCGACGATGAAGCAAGAGATGCCGCCATGCGCGCCTTTGGCGCGATCGGTTGCAGCCATCAGCTGCATGAAATCAGCCTTGCCCGCGCCAGTGATAAAACGCTTCACGCCATTGATGATGTAATGGTCGCCATCGCGCACGGCAGTGGTGCGCATGCTCGCAGGATCAGAGCCTGCATCGGGTTCGGTTTGCGCAAAACAGGCGCGCCGTTCTCCGCGCAAAGCGGGCATGAGATATTTCTCACGCATCTCGCCTTCAAGCTGGAAGAGAATATGCCGCACGGTAGGCCCTGCGATGCCATCTTCGCGCGCGGGCAAAGCGACGGTACGACCAAGCTCTTGCCAGACGACGGTCTTGGCCAACAGCGATAGGCCCGAGCCGCCGAATTCTTCGGGCACATCCATCATCCACAGGCCGAGCTTCTTCATGCCCTCCTGAAAATGCGCGCGCCATTCTGGCTTGAGATCCCCATCCACGAGCGTTTCGCGCTCGTGGGGGATCATTTCTGCATCGACATAACGCCGGAGAGTCTGCTGCAGCATTTGCAGCTCCTCTGGTAACTGGAACTCCATCGCTACTCTCTCCCGCGTTCTGTTCTTCTTATTCGGCGGCAACGCGCGGCAAATCAAAGCCGCGATAGTCCCTGTCTCCGAGTTGCTTGATGGCAGGCAGAACCTCTTTGGCGAAGAGGCGGATGTTCTTTTCTGTCAGATCGCGCGGGAGCGAGCCAAACATCAACATGCACATCAGTTCCGAGAAGCCCATCTGGTGATGGCGCTCGGTGATCTGCTTGCGCACCGTGTCGGCGCTGCCGCACAAAATGACACCGCGCTCGATCAAAGCTTCAATCGTGACATTGCCACGGTTCTTGGACTTCAGAGCCAAGACCTGCTGCAGCGACTGCGGGCTCATATAGCCGGGCGGGAAGAACATGAGTTCCGACGCTTTGGGCAAGAGCACATTGAACATCAGTTCCATATGCGGGCGGGCTTCGTTGATCGCCTGTTCATCAGTCTCGGCGACATAGACAGGTGCGCACCAGCCGATCTGCGAGGAAGAGGCCTCATAGCCATACTGACGCCATGCCGTCTCGCGATACATGTCCAAGAACTTCGCGACCGCATCGGCTGGCGTATAGGTCTGCACATAGACATATTTGCGATCAGGATGGGCTGCCCATTCAATCGTCTCACGGCTTCCTTGCGAGGGACACCAAATCGGAGGGTGAGGCTGTTGAAAGGGCTTGGGCCAGAGGTTCACATATTCGAGGTGATAATGCTTGCCCTCGTAAGAGAACGGCCCTGTCTCGGTCCATGCTTTCACAACAAGTTCAGCCGCCTCTTTATGGCGCTCGAGAGAGTGAACAGGATTTGTGCCGAAGGAGAAATATTCCGTCCCCACGCCGCGCACAAAACCGCTGATAAGACGACCGCCGGTGATGCAGTCAATCATCGCATGTTCTTCTGCGAGGGTGAGCGGATTTTCGCGCAGGCAAAATGCATTGCCCAGAATAGCGATGCGGCCCTTCGTGCGACGCGACAAAGCTGACGCCATGACAACGGGCGAAGGCATCAAGCCATAGGCCGACTGGTGATGCTCATTGATGCACACACCGTCAAAGCCAAGCTCATCAGCCAGCTCAAGCTCGTCGAGATAACGATTGTAGAGTTCGTGGCCGACCTTGGGATCGAAATGGCTATTGGGCAGCACGACCCAAGCGCTGCGATATTTCTCACGGATGCCCGGATCAATATTGGCATAGGGCATCAGGTGAAAGCTCATCACCTTCATGGTGTTTCCTCTCTTTTTTCGCGCGGGCCGGTCGAGCGGCCCGCGATTCCTTACCCAAGGGTTGGATCGAGGACGATCTTACCCATTCCCGGATCACTTTCCATCATCTCATGCGCGAGCGCGGCTTTGGAGAGCGGCAGGACATGGGCGATACGCACCTTGATCTTGCCCGCAGCCGCTGCCTCAAAGCACAAAGGCAGGTCCGAAGGCTTGTAGCCGGGGATGCCCTTGATGGTGATGCGCTTGTCGTAAAGATGGTGGAAGTCGATGGCCGCCACCGGCCCGCCATGCGCACCCGCCGTCACCATGCGCCCATCTGCCCCCAGCGCCTTGAAGGCTTTGGGGAGGACTTCGGGATTGGCGATATTGTCGTAAAGCACATTCACGCCAGCGCCATTGGTGATTTTGAGCACTTCGGCGGTGAGATCTTGTGTGGAGGTGTCGATGGCAAAATCTGCCCCCAGCTCAAGCCCTGCATCAGCGCGAGAGCGGCTGCTGGCGGCGCAAATGACCTTGGCCCCCACAACATGTTTGGCGATCTGGATGCCAACCGAACCCAAATTGCCGCTGGCCCCGAGGATCAAGA
>CANGJJ010000012.1 GCA_947454485.1 Beijerinckiaceae bacterium
GCGCCGATCCATGTGCGCACCTCATAGCCCTTCACACCCTGCTCATCGAAGGTCGGCACATCGGGCAACACCTTTTGTCGTTCAAGCGTGCTCACGCCCAGCAGCTTTACTTGCGGCGATTGAAGGGCGGGCGCGGCCGTCGAGACATCGGCAATCAGCAACTCGACCGTGCCAGACATCACCGCATTGACGGTCGTTGAACCGCCCATGAATGGCACGCTTTTGATGTCGAGATCAGCATGGGCTTTGAACAATTCGAGCGCGAGCAGAGTGGCAGTACCGCCCGAAGCATGATTGAGCTTGCCCGGATTGGCCCGCGCATAAGCGACAAGCTCCTGCAGATTATTCACAGGCAGCTTCTCATTCACAATGAGCACAAGCGGCAAAGAGGCCATCATCGCCAAAGGCGCAAAATCTTTCTCAGGATTATAGGACAGCGATTTAAACACCGCCGCATTCATCGCCATCGCGCCGTCATGGGCAAAGAGAATTGTATAGCCGTCAGGCGCGGCTTTAGCGACAGCATCCGTGCCAATGCGCATGGCAGCGCCCGCCCTGTTTTCAACAATGACGGACTGTCCCCATTTCTGCTGCAAGTGAACAGCGACGCGACGCGCGAGAAGATCAATTGATCCACCCGGCGCTGTGGGTACGACAATCTTGACCGTACGTTGCGGCCATTCACTTTGCGCCAGCGCTGGATTGACGCGAGAAGCCAAAACCGCCGCCATCAGCAGCGCCAAAAAAAGCCGGATAGCTAGGTTCTTTTGCATAATATCCCCCGTCAATCACAGTCGATCAAAATCACGCTGGCTTGATAATGCGATTGGTCAAAACACCAATACCGATCGCCTCCATCTCGACGCGGTCCCCCGGCGCCAACCATTTGCCGAGTTCCAGCGAACAGCCCTCATCCATCGTACCGGATGCAAAGACATCACCCGGATAGATCGTCTCATCTCGCGAGGCATTTTCGATGATCTGACCCCAGGTGAATTTCATGCCACTCGTATTGCCGCGGGACCATTCCTGTCCATTCACGCGCAAGATCATGTCGAGATTGGACGCGTCGATCTCATCTGTGGTCACAATGCAGGGGCCAAGAACATTGCCTTGGTCGAAGTCCTTGCTCTTGCCAGCACCTGCACCGATCAAGCCTTCATCGGCCTGCGTATCGCGTGCACTCCAATCATTGTAGATTGTGAAGCCCGCGATATAGGGCGCTGCATCTTCGGCTGTAATATTCTTGCCCATCTTGCCGATGACCGCCGCGATCTCGAATTCAAAATCGAGCTTTTGCGAATAAGCGGGCCAGCGAATATCATCCCCCGGATGCGCGATGCCCATCACATTGCGATTGGTATAGGTGGGCATACGGTACCAAAGCTCGGGCATTTCGAGGCCCTTCTTCGCCATAGCTTTGCGCTTGTGCTGCTCATAGACGAGATAGTCTTTGATGCGTCTTGGTCGCAGTGGAATACGCGGCACCGTCTCCTGCGCGCGATAGACAACCCTTGGCGAATTGGGATCATCACGAAGCCCGATCCCAAAGTGCAGCGCCTCTTTGGCCGCCTCAAGCGACAAAGGCCACTGCTCCAAAAAGGCGACCATATCTGAAGGCAGGATTGCCTCTGCAAGCCGCCGTGCGGCATGAACGCCACGCGAGGCGAGTAAGCGCGCATAGGCCGCAGACAGATCCACCACATCGCCCTCATGCAAGGCGCCGAGGCGCTCTTGCAAACCAAGGGGCGTTTGAATGCCGAATGTAACGAGCTTCATCTGTTAATCCGGCAAAAGCGCAACGACGCGCGACCAGCCTGCTGTGCCTTCTTCGATCTTGACCGGGAAGGCAACCACGGTGAAACCCGTTGGCGGGAGCGCTTCAAGATTGGAGAGGCGCTCGATCTGAAGATATTCACGCTCACGGCCAACAAAGTGGCTTGGCCAAAGCGAATTGGGGATGCCCTTCTTATGGTCTGCCGCCATGTCGCGCGGTGGACGATCAAGACCCCAAGCGTCAATGCCAATCAGACGAATGCCGTGGTCGAGAATCCAATGGCAGGCATCGGGATGAAGCCCGGGTTGCAGATTGCCGAATTGCGGATTGTCGAAATGTTTCGACGCATCGGTGCGCAGCAAGACCAGTTCACCGGGGACGAGCTGATGCTTGATTTTGTCGAGCGCGGCTTTGACATCATCCACGGTGATATAATCGCCGGGCTTCTTATGCGACAGATCGAGCACAACGCCCGGCCCATAGCACCATTCAAGCGGCACGAATTCGATGCTCTTGGAGGGTTTGCCTTCGCAGAAAGGACCATAATGAAGCGGCGCATCCACATGTGTGCCGCCATGGGCTGAAAGATTGACGCGCTCATGGGAGAGGCCCAATCCATCTGGAAATCCTGTTGGCAGAAAATCAAAATCCGCTGCGCGTTTGCGAGCCGCCTCTGCATGGGTCATGCGCGTGATTTCAGGACCGCCGGGCTCAAATGACTGATTGCGGATCGTGACGCTCAGATCGATAAAACGCATTCTGGTCCCCTTATTGTTGTTGTGCGCCGGCGAGCTTCACGAGACGCCCCCATTTTTCGTAATCTTCTGCGACCTTCGTCTTGAATGCCGCGCGGCTCATATTGCCGCCGACATAAGATTGCGGCTGCAAGAAGCGCGTCTTGAAATCGGCGCTGTCGACGATCTCTTGAACATCTTTATGGATCTGATCGAGAATGGCGGCAGGCGTACCTGTGGGGGCTGCAAAGCCAAACCAAACGTCGATACTATAGCCGGGCAATTGCTCGCCAATGGCGGGCAGATCGGGCCGCAGCGGCAAACGATCTTTGGTCGCTGTTGCCAAAATTTTGAGCTTCTTGTCTTTCTCATAAGCGTCAAAGACGCTGTAAGTGACCATATAGCTCGACACGCGGCTGGCCAGCAGATCGGTCATCGCGGGCGATGAACCGCGGTAAGGCACATGAACCATATCGAGCTTGGCTTCATGGCGGAAATATTCCATCGCAATATGCGTATAAGTACCAACGCCGGGGCTGGCATAAGTCAGCTTGCCGGGATTGGCTTTTCCATAAGCGATAAACTCCGCAAGATTATTGGCGGGCACTTCATTGGCCACCGCCAGAACCGGCGCGAGGTGAACGGCCAGAGCGGCCGGTTCCAAATCTTTGCGCGGATCGAATCTGAGTTTGGGATTCACATGCGGATTGATGCCGAAGGAGCTCGCATCTGAGAAGAGCAGAGTATAGCCATCGGCAGGCGAGCGAATAACAGCTTCCGTACCAACAGCGGTGCCAGCACCATCTCTGTTTTCGACAAAAACATTCTGGCCCCATTTCTCACTCAAGCGATGGGAGATGGCGCGTGCCACAGTGTCCGTACCGCCGCCTGCACTGTAAGGCACGATGACTTTCACCGGCTGAGTGGGCCAATCAGCCGCCTGCGCTGACGTGATCGTCATAAGGATTGAGGCCGCGGCCATAGCGCAGCTCACATGGCGTCCCATAAGCACCTCCCCCGCCGATTATTTTTTGCTGGGTCCTTTGCGGCCCAGATGTGCAGAGTGTGGGCGGGGAGCGTCTCAGTCAAGCGGCGCAGATTGGGAGAAGCCTGCGCTCTTCAATTAATTATCAATCCAGCACCAAATTTGAAGGTGAAATGGCGGCGCGTCACGAAACTTTATGATCGGACTTATTCATCTCATCCAGTTTGGCCTTGTAGCCTTGCGCATCGCCATAGTCCGCAAAATCAATATAGCGCGCATGAACTTTTTGCAGACGATGAGCATGTTTGATCGGACACCAATGCGCCTCGGTGAGAGAGCCGACCTCCATCGCATAAGCGATCACCCCATTGGCATAAGAACAGTAAGCGCAATTCACTTTCTCGATGAGATTGAGATAGGCGAGATGGTGGCGATCGAAGGCAAAGAAGGATCCGCGATCCACGCGTTTGATGCCATAGACGGGAAAGCAGACATATTGATAGGCGGTCACAAAGACATCCGTCAGAATGAGCGGCAGCAACAGGCTGTAAATGAGAGGGGCTGTGAGCGCGACCCATGGATTGGCACTTCGCAGGTAAGTCCAAAGGCCCAATTTAAGCTCGCGGTGTCGCCGCAACATATCTTGTTCAAAGCGAATGCGCCCATCAGTGATGGTGACTTCAAGCCCCGCCATACGCCGCGCCATTTCGGCTTCGAGCTCCGCTTCGAGCATCCGGATGCGCTCAATGAGAGCATTTATGTTCTGATCCATGATCTATCCAAATGGCTGAAGGGTTCGTTGGCGCAGGATAGAGGGAATATGGAGAAAGTCTTGCATCATGCAGACGCTGGACTGTGCGATAGTTTGAAAGGCGATTGCGCTGCAGGCCGTAGAAGATAGACTTAGCCTTGCCTTCACAGGGTGAGGCGCCGCATCGGGGCTGAGCACATGCCAATGACATCTTGCCGCAACTGGGTCCTTGCCTGCCTCGCTGGCGCTATTGTGGTCAGCAGTCCTGCTCGAGCGCAGCAATGGCCGCAGAACCCGATCAAGCTCGTCGTCTCGGCGGCAGCCGGTGGCCCCATTGATGTCTTCGCGCGCGTCATGGCCGAGAGCCTCACGCCATCGCTCGGCCAGTCGGTGATTGTTGAGAACATCGCAGGTGCAGGCGGCGCGATTGGCGGGCAACATGTCGCGCGCGCCACGCCTGATGGCTACACAGCCCTGCTTGGCACAAGTGCCACACATACATTCTCGCAGCTGCTCTATAAAAAGCCGCTCTATGATGCACAGGCGGATTTTGCATCCGTTGGCTTGATGGCCGAGATTCCCTTGGTGCTCATCACGCGCAAAGATTTACCAGCGCAAACGCTCAGCGAATTTGTTGCCTATGCCAAGGCCAATGCGCCGAAGATGAATTACGGCTCTGCAGGTGTTGGCTCATCGACCCATCTGGGTTGTGCGCTGCTGGCAAGCGCCATGGCTGTGCAGATCAACCATGTCCCCTATCGCGGCACAGGCCCCGCGATGCAGGATCTAATGGCGGGGCGCATCGACTTTCTGTGTGAGATCGTGGTGACGGCAGCTCCCCAGATTGAGGGGAATAATGTGAAGGCCATCGCGACTATGGCCCTTGAGCGCTCACCCGTTTTGCCCAATGTGCCAACCACGGTTGAGAGCGGCTTTCCCAAGCTGACCGCCGAAAGCTTCACCGCCCTCTTCATGCCGCGCGGTACACCGCGCGAGATCACCGACAAAATGAACAGCGCCATGCTGCGCGCGCTGGATGAGCCGCAGGTGCGCGCCAAGCTCCAGCAGCTCGGCGCCTCCGTCGTGAAGCCCGAGCGCCGGACGCCCGCTTATCTGGCCAACTTTGTGGGTGATGAGCTGACGAAATGGCGCAAGATTGTGGAAACGAGCGGAATCGAGCCGCAATAGGGGACTGATTCCGAGCGCCAAGGACAAGCAAGCTTGTACCCAGCGGATTGGCTGGGCGGTTCAGATCGGGGAAAATGAAGAGATTGGCTGGGGGACCTGGATTCGAACCAAGATTAACGGAGTCAGAGTCCGCTGTTCTACCGTTGAACTATCCCCCAGCAGGCCGTTGATGCGGCACGCCGGTGGCCGAAGCCATTTGAGAGCGTGCGGTTCAATAATTCGCTGACCTCCCACTGTCAATGCCGCAGCGGGGCTGCTGGTTAATCAGCCCGGTTTTCCGGGCTTTGCCCAGATTTGAATTGTTCCAGTTATCATCTACGCGCGACCTGTCGACGCTCTTGGGCAAAGGGAGTATGGTTGCCACTCAGCCCCTATTCAGGCCCTGTGCCGCGAGGGGCAGGTGAGAGGAATGAGCCAAATGCAGCCGACCAAGAAGGAATATTCCGATATTCCGGGGACGATTGTGTTCGATGCTGATCAGGCCCGCATGGGCTATGGCATCAACATGTTCTGCATGTCCCTGTTGAAAGACGAGAACCGCAAGGCCTTCAAGGCTGACGAGGCGGGCTATCTCAAAGCCTACAAGCTGACCCCCGAGCAGACGGAAGCTGTGCTGAAGCGCCAGTGGAACCGCATGCTGGAACTGGGCGGCAATATCTATTTCACCGCCAAATTGGGCGCGACGGATGGTCTGTCCTTCCAGCAAATGGCAGCGATGATGACCGGCGTCACCCAGCAGGAATATGCGGATATGATGCTGGCTGGCGGTCGCTCGCCCAATGGCAACCGCAGCAAGTCGGAGTGGAAGAAGTAATGGCCAAGATCATTGCAGGTGTCGCCACATCCCATGTGCCGGCCATTGGCGCCGCGCTGGACCTCGGCAAGACGCAGGAGCCCTATTGGCAGCGCGTTTTCGCGGGCTATGAGGAATCCAAAAAGTGGATCGAAAAGGTGAAGCCGGATGTCTGCATCGTCGTGTTCAACGACCATGCGACCGCCTTCTCCATGGATATTGTGCCCACTTTCGCGCTCGGCTGCGCAGCTGAATTTGAGCCCGCCGACGAAGGCTGGGGCCCCCGCCCTGTCCCGACCGTCCACGGCCATCCCGAGCTTGCCGCCCATATCGCCCAGTCGGTGATCACGGATGAGTTCGACCTCACCATCGTCAACAAGATGGAAGTGGACCACGGCCTGACCGTGCCGCTCAGCCTCATGTTCGGCCAACCCAAGGAATGGCCGTGCAAGATCATTCCGCTGGCGGTCAATGTGGTGCTCTTCCCCCCGCCGTCGGGCAATCGCTGCTTCAATCTGGGCAAGGCGATCCGCAAGGCTGTGGAGAGCTTCCCCGAAGATCTGCGCGTCGTTGTGTTCGGCACGGGCGGCATGTCGCATCAGATCTCCGGCCCGCGCGCGGGTCTGATCAATAGCGACTTCGACAAGGCCTTCCTCGACGGAATGGTCAACGACCCCAAGAAGCTCACCGCGATCAAACATGTCGATTACATGCGCGAAGCCGGTGCTGAGGGAATCGAAATGGTCATGTGGCTCATCATGCGCGGTGCGCTGGATGAAAAGGTGCATGAGCGCTACCGCTTCTACACAGTCCCTGCCTCCAACACGGCGGTGGGCCATCTCATTCTCGAGAATCAAGAGCTGGCTGCAGCTGCTGAATAAGCGGCCTGTCTCTTTGCCATTGAGCGCGGCCTTCGGGTCGCGCTTTTTTATGATCGCATCATCAATCAGCGCCTCAACAGACCAAAGAGGAGGCGAAACCTATAGAGTGACGGACCATTACGAAGCTCAAAATAGTCATGCGCTGAGTTAGAGCGTCGCTAAGATCAACTCACGCAATTGCGGAGTCACCGCCACTTTCACGCCAAACCAGTCTTCAAAAGCGGGGCGTGCCTGATGCAGCAACATGCCAAGCCCATCGACTGTAGGATTGCCGCGAACTGCAGCCTCGCGCAGCAGCGGCGTTTGCAAAGGCACATAGACAATATCAACAACAAGCGCGTTCACCGGTAAGGCGCTGAGATTGAGGTCGAGCGGCGGCTCACCGACCATGCCCTGGCTGGTCGTATTGACCAAAAGCCCCGCGCCATCGAGCGCAGCCGCTCGGTCCTCCCAAGCAACAGCCTCAACCGATGGGCCGAACTCTTGCGCCAACGCCTGCGCGCGCGCGGGACTGCGATTGATTAATCTGATCTGCGGGACACCCTCGTCGATCAAGCCTGCGAGAATGGCGCGTGACGCGCCACCAGCCCCGATGACAACAGCTGGGGCCTTGTTGAAGACAAAATCGGGCGCTGACTGGCGGATACTTTCGACAAAGCCAAAGGCATCATAATTGCGCCCTTCGAGGGAGCCGTCTTTCTGCACGACGATGCAATTGACCGCACCAATGCGCCGCGCAAGCGGGTCAACCCTGTCGACGATGCGCAGCGCCTCTTCTTTATGAGGGATCGTCAGATTGACGCCAGCAAAGCCCAAAGCCGGCAGAGCACGCAAGGCAGCCTCCAATCCGTCAGGACGAATCGCAAGCGGCAGATAGGCACCCGCCAATCCATGTTGTTGCAACCAATAGCCATGAATTTTGGGCGAGCGCGAATGCATGACGGGCCAACCCATCAAACCGGCAAGCAAGAAGCGTTCTTGATAGCTCATGTGAGGTCTCTTGGCCGTTCCGCGACAGTTGCCTCCCTTCCTAGCTCTTGCTGGCCACAAGGCCAAGAGCTATGTCTTGCGAACAGATGGAGAGGAACAGCGATGCTGAGATGGTCAATCGCAACGGTCTGCATGGGCGGCACGCTGGAGGTAAAGCTCGCAGCCGCTGCGCGCGCAGGATTTCGCACCATCGAGATTTTCGAGAACGACCTGACCTTCTTCTCAGGCAAGCCGCGCGAAGTACGCGCCATGGCCGATGATCTGGGCCTTGAGATTGTCGGCTTGCAGCCGATGCGCGATTTTGAGGGCATGCCCGAGCCGATGCGCGCGCGCAATTTTGACCGTGCCCAGCGCAAATTCGATCTCATGGACGAACTGGGCACCAAGATGCTGTGCATCTGCTCAAATGTCGCTGAAGAGTCTTTGGGAGATGTCGCGCGCAGCGCGGATGATCTGGCTGAACTTGCCGACCTTGCAGCGCAGCGCGGTTTTCGCATCGGCTTCGAAGCTCTGGCTTGGGGCCGACATGTGCACGATTGGATGCAGGCTTGGGAGCTTGTGAAGCGCGCTGATCGCTCCAACCTTGGTATTGTGCTCGACAGTTTCCATATCTTCGCGCGCAAAAATCCCATTGCCCCGATTGAGCAGATCCCCGGTGACAGGATCGCATTGGTACAGGTCGCCGATGCGCCGGGCATCCTCATGGATTCCATGTCGCTGTCGCGCCACCATCGCTGCTTCCCCGGACAGGGCGATTGGCCGATCACTGACTTCCTGGATCTGTGCATCAACACAGGCTATCGCGGCGCGATCTCGCTCGAAATTTTCAATGATCAGTTTCGCGGCGCGCCTGCTGCCTCTATCGCGCGCGACGGCATGCGTAGTTTGCAGCTCTGCGGCGAAGAGCTTGATGCGCGCCGCGCAGCAAAAGGCACAGCACCCCTCGCCATCAGCCGCGCTCTGCCCGCAGCGCCACATGTGCGCGGTCTTGAATTCATCGAATTTGTGACCAGCGGTGCGCATTCACCCCGGCTCGTTGCTGAGCTTGAAGGGCTCGGATTCAAGCGCGTTGCCAAACATCGCTCAAAAGATGTCGATCTTTTCCGTCAAAATGACATTAACATTGTTGTCAATCGCGAGCAGGATGGCTTTGCTCATTCTTTCTATCTCGTCCATGGCACATCGGTCTGCGCGCTCGCCTTGCGCCTCGATAAGCCGCAACAGGCGATTGACCGCGCCAATGCTCTTGGCGCACCCACTTATTATGGCCGCATTGGTCCGGGGGAAGCGTTAATCCCGGCTGTCGCAGGCGTCGAAAATAGTCTCCTGTATTTCATGAAAGATGGCGAGGACAGCACTTGGGATCAGGACTTCATCTTCCTTGATGATGGCACGTCCCATGGTCCGCTCACCCGCGTCGATCATCTCAACAATGTTGTGCGGCGCTCTGAATTCCTGTCATGGATCACCTTCTATCAATCGGTGCTCGGCTTTACCGAAGAGCCGCAGGTTGAGCTGGCTGACCCCTATGGCGCTTTCTATAGCCGCGTCGTGCGAGCAGAAGGCGGTGTGGTGCGCATTCCCCTCAATATCGCCGATGGTGGCTCAACTGCTGTGTCGCGCTTTATCGAGAATTTCGGTGGCGGCGGTGTGCAACAGATTGCGCTCGCGACAGACGATCTCTTCGCCTTTGTCGAACGCGCCAAAGCGGCAGGCGTCGAGTTCCTCGATATTCCCGACAATTATTATGAGGATCTCTCGGCCCGCTATGATCTTGAGCCCGATCTGATCGAGCGCATGCGTCGCCTTGATATTCTCTATGACCGCCACAAGGGCGGTGAGTTCTTCCATATCTATACGCGCATGTTCGACCAGCGCTTCTTCTTCGAGATTTTGGAGCGCCGGAATTACGATCTCTTCGGTGCTGCCAATACGCCCGTGCGATTGGCTGCGCAGGCCGCCGAGCAAGATGCTGCGAGCCGTGAGCGGGCCCTTTACGAGCGCGACTGAGGTTGGAACTGCATGGCCCTTGCCATGCCTGTGTGCTAGACTTCTTCTCATAAGGCGCAGCAAGCGCCGGGAGGAGAAACCATGAGACTGAAGGGCCTCATTGCAGCGGCATCACTCATTCTGGCGAGCGCCCTGCCCGCCACTGCGCAAGACAAAGTCATCATCGGCAATACGGCCACCGCAACAGACATCGGCCTTTATGTTGCACATAAGCGCGGCTATTTCCGTCAGGAAGGCATTGATGTTGAATTTGTGACCTTCGATTCTGCCGCGCGCATGGTCACATCTTTGGCGGGCGGCGATCTGCAGGTGGTTGCAGGAGCCGCGAGCGCAGGCCTTTATAATGCCGTCTCGCGCGGCGTTGATATCCGCATCGTCTCCGACAAAGTCTCGACCCCCGCAGGGCGCACGAGCCAGACTTTGATCGTGCGCAAAGATCTGATCGAGTCAGGCCGCTTCAAAACGCTTGCAGATCTGAAGGGCATGAAGATTGCCAATTCCGCACCCGGCACGGCTGCCAGCGTCACGCTCTATAAGATGATCGAAAAGGCCGGCCTGAAGATCACTGATATTGAGCAGACCTTCCTCGCCTTCCCGCAACATGTTGTCGCGCTCGCCAACAAGGCCGTGGATGCGGCTTTGCCCGCTGAGCCCGCCACGACAGAGGCGGTGAACCGCGGCTATGCACAGAAGGTTTTGACCGATGATGAGGCCTATCCTGGCCACCAGATCGCGGTCATCTTCTATTCAGGACAGTTTGCGACGCAGAAACCCGAAGTCGCGCGCAAATTCCTGAAGGCCTTTATTCGCGGCGTGCGCGACCATAATGATGCGCTCGATGCGCAGGGTCGTTTTGTGGGCGACAAAGGTGAGGAGATTATCAAGATCCTCAACGAATATACGCCGATCAAAGACCCGCAATTCTATCGCAACTTCCCGCTCGCTTATTGCCATCCAGATGGCACAGTCAATGTCGACAGTCTGAAGACAGACTATGCGATTTTGAAAGGTGAAAAGCTGATTGAGGGCGATGTGAATGTCGACAAAATCGTCGACATGTCCTTCCTCAATGCGGTCTTGAAAGAGCTCGGGCCATACAAAAAGGCCAACTGAACTGAAAAGGCCCTCCTCGCGGAGGGCCTTTTTGCTGGGTCAGACGCGGCCCTTGAGCAGCGCTTTGGCATTGTCTTCCAGAATAAGCTTGCCCTTGGGCCCAAGCGCACGAATGCCCTCGATGAAGCCCTTGGTGATGCCAGCGGTGCGGATCTCTTGCGGATAATCCGTACCGAACAACAAGCGCGAGGCCGGAATTTCCACCAGCGCTGTCTCCACAGAGCCCATCACGCCGCAGAAGCCGCCCGAGTCAAAGAGCAGATTATTGTTCATATAATAATCGAACTCTTTTTGCGGCAGCGCGCCGTGGCGCTCATTGCCCTTGGTGCCCCAGAACACTTTGTCTTGATAAGCGCGAATGCGGCCCATGAGCGCAGAGATGCCGCCTGACAGATGCGACATCTGCACGATGAGATTGGGGTGACGATCAAAGACGCCCGCATTGATCAGGCGGATTGTTGCCATGACGAGCGAGAATTCGCGGCCCACAGAACGCGCCAGATCATAAGCGTCAAACTGCTTTGATTCATTCAGCTTCAACGCCGGATGCACAAAGACGAAGAGGCCGAGGCGCGCGCATTCGGCCCAGAATGGCTCAAATTCAGGCGCATCGAGATACAGACCATCCTGCTCAGAGGTGATGGTGACGCCGGGGAAGCCATAGTCCTGCGCGCAGCGGTTCAGCTCTTTGAGGGCCTCTGGGCCACCCAGAGGATTGACATGCGCATAGCCGATGAAGCGCTTGGGATAGTCCTTCTCCAGCTGCTTGGCTTTGTCATTCACAAAGCGCGAGCGCTCAAGATCAGCGGCCATACCAGCGGCGCAGCTCATCACTGCGACATCAATGCCGGCCTCGTCCATCATGCTGATATGCGCATCCATGTCGAAGAGCAGCTTATGCGTCGTATAGCTCGGCGCGCCATTCTCGTCATAGGTGAGGATGAGCTTGTCGCCGGGATCTTGCTTGACGAGTTCGCGCGGGACGAAGTGATGGTGGAAATCGACGATCATGGGTCCTCCGGGGGTCAAAGTGGCAAAGCAAGAAGCGTGTCGATGCGCGAACTATCGCACACAACCACACGCTCAATGAGTTCAAGTCCAGCGCTCGTTTGGCGCCAGCTATCGAGATAACGGCCCGTCGCGAAAAGATCCGTCGTGCCATCACGCATGATACGCGCGATGATAAATGAAGCTTCCGAGGTGACGCGCTCTTTGGTCTGTGCGGTGATGAGCGGCTGGCCAATCACATGCCGATAGGCTTGCCGCTCATAGATATTCGCATCGCGCAGGGCTGTGATGCGGTCGCGCACCATGCCCTTGGAGTTGAGAAAGATCAGCGAGGCCTCATAGCCGTCGCGGATATTCTGCGCGCTGGTGACGCGATAAAGACAATCTTGCGCGAAGAAATCCGGCCAGTCTTCCAGCCGGTCTTCATCGAGGCAGCGACCATAGGCGGCCTGGGCCTGCGCAATAGCAAAGACGAGTTCTTGTGACATGGGCTCACATCCCCATATGGGCGCGATAGGCCTTCCAGAAGCCGCGAATAGAGGCCTCTGTCACGCGGCTCTCGCTGCCCTCTGCGGTCTTGCCGCCCATTTCAATCACGGCCTTCTCACTAGGCGCACCCGCTGTGCCACGCTGGACGAAGCCGCCAACGCAGCCATCTTCCATCGAAATATAGCCCGCAGGTCCGACGAGATTGGCCTGTTTTAAACGTGCTATACGCTCATCGGGCGTGTCGTCCTCAAAGCCCAGATAGATCCAGTTGAGATCTGTCTTGTCCGGGCCGCGCGGCACGACCTGACGAATGGCAATGGCGTTTTGGATCTGCTGCACGACGACAGCAGGAAAGACCGTCAGGATCTGCAGCGTCACGCCATCTTCATATTCTTCGAAGCCATGCAGCAAAGACGGGTCCGCCAATTTATAATCGCTATCCGAGCGGATCTTTTGGTCCGCATAGACAGCATTGCCGGTCGGGCCTTTATCAATCGCTGAATAGCTGACGTGATGGCCGCCCGTTTCATCGACAATGATCGCGCCTTTTTGCGACAGGCGGTTCAGCTCGAAGGTCGTGAAGAAGAGATGCAGGATGCTGGCGTGATAGCTATCCTTCACATTCTCGATATAGAGCTTCCAATTGTTCGGCAGGGCCTGAGTGAATCTGCCGAGCACAACGGGTTTGCGGCCACGAAAGACGCGCGAAATGCGTGACGCAATCTCTTCGCCCAGATAATCGGCAAGAGCGGGCGCATCAGCTGCGAATGTGCCAAAGACGAGACCTGAATGGGTTTCAACGCGCAGTTTGCGCGGACCATGATCGCCCACTTTAAAATCAGGCGGCATGCCACCCTTGCCCTTGATACCTTTCATAAAGGCAACGCCAGTCAGATCGCCTTCCAGATTATAGGTCCATGCGTGATAGACGCAGGAGAAACCCTTGTCGGCCTTGCCGCGCTCTTCCAGACAGATCAGCGAGCCACGATGCGCGCAGCGATTCTCAAACGCATGGAGTTCGCCCGCTTGATTGCGCGTCACGACAACAGGCGCATCACCAACATGGGTCGCGCGCCAATCACCGGGATTGGGAAGATCAGCCTCAAGGCACAGAAAGGACCAGACGCGGCCTTGGAACAGCTGCTGCTGCTCTTTGGCATAGACATCGTCGCGCTGAAACAGCCAGAACGGCACACGCGTCAGACCTTCCGGCCAGTCGCATGGCGTGGGGGCTACAGTCGAACCCTCGGCGGCCATGGGGCGTCTTCTCCTCTCCTGATGGGGGGCCGTTGACTGGCCCCGCTCCATGGTCCAACTATCCCGAAGACGAGCGGAGTGCACGCAAATTTTGCGCCCGCGAAAAGACTTTCCCCGCCTCAGGCGGGCCAAAGAGGGAACCTGCACCGATGAAGACCGTAGCTGTCCTCGACGACTACCAAAATGTCGCACTCAGCTTTGGCGCATGGGACACAGTGCGGGCCCGCGCCAATGTCACAGTGCTCAATCGCCATATTGCCGATGAGGCCGAATTGGCCGCGCAATTGGCAAAGACGAATATCATCGTGTGCAATCGCGAGCGCACCAAGATCACCAAGAGCCTGATCGAAAAGCTGCCCCATCTGGAGCTGATCGTGACCTCTGGCATGCGCAATGCCTCGATTGATGTTGAGGCAGCCATTGCGCGCGGCATCACGGTCTGTGGCACCAATACGCTGGGCTATCCCACAGCCGAACTCACCTGGTCGATGATTCTCGCTTTCATGCGCAATCTGCCCAATGAGGTGAATTCGCTCGCCGCAGGTGGCTGGCAGACCAAGGTCGGCACAGGCCTGCGCGGCAAGACACTCGGCATTATTGGTCTTGGCCGTATTGGCACGGATGTCGCCAAAGTCGGCCAAGCCTTCGGCATGAAGGTGATTGCATGGTCACGCAGTCTGACGCCCGAAAAGGCGGCAGCGCTTGGCATTGAATGCGTCACCAAAGAAGAGCTGATGAAGCGCGCGGATGTCGCCACGATTCATCTGGCGCTCAACAAAGACACACGCGGTTTGGTGGGCGCGCCCCAGCTTGCGCTGATGAAGCCGACCGCCCTCATCGTCAACACATCACGCTCGCCCATCATTGATGTGCCCGCGCTCATTGCAGCACTGAAGGCCGGACAGATCGGCGGCGCGGCGCTGGATGTCTATGACCGCGAGCCGCTCGCCAAGGATGATCCGATCCGCAGCGCGCCTAATACATTGCTCACACCGCATCTGGGCTATGTGATCGCCGAAAATTATGAGGTCACTTACGGCCAGTCTGTCGAAAACATCCTTGCATGGATGGATGGCAAGCCTATGCGCGTCATCGATCCCAACGCACCGCAGGCACACTGATATGGCACCGACCCCTCTCAATGCTGACGCACGCGCTCGTATGGAGGCGCTGAATGCCGAGGCCGCACAATATGCCATTTGGCTGCGCACGCAGGCCAATGCCCCCGCACAGCGCCCCTGGTTTGCTGACACCGATGTGAAAGCCTCTGGCGAAATGGCACAGGGCCGCGTGGCTGCCGGCCAGATGAAAGCTGCGCCCCATCATTGGAAATGGCGCGAGATCTCGCCCTATCTCGACAAGATAGCTCGGATTGCGACCGAGGCCGATGTGCCGCCCGTCGAATTTGCAGATCGTCAGCAATTTTTGCTCACCAATCCGGGTCTGGGTGGCCGCTTGCAGGTCGCCTCCACCATGCGCTGCGCGGTCTCGATCTATAATCCGGGCGATGTGGCGCGCGCCCATTTGCACAGCCCCAATGCCAGCCGCACCATTCTCTCGGACAAGGGTGGCTACACCAATGTTGAGGGCGAGCGCTGCGAAGCCTCGCGCGGTGATTTGATTTTCACGCCGAACGGCACATGGCATGACCATGGCAATGACGGCAACGAGCCGATTGTGTGGGTCGATACGCTTGATTGGCCCTTGATGGAATTTCTCGACATCATCTGGCTCGATGAAGAACTGCCCCATGAGATGGGCCGAGACAATCTGCGCGCGCAAAAAGCGGTCTATTCAACTGGCCATTCGCGTCGCCTCTATGGTCAGGGTGGCATTGTGCCGCGCTTTGCCAATCATCAGCGCGGCATTGGTCATCAGCTCTCGCCCTACATCCATCTGCGCGGGCGCGACATCAAAGAGAGCCTGACGGCGCTGCGCGCTGAAGCTGGCTGTCCCTATGAGGGAATTGATCTGGCTCTGATCAATCCGGTGACGGGTGCCTCCATCTTCCCCGCGCTTGGCTATGGCGCGCAGATGATCCGCGCTGGCGAAGAAACACGCTTCAAGCGCGAGACATCGAGCACAGTCTATGTCGTGATCGAGGGGCGTGGTGAGACTGAAGTCGCGGGCCAGACCTTCAAATGGGAAGAGAACGATATTTTCGTCGTGCCAAACTTCCTGTGGCGTCGTCACAAGGCAGATCTTGGCAAGGACGCGGTTCTCTACACGATGAGCGATGCTCCCTTGCTCGAAAAGATCGGCCAATATCGCGCGCAAGGCGTCGATGCGAAGGGCAAGATCGAGCAGCTGGTGGCGTGAGGGGGAGTGCCCTTCTCCCAATGGGAGAAGGTGCCCGCGGATGCGGGCGGATGAGGGGATCGGGCGATCGCCGAGAGAGGCACATCACGCGCGACTCATTCTGAAAGGCGCGATCCCCTCCTCAGTCGGCATCCGCTGACAGCTCCTCCCACTGGGAGGAGCGGGTGCCTCTTCTTGTATGGTTCAGTGAGCCTTCTCCCACTGGGAGAAGGATAAGCCGTGCCCTTACTTAATCGCCTCTGCCGTCTTCTGCACCAAAGCAGGCGCGACCTTGTAAGCATCCTCGATCAGCGCCTGCATTTCCTCACCCGTGATGGGCGAGATTTCCAGACCTGCCTTTTCGGCTTCTTCCAGGAAGAGAGGATCCTTCATCGTATCCGCAAAGGCCTTGCGCAAAGCTGCCAGACGATCAGCGGGAATGCCGGGCGGGCCCATGAAGGGGCGGCCCATTTTCTGCGGAGCAAGAACAAGCTGCAGCATCTGCTTTTGCTCAGGCGTTGTGGCCTTGTCCATAATGAGCGGCACATTGGGAATGTCGGGGTGCTTCTCCATCGAATTTTGGATGAAGACAGTCAGCTGACCATTGCGTACCTGGTTCATATATTCAGAGGCACGAATGCCCGTCCATGACCAACCGCAGCGGCCCTGCACTTCGCCGCGCTCCATCGCCAGATTGACATCATTGCCGCCGGGATAACCGCGCACGAGTTTGAACTTGGTGCCAAGAACAGCATTCGACAATTTCACATGCTGCTCAGATTCCGTGCCGGTGCCAAAGCCACCAACGACCAGCTCCTTCGTCAGCAAATCTTCAAAGGTCTTGATGCCGGCGCGCGGTGTGGCACCACAAACCGAGACTTCCGAATTGGCGCTGCCAATATACGAAAGGCCATTGCCATCTTTGAACTGCGGGCCGGGATTGCCAAACAAAGGATCGAGCGGCACACCGCGCGCGATCGTGCCAAAGACAGTCCCGTCTTTGGGCGCCACTGCATAGAACCAATTGGCGAGGCGCACACTGCCCGCGCCTTCCATATTTTTCACGGTCACATTGGGCTTACCGGGAATGTGGCGACCGATATGGCGACCAACGAGGCGCGCATAGACGTCGTAATAACCACCGACGCTAAAGCCGACATAAATATCGACCGTCTTGCCCGCATAGAATTGTTCGGGCGTTTGCGCTTGTGCAGCTTGAGAGAGCAGCACAGCTCCAGCGACGAGAGCGGCCAGTTTACGCATGATCATATCCTTCACTTCGGCCAGCCAAGGCATGTGGCGAGTGATTTGCCCATGACCCATTCAAGATCTGACGTCGACAAAAAGCTCATCGCCTCTGTGAACATCGTCACGCATTGACGATAGGTACAGGTCGGCGGCAGGCGTGAATAATCACTGCCCCACATGCACCGTTCCACGCCAAAGCCATCAATCACGCGCTTGATGGGATCATGCAGATTGGGGAAGGGATAGTTCTGCGACGAAAAGCACGGCATGGCCGATGTCTTCACCCAGACATTTTTGAGCGGCGCGAGTTCGAGCAGACGCTTGGCGCCATTGGGCGCTTCATCATCCATCGTCTCGCGCGCAAAGCCCATATGATCAACGATGATCGTCAGATTGGGATGGCGCTTGGCGATGTCAGCAATCTGCGGCAGACGCTCAGGTGCGTGAACCATGACGGGAATGCCAAGACGTTCGGCCTCAGGCCAGAACCAGTCAGCCACACCATTGGTCAATTGCGGGCGATCATTGTCACGATGGAAGGTCAGGCGCACGCCAAGCATGCCAGCATCAGACTTCCAACGCTCTAGGCGCGCCTGCGCACCGGGCTTGTCGATGAGCAAACGGCCCATGACAGCAAAGCGGTCAGGATGTTTTTGCGCAGCGGCGAGCGCCAGATCATTACGGTCGCCATCAAGCGAAGGCGGCACGATGATCGTATGGGTAACGCCTGCCTCTTTCATGTCGCTCAGCAAGACATCAGCGGTGATCGGCACATCGCGATGCGCGCGCTTCTCCATACCCTCCATCCAGGGGCGCTCTGGCGAATGGGCGGCCCAGATGTGAACTTGGGAATCAATGATCATCATCAGTCTCACTCCGCCTGTTCTGCGACCACAGCATTGCTCAAAGTGCCAATGCCCGTGATCGTAATATCGAGTTTGTCGCCGGGGACGATATTTTGCGGCAGCTCATCAGTTCCCAGCCACACAACATCACCCGGATTGAGCGTATTGGTCTGCGAGATCGCGCTGATGACCGTGCCTGCATCGAACAGCATATTGCCTGTTGCAAAATCGTGCAGCTTTTTGCCGTTCAAGAAAACTTGAGTGCGCATGGTCGCAAGATCGCAATCGGTCGCAATGAAAGGCCCCATGGGCTTGAACGTATCGGCATTCTTGCCGCGCAGATTGGTGGGGTCTTTTTTCTGCCACTCGCGCTCGGTCACATCATTGCCAATGGTCCAGCCGAAGATGCAGTCACGCGCTTGCTGCGGCGTGACGCGGCGGACGCGCTTGCCAATCACCGCGACAAGCTCTGCCTCATATTGAAAGTCAGGCCCGGAGCCGAGCGGCTTCACAATATTCTTGCCATGGGCCAGAAGCGCACTGTTGGCGCGATAGCCCACACGCGGCGCATCGTAATATTTTGCGCCTGTGCCGCGCACTTTGCCGCGCTCTTCCACATGGGCCGCATAATTGGAGCCAATCGCATAGAAAGTTCCCGGCACGACGGGCACATCAAGCTCAACATCGCTCAACGCATAGGTCTGCGCGGTGCGCGCCCATTCGCCGAAGATGGAGCCTGTGACGCGCGTGACGCGCTGGTCTTCGACAAGCCCATAGGCCACGTCATGACCGGGAGTTGAGAACCGGCACCAGATCATATGTCCCCCTGCGGCCGCATTCAGGCCTACTGAATGAAAGAAGGCGGAGCTTCTACAGCCCCGCCTTCCCTGTCACGTTACAAAAACTCAACGCGCTTTGAGGACGCCGATGATCTCGGCCACCACATCATCGGGCATTTCCAGCGGCGTCAGATGGCGCGCCTTGGGCATTTTACGCAGGGTCGAGCCGGCAATGCCCTTATGCATGACTTCGGCCATAGCGGGCGGGGTCGCATAATCTTCCTCGCCCACGAAGATGCGGGTCGGCACTTTGATTTCGCCAAGGCGCATGCGCAGGTCGAAATTGCCAAGCATGTTGCAGGTGGCGGCATAGGCGTTGATGTCATTCTTCAAGAATGTATCGACGCAGCCCTGCGCCACAGCAGGATTGGCCGCACGGAACTCTTCGCCGAACCAGCGGGTGAGCTGGAAGTCGATCAAAGAGGACAGGCCCTTGGCGAGAGCGGCATTAGCGCGCTCAGCCCAAGCCTTGGGCGCGTCATCGCCATAGCAGCTGGTTGTGTCGATGAGGGCGAGGCCCGCGGTGCGCTTGGGGTAATTGAGCGCAAAAGCCAGCGACACAGAGCCACCCATGGAGGAGCCCGCCACGACGGCGCTCTGCCAGCCCAGATGGTCCATCAGGTCATTCATGTCAGCGGCGAAGAGATCCAGCGTATAGGGGCCAGCAGGCTTGTCCGAGTCGCCATGGCCGCGGCAGCTGAGGGCCACAGCGCAGACGCCCTGCGCGGCAAGGCGCTGGCCGACCGGGCGCCAATAGGCATGGTCCATGGCCAAAGAATGGACCATGAGAACACGCTGGGGCGAGGCCGGATCGCCGTGCATTTCATAGACAATCTTCTGGCCATCGCGGGTTTTGAATGAGGAGGTCGTGGCGGTCATGGCTGTTCCATTCTTGGGCCGTAGCGGCGTTTCCGGCCACAGGCATAAAGGGCGCGGCGGCGCTTGTCAGCCCTGGGTTGGAAAAGTCATCAGACCTTGGTTGCATAGGGCGGCCACATCCCCTAGGCAGGGCAGGACTTTCCTCGGCTGGCGCAGACCAGCCGCAGCTTCAGGACAGGACCAAAGCCGTGAGCGCCCAGCAGGCCCCCGCCGATTTCCACGAGCAACTTCGCCGCCTCGAGGAGCGCGGCCTTCTGGTGCGGATCGACCGCCCCATCTGCAAGGACACTGAGTTGCATCCCCTGATGCGCTGGCAGTTTCAGGGCGGCCTGCACGAATCGCAGCGCAAGGCCTTCCTCTACACCAATGTTCACGGCGTCGATGGCCGCAAATATGACATGCCGGTTGTCGTGGGCGCGCTGGCAGCCAACCCCGAGATCTATGCCACGGGCATGGGTGTGCCGGTCGAGCAGATCGGCGAGGTCTGGACCCGTGCCATGTCCAACCCGATTCCCCCCGTCAGCATCACCAATCCCCCCTGCCAGGAAGTGGTCATCACGGGTGCGGATCTCACCAAGCCGGGCGGCGGTCTGGCCTGCCTGCCGGTGCCGATCTCGACCCCCGGCTTTGATGCGGCCCCCTATTTCACCGCGACCCTCGCCGTCACCAAAGACCCCGAGACCGGGGTTCGCAATATGGGCACCTATCGGGCGGGCCTTAAAGCGCTCGACCGGCTTGGCGTGCGCATGGCCAGCCGTCTGTCGGGCGCGGGCGGCTATCAGCATTGGCTGAAGTATAAAGAGCGCGGCGAGAAGATGCCCTGCGCCATCATTATCGGCTGCTCGCCGGTCGTCATGTTCACCGGCCCGCAAAAATTGCGCATCGATGAAGACGAGATGGCGGTGGCGGGCGGCCTGGCTGGCTATCCGATCCGCACCTGCAAGGCGCTGACGGTGGATCTTGAGATTCCAGCCGATGCCGAGATCGTCGTTGAGGGCCTGATCGACACAGATATGCTCGAGCCAGAAGGCCCCTTCGGCGAGAGCCATGGCCATGTCGCGCTCGAAGGCTTCAATCTGTCGATGCAGGTGACTGCGATCACGCATCGCAAGAAGGCGGTCTTTGTCTCAATCGTCTCGCAAGTGACGCCGAGCGAATCTTCGGTGATGAAGAAGGTGGCCTATGAGCCGCTGTTCCTCAATCACCTCAAAAAAGATCTCAATGTGAAGGGTATTTCGCGCGTTGTGATGCACGAGCCCTTGTCGAATTTGCGCCCCGTCATCTTCTTGCAGTTCAAGCAAGGCGCGCCCAAGACTGAAGTCTGGCGCGGCCTGCAGGGAGCTGCGACGCTGCAAGCCCAATGCGGCAAGATCTGCGTGGCCGTGTCTGAAGATGTTGATCCGCACAATACCGATGCCGTCTTCTGGTCGATGGCCTATCGCTCCAATCCAATCGAAGATGTGCTCGTCATTCCCAATCGCGCGGGTGGCCATGGCCCCAAGGGTGGCAACAACTCCACATTGCTGATTGATGCGACGGCGAAGACTTTGATGCCGCCGCTGGCTTTGCCGACCAAGCCCTATATGGAAAAGGCGAAGGTCATTTGGGAGGAGCTGGGCTTCCCCACCCTCTCCCCACAGCCGCCGTGGCATGGATATGAACTCGGCGACTGGGCAAAGCTCTGGGATGAATTTGCGGAGAATGCTGTTCAGGGAAAATGGATCGAGAACGGCCTCAACACCTATGAGCGCCGCAAACCAGATCTCATTCCCGAGACGCCCGTTCGCAAAGTCGAAGACGTTAAGTAAGCCGCTCCAGCAGAGATAGACATATGCGCCCCATCGAAGCCGTATTGCTCAAGGCCATTGGCAAGCCTGTTCGTCGCAAAGAGGACGAACGTCTGATCACCGGCAAGGGCCGCTTCAGCGATGACTTCCGCTTTGAGGGCCAGACCCATGCGGTGATGGTGCGCTCGCCCCATCCCCATGCCCGCATCGTCAAAGTGCATAAAGACACAGCGCTCAGCCTGCCCGGCGTGCTCGGTGTCTTCACGGGTGCGGATGTTGTGGCAGATGGGCTCAACCCCATTCCCCATGATCCGCTGCCCAAGACCAAATATGACATGAAGCTCACCGCGCCTGATGGTACACGCGATGTCTTCATCGGCCCGCATATGTTGCTGCCCGCTGATCGCGCGCGCCATGTGGGCGAAGCCGTCGCGATGATCGTGGCAGAGACCTATGCGCAGGCGCTCGATGCGGCTGAGGCTTTGCAGATTGATTACGAGGTTTTGCCCTTCGTCACCGACTCGCGCGAGGCCGCCAAGCCCGGCGCTGTGTCTGTGTGGGATGAGCTGCCCGACAATATCTGCGTCGAGACCTTCTTTGGCGATGAAGCTGCCACTGCAGCGGGCTTTGCCAAGGCCAAACATGTCGTCGAATATGAGTTCCACATTGCGCGCGTGACAGGCGTGCCGCTGGAGCCGCGCGCAGCTGTCGCGAATTTTGATCCAAAGACGGGCCGCTACACGCTTTATGCGGGCAGTGGCGGCGCGGTGCGTCAGAAGGCAGAGCTTGCCCATACGCTCAATATCAAGCCTGAGCAGCTGCGCGTTTTGTCTTATGACGTGGGCGGCAATTTCGGCACACGCAATCGCGCCTTTGTTGAATTTGGTCTCGTGCTCTGGGCGACAAAGAAACTCGGTCGCCCCGTGCGCTACACTGCCACGCGCTCTGAATCGTTCCTGAGCGATTATCAGGGGCGCGATCTTGTCTCGAAAGTCGCGCTGGCAATGGACGAGAATGGCAAATTCCTCGCCATGCGCGCAGACAATCTCAGCAATGTGGGCTGCCGCGCCGTCTCCTTCTCGCCGCTTGGCAAGGGCTCGGGCCTCATCACGGGCTCTTACGATATTCCTGCCGCCCATTTGCGTGCGCGCGCGATCTTCACCAATACGATGCCCACGCAAGCCTATCGCAGCTCGGGCCGCCCCGAAGTCAATTATGCGCTCGAGCGTTTGATCGAGATCGCAGCCAAGCGTCTTGGCATGGACAAGATCGAACTGCGCCGCAAGAATCTCGTGGGGCCGAAGAGCTTCCCCTACAAGAATGGTGTGGGCGCTGTTTATGACAGCGGCACTTATGAGACCAATATGGATTGGTCGATGAAGCTGGCTGATTGGGCGCATATTGACGAGCGCCGTGCAGATGCCAAAAAGCGCGGCAAATTGCTCGGCGTCGGTCTTGCCAATTATGTCGAGTCCTCCATCGGCTCACCCAAAGAGCGCGCGGATATTACCGTCAAGCCTGAAGGCATGATTGATGTGGTGATCGGCACGCAGCCCAGCGGCCAAGGCCATGAGACGAGCTTTGCGCAGGTTGCCGCCGATATGCTCGGCGTTGATGTAGAGCGCGTGAAGATCATCGTCGGCGATACTGACATTGTGCATGTGGGCGGCGGCTCGCATTCTGGCCGCTCCATGCGCCATGCGGGCACTGTCATTGCGCTGGCCAGCGAAGATCTGATCAACAAGGGCAGCGCGATTGCCGCCCTGCACTTCAAAGTGCCGCAAGAACGGATCACATTCGACAATGGTCAGTTCCATGTGTCGGAGACGAATTTCTCGGTTGATCTGTTCGAGCTTGCACGTATTGCCGCACAGATGGATCTTCCCGATCCGCTCAAGGGTGGCCTGGCTGTTGAGCGCGCCAATGAAATGCATGATCCTGTCTTCCCCAATGGCACGGCGATCTGCGAAGTCGAGATTGATCCTGAGACCTGCGAGATGCAGGTCGTGCGTTATGCCACTGTCGATGACGTGGGCCGCTGCATCAATCCGATGATCGTCCACGGCCAGACACATGGCGGCATTGTGCAGGGTCTGGGTCAGGCGATTTTCGAGCAATTCTATCTCGAGCCGGGCACAGGCCAGCCGCTCTGCGGCTCCTTCATGGATTATGGTATGCCGCGCGCCAGCGACATGCCGAGCTTCAATGCGGAGATTGCTGAAGTGCTCTCGCCCACCAATCCGCTTGGCATCAAGGCTGGCGGTGAAGGCGGCACGACACCTGCGCTCGCGACTTTGGTGAATGCGGTTGTGGATGCGCTCTCGCCCTATGGCGTTGAGCATATCGACATGCCCGTGACGCCGCTCGCCATCTGGAACGCCATTCACTCTGCCAAGACCAAGCCCTGATCAACGGAGCCTTCAGTGACACAGACTGTCAAACTCATCGCCTTTCCTGGCGCGCCCAATCTGCCGATCTTTGTTGCGCAGGAAAAAGGCTGGTTCACAAAGCATGGCATTGACCTTGCCATCACCATGACGCCCTCGTCTGGCTACCAAGCCGAAGCGCTCGCCAAGGGCGAGTTTGATATGGCTGGCACGGCATTCGACAATGTTGTTGCTTACACCGAAGGTCAGGGTGCAGTCGCTTTGCCGCAGACGCCCGACTTCTTCGCCTTCATCGGCGCGACACAGATTGAATTGTCGATCATCGCCCAGCCTGAATATAAGAGCGTCGCGGATCTGGCTGGCAAGAATCTCGCGCTTGATGCGCCCGGCACCGGCTTTGCCTTTGTGTTCTATCACATGCTCGAAAAGGGCGGCGTGAAGCCTGGCACTTATGAGCGCGCAGCCGTTGGCGCAACGCCATCGCGTTGGGAAGCTGTGAAAACCGGCACGCATCCTGCCACGATGACGATTGAGCCCTTTACATCCATTGCTGCGGCGCAGGGCTTCAATGTGCTCGCCAAGAGCACCGACACGATCAAGGCCTATCAGGGTGGTTGCTTTGCCTCGCGCAGATCATGGGCTGCGCAGAATCCAGACGCCATCAAGGGCTTCATCAAAGCCTATCTCGATGGTCTTGCCTGGACGCTGGATCCGGCCAATCGCGAAGAGGCCTCGCAGATCCTCTTGCGTAACATGGCTGACATCAAGCCGGGCGTTGTGGGCTCTGTGATGAACAGCCTGCTCTCGCCGACCTCTGGCCTCACGCCCAAGGGCGAGATGCTGATTGAGGGTATCCGCACCGTGCTTGATCTGCGCAGCCGCTATGGCAAGCCCGGAACTGCGCTGAGCGATCCGCACAAATATATCGACCTCACCTATTACAATGAGGCCATCAAAGGCTGAGTTTTGACGCTCACACAGCCAAGGGAGAGGAGCCGAAGCTCCTCTCCTTTTTTGTTAGTGCCGCGCAACGCGCCCGAAACTGCGCATCTTGACTTTGGATCTGCAAGCCTTAACCCCGGCATGGACATGGCCGCTCAGCGGGCCGAGGGAGGACGAAATGTTCAGTGCAACGCGCCGGACCTTATTGACGCTTGGCGGCAGCGCCATGGCTCTCAGCCTGACCGGGGTGCGCCCTGCCCTTGCCAATTCTTTCTTCGAAGGCAAGACGCTGCATTTTTATGTCGGCATCCCTCCGGGCGGCGCTTATGATTTGGCACCGCGCATTCTGGCCGCACATCTGGGCAAACATATTCCCGGCAATCCCAAGATCGTCGTTGAGAATATGCCCGGAGCTGGCAGCCTGACGATGATGAACTATCTCTACAACCGCGCTGCACGTGATGGCACAGCCATCGGCTTTCCGATGAATACGATGCTGCTCGAGCCCGCGCTCAAACTCGTGTCTGGCACGAGCGGCAATGCGCAATTTGATCTGTCGCGTATGGCTTGGCTCGGCACGCCGGGGCAAGATCCCGCTGTCGCATGGGTGGGCGGTGCATCTCCCGTCAAGAGCTTTGAAGATTTGCGCACCAAGGGCGCGACCTTTGGCTCGACGGGGGCTGGCGCCGACAGCACGGTGCTCGCCAATCTGTCGAACCGTTTGCTGGGCACCAAGATCAAAGTCGTCGCGGGCTATAAGGGCGTGGCAGATTATCTCCTCGCATTTGAAGGTGGCGAGATTGATGGCGCGGTGACAACCTATGCTGCGCTGATGGCCGCGCGCCCGGACTGGATCAAGAGCGGACGCATTCGTGTGCTCGCGCAATTTGGTACAGACCGCAGCAAAGAAATGCCCGATGTGCCAACCGGAATTGAACTGGCCAGTGACAAAGAGGCCAAGGAAATGCTCGCCCTCTATGGCGTGAAATTCACCGCTGCTTATCCTGTCGTCCTGCCACCTTCTGTGCCTGACGAGCAGGTGCGCATATTGCGTGAGGCTTTTGCAGCGACAATGAATGATCCTGAATTTCAGGCGCAGCTGTCGCCCATGCGCATCTCTGGCGGCATGGTGACACCGGCTATGGTCGAGCGCTTCGTCAAGGAGCTCGACGGCGCGCCGAAAAATGTCATCGACCAGCTGCGTCAGGTTCTCGAAGGAAAGTAAGGCCCATGAAGACGCTGGTTCTCGAACAAGACGCCTTCATGCGCATGTTCGTGCCGATGCTTGATCCCTCAGCATCGCAAGAATTCATGGATGCGGTGGCGGATTTTTTCGCCCATGACGAGCCTGACTTTACAGGCTGGCTGGCGCGCCTGCGCCCGTCCATTCCCGGCCTGTTTCCTGCGCGCGTTCTGTTGGCCGAAGATCAAGACCATTTCCGCAAGCTGCTGCCCGAAGCAGATGCCTGTTTGATCGAGAGCCTGCGTTTTGGTGAAGAGGAGCTTGCGCTCGCACCCAAGATGACTGTGGTGCAGAAATACGGCTTCATCACACGCAATATTGATCTTGCCGCCTGCGCCAAGCGCTGCGTTGTGGTGAGCACGCAGCGTCGCCGCATCAATATCGCGCTCTCAGAATTGGCCTTTGCGCTGATGGCCGCGATGGGCAAACATCTGTTCGAGCTGAACCATGTGATTGATGAGCCGCGCTTGAACGCGGCGGGCCATACAATCCGCCCCTATGACAAGCGCTATACGGGCGGCAGCAATTTTGCGCGTATCCCCAAATTGCGCACGATGTTTGGCAAGACTCTCGGCATCATTGGCTTTGGCGAAGTGGGGCGCGAGATTGCGCGCAAGGCGGCCGCCTTTGAGATGAAGGTCATCTATACGCAGCGCACGCGCCTCACCGAGGCCGAAGAGAATTTCTACAATGCGCGCTATGTGCCTTTGATGGAGCTGATGGCGCAGTCAGATTATATGACCGTCAATCTGCCTGTAACGGATCAGACGCGCGGGATCTTGGGCGCGAAAGAGTTGCGCGCGGCCAAGCAAGGCTCGTTCCTCGTCAATGTCTCGCGGCCTGAACTCATTGACCGCGCGGCTTTGTTTGAGGCGATCGACGCCAAACGTCTGGCTGGCTATGGCACGGATGTGTGGTTCGAGCGGCCCGCCAAATCGGATGATCCTGTCTTTGGCTATAACAACATTGTTGTGATGCCCCATACCGCCATCGCTGACCGCCACAATGCGCTGGAGGATATCGAAGAGATGTTCCTCAAAATGTCGCAGGCCCTGGTCAATCGCGACACATTGAGGGCCTGACCATGGCGCATGTGACTTTGCTCGAAGATGGTTTGGACGACAAAGCCAAAGAGCTTGTTGTGCAATTGAAGAAGGGCCGCCGTGGCAATCTGCTCGGCATCTATAAAGCGCTTTTACACAATGGCGATTTGGCGCAAAGCTGGTTCGACCATCTCAATGCTGTGCGCTGGGGCACGAAACTCAGCGGACGCTTGCGCGAAATTCTCATCATCCGCGTCGGCTGGCGGCTGGGGAGCGCCTATATTATCAAGCAGCATATTCCCAAGCTCGCCGTGCCTGAGGGTTTGAGCGAAGAAGATTGCGCGGCTTTGTTGAAGGACGAGATTGATGCGCGCTTTTCTGACGCCGAGCGCGCGGCGATCTCTGCGGCTGATGAGCTGACGCTACAGGTAAAGTTGAAAGAGACCACCGCTGCGACGGTGAAGCAACATTATGGTGAGCGCGGCCTTGTTGAGATCGCCGTGCTGGTCAGCACCTATAATATGCATGCGCGCTTTGTCGGCGGGCTTGATATCGAGCTGGAGAAGGATTGAGGCGCACGCTGCGCCTCTCATAGTTCACATCCGATCCCCTCATCCGTCCGCTCCGCGGCCACCTTCTCCCACTGGGAGAAGGGTGACGTAGGGTTGCTGCCATCTAAAAAGAAAAGGCTCCCGCTCCTCCCAGAGGGAGGAGCTGTCAGCGGATGCTGACTGAGGAGGGGATCGCGCTTAACAAAAAGAGGCGCAACAATCGCTGCGCCTCTCACAACTTTCTCCCGATCCCCTCATCCGCCCGCGCTGCGGGCAACTTCTCCCACTGGGAGAAGGAAGCCACTCAATAAGGCGGCTTGGCACATTCGACCGTGGTGCGCAGCATCAAGCGGCGCTGATCGGCGGGGAAGTCGGTGCGCGCATGGGTCGAGCAGCGATTGTCCCAGAGCAGAATATCGCCCACCTGCCACTTATGCGCATAGATGAACTCAGGCTTCTCCATATGGTCGAACACATGATCGAGAATGGGCTGCGCCTCAGTATCGTCCATGCCTTCGATGCCAACCGTCATAAGCCGGTTCACATAGATGGCCTTCTTGCCCGTCTGGTCATGGGTACGGAAGAAAGGATGCAGGCTTTCACCAAAAGCCTCGGTGCCCTTGCCATCGCCCTTCACCACTGAACCGTAGTTGTAGAAATGGCGCGCGCGCTTGCCCTCGAGCTTGTTGCGCAGCGCAGGGTCGAGCGTGTCATAAGCCGCATAGCCACTGGCAAACAATGTATCACCACCCCAGGTCGGCACTTCCACCGAATAGAGCATCGTGCCTGCATCGGGATTGGCCGAGTGGATCATGTCGTGATGGAACATCATCTCGCCATCAGGCAGCGCGCCAATGGGCTCGCCATTCTCGCGGATATTGGTGATGAGCATGATGTTTGGCAGGATCTTGTCGAAGCCCGGCGGGAAATATTTGGGCGGGCGACGCATATGGCCCACGGGACCGAAATAGGCGGTCACGCGCAGCAGATCTTCCTGCGTGAGTTTCTGATCACGGAAGACGATAACGAGATGTTTGAGGAAGGCCTCATTGATGGCCTCGATATCTTCATCGCTCAGCGGCTTGGTCATATCAAGGCCGCGCATTTCAGCGCCGATATGGTTCGTGAGCGGGATGACTTCGAGGTCACTCTTGGTTGCGGTCGTCATGATCATTCCTCCAGGGGCTGTCGCCCTTATTCTTGGTCAAGTTTAGCCATCATCCGCCGATGCGCAATATCAGAAGAAGCCAGCGTCCTTCACTGCGCGCCACAAAAGTTCGAGAGCCAGCAAGGTCAAGAAAACCTTCAAGATCGAGCGGAAGCGCTGTTCGGTTGTACGGGCAAGGGCGATTTCGCCCACCCAGTTCCCCACAGCCCCCGTGGCCACCATAGCAATCATGAGGGGCAGATAGGCCCAGATCGAAAAGCCGAGGAAGCCGAAGGCCACCAGCTTGGCAATATGCACGAAGGTCATCAAAGCGCCTTGCGTGGCCACATGGTTGCGCCGGTCAGGCGAGGCCGCCGCGATAAAGGGCGCAATCAATGTGCCCGTCGCGCTGACGAATACGCCCAAGAAAGTGGCCAGAAAACCCAGCACCGCAAAGCGGCCCTTCTCACCACCGATGCGGCCCAGCTTGGGCATCCAGGTGATGAACAAAATGAAGCCGCCGATGATCGCTTGCAGCGTATTGGGCGAGAGCGCGACGAAGGTCTTGGCCCCCACAAAGGCCCCCAGCGCCACACCCACAGCAAAGGAGGGCACGACCTGCTTCATCACATAGCGCCACATGATGACGGCGCGCGATATGCCCGAGCCCAGCTGCACCACCGTATGAACGGGGATCAACACGCTGGGCGGCATCACAATCGCCATCAGTGCGAGCAAGATCACGCCGCCCGCTGTGCCAGTGAAGACACCGATGAAGGCTGTGACCATGGAAGCCGCTGTCAGGCCGAAGAAGAGCCAGGGGCCGATATCGGGCGTGCCCAGAAAGTCCATTGCAGCAGTCTCCCCTTTTTATTGTTGTGCGCGTTGGCGCAGCCACCACGGAACCAAACCAAAGCCCATCATGATGAGCGAGGATGTTCCGCAGGTGATGATGAGTGGCCATACCGTACCATCAGCCATGATTCCATAGGCCTGAGTGGTCAGAAAGCCGCAGAGATTTTGCAGGCATACACCAATGCCCGAGGCTGTGCCGGCCAAGCGCGGATCAACGCCCATGGCGCCGGCCTGCGAATAGGGCAGCGAGAGGCCCTGCGCGAAAGTGATCATCAGACCGGGAAGAAAAACAGAGAGCGGCGACACAAGCCCCACCGCCAGCAGCACGCACATGGCAACAGCTGCAGCCAGCGACAGGACCGAGCCAATCAACACCATGTCTTCAATCTTGGCGCGTGAGCCCAGACGGCTCGACACAAAGTTGCCAAGGAAGAAGCCAACGGGAAAGGCTGTGAACCAGAGCCCATATTCCGAGGCAGGCCGGTCGAGCATTTCTTTCATGATGAAAGAGGCCGCCGCTGCCGTCACCATGAAGGCCCCGGTGCTGAAACCCGTCTGGCACACAAAAGAGGTGAAGCGCAGATGTTTGAAGAGCGAGACATAGCTTTGCGAAATGCTCGCCCCCGCCGCAAGGCCTGAGCCAGCGGGCTTGGTCTCATAAAGCACGAACCAAGCGCCAGATGCGATCAAACCACCCGAGACAAGCGCGAAAGCAAAGACGCTGCGCCAGCCAAACAGATCCACCAGAAAGCCTGTGGCAATGGGGGCGACCATCGGGCCGATTGTGTAGAACATGGTGAGATAGGCCAGCACTTTCACAAGCTGGTCTGGCCCATAGGCATCGCGCGCAATGGTGCGCACCAAAGTCATGCCGCAGCCCGCGCCAATCGCCTGCAACAAGCGCCCCAGAACAAGCGGCACGATGGAGGTGGCAAAGAACGAAACGAGAGAGCCCAGCAAGAACAGCGCGAGGCCAGAGAGCAGAACGGGGCGACGGCCAAAACGGTCTGACAAAGTCCCATAGACCAGCGTCGCCACCGCCATTCCAAAGAGCGCAACGCTGAAACTCAATTGGGCGAGCGCATCGGGAATGCCCAGCCCAATCTTCACGGCGGGGATCACAGGCATATAGGCATGGACGGCCAGCGGGCCGATCAAAGCGATGCTGGCAAGGCAGAAGGCAAACAGGCGTGTGGGATGACCAGTCATATGAGAGCCGGACCCTTGCCCGTTCGAATCCATAGAGATCGAAGATTAGTAGCCCAACCCCATGTCCAAGGCTACCATTCACGAGGACGTGCGTGACATTTTCATATGTTCTGAGTAATAAGCGCTCACTTGATGTCAGCGCTCACGGCACGTGTCGCAGACTTGGAAACCCGAACGAGAACCGGAGGAAAAGATGTTTGCACGTCCTGCCTCACGCCGCGCCGCACTGGCTGCCCTGCTGTGCCTCGCCGCCCCTGCTGCTTTTGCGCAGGATGCGCTCTTCGCCGGCAAAACGGTCACCATCTATATCGGCAACACCGCTGGCGGCAGCTATGACCTCTATGGCCGCATCGTGTCGCGCTATCTGGGCAAACATCTGCCGGGCAATCCCAGCGTCATCGCCTCCAATATGCCGGGCGCTGGCACGCTGAAGGCTGCCAATTACATCTACTCAGTCGCACCCAAAGACGGCACTGCGATTGGTGTGGTGACCGAAACGCTCGCGCTGGAACAGGCCGTCGCCAATCCTGCCGTGCAGTTTGATGCTGCCAAATTCCTCTGGGTCGGCCGTGCGGCCTCCTCCAACAATATCCACTTCCAGTGGCACACCGCCAAAGTGCAGTCGATTGAGGAAGCCAAGAAGACTGAGACAGCTGTGGCTGCAGCAGGTGCTGGCAATATTTCCGAAGTGGTTCCGAAGCTGCTCAATGCCGTCATCGGCACACGCTTCAAAGTCATCTCAGGCTATCCCGCTTCTGCTGAAGGCATGCTCGCTATGGAGCGCGGCGAGGTTGAGGGAACCGCTGGTTCGTGGGCGTCGGTCAAGATCACCAAGAAGGCGTGGCTCGACGAGAAGAAGATCAAGATCATTCTGCAGGATGTTCCCACGCGCAGCCCCGAACTGCCGGATGTGCCCGCCCTTGGCGAATTGGGTGATACGCCCGATGACAAGGCGATCCTTGGCCTTTACGCCAGTGGCGGCGCGGTTGGCCGCGCCTTCATGGTGCCCCCCGGCACACAGCCCGCCGCTTTGAAGGCGCTGCAGGATGGCTTTGCTGCGCTGATGAAGGATCCTGAGTTCCTTGCCGAAGCCGCAAAGGCCAATCTCGATATTGAATATTCTTCGCCGCAGGCGCTTGGCGAAGAGATCCGCAAGACTTTGGCAACACCGCCGCAGGTCATTGCGCGCGCCAAGGCAATTTTCGGCCGCTAAGCCAGCCGACAAAAGATAGAGCTTGAACGGCGCGTCCCAACTGGCAGGGCGCGCCGTTCGTGTTTATGTCTCTGATGGAAGCGAGGGACGCATGAGCCTCATCAGCGACACAGCACAAGCTCCACAATCAGACACTGTGCATCAGATCTCCCTGCCGATTGAGGGCATGACCTGCGCAACCTGTGCGGGGAGAGTGGAAAGCGCGCTCAGCGCCCTGCCCTCGGTGAGCGCCACAGTCAATCTGGCGGCTGAGAAAGCCGACATCCATTTCAATGCTGCGCAGATCTCGCCGGCCGATCTCGCCGCGGCCATCGAGCGCGCGGGCTATGATGTGCCCAGCGAAATGCTGGAGCTGAAAATTGGCGGCATGACCTGCGCCAGTTGCGTGTCACGCGTCGAACAGGCCTTGTCGCAGTCAAGCGGCGTCACTCAAGCCCTCGTCAATCTCGCGACCGAAAAAGCGCAAGTCACCGGCAAGCGCGGCCTCATGCGCCCGGCTGATCTTGTGGGTGCTGTTGAGCGTGCAGGCTATGAGGCGCAGATCCTCACAGGCGATCATGCGCGCGATGCGCAGCTGGCGGCCGCTGATGATGAGCGCCTTGCCAATGAGCGTTTGCGCGTCATCATCGCGCTCGCTTTATCTTTGCCGCTCACTCTGCCGATGTTTGGCGTGATGCTCTCGCCCTGGTTGCAGCTGGCGCTCGCCACGCCCGTGCAATTTGTTTTGGGCTGGCGCTTTTATGTCGCGGGCTGGAAGGCTGTGCGCGCGGGCGCGGGCAATATGGATCTGCTCGTCGCGCTCGGCACCACGGTGGCTTATGTCTACAGCCTGTGGCTGATGACGCAGCCCCATGCGCATCATTTCTATTTTGAAGCCGCTGCCATTGTCATTGCGCTCGTGCGTTTGGGCAAATGGCTGGAGAGCCGCGCCAAGCGTTCAACCACCGCCGCCATTCGCTCCTTGATGGCCTTGCGCCCGGAGACCGCGCGTGTGGAACAGGGCAGCAGCGAGGTCGAAGTCCCCGTTGCCTCTGTCATGGTTGGCGACATTGTTGTCGTGCGCCCCGGCGAGCGTATGCCCGTTGATGGGCGCGTGCGCGCAGGTGCGAGCGCTGTGGATGAAAGCCTGCTGACAGGCGAAAGCCTGCCGGTTGAAAAGACTGTGGGCGATCACGTCACAGGCGGCTCGATCAATGGCGAGGGCCTGCTGCGTGTGGAGACCACCGCAACGGGAGATGCCTCAACACTGGCGCGCATCATCGCCTTGGTTGAACATGCGCAGGCCAATAAAGCGCCCGTGCAAAAGCTGGTGGACCGCGTGGCCGCCATCTTCGTGCCAATCGTGATTGTCATTGCTGCACTGACTTTCGTGGTCTGGTGGCTCATGGGTGATGCGGCAGGCGGCCTTTTGGCGGCAGTCTCCGTCATGGTCATCGCTTGTCCTTGCGCGCTTGGCCTTGCCACACCAACCGCCTTCATGGTCGGCACGGGTGCAGCGGCGCGCGCAGGCATTCTCATTCGCGATCAAGAGGCGCTGGAGCGCGCCCATTCACTCGACACAGTGGTGCTCGACAAGACAGGCACGATCACGCAAGGCAAGCCCAGTGTGACGCAGATTGTGGCGCGCGGCATGAGCGAAGACGAATTGCTGCTGCTCGTTGCTGGTGCACAACAAGGCAGCGAACATCCCCTCGCCCATGCGATTTTGGCGCGCGCGCAGGGCAAAGCGCTGCCGCATCTGGAAAGCCTGCGCAATCGCACCGGCATGGGGCTTGAGGCAAATGTTGCAGGCCGCCATCTTGTCATCGGCAACCGCGCTTTGCTGAGCGAGCGTGCGATGGATCTGGCAAGCCTCGAACAACAGGCCGTCACTCTGGAACTGCAGGGCCATACGGTCATGTGGATTGGTGATGCTGCCCAATCGCAGCTGCTCGGCATTATCGCTGTGCGTGATGAGTTGAAGCCAGGCGCCAAACAGGCGGTGCACGATCTGGCGCGTCTCAACATCAAGACAGTGCTTCTGACAGGCGATAATGAGCGCACGGCCGCTGTCGTGGCGGCCGAGGTTGGGATCGACACGGTGAAAGCTGGCGTCTTGCCTGCTGGCAAAGCCGCTGAGATCGAGGCCCTGCGCCAACAAGGCCATCATGTCGCGATGGTGGGCGATGGTGTGAATGATGCCCCTGCCCTTGCGGCAGCTGATGTGGGCATGGCGATGGGTACAGGCGCTGATGTCGCCATGAATACGGCGGCCATTACTTTGATGCGCGGCGATCCGCTTTTGATCGCTGATGCCATTTCGATCAGCCGCGCGACCTATGCCACGATCCGGCGCGGTCTGTTCTGGGCCTTCATCTATAATATCGTGGGCATTCCCTTGGCGGCAGCGGGCCTGCTGAGCCCCGTCTTTGCGGGAGCGGCCATGGCGCTGTCATCGGTCAGCGTGGTTACTAATGCTTTGCTGCTGCGCCGCTGGCGGCCAAGCGCGAGCTAATCCGATCTTTACACTCTGCCGCCACACTCTGCCTCAGTGTTGCGTGAGGGTTGCGTATGAGTGGCGTACTGCTGTCGCGGGCAGCCGGTGCGGATGGGGCTGTGGTCTCCTCCGATGCGGATCTGCGAGCCCAATTTGATTTGCTGCTGGCCAGTGGTGGCGGCTCTGCCCTCTGGCCCGATCCCGAGACGGGGCGCACGGCAGCGGGCTCGGCCCTGCAGCCAGCCGCCCATGAAATCTGGTTCTCCAGCACCGATGCCACCGCCCCCAGTGCACGCGCCCATGCCGATGCGCTCGCCATGCTGACGCGCGTCATGGGCACACAAGGCGCTGGCGGACTTACCCTGTCGCGCTGGTTTGAAAATCTGCGCGAGCGCATTGCGACCCTTTATGGGACGCAGGGCTCCACCGTCTTCCTCAGCCCCTCCATCCATGCCGCGCGCAATCTTGCCCGCGCCATCGCCTATGCCATCCATGGCACGCGCTTGGGCGAGCTGAGCGCCGGTCACAGCGAAAGCTCCGACTTTCCCGCGCCTGAGAACTTGATGGATGTCGCCTTGCGCGGCAATGACGGTCTGCCGCGCGACATGGCAGCGATCGAGGCTGAAGCGCTTGATCTTGCCGCCTCGCTCGACAGTCCACTCTTCATTCATCTGCTGCATCGCTCACGCGGCGGCCTCAGAGGCCTGTCGCAAGATTGGGCGCAAGAGGTCGCGCGCTTCAGCGAGATCTTCCTGCTTGTTGATGCGAGCGCCATGCGCGCTGAGCCTGACGAATTGCAGGCCGAATTGCACAAGGGGGCCTGCGTTCTCATTGCAGGCTCGACCTTCCTCAGCGGGCCTGAAGGCTGCGCTGCGCTGATCGTGCCCAATGAGCTGTTGCATCTCATGTGCCACCAACCGCCTGCCGATCTGGTGGAGGAGCTGCGCGCTTATGATCTGCCCTTCTATTGGCGTGAGCCACTGCTGGGCCGCATCGCGGGCCGCGTCAATCTTGGTCTGGGTCTGCGCTGGAGTGCGGCTTTGAGTGAGGCGGAGCGCTATCACGCCAGTTCGATTGCTGTGCGCATGGCGGTGCTCGATACATTCACGCAAAAGGTACGCACACGCCTGACACGCTGCGAACAGATGCTGCCGGACGCTTATTTCGATGATGCAGATGCCTTGCGCGGGGCCATCGTGCCGCTCGTTCTGCCCGATCTGCGGGGCATCGAGGCGGTGGCTGTCGCCGATGATCTGCGCCAAGCTTTGGCCATGCCACTTGATGATCAGGGCGATGCGATCTGCCATCTGGGAGCCGTGCTTGATCTGCAGGGCCAGGCGGCTTTGCCTTTGTCAGCCTCAGCAAGCATGGTGAGCGATGTGGCGGAGCGGATCGCGCGCGGCACCAGCTTTGAGCGCGCCGTGGCGCCTTTGCTACGCGATGTTGATACGCTCTTCCTCAAGCTTGAGAGACTGGGCTGAGCGCCTATATGCCTCAGCTGCAACAAGGTGAGTGACATGATCGAACTGCATTACTGGCCCACACCCAATGGCCACAAGATCACGATCTTTCTGGAAGAAGCGGGCCTGCCCTATCGCATTCATCCCATCGACATCGGCAAGGGCGCGCAATTTGATCCTGCCTTCTTGAAGATTGCGCCCAACAATCGCATCCCCGCGATCCGTGATCTCAATCCTGCTGATGGCGGGGCGCCTCATTCAGTGTTCGAGTCAGGTGCGATCCTTGTCTATCTCGCGCAAAAGATCGGCCGCTTCTTGCCTGAGGAGATGCGCGCGCGCTCGCATGTGATGGAATGGCTGTTCTGGCAGATGGGCGGCCTTGGCCCCATGGCCGGCCAGAACCATCACTTCAACCAATATGCGCCTGAGAAAATTCCTTATGCGATGGAGCGCTACACCAAAGAGACCAATCGTCTTTATGGTGTGCTGGATCGCCAACTTGCCAACCATGCTTTTGTAGCGGGCGAATATTCTATCGCCGATATGGCCTGCTATCCGTGGATCGTGCCGCATCAGCGCCAGCAGCAAAATCTCGATGATTTCCCGCATGTGAAGCGCTGGTTTGAGGCCATGGCCAAACGCCCCGCCGTCATGCGCGCTTATGCCAAAGGCGAGGGTTTGCGCGAAGAAGGCATGTCGGAGGCCGCCAAGAAAATTCTCTTCGGCCAGACCGCCAAACGCGACTGAGTTCAAATACTGCGCGCAGCGGCGAGACCCTCTGCGCGCTGGGCTTCTTCTTCGAGCGTCCCTTCGACGCGGCGCGCGCTCTCCATCAGCACATCTGACAGGCGCGTAATATCAGCCTCGCTACATTGCTCGCGCGGGAGAACAAGGCTGATGCTGGCGAGCACGCCGGTGCCCTTGCGCAGGATCGGCGCGGAGATACCCACGACATCGCGGTCAATCTCACCGCTCGACACACAGACCCCGCGTCGACGCACCATCTGTAATTCATTGCGGAAGGCGACGTCTTTGGCTGCGGGCCATTGTTCGGCGAGACGATTGAAGCGGCGCGTGGGCAAATGCGCGAGAATGACTTTGGAGGTCGCGCCCTGTGTCAGGGGCATGGGGCGGCCCGGCTCATAGCTTGAGCGGAACATGGCGCCGGGGGAAGATTCATCGGCCACGCACATGACCTGATCATTATAGAGACGGCACAGTAGGCCCACGCAGGGCATCTGCGCCGCGCGCACCGCATCTTGCAGCGCCGCGCGCCCCGCTTTGAGCAGAGGATCGGTGAGGCGCAACAGGCGGCCAAATTCAAAGAAGACCGAGCCCAGCCGATAGCGGGCCTCGCTGGCGGATTCGAGGAAGTTCTCGGCCAGAAGATCGTGGATTGTTCGGTAGACCGTGCTTTGCGGCACGCCCAAGGCCTCAGCCATATCCGGCACGGTCCACTCACTGTGAGACTGTGTGAAGAGGCGCAGGACGGCAGTGTAGCGGTCGAGCCCAGCCATATCGATTCCCGGTGCTAACGCCCTTGTGATGGCGTCCCGCACCCACACTGTCAACACAAGGCAAAAAGTGGGCGGGGCGACTGTTCGCTTCGGCCGCCCTTATGCTAGGCTCCCCCCAAGCAAAAGGCCCTCAGAGGCCATCAGGGGAGGATCGTAAATGGCATCCTGGACGCGTTCCCTCATTGGCGCTTGTGCGGCGCTTGTTCTGGCGCAATCGGCCCAAGCACAAGATCTGCTGAAGCTCGCCGTTCCCCAGCGCGGCAACTGGGACACTGGCATTCCTGATGTTGGCATGCGCGCGGGCATCTTTGCCAAACACGGGCTGAAACTCGAAATCCTCTACACGGCGGGTGCGGGCGAAACGACACAAGCCGTCATTTCGGGCAGCGTGGATATTGGTACGGGCACAGGCACCAGCGGCATTCTGGCGGCCTTTGTGAAGGGGGCGCCTTTGCGTCCCATCTCGAGCCAGATGACGGGCGCTGACGACATCTTCTGGTATGTCGACGCCAAGTCGCCCATCAAGACGCTGAAAGATGCAGCGGGCAAGACCATGGCCTATTCGTCCAATGGATCGTCGTCGCATCTGGGAACGCTCGCCTCGATCAAACAAGCGGGCGTTGACATCAAGGCGGTTGCCACAGGCACAGCGCAGACAACATTCACGCAGGTCATGTCAGGACAGATCGACATTGGCTGGGCGGCCCCGCCGAGTGTTGTGGATGATGTGCGCGCCAATCGCGTGCGCGTCATTGCCCGTTTGAGCGATGTGGAGGCGTTCAAGAACCAAACGATCCGCATGAATTTTGCGCATGTGAATGTCATCACCGGCAAGGCTGACCAGCTCAAGCGCTTCTTTGCCGCCTATGAGGAGACGCTGAATTATATGTATGCCGATCCCCAAGCGCTGAAGCTTTATGCTGACTATGCCGGCATCAGCGAGGATCAGGCGAAATTCATTCGCGACACTTACTTCCCCAAGAACAATCTCCTGCCCCGCCGCATCGCCGGTCTCGACCACGCGATTACGGATGCCGTGACGATGAAATTCATCCCCGCTGCTTTGAGCAAAGAGCAGGAGGCTGAATTTTTGAAATTTTATTTGAAGTGAGGGAAGCCGGGGTTCGGCCGCCGGCAGTCGGGGCTTGTCCTTCTCCCAATGGGAGAAGGTGCCCGCGGATGCGGGCGGATGAGGGGATCGGGAATTGCCGAGAGAGGCACATCACTCGCGCCTCATTCTGAGAGGCGCGATCCCCTCCTCAGTCGGCATCCGCCGACAGCTCCTCCCACTGGGAGGAGCGGGAGCCTCTTCTTGTGAGTGAGCAGCAAGCGCTGTTCACCCTTCTCCCAGAGGGAGAAGGTGCCCGCAGCGCGGGCGGATGAGGGGATCGGGTCTTAAACACAGAGGCTCACCGCGTTGTGCGCCTCTTCCTGCACCTCTCGATCCCCTCCTCAGTCGGCATCCGCCGACAGCTCCTCCCACTGGGAGAAGGGCACCCCTACTGCCGACTGCCGACTGCCGACTGCCCCTCACGCATAGCCCGGCAGGACGCGCACATCGACGACGACGCATTTGCCCGCGTCGAGTTCCTTCACCGCTTCCTTCAGCACGCTGACAAGTTCGCTCGCATCCTTCACAGGGCCAAAGCCCACAGCGCCCTGACCGCGCGCGATGGTCGCCAGATCGAGTTCGGGATTGTCCATGCGCTGGCCAATCCATTTGTTCTCGACGGGGCGATTGCGGGTGCGCGCGACGCGCTCTTGATGCAGCTCGTCATTGTAGAAGGATTGGTTGTTGGTGATGATCATCAGCACCGGAATCTTGTAATGGACCGCGGTCCAGATCGCCGCGCAGCCCATCATATAATTACCATCGCCAAAGACCGAGATCGGCAGGCGGCCGGAGTTCATCAGCGCCAAGGCAGCGCCAATGGAAATGCCGGGGCCGCTGCCAATGCCACCACCACCGTCAGAGCCGATATAATCAAGCGGATGACGGAAGTGCCAGCTCTGCGGATTGTAGGAGAGCGGCACTTGCAGCAGCGAGACATCGCGCCCTTCAGTTGCCAGACGCAGACCATGGAACATCTGCGCCACAGAGATCGGGCCGCTGACAAGATCAGGGGACAGAGCTGCCTGACCCTTGCCGCTCACCGGCTTCCTGGGCTTGCCCTCAAGCGCGCGCGCCATCTCAGCGATGGCCAGATCCGTCTCGGCGGGAATGAACAGATCCACCGTCGGCAGCGCCATATAGTCCATGCTCCAGCCATTGTGCAGCACATGGTCGAGCGAGACCTGAATGACCTTGGCGCTCACTTCGCGCTCGCCAATCGCGGTCTTGATCGTGCCAGCCAGATCCACCCAATCAAGCGAGAGGATGACATCGGCCTGCTCAATCGCGCTGAGCACTTCTTTGGCGGGGCCAGACCCAAAGGCACCCACATGGAGCGGATGGTCAGTGGGGAAGGACGCACCAATCTTGGTGTCGGTGGCAACCTGCGCGCCAAGCTTTTCAGCAATGGCAACGAGATTGTTCCAAGCCTCAACCGAGCGCGACATACGGCCCGCCAGAATCAGCGGGCGCTTGGCGCTCAGCATCAGATCCATCGCGGCGCGGCACTGGCCAGCATCGGCATGCTGCGCGACGGGCGGCATATAGCGCTGCGGATTGATGGGGGGCAGCGGCTCGGCCACGCTCTGCTCTTGCAGCTCCACATCAAGCACGACATAGGTCGGGCCCATGGGAGCAGTCTTGGCCTGCCAAGCAGCGCGCAGGATGGATTCACGCGCAGCGCCCACAGACCCGGGCTGATCGTCCCATTTCACATAATTGCGCACGAGCGCGGCTTGATCGCGCGATGTGTGAATCCATTCAATCCACGGGCGGCGCTTGACCGCATCCACAATGCCTGTCGCGCCCAGAATAACGACCGGCATACGGTCACACCAAGCGTTGAAAATGGCCATGGTGGCGTGCATCAAGCCGACATTGGAATGAACGGCCACAGCCATCGGCTTGCCGGTGACTTTGGCATAGCCCTGCGCAATCGCGACTGTGTGTTCTTCATGCAGGCAGAGCAGCATTTTGGGGCTGTCATTGCCCAGATAATTCACGATGCTGTCGTGCAGACCGCGATAGCTCGCGCCAGGATTGAGAGCGATATAGGGAACGTCGAGAGCCTGCAGCGTCTCTGCCATGACATCGCTGCCGAAGATGGCGGTTGAGCGCGTCGCCCCATTGGGCTCTTCCAGCCCCGGCGTCTGCGGTCCCAGCACCTTGCCTGCCCCCGGATCCTTACCACCGCTCATCGAAACCTCCCTCGGGCCGCGTCGTGAATGCCTCATTTTTCCACGGCCTTCAGCGACAGTTGACCGGACTTCTGCCAGCTGTCAAATGGAGCCAGCAACCAAGCGCAGCACCCCAAGAGTGCGGTGCAATATGGACGCTTTGCGGGAGAAACGGGCAATGTGCACATCGGCTCACGGCGATTTCGGCGGCTTTTTTTCGGTGGTGGCAGACAAGCCCGGTGGTGGCAGCTCGCAGGCCTCGGCCAATCTCATCGAAGAACTGGCCATCGCCAATCGTATTTTGTTCCGCGAAGGCGTGGTGGATGGGTTCGGCCATGTGAGTGTGCGCAGCGATGCGGACCCCAGCCGCTATCTTCTGGCCCGCAATATGGCCCCTGCCCTCGTCACCCCCGACGACATTGTGGAGTTTGATCTCGACAGCCAGCCGCTCAATGCCAATGGGCGCGGCGTCTATCTCGAGCGCTTCATTCACGGCGAGATCTATCGCCGCCGCCCTGATGTGATTGCAGTGGTGCATAGCCATTCGCAAGCCGTCGTTCCCTTCGGCATCGTCAAGACCGCAAAATTCCGCGCCGTCTGCCATATGTCGAGCTTCTTGCCGATCTGCACGCCGGTGTTCGAAATCCGCGATAGCGAAGGTGAGGAGAATGATCTTCTGATTACCTCCAACAAGCTCGGCGTCGCCCTTGCCGAAAAGCTTGGCGATGGCAGCTGCGTTTTGATGCGCGGCCATGGCTCAACCGTCGTTGGCTCGAGTGTGCGTGAAGCTGTGTTCCGCGCCGTCTATACCGAAGTGAATGCCAAGCTGCAGGCCGAGGCCATGCGCATGGGTGAAGTGACCTATCTGGGCGAAGGCGAGTTGAAGAAAGCCACCAAGACGATTGGCTCGCAAATCAATCGCGCGTGGGATTTCTGGCGCATGCGCGCTGAAGGCAAGATTTAAACTGACCTCAAGCTGACCAAAGGACGAAGAGATGAAACTCTGCCGCTTTAACGACAATCGCCTCGGCCTTGTTCAGGGTGATCAGGTGTTGGATGTTACCTCCGCGCTCGAGGCTCTGCCAGCCTATCGCTATCCGCTGCCGCGCACCGACCAGCTCATCGAACATCTCGACATGCTGAAGCCGCGTATCGTGGAAGCTGCCAAGAGCGCCAAGTCGCTGCCGCTGTCGCAAGTGTCCTTCCTGCCGCCCGTTGCCAATCCGGGCAAGGTTGTTGCTGCGCCTGTCAACTACAAGGCGCATCTGGAAGAGTCGCGCGCGGATGTTGAGATCAATCACAATCGTCAGGTGATTGAGATCCAGACCATCGGCTTGTTCCTCAAGTCGACCTCCTCCATCGTGGGTGCGTCAGAAGGCGTGACCATCACTTTTGATGATCGCCGCAACGATCATGAGATCGAGCTGGTCGCCATCATCGGCAAGCCCGCACGCAATGTGTCGAAGGAAGATGCGCTGAACTATGTCGCTGGCTATTGTATCGGCCTCGACATGACGATCCGTGGGCCAGAAGAGCGCAGCCTGCGCAAGTCGCTCGACACTTTCACTGTGCTGGGTCCGTGGATGGTGACGGCGGATGAATTTGGCGAGCCGTCGGGTCAGCAGATGGTGCTGACTGTCAATAATGAGCCGCGCCAGAATGCCAATACCAAAGATCTCATCATGTCGGTGCGTGATTTGATTTCGTGGGGCTCCACTTTCTACACGCTGCAGCCCGGCGATATTTTGATGACGGGTACGCCCGAAGGCGTGAACCGCGTTGTGCGCGGCGACACGATCCATGCGACGATCGACAAGATCGGCGCCATGTCCGTGAAGGTGAAGTAATCCATGAGTGCAGGTGCGATGGGGTCCAATCAAGATGCGATGCTGCGTATGCAGGTCGCCGCCACAACGCGCCTGCTGGTTATGGAAAATATCATGGACTATTCCGGCCATGTCGCGGTGCGCGCGCCTGGCCGGGATGCCTTCTTCATTCAAAGCGCTGCCGAGCCGCGCTCTGATGTAACGCCGCACAGTGTTCTGCTCGTCGATTTCGACGGCAAGGTTCTGGAGGGCGAAGGCCGCCCGCCTTTTGAAATTCCGATCCATATCGAGATCTTCAAAGCACGGCCCGATGTCGAGGCGGTGGTTCACTGCCATATGGAACTCGCCATCTGGTTCACCATGATGGAAGATGTGCAGCTGATGCCGATGCGGGCGCGCGCCATTCGCTGGCGCAGCGGCATCCCCACCGATGATGATCCAAGCCATATCAAAACAACAGCGCAGGGCCGCAAACTCGCCGCCACTTTGGGGCCCCATCATGCGGCCTTGATGCGCGCGCATGGTTTGGTGCTGACCGCTGAATCGCTGCCAGCCCTCCTCGTAGATGCTGTGCATTTTGACGAGAATGCGCGCGCGCAATTTGAAGTGATGAAAGCTGGCAAAAAGCCCATGGGCCTCACTGAGGCTGAGATGGAGCTGGTGGAACATGGCGAAATGCGCGAATTCCACGTCGGTAAACTATGGGCCTATTATGTCCGTAAAGGAGTGAAGCAGGGCCTTTTGCCCGCTGACTGGCAGATCTAATCAGCCCTCACAAGGAGACGACCATGCATGCTTTGGCACGGATCGCTGCAACAACAGCTTTGAGCTTGTTGGCAGCCCTACCCGCATTCGCACAAGACAAACTCAAAGTCGCTGTTGGCCAGCGCGGTGTTTGGGAAAATGCCGTCTCTGAACTTGGTCAGGACGCTGGCATTTTCAAAAAGCACGGCCTGCAACTCGAAGTGCTCTATACGCAGGGCGGCGGTGAGACGCAGCAGGCTGTCATCTCCGGCAGTGTCGATATTGGCATTGGCGTTGGCACGCATGGCGTGATGGGCGCTTATTCCAAGGGTGCGCCGGTGCGCATTCTGGGCGCGACCATGCGCGGCTATTATGAGCTGTGGTATGTGCCGGCCAATTCACCGATCAAGACGATGAAGGATGCCGAGGGCAAGACGATTGCCTATTCGACCACCGGTTCGTCCACGCAGATCATGACCATCGCCTTTGGCAAACATTTTGGCGTCAATCTGAAGCCGACCCCCACCGGCAGCCCGCCCTCCACCTTCACACAGGCCATGAGCGGTCAGGTCGATATTGGTTGGACAGCACCGCCCTTGATGATTGATGCGCTGGAAGCAGGCCGCATCCGCATTCTGGCCAAGGGTGATGAAGTGCCCGAATTCCGCAACCAGCCGGTGCGCGTCATTCTGGCCAATGCCATCGCCTTGCAGAAGAACAAGGACGCCATGACCCGTTACATGGCCGCCTATCGCGAGACGATTGACTGGCTCTGGTCGAGCCCCGACGCGGTCAAGGCCTATGCGAAATGGGCCAATGTGTCGGAGGCGATTGCCATCCGCACACGCGATGAATTCGTGCAGAAGGATCGCGCCAATCCCGACAAGATCGATGGTATTGCTGAGATGAATGCGGACGCGGTGCAGTTCAAATTCATCCCTGCGCCCCTGACCAAGGAGCAGCTGAGCGAGCTCGTTCAGTTGCAACCTGCTCAGAAGTAAGGCACATCCCGATTCCCCGCGCCGCCCACCAGAGGCGGCCGGGGACTTGAATAGGAGGGGCTACACTATGGGTACACCTGCGGGCGAAGAGCCTAAACTTCTGATCCCGGCGCTGCAGCGCTTTTATGACTTCGCGATCCCTGCCTCTTGGGTCGTGGTGCGCTTTGGCGTGGGCTGGGTTTTGCTCGTCCATGGCTGGGGCAAGATCATGCGCGGCATGGAGGCCCAGAAGGGGGCGCTCGACAAGAGCGTGCCTTATCTTGCCGAATATAATCTGGCTTTGTCCTATCTCCTGACCTTCGTGGAAGGTCTGGGCGGTCTGTGCATCATCCTTGGTTTTGCGACGCGCTTCTTTGCGGCGGCCAATGCCATTGAGATGGCCTTCCTGACCTTTGTCATCTACTGGGGCAATGGCTTCAGCTGGCTCAACAAGGGGTATGAATTCACCCTTCTGTGGGGCTTTATGTGTCTGGCCATCGCGCTGCGCGGTGGTGGGCCTTGGTCGCTGGACCGCCTGCTCGGCCGCGAACTCTAAGAGCTTTGGAACGGCGGCGCTTTCGGGTTGCCGCCGTTTTTCTTGCGCGCTAAACATAGGTCTCTAAGTACGGGAGTCGTTCAGGCCCCGGCGACCCCATAAAAAGAAACGGGAAGGACCTTGCGCATGACCGCAGCGACCGCCGCCCCTCAGGGCGATGTGAAGCGCTCTTTTGGCGAAGTCTGGCTCATCACCATCGGCCATGCGCTCACCCATTGGTATCCTGCGACTTTCTATGTGCTCGCCCCGCTGATCGGTCTTGAGCTCGGTCTCTCCTATACGCAGATCGCCTCGATCACCGCTGCGCAGGCCATGGCGGGTGCGGTCTCCAATATTCCCGGCGGCATTTTGTGCGACTCGATTGGCCGCAAAGGTCTGCTCATGGCGACCTCGCTCGCCTGGATCGGCATCCCCTATGTCTTGATGGCGACCACCAGCACCTATTGGGTGCTGCTCGTCTGCGCCGTCATCATCGGCCTTGGCAATACTTTGTGGCATCCGACCGCTTTGCCGACTTTGGCGCAGCGCTTTCCTGAGCGCAAAGGCCTCGTCGTCTCCATTCACGGCATGGGCGGCAATATTGGCGATGCGGTCGCCCCCTTTGTCGCGGGCCTTCTTCTCAGCGGCGTCGCGGTGGGAGGCTTTGCGCTCAGCTTCAATCTGAGCTGGCGGCAAGTGATGTTTGTGAATGTTGTTCCCGGTGTGCTCATGGCCTGCCTCATCTTCTGGCTGCTGGGCCGGATGGAGGTTGGCCACCCCAAGCAGGCCGAGAAGGGCATGGCCCTCAACAAGGCACTCAGCGGCTTTGTGGGCCTGCTGCAGAACCGCACGCTCATGCTGCTGGCGATCAGCTCGGCCTTTCGCTCGGCGACGCAGGGCGCGCTGCTCGTCTTCGTGCCGCTCTATCTGGCCAATGACATGCATTATTCGCCCGTTGTCACCGGCGGCGTGATGATGGTGCTGCAATTGGCGGGCTTCATCGCGGCCCCGCTGGCGGGCGGCATGTCGGACAAGATGGGCCGTCGCAGCATTATGATGTCCTCGATCATGATGACGGGCGTTGTGCTCCTTGCCATGATCTTTGCGGGCGGCTCGCCGTGGTTCGTCTTCTTCGTCGCGCTTTTGGGATTCTTCCTCTTTGCCATCCGCGCTGTGCTGCAGGCCTGGACGCTGGATGCGACCCCCAAAGGCATGGGCGGCTCGGCCATTGGCCTGCTCTTTGGCATTCAGGCGATTGGCGGGGCGATTGGCCCGCTGGTCTGCGGCCCGATTGCTGAGAATTATGGCCTCATCAACACATTCTACTTCATGGCCTTCTCGATCGTGCTGGCCAATCTCTTCGTCTTCTTCATCCCCAAGCCTGAGCCTGCTGCGGCTTGAGACTTCACACAGTTAAGGCCCCTCTCGCAGGGGCCTTTTCTTTGCGCCCGCGCGGGGGCGTGATAATCTCACTTCAAAGTTCAACCCCGGGATGGAGCCTTCCCCAATGACCGATGCCGTCACTGAGACGCGCCGCAAATATTACGACACTCTGGCGCCGCAAGCCCTCGCCCCTCTGTGGGAGGTGCTGAAGGGCCTCGTGCCCGCAGAGCCCAAGAGCAAATTCGCGCCCCATGTGTGGCAATTCGCCAAAGCAAAGCCCTTGCTGATGGAAGCTGGCAGCCTGCTCACCGCCGAAGAGGCTGAGCGCCGTGTGCTGGTGCTTGAAAACCCCGCCATGCCGGGTGGCTCGCGCATCACCGCGACCATGTATGCTGGCTATCAGCTCATCATGCCGGGCGAGATCGCGCCCGCCCATCGTCATACGGCCTCAGCGCTGCGCATGGTGCTCGAAGGCAATGGTGGCTACACGGCTGTGGCGGGTGAAAAGACACCCATGAGCCGTGGCGACTTCATCATCACGCCGAGCTGGGGTTGGCATGACCACGGTCAGGAAAACCAGTCACCCGTGATCTGGGTCGATGGTCTTGATCTGCATATGGTCAATTTCTATGAAGCCGCCTTCATGGATCATATGAATGACAAGAGCCAGATCCTCACCAAGAGCATCGGCCAGTCGGTGGCGGAATATGGTTCGGGCCTTGGCCCGATGAAACCGCATTCGCCCTTCGGTCTCACCACGCCGATCTTCAATTACACTTATGATCGCAGCCGCCCTGCTTTGATGCAGGTCGCCGAAAATACCGATCCTGATCCCCATCTTGGCTATGCGCTGCGCTATCTCAATCCGCTCACAGGCGACTGGGCCATGCCCACGATTGCAGCCTGGCTGTCGCATCTGCCCAAGGGCTTTGAGACCAAGGCCATGCGCTCGACCGATGGTCGCTCCATTGTCGTGCTTGAGGGCGAGCTGACGCTTGATCTGGACGGCAAGACCTTCACCGCTGGCGAGAGCGATGTGGTGGCCATTCCCTCTTGGGTCTGGTCGCGTATCCGCGCCTCCAAAGATGCTGTGTTCTTCAGCTTCTCCGACCGCGCCGCGCAGGAGAAGATCGGGATCTATCGCGAAGAGCGGCAGTAAGGGCGCAAGCCCTCGACTGAATGAAGGGCACCAGCGATGGTGCCCTTTTTATTTTGCCCTTCTCCCAGTGTGCGAAGGTGCCGCGCGATGGCGGCGGATGAGGGGACCGGGTGTTGGTCGAGTGAGACGCGCATCGACTGTGCTTGATTCTGACAGTCCAGATCCCCTCATCAGTCAGCTCCGCTGACAACTTCTCCCACTGGGAGAAGCGGGCCACGTTCCCTTGGCCCCCCAATTGACCCCGCCAATCGCCCCGCTACACTCACTCTCGAAAGCTCGGCAAAAGAGCTTCAGTCAGGGAGGATATCATGAGCGGACACACCCGCCTGAGCCGTCGTACTCTTTTGGCCACCAGCGGCGCGAGCGCTGTCGTCTCCGCTTTTCCCATGCCAGCCATTGCCCAATCACCGGTCGAACTCTCCATTGGCATTTTGAGTTCGAGCAGTGACATCGGAATTTTTCTTGCCGATGTGAAAGGCTGGTTCAAAGAAGAGAAGATCATCGCCAAGCCGATCACTTTTAACTCCGGCGTCAATATGGTGGCGCCGATGAGTGCGGGCCAACTTGATGTGGGCGCAGGCTCCGTCACTGCAGGTCTCTACAATGCAGCCGCACGCGGCTTTAAAATGCGCGTCGTCGCCGACAAAGCCTCTTCGCAGCCGGGCTATGGCGTCAACAAATGCCTCATCTCCAAACGTCATGTGCAAAGCGGACGCTACAAGGAGCTGAAAGATCTGAAAGGCATGAAAGTCGGCATGAATGGGCCGGGCAATAGCAACTGGGGCAGTTTGTGGGGCGCGCTGAAAGTTGCAGGCTTAAAGCTCAGCGATGTCGAGACGGTGGATCTGTCTTATCCTGATCATGTGCTCGCGCATCAGAATAATACGCTGGATGCCTCTTTCACCATCGAGCCGCATGGTACGCGAACCTTGATGGAAGGCTATGCGATTGAGGCCACGTCAGATGACAAGACGCGCCCCTATCACGCCGTCGCGCAATTGCTCTATCCTGAAAAGATCGCGGGCAATCGTGATCTGGGCACACGCTTCATGCGCGCCTATCTGCGCGGTGTTCGCTATTATCATGCAGCGCTGAAAGACGGGAAACTCGCAGGCCCCAATGCCGAAGAGATCATTCAGGTTCTCACGGCCAATACGCCCACCAAAGATCCGCAGGTCTATCGCACCATCGTACCAAACGGGATTGATCCTGATGGCAAGATCAATGTGGCGACGCTGAAGGAAGATTGGGACGTCTATAATCAGATGGGCTGGATTCAAAATGGCGCGACCGTCGACCAAGTGATCGACATGTCCTTTGTGGAGGCCGCGCTGAAAGATCTTGGCCCCTACAAGAAATCATAAAGGCCAAGCATAGTCATCATAGCTCAGGTTTCACGGGGCCGCAGATGCTCCGTGAAGCCAAGCGGCTTGGCATCGACCAAAACAAAGACCATACGGCAGACCTCATCATAGCGATTGATCCACGCATGATTGGTGCCCCGCTGCACCATCACATCACCCGCGCTCAAGGTGGTGATCTCACCGTCATCAAGCTCCATATCAATCTTGCCGGAAAGAACGACGATATAATCCACCGTCTCGGTGCGATGCATGGTCGGTTCATTGTTGGGTGGATAATCAGCGATCATGAATCGTGTGCCATTGACGGGCGGATAGGTGCCTAATTTTCGCGCGCCCATATCCTCCACCATTTCGCCAACCGGCATCTCAGCTGGCGCGCCATCGGTGCACCACATCAAGGTTGTGTATTGGCCGGGACGTGGACTGCGTGTGTTCGTGGCAATGCCATCTTGAATGATCTTGGCCTTGTTGACCGCACTGTGACCTGTGATGACGCGGCGAATGGGAACGGCTGTCTCACCCATAGATGTCTCCCCCAAATCTCTCTTTAATGTTAGGCTAGAGAGCGATAGAGAGCGGGTCAACATGACTTGCAAGGGAGAGACACGAATGTCTGAGGCTGACGACCGCCGCGCAATCCGCGACATTATTGAGGGCTGGGCGATCTGGCGCGACAGTGGCGATTGGGAGAAGTTGCGCAGTTGCTGGCATTCAGATGCGATCATGAATGCCACCTGGTTTCAGGGCTCCTACGAAATCTTCATGGACAATGCCAAAAAGGCTTTCGACAAAGCGGGTGCTTTCAGCATTCACTTTCTCGGCGGCACAGTCATTGAGCTGAAGGGCCAGCGCGCGATTGCACAAACCAAGATGATGATCTCATCGCGCGACAAAGTGGACGGCGTTGATTGCGATGTTGTCTGCACCGGGCGCTTTTATGATTTCTTCGAACAGCGCAATGGACGCTGGGCCATTGTCGAGCGCCAGCCGATCTATGAGAAAGATCGTTTCGATGCGCTCGATCCGCGTCAGTTCCCGACTTTTGATCAAACGATTCTCGACAGCTTCCCGGTCGGCTATCGCCATCTGGCTTATATTCAGGTGAAACGCGGCCTGCCGGTGAAGCGCGATATGCCGGGCCTGCGTGGGCCTGAAGTCGAGGCGCTTTATGCGCGCGGCGCGGCGTGGTTGGCCTGAGGCCTAACCACCCAGTGAGCGCACATGAGCCGCGATCTTCTGTGCGACATCGGCATGATAATCTTCCACCGGCTTGAAGCCTTCGGCTGCACGGCAGAAGGCTTCGGCCTCTGCCATGACCTCTTTCGCATCGCGCGACAGATCAAGCTCTTCGATACAGGGCTGTGAAATATACCAAGGCGTATCGCAGAAGACTTCGATGCGATTGCCTTCAGGATCGCGGAAGTAAAAGGCAAACGCATTGCCGTGATTGGTGCCGCGCATATCATGCACGCCCGGCTCATCTTTCACACGGCGCCACACGCTCTGCACATCTTCCAAACGCGGCACGCGGAAGGAGAGCTGGTTGACGTGATTAAAACCCGTCGTGTCGGGGCGGCCCGACACCAGCGCCACCTGATGATGGTCGCGTGGATCCCAGCTGGTGAAGACAATATCAAGCCCACGCACAATGCCACGATCCGTCTCGGTGAAGCCCAAAACGCGCGTATAAAAATCCACCATGCGCGGCAGATCTTTGCAGTGCAGACCCACATGGCTGAAGGCGAGTTTGACGGGTGGGGGCTTGGTATCGGTCATTCTGCTTATTCCTGATCAGGTTGGCGGCAAGCTTTCAAATGCGATGGGCGGCGTCAAGTTGGTTATTTGCCAGCGCCCTGCCCGCTGCCTATGCTGCAGTCATGACACAAGGGGAGGATGTGCCGGGCTCTGTTCGCTCGCAGGCAACGGCATTACGCGCACGGGCTGATCGAATGAGTGCGCGGCTCGGCGGGCCGGGCCTTGCCATTGCTTGCGTCTCCCTTGGCTCATTCATGCTCGTCATCATGGCGGTTGTGGTGAAGGTGCTGGGTGATCGCATCCCAAGCTTCGAACTGCTCTTCTTTCGCTCGGCCGTGGGCTTTGTGTTCATTCTGCCGCTCTTTGCCAAAGACCCGATGGAGCCTTTGCGCACAAAGCGCCCCTTGATGCATCTGGCGCGTGGCGGGCTCGGTGCCATGGGCAATTTCTGCTTCTTCTGGACCATCACCCATATGATGCTGGCCGACAGCATGGCGTTGCAGTTCTCGCGGCCACTCTTCATGATCCCGCTCGCCATTTTCTTTCTGGGCGAGCGCGTGCCTTTCAATCGACTGCTCGTCTCGATTGTCGGCTTTGCCGGCATTCTGATCTATGCGCGCCCCTTCACGGCGGGCTTCGACAGCAATGCGCTTTTGGGGGCTGCGGGCGCCCTCTTCGGCGGCCTTGTGGTGGTGGCAATCAAGCGGCTGGCCAAGACCGAAACAACCACCGTCATCATGTTCTATTATGCGTTCTGGAACGCCATTCTGTCCTTCATTCCCAGCTGGTTCGTCTGGGTCTGGCCGCAGGGCACTGAATGGCCCCTGCTGATCCTCATCGGCTTTCTGGGCATCAGTGGGCAGGGCCTGATCACCAAGGGCCTGACCATGGGCGATGCCTCCGCGCTGGCACCGCTCGACTATTCGCGCATCGTCTATGCCGCCCTGCTGGGCTTTGTGCTGTTTGGCGAAGTCCCCGGCCTGTGGAGCTTCGCTGGCATGGCCTTGATCGTTGCCGCCTCGATCTATCTCGTCCTCACGGAAAAGAAGAAGGCCGCCTGAGCAGAGGCGACCTTCGAGCCATTTCGGCAAACTATCCTATCACCGCGCCGGTGTCAAGGATTATTTTCTCTTCAGCGCTTGGTCTTCAGATCGACCTCAAAGCCGCGCGCCGTTGCCGGGCGGGCCATCATGGCGTCATACCAGCGCTTGAAATGAGGATAGGTCGCCAGATCCACCTGATGGCGGGGATGGCGCCAAGCCCAACACAGAATGGCAAAATCGGCCACCGAGACCTCGGAACCGGCGAAATAGGCATTCTGGGCGAGGTGCTTTTCGGCCACCCCATAGAGGCGCAGGGTCTCTTTGGAATAGCGCTCCAGCCCATAGCGGCGGTCGTTCTCATCCTTCACATCGCGGAAGTGATGGTTCTGGCCGAGCATGGGGCCAAAGCCGCCCATCTGCCACATCAGCCATTCCCAAGCGGCAATGCGCGCGGGACCGGAGGAGCTGAGAAACTTGCCGGTCTTCTCGGCGAGATAGAGCAGGATCGCGCCCGATTCAAAAACGCTGATGCTTTTGCCGCCCGGACCATCGGGGTCGACGATTGCAGGAATGCGGTTGTTGGGGCTGATCGCCAAAAAGGCGGGGTCGAATTGCTCGCCCTTCGAAATATTGATCGGATGAACCGTGTAAGGCAGGCCCATCTCTTCCAGGGCAACGCTGATCTTGCGGCCGTTGGGCGTGTCCCAAGTGTAGAGCTGTATGGTCATTCAAGTCCCCCTCAGATCGTGCCAGCTTACGCACGCAAGCTCATGAGGCAAGTGCAAAGCGCCACAAACAGAACCGCATGCGCATTGTCGTGTTGACGAAGGCAACGCTGCTCAAACGAGGCTCTTGGGAGAGGGCAAACTATTGTGGCGGTGAGCCAGAGCCCACCGCCCAGCAGACTTAGACCAGCTCAACGGTGAGCGGGTTGTAGGAATAGAGCCAAGCGTTGCGATCTTCGCCTTCATTGCGCTTGGCGAAAGCATCGCGCATCGCCTGCACCGAGGGAAGATGGAAAAGATCGCGATTGGCCGAAGACTGGCGAACGATCTTGGCGGTGCGGTCGATGCGGTTGCGCTGATAGAGCTGCAAGGCATCGGGGATATTGTCGCGCATCGCCAAAGCACGCGCGAGCACTGCACCATCTTCCACCGACATGGCGGCGCCCTGTGCCAGATAGGGCAAGGTCGGATGAGCCGCATCACCCAAAAGAGTCACGCGCTTTGAGCTCCAGTCATTGATGGGCTCGCGACCATGCAGCGACCAGCGGAAGCACTGGTCCTTGTCGCACAGATCAATGATTGTCTGGATGGCTGGATGCCAACCGATGAAATCCTGCTTCAGCTTTTCCCAGGGGAATTTCATCGTCCAGGATTCTTCGAAGATCTCGTCCGTCTCAATGAGGCCAACGAAGTTGAGCAGCTTGCCTGCGCGCAGATAATAAACCACCGCATGGCCGCCTGGTCCCATGAAGACCGACATGACCTGTTCGAGGAAAGGCTGCGGCAAACGCTCGACCGGCACAGTGATGCGCCATGCGGCATCGCCCGTATAACGGGCAGGCGACTCGCCAAACATTTGTGTGCGCACAACAGACTTCAAACCATCCGCACCGATGAGGATGTCGCCCTTGGCAACATGGCCATTGGTGAAGTGAAGCTCGACACCATCGTCCGTCTCGACAAATTTTGTCGCGCGATGGTTGAGGTGGATGAGATTGGGCTTCAGCGACTGCGCCTTGGTGGCGAGAATTTCATGCAGGTCGGCGCGATGAAGCTGGGTATAGGGCGCGCCATTCTTCTTCAGGTGATCTTCGGCCAGCTCGAAACGCTGCAAAACTTCGCCCGTATCATGCAAGCGGAAGACATAAGCACCGGGGCGAACGCCAACGCGATCAAGCTCAGGGCCAAGACCGAAAGAGCGCAACACATGCATGCAATTCGCGCTGAGCTGAATGCCAGCACCAACTTCACCCAGCTGAGCTGCCTGCTCATAGATCTCGACATCATGACCAGCCTGCGACAGGCTGATGGCTGCAGCCAAGCCGCCCAGACCAGCACCGGCAATGATGATCTTCTGACGTTCCATCTCACCCAACTCCTTCCAACCCTAAAGGGCCCCAAAGCCCTGCATGCGCGCCTTATAAACGATCGCGCCGCGTGTCCTATAAAAATACGCAAAGGGGCCACAGCCGGATTGCCGCAGGCTCAGCCTGCGGAACAAGCCTGCGGTCTGGACGTTCTATGCCCATGGCCCACACAGACTTCGAGCAAGCGCAAAGCGCCGACGAAAATGACCTGGACGAACATCTGCGCACCTATGCGCAGTTTCGCATATGGGCGATGGGGGGCGCGCTGGGCGCCCCGCTTTTGCTGGCATTTGTGCTCTACTGGACGCTCTAGCCTATTTCACAACGCGCACGGCGCCCATGGCCGCGCTGGTTGCAAAGTGGGCATAGGCCCGCAGAGCCGTTGTGACCTTGCGCGTGCGCACTTCGGTCGGCTTCCACGCAGCTTGGCCTTTGGCCTCCATCGCGGCGCGACGCGCTGCCATAGCCTCATCCGAAATCGCGATGCGGATCGAGCGCGCAGGGATATTGATCTCCACCATGTCGCCTTCTTCGATCAAGGCAATCGCGCCGCCTTCGGCAGCTTCGGGCGAAATATGGCCGATCGACAGGCCTGATGTGCCGCCGGAGAAACGGCCATCGGTGATGAGAGCGCAGGCTTTGCCCAGACCCTTCGATTTGATGTAGCTGGTGGGATAGAGCATCTCTTGCATGCCCGGACCACCCTTCGGCCCTTCGTAGCGAATGACGACCACATCGCCAGCCTTGATCTTGCTGCGCAGGATTGCATCCACCGCCGAGTCCTGACTTTCGAACACGCGCGCGGGACCGGAGAAGACATGGATGCTTTCATCCACGCCCGCCGTCTTCACGATGCAACCATCAAGCGCAATATTGCCGGTGAGAACCGCAAGGCCACCATCGCGCATGAAGGCATATTCAGATTCGCGAATGACGCCGCCCTTGCGATCCGTGTCGAGTTCATCCCAACGACGATCCTGACTGAAGGCCACTTGCGTGGGCACACCGCCGGGAGCAGCCAGATAGAATTTGCGCACATCCTCGCTCTTGGTGCGCATGATGTCCCAACGATCAAGCGCATCACCCATCGTGGGCGCATGAACTGTTGGGAGCTCACGATGGATGAGACCCGCGCGATCAAGCGCACCCAGAATGCCCATGATGCCACCCGCACGATGCACATCTTCGATATGCACATCAGGAACGGCGGGGGCGACTTTGCAGAGCACCGGCACATGACGCGACAGGCGGTCGATATCGGTCATGGTGAAATTGACGTCGCCCTCATAGGCCGCTGCCAGAAGATGCAGAACCGTATTGGTCGAGCCGCCCATAGAGATGTCGAGCGCCATCGCATTTTCGAAAGCCTTGAAGCTGGCGATATTGCGCGGCAGCACGCTCTCGTCATTCTGCTCGTAATAGCGACGCGCCAGATCAACGATGAGATGACCGGCCTCGACGAAGAGGCGCTTGCGGTCGGCATGGGTGGCGAGCACGGTCCCATTGCCCGGCAGCGCCAGACCCAAAGCCTCGGTCAGGCAGTTCATGGAATTGGCCGTGAACATGCCCGAGCATGAGCCGCAGGTCGGGCAAGCCGAGCGCTCGATGGTCGCGACTTCTTCATCGCTGACATTGTCATCAGCCGCGGCCACCATCGCATCGATGAGATCGACCGCACGCTCGACGCCCTTGTGAATATATTTGCCCGCTTCCATCGGGCCACCCGAGACAAACACAACCGGGATATTGAGGCGCATGGCAGCCATCAACATGCCAGGGGTGATCTTGTCGCAGTTGGAGATGCAGACCAGCGCATCAGCGCAATGGGCATTGCACATATATTCGACCGCATCGGCGATGACTTCGCGCGAGGGCAGCGAATAGAGCATGCCGTCATGGCCCATCGCGATGCCGTCATCGACCGCAATCGTGTTGAACTCTTTGGCGACGCCGCCAGCCTTTTCAATCTCGCGCGCGACCAGCTGGCCGAGATCTTTCAAATGCACATGGCCGGGGACGAATTGGGTGAAGGAATTGGCGACCGCGATAATCGGCTTGCCGAAATCCTCATCCTTCATGCCGGTGGCACGCCAGAGTCCGCGCGCGCCCGCCATGTTGCGGCCGTGGGTGGTGGTTCTGGAACGATAATGCGGCATGGTCGGTCCTCTGGTTGGAGCGAGGCTGCTTATAAGCGATCCGGCGGGCCGCTGGAAGCGCCCGCCGGCAAAGTTGATGCCCCGTGAAGGGCGGCAAAGCCCCGGCTGGGGTTACAGCTCAGTGATGCGCTGGGGGAACTTATGCAGCCCCTCAACCTCGCCCTTGTCATTGACCAGCCAGTTGTCGCAGACCCAGCTATAGGTGCCGGGCGTCACATAGGTGGGGTGAACAGCAAAGAGCATGTTGCGGCCGACCTTCAGGGTCTCGTCCTGACGGATCAGCGGGCGCTCGACCATGTCATAGCCCTGACCATGGGCGTAGAGGCGGTTTTCTTTCGGGCGGCCGTTCTTGTGCATGAAGTCATTGTAGCGCTCGAAAATGTCGCGGGGCTCGGCGCCCGGCTTCAACAGATCGAGGGTGAAACGCTGCGCTTCGAGCACGAAGGCAAATTCGTCCTTCATCTCTTGCGAGGCTTTGCCCAGAACAAAGGTACGGCCGATCTCGCCATAGAAGCCACCGGGACCATTGTTCTCGATCAAAATGCAGAACTGGTCGCCTGGCTGGATAACGCGGTTCTGCAAATGGGGTGGCTGCATGACCGCTGCCGTACCCACGGGGCCAGAGGCTGCCATATACCAGCCCTGCTCGCTGCCAAGCGGGGTGGACGCGGCGCGCGCAATCTCCACCACATCAGCATCGCGCATACCCGGACGCAGCGCCTTGGCGACAGCTTCTGCCGCCGCATCCTGCAAAGCTGCCATCTTGCGAATGAGGCCAATCTCTTCGGGGCTCTTCACCGCTTTGATCTCATCGACAAGATCAGAGGCATCCACAAAAGTTGCGCGCGGCAGATGAGTCTTGAGATAGCTCACCATCGCGTAAGACAGCTGCGCAGTGCCAAGCAGACCAATGGTCGCGCCCGCATATTTCTCGAGCCCCTTGAGCGCCAACTCGGCATCATAGGTCGAAGTGTAATTCACCGCCGTATAGCTGGGTGAACCAAACTGACGGCCAACGCCGCGACGGATCGGATCATTGCTCAGCTTGTTGTCGAGACCAAACGGCCCCTGCCCAACTGTGACCATTGCCTCGTCGCGGGGGAAGATCACCGTGAAGGGATAGCCATTGGTGGCCGGAAAATCGGTCAGATATTTCACATAGCCATTCATGAAGTCGTTGCTGCCTTGGGCGAGCAACACATCAATCTTGCGCTGAGCCATGGCTGCACGAATAGCGGCCCAGCGGCGCTCCAGCTCTGCAGTGGAAATCGGGGAATTAACGCGTTCCAACATGACAGCATCTCCAAAAAGGTCAGCACCCCGGGAATGACCGAAGCGCTTTGGTGTTACTTCAATGCGGCGCGGGCGCGCTGCACGATGGGTTCGGGCGTGTTGTAAATCTCTTCGACGATCTTCTGCACCGCTTCGCCGCTCACAGGATCAATGCCCAATTTCAGCTTGGCCGCTTCGGCCAGAAATTCAGGATCCTTCATCGTCGCATCAAAGGCACGGCGATAGGCTTCCACACGCGCGGGCGGTGTGTTGGGTGGCAGCACATAGGGGCGACCAAATTCGAGCTGGCTGAAGATGACCTGCAAAGTTTTGCGGTCCTCTTCGGTCTTCACGAATTTGAAGATCGAGGGTACGCCCATTTTGTTGAGCAAGGGGTCGCCTTCGGGCGAGGAGAGTTGCGCGATGATGCGCACTTTCTTTTCGTCGAGCCAATTCTGATAGCTCGAGATGAAGCTCGTCCACTGAATGCCGCAAATCCCCGACGTCTCACCGCGCTCCATGGAAAGCGCAGCTTCACGCGAGCCGGGATAGCCGGTGATCATTTTGAACTTGGTGCCCAGCACATTGTTCAAGACGGTGGGATATTGGCGAATGGAGGATGTGACACCCGATGTGCCAACCACAAGCTCCTTGGTGAAAACATCTTCGAAAGTCTGGATGTCAGACGTGTGCCACGCCACGCAGATGCTCGTCTCGCGATTGGCCGAGCCGATATAGATAAATTTGCGCGGATCAAAGAGCGTGGCCGATGCATCGCCAATCAGCGGCTCCATCACTGCGCCCATGAAGATCGCACCAAAGGTGGAGCCATCGCGCGGCAATTTGTTGTAGAGCAAATTGGCTGCTGAGAGCGAGCCAGCGCCATCCATATTCCGCGCAACAATATTTGGTTTGCCGGGAAGATGCTTGCCAATGTGATGAGCGAGCGCGGAGCCATAAATACCATAGCCACCACCGGGAGCAGAACCGATGAGGAAATTGACATTCATGCCGGTGAAGAATTTCTCATTGTCCGGCACACTTTGCGCTTGCGCGCTCGCGAGCGAGGCAGCTAGGCACAGGGCCGTCCATGTCGTCAGCGTCTTGAACATTGCTTGATCCTTATGCTTCAGGACATGGCGGCCCAGCGTTCTGCGATTTCGCGCACGCTGAGCACCGGGCTTGTCCATGATTTCAAAAAGCCGATGCTGCGCGCTTGCGCCTCATCGGTATAAGAGCCCGTCGCATCTTCCGCGATGACCGAATAATAGCCATGCGCAGCGGCGTGACGGGCGGTGAACTCGACGCCGATATCGGTGGCGACACCGGCCAAAACCAAAGTCTGCACACCCAGCGTCTTCAGGCGAAGATCGAGCGGCGTGTCGACAAACAAAGAAGGCTGGCTTTTTTGAATGACGATATGGTGGGGCGCGGGTGCCAGACCATCGACAAACTGCGTATCCTCCATCCCCTCTTCCATCGCGGGCGTGAGTTGATCAGGATGAGTGACCTTCTGCTTCTTCATCATGAAGAGTTTGAACGGGCCGCTCATGAGATGGCGAGGCGGCAGGATATGGCGGCTCCAGATCACAGGGATGCGTGCCTTCTCGGCAGCCGCCAAAAGCTCCTGCGCAGCCGCAATCACCTTGGACGCATGGAGTGCTTTGCCCGCAAGGCCCTTTTGAAAATCCCACATGACCAGCGCCGCCTGCGAGGGGCGGAGAAAATCATCGAGTGAGAGCGGCACTTCCTGCTTCGTCATGTTCCTCATCCATTCACGCTGGCGAGCGCACGAGCATAGTAGCTTTGATCCACAAGCGCGCGCCAATCACGCAGGCTAGGGTCCTCACCCTGCAATTCAGCTCGCGCCGCCAAAACCGCCGCAAAGCCCGCCTCATTGAAAGCCGCATCGACGGTAAAGCCAAAATCTGGCGCAAGAAGATCGCGCTTGGTCGCCTCTGCCAGCTCAGGCGACAGATGAAGCTTGCGCGACAGCATGGCCTCAACCGCAGCACCATTCTTGTCATCACGTAACCAACGCAGCGCCGCGATATAGCCAGCCATATAGGCCTCAAGCTCACGGCCATGCGCTTTGGCCCAAGGGCGCAGCACGAAGGCACCGCCGGCCTGATAGGGACCGAGCACATCAACCAAGCGACCCAGACTGCGCAAACCGCTGAGCTGGGCTTGCGCAGAAAAGGGCGGATTGAGCACAGCGCCCGAAATGGTTTCATCCGCCAAGAGAACGCGCAACCGGCGCGCCCCATTGCCGACAGGCAAGAAGATGTAATCCTGCCCCAAGACCAAGCCAGCACCAGCGAGCATTTTGCGCGCAAGAAGCGCATAGGCTGTATCGGGCGAATCCACCGCAATGGTCGCACCGCGCAATTGCGTAATGTCGTGGATATGCGGCTGAACGATGAAATCATTCATGCCGCTTTCACCGCCCATGACGATCACAACATCATGGCCCTTGGTGATCATCGACAAAGCATTGTCGACCGCCGCCTGAACGATCTGCACATCGCCACCCCCCAAAGCAGCGCGCTGCTCCTTGGAGGAGGAGGTCTCGTGCAAGGCGACATCAAGGCCGCGCGCCGCGAAGAACCCCTGCTCCATGCCCACCCATAAAGGCAGGGCTTTGGCATTGGGAAATGTGCTGACCGTCAGTCGGTCCATCTCAGCGCGGATCCTTGATCGGCGGGCCATTCTTGATGTTGAGCTGATGCTGACGCTCAGCGTCGAAATCATCATCGCTCTTAAGACCCGCGCGGCGGATGCCCTCGATGGCGCACAAATCATCGACCTCGTTCACATCACCCGTGACGCCGATCGCACCGATGATCTCGCCATGTTCATCGCGAATGAGCTGGCCACCGGCTTCCAAAAAGATTGGCTGATCAGCCATGGCGCGCAAAGTATCCATGAAGGCGGGCTTTTCACGCGACTTCTGCAACACCATGCGCGAAGAGCGATGCATCGCCAAAGCGCCAAAGGCCTTGCCGCGCGAAATTTCAAACCGCATCAGCGATGCGCCATCCTGCTTCAGAAAAGCCTTCACGCGGCCGCCTGCATCAAGCACGCAAGCCGCCAGCGCATGGGCCTTCATCTCCTCAGCCCTCTCGAAAGTCTTGAGGATGATGGTGAGTGCCTGATCCATTGTGATGCTGCGCATCGCTCGTCCCTTTTTAAAAAATGAGCGCGCCCGCAGGCGCGCCGTATGTTGTTAGTCAGCGCGCAGTTCGAGCGCTTCGACCATTTTCTTCCACTGTGCATATTCGCGGTCCATGAAGGCGCGCGTGGTCGGCACATTGCCATTCAGCGGGTCAAAGCCAATGGCGCGGAGCTTTTCCTGAATGGCGGGCTCGGAGATGATCTCGTCGATCTGCTTGTTGAGCGCGCTCACAGGAGCATCGGGCGTGCCGGGAGGGGCGAAGAAGCCAACCCAAGAGAGCGAGGTGAAGCCCGGATAGCCAACTTCTGCAAAGGTCGGCACATCTTTCACGACCGGGTTGCGCTTCTCAGAGGCAATCGCAAGGCCACGGATGGAGCCGCTCGCCACCTGCGAGGCAAAGCCCGACAAGGAGGAGATGACCATCGGGATATGGCTGCCCATCAGCGCATTGGTCGCATCAGGCCCGCCACGGAACGGAATGTGCTTGGGATTCGCCTTGACGATGAATTTGAAAAAATACTCGCCCGCAATATGCGAGCCCGTGCCAACGCCGGCAGTGCCAAAGATGACTTCCTTGTCCTTGGCGGCAGCGACGAAGTCCTCGATGGTTTTGGCCGGATCATTCTTGCCAATGGCAAAGACCTCAGGCGTCGTCGCCACAACGGCCACAGGCACGAGCGAGGTCGCCGAGAAACCCTTATTCCGATAGAGCGTCTCGTTGATTGGCAGAGCGGCCGTGGTCACGAGCAGCGTATTGGCATCGGCCGTCGCGCCGATGACGGCCTTGGCCGCGATATTGGCACCAGCGCCGGGGCGATTTTCGATCACCACATTGCGACCGGTCTTCTCGGTCAGGCGGCCGCCCACGATGCGGGCAATAGAATCAGCCGAGCCACCGGGGGCAAAGCCAACAATCATGTTCAGCGGCGGCTGGGATTGCGCCAGCGCGGGGGTGGCAAGGAGGCTAAGAGCGGCGAAAACTGCGCCAAACGGCGTGAGCAGCGTCTTCATGTGCGTTTCCCTGAGTGAGGCCCGACGGGCTTTCCCCACTGCTTGTGCCAGATTGGGCTGAAACGCTCAAGCATCGCAGGGGGCAAGCTGCCCCCCTTTTTAACGATCTATCGCCCGTCCAACAGGGCCGGCAAAGCCGTGATGATCGGCGGAAAGAGAACCATCAGCACCAGCCCCAACATGATCAGCCATACAAAGGGCCAAGCAGCGCTGAAAATCTCCGCCATGGTCGCCTGCGGCGCCGCGCTTTTGAAAGCAAAGAGCGTGTAGCCAAAGGGAGGCGAGATGCCACCCACGGTCGCGACGATCAAGAACAGGGTGTAGAACCAGATCTCATCGAATTTGTAGAGAAGGAGAATGGGTTTGTAGATCGGGATCAGCACCAGCATGATCGCGACTTGATCCAGAAACATGAAGAGCACGAAGGGTAGCGCAATCATGCAGGTCAGCATGAGCCAGCTCGACAGTTGCAAATGCGCGACAAGTTCGCCCAAGGCTTGCGGTGCGCCGGTGAATGTCAGCAACTGGGAGAACATCACCGCGCTGCACATGATGATGAGCAAGAGCGAGGACACACGCACGCCCGCTGTCAGTGCCTCTTTGATCATATCGAGCGAGAGCTTGCGATAGGAGGCCGCAAGGATCACCGAACCCAGCACACCTGTGGCTGCCGCCTCAGTCGGGGTCGCGATGCCGAACATCACAAGCCCCATCACAAGGAAGAAGATGAAGAGGCTGGGGATCATCCGCAGCACTGCGACAATCGCCCCGCCCTTATGCTGCGCTAGAACCTCCGCATCAATGTCAGGCGACAGCTTCGGATTGAACTTAAGCCGAATGAAGACATAGCCCAGGAACATCACGGTGAGGAAAATGCCCGGCACAATGCCCGCGATGAGCAACTTGCCGGTTGAGATCTGCGCGATAGTGGCGATGAGAATGGCGAGCACGCTGGGGGGGATGATCGGGTCCAAACTCGCGCCAGCCAAAATCGTGCCCGCTGACAATTTGGGATCATAGCCACGCTGCAACATGGTGGGATAGAGCGAGCGGCCAAGCAGGCCAGCCACCGCCATGGCCGCGCCCGACAGCGCACCCAAAATGGCAGAGAGCAAAATACACAAAACAAATTGCCGCCCACGCACACGACCCACCAGCCGATCAAGAGAGTCGAACAAGACTTCCATCGCGCCTGAGCGGAACAACAATTCGCCCATCACGATAAAGAGCGGCACTGCCGTAAGCGCACCATAGGTCGCCGAGGAATAGATACTGTTGGCCAAAAGGCCGAAGCCTGCATCCCCAAAGAGCACCAGAACGCCGGTGATATTGAGAATGAGGAAGGAGACGAAAATCGGAACGCCGATGATCAGCAGACCAATCAGAAGGGCGACGCCGCCCGCAAGTGCAACATCCCAGCTCATGCCGACACCACCTCTGCGGGAGCCTGCACCTCTTCACCCAGAAGATGACGCAGGAAATAGAGACCCGCACTGGCAAAGCCATAAGGGATCGTGACGGAGATGATCCATTTGGGGATCGGATTATGCGCCATCGTGAAAATATTGCCGACAAATTGCGCCATCGTCTCACTGGCGCAAATCCACGCCGCTGCGAATGTGGCCACAAGACCGAGCAAATTGACGATCTTTTTTAGCATCGCCACTTTGGAGGCAGACATGCTCTCCATCAGAATATTGATCGATAGATGCGAGCCCTCGCGCGTCATCTCAGGCAGGGCCAGAAAGATCATCAGGCAGAGCGCATAAGAGGTGAAGGGATTGACCCATGTGGTCGGCGCATCGAAGAAATAGCGCAGCACCACTTCGACACAATAAGCCGCCGCGATGAAAGCAAGGCCGAGCATGGCCACAAAGAAGGACAGGCGCGTCAGCCCATCGTGAAGGCGCTTGAGAATTTGCACAGGCTTTCCCCAGATGAGAACCGCGCCAGCGATCCGGCGCGGTTTCATTTAACTGCACCAGATGTGCTTACTTCGCGAGGCCCTTGGCCACAGCGAGCTTGCGCAACGCGTCGGTTTCAGCCGGCATCTTCTTGGCAGAGTTTTCCCACTGGCCGGCAGCCCAAGCATCCGTCAAGCGCGCTTTCTGGTCGGGGCCCATTTCGGCGACCTGCATGCCAGCCTTCAGCAGCTTGTCGAGCTCTTCGTCCACGAGCTTGGTGTAGCCATTGTAATAGGTCTCTTCGGCCTTCTCAGCCGCCGACATCAGAACCTTCTTTTCAGCATCGCTGAGTTTGTTCCATGTCGCCAGATTGACGAAGATCAGCTGCGTTGTCGTGCCGAAGGCAGGACGCAGAACGAATTTCGACACTTCATGCCATTTGTTATTGAAGACACCGAAGGTCGGCCAAGCCGCGCCATCGACAAGGCCCTTTTCGAGCGATGTATAGACTTCAGCAGGCGGCAGAATGACCGGCGAGGCATTCAGCAATTTCAGCACGCCATCATAGGTCGGCGTGGCGCGGATCTTGTAACCTTGCAAATCACCCGACGGCTTCACGGGCGAGCGCAGCACCATGTGATAGCCCTGCCCCGGCGCAGACGGGGCCAGCATCAAAAGCTTCACGCCAAAGCGGGCATAATGTTCATCGAGATGCTGCTTGATACCACCTGCGCGCCACTGGTCGAGCGTACCTGAGAGCGCCTCAACAGCGGTGGCAATCGGCGATGTGCCGAAATGATAAGCGCCGTGGGTGAAGAGCAGATGGAAGACACCCGCGCCCACAGGCTGCAATTGTTCGAAAGAGGGAACCGTCTCAGGCCCACTGATGCGGATCTTGATGCCGCCATTGGTGGCCGCCTCAACATCCTTGATGAAGGGCTCGACCAGCATCTGACGCTGCGGATAGTTCTGATCCCAGCTTGACAACATCCGCAATTCAGCTGCGCTCGCGGCCTGCACAACAAAAGCCGCAACCGCCGCAACACAACCCATCAGCATTGATTTTTTCATCTTATCCTCCCCAACCAGCGCAGCTTTTGCTGTCTTGATGAAAGCTTAGAGGGCAGCGCGACCATGTCAACCACGCTGCCCCTCGACAGTGTCAGGACTTGCTGAACATCTGCATGAATTGATCAGACCCCATCACGGTCGACCAATAGGGATAGACGAATTCCAGCATCTGGTTCGCAAATTCGGGGCGGAAGGAGATCATCAGATCCTTCAGCGCATAGGTGCGATAGCCCAGATCATGTGCATGCAGCACCGAAGCATAGACGCAAATATCGGTATTGAAGCCGATGATCGCGACATTGCGGATGCCTTTATGCTTGAGAATGAGATCGAGCCCATTCGAGTTGAAGGCGCTGGCGGCAATGCGATTGGGCAGCCAGATATCCTTGTCTTTTGCTCCAGGCTTCAGCGGCTCATAAAGATCGACCGGCCAAGTATTGACCTTCCAGGCCTGACGCAAAATCTGCGCGCGGTGGAATGTGCCGGTCGTGCCCCAATCAAGCTCGCGATAATCATTCGTATAGGCTTCGGTGACATGGATCACCTGAATGCCAAGCTCACGCGCCTTCTTCACCGCTGCGACGGATTTTTCGAGCATGTGATTTTCTTTGTACTGCTTCTCCAGACGCGGATAGTGCTCGCCCTTTTCGGAAGCAAAATTATTCTGGAAGTCGACGACAATGAGCGCGGTCTCTTCAGCCTTCAAAGTCTTGGGCTGTGCAGGCAACTCAACGAGGGGCGCATTATTGGCGGGGGTCTGCGCCAAAGCAGGCAAAGGCGCGAGCAGGGCGACAGCGAAACAAGATGCGATCCATTTTTTCATCGTCATTCTCCCTTGGTGATTATTTGATTGTGCCAGCGCCGTCTTCGAGGCTGGTGATGAGCAACTGCGTGCCCTTGTCTTCATGAGTAAAACGCCACGCACCGCGCGGTGCAGGACCGCTGACAACGGCCGCCTGTTTGGAGGGATCAAAAACCGACATATGGCAGCGGCAGAAAAAGACGGGATTGGCGATCTGCGCGCCCGTCATGCGGCCCACCGCTTCAAAATTGGTTTCAAAACCGAAGGTGCAGCGCTCATGCGGACACAGGCGGCAAACGCTCAGCACATCCCCCGGCGCGCCACTGGCATCGGGCAGCCGCAGCGCATAGCCGGGGAAGGTCTCGCCATTCTTCTCGAAGTCGAACTCCACCGCCTCCCAGACCTGCTTGGGCTTTGGAACCACGCGCGGCGCTGCGCGCGCCTTGAAAGGCGCCAGAACGAGCCCCAGCCAACCAAGGCCGAGACCCTTCAAAAAATCGGATCTGCGCAAAGCCATCCTCCCGTGGCCGCCTCTTGACGGGCTGGCCTTGGAGGAAGGCTAGACCCTCGGACTGCATCAAAGCAAGCTGTGAGCGGGCTTTTGGTGTGGGGCTACGGACTGTTTCGTTCGTTATTCCGAACGCTTGTCCTATTTATCCACCTGAGGGGATCGCTGGCAGGCCTTTGGCCGTTAAGGTGGGCTGGTAATCTCCTTCACTTATCGCGAGGACAGTCATGACCCTTCAGCTTGGCGACATCGCCCCGGACTTTGAACAAGACAGCACCCACGGCCGCATCAAATTTCATGAATGGCTCGGCAACTCCTGGGGCATTCTGTTCAGCCACCCCAAGAATTTCACGCCTGTCTGTACGACCGAGCTTGGCGAAGTGGCGCGGCTGAAGGACGAATGGGCCAAGCGCAATGTGAAGCCTCTGGGCCTGTCCATCGACCCCGTCGATTCACATCACAAATGGGAAGAGGACATCGCAGATACGCAGGGCCACAAGGTCAACTTCCCCATGCTGGCGGATCCTGATCGCAAGGTCGCCACGCTTTACGGCATGGTCCATCCCAAGGCTGACCCCCTCGTCACCGTGCGCTCGGTCTTCATCATCGACCCGAATAAGAAGATCCGCCTCATTCTCACCTATCCGCCCAGCGCGGGCCGCAACTTTGCCGAAGTGCTGCGCGTCATCGACAGTTTGCAACTGACTGACAAGGAGACGGTGGCAACCCCCGTCAACTGGCAACCTGGTGAGCCCGTTATCATCGTTCCCAGCGTCAGCAATGAAGAGGCTAAAAAGCGCTTCCCGCAGGGTTGGAAAGAGCTGCGCCCCTATTTGCGCCTCGTTGACCTGAAGAAGTAAAATCTGCACATCAAGACATGAGAGGCGGGGGCCATGGGCTCCCGCCTAAAAGCATATGGATTTGGGGACCGAAATGACCAAGAAAACAGCCAAAGACCTGCGCCCAGCCACACGCCTGGTTCACGGCGGCACGATGCGCTCGCAGTTCGGCGAAACCTCCGAAGCAATGTTTTTGACGCAGGGCTTTGTCTATCCTGATATGGAGGCCGCCGAGGCGCGCTTCAGCGGCAAAGATTCCGGCTTCATCTATTCGCGCTTCTCCAATCCAACGGTCGCGATGTTTGAACAGCGCATGGCGTTGCTCGAAGGCGCAGAAGCTGCGCGCGCAACCGCAAGCGGCATGGCCGCAGTCACCGCCGCCATGTTCGGCCAGTTGAAGGCAGGCGACCATGTTGTTGCCGCCAAGGCGCTGTTTGGTTCATGTCGCTTCATCGTCGAAGAGCTTTTGCCGCGTTATGGTGTGCCCTGCACTTTGGTCGATGGTACCGATCTTGATCAGTGGCGCGCGGCGATGCGCCCTGAAACGAAGACTGTGTTTCTGGAAAGCCCCACCAATCCACAACTCGAGATCATCGATATCGCGGCGGTCGCCAAGATTGCCCATGAGGGCGGCGCGGCTTTGGTCGTCGACAATGTCTTCGCCACGCCGCTGCTGCAGAGCCCGCTCAAGCTGGGGGCTGATTGCGTCGTCTATTCCACCACGAAACATATTGATGGTCAGGGCCGCACTTTGGGCGGCGTGATCCTCGCCTCCGAAGAGTTCATCCAGACGCATATCCATAACTTCTTGCGTCAGACCGGCCCTGCCCTCTCGCCCTTCAATGCATGGGTAATGCTGAAGGGGCTCGAGACCCTGCCAGTGCGTGTTGCCCAGCAGCAGCGCAATGCCGAACAGGTGGCTGATTTTCTGGCAAGCCGCAGCGAGATCGCGCGTGTGCTCTATCCCTCACGCAAAGATCATCCCCAGCATGAGCTCGCCATGCGCCAGATGACTGGCGGTGGCACTGTGATCGCCTTTGATGTGAAGGGCGGCAAGGACGAGGCCTTCGCTCTGGCAAATGCGCTTCAGGTGATCAAGATCTCGAACAATCTGGGCGACGCCAAGAGCCTCATCACCCATCCTGCCACCACAACGCATCAGCGCATTGGGCCTGAGGCGCGTGCTGAATCTGGCATTGGCGATGGAATGCTGCGCCTGTCTTGCGGCCTTGAAGATGTGCAAGACCTCATCGAAGATCTTGAAGAGGGCCTGAAGGCCATCAAGACGCGCTAAAGATGGAAACCTTCCGGCCCAAGCCGGAAGGTTTTTTCAATCTCACTCGGCGGTGATCTTCGATTCCACGATGATCTTTTCCCACAGCTCACGCTCACGCGCGATGAACGCATCCATCTGCTGAGGCGTAGAACCTGTCGCAACGGCGCCAATTTGCGCCATGCGATCCTTGAAAGCCTGCGTGGCAGCCGCTTTGCGAACTTCAGCGCTCAAACGGTCAACCACAGCGCGCGGAGTATTGATCGGCGCGAACAAGGCCCACCAAGTTGAGGCTTCAAAACCTGCGAATCCTTGTTCTGCAACCGTCGGTGCATTGGGCAAAAGCGGGCTGCGCTGCAAGCTGGGAACGCCCAGAACTTTCAAAGTCCCTGCATTGGTCTGGCCAATCACTTCAGGAAAATTGACAGCAAGAAGAGGAACGTGACCGCCCACGGCATCATTGATCGCTGGTGCACCGCCCCGATAAGGCACATGCTGCAACTGAATACCGGCGGCACGTTGAAACAGCTCCATCATAAGATGGGCAGATGTTCCACCGCCCGGTGAGCCATAAGACAGCGCGCCCGGCTTTGCCTTTGCCTGCGCCACAAGATCTTTCAGAGAGTCTCCGCTGAAACCCTTGCCAGCTGCGATCACAGGAGGCGTTTCGCCAATCAAAGACACACCGGCAAATTCTTTCTGCACGTCAAAGCCCGCATTGGCATAGAGCTTCATATTGGTCGTCATGCCATTGGCACCCACAAGCAGCGTATAGCCGTCTGCTGGCGCCCGCGCGGCGGCAACGGCGGCAATATTGGAGCCCGCACCGGGACGATTTTCGATGACAACGGTCTGGCCTATCTGCTCTTGCAATTGCGCGCCCAGCGCGCGCGCAACAATGTCAACTGCACCGCCGGGGGCAAAACCCACCAACAAAGTGATTGGCTTGGAGGGAAAATCTTGCGCCTGCACACCGCCAATACCAGCTGCAATGGCAATCGCCGTGATCAGAGATTTGAATATGGTCATGATCAGTCCCTCAATTGGTAATTGCACCGCGCAGACCTGCGCGCTTTGCGGCAGCTGTCACGAGGCCTTTGGCACGAATATCGTCGGTGAAAGATTTCAAGAATGGCAGGGCCGCCTCGCGACCTTTGGGAATGGCAATGGCGTGACGTTCAAGACCCCAGCGCCCATCGAGCACTGACGAATTCGGCACTTTTTCGCTCAGCTCGAACAAAGTGGCCTTGTTGGTTGCAAAAGCGTCAAGCTCGCCCTTTTTCAACATTTCGATCACTTGGGGAAATGTGTCGACCCGCACAACAGTGGCTTTCTTTAATGCACCGGACAAAACGCCATCAGACGAACTGCCCGTTGTCACGCCAATCCGTCGCCCTTCAATATCCACGCTCTCAATATTCACCACTGGAGAGCCTTGGCGCGTGAGATAGCCAAGTTCTATGTCGAGATAGGGTTGAGCAAAGTCCATATCTTTGGCGCGCGCAGGCGAGGCATTGGTGAAAGCGGTGTCTACTTTTGCGCTCTTGATTGCATCGATTACGCCGTTGTTGTTCGCAAAGACGACGGGCTCATAGGGAACGCCCAAACGAGCGGCCAGCTCTTTGCCAATCTCATAGCCCACACCGACACGCTCCTGCCCCGCCTGCTCGGGCAGAATCGAGGTCGGCGTGCCGACATAAAGACCCGCGCGCAATTTGCCTGAGGGAGCGAGCAAGCTTGCAGGCTCCTGCGCAGCGGCAAAAGTTGGCAACAAGGCCGCAGCAGCGCAAGCAAGAAGAAGGATCCGACGCATCTTGAACATAGTGATCTTCCCTCTATCATCGCGAAAACGGATGAGCTTTATTTGCCCGCGTCGAGTTCTTTTTGAGCGGCAGCCCGGAAGCTGTCGTCGAGAATCTGCTCGACCGTGACATTGGTCGAGATCAATTTCTGCGCGAGGAAGAAGTCATAATCATTCTTCAAGCTGGCAAAGTTCGGCTTGCCATTGCCATCAACAGCATGAGGCACCATGGCGCGCAGCACGGCAACATCCTTGACCGTTGTATTGCGCACCAACAGATCAATGACCGCATCGCCTTTCGGCCCCGTCAGGACGCCCTTCTGCAAGGCGGCATTGTAATCACGCACGCCGCGCAAATAGGCCTTCATGAAGCGACGGGCGACATCGGGCCGCTGCTTGGCGAAGGGGCCGCTATAGAGCACGACGGCTGTTTGTTGATTGGGGAAGATTTGGCCGACCGCTGCAAAACGCACCGCAGAGCCAGACGCCACAATCATCGCCACGCTGGGCTCAGCTGTAATGCTCGCATCAATCGCGCCATTGGCAAAAGCGGCCGCCTGTTGTGAGAAGCCCATATAGACGACATCGGCATCAGCAAAGCCCGTGCCGCCGCCCATCTTCATGGCGCGGTCCAGCGTCGAACTGTCGCCCGTACCAGAGCCGGCGAGGGCCACTTTGCGGCCCTTGAGATCGCCGAGTGTTTTGACCTGCCCCGACTCCACCAAAGACTTGCGCACCATCAGCGAAATATAGCTCTGGTCGGGCGCAGAGTGGGCCTTGTCCGCGACGATCTTGATGTCGATGCCACGCTCAACGGCATTGTAGAGGCCTGCACCAACTGCGCCCGCGCCCACATCAAGCTGGCCTGCACCCAGAGGGGCAATCATGCGCGCTGCAGAATCGAAAGTCTCGAATTTCGGTTCGAGACCCTCTTGCTTAAAATAACCGGCATTCTGCGCGATATAAAAAGCAACATCGCTGCTCGAATTCACAACACCAATGGTGACTGTATCGAGGGCGCGCGCCGCGCTCGCGCTTGCAAAAAGCACGAGCGAGACAGCAACAAGAGTGTGGAGGCGTTTCATCAATCTCTCCCTATTGTTTTTATATTTTTGAGTGGCTCACCATTTGGCGCCGGAATTGGCCAACATCACCGCTGTGGTCGTGGCTGGCGGGACGATGTCATCAAAGGCGCGCACGTTGCCATGTTCGCTGGGCTGCGTACCGGGGGGATTGCCGCCACGCTCCACCGTCGTCATAGCTTCCAGCATCAAGCGGCGCATGGTGACGATGGCGCGATCGGTCGCCACCAAAAACTCTTTCGAGCGATCGACGATCTGGCCCATGCCCTCTTGCAGAGCATAGTCCTGCGTATTCACACCAACGATCCCGCTATAATTGCCCTGCTGCTGCAAGGAGCGATCCATCAAATAATCATTGGCGAGATTCTTCTTCAGCTGGAACGTGCCGGGGATGAAATCATCAGGCCCGCGGCCGAAGAAGGCCTCCTCTTCTTCGATAAATTCATGCGTGATCGGGAAGTCCTGATCATAGCTATAGACGAAATTGTAGACATTGGTTGTGTAGTCATCAATCGGCGCCCAGATGTGACCATCAATCGTTGCCACATCCTGCTTACCGCCGGAGGGGGCCACAACGCTAGGCCGCATCTGCTGCGCGGGCATGATATATTGATAGAGGCGGATATAGGCGCGCTCGGGTGCGATCTGCCGACGCGAAACATAGTAATAGCCATAGTTCGTCGTATGAACTTCGAGCTTGGGCGCTGTGTCCATTGCCGACAAAAGCGTCACGGCATTGCGGTCATCACGATGCAAGAAGGAGACATGGGCCGTATCAAGACCGCCTTCGAGCCCTTGCAGATAATTGCAATTCTCGAATGTCTTTGAGACGAAGCGATGTGTGTCGGGTGCGCGCAGCCACTCATAGTCCGGCGGCGCTGGCACTTTGTCTTTCGGCCCCATATAGGCCCACACAATGCCGCCAGCTTCATGCGTCGGATAAGCGGTGATCTTCACCTGATCGAGCAGCGGCGTATCCTTCGGCTCTGAGGGGAGATCCACACAGTCGCCGTTGCGATCAAATTTCCAGCCATGATAGACGCAGCGAATGCCGCATTCTTCCACGCGCCCAAAATACAGCGGTGCGCGGCGATGCGGGCAATAGGCCTCCACCAAGCCAACCTTGCCATCTGTGTCGCGAAAGGCGAGCAGATCTTCGCAGAGCAACCGCACACGCACCGGCGCGCAGTCTGGTGCGGGCAATTCGCTGGACAAGAGTGCAGGCTGCCAATAGCGACGGAAGAGATTGCCGCCGGGCGTTCCGGGGCCAACACGAACCAGTCGCTCATTGTCTTCAGGCTTCATAACCATTCCTCTCTGGCAGTCGTTTGGTCTGTTGCAGGCTTTTAACTCAGTCCACCATCACAGGAGATCATCTGCCCCGTGATGAAGGAAGCATCTTCACTGGCAAGAAAGGCCGCCACAGCGGCCTGCTCTTCAGCGCGTCCTGTGCGCCCGAGCGGCACATGGTGCAGTGTGCGCGTCTCTTCGATCAGCGCTTGCGTATTGTCCATAGCGGGCGCGGCCTCACCGGGGCGCAACTCAAGCCGCGACACAGTGCGATCGGTGATGATGGTTGTGCCGGGCGAGACGCCATTGACGCGAATTCCGTGACGGCCATTCTCAGCCGCGAGTGTGCGCGTCAGCGCTTCAATCCCGCCTTTGGAGACCGCATAAGGCACGCGATAGAGCCCGCCCTTGGTCACAGATGATCCGAAATTGACGATGGCGCCAGATGACTGCGCGATCATGTAAGGCAGCACGGCTTTGCAGCACCACATGCAAGTATAGAGAGAGCGTTGCAGCTCTTGTTCCACCTGACCTTCGGAGTAGCGCTCAAAGGGCTGCCACCAAATCGTGCCACCCACGACATTCACGAGCACATCAATGCGCCCAAGCAGCGCGATTGTTTGGCGCATCAAATCTTCTGCGCCCGCATATGTGGAGACATCAACGATAATGGCGTGCGCCTGCGCACCGCGCGCCTTGATCAATGCGACAGTTTCCTGCGCGCTGTCTTTCGACCATTCCGCGACGATGACCTTCGCGCCCTCATCGGCAAGACGAAGAGCTGTGGCACGACCAATACCCTGCCCTGCACCGGTGACGATGCAAATCTTGTCGATGAAGCGACGAAAATCTCGCATGCCGTCCGTCAATCAGTCCTCCCGCATATTGGGGGGAACTCTATCACTCAGGGGCTGCATCTCAACCCCGGTACTCTCTGCCAAAATATATGGATCGGACGCGCAGCAACGAGCGCGCGCAGCACTGCTGTGTTCGACTGAAGCGGTGGTCTTTGGCTGTCTGTCACCACAGGCGCACAATCCGGTCCGGCTGATCTAGCCGGGGGGTTGGGCCGTATTCCTCACCAGAGTGAGGTGGTGAGCGCGATGGGATTCGAACCCATGACCCTCTGATTAAAAGTCAGATGCTCTACCGACTGAGCTACGCGCTCCCCTTGGGGGTGCGCTTGAGTAACGGCCAAAGGGGGCAGCGGTCAATAGTGGGTATTTGCCGCAATTGCCGGGTCCACACCTGCATGATAGGCAGCCGGAGGTTTTGGGGATGATTGGGGTCTGGAGGACGATCTGATGGAAACAGCCAAGCAGAAGTCCCCTTTTTGGACGTTCTCCCTCACAATTTACGGCAAGCCAGGGGTTCCTCCGGCCTGCC
>CANGJJ010000013.1 GCA_947454485.1 Beijerinckiaceae bacterium
CTCGCCAGATGCCATCGCGAATTCGCCGTGCTTGATCTTACCTAGTCCCCCCACATTGCCTTCGAACCGGACAGTGTCGGGCGGGTCGGTGAACACCAGTCGGGCTAGGTCGCCGTTCATGAGTGCGGCGACTGTAGCCCGGTCACGGGCGTCCCCGCAGATCAGCCGATGGGGGCCGAGCTGAAAAATGTCACCCAGCTTGCAGCGACGGGGCACCTGAGCGGGGTTGGGCAGAATGTCGTCATCCGGGTTGCCCGGTTTCTCAGGCTTATTGTTCGCGATCAGGCCGTCGATTTCGGGGATGGAAAAGCCGGTCACCGTCAGATCGAAGCCTAGATCCACGCCGAGGAGGGATTGGAGCTCTTCGGCCAGCAACTCATCGTCCCAACCGGCATTCAAGGCCAGCTTATTATCGGCGATGATATAGGCGCGCTTCTGGGTGTCGCTCAAATGATCTAGGCGGACACAAGGAACCTTAGTCAGGCCAAGAGCCTTAGCCGCCTTAACCCTCCCATGGCCGGCTAGGATCGTTTTAGACTGATCTATGAGTATCGGGTTTGTGAACCCAAACTCCTCGATGCTCGCGGCAATCTGCCCGATCTGCTTTTTCGAGTGAGTACGAGCGTTGCGTGCCCAAGGCTTCAGCTCGCTCAGCGGCACGAGCGTGATCACGTCCGCCAGAGAGATCTTCGCTAGATCACTCTGAGACTTCTGGGCATCATTCTGAAAATTTGCATGCGAGGATATGCGTCTGCCAGTCATGGAACAGCTCCAAGTTCAGATCCTGCGACGCAGAATGCGCCACAACGATCAGTTCCAGGTTCGCTGCCCATTCCCGCACCGGGGGGCTGGCCGCTGTTCCTCCGCTTTATTCCGCGCCGGGGGAATATGGCAGCACTGGGCCGCCAGCTTCAGACAGACTGATTCTGCATCAGGTTCGCGATTCTAATCAAGCTGTCAGGCGGCAGAAAATAGGACCTTCCCAAGAAAGGTTTGCACCTACCTTGAATATCCCATCCACCAGGCCTCTCAGGGAGAGCTCCCATTTGAGCGGGCTCTTAGGGGCCGGGGCGTTTGAACTAGCCCTGAGTTTTCCCAGCTCGGAAGTCTAAATTCCCTGTTCTGGAAACCTGCTCTTCTTCCAGAAAGCCCAGTAATCTGGGTGAAGCCGGACCCTAGGTGCCATTCTTGCTCCAATGTTCTCTGGAACTTCCCTGTAAATTCCCTGTATCTTCAGGGAAAGCAGAGACGGGTTTGGGCAGACTGCTCCCTCCGCCAGTTTTTAATCTTCCCGACCGGGCCCGTGCCAACCCTCGCGCCCGGCCCCTCAAATCTTTAACAACCGACGCGCATTGCCCTGCGCCAGCTTCTCCAACTGATCTTTTGGCAGATTGATCTCGTCGAAGAAGGCCTTTGCGGCTTCGTTCTTTGAATAGGGGTAATCGACCGAGAACATCATGCGGTCGATTCCGAAAGTGTCGAGTGCTGCGCGCAAGGGGGGCTGGGTGAAGATGCCACTGGTGGTGATCCAGACATGCTTCAAGATCGCCGCGCTGATGGGCTCATTGAGATGTTCGATGTCTTGTTCGAACATATCATCGAAACGCGCCAGCATGACCGGGATCATCTCGCCCATATGACCGATGATAAGTTTCAAACGCGGGTGTTTTTGCAATGCGCCAGAAACAACCAAGCGCAGCACATGAATAGCGGTCTCTGAGTGCCAACCCCAACCGCCCGTTTCCAACACGCGATCCGTGCCTGATGGGAGGCGCGAATAATAGACCTCCCGTATGGCAGCAGGTGCTAGCGCTGGATGGAGATAGATCGGAACATCCAACTCTTCTGCGCAAGATAGAAGGTCGTCATAAATGGGATCGTCCAGGAACAGACCATTGGTCGTTCCATCCACCATAGCGCCTACAAATTTGTGCTCACGCAATGTGCGCTCAAGTTCACGCGCTGCGGCTTTGGGTTCACGCAGTGGCAGATGTGCAAATCCACGGAAGCGATCAGGATGAAGAGCGATCTTGCTGGCCAGATAATCATTGATCGCTTTGGCATGTTCGACGCCTTGAGCGCCTTCCAGCAAATCGCAACCAGGACCACTATGCGAGAGCACCTGAATCGCGATGCCGTGGTCATCCATCTGCTTGAGACGTTGCTCGCCAATATCCCCCAGCATGACAAGCGGGTTGCGCTCTGGCGAAACCTTGCGCGGACGAAAGCCGCGTGCGGACACAATAGCAGGGTCAATCTTGGCGCTGAGATGTGGCGCAGAATAATGTTCTTCAAGCGCGATGGTTTTCAACATGGGTGCTCTCGCTTTTCGCTTTTCTTGTTACTTTTTTATTCGACCTTGATGCCCGCCATATTGACGGCTTCGCGGAAAAAGACTTGCTCGCTTTCCAGGATTTGCTGATGTTCAGCTGAACTGGTCCCCTTTGCGACAATGCCAAGCTTCTCAAGCTTGATGATTATATCGGGTTTCCGCGCGGCCTTCATGGCGGCAGCTTCCAACTTGTTGATGACCGCTTGGGGTGTGCCTGCGGGTGCCAAGAGCCCATTCCAAGCTTCGATCGTATAGCCGGGAAGTGTTTCGGCAATGGCCGGCACATTGGGGAGATCTTTGAGACGCTCTTTGCTGCTGACAGCCAGAAGCTTCAACTCTTTCGTGCCCGCAAGCGGCAAGATCTCGGATGTGTTGCCCAGATACATTTCAATATGGCCAGAGCTCAGATCCATAATGGTCTGCGAGCCGCCTTTGTAAGGTACATGCTGCATCTGAACGCCTGCACGCGCGGCAAACATGGCAGACGCCAGATGCGCAATCGTGCCGATGCCGCCCGAGCCATAATTGATCTTATTGGGATTGGCTTTCGCATAGGCGATGAATTCTGCGACATTGTTCGCTGGAACTTTGCTGCTGATCGCAAGAATGGCCCCATTCGTGCCGAAGATACTTATGGGCTTAAAATTTTTGATCGGATCATATTTGATACGCTGAACATAAGGCGCAACAGAGGTCTGCGCATTGGCACCAAAGAAGAGCGTGTAGCCATCAGGATTGGCTCTTGCCACAAATTCAGCTGCAATCGCGCCGCCCGCACCGCCTTTATTATCGACAATGACGGTTTGTCCAAATTCTTGTGAGATACTCTCGGCCAACATGCGCGCCATAATGTCGGTATTGCCGCCGGCCGCATAAGGAACAACAAATGTGATCGGACCCGCCGGCCAATCTTGTGCGGATGCACCTGTCGTAGATGTGAGTGCGAAAGCTGCACCCAGTATCAGCGTCGTTTTACGTAAAATGGCAGACAGGCCATGACATGAGCGCATTGCAGTTCCCCCCGATTATTTTGTTTTGCCAGAGGCTAACAAGGAGGGGATCTTTCTGCAAGCGAAGCTCAAAACAGCAATATCTAGCTGCTGACGTCGTCGCTCATGTGATGACCGGCGAATTCACAAAATGACGCTGCGAATGCAACAAGCGCTGCGCATACGCCCCTGCGCAGAAGGCTCTGCGCGGGGGATGCTTAACTACCGACGAATTTATCGGCTCTCAACCGCCAGAAGCTTGCGGGCACGAAGCACGACAGGTTCGGGAGTTGCCATAATGCTGTCAATGAGCGGCACGATCTTGTCGCCAGAGGTCGGGCTCAGCTCCAGATTGATCCTGGCAGCCTCGGCCAAAAATTCTGGATCCTTCATCGTGGCTTCAAATGCCTTGCGCATCAGCTCTAACTTGTCAGCTGGCGCTCCGGGCGGCAGGAAGAGCGGGCGGCCATAGGACCATGGACCAAAGATCAGCCGGAAAAGCTGGCGGTCCTCCTCCTTTTTCACGAGGTCATAGGCATTGGGCACATTGGGTAGATCAGCATGTTTGTTGAGGCCCATCTGCACGGGAACTGACAAAGTGCCGTTCTTCCACTCCGTCTGGAAGTCGGTCTTGAGGGCTGAAACGAGCAGACCACAGAAGCCGTCTACCTCGCCTCGCTCGGCAGCAAGCTTGATGTCGAGCAAGACGCGATAGCCCGTCACAATCTTGATCTTGAGGCCCAGCAATTCGCCCAGCACAACAGCATCAATCGTTGAGCCAGAGGCGGGACCTGTGGAGCCAAGGGTCAGCTCGCGCTTGCGCATGTCATCAAGCGTCTTGATATCTTTGGCCCAGAAGCTGCAGGTGGAAATTTCCGTATTGAGATTGCCGATCCAGCCGAACTTACGCGGATCGAACTTGGTGCGCTGTGGATCTAGCAAGGGCTCGATTGTGTTGACGGGGTTTGGCATGCCAAACACCGACCCGTCTTTCGCCGCCACATTGGCCAGATAGCTCGTCGCCGTCAGCGAACCAGCCCCGGGCATCTGCTGAATGATGACCGTCGGATTGCCGGGGATATGTTTGCCAACATGCCGCTGGAAGATTCGCAAATAGGTCTCGAAGGTCGAGCCCGCTGGATAGCCCACAATCGCCTGGACAGTCTTGCTGCGATAGAAGCTGGCGGCGTCCTGCGCAGAGGCACTGACAGCCAGACCACATTGAAGCCCAAGCCCCACCATGCTGGCGAGAATAACTCTCCTCATGTCGTGCCTCCCTTTGTTATTTCTTCAAAGGCTAGCCATACAAGGGCTTGCCTGCAATAGGCATTCTCGCCAGAGCTGCATCGCAAACTATATGGCAGATAGATTTGGGCTGTGAGTTGGCTGTGCGAGTGCTCAGCACTCAGCTGATGCCCAACAGCTTCAGCACATTGCCATGAGCAATCATGTCTTGATCTGTTTGTGACAGGCCTGCCACCGCCATTGCATCCTTCAGGCGTTGGGGCACGGATTTTTCAACCACGATAGGCCAGTCTGTCCCGGCCAGAACATGGTCGGCGCCGAGCATGGCCACAGCAGCCGCAACCTGCGCTGCATTGAGCCCCATCGTATCGACATAGACATGGCGCCTAACCATATCGGGCGCATCGCGGCGAATGTTGAATCCACTACCAAAGCCGCCGGCCATCATGATGCCGCCCATGGCGAGCGTGGTGACAACAACTTTCAGTTTCGGCAGCTCATCAAATACACCGCCTTCCAGCAGCGAAATCAGAGCCAGCGAATTGATGGTACCGCGAGCATATCTCATGCCCAGCGAGCCCGTGCGCGAGAAGCGCGCATTCATTTGCTTGTCGGTCTGGGGGTGGATGAATACAGCCATGCCCAGAGAAGCAGCTGCGGTCAGAACTGGGCGCGCCTGCGGCGCATTGAGCAACAATTCGCCCTTCGCACTTTCGATGAACAGACCTTTCAGGCCCAGTTCTTGAAAGGCCCGGTGCACTTCGCGCGCGCCTGCATCCCCACTAAAGGCATCGACGGTTGCCAGCGCATGGACCTTGCCTTTGTTCTTGGCCGCCAGCTCAGCCAGTGAATCATTGATGCGTGGAATCATCTCTGGCGACACATGGCCATCTGCATCTTCCAGAAACGCAGTTGGCGTATTGACGACGCGTGCAGACACGCCCGAAATCTCCAGAGACTCCAGCAAAGCGCTTGAAGAGCCCATGGCATTCACAACCGCCTGTTGTTCAGGCGTACGAGTTGGGGCGGTGATTTTGAAAGATGGGGCGACATAATGGTTGTGAAAATCGATCACCCGCAGCCCGGCAGATTTTGCCTCCTGCGCCGAAGCGGAGGCAACTTGCGACAGGCCAACGGCAGCTGACATGCCATGCAACACATCTCTGCGGTTCACAGGTCCAACCATCTTCGTTCCCCCCATTTTTATTTAACTGATGAGCGCATGAATAGGCGCGCTGCAGCACGCTGGCATGCACTCAAACGGCGGCTTTTCAGTCTAATTTAGCTGGGCCCGCGCCTAAGCAGCAAGCCTGCCCCGGTTCATCCGCCACATGGCGAAGTTCAAAGCACCCGCAAAAGTCACCCAGCCAAGATAGGGATAGAGCAGCTGGGCAGCGCGCGGATTCACAGGCCCGAAGAGGATGATCATCAGAGCGATCGAGGCCCATAGAGCCATGAGCTCGAAAAAGGCGAGATCCATACGCCGTAGCCCGAAGAAAATGCCGGACCATGCTGCGTTGAAGAGCAGGCTGACGCCATAAAGCCCCATGAGGACGGCCAAGTCAGCCGGGGCGGCGCGCCAAACGAGCCAGCCCGCAATAGCATTCAGCAGATACAAAAGGGTCCAGGCGGGAGCAAAAAGCCAATTGGGTGGACGCCACCAAGGGCGGTTCAGCTCTTCATACCAGTCGCCGGGGCGAAAGAAGGCACCCGAAGACGCAGTCGCAATATTGAGGGCCACAAAGACCCCCAAAGCAAGATAGCCACTCTCTTCCATGACAGGCCTTCCTCAGCAGAGGTCGCGGCGGCTGATCTGGTCGCGGCGGGTTGATCTTTGCACGATTATAAGACAACTTGACACTACAATGTGTCAATCGCGCTTGCGCGTTTCGGGGGCCAATAATGAAGCTCGTCTATCCGTTTTCGGCCATAGTGGGCCAAGGAGAGATGAAGCTGGCCCTGATGTTGGCCGCAGTCGACCAAGGCATTGGCGGCGTTCTCATTTTTGGGGATCGCGGCACAGGCAAATCCACCGCTGTGCGCGCTTTGGCAGCGCTTTTGCCCAAAAAGAGCCTCGTCGTGGGCTGTCAGTACAATTGTACACCCCAAGCTCTGGCCGGCCTGTGTGAGCGCTGCACCGACAAGCCCAAAGAACCTAAAGCCCAGCTTGTGCCGACCCCTGTGGTCGATCTGCCGCTCGGCGCGACCGAGGACCGCGTGATTGGCGCGCTCGATATCGAGCGGGCGCTGAGCGCGGGCGAGAAACATTTTGAGCCCGGCCTTTTGGCGCGCGCCCATGGCGGCTTTTTGTATATCGACGAGGTCAATCTCCTCGAAGATCATCTGGTGGATCTGCTGCTCGATGTCACCGCCTCAGGCGAGAATGTGGTTGAGCGCGAGGGGATGAGCATTCGCCACCCCGCCCGCTTCGTTCTGGTTGGCAGTGGCAATCCCGAAGAAGGCGAGCTGCGCCCGCAATTGCTCGACCGTTTTGGCCTGTGCCTTGAAGTGCGCACACCAATGGATTTGGCAACCCGTGTGGAAGTTGTGCGCCGCCGCGAAGACTTCGAGCGCGACCGCACTGCCTTTGTCGAAAAGTGGCAGCGCGAAGAACAAAAAGTGCGCACGGCGATCTCACGCGCGCGCACGGCTCTACCCGATGTGGAAACACCGCCGCAAACTTTGGAGAAGGCTGTCGAGCTCTCCATGGCGCTGGGCGCTGATGGTTTGCGCGGTGAACTCACCCTCATTCGCGCTGCGCGCGCAGCAGCGGCTCTGGAGCGTTCGCGCGAAGTCACACCAGACCATTTGCGCAAAGTCGCTGTGCTGGCCATGCGCCATCGTTTGCGCAAAGCTCCGACCGAAGAGATCGACTCAGGGCTACGTGTGGAGCGCGCGCTTGCAACTGTGCTGGCTGCATGAGTGCCAAGCTCGCCATAGCTCTTGTGACGATTGACCCCACAGGCTTTGGCGGTCTTGCGCTTCGCGGTCCGGCCAGCCCTGTGCGCGATGAGATCATCGCCTTTTTCAAAACACTCCTGCCCAACACAACGCCCTTTCGGCGCATGCCTCCTTCGATCACCGATGATCGATTGATGGGCGGGCTTGATCTGGCGCTGACTTTGGCAACCGGGCGCGCTGTGCCGATGCGCGGGCTTTTGAGCGAATGCGATGGTGGCTTTGTCATCGCGCCCATGGCCGAGCGTATGCCTCATTCACTGGCCTCGCGGCTTGCAGTTGCGATGGATCTTCACGAAGTGCGGGCTGAACGCGAAGGCATGAGCCTGCGCGAAGAGGCACGCTTTGGCGTAATCGCACTCGATGAAGGGCTGGAGGACGAGCATCTCCCGCAGGGCCTTGCCGAGCGCCTCGCCTTTCATGTCATGCTCGATACTGATGCGGATAGTGATCTCACATTGACAGCGCAGCAGATCATTGCTGCGCGCCATGCCTATCAGACGATCGAGATCTCAGAAGAGATCATCAGCGGATTGGTGAGTGCGGCTTTGGCCTTTGGTGTTTGGTCAATGCGCGCCACGCAATTTGCGCTACGCGCCGCACGCGCCTTGGCAGCTTTGGCTGGTCGCAGCGAGGTCACGCAAGAGGATGCTGCACGCGCTGTGAAATTGGTGCTGGTGCCGCGCGCCACCCAAATCCCGCAGCAAGAGCAAGAGCAAGCGCCCGAGCCAGAGCCAGAGCCAGAGCAAGCCCCCGAAGAAGAGGCTCAGCCTGAGCATAGCCGCGACAGCGATGATGATCACCTCTCGCCGGAAAGCGCTGGTGACAGGATTGTTGAGGCCACGCAGACGCTGCTGGATGCTGATCTGCTCGCACGGCTTGTTGCGAGTAATCTGCAACATAAAAGCAAGGGCGCGGGCGGCAAGAGCCAAAGCCAGCACGCCTCGCGCATGCGCGGTGCACCCATTGGGTCGCGCCCCGGTGATCCGCGCAATGGTGCCAAGCTTAATTTGCTCGACACTTTGTGCAGTGCTGCGCCATGGCAGACCTTGCGACGCAAGACGTCTCCTGCTGATGTGAAAGTGCACATCCGCAAGCAAGATTTCCGCATTCGTCGCTTTGCCGAGAAAAAGCGCGTCACGACATTCTTTGTCGTCGATGCCTCCGGTTCCTCGGCTTTGCATCGCCTCTCAGAGGCCAAAGGCGCCGTGCAGCATTTGTTGGCGCAGTGTTATCAGCGCCGCGATGAAGCTGCGCTTATCAGCTTTCGTGGCACGGGCGCGACCATGCTCTTGCCCCCGACGCGCTCTTTGACCCGTGTGCGTCGCCAACTCGCGCATTTGCCCGGTGGCGGTGGTACGCCTTTGGCGGCCGGTATTGCTATGGCAAAAGATGCAGCGGACCAGACCGCACGTCGCGGCGGCACACCCGTCATTGTCTTTCTGACTGATGGCCAAGCCAATGTGACACGCGATGGTGTGGGCGAGCGTCCCCGTGCTGAGCAAGAGGCCATCGCTATGGCGCAGCAATTGCGCCTGTGTGGTTTTGCGAGTCTGGTGATTGATACATCGCCGCGCCCTCAGGTGCGCGCGCAGCGTCTGGCGCAGGAATTGGGCGCACACTATATGCCCCTGCCTGCGGCTGATCCGGCACGTGTTGCCCGCGCCGTTCAAACCGTCATGGGTTGATCAGGGCCAGCAAACACGCGGCGGCATCGAGGACAAGATCGAGGCGACATTGCCGCCCGTCTTCAACCCGAAGATCGTGCCGCGATCATAGAGCAGATTGAACTCCACATAGCGGCCACGACGCACCAGCTGCTCATCGACGTCAGCCTGCGTCCAGCTCTTGCCCATATTCCGGCGCACCAATTGCGGATAGACAGACAAGAAGGTCTCGCCGACATCGCGCGTGAAGGCAAAGTCCTGATCCCAGCTGCCGCCCATGGCCGCGCTGTCGAGCCAATCATAGAAAATGCCGCCAATGCCGCGCGGTTCATTGCGATGGGGCAGATGGAAATAATCATCGCACCACGCTTTGAACTTGTCATAAGGCGCAATGGTCTCATGACGGTCACAGCAGTCTTTGAACGCTGCGTGAAAGTCTTGCGTATCGGCATCGCTTTGCTGACGTCGACGATCCAGCACAGGGGTCAGATCCGCACCGCCACCAAACCACGCCTTGGATGTCACGACGAAACGCGTGTTCATATGTACGGCGGGGATATTGGGATTCCACGGATGGATGATCAGCGACATGCCCGAGGCCCAAAAGCGCGGGTCTTTGTCGGCACCGGGGATCTGTTTGGCAAATTCGGGCGCAAAGCTGCCAAAGACGGTCGAGCAATGCACGCCTGCCTTTTCAAAGACGCGGCCTTTCAGCATGGCCATCGTGCCACCGCCGCCCGGATCGCCCGTATGATCGGTACGCGTCCAAGCCTCACGCTGAAAACGGCCCGCGCCCTTGGGGGCTGCTGGATCATAGGGACCAGCGCAATCATCTTCGATCTTCTCGAGCGCGCTGATGATGCAGGACTGGAGATTCTCAAACCAGTAGCGCGCCATTTGCTGACGCAGCGGCAGCGACTGCCCTGCAACCTCGTGTTCACGCAGATCCGTCATAACGCTCCCCGTTGATTGCGCCAGCGACAAAAAAGATCGAGCGAATGAGCAATGCCCGATCCGCAGAGCATCATTAAAAAGAGCGCCGTCTCGCCAGTCAGCGCAGCACGCGCGGTCATCAGCAAGAAGGCACCCGCCGTGAGATTGGCGGCAAGGCCGAGGGGGGCTGCGCCACGAAACCACGCATAGACGCAGACAGCCGCAAATTCGCAGAAGACAACTGCGATCACGACATCAACGAGCCAAAGCGGTTCTGGCAGAGCGTCGATCAATGGCCTTCAGCCCCCGGCTATCTGTTCAGAGCGTGAGCTTCTCAGCGCTGACTTCGGTGGTCTCTGCCTGCGTTGTGCCGCGCGAATCCCCGATGAAGGGGCAGCTGTCGACACCCAGATCAGCAGGGTCTGCCTGCTGAGGACCAACGACGGGGCACAAATCGGCAAGCGGATGGCCTTCACCCACCATGGCCGTGCGACCCACACCCAGATCCGTCCAGATCTCGTTCAAAGCCGAGAGCAGATGGTCGATGTCAGCATCGCTATGCAAAGGTGAGGGTGTAATGCGCAGACGTTCCGTGCCGCGCGGGACGGTCGGATAATTGATCGGCTGGATATAGATTCCATACTGATCCATCAGGCGGTCGCTGATCTCTTTGCAACGCACAGCATTGCGCACCATGACGGGAATGATGTGGCTATCATTGTCGAGATGGGGAATGCCGAGTTGATCAAGGCCCTGACGCACGCGGCGCACCCGGTCCTGCTGGCGCTCGCGCTCCTGCGAGGACTGTTTGAGATGTTTCACTGAGGCGCAGACGCCAGCCGCAATGGCAGGAGGCAAGGCTGTGGTGAAGATAAAGCCCGAGGAGAAGCTACGGACATAATCGCACAAAGCGCGCGAGCCGGCGATATAGCCGCCCATGACGCCATAGGCTTTAGCCAAAGTGCCTTCGATGATCGTCAAGCGCTCGCGAACATTGTCGCGCTCGGAAATGCCGCCACCATGCGCGCCATACATGCCAACCGCATGGACCTCATCAAGATAGGTCATGGCATTATAGGCATCAGCCACATCGCAGATCTCGGCAATCGGCGCGATGTCACCATCCATCGAATAGACGGATTCAAACATCACGATCTTCGGACGAGCCGGATCAAGATCAGCCAATTTGCGCTCAAGATCGCGCGTGTCGTTATGCTTGAAGACGCGCTTTTCAACGCGCGAATGACGCACGCCCTCGATCATGGAGGCGTGGTTGTCTTCGTCTGAAATGACGATGCAATTGGGCAGATTGGCGGCCAGCGTACCAAGCGTCGCCCAATTGGACACATAGCCCGAGGTGAAGAGCAGCGCCGATTCCTTGGCATGCAATTGCGCCAATTCCTGCTCGAGCAACACATGCTGATGGCTGGTGCCAGAAATATTGCGCGTGCCGCCTGCGCCAGCCCCGCTCTTGTCAAGCGTCTCATGCATGGCCGCAAGAACGGAAGGATGCTGGCCCATGCCCAGATAATCGTTCGAGCACCATACGGTCACATCGCGCGTACCATGCGAGCCATGATAAGCGGCTTTGGGATAGGCGCCAGCAACGCGCTCAAGATCCGCAAATACACGATAGCGGCCTTCGCTTTTCAAATGATCAAGCTGATCAGCAAAGAAGGCTTCGTAATTCATGATGCTCTCCTGTTACTCTGAAGGTCTGCGGCGGTAGTGACATCCGCCAGTTTTGAATTGCCATGACCGCGCATACCCCAAGCCCAAAGGCGTTCGGAGTTGAGCGGCAGAACCAGAAACCAATGTTCGAGAATGGCCAGCGCCATCAAGGTCGCGAGCAAAGCTGCGCGCGTGGCTGCGCCCTCTTGCGCCTCAATCGAGGCCTGCAGCAGCAATGCAAGTACCAGGGTCGAGAGCGTCACCGACACAGGGAAGAGCGCATTCATCGCACGTGTGCGGAATGAGCTTGCCATATAGTGCAGATGTGCCGGCAAAAACGCGACCGGCGCATTGGGCACGCCCAGAAAAATATTCAGCTTGGTGCTAAGCCGCATGATCCAGAGCAGCGCATAGGTGGTCACGCCGATCGTGTTTTCAGCGCCCCAACCAATGGCCAGCACAATGGCAAAGCCCGCAGCGATCCCCAGTTCATGCCACAAGATCATGCCAGCTGCATGCGTGAAGCGCTTCATGCCGCTCAAAGGCAGCGGACTGGCACTGCGCGCAGGACCCGTCAGCCAGCCTGTGAGAAAGGCAATTTCGTTCCAGCCCCACACAGCCAATGCGCCCATAAAACCGATATAGGCACCCGCCGTCGTGTCGAGATGGCGCACATGCCAAAGCGCTTCGCAGCCCAGACCCAGAACCACAGTGGCGCCCATCATGGTCCAACCGAAGGTGCGGCGCGGCAGCCCATCCAAAAAGAGGATGAGCCCCGTGCTGGACCACCAGACGAAGGAACCGATAAGAATGGGCAGCCAGATATGGCTCAACTGATGCTCCTTACCAGACCGGTTGCAGGAGCACCTGCGAGGGAAGATCGTGATGCTTCACGGGGAGCGTATAGATCCGCGCGAAAGCAATGGCGCCCTCGACCGACAAAGCTGCGCGCTTGAGAGCGCCGATGAGGCCACCCTGTTTGCGGGCCGCCGCTGTGCGCTCGGAGATGAGACGCAACCGCTCGAAGCCCTGCCAGAGAGCCTCATTGTCAAGATCGATGGTGAAGGGGAACACCTGTTTGGTGATCTCCGAACACAGTGCAATGACCTTGCGGTCATAGATGGCCGGCTCCATGCCCAATGCCTGATGCAGGTCAGGACGCATGTGATCGCGCACATACATCGTGGCATAGACAGCCAGCAGGAAGAACCGGATCCACAGCTTGTTGCGGCCGCGCAGCAAATGGGGATTGGCCCGCATCACAAGAGCAAAGGCCTCGCCATGGCGGAACTCGTCATTGCACCACTTTTCGAACCATTTGAAGATCGGATGGAAGCGCCGATCAGGATTGCGCTCGAGATGGCGGAAGATGGTGATGTAGCGCGCATAGCCGATCTTCTCTGACAGATAGGTCGCATAGAAGATGAATTTCGGCTGGAAATAGGTGTATTTCTTCGCGCGCGCCAGGAAGCCCAGATCAACGCCGATCTTGAAATCGCGCAAAACTTCATTGATGAAGCCTGCGTGGCGCGATTCATCGCGCGCCATCAAAGCAAACAGATCACGAATTTCAGGATTGGTGATCCGCTTTTTGATCTCTGCGTAAAGTACGCAGCCAGAGAACTCTGCTGTGAGCGAGCTGACAAGAAAATCAACAAACTCACGGCGCAGACCCTCAGGCAATTGCGACATGTCGATGTCGAATTCGTCTGTACGGGTGAAGTGGCCCTTGTTCAGATCCGCCCGCAACTCGCCCATCATCTTGTCCCATTCAGGACGCACAGAACTGACATCCAGGCGATCCATCGCCGCACAGTCAGTCGTGTAAAAACGCGGGCTGAGAATTGTCTCTTCAAGAGCCACTTTCGTGGCGATATTTGCGCTGCCGCCGCCTTCCATCGGAATCATGATGCGCTCCCGGTTGAAAACCCAATTTCATAAAGCTCGGTCAGTTCCAGATAAGACAGGATCCGTGTGGCCTGCCGCGAGAAAAGCCCCGCATGGATGATGCTGGCGCTGCAGTTGAATGTGCCGCGCTCGCCAAAGCGGATTTGAGTGGGCGCACCATGGACGATGACTTTATCGCCGGGACCCGGATCCATGCCCTCAAGAACCACATAGGCTTTGAGGCTATCGGGTGTCTGCTCGATCTCGACCGTGCAGGGTATATTGTCTGTGCGTCGCGTGAACATAGTCAGGTGTCCTTTCCTTGCGTGAGGAACTTGGCAAACAGCCCGACATTGGTCGGACCAAATGCATCAAGTTCCACAACACGGCCAGTCTTCGGATCGGAGAGTGAGATGCGTCCGTCGGCGTGACGCACCAAGTCAAAAGGCGGCTCAGAGCCGATACCCTGCGAGCGCCTGTCACGGGCAAAGCCGCGCAGCACACCTCTCAGGAAGCCACCTTCACCGGGGCCGAATTGCGCGAGACTCTCTCCCGAAGAAGTCTCGACACGAATTCCACCCTGCGGATTGTCATAAAAACGAAGCGACATGCTTTGCAGAACTGGCGAGGCTGGAAGCCTCGTCACGCCAATATCCGTCAGACGCGCAAAAGCGGAGAAAGCCACTGTCAGCATGACAATGGCAGCCCCCGCATGAACTGCGCGCTTGGGAAATGAGCCGCCTGCAAAGAGTTCGCTCATCACATCCTCACGAAGCTGCCACGGTGGACCCTTGAACGGGTGCCGTGCTGGTGCTGCTGGTCATGGACGCAGGCGCTGATTGCAAACCTGCATGGGAGGCCAAGGCCTGCGCCAGCAAACCTGCCACTGCATCAGGATCAGACAGGCCGCGCAGGGAAGGCTCCGGCTTGGCATAGCGCCAGGGACGCGCATGAGGCCACAAGATCAGATAACCGATCCGCTCCTCATCACGCACAGCCAGCGCAATATCCCCTGTGCCGTCTTTGTGATGTGTCACAGAGGCAGATTCGATGGAGTTGAAGGGGATATTCATCGTCAGCGGCAAAGCCATGCCATAGCGCATGACGATCCGACGATCGGTGATCGTATACATCGTCGTGCGCGCTGACAGATAAGCGATGAGGCTGAGGATCGCGAGCGCGCCAGCGGCCAAAGGCGCCAGCGTGATCGCATGTTCGAGCGCTGCGCGCAGCGTTCCGCCATCAACCAAGGTTGTGAAGAAACGCCAGCCCATCAGAGCTGCGAAATACCAGGCCACCGCGCGGACGCGGAAAGCCGTCAGTGCCAGCGCCCAAGGGCGTGGTGCACCCTGCCACAACATCCGTTCGCCTTGCGGCAGCACTTCTGGCAGCCCCGGTACGGGTTCGAAGTCCGACTCGTCGCTCACAGGATCGGCTCCGCGCGCGAGGGATGAGCGTAAAGATAGCCGCCGCCGAAATAGCCGCAGATGCGATCTTCTTCGAGCAGTGTGATGCTGTTGGCATCCTTGGTCGTGGGCGCATCAGCAAAGTGCTTGGCAAACACTGCCTTCACGCGGATCTCGCGCTTGCCACCATCAACGCGCGCGAAGTTGGAGGGCAGCAGAACGGTGCGACCGCCAGGCAGCTCAACTTCGTAGTAGCGCATGATATATTCAGAGCGATCCACCCAGCAGTCTTTGACCGTGCCGGCCACAAGGCCGTCATCACCCTTGACCTGCATGCCGCGCGGATCAGGATCACGGCTCTCAAGATAGAAACCCTCTGCAACACGCAGCGGCACGATCTTCGGCAGGCCTTCAAAGGTCATATCGGCATGGTCAGCACGTTCTGCATAAGCTGCGGGGCCAACACCATCCACCATCGGATTGCCGGTCGGCTCCAAAGGTGCGCCCGGCCATGCAGCCAAGGGAGCGGCCATCACAGGACGACGATCAGGACGACCATCAGCCACAAGGATGTCTTCGCCATGCAGCATGCGATAGGTCTTGGACGGCGGCGGTGCAGGGAAGCCTACGACCGACAGACCAGAGCGATAGGAATCCGTGTCCAACGGATAACCTTCACGCTTGTTCTCGCGATGCAGGTACCAGATCAATCCGGCGAAGAACGCCCAGAAAACATAGAGCAGCAGCGAAGCCAGGTCGAAAGTATTGGCGATCATGTCAAGACTCCTTCGATCATCTTGGTATTTCGGCGAGACCGAAATGGGTTTGTAATTTCTTCTCGCGGGCATGCTTTGCCAGCGGACCGATGGCCGCCAGCGTGACAAACAACAGTAGAAGTTCGATGTGATAGACGGCGCTATAGCCAATCCATGGCGTATCCATGAGCGAGCCGAGATAGCCGCTCGATGCCAGGCTCGACACCGCATCACGCAACAAAGCGCCTGCCGACATAGCAAGCCCACTTGCTGTTGCATGCACAGATCCCCAAGCGCCAAGCGCGAGACCTGCAGAGGTTTTTTCTTCAAGGCCCATGGCAGCCACAAGTGTCGCCACGGAGAAGAGACCGCCACCAAAGCCGATCATGGCCGCCCCCATGCGGAACAACATGGGCGAGCCAAAGGGACCAGACATGACGATGGCAGCAAAAGCGGGCAGACCAGTCAACACGCCATAGGCTGCCAGACGATAAGGATCGATGCCCTTCATCATCCAACGCGCTGCAACCCAATACGCAAACAAAGCGCCGCCCGCGAGCAAAGCGGTGAGGCCTGTCGTCTCGGATACCGACAGATGCAGAACTTCTGCACCATAGGGCTCAAGCACAATGTCCTGCATGGTGAAGGCGGCTGTGCCGAGACCAAGCGCCACGACAAAGCGCAAAGCGCGCGGCCGGCGAATGAAGCTGCGCAGACTGTCTGCGAATTCGGGAGCTTGCTCAACGGAGCGATTGCGCGATGGGTCACGCGCCTCTTGCTTCCACAGCGCGATCACATTCAGCACCATGGTCGCGAGGGCGACACCTTGCACAACCTGAATGAGACGCACTTCAGAAAAGTCGCGCAACAAAAAGCCGAATATCACGCCGCTGCCAACCATGCCGACCAGCAGCATCACATACATCAGCGCCACAACACGCGGGCGCGTCTCGACCGGAGCAATATCGGTGGCGAGCGACAGACCTGCGGTCTGAACGATCTGCAAGCCAGCACCCATCAGCAAAAAGGCGAGCGCTGAAGAGACATGGCCAATCCAGAGCGGGCCAGTCGTATCGCCCGACAGGATCAGAAGCGCGAAAGGCATGATGGCGAGGCCACCAAATTGAATCAGCGTGCCCACCCACATATAAGGAACGCGGCGCCAGCCTAAAGCCGAGCGATGGTTGTCAGATTTAAAGCCGACGAGTGCGCGGAAGGGAGCGAAAGCAATCGGCAGAGCAATCGCAATCGCAACGAGCCAAGCAGAAATGCCAAGTTCGACAATCATGACACGGTTGAGCGTGCCGACCATGAGTGCCATGGCCATACCAACAGAGATCTGGAACAGCGACAAGCGCAGCAGACGCGAAAGTGGCAAATCAACCGACGCAACATCGCTGAAGGGCAGGAAGTGTCGGCCGACACCCTGCCAGAATTTCACGATATGGCGGTTGGCTGCGGTCATGAGCGCACCAGCTCCAGCGCTTGAGAAATATAAAAGCCGCGTGACACACGTTCGCAGCGTCCCACCTGCCAGTCGCTGAGCATCGGATCGCGCGAAATATCGGCGATGAGATGTTGCAGGGACACAGGCTCAATCGAGGGCGAGCGATCAGCGCGCGGAAAGAGGCGACCCAAGCGATGCATCAGCGCCAGAGCTGGCGTGCGCGGTGCGAAAGTCGCGAGCATGGAGCCGCGTGTGCGCTGGCCGAGATCTCCCAGAACCTTGACCGCATCGCCTGCAGAATAGTGGATCAATGCATCCATCGAGACGATATGGTCGAAATGACCGAGCGCGGGATCGAGCATATCGCCCGCGATGAAGGTGACGCTGCCATTGTTTAGATCGCGCGGCGCGCGCTCTTGGGCGAGACGGATGAGATTGGGAGCGATATCAACCGCCACCACATCCGCGCCGCGACGCGCAGCTTCAATAGCCAAAGCCCCCGTCCCACAACCAGCATCGAGCACGCGCGCGCCGGTCAGATCTGCCGGCAGCCATGAGAGCAAGCAATCACGCATCTCGTTGCGGCCTGCGCGCACGGTCGCACGAATGCGGCCGACAGGCGCGTCGGAGGTCAGACGCGCCCAAGCGTCAACCGCTGTGCGATCGAAGTAGGTTTCGATCGCGCCGAGTCTGCGCTGGTAGGAGAGGGTGAGAGACATCAATCAAATCCCAACAGGTCGAAGATGTCGCGGTCCTTCATGGGAACGCCCGTATAATCCTTGCCCCCTGCCCAAAGGCTGGCTGCAAGGCGCAGATATTCTTCCTGGACGCGGCGGATATCCGGCGTGTCTTCCATTTCGAACAGAGTTGCCTTCTTGAGGCGCGAGCGGCGGATATCGTCGAGATCGGGGATATGGGCGATGGTCTCGAGGCCCGCCACTTTGTTGAATTTGTCGATCTGATCGGTGGCCGCGCTGCGATTGGCGATCACGCCGCCAAGGCGCACGCGGTAGTTTTTCGACTTCGCCGAAATAGCCGCCACAATGCGGTTCATCGCGAAGATGGAGTCAAAGTCATTGGCTGCAACGACCAAGGCGCGCTCAGCATGTTGCAGGGGGGCGGCAAAGCCACCGCACACAACGTCGCCCAACACGTCGAAGATCACCACATCGGTGTCATCGAGGAGATGATGCTCTTTGAGGAGCTTCACGGTCTGGCCGACGACATAGCCGCCGCAACCCGTACCAGCGGGCGGGCCACCAGCTTCAACGCACATCACGCCGTTGTAGCCCTCGAAGACGAAGTCTTCGACGCGCAGCTCTTCGGAATGAAAGTTCACCGACTCCAGAACATCGATGACGGTCGGCATCAATTTCTTGGTCAGGGTGAAAGTGGAATCATGTTTGGGATCGCAGCCAATCTGCAAGACACGCTTGCCGAGTTTGGCGAAAGCGACGGACAGATTGGATGAAGTTGTGCTCTTGCCGATACCGCCCTTGCCGTAAACGGCGAAGACTTTGGCATTGCCGATGCGCACATTCGGGTCCAGATGGACCTGCACACTGCCATCGCCATCGCCGCAGCGGCCTTTTGGTGGTGGGGTCATGAGTGTCATTGCGTCCTCCCGGGCCTTAAGCGGCCATTTCTACTGAAATACCTTCGAGGCGATCTTCGATCTCTTCGCTTGCGCGCAAGAGTTCAGCATGAGTCGCCTCATCGGGTGTCCAGTAGTTGCGTTCTGTTGCCTCGATGAGGCGATTAGCCATTTTGGCTGCAGATGTCGGATTGAGCGCAGCCAAGCGGGCGCGCATCTCCGGATCCAGCACATAAGTCTCGGCGATCTTTTCATAGACCCAAGGCTCGACGGCGCCTGTGGTGGCGGACCAGCCCACAGCATTGGTCAAATGAGCCTCGATCTGACGCACGCCTTCATAGCCATGCTTCAAAAGACCTTCGTACCATTTGGGATTGAGCATGCGTGTGCGCGTCTCAAGCGAGACCTGCTCGCTCAATGTGCGCACCAGACCATCGCCGCGTGTCTGATCGCCAATATAGATCGAGGGCGCTTTGCCGCCAGCGCGTTCAGCCAGTCGCGAGAGCCCGCCCAGATTGTCGAAATATTGATCGAGCGTCGTGACGCCAAGCTCAACCGATTCGAGATTCTGATAAGCGACATCCACACGCGCCATCATAGCGTCGAGCAGAACTGCTTGTTTGGCCACCTTACCCTTGCGGTCATAGGCGAAACATTTGCGGCGCGCGTAAAGCTCGGCCAATTCGTCCTCATCCTGCCAGACGCTATTTTCAATCGCCATATTCACATTGGCGCCATAGGCATTGTCGGCATTGGAGAAGACGCGCAGTGCTGCTGTCTCAAGATCGCAACCCTGCGCTTGCATATGATCAAGCGTATTGGCGCGAACGAAATTCATCTCCACCGGCTCCTCCGCGGAGGCAGCCAGGAAAGAAGCCTCAGCCAGAAGCTTGGTCTGCAGCGGCATCAAATCACGGAAGATGCCGGACAGGGAGAAGACAACATCAATGCGCGGACGACCCAGCTCTTCGAGCGGGATCAGATCGGCACCGCACAAACGACCATAAGAATCAAAACGCGGACGCGCACCCAGCAGCGCGAGCGACTGGGCAATCGGCACACCCTGCGTCTTGAGATTGTCCGTGCCCCACAAAACAAAAGCGATGCTGCGCGGCAGCTCGCCCGTATCCGCCAGATGACGCTCCAGCAGAAGCTCGGCACCGCGCTGGCCAGAGCGCATCGCAAAGGCGCTGGGGATGCGGAAGGGATCAAAGCCATGCAGATTGCGGCCTGTCGGCAAAATCTCCGGCGTACGCAGCAGATCACCGCCCGGGGCGGGGCGGATATAGCGACCATCAAGTGCGCGCAGCAGGCCAACGACTTCATGGTCTTCACGCATCAAAGCATAGCTGGCGGCGAGTGCTTTGAGCGCCTCGACATGCTCAGCTGATGACAGAGGCTCTTTGCCATCGACAATATCTTCGATGATTTCGCGCGTCGGTTGCAGCGAATGGGTGCTGTCGGCCATCGCCATCAAAGTGTCTATATGTTCTTCACGTGAGGCGACTTCGCCCACGACATGCAGACCATGGGGGATGAGCGTATATTCAAGCTCAAGCACATCATTCACGAGCTTGGCGATCTCGATATGGGGCGCAGACCAATCAGGTTCAGCCTGGCACAGATCAAGAGCAGCGGCCTGCGCCTGAATGACGGGCGCAAGACGGGCTGCATCATCAAGCGCGTCCTGCGACAAACCGCGCCAGCTTTCCAGCGATGATTTGAGCTCGAGCAGACCGCGATAGAGACCCGCCTGCGCAACAGGGGGCGTCATATAGCTGATCAGCGTGGCACCCGCGCGGCGCTTGGCAATCGCGCCTTCTGAAGGGTTATTCGCAGCGTAAAGATAAAGATTGGGCAGATCACCAATCAGACGATCAGGCCAGCATTCTTGCGACAGGCCGCATTGCTTGCCGGGCATGAATTCGAGCGCGCCATGGGTGCCAAAATGCAGCACGGCATCGACACCAAAGCCGGTACGCAGATAACGATAGAAGGCCGAGAAGGCATGGGTCGGTGCGAAGCCCTTTTCAAAGAGCAGGCGCATCGGATCGCCCTCATAACCAAAGGCGGGCTGGATGCCCACAAGCACATTGCCGAATTGGCGGCCCAGCACGAAGATTGAACTGCCATCGGTCTGCTGGCGACCCGGTGCAGGACCCCATTGCGCTTCGATCTGTTCCAGATAGGTCTCGTCGCGCACCTGATCGCTGGCGGAGACCAATGCGTGGACATTGGCCTGCGCACCATAATCACCCGAATTGCCTTTCAGCAGCGACTCGCGCAGCGCATCGACCGTTTCGGGCAGATCGACGCTATACCCATCATCGCGCAAGCCGCGCAGTGTGTGATGCAGGGATTCAAAGACTGACAGAAAGGCTGCCGTGCCAACTGTTCCTGCATTCGGCGGGAAGTTGAACAGAACGATGCCAATCTTGCGGTCTTTTTTGTCGCGCTGGCGCAGCTTCACCAATTTGTCGACGCGCGCGGCCAAAGTGGCAGCACGATTTTCGTCAACGCACATGTCCCGATGGTCGTCGGGGCCTCGGGAGGAAGAACGACCGCCGAAGACCATCGGGCTCGTCGCTCCGTCGAGTTCCGGGATTGCCACCATAATCGTGGCCTCAACTGGCATGAGGCCGCGTTCTGAGGCGCTCCACTGCTCAAGAGTTTGAAACTCAAGCGGATGGGCGGCGAGATAGGGGACGTCGAGCGAGGCCAGAATTTCTTCGGCTGCACGCGCGTCGTTATAGGCAGGCCCACCGACAAGCGAAAAGCCGGTCAGCGAGACAAGAGCATCAATCGTCGGACGCCCGTCACGGACGAAGAAACGTTCAATGGCCGGGCGCGCATCAAGCCCGCTGGCGAACACCGGAACCACCGCAAGCCCGCGCGATTCCAGCGCGGCGATGACACCATCATAATGGGCAGTATTGCCCGCGAGCAGATAAGAGCGCATCACAATGACGCCGACTTTGGCGTGATGCTTGGCGGGTGCGGGCAGAGCCTCGATCCGCTCAGCAATCGGGCTCTTCATGCGCGGGTGATAAACACCCACTTCAGGATATTCGACCGGATCGGCCACTTTCAATTTGCCGCGCAGCGCTTTGCGCGGCCCATCGGCATAGCGGTTGATGAGTGAGGCGACGAGATTGGCGACATTTTCGTCCGAACCTGCCAGCCAATATTGCAGCGTCAGCAGATAAGCGCGAATATCTTGCGCGGCACCGGGAATGAAGCGCAGCAAACGGGGAATGCGGCGCAACATCTTCATCTGGCTCGCACCAGCGACACCAGACTTTTCAGTTTTGCCACGCAGTTTCTTCAAGAAGGTGCGCAATCCGCCTTCAGCATGGGTTGTGAAGCGGCCCATACGAGTCAAACGCGCGACATCGCCGGAAGACATGGCGACCACCATCGCATCGCAGCTATCACGGCGCGCTTGCAGAGCAGGCAGAACGGCTTTGATGTGATCTTCCATGAAGAGCATCGTCGCGATGATAATATCTGCCCGGGCGATATCCTGCGTGCAACGCTCAAGCGCGGCCTCGTCCTCGCCCCATTGCGCCGCTGAATGCAGGCTGAGGGTGAGACCGGGGATGGATTTGCGAAGAAGTGCTTGAGCTCGAACCACCGTTCCCGCCAGATGATCGTCGAGGGTGACGATCGTGACGCGGACGGATGTCGGCTCAGCGGCCGAAATGCGCTTTTGCGTCATAGAGTGTCTCCACATCGATGCGGGCAAGTCCGCGTTCCGTGGCAAAGCGCTCCGTATTGCGCCGTGCTTTGGACCGCACGAAGAACGGTATTTTTCTGAGCTCCTTTTCTGCATCGAGCGACCAAGCCAGGCTGGCTGTTTGATCGACTGTGACAATGGGTTCGGGTGTCTGGACAGGCGCATCGCCGCCACCCAGATGTGAGGGTGCTGCGCCATCGCGGAATTCGTGATCGCCACGGAACATGCCAAGCAAATGTTCTTCGAGGCCCATCATGAGCGGATGAACGAGTGTGTCGAAGAGCACATTGGCCCCTTCGAAACCCATTTGCGGTGAATAGCGCGCAGGGAAGTCCTGCACATGAACGGGCGCAGAAATGACAGCGCAAGGGACACGAAGCCGCTTGGCAATATGGCGCTCCATCTGTGTGCCGAGCACCAATTCGGCACCCGACTCAGCAATGGCCGCCTCGACATCGAGATAATCATCGCTGATCAAAGGCTCGACGCCATAGGTCTCAGCGCTGGCACGAATCTCACGCGCAAATTCACGCGAATAAGTGCCAAGGCCCACGATTTTGAAACCGAGTTCTTTTGCCGCCACATCCGCGATCGCAACCGCATGAGTTGCATCGCCAAAGATGAAGACGCGCTTGCCGGTGAGATAAGTGGAATCAACCGAGCGCGAATACCAAGGCATCCGGCCTTTGGAGCCAGCCAGAATATGGCTGACATCAAGCCCCGCCAATTCACCAACCTCCTGGATGAAGGCGCGTGTAGCGCCCACACCGATGGGAATGGTGCGCGTTGATTTTTGTCCAAAGGCACGCTGCAACCAAGAGGCTGCTTGGCCCGCCACTTCGCGATACATCACCACATTGAAATCAGCCTCGCCAAGGCGCGCGATATCAGCGGGTGTTGCCGAGAGGGGAGCAACCACATTCACATCGACGCCAATCTGGTTCAGCAGATTGCGGATCTCGATGAGATCGTCGCGATGGCGGAAGCCAAGGCTGGTCGGACCCAGAATATTGCAGAGCGGGCGCGGATGAGCGCGCTTTTCAACGGGTTTGGCGAGGGCGCGCGTGATTTGATAAAAAGTCTCTGACGCGCCCCAATTCTCTTTGCGCTGATAGGCCGGCAATTCGAGCGGGATCACGGGAATGTCGAGACCCAGCGCGTGAGCCAGACCGCCCGGATCGTCCTGAATCAATTCAGCCGTGCAAGATGCACCCACAACAAGTGCATCGGGCTTGAAACGCTCACAAGCCTGCTTGGCAGCATTCTTGAACAGCTCGGCCGTGTCACTACCCAGATCACGCGCCTGGAAGGTCGTATAAGTGACAGGCGGGCGCGTATCGCGCCGCTCGATCATCGTGAAAAGAAGATCAGCATAAGTATCGCCTTGCGGCGCATGGAGCACATAATGAACCTTATCCATCGCCGAACAGACGCGCATCGCGCCGATATGGGGAGGTCCTTCATAGGTCCATAAAGTGAGCTGCATGGTCAGACCTCCAGCAGTTCACGACGGCGCAAGGGCCGTGCGAAAAGTTCAGCGAGATCACCCGTCTGCTCATAGCCTTGCACAGGCGTGAAAACGAGTTCGATGGACCATTTGGTGGCGAGCCCCTCTGCCTCGAGCGGATTGGCAAGGCCAAGGCCGCAGACCGACAGATCAGGCTTTTGTGCGCGGCAGCGATCAAGCTGCGCATCCACATCCTGCCCTTCAACAAGGGTCACATCTTGGGGCAGATGTGCGAGTTCATCAGCCAGATGTCGACGATGCAGATAGGGCGTGCCAACTTCGGTCAGCTCCATACCCAATTCGCGCGACAGAAAACGCGCCAAGGGCACTTCAAGCTGCGAATCCGGGAAGAAGAAAATGCGCTTGCCGGCGAGTTGCTCGCGATGAAGCGAGAGGCTCTGTTTAGCGCGCTCACGCGAGCTTGCGGTCACAGCGTCAAAGGTTGCGCGCGGAATGCCAAAAGCCTGCGCGGCTGCCCAGAGCCATGCGGTTGTGCCTTCTTCGCCGAGCGGGAACAAAGCCGGCAGATGCTGCGCCCCACGCGCTTCAAGCGCGCGCGCCGTATCGGTGAGGAAGGGCTGTGCAAGAAGAAACTTCGTCTGCGGTCCGATGGCAGGCATATCGGCTGCATGGCGAGCGGGCAGGAAGTCGATATGTTTGATGCCCATCACCGAGAGCAGGCGGCGGAACTGATCTTCCACCACATCAGCGAGAGCGCCGACGATCAACAGGCTCGGCTCTTGTGTCGCCAATTGCAAAGGCGACTGCGGCACAAGGGCTGCAAGACAAGCATCTTCACCCTGCGTGAATGTCGTCTCAATGCCACTGCCTGAATAAGACAGAACGCGCACTGCAGGACGCATGCGCTGTGACAAACGCTGTGCGGCGCGCGACAAATCAAGCTTGATCACTTCTGAGGGGCAAGAGCCAACAAGAAAGAGCAGCTTGATATCAGGGCGACGTGCGATTAGACGCGTGACAACACCATCAAGCTCATCATCAAGATCAGCAAGCCCTGCAAGGTCACGCTCATCAATGATGGCAGTGGCAAAGCGCGGTTCGGCGAAAATCATCACGCCTGCCGCGGATTGAATGAGATGTGCGCAAGTGCGCGAGCCGACCACCAAGAAGAAAGCGTCTTGAATCTTGCGATGCAGCCACACAATGCCTGTGAGGCCACAGAAGACTTCGCGTTGACCGCGCTCCTGGCGAATGTCGAGCTGAGGTGATGTTGCGCAAGCGCCAAGCGGAAGGCTCATGACAGGGCCTCCTCGATGCGCGTCATTTGCTGCGCACCCTGCAAGCGTGCTTGACGCAGCTTGATAAGGAACTGAAGCGCATTGACGACATAGGTCGCGTAAGCGGCAAGAGCGAGCAGCATCTGTTGCTGAGGGCTCAATTGCTCAGACCAGAAAGCCCAGAGATAGGCCGTGTGCAGAGCGATCACGACCATGCTCACCATATCTTCCCAGAAGAAGGCGGGCGCGAAGAGATAGCAGCCGAAGACGTCGCGCTCCCAGATCGCACCGGTGACCATGATGGCGTAGAGCGCCACCGTCTTGGCCAGAACAGAGAGCGTCGCCAGACCAAAGCCCTCGCCAGTCGCAAGAAAGCGCAGGACGAGGCCGAGGCTGACGAGAAAGATCAGGAATTGGACGGGGGCGAGGATGCCTTGGACCAGGGTCCAGCGCGACTGGTCGCGGCGCAGCCGTTCTTCAGCTGTGTACAGCTGGTACCCGGTCCTTTGCGCGAAATTGGCCATAGTCCCCCCTGCCACAGCTCTAAAAACTAGGCCTCCCGCGGGAAAGTGTCAATTTAATTTGACGTACATTTAATTTTACACAGGTGGATTGCCAAAGGCTTCGCATCGTTTAAGATAGGACGCTAAGTATGGTTCTGAGGGCTGGGGGCGAATGTGCGTCCCTGCCGATCGGCAGCCGCCTTAAGGGAGGCACTGGGCCTCTACGCAGCCGGGACGGAGGGTTTGCCAATGGCGAGCCTCAATCGAGACGAAAGCGGCTGCGCCCCTGCCTATCACAGCAGAGGCTATGCCCCCCCATTGGCCAAGATCCCTGAGCTTGCCAAGGTTGCCAAACGCAACCCGGCCATGACCAGCCTGATCGCCGGTGAAATCATCCCCCGCCTGTCGGAAGCCTCTGGAATCGTTACAGGTGAGCTGCTTGCTCCCTATAGTCTGACCGAGCCCGAGATCGAGGCTTTCACGCAATTGGCGGGCTTTGGCCGCGCCCAAGATCTGGATTTTTTCACTGCCCGCCTCATCCAGCGCGAGGGGCATGATGCCATCGTGCTCGATCTTTTGGCGGCCACCGCCCACAAGCTCGGCCAACAATGGGTCGAGGACAAAATCGACTTTGCGACGGTGACGATCGGCGTCTGCCGTCTGCAAAGCGTGCTTCACCGCCTCAGCGATACCCATGCCCAGCGCACCCCGCAGGTGGGTGCGGCGGGGCCTGTCTATCTGGCAGCCTGTCCCGGTGAGCAGCACGACTTCGGCCTGCTTTTGGTCGCAGAATTCATGCGCAGGGCTGGAATCGACGTTAAGTTCAAGGCTGCGGCGACTGAAATGGACATTTTACACGCCGTTTCTACGACGAATGTCCAAATCGCTGGACTTTCATTGAGCCGTGAGGCAATGATCCCTCGCTTGGAATCGTTGATAAGTTCAATCCGCAAAAAGTCTCGCAATTCTGACATTCGCATCATGGTTGGCGGTCGTGTTTTTCTGGACAATCCAGACCTCGTTCGCTCAGTGGGTGCAGATTTGAAAGCTGTGGATGGACGTGACGCGGTCACCCAAGCCAAGAAGGTCATGCTGCAGCTGATGCCAGAAATGGCTATTGGCTAGAGGCGCTAACCGGCATTGAGCTCTTGCAAGGGGTTCATGCGTTGAAGGCAGGCTTTGCGTGAACCAGCACACCGCCTTGGAACATTTGATAGGCGACATCGACTCGACGAGCGCGGCCCGTCTTGCGATGGCGGGCAGCGATGTCACGCTCATTATCGACGACAAGGGCATCATCCGCGAAGTTGGCGTTGATGGGACCTCGGCGGCGCTCTCCCAGAATTGGACTGGGCGCAAATGGGTCGACACGGTCACTGTTGAGAGCCGCGCAAAAGTGGAAGAGCTGCTGCGCGAAGTGCGTGAACAGGGCTCGACTCGTCACCGCGAAATCAATCACCGCTTGAGCAATGGCACGGATTTGCCCATTCGCTATTCAGGTGTGCTTATCAAGAATGATCGCATCGTCGCCATTGGCCGCGATCTGAGCATGATCGGCTCAATTCAGCAGCGCTTGGTCGAGGCCCAGCGCAATGCCGAGCAAGAATTCATGCGCCTGCGCAGTGCTGAGACGCGCTATCGCATTCTGTTTCAAATGGCCGAAGAGGCGATCCTGCTTCTGGACGCAAATACGCTCAAGACCATCGACGCAAACCCAGCTGCCGCAACGCTTTTGGAGGCGACCCCCGGCAAATTGGTGGGCCATGGCATGGGCGATTTCTTCACCGAATCCTCATGGAGCGATCTGTCGCGCCAGTTCGAGGGGCTGCGCTCGCTCGGCCGTTTCGAAGCCTTCCGCGCCACATTGACCAATGCTGGCCCCTGCTGGGTCTCGGCCTCGCTCTTTCGTCAGGATGTGGGCGCGCAAATTCTCGTGCGCCTGACACCATCGGTTGATCGCGCAGCCCATGCGATCCCCGCCGCCAAAGAACAGGCGCTGCAGGTCATTGATAATCTGCCCCATGCCTTTGTCGTGCTCGACACGGATGGGCGCATTCTCGATGCCAATGCTGCATTGCTTGATATGTTGGGCCTGCCCTCGGCCGCCCAAGCGCGCGGCCAAATGCTGACGCGCTGGCTCGGCCGCGCCAATGTCGATGCCAATGTGCTTTATTCCAATCTGCGCGAACATGGCACGGTGCGCGACTTCGCCACGGTCATTCAAGGCGAATATGGAACGGCCGAAGATGTCGAGATTTCCGGCGCCGCCGTCGGCTCGGGCGCGACCCTGTGCTTTGGCCTCATCATTCATTCGCTCGCGCATCGGCGCAGCGCCAAGCCCGCTGTGGGTGATCCTGGCCGCACAGCCGATCAGCTCGCCGAACTCGTGGGCCGTATGCCGCTGAAAGAACTGGTGCGCGAAACAACCGAGATCACCGAGCGTCTGTGCATCGCCACCGCGCTGAAACTGACAGGTGACAACCGCGCTGCCGCCTCCCAGATGCTGGGTCTGAGCCGCCAAAGCCTTTATGACAAACTGCGTCGTTATAATATGGGCGACCTCGGCCGCTCGGATGAGGACGAGCAGTAAAAGCTGACAGTTTAAGCGTCAGGCTGAGTGGACAGTCGGGAGAGAACCGACTAATCTGAGGGCATGAAATATCCAGCGCCCTCAGTGATCCTAGAGCTCTTAAAGCCGATCACCTGGTTTGCGCCCATGTGGGCCTTTTTATGCGGCCTTGTCTCGGTCAACACATCCCTTCTTGAGCGCTGGCCGCTCGTGCTCGGCGGCACTTTGCTCGCAGGCCCCCTCGTCTGCGGCACAAGCCAGGCTGTGAATGATTGGTTCGATCGCCATGTCGATGCGATTAACGAGCCGCTGCGCCCCATTCCCTCTGGCCGCATGCCCGGCCGTTGGGGTCTGTATATTGCCTGCATCTTCACCGCGCTGTCCGCTCTTGTTGCCTATGCACTCGGACCTGTTGTGCTGGGCGCTGCGATCTTTGGATTGGTGCTCGCCTGGGCCTATAGCGCGCCGCCCTTTCGGTTGAAGACGAATGGCTGGTGGGGCAATGCGGCTGTGGGCCTGTGCTACGAAGGCCTGCCGTGGTTCACCGGCGCGGCTGTCATGGCTGTGGCCTTTCCTGATGAACGCATCGTCATTCTCGCTGTGCTTTACAGTATTGGCGCGCATGGAATCATGACGCTGAATGATTTCAAATCGGTCGAAGGCGATATCAAACTGGGGGTCGCCTCTTTGCCAGTTCAATTAGGCGTTGATCGCGCAGCGCGCTTGGCTTGCGCAGTCATGGCCGCACCGCAGATTGTCGTCATTTCGCTTTTACTCCAGTGGGAGCGACCCATTCATGCGGGCATCATCGCGGTCTTATTAGCTGCGCAATTTGTTTTGATGATCCGCCTGATCGCCGCGCCGCGTTTGCAGGCGGCTTGGTACAATGCAACGGGCACAAGTTTGTATGTACTGGGCATGATGGCGGCTGCTTTTGCCATGCGATCACTGGGAGGGATTGCATCATGACCTCATCCTTGAGCTGGTTCTCCATCATTCGTATCGGCCTGGTGCAAACCGCCATCGGTGCCATTGTCGTGCAAACAACCTCGACGCTGAACCGCGTCATGGTGATTGAGATTGGCCTACCGGCCATCGTGCCGGGCCTTCTGGTAACTTTGCATTACGCAGTCCAGGCGCTGCGTCCCAAATGGGGCCATCTGTCGGATGGTGGCGGACGCCGCACCCCGTGGATCATTGCTGGCATGGCATTGCTGGCGTCCGGCGGCGCGCTCGCCTCCGTCGCGACCGCTTTGATGGCGACGCAGCAAGTCGCGGGCATGGCCCTTGGTGTTGTCGCCTTTTTGCTGATCGGCATGGGTGTTGGTGCAGCTGGCACCTCATTGCTGACACTGCTGGCTGAGCGCGTAGCCGCTGCAAATCGCGCGGCGGCTGCCACGATTGTCTGGACCATGATGATTGCAGGCTTTGCGATCACCGCCATCAGCACTGGCAAAGCGCTTGATCCATTCTCGCTTGAGCGTCTTGTCACAGTCACCAGCGTGACCTGCCTCATCGCTTTTTGTGTCTCAGCACTCGCCATTCATGGCGTTGAAACAAAAGATCCCGTTGCCAATCCGAAAGTGACTGCCAAGACGCCCTTTCGTCAGGCGGTTGCAGAGGTTTGGTCAGAGCCTGCAACCTTGCGCTTCACGATTTTCATTTTCGTCTCGATGCTCGCCTATAATGCGCAAGATCTCATCCTCGAGCCTTTCGCAGGCATCGTCTATGGCATGACACCGGGGCAATCGACGCAGCTTGGCGGCTTGCAACATGCTGGCGTTCTGGTCGGCATGATTGGCGTGGCTGTCGTCACGCAGATCTTCAAACGCGGTGAAGCGCATGTGCTGCGTCAATTCATGGTCTGGGGCTGTCTTGCCTCTGCCATCTCCATGGCCGCTGTTGCCATGGGCGGCGTGATGGGTGCGCAATGGCCTATTCGCAGCGCTGTCTTTAGTTTGGGCGTGGCCAATGGTGTCTTCTCCATCGCAGCCATCGGCGCGATGATGGCCATGGCGCGGTCAGGCCATGCGTCGCGCGAAGGTGTGCGCATGGGACTATGGGGCGCAGCGCAAGCCATCGCCTTTGCCCTTGGCGGGCTTGTCGGCACAAGCGCCGTTGATCTGGCGCGTATCGCATCAGGCTCGCCCACCCTCGCCTATACGATTGTCTTCTTTGGCGAGGCCGTCGCCTTCGCACTCGCCGCATTGCTTGCCTTCTATGTCGGCAAGCCCGCTAAAGACGAGCCAACATCCTTCACGCAAGATGTGGAGCAGGCAGCATGAGCACAGAAATCTTCGATGTCATCATCGTTGGCGGTGGCCCTGCTGGTGCCACAGCTGCCCATGATCTGGCTTATGCAGGACGTCATGTTCTGCTGCTTGATCGCGCCGGACGCATCAAACCATGTGGCGGCGCTATTCCCCCGCGCCTCATTCGCGACTTTGAAATCCCGGATTCTTTGCTCTGCGCCAAGATCCGCTCCGCGCGGATGATCGCGCCCTCCAATACCGCTGTTGATATGCCCATCGACACCGGTTTTGTTGGCATGGTGGATCGCGAACATTTCGACCATTATCTGCGTCAACGCGCGGTTGAGGCTGGCGCCGTTCTCGTCGATGGCAGTTTTGCTGATCTCACCCGCAGCGAAGATGGTACCTGCATCGTCACCTATCAATGCAAAGAAAGCCGCAGTCGTGTTGAAGCGCGCGCTTTATGTGTGATTGGTGCTGATGGTGCCAATTCAGCTGTAGCACGCGTAGCCCTTCCCAAATCAGGGCGCCCACCTTTCGTCTTCGCTTATCATGAGATCATTCGCACGCCGCAGGCCATGCCCAATGCGAGCGGTGCGCCGACGCGCTGCGATGTCTATTACCAAAGCTCGGTCTCTCCCGATTTTTATGGCTGGGTCTTTCCTCATGGACAGACCATGAGTATTGGCACGGGCTCGGCCCATAAAGGTTTCTCACTGCGCCAATCAGTGGCAGAACTGCGCGAGAAACTCGGCCTTGATCAATGCGAGACGATCCGCACAGAAGGCGCGCCTTTGCCTTTGTATCCCGCCCGCAAATGGGACAATGGACGCGATGTGATTTTGGCCGGCGATGCGGCGGGTGTGGTTGCGCCCTCCTCCGGGGAAGGCATCTATTATGCTATGGCAAGTGGACGTCTTGCCGCTGAATCGGTGGACGAGTTGCTGGCGACGGGCAATACCAAGGCGCTGGCAAAAGCACGCAAACGCTTCATGAAGGAACATGGTCGCGTCTTCTTCATTCTGTGGATCATGCAGACCTTCTGGTACAAAAACGACAAGCGCCGCGAAACCTTCGTCAAGATCTGTCGCGATCCTGATGTGCAGCGCCTGACCTGGGAAAGCTATATGGAGAAGAAGATCACGCGCCGCGAACCGATGGCGCATCTGCGTGTCTTCTTCAAAGATCTCGGACATATGTTTGGCCTGCTGCGCACCTCCTGAGGGCGGTGGGATATTGGCAGTTGGCAATCGGCAGTCGTCGGTTGCGACCGGTCGCTTGTAAAACGGCAAGTCAGTGCAAAAAAAAACGGAGAGCCGAGGCTCTCCGTTTTCTTTTGAGATGTGATCTCTTGGCTATTGCTTGGGTGCAGGGCCCAGCTCAGCGAGATAGTCTTTCAACATGCTCACACCATAGAGCGGCTTATTGACGCCCTGATGGCAGGTCGTGCAGCCGACCTTCGCCACATCACCTTCAGGTCCCAAACGATGGGGCGGGAAAGTGGATTGCAGTGGCGTCATGAAGCTATTGTTCAACTCACGCGCCATGCGGATGCCATACCAGGCAGTCGCACGCTGCGGCGTCGATTCTTCCCACGAGCTGAAAGCGCGTGAGTTGTGGCAGAAGGTGCAATTCACACCCAGACCCGTGCTCATATGGATCATGAGCGAATAGGTCTGTTCCGCACGCTGGATCGGCGCACCAGCCTCACCGGTCGGCAAAGCTGTGGCAGCTGCCACGCGGATCTCTTCTTTACCCAACAAAAGCGGGGTGAAGGGATCACGCGGCAAGGAGGCGCGGTCGATCATGGGTGCAGCCATGTTCTGACCAGCCGGACTTGCAGCAGAGCCTGCGGTTTGCGGTCCCTTGTCAGAGAACCAGACACCATTGGGCACAGCCTGACCGCGATGGCAGGTGTAGCAAGTGACACCTGTCTGGCCGACATGACTTGACCAATTTGTGTTGATCTCTTGCGTCATCTGAATCATGCGACGCGCGACGACCTTCGTATACATTTTGTCATCAGCGAGATTGTCGAGGTTGTGGCAATAGCCACAGCCCTCTTCAGGTGCCACCCATTCGGTCATGGCAGCCATGACACGCAGGAACTGACCCTCGCTGAGGTGGCCCAGAACTTTCACATTCTGATAGGCCTTCGAGGCTTTGTCGCCCGATGCATCAGCCGCAGGCTGCGCTTCGGGAACAGCATTGGCCTCACGCTTGGCTTGCACGCGCGCCTTGTTGTCGATCTGCGCTGCGCCCGTGCCGCGATAGCCCGACTGGGTGCTTTCTTGCGGGGGGGCATCACAGCCAGCCAGAAGGCCGGCTGCCATCAAGGCAGCGCCCATCAGCGCCATGCGCGGCGCTTGGAAGAATAGTGCTTTCATCGAGCGCCTCCAGCGATGGAAGGATCAATCACGGGGTTGATGGGATAGGCCGGCGCAACACCGTGGTTGACCGCCCACAGATACCAGTTGTCGACAACTGTACCAGTGAGCAGGATGCCGATGCCGCCTGTGAGGGGGCAGAGCACGGCAAACCACCAAGCCCAGCGATGGATGGATTCCATCGTGGCATTGAAGCCCATGGTCCAACGCCAGAAGAGGGCTGCACGCTCAGACGCCGTGCCGCGATCCACAATCTGCTCGATCTCGCGCTCACCGCCGTAGCGCGTGACAGCCAGAATCGTGGCGGCATGCATCGCAAACAACAAAGTCGATCCATACAGGAAGACGATGGAGAGCGCATGGAAGGGATTGTAGAACAGATTGCCGTAGCGGATCGAGAAAGCCGCCGTCCAATCCAGATGCGGGAAGATACCAAAAGGCACCGCCTCGCTCCACGACCCCATCATGATGGGGCGAATGAAGCCGAGCACCAGATAGAGCCAGATGGCCGCCGCAAAAGCCCAAGCCACATGTGTGCCCAGACCCAGCTGACGTGCGCGACGATAAGTGCGCACCCACCACAGAATGATGCCCATGGTCAGGAAGAAACCGGCCATCAGCCACCAGCCACCTTCGGCCAATGGGGGAATGCTCAAACCATAGCGCGGTGATGGCGGCTCAAGCGCTAGCCAGAAGAGTTGACGCAGGAATTGAGCCGGATCCCAACCCACCTGCGCAAACATGTTCAGGCCAATGATTTCGAATGCGAGGAACCCGCAGACGAGAGATGCAACGCCTGTTGCACCAAGATAGATCGGACCAATCTGCGCATCGCCCAGTTTGCCGAGCCAATAGAAGAACAGGCTGTCCTTGCCGCGCTCATAGGAGCCAGCGCCCTTGGTGGGAACGCCAGCATATAGAGGGCCGCGTACCTGAACGCGCGTGAAGATATTTTGATAGTCAGTCACGAATGCCTCCCTTAGCGCCAGATCGGCAGATCGAGCCACCAGCCCCACCATTCAGGCCAGCTTCTCGTCCAGAAGGGCCCGCTGATGACGATACAGACCGCGCTCCAGAAAGCCGCCGACAGAGCCAGGAACAGACCCAGACGGTGAATGCCCAAAGCGCCGATCGAATAGCCGATGAAGTCACGGAAGAAGGTGTTTTCATGCTCGGCGGTCTTCACCGCTTCGCCCGCCTTCGGATTGGTGGCCGACAAGATCAGCGAACCATGCAACGCCAGTGCAAAGGTCGTTGTGAAGAAGAAGGTCACAGCGATCATATGCGCGGGATTGTAGTGGAAGTGCAGATATTGGTAGCCGACATTCGACACCCAATCGAGATGGCTGAAGATGCCATAGGGGAAACCATGTCCCCATGCGCCCAGCAAAACCGGGCGGACAACCACCAAGGTTACATAAGCCAGGATCGCCACCGAGAAGGCGAAGGGCACATGATAGCCCATGCCGAGTTTGCGGCAGATCTCAACTTCGCGCAGCGCCCATGACGAGAAAGCGCCAATCGCGCAGACCGTAATGATCTGCCACAAGCCGCCTTCCATCAAAGGTGCGAGGCCCAGACCATATTTCAGGTCAGGCGGCGCAATGCTGATTTGCCAAATGTTCCACGTCGGACCTTGCGAGGCGCCGTAGATAATCAGCGCCGTGCCGAGCAAAGTGAAGAACATTGTCGTGACACCGAAGAAGCCCACATAGAATGGGCCCACCCAGAAGTCGAATAGATCCCCGCCGATGAGCGTTCCGCCTCGGACCCTGTATTTCTTTTCGAAGCTGAGCATCGTCATGGCCCGTCGCCCCATTCTTGTGCAGCCGCGCGATCGCATGCCGCAAAGCTAAAATTCAAGTGAGTGATCCGGGCGGGACAAGCCCGCCCGAACCATGCGCAATCTGTTCAGCCAACAAGATTGAGCACAACGCCTGTAGGAACAGGCGCCGGTGCAACTTCACTGACCTTGACACGCGCAGCGCGCGGACCTTCGATCCAGTTGAAGCGATCTGTGCTGAGCATGATAAAGTGCAGCGTGAGCGCAAGCACCGCGAGCCACAGCACAAGGCCGATGAGCGCGCGACGGGGATCGAAGAGATACCAAATCTTGTACATGGTGTTCTCTCCTTAGCCGATGATGCTGGTCAAGCTGGTGGTCACGCCGTCGAGAAGAGCGTAGCCCTTCGCGCTGGGGAACCACGGACGCCACTGCCACACAAGGAAATGTGCAACAATCGCGATCACGATATAGCCGACCGTGCTGGAGACGAAGAAGGAGTGGAACTCCTTGGCTTCCTCTTCATTCAGGCCGGTAATCGTACTCCTCTTGTTTTCCATCATATTTTCAACCTCCGCTACGAACTGTCACGTAATGGCAAGCCACTGGTGACAGCGTCTCGACGCGCAAGCACGTCGATCCAATTTCCCCTGTGAAGCGGGGAACTCTTGTGAGTGCGCTTAGCCCATGAAAGCCATGGGAATCGTCGCACTCGCAAGTTCTCGTGCCTCATTCAACAAAGACGGACGCTTTGTGGCAGAGGCACTCAATCGGCCCATGGCAGCTGCCACGAGAAAGAGTGGGAATGTGGTCACGTAAATGACCTTATATTCACGCGAATGACGCAGTGATCCGCGACGACGCGAGGACTGAGCAGGCTCGCGAAAGAGATCCAGAGCGGTCATGAGCGACTCCCTTCAAACAGCGCTTTGCGCGCTTTGTGCACAAATTCAGATGTAACCTGGTCGAGACCTGCACCGCGTGCATCGCGCTCAGCAGCATCGCGCAAGCGACGCGCGGCTGAGATGCGCACGAGGATAGGGCTCTGTGCGAGTGCCTGATCGAGAAGCTCTTTGGCTTCATCGCTCCACGGCAGCTCTGCATCGAGACGTGACGGAGTTGCCTCAATCCGGTCGAGATCACTCGCCATGGGCAAAATATTGAACAGCGCGTCAAAGAGTGCGTTGCAAACTTCTTGAACGAGATAGACAGCGCCTGAATAGCCCATGAAGGGCGTTCCGGTGTGGCGACGAATGATCGCGCCGGGGAAGGAGGCTGGAATATAAGTTCCGCGCCCACCAGCTTCAGCCAGATACATACGCTCGTTAAAGCTGCCGAACATCACCAGCGGCGGCTGCGTCTTGATGAGGTGGCGCACCGATGCATTATCAGGCTTCACACCAGCTTGACGCGAAATGGCGAAGGAACAGGGCAGTCCCATCTCATCTTCAAGAAAATGTCGCACGCCGCGCGTATAAGTTTCGCTGGCGACGATGGCGAAACTCGCCGTGCCATAAAAGTCCTGCGTAACAGAGCGCCACAGGTCCCACAGGGGCTTCGTGGTTGTGTGTTTTTCGCACTCGATGAAAGGCTCTGGATCAAGACCCAGAAGCTCACCGAGCTTACGCAGGAAGAGGGTGGTCGAATGCAGACCAATGGGGGCCTGCAGATAGGGCCGCTCGAGCGTCTCACAGAGCGCGCGGCCAAATTCACGATAGAGGCAGACATTCACTTCCGCATCAGCCAGCTTGGACACATCGGCCAAATGGCTGCCCAGCGGGAAGGTCATGTGAACTTCAGCACCAATGCCTTCGATCAAGCGACGAATCTCAGCCAGATCGGAGGGCATGTTGAAAGTGCCATACATCGGCCCAATGATATTGACCTTGGGCTTTGCACCTTCTTTGCGGGCTTTGAGTTTGGGCACGCGCTTGGCGCCATGCTCTTTCCACAGCCACACCAAAGCCCGATCCGTGCTCTGCCACTGATCTTCGTCAATCGTGCGCGGCAAGAAGCGCTGGATGCTGGTGCCTTCTGGCGTTGCGCCACCACCGATCATCTCGGCAATCGAGCCCGTGACGACAACGCTCGGCATATTGGGATCAAGCGTCGTATGCGCGCGCTTCATCGCTTGTTCGGTACCGTGCTGGGCGAGTTCTTCTTCACCAAGACCCGTCACGACGACAGGCAGTTCATGCGGCGGCAAGCCATCTGTGTAATGCAGCACTGCGGTCACAGGCAGATTCTCGCAGCCCACAGGACCATCGACGATGACCTGCAAACCCTTGATGGCGGTGAAGGCATAGACTGCCCCCCAATAGCCACCTGCCCTGTCGTGATCGAGGATCAGCATTAGACTGGCTCCTCCGTGTGACGTGCTGCTGCTGCCTTATCCATCTTGCGACGGAAGGCTTCACGAAATTCAGGGCGATCAACGGGGGCTTTCTGCCAGACACCAGCTGCATGGCCCGTGCCGACGCCTTCGAAGAAGGCCTTCATCGCATCGAAGCGATCTTTATTGCCAATGGCCGTGTTCACGACTTGCGCGAGTGAGCCAGCTCCTGCAGGCCCAAAGAGGGGACGCGCGGAGACGAGATTGGTGAAATAGAGCGAAGGAATGCCACTCTCTTTCGCCTTCTGCACAACAGGTGTCGTGCCGATAGCAAGGTCGGGGCGGAATTCTGCGACAGCGCCCAGATCCTGTTCCAGCGAGGCGCGATAAACCACACGCGTGCCACGCGCTTCCAGCCACTGACGATCAACATCAGACCATTGTGTGCGACCACAGGCCGTGCCGACATAAGGCACATCCGCGCCGCTTTCGATGAGAAGGCGCGCAACCAGAAGCTCCGAGCCTTCATAGCCCGAGACAGTGATGCGGCCCTTGATCGGATTGGCAGCCAGCGCCGCTTTGATGGCGGGCAAGAATTTATTTTTTGCAGCCGCAATCTTGTCGGGCGCGACATTGGTCGCAGCGCCAATCGCATCAAGCCAGGCAGCTGTGCCGTCACAGCCCACGGGGCCAGAGCCAACCACTGCACGGCCAGCGGCTTCAAATTCGCGGATACTGGCTTTGTAGAAAGGATGGATCGCAGCGACCACCGCGCAATCAAGCGCGCTATAGAGTTCGCGCCATTCGCGCGTTGGCACGACGGGACCAGCGGCAAGATCCATCGGCTCCAGCAAGGCTGCAATGCCCATCGGATCAGCGGGAAACATTTCGCCAAGCAAAGTCACAGTGGGCTTGGAGGAGGGACCAGCGCGCGGTGCCTGCACGGGGCCACGAATGGCTTCGTGACGGGCGTAATTCAACATGGCGCCGGCAAGAACGTCTTTGGCTTCCGCATGGGTCGGCACACCAAAGCCCGGCACATCAATGCCGATAATGCGCACACCATTGATCTCTTTGGGCAGCAATTGCAGCGGCACGCCAGAGGCGGTCGGTACACAAAGATTGGTGATGACGATCGCGTCATAGAGCGCGGGATCTGCCATTTCGAATGCAGCGGCGCGAATGTCTTCGAACAGCTTGCCCGTCACCAGAGTTTCGGAATTGAAAGGCACATAACCAACAGAGCGTTTTGCACCGTAGAAATGGCTCGTGAAGGTCAGGCCATACACACAGCAGGCCGAGCCCGACAGAATCGTGGCCGTGCGGCGCATGCGCAGACCCACGCGCAAGGAGCCGAAAGCCGGACACATGCTCTGGGGTTGATCATGCGGGCCTTTGGGATAGTCCGCCGCATACCGATCCAACACCTCGCTCTTGCCCGCAGCTTTGGCCGCACGCAGCATCTCGTCGGCGCCTACATGGCAGCCGCCGGTTTCAGCATGAAGCTCTTGCGAGGTTGAGTTGGGGGCGAGATCGGTCATCGGATCACACGCTCTCGTAGATGACTTCGAGAGACGGCTTTTCGATCACCGAGCGGCCACACATATCTTCGATCGTGGCGGGTTCCAGAACGACATCGCGTCCCACAACTTCGCTCTTGAAGAGGCCCAGAAGCCCATCCTGCGTGAGAGGCGTGGGGCGAACGGGCGGTGCTTCACCGACATTCTGGGCGAGTTCTTCGAACAATGAGCCCCAACGATCACCGGGGCGGCCGATGATTTCATAATTGGCGCTCTTGCGGCGAATGTCTTCATCAGCCGGGATGGCGGCCAGAACCGGAATGCCAACCGCTTCCGCAAAGGCCTGCGCCTCGCCGGTCAGATCGTCCTTGTTGATGACCATGCCAGCGACACCAACATTGCCGCCCAGCTTGCGGAAATATTCCACCGCCGAGCAGACATTGTTGGCGACATAGAGCGATTGCAGATCATTTGATCCGACAACGATCACCTTCTGGCACATGTCGCGCGCAATCGGCAGGCCGAAGCCACCGCACACAACGTCACCCAGGAAGTCGAGCAGAACGTAATCAAAGCCCCATTCATGGAAGCCCAGTTTTTCCAGAAGCTCGAAGCCGTGAATAATGCCGCGACCGCCACAGCCGCGACCCACTTCCGGGCCGCCCAGTTCCATGGCGTAAACACCATCGCGCTTGAAGCAGACATCGCCGATGCGCACTTCATCGCCCGCGAGTTTCTTCTTGGTCGAGGTTTCGATGATCGTTGGGCAAGCACGACCACCAAACAGAAGCGACGTCGTGTCGCTCTTGGGGTCGCAACCGATGAGCAGAACCTTCTTGCCCTGCTGCGCCATCATGTAAGACAGATTGGCGAGGGTGAAGCTTTTACCGATGCCGCCCTTGCCATAAATGGCAATGATCTGCGTCTCTTTCTTGACCGGACCTGTTGATGGAAGATCAGGCTCAATGGCGGCTTCATCGCGCAGACGTTGATCGTTCTCTCTTTGCAAAGTGAGCTCGGTCATGAACACATCCTCCAGTCGAGCACCATCTTCAAGCAGTCGAGATCTTCGAAAGCCGTCCGATAGGCTTGCGCTGCTTTTGCAGCGTCTTGTGTATGCGTAATAATCTGGTCGAGCTGCAGGGCCGATGAGCTCAAAAGCTCCTGCACGCCATGCAGATCTGCAGGCTCCCATTGAGCTGCAATACGGATCGAAGCTTCGCGCATGAAAGCGGGCGCAAAAGCAAATGACGGGCGATCTTCATAAAAGCCTGCGAGAATGATCTCACCGCCGCGCGCCAAGCGCGCCATCGCATCATCAAGAATAGTCGCGCTGCCGCTGACATCGCAGATGCTGCGATAATCTTTGCGCGGATCATCAGCCGGCGTCGTGACATCATAGCCGCAGCTGCCTGCGTGGCGCGCGACATTGGTCTCCCACACTGTGGGTGCAGGATGTCCGCTTGCAATGATGATACGTGCGAGCAAGCGGCCCAAGGCGCCGTGGCCAACCACAAGATCAATCGGCGCGCGCGCGGTGCGCATGGCGTGGAATGCTGTTGCGGCAAGCGCCAGCAAGACAGATTGGGAATTGTCATTCTGCGCGATAGTCGTCACACGCGCAGAGGGCACAACCAGTGTGCGCGCAGAGCCGCCAAACAAACCGCGCACGCCCACATAATTGGTCGAGCCCGGCACGAAAACAGTTTCGCCAATGCGATGGCGCGCATCGGCACCTGCATCAACAACGCGGCCGACGGATTCATATCCCGGTACCAGCGGATAACCCATGCCGGGGAAGTGAGGCATACGGCCCGTCCAAAGCAGACGCTCGGTGCCGCTGCTGATCCCGCTGAAGTCAACATCCACCACCAGATCCCCCGCAGTCGGCGGGATCAGCTCAACTTGGTCCAGGCCAATCTTGCCGGGCGCTGAGAGGAGGATGGCGAGCGTATGCATGGGGACTCGCTTCTTGGGGAATTTGTTAGCGGTGTAAGTAAAACATGACGCTTAAATATGTCAATCTGGAATGACACTCTAAATCGCCGATGCCTCGATTAAACTGACAAGGAGGGGGCGCGGGGTGCGCAGGGCCTGCGCCTCTGCGAAGCCTGCCGCGCGCAGCATGTCTCTGATTTCACTGGAAGATCTCGGGCGCCCCGACCCCATGGCCAAAAGGTAGAAGCCAAAATAGGCATCGCCCATGGGCTCGGCGCCCGGCGCATCTGCCATAGGCTCGGCAATGAGCAATTTCCCGCCCTGTGGGAGTCCCGCACGGATAGAGCGCAGAAGGGCCAGAGCCGGGGCGTCATCATGATCATGCAAGACGCGCACGAGGGTGATGAGATCGGCCCCCTGAGGTATGGCTTCAGCCTTGAAATCACAGCCTTTTGCCGAGATACGGCCCGCCAGACCCTCACGTTCGAACCGCGCCTGCGCCCTGCGGGCCACAGCGGGAAGATCAAGACAGGTCGCGTGAAGCTGGGGATAACGCTTTGCAGCCTCAAGGCAAAAGCCACCTTCTCCGCCACCCACATCGATCATGTGGCGCACCTGCCCCATCGGATAGAAGTCGAGCAGATCTCGCCGCACCAGCGATTGGGACTGGTCCATGAGGGTTGAATAGGCCGCCACATCCTCATCGGGGATCGCGCGGCGGTCTTCTTCTCGCGCATAGGCCCAGAAGCGGGCGAGGCCTTGGGCAGAGGGGCCGTGGCGCAGCAAAGCCACGGGGTCGGCAAGGTCGCGATAGACGAGCTTGTGGTGGACGACCATGGCCAGCGCGCCCGGATTGCCCAGCAGCGCGGCCCCAGCCATGCCAAGTCCAAAGACCCCGGGGCCTCGGGCCTCGGTGAGGGCCAGCGAATTGGCTGCCAACAGCAGGCGCTCCATAGCCTCTGGGGGCAGATCGGCAGCTTGGGCAAGATCGGCCAAGGGGCGAGGCCCGTCGCGCAACAGTTCAAACAGGCGCAGCTCCACACAGGCCAGTAGAACCTGCGAATAGACAAAGCCAGCCGCCAGATCAAAAGCCTTGCGGGCTTGGGCCGCAGCGACCGGTCGTGTGAGGAGAAAACGCGCGGCAAAGGACTGGAATCGGGGGTCCGAGACCAGCCTGTTTCGCCAATCTTTCCAGTGCATCATGCGGCCAGGCGAGCGATATGCTCAGGCAGGAAGCGGCTCGCCTCCTTGCGGATCTGGGCTGTCAGCTCAACGCGGCGCGGACAATCGGGAACCGCATCAATCGCTTGCTGAACCAGATATTTCAGGCGGGCGATGGCGCCCTCCAGACCCAGTTCCTGACAGGCGCTGGGGCGCGCCAGCGCCGCATCGCGGCCAACTGGCTTGCCCAATTGTTCGGCATCGCCGACCGCATCACAAATATCATCCGCGACCTGATAGGCCTCGCCGATCATCAAACCGACCCGGCGCCACGGCTCATAGGGGACGCCAGCCGCCGCTGCGCCCGCCATTGTGGCGGCCGAAAAGAGCGAGCCCGTCTTGGCGCAATGATAGCGCGACGTATCAATCTGCGGCTCACATTCCCAAGCTTGACCGGCAGCAATGCCGCCAGCCGCACCGCCAGCCCGCGACACGATCCGCGTCAGCGGGGCCAAACGGCCGGGCTCGGACTGTGAGGCCACAGCCAGCACGTCGAAGGCCATAACAATGAGGGAATCGCCGGCCAAAACGCCGATCTGATCGCCAAAGACACGATGCAGGGCGATTTTGCCCCGGCGGGTGTCGGCATCATCAAAACAGGGAAGGTCATCATGGACCAGCGAGGCGCAATGAAGCAGCTCAATGGCAGCACCTGCACCCGCCAGCAGCTTCAAGTCCTGCGCACCGCAGGCCCAGCCGACGCTCATACAGAGTTTGGGGCGCAAACGGGCGCCACCGGGGAAGACCGCATAACGAAGGGCCTCGGCCAAACGGGGCGGACTGTCCTTGGCGGCATCAGCGATGGCGGCCTCGAGCATCCGGTTGATTGAATCGAGAGCGTCCATGGCAGCCACCTCCCTAGTGTCAACTTAACATGACATCTCTTTGCGTCTTGTCAACATGACAGCCCTCAGGTTTAACTCGAACCACCTCTTGGGGAGCCCGGAATGGCGCAGCGCCATGTCATCATCATTGGAGCGGGCATTGGCGGGCTGATGGCCGCCATGGTGCTGGCTGGCCGCGGCTTCAAAGTGACCCTTCTGGAGCGCGCAGCCACGCCGGGCGGCAAGATGCGCCAATTGCAGGACGGCGGCCGTGCCATGGATGCCGGCCCCACTGTCTTCACATTGAAGCCGATCTTCGAAGAGGCCTTCGCCAGTGTGGGGCTCGATTTCGACTCTTGCGTGCCAACACAGCGCGCGCAGATTCTCGCCCGCCATGCTTGGGACAGTCCTGATTGCTTTGATCTCCACGCTGATATTGCCCAAGCACGCGACACGATCGGCACTTTCTTCAGCGCCCAAGATGCGCAGGGCTTCACGCGATTTTGCACGGACAGTGCGCGCGTGTGGAATTCGCTCAAAAGCGATTTTGTGCGCGCGCCTAAACCCTCCTTCATGGGCTTGCTCGCCAGCGCTGGCTTGAGGGGCTTGCCTGATCTTCTGGCTGTGAGCCCCTTCCAAAGACTTTGGCCTTCGCTCGGCAGCTATTTCAAAGATCCGCGCCTGCAACAATTATTCGGGCGCTATGCGACCTATGTCGGCTCATCACCCTTTCTGTCGCCCGCTACTTTGATGTTGATCGCTCATGTCGAGCAAAGCGGCGTGTGGATGATCGAGGGTGGCATGCATCGCCTTGCGCAGGTCTGCGCCGATTGCGCACGCGCCTTTGGTGCAATTATTCGCTATCAAACGCATGTGGACAAAATCATCCCCCATACCCAACAGCCGCAGGTCGTCTTGGCAAATGGCGAAAAGCTCACTGCTGATGCGGTGATCTTTAATGGCGATGTGAGCGCGCTGTCGCAAGGATTGCTCGGCCCTGATGTGTTGGGCGCTGCTGCGCCCATCGCGCGCGAGCACCGTTCACTCTCAGCCCTCACCTGGACCTGCAACACCAAAGCCACAGGCACGGGGCTTGTGAGGCACAATGTGTTCTTCTCCAGCGCTTATAAAAATGAATTCGACGCCGTGCGCCAACAACAATTGATCACTGATCCGACCGTATATATTTGCGCGCAAGATCGCGGCGATGAAGATGATGCGCGCAGTGAGGCTGAGCGACTGCTCATTTTGATCAATGCGCCTGCAACAGGCGATCAGCAAGGCTTCAATGACAGCGAGATCGAGACGAGCCTGCGCGCGGTGATGCAGAGGCTGCATCGCTGTGGGATCGAGCTTGATCCACAGCCCTCACGCGCCACAGCGACCACCCCCGAGGGCTTCAATGCTTTGTTGCCGGGGACAGGCGGCGCGCTTTATGGGCGCTCCTCCCATGGCTGGCGCGCGACCTTTGAGCGCGATGGTGTGCGTAGCAAACTGCCCGGACTTTATTTTGCCGGTGGCAGTATTCATCCGGGCGCTGGTGTGCCCATGGCCGCTCTTTCTGGATGGACATCCGCGCAATGCGTGATCAAGGACCTGACTTCAGCCTCGATATAGCCAAAGACGGTTATGCGTGGTGGTATGTGGATGCGATGAGCCATGATGGGCGCTACGGCCTCACCATCATCGCCTTCATCGGCAGCGTCTTCTCGCCTTATTATAAATGGGCGCGGCGTCATGCGCCTGCTGACCCTTTCAATCACTGCGCGATCAATGTCGCGCTCTATGGACCGCGCGGGCGCTGGGCCATGACGGAGCGCGGCGCCAATAGCCTGCAGCGCAGCGGCAAAGTCTTCAGTGTTGGCCCAAGCCATATGCGCTGGGACAAGGGCGAACTTGTCATTGATATTTGCGAGACCGGCGCGCCCATTCCTCTACCTGTGCGCGGAGAAGTGCGCTTGCGACCCCGCGCAGTTTTCGATCAAAGCTTCGCGCTTGATCCCAAAGGGCAACATCACTGGCGACCGATTGCGCCTCTGGCGGATGTGAGTGTTGAGATGACACATCCCGGCCTGAGCTGGCAGGGCACGGGCTATTTCGATCACAACCATGGTCATGAGCCGCTGGAAGCCGCTTTTACAGAATGGGATTGGTCGCGCGCGCATCACGGCGCTGACACGGTCATTCACTACGATGCATCTTTGAAAGATGGATCAAGCCGCGAGCTTGCCTTGCGTCTGAAAGCAGATGGTGGGGTCGAACATTTCAACCCGCCGCCACGTCAAGCTTTGCCCATGACGCTCTGGCGCATCGACCGTTTTGTGCGATCCGACGCGCAGGCCAAACCGCAGGTGGTTGCGACGCTGGAAGACACGCCCTTTTATGCGCGCAGCACGGTCAAGCAATGGGTCGATGGCGAGGAGCTGACGGGCTTTCACGAACGTCTGCGGCTTGATCGCTTTTGCAGCCCCATCGTCCAGATGATGCTGCCCTTCCGCATGCCGCGCCTCAGTGCTGCAAAGGCTGGCCGGTCCGCTTCGATTCTTCCAGACGCGCGCTCTCAATCCGTTCCATCAAATCAATCACCCAACTGACACGCGCCATGAAGGACATTTTGCGCCGGATGCGACTGGTTTGCGCGCAACCGATCACAAGATCTTGTGCCTCTGACAGGCAATCAAGGCTGTGACCATGCGATGTCAGCAGATGCGCGACATAGGCCCTTGTCAGGAGCGCTAATTTGCGGCGCTTCGATACGAAGGCGCGCTGGGTGATATTGTCCATCCCGTTGCGCTGAATCTCGCTGCCGATGGCCGCATAAATATATCGCGCGGCCCAGATTGCATGACGTGAGTCAGCCGGCAAAAGCGCGATACCCTGCTCACCGCGCTCATAGAGCCGATCTGCCTCTGCCAGAAGCTTTTCTGTCATCCGCGCAATCGCGGGCAAGGGCTGTGGATCGCGCATCCAGGCGTCAGGATCAAGGCCTTCGTCGGCAAACCATTCGCGCGGCAGATAGAGGCGGCCTTGGCGCGCATCATCACCCACATCGCGGGCAATATTGGTGAGCTGCATGGCAACGCCAAGATCGCAGGCGCGCGCCAGCGCATCGTGACCGCGCACATCCATCAAAATGCTCATCATGGCGCCGACCGTACCAGCCACGCGCACACCATAGGCGCGCACATCGCTCAATGTCTCATAGAGACGGCCCTGCGCATCCCATTCAAAGCCTTCGATCAAAGCGAGCGGCAACAGGATCGGCAATTGGCGACGCTCAACCATATCGGCAAAGGCGCGATCCACCGGCGTGTCGAGCGGCGTGCCAGCATAAGCGCGCTCAAGCCGGTCGCGCAGGCGAGCCACAGCGGCCACAGGATCGCCATCGCCATCCACCGCATCATCCGCCACGCGGCAAAAGGCATAGAGCGCATAGACATCGGGCCGCAGACGCGCGGGCAGCAGCAGCGAGGCTGCGTAGAAAGATTTGGATCCAACGACGAGCCGCTCGCGGCAAGCCTCAAGATCTGCGATGCGCCGGGACTTGCTCATGCACTTCTCCAGCCGATATCGAGGGACGCGGCCTCGCCGAATGATAGGCCAAGACTGCGAGAACGCGAAATGATGGACCATGCTGTCCATGGCATGCCCACAAGCGGCCAGGGATCTGCGGCCGACCATGTCACATCGCGCGTTGAAAAGAGTGCGCGCAACCGCGCACCAAAGACGGGCCAATCGCCGAAGCTCGCCTGCGTCTCCGTCAGGCAAGGCCAGAATTGTTGCAGCAGGTGCTCAGATCGATACGTGACCTTGACCGTGGGATCGAGAATGGCCGGGGCAAGGCTCGCCTGATCGAAGAAATGCACACCACTTGTGAGACGCGGATTGCATTCAATCGCATGCGCTGCGCCATTCTCATCCATGATGAAGTCGAACGAGATGAAGCCGGTCCATGATGTATGAGCGATAAAGCGCTTGATCCAATCGGCAATGGCGGGATTTTCGATCCGCTCAAACCGCACTGCGACTGTGCCCGACATCAATGCACCGCGATAGACCACATGCCCACGCGGCTCACCCTCATGGGCCAGGGCACAGACACTTTGTTCTTCGCCTGTGATGCGGCGTTGAACAAGAAGATCACTCTGATGGGGAATGTCACTGCCTTGTGACCAGAATTGCACACCCGATCCACCACATGAATGACGCGGCTTGGTGATGAAATCACCCTCTGCAGCAATCGCTGACGCGCAATCGCGATCTTGCGACAGGGCCGTGCGCGGCACGCACAGACCAAGGCTGGCAGCGAGGGCTGCAAATTTCGCCTTGTCATGAACACGCAGCAAATCATCCTGCGGCATGGCAAAAATCTGCGTAGGAACTTTTTTGTTCATACCTGCGACATGCAGAATTTCTTCTGAGACCGGTACAACAAGATCGACCTTCTCCTGGCTGATCACATCGGCCATATCGCGCGCAAAAGCCTCGGGCGAGATCGTGGGTGCCGTCACGCAATAGGTCTTGCTCACCGATTGAGACGCGCCCAACACATGACGTTTCATCGGGTCAGCGACAATCACGCGCCAGCCTGCCTGCGCGAAGCTGCGAGCTATATCGAGCCCTTTGGGCAAGCGCCCCAAGGTCAAAAGAACGGTGCGCGTCATGACATCCGCCTCCGCGCTTTGAGCATGATTTGCTCGACAGGGCGCGTGGTGAGCCGCGCAGCGGGTTGCACAATGTCCTCGCCATCAAGCTCGAAATCAAAGCGGCGCGCCAGTTCCGCGATGATAAGCACAGCTTCAACCGTCGCAAAGGCCGCACCCGCGCAAACGCGCGGGCCAAGACCGAAGGGAATATAGGCGCCCGATGTGATCTCACTCTCGCGCTCTGGCAAGAAGCGGTCAGGGTCGAATCTGTCAGGCTCTTTCCAATAGAGATGATGGCGATGCAGCAACCAAGGCGAGACCATGACAAGCGCGCCACGCGGCAATTTCATGCCACCCAAAGTCACAGGCGCCAGCGCAACACGTGGCAGGAAGGTGATGGGTGGATAGAGACGAATGGTTTCGCGGAAGATGTTGCGCACGAAACTCAGCCGCTTGATATGGTCGAATTCAATCGGCCCATCGCCGCATATCTCTGCCACTTCGCGGCGCAGACGCGCCACGGCGGAGGGCTGTTTGGCGAGGAGATAAAAGGCCCAGGTCAGCGCGCTGGCGCTGGTCTCATGGCCCGCCAAAAACAAAACGCCAAGCTGGTCGATCAGCTCTTCTTGCGTAAAGCCTTCACCATCAAGATCACGGGCCAGAGCCACTTGCCGCGCAATATCATCAAAGCGCTCGCCATCGGGGCCAAGATGGGTTGCGAGCAAATCGGCCAAATGACCGCGAATGAGCTGACACGCCTCCAGCACATCCTGCTTTTGCGGGATCTTGGTCCAAGCCTTGTCGAGAATGAGGCGACGGATTTCAACCTGCGCCACGCTGCGTTCGAAATGGGTGAAAGCGTCGAAGACCTCATGCGAGGCTTTTTGTTCGAGCGTTGTTGAGAAGACGGTGCGACAAATAATATCGGCCGTCAGATGCGACATGGCCTGATCAAGGCTGAAGGCGCGCCCGGCTTGCGCATGAGCCTCAAGATCATCTGTGCAAGAGGCGACGCCCTGCACAATGGAGGGGAAGGCGCGCGTGACGCGCATCATGCTCAAAGCAGGATCGATCATCTCGCGTTGACGACGCCACTGCTGACCTGAGGAGACAAAGATACTGTTCCCGATGAGCGGCTCCAGCGCATTCACCATCAAATCGGACTTCGGAAACACACCGTCTGGATCGGTGAGAACATGGCGCACCAGATCAGGTCGATTGACGACGACCGTCTTGCGCCTCGACCAACCCAGTTGGCCGATCTCGATATGATAGGCACTGGCCGGCATCAGACCCAAGAGATTACCATCCCCACTGAGCGCAACGCGCAACAAAGACGCCAGTGGCGAGAGAGGCGCGGGGCGCGGTGGATGATAGGCTAAGGCAGACATGGCAAATCGCCCTTGTAAGTCGGCCTCAAACTTTCATAAACTCTGTACTGTTCACGGCGGGATGTTGGAATGGAACACGGCGCTTTCATGGTTTTGGTCGCAGCCCATATTGCATCGGGCGTGACAGGTGCTGTGTCCTTCTGGATTCCACTGATCGGCAAAAAGGGGGGTGCGCTGCATCGCAAAGCGGGGCGTATCTTCACCACGGCCATGTTGCTCACAGGCACATTCGCGTCTTTGATGAGCGTGCTCACGCTCATCTCGCCCATGACGACCCATCCCCATCTCGTCGGGCAATTTGATGCCGATTTTGTGCGCGGCATTTTTGGCTGGCTCATGCTGCATCTGGGCATATTGACGGTCAATCTGGCTTGGTATGGCTGGCTTTGCGCCATCCATCGCAACGACCGTGCGCCGCTGCGCGATTGGCGCAATCTCACATTACAGGCAGCTCTCATGATCGCAGCACTCAACTGCGCCTGGCAGGGCTGGCGCATTGAACAGCCGCTCATGATCGGCATGTCTGTTGTGGGCATTGCGACCGTCGTGACCAATATGTGGTTCCTCTACAAAACCGAACCTCGTGTGCTGGACTGGCAAAAAGAACATTTGAAAGCTTTGGTGGGTGCTGGCATTTCCGTCTACACCGCCTTCATGGCTTTCGGTTCTGTTCGCCTTCTGCCGCAGCTCGCGCTCAATCCCATCATGTGGTCTCTGCCCGTTGTGGCGGGTGTGAGTACAATTTTGTGGCACTGGCGCAGTCTTGATCTGCGCATGCGAAAGCTGCGCGCTTAAAAAGCGCCTGCGCGCGCCTCCTTCTGAAAATCCACTGCTTCGGGAACAAGATCAGCCACGACACGCGCGGATGAGATCACGCCGGGCAGACCCGCACCGGGATGCGTACCCGCGCCAACAAGATAGAGCCTGCGGCATTCTTCGCTTTTGTTATGTGGGCGAAACCACGCGCTCTGGAAGAGCTTGGGCTCAAAAGAAAAGGCCGCGCCTTTGACCGAGGACAGACGGTCCTGGAAATCTTGCGGCGTCAGGACGCGCGATGTCACGATGGAGTTCGACAGGCCGGGCATGACCGTCTCTTCCAGACGCTGCATGATCTTCGCCTGATAGGTCTGCGCAAAGCTCTCCCAATCAACGCCAGACTCAAGATGCGGCACGGGTGAGAGCGCATAGAAAGCATCGCATCCTTCAGGTGCGAGGCTCGGATCAGTCATGGTGGGGCGATGCAGATAGAGGCTGAAATCATCGGCCAGTTTTTTGCGGTCAAAAATATCAACCAACAGTTCTTGGTAGCGCGGACCTAGCACCATGAGATGATGATAGACATCGTCATAGCGACGATTGGTGCCGAAGTACCAAACAAACAAGCTCATCGAATAGCTCTGGCGAGCGAGCTTGCGATCCGTCCAGCGCTTGCGCGGCTGGTGCTTCATCAATTTGCTATAGGTCCAAGCCGGATCAGCATTGGAGACGACAAGATCAGCCTCGATCACTTCGCCGGTACTCAATCTCACGCCGCAAGCTGAACCATCCTTGATCAGGATTTCGTCAACCTGCGCGTTCAAGCGGAAGGTGCCGCCGAGCTTCTCGATCAGGCGCGCGAGACCCTTCACCAAAGTCCCCGTCCCTCCCATGGCAAAATGCACGCCGTGCAAACGCTCTAGATGGGAGATGAGACAATAGTAAGCGGTCGTGGTGAAAGGATTTCCGCCAATCAACAGTGGATGAAAGCTGAAGGCGATGCGCAGTTTCTCATTGGTGAAATAATCGCAGATCTTGCTATAGACGCTGCGAAAGCCACCCAGCTTGATGAGATCGGGCGCTGCCGAAATGAGCGAGCCCAGAGTGTGAAAGGGCTTGTCGGCAAGATCCTCGAAGGCCACCTTGTAAATCTTGGCACTGTCTTTCAAAAACCGCTCGAAATGCGGCAGATCATCTGGCGCGATACGCTCCACCTCGGCTCGCATGCCTTCCAACGTCGCTGAACAGCGGATCACATCTCCATCGTCAAAGCGAATGAGATAGAAAGGATCCATCGGGCGCAGATCAACATCGTCCGATAATTTGGCACCCGCGAGCGCCCATAGTTCTTCGAGCAGATAAGGCGCTGTGATGATGGTGGGGCCAGCATCAAAGGTGAAGCCGTCCTGCTGATAGACATAGGCGCGGCCGCCCGGTGCATCCAACTTTTCGACAACGGTCACAGCCCATCCCTTGGCAGCGATGCGCAAAGCTGCTGCAAGGCCACCAAAGCCAGAGCCGATCACAACTGCATGGGGCGCAGCCTCACTCATGAGCCGCCCCTGTCACGCCATGCGCAGTCATGAGGCGCAGAATATGTTCAGCCAAGAGAGCTGGCTGTTCCTCATGCGCGAGATGGCCAAGGCCGGGCAGCGAGATGACATCGCAATGGGGCACACGCTTGCAGATCTCTAGCGCGCGCGCAGGCGCAATCGTTCGATCGCGACTGCCTGTGATGAGATGGAGCGGGGTCTGGAGTTTTGGTAAATCACGCTCGAGCTCGCCCAAATTCCAATTGGCCATCATACGCAATGTTGCTGCCACATGGCTCGTCGTGCCAGCCAAACGTCCATAAAGAGCCAAGCCACGATCACTGATGCGCGAGCCTGTTTCTTGAATTAGCCGCTCCACCGTTGCGCCTCTGCGCGCAAGGTTTGCGAAGGCCCAAGGGACAAGCGGATTCATCGCAAGAAGTTTCGCCATGCCCGCATAGATCGGGCCTGTGAGATCCTCAAAAGGAAGCAGCGCTGCATTCACGCCGATGATGGCGCGTGGTGCGCAGAGCTTGTCGAGACTCATGCGCACAGCCACGGCTGCACCAGCTGAATGGCCGATGATGATCTGTGGGGCGACATCAAGTTTGCGCAGAAGATCTGCAACGGCTTGCGCCATGCCCGGAAGGCTGAATGCGCGCGCGGGTGGCTCTTGCGAAAATCCCTGCCCCGGAAGATCAGGCGCGATGACATCAAAGTGCTGCGCGAGAAGGGGAAACAAGCCTTCCCAACTATGGGTCGATGCACCTGATCCATGCAGGAGGAGAATGGTCTGGCCTGTGCCTGCCCTCTGCACATGCCAGCAGAAGCCTGCTGCATGGATGAACTGACTTGCCTCGCGGTTGGGCCAGTCGCGTCCATCACGTTGCCACACTAGTCTTGCGGTCATATCGCTCCCCACGGGGGATTGTGCGTCCGGTACGCAAGGTCATGATCGGCTGCGAGCCATAGGCTTCCAGAGCGCAACGCAAAATACCGCTGGCATCAAGACCCGCTTGCGCGATCATCATGTCAGGCTTGTCATGTTCGATGAAGAGATCGGGCAAGCGCAGAGTGCGGACCTTCACGCCCTGATCAAGCAGACCCTTGTCGCTGAGCAGGGTCAGCACCGCCGAGCCAAAGCCGCCGCTGGAGCCTTCTTCAATCGTGATGAGAAGATCATGAGTCTGCGCAAGCTGACAGATCAGCTCTTCATCAATCGGTTTGGCAAAACGCGCATCAGCCACAGTGACGCTAAAGCCAACATTTTCGAGTTGTTCGGCAGCGGCCAAAGCATCGGACAGGCGCGAGCCTAGAGACACCAAAGCAATATCTTTGCCGGTGCGCAGAATGCGCCCTTTGCCGATCGGCAGAACGCGGCCCTTGGGCGGCATAACGACACCCAGACCTTCGCCGCGCGGATAGCGCAAAGCAATGGGGCCATCTTCATAGGCAGAGGCGGTTGCCACAGCATCCACCAATTCAGCTTCATCAGAAGGTGCCATGACGACCATATTGGGCAGGCAGCACAGATAGGCGAGATCAAAAGCACCCGCATGAGTGGGGCCATCAGCACCCACAAGACCGGCGCGATCAATCGCAAAGCGCACATTCAGATTCTGCAGAGCGACATCATGGATGATCTGGTCATAAGCGCGCTGCAAGAAGGTCGAATAGATCGCGCAGAAGGGTTTGAGCCCGCGCGCAGCAAGACCTGCTGCAAAAGTAACGGCATGTTGCTCAGCAATGCCAACATCGAAATAGCGATCGGGATAGAGCTTGGCGAATTGATCAAGCCCCGTACCAGTTGGCATGGCCGCGGTAATCGCCACAACCCTGTCATCGCTCGCGCCTTCAGTGGCCAAGGCATCTGCGAAGACCTTTGTGTAGCTCGGCGCGCTCGCGCTCGCCTTCATCTGCACGCCGGTTGCGACGTCAAATTTCACCACACCATGATATTTGTCTGAGGAGGCCTCTGCGGGCGCATAGCCCTTACCCTTTTGCGTGACGACATGAACGAGAATGGGCCCCTCGCCCGCATCGCGCACATTGCGCAGAATGGGAACGAGCGCCTGCAAATCATGACCATCAATCGGGCCTACATAGAAGAAGCCAAGCTCTTCAAACAGGCTGCCACCGCTGATGAGTGTGCGCGTATGACGGATGGCGCGCGTGATGGCGCCATCAAGACGCGAGGGCAAACGGCCTGTGACTTTCTTGCCCGCCTCGCGCAAAGACAGATAGCCCTTGCCTGACACCAGCCGCGCGAAATGTTTCGACATCGCGCCCACAGGCGGTGCAATCGACATATCATTGTCGTTGAGAATGACGATGAGGCGGCTTTTCAGCGCGCCCGCATTGTTCATCGCCTCCCAGGCCATGCCCGCCGACATGGCGCCATCGCCAATGACGGCGACAACATGTTCATCACCACCTTGCAGATCGCGGCCCGCCGCAAAGCCGAGGCCGGCCGAAATGGAGGTGGAGGAATGGCCCGCACCGAAGGGGTCATATTCGCTTTCCGCGCGGCGGGTGAAGCCCGACAGGCCGCCCCCTTGGCGGATCGTGCCCATGCGCTCGCGCCGACCCGTCAGGATCTTGTGCGGATAGGCCTGATGGCCCACGTCCCAGATGAGCGTATCGCGCGGCGTCTCAAAGACATGATGAAGGGCGATGGTCAGTTCCACAACGCCAAGGCCGGCCCCCAGATGGCCGCCCGTCGTCGCAACGCTTTCGATCATGTCATGGCGAAGCTCGCCGGCCAGAGTTTCGAGCTGGTCGATGGAGAAATTGCGCAAATCGGAGGGTAGGCCGACGCGGTCAAGAAGAGGGATCTTGGACTTAGCTGGCACATTCTCCTCCCCTACCATGTGTCATGTTATCTTTACATACGCCCCAGTGAATGGCAAGCTAGCCTTACACTAGCTTGGGGGCGGAATTGTCGGCGAAACTCTTGATGCAGGCCCTCAGCGGGGTGATCACGCCAACCCGTCCCGTGTGGCTGATGCGTCAGGCCGGGCGTTATCTGCCTGAATATCGGGAGCTACGCGCCACAGAGCCCTCATTTCTGGACTTCTGCTTCAACCCGGCCAAGGCGGCTGAGGCGACCTTGCAGCCGATCCGGCGCTTTGGCTTCGATGCTGCGATCATCTTCTCGGATATTCTGACGATCCCGCTGGCCCTCGGCCAAGCCGTGACCTTTGAGGCGCAAGAGGGGCCACGCTTGCCCCCCATTGAGACCCCAGCCGACCTTGCCCAGCTTGCGGCAGAGGCCGACCTCAGCGGGCTCGCCCCCGTCTATGAGGCTCTGGAACGGGTCCGCGCCGCCCTTTCGGGCAGCCAGACAAGCCTGATCGGCTTTTGCGGCGCGCCTTGGACGGTCGCCACTTATATGATCGCGGGGCGCGGCACGCCTGATCAGGCCCCCGCCCGTCTGTTTGCCTATCGCCATCCCGAAGCCTTCGAGCGCCTGATCGATCTTTTGGTGCGCGCCTCGATTGAGCATCTCAGCTTGCAGATCAAGGCCGGCGCCGAAGTGGTGCAGATTTTTGAATCCTGGGCCAATGTTTTGCCCGAGGCGGAGTTTGACCGCTGGTGTCTGGCTCCGCTCCAGCAGATCGTGAGCGCAGTCAAAGCGCGTCACCCTGAGGTCAGGATCATCGCCTTTCCGCGCACAGCTTGCACCTCTTATGTACTACGCGCCGCAACGCTCAAAGAGGTCGATGGACTAAGCCTTGATACAGCTGCAGATTTGCGCGCTGTTGCCGCGCAGATGCCCACAGCAAAGGCGGTGCAAGGTAATCTTGATCCGCTGGCTTTGCTCAGCGGCGGTGCGGCGCTTGATCGCGCGCTTGATCATCTTCTGGCCAGCGAGCGCCGCGTGCCGCATATTGTTAATCTCGGACATGGGATCTTGCCGACAACGCCTGTTGCCCATGTGGAACATTTGTTGCGTCGTATTCGCCGCGCATCCTGATCGACCCTCACTTTGAGGCCAGCATGAGTCTGAGCGCAGCTCTCTTTCAAAACCATCCCGCACGCGATGCCGCGCTGCGTGAATTGCATGCGCGCCCCGCCTTGCAGCTCGAGGCGAAGAATGCGCTGATCTTGCGCTTTGTCTTCACCTTCGAGCCATCAGAAACCGCGCGCGACACGGCTCTCATTGAGGCCCTGTGCCTGGAAAGTCAGGTCGCTCCGCCCGATCAACGCTCGCGCGCATTGCAATTTCGCTGGCGTGGATTGATGACGCGTTGGGAGCGCCACAATGAATTCGTCACTTACACATTCATCGCTTATGGCCTCGCAGACGAGGAGCGCCTCAGCGAAGCAGCTGATCGTCTTTTCGAGACACAGCCTGGATTGCTCGTCGCCAAGCTCAAACTGACCATCAAGCGCACAAGCGAAGCCTTTATTCCAAGCCCTGACTTCCTGTGCGCATCGCTGGTCGGCAAAGGCCGCGCCATGCTGCAAACGAGTTTTACCGATGATGCCGAAGGTGCGGTGAATTTCAACCTGACCTGCGGCGAGGTCTCTGATGGCGAAGTCGGCACGCTCGCGCAACATGTCATGGAAGTCGAGATGTACCGCATGCTCGCCTTGCTGGCATTGCCCATCGCTCGTCGTGTCGGCGCTGTTGTGCGCGATGCTGAGAACGAAGTTGGATCACTGACGCAGCGCCTGTCAGATCCTGCCAGCGAAGATGCGGTTGAGGAGCTCTTCAACGAACTCACCGCCGTCTCGGGCGGTATTGAACGCGAGATCGCAACAAGCACTTATCGCTTCTCAGCCGCGCGCGCTTATGGGGCGCTGGTCGAAGAAAGATTACAGCGCTTGCAGGAAGAGGAGATTGGCGGTCGCCCACGCATTGGCTCTTTCATGATGACGCGACTGATCCCCGCACTGCGCACCTGTGAGAGCATGCATTTTGCCTTGAAGGATCTTGCTGACCGCACCACACGATTGATGGATCTCATCCGCACGCGTATCGATCTGCAGCTGTCACGACAAAATGTTGCTTTGCTCACCGTCATCAATCGCCGCACGCAATTGCAGTTCCGCCTGCAGCAAACAGTCGAGGGCCTCTCGGTCGCCGCGATCAGCTATTATATTTTGGGACTGATGACCTATGTGGTCAAAGGCGCGGCCACGGCTGGCCTGTTCAAAATAGAATCTGAAATCCTCCACGCCGCCCTCGTCCCACCCGTCGTTCTGGTGATCTGGCTCGGCATCCGCCGCCTGCGCAAGCAGCATGGGTTGGACTGAGCGGGGTACAGAGAACCCAAACAAAAACCCTCGCCGGAGCGAGGGTTGATGCGGCGTTTGATCTTGGGATGCCGAGCCCGCACAAAGGATCATTTGCTTGCGACAAGCGATCACTTCTCGTTTTGCTACGTCCACATTTGTAAGCTAGTATTTTACGATTGCAAGTGCGCATTTTGATCAGGAGTTTTTATGCGACTGATTTTTGGATTTGATATTGGAACAACATCGATTGGTTGGGCGGCGCTTCGCCTTGATGATACAAAACAAAATGGCCGCATCGAGGGATTGGGTGTCCGCATTTTTCCTGAAGCGAGGGATCCGGATGGGACACCGCTCAATCAGACGCGTCGTGCCAAACGAATGATGCGCAGACAATTGCGGCGGCGGCGTGAGCGGCGGCGTTCACTCAACGAGCTCCTTGGCACATATAAACTTTTACCAAAATTTGGTGGAGACGAATGGATCGCCCAGATGGGCGCCGATCCTTATGCCCTGCGTGCAAAAGGGTTAGAGAGCGCTCTGACCCCTTATGAACTGGGACGAGCACTCTACCATCTTGCAAAACGGCGGCACTTTAAGGAGCGCGATCTGGCTGAAGCGGACGGTCCTGAACAGAAGGACGAGGAAATCACAAGCGAGAAGAAAAGCCCGCCTAAAAAAGCGAAGGCAGCAGCTAAAGAGAGCGCAGCGGATGAAGAAGCAAAATCAACTGAGGCGCGCAAACATCTCGTTGCAAAACTGAATCAGTCGGGCGAGACACTGGGACAGCATCTGTCAGCACGCAAATCAGGTGAAAGACGGCGCGGTGAACATGCCACTCGGGCCATTGTCGAAGACGAGTTCAACCGCCTCATCGAAATTCAACGACACCACCACCCAATTCTGAAAGATGCACAATTTCATGGCGCTGTGCATGAAGCCATCTTCATGCAGCGGCCTGTCTTCTGGCGAAAATCCACCCTCGGCACATGTCGTTTGATGCCAGGCAAGCCTCTGAGTCCAAAGGGGTCATGGCTCAGTCAGCAGCGCGTCATGCTGGAGAAGGTAAATAATCTGGCGATTGCAGGCGGGAACGCCAGAGAATTAGACGCGCAGGAGCGCGCCGCTATTTTGAAAGTCCTCCAAACTCAAAAGACCATGAGTTGGCCAAGTGTGCGCACAACGCTCGAGCCCCTCTTTCAGGCGAGGGGCGAAAGCGCAAAGAAAATAAAATTCAACCTTGAGCTGGGAGATGAAAAAGGCGGCTTGAAAGGAAATATTGTCGAGGCCGATCTGGCGAAGATTTTTGGATCGCGCTGGGAGTCGCATCCGCGCAAACAAGAACTCCGCGAGACAATTCCCTTGAGGCTTTGGGATGCTGACTACGGCGAAATCAACACACAGCGCGTCGTGATCAGGCCAGAGAAAGAGCGTGCTCATCGACGCAAGATCTTGGCGCAAGTCTTGTTAGAGGATTTGGAGGTTAGCCAGTCTGAAGCGGACGCCATTGTAAAATTACATTTCCCTCAGGGGTGGGATGCTTACTCAACGCAAGCTCTGGAAAGGGTGTTGCCCCTGCTCGAAGAGGGGGTCCGCTTCGGCAGATTGATGACAGGTCCAGAATTTAGTCCTTGGCGCGATGAGATGTTTCCGGAAAGGGAACAGGCCACAGGCGAAATTCTGGATCTGCTGCCTAGTCCGCGCGCTGATCGGAAAGCAACTTACGCCCAATGCGAAGAAGCCAAACGTGTTGCGACCGTCCGCAATCCAACGGTTGTGCGTGTGCAAAATGAACTGCGCAAGGTCGTCAATAATTTGATCCGTGTTTATGGCAAACCGGACCTCATCCGCGTCGAACTGGCCCGAGATGTCGGCAAATCGAAGCGCGAGCGGGAGGAGATCTCCAAGGGTATGCGCAAGAAAGAGGGACTGCGCAAACGCGCCCACGCTGATCTCGTCAGCAATGGGCTCTCGTCGCCCTCCGATGGTGATGTCGAAAAGTGGTTGCTTTGGAAGGAAAGCGGCGAAACCTGTCCCTATAGCGGCGACAAAATCGGCTTTGCTGATCTCTTCAGTGGCAATCCCCGATTTGAGATTGAGCATATTTGGCCGCGCTCTAAATCGCTCGACAATTCCTTTGCCAACAAGACCCTCTGCCGCAAAGACATCAATCTGGCCAAGGGTAACCGAACGCCTTTCCAATTCTTCCAAGGCGATCCCGACCGTTGGCAGGCCGCCAAGGATCGGGTCTGGAAAATGACAGGTGCCGACGGAATGAATCTTGGCAAAGCACGACGCTTCTGCGCGGAGTCGATGCCCGACGATTTTGCCGCCCGCCAGCTCAATGATACGGGCTATGCCGCGCGTCAGGCTATGGAATTTCTCAAGCGCCTCTGGCCTGATACTGGTCCTACAAGCAAGGTCTATGTTCAGGCCGTCACCGGCAGGGTGACAGCTCAATTGCGTCGCCGCTGGGGCCTTAATCACGTCCTAGCAGAAGATGGCGAAAAGACGCGCGCTGACCATCGTCACCATGCGGTGGATGCGCTTGTTGTCGCCTGCGCTGACGGCGGATATACGCAAAAACTTTCGCGCTATTTTGAAGCAGATGCAAACTATCGTCGGGGACGCGGGCCAAAGCCTGAAGAGGCCCTCGTGCCCCCGCCTTGGGCTACGATCCGCGCAGAGGCAGAAAAAGCTGTCGCTAATATCATTGTATCACATCGCGTCAGAAAAAAGCTGTCGGGGCAACTACATCTGGAGACGATCTACGGCGATACTGGCATTGATACGACCACAAAGAGCGGCACTTATAGACTTTTTGTAACGCGCAAATCGGTAGACCGTCTGTCAAAAAGTGAAGTCGAAGAGATTGTCGACCCACGGATACGCCAGATCGTTCGTGACTGGGTTGCCGACCATGGCGGTGATCCCAAGAAAGCCTTTACGACATTCCCGCGCGTGAGCGATAGCGGCCCTGAAATTCGCAAGGTTCGCATCTACAATAAACAACAACTTTCACTTATGGCTCCCGTCTCTACTGGCTATACAGATGCGAGCCAAAATCATCACATCGCCATCTATAAAGATGCCGAAGGGAAAGTCTCGTTCGAGGTCGTCAATTTGTTCGAGGCGAGCCGTCGTTTAGTGAAGCGGGAACCCATTGTACGAAAATTCCAACAGGACGAACGGCACTTCGTCATGTCGTTGACGCCGGGTGATACGCTTTATTTTGAAGCCGGGAAAATGGCGGGTTACTGGATTGTCAAAGGCGCGTGGTCCGCAGGACCAATCGTTTTATGGCAAGATACTGATGCAAAAGGTGCGACCGTTATCAGACCGGTAGCCGGATCAATCCTGAGGGATGGCGGCCGCAAGGTTTCCGTCGATCCCATAGGCAGAGTGAGGCTAGCGAACGACTGAGACGCCATGCTGCGCAAAACAATCGAAATTGCGACGCCAGGCTCAAGGCTTTCGGTCGCTCATCGGCAACTTGTCATAGAGCGGCCGGAGCTGCCGAAAGCCACAGTGCCTATTGAGGATATTGGTGTTGTGGTGGTCGATGATCGGCGCGCCGTCTATACCCAAGCGGTCTTCATGGAGCTTTTGGGCGTCGGCGCCACGATCCTGGTGACGGGGTCAGACCATCTGCCCTTGGGCATGATGCTGCCTCTAGATGCACATCATATTCAGACCGAACGCCATCGTGCGCAGGTGGAAGCATCGCTTCCCGTTCGCAAACAAATTTGGCGCAGTCTGATCGCGGCCAAACTTCGACAGCAGGGTTCCGTGCTCGACCATTTTTCACCCGGACCCAACGGACTGGCGGCCATGGCAGTGCGGGTGAAGTCTGGCGATCCTGATAATCTGGAAGCGCAGGGTGCACAAAGATACTGGCCGCTTCTGTTCGGCAAGGGCTTTCGGCGCGACCGCGATGAAGATGGCATCAATGCAGCCTTGAACTATGGATATGCGATTGTGCGCGCAGCGACGGCACGGGCGATTGTTGCCAGCGGTTTGATCCCCTCCTTGGGTGTCTTCCACAAGAATAGGTCTAACCCCTTTTGTCTCGCCGATGATTTGTTCGAGCCCTACAGGCCCTATGTCGATTGGCGCGTGAAATTGCTGACAAAGGAACGAAGCGAAGCGCTGTGTCTGGACGATCGGACTATCCGCGCGGCCTTGCTATCCATTTTCAACGAGACCGTGAAAATTGGCGAGCGCCGACTACCGCTGCTCCATGCGATTGAAGCCAGCGCGGCATCTCTCTGCCGGGCGCTCACGGGCGAAGACCGTCAACTTGTTTTGCCCGAAGGTTTACCAACAGGGCCGGATATTTCGCTTGAATATGACGAATGAGGCGACGCACAAACCGCTCCGCCGGATGGACATGCCATGGGGATGGCGCAGTATGTGGGTCATTGCCATGTTTGATCTGCCAACCGACACCGTGGCGGCACGACGCGCTTATACTAGATTTCGCAAAGATCTGATCGAAGACGGTTTCACCATGATGCAATTTTCAGTCTATCAGCGCCATTGCGCTTCGATTGAAAATGCCGAGGTACATGTTGCAAGAATGGGACAAAAACTTCCCCCAGCAGGCGAGGTGCGATTTTTGACCCTGACAGACCGGCAATTTTCCCGAATCAAAGTCTTTTGCGGAAAGAAACGCGGACAGAGCTCCGCTGCTGCTCCGCAGCTGGAGCTTTTTTGATGCCCCCGCCGCCTGCTTTTGATGTAATCTCAATCAGTTACGACAGGGGCAAATGTAGCGAAACGAGAAGCGACCGCAAGCCGCAGCAACGCTGCGGCCTCTCCCACCGGGAGGCCGAATGTAGCGAAACGAGAAGCGACCGCAAGCCGCAGCGGCGGATTCGTCACGATACATCTCACGCCCAATGTAGCGAAACGAGAAGCGACCGCAAGCCGCAGCCACACGCCGCAAGAAGCGGCTGACATCAAAAATGTAGCGAAACGAGAAGCGACCGCAAGCCGCAGCGCGCCCTCACAATGCGCGGCGTCAGATCTTAATGTAGCGAAACGAGAAGCGACCGCAAGCCGCAGCATCGCGTGAGCCAGCTGCGCGGGCAGGGCGAATGTAGCGAAACGAGAAGCGACCGCAAGCCGCAGCGGCTGGTGGGGCAATAGTGTTGATCTGCGTAATGTAGCGAAACGAGAAGCGACCGCAAGCCGCAGCGAGTGTCGGCCGCTGCTTCTGTGAGCGCGAAATGTAGCGAAACGAGAAGCGACCGCAAGCCGCAGCCCAATGAGAACCATGCGGGAATTCGAGCTAAATGTAGCGAAACGAGAAGCGACCGCAAGCCGCAGCCGTGGAGCGGATTGGCAATGAGATCCCCGCAATGTAGCGAAACGAGAAGCGACCGCAAGCCGCAGCTCTATGCAGAGACGTTCGTCTGGACTCATTAATGTAGCGAAACGAGAAGCGACCGCAAGCCGCAGCCGATGGCGCGGAGCGGTTTTTTTTCACCTAAATGTAGCGAAACGAGAAGCGACCGCAAGCCGCAGCAGCGCGCGGGCTGGTCAATCAGCTGCGAAAAATGTAGCGAAACGAGAAGCGACCGCAAGCCGCAGCGGCCCACGCCCTATACGTTGAACAGTC
>CANGJJ010000014.1 GCA_947454485.1 Beijerinckiaceae bacterium
GTATCACACCACGATCAATGATTGGCACACCTGCCCGGCTTCGGGTCAGATCAATGCGTCCAATCCCTGCTCGGAATATATGTTCCTCGACGATACGGCTTGCAATCTTGCTTCGCTGAATCTGTTGCAGTTCCGTGATGCAGAGACCGGCACATTCGACATCGCATCTTATGAACATGCGGTGCGTTTGTGGACTGTCGTGCTCGAAGTCTCGGTCATGATGGCGCAGTTCCCCTCCAAGGAGATCGCGCGTCTGTCCTATGAATATCGCACCCTCGGCCTTGGTTATGCCAATGTCGGCGGCTTGCTGATGTCCTCGGGCATTCCTTACGACAGCGAAGAAGGCCGTGGCATCACCGCTGCCCTCACCGCGATCATGACGGGCGTGTGCTATGCGACCTCGGCCGAAATGGCCAAGGAGCTTGGCCCCTTCCCCGGCCATGCACCGAATGCGCAGCATATGTTGCGCGTCATTCGCAATCATCGCCGCGCGGCCTATGGCGAGAGCGCTGGCTATGAGAAGCTCTCGGTCATGCCGGTGCCGCTCGACCACGCCTCCATCAAGGACAAGGCGCTGATCGAGGCCTCCAAGCGCGCTTGGGATTTGGCACTGAAGCTCGGCGAAGCTCATGGCTACCGCAATGCGCAGGTCTCGGTCGTTGCTCCCACAGGCACGATTGGTCTTGTGATGGATTGCGACACGACCGGCATCGAGCCTGACTTCGCGCTCGTGAAGTTCAAGAAGCTCGCAGGTGGTGGTTACTTCAAGATCATCAACCGCGCGGTGCCTGAGGCTCTGCGCGTCCTGGGCTATCGCCCCGCTGAGATCGCTGAGATCGAAGCCTATGCGGTGGGCCATGCCTCCTTGCGTCAGTCGCCCGGCGTCAATCACACGACGCTGCGCGCCAAGGGCTTCACTGATGAGAAGCTTGAGACGCTCGAAAAGGGTCTTGCCAGCGCCTTTGACATCAAATTCGCGATGAACAAATGGGCGCTGGGTGCGGACTTCCTCACCGACACACTCAAAGTGCCGGCCGAGAAGCTCGAAGATCCGACCTTCGAACTCCTGCCCTTCCTTGGCTTCTCGAAGGCTGAGATCGACGCAGCCAATATCCATGTCTGCGGCGCCATGACGCTGGAGGGCGCGCCCCATCTGAAGACCGAACATTATGCGGTCTTCGATTGCGCCAATCCCTGCGGTCGCACTGGCAAGCGTTATCTGTCGGTGGAGAGCCACATCCGCATGTTGGCTGCAGCCCAGCCCTTCATCACGGGTGCGATCTCCAAGACGATCAACATGCCCAATGACGCGACCGTCGATGACTGCAAGGAGGCTTATATGCTCTCCTGGCGTCTGGGCCTGAAGGCCAATGCTCTGTACCGCGATGGCTCCAAGCTCTCGCAGCCGCTCAACTCGCAGCTCATCGAAGATGACAGCGACGAGGATGAAGATCAGGTCGAGACCTTCAACCAGATGCCGGCTGCTGCCAAGGCTGCTGCGCTGTCTGAGAAGATCGTCGAAAAGATCGTCGAGCGTGTTCAGGTTGAGCGTACGCGTGAGCGTGAGCGTCTGCCTGATCGCCGCAAGGGCTACACCCAGAAGGCCGTGGTCGGTGGCCACAAGGTCTATCTGCGAACCGGTGAATATGAAGACGGCCGCATCGGCGAAATCTTTATCGACATGCACAAGGAGGGTGCTGCCTTCCGCTCGTTGATGAACAATTTCGCCATCGCGATCTCGGTTGGCCTGCAATATGGCGTGCCGCTGGAAGAATATGTCGATGCCTTCACCTTCACCCGCTTTGAACCTGCGGGCTTCGTGCAGGGCAATGATGCGATCAAGAACGCAACATCGATCCTCGACTATGTCTTCCGCGAATTGGCGATCTCCTATCTCGCCCGCAACGATCTCGCCCATGTCGATCTCAGCGACATTGGCAGCACCGTTGTCGGCAAGGGTGAAGACCAGAGCCGCGCGCCGTCAGCTCCTCTCGTCTCGTCGGGCTTTGTGCGCGGCAAGGCTGAGAAGCTGATGCTGGTTGCCAATGGCACCAATGACGCAATGGCTTTTGCTGGCACATCGCCCGCCGTCGAACTGCGTGACTCGATCACCTCGCTCGACTGGCAGGCCGCCGGCACCACCACAGCGGCAGCAGGCGCAAAGCCGCGCGATACACTCGCCGACAAGCGCGCTGAAGCTCGCATGAAGGGCTATGTCGGCGAAAGCTGCCCTGAATGCGCCAACTTCACCCTCGTGCGCAACGGCACCTGTTTGAAGTGCGACACTTGCGGCTCGACGACGGGTTGCTCGTGAGTTGATGTGACGTAACGTCAGAGCGAATGAGAAGCGGCCAGCAGACATGCTGGCCGTTTTTTTGTGTGCAATCTTGAAGAATGAAAACCAAACGCCCACTTACAAAGCGCTTAGTGTTTTTCATGCTGATAAAGCATCGAACATCAATGGATCGTTTTAATGAAATACCTTTTCAGCACTGGATACCTGCTCCCTTTCTTGCAGAGCAGAGCAGCCGCCAAATTGGTTTATGAAATCAAAACTGATGACTTCGACACGAAATCTGACGAAGAAATCATCAACGGCTTTCTTTTTAGACCACTTTGTATCCGGAGAGACACGCAAAAAATTCTCGAACCAACAGGGCGGGTACCGAACCAGCCTCTAATCATCGAGGCCAAATATACGTACACCGGCGATCCGGCTTTGTGGGACATGAAGCCAGAACACGGCACGGTCTTTCCGAGAGGAGAAATAATCGGCAACGTCTTAAAAATAGAAGTTTGCTGCCACCCTAAGGAAGCCATGAATTATCTTTCAGGCGCTTTAAACAAAATAGACGCGTTCATTGATAACCAGCGCCCGCATCTCGAAAGATACAATGAACAAATTCAAAACGAACTGGCCATACTCGTACCAGAACATCGGAGTTGGTTAGAACAGAAAAGGCAATTATGTAGAGATCAATAACATCCCCCGCCATCCACTTTGGTGAAATGACCTTCGCTATAATTCCGCGGCACCTTTGTGCCCATGAAATAATGTGCCGACGAACGGCGGCGGAAGAAGGGATCGCTCGCTAAAGGTGTGAGGCACTCAACGCAGCGCCTCACACTTTGCGGAGCGAGTACCCTCTTCTGACAGACGCCTGCCCCTCACATCACCGTCGACAAAAACCACGGCAGGAAAATGAGCGACAGGAGCGTCGACAGGATCACCATTCCGGCGACCTCCTCTTCGGCATTTCCAAAGCGCGCGGCGAACATATAATTATAGACCGCTGAGGGCATCGAGCTTTGGGTGACGACGACGCCGAGTGCCAATCCCTCAAGACCGAGCGCCCAGCCCACGGCCCAACCAATTGCAAAGCCACCCAGCAAGCGCACAAGCGAGAGGATCACCCCGCGCTTGAGTGAGGCGATCTTCAATCGCGCCAGCGAGAAGCCGAGCGACACAAGCATCAAGGGCACGGTGAGCCCGCCCAAGATCCCCATAGCCCGCTCAATGGTGCGCGGCAGATGCAGGCCCGTTGTCACCAGAACCATGGCGAGCAGGATCGCCCAAACGAGCGGCATTTTCAAAATCGCCATGGGCGAGAAATTCTTCGATGCGATGGCCTGACCCAGACCGAAGTTCAGCAAAGACGCCAAAGTGAAATAGCCAATCGACAGAGCCAGCCCCGCCTCACCAAAGGCAAAGAGCGTGAGCGGCAGACCCATATTGCCCGTATTGGCGAAGGTCATGGAGGGCAGATAGACATTCATCGGCTGGCGCAAAATTTTCAGCACGACATAGCCAACGCCAAGCGCTGCGAAATGGCACAGCACAGCAGCCAGTGCCATGGTGCCCAGCGCTGAGGGCTGCAGGTTTGATTTCGAAATACTGTCGATGACAAGACAGGGTGTGCCGACGACAGTCACCATTAAAGAGACGAAAGTCGGATCAAAGGGCTTGTCGCGTTTGGCCCATGCATAGCCGACAGCCGCCACCAAAAAGACGGGCACGACGACATCGATCAGAATGGAGAGGATCTGCATGGGCCTTCGCTATAGGCGGGCGACCGGAAATGCAACCGCGCCGCCCTCCCCTTCGAGACGACGGCGCGGAAAATTCAACGCGGCATGATCAGGGATACGTGATCGACCAGCGAGCCTTGTCCTGCACATCCTGCGGGGCTTCCAGAACACGGCGCAGCAATTCTGTCACCTGTGCGCCCGTGCGCGGGGAGACATCCAGCGCCGCCTTCGTCACCTCGGCCTGATATTCAGGATCGGCCATGGTTGCATCAAAGGCTTTACGCAAAGCCTCTACGCGGTCCTTGGGCACAGCGCCATGGACGGCATAGGGACGGCCAAACTCCTGAACGGTGGCGATCAGCTCCATCGCTTTTTTATTGAGAGGATCTTTCACAAAATCGAGCGCATTGGGCACACCCGCCTTGGTGGCCTCAGGGTGGGGCGTCAGCGCGATTTGATTGATAATGCGCACACGGCCGCTCGTCACAAGCTCGGGCGAACGGGCAAAGAGCGAAGACCAAGCATAGCCACAAAAGCCCTCGATCTCCTTACGCTCGATGGCAAGGACGAGATCGGTCGTGCCTTTATAGCCCGTCACCATCTTCATCTTGGCGCCAGAGAGTTTGCCAAACATCACCGAATGGTCATGCGTGGTGGAGCCGATTTGGTCGCCCCCAAACACTGCCTCTTTCTCATGCAGCTGCGCATAGGATTTCACATCACTGTCGCTGCGCATCAGACAGAGCGAAGTGAAGGCCTCCGCACTGCCGATATATTGGAAGCTGAGCGGCTTATAAGTGATGGCTTTCGCATCGCCCAAAATGCTCTCCACCAAAGAACCGGGCTGCGCCGCCAGAATAACGGTGCCATCGCGGGGCGCTACATCGGCCATATAAGCGGCGGCCAACTTAGCCCCAGCCCCCGGCATATTCTTGACGATAAGATTCGCGCCATAGAGATATTTGGGCATGTGCCGCGCGATGATACGCGCATAAGCATCAAAGCCACCGCCCGATGGCGAGGCGACCACGATATCGATATTGCGGCCCTTGTAGAAGGTCGCAGCGTCTTGCGCATAAAGCGGACCGGCCAGAGCCAAAGTCGTGGCGACCGTCAATGCGGCCAGCGCAGAACGTATCTGCATCGATTCCTCCCCGAGTGCTTTTGTTGGGCATAGCCTAGCACTTTAGACCGGGTGGGCAAGGCCCTCGTCAGCCCAGAATTTGGCTGAGGAAGAGGCGGGTGCGCTCATGTTGGGGGGTGGAGAAGAAGGCCTGAGGCTCGTTCATCTCGACAATCTCGCCACCATCCATAAAGATCACGCGGTCGGCGACCTGACGGGCAAAGTTCATCTCATGCGTGACCACCAGCATGGTCATGCCCTCTTGCGCCAGCGACACCATTGTGTCGAGCACCTCTTTGACCATCTCAGGATCGAGCGCTGAGGTTGGCTCATCAAAGAGCATGATCTTGGGTGACATGCACAAGGCGCGCGCAATGGCGACGCGCTGTTGTTGACCACCTGACAATTGCGCGGGATATTTATGCGCCTGTTCGGGGATTTTGACGCGCGTCAGATAATGCATCGCTTGATCCTCAGCCTCGGCCTTGGACATTTTGCGCACCCAGATGGGAGCCAGCGTGCAGTTTTCCAAAATGCTCAAATGGGGAAACAGATTGAAGCTCTGAAACACCATGCCGACATCGCGCCTGATTTCATCAATGCGGCGCATATCGCTGGTCAGCTCGGTTCCCTCAACGATGATGCGCCCGCTCTGGTGCTCTTCCAGACGATTGATGCAGCGGATGAGGGTTGATTTGCCCGAACCCGAGGGGCCGCAGATGACGATCTTCTCGCCGCGCGCGACATTCAGATCGATGTCACGCAGCACATGAAAATTGCCGTACCATTTGTTGACGCCGATCATCTCGACGGCGGGGGACGCACTCATGAGGAACCCTATCGCTTGCGTCCACTCGACAGGCGGCGCTCCATCAAGAGCGAATAGCGCGCCATGCCGTAGCAGAAGACGAAATAGAACAGACCGGCGAAGACATAGCCGGAGGTGGAGATGGTAGGGCCGGCCCAAGCCGGATCAAGCCGCGCGGTTTCGACCGTGCGCAGAAAATCAGCAATGCCGACGACAGCCACAAGAGTCGTGTCTTTGAAGAGGCCGATGAATGTATTGACGATGCCGGGGATCACCGTGGTGAGGGCTTGCGGCAAGATGATGAGCCGCATCATTTGCCACCATGTCAGGCCAAGCGCCTGCGCGCCTTCATATTGGCCCTTGTCCATCGCCTGCAAACCGCCGCGCACCACCTCTGCCATATAGGCGCTGGCAAAGAGCGACACGCCTATCAATGGGCGCACCAGCCGGTCGGGCGACCAATTCTCTGGCACGAACAGGGGCAGCATCGTATTGGCCATGAACAGCACGGTGATAAATGGCACGCCGCGCACAAATTCGATGAAGAGAGTGGAGACAAAGCGCACCACAGGCAATTGCGAGCGCCGACCAAGGGCAAGCAGAATGCCCCCAGGAAGCGACACAACAATACCAACCAGTGAGACGAGGAGGCTCACGAAAATGCCTCCCCACAAATTGGTGGGCACTGTGCGCAGGCTCAATGCTTCAAATCCATGCAGCAACCAGAAACAAGCCACAGGATAGACGAGGAAGAAAAGCGCGCCGCCCAGTCGCTTGCTGCGCGCTGATGGCCACAGCAGCCAAGTGATGAGAACCGCACCACTGACAAGGCAACTATTGACGCGCCAGACCTGATCGCGCGGATAAGAGGAGTAGAGAAAGAACTCCATCTTGTTCGCGATAAAAGACCAACACATGCCAGCGCCCGGCTGGCGACAGGCCTGGCCATCGGGTGAGCTCAAAACCGCATCGGCAACAAAATAATGCCAGAGCTGCGGGACGAGCCACAGCAGCGCAGCACAAGCGCTGAAAGTGAACAGGGCCGAGAAAGGCCCTGACAAAAGATTTTGCCGCAGCCACAAGACAGCGCCCCGCGCCTCGACGGGCGGCGGCAATGGGGCTGAGGGGATCGTGCGCACGAAGCTCATCTAGCGCTCCGCCAAAGCCATGCGGCGATTGTAAAGCGCCATGAGCATGGAGGTGAGAAGCGAGAGCGCAAGATAGACCACCATGGTCACTGCAATCACCTGCACAGCTGCACCTGTCTGATTGAGCACCGTGCCAGCAAAGACCTGAACGAGATCGGGATAGCCGATGAAAACAGCGAGCGACGAGTTTTTCGTCAGATTGAGATATTGATTGGTAAGCGGTGGAATGATGACCCGCATGGCTTGTGGCAAGACCACCAGTCGCAGCGTCAAGCCTTGGCGCAGACCAAGAGCGGCAGCTGCCTCCCCCTGCCCTTTGGCGACAGCTTGAATGCCAGAGCGCACCGTCTCGGCAATGAAGGCCGCCGTATAGAGAACGAGGCCCAGAGTCAGCGCGACGAATTCGGGCGAGATGCGCATGCCACCCTGGAAATTGAAGCCGCGCAGAACGGGGAAGGCGAAGGCCAAGGGGCGACCACTCGCCTCAAAGGCGATGAGCGGCAGTGCCACCAGCAAACACATACTGACGAGCAACACAGGGCTTTGCTTACCCGTGCGCATCTGCCGCGCGCGCGCGTAAACGCCATAACCAAGGCTGAGCGCTATCCCCAGCCCAAAGGCCAGCAAGACCCATTCGCTGCCCGCGCCAAATTGCGGCTCGGGGATGAACAAGCCGCGATTGTTGAGATAGACGCCAAGATGATCGGCGAAGTGGAGCATGCCACCGCCGCTCTGACCGACGAAACTCAGCGCACCAAACAAGAGCGCCATGAGCGCCACAGCCACGCCCAATGCTGTCACGATGGAGGCAAAGCGCAGCGACAAGCGCCAAGCCGCAAATGCTGCACCAGCTGCAATGGCACTCACGACAAGGGTAGCCGTGTCAGGCAGGCTCAGCGTGATGCTGGACATCGAGAGAGAGCCGCGCGGGGCTGGCAGGGGAACCAGAATTGCATTGTACCAAAACAGCAACTGCAGGAGCAGCGGTATATTGCGCAAAGCCTCGACATAGACGCTCGCAAAGCTGCGCGCGAGCAGATTGGTGGACAGGCGCATGACGCCAATCACAAAACCGATCACGGTCGCCAGCACAATGCCAATGCCGGCCACAACCAGAGTGTTAATCAGACCAACCCAAAAGGCGCGACCATAGGTGGAGACGGCCGAATAAGAGATCAAAGTCTGGTTGATATCAAAGCCTGCGGTGCGGTTCCAAAAATCAAAATTGGTTGGAATGCCGCGCGCGCGCATATTGCTCATGGCATTGTCGGCCGCTTCCCACAACAGAAAGCCAACGATCACGGCAAGCGCGACCTGCCAAATAGCGCCGCGCCAGCGCGGATCATGTAGCAGGCTGATGGTTGGGGGTGTGCGCATCAGTCAGTCAGCGCACGGGCGGCGCATATTGCAAGCCGCCCTTACTCCACAGATCGTTCAAGCCACGCTTGATCTTCAAACGCGAGTTCTCGCCCACGCCCCGATCAAAGACTTCGCCATAATTGCCGACATGTTTGATGATGCGATAGGCCCAGTCTCTCGACAGGCCAAGGCCTTTGCCAAAGTCGCCCTCAACGCCCAGCAAGCGGCGGATCTCTGGACTGGGCGATTTCAGCTTCTCATCTACATTGGCTTTGGTGATACCAAGCTCTTCAGCATTCACCATCACATAATGAGTCCAGCGCACGATGTTGAACCACTGGCTATCACCCTGACGCACGGCGGGCGCGAGCGGCTCTTTCGAGATGACATCGGGCAGCACCATATGTTCGTCAGGATTAACGAGCTTCAGGCGCTCGGCATAGAGCTGCGACACATCGGTGGTGAAAGCATCACAACGGTTGAGGTCATAGGATTTGATCGCCTCGTCCGAGGTCGCAAAAACCGCAGGCTCATATTTCATGCCATGTGTGCGGAAGAAGTCGGCCAGGTTCAACTCAGTCGTTGTGCCCTGCTGCACACAGACCGAGGCACCATCGAGCTCCTTGGCGGCAGTGACGCCCGCTTTTTTGCGAACCAGAAAACCCTGCCCGTCGAAATAATTCACCGCACCAAAATTCAGGCCAAGTTCCGCCTCGCGCGACTGCGTCCAAGTGCCGTTACGCGCCAGCACATCCACCTCGCCCGATTGCAAAGCAGTGAAGCGGTCCTTCGCTGTCAGGGGAATGAACTTTACTTTGGTGGGGTCATTGAAGATGGTTGCGGCGATGGCGCGGCAGAAATCGACATCAAGGCCGCTCCATTCGCCTTTGCTATCGGCCAAACCAAAGCCTGCAAGGCCGGTGTTGGAGCCGCAGGCGAGGAAGCCTTTTTGGCGCACCGTGTCGAGTACCCCAGCCTGAGCACCGCTCGCCAAAGCGAGAACGAGGCCGGCTGCCAGACAAACACTGCGCATTCCAAAATCTCCCAGCGAAAATGGCCCCTTTGGCCAGATTTCCCTTGCAGCCATCCAAGGGGTATTCATCATCCCGGTCAAGCCTTCAGGGACCCTCATGTCGAAGCTCACGAACGATACACGCAAACAGCTGCGCCGTCGCACCCGCCTCGTCCATGCGGGCCGCGATCCCGACCAGCAATTTGGCTTCGTCAACACGCCCATCTATCGCGGCTCGACGGTCCTCTACCCCAGCGTCGAGAGCCTCACGACGCGGGACATTCCCTATACCTATGCCACAAAGGGCACACCAACCACCCGCGCGCTCGAAGAGGCTTGGACCGAACTGGCGGGCGCGGCTGATACGGTCCTTGCGCCCTCTGGCCTTGCCGCCATCACGCTCGCCCTTCTCACCGCTCTTAAGGCCGGCGATCATCTGCTTGTCACCGACAGCGCCTATGGCCCGACGCGCCATTTCTGCGACACGGTTCTGGCACGGCTTGGCATTGAGACGACCTATTATGATCCGCTGGTGGGCGCCGATATCGCCGCGCTGTTTCGCCCCAATACAACGGCCGTGCTGACCGAGGCGCCGGGCTCGCAAAGCTTCGAGATGCAGGACATTCCTGCCATAGCCGCAGTGGCCCATGCGCATAAAGCCTGCGTCATCATGGATAATACCTGGGCGACGCCGCTCTTCTTCCCCCCGCATGAGCACGGCGTGGATCTCGCCATTGAGGCAGGCACCAAATATCTCTCCGGTCATTCGGATTTGCTGCTCGGCCTTGTCTCGGCCAATCGCGCTTGGGCCAAGCGCCTGCGCAACACATTCGATGCCTTTGCCATGTGCGCGGGGCCAGAGGATGCATTTTTGTGTCTGCGCGGACTGCGCAGCATGGAACTGCGCCTGCGCGAGGCCGAAAGCCAAGGCCTTGCACTGGCGCGCTGGCTGAGTGGGCGGGACGAAGTCTTGCGCGTTCTGCATCCGGCCCTGCCCTCAGATCCGGGCCACGCCATCTGGGCGCGCGACTTCAGCGGCTCGTCTGGTCTGTTCTCGGTGATCTTGAAGCCTGCATCCAGCCAAGCCGTTGCCGCCATGCTCGATGGTCTGGAGCTATTTGGCATGGGCTATTCATGGGGCGGCTTTGAAAGCCTCGTCATCCCCTTTGATTGCTCAACATATCGCACGGCCACCAAATGGGCGCCGGGAGGCCCCGCGCTGCGCTTCCAGGTGGGTTTGGAGGATCTCGAAGATCTGCAAGATGATCTCGACAAAGGCTTCGCGCGATTGAAGGCGACGAAATAGACCTCACGCCGAAGCGGAGGCCTTTTCGCGTTCCTCGCGACGCTCGCGCAAGACGAAGACAAGATTGCGCAAATAGATCACCACGCCCAAGCTCTGCCCCATGATGAAGACGGGGTCACGGCGATAGAGCGCGTAAACCAGCAAGAGCAATCCGCCGCTGATGGAGAGGATCCAGAAGCTGAAGGGAATGACGCTGCGCCCTGCCTTTTCGCTCGCAATCCACTGCACCAGAAAACGGCCTGTGAAGAGCGCCTGCGCAATGATGCCAACATAGGCCCACCAATCGAGGCGGGTGACGAAGACATCATAGAAATAGCCGCCGACGAAATGCCAAAGGTCTGCGATCATGACGAAGACACCTCTTGCGCGACCGGCACGCGCTTGCGCCGCCGGATCAGCCAATTGACGCCCATCAGATCGACGATGCCGACCCACAGACGATCAAAGAAGCCATAGTTGGACACACCCGAATGACGGGGACGATCAATCACATCCACATAGGCAAGCTCATAGCCTTCGCGCCGCACAAGCGCAGGCATGAAGCGATGCAGCGCATCGAAATAGGGCAGAGCGAGATAGACATCACGCGGAAAACATTTAAAGCCGCAGCCCGTATCGCGCGTACCATCCTGCAACACAAAATTGCGCACCTTATTGGCAACGCGTGATTGGAAGCGCTTGAAGGCCGTGTCTTTGCGGCCAACGCGCTGCCCCTGCACCAGGCCGCAGCGCGAGCCAGCGCCCTCAAGCGCGCGCAGGAAAGACGGCATGAAGGAGGGGTCGTTCTGGCCATCACCATCAATCGTGATGATGACAGGCGCGCGAGCAGCACGAACGCCCGTGCGCACAGCCGCCGACTGGCCACAAGACTGCGCATGTTCGATGAGGCGCAGCCAAGGGCGCGTCTGCATCAAGCCGCGCACTTGCTGCGCGGTCGTGTCAGTCGAGCCATCATTGATATAGATGATCTCGAAGGGGCCATTGGGGGTCAAAGCTGCTTCAATCTCGGCGACAACAGGGGCGATATTGCCCGCCTCATTGCGCGCTGGAATGATGACAGCGACACGCGGTTGCATTGTCTCGCTCATAGATGATCTCACGAATTAAAGACCCGCGCGAGCGCAGGCCAAACCTTGCCCGCACCGCGCAAGCGCGGCCCTGCAGGCGTGTGACGGAATGCAATGCCACGGCGCGCAAAAGCACGGCGCAGCAAAATGGCGCAGAGGGAGCCGATCACGGCGCCCACCAAAACATCGCTCGGATAGTGAGCTGAAATGACCACGCGCGACACGCCGACCATGACAGCGACAAAGACAAAGGCCCAGCGCCAGCGCGGCATCAAATAGGACAGTGCCAGAGCGGTTGCAAAAGCCGTGATCGAATGACCCGAGGGCATGCTCGCATAGCGCGAGCTCATCGCGAACATGTCAAAATGAAAGGGGCCCACGACATCAATCAAGGAGGGGCGCGCACGACCAAACAGATGTTTCAAGACCTGACTGGCGATGCCAGACACAGCATTGACGATAAGCACAAAGCCCGCGCGCTCAGCCACAAACAAACAGGCCCGATCAAAGGTCGCACCCTGCCCGCGCTTGCGCAGCAAAAGAGCGGCCAGAAGAATGATCGTGCTCGCAGCGAAAATATAGCCCGAGGCACCAATGCGCGTGACATAGCCAAAGACGGCATAGACCCAAGCGGGAAAGCCATTCATCGCGCGCGCAATGGCCTCATCGCCCTGCACAGCCACCACCAAGGCGAGGACAGCAAGACCCAGCACCACAATAGCATCAAGCCGGCGCAAAGCTTCATCGCGATGCACAGCGCGCGGATTGCGCCAGCGCGCAACAAAGTTGCGGCGGGCTTGATGAAGGCGCTGGCTGGTGGTCATGGCTGACCTCCGCGCACATAAATGCCCATATCGAGCTTGCGCCCGCCATTGAGATTGACGCCCAACACGCGCTCTTGCAGCTGCACTTTGGAGGCTGTCTCACCCAAGGCGGCTTTAAAGGCCTCTTCCTCGCGGGACGAGACAAAAGCGATGCGGCAGGTGCCGTCTTTCAAGAAAGCTCCTGCCTGCGCGCCATCTGCCATCACAATGTCTGTGCGGGTCAGGAAGACGAGGCTTGGCTCGCGATAGCCCACCGTTGCGGGGGCAAGCGAGCGGCAGTTGGTCGCGACTTCAGCTTGCGCACGCGCATGAGCCAAGCGCGGCGACAGCGAGTAAGTATCAAAGACAGGCCCCGTCAGAATACCGCCATAGACCATGACGAAGCTGAAGAAGGCGAGGACCGCACCGCCGGGCACCAAGCGCCCCTCTTCACCCCGGCGAATAGCGATCGACATGCGCCACGCCTGCCACAAGACAAAAGGCGTCGTTGCATAAAAGAGCGCACCAGCAGGCGCACCCAGAACAACGGGACCAACGAGGCCAACGAGCACCAGCACAAGCGCAATGCCCGGAACCAGCCAGAGAATGTGACGCCAACGCGTATTGAGTGCGAGGGCCTGCTTCTCGAGTGCATAGGCGGTCAGAATGGCAATGGCCGGATAAGCTGGCAGCACATAATGGGGCAGCTTGGTGGGGACCAACTCAAACAAGAGCCAAACGGGAATGATCCACGCCAGCAAGAAAGCCACAGCTGGATCGCGGCGCATCTTCCACGCGAAAGGTACAGCCAGTGCTGCGAGCGGCGACATCGGCCAAGCTGTGACAAAGAAGGCGAGCAGATAAGTGCCGGGCGGTGCGCCATGCGCCTCCTGACCCGACTGCACTTTGCTCATCATGTCAGCGCCAAGCGAGTCTCGCAGAAACTCGCCCTGCGTTGCCTCCATGATCAGATAGAACCAGGGCGAGACAATCGCCACGCACAGAAGAATGCCGACGATGGGTTTGAGCCCCTTCAGCCATCCAGCAGAACGCGCATAAAGGCCCAGCGCCAAAGCAGCGAAGGCTGGCACCATCGGCGTGATCGGCCCTTTGACCAGAATGCCGATGCCAAGCGCCGCCCAGAAGATGGCAGCCAATCCCCACAGACGAGCTGCGCTGAGAAGCTCTTTGCCGCGCGTCATCCAGAGCCGCGCAAGGACACCCATGGCGACAGTGACGGTTGCAGTGACGACGGCATCTGTTTTGGCAAGTCGCGCCTCGACGCCGAGCAGAATAGTCGAGGCCATGAAGAGCGCGGCGATGAGGGCAGCCCCCTCGCAGACAAGCGCGCGCGCAGCCCACCATGTGAAGACAACGGTTGCGATGGCACCGAACAAAGAGGGCAAACGATAGAGCCAGATCTTGGTGCGCGCTTCAGACACGCCCAGCCATTCACCAACCGTCACCGCGCTGGCCTGCATCCAATAGACGCCAACAGGCTTTTTGTTGCGGGCCTCTGTCTGGAAGCGGATCGCGACAAAATCGCCGCTCTCCAGCATCTGTTTGGTGGCCTGCGCAAAGCGCGGCTCATCACGATCCATCGGCTGCAGGGTGGAGAAGCCGGGCAGAAAAAAGGCCAGCGAGACGAGCACGATCAATAGCGCGAGAATTCGCTGCTGATGCACCTGCCCGGCGCTCAATCGCCCGGGCTGCAAATGGTCTGTAAAGCTCATCGTGTGGAATCAGCCTGGGGCCCGGTTTGGCCCGCCTCGGGGCCAGTGCCTTTTAGGCCCTGCGGGCGGCAGGGGCAAGGATCAGGGGCCGCGCCAGAGCCCCTGATCGCGCAGAAAAGGCACGACGGCGGCATCAAATCCGGCGGGGTCTTCGATGACGCAGGCATGACCCGTCCCCGCCAGCATATGATGGCGAGCACCGGGCACGAGGGAGGCGGTCAGTCGCCCCCGCTCCAGCGAGCCATCAAATTCGCCATTCACCACCATGGTGGGCACTTTGAGCCCCGGCAGGCGGGCGGTCATATCCGTCCCCGCGCGGGAGCGAAACACCTGACAGATCCCGGCCGCCGACATCTCCCCCGCCCGGTCGATGAACTGCGACAGCGCCCAAGCCCCCGTCTTGCTCTGCGCAAAGCCCGGCCCCGTATAGCTCTCCATCAGTCCCAGAATATCTTGGCCCAGCGTCGCTTGGCGGACCTTGGCCGTAATTGCCTCCACATGGGTGGGGCCGCTGGGGGAGCCGCCCACCAGAACCACGGCTTTGGTCATCTGCGGATGGTCGAGCGCGGTCAGAAGGCAAATCCCGGAGCCAACGCTCACCCCCATGAAAATGGCCTGACTGACGCCCTCTTGCGCCAATACCCCCAGCACATCCTCTTTCAGAGTGCTCAGTGGATAGGGCTCCTCCACCACCTGCGAGAGGCCATAGGAGCGCAGGTCAATATTGATGACCTTGTAAAAGCCCGAATAGCGCGCGGCCTGATACATCCACAAACGCCGGTCGAAGGGATTGGCGTGAATGAGCACCATAGGCTCGCCCTCGCCGCTCACCTCGTAATGGATGCGCACCCCCGTGCTCGTGCAATAAGGCATGGACAGTCCTCCCCGGATCCGCCCCAGCTTAAGCACCCCAGCCCCATTGACCAGCCCCCCATTTGCGCCAAAATGCATCTCGGAGGAAACACAATGCTGACGAGACCCGAGGCTGGGCGCGACCATGCGCGCGCCGCACGCAATCTCATACCGCTGATTGAGGCTGCAGCACCCCGCATCGAGAGCGAAGGCGGACTGCCCGATGATCTGCTCAGCGCGCTCCATCATGAGCGCCTCTTCCATATGCTCGTCCCCAAAGATGTCGGCGGAGAAGAAGTCGATCTCCTGACCTTCTTCCGCGCCGTGGAGGCGGTCGCCTCTGCTGATGCGAGCGCAGGCTGGTGTGTGGGCCAAGGCTGCGGCGTCTCTATGGCGTCAGCCTATCTCGACCGCGCTGTGGCGCGCGAGATCTTCGATGGCCCGCAAGCCGTCGTGGCCTCGGGCCCCAACAATCGCAATGCGCGCGCGGTGAAGACCAAAGACGGCTATCGCGTCACCGCCAAATGGACCTTTGCCAGCGGCAGCCGTCACTCGACCTGGCTCGGCGGTCATGCGCTCGTTTATGACGAAGAGGGAACACAGCTCAAAACCAAAGAGGGCAAGCCTGTTGAGCGCACCATGCTCTTTCACAAGAGCAAAGCCCATATCACCAATGACTGGGAGGTCATGGGTCTGCGCGGTACAGGCAGTGACAGCTATGAAGTCACGGATCTCTTCGTGCCGGATGAGCATTCATTCACGCGCGACAGTGTGGCCGACAGGCGCGTCTCCTCACCGCTCTATAATCACTTCACGGGCTTCAATATCTTCGGCTTGAGTTTTGCGGCTGTGTCACTGGGCATTGCGCGCGCAACGCTCGATGCTTTCATCACACTCGCCGCCAAAAAGTCGCCGCAATCGGCGCAGGGCCAATATACGCTCGCAGAAAATGCGGTGATCCAATCGAAAGTCGCATTGGCAGAGGCGCGTCTGCGCTCAGCGCGCGGCTTTGTGCTGGATGTCTATGGGCGGCTGTGGGAACAGGCTGAACATGATCAGCCCTTTTCGCTGCAGGACAAGGCTGAGATGCGTCTGGCCTCAACTTTTGCGATGAATGAGGGCCGCGAGATCGTGGACTTTGCCTATCATGCTGCGGGCGGCACTGCGGTGTTCCAGAAGAACCCCTTTGAGCGCCGCTTCCGCGATATCAATTGCGCCTCACAGCAAGGACAAGCCTCACCTGCAAATTTCGAACTGATCGGTCAGGTCTTCCTGGGTCAACAACCCAAGGGGCGCATCTAATCAGGGTTCTTGCGCATCGATAAGCACAAAGGCAATGCGGCAAGGCTCAGTGCCGCGATTGACCCATGCATGATTGGTGCCCTGCTGCACCAAAACATCACCAGCCTTCATATGGATTTCAGTGTCATCCAGCAGCATGTCGATCTCGCCTTCCATGATGATGGCATAATCGATGGTGCGCGTTGCATGCATCAAAGGATGGCGCGGCGGCATATGGCGCTTGGGTGTTGAGGCACCATGCTGGGCGTGATGATAATCAAGCGGAAGATCATCGACCTCTTTAGGTGTTGGCGGAATATCCACAATGCGGAAGATTGAGCCACCTGCAGGGGGAGCAACGCTGACTTTCACCTGAGCACGGTCGGCGGGGCCAGCAATATCGGCAGGCGATTCCTGCGTCACCCACAACAGACGCGAGACCGTTTTGCGGCCTTCGCGCGTCACTTTGTTGGGGTTGGGGCCGTCAAACAAGACCACGGCCTTGCCGCTCTCATCCACAGTGGTGACAACGCGGCGCACATCTTCACTCAATGCCATCAGGCCCTCCCCTATTTTCGCGACAAGAGACCTTTTGCGTTTGAGCCTGTCAACTCTCGGCTGACGGGCTGGACCAAGAGGGCCGAGAGCGCACACACCAAATCATAGCCCCCGTTCCGGCCAAGACTGTCGCCATTGACGTGGGCCAATTGACCGCGCAATAACCTCCCATTCGCCCTGCGGCAGAACCCCGAGCGCTACAAAAAAGGCGCAATTCGAGTGAGGACAAGATGAGCAACGACCCCGTCACCATCCCTATGCTGCAACAGATGAAGCGCGACGGGATCAAGAGCGCGGGCGTTGTCGCATGGGACTACCCCACCACCCGATTTGCTGAGATGGCCGGCGTTGATTTTGTCTCCATCGGTGACAGCGTGGGCGCCAATCTGTGGGGGCATACCAATCCGCTGCAAGTCACGCTCGACGAGATCCTCGTCTGCTGCAAAGCCGTGCGTCGCGCCGCGACACGCGTTCTGGTCTCCTGCGATATGCCTTACGGTCCATTGCAAGAGGGCATCGACAGCGCCCTCAAGGCCGCTGTGCGCATCGTCAAGGAAGGCGGTGCAGATATGATCAAGCTCGATGCTGCTGCTGATTTTCCCGATGCTGTTCGCGCACTCACCCGCGCTGGTATTCCGGTCTTCGCGCAGTTTGGTTTGACGCCCCAAACTGCCATGCGTCTTGGCATTCCCTATAGCGCCCAAAATTCCAGCTCTGCGCAGGCAACCTCTGAAGCTGCCGCCAAGCTCGTTGAAGAAGCCAAGATGCTCGAAGAGGCTGGCGCTGTCGCGCTCGACTTCACCAATTCCGGTCCCGTCGCTGGCAAGGCCGTAGTGGATGCCGTCAAGATCCCCGTCATCGGCGGCTTTGGTGGCGGGCCTTGGCTTGATGGGCGTGTGCGACTGGCGCAGACCGTTCTTGGCTATGGCGAGAAATGGATCGACAGCAAAACCGACACTTATTTCAACACAGCGCGCGGCACGATTGATGCCTTTGGTGCGCTGGTGGCGGATATTCGCGCCGGCAAACAGATCAAGGGCTGATCATGGTGCAAGTGACGCTCGACGGAATTTCGACGCGCTACGAGATCGTGGGCTCGGGCTCGCCCATTCTCATGTTCTCCCCGGGCGGCTTTGACGCCACGATTGAGAAATGGTCAACGCAGGGCCATTACGCAAAGTTCAAACCCGTCGACAATCTGTCGAAACATCACACGCTCATCATGTTTGATCGGCGTGAATGTGGACAGTCAGGCGGGCGCGTCGAGCGCATCACCTTTGCTCACTATGTGCGCCAGGCCGTGGCGCTGATGGATCATCTGAAGATTGACAGCGCACATATGATGGGCGGTTGCATGGGCTGTTCACCAGTTGCAGCCATGGGCGTGATGCATCCTGAACGCGTGAAGAGCCTTGTTCTGTTCTGGCCTGTGGGCGGGGTTAAATATCGCCTCTCGAGCCAGCAGCGCTTTGCAGAACATCTCGCCTTCGTCCATCAAAATGGCTTGCAGGCGGTTGTTGATCTTGTACGCAAAGATGGCAAATCATTCGGCGCAGATCCGCGTGGGGGGCCGTGGGCCTCTGTCATCAAAGTGGATGAGGATTTTGCTGCTCGCTATGCGCAGCTCACACTCGATGACTACAAGCTGATCATCGCTAGCTGGGCGCGCACGATGTTCGACCGGGATACGGCGCCGGGCGCTGAGCCTGAAGATCTTCTGCGCTGCCAATTGCCCGCGCTCATCGTGCCCGGCAATGATGCGTTCCACGCAACATCAGCGGCACGCTATTTCCACGAATGTTTGCCCAAATCCCAATATTGGGATGTCAGCGTCGAGCAGCAAACCGAAGAGGCGACCGCCAAGCGGATGCTGGAATTTTTAGGCAGCGTTTGAGCGGGGCAAACGCAAGGGCTTTGCCCGAGTGATGCGCTCGCGTCTCTCAGGCGAATTCATCGCCTCCCAGAGATCCACGCGGCGCTGGAGATTGAGCCAAAAGTCGGCCGTATTTCCGAATACGCGCGCAAGAATCAAGGCAGTGTCGGCCGTGATGATGCGACGGTCATTGCAAAGCTCATTCACATGCTTTCGCTGAACACCCATCGCCTCAGCAAGCTGGGCCTGCGTTAGATTGAGGGGCCGCAGAAATTCCTCAACGAGAATCTCTCCGACGCTTGCAGGCTTTCGAACTGTCTGTCTCATCGCTCTTCACCTGTAGGAATGATCATCAAGATAGACATCCCAAGCCTCACCCGCCTGCCCGTCCCAACGAAACACAACCCGCCACTTCAGATTAACACGGATCGCGTGCTTATCTTTCAGATGGCCGGAAAGCTTTTCGAATCCGTTGCTTGGCGGCGCACGCAAATCTTCATCTCCGCTCGCATCATCGATCATCTGCAACTTGCGAAACAGGCGAGATTCAATCTCGGGTGGTATCTTCTTGCTGCGGATGTCATGAAGGAAGAAATCTTCCAACCAGTGATCGCGAAAACTGCCGATTATGTCCTAATGTACCGTTCGTTGGGACAATAGCAAGTGCCCAATACCCAAAGGTCTAGCTGATGCGAAAACAGTTGGCTATCAGCCAGCCAGTGCTATTCTATCCCTATGGCAAAGACGCGCGCTCTTTCTGACACTGTCATGCCCTCGGCCGTTATGTCCGAGGATGAGATCGCTGCGTGGAATTCCCTGAGCCGCGAAGAACAAATGCGGCGAATGGACAAGCTTTTTCAAGATCCTGATTGTCTGACACCAAGCGACCGTACATTTGAGCAGGTCCTGGAAAGGGCAAGGGCGCGGATAAAATCCGCTCGTGCCTAAGGTCGTTCTCTCCACTCTCGCGGATAAAGACTTGGAGCTGATTGAAGAGATCGGGCTGCTGAGATTCGGCCACCATCAACGCGACTGTTATATGCTCAGCCTGTTAGACGCCTTGGAGCGGATTGGGCATTTTCCTGAAATAGGCCGCAAGAGCCATAGGCCCGACATCAGGCGGCTTTTGCATGGGACGCATGTGATTTTTTATTCACTGGCCCCTGATAGTGTTCTCATCCGCAGGATCATGGACGCGAGGGTCCATGATCCCGAACATGATCTTTAGCCTCAACCCTAAAACTTACCCCCAAGTCTCGCGCGCAAACAGATCCTCGACCTTCACGCGCTCCTTGATGATACCCTGCGTGAGTGCATGGCCGATCAAAGTCTCAATCGTCTTGCGATTGGCCTCGACACCATAGGGCAACGGATCGCCGCCCATGGCGATGACCTTTTGGTGCACCTTGTCCGCAGCATCGAGATTTTCGATCTTGCCGGCCTTCAACTGCTCTACATAAAGGTCACGCGAGGCTTTGAAGGCCTCATAGACATCCTTTGCAAGGCCAGGATGTTTCTCGATCAGCTCATCCTTGATCACAACAAGATGATTGATCGGATAATGTCCATCGCGCTGATAAGCAGCATAACCAACCTCAGCGGCATTGGGGATCAGTGGCACGACATCGGGGTGCTTCACATCAACGCCAATGGCAGCCACCAGCTCGCCCGAGACGAGCATATCTTCCATCTTCTTGCCCGCCTCAATCGGCACGACATTTTTGGGTGCTACATATTCAGCGACATGTTCGTCGCCTGACAGAACCCATGTGACCTTCGACAGATCGACACCATATTGATCCTGCAAAATCGCGCGCGCCCAGACACCCGTTGTGACAGTGTAGCCGCGATTGACGCCAACGCGCTTGCCTTCAAGATCCTTGGGCGAAGTGATGCCAGCTTTTGCATTCACCAAGATGGCGCCGTGATGGAACTGGCGCACCAGTGGCACAGGAATGGCGGTCAGCTTTTTTCCATGCGCCTTGGCGCAGATATAGGTGGTGATGGCGAGTTCACAGATGTCAAATTCGCTGGCGCGCACCATGCGGCGGAAGGCGGCGATCAAAGGGTCCACTTCGACAAACTGCAGCTGGCAGGTCGAGGGCTTCACAATGCCTTCCTTGAGGGCGCGGTTGTTGCCCTGCGTACGGGTGACGGCGGTGAAGGTCGGCAGTGACATGGGTGTTTCGCTCCGTTTTCGCGTCTATTTTGTGCCCCTGTTTTAGGGGGCTGCCACAAGCCTGTGAAGCCTCACGGGCGCGGCGGGATGGAATAAGTGCCGCTGGCATGGGCGACCGGCTCCTCGACGCCGGGGGAATGGAGATAGACCTCCCCCACGGCCAGCCTTTTGCCGAGCTTCAATAGCTTGCACTGCGCGACGAGATCGCCCGACTCTGGCTTGCGCAGGAAGTTGATATTGAGATTGGTCGTCACGGTCAGTGACTGTGGACCGATCTGCGCCATGATCGCGACATAGAGGCAAACATCGGCCAGCGCGAACATGGAGGGGCCTGAGATCGTCCCGCCGGGGCGCAGATGCTTGTCCTGACCCCGCAGGCGCATAACCGCCCGCATAGGCCCGACGCTCTCGACCACAAACTCCTCCCCGACCGCAATCTGGGGGAATTCGCGGATCAGAAGCGCTGTCAGCTCCTGCTCATTCATCAACACCGACTGCGCCATGGCCCACCTCCACAGCAGCTTTCCCATAGAGGCGGTGAAAAAGGCAACTGCCCCGCCCTGCCCCCTGTGGTTCTCGACAATCTTGCCTACATCTGTCAGGAGGCTTTGGCACAGCAGGCGCCCACATGAACCACGATTCCTATCCCGACGAGCAGATCCGCAGCATCCTCAAAAGCACGAAGACCATCGCTTTGGTGGGCGCTTCAGCCAATGAGGCGCGTCCGTCCTTTATCGTGTTGAAATATCTCATTGGACGCGGCTTCCGCCTGTTCCCCGTCAATCCGGGCCTGGCGGGTCAGGAGATCCTGGGGGCCAAAGTCTATGGCTCGCTGGCCGAAATCCCCGAGCCGATGGATATGGTCGAGATCTTCCGCAATTCGCAGGCAGCTGACGCGATTGTCGATGAGGCTCTCGCCCTTAATCCCCTGCCCAAGGTCGTCTGGATGCAGCTCTCGGTGCGCAATGATGACGCTGCTGCCCGCGCTGAGGCACAGGGCATCACGGTCATCATGAACCGCTGCCCCAAGATCGAATATGGCCGCCTGTCAGGCGAGATCGGATGGACGGGCGTCAATTCGCGCATCATCTCCTCCAAAAAGCCTGCCATGCTGCGCGGCTTTCAAAAATTCACCATCGACCGCAGATAGCTTCACCTTGACAATTTGATCCCGGCTGGCAGAGCTTAAGGCTGCTGTTTCACCCGAGATCATTTCATGTCGCGATTGCTGGCGTTCCTTGTCTCTTTGTTGATCTGCAGCGCGGCGCAGGCTGCGATTGTCGAAGACATCACCCGCATTCCCGTCGCCGTCACCACAGCCAAGGGCGTGCATCGCCAAGAGATCACCGTCACGATTTTCCGTGACACGGCTGCGATCCGACGCGCACCGCTCATTGTCTATCAACATGGGCGCAGCGCGACACCCAAAGGGCGGCAGGAACTCAGGCGATCAGCTCCGGTCATTGCGCGCGATCTGGTGCGCCGCGGCTTTGTCGTCATCGCGCCAACGCGCATTGGCTATGGCGAGACTGGCGGGCCTGACCTTGAAGGGGTTGGCTCTTGCTCCAATGAAGACTTCCCTCGCGTCTTTGACATTGCCCAGCAACAAGCATTGGCGACATTGAGCTTCGCCAAGAGCCTGCCTTATGCTGATGCGACGACTGTCATCGCCATGGGGGTCTCCTTCGGCGGGGCAAGCTCCCTCGCACTTGCCGCGCAAGGTGATCGTGCCATTAAAGCCGTGGTGAATTTGGGCGGCGGCATGGGCGGGGACGCAGACAAGCATCCGCATGCACCCTGCCAGCCTGAGCGTTTGGAAAGGACATTCGCGAGCTATGGTCCAGCCATCAAAGTACCGACCCTCTGGCTCTATGCACCCAATGACGGTTTCTGGGGGCCAACCCATCCCAAGGAATGGTTCGCGGCCTTCACGGCCAATAAAGGCAAGGGGCGCTTTGTGTGGACACCACCCATGCCGGGCAATGGCCACACTTATTTGTTGAATAGCGGCCTGTGGTTTGCCGAATTCGACCGCTTTATTTCGCAGGTCCTGCAGCGCTAGGCGGCTTTGGGGCGAAAGGTCGCCGCATCTGCCATGGCCCAATAATCTGCATAGAGCTCAGGCGCACGCCCATCCAGCAAAGCGCCCGTCTTGAGTTCAGGATAGACGATGCTGAAGCTCTTCACCTCTGCCTGCGGCCCGCGCTGCATCAACTGTGCGCGCGAAATTTCGGCGGGATGAGTAGCGCCTGCTGCAGCCACGAAATCAGCCAAAGCCTCCATCGTGCTGGCATGGAAACGCGCCACGCGCTCCGCTTTATCGGGCACAACAAGCGCCTTTTGACGCAGCGGATTTTGCGTGGCGATACCTGTCGGGCAATGGTCCGTGTGGCAAGAGAGCGATTGCACGCAGCCAAGCGCAAACAAAAAGCCGCGCGCCGAATTGCACCAATCAGCGCCCAGCGCCAACACGCGCACCATATCAAAAGCGGTGATGATGCGCCCGCTCGCACCGATGCGGATTTTGTCGCGCAGGCCCGCACCAACCAGGCAATTATGCGCGAAGGTCAGGCCCTCGCGCAGCGGCGTGCCAAGATGATCCGCAAATTCCAGCGGCGCGGCGCCCGTGCCACCCTCTTTGCCATCAATCACAATGAAGTCTGGCGTGATGCCGGTCTCAAGCATGGCCTTACAGATCGCCATGAATTCGCTGGGATGGCCGATGCAGAGTTTGAAACCAACCGGCTTGCCTCCTGACAGGTCGCGCAACTGAGCGATGAAGGTGATCAATTCGGTCGGCGTTGAGAAAGCCGAATGACGCGAGGGCGAGACGCAATCTTCACCCAAAGGCACACCACGCGCTGCTGCAATCTCTGCGCTCACTTTGGCTGCTGGAAGAACACCTCCGTGACCGGGCTTGGCACCTTGCGAGAGCTTGATCTCAATCATTTTGATCTGCGGCTCAGCGGCGGTTTTTGCAAAGCGCTCGGGCGAGAATGTGCCATCCTCATTGCGACAACCGAAATAGCCGCTGCCGATCTCCCAGACGATATCGCCGCCAAACTCCTTATGATGGATGCTGAAGCTACCCTCGCCCGTGTCATGGGCAAAGCCGCCGAGCTTGGCGCCTTTGTTGAGCGCACGAATGGCATTGGCAGAGAGCGAGCCAAAACTCATGGCAGACACATTGAACAGCGACATCGAATAGGGCTGGCTGCAATGGCGCCAGCCGATCTTCACGCGAAAGTCATGGCTCGTGACGGTAGCGGGCGCGACCGAATGGGTCAGCCATTCATAACCCTCGCCATAGATGTCTTGCTGGGTGCCAAAGGGGCGGGTCTGCAGCTGGCCCTTGGCGCGCGCATAAACGACACTGCGCTTGGAGCGGTTGAAGGGCAGACCATCCAGATCGCTTTCGAGGAAATATTGGCGGATCTCGGGGCGCACCTCCTCCAGCAAAAAGCGCAGATTGGCGAGGATGGGATAGTTGCGACGCAAGGAATGTTTGGTCTGCATCAAATCATTGATGCCGATCAGGGTCAGCACGCCACAAATGCCAAAGACCCACCAGGCAGGTGCCCCCAAGGAAGGAGCCAAAGCAGCAGAAACCACCGTCAGAACAACGGCCAGAATGAAAGCCAGATAACGCATGCTACCCCCTACCTTTAGCTGGTCAGTTGACCCTAAGTGTCAGGTTGCGGGAAGACCTGTTCCTGCCTAAACCGGTGGTGTGACGCTATTTTGAGGACGCTTCTAATGACTGACGCACAAAAACCCGGCTTTTCCACCCTTGCCGTCCATGCCGGTGCCCAGCCAGACCCGGCCACCGGTGCGCGCGCGACCCCGATTTATCAGACCACATCCTTCGTTTTCGATGATGTGGATCATGCCGCCTCGCTCTTTGGCTTGCAGGCTTTCGGCAATATCTACACCCGCATCACCAATCCGACCTCATCGGTTTTGGAAGAGCGTGTGGCGGCGATGGAGGGCGGCACAGCAGCTCTGGCCGTTGCCTCGGGCCATGCGGCTGAGTTTCTCGTCTTCCACACTTTGATGCAGCCGGGCGATGAATTCATCGCAGCCAACAAGCTCTATGGCGGCACGATCAATCAGTTCAATCACTCTTACAAAAACTTCAACTGGAACGTGAAATGGGCAGATCCCGATGATCTGTCGACCTTTGAGGCGGCGATCACGCCGCGCACCAAGGCGATCTTCATCGAGTCCATTGCCAATCCCGGCGGCGTCATCTGTGACATCGAAGGCATTGCCAAGATCGCCAAGCGCGCTCGCGTTCCCTTGATCGTCGACAATACGCTGGCAACGCCCTACCTCATTCGTCCGCTCGAATTTGGCGCGGATATCGTCATCCATTCGGCCACCAAATTCATGGGCGGCCATGGCAATTCGATCGGCGGCGTCATTGTCGATGGCGGCTCCTTCGATTGGATGGCCGATAAGCGCTATCCAATGCTCTCAGCGCCCCGCCCCGAATATGGCGGCATGGTGCTCGGCGAGACCTTTGGCAATTTTGCTTTCGCCATTGCCTGCCGGGTTCTGGGCCTGCGCGATCTTGGTCCCGCGATCTCGCCCTTCAACTCTTTCTTGCTGTTGACAGGCATCGAGACGCTGCCGCTGCGCATGCAACGCCATTCTGAGAATGCCCTGGCCGTCGCAAAATTCCTCGCAGATCATCCGGCGGTGAAATGGGTCAGCTATCCCGGTCTCAAGGGCGATCGCTATTACGCTCTGGCGCAGAAATATTGCCCCAAGGGTTGCGGCGCGGTCTTCACCTTTGGCCTCAAGGGTGGCTATGACGCAGGCGTGAAGCTGGTCAGCAGCATGCAGCTCTTCTCGCATCTGGCCAATGTCGGCGATACCCGCTCACTGGTCATTCATCCGGCCTCGACGACCCATCGCCAGCTCACCGATGAGCAAAAAACCATCGCAGGCGCTGGCCCCGATGTGGTGCGCTTGTCAGTCGGTATTGAAGACATCAACGACATCATCGCCGATCTCGATCAGGCCTTGCGCGCGGGCATGTAAGCTGATGTGAAAGACAAGACCGGCGCGGGTGACTGCGCCGGCTTTTTATGTGAGGGAGCGAAGCGCAATCTCAATTTCTGAATGTGGTTCCATGCGCTCATGGAGGATACGGAGGATCTGAAGTTCTTGTTCCCTCAATTCGCCCGCGATGCGAAAATAGATGACATGCGATGCGCTTGTTCTGCGCCCGCGGACAAGGCTGAGATGAAAGGCCTGAACCCGCTCGCCATATTCCGGACAGCGACGGCAACTCGGCCGGAAGGGATCTGACAGGATCGACGCGACCCCCTCAGACAACAACCCTGCATATGAGTCCGATTGAAGTTGCCCAAAATGGCGAGTTGAAAAATCAATAATCGAAGCAACATCAAATCGGGAAAATCTCGAATACCTTACCTTCACCCACGCCCAGCCTTAATATTAGCGACCATTTCTTCAATACTCGTCTCCTCCGCCCATTCGCCGCGATCTGCCTGCGCGATCGCAAGCCCAATCTCATGGCGCAGGATGGATTCCTTTTCGGCGGCTTCTTCGCGCTTCATGCGCAAAAGCGCGAGCGCGACCAGAAAGACCTCATTGCGGTGACGATAGTCGCCGCGCGCCAACTCCGCCTCGACAAAGGCTTTCATTTCGGCTGGCAGTTTGACGACCTCATCCGACATGGAGGATTCACGCTGCTTGGGAGCAATGGGCTCTGTGACCTTTGGCAATGTCTTCAACCCCGCAAGGGCAAAAATGTCCCATAGCGCAGCCTAACAAATCTCGCAGGCCCAGTCACCCGGTCATAGGTCATTTGATCAAGATCAAGGCTCGGGCTTGAGCGGTTTGGTTAGATCTCTCCATCACAAGGGGAGAGCCACAATGTCCCAGATCGAGCAGATGTATATCACCATGGTGCTGGCTTCTTTCGGCGCATTCGCGCTGGTGTTGAGCCTGACCGATTTCATGACCCGAAGCGCGCGCAACAAATAAGCGCCCTGCCCCTCAACAAGGCCCCGCAGCTCAGCACTGCGGGGTTTTTTTGTCGGCCGCTTACTCAGCAGCCACTGCCTGCGGCTGATCATCATTGGCGAGCAACATCACAGCGCCGCCCGTATTCGAAATCGGCACATGATAGGTGCTGGTGACTTTGCTGACATGGCCTTGCAAGGCCCCGCGCATAGCGATCCATGTCATTAGCTCAACACCTTGCGAGCCTGCCTGTTCGATGATCTGGCGGTTGGAATATTTCGTCAATGCGACAGGATCATTGAGGATCTTGTCCATGCACAAAAGATCGAACTCTTTGTTGATGAAGCCCGCCCGAGTTCCATCAAGCTGATGCGACAGGCCGCCAGTTCCCACCACAACCACCTTCAAATCTTTGGGGTAAGAGGCCACAGCGCGTCCGATCGCTTGACCCAATTTGTAGCAGCGCGCGGCTGTGGGCAGTGGATGTTGCACAGAGTTGATCGTCACCGGCACAACCTTCACCGGCCAATGATCGCCCGCATCGGGATACATGAGTTTGACCGGCAGGGTGAAAGCATGGTCCACCAGCATCTCCTGACACATGGTCAGATCGAATTCATGGTCGACCAGATCATTGATGATATGCCAAGACAGATCGGGGTCGCCCTCAAAAGAGGGCAGAACCGGAATGCCCCAGCCCTCATCTGCATTGTCATATTTCGCTGCAGCGCCGATAGCGAAGGTCGGCATTTTATCGAGGAAGAAATTGAGGCCGTGATCATTATAGATGACCACCGCCACATCAGGCTTTTCTTTCGCGAGCCATGAATGCACCGGTTTGAAAGCATCGAAAAAGGGCTTCCAATAGGGCGTTTCCTGATCGCCGCGCGCAATGGCGCCGCCGATCGAGGGAACATGCGAAGTCGTCAGTCCGCCGATGATGCGCGCCATGGATCAGCCCTGCGATGCGAGGAAGGATTTAAATTCGTCGATGCTCATACCGGTCTGCTGCGCACCGATATCCTGCACATTCAGACCAAAGATCCCTGCGAATTTGGCGAGGTAATAGACATTGCCGCCTGCTTCGATCAGTTGCAGCACATTGCGTGATTTGATCGCGGCGCAGTGCTCGGCGCTCAGCCCATATTTTTTCATATAGGCGTCTTCATTCTCCTTGAAGGCAGCGCGATTGGCTGCATCATTAAAGGAGAAGCACATTTTGTTGAGCGCATAGCCCTTCTTGGCCTGCTCACCTTGAAAGACCGGCGTTCCGGGAATGCCGTTCAGATCGTCCATTGGCGCGTCCTCGCCCGTTGCTCATGGACGCAACCTGCGCCTTGACGCGCCAGCCTTCATTGATCCCGATCAAGCCGGTCGCGATGCCTCAGGCCTCACGGCAGCGCCGCGCATGAACCACCGCCATGCCAAGCACCACCATGGCGAAGGCCTGATGCAGCAGGCCCGCCCAAAGCGGCACCTGCAGCAGCAAGGTCACGATGCCGATCAAAGCTTGTGAACCCACGAGCCCAGCCACAGCGACCGCGCGCTTGGCCGCTTTGGTGCCAGAGGCGAGCCTCCATGTGCGCCAAGCATGCCAGAGCGCGAAGGCCAGAAGCGCATAAGCGAACATGCGATGTTCAAACTGGATAGTGGTGATATTCTCGAGGACGTTGATCCACCATGGCTCCTGCCGGAAGAGATTTTCCAACGGCGGGACGAGCTTGCCATCCATCAAGGGCCAAGTGTTGTAGGTATAGCCAGCGCGTGAACCTGCCACGAGCGCGCCAAGGCCGATCTGCGCCAAGACCATCCACACCAAAGCGACAGCACCGCCCGCGATCTTTGCGGCGGCTGGTTCGGCAGGCGCGGGCTTCAGGCTGACCGCCAACCAAACAAGCGCAGTGAAGGTGAGCGAGGCGAGCAGGAGATGAACGGCGAGGCGCTCGGGGGCGACTTCGACACGGTCCACAAGGCCGGACTTCACCATCCACCAACCCACAGCGCCCTGCATGCCGCCGAGGACCAAGAGGCCACTCAGCTGCCATTTGAGGCGGGTTGTCAGAGCCCCACGCAGCCAAAACCAGGCCAGCGGGAGGGCAAAGGCCAGACCAATGATGCGGCCCAAAAGGCGGTGGCCCCATTCCCAGAAGAAGATGACCTTGAACTCGCCCAAGGTCATGGTCGGGAAGAGCTTCGAATATTGCGGGATCTGCTTGTATTTCTCGAATTCGGCCACCCATGCCGCATCCGACAGGGGCGGCAGAATGCCCAGAACCGGCTTCCACTCGGTGATCGAGAGGCCGCTTTCGGTCAGGCGCGTCGCCCCGCCGACCATGACCATCAAAAACACCAGAGCCGCAACGCTCCACAGCCAAGCCCTCACAGAGGCGCTGGTCGTGGCAGGCTGGCTCAGGCTGGGTGCGGCGATAGGGTCAGCAATGGTCATGGATGACTCGGGTTGATCCAATGGAGCTGCCGAGACATAAGCAAGGGGAGCGGCGGCGTCCACAGCCGCTCTGTCGCACCCCCTCAGCGGAGCCACCATGAATCTGCGCCTGCGCAAACTGATCGGCATGATCGTGATGATCAGCTTTGTGGTGATTTATGCGCTGGTCGCAATGGCGCTCGCCCAATCGCGCCCGGTCCTGGAGGCCCATGACTTCGTGAAGGGGCTCTTTTATGTCGTGGCGGGGCTCGCCTGGGTGCTGCCCGTCATGCCGCTCATCAAATGGATGGAAGGGCGCTGATAAAGCGCCGGTCGGTCGCGACGACTATCCGAGGCTGCCTCATGGCTGAAGGCAAAGATCGTCCCTGCCCCCGCCGTCTTGAGATCACGATAGGCAGCTGAGCTTGCCGGATCGCTGGCGGAGCCGGGGCAAGCCAGAACCGTGACATCAACATCGCGCGCCAAGCCGCTCGCCAAATCCCCCTCACTGAGGGATGGCACGGCAAGGATCACGACCTCATAAGTATGGGCTAGCGCCTGCAGAACGATATCAAGCGCAGAGCCGGGGCGCGTCTCTTGCAGGCCGCAGGTCAAAAGATGCAGCCGCGAGGCTTCATCGAGATGGATCGCCTCATCAAAAGTCGCAACACCCATCAGCAAGGCATCAAGACCGGGCGGCTGGTCTGCGCGTGTCTGTGCACGGCTCGCAAGATCAATGAGAATAACCGGACGCTGCTGCGCCAAAGCGCGGCCCAACGACAGCGCGATCTCACCACAAGGCGTGCGCGCACTGGTGACGAGAACTCGCAGGGCCTGATCACCCCGCGCGGCCGAGCTGACGCGCTCCACCAGCACCGTCATGGGATGCGGATCGGGCACGAAACTGTCGAACTCCTGCGCTGGCGCGGGGGCGGCCTCGACACGCGCTGGATGAAACTGCGGCAACTCTTCAGGCACGGATGACACGCGCTGGCGAGCGGGCTTGCGCGCTGGCGTCGCGAAGGCCGCTTGCGCGAGCGCCGCCCCACTGGCAGCCAGAAAGGCGAGCAAGGTCGCCGCCGCAATCATCGGCATGGGCAAGGGAGAGCTTGGGCTATTGGGGACAGTGGCGCGCGCCAGCACACGGGCCTGCGCCATCTGAGCTGACGCGCGAGCCTGCAGGCCCTCGCTCTGCATCTGCACAAAGGTCTCTGCCACACCATTGGCAATGCGCGCCGCGAGCGCAGGTTCAGGCGCCTCAAACTGGATGCGCACAACGGGAGCTGCATCTTCGCGCGCAAGCGTCAGACGCGAGAACCACAGATCAAGCAAAGCCTCGTCTGGCGCACCAGCAGCGCGCACCTGCGTGACCCCAAGAAAAGACAGAAGGCCGCGCTGCGCAGGGTCGAAGGCCGCGCTTTGCGCGAGCGAGAGGCGCTCGATAACGCGCCGCGCCAATTCCCGCGAGCCGATGACCTGCATCTGGCTGTCGAGGAGATCACCCGAACCCGAGGCCTCCACCATCAGGCGGGCTTGAGCTGCATATTGCGGTGGGGCAGTCCCCATCAAGACGGCCGAGCCCAAAAGACCCGCCAGAGTAACGCCCGCGATCATACCCCGGCCACGCGACAGCGCTTCCCGGAAAGCCGGGCGCTCTACGATGGTCTGGCCAGATGGAACGCGGCGCATCACGAATCCTCAAAAACAGACCCCACTGTGACGCGCGCCGGTTGAAACAGGGTTAATGACTTCAAAATCAATCGCAATTGTCCCGCTTGCGCTGTGCGGATGCGCCTGCCAAAGGGAAGATCGGAGGACCTGCGATGCTATTCATGACCCGCCTTCTCACTCTATGTGCTGGCCTGATGGGCGCTGGCGGTGTGACGCTGGCCGCCTATGCGGCCCATGCGCAGGGTGGCGGAAACCTCACGACTGCCTCACAATTCCTGCTGTTTCATGCCGCTCCCGTGGCCGCCATCGCTTTTGCCGCGCCCCAACGCCTGCGGATCTTGGCGGGGGCCTTGCTTGTGCTGGGCGCTATTCTCTTCAGTGGCGACCTCACCTTGCGCGCGATATGGGGCATCGCACCTTGGCGCATGGCAGCCCCCACAGGCGGAACAGTGCTGATCCTTGGCTGGCTGGTCTTGGCGTTAAGCCCCACCCAAAGACCCGCCGGGGAAAAGGCCGGCGAAACCCACAGCTCCTGAAAAAGGGCAGCAGGGATCCTCACTGAGACGCCGTCCGGTTCGCCAGCCCCTGGGACAGCTTTGGCAGGACAACTGAAACCGCCTGCTTTTGCCGGATTTTGCCCACCTTGGGCCTTGCTTTTTGGGTTCGGATTGTCACGATGGGCAAAAGCCTGAAGCGGATTCCACCAACGTGGGATCAGCGCAGGAAAACACGCGCAAAAGCTTGTTAAATCCTGTATGATCCAAAAGTCGTACAGGCTTCAACGGCCGGGCGGACAGGGGAGTTCGAGGGTGATTGGAAAGACGCGGCTGACGTTCATTGCAATCGGCGCTGTCGCCCTTGCAGGCGGTATTTATTGGTCCCAGTCCAGCAGCCCCACCCCGGGTGCGCAGACGGCTGCTCCCTCCCCAGCGCAGGCGCAACGCAATGCTGCCGCAGCCCGCCCACCGGTTCCCGTCAATGTCGACACGGTCCAACGTGGCCCAATGCCAGTGCGCGTTGATGCGGTTGGCATGGCGCAGCCAGTGGCCAGTGTCGCGCTGAAGACCCGCGTAGATGCGCAGATTGAAACCATCCATGTCGCAGACGGTGCCTATGTGCAGGCTGGCGACAAATTGGTGAAGCTCGACTCGCGCCAGATCGAGGCGCAGATCAAACAGACCGAAGCCAATATCGCCAAAGACAATGCCACCGTTGAACAGTCAGAGCGCGATGTGCTGCGCCTGACTGATCTTCTGGGTCGTGGCTCTGGTACACAGCTCAATGTCGACAATGCGAAAACGCAGCTGGCTGCAGCGCGCGCTGTGCTGGCCGCTGATCAGGCTTTGCTCGACAACCAGAATGTTCAGCTGAGCTGGTACACGCTGAACGCCCCCATCACCGGCCGCGTTGGCACCTTCACCGCCAAGGCGGGCAATATTGTGCGCGCGGGCGACAATACTGCCACCGGCATCATTGCGACCATCGTGCAGACCTCGCCGATCTATGTGGCTTTCTCCATTCCCCAGACCTCATTGCCGCAGGTGCGCGAGGCGCTCGCGCGTGGCCATGATGAAGTGCGCGCTACCCCGCAGGGTGGCACACGCACAGCCAATGGCCGCATTTCGGTCATCGACAATTCGATCGACACCGCGACAGGCACGATCATGATCCGCGCTCTGTTTGAAAATGCGGATGATGTTCTGTGGCCCGGTCAGTTGTGCAATGTGCGCGTGACCTTGCGTGTCGACCCCGACACAATCTCGGTTCCCCGTTCAGCCACGCAATCAAGCCAGAATGGCAACTTCGTCTATGTCGTGGAAAACGGCATTGCGAAGATGCGGCCCGTCAAGGTTGGCCGTTTTCAGGATGGCCGCGACATTATCATCGAGGGCCTTCAGGGCGGCGAGACCATTGTGAGCGATGGAGCTTTGTTGCTGATCGACGGCGCGCGGGTGGACATCCGCAAGGGTGCCCAGCAGGGTTAAAGAGGATCTGACAGATGTCACTGCCTGAACTTTGTATCCGCCGACCTGTCATGACGATGCTGTTGATGCTGTCGTTCATCGTCTTTGGCGTTTTTGGCTATAGCAAACTGGCTGTGTCGGCCCTGCCCCGCGTCGACTTCCCCACCATTGCGGTGACAACGGCTCTGCCAGGTGCCAATCCCGAGACGATGGCGACATCGGTTGTTGCGCCACTCGAGCGCGCCTTTGCGACGATCCCTGGCATCAATCTGATGACCTCGCGCTCGACCAACGGCAATTCCAACATCACGATGCAGTTCGATCTGGATCGCAATATCGACGGTGCCGCCCTCGATGTGCAGTCGATGATCACCGCGACCTTGCGCCGCCTGCCGCCTGAACTTCCCGCTCCGCCAAGCTTCCGCAAGGTGAACCCGGCTGATGCGCCGGTGCTCATCCTTGTGCTGGAGTCGCCGACCCTACCGCTCTCCACCACCAATGATTATGCCGAGCAAATTTTCGCGCAGCAGATTTCGCAGATCCCCGGCGTCGCGCAGGTTGCGATCTTTGGTCAGCAAAAATATGCCGTGCGTATTGCCGCCGATCCTGATGCAGCAGCCGCGCGTGGCTTGACGCTGAATGATGTGCGCAGCGCCGTGATCGCCGCTAATTCCAACGCGCCTGTTGGTGGCCTGCGCGGTGAAAACAAAAATCTTGTGCTGAAGGCCGATGGCCAGATGCTGCGCGCTGAGGACTTCCAAGACATCGTTGTGGCATGGCGCAATGGCGCGCCAGTGCGTCTCAACGAGATCGCCACTGTCTATGACTCGGTTGAGAATGATCAGATCGCAGCCTGGCAGGGTGCCAATCGTGGCATCGCGCTCGCGATCTATCGCCAGTCGGATGCCAATACGGTTGCTGTTGTCGATGCTGTGCGCGAGAAGCTGCCGCTCTATCAGGCTCAGCTGCCGCCCACCATCACCGCCATGGTGCTCAATGACCGGTCGCGCTCGATCCGTGAATCTGTTTATGACGTGAAAGAGTCACTGGCGATTGCCATTGCGCTCGTCATTCTCGTCATCTTCCTCTTCTTGAAGAGCTTCGCAGCGACGCTGATCCCCTCACTCGCTTTGCCTGTGTCGATCATCGGCACCTGCGCCTTCATGTATATGTTTGGCTATTCGATCAACAATATCTCTTTGCTCGCGATTACGCTGGCGGTGGGCTTTGTGGTCGACGATGCCATCGTCATGCTCGAAAACATCATGCGTCACATCGAAGACGGCATGAGACCTTTCGAGGCAGCGCTGAAAGGTTCGCGCGAAATCGGCTTCACGATTTTGTCGATCACCTTCTCGCTCGTCGCCGTGTTCATTCCCGTTCTGTTGATGGGTGGCATCGTGGGCCGCGTCTTCCGCGAATTTGCGGTGACGATCTCTTGCGCCATTCTTGTGTCGGGCTTCGTGTCCCTCACGCTGACGCCGATGCTCTGCGCGCGCATGCTGCATCCACATGACCCGACGGCCAAGCCCAATCTCTTCTGGCGCATTGTCGATGGTGCGATTGACGGCACGATTGAGGCCTATCGCCGCTCGCTCGATGTGGTGCTGAACTGGCGCCTGACCATGCTGGGCGTCACCTTCCTCACCTTCGCTTTGACGGTGTGGATGTTCGCCTGGATCCCGAAGGGCTTCTTCCCGGTCGAAGACACTGGCTTCATCTCGGGCTCAACGGAAGCTGCCTCCGACATTGCCTTCCCGGCCATGGCTGAACGCCAAAAACAGATTGTGTCTTTGCTGCTGCAAGATCCGGCGGTGGATTATGTCACCTCTTCGGTGGGTATTGGCGGCACCAATCAGGGCTCTGTCTTCGTCGCTTTGAAGCCGAAGAAAGAGCGCGACAAGATTGACCAGATCATCAACCGTCTGCGCCGCACAGCCACCTCTGTTCCCGGCATCAATGCCGTGTTCCAGCCGGTGCAAAATCTCAATCTGAATGGTGGCCGCGCCTCGCGGGCGCCTTACCAATATTCGCTGCAATCCAGCCATCCCCAGTCGCTCTATGATCTGGCGCCGCAGATGCTGCAGAAGATGCAGGCCCTGCCCTTGCTGCGTGACGTAACGAGTGATCTCAAGATCACCAATCCCGAATTGCGCATCGAGATCGACAAGGAGAAGGCAGCGGCCTTCGGCCTGACCGCCGAACAGATCCGCACGGCGCTCTACAATGCCTATGGCAGCCGTCAGATCTCGACCATCTTCACACAGGCTGCCGACTATCAGGTGATCTTGCAGACATCCCGCACCTTGCAGGATGATCCTTCCGCCCTGTCGCGCGTCTTTATTCGTGCGGGCTCAGGGTCTGGTGGCGCTGCAACCACGCCGCAAGGACCGCAGATGGCGGGCAGCGGCGGCGCACAGTCGAGCGCGACAGGTGGCGGCGGCATTTCCAATGCGCCGATCATTCCGCTTGAACAGGTAGCGACGCTGCGTCGCTCGGTCGGCCCGCTCTGGGTCAATCGCCAATCTCAGCAGCCCTCTGTCACGCTCTCCTTCAATACGGCACCGGGTGTGTCAATTGGTGAGGCGGTGGAGGCCATCCGCCGCATCGAGGCGGAGCTGAAGATGCCGCCCACCATTGGCACCAATTTCACGGGTTCAGCTGCGCTCTTCCAGGATGCGCAGAAGGGTCAGGTGCCGCTCATCCTCGCCGCGCTCTTGACGATCTATATCGTGCTTGGCGTTTTGTATGAGAGCTATATCCATCCGCTGACCATTCTGTCGGGCCTGCCCTCTGCGGGTCTGGGCGCGTTGATCTGTCTGTGGATGTTCGGCATGGATCTGTCGGTCATCGCGATCATCGGCATTCTGCTCCTGATCGGCATCGTGAAGAAAAACGCGATTATGATGATCGACTTTGCCATTGAGAGGCGACGCGATGGCGTGGAGGCTCTGCCCGCCATTCGCGAGGCGGCCATCATCCGTTTCCGCCCCATCATCATGACGACACTGGCGGCCATTTTCGGCGCCATTCCGATTGCTGTGGGTGCCGGTGCGGGCGCTGAGCTTCGTCAGCCTCTGGGCATTGCGATTGTGGGCGGCTTGCTCGTCTCGCAATTGCTGACGCTCTACATCACGCCGGTCGTTTATTACTATCTCGACAAGGTCGACACTTATCTGTCAGGCCGTAGCAAAAAGCATATGGATGAGATGATGGCGCCCGCGCCTGTCGCAAATCCGGCTGAGTAAAACACAGCCGATCAAAGATTGAGGCCGGAGCCATGCTCCGGCCTTTATCATTTTAAGCCGGCGTCACGGATGAGACGCGATAGGTCAGCATGTCCCCATCCTCATCGCGGATCGACACATATTCGCCGACGACGAAAGGATGGGCGCCGAAGCGATAGCCCGCCTCTTCATCGCCCACACGTTTCGGATCATAGTCGAAGACCCAAGTGGCACCGCCCGCGCCGCCTGCACGATGGGTGAGCACACCGCGCTCCACGATCTGCCCATGTTCCAGCCGATGGGCAAAGCACAGCGCCCGCTCAGCCTTCCAGCCTTCAAGGCTGATATGGCCGTCTTCGTTCAAAGGGGCGACGAAATCATAACCATGGGTCACATCCCCATTGGGATGCGAGCGGCTGCGGGCCTGTTCCAGGCGAACCCGCATGAGCCTGTAATGCTCTGTTTGTGCTTTGTTTTCCATTCCGTTCTCCTACCTCTTGTCCTGTCTAGAAAGACAAGACAGGGGCGGCCATGACCTGCATCAAGGGGCAGTGTCTTCCTTGAGACGCCGGCCCATCACGCCAAAGCCTGTTTCACCTCCCACACCTTGCGCTATAAGGTCGCTCACCTGCGGTTCACCCGCCCAAAAGCTGGCTCATGGCGCACAAACTGAAATGGCTTGCCGCTGCGGCGGGGCTGCTGATCCTCTTCATTGCGCTTGCCCCCTGGACCATCTCAGGGGCGGCGATGCGCATGCAATTGTCAGAGCAGGTCACGCAAATGACCGGACTGACAGCTGAGCCTGCAGGCCGCGCCACATTCGCGCTACTGCCACGCCCACGCATCAAGATCGAAGATGTCACCATCCGCGATGGTGATGAACGCTTGCTCATCAAATCAGCTTTCCTGCGCGGCAATCTGCGTCTCTTGCCGATGCTCGCGGGGCGCATGGAGGTCTCCTCTATCGCGCTCGCCTCTACCCGCATCGAGCTTGATCTCGACGACAAGCCGCGCACCAACACGCTCGCGCGCGCTGAGCGCGATGCATCCCAGCGACTCGCCGCCCAAAGGCTCGCCAGCCTGTCGCTGAGTGATGGCACATTGCATCTGCGTCGTGGCAGCGAAGATATCGCAACCCTCACGCAGATTGAGGCGGCACTTGAATGGAGCGGTCTGTCGAGCCCGGCGGGTTTGCGCGCGCGCTTCATTCATGCCGGTGAGAAGGTTGATGTCAGCGCATGGCTCGGTCAGCCCAACAAGGTTATACGCGGCGAGGCCTCGCCTATCTCCTTGCGTATTGAGGCTGACGCCCTGCGGCTCAATGCCGATGGAATTGTCACGGGTGGCTCAGCCGCCAATTATGATGGCAAACTATCGCTCAGCACAGATTCGATGCGCCGCTTGCTCGAACGCAATGGTCTTGAGCTGCCACTCCCCTCTGACGGTGCCTTGACGCTGAGTGCTGATGCGCAGGCAACCTCGCGCGCATTGCAGCTCTCTGATTTGCAGTTCAAGCTCGATGGCTCAAATTACGAAGGCGCGCTGATCCTCTCAGGCCATCAGGGTCGTTTGGCGGTCATGGGCACATTGGCAACGCGGCTTCTCGACCTGAACGCGCTGCTGGACGATGTGGATTTTGCAGCCGAAGCAGATGGGCGCTGGAGCGCTGCGCGTCTGCCGCGCCGCAATTTTACCCGCGCCGATATTGATCTGCGCATCTCTGCCAATCGCGTGCAAATTGGCCGCGTCAAATTGCAGGACACGGGCCTGTCTATTCAAGCCGCCAATGGCAAAGCGGAAGTGACGATTGCCGAGACGCGCGGCTATGGCGGCGCGATGAAAGCGCGGTTGAGCGCAGCGCGTAGCGAGGCGGGCTATGATCTGCGCGCCAGTGCTGCCTTTGCCAATCTCGACAGCGCCGCCTTTTTCAACGAGGCTCTGCGCAGCCAGCGGATCTCTGGCACGGCGAGCGGCGACATCGCTCTTGCGGCAGAAGGCGCCAGCCTGGCACAGATTACCCGCAGCTTGCGCGGGACTGCGCAATTCCAACTCAGCAATGGCGATGTGAATGGGCTTGATCTTGAACAAGCACTGCGGCGCTTGGAAAAGCGCCCTCTCTCGATCGCCTCCGAAGTGCGCACCGGACGCACCTCCATCAGCAGCGCGCGCGTCGAATTTGAAATCGTTGATGGTCTTGCCACGATCCGCAATTTTGCCGCCAAAGCACCCGGCATTGAGTTTGATGTTGCCGGCTCCGTATCCATTGCCCGGCGTTTGCTCGATCTGAGCATCCGCGCCTCACAGGCGGGACGTGAGAGCGCAGAGCAGGCCCCGCAACTCTCTCTCGGCCTCAAAGGCAATTGGGATGATCCGGGGCTGGTGATTGATGCGCGCAGCCTCATTCGCCGCTCACAAGCCGCTGCGCCTTTGTTGCGTGCGCCCGCCAAAACGGGCGAGAAGATTAGCGAGCCGCCGTCTTCCGCCGCTCAATAAACCAGGCCGCCAGCAAGACAATGGCAACACCGCCCATCATCAAAGTGGAGATCGCATTGATCTGCGGCGTTACGCCAAGGCGCATCTGGCTATAGATGCGCATGGGCAAAGTCGTAGATCCCGGCCCCGAGGTGAAACTCGCCAGCACAAAATCATCGAGCGAGAGCGTGAAGGCCAAAGCATAGCCCGCACAGATCGAGGGCAAGGCCAATGGCAGAGTGACGCTGAAAAGCGTGCGCAGTGGCGAGGCGCCCAAATCCATGGCTGCCTCTTCCAGCGAGCGATCAAGACCCTGCAGACGCGCATGAACGAGCACTGTGACAAAGCACATGCCCAAAGTCGCATGGGCGATGACAATGGTCCAAAAGCCACGCGGTACATCGAGCGCCACGAATAACAACAACAACGAGAGGCCAGTGATGACTTCGGGCATCACAAGCGGCGCGAAAATCATCGACGAAAATGCGAGCCGCCCAGTAAAACGCTTCCGGCGCGCAAGCGAGACGGCCGCAGCCGTTCCGAGCACAGTTGCCAGAAGCGCGGAGGACAGCGCGACGTGCAAGCTCATGACTACGCTATCCAGCAATTGTTCATTGGCAAGAAGCTCGCCATACCAGCGCGTAGAGAAGCCGCCCCAGACTGTCACAAGCCGTGACTCATTGAAGCTGTAGAGAATGACGAGCGCAATCGGCACATATAAAAATGCAAAGCCGAATAAGAGCCCGCTGAGGCGCAGAACCGAGCCCATCCTCATGAGCGCACCTGCGCCATTTGCGCACGCTCATAAAGCGCCATGGGCAGAACCAGCAAGATGAGAAGAACCACAGCGACAGAAGAGGCCATAGGCCAATCGCGATTGTCGAAAAACTCAACCCAGAGGCTCTTGCCAATCATCAAAGTCTGCGATCCACCGAGCAAATCGGGAATAACAAATTCACCAATGGCCGGGATGAAAACCAAAAGACAGCCCGCCACAATCCCCGCGCGCGAGAGCGGCACAGTGATGCGCCAGAAGATCGACCATGGCGAGGCACCAAGATCAGCCGCCGCTTCCCGCAAAGCTACGGGCTGGCGCTCAATGGAGCTATAGAGCGGCAAGACCATGAAGGGCAAATAGGCATAAGTGATGCCGATGAGAACAGCCGTGTCACTCGCCATGATCTGCAATGGTTCTGAGATGATGCCGACTGTCATCAATGCCCAATTCAGCAAGCCCTCATCTTTTAAAATCGCAATCCATGCATAGACGCGGATGAGAAAGCTTGTCCAAAAAGGCGCAACAGCCAAAAGCAGCAAAGATGCACGCCAGCCCACAGGGGCGCGCGCAATCGCATAGGCGAGTGGATAGCCGATGAGCAGCGTCAGACATGTGGCGAGTGCAGCCAAGCGCAGCGATGAGGCATAGGCTGCCAGATAGAGACCGTCTTCAATCAGCAAGTCATAAGAGGTCAATGACAGGCCTGCGAGCTTGCTCAGCAGCCCATCCCATCCATCAACCATAGTGAGAACTGGCTCATAGGGCGGTTGCGAGAGCGCGGCTTGCGAGAGCGAGATTTTGACGACGATGAGAAATGGCACCAAGAAGAACAGGACGAGCCATGCAAAGGGCAGCCAGAAAATGAGCCGCTCAGAGATGGGGCGCGTCTGGCTCATGATGGGAGCACTCGCGCAAATTGCGGCGCAAAGCTCACCATGACCTGCGACCCGCGCTGCAGCATCGCTTGCGCCTGCACGCCAAAGCTCGCGACGCGCACAATGCCACCGCCCAAAAGCTCAACGCGGATCATCTGCATATCACCGCGATAGGCGCAGTCGAGCACGAGGCCCGGAAGGCCCGCGCCGCCAAGCTGCATATGTTCGGGCCGCACCATAACGACGACCTTGGCTCCATTGACGCTGGCCCCGCGCGCCGTGACACGCGCGCCTTTGGCAAGCTCGACGCTACAAAGCCCCTGCCCCGTCTCAACCACTGTGCCTTCGAGCTGGTTGGCGTCTCCGATAAAGCCCGCCACAAAGCGCGTGGCGGGTTCTTCATAGATCATGAGCGGCGTGCCGATTTGCTCGATACGCCCTGAACGCATCACGGCGATGCGCTGCGCCATGACCATGGCTTCATCCTGATCATGGGTGACGACCAAAAAGGCGGTACCTAATTCGCGCTGCACGCGCATCAATTCAAACTGCGTCTCTTCACGTAATTTTTTATCCAGCGCAGCAAGCGGCTCATCAAGCAATACAAGACGCGGATTTCGGGCCAATGCGCGGGCCAAAGCCACACGCTGGCGCTGGCCGCCCGACAATTGATCAGGTTTGCGCGCCTCAAAACCCTTCAGCTGCACAAGATCGAGCAGATCGGCCACGCGCGCTTTGATCTTCGGCTTTGGCATGCGCGCTTGCACCAGACCGAAAGCGATATTGCTGGCCACATCCATATGCGGAAAGAGCGCATAGGATTGGAACATCATATTGACGGGACGCAAATGCGGCGGCACGCCTGCCATATCCTCACCATCAATGAGGATGCGGCCCTCATCGGGGGTCTCAAAACCTGCAATGAGACGCATCAACGTTGTTTTGCCACAACCCGAGGGGCCGAGCAGCGCAAAGAAAGCGCCAGCGTCAATCTCAAGCGAGACAGTATCCACCGCCACCACAGCGCCATAGCGCTTGGTCACGCTATCGAGTGTGATGAGTGGTGGTTTGTTCATTTGGACAAACGCGACGCCGCTGTCAGCGTGTTCTTCATCAACAGCGCGATCGTCATGGGGCCGACACCACCCGGAACGGGCGTGATGGCCGCTGCGCGCGCAGCTGCCGCTGCATAGGCGACATCGCCGACCAGACGCGTCTTCGGCTTGCCATTGGCGTCCAAGCCCTCGCCTGCCACGCGGTTGATGCCAACATCAATCACGATTGCGCCTTTGCGCACCCAATCACCGGGGATCATTTCGGGACGACCAACCGCTGCGACGAGAATCTCCGCGCGGCCGACGACTTCGCGCAGATCATGCGTGCGCGAATGAGCAATGGTCACTGTGCAGTTTTTCGACAGAAGCAATTGCGCCATCGGCTTGCCAACAATATTGGAGCGTCCCACGACAACAGCTTCGCGCCCCGCCAGATCAAGCCCCAAAGCTTTGGCTGCGCGCTCGACGAGAATGAGTGAGCCGGCGGGTGTGCAAGGCACAAGTGCGCGCTCGATATCGCCAATGGCGAGCAGGCCCGCATTGACCGGATGGAAGCCATCAACATCTTTGGCGGGCGAGATAGTCTCGAGCACCAAAGTTGCATCGATATGTTTGGGCAAAGGCAGCTGCACCAGAATGCCGTGGATGGCCGGATCGCGGTTGAGCTGCTCGACAAGAGCGATGAGATCGACCTGCGATGTGGTGGCTGGCAGTGTGTGCTGCACCGAATGGAAACCGCAGCTCTCCGCCGCTTTGCCTTTGGATTTCACATAGACCTGACTGGCTGGATCTTCACCCACCAGCACGACAGCCAGTCCGGGCTTCAAGCCCAGAGCCTTGGTCTGCTGCGCCACTTCAGCCAGAACGCTTTGGGAAACGAGCTTGCCGTCGATCACCAGACCCGCGCCCGCTGCGCCAGCGCGCAAACCGAGGCTTTCAAGATCGCTGGGCGAAAGGGTCGAGGTCATGGGGCAACTCCTGTGTCACCAGCCTTTTGGCAGAGGCGACGGCGGCGCACAAGAATGCGCCTCAGGCTGTGAACACATAGCGCGCGCTATGATGGCGCGAGGTGCCCGGGGCCAGATAGATCATGCCCGGCTTTTCGAAGAGATCCCCGGTGAAGCCCTCCGGGTCGCCTGTCCCCGTCCAGCTCTCGATGCACAGAAATGGCGCGCCCGGTTTCGACCAGAGCACCCAATGGGGAAAATCCTCGACCTCGACCCGCAAGCGCCCCTGCGGCCCCTCAAAGGTAAGACCCCGGCTGCGGGCATCCAGAAAACAGACGGCTTCGCGCTCGAACAAGGCATCGCTCAGCGGCAGGGCCTTGCCCTCCAGCCGCACCGCACGGCGCAATTGGCTGAAAAGGCCGCCCGTGGCGATGCGCGGCACCATCGGCTCTTCGGCCTTGTCGAAGACAATGCGGCTTTGTCCACGCGCCTTGCCCGCTGGCCAGACAAAGCCCGGATGCAGGCCAAAGGCATAGGGGAACGGCTCGGCACCCGGATTGAAGACCGTGGCATGGACCGTCAGCCCCCGTGCCTCGAGGCGATAGGTCAGTGTGAGATCGAAAGCGAAAGGATAAAGCGCGCGGGTGGCTTCATTATCCGCAAGACGCAAGGAGACATGGTCGCTGCCCTGCCCCGCCAGAGTGAACATCTGGCTATGGGCGAAACCATGGAGCCCAAGGGGAAAGCTTTTCTTGCCAACCCGCACAGCCCCGCCGCGCGTCCATCCGCAAACCGGGAAAAGCACCGGCGCGGTGCGGTCCCAGATCGCCCGCTTGGGTTTCCACAAGAGTTGCGTGGTGCCAACAGACCATGCCACAGCCTCGGCCCCACGCAGGCTAATGCGCGCGCGGCTCTCCCCCATCCGAAGCTCGACCCAATCCGTAGCCATTATCCCCACCCGGTCAGCTGCTGGGCTTACCTTGAGCCAGCACTTCAGGCTACTGATTAAGGGAACAATCTGGAGAAATACGCATGAGTCGAGAGATCAATCCCAGCAATCCCGCCCGCCGCGCCTTTGTCGCCGCGACTGCCGTTGCTGTTGCCAGCGCTGGCGTAAGCGCAGCAGACGCTGCCCCTGCCAGAATCGTGGGCGAAGAGCATTGGGCCAAGAAGGGCAACGTCAATCTCTATCTGTGGCGCAAATATTTGAACGACGGCAAGAAGAACAAGCCTGTCTTCTTCATCATTCATGGCTCGTCTTTCTCAGGCCGCGGTGGCTATGACCTTCAGGTTCCGGGCAAGCCGAACTACTCCTTCATGGATGAGTTTGCGCGGCTTGGTTATGATGTGTGGGCGCTCGACCATGAGAACTATGGCCGCTCAACGCGCAACACCGGCGTCAATTCCAACATCATGACCGGCGTTGCCGATATTGAAGCTGCTGTGCCTGTGATCGAGAAGATCACGGGTCAGAAGACCTTCAAGATGATGGGTCAATCCTCGGGCGCGATCCGCGCAGGCGTTTATGCGATGAGTCATGGTGAGCGTGTGGAGCGCCTCATTCTGGATGCGTTCACCTGGACGGGCGAAAATGCACCTGAGATCATGCGCCGCCGCGAGAATGTCGAGAATCTGAAGGCCAATCCCAATCGCAAGATGGAACTGGCCACCTTCATGGGCATTTTCACGCGCGATGATCCCACGACCTTCGAAAAGGAAGTGCCAGAGGCGCTCGCCAAATATGAACTGGCGCTCGGTAACACCGCACCCAGCGGCTCCTATATCGACATGGCGATCAATATGCCCATGGTCGATCCCACCAAGGTGAAATGCCCCGTGCTCATCACCCGCGCTGAGACCGATGGCAATGCAACTGATGCAGAGCTGATCGAATTCTTCGGCAAGCTGCCCAATAAGGACAAGCAATTCGTGATGATGCGCGGCATTGCCCATGTGGCGGTGCTGGGCACCAATCGCCACCGCGTGTGGCACGCGATGCGCGAATTCCTCACCATGCCTGACATGCGCTAAGCGCGCTGCAGACAGACTCGAAAAGGCGGGGGCTCACCCCGCCTTTTTTGTGCGCTTGGGCTGGCCGCGCACCAAGCACACTTCATCGAGCATGGCATCAATGAGCGTGAGCGCACGGCGGATCTGCGTCTCATCCACGAGCTGACCATCAACAACTGTCTTTTGCGTATTGCCGATGGACACTTCCCGGCCCGGCGCAATGCGCGAGAGTGTCGAGAGAAACATTTTGTGCAGATCAGTCTGTGCGCGCGCGCCGCCCAGAGGGCTCTCTGACGTCGTGATAATGGCCACACCCTTATCAACCAGCACAGAGGCATAGCCGGGGCGAGAGACCCAGTCGATGGCGTTTTTGATGACGCCCGACATGCCGTGATTATATTCGGGCGACACAATCACCATGCCATCGCAAGCAATGATTGCCTCGCGCAATTGGCGCACGGGCTCTGGCAGATTGGCCTCCAGATCCTGATTGTAAATCGGGATCTCACTCAGATCATGCAGGGTCAAAGTGACATCGGCCGGCATTTTCTGCGCCAATGTGCGCAATATGGCGCGCGACACCGATGCGCTGCGAATACTGCCTGCCAGACCCAATAGATTGAACATGGAAGCCCCCCTCTTTGCAGCGCCAGCTATACGGATAGACGGGCGGCGGGTCCAGACAGTTGCAGCCCTGCCTCAGACCGGCCTATTCTGCGACCAACAGGGGAGGATTCCGTATGAGACAGCTGGTGAGCATTGGCGCAGCCTTGGCCGCATTGTTGGTGGCCGCACCAGCTCAGGCTGCCGACCCAGACTGGATGATGCCGGAGATCCTGCAATCAGCGAAGGCTGAGGGCTCGGTCACGGTCTATTCCTCGGTCAATGAGAGCGAGGCTCTGCCGCAATGGAAGCTGTTTGAGCAAGCCACCGGCATCAAGGTGAACTATGTGCGCGCCTCTGATGCACAGCTCAATGGCCGCGTGGCGGTTGAATATCGCGCGGGCCAACCCTCTTGGGATCTCATCATCAGCTCAGCGGCAAGCCAGCTCAATCAGGATGTGCTGGCGAAGTTCGAAGTGCCCGAAGTGCGCAAACTCATGGAGAATGCGCGCGACAAAAACGGCAAATGGTATGGGGTGAGCGCTTACTACAATACGCCCGCTTACAACACCAAACTCATCCCCGACGCATCAGCTCTTCCCAAAAGCTATGATGATTTTGCTCAGGCCAAACAGTGGCGCGGTAAAGTGGCCATCGACACCAATGATACAAAATGGCTTGCCGGCATGTTCCGCCATTATGGCGAAGATCGTGCGCGCAAAATGATGCTCGACCTCGTCGCCAATCTGCAACCCACCATCATTGATGGGCATCTGCCTGTCGCGCGTGGCGTGGGCTCGGGCGAATATGCGCTGGCGCTGAGCAATTACACTGCCCTCACCCATAATGTGCAACTGAGTGGCGCACCGACAGATATTTTTGTGCTCGATCCTGTCGTCGTCTTCATGCACCAACTCGCCTTCAGCGCGCGCGCCCCCCATCCCAATGCAGCGAGGCTTGCAGCCAATTTCATTTTGAGCCAGGAGGCACAGGCCTATGGCGCCAAGACGGGACGCTCGCCCACACGACCTGATGTGCAGCCCAATCCCCCCGATGCGGTCGCGCGGCTGATGAAGAGCACGATCATTCCCATCGTCTTCACCCAAGAAGACGACCGCAAATGGAAGCGCACGTTTGACGAGATTTTCCGTCCGCGTTGAACGGGCGGTTTTTATAAAAAATAATACGGAGGAATGCTCATGATCGGCTGGGTCCGACTTGCAGCGGTGATTGCGCTCACATGTCCATGGCCCAGCCTCGCCCAAGAGGCGCGGCCCGCTTGGGCAGAGCCCGCACTTGTGACGGCGGCCAAAGCTGAAGGCGGGCTCACTGTCTACTCCTCGCAGAATGAGCAAGAAGCATTGCCGCTGTGGAAGATCTTTGAAGCTACAACCGGCATTCAGGTCTCTTATGTACGCGCCTCTGATGTGCAACTCCTCTCCAAAGTCGCAATTGAGGGGCGCGCGCGGCAAGCCTCTTGGGACATTGTGGTGAGCACAGCGGCCTCCAAAATCCCGCCCGAGCAAGTCGCCCCTGTGGAGTTGAGCGAAGCGCGAGCTTTGATCCCCGCTGCCATTGCCAAGGATAAAAGATGGCATGGCGTTTACGCCCATTACAATGCGCCTGCTTTCAACACCAAAAGCGTTGCGGTCTCCGATCTGCCCAAAAGCTATGAAGAGTTTGCCACCCGCAAAGATCTGCGTGGGCGCGTTGCCATTGATGTGGCCGACCGCGAATGGCTCTATGCCATGATGCAGCATTATGGCGAAGCGCGAGGCAAGAAGCTCGTGCAAGATCTCATCGAGACTTTGCAGCCTGTGACGATTGATGGCCATCTGCAGCTCGCGCGTGCGGTGGCTTCAGGTGAATATCTCTACGCCCTGAACAATTATGTCTCACTCACGCTCAACCAGAAAATCGCTGGCGGGGCGACGGATTATTTTGGCCTCGACCCGATCACTTTGTTCTTTGGATCCGTTGCGGTGAGCGCACAAGCACCTCACCCCAAGACGGCGCGGCTTGCGGCCAATTTTTTGCTGAGCGTTGAGGCGCAGCAGCAAAATACCAAAGCGGGCCGTATTCCGGTGCGGGCCGATGTCACGCCCAATCCCCCCGATGCGATCTCACGTCTTGGCAATCGCGCTCTTGTTGCGGCTGACTTCAGCGTTGACGATGAGCGCAAATGGCAAAAAACATTTCAGGACTATTTCCGTCGCAAGTGATCCGATCAAGTGATGTGAGGACTTCCCATGATTGATGTTCGCCGCTTGGGCCATGCCACTCTCTCCACGCCCAATCTTGACCGGGCCATCGAATATTACACCGAAGTACTCGGCCTCAATGTCGTGGCACGCGATAAAAAGTCCGCTGTGCTTGCCACCAAGGTCGGGCTTGAGGCCATTGCGCTTGAAGAGGGCAATGAGGCCGAACTCAAGCGCCTCTCCTTTCAGGTCGCCCCCGGCACGGATCTCAAAAACTGTATCAAGGCGCTCTCTGCTCATGGCATCACGGCAGAGCGCCGCAGCGAAATTTCACCCGGCGTCAAGCAAGCGATCAGCTTCACCGACAACAAGGGCACGGCGATTGATGTCTATGCGGAGTATGATTTCGCGCAAGACACAGAAAAGCCTATCGGCATCATGCCGCTCAAGCTCGGCCATGTCGCCTATCGTTGCACCGACATCAAACCGGTGATGAAATTCTATCAAGAGGTGCTCGGCTTTCGCTTGTCAGATATTCGCGGCGACTTCTTTTGCTTCTTGCGTTGCAACTCAGACCATCACGCCATCAATTTTGTGAATGACCCAAAACCCCAACTGCATCACATCGCCTTTGAGGTGAAGGACTGGCCAGAGATTCATCGCGCCTGCGATTATCTCGCCAAGAATAAGCTGCTGCTGGTCTGGGGTCCGGGGCGGCATATTATCGGCCACAATATCGCTGCCTATCACCGCAACCACGACAATGTGCGTGTCGAGCTTTACACAGAAATGGACCAGATGAAGGATGAGGCGCTGGGCTATTTTGACCCACGCCCCTGGCATCAGGAACTGCCGTTGCGACCCAAGCAGCATGGGCCCGAGACTTTGCGCAACTACTGGGGCTTTGGCTCAGGCCGCGATGGCACGATGCCCGGTTATCCCTGACATCTGAGCTGAGCGGAACTGCCCTGCCAGCCTCTTGTCATCCTGCATGGCGGCACAGATACACGACCGATCCCCTGACGACTGGTCAGCACTGATTCGGCCGTATCTGGCCCCTGTTCTCCACGCCCATCACGCGCACACGACCGACTGACCTCAACAATATGTCAGAAAATGACATGGCGGCCTGCTAGGCTTTGCTCAGTCAGCCCCACAAGTCTTGACGTAACGTCAAGCAACGTGGACCACCTCGACACTAAAAACCATTTCAGCCAAGGTCATTGCACCAGTGGAGCGCGAATCCATGCCGTATTTTATTCTTTTGATACTAAGTCTTCTCATCAGCCCGTCCCAAGCGCGCGAGGCCAAGCCCCCGCTCGCCATGGAGCCGATTGTGGGCCGTGCCTCTGTGATCGATGGCGATACGCTGGATATCCACGGTACGCGCATTCGCCTGCATGGGATTGATGCGCCCGAAAGTCGCCAGACCTGCCTTGATGCGCAGGATCAGCCCTGGCGCTGCGGCCAACGTGCTGCCCTGCTTCTGGCCGATCTGCTGGAGGGCAAAATCGTCACCTGCCAGGCGCGCGATATTGACCGCTATCGCCGCATCGTTGGCATTTGCGAGGCGGGCGGCATCACCATCAATGCCTGGATGGTGGAAAATGGCCTTGCCCTCGCCTATCGGCGCTATTCGAAAGACTATGTGGAACACGAAAGCCGCGCTGTGGAAGCACAACGCGGCCTTTGGGCAGGGTCATTCGATGCGCCCTGGGATTGGCGTCAGCAGCGCAAGGCTACTTCTTTGCAAGCAGACCGGCAGCGTCGATAACAGGCTTCCAGCGCGCAGTCTCATCAGCCACGAAAGCGGTGAAAGCCTCAGGCGAGAGCGGCTGCGCGATGAAGCCATCCCGGCGGAAGATCTCTTGCGCAGCAGGCCGCGACACAGCGGCAATGATCTCTTTGTTCAGTTTGGCCACAATGTCTTTGGGCATATTGGCGGGGCCAGAGATCGAGAACCATGTTGTGCCGATCAGCGTGTTGTAACCAAGCTCCTTGAAGGTCGGCACATTCGCAAAATCGGGCAAACGCTCAGCCGTGGTAATCGCCACGCCATTCACCTGACCCGCGCGGAAGAAGGGTGAGGTCGAGGACAGAGTGAAGGTCGTGAAGGGCACATGACCCGCGATCAAATCGCCCAAAGCCTGCGCGGTTTGCGTATAGGGCACATGCTCAACCTTGAGGCCCATGGCCATGGCAATGGCTTGGCCCATCAAATGGCCATCAGAGCCAACACCTGACGAGGCGAAGGAGAAGCCTTTGTCTTTCGCAAAAGCGATAAATTCGGGCAGCGTCTTCACGCCTGTCTTGGGATTGGCCGCCAGCATCACCGGCGCACCGCCGACATAGGCGATATGCGTGAGGCTTTTCATCGGATCATAAGGCACTGAGGCATTGATGAGCGGCGCGAGCGACAAAGTCGACAGATTGGTGATGCCCAAAGTGTAGCCATCTGGCTCGGCCTGCGCCACCGCCTGCACACCCAATGTGCCACCCGCACCCGTGCGGTTCTCGACGACGAAATTTTGTTTGAACACAGACCCCAGATGTTCGGCCACCAAACGCGCCAGCAAATCACCGCTGCCGCCTGCGCCAAAAGGCACGATCAAGCGCACCGGCTTTTGCGGCCACTCTTGGGCTTGTGCGGGCGAAACTGCCAGCAGAACCATAGCAAGAGCTGCGCTGAGAGATGTTGTGATAAAGGGGCGACGCGGGATCATGGAATGCTCCTCATTGGACTGAGGGCTGATATGCAAAGAGCGATCCAACTGCCGCAACGCGCGCGCGAAAAGCCCAAGCATCGAGTCCCCCACTATATTCTTATGCGCATCACTATCAGGCTTGGCGCCGAGCGCAAAGCAAAGGCCGATGATCTCACCGAACACCGGCCTTATTGATCTGGCTTAGAACTGGATGCCGGCGGCCTTGATCACCGGCGCCCACTTCTTGAGTTCGGCCTCAATGAAGGCGGTGAGTTCGGCTGGCGTGCCGCCGCCTGTCTCAATGCCAAGCTCAGTGAAGAGCGTGCGCGTCTTCTCTTCCGCGATATAGGCATTCACATAGCCATTCATCTTTTGAGTAATGTCGTCGCTGACGCCTTTGGGCGCGAGGACTGCATACCAGACACTGGCTTCAAAGCCGGGAATTCCAGACTCTGACACGGTCGGCACATTGGGCAATTTCGGCCAACGCTTGGCAGAGGCAACCGCGAGCGCTTTCAATTTGCCAGCCTCAACCTGCGGCACATAAGCGGCCATGGAATCCATGCCCAGATCCAGATGCCCCCCCATCAGATCATTGATGATAGAGGCGCTGCCGCGATGTTGTGTCTCGGCAAATTTGGCACCGATGGTCACTTGCAACAAAGCGCCCGTGACATGGCCAAGTGTGCCATTGCCGGGATAGCCAACCGAGAAATTCGCATCCGGTTTCTTCGCCGCTGCGATGAACTCTTGCATCGTGGCCGCGGGCAAGTTGGGACGCGCTGCAATGATGATCGGCGATTTGCCGATGAGGCCCATCGGTGCGAGGTCCTTCTGCGGATCAAAGGACATTTCTTTATACATAAGCTTGTTGGTTGCCGCAGGACCTGTTGTTGAGAACAAGAATGTATAGCCATCGGGCGCGGCTTTTGCGGCAGCTGCACCGCCGATATTGCCGCCTGCGCCGCCCTTGTTGTCGATGACAACGGGCTTGCCGATTTTGGCTGCAAGATAATCACCAAAGCTACGCGCAATCACATCAGATGTCGTTCCAGCTGTGAAGGGCACAACGAGGGTCACAGCTTTATCAGGCCAGTTTTGCGCCTGCGCCTGCCCAGCAAAGAGCGCGCAAGCCGCAATGGCGAGCGCTGTCTTGGTGAAAATTTTCATATCATGTCCTCCTGCCATCATTTCGCACCTCTTCGGGTACGTAATTTTTCCAATTATCCGTCACGAGCGGCATCTGCGCGAAAGTTTTGCGCTCATCCGCCGCACGGCCGATCAAATCGCGCGCATTGATCTGCTTGCGAACCAGATAGGCTTCAAACTCTCTCAGCGACTCTGACAAAAGCTCGAAGCCGCGATACATGACGGGCGATGACATTTCGACCGCACTCGCCCCAGCCAGCATCATCCGCGCAATATCAAGACCCGACTGCGCCCCATTGGTGCCAATGAGGGCATGGGATGGGCCAAGCTTGCTGCGCGTCAGTGCGAGCCATTGGCAGGTGAGTGGCAAATTCCAAAAGCCACCAACACCCAACGTTGTGCCAAGCACAGGCTGCATCGTCTCCACATCTGGAATGAGACCCAAAGAACGGCCAGCCATCACCACACTATCGGCGCCTGCATCAAAAGCAGCTTGCGCCAAATCAGGAACGCGCTCGCTTTGGCCGGTGATCTTCACCCAAAGCGGCAGGTCTATGGCCGCCCGAACTGCTGTGACGATGTCACTCACACGCTGGGGATCAAGCTCGGTCGAGACCACGCCCTTCTTGGCAACACTCGCATAGGGCGTACCGATATTCAGCTCAAGAATACGCAGGCCCGCAGCTTCAATCCGTTTGGCAAGGGCAATGGTTTGCGACAAATCCGCGAGGATGAGACTGGCCACGACATAAGAGCCAAGCTCTTTGGCCTCGCCATCCAAGGCAACAAGATGGGCAAGCCATTCTTCAAAGCTCTGCGGATTGAGACCCGAGCGACAGCCAACAAAAGCGCCAGCAGGTGCGTTTTTGTCCCAAGGAATTTGCCGCCACTGATCATCAAAGAGCGCATATTCGGCGCGCTGCAATTGGTCGCGCCCCGCCTCTGTCTCATTCACGGATTTGGAAATGACCGCGCCAACGCCCGCGCGAAGGGCCAAACGAAGACCCTCAGGCGAGATCAGATGTTCTGCCGAACCCGCGATGAGCGGATTTTTGAGTGTGACGGAGCCAATCTGTGTTTCGAGTGCTTGTGTCATGGTCCCCATCGACTGAAAGTTACGACATGCGCAGCGCAGGCCCGCCCCGCGCGCGCATACGCCCGTTCCCGAGCTTGCGTGAGATTTTCTCGCAGCATTCGCGCAGATCCGCGATCAGCTTCTCATCGGGAATGATCGGCAAAAACTGAATCGACCCGACAATGGCGACAGAGGCAGAGGCTGCATCATTGGCATCGAAGACAGGCGCGGCAATCGCATTGATGCCAATCAGCGCCTCTTCGGCTGCACTTGCAAAACCCTCGCGCCTGATGCGCTCCAATTCTTGTGTGAGCTTGTCGGGATCGGTGATCGTTTTATCCGTCAACCGCACCAATGGACGCGCCAGAATGCGCTGTACGAAAGGGTGCTGCGCGAAAGCCAGCATGGCCTTGCCTTGCGCGGAGGAATGGAAAGGCAATTCACTGCCCGGTCGCACGCCAATTTCAATCGGCGAGTCACTGGCCACAGTGAAAATAACCAATGCCCCGCGCGGTGAGATGGTGGAGAGCACGACTGTCTGGCCGAGTTTGTCGCGCAGCTCGCGCATCGGGCCTTCCGCGATATGCGCCAGATCGGTCTCAGGCGCCAAACGCGACAGCAGCCGCGCCTTGGGGCCGATAGCATAGCGCGAGGTTGCTTGGTTTTGGACGAGATAGCCCCGATCAACCAAGGTGATCAGATGACGGTGAACAGAGCCTTTGGTGAGGCCAAGGCGCTCGGAAATCTGTGTGACGCCCATCTCTTCATGCGCGAAAGCGACCACCTCCAAAACGTCGAGCGCAATCTGGACAGCCCTGACGCCCCCATCTGGTCCGCTTAAGTCCTTCATGTCTCTCCCCGTTCGCACCTGCGAAACCTTATCCCGAAAATTTGCACTTGCAACACACAAATGTCAGCCATGGGCGAATTGACTCGGATTTTTGCCACTGCTATTAGTGAAACACTGTTTCGCGGTCGCGAACAAGTTAAGGGAGGATCGGCCATGAAAGCGGCATCTTTTATCGCGCTTGCGCTTGCAACAACTGCCCTCGCCGCACCGGCAATGGCGCAGGAGACCTTCAAAGTTGGTGTTTCGGTTGGCCTGACCGGCTATGCGGCCGCTGTGGATCGCGCTTGGCGCGACGGTCTTGAGGTTGCCGCCGACTATGTGAATTCCAAAGGCGGCGTGCGTGGCCGCAAGATCCAGCTGGTGATCGAGGACAACAAGTCTGAGCCGCAAGAGGCCGTCACCGTCTATCGCAAGATGATCAGCTCGGACAAAGTGAACATCTTCATCAGCGGCTGTGTGTCAGCGGGCAATTTCGCCGCTGCGCAATTTGTGGTGCGCGCTCAAATCCCGATGATGCTCTGCTCCATTCTGCCGCCCCAGCCCGATCAGGTGAAATGGGCCTATAGCTTCCTCGCCCCGCCGCGTTTCGAAGTCGAAAAGCGCTTTGCTTATCTCAAAGACAAGACACCGATCCGCAAGGTTGGCGTGCTGCATGATCCCTCGCCCTATGCCAATCTGCAAAAGGATCTCGCAGTGAAGGCGGCCCCCGATTATGGGATCGAACTGCCGGTCGTCGAGCAATATAAGCAGGATGATGCAGACTTCAGCACACAGATCTCCAAGATGGAATCAGCTGGCGCGAAGGCTGTTTTGAAAATCGGTCTGGGCGGCTCGACCGTCACGACCGCCAAGAACATCAAGCAGCTTGGTTTGAACACTCTGTTGCTCGGCAGCGTCGACGATCTGGCGGTCTTCAAGCCGACGGGCGAGACATTGGGCAATCAGTTCCTCTTCGTGGCTGCCCCTGCGCAGGTCTATGAGACTCTCCCCGAAGGCGCTCTGAAGCAGGAGATCGCCCGCTTCTTGCCCTTGTGGCGCGCCAAACATGGCGATCGTGATGCTGTGTGGGCTGGCAAAGCATGGGATGCTTTGATGGTCACGGTGGCCGCCATCGACAAGGCCCAGAGCTTCGATGGCGAAGCGATCCGCGCGGCTGTTGAAACCCTGCCTCCCTATCAGGGCACTGGCGGCATCTACAGCTTCTCACCTACGGTTCATCAGGGCATCACCACCAATCCGTTCTTCATGGCGACCTATGAAAACGGCAAGGTGATGGTCAAGAACTGAGCGAGCACGCAGTGAGCATCACGACAGGCAACATTCTTGAGGTTCGAGGTCTGACCGCACGCTATGGCGAAGTCACCGCCTTGCGCAGCGCAGATCTCGACCTGAAAGAAGGTGAGCTGATCGCCGTTCTGGGCCCCAATGGGGCGGGCAAATCGACGCTCATGCGCTCCATTGTGGGCCTCACATCGGCCAGTGGGGATGTGCGCTTTCGTGGTGAGCTTTTGCCACGCAATGCCGCGGCTGTTGCAGCGCGCGGCATTGCGCTGGTGCCTGAAGGGCGCGGTATTTTCGGACCGATGAGCGTGGAGGAGAATCTCCAGCTCGGCGCCTATATGATCAACGGACGCGGGGAGGATTATGAGCGCCGACTTTCGCGCGTGCTCACGCTCTTTCCCCGCCTCAAAGAGCGGCTGTCACAGGCTGCGGGCTCGATGTCAGGCGGTGAACAGCAAATGCTTGCCGTTGGCCGTGCGCTGATGGCCGATCCCAAATTGCTGCTCCTTGATGAGCCCTCACTCGGCCTTGCACCCAAAGTGACGGCCGAAATTCTGGAAACACTCGCAGAGCTCAATCGCTCGGGCCTGTCCGTTCTGCTCGTCGAACAAAAAGCCCCGCTGGCTTTGAAGATCGCATCGCGCGCCTATGTCGTCGTCAATGGCCGTATCTCGACCGAGATCGACACCAAAGAGATCACATCGCATGACCAACTCGCCCGCTACTATTTCCAGTAAGCTGATGGCTGCGCTGCGCCATGCGCCTGCCATTGCGGCGGCTGGCATGGTTGCTTATGCGATTGCCGATGGCGGCTATATTGTCACTGTGGTCGGCTTTGGCCTGATCTACACGATCTTTGTCGCGGGCCTGAATATCTTCATGGGCTATGCGGGCCAAACGAGTTTTGGTCAAAACGCCTTTGCCGCGATTGGTGCTTATGCATCAGCCGTCCTCACTGCCACTTATGGCTGGCCGCCCTTGCTCGCCGCGTTGGCGGGCATTGTTGCAACCGCCATCTGCGCCTTTGTGATTGGCTATCCCACCCTGCGCCTGAAGGGCCATTATCTGGCCATGGCGACACTTGCCATCGGCCTCATCATCTATGAGGTCGCCGTGCAATGGCAGTCCGTGACCAATGGATATATGGGCATCTCGGGCATTCCAGCTTTGGGCATCGGTCACTATGAGCTGCTCTCTGATCGCGCCCAGCTGATCTTTTTGGCCATCATGGCAGTGCTAAGCCTTGCTGCATCATGGCTGCTGCGTCATTCACGCTTTGGCCGCGCTTTGGTTGCTTTGTCAGGTAGCGAAGATGCAGCGCGCGCGCTTGGCATCAATGTGCGTCAATACAAACTCACCGCTTTCATCATCTCGGCCATCTATGCCTCGATCTCGGGCACGCTGTTTGTGCATATCGTAGGCTTCATCAGCCCCGAGATGATCGGCATGAATATGGTCATTCTCGCCTTCACCATGCTCTATGTTGGTGGCATTGGCACAACGACCGGGCCTTTGATTGGCGCGATTGTGATTGGGCTCTTGCCCGAGAGCATTCGCAGCTTCAAAGACTATCAAGATCTCGTTTATGGTGCCGCCCTCATCCTCATCCTCATCTATGCGCCCGGCGGCATCGCCTCACTTGATCAGGTGGTGAAGAAGCTTCTGCGAACCAAAGCGCCGGCCAAGGAGGTCGCGCCATGATCCGCCTGCGCGTCGAACATCTCACCAAGCGCTTTGGTGGATTGGTGGCCAATAGTGATGTCACCTTCTCCATCAATGCGGCAGGTGTCTCTGCGGTCATCGGCCCCAATGGCGCAGGCAAGACAACTTTGTTCAATATGATCTCGGGCTTTTCCCCCCCCACAGAGGGCCGCGTTTTCTTCAATGAGCAAGAGATCACGGGCCTTGAGCCTGAAGAGATCGCCACACGCGGTCTTGTGCGCACCTTTCAGCTGACGCAACTCTTCCAGAACCAAAGCGTGCTCGAAAATGTCATGATCGGCCGCCATGTGCGCACCAAGGCAGGTGTGATCGGCGCCTTGCTGCGCCCGCGCTGGGTTCGTGACGAAGAGCGTCAGACAGAACAGCGCTCACACGAATTGCTCGACCTTGTTGGTCTGGGCGCACAGGCCGATATGCTGGCCTCCACCCTGCCCTATGGCCAGCAGCGACTGCTCGAGATCGCGCGCGCGATGGCGACCGACCCACAGCTCTTGATGCTCGACGAGCCTGCTGCAGGTCTCAATCATGAAGAGACCGAGAAGCTATCGCAGATCATTCGCCGCATCTCAGATCTTGGCACAACTGTCCTGCTCATCGAACATGATATGCGCCTTGTGATGAATACAGCCGACCATATCGTTGTGCTCAATTTCGGCCGCAAAATTGCCGAAGGCAGCCCTTCGCATATTCAGGCCGACAAAGATGTCATCGAAGCCTATCTGGGTGGAACGGAGATGCTCGATGCTTGATCTGTCATTCCTCGGCCAGACGATCCTCAATGGCCTGTCTGTTGGCTGTATTTATGGCCTTATCGGCATCGGTTTTTGCGTGATTTATAATGCCAGCGGCATTGTGAATTTCGCGCAAGGCGCTTTTGTCATGCTGGGCGGCATGATCACTTATGTGCTTGTCAGCCTGAATGTGCCTTTGATCCTCGCTGCTGCCATCACCATCATCTGCGTCGCGCTGGTGGGTGTTATCATTGAGCGCATTGTTGTGCGGCCCCTATGGGATCGCAAGGCGACCATGTTCGTCATGATCCTGGCAACTTTGGCTGCGCAAATCGTGATTGAGCGCGCCACTTTGATTGTGGTCGGCGACCAACCAAAGAGCCTGCCCGTCTTCACTGATCTGCCGCCACTGCGTCTGTTTGGCATCGCGATTGGCTATCAGACATTGTGGATCTTTGGCACATCCATCGTGCTCATCATTGCGCTGGGCCTCTTCTTTCAAAAGACATTGGTGGGCCGCGCCATGCGCGCTTGCGCCATCAACCGAGAGGCTGCCGCCCTACAAGGCATTCAGGTCTCGCATATGTTGGCACTCTCCTTTGCCCTGAGTGCAGGGCTTGGCGCGATTGCAGGCATTCTTGTCACGCCCACCCAATTCACCGCTTTCAATGTCGGCACGCCTTTCGCCATCAGCGGCTTCATTGCTGCCATTGTGGGTGGCTTTGGTCGTCCTTTCGGCGCTTTTCTTGGCGGCCTGACGCTTGGCCTTGCGCAAGCGCTGGCGGTCTATTCACTCGGCTCTGGCTTGAAGAATATGGCAGCCCTGTCGGTTCTGCTGCTCTTCCTCTTCCTGCGCCCCTCCGGCATTCTTGGTTCAGCGAAATAGGTGTGTGATGACACGGCCCGATCCTTTCACCTTCCGTCGTCGCCTGCTCGCAGGGGAGTTGCTTTGCGGCTCCTTCATGAAAACACCCAGCGGCCATGCGACCGAAATCTTCGGCGACCTTGGCTATGACTTTGTCGTCATCGACGAGGAGCACGCCCCCTTTGATCGCGGGACCATTGACCAAGCCCTGGTGAGTGCCCGCGCCGCGCAAATCGCGGGCCTTGTGCGCGTCAGCTCCGGCACGCCCTCCAATCTGCTCTCGGCTCTGGATACAGGCGCAATCGGCGTTCTTGTGCCCCATGTGGCGAGTGTTGAGCGTGCGCGCGAAGTTGCTGCAGCCTGCCGCTATCGCAGCGGCAATCGCGGCTTCTCCAATTCTCCGCGCGCAGGCCGTTATGGCGGTCTGAATCTATCGCAGCATCTTGATCACGGCGATGCTGTGACGACGGTCATCGCGCAGATCGAAGACCCTTCAGCCATTCCTCTGGTTGAGGAGATTGCCAAGGTTGATGGCATTGACGCGCTCTTTGTCGGACGCGGCGATCTTGCTGCTGCCATGGGCGAGACATCACCTGAATGTGAGGCCGTGCGCGCCGCCTCTGAGCGTGTTGCCAAAGCGGCCAAGGCCGCTGGCAAGCCGGTCATGTTCTTTGTTGGCAGCCTTGCTGATGCCAGCGCTATGCGCGCTCTTGGCGGCACAGGCTTTGTCTATTCATCCGACCAAGGCCTGATGCGCCAAGCCGCCAATAAGGCCCTCTCAGATCTTCGCAGCCTCGCCTAGGAGCGCATCATGACCCTCACGATTCCCAAGCGCAAAGCCACCTATGCTCGTCACTATTGCGAAGCACCGCAAAAGACCGAGGCCAATGGCACCCGACATTGGATCACACGCGCCGCCAATTTCGTCACAGTTGTGAGTGAGGTTGTTGCGGGTACCGTCATGGAGCGCACAGCGCAGAGCGACGAATATATGATCTTTGTCGTCAGCGGCGCAGCTGTCATGGAAGCTGCCAATACCAAGCTTGAGGCTGGCCCTGAGACCTTGCTCATCGTTCCTCCCGGCCCGAGCAAACTCACGGTGACGCAGGGTGGCCAAATCATCAGCGTCTTTTCCAACAAAGCCAGTGATCTTCTGAATGCGGCCAGCAATGCGTCTGTCTATGCAGATGGTGCGCCCGAAATCACGCCCATTACAGCGTGGCCCGATCCTGTGGGGGGCTTCAAACTGCGCGCTTACAAAATGGCAGATGTCACCAGCCCTGATCCAAGCCCGCTGAAGATGCGCTTGTTCCGCTCGACCAATCTCATGATCAATATTTTCGAACCTTGGAAAAACCGCCGCGACCCGGCCAAGCTCAGCCCCCATTGGCATGATGATTTCGAGCAGATGTCGCTCGGCCTCAAAGGCTCCTTTGTGCATCACATGCGCTATCCTTGGGGGCCTGACATGACGCAGTGGATTGAGGACGAACATGCGGTCTATGACGCAAGCCCCTCTATCCTTGTCATTCCTGCTGGCGTCATTCACACGACACAGGATACGGGCGAAGGCACGACATGGCTCGTGGATATTTTCGGCCCTCCGCGCATGGATTTCTCATCCAAGCCCGGCTTTGTGCTGAACGAAAAAGACTATCCCATGCCTGCGGCCCAACAATAAGGACAAGGCGATGACGAACACGACCCAAGACCTCGACGCCCGCATCGCGCGCATCCTTGTGGGCGCCATCGACCCGCATGTTCATTCGGGCCCCTCGATCGCGCCCCGCGCGATTGATCATCTCGAACTCGCGCAGCAATATTCAGGTGCAAAATTCGCGGCCGCAATCACCAAAGATCATGACTATAGCGGCGTGATGACCGCGACCATGATCGGCCATCATCACCCCGATCTCGTCACGCGCATTTATTCCAGCATTGTGCTCAACAATGTAATCGGCGGCTTCAACCCCTATGCGGTGGAACATACTGCTGCCATGGGTGGCAAAATCGTCTTCTTGCCGACGCTGGCTGCAGAAAACCATCTGCGCTGGGAAAAGACATCGGGCTGGGTCCATCCCGCTTCAACCCAAAAGATCCGCCCCGCGCGTGGCATCCCTGTGCTCGATGCTAACAAGAATGTCCTCGATGAGGTCAAGGAAGTGCTCGACATTGTCGCCAAGAATGACATGGCGCTGGCCAGCGGTCATTTGCATGTGAGCGAGACATGGAAGATCTTCGAAGAGGCGAAGAAGCGCGGCGTCAAACGTCTCATCTTCACCCATCCCGAAGAGATCGTCGAAGCCAGCCTCAATGATGTGCGCGGCATCGCCTCCATGGGCGCTTATGTCGAACATTCGCTCTGCATGTTCCTCGAAGGCTCGAAGTTCAAAGTGGCCGATGGTGAGATGCTGCGCAAACATATCGAAGCGGCGGGCGTCGATAAGACCATCCTGTGCTCAGACCTCGGCCAGACGGGCATCTTCACCCCGCTGGAAGGCTTCCAGCTCGGCGTGAAACTATGTCTCGAGCTGGGCTATAGTGATGACGAGACCCATGCCATGGTCTCCGCCAATGCGGCCAAAGCCTTCGATCTTGAAGCCGATGTGGCCCGCGTGAAAGCCATGGGTTGAGGCAAAAGCCTCAACCTCTCCCCTCATTCAGGGGACTGCGCCCAAGGGTTCAGACATTACGACCGTGATACGGCTCGCCATCCACAGGCTGGGGGCCGGTTGTCAGCGCAGCTCTGCCTAAAAATGGGTTGCCTTTGCGGCACCTTTCTAGGTAGGTCTCTGGGGCTCCGCGCGGAGCTGGCGGCTCGTTGCGCCCGCCATAAAAGTCAGGGAGGCCTGAATGGCTGCGATACCTCGAATGGTCGATCTTTCGCAACAGCCACAGATCACCGCTTTTTTCGAAGAGACCACCAACACCGTCTCTTATGTCGTGCGCGATCCTGCCTCTTCATCCTGCGCCTTGATCGATGCGGTGATGGATATCGACTATGCCGCCGGGCGTATCGCCTATACATCCGCCGACAAAATGATCGCTTTTGTGAAAGACCAAGGCCTCAAGGTTGAGTGGCTGATTGAGACGCATGTCCATGCGGATCATCTGTCAGCAGCTCCCTATATTCAGCGGATCTGCGGCGGCCAGATCGGCATTGGCGAACATATCACTATTGTGCAGGAGACCTTCGGCAAGGTCTTTAACGAGGGCACAGAGTTCCAGCGCGATGGCAGCCAGTTCGACCATCTCTTCAAAGATGGCGACGAATATCAGATCGGCGCGCTGAAGGCCTTTGCCATGCATACACCCGGACACACGCCCGCCTGTATGACCCATGTCATCGGCGATGCCGCCTTTGTGGGCGACACTTTGTTCATGCCTGATGGTGGATCAGCCCGCGCGGATTTCCCCGGCGGCGATTCACGCATTCTCTATCGCTCCATTCGCAAAGTCCTATCCCTGCCTGAGCGGATGCGTTTGTTCATGTGCCATGACTATGGCCCCAATGGTCGCGAAATCCGTTGGGAGACCACGGTGGCTGAACAGCGCGCGCATAATATCCATGTGCGCGACGGGATCAGCGAAGACGAATTTGTCGCCATGCGCGAGGCGCGCGACAAAACGCTGGATATGCCGCGCCTCATCATTCCCTCGCTGCAGGTGAATATGAAAGCCGGCGAATTGCCAGCGCCGGACCCATCCGGCAAGCGCTTCCTTAAAGTACCGCTCAACGTTCTGTGATTTAGCACCACGAAAACCTTTGGGAGATTTTTTCATGCAAGCCAAGTCGATCAATGCAGACATCGCCGTCGCTGA
>CANGJJ010000015.1 GCA_947454485.1 Beijerinckiaceae bacterium
AAACGGCGGCCCCCAAAATAAAAAAGCAAGGCGCGAAGCCTTGCTTTCAGTCATCCTTGCCTCGACCGGCTCATTTTGTGGCATCCACGGCTTCGGCCTTTTGGCCTGTTAGTCCGTGTCACCTGAAACCGGCTTCCTCCCGCGACTTGGATTTGAGCTCGTGACCGGCGAACCGGACGCGGCCTCCTTTCGGAATAAAGTGAGGCTAGCCTAAGGTTTGGCCCTTGTCACTACCCCTCGAAACGCCGTTTCAGACTTTTTTTACTGGGCCGAACGGCGTGTTCTTTTGTACATAAGTATCTGAAAATAATAATTAAATTTAGATTTTGCCAGCGCTTTTCCTTGCGCTTTTCACTTGTAGAGGCCAAAAAAACTTTGTCTCGAAAGCTTCGCTTTGTCCCAATTTTGGTTCACTTCTGTCAGCCAGAACGGCCAAGTTGGGCGCGCGCTTGTCTTTCCACCCGCCATGCTATTGTTTGCCTCACAAAGTCGGGCCTTTTGAGCCCGAATCGGCTCTAACTCAGGTTCACCGATGCGTCTGTCCCGCTTCTTTCTGCCTATCCTGCGCGAAACCCCGAAGGAGGCCGAAATTGTCTCCCACCGTCTGATGCTGCGTGCGGGCATGGTGCGTCAGGAATCGGCGGGCATTTACGCTTGGCTGCCGCTCGGCCTACGCGTGCTGCGCAAGATCGAGCAGATTGTGCGTGAAGAGCAGAACCGCGCGGGTGCGGTTGAACTGTTGATGCCGGTCATTCAGTCTGCCGATCTGTGGCGCGAGAGCGGGCGCTATGATGCCTATGGCAAAGAGATGCTGCGCATCGAAGATCGCCATGAGCGCGAGATGCTCTTTGGTCCCACCAATGAAGAGATGATCACCGAGATCTTCCGCGCTTATGTGCGCTCCTACAAAGATCTGCCGCTCAATCTCTATCACATCCAATGGAAGTTCCGCGACGAAGTGCGCCCGCGCTTTGGCGTCATGCGCTCGCGCGAATTCCTGATGAAAGACGCTTACTCTTTCGATCTTGATGCCGAGGGTGCGCGCCACTCCTACAACAAAATGTTTGTCGCTTATCTGCGCACCTTTGCGCGCATGGGTTTGAAGGCCATTCCGATGCGCGCCGATACTGGCCCGATCGGTGGCAATCTCAGCCATGAATTTATCATCTTGGCCTCGACGGGTGAGAGCGAAGTCTTCTGCCATGCTGACTATCTCAGCAAAGATGTGCCCGATGCTGATGTCGCTTTTGATGATCGCGCTGTGATGCAGGGCCTGTTCGATTCATGGACTGCCAATTACGCTGCAACCTCTGAAATGCATGATGCTGCAGCTTTTGAAGCCATCCCGGATGCGCAGCGCATGTCAGCGCGCGGCATTGAGGTCGGCCATATCTTCTATTTCGGCACGAAATATTCTGAGCCCATGCGCGCGGTCGTCAACGGCCCTGACGGTAAGGAACATATTGTGCAGATGGGCTCCTATGGTATCGGCCCCTCACGCTTGGTCGCGGCTTTGATTGAAGCCAATCACGACGAGAATGGTATCATCTGGCCTGAGAGCGTCGCGCCCTTCCGTCTGGGTCTTGCCAATCTGAAGGTTGGCGATGCGGCAACCGATGCTGCTTGCGCCGATCTTTATGCCAAGTTTGAAAAAGCGGGCGTCGATACGCTCTATGATGATCGCGATGAGCGCCCCGGCGCAAAATTCGCGACTATGGATCTCATCGGTCTGCCTGATCAGGTCATCATCGGGCCGAAGGGTCTGGCTGAGGGCAAGATCGAGGTGAAGAACCGCCGCTCCGGCGCGCGCGAAAATCTGTCCATCGACGAAGTGCTGAACAAGTTCACCGCATGAACGAGGGCGCAGCAGATCCATCCACTGCACAGGCCGCCGTGCCCAAGGGCACGCGGGCCTTTGCAGGCTTTGAATGGATGATCGCGCTGCGTTATCTGCGGGCGCGTCGTAAGAAGAGCTTTGTCTCCGTCATTGCCGGCTTTTCCTTCGCGGGGATCATGCTGGGCGTGGCGACATTGATTGTCGTCATGTCGGTGATGAATGGATTTCACATCGAGCTGATGAACAAGATCATCGGCATCAATGGTCATATCTTCCTGCAGGGCGTTGAGCGGCCTCTTACTGATTATGACGAAGTGGTTGCGCGCGTGGAGAAAGTGCCGGGCGTCACGCTCGCCATTCCCATGGTGGAGAGCGCGGCGGGTGTCTCCTCGACCTATAACCAGTCGGGCGCCTTGCTGCGCGGTATTCGCGAGCGCGATATCAAACGCCTGCCCGGCATTGCCGACAATGTGCGACTTGGCACGCTGGATGGATTTGAAGCTGCAGGTGGTGTTGCCATTGGCGCGAAGATGGCCGAGCAGTTGAGTCTTCGTATTGGCGACACGATCTCGCTTTTGACCGCGCGTGGCGCCTCCACGCCCTTTGGTGTGGCGCCGCGCCTCAAAGCCTATCCGGTCGTTGCCATCTTCCAGATCGGCGTGTCGGAATTTGATGGCATTTTCGTCTATATGCCCTTGACCGAAGCACAGGCTTTTTTGAACAAAGATGATGAAGCCAGTGTCATCGAAGCCTTTGTCAGCAATCCTGATGATATGGATGCGATGCGCGTCAAACTTGATCTTGCCGTCCAGCGCCCGATGATCTTCACCGATTGGCGCCAGCGCAATCGCTCCTTCTTTGAGGCTTTGAAGATCGAGCGCACGGTGATGTTCCTCATCCTCACGCTCATCATTCTGGTCGCCGCGCTCAATATCATCTCAGGCCTGACCATGCTGGTTAAAGACAAGGGCCGCGATATCGCGATCCTGCGCACCATGGGCGCGACGCGCGGTGCGGTGATGCGCGTCTTTTTGCTGACGGGCTCGACCATTGGTGTGGTGGGCACATTCGCGGGCCTGCTGCTGGGTCTGGTGGTCGCGCATAATCTGGAGACTGTGCGCCAGTTCATCAACAAGACCTTCCAGCTGAATGTCTTTGATCCGCAATTCTATCTGCTCAGCCGTTTGCCCTCGGTCATCATCCCCAGTGATGTGGTGATGGTGACGGCTTTGGCGCTTGGCCTGTCTTTGGTGGCGACGATCTATCCTGCATGGCGCGCGGCCAAACTCGATCCCGTCGAAGCGCTGAGGTATGAGTGATGAGCGCGGTCGAGACTCCAGCACTCTGGCTCCACGCTGTTGAGCGCCGCTATCTGCAGGGCGAGGCTTCGCTTGAGATTTTGTGCGGCACTGAATTTGCCCTGTGGCCGGGTGAATCGGTGGCGCTGATTGCGCCTTCCGGGGCTGGCAAATCGACTCTGCTTCATGTCGCAGGCCTGCTTGAGAAGCCCGATGGCGGCGAAGTTTATATTGGCGGGCAACCTACCGCTGAGATGGATGATGACCAGCGCACAGCCTTGCGTCGCACGGAGCTTGGCTTTGTCTATCAGTTCCATCATCTGCTGCCTGAATTCAGCGCGCTTGAAAATGTGATGCTGCCGCAGCTGATCCGGGGGCTTGGCCGTGCGCAAGCTGCACAGCGGGCGCAGGAGATCCTCTCCTATCTGGGGCTTGGCAAACGCTTCAGCCATCGTCCGGGCGAATTGTCAGGTGGCGAGCAGCAGCGTGTTGCCATTGCGCGCGCGGTTGCCAATGGGCCGCGTGTTTTGCTCGCTGATGAGCCAACGGGCAATCTCGACCCGCGCACAGCTGACCATGTCTTCAGTGCACTGACACAGATCGTGCGGGCAACGGGGCTGGCTGCGCTTGTCGCGACCCACAATATGGAGTTGGCCTCGCGCATGGATCGCCGCGTCACTTTGCGTGACGGGCTCGTGGTCGAGCTTCCCTGAGGGGGCGTAGCGGAGGCCTTTGTGCCCCACAGGGACCAGCTAGGGTTGGTTCAGCAAGGCTGTAAATCGGGCCGCTTGACAAGGAACAAAATTAGAACATAATGAGCACACTCCACGTACACGGGAGGTTTGTTATGGTTCGCATGATCCTGGTTGATGTAACTGAGCTGGCGTCTTTGGCAGCATTTATGGGTTTGATCGCGGTTGTCGCGCGCGGCTTTGGGGCCATCTGAGAGTTTGGTTGCCTTCCTCGCGGGGCCTCCTGTTGAAAGGGGGGCATGGGGGTTGGGTTCTGCTCGACCCCAGCCGGTAGATCCGCGACAATGGGCATCCTGATCCGGAGGCTTTCCCTTGAGTCGTGTGCTGCGAGACGTTGGCTTTGTGCATCTTCATGTGCACAGCTCTTTCTCCTTGCGCGAAGGGGCGCTGACCATCGCCAAGCTGGCGAAATTTGCTGGCGCTGACCGCCAGCCCGCTCTGGCGATCACGGACACCAACAATCTGTTTGGCGCGCTCGAATTTTCCGAAAAGCTTGCCAAGGACGGCATTCAGCCGATTATCGGCATTACGCTCACCCTCGACTTCGGCGATGGGGCAGAGCTGGCTACGCGGCCCCATGAGCAACAGGCTGCAGGACGCGGCAGTCTCGTCCTCCTCGCCCAGAGCGAGCGTGGCTATGAACATCTGATGGATCTGGGCACACGCGCCTGGCTCGATCCCGAGCCCGGCGACACGCCCCATGTTCTCCTGCGTCATCTGGAGGGTCGCACCGAAGGCGTCATTGCGCTCACTGGTGGCCCCTCTGGCTGTATCGACCGTCTGATCGCCACTGGGCGCGGGGAGGCTGCTGGAGCGCGGCTGGCGCGTCTGCAGGCCCTGTTCCCGAACCGACTCTATGTTGAGCTGCAGCGCCATGGTGTGGCGCTTGAGCAGCAGGTTGAGCCGCATCTGCTCGATTTCGCCTTTGAGCGCCATCTGCCGCTGGTGGCCACCAACGAGCCTTTCTTCGCCGCGCGCTCAGAATATGACGCGCATGACGCTTTGCTCTGCATCGCAGAGGGCGCTTTGGTCTCGCAGACTGACCGGCGCCAACTCACCCCCGAACATCGCTTCAAGACCCGCAAGGAGATGCTGGAGCTTTTCTCTGATCTGCCAGAGGCGACCGCCAATACGGTTGAGATTGCGATGCGCTGCGCCTATCGTCCGCTCACGCGCAAACCCATTCTGCCGCGCTTCACCACGGGCGAAGAGGCTGGCAGCGCTGAGGGCGGCGAGGCAGCCGAATCCGCTGAATTGATGCGTCAGGCCAAAGAGGGCCTCATCGAGCGTCTCAAAGCCCATGGGCCTGCGCCGGGTTTTGCTCCGTCTGATTATGAAGAGCGGCTCGACTTTGAGCTTGGCATCATCACGCGCATGAAATTCCCCGGCTATTTCTTGATCGTGGCCGACTTCATCAAATGGGCGAAAGCACAGGGCATTCCTGTAGGGCCGGGGCGTGGTTCGGGTGCAGGCTCGCTCGTGGCTTATGCGCTCACGATCACGGATCTTGATCCGATGCGCTTTGGTCTGCTCTTCGAGCGCTTCCTCAATCCTGAGCGCGTGTCGATGCCGGACTTTGACATCGACTTCTGTCAGGATCGTCGCGACGAAGTGATCCGCTATGTGCGTGACCGCTATGGCGCGGATCGTGTCGCGCAGATCATCACCTTTGGTTCATTCCTCGCGCGCGGTGTCATGCGCAATGTGGGCCGCGTCTTGGAAATGCCGCTCGGTCAGGTCGACAAACTCGCCAAACTCGTGCCGCAAAATCCCGCTGCGCCCGTCACTCTGGCGCAAGCGCTCGATGGTGAGCCGCGCTTGCGTGAAGCTGCTGCTGGCGATGAGCGTGTGGCGCGTATGCTGGAGATCGCCAAGACGCTGGAGGGGCTTTATTCCAACGCCTCAACCCATGCGGCTGGTATTGTGATCGGCGACCGGCCCTTGCATGAATTGGTTCCGCTCTATCGCGACCCTAAATCAGAAATGCCCGCGACCCAGTTCAATATGAAATGGGTCGAGCCTGCGGGCCTTGTGAAATTCGACTTCTTGGGTCTGAAGACGCTCACGACCTTGTCGACCACGGTCAAGTTGCTCGCTGATCGCAGCATTGAAGTCGATATTTCCAAAATCCCGCTCGATGACGCCAAGACCTATGAGATGCTCGGGCGCGGTGAAACCATCGGCGTGTTTCAGGTGGAAAGCGCTGGCATGCGCAAAGCGCTTGCTGAAATGCGCGCCGACCGTCTGGAAGACATCATTGCGCTTGTGGCGCTCTATCGACCCGGCCCCATGGCCAATATTCCAACCTATTGCGCCGTCAAACATGGCGAGCAAAAGGCTGAATATCTCGACGAGAAATTGCGCCCCATTCTGGAAGAGACATTCGGCGTCATCATCTATCAAGAACAAGTGATGCAGGCCGCGCAGCAATTGTCGGGCTATTCGCTCGGCGAAGCCGATTTGTTGCGCCGTGCGATGGGTAAGAAGATCAAGTCTGAGATGGATGCGCAGCGCGACCGTTTTGTGCGCGGCGCGGTTGAACGCGGGATCCAAAAATCCAAAGCCGATGAGATTTTCGATCTTCTGGCGAAATTCGCCGACTACGGCTTCAACAAGAGCCATGCGGCTGCCTATGCTTTGATTGCCTATCAAACCGGCTGGTTCAAAGCCAATCATCCGGTTGAATTCATCGCCGCGTCGATGACGCTCGACAAGGGCAATACCGACAAGCTCGCCGAATTCCGCAATGAGGCGCGCCGTCTTGGCATTCGCGTTGATCCACCCTCCATCAATCGCTCGGGCGTTGATTTCGAAGTGCAGGCCGATGCACAAGGCACCTATGGCATTTGCTACGCCTTCTCAGCGGTGAAGGGTGTTGGCCAAGGTCAGGCGGCCTCCATTGTCGCCGCGCGCGGTGACAAACCTTTCAAGGATCTGGGCGACTTTGCCCGCCGCATCAATCCGCGTGAAGTGAACAAGAAAGTTCTGGAGAGTCTGGCAGCCGCTGGCGCTTTTGATGAGCTTGAACCTGATCGCGCGCGTGCTTTTGCATCGGTCGAGACGATCCTCGCCATCGCCAATCGCTCGCAAGAAGATCGCGCGCAGGGGCAGGGTGGTTTGTTTGGGGCCGACGCTGGCGAAGAACATTTCGTCACACCCAAGGCGCAGGGTTGGGCGGCCTCTGAAAAACTGCGCCGCGAATTTGACGCGGTTGGCTTCTTCTTGTCCGGTCATCCGCTTGATGATTATGCGACCGTCTTGACGCGCCTGCGTGTCCAGCGCTGGGCAGAGTTTGCCCGTTCGGTGAAACAGGGCGCGACCTCTGCGCGTCTGGCAGCCACCGTTCTCGACCGCACCGAGCGCCGCACCAAATCCGGCAACAAGATGGGCATCGTGACCCTGTCGGATCCCACCGGCCAATATGAAGCGATCATGTTCCAGGAGGGGCTGAACCAGTTTCGCGACATATTGGAGAAGGGCGCTGTCGTGCTTGTCTCGCTGCAGGCGACCGTTGAGGGCGAGGATGTGCGCGCGAGAATCGTGGTCGCCGAGCCACTCGATCAGGCCGCAAACCGCGTCCAAAAGGGTCTGCGCATCTTCCTGAGGGACGATAGCGCGCTGCCCTCAATCCAGCAGCGCCTGACCCAGAGGGGGGATGGCGAAGTGTCGCTGGTCCTGATGATGGATGCGACTGCCAGCGAGATCGAGGTCAAATTGCCGGGTCGTTTCTCGGTTTCTCCCCAGATTGCCGGGGCCTTGAAGGCCGTGCCGGGGATTGTGGCCGTCGAGCATGTCTAGAGGGGGCTGGCGGGCCTGACGAAATTTGCATCCACCGCCTTGCATAAGGCGAGCGCCACCTTTATAGGTCCGCTCGTTCCGGGGCGGTGAATCGCCCCGAAGGCTGCGCCCATCGTCTAGCGGTCTAGGACATCACCCTTTCACGGTGAAGACACGGGTTCGAGTCCCGTTGGGCGTGCCAACTTCTTTATTTTCAATAAGTTAACTCTCGTGTGCGGCAATCTGTCGGGCGCTCCCGCCCGCGTGTTGGCTCCGATTGTCCTTCTGCGCGGCTGCGCGTAAGTCTGCGCCCGTTGGATTCGACCCTGCGCTGGGATGGTTACGCATGACGATGATGGACGCGCTGAAGGCCCTGCTGCTAGGTGGCATTGAGGGCCTCACGGAGTTTTTGCCTGTCTCTTCGACGGGGCATCTTTTGCTCGTGGGTCATTTTCTGGGCTTTGAGTCCAAAGGCAAAGCTTTCGAAGTCCTCGTCCAGTTGGGCGCGATCCTCGCGATCCTGCTCGTCTATGCCCGCAAGATCATTTCGATTGTATTTGGTCTGCGCGATGATCTGCACGCGCGTTATTTTGTGATTGCCGTTCTGCTCGCCTTTTTGCCGGCTGCGATTGTGGGTGCCTTCGCCCATTCCTTCATCAAGAGCGTGTTGTTCAATCCGCTTCTTGTTTGCACGACTTTGATTGGTGGTGGTTTGTTTCTTCTGGCGATGGAAGAGATGGAGCTGAAGCCGCGCTATGATGATGCGATGGATATGCCTTTGCGCACGGCCTTCCTTGTCGGCCTGTTCCAATGCCTGGCCATGGTGCCGGGCGTTTCGCGCTCTGGTGCCACCATTGTCTCGGCCATGTTTCTGGGTGCATCAAAACGCGCGGCGGCTGAGTTCTCTTTCTTCTTGGCGATGCCAACCATGATTGGAGCTTTCGCTTATGATCTGTTCAAAAATTACAAGCTGCTTGAATTTAACGATGGCGTTCTAATTGCCATTGGCTTTGTCGCAGCCTTCATCTCAGGTCTTTTCGTTGTGCGTGGCTTTTTGCAATTTGTCTCGCGCCACGGTTTTGTTGTCTTCGCTTGGTGGCGGATTATCGTGGGCAGCCTCGGCTTGATTGGTCTGGTCATCTGGGGTTGAAGATGAGGAACACTAGCCCTCGAAAAGCGGGCAGGGACATGCCATAAGCCTCCATCCCCCCTCAGCGATATGCGTCCATGATTCGTCTCGAAAACATTTCCAAGCAGAATGGCCACCAGATCCTCTTCATTGAGGCCTCTGCCTCCTTGCAGCGCGGCGAGAAGGTTGGCCTCGTCGGCCCAAATGGGGCTGGCAAGACCACGTTGTTTCGCATGATGACGGGCGAAGAGCTGCCCGATGAAGGTCAGGTCAGTGTCGATCGTGGCGTGACCATCGGCTATTTTAATCAAGATGTCGGCGAAATGTCTGGCCGCAGCGCGGTTGCTGAAGTGATGGAGGGCGCTGGCCCCGTCAGTGAAGTGGCCGCGGAGTTGCGCGAGCTTGAGGCTGCGATGGGTGATCCTGATCAAGCTGATCAGATGGACGAGATCATCATGCGCTATGGCGAAGTGCAGGGTCGCTTCGAAGAGCTTGATGGCTATGCGCTTGAGGGCCGCGCGCGCGAGGTCTTGGCGGGTCTGTCCTTCGCGCCTGAGATGATGGATGGCGATGTTGGCAATCTGTCGGGCGGTTGGAAGATGCGCGTCGCGCTCGCGCGAATTTTGTTGATGGCCCCCGATGTGATGCTGCTCGACGAGCCAAGCAACCATCTTGATATTGAGAGTTTGATCTGGCTGGAAAGCTTTTTGCGCGGCTATGAAGGCGCGCTGATGATGACATCGCATGACCGAGAATTCATGAATCGCATCATCAATAAAGTGATCGAGATTGATGGTGGCAGCCTGACCTCTTTCTCGGGCAATTATGAATTTTATGCGCAGCAGCGCGCCCAGCTTGAAAAGCAGCAACAGGCGCAGTTCGAACGTCAGCAAGCCATGCTCGCCAAAGAGCTGAAGTTCATCGAGCGCTTCAAGGCGCGCGCCTCTCATGCCGCGCAGGTACAAAGCCGCGTAAAGAAGCTCGACAAGATTGAGCGAGTTGAGCCGCCCAAGCGCCGCCAGACCATTTTGTTTGAATTTCCGCAAGCACCGCGCTCTGGTGATGATGTCGTCAGTCTCAAGAATGTCTCGAAGAGCTATGGCAGCCGCGTCATTTATGAGGGCTTTGATTTCAGCATCAGCCGCAAGGAGCGTTGGTGCGTCATGGGCGTCAATGGCGCGGGCAAATCAACTCTGTTGAAATTGATCGCGGGCTCGACCAAGCCGGATACGGGCAGCGTGACGATTGGCGGTAGCGTGAAGGTTGGTTATTTCGCGCAGCATGCGATGGAGCTGCTCGACGGCGAACAGACCATCTTCGAGTCCCTCGAATATTCCTTCCCACAAGCAGGGCAGGGGTCGTTGCGCGCGCTGGCCGGTTGCTTTGGCTTCTCGGGCGATGATGTCGAAAAGAAGTGCCGGGTTTTGTCAGGTGGTGAAAAAGCGCGTCTTGTGATGGCGAAGATGCTTTATGATCCGCCGAATTTCTTGATCCTCGACGAGCCGACCAACCATCTTGATATGGGCACCAAGGAGATGTTGGTGCAGGCTTTGGCAGATTACGAAGGCACAATGCTTTTCGTTTCGCATGATCGACACTTCCTGGCCGCGCTCTCCAATCGTGTGTTGGAGCTGACGCCTGATGGCGTGCATAAATATGGCGGCGGCTATTTGGAATATGTGGAGTCAACCGGTCAGGAAGCGCCGGGCCTTCATAGCTGATTATTGCCAGCTCGCGGCCAGCATATCGCGAAAGCGTTGTGCGGCTGGTGACAAGCGACTGTGTCGGCGCTCCACAATGCCGATGGTGCGCGAGATTGTTGGGCCGCTGATCTCTTTGGTGACAAGGATTGGATGATCGCCCTGCGGCGTTGCCAGTTTGGGCAGGACTGATGCGCCAAGTCCTGCCTCCACAAGGCCGAGCGAGGTCGACAGATGGTTCACCTCGCAAAGCCACTGCAGCTGGATATTGTTTTTCATCAGAGCAGTTTCGAGCAGAATACGATTGCCACTCGCGCGGCTGACGCCAATCAGCTTTTCACTCTCAAGCTGTTCCCATGTGAGGTTGTTGCTCTGCGCGAGCGGATGGTCGCGTCTGCAAGCAAGCACAAAGGGATCTTCGGCGAGAGGCGTGAAGGTGAGTTCAGGATCTGACGCGCCAATGAGGTTGAGGCCAAATTCGACTTCGCCGCTCGCAACACTGGCGAGACATGCATTTGCGCCTTCATCCACGATGCGAAAGCGGATTGTGGGATAGACTGCATTGAAGGCCTGTACGACGCGCGGCAAAAAATAAAAAGCAGCGGTCGGAATACAGGCGATATTCACTTGGCCTTGATGTTGTTGACCAAGATCCCCCAATGACAGGAGCGAGCCTTCCAGCTCTTCGATCATGCGGCGCACGAGCGGCTCCAGCCCGCGACCAATCGCTGTTAAAATGACTTTGCGTGTCGAGCGTTCAAAGAGCGGCGCGCCGATGGCGCTCTCAAGCGCCTTAATGCGACGGGACAGCGCGGGTTGCGACAGCCCTAAAAAATCGGCGGCCTTATGAAAACCGCCGAGATCTTTCACCGCCAGAAAAGCGCGCAGATCGAGAAGTTCGAAATTGAGGCGCATGCGAAAAAGGCCCCGGTCAGGGGCCTCTCCCAATCAGTTCATTTCGATATTGGCGTTTTTGATGACTGTTGCCCAACGCGCTGATTCAATCTGCATCATCTCAGCGAATTTGGCAGGCTCAACTCCCAGCGGGGCCGCGCCTTCATTGGCGAAGCGCTCGCGGACGATGCTGGTGTTGATTGCATCAATCGTCGCCTTGCGTAGCTTGTCGACGATGGGCTGCGGCGTGCCCTTGGGGACCACAAAGCCATACCATGCGCCGCTCTCATAGCCCTTCACACCCACCTCATCGAGCGTGGGGACATCGGGGAAGCGCTTGGTGCGCGTGCTGGTTGTCACGGCCAATGCGCGTACTGTGCCGCCGTCAATCTGACCAGCCACGGAGGGCAGGGTGGTGATCATGAAGTCAGTCTGGCCTGCAACAAGATCATTCAATGCAGGGCCAGCGCCACGATAAGGCACATGCGACATATCGAGCTTGGCCATTTGCGCAAGCAGGATCACCGCCAGATGGCTGGCAGACCCATTGCCCGCGCTGCCATAGCTGAGCTTGCCGGGGTTCTTCGTCGCAAAGTCGATGAACTCTTTGGCCGACTTGATCGGTGACTTGGCAGGTACAACCAGAACAAGCGGTGCCGATGTAATCAGCACAACAGGATCGAAAGCCTTCAGCGGATCGACCTTGAGATTCTTGAACAGATGGGGATTGACGACCATCGGGCCTTGGTTGGCCATCAGAACCGTATAGCCATCGGGCGGAGAAGAGGCGGCGATCTGGGAGGCGACATTGCCGCCAGCCGTGCCGTTGTTTTCCACGATCATGGTTTGGCCAAGCTGCTCACCCACAGCATTGGCAATCAAACGTGCAATCGCATCCGTGCCGCCGCCAGCAGCATAAGGCACGATCATCTTGATCGGCTTGTCGGGATAGGACTGCGCCAGCGCAGGCGCTGCGAGCGATGTGAGGCCAGCAGTCAGACCCAGCGAGAAAGTACGACGGTTCATGGTCATGAGCGGTTTCCTGTCAGGATGGGTCGAAGAGATGTTTGGGGATCAACAAATTCCCCTCGAAGATGCGACGTGCTGTGCGCACGAATTCCGCGCGTTCAATCTCACCCTTCGCATTGGCGCGCATGGCGATCTCGATCTTGCCAGAGGGATGCTCAATGACGATCGGCTCATCGCCTGTATGAACAGCAATCTTGTTGGCTACAGTGCCTTCAACACTGGCAGCAGCTGCCACACATAAGGCGCCGGTGGCCGAGTGGCTGCGATGGCAGGAGTCGGGCACCAGATAGCGCGATGTAATCGTGCCACCGTGATGGGGCACTGACATCAAGCCAATCTTGGGAATGACACGGCCGGTCACATCTCCCAAATTCATGCGGCGACCTGCTTCCATGCGCATGGCTTCAAGGCGCTCAAACAAAGCTGTGTTGGCGTCAATCTCTGCTGGTGTTTCATCGCCGCGCAAACCTACATCGCCGGCGGCCAGCAGCATCATGGGCATTGCATAATCAATCAGCGTTACTTCAACGCCATTGATTTCTTCGCTGCGCTTGCCCGTTGCAAACAAAGCGCCCGTCTTGCCACCTGCTGCATCACCGAAAGACAATCGAATGGGCGCGGCCGTATTGTTCACGCCATCAATCGACTGGTTGCCTTCATATTCAACCTCGCCACCCGGTGTCTGGATGGTCGCCTCGATCATGCTCTTGGTGTTGCGATTATAGATGCGCACCACGGTCTCGCCGTCCTTGGCTTCAACGAGACCAGATTCAATGGCGAAGGGGCCAACGCCCGACAGCATATTGCCGCAGTTAGGCCCAGTGTCGACGACAGCTTTATCGACTGAGACCTGCGCGAAGAGATAATCAACATCCGCGCCCGGCACTGTTGCCTTCGAGACGATCGCGACTTTGCTGGTGAGCGGATTAGCACCGCCCAAACCATCAAGCTGCAATTGATGTGGCGAGCCCATGGCCGCGAGCAAAACCTTGTCGCGCGCAGCCGTGTCAGTCGGCAAATCGCTTTCAAGGAAATAGGGGCCGCGTGATGTGCCCCCGCGCATCAAAACGCAGGGCAGTCGCCTGTAGCGAGCCTTGGGGCCGGAGGTCGGGGCGGCGCCTGCTGCGCCAGAGGGGGTGTTTGTGTGATCATCCATAAGGGCGTCATATCGCGCCCTGATCCATCCGTAAAATGCAAAAAAAAGTGAGTTTGATCCATTTATTGGATCAAACTCACCGCAATCTTTAAGGCCAAGCTTTAGCTTTTGAATTTCTCAAGCACCGGCTCGGGGATCGGCACCGAACGGATTTTGCTCGGATCATCGGGGTTTTTGCCAACCCACATGCGCTTTTCATATCCCTCGATGCACAAAGTATCGCCGCGCGTGATGCGGTGCTCAATCTTGAACGAGGAGCGCCCCCATTCTGTCACGCGGCTCTCGACCTCAATGTCCTCGCCCCAACGTGACGAGGCGTGAAACTTGGCACCAAGGTCGACCAGCGGCCAGCCAGTGACGCCGAACTGCTCCAGCGCCTTGTGTTTGGGAAAGCCTGCCGATTCCATCAAAGCCGAGGTGCAGATGTCGAAGATCTCGAAATAGCGGGGGAAATAGACAATCCCGGCTGGGTCGCAATCGCCCCATTCGATGCGGATCGTGCGGCGATTGGTCAGCATGTTGCGTCCCCTGTGTTGTTGGTCTGGTTCATTGCAAAATCGTCGAGATGCCACGCGCCCGGATGGCGGCGCACAACATCGCGAAGGTCAGAGACTTTCTGACAGCCGAGCTGGCCCATAGTCGCGCGCATGTCTTCGCTCAGCACATTAATGAGATGGCCGGGACCGCGTGGACCCAATGCGCCAAGGCTCCACAAAAAGGCCTTACCGACAAAAGCGGCATCCGCACCAAGCGCCACAGCGCGCGCTGCATCAACGCCCGAGCGCACACCAGAGTCCAGAATGATCGTGGCGCGCCCCTTGGCTTGCTCGACAATGGCAGGCAGCGCATCGACGGAGGCAGGCAGGGCTTCGATCTGGCGACCGCCGTGATTGGTGACAAAGAGCCCATCAATACCCATCGCAATCGCGCGTTCGGCATCACCGGGATGCAATACGCCTTTGAGAACGAGAGGGCCCTTCCATACATCGCGATAGAGCGCGATCTCGTCCCAAGTAAACGCACCGCCGATCTCCTTGCGGATCCAGTCTGCCGTTGCCGACAAATCCATGCCGGGCTTCATATAGGGCCGCAGCGAGGCAAAGCGCGGCACGCCGTGGCGCAACATGGCCGCGCACCAGCTTGGTGAGGTCAGCGCATCAAAGCGCAGACGATTGGTCACGCGGAACGGATTGGTAATGCCAGCCTTGGTTTCGCGCGGTCGCGTGGTGCGGATCGGTGTATCAATCGTGAGCACCAAGACTTTCACGCCAGCCGCTGCTGCGCGGCGCGCCAGATCAAGACCAATCTCATGTTTGTTGGCATGGGCGCGATAGAGCTGGAACCACAGAACATCAGGCGCGATCTTTGCAGCTTCCACCATATCAATGCCAGACAGAAGCCCCAGCGTGTAAGGCACATTGGCTTTTTGCGCGGCTCTTGCGAGGTAATGTTCGGCGCCCGGATAGGCTGTGCCGGGACCACCGATGGGCGAAATACCAATGGGCGCGCTATATTTATGACCAAAGAGCGTAGCCTCGCAGCTGGGTGGGCGCGACACAAGACCATAGCGCGGCATGAGCTGCACACTGTCGAGCGAGTCCCAATTGCGTTTCACATTGGTGTCATTGCCTGCGCCGCCGTCCATATATTCGAACGAAAAATTCGGCATCATTTTCTTGGCCCGCGCGCGCAGATCCATCGCGGTTGGATAGGCGCGCATGAGGGCAAATTCGTCCGGGGTCATTGGTCGTCCTTACTGGAAATATTTGCGCGCGCGTTGTTTGGCGGCATCGGTTGCAGAGATGGCTGTGTTGATTGTTTGCGTCAGGGTGGCAGCATCAACTGGATTGATGCTCAGGCCCCGCGCGCTCGCTTCTTTCACATAGTCAGGATCGCGTAGCATATCCTGAAAGGCTTTGCGCAAAGCATCGACGCGCTCTTGCGGCACACCGGGAGCTGTTGCGAAAGGATGGCCGAGCAGGTCTGAGGTGCCGACGATTTGTGCGACTTCGCGGTCCTCTGCCTGTGTGATCAAGTCACTCACGCTTGGCACATGGGCCAGCTCAGCAGTTTGGGGGCCGGAGTAAACCAGAAAATTGACGAGGCGATCTGAGATCCAGTTGGGTTTGGAGGTTTTGAGACTTGCAAAGCTGGACACGCGTGCAGAGACTTCGCCGCGCTCCATCGCAAGATCAATCGCACCAGAGCCCGTATAGCCGATGACCATTTTGAACTTTGTACCCAAGAGATCATTCAGCATCATCGGAAATGACAAAGTGATGCCCGATGAGCCGACAGCGCCGGTGATGACCTGTGTGCGCTTGGCCTCTTCGATTGTCTTCACATTGTCCTTCCATGTGAAGATGGTGATGGTGGAGGGCGAGGCAGACCCCAGCCATTGAAATTGCCGTGCATCAAATTGCACACCCTCCAATCCAACGGCCTGCGAAGTGGGCAGACCATTCTGGATGAGGCCGATATAGGTGCCGTCTTTGGGCGCAACTTTGTAGAGATAATTGGCCATGACGAGGCCGGTCGCGCCCGTCATATTTTGAGGAATGATATTGGGATTGCCGGGAATATGTTTGCCAAGATGGCGCGCAACGAGGCGCAGCTGAAAATCATATTCACCGCCCGCGCTCACGCCGACCAAAGCGGTGATGGTTTTGCCGCGATAAAACTCAGCCACGCTGTCAGCCTGCGCAAGGCCAAGACCAGCGCATAGAAAGGCTGTTACCAAGGCTGGCAAACGCATTCTGTCTCCCCGTCCGCTTCGTTCGGTTGAAGCGATATTCTTGTTATGCCTTGATCTCTTTTAGCCCTATTTTCGCGGGTCGCAAAGAGGTGTACAGGGCCTTCACAAGCTCTATTCTGCGGGCCGATCAGGGGGGACGCAATGGTCAATCTGCCAGTTGGTGCCAATTTCAAGCGCAGCCAGATTCTGTGGCAAGTCGGCCTTCATATCGCCGGCAATCCGCAGACCAAATATGGCGGCAATCGCGATATGTGCATCCGGGTGGGGTCGGGCGCTGGCGAGAGTTTCAAGCCTTCGCTGACGCTGGCAACAGGCGCTGCGGCCATGGCCTATGCGGTGGCGAGCGGGGAGATTGATGTCGCCTTCGTCAACCCCTCGGCTTTGTTGACGCAGGCCTATCGCGGTACCGGCCATTTCACGCGAGCCCTGCCTTTACGCATCATCGCCAATTATCCAAGCGTCGATCGCTTTGTTGTCGCCATGCGCACTTCGCTCGGTTTTCGTTCCTTGCATGATGTGAAGCGCGCCAAATATCCGCTGCAGATTTCCGTGCGCGAAGATCCGACCCATTCGACCCTCGTCCTTATCCAGCAATTGCTGGCGCTCTATGGCATGAGCCTGTCCGAGATCGAGAGCTGGGGTGGGCGTATTCATCCGGCGGGTCCGCCCAATGACAAGCGCAGGCTCGATGCCATTCGCGATGGCACATTGGATGCGGTCTTTGATGAGGGTATTAGCATTTGGCTGGCTGAGGCTCTCGCCCATGGCTTCTCGCTGATCCCCTTTGAAGCCGAGACTTTCGTGACGCTGGAGAAAATTGGTTGGCGCAAAGTGGGTCTGAATACGGGGCGCTTCTCACAATTCCCCGTGCATGATTGTATCGACTTCAGCGGCTGGCCGCTTTATGCGCGCGCGGATCTTCCAGACAAAGTTGCCTATGACATCTGCGGCGCTTTGGCCGCGCGTCATGATGAGATGGTTTGGGAAGAAGGCACACATGAGGGCGTGGCGCAGCTTGGTCGTGAGACGGATGCAACACCGATGGATGTGCCTATGCATCCGGGCGCTGAACTCTGGTTTCGAGAGCAGGGAATGATTTAACGCACCGCATCCAAAAAGCGCTGGCGCAGACTCTCATAGATCTCAGTCTGACCGAAGTTCGGGATGGCCTCGAGCGCCACTTGTGCGGCCTGCGTCAGTGCGTGGGGCGGCAGATCGCTTAGCCATGAGGAGAGTGGGGCCTTCATAGCCACCAGCAGGAAGAGACTGGTGAGAGCCAGAAGCGCGTAGCTGCGGGCGAGGGGAGAGTTGTGCTGTTGCATCGCGCGCGCTCTAGAATTGGAAATAGATGAAAGGTGGAACGCCGGGCGGGGCGCAGATGCCCATCAGCCAGAGCGACAATGCCACGATGATGGCTTGTGCAGCGACAGGCAGGGGGCTGAAGGCGCGGGCAAGCTGCGCGCGCAAATCGGGGGGCGCAAATTGCAGGGCCATACCAAGAGCCATGAGACCACCGACAAGCGGCTTGAGCGTGGAGGCTTCTGTGTCATTCACAAAAATCAACGCGATGAAATCTTTCGCAGCTTCGAGTGAGGGCGAGCGAAAGAAGATCCAGGCCAGCGTGACAAAGGCGAAGGTGAGAGCCCATCGCAAGATTTTTTGTGCGAATGGCAGGCCATCATGTTTGAGTTGACATGCGCGCTCAACCGCCAGGCCGACACCATGCAATGCACCCCAGATGACAAATTGCGCACCGGCCCCATGCCATAAGCCGCCGAGCAGCATGGTGAGGATGAGATTGCGATAGGTGTTGAACGTACCAAAGCGGCTGCCACCCAGCGGAATATAGACATAGTCCCGCAGCCAGCTCGACAAAGTGATGTGCCAACGCCGCCAGAAGTCTTGCAGTGAGAGCGCACGATAGGGCTGGTTGAAATTGGTGGGAAACTGATAGCCAAGCAAATTGGCAATGCCAATTGCAATATCTGTGTAGCCACTGAAGTCGCAATAGATGACGATGGCATAGGCGACAGCCGCCATGACGAGATCAAGACTGCTGTAGGAGGCAGGATCTGCAAAGACTGGATCCACCAGACCAGCAGTCAAATGACCAGCGATGATGATTTTCTTGAAGAGCCCCCCCAGAATGAGAAGCGTGCTGCCAGCAACATCCACTTGGCTCGGTTGTGAGGGGCGTGAGAGTTGTTGCAGAAAGTCTGCGGCGCGCACAATGGGGCCCGCGACCAGATGAGGAAAGAAGGCCATATAGAGCATCACATCGCAGATGCTTCGCGAGGCCTTCACCTGTTGGCGATGCACATCGACGATATAGGAAATGCCATGGAAGGTCAGGAAGGAGATGGCAACCGGCAGGGCAAGCCCCGTCGTGCCAAGCTCAATCTTGAGGCCAACAAGTGCGAAGAGATTGAAGAGCTGCGCAGCGATAAAGTCATAATATTTAAAATAGCCGAGCAGCAGAAGATTGCCAGTGACCGCGCTGACGAGCACGACGCGCTGCGCGGTCATTCCCCGCCAGCGCTGTATCAGCTGTGCACCTGAAAAATTCCACAGAGAACTTGCCAGTAGCAGAAAGACGAAATGGCGATCCCATTGGGCATAGAAGAAATAGCTTGCCCCGAGCAGCATCCATTTTTTGGCGCTGTTGAAAGAGTTCAAAGACCATGTCGCACCAAAGACGACGAGGAAGAACAGATAGAACTCAATGGTCGGAAAGAGCATAATGGATCTTTCGCATCTCAGTCACAATCGGCTCGAGGAATCTGGCGAAGGATTTCGCACTCAACTCATAGCCAGCTCTTGTCAGATGAACATGGTCAGGCGCCATCAGCTTGGGATTGGCTGAGGCCCATGCTTGCGCGCCACAATTCTGCGGCATGATCGAAGACCAGTCCCATAGTTGCAATTTCTCGTCCTGAGCCAGTTCGATGATTTTCTGTCGAACGCGCTCAAGATTGGGTGGAGGATTACAAGCCGAACCGCGTGAGGCTGCCGGAGGTGCAATCACCACAATCTTGGCGTCTGGCAATGTCTGCCTGATTTTCTGTAGCACGTTAAGATAGGTTGTGCCGTAACTCACAACATTGAGATTGTCGTTGAAGCCTTCGTTGGTGCCAAAGGCGAGGACGACCATATGCGGATTGAGGCGGCGCAACTCATCCGTGAATACGCGCTCATCAAGCCGGTTGAGAATATCGATTGTGGCTCCAGGAAAACCGACCTTGCTGACCGACACGCCACTCTGTGAGTTGAAGAGCGCGACGCTTGCAATCGTAACGGGTGCATCCGTGAGAGTCTTGATTGTGACAGTCTGAAGATTGGTCGGTCGACCATTTGTGGCGGTGCGCAGAACAACGCGCTCATTCCGGTCTGATTTGAGTTGGTGCACACTCGGCTTCATCCCATCGACTTTGACTTCGATAGAGCCGTGATTGGGGCCAACCAGAACCTCAATCTCCATCACATCCCATGCAATGCCTTTCTCCGATTTGAAGGAGAGGGTTTCGCCCGCATGGGTGGCAAGGGCATTATAGCCAGACAAATAGAAGGCATTTTTATCAGTGGATTTTTGTAAGGCCGTATAGGTCCAGCCGCTGCTGGCCTCGATGCTCACTGCAGAATGACGCAGGCCCGCATGCGGACGGCCCGCTTCCACATAGCCCACACCACCATCACCAAAGCGCGCTTGTAACAAGCGGCGCACTTCACCAGTGAAGAAATCGGCAGCTGTATGACTGTCGCCAATTTGTAAAATCCGCAGACTGCCTTTGCTCGCGCGTTGCGGTGCCGCGCGCCCGCGCGAACGATCCATGGCAATGCGTTGCTCGCTGACGCGGATCTCGGCGTCATAGAGATCTTCTGGCGGTATGGGAGCGGCAACGGGCGGCGCGATGGGTGGCACGGCTTGCAGCGTTGTGCTGGGCGGCAGCAAAGCGGCGACGATTTCAGGCCCGCTCATCACCTCTTCTTTTGGCAACAACACGGCTACCGGCGGCAATGGTTTGGTCTTGGGGCCGATGAGAAAGCGATCTGTGCGTGGGGGAAAGGCTTGCCTTTGGCGCGGGCGTTCAAATCGGTTGGTTGTATAGAGTGGATGAGGAGGCGCGCCGATAGCGGGGCTGATGAGCGAGGCAAATGACAGGCGCGGCTGTTGCGGTGTTGGTATGGGCTCAGAGCTTTTTGTCGAAAACGTAAAATGCACGACCGCAAAAAGCGCCACGCTCCCGCCGACGATGGCAGCGAGCCGCAGAGCTTTGGTGCTTTCGCGCCATGCGATCATTTACAACCGGTCTCCGAGACTGCACTGACAGCGCCGCCATGACGTTCCAGATGGTCGGTGATTTTCGTCCACACATAAGCGGCGATGAGGTCATAGCCTGCGCCAGTGAAGTGAATTCCATCACTCGCGCGCAATTGCACACGTGAGCCTGACGCATCGGTGTAATAGGGCTGGAAGGTCTCTTCGCCCGAGGTCGAGAGCGTCCAAGGCGCGACATAGGTCACGCGCTCTTGCTTCATCTCGTTGATGGCCTCTTTGAAGATGATGTTCTTCTCGAGTGCATCTTTGTTGGACGCATCATCGCGCAAGACCGGAATACCAAGCCACAAAATGCTGGCATGGGTGGAGGCAGCACTCTGCAAGAATGCACTCACTTGGTCTTTGTAGGCTGCAGTCCAATTGGGGGCCGTCAGATCAACGCGGTTCTTGCCACTGATATCGACAACTGGATTGCGATCATTCAGCCCAAAGGAGACAACGAAGAGATTGGGCTTGAAGTCTGTCAAAATGGTTTTGACTTTGGCCGGCCAGTTGAACTTATCCGCGCGCGCCAGGCCTGTGCCGATTTCGCCAAAGCGCCCTGTGCGCAATGTTTGTTTCAGGCATGGGTTTTTTGAGATGCGCCGCTGCACGCCGCCCCATACGCCATCGGCCATAGAGTCGCCGACAAAAGCGATGCGGATAGGTTCGGCAGCAAAAGTTCGTGCAGTATGGATGCTGGTGAAAGCCCCAGCCAAAGTAGCAAGTGCAATGCGGCGCGTGATCATCAAGATAGCCTGAGCAAAGAGAGTGGTTTATGCGCTTCCGCGCGTATCAATCTTGGCGCGATATTTTTTCTTTTTCTTCTTCGTCGACGCGCTTGTATAGGCTGGCTGCAATGCGCGCACAGGTGTGGCGCGATCATCGCGCAGCCCGCTCTTTTCTTTGACGCGCGACCACAAAGCGCCATAGCCCTTCATGGTAAAATGAACGCCATCGGCAGCGCGCAGTGATCGGTCACAAAAGTTGTCGTCCGCAACACTCACATAAGTGATCTGCGCATGGCGGCGAAGCTTGTCTTGCAGCAATCGGTCCAGCTGCACGACATTGGTGTTCCAGGTTTTCAGAACACAGGGCGGGCCCATCCACACGATGCGCAGATTGTTGCGCTGAACATAATCGACGATTGTGTCGATAGCTTTGTCGACGCCTTTGATATTGCCAACAGCATCATTGGTACCAAGGCTGACAACGGCAACTTGTGAGGAGTCGATCCGGCGCAATTGGTTGAGAATATCGGCCGAGCGGATGGCAACGCTGTTATGAGCCAAGCGATCCGACCCACCCGCCAGCGAGAGGCCGACACCGATACTGTCGCCCAGAATGATGACCTTGGCAGAGGCAGCCGCAGGCGCGCTTGCAGCCACAAGCAGAGCGGCGGCGACAAGGGCCTGTCTTAAAGGCGACAAGCTGACCCAGAATCGCTGAAAGCGCATGAGATCCTCGGATTTGGTCAGCCGCCAGTTGTTAACGAAATGCGTTAATAGTCCTCTAATTCAATGGCTTTTGAGCGGATTTTGGTCGGGCCGTAGACAGCCTGAAAAGATGGCGGCAGGGTGGCAATGCTGGCTTTTTGGGCCAAAACGGCTGGTCTCCATCAATATGACTGTTTTTGTCATGCCGAGGGGTTAGAGTTCTCTCATCCCCGCCAAGACCTTCATCTCCGCTGGTGCTGCCGCACCAGTTAACAAATTGTTTTTAAAAGAGGATCTGACATGCCCAGCCTGCGTTTCGAACAAGCCCTCGTTTATGCCAATTCCATTCATGCCGCCCAGCGCCGTAAAGGGACGGATGCGCCCTATATCAGCCATTTGCTGGGGGTGGCCTCGCTGGTCATCGAACATGGAGGCAGCGAAGATCAGGCCATTGCGGCCCTTTTGCATGATGCAGCCGAAGATCAGGGCGGCCAGGCCCGCCTGATCGATATCCGCGCCCGTTTTGGTCCGCAGGTTGCTGATATCGTGGCAGATTGCACGGATTCCTATGATGCGGTGAAAGCCGAATGGCGGGGGCGCAAGGAAGCCTATCTGGCCATTCTGGGCCAAAAACCCGCGACGTCTTTGCTGGTGTCACTGGCTGACAAAACCCACAATGCCGAGGCGATCCTGAATGACTGGCATTGTGTGGGGGATGAAATCTGGAGCCGGTTTACGGGCGGGCGCGAGGGTAGCCATTGGTACTATCGGCAAGTGGCGATGATTTTGGGAGAGCGGCTGCCCGGGCCCTTGGCACAGCGCCTTGAACGGGCCGTGAAGTCTTTTACGGCTTAGGGAAGGGCCGGGAAGTCGGAGCGCTGGTGGCCATTAACGAGGTCTCGCAGCGCTTTTGGCTCGATCACGGTCACTTTGTCGCCCCAGGCATAGAGATACCAAGCCATTTCCAGCAGGCCGGATGATTTGAAGCGAACCACCAGCGAACCGTCGGGCAGATATTCTTCCATCTGCGTTGGGTGAAACTGGAAAGAGGCAGCTTGCGGGGCGGCCTCTGGTGCGAAAAGCCATTCGATATGGCTCAATTCATTTTCGCGTTGGTAGACGCCAAAGGCTTTGTTGGCGAAGTCTTGCAGATCAAAGCCATCGGGGCGCGTAAAGAAGTCTTCTTCAATGGAGGCGCTGCTCACATTGTCGAGGCGATAAGTTTTGACAGTGGGTCCACGGCGGCTCGCCGGATCTTCCGCAACAAGATAGCGACGCGGTCCAGACAAGAAACCGAGCGGTGCTACTTTGCGATGTGACTCGTCGGGACCAAAATGCGACCGATATTTGATGGTGACATAGCGGCAGGCTTTGATCGCATCGACGAGTACTGTGTGGATCGTCTCATTGATGCGAGCGCGCGGACCGGGACGCGCAACAAAACCTTGCGCTTCCAAAATCGCTTCGGTGTCGGGCTCTAGTTTTGTCTTCGAGCGCGGGATCAGGCTCAACACTTTGTCTTGTAAGACGCGCAAGGCGCGCAGCTCAGGATGAAGGCCAGAGCGATCAAGGTGATGGGCAGCAAGTTCAAGCGCTGCAAGTTCTTCAGCACTCACACTAATGAAATCGCGCAAGCCAGAATTGCCAAGCTTCCAGCGCCGGCGTCCCTCGTTATCAAGTGATATCTCAACGTCAGGAAATTGTAATTCAAGCGCACGCATCATGCGCTGTGCTGTGCGATGTGAGACGTGAAAGATTTCGCGAACTTCTTCGAGCCCAAGACCCTGATGACGAGCCGAAATCAGGGTCGCTAATTGAAGAAGCTGATCTGCTTTGGAGTAGGACACGTCGCAACCTTCCACTTGAGATCAATGACAGTTGCGTCATAGGGGTGACAAAAACTGGCATTACATTAAGTTTACATCATATGACTTAAATGAAAAGACGTTTCAGCTATGAGTTGCTTGCGTTGCGCAGTTGAAATCAAAGAAAGCCGCAATTTTATTAGCTTTTTTGATCGCACTCCCAATTAGGAAAAAAGAATATAAATGCGTTTCGTTTGGGGGAACGGAAGGGCAAATATCATCAACTCATGCATGATTGGTTCGAAACTCATTCCCAAAGTAGAATACAAAATCTATCTCAGACAAGACTAGACGGGCGCCATGACAAAAAATGACGCCGCATGTTTCAAGATGCGGCGTCGGTCATCGAACAGACGGTAAAAGCTTATAATCAGCTATTTTCGAGCGGTGCGGTCCAAGCGTCATATCCATAGAGCCAGTCAGGATTTGTCGCGTTGCGCATCCAATTATTAGCCGAGGATCCTGCTTGCACGGCTGAGCAACGCGGCAAGCGTGTGGCTTCATATGACTTGAAACGCTCATTCATCTCCTGTCGTGTTGCGCCTTCAAGGCAACGTGACAGAATCACAGCATCTTCGAGTGCCATTGCTGCACCAGAGGCCATATAGGGCGTCATGGGATGACAGGCATCACCGAGCAAAGTCATATTGCCGCGCGTCCAATGCGGCAGGGGATCGCGTTCAAAGATGCCCCATTTATGGACTTCAGGAGCTGCAGCAAGCACAGCGCGCACATCTGGGTGGAAGGTTTTGAAAGCCTCCTGCAATTCGCCCAGATCGCCCTTGGTGGACCAGCTTTCGCGCGTCATCCAATCAGCTTTCTCGGGCGTGCTTGTGACGAAATAGACTTCGTCGCGATTGGCTGTTGTGAAATAGATGACGATATGGCGGTCCGGTCCCCACCATTTGGTGCGCGACAAACCAATGTCGACATTCTTTAAGAGTGAGACAGGGAAGGTGGTGCGATAGGCTACGCGCCCGGTGAAGCGTGGCTGCTCAGGCCCCACGATATAATCGCGGATGAGCGAGTGCACGCCATCAGCTGCAATGACGGCATCGACATCGATGCGCTCGCCATCTTCAAAGAAGAGCGAAGCACTACTGCCATCTTGGTCGATACGCTTCAATTTACGATTGAGCGCGATCTTGTCTGCTGGAACCAGATCGGCCAGCGCTGCATGCAGATCCCCGCGATGCATCGCAAGGAAGGGCGCGCCATATCGCTCTTCGACTTCTTTGCCGAGCGGAAATTCGTTTGTCGTATCGCCGGTGATCGCATCGCGATTGAGTGATGTGCGCGGGGCAAAAGCCGTCTCGCGCAAGCGTTTCTCAATACCAAGGCCGCGATGCACCTTCATCACATTGGGGCTTTGCTGAATGCCCGCGCCCACGCGGGCAAAGCGGCTTGCTTGTTCATAGACCGTGACATTGAAGCCCTGCTTTAGCAGCAGATGGGCAGCGGCAAGGCCACCAATGCCTGCGCCAACAATCGCGATCCGGGGTCCGGTTGTGCTCATTCTCTTGATCTCACTTCACGGTCAAATTGGCTGCACTGATGAGCTTGCGCCACATCTCGATATCTTTGGGAATGCGCACTGCCATTTCCTCTGGCGTGCTGGGTGTAATCTCGGCGCCATTGGTGCGATTGCGCAGAATGGGATTGTCGAGTGCACGGCGAATATGGGTCGCAAGCATATCGAGCACGGGCTTTGGTACACCGGCAGGCGCCATGAATCCAAACCAGATCGACATTTCGTAATCTTTGACGCCTGCTTCCTGCATAGTTGGAATCTCAGGCGCAGATTTCGAGCGCACAGCATCGGTGACGCCCAATGCCCGTAGTGATCCTTGCTGGGCATGTTGGGCACCTTCGCCCGCAAACATAAAGTCCACATGGCCGCCGATCACATCAATCAGGGCAGGGCCTGTGCCTTTGTAGGGGACATGCACAATATCAACGCCGGCAAGCGCCTTGAACATTTCGGCCGCCAGATGATTGGACGAGGCTTCACCGCCAGAGGCAAAAGTCAGTTTGCCGGGATTTTGTTTGGCGAGCGCGACAAGATCCTGCACATTTTTGACCGGCAATTTAGGATTGCAGACCAGATAGAGCGGCGTTGAAAAGGCAATGGCGAGCGGCGCGAAGTCGCGCACGGGATCATATTTGAGCTGCTTGCTGACGGCGACATTGATGCCCATGCTCGTCGAGCTTGCAAACAAAAGCGTATAGCCATCGGCTTTGGCGCGCGCGACATAATCAGTGCCAATGACCATACTGGCACCGGGCATATTCTCAACCAGCACATTGGTGCCGATGGTCTCGCCCATGGCATTGGCCACAACGCGCGGTAGCGTGTCACCGAGCCCGCCAGCTGAATAGGGCGAGATGATGCGAATGGGCTTGTCGGGGAAGCTTTGGGCTTGCGCTGAAGATGCAAAAACGCCAGCGCCCAAAAGCAGTGAGGCCTTCAGCGCATCGCGCCTGTTGAGGTCGATCTTGGTCGCGCACATCGTTGTCGCATCCTCCAGCTTTGGTTTTCTAATGTCAGTTCTTCTCTGACCAGACTGCCGTTTGGTATAGATGCGCGCGTTGAAACTGTCGAGGCGGGGCGTTTTCTCCAGTCGAACAAAATAAAACGCCCGCCGGTTTGGCGGGCGCTTTTGGGCGATGCAGCTGCGATCAGGCCTTGAGCACTTCCAGCACACGCTCTTCGGTGAAGGGCAGATGGCGCAGGCGCTTGTTGGTGAGGCGATAGAAAGCATTGGCAATAGCTGCAGCAATGAAGGGATTGCCGACCTCACCAAGACCCGTGGGGCGGGTGTCAGTGTCGATCAGTTTCACCTCCATCACTTCAGGCAGATCGGACATGCGCATGACATTATAGTCATGGAAATTCGACTGCTCGACGACGCCATCCTTGATGCTGATCTGCTCATGCAGAATACCAGACAGGCCGTAGATGATGGCGCTTTCGAGATTGGCCTTGGCAGCTTGCGGTGTCACGATGATGCCGCCATCAACCGCCAGCCAAACTTTATGCACCTTGATCTTGCCGCTTTTCTTGTCGAGTGAGATCTCGACGACGCCCGCGCCAAGCGAGCCCGAACGCTCGCTGATCGACAGGCCCAGCGCCCGGCCTTCGGGACGTGCTGCCTTCCAGTCGCACATCTGTGCAACCGTCTCAAAGCAGCGGCGCGCTTTGGGTGTGGCCGCCATATTCTTCAAGCGAAACTCGATCGGATCCATATTGGATGCGAGCGCCATTTCATCGACCATGCTCTCGATGGCAAAGACGTTGAACACATGGCCGACCGCGCGCCAATGTTTGACGCGAATGCCATGTGAGACACCGCGACGCTCGATCTGCTGATTGGGTACATCATAATAGGGGATCTGGATGCCGGTATGGAGCAGCACGCCGCCATCACCCACCACACTGTGACGCCAGCCTGTCACGCGGCCTGTGTCATCTTGCGCAGCTTCCAGACTCTGGAAGCTCTGCGGACGGAACATGCCGTTGGTGATATCCTCCTCGCGCGTCCACACGAGCTTCACTGGCTTGCCAATCTCTTTGGCGATCAGCGCGCATTCAGCCGCATAGTCACCAAGCGAGCGCCGACCAAAGCCGCCGCCCATATAGCATTGGTTGACGGTGACTTTCTGCGGCTCAAGGCCGAGGGCTTTGGCAACTTCATCACGCGTTGCATCGGGGGCCTGCGTGCCTTCCCACACTTCAGCGCTCTTGCCGTCTTTGGCAACGCGCACCACAGCGTTCAGAGGCTCCATCTGTGCGTGATAGCCATAGTCACTGCGGAACTCCGCCTTGAAGACTTCGGCCGCATCGCTGAAGGCTTTGCCCGCATCGCCTTTCTTGGCGAGATTGGTGATGTCGGCATTGGGGTCACGAATGACCTTGGCATAGTCTTCGAGTGCCTGATCAGAGTCAAAGCCACCGGCCTGTCCCTTGTTCCACTGCACTTTGATATTGCCGCGCGCTGCAATGACCTGCGGATAAGTCTTGCCGACAATGGCGACACCATTGGGCAGAGCAACAGTTGCCAGCACACCCGGCATTTTGCGGATCTCATCATCATTCCAGCTGATCGGTGTGCCGGTTTGATGATGGACGGCGGTTGCATAGACCATGCCCGGCAATTTGACGTCGATGCCAAATTGCGCGCTGCCATTCACTTTCTCGGGGATGTCACGACGCGGCACGCCTGTGCCAATCAAGCGCCAGTCTTTGCGCGGCTTCAGCTCTTCAGGCTTGATGACCGGCAGCTCCTTGGGCACTTCGCCCTTGGCTGCAATCTCGCCATAGCTCAGTTTGGCGCCAGTGGCTGGATTGATCACAAAGCTTGCTTCTGTGCGCAGGCTCGCCGGCTCAACCTTCCACATTTTGGCAGCATTGTTGATGAGCACGCGGCGCACCTGCGCGCCAGCCATACGCATATCGTTGAAATAGAGCTGGGTCGCACGGCTGCCGACAATAGCCATGTCGCGCTGGCCCATGAAGATATAGCCATAGATCTCGCGCTCGGGCGGGGCCATTTCGATCCTGACCTTCGACCAGTCAGCATCCATTTCTTCGGTGGCGATCATGGGCAGCGTGGTCTTGGTGCCCTGACCCATTTCGGTGCCAGCGCTATAGATCGTGATGATGCCATCGGGTGCGATACGGATCCAGGCATTGATCTGTTTGGCGGCTGTGGGGGCGGCCTGCGCCTCATTCACCAGCTGTGTGCCATCGCCCATGGCGATGCAGAATGTCATGCCGCCAAGGCCAGCCAAAAGGCTGCGGCGGGACAAAGTGGGGGCTGCGGAAGTGTCCAGCATCTTGGTCATGGATCAGGCTCCCTTGGCTGCGGTTTGAATGGCGGCGATGATTTTGTGATAGGTGCCGCAGCGGCAGATATTGCCGTCCATATGCGTCACGATCTCTTCGCGCGAAGGGGCCTTGTTTTTCGCGAGCAGTTCGGCGGCCTTCATGATCTGGCCCGACTGGCAATAGCCGCATTGGGGGACCTGCAGATCGACCCAGGCCTTTTGCAACGGATGTGAACTGTCTTTCGACAGGCCCTCAATCGTGGTCACAGCCTTGTTGGCGACCTCGCTAACCGTCGTTTGGCAGGAGCGCAGGGCCACACCGTCTATATGAACCGTGCAGGCGCCGCACAGGCCAGCGCCGCAGCCATATTTGGTCCCGGTCAGGCCCGCGACATCGCGAATGGCCCACAGAAGCGGGGTTGTGCCCGGCACATCAAGCGACACTTGCCGCCCATTCAGTTTGAACGAGACCATGGATCCCTCCTGTCACTGCCCCTAGGGCTTTTTCGTTGCGTCAAATGTGCCGCGATTGGTCCGCGCAATCAAGCCCAGAATGGGCAGCGCGGCCTTGCGGAAAAGGGATGATCTTTCATTAGCTTGGGATTAAATATCGGCATGGCTCTTGCAGCCACACAGCTGAGGGCAGGGCAATCGACCGCCCCGGAGGTAGGACGATGGCGAAAGCATATTTCATCGCGGCCATGGGCTTTGTTGTTGTGAGCGCTTTTGTTGGCGTTGCACCGGCTGAGGCGCAGACCGCCTGCGGGCGCGCTTTGATGATGGCCGGCCCCATGAAGAACGGGCGCAATTTCAGTGAAAACGAAGTTGTGCAAAAGCGCATGCTTGAGCAGCAGTGCCAGCAAGAATTGGCGGATGAGCGCAACCGGCAAAATCTCGCGCAGAACCGCATCAATGCTCGCAGCGCTTGGGCCAATGTGCGCCCAGAGGTGAAGCACTGCATTGATCGCAAGCTTGAATATGATGGCCGCACGATTGAAGAGCTGATTGGAATGGGCATCGCGCCCTCAGATCCAGCGCTGCAAGACTATCGCGTGTCCTGTATCGACGAAAATCCCCGCAAGTGAAGCGCGTCGTCATTCTATTGGCTGCGCTTGTGGCGAGTGTGTCCCTCGCGCAGGCGCAACATGAGGCCGCTTATGATGCGCTTGGCTCCTTTGCCGCGCTCGATGGCAATGAGAAGCCCATCTTTGTGGATTTGCGCAAAGAAGATCCGTGCCAGCTGACGATTGATGACAAGCCCTATACGACTGTGTGCTTTCAGGCTTGGGCGCGCAAAGACGCTGCGCAGGCGCTGAGCCCCGAAGAAGCGCGCACTTTTTTGCGGGCGGGCGAAGACCTCGAAGTTCGTCGCTTCGAACGTGCTGAGGCTCGCGCACGGCGCGAACAAATGGGAGAGCGTGACGAAGAGCTTCGTCATGTCCCCCGCCCAAGCTTTCCCTGTTTCAATGCCACTGAACCACGCGCCGCCATCTGTAGCTCTTATGCTTTGACCATTCTGGAAAATGATTATGTCCAGATTGAAGAACAAGCGCAGATTGCCTCTCTGGCTGGTGCTTGGTTTGATGCACCTGCGGGGACTGGCGTTGCCCGTCAGCGCGCTTTTGAACGCAAGCTTTCATCTTGCAAGAAAAGCCACGACTGCCTGCAAGATGCTTTTCTGGATGAGCTGCAACACCAGATCACGCTATTGTTAAAGCGCGGCATCAATGTGCAATTGCAAGTGACACAGTTGCAGTCGCGCCGTCGTCAGGTGGCCCCAGACGAACAAGAGACGCCGCCAACTGAGACAGCGCCCCTTGTTGTGGTACCTTCTGGTGAGACAGCCAGCGCGGAACCCGCGGCCTCGCCCTAATGTGACAAGAAGAGCGGTCGATGTGCGGTTGCAGTCAGCTCACGCGTCACGCCGCCTAAAATGAATTCGCGCAAGCGTGAATGGCCAAAGCCGCCCATCACCAAGACATCGGCATTGTGTTGTCGCGCTGCTGCATTGAGCGTTTCAGCGATACTATCCCCAATCGCCACGTCAACCACATTGGCATTGAGGCCACGTCTTGCGAGATGCTGGGCCACATCAGATCCGGGCACACCAGTGGCCCGATCATCGGTCACGACGATGACGTCAATATGTTTTGCTTGAGGAAAACAGGCGAGCGCATCACCCAAAGCGCGAGCCGCAACGCGTGTACCATTCCATGCCACAGCGAGGCGCTTGACCTCTTGCGTACAATGATCGGGCGTTGCCACAAGTACCGGTCGTCCGGAGGAAAACAATGCGTCTTCGAAGAAGGCCTGGCGCGCATCCACCATATTCACTGGGCGATCCACGACCGTGAGATCAGCCAGACGCGCACGTCGCCCTAGCCATTCCGCAATGCCGGTCAGAGAATCTTCGTGAAGCGAGACCGAGTGGTTGATGCCAGCAATTCGCGCGGCATCTTCGGCCTCTTTCGCAGCTGAACGCGCGATGGATCGAGCTTGTTCATTGGCGGTTGCGATTGCATCCGCAATCAACGAGCTGCTGATTGGCGAACTTGGATGAGACATGAGACGCATGGCTGAAACGACAGTGAGATGTGAGCCCGGCACACGGGCGAGCGCCAATGCTTGAGACACAGCTGGTGTGATCTTGCCGTCTGACGATTCAAAAACGCAGAGAATATCGGCTGGCATGGGCTTCTCCTTCACAGTTCCATTTCAGATTACAGACGCGCGCCAGAATTGATTTGCGCCAAGTCAAAATTAAGGAAGCTGAAGCTGAGCCTTGATCGCGGCGCAATGCTATGGTTCAAAGCTGCATCCAAAATGGAGGGCGCAATGGCTTTCAGTGAAATGATCCGTAAGCTCGTCACCAATGCATGGGACGATGGCTATGTGTGCTTGTTGGGAACGCAAGGCCCCAATGGTCCCAATATCAGCCCCAAGGGCAGCATGATGATTTTTGATGACAATCATCTGGCCTATTGGGAGCGCTCGAAAAAGACCGCGCTCGACAATCTTCAGCACGATCCCAATGTGGTGGTGGTTTACAGCAATATGCATGCACAGCGCGACAAGCGTTTGGAGTCAGGCATTTTGCGTTTTTATGGCACTGCTGAATTGCATGAGAGCGGCCCGATGCGTGAGGCCATTTTCAGTCGTTTGAATGAACGTGAATCAACCCATGATGGTGCTGACACGGGCATCGGTGTTTTGATCAAATTGACGCGCGCTGAAGATGTGCGCGGCAAACCGATCCGCTAAACAAAAAGGGCGGCTCAGAGCCGCCCTTTCCATTTGATCTGTGCCGACGATCATTGTGGTTCGATATTGAGTTCCTTGGTGGTCTTGGCCCACAGCGCCATCTGCTCATTCAAGAATTCAGAGGCTGCCTTGGGGGATCCAATCCCGCTGGCATCAATGTCGAAGCCAAGCTTGGGCGCCATTTCCTTGATCGCAGGATCGCGCACCGCGCGACCAATGGCTGCGTTCATTTTGGCGATAATGTCGTCAGGCGTACCAGCAGGCGCAACAACCATGAACCAGCCTGCGAAGTCGAAACCGGGAATGGTTTCGCCAGCAGCTGGCACATCGGCAAATGCAGCGATCCGCTTGGGGGCTGCAATGGCAATCGCTTTCATCGTGCCGGCGCGGACCTGCGACTCAACAATCGAGACCGAGAAGACGCCAACTTCCGCGCGGCCGTTGATGACATCCTGCACGCCGTTATTGATATTCGGATAAGGCACAAGAACCATATTGGTGCCTGTAGCCTTATTGAAGGCAAGGGCCGTGACACCAGCCAAATTGCGCGGTCCATCAACAGCTACCGACATTTTGCCGGGCGCTTTCTTCTCGAGCGCAATCAACTCAGCCAATGTCTTGGCCGGAACGCTGGGATGAGCAACGATGAGCTGGTTTGAGCGCGTCACCAGAGCAACGGGCGCATAATCCTTCAGCGGATTATAGGGCAGATCCTTCATCATGAAGGGATTGGTGACGAGTGCCGCGGAGGTTGCAAAGAAGAATGTATAGCCGTCGGGCTTAGCGCGCGCGACAGCCTGCGCGCCGATCACATTGCCACCGCCAGGCTTGTTTTCAACAATGACGCTATCGCCAAGCTCTTTACCGAGTTTGTCGGCGAGCATACGCGCCATCACATCCGGGCTAGCACCCGCAGCTTGCGAGACGACGAGTGAGATGGGGCGGCTCGGCCATTTTTCCTGAGCAGTTGCGCTGCCAACAAAGGCCAGTGTCGCAACCAATGCGAGTTGGGAAAGTTTCATAAGTGTCACTCCCTGATATTGATGAGGTAATCATGGGCTGCCAGATGCAGCTTCAAGAGCGCGGGGATTGTCTTGGGGTCACGACGACCAAACCCGCATTCGGTCGCAATGCCAAATCGTTTCACAAAGCGGCGCGCAACATCAATGCGCGCGCTCGTTCCTTTCAATCCATCTGTATAATGAATGAGGCCGAGATAGAGATCTGTGTCGGGGGAGATCTTGAGGTCACGCAGCGGCTGGAAATAGGCCTCGTCCATGCGATCGCGTGGGACAGGCATATGGATGAGATCAATCTTGCGTGTGATTTTGGTCGCAAGCGCATTGGCCAGAGCGACCATGTCGCTCATATCTGTTGGCTCAATCGCATGTTTGTGGTTTGCATCGCCATAGCAGAAATGGAACATCAACGGCACATCTGCAGGCACTTTGTTGGCCATAGCTGCAATGATCGCAGCGAAGGTCTCAACCATCTCCGGCTTTGTCGCGCCATAGACATTGGCTTCGTTGCGTTCGAGTCGCGCGAAGACGGCTGAGGCAATATCAAATTGGATGGAGAGATCGCTATGGGGGATCGCAGCGAGGATTGCATCCATCTCTGCGAGCACATGCGCATTATAGACAGGGTCGAGCGCGCGTTGCTGCGCTTCGGTCACAAAGAGCCAGAGGACGGAATGCGCAGGAACGAGATCGACCTGAAAGCGCGTGCCAGATTCAATGCGGCCTGTGGCTTTGAGTAGTTGGAATGAGGCGTAAGAGGCAAGGGCGTGACGACGATAGCCAAGATCACCGAATGTGACATCACTGGCTTTGACGCCAGCGCGCAACTGGTAACGCTCGCGGCGCTTTGAATTGCCATGAACAGCGAAAGTCTCGCCTGAAGGCTCGAAGCTGGGATTGTCGCGGAACAAGGATTCCAGATGCGTGATCCAGTCGATCCGCTCTCCAACTTCCCCATCGGGGATCTGGCCGATACGTGTGCCAAATTCTGCTGAGATCTGCTCGAAGACGTCGCTGGTGCTGGCAAAAGGCACGCTGCCGACGAGATATAAACCCTGTTTCATGCATTTCCCCGCTTGAGCTCATTGGCTCTGTTGCGGAGCTTTGGGTTCGCCGGAGATAAAGTCAACAGGCGGCGGCCTGCGTACCGCATGGTGGGCGAGGCGCATTGCTGCGCCTCGCTTTTTTCGAAGAATTTTAGCGGCTCACAACAGCGGCGCGTCGTGCGCGCGCTTTTTCAACGACCACCGGGCCGCCGCACTGGCTGATGGGTTGATGGTAAGCAGGCCAAAGTGGCATCATTCCGCCGATGGCTTCTTCATTCGTCAGCTCGCGACATTCGCGATTGTAGACGACTGCGGCGCGGATCATCAGGCTAACAACGCCGATGCCGAGCACCCAGACGGGCCATGGTGCTGCACCATGTCCGCCGCCACCGACAACCGCGCCGCCGCCACCTTGTCCCGGGGGCGGTGAGGGTGGTGTGGCATGACTGGGCGTGACGATGGCTGTCGAGGTGAGGATAGCTATGGCAAGGCTAAAGCCGCGTGCATTTCGAAACATGTTTCGCTCCAAAGTTTGCGAGCGCTAAGTGCGCAACTGACAAACGCGGAGCTTTGCTGTTGGTTCGCGTAAAAGAATACGTTTGTAACGAAATATATATAAAAGCGCGAAGAGCGCGACCCAAACACCTCATCTTAAATCTATGTCACTGCGGTATTGGAACGGTTTTCGACGAAACTCACAGTCCCATTGCGCTGAGCACAGCGCGCGTGAGCGGGCTTTGCGGCGACATCAATCGAAGGGGCAAATCGAAATGATTGCTTTGCGGTTCGTTTTTGATCGAGACGTTGCAACCAATGGCTGCACAGGCAGCGGCATAGATTTCTGACTGCCGCAGAAACTCCGTTGTCTCGTTGGAGCCGTAAGCAACAACAAGTGGCAGTGGAGCTGCAGGTAGATGATGAATGGGTGAAAGCGCATATGCGCCTTGCGCATCAAGTTGCACCCATTCATTGCAATAAGACAGCCGGACGGGCTCGAGATCCATCAGACCCGATAGGATGGAGGCTGATTGAATGAAGCCTTCGTCGAGGCCATATTGCACAGCCCAGCCACGCGCGATCATCATGCCCGCCAGATGACCGCCAGCCGAGGAGCCGCAGACATGAATGCGCGAGGCATCGCCATTCATCATCGCCGCTGATTTGGCGATAAAGGCAAGTGCTGCACGGCATTGTCGCGTGATCTCGGCGATGCTGACGGAAGGCGCAAGTGCGTAATTGATGGCAACAACCGCGCAGCCTGCCTCAACGAAAGTCTGCGCCATGAAGGAACTGTCGCGCGCATCAAGCATGCGCCAATAGCCGCCGTGAATGAAAACGAAGATGGGTGAGCCAGGTTTTGATGCAGGAAATATGTCTAGACGCTCTGCCTCGCTCGAACCATAAGGCACATCAGATTTGCAGGTGAGGAGGTCGCGGCAGCGCTGGCTGTGCTGCGCATAGTCCTGCATGAAGGGGGCAATATCAGGAACAGTGGCACGTGCGCTGACCTGTTTATTAAGTTCGTCCTGATCCCAATGACGGAAGATGGCTTGTGCCATGTCACACACCTATGCGCTGTTCGATCACATGGCGATCTTGTGCCAGTTCAACGGATGAGCCGCTCCACACGACGCGGCCTTTCTCAACGACATTGTGCCGGTCAGCCAGTCGCATCATTTCATCGAGATTGCGATCAACGACGAGAATGGACAGGCCTTCACTCTTCAGCTTGGCCAGACAGGCCCATATATCTTGGCGAATGAGGGGTGCGAGACCTTCAGTTGCTTCGTCAAGAATGAGCAAGGCGGGATTGGTCATCAAGGCGCGGCCAATGGCGAGCATTTGCTGTTCGCCGCCTGAAAGGGTTGCAGCTGATTGGTGGCGGCGTTCTTCCAAACGCGGAAAGAGGTCAAAGACGCGGCGCAGGGTCCAGGGCGCTATCTGCTTGTTCACGCCTCGATTGGCGGCGGTTGCAATGAGATTTTCTTCTACCGACAGACGAATGAAAATCTGTCGTCCTTCGGGGACGAGCCCTATGCCTCGCCGCGCAATGATATGCGCAGGTTGTCCTGTCAAATCTCGCTCTTGAAACGTGACGCGGCCCGCACGAGCAGGCACCAATCCCATGATAGTGCGGATCGTGGTTGTCTTGCCCATGCCATTGCGGCCGATGAGCGTGACGGCTTCGCCCGCCTTCACATCAAGATCAATGCCGAACAGAACTTGTGCTGTTCCATAACCAGATTCAAGGGCGCGCAGTGTCAGCATCAATGCGCCTCCGTGCCAAGATAGGCCGCGCGCACCTGCTCATTGGCTCTGATGGCCGCGGGCCTGTCGGTCGCGATCAAGGTTCCATTGACGAGGACAGAGATGCGATCAGCCAATGCGAAGACAGCATCCATATCGTGCTCAACAAGCAATATGGTGATCTCACCGCGCAACGCTTGCAAGATCTCGATCATGCGCGCGCTTTCTTGAGGCCCCATACCCGCCATGGGCTCATCGAGCACAAGAATGCGCGGGCCTAAAGCCAAAGCGCAGGCCAGTTCCAGCTGGCGCCGCTCGCCATGAGAGAGATATTGCGCCTCGATGGTGGCGCGATCAGCAAGACCAACACGCGCCAAAACATCGCGGGCAGGATCATTGAGCTTTTTGTCTTTGCTTGCATCGGCCAAAAATCGGAATGAGTGGCCCTGCGTTGCTTGTATGGCGAGTGCGACATTATCGAGCGCAGTGAAACTCATGCACAGTTGCGTGATCTGGAACGAGCGCCCGAGCCCATGCAGAGCGCGGCGCGGTACGCTCCACTGTGTTACATCCGTACCAAACAGGTGAACACGGCCGGAATCGGGAATAATCTCGCCCGTCAGCTGGCCGATCAAGGTTGTCTTGCCAGCACCATTGGGGCCGATCAACGCATGGCTTTCGCGCTCTTCAATCTGCAAACTCACAGCATCGCTCGCGCGCAAGGCGGCAAAGCTTTTCGTGAGGCCGATCGTTTCGAGCGCGAGGGTCATTTGCCGCCCCCACGCACAAGGCCCCAGACGCCGCGCGGTGCATAGAGCGCGATGAGCAGAACGAAGGGTCCAAAGAAGATCTGCCAATGTTCGGTTGCGCCAGACAGGCTGGTCTCGACCAGAAGAAATACTGCCGCCCCAATGATGGGACCAAAGAGTGATGCGACCCCGCCCATGATCACCATGACCATGAATTCACCCGACAGTAGCCAACTCATCATATCGGGCGAGGCAAAGCGATTGAGATTGGCATAGAGTGCGCCCGCCAAGCCTGCCATCATGCCAGCGATCACAAAAGCCACCAGCCGATAGGCATAGATGCTGTAACCCATCGCTGCCATGCGCCGCTCATTGGCAGCACCACCACTGAGCACACGACCAAAGCGCGAGACGATCAGCCGCCATTGCACAAGTAGGCAGAGCGCCAATGCGCCCAGGCAAATCCAATAAAAGGTTGTGGCATTGGTGATGCGCTCACCGGCAAAGAGATTGCGGCTGCGCATGCTCAATCCATCATCGCCTCCATAGAATTTGAGGGCAACGAAGATGAAATAGATCATCTGCGCAAAGGCGAGCGTGATCATGATGAAATAAACGCCCGAAGTGCGCAGGCACAAAGCGCCAACCACCAAGGCCGCAAGTCCGCTGACAAGCATGGCGAGCGGCCAGACGACGAGCGCTTCATTGCTGCCCGCCCAGCCGAGCAAGGGAATGTCATTGGCTAAATGAAAAGAGGCGATCGCGACCACATAGCCACCAAGGCCAAAATAGGCTGCATGGCCGAAGCTGACGAGATTGCTGCGCCCGATCAGCAGATCAAGACTGAGCGCTACAATGCCAAAAATGACGACGCGTGTGGCCTGTGTGATGATGTAATTGCCACCGATATAGGGCGCAGCAAAAGGCACTGCGATCAGGGCTGCAATCAACAGGAAAGCCAGAAGGGTTGAACGGTTGAGCCCCATCTCAGCCACCCACCGGGAAGAGGCCGCGCGGCTTGACGATGAGCACAATCGCCATGACGAGATAGATCATGATGGAGGCGAGCGCTGCGCCAAAACCATCTGCAATCGAGCCCGAGAGCCAGAGTTTCAGCAAGATGGGCGCATAGGCTCTGCCCAATGTATCGCACATGCCAATCAGCAATGAGCCGATAAAGGCGCCGCGAATGGATCCGATGCCGCCAACAACAATGACCACAAAAGTGGTGATGAGCACTTGCTCGCCCATGCCCACTTGCACCGATCGAATGGGTGCAACCATGACGCCGGCAAGGCCTGCGAGCAAAGCGCCAAGGCCAAAGACGAGGGTGAAGAGCACGGCGATATTGACGCCCAAGGCCTCAACCATGTCGCGCTTGTCAGAGCCAGCTCTGATCAACATACCAAGACGCGTGCGCGCAATGATGTACCAAAGACCGAGCGCGACACACACACCAGCCCCCATCACCGCCAAGCGATAGGTGGGATAAGGCAGGCCGGGGAGAATTTCGATGAAGCCCGACAAAGCGGCGGGCGTGTCCATCATGATTGGCGGTCGGCCCACAGCCCAGGCGATGAAGCCGTTGAAGAAAAGAATGAGCCCGAAAGTGGCGAGCACTTGGGCCAGATGATCGCGCGCATAAAGCGGCCGCACGATCAGATATTCCATCACAATGCCAACCAATGCAGAGGCAAGAAGCGCCGAGGGCAGGGCCATCCAGGGATTGCCGAGCTTGGCAGCGACCGATGCTCCCGCATAAGCGCCGAGCATATAGAGCGAGCCATGGGCGAGATTGATCACGCCCATAATGCCGAAGACGAGAGTCAATCCGGCTGCGAGCAGAAACAAAGTGAGGCTGAGTTGCAGCCCGTTCAGAAGCTGCTCGATGAGAAGTTGCATGTCGCAAAAACCGGGGCGGCCCGTTCAGAGCCGCCCCTGTGAATGATCAGATCTTGCAGTCCTTGGCATAGGCGTCGCCATGGTTTTCGAGCACTTTGCCCAGTGTCTGCAAAGTCACCTTGCCGTCAGCACCCTTCACAGCCTTCATCTCATACCAGTCTTGAATGGGATGCTGGTTGGTGTTGAATTTGAAAGGACCACGCGTCAATTGCACATCAGCTTTCATCATCGCTGCGCGGAAGACATTCTCATCGAGCTTGCCACCGGTTGCCTTCAAGCCTGCGCCAATCAGCTTGGCTGTATCATAGCCTTGGCTTGCATAGACTGTGGGCACGCGATTGTACTTCGCCATAAAGCCCTTCACGAAGGCTTCGCTCTGCGGATTTTTGAAATCCGTGTTCCAATGCGAGGTCAGGGCAATCCCTAGCGCTGCATCGCCAACAGCCGCTGCAATGCGCTGGTCGAGCGAGGGGGCAGCGACAACCATCGGGATCTGATCCTTCAGGCCCGACTGTGCCCATTGCTTCAAGAACGCAATGCCAGTGCCACCGGGATGGAACTGAAAGACAGCGTCAGGCTTGGCAGCGCGAATACGCGCCATTTCAGCCGAGAAGTCGGTCTGGTCGAGGCTCGTATAGATCTCTTCGATGACTTCGCCGCCATACATGCGCTTGAAGCCTGTGAGTGCGTCTTTGCCAGCCTGATAGTTGGGCGCCAGCAGCACCATCTTTTTGTAGCCGAGCTTCTTGGCAAGCGCGCCCGCTGACTCATGCAGATTGTCATTCTGCCAGCTCGCGACATAGTAATTCTTGTGGCAAGCTTTGCCGGAGAAATTCGAGGGGCCTGCATTGGGGCTGACATAGATGCCATCATTCTCAAGAATGGTTGGCACGGTCGCCACAGCGACATTGGAGAAGATGATGCCGGTGAACAGTTTCACCTTCTCAGCTTCAATCCATTTGTCGACGATCTGCTTGGCATCGCCGGGCTTGAGTTTATCGTCTTCGATCAAAGGCTGCACCGGCACACCGCCCAGCTTGCCGCCTTCTTCTTCAATGGCGAGCAGAATGCCGTCGCGCACATCTTCACCCAAATAACCGCCGGGGGTCGACAGGGTGGTGACGATGCCGATCTTGACCGGGGCCTGCTGCGCAAATGCACCCATTGTCAGTGCGACGAGGGCGGCACCCGCGAGGGCCAGAGATTTCACACGCATTCTAGTCTCCATTCATGAGGCGCTGAGCCATGTGCCATCATAAGCAAGGCTCGCGCTCTGGCAAATCGGGGTCGATTACAGCGTGACCCAGCCGGGGGGCGGGGTTTTGCCGGGATGGACCGTGCCGCAAGCGCTGCAGGTGCGGGCCTTTTCGTCGCCATAAAAGGCCTCATAGAGCGGCGGCAGATCTTTCACGATGTCTTTGAGCTCGACCTCGACGCGATAGACGAGGCCTTTGCAGCTCATGCAAAACCACTCAAAACCGTCCTTCATGCCGCTGTGGCGAGGGCTCTCCACCACAAGGCCGATAGAGCCGGGGATGGGGCGTTGGGGAGAATGGCGGATATGGGGAGGCAGCAAAAACACATCGCCTTCACGAATGCGAATGTCTTCGTGCTGGCCGCGATCTACCACCTTCAAAATGATGTCGCCCTTGAGCTGGTAGAAAAACTCCTCCACCGGGTCGTCATGGAAATCGACACGCTGGTTGGGGCCACCAACGACCTGCACGATCATGCCATCATGATCGGCGAACAGGATCTTGTTGCCAACAGGCGGCTTCAGGAGATGCTGGTTCTCTGAAATCCAGTTTTGGAAGCTGAATGGTTTGCGCATTGGGGTCTCCATTACAGCTTGAGGCCACAGGCCTTGAAGGCTGCGCGTGTCGCTTCTTTTTCAGCTTCGGTCAGATTGAGCATGGGGCGGCGGACTGGCCCACCAGCTTGGCCCAGAAGCTCCTGCCAATATTTGGGATGAGCATGGGGCTTTTCGGATGGGCGCGTGGACGAGAGCGCGTGGCGCACGGGCTCGAGTGAATCGCGAACCGCTTTAGCCTTTGCGACCTCGCCCTTGAAGGCCAGATCGGTATATTCGCGCATGCGCAGATCATTCTTCGTCTGCAGCAAATAGGGCGGGCTGGAGCAGAGATAGAGTCGCCAGTTCAGCTCGACGATATTGTCGAACCACTCTTCTTCGCTCGAGGTCGAGACGATCAGTTTGTCGCCCACCATCTCCGTCAAACGCACATACATATCGCGCGGAACGGAATATTTGATCGCCACGATATTGGGCAATTCGGCGATGCGCGCGCAAAGCTCAGGGCTCATCAGATAGCCAGAGTCAGGATGGCTCCACATGGCGATCGCCAGATCCACCTCTTCGCTGATCGTCTTGTAATATTGGTAGAGCGTCTCGTCTTGCTTATGAGTGAAATGCAAGACGGGGGCATGAACGACGATGGAGGATGCGCCAAGCTTCTGCGCATGTTTGGCCAGCTCGATGACCGTGTCCATATTTTGATCCGAGCAGGACATAATGGCCCCAGCCTTGTCGCTCGTCTCTTCCATCGTGATTTCGAAGATGCGCTTGCGCTCTTCCAGCGACAGCGCGAAGAACTCGCCTTGCTTGCCCGCGACAAAGAAGCCGTCGATCTTCAGATCTTCCATCCAATGACGAAAATTGCGACGCACGGCCGCTTCATCAATCGCGAGTGTGGCGGGATCGAAAGGGGTCAGCGCAGCTGCCCAAATGCCGCGCATATGTTCGCGCGCCCAGTCCTTGGCTTCATTGCGACGAAATTTCATCGAACCGGCTCCTCATTATCCCTCATGCCTACGCCAGCTCTGGGCGCGCGTAAATATGTTCATCCGGCGGAGCTCAATTTGGACCTTGCTGAATGAGCCAACGCCTCGGGTCCCGGGTTCATTTGAGCATTTTCGATATCCCTGCGACAAGGCAGCTTCGATATGTGGTTTCGACCCGGATTGATCCTTGGGTCTGCGATCTGGTCCCATTTAAGAGGCCGGTCCGTGTGGGTTGGGTCTTGGTTGGATATCGGACACAGGCTTGCAGGGGCGGGGACTTGTCTCTAACGCTCTGGGCTGATGCTGAACCCAACTGCCCCCTCGCGCTCCAGTCGCTTTGCCCTGCTCTTGCTTTGGGTCGCTTTGGCGGCTGGCCTCTTCTATGCGGGCTCCTCGCTTGAATGGGGGCAGGTTTGGGGCGCTGCGGCGCGCGCTGAACCTGCTTGGCTCATCGCAGCCCTCATCCTCAACTGCGCCAATGCGCCTTTATGGGCGGCGTGTTGGTTCTGCCTGCTCAGCTTCACCGTGCCATGGCGGCGCTTGGTGGAGGTGCAGAGCGTTGTGCTGGCCAGCGTACAGGCCTTCTCGCTATTGGGAGGTGGTGCCGCTGCTTGGGTTCTGTCCCTCACACGGTTGAACCTGACACGCCAAGGGGCGTTGTCTTTGCTGGTGCTTGATCAGCTCACCACAGGCTTGGTGAAGATTGTTTTGATCGGTGCGGCCTTGCTCGTCGTGCCATCTACGCCTCTGCTGCATATTGCAGGTGGTGCGATGATCGCGGGCATGGGCGGCTTTTTGATTGTCTTGCTGATCGCCAGTCGTAGTCGCGCGAAGATTGTTGACCTCGCCGCCATGCGCACCGGCAAAAGCGCGCAAGTACTGACGTGGATCGCCGAATGGGTTGGGCATCTTAAAGTCGTGCAAAGCCCGGCATTGATGGGTGGCGCCATTGGTTTCATGCTCATTCGTCGATTGAGTGAAGGTGTGGCGGGCTATCTCACCGCGATCGCTTGCGGCATTGATGTGGGGCCGCAGATCATTCCCCTTATCATTGCCTCGCTCGCCATCGTCACCATCATTCCCTCACCACCGGGGAATGTGGGTCTCTATGAAATTGCTGTTGTGGCGGCCTATCAATGGCTCGGCGTGCCAGCAGAAACGGCTTTGGCAGCAGCTTTGCTGCAACATGCCAGCTTGCTAATCCCTGCGCTGATTCCCGGCGCGATTGTGGCAGCCCTTGTTCCGGGCTATGCGCGACATCAGCGATAGGCGATGAGCGCTTGCAATACGGTGCGAGAGGCAAAGCCATCCGCCGGATGAAGCCCCGCTGCACGCTGGAATTGGTGAATGGCCAAGCGCGAGGAAGGGCCAAAGCGCCCATCTATCTTGCCCTCATAGAATTTATGTTGCGCCAGCAATTGCTGCACTTTCACACGGTCTTCACGCGGTAAAATGGTGAAGGGTTTGGGCCATGCATGTTTGAGGGCTGGGCGCCCCGCAATACGCTCACTCAAGAGCGAAAGCGCCAAAGCATAAGAATCCGAATTGTTATATTGTTTGAGCACAAAGAAATTGGCGGTGATGAAAACAGCCGGACCTTGAGCACCTGCCGGCGCAAAAAGGCTGACCTGCGCGCTGGGCTGTATGGCCTGCATAGGCGTCACGGATTTTGTCGTAAAGTCGCGCACCGTGCCATTCAGGCGGGTCCAGTCGAATGCGTTTGGCACATCAACTTCGCAGCCCCAAGGCAAAGTGCGCTGCCAACCTTCATGCATCAGAAAATTGGCAATGGAGGCGAGTGCGTCTGGCACGGAGGCCCAAATATCGGGTGCAGCCGAGCCCGCATAACTCAATCCATGTTTGAGATAGGCCGAGGGCATGAATTGCGGATGGCCCATAGCCCCCGCCCATGAGCCTTTGAATTTGTCTCGCGTAACAAGACCGCGCTCCAGCATCACAAGCGCGGCGATCACTTCTTTAACAAAGCTTTGATTGTCTTTGCGGGTATAGGCAAGTGTTGCAAGGCTGCGCACAACGTCGCGATCACCATGGGCGCTGCCAAAATCTGTCTCGAGCCCCCAAGTGGCCAGAATGATGGAGGCTGGTACGCCGATGCGCTGTTCAATCACGTGCAGCTCATTCGACCAGCGTTGCATCAAGGCGCGGCCTTTGGCAGCGCGTCCATCAGAGACGGCACTGTTGATATATTGCTCGATGGTGCGTTCGAACTCGGCCTGCTGAATGCCGCTGCCCATGAGGCGGGGGTCAGGGGTGAGGGACGCAAAGGCCCTCTCAAAGGTGGCGCGCGACACATTCGCGTTTTGGGCCTGCGGCCAGAGGCTTTGCAAAAACGATTGGAACGCATCGCCCGCAGCATTGGCGGGCGAGCAGGCGAGGGCGCCCGCGCCTAATAGCAAGGCGCGGCGCGCTAGCCTCACAGGATGAAGCTCACCGATCCCAGCGAACCAAGCTCATGCGATTTGAGATAGACGCGGCGCTCCTTGATCTTGAAGGAGGCACCATCGCGCTTCAGGATATGGCGCGTATGGCCAACATATTCGCCCATGCGCTCATAACGGCGATAGCGATGGCAGACGAATTTCGCGCCCACCGTCACATAGTCACCATCAACGGACAGAATGCGCACATTGCCGATCACGCGCGACAGGCGTGATTTGGGAAACTCCGCGTGGCAATTGGGGTCCATGACGCGGATGATGCGCTGGTGAATGCGCTCGCGATCATCCGCGATGATGAACAATGTATCGCGATGATTGCCATCGAGCTCATCATTCGGCGGGATATAATAGCCCGCATCATCAGTGAGCAGGGCTTCCCATTCTTTCAGCTGCCAGCTGTCGAGCAGATCAGCTTCCATGAACAGAAAGTCTTCGACCTCGGCGCGGGTGACGGGCATGGGGTGCTGCATCGTCATGCCTTGTCTCCCATCATCGCATTCCATTTGCGCCAGAAGAGACGCAGATGGAATTCGTCGCTGTTGAGCTGCTCGCCATCTTCATGGCCCATGCCGCGCGACATTTCCGACCAGCGATCATCTTCCCAATTGGCCAGACCCTTCTGGACCATTTCGAGCGCTTCGACATCGTCGGGCGTTGCAAAGCCGCCGGGACCATAGAAGGTGAGGAAGGCGTCGAGACGGCGCGCGCGCGCATTCTCGCTCTCTTCCACCGGCCCCAGCGCCCAAGCGGTCACATGCATCTTGTCGACGCCATTGGGATAGAATGTGCGGATCGTCACAGATGATCCGTCATTGATGACAAGATTGGGGAAGATGACGAGATTGCGATTGGTGTCCGCCACGCGGCGCGCGCGCTCCTCGCCCAAACGCTCCACGAGTTCAGCGCGGATCGCCTCCATCTCGCCCTTGGCCTCTTCGCCATAGAGCGGGATCCAGGCCGCCACGGGGCGACCACGGAAGTTCACATTGTCTGTGGTGAAGTGGCCATTGCCCAGATCAATGGCGAGGCCCTTGGTCGGCAATACGAGGCCGGCTTCCTTGGGTGGCTCCACGCGCACACCCGAATTCTTCATGAAGTTGAGCCAGGTCGAATGGGTCGAGGGCAGATGGTAATCATCCACGCTGTTTTCGACCATCAGCTTCCAGTTGGCGGCAACATCATATTCCTGCGTGCCTGGCAAAACTTCCATCTGGCCTGAAGGCGACTGGTCGATGACAAGATCAATATAATCTGTCGTGCGGCCCAGATATTCCTTCAGCGATGGCGCATTGGGATCAAGGTTCAGGAACCAGAAATCTCGATAGCTGTCGAATTGCGCAGGACCACGCAGGCCAAGATCCTTTTTGTCGAAAGCCTCTGTATAGGCCTCTTCTGAAGGCACACGCGCCAGCTCGCCATCATTGCCATAGATCCAGCCGTGATAGACGCACATGAAGCGGCGCGCATTGCCGCAGCGCTCGGCACTGACAATTGCACCGCGATGGCGGCAGGTGTTGAAGTGGCAGCGGATCTGACCCTTCTGGTCGCGCACGAAGATCACCGGGCGGCCAGCGACTTTGCGGGTGACGAAATCGCCGGGCTTCTTCAGCTCGGAGGCATGACCGACATAGATCCAGCATTTGGAGAAGATCTTTTGCATCTCCTGCCGCAGGATATCCTCCGACACGTGGACGATCCGGTCGAGAAGGAAGACGCCCTTCTCTTTGTCGTCGATCACATAGGAGCCATTGGCGGCCATCTGCGAGCCCTCACTGAGAGATTGATTGGTCGCATCAATAGTTTTCACCCCGGAGGGTGTCAATTCGCTGCCCATTTGGCATAAGGGGGCCAGATTCGCTGCTTGGCGGCACTTAGGAACCTAACCGGAGGGGCGCATGTCTGCCGAAAAGTCGCTGTTGCTGTGCAAGGTCGCCGATCTTGCACCCGGCTCCGTCCGCAAAGTCGAGCGCACCGATGGGCCTGCGCTTGCGGTTTATAATGTCGATGGCTCCTTTTATGCCACGGACGATTGCTGCACCCATGGCCTCTCCAGCCTGTCTGAAGGCCAGCTCGACGGCGAACTGATCGAATGCTCGCTTCATTTCGGCGGCTTTGATGTGCGCACGGGCAAAGCCGTCCTCGCGCCTTGCTCTATCGACATCAAGACCTATGCCGTCGAAGTGCGCGGTGAAGAGGTCTACGCACTTCTGGACAGCTGAAGCCTTGGGCTTGCGGCGCCTGACGGCCGGTGCGATTGTCGCCCCCACAACAAGGGGGAGGCCGCATGGGCGCGAAGGTGTTTATGGATTACGATCAGGCTGAGCTTGATCGGTGCTACGATCAGGCGAATTTCGCGCCCAATCAGTCCATGGTCCATTCCCGCACGGATGTGAACAGCGCCATGGCGCGCGAGCGTCTGGGCGGTTTCGAGCGTCTGTCATATGGCCTGACCGAGATCGAAAAACTCGATCTCTTTCGCGCCGCTGAGCCCGGCCAGCCCATTGTTTTGTTCATTCATGGCGGTGCTTGGCGCTCTGGGGCCTCGGCGCGCTGTCATGCTCCCGCAGAGATGTTTCGCGCGGCGGGTGTGAATTATATCGCCGTCGACTTCAACAATATCGACGAAGTGGGCGGTGTGCTCGATCCCATGATCGACCAAGTGCGCCGTGCGGTGGCTTGGGTCTGGCAGAATGCCAAGAGCTTCAACGCCGACCCCGAGCAGATCTATGTCATCGGCCATTCGTCGGGCGCGCATCTGACGGGCAATATTCTCACAACCGATTGGCAGGGGGCTTATGGCGTCCCCAATACGGTTTTGAAAGGCGGCCTCGTTATCAGCGGCATGTATGAACTGTTGCCGGTCAGCCTCTCGGCTCGCTCCAAATATGTGAAATTTTCCGACCAGATGGTCGAGGATTTCTCCTCGCTGCGCCATCTTGATCGGCTCCATTGTCCGGTTACGGTCCTCTATGGCAGCGAAGAGTCTCCCGAATTCATTCGTCAGAACACGGTCTTTGCCGAAGCGGTCGAGAAGCTGGGCAAGCTGCGCGAATTGGTTGTGGCCAAGGGCTATAATCACTTCGAAATACTTGAGACCCTCAGTAATCCCTTCGGGGTCGTTGGCCGCGCCGCGCTCAAAATGGTGGGCCGCGCATTGGTCGGGAAGCAGATCTGATGAAGGCCGCCATCATCCACGCCTTCGGGCCGCCACAGAATTTGCGCTACGAAGAAGTTCCTGACCCCAAGCCCGCATTGGGCGAGGTGCGGATCAAGGTCCATGCGGCTACCGTCAACCGTGTGCTGGATGTGTCGCTGCGCGCGGGCAAAGAGGGTTTTCGCGGCCCGGTCCTGCCACTCATTCCCGGCGTGGATTGCGCTGGCATTGTGGATGCGGTGGGCGAGGGTGTCACCCGCTTTAAGGTCGGCGACCATGTGGCCTCAGCCGGTATGATGCCGCTTCAGCCATGCCCGGAGGATGGGGCAGGCTATAGTGGTCCTGTCGGTATGATGGGCATCAAGCGCCCTGGCGGCTTTGCCGAACTTGTCTGCGTCTCGGCCTCCAAAACCAATCTCCTGCCCAAAAGCCTCGACTTCCACGAGGCGGCTGTGGTCATGCGCCACTGCCCGACAGCCTGGAATCTCATTTGCAATGTCGCCCAGCTGAAGGCTGGCGAATGGATCTTGATCCTCGGGGCCAGCGGCAATTTGGGT
>CANGJJ010000016.1 GCA_947454485.1 Beijerinckiaceae bacterium
CCCGAAGCCGGGCAGGTGTGCCAATCATTGATCGTGGTGTGATACTGAATGCCAGGATCAGCCGAGGCCCAAGCCGCATAGCCAATCTTCTCCCACAGATCGCGGGCCTTCAGCGTCTTGCCGACTTTGCCATCGGTGCGACGGATGAGATTCCAGTCGCTGTCATTTTCAACAGCGCGCAGGAAGTCGTCGGTGACGCGAACTGAATTGTTCGAATTCTGGCCAGCGACCGTCAGATAGGCCTCTGAATCCCAGTCGGTGTCATAAGTGTCGAACTGGATGTCAGTGTAACCCTGACGCGCGAACTGAATGACGCGCTTGATATAGTTGTCCGGCACCTGATCGCGGCGCGCCATTTTGATTGCGCGCTTCAGAGCAGGATTCTTCTCGGGGTTGTAGCAATCGTCGCCGGGGCCTTCGCAATTCACGCAGGCCTTCATGACGGCCTTCATGGCCTTCTTGACGATCTTGGAACCAGTGACGAGCGAGGCAACCTTCTCCTCCTCCTTCACCTTCCAGTCGATATAGGCTTCGATATCGGGATGGTCAGCATCCACAACAACCATCTTGGCCGCGCGGCGCGTTGTGCCACCTGACTTGATCGCACCCGCAGCGCGGTCGCCAATCTTCAGGAAGGACATGAGGCCCGAGGAGCGGCCACCGCCCGACAGACGCTCATTCTCACCGCGCAGAGCGGAGAAGTTGGAGCCCGTGCCCGAACCATATTTGAAGAGGCGCGCTTCACGCACCCACAGATCCATGATGCCGCCTTCGTTGACGAGATCGTCAGCGACCGACTGAATGAAACAGGCATGGGGCTGGGGATGTTCGTAAGACGACTTCGACTTCGTCAGCTTGCCCGTGAAGGGATCGACATAGTGATGGCCCTGGCCGGGACCATCAATGCCATAGGCCCAATGCAGACCGGTGTTGAACCACTGCGGGGAGTTGGGCGCAGCCTTCTGGGTGGCGAGCATGAAGCGCAGCTCGTCATAAAATGCAGCCGCATCGTCCTCGGTGTCGAAATATTTGCCCTTCCAACCCCAATAGGCCCAAGTGCCGGCGAGGCGGTCGAACACATCGGTCGCGCTGCGCTCAGAACCATAGCGCTCGTCCTTGGGGAGCTTTTCCAGAGCGGCCTCATCAGCCACAGAGCGCCAAAGGAAGGAGGGAACGTCGTTCTCCTCAACCTTCTTCAGCACGCTGGGAACGCCAGCCTTGCGGAAATATTTCTGCGCGATGACGTCGGTCGCAACCTGGCTCCAGGTGGTGGGGACGTCGATATTGTCCTGCGAGAAGACGATCGACCCATCGGGGTTGCGGATCTCGCTCTTGCCCTTGCGGAATTCGATTCCTGCATAGGCTGATTGTCCTGCCTTCGTATAGCGCCGTTCGATCCGCATGCGTCGTGTCCCAAAATCCCAAGGCGTCCACGCCATGAGGGGCCGTCATTACGGCCCAACCCCCAGTTATGTGTGTCAAAACTCATGGCCGCACAGGCAGCCGTACAAGCTAAAAGCGGGGCGCAGGCCAGCAACGCGGCGCGCACACAATCAGCGTCCCATCCAAACTAGGGCCGACTCACTTTTCGGTCAAGGTCTTGTGTCGGTTTTATCTTTGCCCACTAGATGTTGTGGGGAGACCGGGGAAAACTTTTCAGGCCGGTCAAGCTTTCGGGCGGATTTCCGGGCCAAAAGGGCAGAGAATCGCGCTGTTGATGACCCCAAGATGACTGAAAGCGCAGGTTCTACAAGGGACTTGATGCTCACTTCGGGTCTATGCCCGCTGTCCACAGCGCGCAGCTGCCAAGCTCTAAGTCTTTGGTCTGACGTAACGCGCCTTTTTGGCGAGAGTTCCTCCACTGGACAGAGATGGAGGCAATCGCCATAGTCCGCCGCAATCGGCCCCCCGGGCCTTTAGATCGCGGACTGATTCATGCTGACCTGGCTCAAGCAGATTTTCACCTGGTGGAATGGGCAGACCCTCAACACCCGTTTCCATACGTGGCGCAACGGTGAGCTGGTCGGCACGGACGAGGCTGGCAATCTCTATTTCCAGACCAAGGGCGCCAAGATTGATCCGGCTCTGGGCTATGTGCGCCGCTGGGTGATCTTCAAAGGCGTGAGCGAGGGCTCAAAAGTACCGCCCGGCTGGTTTGGCTGGCTGCATTATCAGGTGGATACAGCCCCGTCGCAGGAGACCTATCAGGCCCGCGAATGGGAATTGCCCCATCAGGCCAATCTCACCGGTACAGCGCAGGCCTATCGTCCCTCGGGCTCGACCTTGGCTGAGGCTGCTCGTCCTGCCGCCACCGGCGACTATAAAGCGTGGCAGCCCGGCAACTGATCTGATGCGGCATGATTTAGCCGCTTTTGGCGGCTTCTTTGGTCCGAGGGCAAGCCTTGCGGTTTGTTCACCTGCCCCTCGTGTGATCGGCAACGCATGACTGTTTCTTTTGTCCGGCCTCTCACCATCCTCGCACGCCTCACAGCGGGCGCGCTTGTGCTGAGCCCGGTCGCAGCCTTTGCTGACAAAATCAGCCATCCCACCGCCGTCTTTGCAGGTCTCGACAAAATCACCGGCCGCATCATCGCTTTTGATGTCGCAGCTGATGAGATGGTGCAATTTGGTTCGCTGCAAGTGACAGCACGTTCATGCTTCACACGCCCGCCCACAGAAGCGCCTCTGACGCTTGGCTTTGTGGAGGTGGACGAATTGTCTGCCACCAATGAAGTGAAGCGCATTTTCTCAGGCTGGATGTTTGCTGCCAGCCCCGGCCTGCATGGTGTGGAACATCCGATCTATGATGTGTGGTTGACCGACTGCAAAGGCGGCACGACGATCATCAAGGAAGAGGTGGCCGCTGTGCCCGAAGAGCCGCGCCCGGCCGCTGCAGCGCCGCGCCAGCCTTTGCCCGCAACGCGCCCCAATGCCGTGGCGCCTGTGCCAGCCCCCGGCCAGCCCTTGCCTGCACCCGCGCAGCCTTTGCCAGCTGCCAATCAACCACCGCCGCGCCCCGCGCCGCCGCAGCCTGCCATCGTGACAAGCCCTGTGCCGCCAGCTCAACCGCGTCCCGCGCAGACGATTACAGGCGCGCCTTTGCCGCCCGGCAATATTGGCACGACGCAGCCGCCCACCACGCAGCTGCCCAACACGCGTAGTCCTGATATTCCGATTCCGCCTGCCAATATTGGTCAGAGCCAGCAGCAGCGCCGCGCGCCCTCGCAGACTTTCTTCCCGACTGAAACCAATCGCTAGGCGAGTTCAGCCAGCGCGTCGCGTCCACTCACGCGCTCATCTTTCGGCCAAGCATAAAAATCAGCACTCAAGCCAATCGCAACATCAAGTTGCGCGATATAATCATCGCGCGGAATTTCGATGGCGCCGAGTGTTTGCAAATGCGGCGTGACAAATTGCGTATCGAGCAAGACGGCGCCTGCTTTGCGCAAACGCGCGACCAGATGAACCAGCGCGACTTTTGATGCATCGCGCTGTGTGTGAAACATGCTCTCGCCAAAAAAAGCGCCGCCGATCATCACGCCATAAAGCCCGCCCACCAATTGGCCCTCATGCCAGGTCTCAACCGTATGGACAAAACCATGCTGGAAGAGATCGCCATAGAGTTTGCGGATACGCTCGTTGATCCATGTGTTGGGCCGCTCAGCATGACCGCCCGCGCAATGCGAAATAACGGCCTCGAAGTCCGTGTCGACGCGCATCTCGAAGCGATCAGATCGCACCAATTTTGCGAGGCTTTTGGACACGATCAAACCATCGAGTGGAAAGATGCCGCGCTCGTCTGGATCAACCCAGAACAGGGTGGGATCATCAGCCGATTCCGACATCGGAAACATGCCGATGGAATAGGCGCGCAGCAGCACCTGCGGGGTGATCTCGAAAGATTGGGCGTTCGACATGGCTAAAGGGTGGTGCGGCTATTGCTGCAGGTCAAGACCCGCAGCAGCCTCACACCGAGAAGCTCGTTCCACAGCCGCAACTGGAGGTCGCATTGGGATTTTCGATCTTGAAGCTCTGGCCGATCAAATCATTCACGAAGTCGATCTGTGAGCCCTTCAAAAAGTCGAGCGAAACAGTATCAACGAGAACCACCGCGCCATCGCGTTCAATTGTCAGATCGTCATCATTGCGCGCTTGAACAACATCGAAAGCATATTGAAAGCCTGAGCAGCCGCCGCCATTCACGGCCACGCGCAACATGGAGCCAGCTGGCTCTTTGGCCAGAACCTGCAGGATGCGCTTGGCGGCGCGCTCTGTCAGGACAACGGGGCTGTCTTGCACGGTCTGCGTCATGACTGATCCTATGGGCCACCTTGTCAGGCCCGGCCCCCAAGATATAAGCGGACAGGGCAGCGCGTTCAACGTTGCTGCGGAGGGCTATCTGTGACATTTGAGCCGCCCATTTCCCCGGACCGCGCGATTTTCGCCGTCGATCCCCGCCAGTGCCGCGGGCGCCTCTATCCTGAGGCTGCCTCGCCGACCCGCACCGATTTTCAGCGCGACCGCGACCGCATCATTCATTCCACCGCCTTTCGGCGCCTGAGCTTCAAGACACAGGTCTTCGTGCCCTATGAGGGCGATCATTACCGCACGCGCCTTACTCATACGATTGAAGTGGGGCAAATCGCCCGCGCCTTGGCGCGCGCTTTGCGGCTTGATGAGGATCTGGCTGAAGCGCTCGCGCTCGCCCACGACCTTGGCCACACGCCCTTTGGGCATACGGGCGAAGATGCGCTGGAAGAGGTGATGGAGCCTTGGGGTGGCTTTGATCACAATGCGCAGGCCCTGCGGATCGTGACGCGGCTAGAGCGCCGCTATGCTGATTATGACGGTCTCAATCTGGCGTGGGAAACGCTGGAAGGTCTCGTCAAACACAATGGGCCTTTGCTGAACCGCGATGGCTCGCCCATCAAGAAATATGCAGCGCGCGGCGTGCCGCTCGCTATTTTGGAGTTTGACGCGCAATTCCCGCTCGATCTGGCAAGCTTTGCCAGCTGCGAGGCACAAGCGGCCGCCATCGCTGATGATGTCGCCTATAATGCGCATGATATTGACGATGGTCTGCGCGCGGATCTCTTCACGCTGCAGGATCTCAAAGACGTTCCCTTCGTGGGCGATCTTGTACGCGAGGTTGAACGCAAACATCCCGGTCTGGAGCGCAATCGCTTCGTTCATGAGCTGGGGCGGCGCGTTATCACGCGCTTTGTGGAAGATGTGATTGGTGAGGCCACACGCAGGCTCGCCCATTATGCTCCACATAGTGCCGCAGATGTGCGCGCGCAAAGCCTGCCGATGATCACCTTCTCGGATGAGATGCAAAAGGCCGATGCCGCGATCAAAGCCTTTCTCTATCCCCATATGTATCGGCATGAGCGGGTGATGCGTGTGCGGGTAGAGGCTGCCGAAGTCGTGCGCCGTATCGCGCGCGAATTTTTGAGCGCGCCCGAAAAGATGCCGGAGGAATGGGCCGCAAGGGCGCTGGCGACAGGACAGGATGAGGCAAAAAGGGCAGGGCTGGTGCGCGACTATATTGCGGGCATGACCGACCGCTATGCGCTGGCCGAACATGCGCGGCTCTTTGGGAGCGCGCCAACGCTCAGGTGAGGGTGCCCTTTGACCCCGCCCTTCAAATCCGCTACCCCGCCCATAGCTCTGCGACCCTGTTCGGACCCGTTGCCTCATGAATATCTTTGCTGACTTCCAGACCCGTGTGGCCGCCATCTTGGGCGTGATCATCAAGGATGGGCGTTTGCCGGGCGATCTGGATCTGAGCCGCTTTGTGGTCGAGCCCCCGCGCGATCCCTCTCACGGCGATCTGGCGACCAATGCCGCCATGGTCTATGCCAAAGAGGCCAAGGCCTCTTTCCCAAATCCCCGGCAGCTCGCGACCGAGATTGCTTATGCGCTCGGCCAAGACCCCGATGTGGCGCAGGCTGAAGTGGCTGGCCCCGGCTTCATCAATATTCGCCTGAAACCCGAGATGTTCGCCCGCGTGTTGCGCGCGGCTTTGACGCAAGGCGTGGATTTTGGTCGCGGCACACCCGCACAGCCCCAAAAGGTCAATGTCGAATATGTCTCGGCCAATCCGACCGGCCCGATGCATGTTGGTCATGGTCGCGGCGCGGTCTTCGGCGATGCGCTCTCAGGCCTGCTCGATTTTGCAGGCTTTGAGGTTACGCGCGAATATTACATCAATGACGCTGGCGCTCAGGTCGATGTTTTGGCCCGCTCGGCTCATCTGCGCTATCGCGAGGCGCTGGGCGAAGATATTGGCGAGATCCCCGAGGGGCTCTATCCGGGTGATTATCTCAAGCCGCTCGGTAAGGCGCTGGTCGCCAAATATGGCCGCACCTTGCTCGACAAGCCCGAGGCTGAATGGCTGGAGAGCGTCCGCGTCGCCGCGATCAATGCGATGATGGATATGATCCGCGAGGATCTGGCCGCGCTCAACATCCGCCACGAAGTCTTCTTCTCCGAACGTTCGCTGACCATGGGGCAGGGCGATCAGGTCGGGGCAGTGATCGAGGACCTGGAGAAGCGCGGCATTGTCTATGTCGGTCGCTTGCCGCCGCCCAAGGGGCAGCTGCCCGAGGATTGGGAAGACCGCGAACAGACGCTCTTCCGCTCCACCGATTTTGGCGACGATGTGGATCGTCCTTTGAAGAAGTCGGATGGGTCCTACACCTATTTTGCCTCCGACATCGCCTATCACAAATCGAAGGTTGATCGCGGCTTCCTCTCCATGATCGACGTCTGGGGCGCGGATCATGGCGGCTATGTGAAGCGCATGCAGGCAGCGGTAAAGGCCCTGTCGGGCGGCGCTGCGAATCTCGACGTGAAGCTCTGCCAGCTCGTGAAATTGATGCGCAACGGCGAGCCGGTGAAGATGTCCAAGCGCGCGGGTGACTTTGTGACCCTGCGTGAAGTGGTAGATGAAGTGGGCGTTGATGCGGTCCGCTTCATGATGATCTTCCGCAAGAATGATGCGCCGCTGGACTTCGATCTGGCCAAGGTCATTGAACAGTCAAAAGACAATCCCGTCTTTTATGTTCAATATGCCCATGCGCGCACAAAAAGCATTTTTAAACAAGCGCTTCTGGCATTTCCCGGAGCTGATTTGTCAGCATCGGTTTTGGCTCAGGCCGACCTGTCTTTGCTGAGTGATGAGAGTGAGCTTGCCCTCATCCAGCTCATTGCACAGTATCCCCGACAGGTGGAGGCCGCTGCCCTTGCGCATGAGCCGCACCGTATTGCATTCTATTTGCACGATTTGGCGAGTGCATTTCATTCGCACTGGAATCGCGGCAAAGATCAGCCACATTTGCGCTTTGTTAATGAAGAAAGACGAGATTTGTCAGTGGCCCGATTGGCGTTGGTGTTTTCCTTAACCACTGTCCTTGCCTCGGGCTTGAAGATTTTGGGCGTGAGTGCTCCCGACGAAATGCGCTGAACCCTTCGGGGCAAGGCCAAACGTCTGGGCACCTGCGTCACACGAGGTGTCCCAATGAGTGATCCGGTCAACAAGCCCCGCCAGCCTGTCGATCTCGACGAGTTTGAGCGTCGCCTGCGCGGCGCGGAGCCTGCTTATCAGCAGCAGGCCTATGGGAACGACCCCTATGCGTCCCCCGCTGCGCCCGCGCAGATGGCTTATGGGATTGCACCAGAGCCTCAACCTCAGATGCCTGATCCGCTGGCTGAGCTGGCGCGCATCGTCGATGGCAGCGCTGGTCAAGCCTATGGCGCTTCGCGCCAGGGTCAGACAGCTGCCGACTATGGCCGTCAGGGTGACTGGGGTCTGCAGGGTTCAGCTGGTGAGCCGCATCCCGATTTGCGTGGTGGCTATCACGGCCAGGACCCGATGCAGGGGGCCGATCAGGGCCATGATCCCTATGCGGCAGCTCCCTATGATGCGCAGCCCGCTTATGGGGCGAGCTGGCCCAATGAAGATCGAGAGTGGATGGATGCGCCGGAACCAGCGCCCCAGCGTCGCTCGCGCAAAAAGGCTCTCTTGATGGGGGCTGCGCTTATTGTCGTTGCCGGTGGTGTGGTTGGCACTTTTGCTATGCGTGGTGGTTCAACAGGCCGCTCGGATGTGCCCACGATCAAGGCTGCTCAAGGCCCGATGAAAGTCACGCCTGAACCTGCGCCTGCCTCGCAGGAGCCCTCGCGCACCGCCTCCGTTCTGGAGCGTGGCAACGAGAAGATTGGTTCAAGTAAAGTTATCAGCAATGAGGAGCAACCTGTTGATTTATCACAGGTTAAGGCTTCTCCTCCTGCGCCTGCTGCCGCCCCCAAGGGCGTCTTCCCCGAGCCAATCCGCGTCAAGACAGTCTCGGTTCGTCCGGACGGCACGATTGTTACAACCATGCCGACGCCCGCGCCGGCCCCCGTGGCAGCTCCCGCCCCGGCACCTCGTCAGGCCACAGCGTCTTTGCCTGTGCCTTTGACCACGACGACGCCAGCCGCTGCTCCTGCTGCAACAGCTGCGCCTGTTGTGGCTCCGGCCCCTGCCGGACGCGCACCCGTGCCAGCCCCTGCCGCCGCGCCAGCACCTGCCCCGGCGCAGAAAATGACCGAGCGAGCGGTCTCCAACCCCTTGCCGGTGACACCACCTGCGGCTTCGGCTGATCGTCGTACAGCCAGCGCAACCCCGGCCACCACGACGCCAGCCCCTGCTGCGCCTGTCGCCTCTGGCGGCTATGCGGTCCAGTTCTCGGCGGCTGGCAGCGAGAATGAGGCCCGCGAAAAGATCGCAGCGACCCAGCGTCGCTTTGGTGAGGCTCTTGCAGGCCGTGTGCCCAGCTTCGCCAAAGGCGAGGCGGGCAACCGCACTGTCTGGCGTGTGCGTGTGGGCGGTTTGAGCCGCGAAGAGGCCTCCTCGATGTGCCAGCGCATCAAGGGGCAGGGCGGCGACTGCTTCGTGGCGGCTAACTGATCGTGACAGCACCGGCCAAGGCCTTCATCTGCGGCTGTAAGGGCCTCGAATTTGACGTGGCTGAGCGGGACTTCATCTCCCGCCACCGCCCTTGGGGGCTGATCCTCTTCAAGCGCAATGTTGGTGATCGGGTGCAGCTCAAAGCCCTCACCACCTCTTTCCGTGAGTTGGTAGGTCGTCCCGATGCGCCTGTTCTGATCGATCAGGAGGGTGGCCGGGTGCAACGTATGGGCCCGCCCCATTGGGAGGCCTATCCCGCTGCGGCCAAATTCGGCGCCTTGCCCCTGCCACTCGACGAGCGCGCGGCGCTTGCGCGGCTGAATGCGCAGGTCATGGCCGCTGATCTTTATGAGGTCGGGATCACCATCGACTGTCTGCCGGTTCTCGATGTGCCGGCACCCGGCTCCCATGCCATCGTGGGGGATCGGGCTTATGGTGATGATCCTGTGAGCGTTGCTGCCTTGGGTCGAGCGGTTTGTGAGGGCATGATGGCGGGGGGCGTCCTGCCGGTGGTCAAACATATCCCCGGTCATGGCCGCGCCAAGGCTGACAGCCATCTTGAGCTGCCGCGCGTAAAAGCGTTGAAGAATGATCTGGAAACGATTGATTTTGCACCGTTTAAATCTCTCAATGATATGCCGTTGGGCATGACGGCCCATGTTGTCTATGAGGCCATTGATCCTGAACGTGCCGGCACCATTTCTCCGGTGGTGGTGGAAGAGATCATCCGCCGGGAGATCGGCTTTTCCGGCCTGTTGATGAGCGATGATCTGTCCATGAAGGCGCTGTCCGGCAGCTTTGCAGAGCGAGCGCGGGCTGTCTTTGCGGCTGGAGTTGATCTCGCCTTGCATTGCAATGGCGACCTTGAGGAGGGAGAAGCGGTGGCTCAGGCTTCTCCTGAACTGTCGGGGGCCTCCCTTGAACGGGCAAAAAAGGCTCTGGCGCTGCTGGAGCGACCCCTTGTCCCACTAGATCTTGTGGACGCCCGCGCGAAGATCCACTTGATGCTTGCGGGGGCGTCCTAGAGGCGACACTCTCCCGGCGCGCTGGCCGAGTGTCCCGGCGTGCGGAGAGTGATTCGTGGCTGCTGAACTGCCCTTTGATACTGAAATTGATAAGGCCGATGCCGAACCCTCCTTTTTGGTGGATGTTGACGGCTTCGAAGGCCCGCTCGACCTGCTGCTTGAGCTGGCCCGCCGCCAGAAGGTCGATCTTGCCAAGATTTCGGTTCTGGCACTCGCCGAGCAATATCTTTTGTTCATCGAAGCCGCTCGCAAGGTGCGCCTCGAACTGGCTGCCGACTATCTCGTCATGGCCGCCTGGCTCGCCTATCTGAAGTCGCGCCTCCTTCTTCCCGACCAGAAGCAGGAAGGCCCCGAGCCTGCCGCCGCGGATCTGGCTGCGGCCCTTGCCGCCCGTCTGCGCCGCCTTGAGGCGATCCGCTCGGCAGCTGAAAAGCTCATCAACCGGCCGCGTCTGGGCCGCGATATGTTCCTCAATGGGTCTCCGCAGGGGATCGAGGTGCACCGCCATGCCAATTGGAAGGCCAGCATCTATGAGCTGCTGACCGCCTATGCCCGCCAGCGCCAGAAGGCAGTCTTGTCGCGTGTGCAGCTGCACAAGCGCGTCGTCTGGTCCATCCCCGAAGCCCGCGCTGCCATTGAGCGGCTGGCTGGCATCGCGATGGAATGGACGGTCATGGATCAATATCTGATCGACTATTGCGTCGCCCCCGAGATGCGCAAGACGGTGCGGGCCTCGGCCTTCTCCGCCTCGCTTGAACTCGTGCGCGAAGGCTTGATCGATCTGCGTCAGGACCGGGCTTTTGCCCCGATCTGGGTGCGCCGCCATACCGGTGGTGAGCCCGGCCCGACCACGACCCCGCCCACCGATACGGACCCGGCCGAACAGGCTGCCTAAGAGTAAAGTACAGGAGACACCGTGGCTGAGCTTGCCAGATTGTTCCCGGAAGACGAAGAAGCAGACGCCGCTCGGCTCGAAGCCCTGCGCGAGGCGACCCGCATCTGCGAGGCGCTGATCTTCGCCTCTTCCGAACCGGTCGATGAGAGCGATCTTAACAAGAAGATGCCCGAGGGCATCAAGGCGGTTGAGGCGCTTGAGGAGCTTCAGGGCTTCTATGCCAATCGCGGCATCAACCTCATTCGCGTGAACACCAAATGGACCTTCCGCACCTCGGCGGATTTGGGCTGGTTGCTTTCGCGCGAGACGCAGGAGCAAAAGAAGCTCTCGCGTGCCGCTATCGAGACGCTTGCCATCGTCGCCTATCATCAGCCCGTGACCCGCGCCGAGATCGAAGATGTGCGCGGCGTCGCCATCTCCAAAGGCACGCTGGATGTGCTCATCGAGACGGGCTGGGTGCGTTTGCGTGGCCGCCGCAAGGCGCCGGGCCGTCCCGTCACCTATGGCACCACGGATGACTTCCTGCTGCATTTTGGTCTTGAGACCATCGGCGATCTGCCGGGCCTTGAAGAGCTCAAGGCCGCTGGCATGTTCGATGGCCGTATGCCCGAGGGCTTTGGCGTTCCCCAGCCGCGCGATGGCGCTGAGCTGACGGATGACGAGGATCCGTTGGAGGACGGCGCTGTCGATCTCTTCGACGATCAGCCGCTTGATGCTCAGGCCGAAGATGCCCGCGCCGCGATTGATGCGGTTGAGGCCGGCGAGGGCGAGGCTGATGAGGCTGAGGTTGAAGCCGAGGTTGAAGCCTTCCTTGAGGAGGTTGCCGCCCTTGAGGAGGCGATAGACGAGGCTGTTGAGGATGAGGCTGACGAGGCAGAGGCTGATGAGCCTGATGCCGATGACGTGGCCGAAGGGGAGGGTGAGGACGAGCGCCACCCCGAGAAGCCCAGCGAAATCTGACAAGCTTCACAATGTTGTTTGCGCCGACCCGCTGGTCGGCGCAGCTCTTTCTGCGCCTTGTTCTTGTTTTTGCCACTAGGGGCGCATAGGTTCCAAGCTGACTTTCGCCGCGCAAGGCTGCGGTGGCCCAGTGGAGGTAAGTATGGGTGGATTTTCTCTGTGGCACTGGATCGTTGTCGGCGCGATCGTGCTGCTGCTGTTCGGCGGCAAGGGCAAGATTTCCGATCTGATGGGCGACTTCGCCAAGGGCATCAAGTCCTTCAAGAAGGGCCTCAGTGAGGAGGACGAGAAGACCGCTGTGGCCGAGGCGCCCAAGACGCTCGATCACACGGCAGCTCCGGCCCCCGCTGCGACCACGTCTGCGGCTGCTCACACCGAGCAGCCCGGCGAGACCCGCAAGGTCGGCTGATTTTTTCATGTCCTCTTCAGTGGCCGGGACAGATTGCCCCGGCCCAATGGGCGCAGGTTGAACGGGTCTGATGTTCGACATCGACAGCGGCAAATTACTCATTATAGGTGTCGTCGCGCTTGTCGTGATTGGCCCCAAGGAACTGCCGGGGGTCCTGCGTCAGGTGGGCTCTGCTGTGTCGCGTCTGCGTCGCATGGCCAGCGAGTTTCAGGGTCAGTTCATGGATGCCATGCGCGAGTCCGAGCTTGAGGAGTTGCGCAAAAGCGTCGAGACCGTCGCTGACCCAATTGGTCACATCGACCCGCTGAGCGATGTGCGCGGTCAACTTGATACGGTGCGCCATGATGTCGAGACGGCGATCAGTGCACCGGTTGAGCCTGTGACAATGCAGGAACTGCCAGCCTCATCACCCGTGGCAGATCATGGAAGCGACCAGCCCAGCGTTCAGGATCAGCCCGCGAAGGCGACTGGCGTATGACCGATACGGATATCGAAGCTTCAAAAGCGCCTTTGATGGAGCATTTGATTGAGCTGCGCTCGCGGCTCATCAAATCCATCATCGCCTTTATCGTGGCCTTTATCGGCTGCTTCTACTTCTCCCATGATATCTACAATCTGCTGGTCTATCCCTTTGTGTCGGTGGTGGGCGCAGACAAAGCGACCCTCATTGCGACCCATTTTCTCGAACAGTTTTTCACCAATCTGAAACTGTCGATGTTTGGCGCCGCCTTTATCGCATTCCCGGTCATTGCGGGACAGATCTATATGTTCGTGGCCCCGGGTCTTTATCGCCATGAGCGTTCGGCCTTTCTGCCTTATCTCATCGCCACGCCCTGCTTCTTCGCATTGGGTGTGATGCTTGTTTATTTCGGCGTCATGCCGATGCTCATCAAATTCTCTGTTGGCATGCAGCAGATCAATGTCCCCGGTCAGGCGACGATCGAACTAATGCCGAAAGTGAGCGAATATCTCTCGCTTGTCATGACACTGGTCTTTGCCTTTGGCATTGCCTTTCAGTTGCCGGTCATTTTGACCTTGCTCGGCCATATTGGCGTCATCGACTCCAATTTCTTGCGAGAGAAGCGCCGCTATGCGGTGGTCATCATCACCATTGCCGCTGCTGTGCTGACGCCACCTGATGTGCTCAGCATGCTTGCTCTTGTTGCGCCTATGTTGGTTCTCTATGAAGGTGCGGTCATCGCCGTTATGCTCATTGAGAAGAAGGCGAAGAAGGCATCTGAGGCCTGACGCGCCAACTGGCGCGAGGTCTATGAGCGACGATCCCAAAGGTCTTTCATCCAGCGAAGCTCGCCTGCGTCTTGCGCATGATGGGCCGAATGAAGTTGCGCGCGAGGCCAAGCGCAGTCTCTTCGTCATTTTGCGCGAAGTCTTCGAGGAGCCGATGATCATGCTCCTCGCCCTTGGCGGCATTCTCTATCTTCTGCTGGGTGATTTGAAGGAGGCGCTCGTCCTCATCGTCTTTGCGATGATTTCTGTCGTCATCACGGTGGTACAAGAGGCACGCACTGAAAAAGTGCTGGATGCGCTGCGCGATTTGTCAGCGCCCAAGGCCCTTGTGATCCGCGATAGTGAACGCCAGCGTATTGAAGGTGCGCATGTAGTGCGCGGTGATTTGCTTCTGGTGAATGAAGGCGAGCGTGTTGCTGCTGATGCGCGCCTTTTGAAATCACATGATCTGATGGCTGATGAGAGCCTGCTGACGGGTGAATCTGTCCCCGTCGCCAAAAGCCCGGAAGATGACGAGGTTGAAGCGCGCCATATTCTATCAGGCACATTGATCACGCGCGGCAAGGCTTTGGCCGAAGTCACCGCGACAGGGTCGCGCAGTCGTCTGGGTGCGATCGGTGTCTCGCTGTCGCAGCTTGAGCGTGAACCGCCCCGCCTGCAGATGCAAACACGATTCATGGTGAAACTGTTTGGTGGGGCGGCGCTCGTTTTTAGCCTGCTGACGGTGGTCCTCTATGGACTGACGCGGGGCGCTTGGCTCGAGGCATTTCTTGCGGGCATTGCCATTGGCATGACTCTTTTGCCGGAAGAGTTGCCGGTGGTGTTGACGGTCTTCATGGCGATGGGCGCTTGGAGGATCTCACGCGCCCGCGTCATGACTCGCAAAGCCTCGGCGATTGAAACGCTTGGGTCAGCAACTGTTCTGTGTACTGACAAGACTGGCACACTGACTCTCAATCGCATGACCTTGGCGCAATTGCGCATGCCTGACGGCTCCGTTCACACTTTAGGTGATGTCGCAAAGGCAGAGAGTTTCGATGATTTGAAACGCTTTGGCATGTTGGCAAGTGACAGTCATCCGGTCGATCCGATGGAGCGTGCCTTTCATGCGGTGCGTGATGATGCACCGCCTTCAGCATCTCTGGTTCACGCATTTGGTTTGCGTCCCGAATTGCTCGCCGTCACCCATGTATGGAATCTTGATGATGAAGATGGTTTCACTGTTGCAGCCAAAGGCGCACCCGAAGCCATCGCGCAGCTCTGCAAGCTTGATGAGGCTAGGCTTGCGCAGATGCGGCGCGATCTGGAAGATATGGCAGGTGAGGGGCTGCGTGTTTTGGGCGTTGCGCGTGCAACATGGCACGGTGCAATGCCAGACCACCCCTCTGCCTTCGATTTCACTTATCTGGGGCTTGCAGGTTTAGCCGATCCGTTGCGGGCAGGCGTGCCGCAAGCTGTAGCTGAATGTAAGACGGCCGGCATTCGTGTGGTGATGATCACGGGGGATTATCCCGCCACCGCCCTTGCCATTGCGCGGCAAGCGGGTATCGAGGCCAGTGCAGTGATCTCAGGCAGTGAGCTTGAGGCGCTTGACGATGAAGCTCTGCGCGCCAAGCTCCGCCATGTAAGCGTTTTCGCGCGGATCATGCCGCAACAAAAACTCCGCATCGTGGAAGCCCTGAAGGCCAATGGTGAGATCGTCGCCATGACTGGCGATGGTGTGAATGATGCCCCCTCGCTCAAAGCAGCTCACATTGGTGTTGCGATGGGCGGTCGCGGAACGGATGTCGCGCGCGAGGCAGCCTCAATCGTTCTGCTTGATGATGACTTCACCTCCATCGTCACGGCCATTCGCTTGGGACGGCGCATCTATGACAATTTGCGCAAGGCGGTCTGTTTCATTTTTGCGGTTCATATGCCCATTGCGGGCTTGGCCTTGCTGCCACTTTTGTTTGGCTTGCCCATTCTTCTCACCCCCGTCCATGTTGCTTTTTTGGAGATGGTGATTGATCCGGTCTCCTCGCTCGTCTTCGAGGCGGAGGCAGAAGAGACCAATGTGATGAATCGCCCACCACGCGATCCGCAAGCCTCGCTTTTCTCATTTGATTTGATCTTGCAATCCGTCATGCAGGGCCTTGGCGCCCTTGTTATTGTGGTTGTGATGTTCCTGCTCGCATTGGAGCGCAGTATGATTGAGGCCGAGATACGTGCGATTTGTTTTTTTGCACTTGTCCTGTCGATCTTGGTTCTGGTCCTCGTCAACCGCTCGTTTGGTCCTAGCCTGCGCGGCGCTTTTGCGCATCCTAGTTTAGCTCTGCTGCTGGTCTTGGGCTTCGTCTGCCTCGTTTTGTTGGGCACATTGTCTGTGTCGGGCCTGCGCGATCTCTTCCGCTTTGGTCCTTTGCATGGCGATGATCTGGCGCTGGTGGCTGGATCAGGGTTGCTGTTGCTCTGTGTACTTGAAGCTGTGAAGGCGGCAGGGCCTCTTATGCAAAGGTTGCGTGAGCGCTGGCTTGCCTCATCATGGTCCAGCCGTTAGGCAAGATCAGGCGCTTTTGCAGGACGGCCATGTCACTTCGCGACATCTTCATCGCACTCGTTCTGGCGCTCGTCTGGGGCTTCAGCTTCATCACGATCAAATGGGGCGTGATGGAGGTTCCCCCCTTCATGTTCAGCGCCTTGCGGTTTTTCTTCGCCGCCATTCCCGCCATCTTCATCATCGCGCGGCCCAAAGTGGATTGGCGCGTTGTGGTGGCTTACGGTTTTGCCATCGGCGTCGTGCAATTTGGGCTGCTCTTCATTGCCATCCGCAATGGTATGCCGGTTGGGCTCGCCTCGTTGGTCGTGCAGATGCATGCCTTCTTCACGATTTTTCTGGCTTGGTACGCTATGGGCGAGCGACCCGCTGCCGCACAGATCAAAGGGGCGCTGATCGCACTGGCGGGGGTGGCTTTGATCGGCAGCGAGCGGCTTGAGGGCGCGGCCTTTGTGCCCTTTGCCCTGACGCTCTGCGCTGCCTTCAGCTGGGGGGTGGGCAATACTCTGGGCAAATTGGTCCCCCAGCGTGAGATCGTGCCCTTCATGGTCTGGTCGAGCCTGGCGGCACCTCTACCGCTTGTTTTGCTCTCCCTGCTGTTTGAAGGCATGAGTGGGGTCGAGGCGGTTCTGGCCCCCATGTGGGTCGGCATCGGCTGCGCGGTTTTTCTCGCCTATGCGGCCACGCTCTTTGGCTTTGTGGTCTGGGGACGGCTGCTCTCCAAATATCCTGCGGCTCTGGTCGCGCCCTATGCCATGCTCGTGCCGGTCTTTGGCATGGCCTTTTCGTGGGGCCTCCTGCGCGAGACCTTCAGCGCCATTGAGCTTGTGGGGGCGGGTCTGGTATTGGCGGGCCTGAGTTTTCACACCATCAGCGGCCGAGTCGGCGGGGCGATCTCCTCGACGCCTGCCGACTGAAGCCGGAAAGTTTGCCCCATGCATGATATCCGCTGGATCCGCGACAATGCCGAGGCCATGAAGGCCGGTCTCAAGCGCCGGGGCTGGGATGGGCTGAAGGTCGAGGAGACCGTCGCCGAACTCTTCCGCCTCGATGACGAGCGCCGCGAGATCATCGCCCGCACGCAGCGCGCTCAAGAAGAGCGCAACCGCCTGTCCAAAGAGATCGGTCAGGCTATGGGCAAGAAGGATATGGCCCTCGCCGAGCAGTTGAAGGCGCGCGTGGCCGAATTGAAGGCTGAGAGCGAAGGGGCAGGGGCCGCCGAGACCGCTGCTGTCAAAGCCCTTGATGATGCTTTGCTGCAGCTCCCCAATTTGCCGCTCGCCGAAGTGCCGGACGGCGCGGATGAGCATGACAATGTCGAGACCCGCGTTGTTGGCGCCAAGCCGGTTTTTGCGGCTGATTTCAAGCCGAAGGAGCATTTTGAAATCGGCGAGGCCCTTGGCCTTATGGATTTTGAATCGGCTGCCAAAATGTCGGGCGCGCGCTTTGTGATCTTGAAGGGTGCGCTGGCGCGTCTGGAGCGTGCGCTGGGCCAGTTCATGCTCGATCTACATACGGATGTGAACGGCTATCGCGAGATCAATCCGCCCGTTCTGGTTCGTGATGATGCGATGTATGGCACCGCGCAATTGCCGAAGTTCCGCGATGACCAGTTCCGCGCGGGCGACGACTTCTGGTTGATCCCAACTGCCGAAGTGCCACTCACCAATCTGGTGCGCGAAGAGATCCTCGATGAAAAGGCGCTGCCCATTCGCGTCACGGCGCTCACACCCTGTTTCCGCGCTGAAGCTGGTGCAGCAGGGCGCGATACGCGCGGCATGATCCGCCAGCATCAGTTTACCAAAGTGGAGCTGGTCTCCATCACGACGCCTGAAAAATCCATGGAAGAGCATGAGCGCATGACCGCTTGCGCTGAAGAAGTGCTGAAGCGTCTTGGTTTGCATTATCGCGTTGTGACTTTGTGCACGGGCGATATGGGTTTTGCCTCGCAAAAGACCTATGACATCGAAGTCTGGCTGCCGGGTCAGGACCGCTTCCGCGAAATTTCATCTTGCTCGGTCTGTGGCGAGTTTCAGGCCCGCCGCATGAATACGCGCGTACGCTCGAGCGAAGGCAAGTCGAACCGCTTTGTCCATACGCTCAATGGGTCTGGCGTTGCTGTTGGCCGCGCACTGATTGCGGTGCTGGAGAATTACCAGAATGCTGATGGCTCTGTGCGCATTCCTGATGCGCTGCGCCCTTATATGGGCGGGCTTGAGGTCATCGCTGCTGCCTGAAGCAAAAAGTCGCCAAGAGGTTTGAGCCTATGCGTATTCTGATCACCAATGACGATGGTATTCACGCCCACGGCATTGGGGTGCTTGAGGAGATTGCGCGCGCTCTTAGTGATGATGTCTTTGTCGTCGCCCCAGAGCTTGACCAGTCTGGCGTTGCCCATTCTCTCTCGCTGAATGATCCTTTGCGCCTGCGCGAAGTCTCGCCGCGCCATTTTGCTGTGAAGGGCACACCGACCGATTGCGTCATTATGGGCGTCTATAAGGTGCTCGACGGCATCAAGCCTGATCTTGTTCTCTCAGGCGTCAATATTGGCCATAACCTTGCCGAAGACGTGATCTATTCGGGCACGGTTGCAGGCGCCATGGAAGGCGCGGTGCTCGGCGTTCCCTCCATCGCGCTGTCACAGGGCTATCCCGCTGGCGACCGTATAGGCATCGATTTTTCGGCTGCCTTGGTCCATGGGCCGCGCATTATCAAGCAGATCCTCGATATGGGGATGCCCGCTGATGTGCTCACCAACGTCAACTTCCCCTCCGTTCCTGCTGACAAGGTCGGGGGCGTCAGTGTCACCCGTCAGGGCCGCCGCGATGCCAATCTGGCGGGCGTGGAAGAGCGCTTTGATGGGCGCAAAAATCCCTATTACTGGATCCAATATGCCCGTACCCGCTCAGCGCCACCCGTGGGGACGGATCTGGAGGCCATTGCGAGCGGGCGCATCTCGGTCACGCCGCTGCGGCTGGACTTGACCGACGAGGCGACTCTCAAGAGGTTCAGCCAATCACTTTCTTGAAAGTCGGGCTGACGTCTTGAGCCAATTGCCACTTCCCTTGCCGGAGCCCGGTGCACATGAGCCGGGCAGCCCGCAGGCCGTCATGGCCTTTTTGCTGCGGCTGCGGGCGCGCGGCATCAGCGATGTCGCGGTAATGCGGGCGTTGGAGCAGGTGCCTCGCGATCAATTCGTGCCGCATCGCTACCGCGATTTAGCCTGGCGCGACATGGCTTTGCCCATCGCCTGCGGCCAGACCATGCCAGAGGCCTGGCTCGTGGCGCGTATGATGGAGGCGCTGGATCTCAGCGAAGGGCAGCGTGTGCTCGAGATCGGCACCGGCTCTGGCTATGCCACAGCGATCTTGGCCAAACTCGCGGGCGAAGTCATTTCTCTCGAACTCTTTGAGGCGCTTGCCCTTGAAAGCGCGACCAGACTTGCAACGCTTGGCGCCTCGCATGTGCGCGTCATGCAGGGCGACGCTTTGGGTGATCTGACAAGCCTCGGGCGATTCGACCGAATCCTCGTTCATGCGGTCGTTGACGGTATGCCGGGCAGCTTCGCTGAAGCCCTGAGACCTGATGGCGTGATGGTGATGGGGCGCAAAGGCGCTGGCAAAAGCGCAGTCCTCACGCGTCTTGTGGCCGATCATGCGGGCGTTTTTGAGGAAAGCGACATTTGCAGCTGCCGCCTGAGCCCGCTCATCGGCCTCGCGAAGGCGTGATGCTTCGTCGTTGAAACTGCCGTCATTTTTTTGCCTCAGAGCGACTTTTTTCGAGTTCTATAAACTCCGCCTTAACCACCAGAGCGCTTAATGATGACGTCAATAGCGTTTACCGTGGGTTGCGTGATGCGTCGTCTCTCCGCTCGGTCTTTTTCGTCTTCCGCACCTCGCCTTGTCGTGGCGGGTTTTGCTGCTGCCTTTCTGGCTGGCTGCTCGTCAGACGTGACGCGCTTCGCATCTGATCCGTTCAGTATGGATCCTGCGCCGACATCCTCCATTCCTTCGAGCTCGCCCAACGGCGGCATTGATCGTGCGCCGGTTGGCGTCGTCACCGCTGAGCCGCTTGCGCCCATCAGTTCGCAGCCGCTACCTCCCGCTGCCTCTGTGCAGCAGCCTGCCTATCAGCAGACTGCTCCTGCCTATCAGGCACCGCGCACCGCGGCCGCGCCTGTCGCGCAGCCCGTTCAGCAGCAGCCCGCCAAGACGGCTGCAGCCCCTGCGCCTGCGCCCGGCAAGAATGAGAAAGTGAACTTCGTGCGTGGCCCCCAGTCGGCTGCCGATGTGAAAGCAGCTGAGGCAAAGCCTGCCGATCCCAAGGCAGTTGCAGGTAAGGCTACACCTGTTGCCGCTGCTGCGCCTGCAAAGACTGAAAGCCCGAAGGTTGATGCAAAGTCGGCAAAGGTTGAGGCCCCGAAGGCCGAGCCTGCGCCTGCTCAGCAGGTGGCACTTGCCAAGCCGGAGGCCGCGCCCGCGCAGAGTGCTGCTCCGCAAGCTGCCGCCTCTGCCGACGACAAGCCTGAATTCCGCTGGCCCGCTCGCGGCCGCATCATCAAGGGCTTCAAAGCGGGCACCAATGAGGGCATCAATATTTCAGTGCCGGAAGGCACGCCTGTAAAGGCTGCCGAGTCTGGCGTCGTTGTTTATGCGGGCAATGAAGTGAAGGGCTATGGCAACATGGTTCTCATTCGCCACCCCAATGGCTTCGTGTCTGCCTATGCCAACAATGGCGAGGTTCTGGTGAAGCGCGGTGATCAGGTGAAGCGCGGCCAAGCAGTCGCCAAGTCTGGCCAGTCAGGAGATGTGTCTGCACCGCAGTTGCATTTCGAACTGCGCAAGGGTCAGACCCCGGTTGATCCGACCCAGTATTTGGCCGGTCTATAATCCCAATTCACGGTTGCCTTCCGGCATCCGCGAGACACGGTCCGGAAGCACATGGCAGACGGCAGGTCACATGAAGGGCCTGCCGTCGCTTTGTTTTCAGGCAGTCTGTTTGCCCAGACGACCAGCGAGATCCTGAATATATTGCCAGGCCGTGCGGCCTGAGCGCGCACCGCGTGTCGCGGCCCATTCAATCGCTTCAGCTTCGATTGTTTCGCGCGCGAGTTTGAGGCCGAAGTGATCGGCATAGCCATGTACCATGGACAAATAATCATCCTGCGAGCAGCGATGAAATCCAAGCCATAGGCCAAAGCGATCTGACAAAGAGACTTTTTCCTCGACCGCTTCGCCCGGATTGATCGCGGTGGAGCGTTCATTCTCCATCATCTCGCGCGGTACGAGATGGCGGCGATTGGAGGTTGCATAAAAGAGCACATTGGCAGGGCGGCCCTCGATGCCGCCTTCCAATACGGCTTTCAGCGATTTGTAGGATGTGTCTTCCGCATCAAAAGACAAATCATCGCAGAACAGAATAAAGGGATAAGGCGCGCCGCGCACTTTCGCCATCAAGGCGGGCAGAGTGTCGACATCCTCGCGGTGAATTTCGACCAGCTTCATCGGCTGGGCCTTTGTGTCAGCGGCTCGCAGCTGATTGATCTGCGCGTGAACCGCTTTGACGAGCGATGACTTGCCCATGCCGCGCGCGCCCCACAGCAGGGCATTATTGGCGGGCAGCCCACGGGCGAAGCGCTCGGTATTCTCCACCAAGAGGTCGCGCACCAGATCGACACCACGCAACAGGCCGATATCAACGCGGTTGACCTTCTGGACGGGGGTGAAGCTGGAGCTGGCTGCGTGCCAGACAAAGGCGTCGGCAGCGGTGAAGTCCACATAGGCCTGTGCCTGAGGGGCGATGCGCTCGAGCGCCTCGGCGATTCGGGTCAGGGCGGGCAACAGGTCGGGCGAGAGGTCGTCTTGGGGCATGGCTGGGCTCGCTTGGGGGCATACTTGGAGGGCTGACTTGGGTGGCACATTCGCGCCCCGCATAGCAGGAAGCGCCCGTTCCAGAAAGGTTGGGGGCACTCTTCACGCTTTCTTGGGGGCCTGAGGGGCCGGGCAGGGGGCCCTCTCCATTGCTTTACGGGGCCCGCAAGCTATAGTCCGCGCCGATTTCCGAGGGCCCGGCCGGGTCTTCATTGTGGAGCTGTCCTATGAACTTTATCACCCCTGCCTTTGCCCAAGCAGCAGGCGCGCCCTCCTCTTCCGAGCTCGTCATGCAGCTCGTTCCCTTCGGCTTCATTCTGGTGATCATGTATCTCATGATCCTGCGTCCCCAGCAGAAGCGCGCCAAGGCACATCGTGAGATGGTGGCCAATCTGCGTCGTGGCGACACGGTCGTGACCGCGGGTGGCTTGATCGCGAAGGTTGCGCGCACGATTGATGATGACGAAGTTGAGCTTGAGGTCGCCCAAGGCGTGAAGGTTCGCGCCATTCGCGGTCTGGTGACGGAAGTCCGTGCGAAGGGCGAGCCGGTCAAGGAGTGACAGGCAGCCTCGCTGCCCCATATTCATGCGTATCAGGCTTGAGCTTGATGCGCATCATCCTTGCTTCGCATCATCCTTGAAGAGATTGTGATCCATGTTTCGTTTCCCCCGCTGGAAGGTCGCTTCGATCATCGCCATGTCACTCTTGGCGCTGCTCATCATTGTGCCCAGTTTCCTGTCGAAGACGACATTTGATCCGATCCGCAAGTCCATCCCGAAGTGGATTCCCTTTGAGCAGGTCGTGCTTGGTCTTGATCTGCAAGGCGGCGCTCATATTCTGCTCGAAGTTGATCAGAATGATGTGTTGCGGACCCTCATCGGAAATACGCGCGATGATGTGCGCCGCATTCTGCGTGAAGAGAATGTCCGCAGTCTGACAGGTGGCTATGGTGTGCAAGGTCGCACGATTCAGTTCCGCGTGTCTGAAGCGCGTGACCGTGATCGCATCTTGCCCAAATTGCGCCAGCTGGGCGCAGGCTCTGTGAATGCGCTAGGCTCGATCAATCCGCCCAGTATCGATGTTGTCGTGAATGAGGATGGTCTCATTCGCATGACTGTGTCTGACGTCGGTATGACGGAAAAGACGCGCCGCGCTGTTGAGCAAGCCATCGAAGTCATTCGCAAGCGCGTCGATGCGCTTGGCACGACTGAGCCCAATATTCAGCGTCAGGGTGTGGACCGCGTTTTGGTGCAGGTTCCCGGCTTGCAGGACACCAATCGCCTGAAGGAAATTTTGGGCACGACGGCAAAGCTTGAATTCCGCCTCGTGGCTGATCCGGGCTACAATCCCTCTGATGTTGATATGCTCGCGCAGACCGATCAGCCCGGTACTTTGCCGGTTGAAAAGCAGGTCATGGTGCAGGGCGAAGATCTCATCGATGCGCAGCCTGGTTTCGACCAGCGCAATTCTGAGCCGGTTGTGAATTTCAAATTCAACATTCGCGGCGGTCAGCGCTTTGGCGAAGTGACCAGCGCCAATGTCGGCAAGCCTTTTGCCATCGTCCTCGACAATAAAGTGATCTCAGCCCCGCGCATTCTGACCGCCATCACAGGTGGTTCTGGTCAGATCTCGGGTCGCTTCACGGTTGAGCAGGCCAACAATCTTGCCATTCTGCTGCGCGCTGGCGCTCTGCCTGCGAAGATGAATATTGTGGAAGAGCGCACCGTTGGTCCCGGCCTTGGTCAGGACTCGATTGAGGCTGGCAAAACCGCTGCTTATGTCGCGGGCATTCTCGTCTTCTGCTACATGCTGACGACCTATGGCACTTTCGGTATGTTCGCCAATATCGCGCTTGCTGTGCACATTGCGATGATCTTTGCAGGTCTCATCCTGCTGCAGGCCACACTGACTTTGCCGGGTATCGCGGGCATCGTTTTGACCATCGGCATGGCGGTCGACTCCAATGTGCTCATTTATGAGCGCATTCGTGAAGAGTTCCGTGGGGGTCGCAGTTTGATCTCGGCGCTGGATGCTGGCTTCAACCGCGCTTTTGCCACCATCGTTGACTCGCAATCGACCATGATGGTGGCTGCGGTCATTCTCTACTTCCTTGGCTCAGGCCCTGTGCGCGGTTTTGCCGTGTCGCTGGGTCTTGGCATTCTCACCACAATTGTCACGGCCGTGACCATGACGCGCATGATGATTGCGTTGTGGTACCGCTGGCGCAAGCCCACCGCGCTGCCGATCTGACCGGAGACTGTTTCGATGCTTCGTTTTCGTCTCGCGCCTGACAATATGAAATTCGGCTTCATGCGCTTGCGGCGCGTGAGCTATCCTTTCTCTGCCATTCTCTCGATCCTGTCGGTCGTGCTCTTCCTCACAGCGGGGCTCAATTTCGGCATCGACTTTGCTGGCGGCACTTTGTTTGAAGTGCGCTCCAAACAGGGTCAGGCTGATCTGGCGAGCCTGCGCGGTCTTGGCGACAAGATGAGCCTCGGCGAAGTGGAGGTGCAGGCCTTTGGCGGCGGTAATGATGCGACCTTGCGCATTCGCCTTCAGCCGGGCGGCGATGCTGCCCAGCAGGTTGCCGTGCAGCGCGTGCGTGAAGTGATCGAGAAAGATTATGAGATCCGCCGCGTGGAAGTGGTCGGTCCCCGCGTCTCGGGTGAGCTGGTCCAGTCTGGTACGCTTGGCGTCGTGTTGTCGGTGCTCGCGGTTCTGACCTATCTGTGGTTCCGCTATGAATGGCCGCTCGCGGTCGCAGCGGTCATTGCGACCATGCATGACTTGTTGCTGACGGTTGGCTTCTTCGCGATCACGCAGCTTGAGTTCAATATCACGTCCATCGCGGCGATCTTGACCATCGTGGGACTATCGCTGAACGAGACAGTGGTTGTGCTCGACCGTATTCGTGAGATCATGCGCAAATATAAGCGCATCTCCATGGCCGAGATCATCGATCTGTCGATCAATGCGGTTCTCTCGCGCACCATCATGACCTCGACGACGACGCTGCTGGCCTTGCTCGCTCTCGTCTTCTTCGGCGGTCACGTCATTCGCAGCTTCTCGCTCGCCATGATGTGGGGCGTGCTGGTCTCGATGTATTCGTCAATCTTCATCTGCTCGCCCGTGCTCATCTATCTCAATGCGCGCGGCGTGATGCAGGAAGAAGCTGCAGCGCAGGCGGATAGGGCGAAGGCGTAAGGCTGGCAGCGGGAACGCGCTCGCGCTCCCGCCGTTGCCGTTAGGCAATCGCATCAAAGGGCGGCAGATGGCAGACGGCTTCGTTCCCGGCTCTTTTACAATTGATGGATATGGCGCGGGTGGATTTCAATTCGCCGGCATGTCGCATCGCGGCTCTATTCTGGCTTTGCCGGACGGTATTCAAGCTTGGTCGCCCAAAGTGCCAAGCGAAATCACGCCCCAATCTTTGCAAGCGCTGCTTGATCTGCCCGCAGGGTCAGTTGAGTTGCTGATTATTGGAACGGGCGCTGATCTGGTACCCGCGTCTCCCAGTCTGCGCGAGGCTTTGCGCAACATGGGTATCCGCTGCGACGCGATGGCAACGGGGGCTGCTGTCTCGACTTACAACATCCTCCTTGGCGAACGTCGCCGCGTCGCCGCAGCATTTTTGGCGGCACCGTGAGCGATGATCTTGCTGATCCGCGCCTGAAAGAGGCTTATGATTATTGCGACGAGCTGCTGAAGACGCATGATCTCGATCGCTGGCTCGCAGCCCTCTTTGCGCCTTGGCCCAAGCGTCGGCATCTTCACGCGCTCTATGCTTTCAATCTCGAAGTGGCGCGCATTCGCGAATTGGTCTCAGACCCCATGCCCGGTGAGATCCGCTATCAATGGTGGCGCGATGCGCTTGAGGGCGAAGCGCGCGGCGATGTCGTGGCCTATCCTGTCGCCCATGCTTTGCTCGATACGGTGAAGCAGTTCGGCCTGCCGCGCCAAGCGCTCACCAATCTCGTCGATGCGCGCACCTTCGATCTTTATGACGATCCAATGCCGGGTCTGCGTCAGCTCGAAGGCTATTGCGGGGAGACATCTTCCGCCCTTATCCGCCTGGCGAGTTTGATCTTGAATGGCGGGCGCGATCCGGGCGGCGCCGAGGCTGCGGGCCATGCGGGACTTGCTTATGCAATCACGGGCCTGTTGCGCGCTTTGCCGTGGCATGCTGCACGCGGACAGGTCTATCTGCCGCTCGATATTCTGAAAGAGGCAGGTTCAAGCCGCGAAGAACTGCTTGCAGGGCGCATGACGCCAACACTCAGCGCGGCGCTTGCGCATATGCGCAGTATTGCGCGTGATCATCTTGCTGCAGCCGAAAAAGGCATCCCTGCTGTGTTGAGAGACGCGCGCCCTGCATTCCTGCCGATTGCTTTGGTCGAGCCCTATCTCACAGCCATGGAAGCGCCGGGCTTTGATCCCTACAAACAAGTGGCCGAAGTCGCGCAATGGAAGCGCCAGTGGCGGCTGTGGTGGGCAGGCTGGCGCTGGTAGATCAGGCCTCGAGCCAAGCCTCAAGATCGGCGCGCGCGCGGTCGGTGATTGCGCGCTTTTTGGCAACGGCCTTTTCAGGACCCCGCAGGCGCTTGCCATCTTCGGATTTGGGCGAGAATTCGAGCGGCGGGAAGAGGCCGAAATTCACATTCATCGGCTGGAAGCTTTTGGGTCCTGCATCAATCGTATCGATATGGCCACCGGTGATGTGATTGATGAGCGCGCCAATGGCGGTTGTGTCGGGCGGGCGGGTCGGTGACTTGCCCATAGCCTCAAGTGCCGCCCAGCGGCCCGTCATGAGGCCGATGGCTGCGCTCTCCACATAGCCCTCGCAACCGGTGATCTGGCCTGCAAAGCGAAGACGCGGCTCGGCCTTCAGGCGCAAGAAAGGGTCGAGCACTTTGGGGGAGTTGAGGAAAGTATTGCGATGCAGGCCGCCAAGGCGCGCGAACTCAGCCTGTTCGAGGCCGGGGATCGTGCGGAAGACGCGCACCTGTTCGGCATGTTTCAGCTTCGTCTGAAAGCCCACCATATTGTAGAGCGTGCCGAGCGCATTATCTTGCCGCAACTGAATGATCGCATGGGCCTTGACGGTCGGGTTGTGCGGATTGGTCAGGCCGACCGGCTTCAGCGGTCCATGGCGCAGCGTCTCGCGTCCACGCTCGGCCATGACTTCGATGGGCAGGCAGCCATCGAAATAGGGCACATGTTCCCATTCCTTGAATGAGGTCTTCTCGCCCGCGATCAGAGCATCAATGAAATGCTCATATTCCTCTCGTGACAGCGGGCAGTTGATATAGTCCGCGCCTGTGCCGCCGGGGCCCGCCTTGTCATAGCGTGACTGGAACCAGGCCTTGTCCATATTGATACTGTCGCGATGAACAATCGGGGCGATCGCGTCAAAGAAGGAGAGCTCAGCCTCGCCTGTCAGCTTGCCGATGGCCTCAGCCAAAGGCGCAGAGGTGAGGGGGCCTGTGGCGATAATGACGTTCTGCCAATCACTTGGCGGCACATCTTGAATCTCTTTGCGATCCACTTCAATCAGCGGTTCAGCTTCAATGGCGGCTGTGACGGCCTGCGCAAAGCCATGGCGATCCACTGCCAAGGCGCCACCAGCGGGAACCTGATGCGCATCGGCGCAGGTCATGATCAGCGATCCCATGCGCCGCATCTCCTGATGCAGCAGGCCAACTGCATTGGTGGAGGGCTCATCTGAGCGGAAGGAGTTGGAGCAGACCAGCTCCGCCAATTGATCTGTGTGATGGGCATCGGTTGCCCGCTGCGGGCGCATCTCATGCAGCACGACGCGCAGACCAGAACGGGCGATCTGCCAAGCAGCTTCACTGCCGGCAAGGCCGCCGCCGATGACATGGATGGGAGCAGGGGTCTGTGAGGATGTCGACATGGCGCGGAACCTAGTGGGAGACGCGCACAAAAGAAAGCGCCCGCCGGGGGAGGACCGGCGGGCGCTTCAAATCAGAGCAGGCTCAAGGGGGGAGGAGTGCCCGCTCCGACGAAACTTAGAAGGTGGCGCTGACGCGGGCGACAGCTTCGATGTCTGAGCGCGAAAGGCCCAGTTCAGCGAGCTCGCGGTCGGTGAGGCGCGACAATTCGCGCACAGACGCCCGATAACGACGCCAAGCGCTGACCTTTTCAGTGATGAGCTTGACCATGGTGAGTATCCTTGTTCGCCGCCCGTAGAGGTAAGACCGAGCCGCCATGTCTTGATGCAACGCAATATACAGATTCATTTTCGCTGACACAGGGGCTTTGCCGTGACCCTGATATGCATCCTACGCATGGGTCATTGAATTGGATTGTGTCCGAGATGGGGCAATTCTCATCAGACAGGAAAAATATACGCTTCCAAAGTCGGTAAACAATGCGTGAATCGCGTGGCTCGTCCTTCTCGCATCTGCACAATGGCTTGGCCGTGGCTTTTGTGGGCCGGTTCACCGCCTCTCGCGGCTGTTGACGGCCCCCCAAGGGCGTTGCATGGACGAGATCAGGCTGAATTTCGAGGGATTCATGGACGGAGCCTCTACTGCTCCCCTTTCAGGCGTTACGGGCCGCGAACATCTGTTCGGGCTGCATCCGCTTGTGGTCTTCCTGCTGTTTCAGCTGCTGCTGTGGACGCTGGGGCCGACCCTTCTGTTCGGTAATCTCCATGCTGATACGCTGGAGGCCGCCTATTGGGGCCGCGACTGGCAGCTGGGTTATTTCAAACATCCCCCGTTGTTGAGCTGGACCCTTGATCTGGCCCTGCGCACCGGTCTTCAGCCGATTCTGGCCTTGATGCTGCTTTCGCAGCTGACCGTCTTGGTGACGGCTTGGTTCGTCTGGAGGATTGCCCGGCTCTATGCCTCGCGCGAAACGGCCGCCCTTGCCGTGGTGCTCTGCGTCATTTCCCCCTCGGCAACAGTCTATGGGGTGCAGCTGAATCACAATTCCATGCTCGCCCCCTTCTGGGCGGCGACCGCTTGGTTTGGCCTGTCCTGGCTTGAAGAGCGCCGGATGGTCGATGCGGTTCTGCTCGGCATCGTCGCGGGTCTGGGCATGATCACCAAATATGAGATCCTGTTCGTTCTGGCGACTTTGATGGTGGCGGGCATCGCCATTCCACGCTTCCGGCCTGCCTTCACTCATCCGGGCAGCTATGTGGCCGGCGCTTTGTTCGTCGCCATTGTGACCCCTCATATCTGGTGGCTCGCCTCGCATGATTGGCCGAGCTTCTCGCGCGCGATGGGTGCGGACAAAATGTCCTCCCTGAGCGACCTCAATGTCAGCGGCGTTAATCTCATCGTCGGTCTGTTCACGATCTTCATCGTGCCAGCGATTGTGCTTGTGGCCACCGCCCGTCGCCGCGAGCGCGATGAGCTGACGGCTGGACCCGCTTATCGTCTTATCGCGCTCATTCTGCTGCTGGTGCCGATCTTTGTTTTGGTGCTGGGCGCTATGGTCACGCAGCAGGTGTTAAAGCCTCTATGGCTCTTGCCGCTCGCATCCACCACCGCCATCGGTCTGGCAATTTTGTGGCCAGCGGGCAATGCCGGTTTTGGTCTGCGCATGAAAGACAGTGCGCGCATTGGGATGATCGGTTCGAGCAGCATCTTTGGCGCCTTTGCGCTCTATCTGCTGATCGCGGGTCTCATCGGCAAACCTCTGGCCGCCTATTCGGTCGACACGCGCTATCTCGCGCAGCAGACCCAAGCCCTGTGGGACGCTCAATCCAAACAGCCTCTGGCCTGTGTCGTGATTGCTGACCGCAAGATCGGTCCATCGGGTGTCTTATGGTTTGAGAGCCGCCCCGACTTTGTCGATTTCTCCTCGCCCGGTTGGCACCAGAGTGAGCAGATCGCGCAATGCCGCAAGAGCGGCGGCATTGCCGTCTTGTCTGAGGGCAGGGAAGGGATTGAAAGCTTCCCGCGCGCCTGCCTTGATCAAGCCCAGCGCATCAATGTGCCTGCCAGCGGCGGCATGGGCCGCGCAACCTTCCCGGTTGAGTTGATTTACATCCCGGCAGAGGAAGCGGGCATTTGCCCGCCTCGTTAGATTATTCGGCGGCTTGGGGTTTCATGGGCCGACGCTGCAGCACGTCTTTGAGGAAGTGGCCCGTGTGAGAGCGTGGATTTTTGGCGATCTCTTCGGGCGTACCCGTGGCGACAATCTCACCGCCACCATCGCCGCCCTCTGGACCCATATCAATGATCCAGTCTGCGGTTTTGATAACTTCGAGATTATGCTCGATGACCACAACCGAATTGCCCTGATCAACAAGTTCATGCAGCACTTCGAGAAGCTTTTTCACATCGTGGAAATGCAGACCCGTTGTTGGTTCATCGAGAATATAGAGTGTGCGACCGGTTGAGCGGCGTGACAGCTCTTTGGAGAGTTTTACGCGCTGCGCTTCACCACCCGACAAAGTGGTGGCTTGCTGACCAACATGAACATAATCGAGACCAACACGTGACAAGGTCTCCATTTTCTCGCGAATGCTGGGCACGGCTTTAAAGAGATCGCGCGCTTCTTCCACTGTCATGTCGAGCACATCAGCAATCGACTTGTCGCGATATTTTACTTCGAGCGTCTCGCGGTCATAGCGCTTGCCCTTGCACACATCGCAAGTGACATAGACATCGGGCAGGAAGTGCATCTCGATCTTGATGACGCCGTCACCCTGACAGGCCTCGCAGCGTCCGCCCTTCACATTGAAGGAGAAGCGACCCGGCGCATAACCGCGCGCCTTGGCCTCGGGCAGTTGCGCAAACCATTCGCGGATGGGTGTGAAAGCGCCCGTATAAGTTGCGGGATTGGAGCGCGGTGTGCGGCCAATCGGCGACTGGTCGATATCAATGACCTTGTCGAGATGTTCCAGACCCTCGATCCGATCATGCGCTGAGGGGTGTTCAAGTGCTCCATTCAAGCGGCGGGCGACGCCTTTGAACAGAGTGTCGATGACCAGCGTCGATTTGCCGCCCCCCGATACACCTGTGACGCAAGTGAAGGTTCCCAGCGGAATATGGGCCGTGACATTTTTGAGATTGTTGCCCCGTGCACCAATCACTTTGAGCATGCGACCTGGCTGCGCCTTACGACGTGCGCGCGGCACCAGAACATTCTTGCGGCCCGTCAGATAATCGCCGGTGAGTGAATTTTTGTCGGCCATGATCTGCGAGGGCGTGCCTTGCGAGACGATATGGCCACCATGAATACCAGCGCCCGGACCCACATCGACAACATAGTCAGCGGTGAGGATGGCATCTTCATCATGCTCAACAACGATGACCGTGTTGCCAAGATCGCGCAGGCGGCGCAAAGTTTCGAGCAGGCGCTCGTTGTCGCGCTGGTGCAAGCCAATCGAGGGCTCATCGAGCACATAAAGAACGCCCGTCAGACCAGAGCCGATTTGCGAAGCAAGGCGAATGCGCTGGCTCTCACCGCCCGACAAAGTGCCAGAGGCGCGCGAGAGGGTGAGATAATCAAGGCCGACATCTTTGAGAAAGACGAGACGCTCCCGAATTTCCTTCAAAATGCGCGAGGCGATTTCGTTGCGCTTTTTGTCGAGTTTGGTGGGAAGAGCGGTTGCCCAATCCACCGCATCGCGCACCGAGAGTTCCGAGATTTCGCCAATATGCTGATTGTTGATTTTGACGGCCAGGGCCTCGGGCTTCAGGCGGAAGCCTTTGCAGGCGCGACAAGGCGTCGCGGACATGAAGCGGCCGATCTCTTCACGCGCCCATTCGCTCTCCGTTTCCATGAAGCGACGTTCGAGATTGCGCACGACGCCCTCGAAAGGCTTTTTCACATCATAGGCGCGCATGCCATCGTCATAGGAGAACCGAATGGCATCTTCGCCTGAGCCGAACAGGATCACATCGCGGGCTTTCTTGGGCAGATCATCCCAAGCTGTATCGAGGCGGAATTTGAAATGTTTGCCGAGCGCCTCAAGCGTCTGCGTGTAATAAGGCGAAGAGGATTTCGCCCAAGGCGCAATAGCGCCCTTGCGCAAGGTCAGCTGGCCATTGGGCACAACAAGTTCAGCATCAATTTTTTGCTCTGAGCCAAGGCCCGAACATGAGGGGCAAGCGCCGAAAGGATTGTTGAACGAGAAGAGCCGCGGTTCAATTTCTGCAATCGTAAAACCTGACACGGGGCAGGCGAATTTTGACGAGAACATGATGCGCTTGGGCTCGCCTTTGGCAGGTGCCTCATCCGCATATTCCATGATGGCGATACCATCGGCAAGTTCGAGCGCTGTCTCAAAGGATTCCGACAGACGCGCACCAATGTCACTGCGCACAACGATGCGATCAACGACGACATCGATATCATGTTTGAGTTTTTTATCGAGCGTGGGCGCATCCGAGATTTCATAATATTTGCCGTCGATTTTCAAACGCTGAAAACCGCGCTTCATGAAATCGGCAATCTCCTTGCGGTATTCGCCCTTGCGCCCTCGCACCACGGGCGCCAGCAAATAAAGCCGAGTGCGCTCTGGTAGCGCCAGAACACGATCCACCATCTGGCTGATGGTTTGGCTTTCAATCGGCAGACCGGTGGCGGGTGAATAGGGAATACCCACGCGCGCCCACAGCAAGCGCATATAGTCGTGGATCTCTGTCACCGTACCCACGGTTGAGCGTGGATTGCGCGATGTGGTTTTTTGTTCGATGGAAATGGCAGGCGACAGACCGTCGATTTGATCGACATCTGGCTTCTGCATCATCTCCAAAAATTGGCGCGCATAAGCCGAGAGCGACTCGACATAGCGACGTTGGCCTTCGGCATAGATTGTATCGAAGGCGAGCGATGATTTTCCAGATCCAGACAGGCCGGTGAAGACAACAAGTTTGTCTCGCGGAATTGTGAGATCCACATTTTTGAGATTGTGCTCTCGTGCGCCGCGAATGGTGATGTTGCGCTGGTCTGCCGCGCTCACAGCAACGCTGCGCGCGTCAGCCTTGAGGGGGGCAGACGAGGACGCGGATTTTGTGCCCGGCTTGCGAGGAGCGGGGGCTTTCGTCGTCTTCATCGGCGCTTTTATCCAGTGGGGAGATGGGAATTTTACGTACAAGGTATGCAAGTGGATGGCCATTGCCATCCCGATGAGATAGGAAATCCACAGAGGGTGACCCGAAAAAAGGGCTTTGCTTGATATGACCGTCAAGGTTAGAAACTCACTCCTTTCGCCCAACAGGGGGGATTCATGACAGAAAAGTTACAGGGCCAGCCGGGGGAAACACCCCGCAAGCGCTCCCAGCAAGATCTGGGGGGCGGGCTGTTCTTGATCGCGATCGGTCTGTTCGCGATCTGGCAGGGCTCAAACCTTCCGCTCGGCACGCTTCGCTCCATGGGCGCCGGCATGCTCCCGATTTCGCTGGCTTGGATGCTGATCGCCGGTGGCGCTCTGCTCGTCCTGACATCTTTCACCACGGCTGGGCCTGATTTGGAGCGTTGGTCGCTGCGCGGCCTTTGCTACATCATCGGCGGTGTGCTGGTGTTCGCTTTTACGGTTCAGCGCTTCGGCCTGATCGTGGCGGGTCCTCTTTCGATGATCATCGGCTCCTTCGCGAGCGATGAAGCGCGTCTAAAAGAAGCGGTCATCTTCGCGGTTATCATGACGGCTCTGTGCATCTTGCTCTTCAAATATGCACTCGGTCTGCCGATCCCCGTCGTGAACTTCCGGTGGTGATGCCATGAACGAATTTGCTGCAAATCTCGCCCTCGGCTTTGGGACCGCCCTTTCGCTGCAGAATCTCTTTCTCTGCTTCACGGGCTGTATGGTTGGCACCCTCATCGGCGTTCTGCCGGGCGTGGGTCCGATTGCTACCATCGCCATGCTGCTGCCCATCACCTTCGGTCTCGACCCGGTGGGCGCCCTCATCATGCTGGCTGGCATTTACTATGGTGCCCAGTACGGCGGTTCCACCACAGCCATTCTTGTGAACATTCCCGGCGAGGCGACTTCGGTTGTCACGACGCTGGACGGTCACCAGATGGCCAAGCAAGGCCGCGCTGGCGTGGCTTTGGGCATCGCGGCCATCGGCTCGTTCTTTGCGGGCACTGTGGCGACTTTGTTCATCGCCGCCGTTGGTAAGCCTCTCTCACAGATCGCGCAGTTCTTCGGCCCCGCCGAATATTTCTCGCTCATGGTTCTTGGCCTGATCTTCGCCGTCGTTCTGGCGCGCGGATCGGTTCTGAAGGCCATGTGCATGATCCTGCTCGGCCTGCTGGTGGCGACAGTTGGCACTGACCTGGTGTCGGGCCAGGAGCGCTTGACGCTTGGCATTCAGGATCTGTCGGACGGCGTTGACTTCGCCTCGATGGCCATGGGCATTTTCGGCTTTGCGGAAATCATCCGCAATCTGGAAAACCCGGAGGCTCGCGATGTGGTCAAGAGCAAAATTGGTCGCCTGCTGCCCAATTGGCAGGACATCAAGGACGCTTCCTTGCCCGTGCTTCGCGGCACTTTCATCGGCGGCTTGCTTGGCATTTTGCCGGGCAATGGTGCGGTGCTCGGTCCTTTCGCGGCCTATACGGTCGAGAAGAAGCTGGCCAAGGATCCATCACGCTTCGGCCGCGGTGCGATTGAGGGTGTTGCGGGTCCCGAATCGGCCAACAATGCTGGCGCCCAGACGGCCTTCATCCCGCTGCTCACCCTCGGCATTCCGCCGAATGCGGTGATGGCGCTGATGGTGGGCGCGATGACCATTCATGGCATCGTCCCCGGCCCGCAGGTCATGACCAAGAACCCGGATCTCTTCTGGGGCATGGTTGCGTCCATGTGGGTTGGCAATCTGATGTTGCTCATCATCAACCTGCCGCTCGTGGGCATGTGGGTGCGCCTCTTGCAGGTTCCCTATCGCCTGATGTTCCCGGCGATCATGATCTTCTGCTGCATCGGCATCTATTCGATCAACAACAACACGTCGGACGTTCTGTTCACCGGCTTCTTCGCGCTGAGCGGTTATGCTCTGCTCAAGTTTGGCTTTGAACCGGCTCCGATGTTGCTCGGCTTCGTGCTTGGCAAGTTGATGGAAGAGAAGCTGCGTCAGGCCATGATCTTGTCGCGTGGCAGCTTCATGACTTTCGTGGAGCGTCCTTTGTCTCTGGCGCTGCTGATTGTCTCTTTGATCATGCTGATCATCGCGGTTCTGCCCGCCATGCGTCAGCGCCGTGATGAAGTCTTCACGGAATAGTGGTCGACTGATTTTGACACAATTTGCGAAAGGCCCCGTTTTGCGGGGCCTTTTTGCGTTTGGTGCCACAAAATGAGCGTCTTCAAACCGTCATCAAATTTTTATTTTCGACAAAGTGCCTATGGCAGAACTGCTCCAGCGCCGCCATATTGAGATAACAATCAAGGGAGTTTGCTCAATGAAGATGTTTGCAGCCGCTTTGGCAATTGCGACGGCCCTCACGGGTTCCGCCATGGCGCAGTCTTATCCCGCCAAGCCCATCACCATGATCGTGCCTTTCGCGGCAGGCGGCCCGACCGACATCATCGCCCGCTTCGTGGGCGAGCATATGTCGCGCAGTCTCGGCCAGACCATCGTCATCGAGAATGTCGCTGGCGCTGGCGGCACAACCGGCATCACCCGCGCAGCTGGTTCGCCCAATGATGGCTACACAATCATGATGGGCCATATGGGCACTCATGGTGCGGCACCCGCGCTTTACCCCGGCCTGAAATATGACCCCACCGCTTTGGTGCCGGTTGGCATTGCCGCCTCGACCCCGATCCTGATCGTGGGCTCGAACAAGCTGCCGCCCAAGACGCTGCAAGAGTTCATCGCTTATGCCAAGGCCAATCCCGACAAGCTCAATCAGGCCCATGCGGGTATTGGTTCGGTCTCGCATTCGACCTGCGTGATGTTGAATGTCCAGCTTGGCATCAAGCCGACCGCCGTGCCCTATACCGGCACTGGACCCGCGCTCAATGACATGATCAGCGGCCAGGTCGATTATATGTGCGACCAGATCGTCAATCTGTCGGAGCAGATCCGCGCCGGCAATGTGCGCGCTTATGCGATTGCCAGCCCCGAGCGGTCTCCTGCTTTGCCTGATGTGCCCACCACCAAAGAGGCTGGCCTGCCCGAATATCAGGTCATTGCCTGGAACGCGATCTTCGCTCCTGTTGGCACAGCGCCCGAGATCACCGCCAAGCTCAATGACGCTCTGAAGAAGGCATTGGCTGATGAGACGACCCGTGGCCGTCTTCTCAACCTCGGCGCTGTTCTGCCGAAGGAGAATGAGCAGAGCCAAGCCTTCCTCGGCGAATTCGTGAAACAGGAAGTGGCCCGCTGGACCCCGATCCTGAAGGCAGCGAAGTAAAACTTCCGCCATAGGGTGAACCCAAACCAAGCCTCCACGTTGTCGACGTGGAGGCTTTTTTGATGACTGAAGAAGTTGAGTTTCGCGGCCTGTTTCGGACCAGTCCGAGCATGAATCTCGTGCCGGGGCGTTGGTATCTGGGCTTTGTATGCCTGACCTGTTCCCATCGCTTTGGGGTGATGGATGACCCCAATGAAACGGGCGGGACCAAGGTCGGCGGGCGCGGAGGCTTTATTGTGGCTTGCCCGGGCTGCAGCGCGACCCATAGCTATGCCGCTGATCGTATGGTGAGTTTTCAGGCGGCTACCGCTCAGCCCGCCGCGCCGGTCGGCAATGTGGAGCTTGGGTGAGAAAAAAAGCTTGCCTTGGGGGCTTGGAACTGATAAGAACAAAACATGAACTTAAACGGTTTGCGGTGGACAAACCGGGTGGGGCAGGCGCGGGCAGGGGCTGTTGCGTCTAGGGTGCAGGTTCGCGTGGGGGAGAGTCCCGCGCCACTGGTTTTGGAGAGCCGCGATGTCGGGCAGCGTCAATAAGGTCATTTTGGTGGGCAATCTGGGTCGCGACCCCGAAGTGCGCCGCATGGGTTCGGGTGATCCTGTCACCTCTTTCTCCCTCGCCACCACCGAGAGCTGGCGTGACAAGGCAACCGGCGAGCGCAAGGACCGCACGGAATGGCACAATGTCGTCATCTACAATGACGCTTTGGGCAAGATCGCGGAGCAATATTGCAAGAAGGGCTCGAAGGTCTATCTCGAGGGCCAGCTGCAAACGCGCGAATATACTGACAAAGACGGCAATCAGCGCAAGACAACGGAAGTTGTGCTGCAGCGTTATCGCGGCGAACTGACCTTGCTCGACAGCCGTGGTCGCGGTGAAGGCGGCGAGGGTGGCGGCGGCGGTGGCTATGAGCGTGTGCCTGCAGCCTCCGGTGGCGGTCGTCCGCAGCAAGAGCGTCGTCCTGCTGCCGCTGGCAGCTCACGCGGCGCCGATATGCCTGATGATGATATCCCGTTCTGATCATTGAGGGGCGCCCGCTCCTCCCAGTGGGAGGAGCTGTCAGCGGATGCTGACTGAGGCGGGGTTCGAGACTTTCAGGAAGAGGCGTCGCTGCAGCTACGGCTCTTGCGAACATCACCCGATCCCCTCATCCGCCTGCATCCGCAGGCACCTTCTCCCACTGGGAGAAGGGGGAATGGCTGCCACAAACACGCCCCATTCAAAACGGCCTGTGATTTAAGCAAAACCTCATCGGAACAGCTAAGCAAGTTATTGAAAAACATTGCGTTTTTTTATGCCCTTTGGGGCGGCAAAACTGGCCTTACGGGCGGGAATCGGATAGACCAAAATCTATTAGTTTTGCTCTTGTCTGAAGCGAGCTTTCCTTGGCTGAGAACGACGATCTGAACGACGTGCCGGGCTCTGACATTCGGCCTGTCTCCATCACCGATGAAATGAAGCGCAGCTATCTCGATTACGCCATGAGCGTGATCGTTAGTCGCGCTCTGCCAGATGTGCGCGACGGCTTGAAGCCTGTGCATCGCCGCATCATTCATTCGATGACTGAGAACGGCCAGACGCCGGACAAGTCCTATGTGAAGAGCGCGCGTATCGTCGGCGATGTCATGGGTAAATATCATCCCCATGGCGATACGGCGATCTATGACGCGCTTGTGCGCATGGCGCAGCCCTTCTCCATGCGCCTTCCCCTGATCGATGGTCAGGGCAATTTTGGCTCCATTGACGGCGATCCACCAGCCGCCATGCGCTATACGGAATCGCGTTTGGCGCGTCCGGCTTTGGCGCTTGCTGAAGACATTGATTTCGACACGGTTGACTTCCAGCCTAACTATGACGGCAAGGAGCATGAGCCTGTCGTTCTGCCCGCGCGCTTCCCCAATCTTCTGGTGAATGGCGCTGGCGGTATTGCGGTTGGTATGGCCACCAATATCCCCCCGCACAATCTCGGCGAAGTCGTCGATGCGGTTGTTGCGATGATGGACAAGCCTGATATCACGATTGAAGAACTGATCGAGATCGTTCCTGGTCCCGACTTCCCCACCGGCGGCACCATGCTGGGCAAGGGCGGTGCGCGGCTTGCCTATCATACGGGCCGCGGCTCTGTGCTGGTGCGCGCCAAGTCGAAGATCGAACAGCTGCGCAAGGATCGCGAAGCGATCATCATCACCGAGATTCCCTATCAGGTGAACAAGACCTCGCTGCTCGAAAAGATCAGCGAATTGGTGCGCGAGAAGCGTGTCGAGGGTATCTCTGAGCTGCGCGATGAATCTGACCGCGACGGCATGCGCATTGTCATCGAGATCAAGCGCGATGCGGTGGCCGATGTCGTGCTGAACCAGCTCTATCGCTATACGCAGCTGCAGAACTCCTTCGGCTGCAATATGATTGCGCTGAATGGCGGTCGTCCGCAGATGCTGACGCTGAAGGACTTCCTGCGCGCCTTCATCGATTTCCGCGAAGAGGTCGTCACCCGTCGCACGAAGTTCCTGCTCAACAAGGCACGCGATAGCGCCCATGTGCAGGTTGGTCTTGCGATTGCCGTTGCCAATATCGACGAGGTCATTCGCCTCATCCGCGCCTCGCCGGATGCAGCAGCTGCCCGCGAGCAATTGATGGCGCGCGATTGGCCGGCCCGTGACATGGCAAGCTTGATCACACTGATTGCTGATCCGCGTCACGCTCTGCAGGAGGATGGTACTTACCGCCTGTCCGAACAGCAGGCGCGCGCGATCCTCGAATTGCGATTGCAGCGTTTGACGGCTCTGGGCCGGGATGAAATCGCCGAGGCTTTGAACAAGCTCGCTGTCGAGATTACGGACTATCTTGATATTCTGCGTTCGCGTTTGCGCGTGATGAATATCATCAAGGAAGAATTGCAGGCTGTGCGCGATGCTTTTGCAACGCCGCGCCGTACCATCATCATCGAGAGCGATCTTGATATGGATGATGAAGATCTGATCCAGCGCGAAGACATGGTCGTGACCGTGTCGCATGCTGGCTATATCAAGCGCGTTGCGCTTTCGACCTATCGTGAGCAGCGCCGCGGCGGCAAGGGCCGCTCGGGCATGTCAACGCGCGAGGAGGATTTCGTCGCGCGCTTGTTTGTGGCGACAACCCATCAGCCAGTTCTGTTCTTCTCGTCACATGGTCAGGTCTACAAAGAAAAAGTGTGGCGCCTGCCAGCAGCTGGTCCAACATCTGTTGGCCGCTTCTTGAAGAATATCCTGCCTCTTGAAGAGGGTGAGCGCATCACCACCATCATGCCTCTGCCCGAAGATGAGGCGCTGTGGGAAAATCTTGATGTGATGTTCACCACCACAGGTGGCACGGTGCGTCGCAACAAGCTTTCTGACTTTGCCAATGTGAACCGCGCTGGCAAAATTGCCATGCGTCTGGAAGAGGGCGAAGGCATCGTCGATGTGCAGATGTGCACAGAGATGGATGACGTTCTGCTTACCACCGCTATGGGCCAATGCATTCGCTTTGCCGTCACTGATGTGCGCGTCTTCAAGGGGCGCGACAGTATGGGCGTACGCGGTATCACTCTGGCTGAAGGCGATCGCCTGATCTCCATGGCTATTCTGCGGCATGTGGAAGCGAGCGCTGATGAGCGTGCAGCCTATCTGCGCCGCAGTCGCGCGGTTGATGGCGAGCGCGAGGCCGATGTTGGTGTCGAGGAGGATGCAGAGGCAACCTCCGGTGCCGATATGCTCAGCCAGGAGCGTTATGCTGAACTTGGTGCGTTGGAACAGGTGATCCTGACTGTCTCCTGCAATGGCTATGGCAAGCGCACATCGAGCTATGAATATCGCGTCACCAATCGCGGCGGTAAGGGCATCGTTGCCATGGCGGTCAATGATCGCAATGGTGAGCTGGTCGCCTCCTTCCCGGTTGAGAAGGATGACGGCATCATGCTCGTCACCAATGGCGGCCAGTTGATCCGTTGTCCCGTCGAGGGCATCCGCGTGGCGGGTCGTTCGACACAGGGCGTCATCGTCTTCCGCACCGACTCTGAAGAGCGCGTCGTCTCTGTTGAGCGCATCAGCGAAGAAGACAATGGCAGCAGCGACGCTGAGGAGCCTGCGAGCGAGGCTTGAGTTGACGTGCCGGGGGCGCGCGCCCTCACCAAGGAGAGGCTGATGGTCACCGCGCTTTACACTGGCACTTTCGATCCGCTGACCAATGGTCATGTGGATGTGATCCGTCAGGCATCGCGTCTTTGCTCCAAGCTTGTCGTTGCCATCGGCATTCATCCGGGCAAGCAGCCTCTGTTTGATGCGGTACAGCGCGCCGACATGATCCGCGCCTGCGCTGGCAGTGTCATTGAGACGGGTTGCAAACTTGAGGTTGTGACTTTTGACGGGCTCGCGGTTGAGGCTGCGCGCGCGCAGGGTGCCACCATCATGGTGCGTGGCCTGCGTGATGGCACGGACTTTGACTATGAGATGCAGATGGCGGGCATGAATGGCGCGATGGCGCCCGATGTCTCCACCATCTTCTTGCCGGCATCGTCACAGCTGCGCCATATCACTGGCACATTGGTGCGACAGATTGCATCCATGGGCGGCGATGTGTCGTCCTTCGTTCCCGCGCAAGTGCAAGAGGCGTTGCGCGCACGTTTTCCCCGCTGATCATTTTACCGATATGAGGACTGTCATGACGATTGATCGCCGTAGCCTGCTCGCCGCTGTTCCAGCTCTGGCTGTGAGCGGTGTAGCTTTTGCTCAAGGCACCAAGACTGATCCGCAAAATACGATGCTCATCACGTTGAAGGATGGCGTTGTGACCATTCGCCTGCGTCCTGATTTGGCGCCCAAACATGTCGCGCAGATCAAGACTCTGATTGGCCAGAAATTCTATGATGGCATCGTCTTCCATCGCGTGATCGCGGGCTTCATGGCGCAAACGGGCGATCCTCTTGGCACTGGGACGGGCGGCTCGACCCTGCCGAATATCCCCGCCGAATTCACCCAGACGCCTTTCCGTCGTGGCACTCTGGGCATGGCGCGCTCGCAGAGCCCCAATTCGGCCAATTCGCAATTCTTCATCTGCTTCGATGAGGCCTCCTTCCTGAACGGCCAATATACGGTCTTTGGTGAGGTCGTGTCGGGCATGGATTTGGTCGACAAGATCAAGAAGGGCGATCGCAACAACAATGGCGCGGTTTCCAATCCCGACAAGATGCTGAAGGTGCGGCTGGCGTCAGACCCGGCGTAACCAAGGGCACCCGTTCCCTCCAGAAGGGCTCCCGCTCCTCCCAGTGGGAGGAGCTGTCAGCGGATGCTGACTGAGGCGGGGGTCGAGCCTTCCAAAATGAGGCGCAACTCGGTCCGCGCCTGTGTCGTCTAGACCCGATCCCCTCATCCGTCCGCTTCGCGGCCACCTTCTCCCACTGGGAGAAGGAGAGCCCCCACGCTAGACCGGGCGCGTGGCGGGCGCTATAGCAAGCCCACCCAAGTTCACCCACACCGAAGGAGGTCCGCATGTCGGACGAAGGCAACACGCTTACGCTTGAGACGACCAAGGGTCCGGTTGTGATCCGCATGCGCCCCGATCTCGCCCCCAACCATGTCGAGCATATCAAGAAGCTCGTCTCCGAGGGCTTCTATGATGGCATCGTGTTCCATCGCGTGATCGAGGGCTTCATGGCCCAGACCGGCTGCCCGCATGGCACCGGCACGGGTGGTTCGAGCTATCCCAATCTCAAGCAAGAGTTCAACCGCGAGCCGCATGTGCGTGGCATTTGCTCCATGGCGCGTTCGTCGAATCCTGACAGCGCCAATTCGCAGTTCTTCATCTGCTTTGACGACGCCCGCTTCCTCGACCGTCAATATACGGTGTGGGGTCAGGTGACTTCCGGTATGGAGAATGTCGACAAGATCAAGCGCGGCGAGCCCGTGCAGGATCCCGACAAAATCATCTCGGCGAAGCTGAGCTAAGAGACAGGCTCCCGCTGAAAGGCGGGAGCTTTTGCCATGCGCGTCGATCTTTTCGATTTCGAATTGCCTGAAGACCGCATCGCGCTGCGCCCTGCTGAGCCGCGCGACTCTGCCCGTTTGCTTGTCGTCCCCCCTGAAGGGGATTTGCTCGACAAGGGTGTGCGCGACATTCCCCATTTTCTGCGCCCCGGCGATGTACTCGTCGTTAATGATACGCGTGTGATCCCCGCGCGGCTCAACGGCATTCGTGTGCGTGGTCAGAGCGCTGCGCGTATGGAAGTCATGCTGCATAAGCGCGAAGGTGAAGACCGCTGGCGTGCCTTCATGCGTCCCGCCAAAAAGATCAATGTCGGTGAGCGCATTCGCTTTGGTGAGAACAGTGAAAGCAGCGCCTGTTTGCTGGGCTCACTTGATGCTGAGGTTGTCGAGAAAGGCGAGGGCGGCGAAGTTGTGCTCGCCTTTTCTTTTGCTGGCCCCGCTCTTGATGAAGCCATTGAGCGCCTCGGCCATATGCCGCTGCCGCCCTATATTGCGAGCAAGCGCGGCGATGATGCTCGCGATGAGCGCGACTATCAAACACTCTTCGCCCATCAAGCAGGCGCTGTTGCCGCGCCAACCGCGAGCCTGCATTTCACGCCCGCTCTTGTTGCGGCCATTGAAGCTGCTGGCGTCACGATTGAGCGCGTAACCTTGCATGTGGGAGCAGGGACATTTTTGCCGGTTAAGGCGGATGATACGCAAGACCACAAAATGCATGCTGAATATGGCGTGATGAGCCCTGAGGTGGCAGAGCGTTTGAATGAGGCCAAAGCGCGCGGCCATCGTATCATGGCAGCGGGAACGACGAGCCTTCGGATTCTGGAAACTGTTGCGCAGGCCGATGGTCGCTTCCATGCCTTCGCGGGTGATACATCCATCTTCATCACGCCGGGCTATCAGTTCCGCGCGGTTGATGTGCTGCTGACGAATTTCCACCTGCCGCGCTCAACGCTCTTCATGCTGGTGAGTGCCTTCAGCGGTCTTGAGCGTATGCGCAGCGCCTATGCCCATGCGGTTGAGAATGGCTACCGGTTTTATTCTTACGGCGATGCCTGTTTGTTGGTGAGGGTGCCTTGATGTCCGACACATTCACCTTCACCCTCAAGGCCAAAGATGGCGCGGCGCGGCTGGGCGCGATCACCATGCCCCGTGGCGAGATCCGCACGCCCGCTTTCATGCCCGTGGGCACAGCCGCCACGGTCAAGGCGATGTATGCCGATCAGGTGCGTGATCTGGGCGCGGATGTTGTGCTCGGCAATACTTATCATTTGATGCTGCGCCCCAGTGCTGAGCGCATCGCAGAACTCGGCGGCCTGCACAAATTCATGAACTGGCCGCATCCGATTTTGACCGATAGCGGCGGCTTTCAAGTCATGTCGCTCGCCAAGCTGCGCAAGCTTGATGAGAATGGCGTCACCTTTCAGTCCCATATCGATGGCGCGCGCCATGTGCTGACGCCCGAGCGCTCAATGGAGATCCAAGGCCTGCTTGGCTCTGACATCCAGATGCAATTCGACGAATGCGTGAAGCTGCCCTGCTCTGATGCTGAAGCAGAACGCGCTATGCGCCTGTCGCTGCGCTGGGCCGAGCGCTCGCGCAAAGCCTTTGCGGGCGGTCCGGGTCAGGCGATCTTTGCCATTGTGCAGGGCGGTGCCTCGCGCGCTTTGCGCATTGAGAGTGCGGATGCATTGGTTGGCATGGACTTTCCCGGTTATGCGATTGGCGGTCTTGCGGTTGGTGAGCCGCAAGATGTGATGCTTGAGATGATTGATGTGGTGGAGCCGCATCTACCGCAGAATAAGCCGCGCTATTTGATGGGGGTCGGCACGCCCGATGATCTTCTGGAGGCGGTGCGTCGCGGCGTTGATATGTTTGATTGCGTCATGCCAACGCGCGCGGGTCGTCATGGGCTTGCTTATACGCGCTTTGGTAAAGTGAATATGCGCAACGCTCGCCACGCCGATGATCCGCGCGCGCTGGATGCTTTGTCCGATTGCCCTGCGGCACGCGACTATTCGCGCGCCTATCTGCACCATCTCGTCAAATCGGGTGAGATCCTCGGCATGATGCTGCTGACTTGGGTGAATCTCGCCTATTACCAGTCCCTGATGAAGGGAATGCGCCAGGCGATTGGGGCAGGGTGCTTTGCAGAATTCGCCGCCAAGACCAAAGCCGATTGGGCACAGGGCGACTTGGCTAGGTGAGGCGTCTCTGCCCCGATGTGGGTAGGTATCTCAGGTTCAGCGCTAATCTAAAAGCAGAGGCTCCCGCTCCTCCCAGTGGGAGGAGCTGTCAGCGGATGCTGACTGAGGAGGGGATAGCGATTTCCAGAATGAGGCTCCGCTTGGGTGAGCCTTCCGCGGCGACACCCGATCCCCTCATCCGTCCGCTCCGCGTTTACCTTCTCCCTCTGGGAGAAGGTAAACGGCGGCCCCCAAAATAAAAAAGCAAGGC
>CANGJJ010000017.1 GCA_947454485.1 Beijerinckiaceae bacterium
GGACGCGGTATTTGCTTCGTATTTGGTGCGCTTGAAAATTAAGAGTCAATTTGACCCGAGATATATTGCCTATTGGCTTAAGGCGCCTGAGTTTCGAAACTATCTTGCTGGTGTATTGGGTGATAAATCGGCGCAACCCAACGCCAGCGCATCAACTATGACTAATTCGCCGATCAAACTGCCATCCAGCAGGTCTTATCAGCGAAGTGTTTCTGATGTCCTCGGTGCCCTCGACGACAAGATCGAGCTCAATCGTCAGATGAATGAGACTCTGGAGCAGATGGCGCGGGCGATTTTTCGGGATTGGTTCGTCGATTTCGGCCCCACCCGCACCAAAATGGCCATGCGCGGCGAAGACCCACAAAAAGAAGGCATCACCCCCAAACCCTACCTCGCCCCAGACCTGTGGTCTTTGTTTCCTGATCGCTTGGATGAGGAGGGGAAGCCGGAGGGGTGGGAGATGGTGCCGCTCGACACAATTGCAGAGTTTTTAAATGGGCTAGCTCTTCAGAAATATCCTCCGAATGAGTCCGGCTCGCTACCTGTTTTAAAGATCAGCCAGCTGCGCGCAGGTAGCTGCGATGGTGCAGATCTCGCCGCGGCTGATTTGCCAGAACAATATGTTATCCAAGATGGCGACCATATTTTCTCTTGGTCGGGTAGTTTGATGCATCGAATCTGGGCGGGCGGAAAATCTGTTTTGAACCAGCACTTGTTTAAAGTCTCACCAATTCGTGTGCCGCAGTGGTACTCATATTTTGCGGTCGACCAGCATCTTCCAGCTTTTCAAACGATTGCCGCGTCGAAGGCAACTACAATGGGGCATATCCAGCGGCATCATCTGTCTCAAGCAGCAGTGACTTTCGCTCCGGCATCCGTGATGAGCGCGGCAGATCTTCTCGCGCGGCCGTTATTCACAAAGATGCTAAACTGCCACCTAGAATCCCGCACCCTCGCAGAGACCCGCGATCTCCTTCTGCCCAAACTCATGTCAGGTGAAGTGCGTGTGAAAGAGGCGGAGAAAAAGATGCAAGAGCTTCTCTAGACTCTAAGTAAGAAAAATATCAGCTTATGCATGAGGCCACAGGAGGGTGACAATGAGTGTCTTTCGCGATGCTTTACGACCGCTCGCTGCGGGCTTCGTCCGAGAATACAACGTGCTTCATTTGGCCGCCGATTTGGAGGATGATGATCGTAATTTTAAAAGGGCCATTCATCAAATTCTGTATTGGGCGCGTCGCCGTCATGGCGGGTCTTTTCCTCCCGAGGCCATGGATGGGCAAACCTTCGAGTCCTTGAACGCAGGACGAAATAGCTCAGCAATCAGATTGACCTTGCCAGAAGTCGATGCGTGGGCAATTAGACAAGAAGATCCTGACAAAAACGTGCCAGGAAGACTTTGGGCTATTGAAGCGGTGGTTTGGCGGTCGTCTTTAGGGGCGAAGGTGGCCGCTCGATTGATGTGCAGCAGTGCAGAAGTTGGTTTTGTACCGCCGGTCGCAACACCGGGATTCGTTCGCCAGCTGACAGATGCTGTAGGAATTTTCAGCAATGGATTTAGGTTATCTGAACAACCCCGTCGTGTTTTGGTTCAAGATGATTTTGAAGACTTTTTAGACCTCATCAACGATCCAAAGCGTCGTTTACCGGTCATCGCGTTTTCCTTGAACAAAAGCGTTACATCGAATTTAGAAAATATGGCGAGCACACTCGCTGGAATGATTTGCGGCTTAGCATTTGTGTTTATTTTGAGTGAAGATGCTAGCTGGGAGCTAACTAAAAGGATTGGTAAGCGGCTCTCCGTATTCGACGGCGCGGTCAGAGTCTATATGCCAGGCTTTGATGAAACGGATGACCCCTACGCGCATCCTCTACAGCTTTCTCAGAATCTTCATCCAGAGAACTTGTGCACTCAGATTGCGCAGTTCAGCATTCAAAGCGTTCGGCTAGGTAGGGATATCCTTCCCTTTTCTCAGCTAAGAAGTGATTATCTCAAAGCACGGCAGAGCCAAGCACAAAGCAGTGGTGCAAATTCCGACGTCCAGCTTCAAATCGCACTTCGGAGAATTGATTCATTAGAGAAAGAAGTAAAAGAGGCAAAAGATCTCGAAGTATATGCTCTTGATGAAGCGACTAGAGTAGGACATGAAAAAGAGGAGGCAAAGGAAGCGGAAAGGAAAGCGCGTGTTTATGCGCAGTATCTTCTGCAGCTTTTAAGCGACCGAGGTGAACTTCCCGACACTAACATCGCGCCTCCTGAGACTTGGTCTGACTTTGCAGATTGGTGCGAAAGCCATTTTATAGGTCGAGTCGTATTGACCGGTTCTGCTCGCAGAGGTTGCCGTAAGGCGAATTTCAGCGATGTTCGTCTCGCGGCAAAGTGCATCGTTTGGCTCGCGACCGAGTGTAGGAAGCGATTCATGGAAGGCGGTGGATCTGTCCGAGATGAGCAAATTGAAAACGGAATCAGGAATACTGCCTGTGGAGGCGACGAATATTTTTTTCAATGGCAAGATCGAAAGCTCTGCGCCAGCTGGCACGTAAAGAACGGTGGAAATACGCGGGATCCTCGCCTCTGCCTTCGTATTTATTACGCTTGGGATGAAGAAACTCAGCAGATTATTATTTCGGACATGCCTTCGCACATAACAACGGATGCGACCTGATGCCCTTCCTCTCAGAAGCCGAACTTGAGAGCGTTGTCTTAAGCCAGCTAAAGGCTCTGGGTTATCCGGTCGTGTCAGATGCGGTGATTGGGCCGGATGGCTCCAGCCCTGAGCGTGACTCTTATGGCGACGTGATTTTGGTCGGGCGATTGAAGGGGGCAATTGATCGCCTCAATCCCCATATTCCAGCCGGCGCGCGTGAGGATGCTCTGCGCAAAATTCTTGGCAATGAGCTCCCTAATCTCACCGAAGAAAATCGTCGTCTCCATGCTTTGATGGTTCAGGGTGTGACGGTTGAATTTTCGCGAGAGGACGGCACGATTGCGGGTGATCAGGTCAGGCTGGTTGATTTTGACAATCTCCAAAATGACTGGCTGGTGAGTGACCAGTTCACCGTCATTGAAGGAGGCGTGAACCGCCGCGCGGATGTCGTGCTATTCCTCAACGGTCTGCCCGTTGGGGTGATTGAGCTCAAAGCGCCCGGCAGTGAAAATGCCACGCTGAGTAATGCGCATAGCCAGCTGCAGACCTATAAAACCGAGATTAAGTCGCTGTTTCGCACCAACGCGATCCTTGTGATCTCCGATGGTATTGCGGCGCGGATTGGATCCCTCACCGCCGATCATGAGCGTTTCATGCCATGGCGCACGACTGATGGACAGATCATCGCACCGAAAGGCCAGCCTGAACTGACGATCTTGCTTGAGGGCGTCTTTGAGCAGACGCGGTTCTTGGAGTTGATGAAGGATTTTACAGTCTTTGGCGATACAGGCTCTGAACTCGCCAAGATCCTTGCCGGCTATCACCAGTTTCATGCTGTGAAGCGCGCTGTTGCATCCACCTTGCGCGCGCTTGCCCTCAATGCAGGACAAGAAGCAGGTCTTTATGGCGGTTTGCGGGAAGACCCCGCAGGTTTTGGCTTGCCGGGTGTTGCCAGCCATCCCAAAGGAGACAAGCGCATTGGCGTGATTTGGCATACCCAAGGGTCAGGCAAAAGTCTCTTGATGGCCTTTTATGCAGGCCAGCTTGTGCGCCGCCCGGAGCTGCAAAACCCAACCATTGTCGTGCTGACCGACCGCAATGATCTGGATGAGCAGCTCTTCAAAACTTTCGCCATGTGTCGCGACTTGATCGGACAAACGCCTGTCCGGGCAGAGAGCCGCGCTGATTTGCAAAAGCAGCTGCAGCGTGCATCCGGGGGTGTTGTTTTCACCACCATTCAGAAGTTTTCGCCAGAGACGGGACAGTATGATTATCCGCTGTTATCCGACCGCGCCAATGTGGTTGTGATCGCCGATGAGGCGCATCGTAGCCAATATGGATTGGGTGCGAAGTTTAACCAGGCGAGTGGTGATAAAGGCTATGGTTTCGCCAAATATGTTCGCGATGCATTGCCGAATGCCTCATTCATTGGCTTTACTGGAACGCCGATTGAAAATGGTGATGTGAATACGCCGGCGGTCTTTGGCGACTATATCGATATCTATGACATCAGTCGCGCGGTTGAGGATGGCGCTACAGTTCCGATCTATTATGAGAGCCGTTTGGCGCGTATTGAACTCGCCGATGAAGAGAAGCCAAAGCTCGATGATGAGATGGAAGAGCTGACGGAGCATGATGAGCAAAGCGAGCAGGAACGCATCAAACGGAAATGGGCGACGATTGAAGCTCTTGTGGGTTCAAAAAACCGCTTAAAGCTGATTGCGGCCGATATTGTCACGCATTTTGAAAATCGATCGAGTGGTCTCGATGGTAAGGGCATGACCGTATGTATGAGCCGCCGCATCTGCGTTGCGCTCTACAACGAGATCATTACCTTACGCCCGCAGTGGCATAGTGACCACGATCACGAAGGCGTCGTAAAAGTGGTCATGACGGGATCTGCCTCTGATCCGCCAGAGTGGCAGCAGCATATTCGGTCTCAAGCACGGCGCGAAGATCTCGCGAAACGCGCAAAGAAAGCTGACGATCCACTGAAGCTTGTGATCGTACGCGATATGTGGCTAACCGGCTTTGACGCGCCCTCCATGCATACGATGTATGTTGACAAGCCTATGCGCGGCCATGGTTTGATGCAGGCGATTGCACGCGTCAACCGTGTCTTCCGGGATAAGCCTGCAGGCTTGATTGTAGATTATATCGGCATTGCGCAAAGTTTGAAAAATGCACTGGGGCAGTATTCAGCATCAGATCAACGTCAGACAGGAATTGATGAAGCTCAAGCAGTCGCGCAACTGCTTGAACGTTATGACGTCGTCAAATCCATGTTTCATGGCTTTGATTACCTGCGGGGCGTGAATGGCCCGCCACACGAAAGGCTAGTGGTCCTCGCAGGGGCCATGGATTGGATCCTGACGCTCCAGCAAGAGGCAGCGGCTCGTGAGGCAAAGGAGGACGACAAGAAGAAGCAGCATCGCCGCTATCAGGACGCTGTTTTGGCGCTGTCCAAAGCCTTCGCATTAGCGTCTGCCAGCGACGATGCACGGCGTTTGCGTGATGAGATTGCCTTTTTTCAGGCCGTGCGAGCAGCCCTCACAAAGAGCGTGACGTCAGGCGGCAATCGCGGTGCGGGTAAGGACTTCGCAATCCAGCAGCTGCTAGATCGAGCCGTTCTTTCCACCGAGATTGTCGATATTCTGGGTGCTGCAGGACTGGCGACGCCTGACATCTCCATCATGTCGGATGAATTCCTCGGAGAGATCCAACAGCTGCAGAAAAAGAATCTCGCCATTGAGGCTTTGAAGAAGTTGTTGAATGGCGAAGTTACGTCTCGCTTGCGCACCAATATTGTGGAGTCTCGGCGTTTCTCCGAGCGGTTGGAAGGCGCTATCGCGCGTTACCATACGAATGCGATTAGTACTGTGGAGGTGCTGCAAGAACTGATCGATCTTGCAAAAGAGATTCGCGCCGCGAAGAGCCGGGGAGAAGAAGAGGGGCTGTCACAAGATGAGATCGCCTTCTATGATGCCTTGGCAGATAATGAGAGCGCGGTACAGGTGATGGGCAATGATGCGCTCAAGGTCATCGCGCACGAATTGCTCGTCTCCCTCCAGAACAATGCAACAGTTGACTGGTCACATAGGCAGAGTGCACGCGCAAGCATGCGCCGCCTCGTGAAGCGTATTTTGCGGAAGTATGGATATCCGCCCGATCTTGAGGAGGGAGCGGTAATTACGGTGATAAGCCAAGCCGAGACGCTGGCAAGTCGATGGTAGGAGGCGATGGTATTATGAGCATAGTGGCTAAAATACCCTCCATGAGCGATGGCGAGCTATTTAATCTTTATCAAAACTGCGTCCAACGCGTAATTGGTGACCACTTACAAAAAACCGAAGCGCTTGAAATTTTGAAAGCAGTTAATGCACAATGGAGAGTGCGCCTCGAGGGCGCGAAGTCAGGCGACTATAAAGCTGAATCGCCCGAAAAGGGCGTACTCGCCACTGTTGGCTACAAAGTAGGAAACTTTGGAGAGAAGCAGCTTATACGACGGAAGCTTCTCGACTTCGTTATGCAGGACGATATTCCCTTTTGTGGCTCGCCGGCTCACATGCATGAATGGGGAGTGCCACTGTCGGTCCAGCGCTATAGGAAATTACACAGGGTGTTGGCGTCTTTCCGTACGGGGGCTGAGAACAAACCCCATCTTGAGAAAGCGTGGCGTGAGTGGGTTGAAGATATTCAATACATAGAGCATTCTTGGAAAGTTAAAGTCAGATGATTAACTGGGCGCGCTGTTCTTGCAGGTCATCGCCCTCGCGATGGCCTTGCATATTTCTTCTCAATTAACGCCAAGGCTGCATTACTGATGGCTGCCATGGTCAATGCGAGCAAGATGCCGCAGTCCGCAGGTGGTCGTCACGAATATGGACGGCGGGGGGGCTTGCGAACTCATGTATCTGATTGCTACCACGGGATGCAGAGCGGCTTTTGATCCGCTGTTCGGTAACAAGGCTGCGCTATTTCATGGAAGGAAATTCGAATGGATTGGGAGTGGGAATTCTGATGCGGAATTCGTTGAGCGGGTGCGGGAGGCGGAGGAAAAAACCTTTAGACCTTAAAGCCCCCGTTTTCGCCCGCACCTTGTCGTAGGCAACTGTAACTTAACCACTATTGCACCCCGTCACCGCCCACCATTATTAAGTTTTATCGCGCGCAGTTATTTCTTTCACGGATTGGGGCTTGATGGCGCTGCAGATTGTTTATGTTTTGACGAATCCCGCGATGCCGGGCTTCGTGAAGATCGGCAAGACTTTGATGGAAGACGTCAGCCAGCGACTTGCTCAACTTTATACGACTGGCGTCCCATTTCCCTTTGAGCTGGCATTTGCCTGCAAGGTGCCCAATGCAGACGAAGTTGAGCGCGCATTGCACCGCGCCTTCGCTCCCAATCGCGTCAATACAAAGCGCGAATTTTTCAATATTGAGCCGGATCAAGCCATTTCGATCTTGAAGCTGCTGCATGTTGAGGACGCAACAGCTGAGATTGAAAGCCTCCAGATTGGCATCCCGGCCGAGGAGGTCGAAGCAGGCAAGCAATACAAGGCTCGTCGCCCTAATCTCAATTTCAAGGAGATGGGAGTTCCCATCGGTTCTGTCCTGCAGTTCACCGGAGGAGATGCAAGTGTCGTCGTGAGCGGCGAGCGAAAGGTCAAGCTCGCCGACGATGAGTTATCGTTGACAGCGGCGACTAGGCGGCTGCTATCGCTCGACTACAGCGTCGCGCCATCTCCTTACTGGACCTTTGAAGGCAAGTCTCTCAGTGTGATTTACGAGCAGACCTACGGTGATTTTGGCTAATCGCTCCCATCACCCCAAAGTCGGAAACAACCGTCTCGCATTTCCATGCCAGATATCGGCGCTTTGTGCTGCGCTGAAGTTTCCTGCCTTCATGCCGGCTTGCACGGTCTTTGCGCTCCAGAAGGGGAAGTCGCTGCCGAAGACGATTTGTTTGGCGTCCACCATCTTGGTCAGCGCGGCCAGCTGCATCGGGCTCGTACCTTGGGCGAGGTCGTAATAGAGCTTACGAAACTCATGCATCGCGCCATGGGGGATGCGCGATTGCAGGCGTGGCTGGTTTTGAATGATATTGGTGATGCGCTCCGCGAGCATGGGGAGTGTTCCCCCGGCATGGGAGAAGATCCAGTTGATCTTCGGAAATTTGGCGAGCGCGCCGCTGAACATCAAGCTCACGATGGTGCGCGTTGTATCAAGCGGAAATTCGATCACCGAGGGCGACACATCGGGAATGGGCGCCGTGCAACAGGCTGCGGATGTGGGATGCACATAGACGGTGGCCTGACGACGATTGAGTTCTTCCAGCACGGGCGTGAAAGCCGGATCGCCCAGCCATTTGTCATCATAATTGGTCATCAAGCCAAAACCATCGGCCTTCAATGTGTCGAGCGCATGTTGGATTTCGCGCAGGCTGCCCTCCGTATCTGGCAAAGGCAATGCGGCGAGGACGCCAAAGCGCGTTGGATGATCCTGCTTCACGCGCGCCATATAGTCATTGCAGCCGCGCGACAGGATGCGGCTCTTGGCGGCATCGCCAAACCATGTGCCGGGATTGGTGATGGAGAGCATGCTGATGCGCACGCCATTCTGATCCATATCATCAAGCGACTTTTGCGCGGTCCAGCCTGTCACAACCGAGCTGTTGCGATTGGTGGCAGCGATTTGCTCGCGCGCTTGCTCAAGCCAGATGGGCGGGCTGACATGATGATGCACATCAATCGCGCCCTCGCCATCAGCCGCCCAACATTGGCGACCAAGCGTTGCAGCGGCCGCGCAGCAGGCCATGCCCATAAAGGCACGGCGCGAGGGTGTGGTGATGCGCTTGGTCATGTTTCGCTCCCTGTTTTGAGGAACGATTGGCGTGCCACCTTTGATTGTCAAGCAGTCTCAGCGCGATGACGGGTAGCCGCGTCACAAACTCTCGCGCAGGCGGTTTGATTGGGCGATGGTCTGATCCACCATGCAATAGACGCGATTGACCTCGCCGCCAGGCGCATTGGGCAGTTCGGCTTCATAGCGGCACCATGCGTCGCGAAAGGCGAGCCATGCGCGCTGCGCTTTGGTGAGTGGATCTTTCATCTCAGGCGACAGGCGCTGCTGCACGGCCTTGTATTCCGTGTTGAGGATCTTGTCCTGACGTTGCAGCTCAGCCGTGTAGCAGGCGATCCACTGGCTGTTTTTCAAAGCACCAAGATCGACCGCGTCCATGCAGATGCGAAATTGCGGCGTCTCTTGAATCTTGTCTGCCGCCATGACAGGCGCTGCGCCAGCGAGCATCAGCAGCGTGCCCGCCGCGATCATGCGAAAGTGAATCACTGTCGTCCCCCGATTTTCGAATCTGAGGGGAGGTTAGCGCAAAACGCGTCCCGCAGCAGCGTCGCCGCTCACGCCTGTCCCGACCCCTCCCATTCATGGCCGGTGATGTCGAACACCACGCCATCGGGGCCACGGAATTTATATTCGGCATGTGTGCCGGGGGGGATTGTGTAGGGGACTTGCGGACAGCCCTGCGCCATCAGTTTGTCCATCCATTCGCTCACATCTTCCACCACGACGCCGAAATGGTGCAGGCCCGTATAGTCGACGCCCTTCAGCAACTGGTCATCGGCGAATTTCAAAATGGCGATATTCATCGCGCCATCGGTCAGAAAGACGCCGGAGGGGCGGGGGGCTTCGTCAGGCTTGGCAGGGTCGAGGCCAAAGCGCTTCAGCTCGGTCCAGCCGAAATTGTCTTTGTAGAATTGCGCGGCCTTGGCGGGATTGTCGCTGGCGATGGCAAGGTGGCGAATGCGGCGGACCTGGCCTGTCATCGGCATTTCCTCTGGCGTGTGGCCCCTTGAGCAGGGCCTCTGGTTTGCCCCATCCTGTCGCTCTGGGCCGGTCTTGGCAAGCTTTGCTCAAAACTCTTGAACCGCGCGCCCGATTGGCCGATAGGCTAGGGTTGAACGAACCCAAAGACAGACCAATCCTGCGGAGGAATGATGAGACTGTTTAATTGCCCTTGCTGCGCCCCTGCGGGCTTCCTGTCATCCCCGGCTGATACGGGCGGCGCTGGTCGCTCTGCCTCTCATTCGGGTGGCCCCGTGGACCGCGCCCAGCTCGAAGAACTGGCCTCTGCCAGCCGCATTCTGGCGGATCAGGGCGTCTTCGACGCTTTCGGCCATATTTCCATGCGCCATCCCACTGCGCCCGACCGCTTCTTGATGTCGCGTTCGCTCGCCCCCGCGCTCGTCAGCGCCGATGACATCATGGAATTTGATCTTGAATCGGAGGCGATTGATCCGCAGGGCCGCAGCGGCTTCTTCGAGCGCTTCATCCATAGCGAGATCTACAAGGCGCGCCCCGATGTCATGTCCATCGTGCACAGCCATTCGCCCTCTGTGATCCCCTTCAGCCTCGTGCCGAACAAGATGCAGGCCATGTATCACAATGCCGCCTTCATCGCGCAGGGCGTGCCGGTGTTTGATATTCGCGAGAAGTTCGGCGCAACCGATATGCTCGTGGGCAATCATGAGAAGGGCCGCGAATTGGCCCGCGTGATCGGCGAGCGCCCGATCTGCCTCATGCGCGCGCATGGCTCGGTGGCTGTTGGCCCCAGCGTCAAACATGCGGCCTTCCGTGCCATCTATACCGAAGTGAATGCCAAGCTGCAGATTCAAGCCACGATGATCTCTGGCGGTGCACCTTTGGCCGCGCTCGACAGCGAAGAGGGTCGCCTCGCTGATGCGGTTAATCTGGGCGTCGTCGCGCGTCCGTGGGAATTGTGGAAGAAGCGTATCAGCTGAGGGAGAGACGCGTGACAGACTATCTTCCCGAAGCACAGGCGCGCCAAGAGCTGACCGACGCTATTCGCATGCTCGAACGCGCCAATGTGGTCGATTACAACGGCCATTTCTCGGCGCGTGTTGGCGAGAACCGTGTGCTCATCAACTCCGGCCCCTCGGTGCGCGGGGCTTTGCAGGAGAGCGACATCATCGCCATCGACATGGAGGGCCAGCCGCTCGATGGCAATATTCCCCCGCCTTTGGAGTTTCATCTCCACACCGAGATCTATCGCGCGCGGCCAGATGTGAATGCGGTTGTGCATACGCATCCGCGCTGGTCGACCTATCTGTCGATGACGGGCACCAAATATCAGCCCGTCTTCGCGCAGGGTGTGTTGCTGGGTGACATTCCACTGTTTGACTCGCCCAATTCCATCAACACCAAGCCGATGGGTGAGCAGCTGGCCAAAGAGCTGGGCGCACAGCCCTCGATCTTGCTGAAGTCTCATGGCGTGACTGTGGTGGGCTCTGACATTGTCGAGGCCTTCACGCTGGCGATCTATCTGGAAGAGAATTCTGAGCGCCAATATATGGCGATGCAGATCGGCAAGCCTTACGTCTTCTCGCAAGAAGAACAGGTCCTGTGCCGGCAGAAATTATGGACCCGCAGTCTGTTTAAAAAGACCTGGGATCATTATCGCTCCAAGCTATAAAATGAACATCCTCCCCGCAAGGGGAGGATGTTTGTCTGTTGTGCATTAGCGCTCGTCGATCGGCAGGATTTTCACATCTGGCCCATCATCGAGCTGCATATCCATCACGCAGAGCATTGCGGCGGTGGCGGCGTAATTGCCCATCAGCGCGACAAGATCAATCAGCCCTTGTTTGTCGAAGAGTTTCATCGCGCGGGCGAAAGTCTCAGATGAGACTTTGCGCTTGCCGAAAGCCTCGCGGCCCAAAGTGATGATGACATCATCGAGTTCAGCAAGGCCGGTGGTGGGGCGCTTGAATTTGATAATGTCGATGATCTCTTGAGAGACGCCGCAGGTCAGTGCTTCTGGCTCATGCGCGGCCCATTCAAAGCGGCTGTCACATTCGCGCGCTGTGGTGAGAATGGCGATCTCGCGCTCACGCGGCTTGATGCCCGATTCAAAGCGCAGATAGCGACCAACAGGGCGCTGCAAAGTTGAAAGGCGCGGGCTGTGAAGACCGATGCCGCCGGGGCCGATGAGACCTCGGATCGTGCCGCCTTTGGGGTCAGCCACGACATCGAATGCCTTTTGACCCTCAGCGTCGAAATCTTCGCGGCGGGGTAGCGGCAGTCGGCAGCGCGAATCTGGATAAATGTCGGGCGGCAGCATGGGTTCCTCCTCTTTTGTTATTGGCAGAATGGCGCTTGGCGCCGCGCTCTGCAAGCGCTTGGCTCAGATCGTGGCTTCGATCAAGGCGCGCAATTCGCGCGTCACTTCGACGTCAAGACCAAACCAGCTCTTCCAGGCAGGTCGGCCTTGATGCAGCAACATGCCAAGCCCGTTCAAAGTGGCATTGCCGCGCGCATGGGCAGCCGCGAGCAGGGGCGTCTGTCCGGGAATATAGATGATGTCATAGACAATCGCGCTGCGGGGCAGGGCATCGAGTGTCAGATCCAGCGGCGGATTGCCGACCATGCCTTGGCTTGTCGTATTGACGAGCAGCGCTGCGCCGTCGAGTGCAGCATGGCGCTCAGCCCATGGCACGCAGGTGACAGGTCCACCCAGATCACGCGCTAAAGTGACGGCGCGTTCATGCGTGCGATTGATGAGGCGGATCTCTTTGGCACCCGCATGGATCAGCGCATCGACCACCGCGCGCGAACCACCGCCCGCGCCCATGACAACCGCCGGGCCAGCATCTGCACGCCATGAGGGCTGCGCTTCCAGAAGATTTTCCAGAAAGCCGTACCAATCATTATTGGTGCCGGTCAGTGTGCCATCTTTGTTGACGGTGACGCAGGAGATTGCGCCAATCCGGCGCGCGCGATCATCAGCATGATCAACAATGCGCAGGGCCTGTTCCTTATGGGGGATGGTGAGATTGCAGCCCGCAAAGCCCAGCGGCCCCAAAGCGCGCAGGGCCCGCTCCAGTCCGTCGGGTTGGATCGCCAGCGGCAGATAGGCGCCTGCCAGCCCGTAGCGCTCAAACCAATAGGAATGCAGCTTGGGCGAGCGCGAATGCATGACGGGCCAACCCATTACACCGGCCAGCAGGAAAGTCTCAGGATGGCTCATGGCGCTCTCTTCACACCTCAGATGGCTCGGTTCCTATCGTTCAGCTGCGGAACGGGCAAGGGAGGGGCAAGAGAGGGGCAAGAGAGGGGCAAGCGAGGGGCGTTGCTGTTCAGGCCTTGGGGCCTTCACTAAACTGGCTGCAGGATGTCGGGGACAGGTGATGGTTGCGATCCGTTATGGTGTGGCGGTGCTGGCTCTGGCTTGGGCGCTGAGCGGGGTGAGCTTTGCCGCCACCCAAGGCGAGGCCATGCGCTTTTGGCTCGTCCCTTGGGGCGAGAAAGCCCGCTGCGGGACAAAATGTCCGCAAGTGATCGTCGCCGAGGGCGAGATCCGCTCCGAGACGCCTGCCCGCTTCCGGTCTTTTGTGGCAAGCCAGCGCGGCAATCCCAATCTCCACGCGATTGTGCTGCTCAGCTCCCCGGGGGGCTCTGTGGAGGCCTCCATGATGCTGGGCCAGATGTTCCGCCAGACCAAAGTGCTGGCCATTGTGGGGCGCCCGGAGGGCGCTGGGCGGCTGAGTGCCGCGCGCTGCTATTCGGCCTGCGCCTATGCGCTCATGGGCGGGGTGCGGCGCATTGTGCCGCCGCAAAGCAGTTTGGGTATTCACCGCATGCATCTTGATCAGCGGGTTGCGGCCTCGCGAAGGGGCGGGGCTGCGCAGCGGGTCTATGGCACGCCCCATTGGGTCCAGCGGCTCACAACCTATGCCATCCAGATGGGCATCAGCCGCGACCTCATCACCACGGCCGAAACCATCCCGCCCGAGCAGATCAAAATTCTGACCAGTGAGGAGATGAAGCGCTGGAAGCTGGCCGACAGCGTCTATCCGTAAGGCTCGGCTTGGGGCCAGAATGCGGGCAACAAAAAGCCCCCCTGCAGAGCAGGAGGGCTCGAATCTCGCAGCTACGCGCGAAATTATTCGGCGCGGAGGTTGCCCGCAGAGGACTTGCCGGTGCGCTTGTCGGCGATCAGCTCATAGGAGAGCTTCTGGCCTTCATTGAGGCCCTGAAGGCCGGCGCGCTCTACGGCGCTCACATGCACGAACACATCCTTGGAGCCGTCATCCGGCTGAATGAATCCGTAGCCCTTCGTTGCGTTAAACCACTTCACGGTTCCCGTATTCATGGGAGACCCTTTCTTCAAACATAGTAGAGGAGCCGGGACGCGACTCGTTCCGGCTATCGAGCAGCCTTGGCAGAGGGAAAAGCAGGGCAACGCGCGAACGCGGTGCTAGGCCAAGCCAACGGACGAAGTCTTCGATAGATTGAAAATAGACATAGTTGCCCCGAAAAGCAATGATGTCCTGCAATGCGGGTCAATCAAGGTTCATCACCTTCTCGTGCAGCTCTGCGTGATCGCAAGAAAGCGCAGCCATTTTGAATGCGCGCTTGACTTGCACATCCGCCTGCCGTATCCGGGCCTCCTCGCGTTCGGCCTTGTGCTTGAACGAGCGCGGGGGTGTAGCTCAGTTGGTTAGAGCGCCGGCCTGTCACGCCGGAGGTCGCGGGTTCGAGTCCCGTCACTCTCGCCATTTTCCCTTTGAAATCTAAGTGGAATTTGGATGGTGGCCTCGGCCACTGCGGAAGCCTTGAGTTGTTCTCTCCCTAGGAGAGGCAGGTGCTCTGGCTCCCTTCCGCGTGGCTTCCCCTTGCATCCCTTGGCCGTGGCTGTAGGAGAGTTGCAAACCCTGCAGAGGTCGCGCCTTGGATTCGTCTCAACCCTCATCCGCTCACAAGAGCGTTAGCCTCTTTGACCTGTTCACGGGCTTTCTGCTCGTTGGCCTGCAGGGCTTTGGAGGCATTTCCAACTCCTCCCATTACATTATCGTCGAAAAGCGCCGCTGGCTGACGCCGCGCGAATTTGTCGAATTGTTCGGGGTCTGCTCGATCCTGCCGGGGGGTAATTTCCTCAATGGCTCGATCATGATCGGGGCGCGCTATCAAGGGCCTATTGGCTCGATTGTGTCGATCAGCTCGCTCTTGCTGATGCCGGTGGTGATCCTGGTCGGAATCGCGGTCAGCTATGAGCATTTCTCTTATCTACCCGATGTGCGGGCCGCGACGGCGGGGGCAGCCTCGGCTGCGGCGGGGCTGATTGTGGCCACCGCCACCAAGCTGATGCGGGGCGTCATCTGGTCAGTGGTGCCGGTTTTGATGGCGGCGGGCACTTTTGTGCTGATTGGCACTTTGCGGGCGCCTTTGTGGATGGTGGTGGTGATTTTCGTCCCCCTATCCATTGGCCTCACCCTGTTGGGGAGGAAGCGCTCATGAAGGATGATGATGTCCTCACCTCGCTGTTCAGCGTCTTCCTTTTGACCGCCTTTTTCTCGATTGGCGGCGGCAGCGCGCTGATTCCCGAATTTCACCGCCAGATCGTTGACATCCATGGCTTTATGGATGGGCCGCATTTTGCCAAGGCGGTGGCGCTGGCGCAGGTCGCGCCCGGCCCCAATATGATGCTGGTGAGCCTGATTGGTTGGCAGGTGGCCGGTCTGCCGGGCCTTTTGGTGACCACTTTTGCCATCGTCGTGCCGCCGAGCCTGCTGGCTTATGCCGTTTGGCGGGGCATGGAGCGGGTGCAGGACCATCCACTGCTGAAGATTATCAAATCGGCCTTGGGGCCGGTGGTGATTGGTCTGACCTTGGCCTCGGGAATCATCACCGCCCAAGCGGCGGATCATGATGCGGTTGGCTGGGCGCTGACCATTGCCACTGCGGGCCTCATGACTTTCACCAAGCGTAACCCGCTTTGGGCCATCGGGGCAGGGGCCATTGTGGGCATTATTGCCTATCGAATGGGCTTCATGACTTTGGTGTGACGTGATGAGGCTTTGTGTCGCCTCATCCAATGGTTTGAAAACGGGGACGTGGGCGTTACGCCATCTTGCGCTGCACAGGAGGCTGGGATAGTCCTCCCACGTCCTCCGGGCGGCCATGTTCGTGGTCGATGAGCGCTCACGCGCCACGGCTGCCGGGGTGGCAAACGGCTCCTGTCGAGCTAGCGGATGTCGAGATGCCTACCTATCTGGAAGAATACCTGCCGCTCGTCGTCTTCATGGGCGTATCCGGCTTCATCGCCGCAGCCCTCATGGTCGCGCCCTTCGTTCTGGCCTTCAAAGCCCCCGATAGCGAGAAGCTGTCGGCCTATGAATGCGGCTTCAATGCCTTTGACGACGCGCGCATGAAATTCGACGTGCGCTTCTATCTCGTGTCGCTGCTGTTCATCATCTTCGACCTTGAAGTCGCGTTTCTCTTTCCGTGGGCCATTGTGTTCAAGGAAGTGGGCCTTTTCGGCTTCTGGTCGATGATGCTCTTCCTTGGCGTGCTGACCATCGGTTTCATCTACGAATGGCGCAAGGGAGCGCTTGAATGGGACTGAGCCCGCTCATTTCACAACCGCCGCGCGGCATCATCGACCCGAACACCGGCAAGCCGGTGGGCGCGGATGATCCGTTCTTCGTTGGCATCAATGACCAGCTTGCCGACAAGGGCTTCATCGTCACCTCGACGGAAGATCTCATCAACTGGGCGCGCACCGGCTCGCTGATGTGGATGACCTTTGGTCTGGCCTGCTGCGCCGTCGAGATGATGCAGATGTCGATGCCGCGCTATGACGCGGAGCGATTCGGTTTTGCCCCGCGCGCCTCGCCGCGTCAGTCCGATGTGATGATCGTTGCTGGCACGCTCACCAACAAGATGGCTCCTGCTTTGCGCAAGGTCTATGACCAGATGCCTGAGCCGCGCTACGTCATCTCGATGGGCAGCTGCGCCAATGGTGGCGGCTATTATCACTATTCCTATTCCGTCGTGCGTGGATGTGACCGCATCGTGCCGGTCGATATCTATGTGCCCGGCTGTCCGCCCTCCGCTGAAGCTCTCCTCTACGGCGTCTTGCTGCTGCAGAAGAAGATTCGCCGTCTGGGCACGATCGAACGCTAAACTGCCGTCGGGTCCTCCCGACGGCCTTTAACTGGCTGGTACAATGGACGATGCACTCAAGACGCTCGGTGACGCCATCGCCGCCGCCCTGCCGGGCGCGGTCGCGCGCACCTATGTCGAATATGGCGAGTTGAATGTTGTCGCCAATGCGCCGCGCATCATCGATGTGCTGACGCATCTGCGCGACGACGCTGCCTGCCTCTTCATCTCATTCGTTGACATCACCGCTACGGATTACCCGGCGCGCGAAAAAAGATTTGATGTCGTCTATCACCTGCTGTCACCCCGCCATAACCAGCGTGTGCGCGTGAAGGCGGCGGTCGGCGATGGCGAGATGATCGCCTCGGCCTGCAGCGTGTTCCCTGCCGCCAATTGGTTCGAGCGCGAGACCTATGACATGTTCGGTGTGCTCTTCTCGGGCCATCCGGATCTGCGCCGCATCCTCACCGATTATGGGTTCGAGGGTCATCCGCTGCGCAAGGACTTCCCCATGACGGGCTTCGTTGAGGTCCGCTACGACGATATCGAAAAGCGCGTGGTCTATGAGCCCGTGCGCCTCAATCAAGAGTTCCGCCAATTCGACTTCTTGTCGCCATGGGAGGGCGCGATCCCGCAGCAACTCCCCGGTGATGAGAAGGCGTCGTAAGGCAGTCAGCACATGAGCCAGGAAACAGCCGTCCGTAACTTCTCGATCAACTTCGGCCCGCAGCATCCTGCCGCGCATGGCGTGTTGCGCCTTGTGCTGGAGCTGGATGGCGAAGTTGTCGAGCGTGTCGATCCGCATATCGGCCTGCTGCATCGCGGCACCGAGAAGCTGATGGAAGCGCGCACCTATCAGCAGAATGTTCCTTACTTCGACCGCCTCGATTATTGCGCGCCGATGAATCAGGAACATGCTTTCTGCCTCGGCATTGAAAAGCTGCTCGGTCTTGATGTGCCCAAGCGTGGCCAATTGATCCGTGTGCTCTATTCCGAGATCGGCCGTATTCTGTCGCATCTGCTCAATGTCACGACGCAGGCGATGGACGTTGGCGCGCTGACCCCGCCGCTGTGGGGCTTTGAAGAGCGCGAAAAGCTGATGGTCTTTTATGAGCGCGCATCCGGCGCGCGCATGCATGCCAATTACTTCCGCCCCGGTGGTGTGCATCAGGATCTGCCTGAGCAACTCGTGGCTGATATTGGCGCTTGGTGCGATCCCTTCCTCAAAGTCTGCGATGATCTGGAAGATCTCTTCATCGAGAACCGCATCTTCAAACAGCGCAATGTCGATATCGGGGTTGTCACGCTCGACGAATGCTGGGCATGGGGCTTCTCTGGCCCGGTGCTGCGCGCCTCTGGTGCAGCATGGGATCTGCGTCGCTCGCAGCCTTATGAATGCTATGACGAGCTGGAGTTTGACATTCCCGTTGGCAAGCATGGCGACTGCTATGCGCGTCAGGTCGTGCGCATGGAAGAGATGCGCCAGTCTGTGCGCATCATGAAGCAATGCGTTGAGCGTTTGATGTCGAGCGAGCGCGTAGGTCCGGTGTCCTCCAAACAGGGCAAGGTCGTGCCGCCCTCGCGCGCTGAGATGAAGCGCTCGATGGAAGCGCTGATCCATCACTTCAAGCTCTATACCGAAGGCTTCAAGGTTCCTGCCGGCGAAGTCTATGCGGCGGTCGAAGCGCCCAAGGGCGAGTTCGGCGTCTATCTCGTTGCCGATGGCACCGACAAACCTTATCGCTGCAAGATCCGCGCGCCGGGCTTTGCACATCTTCAGGCCATGGATTTCCTCTGCCGCAAGCACATGCTCGCGGATGTGTCGGCGATCCTTGGGTCGATCGATATCGTCTTCGGCGAGGTCGATCGATGAATGACATCAGCACCCATGTGAAGCGCCTCTTGGTCTATCTGTTCTGGACGCTCGCCTTCTTGGTCGTCAGCCGGATTCTCTTTGATGCACTCGCTGGGCGCCCGCCGTTCTGGTCCTCGCAAGAGGGCATTGAGTTGCTGGCATGGCACGCAATCGTGGGCGGTCCTTTCATCATGTTTGCGCTGCTGGTGGCAGCCCAGCGCAACACCAACGGTCAAGACGGGAAGTAAGATCCCATGACGGTACGCAGACTGGCAGATAAGCAGCCCGACAGCTTCGAGTTCACGCCCGAAAACAAGGCGTGGTGCGATGCGCAGATCGCCAAATATCCTGAAGGCCGTCAGGCCTCGGCGGTGATCCCGCTCCTGTGGAAGGCGCAGGCGCAGCATCACTATTGGCTGCCCAAGCCCGCAATTGAAAAAGTCGCTGACATGCTCGGCATGTCCTATATCCGCGTGCTCGAAATCGCGACCTTCTACACGATGTTCAATCTTGAACCGGTGGGCCGCTATTTTGTGCAGCTCTGCGGCACGACGCCTTGCATGTTGCGCGGCGCTGAAGACATCAAGAAGGTCTGCGAGAGCCGCATTGGCGCACAGCGCAATGTCTCCAGTGACGGCAATTTCTCCTGGCTTGAAGTCGAGTGCCTTGGTGCCTGCTGCAATGCGCCCATGGTGCAGATCAATGATGATTACTATGAGGATCTGACCCCCGAGAGCTTCGGCAAGCTGCTTGATGATCTGGCTGCTGGTCGGCCGGTGCGCAAGGGCTCGCAGTCGGGCCGCAAGACCTCCGAACCCGCAGGCGGCCTGACCGCGCTGTCGAGCCTTTATGGTAGCGACGGTGTGAGCGGCCCCGCGAGCCACAAGGAGTAGGTGAGATGCTGCAGGACAAGGACAGGATCTTCACCAATCTCTATGGCTTTGGCGATCGCAGCCTGAAGGGCGCGATGGCGCGTGGCGCATGGGACAATACAAAGGGCCTGATCGAGAAGGGCAAGGATTGGATCATCAGCGAGATGAAGGCGTCAGGCCTTCGCGGTCGCGGTGGTGCAGGCTTTCCCACCGGCTTGAAGTGGAGCTTCATGCCCAAGCCCGATCCGGCGCGCCCCTCTTATCTCGTCGTCAATGCGGATGAGTCAGAGCCTGGCACCTGCAAAGATCGCGAGATCATGCGCAATGATCCCCATCTGCTCATCGAAGGCTGCATGATTGCTTCTTTCGCGATGGGCGCTCATGCTTGCTACATCTATCTGCGCGGCGAATATATTTTCGAGCGCGAAGCTTTGCAGGCCGCTGTCGATGAGGCCTATGCGGCCAATCTGATCGGCAAGAACAACAAGAATGGCTGGCCCTTCGATCTTTATGTGCATCACGGTGCAGGCGCTTATATCTGCGGTGAAGAGACCGCACTGATCGAGAGCCTTGAAGGCAAGAAGGGCATGCCTCGCCTGAAGCCGCCATTCCCCGCCAATATGGGTCTTTATGGCTGCCCCACGACCGTCAACAATGTTGAGTCTATTGCAGTGGCGCCGACCATTCTGCGCCGTGGCGCGGCTTGGTTCTCCGGCTTTGGCGCGCCCAACAATGCAGGCACGAAGCTGTTCTGCATTTCAGGCCATGTGAACAAGCCCTGCAATGTTGAAGAAGAGATGTCGATTCCCTTCCGCGAATTGATCGACCGTCATTGCGGCGGTGTACGCGGTGGTTGGGACAATCTGATGGCCGTCATCCCCGGCGGATCGTCGGTGCGCTGCGTTCCGGCGGAACAGATCATCGATTGCCCGATGGATTTCGACAGCCTGTCGAAGCTGCGCTCTGGCCTTGGCACCGCTGCCGTCATCGTGATGGACAAATCAACCGACATCGTGCGGGCGATTGCGCGTCTGTCTTATTTCTACAAGCATGAGAGCTGCGGTCAGTGCACGCCTTGCCGTGAAGGCACGGGCTGGATGTATCGCGTTCTCTCGCGCATGGCAGAGGGCCGCGCGCAGAAGCGCGAGATCGACATGCTGCTCGAAGTCACCAAGCAGGTTGAGGGTCATACGATCTGCGCCCTTGGCGATGCGGCGGCATGGCCGATCCAGGGCCTCATCACCCATTTCCGTGGCGAGATCGAAAAGAAGATCGATCAATATGCGGCAAACCCTCACAGCGACCCTGTGCGCGTGGCGGCGGAGTAAGGCGACATGACCAAGATCCTCGTTGACGGCAAGGAACTCGACGTACCGCCAGAGTTCACGCTGCTTCAGGCCTGCGAAGAAGCGGGTGCGGAGATTCCGCGCTTCTGCTTCCATGAGCGTCTGTCGGTCGCTGGCAATTGCCGCATGTGCCTTGTTGAAGTGAAGCCCGGCCCGCCCAAGCCCGCCGCCTCTTGCGCGATGGCTGTGCGCGATCTGCGTCCCGGCCCCAATGGTGAACTGCCCGAGATCTTCACCTCCTCGCCCATGGTGAAGAAGGCGCGCGAAGGCGTGATGGAATTCCTGCTCATCAATCATCCGCTCGATTGCCCGATCTGCGATCAGGGCGGCGAATGTGATTTGCAAGATCAGGCCATGGCTTTTGGCGTCGACTCCTCGCGCTATGGCGAGAACAAGCGCGCGGTTGAAGACAAATATATTGGCCCGCTGGTCAAGACCTCGATGAACCGCTGCATTCACTGCACGCGCTGCGTCCGCTTCACGGCGGAAGTCGCTGGCACGGGCGAGATGGGTGCGATTGGTCGCGGCGAGGATATGGAGATCACAACCTATCTCGAGTCAGCCATGACGTCCGAGATGCAGGGCAATGTGACCGATCTTTGCCCCGTGGGCGCGCTGTTGCCCAAGCCGCAGAATTTCCGTCAGCGTCCGTGGGAATTGCAGAAGACCCAAGGCATTGATGTGATGGATGCGCTGGGCTCCAACATTCGCATTGATACGCGTGGTCGCGAAGTCATGCGCATTCTGCCGCGCAACAATGATCTGGTGAACGAAGAGTGGATTTCGGACAAGACCCGTCAGGTGGTCGATGGTCTGAAAGCCCAGCGTCTTGATCGTCCTTATGTGCGCGAGAATGGTCGTCTGCGTCCTGCCTCATGGCAAGAGGCTTTCAATGCCGTCGCCGCCAGGGTGAATGGCGTGAAAGTCGGTGCGATTGCGGGTGATCTTGCCAGCGTCGAAGAGATCTTTGCGCTGAAGCTTCTCATGGAGAAGCTTGGCTCCAAAAATGTCGATTGCCGTCAGGATGGCGTGAAGCTCGATCCGAAATTCGGTCGCGCCAGCTATCTCTTCAACTCAACGGTTGCTGGCATTGAAGATGCCGATGCCGTGCTCATCATCGGCTCCAATCCGCGTCGCGAAAGCCCTGTGCTCAATGCGCGTATTCGCAAAGCATGGATGCGCAATGGCATGCGCGTGGGTGTGATTGGCGAGAATGTTGATCTGACCTATCCCACCGAATATCTGGGCGCTGGCCCTGAGACGCTTGGCTCGATTGCCTCGTCGGCTTTCGGTGAGGTTCTCGCGAAGGCGGAGCGTCCGCTCGTCATCGTCGGGCAGGGCGCTTTGTCACGTGAAGATGGCGTCGCGGTTCTTGCCGCAGCCGCCAAGCTCGCTGTGAAGGGCGAGTGGAATGGTCTGAACATTCTGCACACGGCTGCTTCGCGCGTGGGCGCTCTTGATCTTGGCTTCGTGCCGGGTGAGGGCGGTCTTGATGCGCAGGCTATGGCTGCAGGCGGTGTTGATGTGCTCTTCAATCTCGGCGCTGATGAAATCGAGATCAGCGGCGGCACTTTCGTTGTTTATATCGGCAGCCATGGTGATCGTGGTGCGCAGCGCGCCAATGTCATTCTGCCGGGCGCAGCCTATACCGAGAAGTCTGGCACCTATGTGAACACAGAAGGCCGTGTGCAGCGCTCCGACCGCGCCAATTTCCCGCCCGGTGAGGCGCGTGAAGATTGGGCCGTGTTGCGCGCTCTGTCGGATGTTGTGGGCCAGCGTTTGCCCTTCGACTCTCTGGCAGCTTTGCGTGCGGCGCTTGTCGCAGCTCACCCCCATCTTGGTCAGCTCGACCAGATTGCAGCAGGTGATGCAGCGCGCTTGTCTTCCATCCCTGCAGGCCCATTGGGCAAGGCGGCTTTCGTGGGCGCCGTGCAGGACTTCTATCTGACAAATCCCATCGCGCGCGCATCAGCTGTCATGGCTGAATGTTCGGCGCTGGCGAAGGGGCGCATGCCCCAGGCGGCGGAATAGGATCGGGCCGATGAGTGACTGGATGCTGTCTCTCCTGATCATGCTCGGCAAGAGCCTTTTGGTTCTCGCCGCGCTGTTGATCTATGTCGCCTATATTCTTTACGCCGATCGCAAGATCTGGGCGGCCGTGCAGCTGCGTCGCGGCCCCAATGTGGTGGGCCCGTGGGGCTTGCTGCAGAGCTTCGCCGATATGCTGAAATTCGTGCTGAAAGAGCCGATCATTCCGGCGGGCGCGAATAAGGGCGTCTTCCTGCTCGCGCCTTTCATCACTGGCATGTTGGCGCTCGCTGCTTGGGCCGCGATCCCGGTGGCAGATGGTTGGGCCGTTGCCAATCTCAATGTCGGCATTTTGTATATTTTCGCGATCTCCTCGCTCGGCGTCTATGGCGTCATCATGGGCGGCTGGGCATCGAATTCGAAATATCCGTTTTTGTCGGCATTGCGCTCTGCTGCGCAGATGGTGTCTTACGAAGTCTCTATTGGCTTTGTGATCATCACCGTTCTGCTCTGCGCAGGCTCGCTCAATCTCAATGACATTGTGATGGCGCAGGATTCCAAATACGGCCTGTTTGGCTGGTATTGGCTGCCGCTCTTCCCGATGTTCATCATCTTCTTCATCTCGGCTCTGGCTGAGACAAACCGCCCGCCCTTCGATCTGGTCGAAGCTGAGTCTGAACTCGTCGCGGGCTTCATGGTCGAATATTCCTCGACCCCTTACATGATGTTCATGCTCGGCGAATATGTGGCCATCGTCACAATGTGCGCGCTGACGACCATCCTGTTCCTTGGGGGCTGGCTCTCGCCCATTCCTTATGCGCCCTTCACTTATGTGCCCGGCATCATCTGGTTCGTGCTGAAGTCCACTCTGGTCTTCTTCATGTTCGCGATGGTGAAGGCCTTTGTGCCGCGCTACCGCTATGACCAATTGATGCGCCTTGGCTGGAAGGTCTTCTTGCCGATCTCGCTCGTCATGGTCGTGGTTGTGGCCGGTGTGCTGCAATATGCGATCCAGATGGGATGGCGTTGATGCTCACCTCCAACGCTCCGCTCTTTGGTGCACTGGCTGGCCTCACTCTGGGGCTGGTGGAATATGTCATCGTGCTGCGCCTGATCGGCCGCATGGTGGCGCATGAAGCAGGGCAGGGCGGCGAGTTGGATGGTTTGGCGCTGGTGACACAGCGCATGCGGCATGTGCGCGTGGCCCTCATGGGTCTCGCCTTTGTTTTTCTTCCCGCGGTCGGCTTCGCACTCGGCACGACCTTCGGCTCTGACACGGGATATGTGCAATGAGACTCGACCAGGCTGCAAAGGCGCTTTTTCTGAAGGAGTTCATCGGGGCTTTCGGCCTCTCGATGCGCTATCTCTTCAAGCCCAAGGCGACGATCAACTATCCGCATGAGAAGAATCCGATCTCGCCGCGCTTTCGTGGTGAACATGCTTTGCGTCGCTACCCCAATGGCGAAGAGCGCTGCATCGCCTGCAAGCTCTGCGAGGCGATCTGCCCCGCGCAGGCCATTACGATTGAAGCTGGCCCGCGCCGCAATGACGGTACGCGCCGCACCACTCGCTATGACATCGACATGGTGAAATGCATCTATTGCGGCATGTGCCAGGAGGCCTGCCCGGTGGATGCGATTGTCGAGGGTCCCAATCAGGAATTCGCGGTGGAGACCCGCGAGGAGCTTTATTTCGACAAGCAGCGCCTTCTGGAAAATGGCGCCCGCTGGGAACGTGAACTGGCGCGCAACATCGCGCTCGACGCTCCCTACCGCTGAAGACCGTGCGCGCAAGCGCCAAGAGGATGAAACGATGAGTGTGGCAGCCGCCTTCTTCTATCTCTTCTCCGCCATCATGATCGCCTCGGCCTTCATGGTGATCGCGGCGCGCAACCCCGTTCATTCGGTGCTCTTCCTCATTCTGGCCTTCGTCAATGCATCGGGTCTGTTCCTGCTGCTGGGCGCAGAATTCGTCGCGATGATCCTTGTGGTCGTTTATGTCGGCGCGGTGGCGGTGCTCTTCCTCTTCGTCGTCATGATGCTCGATGTGGACTTTGCCGAATTGCGTCAGGGCTTCCTGCAATATCTGCCCTTGGGCTCGATGATCGGCATCGTTGTTGCCATCGAACTTGTTCTGGTGATGGTGGGCTGGACGCAGGCTGATGCGGCGATTGCGCCAGCAGGTGCCACCGTGCAGGCAGGCGTGACCAATACTGAAGCGCTCGGCCTCGTTCTCTACACCAAATATGTTTACCTCTTTCAGGCCTCGGGTCTTGTGCTGCTGACCGCCATGATTGGCGCGATTGTGCTGACCTTGCGCCACAAGCCCGACGTCAAGCGTCAGGTGATCGCCGACCAGAATGCTCGCACCCGTGCGGGCGCCATCGAACTCAAGAAAGCGCCCTCGCGGGCGGGTGTCTGAGGATCAGCCATGACGATTGGACTCACCCATTATCTCAGTGTTGCGGCGATCCTGTTCACGCTGGGCGTGCTGGGCATCATCCTCAATCGCAAGAACATCATCATCATCTTGATGTCGGTCGAGCTGATCTTGCTGTCGGTCAATATCAACCTTGTGGCTTTCTCAAGCTTCATGGGTGATCTGACAGGTCAGGTCTTCTCCTTGTTCATCTTGACGGTGGCTGCGGCTGAGGCTGCCATCGGCCTTGCCATTCTCGTCACTTATTATCGCAACCGCGGTTCGATCGCGGTTGAAGACATCAACATGATGAAGGGCTGAGCGGCGATGTATACCGCAATCGTCTTCCTGCCGCTGCTGGGCTTTCTGGCTGCTGGCATCTTTGGTCGGGCTCTGGGCGCGCGCGCCGCTGAGCTCATCACCACGAGCCTTCTCGTCATCAGCGCCATTCTGTCTTGGGCGACCTTTATTCAGGTTGCCTGGATGCCCTCGGGTACGACAACGGTCCCGGTGCTCGCGAGCTGGATCAATTCAGGTTCGCTGAAGATCGACTGGGCCTTGCGTGTGGATTCACTGACCGCTGTCATGCTGGTCGTCGTCACCAGCGTCTCGTCTTTGGTCCATCTCTATTCGATGGGCTATATGCACGAAGATCCGCATCGCTCGCGCTTCTTTGCTTATCTGTCGCTCTTCACCTTCGCCATGCTGATGCTGGTGACGGCCGATAATCTCGTTCAGATGTTCTTTGGCTGGGAAGGCGTGGGCCTTGCCTCTTATCTGCTCATCGGCTTCTGGTATGAGAAGCCCTCAGCCAATGCGGCAGCCATCAAGGCCTTCGTCGTCAACCGCGTTGGCGATTTTGGTTTTGCGCTCGGCATCTTCCTCGTCTTCGCGCTGACCCAGTCGGTCACGTTTGATGCGATCTTTGCAGCAGCCCCCGGCCTTGCCAACAAGCCGCTGCATGTATTCGGCATGAATGTTGATGCGATGACCATCACCTGCCTGCTGCTTTTCATGGGCGCGATGGGCAAGTCCGCACAGTTCCTCCTCCACACATGGCTGCCTGACGCGATGGAAGGCCCGACCCCGGTCTCGGCGCTCATCCATGCAGCGACCATGGTGACGGCTGGTGTCTTCATGGTGGCGCGTTTGTCGCCGCTGTTCGAGCAGGCACCTGCTGCGCTCACCGTTGTGACCATTGTGGGTGCCACGACCGCGATCTTTGCCGCGAGCGTTGGCCTTGTGCAGAACGATATCAAGCGCGTCATCGCTTATTCAACCTGCTCGCAGCTTGGCTATATGTTCGTGGCGCTCGGCCTTGGCGGCTATTCGCTCGGCATCTTCCATCTCTTCACCCATGCCTTCTTCAAAGCGCTGCTCTTCTTGGGCGCGGGCTCAGTCATCCATGCGATGCATCATGAGCAAGACATGCGGAATATGGGCGGCCTGCATAAGGACATTCCCTTCACCTTCTGGATGATGACCATCGGCACGCTGGCGCTCACCGGCTTCCCGCTGACCGCTGGCTATTTCTCCAAAGATGCGATCATCGAAGCGGCCTATGCCTCTGCGACCCATTCGAGCGCAGGCGTCTATGCCTTCTTGCTGACGGTCATCGCAGCGGGCTTCACCTCCTTCTATTCATGGCGCCTCGTGTTCATGACCTTCTTTGGTGAGCGCAGGGCCCATGGGTCTGACGCTCATCATGGTCATCATGATGATCACGGTCATGGTCACGGCCATGACCATCAGCCCCATGAATCACCTGTCGTCATGTTGCTGCCTTTGGCTCTGCTGGGCTTTGGTGCCTTGGCGGCTGGCATCGTGTTCCATGACTATTTCATCGGGCACAATTACGATCACTTCTGGAAGGGTGCGCTCTTCACCGGCAAGGACAACCATATTCTTCATGCCATGCATGAGATCCCCCATGTGGTTGGCCTGATCCCCTTCTTCATGATGCTCGGCGGCTTCTTGCTCGCTTGGTATATCTATATCGTTGCGCCCGGCACTGCGCAGCGTCTCGCAGCCGCCAATCCGCTGCTCTACAAGTTCCTGCTCAACAAATGGTACTTCGACGAGCTTTATAACTTCATCTTCGTGCGCCCGGCCTTTTGGCTTGGCCGCTTGTTCTGGAAGGGCGGCGACGGCCGCATCATCGACGGGCTCGGCCCCGATGGTGTGTCGGCCCGCGTGATTGATGTGACCCAGCGCGTTGTGCGTCTGCAGTCGGGCTATGTCTATCACTATGCCTTCGCCATGCTGATTGGCGTTGCTGCGCTGATTAGCTGGTATCTGGTTGGAGGGGTGCACTGATGTTCGGCTTCGGCATTCTCTCTGGGCTGATCGTCCTGCCGCTCATTGGCGCGGCTTTCATCCTTCTGCTGCGCGGTGATGATGAAGCCACCAAGCGCAATGCGCGCTGGGCGGCTTTGATCACCACCTTCGTCACCTTTGCCCTGTCGATCTATGCCTGGCAGTTGTTCGACACCAAGTCGGCCAGCTTCCAGCTCGTCGAACAGATGGGCTGGGTGAATGCGGGCCTCAGCTACAAGCTTGGCGTTGACGGCATCTCCATGCCCTTCGTTCTGCTGACGACCTTCCTCATGCCTTTCTGCATCGCGGCCTCCTGGGTCTCGATCTCGAACCGCGTGAAAGAATATATGGTCGCCTTCCTCGTGCTCGAGACGCTGATGATCGGCGTCTTCTGCGCGCTGGATCTGGTGCTCTTTTATGTCTTCTTCGAAGCCGGCCTCATTCCGATGTTCCTCATCATCGGTGTGTGGGGTGGCAAGCGTCGCATCTATGCGAGCTTTAAATTCTTCCTCTATACGCTGCTCGGCTCGCTGCTCATGCTGCTCGCCATTATGGCGATGTATGGGGTGGCTGGCACGACCGACATCACAACCCTGCTGAAGACGAGCTTCCCGCTCTCCATGCAAAAGTGGCTGTGGCTGGCCTTCTTCGCCTCTTTCGCGGTGAAGATGCCGATGTGGCCGGTGCACACCTGGCTGCCCGACGCACACGTCGAAGCACCCACCGCAGGCTCGGTCATTCTGGCTGGCATTTTGCTGAAGATGGGTGGCTATGGCTTCCTGCGTTTCTCGCTGCCCATGTTCCCCGATGCGTCGCAATATTTTGCGCCGCTGGTGTGGACCTTGTCTGTTGTCGCCATCATCTACACCTCGCTGGTGGCGATGGTGCAGGAGGATATGAAGAAGCTCATCGCTTACTCCTCCGTGGCGCATATGGGCTTTGTGACGATGGGCCTGTTTGCGATGAATGCGCAGGGCGTGCAGGGCGCCATCTTCCAGATGGTCTCGCATGGTCTTGTGTCGGGCGCACTCTTCCTGTGCGTCGGCGTTGTCTATGACCGCATCCATACGCGCGACATCGCTGCCTATGGCGGCCTTGTGCAGCGCATGCCGATCTATGCGGTTGTGTTCATGGTCTTCACCATGGCCAATGTCGGCCTGCCGGGCACATCGGGCTTTGTGGGTGAGTTCTTGACCCTGCTCGGCGTCTTCAATGCCAATAGCTGGGTGGCGCTCTTTGCCACGACGGGCGTGATCCTGTCGGCCGCCTATGCGCTCTATCTCTATCGCCGCATCATCTTCGGTGTGTTCGACAAGCCCGCGTTGCAGGGGATCATGGATCTCGACAAGCGTGAGATTGCGATCCTCGCACCGTTGCTCGTGCTCACCATTTACTATGGCGTGCATCCAGGACCGATCCTGGATGCCTGCGCGGCCTCTGTCGATCTGCTCGTGAAGAATTACGATGCAGCGCTGGCCGCCACCAAGACCGCCGCGCTTGCGCGTTGAGGATCAGGCATCATGACTAGTCTCTCCCTTGCCCTCGCTCATAGCCTGCCCGAAGTCACGCTGGCTTTGGGGGCGCTGTCGCTCTTGATGCTCGGTGTGTTCTTCGCCAAGGATGGCCGCGACTGGATCATCAGCGAGCTGGCGATTGTCGTGCTGGGCCTCGCCTTCTTGCAGCTCTTCCTCGGCATCGGTCCGAAGGTGGTTGTGTGGGACGGCGCCTTTGTCGACGACACTTATGGGCGCTTCATGAAGGGCCTCGCGCTCATCGGCTCCTTGGTGACCTTGATCCTCTCGATGGATTACATGCGCCGCGAGAAGATCGACCAATTCGAATTCCCGGTTCTGGTTCTTCTCGCCACGCTTGGCATGTTGATGCTGATCTCGGCGCAAAATCTGATGGCGCTTTATCTTGGCCTCGAACTGATGAGCCTTGCGCTCTATGTCATCGCGGCCTTCCATCGTGACAATGTGCGCGCTTCCGAAGCTGGCCTGAAATATTTCGCGCTCGGCGCTTTGTCCTCGGGCATGATGCTCTATGGCGCATCTTTGCTCTATGGCTTTGCGGGCACGGTGTCCTTCGAGGGACTGGCGGCAGCCATCAAGGGCCATGCGACAGTTGGCGTTGTCTTCGGCCTTGTCTTCGTCTTGGCAGGCCTTGCGTTCAAAATGTCGGTCGTCCCCTTCCATATGTGGACGCCCGATGTCTATGAAGGCGCACCGACCCCGGTCACGGCCTTCTTTGCCTCCGCAGCCAAAATGGCAGCTGTTGCCATCACTGTGCGCATCATCATGACGGCCTTTCCGGGTGTCACAGCGCAGTGGCAACAGATCATCATCTTCATCGCCATCCTGTCGATGGCGCTGGGCTCCTTCGCTGCGATTGGCCAGACCAATATCAAGCGACTGATGGCCTATTCCTCCATCGGCCATATGGGCTTTGCGTTGGTGGGTCTTGCAGCGGGTACGCAGCAGGGCGTGCAGGGCGTGCTTGTCTATATGGCGATCTATCTCGTCATGACTTTGGGTACTTTCGCAGGCATTCTGTCGATGCGTGTGGGCGACACTTATGTCGAGAAGATCTCCGATCTCTCCGGCCTTGCGCGCACCAATGGGCCGATGGCCTTTTTCCTGGCGGCGATGATGCTGTCGCTGGCGGGCATTCCCCCGCTCGCGGGCTTCTTTGCCAAATGGTATGTCTTCAACGCAGCCATTCAGGCCAATCTCTATCCGCTCGCTGTCATCGGCGTTCTGTCGAGCGTTGTGGCCTGCTTCTATTATCTGCGCATCGTGAAGGTGATGTATTTCGATGAGGCGGCCGCAAAATTCGCGCGCCCGAGCATGGCCGTGTCGGCTGTTCTCATGTTCGCCAGCCTGCTTATCGTGTTCTTCGCCTTCTGGCCTGCGCCGCTTGATGCGGCCGCCGCAGCTGCAGCGAAGTCGCTGTTCTGAGCGGGAGCTTACCACGTTCTGCGCCCCCGCCGGGCTACCGGTGGGAAGCGCATACAGTGCTTGGCTCGACCAATGATGAGGCCATGGCACGCGCGCGCAGCGGTGATCCGGGCCATCTATGGATCACCGCGCAAGAACAGACCTCAGGCAAGGGCCGCCTTGGCCGCCAATGGGTTTCTGCGCCCGGCAATCTCTACGCCAGCCTTCTCCTGATTGATCCAGCCCCGCCTGCCTTTGCACCTCGCCTTGGCTTTGTTGCGGGCCTTGCCCTCGCGCGCACACTTGCACCTTTGCTGGGCGATGCGGTTCGTCTCAAATGGCCCAATGATGCTGTGGTTGAGGGCGCGAAGATTGCGGGCATTTTGCTGGAAGCGACACAGACCAGCGATGCGCGGCTCGCCTGCGTGATCGGCATTGGCATCAATTGCGCGCATCATCCGCGCGATCTCCCCTATGCGGCAACCGATCTTGCAAGCTTGGGCATTTCCACCCGCGCCGAGGATGTCTTTGCATCGCTGGCGCGTGAACTCGCTTTGGTGCTCGAGATCTTCGATGAAGGTCGGGGCTTTGGCGCTATTCGCGCGGCTTGGTTGGGCTATGCCGCAGGCCTTGGCGAGCCTATTCGCGTGTTACGGGCTGGACAGTCTCTCGAAGGCTTGTTCAATGGACTGGATGCAAATGGCCGGTTGTTGCTGCAAACCCAAGAGGGCCTGCAGACCATAGATGCAGGCGATGTTTTTTTGGGGCCGAGTGCCCGCAACCCTCAGGATCAATAATGGCAAGCACCAGCGACGAACTCGTTTTCGTACCGCTCGGCGGTCTTGGCGAAATCGGCATGAATGCCTCGCTCTATGGCTTTGGCCCTCCGGGCAAACGCAAATGGATCATGATCGACTTGGGCCTTGCCTTTGCAGGCCCTGATCTTCCCGGCGTTGATTTGCTGCTGCCCGACATCGGCTTCATTGAGCGGATGCGCAACGATCTTCTGGGTCTCATCATCACTCATGCGCATGAAGATCATATCGGCGCTGTTGCTGATTTGTGGCCGCGCGTGAAATGCCCCGTCTATGCCACGCGCTTTGCTGCGTCTTTGCTGGAGACGCGCCGCTTGTCAGAGCCGGGCGCACCTGAAGTGCCGCTACATGTTGTTGCGCAAGGATCGCGCATTGAGCTTGGACCTTTCTCGGTCGAGTTTGTGCCGGTGTCTCACTCCGTGCCGGAGAGCAATGCGCTCGCCATTCGCACGCCCGCCGGTCTTGTCATGCATACGGGCGACTGGAAGCGCGATCCCACCCCCGTCATCGGTCTGCCGACAGATGAGAAGCGTCTGCGCGAAATCGGCGATGAGGGCGTGCTCGCCCTTGTGTGCGATTCCACCAATATCATGCGCGAAGGCGAGAGCCCGTCAGAGGCCGAAGTCGCGATTGGTTTGCGTGATGTCATCATGCAGGCCAAAGGCCGCGTTGTGGTCACAACCTTCGCCTCCAATGTCGCGCGTCTGCGTTCTGTGGCAGAAGCTGCTTTGGCTTGCGGGCGTACGGTCGTCACGGTTGGCCGCGCGATGGAGCGCACCATTATGGTGGGCCGCGAGATCGGTTATTTTGAGGGCATTCCGCCTTTCTTGTCTGCGCAGGCCTATTCGGCTTTGTCGCGCGACAAGATCGTTATTCTGGCAACCGGCAGTCAGGGCGAGTCGCGCGCAGCGCTCGCGCGTATTGCTGAGGGCGAACATCCCGAAGTGAAGCTTGATAGCAAAGATACGGTGATCTTCTCCTCGCGCACCATTCCGGGCAATGAGCGCGAAGTGGCCTCCGTCATCAATGGTCTTGTGATGCAAGGCGTGAAGGTCATCACCGATCGTGACGCGCCCATCCATGCGTCGGGCCATCCGCGTCGCGGCGAAGTCGCGCAGATGTATGATTGGATCAGGCCGCAGATTGCCGTGCCTGCTCATGGCGAGCCGCTGCATCTGGCGACCCATGCAGAATTTGCGCGCGAACGTGGTGTGCCGCATGTCTTCACCCTGCGCAATGGCGCGATGTTGGCACTCGGCCCCGGCAAGCCCGGCATTGTGGATGAAGTGCCCCATGGCCGCTTGATGAAGGATGGCGACATCGTTCTGCGCCCGGATGATGAGGCGGTGAAGACGCGCGTTCGTCTTGCCTTCGCTGGCGTCATTTCGGTTGGCATTGCGATTAGCTCGAAGGGTGATCTGGCTGGTGATCCTGATGTGGTCATCGCGGGCCTGCCTGCCCGGACCAAAGACGGCAAGGCGATGGACCGTCTGGTGGATGAGGCTGTCTTCTCGGTCCTCGACAGCCTGCCGCGCGCGGTGCGCCGCGATCCAGATGCGACCTCTGTCGCAGTTGAACGTGGTGTGCGCAACACGGTACGCTCGGTCTGGGGCAAGCGCCCGACAGTTCACGTCTTGGTGATGGTCGTCTAGGGAGATCGAGAATGATCGGGCGTCTCAATCATGTTGCAATTGCGGTGAGGGATCTCAAAAGCGCGACAGCCCTCTATCGCGATACGCTGGGCGCCAAGGTGTCTGAGCCTTTGCCGCAGCCCGCACATGGTGTGACGGTCGTCTTCATCGAACTGCCCAATACGAAGATTGAGCTGCTTGAGCCGCTGGGTGAGGGCTCGCCCATTGGCAAATTTCTTGAGCGCAATGCAGATGGTGGCATGCATCATATCTGCTATGAGGTGGATGATATTCTTGCCGCGCGTGACAAGCTCAAAGCGGGTGGTGCACGGGTGCTGGGCGATGGCGAGCCGAAGATTGGCGCCCATGGCAAGCCGGTGCTCTTCCTTCACCCGAAGGATTTCAACGGCACGCTCATTGAACTCGAACAGGTCTGAGCAGGAGCTCTTGCATGACAACGCCGATGGGTATCGCGATCTTCCTCACCATGTGGTGGATCGTTCTGTTTGCTGTGCTGCCCCTTGGCGTACGCTCGCAGCATGAAGATCAGGACTATGTGCAGGGCACCGACCCCGGCGCGCCTGTGGCCCCCAAACTGGTGATGAAGGCGGTTGTCACCACCCTCATCACATCAGTGCTCTTTGCGGGCCTCTGGTATTATATGGACCACTGATTAGTCGTCAGTCTTCCAGCGGCGCGCGGCGCCAACATCAATGTCGAACAGGTCGAGCATGCGGCCAACCGTGTGGTCGACAATGTCTTCCAGCGACTTTGGACGATTGTAGAAGGCCGGCACGATCGGGCAGATCACCGAGCCCATATCCGAGAGCTGCAGCATGGTGCGCAGATGGCCCGAATGAAGCGGCGTCTCGCGCACGCCCAGCACCAAGCGACGACGCTCCTTGAGCACCACATCGGCCGCGCGGCTCATCAATGAACCGGTGACGCCAGTCGCGATCTCGCTCATCGTGCGCACCGAGCAAGGCACAATGATCATGCCGAGCGTTGGGAACGAGCCAGAGGAAATCGACGCGCCGATATTGATCATGGCGTGATGGTGGTCGGCCATCTCGCGCAGATCTTTGATCGTGTAATCGCATTCATAAGCCAGCGTCATTTCAGCGGCTTTGGACACGATGAGATGGGTCTCGACATCGGCCGCGCGCAAAAGCTGCAAGGCGCGGATGCCATAGATGATGCCCGAGGCGCCGCTGATGCCGACGATAATGCGCTTGCGGGCGCTGCTGCTGCTGCTCACCAGTGTCACTCCATGATGCTGTTAAAAGCGCTGAGCAGTGCGGAGACCGCTGCAGCGTCGAAAGTCGTCTTCAGGGCCTGCTCATAGGCCCGCACATTGGCGGGGCCAGCCTGGGCCGGGGCGCAGGCTTGACCAAGATTGGCGGCGGGCCAGAGGGCAAAGAGGGTCTCCTGCTGGAGGCGCTCGGATTCGAGCTCCACGGCTTTCACCCTCTTGCGCAGCTCCTCGATCCCGGCGGCCTCAAAGCCCGCAGGGAGATCCTTGAGGTAACGACGTACACCGCGCAGGGGCACGACCGCCGAAACCTTCCAAGGATCAATGGAGGCCATGATTCGGGCCATGTCGTCTGGGGTCAGCTGGCGGCCCTCAGATGCGACATAAAGCGCAAAAAGAAAAACATTCACGTCCACACCCGACCCATCCTGCAGGGTCAGGCAGGCCGGAGGAAC
>CANGJJ010000018.1 GCA_947454485.1 Beijerinckiaceae bacterium
AAGAGAAGCTATGGCAGGCATTGCGGGGGCGACAGCTGCAAGGTTTGAAATTCCGCCGCCAACAACTGATCAATGGCTATGTCGCAGATTTCTGTTGTCTCGACTTGAAGCTGACGGTTGAGATCGACGGCAAACAACATAACGAGCGCGCCGAATATGACCGCCTGCGAACAGAAGAAATCGCTCGCGCAGGGTTTTCAGAAATTCGCTTCACCAACGACGAAGTGAACGAACGCTTCGATTGGGTGATCCTCGAAATTTTGCGCATAGCGGATCTATGTCTCGGACTGGAACCTCGAGAAGCCTTTCCCAGACGTGAGTGAGTGACTGAGAACAACGCCCTGATGGTGTCCGTTCTTTTTGGAAGGCAGCACACCTCGCGCATCCTTCTCCCAGTGGGAGAAGGTGCCCGCAGCGCGGGCGGATGAGGGGATCGGGTCTTGGTTGTAAGAGGCGCAGTTCGCTGTGCGTCATTCTAAGAGGCGCCACCCCCTCATCAGTCAGCATCCGCTGACAGCTTCTCCCACTGGGAGAAGCAAGTGCCTCTTCTTTTTGGAAGGCAGCACACCTCGCGCATCCTTCTCCCAGTGGGAGAAGGTGCCGCCGGATGGCGGCGGATGAGGGGATCGGGTCTTGGTTGTGAGAGGCGCAGTTCGCTGTGCGTCATTCTGAAAGGCGCGGTCTATGTGCGTCATTCTGAAAGGCCCGACCCCCTCATCAGTCAGCATCCGCTGACAGCTTCTCCCACTGGGAGAAGCGGGTGCCTCTTCTTTTTGGAAGGCAGCACACCTCGCGCATCCTTCTCCCGTTGGGAGAAGGTGCCGCCGGATGGCGGCGGATGAGGGGATCGGGTGTTGGTTGTGAGAGGCGCCACCCACCCTCCCATCGAGGGGAAGGTGGGGCTCTATATCCTGATGGCCTCGACCCCCTCATCAGTCAGCATCCGCTGACAGCTTCTCCCGCTGGGAGAAGCGGGTGCCTCTTCTTTTTGGAAGGCAGCAGCCCCAGCGCATCCTTCTCCCAGTGGGAGAAGCGATGCTTCTTCTTGTTGGATTGAAGCGTCCCTAAGTCCTCACGCAAATTCCATGATCACTGCATCCACGGCGAGGCTGTCGCCCTCTTTGGCGAGGATTTTGGTCACGGTCACGTCGCGTTCGGCGCGCAGCACATTTTCCATCTTCATGGCCTCGACCATGCACAAGGCCTCGCCCGCTTTGACCTCTTGGCCAGCCTGCACAAGCACTTGTTTCACAAGGCCGGGCATGGGGCAGAGCAAGGTCTTGGATGTGTCAGCGGCCTTCTTCTCAATCATCAAACCGGCAAGCTCAGCCTCGCGGCGCGTATAGACACGCGCAGCCACGCGCACACCGCGATGGGCTAGCTCAAAGCCATTGAGAATGGGCGTCACCTGACAGGCAACAGCATCATCATCCACCGTGCCGCGCCATACCAATTCACTGGGCGTCCAGTCCGACGACAGATGATGCGCATGGTTGGAGCCATCTTCAAAACGCACGAGCAAACCACCGTCCGCATCATCAACGATGACATCATAAGCGACCTTGCCCAGCATCACCGTGCGTGCGCGTTCAAAATTCACAAGACGCTGGCTCTGCAACTGGCCACTGATCTGGCGCTTGCGCTCATTCATCAGATGATCGACCGCTGCTGCAATACTCGCCATCACATGGCCCGTATCGCCCTCTGCCACCAAAGGCGCAAAACCGTCGGGATATTCTTCTGCGATGAAGCCCGTCGACAAAGCGCCCTCGCGCCAGCGCTTGTGCTGCATCAAGGAGGACAGGAAAGGAATATTGTGGCGAATGCCTTCGATGACAAATTCATCGAGCGCCTTGGCCTGCGCTTCAATTGCACTCAGACGATCACCCGCATGGGTGACAAGCTTGGCGATCATCGGATCATAATAGATCGAGATCTCGCCACCCTCGAAGACGCCCGTATCATTGCGCAAGGTCACGCCATCATGATGGCCCTCTGCAGGCGGGCGATAGGTCACAAGGCGGCCTGTGGAGGGCAGGAAGTTGCGCGTCGGATCTTCCGCATAAATGCGGCTCTCGACCGCCCAGCCCTTCAGATGCACATCACTCTGCTTCATGGCGAGCTTCTCACCCGCCGCTACGCGGATCATCTGCTCGACAAGATCAACACCCGTGATCAATTCCGTCACCGGATGCTCGACCTGCAGGCGTGTATTCATCTCCAGAAAGTAGAAGCTCTTGTCCTGCCCTGCGACAAACTCCACCGTGCCAGCGCTGTCATAATTGACAGCCTTGGCCAGCGCGACAGCCTGCTCGCCCATTTTGCGGCGTGTCGCTTCATCGAGCAAAGGTGATGGGGCTTCTTCGATGACCTTCTGGTTGCGGCGCTGAATGGAACATTCGCGCTCGCCCAGATAAATCACATTGCCATGTTTATCGCCGAGCACCTGAATTTCGATATGGCGCGGATTGACGATGAACTTTTCGACAAAGACGCGATCATCGCCAAAAGAGGAGCGCGCTTCAGACTGCGCGCGCGTAAAGCCCTCGGCCACTTCGTCACGGCTCCACGCAATGCGCATGCCTTTGCCACCACCGCCTGCTGAGGCCTTCAACATGACGGGATAGCCAATCTCATCGGAGATGCGCACGGCATGTTCGGCATTCTCAATCACGCCGAGGAAGCCCGGCACGGTGGAGACTTTCGCGGCATTGGCGAATTTCTTCGATTCAATCTTGTCACCCATGGCGGCAATCGCATGGGGATTGGGACCGATGAAGGTGATGCCTTCTGCGGCAAGTGCCTTGGCGAAAGCCTCGCGCTCCGACAAAAAGCCATAGCCCGGATGCACAGCCTCAGCGCCGGTCTTTTTGCACGCATCAATGATGCGCTCGATCAGGAGATAAGATTCAGCGGCAGGCGGCGGGCCGATATGCACCGCCTCATCAGCCATCTCGACATGCAGCGCATCACGGTCGGCATCAGAATAAACAGCCACCGTCTTGATGCCCATGCGCCGCGCGGTCTTGATGACACGGCAAGCAATTTCACCACGATTGGCAATCAGGATTTTCTTGAACATCCGCCGACCGGCCCCGCTTGGGCGCAGCTCACGGGCCACGCCAATGGTTGTCTTCAAGCCGATGTCTAGGGGAGCGCGAAGGCCCCGTCCATTCGCCTAAGGATCAGGCCGCCGAACGGGCAAGCCCCCCGGCCATGGCCTCCGCCACGCCTGGCCAATTGCGGGCGGCCCGCGCTTTGGCGGCAAAAACGAGCCAGCTGGGGGCCTCAGGCGCCTCGGCCAGCACATTCACCAGAACGGCGAGCCCATTGAGGCTTGCGGCCTCATCCACCCGGTGCAGCAGCCAATTGGCTGTGTCCTCATCCAGCTGGCGATCCTCGCCCAGCACATATTCGGTGATGGTTTCGACGAAGAAAGGCAGCCACGAGGCGCATTTTTCCATATCGGTCAGCTCGACCGAAAACAGCGCCTCAGCCTCTTCGCGCGTCACCGGGCTGCCCGGCAGAATGCCCCGGCGCACCAGCTCAATATCGCAATCCCACACCGCGCCACGCTCGCGCAGAGCGCGGATGGCCGCGAGGCGCTTGTCCGCTGTGCTCATGGCAACCCTGTAATGGCTCATATGTGGTGGCTCCTACCTGTGACCCCACACTGACTCCGCGACCCTCGCTGCGGGGTTAAGGAACAGGGTGAATAAAAGGTAGGGTTGAGGATGCGTGAATCTGGGGGTGCCTTTGCAGAATTTTCGCGCTATCTCCACGGCCAAGGAGACAAGCATGGCCGTAAGCCCCGGACTTCACCACATCACCGCCATCTGCAGCGATGGCGGGCGCACGCGCGATTTCTATGAGCGCCTGCTCGGCTTGCGGCTGGTCAAGCGCACGGTCAATTACGATGACCCGCAAAGCTGGCATCTGTATTTCGGTGATACGACCGGCGCGCCCGGAACCATCCTGACCTTCTTTGAATGGCCAGAGGCTGACCCTGCCCTGCCCGGCAGCGGCGAGGCTGTCGCCCTCTCGCTCGCCATTCCCAAAGGCGCAGCCCATGGCTGGGTGCGCCGCCTCACAGACGAAGATGTGCCTGTCGCCATTGCACCGGGCGGTGATGATGCGCTGGCTTTGCACGATCCTGATGGATTGGCGATTGAACTCATCGAACAAGATTGGGCCGATGCGTTACCCGGCTATACGACGCCTGAGATTGGCGAAGAGCAAGCCATTCGCGGCATCGCTAATGTGACGCTGCTGGTGGAGAATATCGACGCCACCGCCAATCTTTTGGAAGATGCTTTGGGTTGGCGCGAATATGCACGCGCGAGCCATGCGGGCATGTTGCGTTTGCGCTATGGCGCGCCTGATCGCAATGGACCGGGGCGCGTTCTGGATCTGTTGAAAGTGCCAGAGACGGACCCCGCCGAACAAGGCGCAGGTAGCATCCACCACATCGCCTTTCGCGCAGCTGACGACGACGCGCAAAAAGAAATGGGCGCGCGGTTTGCAGCTGCAGGCCTGCGCGTGACAGAAATGCGCGATCGTACCTATTTCCGCTCCATCTATGCGCGCGAGCCGTCTGGCGTTTTGCTGGAGGTTGCTACCGAAGGCCCCGGCTTTACCGTTGACGAGACAGTTGAGACGCTGGGCCTGCGTTTGCAGCTCCCCGCCAAGCTGGAATCTGTGCGCGCCGAGATCGAAGAAAATCTCACCTCGCTAGATTAAGCGGATCATTTCGCCCCCGCCCGCGTTATGCGCAAAGCTGGTCAAGCCAGCGCGCTCATGCTCAGGGGATCAGAATGGACCGACGCGGCTTTCTCACAGTCTTCATAGGGGCTGCTGCTGGCTATATGCTGGCAAGCTCAAACGCATCAGCACTCACGCCGATCCAGCCCGCCCTACCCGATGCGCCACTTGCGCCCGAACATGCCGTGCAAAGCGAGGCCGAGCGCGGGGCGATGCGACCTCAAGAGGCGCGCTTGCGCCGTTACCATCACCCTAGGCCGCGTCGGCGACGCATCGTCACCCATCGCCATCGCGCGCATCACATCTACCGCCGCAAGCGGCACTATCATCGCCGCCACCGTCATTGGTAGCGCGCCTTAGAGCGGAATATTGTCGTGCTTCTTCCACGGATTTTCCTGCTGCTTGTGACGCAGCAGGGCAAGGCCGCGCGCAATGCGACGGCGTGTGGAATGAGGCATGATGACTTCGTCGATATAGCCACGCTCAGCTGCCACGAAGGGCGAGAGGAACCGCTCTTCATATTCCTTCGTGCGCTCGGCGATCTTGTCAGCATCGCCAATATCCTGACGGAAGATGATCTCCACCGCGCCTTTGGCCCCCATGACGGCGATCTGCGCCGAGGGCCAGGCATAGTTGAAATCACCGCGCAGATGTTTGGAGGCCATCACGTCATAAGCACCACCAAAGGCCTTGCGCGTGATGATGGTGATCTTCGGCACTGTTGCTTCAGCATAAGCGAACAGAAGTTTGGCGCCATGTTTGATCAAGCCACCATATTCCTGCGCCGTGCCGGGCAAGAAGCCAGGCACATCCACAAAAGTAACAATCGGAATGCTGAAAGCATCGCAGAAGCGCACGAAGCGTGCAGCCTTGCGCGAGGCGTCTGAATCAAGCACGCCCGCTAGCACCATGGGCTGATTGGCGACAATACCAATCGTGCGACCCTCCATACGCGCAAAGCCGGTGACGATATTGCGCGCATGGCCATCCTGAATTTCAAAAAAGTCGCGCTCATCCACGACCTTCAGGATCAGCTCCTTGATGTCATAAGGCTTGTTGGGATTGTCGGGAACCAAAGTGTCGAGCGACATCTCAACGCGCGCACTGTCATCGAAGCTCGGCCATTCGGGCAATTCATCGCGATTGGAGGCGGGCAGGAAGTCGATGAGGCGGCGCATCTGCAAGAGCGCTTCAACATCATTCTCATAAGCGCGATCAGCCACCGAGCTTTTGACCGTATGCACTGATGCACCGCCCAGCTCTTCAGCTGTGACCGTTTCATTGGTGACGGTTTTGACGACATCAGGGCCGGTGACGAACATATAGCTCGTATCTTTCACCATGAAGATGAAGTCGGTCATGGCGGGCGAATAGACATCGCCGCCGGCGCATGGCCCCATGATGACGGAGATCTGCGGAATGACGCCCGAGGCCAGCACATTGCGCTGGAACACTTCAGCATAGCCACCAAGCGCGGCGACGCCTTCTTGAATACGCGCACCGCCCGCATCAAACAGGCCAATCACCGGTGCACCGGCCTTCAGTGCCATATCCTGAATCTTGGTGATCTTCTGCGCATGGGTTTCTGAGAGCGAACCACCGAAGACGGTGAAGTCTTTCGCATAGACGAAAACCGTGCGGCCGTTGACCGTGCCCCAACCGGTGACAACACCATCGCCGGGGATCTTCTCTTGCTGGTCCATGCCAAAGTCGACGCAGCGATGCTGCACGAACATATCGAATTCTTCGAAGGAGCCGTGATCAAGCAGCAGATCGATACGCTCGCGCGCGGTGAGCTTGCCGCGCTGGTGCTGCGTGTCGATGCGCTTTTGGCCGCCCCCGAGGCGGGCGGTGGCGCGGCGTTTTTCGAGGGCTTCGAGAATATGCTTCATGGATCTGGTCCCGTGGTCCTGCCCACTGCCTAGCACCGTGAAGGCCCGACTGAAACTCGACTGAAGGCCTAGTCGAGGGGGAAGATGAGTACCCCGGTCGGGTCAATCGCCAGCTGGGCCACTGCCCCCGCCTCAGGGCTGGTTCCCGGCGGCATGCGGGCCTCAAGCACCCCATCATAGCCCTGCGGCCGGAAGGTGACGAGATCAGCCTCGCCCGTAAAGCGGCAGCGCTCAACCATGGCGGGCAGGCCCAAACCCACCAAACTCAGGGCTTGGGGGCGAATACAGACCATGCAGCGCCCATCGGGCAGGCCCTCAGCCGCAAAAGTCCCCACAGGGGTGGCGACCGCCCCGCCCCTGATCTGCGCGGAAATTTCGTTGAGGTCGCAGAAATAGCGCGCGGCAAAGAGGGATTTGGGATGGCGATAAAGCTCGCCCGGCGTGCCGACCTGCACAATATGGCCTTGCTCCATCAGCGCCACGCGGTCGCTCAGCAACATGGCCTCGGCGGGGTCATGTGTGACGATGAGCGTCGTCGTGCCCTTTTCGCGCAGCACCGACATAGTCTCTTCGCGGATGCGTTCGCGCATGCGCTGGTCGAGATTGGAGAAGGGCTCATCCATCAGCAAGATTTCAGGATGGGGCGCGAGCGCTCGCGCCAGAGCAATGCGCTGCTGCTGACCGCCTGAGAGCACATGGGGATAGTCATGCGCATAATGGGCCAGACCCACACGCACCAAAGCCTCCATGGCGACGCGATGCGCTTTAGGATGCGGCAGATGCGTGAGACCAAAGCGCACATTGTCGAGCACGCTGAGATGGGGAAAGAGCGCGTAATCCTGAAACATCATGCCAACGCCGCGACGCTCGGGCGGCACAAAGACGCCCGGCCCCACAACGACACGGTCATTCAAGCGCACAATGCCAGCATCGGGCTGTTCGAGCCCCGCTGCCACGCGCAGCAAAGTCGTCTTGCCGCAGCCTGAATGACCCAGCAGGCAGAGCACTTCGCCGCGATCGGCACGCAGCGAGGCATCGGCGACCGCCACCGTGGCACCAAATTGCTGGCGCACACCGATCATCTCAAGGCAGGCTTCACCCATAGGCACACTCATGACTTGGCCTGCTCCTCAAGGAGCAGACCCGCCCCCACCACAGAACCGCCCTTCTCATAGGCAAGCGCAGGACGACGACTGAGCCGCGCAAGAAGCATGACGGGCGCCAATCCCACAAGCACAATACACAGCGCCGCGATAGAGCCATCCTCATAAGTGCCGCGCACGGCCTCGCCATACAGATGCGTGGCGAGGGTCTCGAAATTCAAAGGCCGCAGCAGCAAAGTTGCGGGCAGCTCTTTCATACAATCCACAAAGACCAGCAAGGCAGCAGCACCCAAAGCTGGCCGCAGCAAGGGCAGATGGACGCGGCGCATCGCCCCCATCGCCGTCTCACCCAAAGCGCGCGCCGCATGATCGAGCGAGGGGGAGAGTTTGGAAAAACCCGATTCCACACCACCCGCCGAGATGGTGAGAAAACGCACCACATAAGCATAAATCAGCGCAGCACCCGAGCCTGAGATCAGCAAACCAACCGAGACACCAAAGACAGCCTCAATGCCATCCGCCAGAAGATTGTCGAGCGCGAAGAGTGGCAGCAAAAGACCAATAGCCAGCACAGTGCCAGGCACTGCATAGCCAAGCGACGCGACACGCAAAGCCACGCTGGCCGCTGGTGCGCGTGTCAGACGCGTCGCATAGGCCAACACAAAGCCGATCACCAAAGCCACAAAGGTCGCAATGGCGGACATGACAACCGTATTGAGAATCTGCGCGCCAAGATCAGCGGGCACACCTGCAAATCGCAAACGGCGCAGCGCTTCGACAGCCAGATAGAAAGCGGGGAAGGCAAAGCCGAACAGAACGGGCAGGCTCGCATAGACAAAAGCGCCCGCAGCCTTCCAGCCACTGAGTTGGCGTGGACGCGCACGACGCGCGCGCTGCGCTTGTGAGACATAGCGCTGACGCCGACGCGCCCAGCGCTCGATCAAGATCAAGCTCACCACCAATACCATCAAGGCCAGTGCGATCTGCGCGGAGCCCGGCAGATTGGAACGATTGATCCAAGTCGCATAGATCGACACCGACAAAGTGCGCACACCCAAAAATTCGGACGCGCCAATATCATTCAGCGCTTCCATCAAAGCGAGCGAGGCCCCCACCGCAATGGCAGGGCGCGCCAGGGGAAGCGCAACATGGAAGAAGACGCGGCGACGATCGGCCCCCAAAGTGCGCGCTACTTCGATCAAACTGCCTGCCTGCATCAAGAAGAGCGCGCGCGTGGGGATGAAGACATAAGGATAGAGCACGAAGCTCAAGAGCAGAATGCAACCACCCATGGAGCGCACATCAGGAAACCACAGATCGCGCGGATTGCTGATGCCCAGCACCATGCGCAGCGCGCCCTGCACGGGACCAATCGGATGCAGCAAATCAAGATAGGCATAGGCCACAATATAAGTTGGCACAGCGAGCGGCAGCAGCAGCGCCCATTCAAACAAACGACGACCGGGAAAATCATAGGCGGTCAGCAACCACGCCAAAGATGTGCCAAGCGCGATGACAACAAGGCCAACGCCGAGCAACAAGACCAGCGTGTCAGCCACCGTCTTGGGCAGAACATAAGCGAGCAGATGAGGCCATGCGTCACCAGAGCCCTGCGCGGCAATCGCAACAAGGCCGATGACCGGCAGAACGACGGCCACTGCAAAAAGCACAGACGCGAGAAGCAAAGACTTCTCGCGCCCGCGACCCCAAAATCCGCGCAAACTCAAAATGGCCTGCACCCCCACACGATCCTCATCAGTTGTCGAAACCGACCTTATCGACAAGCGAGCTTGCCGTGCGGCGGTGTTTGACGATCTCCGACACGGGGATGCTATCGACCTTGAGCGGTCCCAGTGCCTGAATCAGCGGATCGGTCTGCGCGCCGCCCTTCACGGGATATTCGAAATCGCCGCGCGCATAAAGCGACTGCGCTTCATCCGAAACCAGCCATTCGAGCAGCTTGACCGCATTGGCCTTGTTGGGCGCGAACTTGGCAATGGAGGCGCCTGACACATTCACATGTGTGCCATCGCCCGCAAAGGAGGGTAACACGACCTGAATGCCCTCACCCCATATCTTTTGGTCCGGGCCACCTGCACCCGAACGCATCAGGCCCACATAATAGGAGTTGCCGACACCAAGATCGCAGAGGCCACCCAAAATATCGCGCGCCTGTTCGCGATCACCACCACCGGGCTTGCGACCAAGATTGGCCTTCACAGCTGCCAGCCATGCCTGCGCTTTGTCTTCTCCGTGATGGGCGATGTAAGCGGCGACAAGGGCTGTGTTGTAGGGATGCTGGCCCGAGCGAATACAGATCTTGCCCTTCCATTTGGGATCCGCCAGCTGCTCATAAGTGAAGCCTTCGAGCGACAGGGCTTTCGATGCATAGATCACACGCGCACGCATCGACAGCGCAAACCATGATCCATCAGGGGCGCGCAGATTAGACGGCACTGCCGCTTCCAGCGCATCAGACTTTAAAGGCTGCGTCACGCCGCGCTCGACGAGGTCAACGAGATTACCAATATCAACTGTCATCAAGACATCGGCGGGTGAACGCTGGCCTTCTGCCGACACGCGCTCAGCCAAACCATCTTTCACAAAGACCGTATTGACCTTCACGCCGCTCGCCTTGGTGAAATTGTCCAAGAGCGGCTTGATGAGGCCGGGCTCGCGCGTCGTATAGAGATTGACCTCTTGCGCAAAAGCCGATGTCGTCAGCCCGCTCACAAGGGCAAGCACGGACAAAACACCACGTGCTGGATTGAAAACGAACATTTGCGTCCCCTCGACTGAATCTGACCCACTATCCATTTTCGAAATGGCGGGGAAGATCAAGCCAGAGGCGAAACATTATAATAGCTCTAATTCAACGCTACGCTCAGGCGAGACGGTAAAGCTGCTCTGCGGCCTGCATATCGCGCCAACGCCGGGCTCTGCGGGCCATAGCCTCTGCATCTTCACCCCAAGCGCGGGCCTGAAAATCCTCATCCACATGGGCTGCAGCCCAAGCTGCCTCTGCGCTCAAATGGTCGCGCGTGAGCGCCAGAGCGATGACCACTGAGCCAGTGATCGTCGTCATCACATGAAGGGCCGCCAAAGCTAACGAAGATGTGATCGTCTCAATCTCGCGCGCAATGGCCTCAAGTGCCGCCGCTGGCTGCTCAGCAAAAATGATCCCCTGCGCACAAATGAAGCGCGCACCCAATTGCTCATGCGCAAAGGCCAGCAAAGGGTCCCAATGGCGGGCCTGTTCTTCGACCAAAGATTGCGGCTCACCCGCGCGATAGCAGATGAGATCAGAGCCCGCATATTTGACGATCTCAGCGCGCACCTGATCCATCTCACGTGCGACACCATCGAGCGCAGAATTGACCATGCGCGTCAGCGGCATTTGCGCAGGATCAATAAACTCAGCTTGCTCGTTCCACTCTTGCGCCAGAGCCAGCGCCAAAGCCTCATTGGGAACGCACATCAACTGACGGCTTGGCGTATGCGCGGGCTTGCCATCCAGCTGCACCACAAACCCATCAGCTGCGCGCTCGGCTTTGGCCTCTTGATAGAAGCGTCGCGGCAATTGCTTTTGCATATCCCGCCGCGCCAAAGCGATGGGATCCACAGCCTCGCCATGGACAGGAAACAATTGGTTCGCCAGATCGTCTGTCATCTTTATTCCGGGAAACGCGGCAGATGTTTCTCGCCCTCGGGGGGCCCGACACGCGCGACATTCATCGTCAGCGCGAGAAGCGAATAATAGCCCACAATACCGGCCAGATCGATCACACCCTTCTCGCCAAATGCCGCATAGGCCTTGGCATAGGTCGTGTCAGACACGCGCTTGGTGCGCTGCAGCTCGCTCACAAAATCCCATACGATCTGCTCGTCATCGGCCAAGCCTTCAGGGCGACGGCCTTCAATGATCGCATCAATCGTGGCAGGCGCAACGCCAGCCTTCAAGGCATGGCCGCGATGCGTGCCATGTTCATAATGCTGCGTCCATTCGCGCGCGACGAGCAGGATCGTCAGTTCGCTGAGGCGACCCGACAGCTGGCAGCGATAGCGCAGATATTCGCCCATGCGCTGTGCATGGGTGAGCAATTCGGGGCTACGGATGAACACATGCCAGGGGCCGGAGAAACCAACCTTGCGCGTCTGTTTGAAATCTTCGAGCGCAGCCTTCTGCGCATCGTCATAAGAGCTTTCGGGCAGCGGCGGCAGGCGCGGGCCTTCATAGATCTGAGCGGTCATTATGTGTTCCTAGTCTTCCGGTGCATCATCGATCGGATCATGCTGCTTCACATCAAAGCCAAACAGATCGAATGTCTTTTTCATATGGGGCGGCAGTGGCGCGGTGACGTCCAAAATGCCGCCTTTGGGATGGGGCAACACAAGACGGCGCGCCAGCAGATGCAGCTTCTGCTCAATGTCGGTGGGCACAGAGCGTAACGGATCATTGCGGCGCGGATCATTGGCCGGCAGATTGCCATGATATTTGGGATCACCAATGATGGGATTGCCAATCGCCTCAGCATGAGCGCGCAATTGATGTGTGCGGCCCGTGACCGGCTTCATCGACAGCCACGCCAGACGCGGCGCGACTTTGTCCACCACAGCATAATAGGTCAGCGAATGCTGCGCATCGATCTCGCCATGTTTGGCAATGCGCATACGCTCAGGATCGCGGCGCTCCCCTTGTGTGCGGCCAATGCGATCATCTCCCATCCCCGCCCCTTTGGCGAGAAAGAGCGAGATGCGGCCCTGCGAGGGCTTGGGCACACCCTCCACCACAGACCAATAGACTTTCTTGGTCTGGCGCGAGCGAAACAACTCGCCAAGGTCAGAGGCAATCTTGCGCGTCTTGGCGACGAGCAAGACACCTGACGTGTCACGGTCCAGACGATGGACGAGACGCGGGCGCTCACCTTTCTCATCTGTCAAAGCTTCGAGCATGCCATCAATATGATGCGTCGTGCCTGAGCCACCTTGCACAGCAAGGCCCCAAGGCTTGTTCAGCACCATGAGCCATTTGTCTTCAAAGAGGATCATCTCTTTAATGGCGCGTGCATCTTTCTCATTGGGTGTGCGCTTGACGGCGGGCGCGGCCACATCGGTCTCGGTGCGCAGCGGCGGCACGCGCACACTCTGGCCCTCAACGAGACGGGTCGAGCCCTCTGCGCGCTTGCCATCGAGCCGCACTTCGCCCTTACGCAAAATCTTGTTCAGATGCGACAGGCCAAGCGCGGGGAAATGATGTTTGAACCAGCGGTCGAGGCGCATCCCATCTTCATCGCCCGAGACGACGAGGGTCTGCACACCACCAGATTTCGGCTTGTCACTCACGCAAGGCTCCTTACGGCGGAGAGCCCGATCACCAAACCCACAAGGGAGAGTGCAACGGAGCCGCCAATATATAACAGGGACGAGCCGATCTCGCCGCGTTCCCATAGCAAAATGGCATCGAGCGAGAAGGCCGAGAAAGTCGTAAAGCCACCGAGCACGCCGGTGGTCAGAAACAGCCGCGCATGTTGCGACCAGCCCTCGCCCGCCTTGAAGGCGAGCCAGCCAACCAGCAGGCCCATGGCAGTCGAGCCCAGCACATTGATCACCAGCGTCCCCCAGGGGAAGTCGAGGCCGCACAGACGCGCGCAGCCCAGATTGACCCCGTGACGCAAAGCGCCGCCAAGACCTGCTCCGAGAAAGACGAGGAGATAAGCTGTCATGAGGCCCCTATACCCCAAGCGCCCGGCCCCGTCACGGCTCAGTCGCCCGAGCGCTCCCGCCTCAGCTTCTCCCACCAGTCGAGCCGCTTGCGGATCTCCCGCTCAAAGCCGCGCTCGACGGGACTATAGAGATGCTGACGGCCAAGCTTGTCGGGCCAGTAGTTCTGGCCGGAGAAGCCATCGGGCTCGTCATGGTCATAGCGATAGTCTGTCCCATAGCCCTCGCTGCGCAGCAGCTTAGTGGAGCCATTGAGGATAGTATTGGGCGGCTTGAGGGAGCCATTGCTCTTGGCAAGGCCTTGTGCGGCCTTCCAGGCCGTATAGACGGCATTGGATTTGGGCGCGGTCGCCACATAGACAAGCGCCTCAGCCAAAGCCAACTCACCCTCGGGCGAGCCCAGAAAGTCATAGGCATCCTTGGCGGCATTGGCGACGACAAGGGCTTGGGGATCGGCAAGGCCGATATCCTCCACCGCCATACGCACGATGCGCCGCGCAATGAAGAGTGGATCTTCCCCCGCATCCAGCATGCGCGCCAGATAATAGAGCGCCGCATCAGGATCAGAGCCGCGCACGGTCTTATGCAGGGCCGAGATGAGATTGTAATGGCCCTCTTGCGCCTTGTCATAGATCGGGGCGCGGCGCTGCAAGACTTCACCCAACGCCTGCGTATCAAAGACCTCATCAGGCTTGGCCGCGCGCCAGGCTTCTTCGGCCAGAGTGAGCGCAGCGCGCCCATCACCATCGGCCATGCGAATGAGAGCCGCGCGTGCTGTCTCATCAACCGGCAGAGCTTTACCCTCGACCTCTTCAGCACGCGCCAACATCTTTTCAATCGCTGCATCGTCGAGCGCTTTGAATGTCAAAACACGCGCGCGCGACAACAAAGCCGCATTCAATTCGAAAGATGGATTTTCTGTCGTCGCACCGATGAGTGTGACAGTGCCATCTTCCATCACCGGCAAGAAGCTGTCTTGCTGCGCGCGATTGAAGCGATGGATCTCATCAACGAAGAGCAAAGTTGAGACACCAGCCTCACGACGCGCGCGCGCTTGCTCAAAGACTTTCTTCAAATCAGCGACACCGGAGAAGATCGCCGAGATCTGCACGAAGTCGAGATCGCTCGTCTGCGCCAACAAACGCGCGATGGTTGTTTTGCCCGTGCCGGGTGGTCCCCAGAAGATGAGTGAGCCAAGTGAGCCTGACGCGATGAGACGCGTGAGAACACCACCTTCCCCAAGGAGATGTTCTTGTCCTGCAACCTGCGCGAGTGTTTGCGGACGCAGCCGATCCGCTAACGGACGAGGCGCATCATGGTCGAGGCCGGATTTGGAAAACAGATTGCTCATGACAGACATACACTTAGCAGATTGAAGTGATCATAAGCAAACTTTCCGCAGCGTAAACAGTGACCCTCAAGGCACACATTCCAAAAAGTGCGAAACAGGTTGCTTCACGAATCGAAGCTTTGCGGTGACTCTGCTGTTGGCCATTTGAACGCGATGGCACTCAAACACCCGTGAGGTTCTCATGCGCACCATAGCCTTTGTCACACAAAAAGGCGGTTCAGGGAAAAGTACTCTTGCAGCCTCGCTCAGCGTCGCTGCCTATGAAGCTGGTGAAAGCGTTGTCGTGCTCGATCTCGATCCGCAGCAGTCATTGGTGAAATGGGCGAAGATGCGCGGCGAAGTGGATGTGCCTGTTGAGGCCGTCAGCGCTGGCAAATTGGCAAATGTTGTGGCTGCGCTGGAAAAGAGCGGCGTCACTTTGTGCATCATCGACACAGCCGGTAGCGAAACACCCGCTGGCGAAGCTGCGATGAAAGTAGCTGACCTGTCGATCATTCCCGCGCGTCCCAATGTTTTTGATTTGTGGGCGAGTGAACAGACCCGCAAGACCGCGCGCGCGCTGCGCAAGGACTATGTGTTCTTGCTCAATCAATGCCCGCCTGCACAACAAAGCGCGCGTGTCGAAGAAGGCATGGTCGCACTGGAAGCCATGGGTGGTTTGATCTCTCCCCTCGTCACATCGCGCGTCGATTATCAGGAATCCGCACGTCACGGCCTTGGCGTGACCGAATGGAATCCCTCTGGCGCAGCTGCCGATGAGATGCGCAAACTGTGGTCATCCATCAAGCGTCGCTTCAACAAAGCCAAGAGCACCAGCCGCAAAGCTGCGTAAGGCGAGCGCAGGCTGTTGCAATCAGCCTGCAATCACCGTTGTGAAGATCTGGCCGCCGCGTCCGATGGTCAGCTTCCACCAATTGCGACGCTCCTCTGTCGCGCGCTTGAGATCATTCGTGCGCGCGATCTTCGTATCATTCACCGCGAGGATCACATCGCCGCGCTGCACCCCCACACGCGCAGCCAGCGAGCCCTCAGGCACATCGCTCACGACAACGCCTTCGCGGAAGGCTTCAATCGAAAACTCCTCCGTGACCGCAGGCGAAAGGTTGAGAACGGTTGCGCCTGTAAAGGGCGAGCGACCACCTATCGTCACAGCTTCACGCGCCGGCGTTTCAGGCGCAGCCACAAGACGCATGGTGACATTGGTCTTGCTACCACGACGCAGCAAAGTCAGCTGTGTCGAAGTGCCAATTGGTTTGGTCGCGATGCGATAGCCAAAGCTTTCCGGATCATCAATGGCAACGCCGTCCACTGCGCTGATCACATCGCCGCGCCGCACACCTGCTTGCGCAGCAGGTCCAGCCTCAACAAGGTCGGTGATGAGTGCACCAGCGGGGCGATCAAGCCCAAGGCTTTCGGCAATGTCGCGTGAGACGGCTTGCAACGTCGTGCCGGTCCAGGGGCGACGCACCTGCGCCACACCGCCCTTGGCTGCGGCAACAACAACTTTCACCATATTCACCGGGATCGCAAAGCCAATCCCGATCGACCCGCCCGAGCGTGAATAGATCGCTGAATTGATCCCCGCCAAGCGGCCATTGATGTCAACAAGCGCGCCACCCGAATTGCCCGGATTGATCGCAGCATCTGTCTGAATGAAGAAGCCATAATCGGTGATGCCAACTTGTGTGCGCGCAAGAGCTGACACAATGCCCTGCGTCACCGTTTGCCCAACACCAAAAGGATTGCCGATGGCCAGCACAAGATCGCCAACCTCAAGGGCATCTGAATCGCCAAGTTCGAGCGAGGGAAACTGGCCGCCATTCTTGATGCGCAGCACGGCAAGATCTGTGCGTGGATCACGCAGGACAATCTCCGCATCAAATTCGCGGCGATCCGACAAGGCCACACGCACATCCGTCATATTTTCGATGACATGATGATTGGTGACGATGAGGCCCGTGCCATCCACAATCACGCCCGAGCCCAGCGATTGCGCCGTGCGCGGCGATTGCTGCCCGCCACCAAAGAACTGCCGAAACAGCGGATCATCAAGCAGCGGATTGCGCGCCTGTCGCTCAACCCGCGATGCATAGACATTCACAACAGCCGGAGCGACGCGCTTCACCACGGGCGCAAAAGATTGCTGAATGGTCTGCTTGTCGGAGGGTGCCACGCGCGCTGTCTGTGCCTGTGCGCTGATGGGCAGAAGAGCGAGAAAGGCGAGGACAAATCGAAGCATGGCAAAGCTTACCTCTCGGGAGATGAGGTGAATATAGGCTGTGCGCGCTGGCCCTGCCAGACAAGGTCATCCTTCTCCCAATGGGAGGAACGGCTGCCTCTTCTTTTTTGATTGCAGCAAGCGCTGATCACCCTTCTCCCAGAGGGAGAAGGAGGCCACGGAGCGGACGGATGAGGGGATAGGGTCTGTGACGCGAGAGGCACAGCATGAGGTGCGCCCTCTCCTGCACCTCCCGATCCCCTCCTCAGTCGGCATCCGCCGACAGCTCCTCCCACTGGGAGGAGCAGGCGCCTCTTCTTTTTGGCGCGCAGCAAACCTGCGTCATCCTTCTCCCAGTGGGAGAAGGTGCCGCCGGATGGCGGCGGATGAGGGGATCGGGTCTGTGACGCGAGAGGCACCACCACCCTCCCCTCAAGGGGAAGGTCGGCGTTCCCTATTCTGAAACTCTCATTGAATGCCGAGTTTGGCTTTGGCCTCAGCGACGCGCTCAGGGATGTCGTCGAACTGATAGCCCTTTTCGACGAGGCTCAATGTGTAGCGCTTGTTGTAGAGGAAGGCCCAAGCGATCCCCAAAACAAAGGAGCCGATACCAAAGGTAAAGACCGTCAGCACCGCCCAAAGAATGATGACGATCGCCGCGGAAACAAAATCGCCACGAAACAGGGCCGGAAAACCACCAAAGAACAAACTTGTCCAACTGAAGCCGTAAAACCCTTCTTTCGTGACGCCAGTATCAGGGTGCTTCATACGAATACGAACAGCCATTTTTGACCTCTTGAAAAACATGAATCAAAACAACGTGAGCTTAGCAGTTATCCGCTCATAAATTATGGCAACGCCAGAGTTACAAACAAAAAAGGGCGACCCGAAGGCCGCCCTGATATTCCAGAACCTGCAGCTATTAAGCTGCAGTCTCTTCGTTCTGCACGGGACCAGAATCCTTGCCGCGCGCCTCAGGGTCGCGGTCAACGAATTCGATCACAGCCATGGCGGCATTGTCGCCGAAGCGGAAGCCAGCCTTCATGATGCGGGTGTAGCCGCCATTGCGCTCCTTGTAGCGCGGGCCGAGCACATCAAAGAGCTTGCGCACGAGGGCAACGTCCTTGATCTGCGAAATGGCCTGACGACGAGCATGCAGGTCGCCGCGCTTGCCGAGCGTCACGAGCTTCTCGACGACGGGGCGAAGATCCTTCGCCTTGGGCAGCGTGGTGATGATCTGCTCATGCTTGATGAGAGCTTGGCACATATTGGCAAACATCGCCTTGCGATGTTCGACCGTGCGATTAAAGCGGCGCTTAGCGCGACCGTGATACATGGCTAACTCCTTCGTTTTTGCGGCCGCCGTGCCACGGTACGGCCGTCCTCTTGATGGTCTTCGTCAGTCGGCAATGAGCAGACGAGCTGCCCACTGCCGATCTGCGAATACCGGCTTAGTAATGCTCTTCGAAGCGCTTTGCGAGCTCTTCGATATTCTCCGGCGGCCAGCCCTGCACTTCCATGCCCAGGTGCAGACCCATCTGAGCCAGAACTTCCTTGATCTCGTTGAGCGACTTGCGGCCGAAGTTCGGCGTACGCAGCATCTCGGCTTCCGTCTTCTGGATCAGATCGCCGATGTAAACGATGTTGTCGTTCTTGAGGCAGTTGGCCGAGCGCACCGAAAGCTCCAGCTCGTCGACCTTCTTGAGCAGCGCCGGGTTAAAGGCCAGCTCAGGAATGGAGGGAGCGGATTCTTCGCGCTTGGGCTCTTCGAAGTTCACGAAGACATTCAGCTGATCCTGCAGGATGCGCGCCGAGAAAGCGACAGCATCGTCAGGCGAGATCGCGCCATTGGTCTCAATGGTGAGCGTCAGCTTGTCATAGTCGAGGATCTGACCTTCGCGGGTCGGCTCGACGCGATAGCTCACACGCTTCACGGGCGAATAGAGGCTGTCCACCGGGATGAGGCCGATGGGTGCATCTTCCGCGCGGTTGCGGTCGGCAGTGACATAGCCCTTGCCGGTGTTGACGGTGAACTCCATGCGGATCTCCGCACCCTCGTCGAGGTTGCAGATCACGAGGCCAGGGTTGAGCACCTGCACATCGCCAACCGTGCTGATATCACCAGCGGTGACAGCGCCCGGGCCCTGCTTCTTGAGCACCATGCGCTTGGGGCCTTCGCCCTGCATCTTGATCGCGATGTCCTTGATGTTGAGGACGATGTCGGTCACATCCTCACGCACGCCGGGGATCGACGAGAATTCGTGCAACACACCGTCGATCTGAACCGAGGTGATGGCAGCGCCCTGCAAGGAGGACAGCAGCACGCGACGCAGCGCATTGCCCAGCGTCAGGCCGAAGCCACGCTCGAGGGGCTCAGCAACGACTGTCGCAAAGCGACGTGCGTCATCGCCCGAAGTGACTTCGAGCTTGTTGGGGCGGATCAGTTCTTGCCAATTCTTCTGGATCACGACGAAACCTTTCGGTTACGCGCAGGGTATATCGGTCCGTCAACCATGGCCCTGCGTGTCGTTGGGGAGACCATGGGCAGGCCCGTCGGCTTTGCCCATGTAGAGAGATATTCGAACGGTCTGAGATCAGACGCGACGACGCTTGCGCGGACGGCAACCGTTATGCGGGATCGGCGTCACGTCGCGGATCGAGGTGACGGTGAAACCCGCCGCCTGCAAAGCGCGCAGAGCCGACTCACGACCCGAACCGGGACCAGAGACTTCGACTTCGATCGTGCGCATGCCATGTTCAGCCGCCTTGCGAGCAGCATCTTCTGCAGCCATCTGAGCAGCATAGGGGGTCGACTTACGCGAGCCCTTGAAGCCCATCGTGCCGGCCGACGACCAGGAGATCGTATTGCCCTGCGCATCGGTGATGGTGATCATCGTATTGTTGAACGTCGAGTTCACGTGAGCGACACCCGAGGCGATATTCTTGCGTTCGCGGCGGCGGACGCGTGTAGCTTCTTTTGCCATTTAACTCGTTCCTTTTGGGCTCAGCGCCGCCGTAATGCCAGCGGCTACACCGGGAGGTGATCAGCAGCCGCGTCACACACGGCTGCTCATGGGGGTGATTACTTCTTCTTGCCAGCGATCGGCTTGGCCTTACCCTTGCGGGTGCGGGCATTGGTATGGGTGCGCTGACCACGCACCGGCAGGTTGCGGCGGTGACGCAGGCCACGATAGCAACCAAGATCCATCAGGCGCTTGATGTTCATCGACACTTCGCGACGCAGATCACCTTCCACGAGATAATCGCGGTCGATGGTTTCGCGGATCTGGAGAACTTCAGCGTCGGTCAGCTGGGCCACGCGGCGCTCGGCCGGAATGTTGACCTTCTGACAAATCTCTTCGGCCTTCTTGGCGCCGATACCATGAATATACTGAAGCGCAATGATCACGCGCTTATTGGTGGGGATGTTTACACCAGCAATACGAGCCATCTGGCCGTCTCCATGTCTGCCGCAACTGCGGACTGTCGGATGATCCCTCGCGTCCGGTGGAGGCCGGCCCAATGCAAGGTTGAGAACGCAAAACGACCCAGTCCCTTCACAAGGAAGAGATCCGGGAGCGCAAGCGACCTCGGTGAGGCCCCGTGTTTAGGCCGGAGAGCATGGGCGGGTCAAGGGGAAATATGAGGGAAATGGCCTTTTTGGCAGCGAGGGGGTGAGGTGGCGGTCTTTATCCTGAAAGGCCCGATCCCCGCCTCAGTCGGCATCCGCCGACAGCTCCTCCCACTGGGAGGAGCGGGCGCCTCCTCTTTTTGGATTGCAGCAAACCCAAGCCACCCTTCTCCCAGTGGGAGAAGGTGCCGCCGGATGGCGGCGGATGAGGGGATCGGATGTTGGTGGAGGGAGGCACAGTGCGGCAGAGCCCCGTTCTGAGGGACCCGATCCCCTCATCAGTCAGCTCCGCTGACAGCTTCTCCCATTGGGAGAAGCGGGAGCCCTTTCTTTCTACATTTCTATAATATAATCAAATAAATCAATAACTTATAATATTTTCCAGATTCATTTTCTCAACCACACTACCCCAAGCCCGTCAAACAAAATCAAGCACTTACCGAACCTTCCAGATTCAAACTCGTAGCCCCCGCCCGCAAACAAAAAGGCGGCCCCCGAGGGACCGCCTTTTGAAACTCCATCTCACCAGCGCTCAGCCCAGAATGGCATCCAGCGCCTTTGTGACCTGATCAATCGGGGCCATGCCGTCCACAGTCTTCAGCGTACCCCTGCCCGCATAATAAGCAGAGACGGGAGCGGTCTGGACGCGGTAGGCGTCGAGGCGGACCTTGAAAGCCTCTGGATTATCATCAGCGCGCACGGTGCCGCCTGCCGCAATGGTCTCGCGGGCGCGGTTCTCGATACGCGACAGAAGCGCTGCCTCATCGACCTTCAGCTCGATAATGGCATCGAGCGTCATGCCCTTCTTGGCCAGCAATTCGTCGAGCGCCTTGGCCTGCGCCACGGTGCGCGGAAAGCCGTCGAGGATGAAGCCATTCTTGGCATCTGCCTCCTCGATCCGGTCCGAGATGATGCCGCAGACGATCTCGTCGGAGACGAGGCCGCCGGCATCCATCACCGCTTTGGCCTGCAGGCCAACCGGCGTGCCCGCCTTCACAGCGGCGCGCAACATGTCGCCGGTGGAGAGCTGCGGGATCTTATGCTTCTCGACAAGACGAGCGGCTTGCGTGCCTTTGCCAGCGCCCGGCGGACCAAGAAGAATCAGTTTCATTTCTTTCTCCCCCGCAGCTTCGCCTTCTTGACGAGGCCTTCATATTGCTGAGCCTGAAGATGGCCATGCACCTGCGCCACTGTATCCATCGTCACGGTCACGACGATCAGCAATGACGTACCGCCGAAATAGAACGGAAGCGCCGCGTAGGAAATCAGCATTTCGGGTAAGAGGCAAATGATCGACAGATAGGCCGCACCCAGAACGGTGATGCGCATCAAGATTTGATCGATGAACTGGGCGGTACGCTCGCCGGGGCGAATGCCGGGCAAGAAGCCGCCATGCTTCTTCAGATTTTCCGCAGTTTCCGTCGGGTTGAAGACGATAGCGGTGTAGAAGAAGGCAAAGAACACGATCATCGCCACATACATCAGCATATAGAGCGGACGGCCATGGCCCAGATAGGTCGAGATCGTCGCCAGAATGCCGGTGCCGCTCTGCGACTGCGCGAAATTCGCAATCGTGGTGGGCAGCAGCAGCAAGGAGGAGGCAAAGATCGGGGGAATCACGCCCGCCGTATTGATCTTGAGCGGCAGGAACGAGGTTTGGCCCTCATAGACGCGATTGCCCACCTGACGCTTGGGATAGGTGATCAGCAGACGGCGCTGCGCGCGCTCCATGAACACGATAAAAGCGATGACCGCCATGGACATCACAATCACGCCCAGGATCAGCGCGGTGGAGATCGCGCCCTGACGACCCAGCTCCAAAGTGTTCACAATGGCTGAGGGGAATGCCGCCACGATACCCGCGAAGATGATCAGCGACGAGCCATTGCCAATACCGCGCGAGGTAATCTGCTCGCCCAGCCACATCAGGAACATCGTGCCGCCCGTCAAGGTGATGACAGTCGAGATGCGGAAGAACAGGCCCGGCTCCGACACAATGCCAGCCTGCGATTCAAGACCGATGGCGATGCCATAGGCCTGGAAGATCGCCAGAAGGACGGTCAGATAGCGCGTATATTGGTTGATGACCTTGCGGCCTTGCTCGCCCTCTTTCTTCAGCGCCTCCAAAGTCGGAATGACCGAGGTCAGCAGCTGAATGATAATCGAGGCCGAAATATAGGGCATGATGTTGAGGGCGAAGATCGCCATGCGCTGCACAGCGCCGCCCGCGAACATATTGAAGAGTTCGAGAACGCCCTGCCCGCCACGCGTGAAGTTCTGCTCGAAAGCGAGCGGATCAATACCCGGCAGCGGGATGTAAGTGCCCAAGCGATAAATGATCAACGCGCCCAGCGTGAACCAGATGCGCTTCTTGAGCTCTTCGGCCTTCCCGATGGCCGAAAAATTAATGTTGGCTGCGAGCTGTTCGGCAGCAGATGCCATGGGTCGCTCCGGGGGCGCTCAGGCGCCAATGAGGTCTTTGACAAACAAACGGGGCGTAAGGTTCGAAAACCCTCGCCCCGCTCTGATCCATATAGTTTGCGCCGGCCTGTTTACCAAGCCGGAGCGCGCGATCAGGCGCCTTCGGCTTCTGCCGCGACGAGGACCTTCACCGAGCCGCCCACCTTCTCGACAGCCGCAATGGCAGTCTTGGAGGCGCGCGCCACTTCGAAAGTGACCTTCGCCGTCAGGTCGCCCTGACCGAGCAGCTTCACGCCGTCACGCAGCTTGGTGCACACACCAGCGGCCACAAGCGCTTCAACCGTAATCGGCTGCTTGGCGTCGAGCTTGCCGGCGTCAATCGCCTGCTGAACACGACCGAGATTGACCTCGTTGTAGTCCGTCTTGAAGATGTTGGTGAAGCCGCGCTTGGGCAGGCGACGATGCAGCGGCATCTGACCGCCTTCGAAGCCCTTGATGCGCACGCCGGAACGAGCCGTTTGGCCCTTGCCGCCGCGACCAGCCTGCTTGCCAGAGCCCGAACCAATGCCGCGACCGACACGGGTGCGCTTCTTGGAGGAGCCGGGATTGTCTGAAATGCCGTTGAGTTTCATTGCGATTACCTCACTGGCCTTCGACGACACGGATAAGATGCGCGACCTTGGCGATCATGCCACGCACCGACGGCGTATCCTCGAGAGAGGCACGACGACCGATCTTGTTGAGACGCAAACCAACGAGCGTCGCGCGCTGGTCCTGCGAACGGCCGATGGGGCTCTTGACCTGCTCGACGGTGATCTTTTTGGGTTCAGACATCAAAGCCTCCCTCACGCATCAACAGCGTCGGCATCCACGCCCTGACGGCGCGACTGCAGAGTGGAAACCTTGAGGCTGCGGCGAGCCGCGACCGAACGGGGCGAGTCTTCACGCTTGAGAGCATCGAACGTCGCACGGATCATGTTGTAAGGGTTGGACGAGCCTTGCGACTTGGCCACCACATCACTCATGCCGAGCGTTTCGAAGACAGCGCGCATCGGGCCACCAGCGATGATGCCGGTACCAGCAGGCGCAGCGCGCAGGATCACGCGGCCAGCGCCGTGACGACCATGCACATCGTGATGCAGCGTGCGGCCTTCGCGCAGCGGTACGCGGATGAGTGCGCGCTTGGCAGCTTCCGTTGCCTTGCGAATGGCTTCCGGCACTTCACGCGCCTTGCCATGACCAAAGCCAACGCGACCCTTCTGGTCGCCAACAACCACGAGGGCAGCGAAGCCGAAGCGACGGCCACCCTTCACAACCTTTGCGACGCGGTTGATGTGGACGAGACGATCCACAAATTCGCTATCGCGTTCTTCGCGATCACGGTCGCGACCGCGACCGCCTTCACCTTCACGAGCCATTTTTCTCTTCCGTCACTTGCGCGGCAGGCAGAATTGCCCGCCGCTCGCTTCGAACTAAATTAGAAGTCGAGACCGCCTTCGCGGGCGCCCTCTGCGAGCGCCTTGACGCGCCCGTGATAGATATAGGCGCCGCGATCAAACACGACTTCCTTGATACCCTTGGCAGCCGCACGCTCGGCGATCAGCTTGCCAATCACCTTGGCAGCATCAACCGTTGCGCCGGTCTTCAGGGCTGCGCGCTGATCCTTCTCCAGTGAGGAGGCGGAAACAAGCGTGGTACCCTGCTCGTCGTCGATGATCTGAGCATAGATCTGCTTCGACGAGCGATGAACCGAAAGCCGCGGCTTGCCATAAGCGCGGGCACGGATCGAACGGCGAACACGCGCCTTGCGGCGGGATGCTGCCTCATTGTCCTTGTGCATCGCTGCAGCTCCTTACTTCTTCTTGCCTTCCTTGCGGAAGATGAATTCGCCTTCGTACTTGATACCCTTGCCCTTGTAAGGCTCAGGACCACGGAAAGCGCGGATTTCAGCAGCGACCTGGCCAACCTGGCGCTTGTCGATACCGGCGATGGTAACTTCCGTCGGCTTGGGCGTCGCAATCGCGATACCGGCCGGGATCGGATAATTCACATCGTGACTATAACCAAGCGAGAGCTGCAGGTTCTTGCCAGCGACAGCGGCCTTATAGCCGACGCCGGTGATTTCCAACTTGCGCTCATAGCCCTGGGTCACACCCACGACGAGATTGTTGATCATGGAACGCGACATACCCCACATCGCCCGTGAGCGATTAGAGTCGGAACGCGGATCCACCTTGATGGAGCTGCCATCCATGGCCACCAACACATCGTCGGGAACCGTGAACTTGAGCTCGCCCTTCGGCCCCTTAACGGAGACCGTCTGACCTTCGACCTTGGCTGTAACGCCAGCAGGTACGGCGACAGGCTTCTTGCCAACACGAGACATGATGTTCCCTCGCCTCAGAAGACCCGGCAGAGCACTTCACCGCCCACGTTCTGCTCGCGAGCAGCGTGATCGGCCATAACGCCCTTGGGGGTGGAGACAATCGTAATGCCGAGGCCATTGGCGACACGCGGCATATTCGAGACGGCGGAGTAGACCCGGCGACCAGGCTTCGAGACACGCTCGATGGTGCGGATGACGGGCTCACCTTCGAAATACTTCAACTCGATTTCGAATTCGGTACGGCCATTGCCGAAATCCGAAGACGAATAATCGCGGATGTAGCCTTCCGACTTCAGCACGTCGAGCACATTGGCGCGCAGGCGCGAGCCAGGGGTCTTGACCTTATTCTTGCGACGCATCTGCGCATTGCGGATGCGGGTGAGCATATCGCCCAAAGGATCGTTCATCGACATTGTCCGCCTCCCTTACCAGCTCGACTTTACGAGCCCGGGAATGAGCCCCTTGGAGCCCAGTTCACGCAGCGCGATACGCGACATCTTCAACTTGCGATTGAAGGCGCGCGGACGACCCGAGATTTCGCAGCGATTGCGAATACGGACCGGCGATGAATTGCGGGGAACTTCGGAGAGCTTGAGGCGCGCTTCAAAACGCTCCTCCATGCTCAGCGAGTCGTTGTTGGCGATCTCTTTCAGGCGGGCGCGGCGACCAGCGAATTTCTTCACCAGCTTGACGCGACGCTTGTTGTTCTCGATCGAGCTTTTCTTAGCCATGTTCACCTCTGTTTCCGCGTCTGAGGCGGATAAGCCTCACTGCCGGAACGGGAAGTTGAATGCACGCAGGAGCGCGCGCGCTTCATCGTCAGTCTTGGCGGTGGTGCACACGATGATGTCCATACCAAGAACCGACTCGACCTTGTCGTAATCGATTTCAGGGAACACGAGGTGCTCCTTGATGCCCATGGCAAAATTGCCACGACCGTCGAACGACTTCGGATTCAGGCCGCGGAAGTCGCGAATGCGCGGCAGCGCAATCGTGACCAAGCGGTCAAGAAACTCATACATGCGAACCTTGCGAAGAGTGACCTTCGCGCCGATCGGCATATTCTCACGCACCTTAAAGGTCGAGATGGCCTTGCGGGCGCGCGTAATCACCGGACGCTGGCCGGCGATGAGAGCCAGATCGCCAGCAGCTGTCGTCACCTTCTTGGTGTCATTGACAGCGTCGCCGACGCCCATATTGATGACGATCTTTTCGATCACCGGAACCTCAAGGGCGTTCTTGTAACCGAACTCCTTGATGAGCGCAGGACGGATCACTTCGTCATACTGCTTGCGCAGACGAGGCGTATAGTCCTTCGGCATAGCCAGATCAGCAGCGCTGGCTGCAGATGCAGGGGCCGGCGCTGAGCCGCGAGCGGCCTTGCCCTTGGCGGGCGCCTTCTCGGTTTGAGCCTCAGCCATCGATCAGATCTCCCGAACGCTTGGCGACGCGGACCTTGCGGCCGTCGTCGAGAACCTTGAAACCAACACGCGATGCCTTGCCGTCCTTGGGATCGGCAATGGCGAGGTTGGACAGATGGATCGGCGCCTCTTTGGAGATGATGCCACCTTCCTGCGTGCCCGACTGACGTGTATGGCGCTTGACCATATTCACGCCGCGCACAACAGCGCGATCTTCGGTCGGCATAACCTGAACGACTTCGCCGTTGCGACCCTTGTCACGGCCGGCGAGAACGACGACCTTGTCGCCCTTCTTGATCTTCGCAGCCATTACAACACCTCCGGCGCGAGCGAGATGATCTTCATGTGGTTCTTGGCGCGCAGTTCGCGCGGAACCGGTCCGAAGATACGGGTGCCGATAGGCTCCTTCTGATTGTTAATCAGAACGGCCGCATTCGAGTCGAAGCGGATCACGGAGCCGTCAGAACGGCGGATATCCTTAGCGGTGCGCACCACGACCGCCTTCATCACATCACCCTTCTTCACGCGACCGCGCGGAATGGCTTCTTTGATGGAAACAACGATCACGTCACCGACGCCAGCGTACCTCCGCTTGGAGCCGCCCAGCACCTTGATGCACATCACGCGACGGGCGCCGGAGTTGTCGGCGACGTCGAGGTTCGTCTGCATCTGAATCATGGCATTTGGCCTTTCACATCAGATCGGTTTCCGGCGTCGGACAGTCTTCGCCGGACTTCGCCTGAAGAGGACCGTAGTCCCCTCACGTTATTTTTGTATTAGCCCTGGCTCTTGGAAGCGCCGTCAACGACGACCCAACGCTTGAGCTTGGAAATGGGAGCGCTCTCCTGGATGGAGACCAAATCTCCAACCTTGAACTGCTTCTGCTCGTCATGAGCATGGTAGTTCTTGGAACGGCGCACCGTCTTCTTGAGCAGCGGATGAGTGAAGCGACGCTCCACCTTCACCACCACGGTCTTTTCCTGTTTGTCGCTAACGACGACGCCCTGGAGAATTCGCTTCGGCATGGTCGATCCTTACTTGGCTGCGCCGACGCGCTTGTGCGCGGCGATCGTCTTGATGCGGGCAATGTCCCGACGGACCGTGCGCACGCGCGACGTATTCTCGAGCTGACCGGTAGCACGCTGGAAGCGCAGATTGAACTGCTCTTTCTTCAGCTTGACCAACTCATCGGTGAGCTGGTCATCGGAGAGTGCGCGCAGATCCGCAAAACGCTGGCTGGACTTCATCTGGCTCTCCTCACTCAACGATGCGCTGGACGAAGCGCGTCTTGATCGGCAGCTTTGCAGCAGCCAGGGTCATCGCCTCACGAGCGAGCTCGACCGGCACGCCGTCGATCTCGAACATGATACGACCGGGAGCGACGCGAGCCGCCCAGAATTCCGGGGCGCCCTTGCCCTTACCCATACGAACTTCGGTCGGCTTCTTCGACACCGGAACATCGGGGAAAATACGGATCCAGACACGGCCCGCACGCTTCATGTGACGGGTCATGGCGCGGCGTGCGGCTTCGATCTGGCGCGCGGTGATGCGCTCCGGCTCGAGAGCCTTGAGGCCGAACTGTCCGAAGTTCAGTTCAAAGCCGCCCTTGGCAACGCCATGGATGCGGCCCTTGAAGGCTTTCCTGAACTTTGTGCGCTTTGGTTGCAGCATGGTTCAACTCTTTAGCAAAAGTGCATCAGGCCGCATCGCGGTCACGGCGAGGACGACGTTCACCGCCGCCCGAGCCACCGTGATCCTGCTCGGCAAGTTTCTTGTCCTGGGCCATGGGATCATGCTCAAGGATTTCGCCCTTGAAGATCCACACTTTGATGCCGCAAGTGCCGTAGGCCGTATGGGCCGTACCAACACCATAGTCAACATCCGCACGCAGCGTGTGCAGCGGAACGCGACCCTCGCGGTACCATTCCTGACGAGCGATTTCCGCGCCACCCAGACGACCTGAGCAGTTGATGCGGATGCCCTCTGCGCCAAGACGCATAGCCGACTGAACGGCGCGCTTCATGGCGCGACGGAAAGCCACACGACGCTCAAGCTGCTGGGCGATCGAGTCGGCCACCAAGGTTGCATCGACTTCGGGCTTGCGCACTTCGACGATGTTGATGACGACTTCGCTGTCGGTCAGCTTGGCGACCATCTTGCGGATCTTGTCGATGTCAGCACCCTTTTTGCCGATCACAACACCCGGGCGAGCCGAATGAATGGTGACGCGGCACTTCTTGTGCGGACGCTCGATGATGATCTTCGAGACTGCAGCCTGCTTGAGGTTCTTCATCAGAACCTCACGGATTTTCATGTCTTCGTGCAGCAGCTTGGCATATTCAGTGCCGCCTGCGAACCAACGCGAGTCCCAGGTGCGGTTGATGCCGAGGCGAAGCCCGATCGGATTAACTTTCTGACCCATCGTTCTCTCCTCAGGCCTTCGCCGCTTCAGCTTGCACTTCGCGCACGACGATCGTGATATTCGAGAAAGGCTTCTCGATACGACCGGCGCGGCCACGTGCACGCGGGCTGAAACGCTTCATGACAAGCGCCTTGCCGACATGAGCTTCGGCGACGATGAGGTCATCGACGTCGAGCGAGTGATTATTCTCAGCATTCGCAATGGCGCTCTGCAGTGCTTTGCGCACTTCAATCGCAATCCGCTTGCGCGAGAATTCGAGATCCGCCAGAGCGCGATCCACCTTCTTGCCGCGAATGAGCTGCGCCAGAAGATTGAGCTTCTGGGGGCTCACGCGAAGCATGCGGGCGACCGCCTTGGCTTCGTTGTCCTTGAGCGCGCGAGGCGTCTTTTCCTTGCCCATGATTAGCCTCGCTTCGCCTTCTTGTCCGCAGCGTGACCGTAGAAGGTCCGCGTGGGAGAAAATTCACCGAATTTGTGGCCGATCATGTCCTCGGTCACAGTGACGGGAATGTGCTTATGCCCGTTATAGACACCGAACGTCAAACCAACGAACTGCGGCAAAATGGTCGAGCGACGGCTCCAGATCTTAATGACCTCGGAGCGGGCTGCACTGCGTGCAGTCTCGGCCTTCTTGAGCAGATAACCGTCGACGAACGGGCCTTTCCAGATCGAACGTGCCATGGATCAGCCCTTCTTCTTGCGGTCGTGCCGCGAGGACACGATGAACTTGTCGGTGGACTTGTTGGAACGGGTCTTCTTACCCTTGGTCGGCTTACCCCAAGGGGTCACCGGATGACGACCACCCGACGTACGACCTTCACCACCACCATGCGGATGGTCGATCGGGTTCATGGTCACGCCGCGGTTATGCGGACGATGGCCAAGCCAGCGGGCGCGACCCGCCTTGCCGATCGAAGTGTTCATATGGTCAGGGTTCGACACCGCACCAACGGTGGCAAAGCACTGGCCGTGGATGAGGCGCTGCTCACCCGAGTTCAGACGAACCGACACATAACCCTGATCGCGACCAACGATCTGGGCATAGGTGCCAGCCGAACGGGCAATCGCCCCGCCCTTGCCGATCTTCATCTCGATATTATGCACGATCGTACCGACCGGCATATTCGCGAGCGGCATAGCATTGCCGGGCTTCACGTCAACCTGGTTGCCCGAGATGACCTCGTCACCGGCCGACAGACGCTGCGGCGCAATGATATAGGCCAACTCACCATCAGCATATTTGATGAGGGCGATGAAGGACGTGCGGTTCGGGTCATATTCCAGACGCTCCACCTTCGCGGGCATATCAAGCTTGCGACGCTTGAAGTCCACGATGCGGTAGGTCTGCTTGTGGCCGCCGCCACGGAAACGAACCGTGATGCGACCATTGTTGTTGCGGCCACCCTTCGAGGACTTGCCCTCGGTGAGCGACTTGACGGGCTTGCCCTTGTGCAGCTCGGAGCGATCAACGATCACCAGCTGGCGGAGGCCCGGAGTGACTGGCTTGAATGTTTTCAGTGCCATTGTCTTGTTCCTCGACCTTCTCTCAGAGCCCGGTCGTCACGTCGATCTTGTGGCCCTCAGCGAGGGTCACGACCGCTTTCTTGACGTCCGACTGCGTACCGCGGGTACCACGAAAAATCTTCGTCTTGCCCTTGCGCACCAGCGTGTTCACCGCCTCGACCTTAACGTCGAAGAGGCGCTCAACAGCCGCTTTGATCTGCGGCTTGGTGGCTTCCTTGCGGACCTTGAAGACAACCTTGTTCTGCTCAGAAGCAAGGGTCGCCTTTTCGGTGATCACCGGGGAGACGATCACGTCGTAATGACGTGTATCAGCGAAGCGCGAAGCCTGGCTCATGTGAATCGCGCCTCCAGCGCATCGAGGGCCGCCTTGGTCAGCACGAGCTTTTCGCGGCGAATGATGTCGTAAACATTGATGCCTTCCACGGGAAGAACATCAACCTTGGCGAGGCTGCGAGCCGAAAGGCAGAAGTTTGCATTCAGTTCCGACCCATCAATGATCAGAGCCGAACCAAAACCGAGCTTCTCGAACTGGCTGCGCAGAGCCTTCGTCTTGGGAGCATCGAGCGTGGCGCTCTGCCACACGATCAGCTCGCCGCTCTTGGCCTTGGCCGAGAGAGCGTGACGAAGAGCAAGAGCACGCACCTTCTTGGGCAGGTCATGCGCATGGCTGCGAACGACCGGACCGAAGGCACGACCACCACCACGGAACTGCGGCACACGTGCCGAACCGTGACGAGCGCCGCCGGTGCCCTTCTGCTTGTACATCTTCTTGCCGGTACGCGCGATCTCAGCGCGGTTCTTCACCGCGTGAGTGCCAGCGCGACGCTTGGCAAGCTGATAGCGGATCATGCGCGCGATCAAATCTTCGCGCGGCTCGAGGCCGAAGATATCGTCCTTGAGCTCGACCGAACCGGCCGACGACCCGTCGAGTGACGTGATGTCGATCTTCACAGCTCAGCCCTCCTGATTGGTTTCGGCAGCAGCCGCGGCGCCCTTGACCCGGAACTTGCCAGGCTTGGGAGCATCCTTGGGGAGCGCCTTCTTGATCGCGTCGCGGATGAAGATCCAGCCGCCGGCCGTACCGGGGACAGCGCCCTCAACCAACACGAGGCCACGCTCGACATCGGTCTGCACGACACGCAAATTCAGCGTGGTCACGCGCTCGACGCCCATATGGCCAGCCATCTTCTTGTTCTTGAAGGTCTTGCCGGGATCCTGACGGCCACCGGTCGAACCATGCGAGCGATGCGAGAGCGACACACCATGGGTCGCGCGCAGACCGCCGAAGTTCCACTTCTTCATGGGACCGGCAAAGCCCTTACCCGTCGTTGTACCCGTCACATCGACGAACTGACCGGCAACGAAGTGGTCCGCAGTGATTTCAGCGCCGACGGGGATGATGCCGTCGTCTTCAACGCGGAATTCAGCGAGCTTCAACTTCGGCTCGACCTGCGCACGCGCAAAACGCTCGCGCTCGGCCTTCGGCACATTCTTGACCTTCGCGCGGCCGATGCCGAGCTGAAGGGCCGTGTAACCATTCTGGTCCTTCGTACGGTGAGCGACGACCTGACAGCCGTCGATCTTGAGGACCGTGACCGGCACATGCTCACCAGCGTCCGTAAAGACGCGGGTCATGCCGACCTTCTGTGCGATAACACCTGACCGCATTTGACTATCCTTCAGGGCACATACTTTGAGAGGTGCCCGGTTTCGTTAACTCAGAGCTTGATCTCGACGTCGACGCCGGCAGCCAGGTCGAGCTTCATGAGAGCATCGACTGTCTGAGGCGTGGGATCGACGATGTCGAGGACACGCTTGTGGGTACGGATTTCGAACTGCTCACGCGACTTCTTGTCGATGTGAGGAGAGCGGTTCACCGTGAACTTCTCGATCTGCGTCGGCAGCGGAATGGGGCCACGGATCTGTGCACCCGTCCGCTTCGCGGTCGAGACGATTTCCTTCGTCGAGGCGTCAAGGACCCGATGGTCGAACGCCTTGAGGCGAATGCGAATGTTTTGACCGTTCATGTTCTCGTCCTGTCGGCCGCTAAACAAGATGCCCCGGCGCGGCACGCGCCGGGGAACCGTAACCAATTACTCGATGATGGCAGCGACGACGCCGGCGCCAACGGTGCGGCCACCTTCGCGGATCGCGAAGCGCAGCTTTTCTTCCATCGCGATCGGAACGATCAGCGCGACTTCCATCGCAACATTATCGCCCG
>CANGJJ010000019.1 GCA_947454485.1 Beijerinckiaceae bacterium
CGACATTCTCAAGCGCACCCACAAGGTCGAAGTGAATGTCGGCGCTCCGCAGGTTGCTTATCGTGAGAAGATCACGAAGACCGTGGACATCGACTACACCCATAAGAAGCAGACGGGTGGTACGGGTCAGTTCGCTCGCGTGAAGATCACGGTTGAGCCGAATGAAACCGGCAAGGGCTTTGAATTCGACTCCAAGATCGTCGGCGGTTCGGTTCCCAAGGAATACATCCCCGGCGTTGAAAAGGGTCTCAACTCCGTTCTGGGCGCGGGCGTTCTCGCTGGCTTCCCGGTCGTTGACTTGAAGGTCTCGCTGACTGACGGCGCCTTCCACGAAGTTGACTCGTCGGCTCTGGCCTTCGAAATCGCTTCGCGCTCCGCTCTGCGTGAAGCACTGCAGAAGGGCAATTCAGTCCTGCTCGAGCCGATCATGAAGGTCGAGGTCGTGACTCCGGAAGAATATACCGGTTCGGTCATCGGCGATCTCAACTCACGGCGCGGTCAGATTCAAGGTCAGGACATGCGCGGCAACGCGGTTGTCGTCACCGCGATGGTGCCGCTCGCCAACATGTTCGGTTACGTCAATAACCTGCGTTCGTTCAGCCAGGGTCGCGCAAGCTACACCATGCTGTTCGATCACTATGCTGAGGTCCCGCGTAACGAAGCTGAGAAGATTCAGGCCAAGTACGCCTGATCAGGTTTCTAACGCAACAGAGATAGTTTGAAGGAGCTGGCCATGGCCAAGGAAAAATTCGAACGTAACAAGCCGCACTGTAACATCGGAACGATTGGTCACGTTGACCACGGCAAGACGTCATTGACGGCTGCGATCACGAAGGTCTTGGCTGAGACGGGCGGCGCCACGTTCACCGCTTATGATCAGATCGACAAGGCCCCTGAAGAGAAGGCTCGTGGCATCACGATCTCGACCGCTCACGTTGAGTACGAGACGACGAACCGCCACTATGCTCACGTCGACTGCCCCGGCCATGCTGACTATGTGAAGAACATGATCACTGGCGCGGCTCAGATGGACGGCGCGATCCTCGTTGTGTCGGCTGCTGACGGCCCGATGCCCCAGACCCGTGAGCACATCCTGCTTGCTCGTCAGGTCGGCGTTCCTGCGCTCGTCGTGTTCATGAACAAGGTCGACATGGTGGATGATCCTGAACTGCTCGAGCTCGTTGAGCTTGAAGTTCGTGAGCTTCTGTCGAAATATGACTTCCCCGGCGACGACATTCCTGTGACCAAGGGCTCGGCCCTTTGCGCTCTGGAAGATCGCAACCCCGAAATCGGCAAGCAGGCGATCCTGAAGCTGATGGAAACGGTTGACGCTTACATTCCCCAGCCTGACCGTCCGATTGACCAGCCCTTCTTGATGCCGGTTGAAGACGTGTTCTCGATCTCGGGTCGCGGCACTGTTGTGACCGGTCGTATTGAGCGCGGCATTGTGAAGGTCGGCGAAGAAATCGAGATCGTTGGCCTGAAGGCTACGGTCAAGACGACGGTGACGGGCGTTGAAATGTTCCGCAAGCTGCTCGACTCGGGGCAGGCTGGCGACAACGTTGGTTGCTTGCTGCGTGGCACGAAGCGTGAAGACGTTGAGCGTGGCCAGGTTCTTTGCAAGCCCGGCTCTGTGAAGCCTCACACGAAGTTCAAGGCAGAAGCCTATATCCTGACGAAGGATGAGGGTGGTCGTCATACGCCGTTCTTCACGAACTATCGTCCCCAGTTCTACTTCCGCACGACGGACGTGACGGGCATCGTGACGCTTCCTGAGGGCGTTGAGATGGTGATGCCGGGCGATAATGTTGCGATGGAAGTCGCGCTGATCGTTCCGATCGCGATGGAAGAAAAGCTGCGCTTCGCGATCCGCGAAGGTGGCCGCACCGTTGGCGCCGGCGTCGTCGCTGCCATCATCGAGTAATCAGAAGCCAATTTTTGGTGGATTGAGCCTCCCGGCGTTTGCGCGCCGGGAGGTTTTTTGTTCTCATACCCAAAGTCATTTTTTGATATTTTTGGAGGCGGCATGTCCGCTTAAAATTTTCAGGCGGTCTTCGCGCTTCTGGTGCTATTTTTCCCTGGCGTTGTCTTTGTGTTTTTCAGCACCTTTCTGCAGCAAGGCCGCCCGCCCGCAATCACCAAAGACACAATTGGTGGAATGATTGCAGTTGCACTTTTGTATCTGCTTCTTATTTGGACCCTCGGGTTCCTTTCAACACCTGAGATTTTGAATCCTCTTTCCCTATTCGCGAGGGAGGGAGGTTTGTGCCAGCTCATTTCACGCTTCATTTACTTTCCCGCATTCCCGGATGCTTGTTCTTTGGAGTGGCAGCAGCGGTCGAAAGTCTTGGCGATCTTTGTTGTAATACCCTCCATTTTGGGGGCTGTTTGGGGTCGTGCTGTTCGCAATAAAATTCATGTAAGACTTGCTGGCGGTCTGGGCTTCGATTTGGCCGATATTGGATCTGCTTGGGATGTGGCCTTCGAGACCATTCCAAGCGGCAGTTATATCTTGGTCACTCTCAAAGATGGACTGTCGGTATGTGGCTATCTTGAGCAGGGATCTGCTATTTCCAATGATGTAGGGTTTCGTGATATCTTTATAAGCGAAACAATTGGCGTAGAGGGCCAGTCGCCGAAAGTTGCGCGCGGCACGTGGATCGCGCCGGATCAAATTCGTACGGTTGAACTCGTTTCTTGGCGACAGAGCCTGCAGCCTGAAGATCAGCAAAGGAGTGCTCCACATGAGTAGTTCGGCGAAGAATAATGCCGCGCAACTGCCCCTCGTTCGGCGCGCCTACACACCTGAAGGCAATGCGCCGCGCGTGGCGCCGGGCAATATGGGATCTGCTGTTCAAAAGCCTGCGGAGCAGACGCCACGACCTTCACCTGTCCCGGCGAAGAGTTCTCAGAGCAAAGACTGAGGCTGGCGCTCACCTCGCTGGGAGACTCCTATGATTGTTTCCACCACCAATGACATTGCGGGCTATCGCATCACGCGGCATCTGGGCGTGGTACGCGGCATTACGGTTCGCTCGCGCTCCATCGTCGGCAATCTGGTCGGTGGTATTCAGTCGGTCTTTGGTGGCAAATTGTCGATTTATGTGACCCTTGCCGAAACGTCGCGGCAGGAGGCCTTCGACCATATGTGCGAACATGCCCAGACCGCCGGTGCAACCGCAATTGTTGGCATGCGCTATGAGTCCAACGAGATCATGGATGGCATTACCGAGGTGCTGGCCTATGGCACGGCGGTGGTGGCTGAGCCGCTGTAGCGGAAAAGTGACAAGCCACCGTTGCATCTGCGCGCGAAATCCGGCATAGGCAGGGCGTCCCGCTCGCGGGATTGCAGGAGTGTAGCTCAATTTGGTTAGAGCACCGGTCTCCAAAACCGGGGGTTGGGGGTTCGAGTCCCTCCACTCCTGCCAGCGATTACTCCATCTCCAGTGTTTCCAGCACATAGTTCGGATCGCGCGCGATCAGGGTCAGAAGCACTCGCGCTGAGGCTTCTGGCACACGGCTGCCCTGTTCCCAATGGCGGATCGCGGCGATGGTGAAGCCGAAGCGGTCTGCAAATTCTTGCTGGGTCAGCTGAAGTCGCTGCCGGATTGCCCGAACGTCGACCTGTGTGGCGACTTTCACGCGCCTTTCCGTTCCCCGGCCTTTCTCGCCTTGGGCATGTGCAAGGGCATCTTGGAGCCCATCGAGGATCTTTCGACTGGACATTATTTGCTCCTGTATGGCCGCATTGCGTCAGAGTGGGTTTGAAGAAGATTCTCTATAAAGTCGCGCATCATCCGCTTGTCCCGGGCGGTCAGGTCGAGTTTTTCACCCTTGCTGTAAACAGCAAGAAGATAGAGGGGCAGCGCCTGCGAATGCATGTAGTAGATCACCCTTGCTCCGCTTCTCTTGCCTTTTCCCAATGCCGCCCAGCGCAGTTTTCTGATTCCGCCCGTGTCGGGAATAAGGTCGTCCGCATCAGGCCGTGTGGCCAGGAAGGTGATCAACTCCTCAACCTCGGTCCGCGTGAAAGTGTTCTCGCAATCGCGCAGAAAGGCAGAGGTCTCAACAACCGTCTGATAAGAAGGCTCTTCGAAAAACATAGTGCCGATCCCGGCTAAAGTGCGCGAAATACTACGCCAATGGCGCAGTTCGTCAAGGTCTCCAACCCCTATGCGCATTTGTCACAAGCAGACTGTGCCAAAAGTGGGACAGGGCCGTTGAAGCCCCCGTCGATTCTGTGTAGGCCATGAAAAACCGGTCGTTTCCTTATTGGCATGGCGACCGCGCGGGGCGGACACAAAAAGGGCGTCCAGAATGGCAATGGCTCAGCAGCGCGACAGCGCAGGTCAGGGAGAAGCGCCGGCGGCCTTCGATCCCTCTCGGCAATATGATGTGATGGTGGCAGGCGGTGGTAATGCGGCTCTGTGTGCGGCGATCAGCGCGCGGCGCACGGGTGCCTCTGTCATCGTGGTGGAATCTGCGAGCGAATTTTTTCGCGGCGGCAATACGCGCCATACGCGCAATATGCGCTGCGCCCATGATGCAGCTACCGACACGCTGACGGGGCCATACTACGAAGACGAGTTCTGGGAAGACATGCTGCGCGTCACTGGCGGGCAGACGGATGAACATCTGTGCAAGATGATGATCCATGAATCGAAAGATATGTTGAACTGGATCGTCGAGCAGGGCGTGCGTTTTCAAGCCCCGATCGGTGGCACGCTCAGCTTGGGCCGCACCAATTCGTTCTTTTTGGGCGGTGGTCGTGCCATGCTCAATGCGCTCTACAAGACCGCAAAGAAGCTTGGCATCGAGATCGTCTATGAAGCTGAAGTCGTCGGCATGGATGTTGAAGATGGTTTCTTCAAATCGGCCACGGTGAAGCATAAGGGCCATGACTATGTTGTGCGCGCGCGCGCCCTCGTGGCAGCTTGCGGTGGCTTTGAATCCAATTTCGAATGGCTGGAGCGTGGTTGGGGCCCGGCGGCGCGCAACTTCCTCATTCGCGGCACGGCCAACAACAAGGGCACTGTGCTCGACATGCTCATCAAGTCGGGCGTGCAGCAGATCGGTGATCCGACGCAGTGCCATGCTGTGGCGATTGATGCGCGTGCGCCCAAATATGATGGTGGCATTATCACGCGCCTTGATTGTGTCGTCTTTGGCATCGTCGTGAACAAGCTGGCGCAGCGCTTCTATGATGAAGGCGAAGATGTATGGCCCAAGCGCTATGCGATCTGGGGCCGCCTTGTTGCAGGCCAGCCTGATCAAATCGCCTATATCGTTTTTGATGCATCTTCGCTGAAGCTGTTCATGCCCTCGCTCTTCCCGCCTATCCAGTCGGATACGATTGAGGGCCTTGCGCAGAAGCTGGAGCTTGAGCCTGCAGCGCTGGCCAAGACCGTGGCTGATTTCAACGCAGCTGTGCGTCCGGGCACATTCGACCCCACAGTGCTCGATGATTGCCGCACGGAAGGTCTGACGCCTGCCAAGACACATTGGGCGCGCAAGATCGAGAAGGGGCCGTTCTATGCTTATCCGGTGCGGCCGGGCATCACCTTCACTTACCTTGGAACCAAGGTGAATGAAGAATCGCGCATGTTGATGGCCGATGGTCGCCCCTCTGCGAATATGTTCGCAGCTGGCGAGATCATGGCGGGTAATGTTTTGGGCCGTGGTTATGCGGCTGGTGTTGGTATGACGATCGGCAGTGTCTTTGGTCGGATCGCAGGTCGGGAGGCAGCCAAAAATGCACGCAACTAAGGCGCTCACCGAAGCCGACCGTTTGATGACGGTCTGTAATTCTTGCCGCTATTGCGAGGGCCTGTGCGCTGTGTTTCCCGCGATGGAAATGCGCCGCAACTTCGAAGATGGCGATCTGAACTATCTGGCGAATCTGTGCCACAACTGCGGCGCTTGTTTTGTCGATTGCCAGTTCTCGCCGCCGCATGAATTCAACGTCAATGTGCCGCAAAATTTTGCACGCGTGCGCGCTGAGTCCTACGGCCAATATGCATGGCCCTTCGCTATGCCCGGCGTTTTCGCACGCAATGGTTTGGCGATCTCGATTGTCGCGGCGCTCAGCATTGCGCTCTTCATCATCGGCTTTGTGGCCTATGCCAATCCCGCCGCGCTCTATGCATCGGGTGATGAGGCGGGCGCCTTCTATCGCGTCATGCCGCATAATACGATGGCGGTGATTTTCGGCGCGGCTTTCGCCTTCGGCATTCTGGGCCTTGTGGGTTCTTCGCTCACCTTCTGGCGCTCAACGCGTCGGCCTGATGCGCCTGCGCTGACCTTTGCTGATCTGTTGCAGGCGATGAAGGATGCCGGCTCGCTGCGCTATCTCGATGGTGCAGGGGCAGGGTGCTACACATCCGATGAGATGACGGACTCGCGTCGTCATGCCCATCACGCCACTTTCTATGGCTTCTTGCTCTGCTTTGCCTCGACCTCGGTGGCGACGCTCTATCACTATGTGCTGGGTCGTCAGGCGCCTTATGGCTGGACGGAGCTGCCGGTGATCTTGGGCGTGCTGGGTGGTATTGGCATCGTCATTGGCCCCATCGGCCTTTATGTGAACAAGCTGAAGCGCAAGCCCGAGACGATTGATGCGGAGAGCGAGGGCATGAATCTCGCCTTCATCGCCATGTTGTTCGCCACCGGCGTGACCGGCCTACTGTTGCTCGTTCTGCGCGCAACACCGGCCATGGGCATTTTGCAGGCGCTGCATCTGGGCGTTGTCTTCGCACTGTTCATCACCATGCCCTATGGAAAATTCGTCCATGGCTTCTACCGCTATCTGGCGCTGGTGCGTTATGCGGGCGAGAAGAAGCAGCTTGAGGCTGGCGGCGGGGTGGACTGAGGCTCAGGGCGCCCTTGAGGCCTTTTGAGGGCCTTCAGGAGCGGCTCCAGACCCCCTCCCACTTTCCGCTTGGCGGGGGCGGGCGCGGCGGGTATAAAGATCTTCTTCGTGGCGCGCGACCTTCCCGGTCCCGCGCCACGAACCTTATAGGCACACCCCCTCCGGTCTGATTCAGCGGCGGGTGGTTCACGGGATCGCTTGAATGGCCAATCCTCTTCAGTTTCTGTCTCAGGTGCGCGCGGAAGCCGCGAAAGTCACCTGGCCCAGCCGCCGCGAAACCTTGGTCACGACTGGGCTCGTGCTACTGATGGTCGTTGTGGCGAGCATCTTCTTCGTGTCGGTCGATCAGTTGCTGCGTCTGATCGTGACCTTCCTTCTTTCACTCGCGCACTGATCGGGGGGCTGATCCATGGCCATGCGCTGGTACATCGTCCACGCTTATTCGAATTTCGAAAAGAAAGTGGCAGAATCCATCCGCGAATACGCTGCACAGCGTGGTTTGCTGGACAAATTTGAAGAAGTCCTCGTCCCCACCGAACAGGTTGTGGAAGTGCGCCGTGGCCGCAAGGTCAACACCGAGCGCAAATTCTTCCCCGGCTATGTGCTGGTGAAGTGCGACCTGACGGATGATGTCTATCATCTCATCAAGAACACGCCGAAGGTGACGGGCTTCCTGGGCGCCGACAACAAGCCGATGGCGATTTCTGAGGCTGAGGCAGACCGGATCAAGGGTCAGGTGGCTGAGGGTGTCGAACATCCCAAGTCCTCGATCACTTATGAGGTCGGCGAGAAGGTGCGCGTTCAGGACGGTCCCTTCGCCTCGTTCGAGGGCCTTGTGGAAGAAGTCGACGAGCAGCGCTCGCGCGTCAAAGTGGCGGTTTCGATCTTCGGCCGTGCCACCCCAGTGGAGCTGGAATTCGGTCAGGTCGAGAAGATCTGATCGGGGCGTCTGGCCACAGATTTTGGGGCGGTCCTTCGGGGCCGCCCTTTTTTGCGGCCAATTACGGGCAGGGGCCTTCCCAAAGAGGGCAGGAGCCTTTATACGAGCCGCTCCACTGTGGGAGGCATGCTCGGTTAAGCCGCCGGGAGCTCATGCTGCACCACGACCTGCAACGACCCGGCTCCGGATCTTTCCCGGCTGTCGGGATTTTCTGGAGCAGCCAAAATGGCTAAGAAGATCACGGGTTACGTGAAGCTTCAGGTTCCGGCCGGTGCGGCGAACCCTTCGCCCCCCATCGGTCCTGCGCTCGGTCAGCGCGGCCTGAACATCATGGAATTCTGCAAGGCCTTCAATGCGAAGACCGCGCAGATTGAAAAGGGCACACCGATTCCGGTTGTCATCACGGCCTATCAGGACCGTTCCTTCACCTTCGAAATGAAGCAGCCCCCGGTCACCTTCTTCCTGAAGAAGGCGGCGAATCTGAAGATCGGCAAGAAGCCGGCTTCGGGTTCCAAGACCCCCGGCCGTGGTTTCGTCGGCAAGATCACCAAAGCGCAGATCAAGGACATCGCCGAAAAGAAGATCGTCGATCTCAACTGCGATTCAATCGAATCTGCCATGCGCATGATCGAAGGCTCCGCCCGCTCTATGGGCCTTGAGGTGGTGGGGTAAGCGATGAGCAAGCGTATCAACAAGGCCCGTGAGGGCATCGACCGCATCAAGCTCTACAAGATCGAAGAAGCGGTGAAGCTCGTGAAAGAGCGCGCCACGGCGAAGTTCGACGAGACCGTCGAAATTGCCATGAATCTTGGTGTGGACCCCAAGCATGCTGACCAGATGGTTCGCGGCGTTGTGAACCTGCCCAATGGCACCGGTCGCGTTCTGCGCGTGGCTGTGTTCGCACGCGGCGCCAAGGCTGATGAAGCCAAGGCCGCTGGTGCTGACATCGTCGGCGCTGATGAGCTTGTCACCATTGTTCAGGGCGGCACGATCGACTTCGATCGCTGCATCGCGACCCCAGACATGATGCCGCTCGTTGGCCGTCTTGGTAAGGTGCTCGGCCCGCGCGGCCTGATGCCGAACCCCAAGGTCGGCACTGTGACCATGGATGTTGCCTCTGCAGTTGCAGCCTCGAAGGGCGGCGCTGTTGAGTTCCGTGTCGAAAAGGCCGGCATCATTCAGGGCATGGTTGGCAAGGTGTCGTTCGATGAAGCCAAGCTCATCGAAAACATCAAGGCTTTCGTGGACGCGGTCGCCAAGGCGAAGCCGCAGGGCGCCAAGGGCACTTATGTGCAGCGCGTTGCAGTCTCTTCGACCATGGGTCCCGGCGTGAAGGTCGATCCTGCGACTGTGCTGGTTGCTCAGAACTAATCTGAGCTAGCGAAATCGTGAAAGGCCTCTTCGCAAGAAGGGGCCTTTTTCTTTTGGGCGGCCCTTTGAATGGCTGCGCTTGCGTTCTTACATGAGCAAGGTTGCGATGGGCTGGGAGGCTCTTATGGAATTTGCCAAGCGTATATTCTGCCGCTCTGTTGCTGCAGCTGCTGCTCTCGCTTTCACGGCGACGGGCGCTTTTGCGCAAGCCTATCCTGATCGTTCCATCAGTATGATCGTTCCTTTTGCCGCGGGCGGATCGACCGATCTTGTGGCGCGCATCGTTGCGCAAAAACTCAGCGAGCAAATGGGCCAGTCGGTCGTTGTCGAAAACCGCGTTGGCGCGGGCGGCAATGTGGGCGCGGCGGCTGTCGCAAAAGCGCCGGCTGATGGTTACACAATCCTCTTTGCAACCATCTCGACGCATACTCTCAATCCGCTCATGGCGAAGAAGTCATCTTATGATCCGGTGAAAGATTTCGCGCCTATCGGCCTCATCGGTTCCATTCCCAATGTTTTGGTCATTCACCCCGATGTGCCTGCCAAGTCTGTGCAAGAGCTGATCGCCTTGGCGAAGAAAGATCCGCAGAAATATAGCTATGCGTCATCGGGTGTCGCGACACCTCTGCATCTGTCGGGCGAGATGTTTAACCGGATGGCTGGCACCTCTATGGTCCATGTGCCCTATCGCGGTGCAGGCCCCGCGATGAATGATCTCATCGGTGGTCAGGTGCCGGTGATGTTCGACAATCTCCCCTCATCAGTTGAATTCATCAAGGCTGGCAAGATTCGCGCTCTGGCGGTCACGACCAAGCAGCGCGCCAAGCAGATGCCAGATATTCCGACCATGGAAGAGCAGGGGCTGAAGGGCTATGAGACCTATAGCTGGCAGGCGTTGTTCTTCCCCGCCAATACGCCGCGCGCTCTTGTGGATCGTGTGAATGGCGAGCTGAAAAAGGCGCTGGCGGATGCTACGCTCCAAAAGCGGCTCGAGGATCTGACGATGACGATCAGCTTCTCCACTCCTGACGAGTTGGCCGCCCATGTGAAAGAGCAGCTTGACACCTGGGGCCCCATTACCAAGGCGACCGGTGTCCAGATTGACTGATGCTTTTCAAAAATCCTGCCAACCCCCCTTGGCAGGGAGTGAAGACCAGTCTAAATAGGGCTCTTGGGGCTTTCCTAAGCCCCGTCTCATATTCAGATTCCTGCTTTTTCTTCGGGAAAAGCAGGTGGATTGGCCGGCGGGCCCGGGAGTAATCTCGTGCCCCGTTCGGCCATGTCCTGTCCGAGACTGCCGGCGCTCTTGGCTATCATATTGATATCCAAGGCTTAATTTCGACGGCCCTGAACCGGTTCCCGGCCAAGGGCGGATGCCAGCATAGACGGGTAAAGGCCTTTTTCGAGGGATTCGTCCCTCGGTTGGTTCGGAACCCTTCTGTCCGGTGCGAGCAATCGCCCCGGGGACAGGCACTCGGCGCTGCAAGGGGTACCTTGCAGCTCGTGCAACTGGTGGACTTGTCCACCAACCGGAGAGAGCACTGTGGACAGAGCGGAGAAAAAAGAGCTCGTCGCGGAGTTGAGCGAAGTCTTCCAGAAGACCTCGGTCGTCGTCGTGGCGCACTACTCCGGCCTGACTGTGGCCCAGATGCAGGATCTGCGTAAGCGGATGCGTGCAGCGGGCGCTTCAGTCCAGGTCGCCAAGAACCGCCTCGCCAAAATCGCTCTCGAAGGCACGGATGTCGCTTCGATCGGTTCCCTGATGAAGGGTCCGACCCTGATCGCCTATTCGGACGATCCGGTAGCGGCTCCGAAGGTCGCCGTGGCATTTGCCAAGGACCACGACAAGCTCGTGATCCTGGGTGGCGCCATGGGTACGACCGCCCTGAACCCCAACGGTGTGAAGTCGCTTGCGACCATGCCGTCTCTGGACGAACTGCGCGCCAAGCTCGTGGGTCTGCTCAATGCACCCGCGACCAAGGTGGCTCAGCTTGCCAACGCGCCGGCTTCCAAGCTCGCGCGCGTGTTCGGGGCTTATGCCAAGCGAGACGCAGCCTGACGAGGCTCTCAAACACTATCGGTACGAACCAACCTTCTAAAGGAATGAACTATCATGGCTAATCTCGAAAAGATCGTCGAAGAACTCTCGGCCCTGACCGTCCTCGAGGCGGCTGAACTGGCCAAGATGCTCGAAGACAAGTGGGGCGTGTCGGCCGCTGCTGCAGTGGCTGTTGCTGCTGCTCCTGCTGCTGGCGGTGGCGCTGCTGCTGCTGAAGAGCAGACCGAGTTCACCGTTGTCCTGGCTTCGGCCGGCGACAAGAAGATCGAAGTCATTAAGGAAATCCGTGCGATCACGGGTCTTGGCCTCAAGGAAGCCAAGGACCTGGTCGAGGGCGCTCCCAAGACTGTCAAGGAAGCTGTCGGCAAGGACGAAGCCACCAAGATCAAGGAAACCCTTGAGAAGGTCGGCGCCAAGGTCGAGCTTAAGTAATCGCTGGTGGCCTTGCGGCCAGGCGTCTGAAATTTCGACGGTCCCGGGGGCTTTCCCCGGGGCCGTTCAAGCGTTCCCGGGGGCCTCTGGCCCCCCGTAGGCCGGGCGGTCCCCGGCGACCCTTCGGGGGGCAACCCCCATCTCGCTGCGCCATTCGGCGCGCGGCGCGGCAGGCCGCCGTCCTGCCGTTTTTTTGAGGTATGAGGAGCAACATGGCTCAGACTTTGGCTCAGACGTTCACCGGGCGTAAGCGCATCCGCAAATTCTTCGGTCATATCCGGGAAGTGGCGGCCATGCCGAACCTGATCGAGGTGCAGAAGGCCTCCTATGATCAGTTCCTGATTGTCGATGAGCCGAAGGGCGGGCGCCTTGATGAGGGGCTGCAATCCGTCTTTAAGTCCGTCTTCCCGATCTCCGATTTCTCGTCGACGGCGCTGCTTGAATTCGTGAAATACGAATTCGAAGCTCCCAAATATGACGTCGATGAATGCCGCCAGCGTGGCATGACCTTCGCGGCACCTTTGAAGGTGACGTTGCGCCTCATCGTGTTTGATGTCGATCCTGACACGCAGGCCAAGTCCGTCAAGGACATCAAGGAGCAGGACGTCTATATGGGCGACATGCCCTTCATGACGTCGAACGGCACCTTCATCGTCAATGGCACCGAGCGTGTCATTGTCTCGCAGATGCATCGTTCGCCTGGCGTGTTCTTCGATCACGACAAGGGCAAGACCCATTCGTCGGGCAAGCTTTTGTTTGCAGCGCGCATCATTCCTTATCGCGGTTCGTGGCTCGACATCGAGTTCGACGCGAAGGACATCGTCTATGCGCGCATTGATCGTCGCCGCAAGATTCCCGTGACCTCGCTGCTCTTCGCGCTGGGTATGGATGGCGAAGAAATTCTGCGCACCTTCTACAAGTCCGTCGCCTATACAAAGGTGAAGGATGGTTGGCGCGTTCCTTATGATGCTGAGCGTATGCGCGGCATGAAGGCCTCTGTCGATCTCATCGACGCCGACACCGGCGAAGTGGTCGTCGAAGCTGGCAAGAAGGTGACAGTGCGCGGTGCGCGCGTTCTGGCCGAGCGGGGCGTCAAGGCCCTCAAGGCGCAGGATGAGGATCTCTATGGTCAGTATATTGCTGAGGATCTCTACAACCCTTCGACGGGTGAGATCTTCGCGGAAGCTGGCGAGGAGATCACGGCCAAGTCGCTGACCGCTTTGCTTGAGGCAGGCTTTGAAGAGCTGCCGATCCTCGACATCGACCATGTCAACATTGGTCCTTACATCCGCAACACGCTGGCTGTTGACAAGAACAGCTCGCGCGAAGAAGCGCTGTTCGACATCTATCGCGTCATGCGTCCCGGCGAGCCGCCGACAATCGACACGGCAGAGGCGATGTTCAAGTCGCTCTTCTTCGACTCAGAGCGTTATGATCTCAGCGCCGTTGGTCGCGTGAAGATGAATATGCGCCTTGATCTTGATGCGCCTGACACAACGCGCATTCTGCGCAAGGAAGACATCCTTGCGGTGGTGCGCGCCTTGGTTGACCTGCGCGATGGTCGCGGCGAAATCGACGACATCGATCACCTTGGCAATCGTCGTGTGCGTTCGGTCGGTGAGCTGATGGAAAATCAGTATCGCCTCGGCCTGCTGCGCATGGAGCGCGCCATCAAGGAGCGCATGTCCTCGGTCGATATCGACACGGTCATGCCGCAAGATCTCATCAATGCGAAGCCGGCAGCTGCTGCCGTGCGCGAGTTCTTCGGATCATCGCAGCTCTCGCAGTTTATGGATCAGACCAATCCGCTCTCCGAGATCACTCACAAGCGTCGTCTTTCGGCGCTTGGACCGGGTGGTTTGACGCGTGAGCGCGCGGGCTTTGAAGTGCGCGACGTGCATCCCACGCATTATGGCCGCATCTGCCCGATTGAGACTCCTGAAGGTCCGAACATCGGCCTCATCAACTCGCTCGCCACTTTTGCGCGCGTGAACAAATATGGCTTCATCGAAGCTCCTTATCGCCGCGTGCGCGACGGCAAGGTGAGCGATGAAGTGTTCTATCTCTCGGCGATGGAAGAAGCGAAGTACCATGTCGCTCAGGCGAATGCCACGATCGACGCCAATGGCATGCTCGCTGAAGACCTCATCGTGGCACGCCACACCGGCGATGTCGTGATGGTGCCGCGCGAGCGTATCGAATATATGGACGTCTCGCCCAAGCAGCTCGTGTCGGTCGCCGCCGCGCTCATTCCGTTCCTTGAGAACGATGACGCGAACCGCGCTCTCATGGGCTCGAACATGCAGCGTCAGGCTGTGCCTCTCGTGAAGGCTGATGCGCCTCTCGTGGGCACTGGCATGGAAGCTGTTGTGGCGCGTGACTCGGGTGCTGCGATTGCAGCGCGCCGCACGGGCTTCGTCGATCAGATCGACGCAACCCGCGTTGTTATCCGCGCGACCGAAGAGCTTGATCCTTCCAAGCCTGGCGTCGACATCTATCGCTTGATGAAGTTCCAGCGTTCGAACCAGTCGACCTGCATCAACCAGAAGCCGTTGGTGAAGGTTGGTGACTTCGTGCGCAAGGGCGACATCATCGCTGACGGTCCCTCGACCGATCTGGGCGATCTGGCGCTCGGCCGCAACGTGCTCGTCGCGTTCATGCCGTGGAATGGCTACAACTTCGAAGATTCGATCCTGCTCAACGAGCGCATCGTGAAGGACGACGTGTTCACGTCGATCCATATCGATGAGTTCGAAGTCATGGCGCGTGACACGAAGCTCGGTCCCGAAGAAATCACCCGCGATATTCCCAATGTCTCTGAAGAGGCGCTGAAGAATCTCGACGAAGCCGGCATCGTTTATATCGGTGCAGAGGTGCAGGCGGGTGACATTCTTGTCGGCAAGATCACGCCCAAGGGCGAGAGCCCGATGACGCCGGAAGAGAAGCTGCTGCGCGCCATCTTCGGCGAGAAGGCCTCTGACGTGCGTGACACATCGCTGCGCGTTCCTCCGGGCGTGCAGGGCACGATCGTGGAAGTGCGTGTGTTCAACCGCCACGGCGTCGACAAGGACGAACGTGCGCAGGCTATCGAGCGTGAAGAGATCGAGCGTCTTGCGAAGGACCGCGACGACGAGCTCGCGATCCTCGATCGTAACGTCTATTCGCGTCTCCTTCAGTTGCTGGATGGCAAGGTTGGCGTTGCTGGCCCCAAGGGCTTCAAGAAGGATGCCACGCTCACCCGTGAGATGATCGAGGAATATCCTCGTTCGCAGTGGTGGACCTTCGCGGTGGATGATGATCGCCTGATGGGCGAGATCGAAGCCATGCGCAAGCAATATGACGAAGCCAAGAAGGGTCTTGAGAACCGCTTCCTGGACAAGGTCGAAAAGCTGCAGCGCGGTGATGAACTGCCGCCCGGCGTGATGAAGATGGTCAAGGTCTTCGTTGCGGTGAAGCGCAAGATTCAGCCGGGCGACAAGATGGCCGGCCGTCACGGTAACAAGGGTGTCGTGTCGAAGATCGTTCCCAGCGAGGACATGCCGTTCCTCGCCGATGGTACGCCCGTCGACATCGTGCTCAATCCGCTCGGCGTGCCTTCGCGCATGAATGTCGGTCAGATTCTTGAGACGCATCTGGGCTGGGCCTGCGCAGGCCTTGGCAAGCAGGTGGGTGAGGCTGTGAATGCCTATCTCAAGACGCATAATGTGAAGCCGCTGCGTGACAAGCTCACGCAGATCTATGGCAAGGACGAAGAGACCATCTCGCAGCTTGATGATGCTTCCATCGTTGAGCTTGGCGAGAACCTGCGTCGCGGTGTTCCCATTGCAACGCCCGTCTTCGACGGCGCGCGTGAGAAGGACATTGTCGAGATGTTGGAGATGGCGGGCCTCGACCATTCTGGTCAGTCCACCCTCTATGACGGTCGCACGGGTGAGACCTTCGATCGCAAGGTGACAGTGGGCTATATCTACATGCTCAAGCTGCACCATCTCGTCGACGACAAGATCCATGCACGCTCCATTGGTCCTTACTCGCTCGTCACGCAGCAGCCGCTGGGTGGCAAGGCGCAGTTCGGTGGCCAGCGCTTCGGCGAAATGGAAGTGTGGGCACTGGAGGCTTACGGCGCGGCTTACACGCTGCAGGAAATGCTCACCGTCAAGTCGGACGACGTGGCGGGCCGTACCAAGGTTTACGAAGCCATCGTGCGTGGCGACGACACCTTCGAGTCGGGCATTCCCGAGAGCTTCAACGTGCTCGTCAAGGAAATGCGTTCGCTCGGTCTCAATGTCGAACTCACATCGACAAAGAAGAACGAGCTGCCTCCGGCTGAAGCCGCAGAGTGAGAGATTTAGGGGCGGGCGCGATCCACGCGCCCGTCTGAGCAAAAGTTTCAATCCGGCGAGGCCGCCAAATTCCGGTGGCCTGAGCTTCAGGAGATAGACCATGAATCAAGAGGTCATGAATCTCTTCAGTCCGGTCGTTCAGCCCCAGGCGTTCGATCAGATCCAGATCTCGATTGCGAGCCCCGAGAAGATTCTGTCCTGGTCGTTCGGCGAGATCAAAAAGCCCGAGACGATCAACTACCGCACCTTCAAGCCAGAACGTGATGGCTTGTTCTGCGCGCGCATCTTCGGGCCGATCAAGGACTACGAATGCTTGTGCGGCAAGTACAAGCGCATGAAGTACAAGGGCGTCATCTGCGAAAAGTGCGGCGTGGAAGTGACGCTGTCGCGCGTTCGCCGTGAGCGCATGGGCCATATCTCGCTGGCGGCTCCCGTCGCGCATATCTGGTTCTTGAAGTCGCTGCCCTCGCGCATCGGCCTCTTGCTCGATATGACGCTGAAGGATCTCGAGCGCATTCTGTATTTCGAATCCTATATCGTTCTTGATGCGGGCCTGACGCCCCTCAAGGATCGCCAGCTCTTGTCGGAAGACGAGTATCTGCGCGCTCAGGACGAATATGGTCAGGACAGCTTCACCGCCATGATCGGCGCAGAAGCGATCCGCGAAATCCTGCGCAATATGGATCTGGAAAAGATCGCAGCTGGTCTCAAGGTTGAGATCGCTGAGGCGACGACCGAGCTGAAGCCCAAGAAGCTCGCCAAGCGCCTGAAGATCATCGAAGCGTTCATGTATTCGGGCAACAAGCCTGAGTGGATGATTCTGACCGAAGTGCCGGTGATCCCGCCGGATCTGCGTCCGCTCGTGCCGCTCGATGGTGGCCGCTTTGCGACCTCGGATCTGAACGATCTGTATCGCCGCGTCATCAACCGCAACAATCGTCTCAAGCGCCTCATTGAACTGCGCGCGCCTGACATCATCATCCGCAACGAGAAGCGCATGCTTCAGGAAGCTGTTGATGCGCTGTTCGACAATGGTCGTCGCGGCCGCGTCATCACGGGCGCCAACAAGCGTCCGCTGAAGTCGCTCGCAGACATGCTCAAGGGCAAGCAGGGTCGCTTCCGTCAGAATCTGCTCGGCAAGCGCGTCGATTATTCTGGCCGCTCTGTCATCGTCGTCGGTCCTGAGCTGAAGCTGCATCAATGCGGCCTGCCCAAGAAGATGGCGCTCGAGCTGTTCAAGCCCTTCATCTATTCGCGTCTCGATGCGAAGGGTCTGTCGGCTACCGTCAAGCAAGCCAAGAAGCTTGTCGAAAAAGAAAAGCCGGAAGTTTGGGACATCCTCGATGAGGTCATCCGCGAACATCCCGTGATGCTCAACCGCGCGCCTACGCTCCATCGTCTTGGCATTCAGGCTTTCGAGCCCGTGCTGATCGAAGGCAAGGCGATCCAGTTGCATCCGCTCGTCTGCGCCGCCTTCAACGCGGACTTCGACGGCGACCAGATGGCCGTTCACGTGCCGCTGTCGCTCGAAGCCCAGCTCGAAGCGCGCGTGCTGATGATGTCGACCAACAACATCCTGCATCCCGCGAACGGCCAGCCGATCATCGTGCCCTCGCAGGATATCGTGCTGGGTCTGTATTACCTCACCTTGATGGTGGATGGTGATATTGGCCAGTACAAGGAGGATGCGAAGACCAAGGCACCGCTGCAGGGCATCTTCTCCAGCATGTCAGAAATTGAGCATGCGCTGCATGCCAAGGCGATCACGCTGCATACGCGCATCAAGGGTCGTGCATGGACCTTTGATGAGAACGGCAATCGCGTGTCGAAGATCTTCGACACGACGCCCGGCCGTTTGATGCTTGGCCAGTTGCTGCCCAACCACAACAAGATTCCCTTCGACGTCGTGAACAAGCTCATGACGAAGAAGGAGATCTCGAACATGATCGACACCGTCTACCGCAACTGCGGTCAGAAGGAGACGGTCATCTTCTGCGATCGCATCATGTCGACCGGCTTCCGCGAAGCGTTCAAGGCAGGCATCTCCTTCGGCAAGGACGACATGGTCGTGCCGGAGACCAAGACACGCATCGTCGATGAAACTCGCACGCTCGCTAAAGAATATGAGCAGCAGTACAACGACGGCCTGATCACGCAGGGCGAGAAGTACAACAAGGTCGTTGATGCTTGGGCCAAGTGTACCGACAAGCTCGCTGAGGAAATGATGCTGCGCATCTCCTCGGTGCAGAAGGACGACACCGGTCGCGACAAGCCGATCAACTCGATCTATATGATGTCGCATTCCGGCGCGCGTGGCTCGCCCGCACAGATGAAGCAGCTTGCTGCTATGCGCGGTCTGATGGCCAAGCCTTCGGGCGAGATCATCGAGAGCCCGATCATCTCGAACTTCAAAGAGGGCCTGACCGTTCTCGAATACTTCAACTCGACCCACGGCGCTCGTAAGGGCCTCGCGGACACCGCGTTGAAGACCGCGAACTCGGGCTATCTGACACGTCGTCTCGTCGACGTTGCGCAGGACTCGATCATCACCGAAGTGGATTGCGGTTCGACCGGCGGCATTCGCATGCGCGCCATCCTTGACGCAGGTCAGGTTGTCGCCTCGCTCGCCACCCGTATCCTTGGCCGCACGGCTGCCGAAGAGATCAAGGATCTCGACGGTCAGACGATCGTCGCCATGGGCGAGATGATTCAGGAATGGCATATCGACCGCATCAATGCGGCTGGCGTGCAGGAAGTGAAGATCCGTTCGGTGCTGACTTGCGAAGCCAAGAACGGCGTCTGCGGCACTTGCTACGGCCGCGATCTGGCCCGTGGCACGCCTGTCAATATGGGTGAAGCGGTCGGCGTCATTGCGGCGCAGTCGATTGGTGAGCCTGGCACGCAGCTTACGATGCGTACCTTCCATATCGGTGGCGCGGCGCAGATTGCGGATCAGTCCTTCATCGAGTCGAACTTCGATGGCACGGTCAAGATTCGCAACTCCAACATCGCACGCAACTCTGATGGCGATCTGATCGTCATGGCGCGTAACGTGGCTGTTGTGATTGTCGGCTCTGATGGTGTCGAGCGCGCCGTCCATCGTGTGCTCTATGGCGCACGTTTGAAGGTGCAAGAGGGCGACAAGATCCGCCGTGGTCAGCGTATCGCGGAATGGGATCCCTATACACGTCCCATCGTCACGGAAGTCGAAGGCACGATTGCCTTCGAAGATCTCATCGACGGTATGTCGATGTCAGAAGCCGTCGACGAGTCGACCGGCATCGCCAAGCGCGTTGTCACCGACTGGCGCCTCAACCAGCGCTCTGCAACACTCAAGCCCGCCATTGTCATCAAGGGCAAGGACGGCAAGGTGCTGAAGCTGCCGCGTGGTGGTGATGCCCGCTATATGCTGCCTGTTGAGTCCATCGTGACCTTCGATCCTGGCTCCACCGTGAATGCGGGCGATGCGATCGCTCGTATCTCGATGGAATCGGCGAAGACCCGTGACATCACCGGCGGTCTGCCGCGTGTTGCTGAACTCTTCGAAGCGCGTCGTCCCAAGGACCATGCGATCATCGCAGAGACATCGGGCACGGTGCAGTTCGGTCGCGACTACAAGAACAAGCAGCGCATCTCCATCATCCCGCATGAGGAGGGTGGCGAGCCCGTCGAATATCTGATCCCGAAGGGCAAGCACATCCATCTGCAGGACGGCGACGTTGTGGAGAAGGGCGATTACATCGTTGATGGCAATCCCGCACCGCATGACATTCTGGCCATTAAGGGCGTCGAAGAACTCGCCGCCTATCTCGTGAACGAGATTCAGGAAGTCTATCGTCTGCAGGGCGTGAACATTAACGACAAGCACATCGAGGTGATCGTTCGCCAGATGCTGCAGAAGGTCGACATCACCGATGCGGGCGACAGCGAATATCTGTCGGGCGAGCAGGTGGACCGTCTGGAGATGGATCAGGTCAACGAGAAGCTCGTCGCTGAGGGCCGTAAGCCCGCTTCTGGTACCCCTGTGCTCCTGGGCATCACCAAGGCGAGCCTGCAGACCCGCTCGTTCATCTCAGCGGCCTCCTTCCAGGAGACCACGCGCGTCCTCACCGAAGCCTCGGTCAATGGCAAGGTGGATACGCTCGAGGGCCTCAAGGAGAACGTCATCGTGGGCCGTCTCATCCCGGCCGGTACGGGCGCTGCCATGTCCAAGCTGCGTCGCATCGCGACTACGCGCGACGAGCTCATCCTCGCGCAGAAGGCACAGGCCTCACAGGCCCCCACGCCTCAGTTGCCGCCCGCCGAATAAACGAGCGTCACATCAATCTGACGGAAGGGGCTGCCGAGAGGCGGCCCCTTTCTCATTTTGGGCGAAGAGAATCAGTTTGGGTCGACTGTTTGAGGCGTTCAAATGAACAGGGCAGGGGCTCCGACTCATGCTGCCAAGGCGAAGTTTCAGCCTCGCGGGGAGCTGTTTGAGGCCCTCATAGGGGAGGGGAAAGCCCCCTGCAGAGACCTCGGTGCAATAAAAACGTACCAAAGCGCGGTGAAACGCTTTGTTTACGGAGTTTAAGAGCGATTGGGGGTTGACGGCTCTGCGTAGCGGGGCTAGAAACCGCCCACTTCATGGCAGACGGTCGAGCGTCACGGTTCCAAGCGCGCCTCGCGCGGGACATAAGACCCTCGATACCTTGCCAGACCATCATCGACTGAGAAGTCGCAGGATCGGGTCATGATCGCGGGCAACCGTGGTCCTCTGATGAAGCGCGCGTCAGCGGCCAAAAGCCGTCGGCGCGGATTTGTTTTGCGCGGGTTTTCCCGCAAGAAGCAACCGAATTCACCGGGCGCAAGCTCAAGGCGTAGTCTGGACTGAGACGAGAAACCATGCCGACGATCAGCCAGTTGATCCGCAAGCCGCGGCAACAGAAGACCTACCGCGAAAAAGCCCGCCATCTGGGTGCTTGCCCCCAGAAGCGTGGCGTTTGTACGCGCGTTTATACAACAACGCCGAAGAAGCCGAACTCGGCGCTCCGCAAGGTGGCCAAGGTTCGTCTCACCAACGGTTTTGAAGTCATCGGATATATCCCCGGTGAAGGTCATAACCTTCAGGAACACTCTGTCGTCATGATCCGTGGCGGCCGCGTGAAGGATTTGCCCGGCGTGCGCTATCACATCCTGCGCGGTGTTCTCGACACCCAAGGCGTCAAGGACCGTAAGCAGCGTCGTTCGAAGTACGGCGCGAAGCGTCCGAAGTAAGGGGAAAATACGATGTCGCGTCGTCACAAAGCTGAAAAGCGCGAAGTCATTCCGGACGCCAAGTACGGTGACGTGATTCTCGCCAAGTTCATGAACTCCATCATGTACGACGGCAAGAAGTCCGCCGCCGAAGCCATCGTTTATGGCGCGTTCGATCTGATCGAGCAGCGCGCGAAGGCTGAGCCGCTGCCGCTGTTCAAGCAGGCTCTGGAAAATGTTGCGCCTGCGATCGAAGTTCGTTCGCGTCGCGTGGGTGGTGCCACCTATCAGGTGCCGGTCGAGGTTCGCTCCGAGCGTCGTCAGGCTTTGGCCATCCGCTGGATCATCACGGCCGCTCGCGGTCGCAATGACAAGACCATGGTTGATCGTCTGTCGGCTGAGCTGATGGATGCTGCCAACAACCGCGGCAACGCGGTCAAGAAGCGCGAAGACACGCACCGGATGGCTGAAGCCAACCGCGCCTTCTCGCATTATCGCTGGTAAAGATTTTGGCGCTCACGCGCTAACGAGGATCGGACGATGGCCCGCCAATACGCTCTTGAGGACTACCGTAACTTCGGCATCATGGCCCACATCGATGCGGGCAAGACGACGACTACGGAACGCATCCTCTATTACACCGGCAAGAGCCACAAGATCGGCGAAGTGCACGACGGCGCTGCGACCATGGATTTCATGGAGCAGGAGCAGGAGCGCGGCATCACGATCACCTCGGCTGCTACGACGGCTATCTGGAACGGCAAGCGTCTCAACATCATCGACACTCCCGGCCACGTTGACTTCACGATTGAAGTTGAGCGTTCGCTGCGCGTGCTCGACGGCGCTGTCTGCGTGCTCGATTCCAACCAGGGTGTTGAGCCCCAGACGGAAACCGTGTGGCGCCAGGGCGACAAGTACAAAGTCCCGCGCATCGTGTTCTGCAACAAGATGGATAAGATCGGCGCTGACTTCTATCAGTGCCTCGACGACATCAAGGTTCGCCTCGGTGCACGTCCGGTCGCCATTCAGCTGCCCATCGGTTCTGAGTCGAACTTCAAGGGCATCGTTGATCTGGTCCGCATGAAAGCAGTTGTGTGGAAGGAAGAATCGCTCGGCGCCAAGTTCGACGACGAAGAGATCCCTGCTGACCTGCAGGACAAGGCTGTCGAATATCGCACAGCGCTTATCGAAGCTGCCGTCGAGCTCGACGACACGGCGATGGAAGCCTATCTCGAAGGCAAGGAGCCTGATGAGGCGACCTTGAAGCGCCTGATCCGCAAGGCCGTCGTCACCGGCGCCTGGTATCCTGTGCTGGCTGGTTCGGCCTTCAAGAACAAGGGCGTTCAGCCGCTCCTCGACGCCGTCGTTGATTATCTGCCCTCGCCCATCGAGCGTGGCGCGATCAAGGGCATCGACTACAAGACCGGCGAAGAGACCGAGCGTAAGCCCGGCGACAATGAGCCGCTCTCGCTGCTCGCTTTCAAGATCATGGACGATCCGTTCGGCGTTCTCACCTTTGCTCGCGTTTACTCGGGCAAGTTCGAGAAGGGCGTTGCGCTTCTCAACTCCTCGCGTGAGAAGAACGAGCGTGTCGGCCGCATGGTTCTCATGCATGCCAACAACCGCGAAGAAGTGTCGGAAGCCTATGCTGGCGACATCGTGGCGCTGGTCGGCATGAAGGATACGCGCACCGGCGATACGCTGTGCGATCCCAACCGTCCCGTCATCCTTGAGAAGATGGAATTCCCTGATCCCGTCATCGAAATGGCGGTCGAGCCCAAGAGCAAGGGCGACCAGGAAAAGATGTCGGCTGCGCTCGTCAAGCTCGCTGCTGAAGATCCGTCTTTCCGCGTGTCGACTGATGTTGAATCCGGCCAGACCATCATCAAGGGCATGGGCGAATTGCATCTCGACATTAAGGTCGACATTCTCAAGCGCACCCACAAGGTCGAAGTGAATGTCGGCGCTCCGCAGGTTGCTTATCGTGAGAAGATCACGAAGACCGTGGACATCGACTACACCCATAAGAAGCAGACGGGTGGTACGGGTCAGTTCGCTCGCGTGAAGATCA
>CANGJJ010000020.1 GCA_947454485.1 Beijerinckiaceae bacterium
GGATACAAATGCGCGATTGGTTGCAAAATATCTGGGCAATCATCTGCCCGGCAAGCCCTCGGTCATCGTCAAGAACATGACCGGCGCGGGCCATCTGCAGGCGACCAATTTCCTCTATACGCAAGCCCCCAAAGACGGCACACATATTGGTGCCATCTTGCCAGCCTTTGTCGGCTATCAGGTGCTCGATGGGCGCGGCGCGCTCTATGATGCGCGCAATTTTAATTTTCTGGGCTCAAGCGATGTGGAGAATGCCAATCTCTACACTTGGAGCGCGCTCGGCATCACCTCCATCGAAGAGATCAAGCAACGTGATGTGCTGATGGGCGCAACGGGTGCGGGCTCTTACACAATGCTCTACCCAACCCTGCTGAACAATATTCTGGGTTATAAATTCAAGGTCGTGTCGGGCTACAAGAGCACCAACGAAATCCATCTGGCGATGGAACGTGGCGAGGTCTCGGGGCGCGCGGGCAATTTCTTCTCAAGCCTGAAATCGCAAAATGCCGATTGGCTTGCCAACCGGAAGATCAATATCCTCCTGCAGATCGGTGAGACGCGCGATCCGGAATGGCCGCAAGTGCCACTGCTGACAGAACTCGCCACCAATGACGAGCAAAAGCAGATCTTCAAACTTTTCTCAGCTGAGATTGCTCTTGGCCGCGTCTTCATCACGACACCGGGCGTGCCGGCTGACAGGCTTGAGGCCCTTCGCACGGCCTTTGAGAAAGTGATGAAAGACCCTGGCTATCTCGAAGATATGCGCGTGGCTGAAATGCAGGTGCGACCCCTGCCCCACAAGCGCGCCAAAGAGCTTGCTGACGAGATCGTCAACATGCCCGCCGCGCTGATCGAAAAGGCGAAGGCCGCGATGGAAAAGTAAGGCGCAAGCCGCCTTGCTTTATTTGTAGACCATGGAGCGTTTGAGCTTTTCGATCGCTTCAGCCGGCATGGCATAAAGCCGCGCAACGACGCCCTGCAGATCCGTGCCGTTCATCGGGCTGACCTCCATCTGCGCCTTGGCTGCTTCAGCCAAAAACTGCTCGTCCTGCACCATGGCCGTAAAGGCCTTGCGCAACGCATCGACACGTTCTTGCGGCACACCTTGGGGCAGCACATAGGGGCGACCAAACATATTGCCGCTATACATGATCTCCATCACCTGACGATCAGTCGGCGTCTTGGCGAAATTAATGGCGAGCGGCACATTGTTTTTGGTCAGCTCTGGATGACCGAGCAGATCTTCCTGCACCAGCGGCCGCACAAAGCCGCTCTCCACCCAATCACGGCGCTGCGTCAACATGCTCGACCAATCCATGCCGCACATGCCATGGACCTCGTTGCGCTCCATCGCCAGAATAATGTCACGGCTGCCGGTATAGCCCCCGACAAGCTTGAATTTGACACCTAAGACATTGACCAGCATCACCGGCATTTCGCGTAAGGTCGCGCCCTCGCCGCTTGTGCCTATAATTGCTTCTTTCTCAAAAGCCTCCGCAAAGCTTTTGATCGGCGCGTCGGCGCGCACAAGGCAATAATAGACACTGTGGTTCACACTGCCGACCATCAACATCTTGGAGGGGTCATGTTGCAGGGGCTGGTCAGAGATCAGCGGCCACATGATAGCGCTCGCCATCACCGTGCCCATAAAGGTGCCATCACGCGGAGCCTGAACAGCAACAAAGCCTGCCGCGCGGTTGCTGCCAGCGCCCGGCATATTTTGCACAACGACAGTCGGGGAGCCCGGCATGAAGCGACCAAAATGGCGAGCCACCAGACGGGCATAGAGGTCATAGCCGCCGCCCGCAGCAGAGCCGACCACAATGGTGAGAGTTTTGCCGCGATAAAATTGCTCGACAGAGGGCTGCGCCAAAGCTGGCGCAGATGACAAAAGCAGCACGACTGTGAGCCTCGCGATGATAGCGAGCATCAGCAAACCCTCCCGATTTTTGTCCAACGCTAGTGGAGGCCCGGGCAAACACCAACAGCTTTCTTTTGGGGCGAACTGCCTGAATATTTCAATTGTCGCGAGCCCCTCCTTCCCCCAAGATGGGACAAAATCAAATCGGGGAGAGAAGCAGCCATGTCCACGGTAGCCGACAATATTGCAGTGCGACCCCTGTCGCCCGCCATTGGCGCGGAGATCATCGGGGTTGATCTAAGCCAGCCGATTGACGAGGCCACCAAGCAGAAGATGCTCGACATCTGGCATGACAATTTGGTCATTCTGCTGCGCGATCAAAATCTCGATGAAGATTCCCATGTGCGTTTTGCCGACGCCTTTGGTGAGCCCGCCAAGGTCAGCTCCGGGCGCAGCTTCAGCAAGAAGCACCCCTCAGTCATGCTAATCTCGAATATCCGCGAGAATGGCGAGGCGATTGGCGCTCTGCCCGATGGCGAGATGCATTTTCACACTGATCAGTGCCACCAGCCGCGCCCCGCCAAAGCCACCATCCTTTATGCGATGGAGATCCCGCGCGAAGGCGGCGACACGCTCTTTGCCAATGCCTATCTCGCCTATGAGACCCTGCCCGATGAGATCAAAGCCAAGATCGAGGGGCGTCGCGCGCTGAACGCCTATGAGAAGGACACGACGGTTCGCGCCAATAATTACGAGAATGGCGCTGCGAGCTGGCACCCGATCGTGCGCACCCATCCGGCAACAGGCCGCAAGGCGCTCTATGTCAATCGCCTGATGACGCGCGAGATTGAAGGCCTGCCGAAAGACGAGAGCGAGCGCATCCTCGACTTTCTCTTCGATCATCAAGAACAAGCCAAATTTGTCTATGGCCACAAATGGCGGCCCGGCGATGTGTTGATGTGGGACAATCGCTGCTCACTCCATGCGCGCACTGATTTTTCTGCGGGCGAACGCCGCTTGCTGCGCCGTGTCACTATTCTCGGTGAAGTTCCGGCTTGATGATCCCACTTCGCATATGGCTGCTCGCGGCGACAGCTTCCCTCACACTCGCCACGAGCGCCTTTGCGCAGGCTGATTTCTATGCAGGCAAGGTCATTAATCTCGTCGTCGGCATCAGTGCTGGCGGCGGTTATGATCAATATGCGCGACTGATGGCGCGTCACTATGGTAAATATATTCCCGGCCATCCCACGATCATCGTGCGCAATATGCCGGGCGCGGGCAGTCTGAATGCGGTCCTCTACACCGCCGAGATCGCACCCGCTGATGGTCTGACGATAACAGCCTTCAACTCAGGCCTCGTCAATGAGACGATCAATGAGGGCAGCAAGGCAAAGATCAGCTTTAACCAATTCGCATGGATCGGCAGTCTGGCGCGCGATCTGCGCGTTTGCTTTGCCATGAAGGACACCGGGATTACCTCGATTGAAGATTTGAGAAACCGCAAACATGTGTTCGGCGGCTCTGGCGTTGGTTCCAGCGCGACCAACAATGTGGCCATGATGCGCAATCTCTTTGGTCTTGATCTGCAGATCATCAGCGCCTATCGCGGCAATTCGGAAATGTATCTAGCGGCCGAACGCGGCGAGATCAGCGGCTCTTGCGTCTCATGGTCCTCCCTGCCCGACCATTGGCTCAAGCAAGACAAGATCAATCTGCTCGCCCGTTTGTCGCGCGGCACGGCAGATGACTTGCCCAAACAAGTGAAATTTTTAGGCGAACTGACTCAGAACGAGCAGGCCCGCGAGGTGATCGACTATCTGATGGCCTCGGGCGAAGTTGGACGGCCTCTCATCGTCTCGCGCAAAGTCCCGGCTGAGCGTATCAAGATCTTGCAAGAGGCTTTTGATGCGACGCTGCGCGATCCAGATTTTCTGGCCGATGCGGCGCGTCAAAATCTCCCCATCTCTCCGGTCGATGGCCGCGAGGCGCAACTGATCATCAGCAAAATGCTCAGCGCCTCACCTGATCTCATCGACAAAGCGCGCCTTGCCGCGAAGGAATGATTATGACCGCTCCGCGCTATCCCGTCAGCCTTGGGCCCGATCCCAATACGCGCGCCCCCAACTGGGTACTGCCCAAAGGCGCGTGCGACACACATGCCCATGTCTTCGGCCCGCCCGATCTCTTCCCCTATGCAGACAAGCGCCGCTATACGCCCCCCGCGGCGCCGATTGAGCATTATATGAATATGCAGGCCATCACGGGCCTCAGCCGCGCGGTCTTTGTCACGCCAACAGCGCATGGCCATGACAATCGTGTCATTCTCAATGCGATTGAAAAAATGGAAGGCCGCGCGCGCGGCATTGCCAATATCAACGAGAGCTTTGACGACGCCGCGCTCGATGAACTCCACGAGGGCGGCATTCGCGGTGCGCGCTTCCATCTGATGGATGATCGCCCCGGCAGTGTCGATTTTCTGCTGGCACATCTGCCGCATTTAACGCGCCGCAACTGGGTGCTCGATCTGCATGTCGATCCCAAAGACCTCATCGAACATGCAAGCTTCATTCGTACACTGCCCGGCCCCATCATCATCGACCATATGGCGCGTGTGCGTGCGCGCGACGGCCTCGATCAGCCAGCCTTCAAGATCTTGCTCGATCTCCTCAAGGATGATCGCTTCTGGGTGAAGCTCTGCAGTTTTGACAAGATCAGCGCGATACCCAAAGCCCATGTGGAGGGCTCTCTCCCCTTCATGGATATGGTGCCCTTTGCGCAGGCGGTGATTGATGCCGCGCCCGACCGTGTCCTGTGGGGTACCGATTGGCCTCATGCCAATACATTCGTTCCCGGCCGTACACCCAATGAAGGCGACCTGCTCAGCCTGTTGGCCGTGATCGCGCCCGATTCGGCGACGCGCACGAAAATCCTCGTCGATAATCCAGCGCGAATGTTTGGCTTTCGCAAAGAGGATTAGTTCTGGTCAAATTGCAGATTGCGTTCTTTGACCAGAGTGACCCATTTCTTGATGTCGGAGGAAACGCGATCGCGCATGATTTGCGCTCCGCTATCAAGCGCAATCAACCCCGCTGTTTCGACGCTCTGGCGCACTTCAGGAATGCGCATCACCTCGGTGATGCCAGCTTCCAACCGGTCCACCACCGCTTTAGGCGTAGCCGCAGGTGCAAA